>NZ_CP134064.1:447500-832500 GCF_047497095.1 Microvirga sp. M2
AGATCACCCGGTTTCGGGTCTAAAGCAACGAACTTAAAAACGCCCTGTTCAGACTCGCTTTCGCTGCGCCTCCACCTACCGGCTTAAGCTTGCTCGTTACTTTAAGTCGCTGACCCATTATACAAAAGGTACGCCGTCACCCAGGACGAACCTTGGGCTCCGACTGTTTGTAAGCATCCGGTTTCAGGTACTGTTTCACTCCCCTCGTCGGGGTGCTTTTCACCTTTCCCTCACGGTACTGGTTCACTATCGGTCGCTGAGGAGTACTTAGGCTTGGAGGGTGGTCCCCCCATGTTCAGACAGGATTGCACGTGTCCCGCCCTACTCATATCCAACCATCTCACTGACTCGTACGGGGCTATCACCCGTCATGCCTGCTTTTCCAAACAGTTCCGATGACGATCAGGTTGGCATTGGCCTGGTCCGCGTTCGCTCGCCACTACTAACGGAGTCTCAATTGATGTCCTTTCCTCCAGGTACTTAGATGTTTCAGTTCCCTGGGTTCGCTTTAAACCCCTATGAATTCAGGGCCTAATACCTTCATCTGACCCTCCGTAGTGCAACGCCACCCAAAAGATGCCGTCACAATACAAAGGGTCGAAGGTGGGTTTCCCCATTCGGAAATTCCTGGATCAAAGCTCGTTCGCAGCTCCCCAAGACTTATCGCAGCGTACCACGTCCTTCATCGCCTCTCAGCGCCAAGGCATCCACCAGATGCTCTTACGACACTTGATTACTCTCATGATCGATGCCCGCTCGGCAGCGGCCATCGACCCAAAAGAAAGACCTGCCTTCGGATCTCTCCGAAGACATGTTTTGCTTGCCAAAGCATATCCGGCGCACCTGGCTGCGGGCCAGGGCTGGTTCGCGGGACTAGGTTGCCCGCTGGCCGAATATGCCGCCTCTTTACGATTTCAAACATCCGCGCCGCTCACCCCCAAGAGGGGAGGGCGCGAATCCGACAAGATCCCGCACGCCAAGCGCGCAGAATTCCAGAAAAACCCCCAGCACCAAAGAATGGTGGAGCCTGTCGGGATCGAACCGACGACCTGAAGCTTGCAAAGCTACCGCTCTCCCAGCTGAGCTAAGGCCCCGTTGCGCAGGACCCTCGGACCGCAAGGTCCGCAAGCCCGACCGGGCGCCGCGCCGCGTGGCGCGGACAGCCAAGGCCACGGAGGTGGCCGCCGGCGTCTGAGGCCCCAGAATAATGGTGGGCCTGGGACGACTCGAACGTCCGACCTCACCCTTATCAGGGGTGCGCTCTAACCACCTGAGCTACAGGCCCGATCCGCCGCACGACACGGCAGGGTTTTCCGGAGAAGAAGAAGCGAAGACGGCAGCGTCCCGCAAGAAGGGTCTGACTTGACCCTGTTTGTTCCAAGAGATCCGAGAAGACCGGCAGATGCCGACCTTGAGGGATCATCCTTAGAAAGGAGGTGATCCAGCCGCAGGTTCCCCTACGGCTACCTTGTTACGACTTCACCCCAGTCGCTGACCCTACCGTGGTCGCCTGCCTCCTTGCGGTTGGCGCAGCGCCGTCGGGTAAGACCAACTCCCATGGTGTGACGGGCGGTGTGTACAAGGCCCGGGAACGTATTCACCGTGGCGTTCTGATCCACGATTACTAGCGATTCCGCCTTCATGCACTCGAGTTGCAGAGTGCAATCCGAACTGAGACGGCTTTTTGGGATTAGCTCCCCCTCGCGGGTTCGCTGCCCATTGTCACCGCCATTGTAGCACGTGTGTAGCCCAGCCCGTAAGGGCCATGAGGACTTGACGTCATCCCCACCTTCCTCGCGGCTTATCACCGGCAGTCCCCCTAGAGTGCCCAACTCAATGATGGCAACTAGGGGCGAGGGTTGCGCTCGTTGCGGGACTTAACCCAACATCTCACGACACGAGCTGACGACAGCCATGCAGCACCTGTGTTCCGGCCAGCCGAACTGAAGAGGAATGTCTCCACTCCCCATACCGGACATGTCAAAGGCTGGTAAGGTTCTGCGCGTTGCTTCGAATTAAACCACATGCTCCACCGCTTGTGCGGGCCCCCGTCAATTCCTTTGAGTTTTAATCTTGCGACCGTACTCCCCAGGCGGAATGCTTAAAGCGTTAGCTGCGCCACTGACGAGCAAGTCGCCAACGGCTGGCATTCATCGTTTACGGCGTGGACTACCAGGGTATCTAATCCTGTTTGCTCCCCACGCTTTCGCGCCTCAGCGTCAGATCCGGACCAGTCAGCCGCCTTCGCCACTGGTGTTCTTGCGAATATCTACGAATTTCACCTCTACACTCGCAGTTCCACTAACCTCTTCCGGTCTCAAGCCTTGCAGTATCGAAGGCAATTCTGTGGTTGAGCCACAGGCTTTCACCCCCGACTGACAAAGCCGCCTACGCGCCCTTTACGCCCAGTGATTCCGAACAACGCTAGCCCCCTTCGTATTACCGCGGCTGCTGGCACGAAGTTAGCCGGGGCTTCTTCTGCGGGTACCGTCATTATCGTCCCCGCCGAAAGAGCTTTACAACCCTAAGGCCGTCATCACTCACGCGGCATGGCTGGATCAGGCTTGCGCCCATTGTCCAATATTCCCCACTGCTGCCTCCCGTAGGAGTTTGGGCCGTGTCTCAGTCCCAATGTGGCTGATCATCCTCTCAGACCAGCTACTGATCGTCGCCTTGGTGGGCCATTACCCCACCAACCAGCTAATCAGACGCGGGCCGATCCTTCAGCGATAAATCTTTCTGCTCTCGCACGTATCCGGTATTAGCCCAAGTTTCCCTGGGTTATTCCGAACTGAAGGGCACGTTCCCACGCGTTACTCACCCGTCTGCCACTGACCCCGAAGGGCCCGTTCGACTTGCATGTGTTAAGCCTGCCGCCAGCGTTCGTTCTGAGCCAGGATCAAACTCTCAAGTTGAACTTCAGAATTCGATCTCGACTGTTCGTCTTAAAACGCAAAATTGACAGAGCACCTCTCACTCCGGCCAAAACCGGAGCGGTGTACTCACCAAAAGCGCAAGACCTGGTCGATGTCTTGTTCAAAGCAGCCCCAAAGGGCCGCCGCAAGGACACCGCCGCCTGCGCTTCTTCTTCCTTCTTCACTTGTCAAAGAGCAAAACCCCGGTCCGAAGACCAGTCCCGGTCCGAAGACCGGAGCGAAACGCCCCGAAGGACCCTCGCCGACGCGGCAGTCCCGAAGGCCGCCGCCGATGAAGAGGTATTTAGCGAAAGCCTTTCCGAAGGTCAACTACAATTATGAAGTTTTTTGTCGGAGCGATTTTCGATCCCAGCGGCTTTCAGTATTCAGGGCAAACTTCATCGTTCGCAAAGATCGACTTGTCTTTGCGTTTGCTTTGTCTCAAGTCGCTTTTGTGACCTGAAAACTTCTGCTGTCCGTCAGAGGAGCCGTGTTGACTTGTCATTACGACAGTCTCGGCTCGTGCCGTTGAACGGAAACTTGCGTTCCCGTTCGGCCGCCAGCCGGTGCGGTTCACGAGGAACCTTGCCGATGCGGTCTGCGATGAAGCCTGCCTGGATCTGAAATCCGGCGGGGCTGCGGATATGTCGATTAGCCGGCGCTTTGTCAACACCCCGTCTCGCAAAGGCTGCATTTTCCGCCGGCTGTGGAGGAGGAGCCCACCGGACCACAAGGTCGGAGCGGTCCGGCGTCGATCGGCATGCGATTCTGGCTGCCGTGCGGATTCGATCGCCGCGGGGATTCTCGGGAGCCGGGGTGTCAGGGTAGCGAGCTTTTTCAGGCAGGCCGGCTGCGTGCCATTCCGGGGCGCGGCCGGTCCTCTCGGAGCATCGCGGGGTCCGTAAGCGGAGCCTGCGTGGTTCTGCCTGATCAATAGGTTCGGTAATAGGTACGATACGGCCGACCATAACCGTCTTGATGTCTGGGCCCATGCTCCCAATAAGGAGGCGGGACAGGGCGGCCGCCATCCCATCGCCCGGGCCCTCTATCGTGCCTGCGAGCAACGAAGGCGCAACGCTTCGGCACTCCATAGGCCGGATCGCCGAAGACGCTGTTCGAACATGGGACCCCTCCGCCACGCACGAAGCGTTCGACACTTCGCCCGGGCACCCCGTAGATGACGCGGGTCGGATAAGGCACGCGACAGAAACCGCCCTCCTGCGCACAGGGAACCAGTTCCTGGACCTGGGCATGGGCCCCCATCGCGAACATCGTACCAGAGGCAATTACCGCCGTCGCCAGCATCGCACGCAACATGTCGTTCTCCCATCAATGATGAACAACGTTACGCAGCGAGGCGTAAACGCATCCCTAACGGCGATGCCTCCCGATCGTGAACGACCGGAGGATCGGAAACTCTTCAATCGATATCCACCGACGGGCCGGGCGCCCTGGTTGCGCCGCGGCACCGGCGAGGATGCACACCGTCGATAGCGCTTCCCGTGCTCCAGGAGGCTGCACCCGCGGCCGGCTCTCTTCGACGAGCCGGCGCGGCGGTCGCAGGATCAATGGCTGAAGATCGAGCCTTCGACGGCGTTGGTCACTCGGCTGCCGCTCTTTGGGCACCCAAAGCAGCGCGTGTCCTGGTCATCATCAGCGCCGCCTTCGCAGCCTCGCGGCCTTTCTCGACAAAATGGGCGCGATAGATCTGCGAATGGTGCTCGGTCTCTTGATACTGATGGGGCGTAAGGGAGACGGAAAGAACGGGCACGCCGGTGTCCATGCCGGCCCGCATCAGGCCGTCCACCACCGCTTGCGCCACGAACTCATGGCGGTAAATGCCCCCGTCGACGACGAATGCGGCCGCTGCAACGGCAGCATATTGGCCCGATGCGGCAAGATCGCGAGCCAACAGCGGCATCTCGAATGCGCCCGGAACGTCGAACACATCAACCTGTTCGGACGGAATGAGTTCGTAGAACCCTTCGAGGGCCCGATTGACGATATCGGCATGCCAGTTGGCTTTGATGAAGGCATAGCGGGCGTGTGTCATGGTGATCTCCTTGATAGTGCATTGACACGTCACCCAAGGCGATCCCGAGCAACCGCGCAGCCTGAGGCTTGCACGGTTGGCACGTTCTCTCTCATCCGGACTATGACCGTCGGCTCAGGCCTCTCACCTGATCTGCTGACCCTTCCGGAGGAAGGCGCTCGCGGGCTCGCAGATTTCACTGCATACCGCCGGTAGGGACTTCCACCCCGCCCTGAGAACGCGGGCAAGCTAATTGGAAAACCATAGTGTGACAAGCAAGTCGTGGTCACACGCGCAGAGTTCGAGAGGGCTTTGCGTGTCGATCTCCATTTCAACCCGTCCGTTCGGGCTTACGAAATCCAGCCTGATGATACACCGTTGCGCCATCGCCGTGAGCATCGAGTCGGCGAAGGTGGAAAGCAAAGGCAGAACAGCGGGAGCGGAGCGGCTGCATAGCCGCTAGAGCAGCGCTCGAAGAACGTTTCAGGCAGGCTTAGCGCCAGACGCTTTGCGAGGCACACCCGCGCGTGCCTCGCTTCTTGGGCCCCAGGAACGCTCTATTCGCTTCCCTTGGTCTTGGGCACGTAAGGTCCGTTGCCGTCGAAGGTGTAGGCGGTCTTGACCGTGGTGTAGAACTCCTGGGCGTAGCGGCCCTGCTCGCGCGGCCCGTAGCTCGAACCTTTGCGGCCGCCGAACGGCACGTGATAGTCGACGCCCGCGGTCGGCAGGTTGACCATCACCATGCCGGCCTCGGCATGGCGCTTGAAGTGGCCGGCATGCTTCAGGCTCGTGGTGCAGATGCCCGACGACAGCCCGAACGGCGTGTCGTTGGCGATCGCCAGCGCCTCGTCATAATCCCGGGCCCTGATCACCGTCGCCACCGGCCCGAAGATCTCCTCGCGCGCCACCCGCATCCGGTTGTCGACCTCGGTGAACAAGGCCGGCGCGAGATAGAACCCGGGCGCCTCGCGCTTCAGCAGCTCGCCGCCGGCCACCAGCCGGGCGCCCTCGTCCTGGCCGATCTTGATGTACTTCAGATCCTGATCGAGCTGGCTCTGGTCGACCACCGGGCCGATCTGGGTGCCGCTCTTGAGCGCATCGTCGATCACCAGCCCCTGCATGCGCGCCTGCATGGCGGCCACGAACCGGTCGTGGATGCCGGCGGTCACGATCAGGCGCGAGGACGCGGTGCAGCGCTGGCCGGTCGAGAAGAACGCCGAGTTGATCGCGCACTCGACCGCCACGGCGAGGTCGGCATCGTCGAGCACCACCATCGGGTTCTTGCCGCCCATCTCGAGCTGGACCTTCTTCATCGGGTCGGCCGTGATGCAGGTCTGGGCGACCCGCCGGCCCGTCGGCACCGAGCCGGTGAACGAGATCGCGGCAACCTTCGGGCTCTGCAGCATGGCCTCGCCGACCACCGAGCCCTTGCCCATCACCAGGTTGAACACGCCCGCCGGCACGCCGGCCCGGATGATGATCTCGGACAGCGCATGGGCCGAGGCCGGCACCAGCTCGGCCGGCTTGAACACCACCGTGTTGCCGTAGGCGAGCGCCGGCGCGATCTTCCAGGCCGGGATCGCGATCGGGAAGTTCCAGGGCGTGATCAGGCCGACCACGCCGACCGGCTCGCGCGTGATCTCGACATCGACGGCCGGGCGCACGGAGGCCAGCTTGTCGCCGGCCAGCCGCAGGCACTCGCCGGCGAAGAAGTGGAAGATCTGGCCGGCGCGGGTGACCTCGCCGATGCCCTCGGGCAGGGTCTTGCCCTCCTCGCGCGAGAGCAGGCGGCCGAGCTCGTCCTTGCGGGCGAGGATCTCGTCGCCGACGGCCTTGAGAATGTCGTGGCGGGTCTGGATGGAGGAATGCGCCCAGGCCGGGAAGGCGTCGTAGGCGGCGTCGATGGCGGCCTGCGCCTCGGCGGCCGACGCCCGGGCGAACTCGCCGATCACGTCCCGGGTGTCGGACGGATTGAGGTTGGCCGAGGCTTCCGTGGCCCCAACCCATTCGCCTGCAATGTAGTTCTTCGTCATCTTCAATCTGCCTGGTTCGTAGTGATGAGACCGCGCGCTGCGAGGTTGCGCATGAGGGCGCCCAAGCCGAAGGCCCAGGGCTCGCAATCCGAACTCGGCCGGATCCGGTTGACGAGCGCGCCGAGTTCGGGCGCCGCGATGGTGACGATGTCGCCGCGCTTGTGCGTGAAGCCCATGCCGGGCTCGTCGCGATCCTGCGTCGGCGCGAACATGGTGCCGAGAAACAGCACGAACCCGTCCGGGTACTGATGGTGCGGGCCCAGCGTCTGCGCGACCAGATCCGCCGGATCGCGGCTGATCTTCGTCAGCGATGATGACCCTTCGAGCCGGAACCCGTCCTCGCCCTCGACGCTCAGCGTCACGGTGGTCCGGCGCACGTCATCGAGCGAGAAGGTTTCGTCGAAGAACCGCAGGAACGGGCCCAGCGCACAGGAGGCGTTGTTGTCCTTGGCCTTCGACAGCAGCAGCGCCGAGCGGCCCTCGAAGTCGCGCAGGTTCACGTCGTTGCCGAGCGTCGTCGCCCCGACGATCCGGCCGTCGGCCGTGACCACGATCACCACCTCCGGCTCGGGATTGTTCCAGGTCGATTTCGGGTGCAGGCCAGCATCCATGAACGGCCCGACCGCCGACAAGGTCGGGGCCTTGGTGAAGACCTCGGCGTCGGGCCCGATGCCGACCTCGAGATACTGGCTCCAGGCGCCTTGCGCGACGAGCACCTGCTTGAGGGCCAAGGCCTCGGGCGAGCCGGGCCGGAGCCGGCTGAGATCGTCCCCGACCAGGCGCAGGACCTCGGCCCGGATCGCGGCCGCCGCCCCGGCATCGCCGCGGGCCCGCTCCTCGATGACGCGCTCGAGCATCGACACCGCGAACGTGACGCCGGCCGCCTTGATCACCTGCAGGTCGATCGGCGCCAGCAGCCAGGGCTTTGATCCGTCGCGGCCGTCGGGGGGCGTATTGGCCACGAGCTCGGCCAGCGACCCGATCCGCTCGCCCGCGGCGCCGCTGAGCGTGCGCGCCGGATCCGCCCCGGCGGCGAGCTCGCTCATCGTGGCGCAGGTGGCGGAGATGTCGATCACCCCCTCCTCCCGGATCGCCACGACACAGGGGCCGAGACCCGGCCGCCAGACACGGCCCGCCAGCGCCCCCCGATAGCCGTCAACCGGCAGGATGTCGCTTGCGGTCGTCGCTTTTGCACTCATCCTCGACACCTTTCATGCAGCGTGATTATTGTCGGCCTCCACTCGTGTCGCTTTAATCGGCACGGACGTGGGTACCGTTGATCTCGCCCATCACGTCGAACAGGTGTGCGATGTACTTGTCCCCATGTCCCAAGGCGGTCGCAAGAACGAAGGTCTGGTGGACGGCCTGTGCGACGAAGGCGGTCGCCGGCGCCATCTCTGCGAGATGGGTATACGACCGCATATCTTTTACAGCGTTGCGCAGCGCGAACTTCTGATTGGAGTCGTCCCCCTCGAGAACAAAGGGGATGAGGCGGTCGAAGGTCCGGCTATGAGCGCCACTCAAGCGGCACAGGTCGGCGAAGGAGCGGAGATCGAGGCCAACTTTCGCCGCCGCCGCGAACGCCTCAGCCAGAATGACCGCATTTCCCTGCGCGATGAAGTTATGAATGAGCTTTGCCTTGTGGCCCGACCCGATGGGGCCAAGGTGATGAATGGTTTCGGAGTAGGACGCCAGCACGGGCCGAAGGTCTTCGACGACAGCGGCATCGCCACCGACAAGGACGTTGAGGCGGCCTTCCTCGGCTTCCTTGGGAGTGCGGTTCACGGGAGCATCGATATAAATTCCCCCCCGTGCCCGAACGGCGGCCTCGGCGCGCACCGCGAAATCAGGATCGCCGGTGCTGCTGTCGACCACGACGAGGCCAGGATGCATTCCCTCCAGAAGACCGCCCGGGCGGTTGAGGACATCCTCGACCTGAGGCGAGCCCGTCACGCAAAGGATGACCACGTCGGATTCCCGCGCCAGGTCTGCGGCCGTGGCCGCCTCCTTGGCCCCCCGGGAGACCAGATCGTCAACTGGCTGCCGGTTGCGATGGGCCAATACCGTCAAGGGAAATCCCTTGGCACGGATATTCTTCGCCATTCCGGTTCCCATCAAACCGAGACCGACAAAGCCGATTCTTTTAACGGAGTTCATCACAAATCCTTTCCTCGGAGCCTGCGAGGTCGACCGGACCTGACAGGCGGACGATCATTCGAACCTCTTCAGGGCGAACCCGGAGGCCGCTCACGAGGAGGTGAGCTCGATCCTGACCCTTGACGATCGAGCGCCCTCCCCAATCCGGATCGGCCCGACCTCAACCGGGACGCCGTCGTGGCATCCGTCATGAGCGAGAGCATCGAACGCGGGAAGTGGGCACCGGTTTTGCGTGAAACGATGCTCAAGACCGGAGACTGACCGCATCGGATGAGGTTCGATGTCACACCCGATGCGGTCGCTACGGTAAGACGGGTCGGCTTAGATCGCCACCGCCGATCCTCAGCCCGACTGGCGGCTCTTCCTCTGCGCGATAGAGCAAGAGCTCCCATCAAGCAGGAGAACCGCCCGGTCGAGACAAGGCCATGCGTCGAAGCCTCCCCGTCATAGCCCCCAGCGCAGCACGAGCGGATCGAGGCGGCGGGCGACCTCGATGAGGCCCTTGCGGGTTTCGGGATGCAGCGGCTGGAGCGGATGGCGCACGAAGTCCGACCGGATCACGCCGCCTTCCTTCATCAGCGCCTTGGCGGCTAAGAGGCCGCACTGGCGGTTCTCGTAGTTGATCAGAGGCAGCCAGCGCTCATAGGCCACGAGCGCCGCCTCGCGGTTGCCGGCAAAGTAGGGATCGATGATCTGGCGGATGCCGTCGGGGTAGCCCCCGCCCGTCATCGCGCCGGTCGCGCCGGCGTCGAGGTCGGCCATCAGGGTGATCGCCTCCTCGCCGTCCCAGGGCCCTTCGATGGCCTCGCCGCCGAGCGCGATGAGTTCGCGCAGCTTGCCGGCGGTGCCGGCGACCTCGATCTTGAAATAGGAGACATGGGCGATCTCCCTGGCCATCCGGGCCAGGAAGGCCGGCGACAGGGAGGTTCCGGCCATGGGCGCGTCCTGGATCATGATCGGGATGTCGATGGCATCCGACACGCGGCGGAAGAACTCGTAGATGCCCGCTTCCGAGACGCGCAGCGTCGCACCGAAGAACGGCGGCATGATCATCACCATCGCGGCGCCCGCCTCCTGCGCCCGCTTCGAGCGGTCGGCGCAGATGTCGGTCGAGAAATGGCTCGTCGTGACGATGACCGGAACCCGTCCCGCCACATGATCCAGAACGGTGCGGGTCACGCTCTCGCGTTCGCTGTCGCTGAGCAGGAACTGCTCGGAATAGTTGGCCAGGATGCAGAGACCATCCGAGCCCGCGTCGATCATGAAATCGATGCAGCGCTTCTGCCCCTCGGGATCGAGGCGACCAGCGTCGTCGAATATGGTCGGAGCCACCGGATATACGCCGCGATACAGTCGGTTCATTCTTGCCACCTGCAAAAAAAAATCTCGTGCGGACGGCGCGCAACGGCGCCGTCCGGGTTCAGGGTGTTAGAGAGTGAGTGAACGAAAATTGCGAGAGCCATTCCCCTCTTTACGAGGGGAACGCTTCATCCTTATTCCATCATCTCGGCCGGCAGATCCGACTTGAAGTACTTCTTGTAGATCTCGTTCAGCTTGCCGTTCTTGAGGTTGGCCGTCACCCAGTTGTCGACCCAGTCGCGAAGCGCATCATCTTTCTTGCGCAGGCCAATGGCCATCGGATAGGCCGCCATGGTCATCTTGACCTCGAGGTTTTTGGCGGGGTTGGCGTCACGCACCTCGTTGGCGGTGGAAAGCGCCGCAGCAAAGATGTTCTGCTGGCCCGTCGCTACGGCCGTGTTGGTCGTGGCCTCATCCTCATAGCGTACGATCCGGGCGCCGCTGACCGGCTTCAGCACCTTGGTCAGCTCGATGTCTGCCGTGGTGCCGCGTGCGACGGCGATGGTCTTGCCATCGAGATCGTTCGCCTGTTTGATCTTCTCGTTAGTAGGACCCGCGATGACGACCGGGATGACGCCGTAAGGCCGCGAGTAGTCAATGACCTTCTTACGCTCTTCGGTGATGGAGAAAGACGCGATGACGATGTCGGCCTTTCCGGACAACAGGAAGGGAACGCGGTTGGCGCCGGAGACCTGGACGATCTCCAGCGGAACTCCGAGATCCTTTGCGAGAAGATTGGCCGTTTCAACGTCCGAGCCGGTCTCCTTCGCCTTATCGTCAAGCATGCCGTAGGGCGGATGGCTGACATCGATCGCAATGAGGATCTTGCCGCGCTGCTTGATCGTGTCGAGCGTATCTGCCTGGACGGATGCGGGCAGCAGCGCAACGGCCAGTCCAAGTCCGATGGCGGTTCGGCGGGTGAAGTTGGTTTTTGACATCTCGGGTCCTCCCTAGTCGTGTGATTGCCGTGAAAGCGGCTCGTGTTGTTGGCTAAAGTCCGTTGCCAACGAATTGCTGAAGTTCCGGGGTCTTCGGGTTGCGAAGGATGTCGCCCGGGCCGGTTTCCCAGACCTTTCCGTGGTGCATGAAGACGAGCTGGCTGGCGACGCGTTCGGCGAAGTTCATTTCATGCGTCACCAGAACCATCGTCATGCCGCTTTGAGCGAGCTTCTCGATCACCTTCAAGACCTCCCCGGTCAGTTCGGGATCGAGCGCCGAGGTCACCTCATCGAACAGCATCAGCTTCGGCTTCATCGCGAGCGAACGGGCAATCGCGACGCGCTGCTGCTGTCCTCCGGACAGTTGTTCCGGATAGCTATCGGCCTTGTCGCTAAGGCCGACCTGCAGAAGCACCTCTCGGGCGAGGTCCTTGGCTTCGGCAGCACCGATCTTCTTCACCCGACGCGGAGCGAGGGTAATGTTCTCCGTGACGGTCAGATGCGGGAACAGGTTGTAGCTCTGAAAGACGATCCCGACGTCCTGGCGTAGCGCCCGGAGATCGAACTCTCCTTTATGGAGGGCCCTGCCGCACACGTAGAGCTCACCGCTATTGATCTGCTCCAAGGCGTTGATGCAGCGAAGCGCCGTACTCTTACCAGATCCGCTGCGGCCGATCAGTGCGGTCACCGTGCCCCGTTTGATCTCGAGCGAGACATCCTTTAGCACGTCCAGGGCACCAAAAGACTTACGGACGTCCTTGAAATGAACCATCGGCTCCATTGGGAAGTTCTCCTATGCGCGCTTCAGCTTGCGCTCGAACCGCCGGCTCATCACAGACATCGGGTAGCAGATGATGAAATAGAGAACCGCCGCGATGGTGAATACGGTGAACGGCTTGTAGGTTGAGTTGTTGATGACTTTTGCCGAGTAGGTCAGATCGAAGAAACCGATCACGACCGAATACGAGGTGTTCTTGACGATCTGGACCAGGAACCCGACCGTCGGCGGAATGGCGATGCGCATGGCCTGAGGGAGAATGACGTCCGCCAGTCGCTGCATCGGAGTCAGAGCCAGGCACTCGGCAGCCTCCCATTGGGTCTTCGGCACGGCCTCGATGCAGCCCTTCCAGATCTCGCCGAGATAGGCGCCCGAGTACGCAGTCATGGCAAGGCCGGCAGCCACCAAGGCCGGCAGCTCGAAGCCGCTGATGCTCAACCCGAAATACACGACGAACATGATCACAGGCAGCGGTATTCCCTGCACCAGCTGAACAAAGACGCTCGAAACCGCGCGCAGTGCCCACACGCGCGACGAGCGCGCCAGCGCGATCGGCAATCCGATGATGGTGCCGCCTACGAATCCCATCAGGGACAGAACGAGGGTCCAGCCAGCACCGCGCACGATATAGAGAAGGTGATCGACAGTCAGACCAAGCATGATGCAGCCTTACAGGGGAGTGCCAAGGCGCCGGCGCCGGGGAAACGCCACGGTCGCAAGGCCCAGCAGAACGGCCCGGAGGAGCGTGACGAGCGCGAGGTAGACAACGGCGATAACGACGTAGACTTCGAAGCCGCGGAACGTGAACGACTGAATTTGATAGGCGACGCCAGTGAGTTCGGGAGCAGAGATCTGCGACATGATCGAGGTCGCGAGCATCATCAGAATGAACTGGCTCACGAGAGCCGGGTAAACGCGCTCGACCGCCTGAGGCAACTGCACATAAAGGAGCATCTGCCAGCGCGAGAGTGCGAGGCACGAAGCCGCCTCGACCTGACCCTTCGGGATGCTCTCGAAGCCTGCGCGCATGATTTCGGCGGTGTAAGCCCCCACATTGATGACGAGCGCAATAACAGCCGCGTAGAAGGCATCGATGCGTATCGAAAGAACGGCAAGACCAAAGAATAACCAGAAGACTTGAATGACCAGCGGTGTGTTGCGGATGGCCTCCACATACACGGTCGTTGCGCGCTGAAGCCAGGGTGGCCCGTATAGGCGCCCAACGGCGCAAGCGGTCCCAAGGATGAACCCTGGAATGATGGATATGGCCGTCATCCAGAGCGTTAAAAGAGTGCCATTCCAGAGATCAGGACCGTATTCATTCAGGAAACTGAAGTCGAATTCATAGATCATTTTATCGATGGCGCCCCTAGGAGGGTTTAACCGTCACTTACGGCACTACTAATGTAGAATCAAGTCGCACAATACCGCCGCTAAACTCTTAATGAACGTCTCGCACTAATGACATTACGCTCGATCATCGCATTTCCTCCGCTCTACACTCTCACGGTGCTATTGACATTTTTTTGGTAGCATGGTGGTACATTGCGTGCAATAGCCATTTTCGACAGGCGACCGATCTGTCGACCCTGAGAGGAAAGCACCAATGCCCGCCATCGCCCTGCCGAAAGAGGCCCGAGTCATCGTGCTGAACGCAGCCGATAATGTGGCCGTCGCGCGCGACAAGATCGCGGATGGAAGCCCGATCGGCCTTGATGACGTGGTTTCGACGGGTGATATTCCGCGCGGCCACAAGTTGGCGCTTCGTCCGATTCAAACCGGCGATGCTATACTAAAGTATGGACAGGTCATCGGGTTCGCCACGCAGCCGATCCGGACGGGCGAGCATGTTCACCTGCAGAATATGGCGATGCAGGAAAGCAACGTCGCGCATGAGTTCTGCGCCGACGCTCGCCCCACCCCCCTGCTGCCGGAGGGCGAGCGCCGTACGTTCCAAGGCTTTCGTCGCCCGAATGGGATGGTGGGAACGCGAAACTATATCGGCATCGTAAGCTCCGTGAACTGCTCAGCCACTGTCGCGAAGGCAACCGCTGACTATTTCAATCGCGGCGGCGGCTTGGCGAACCATTCAAACATCGACGGGATTGTCGCCCTCACGCATGGCGGCGGATGCGCGATCAACACGGCGTCGGAGGGGTATCGCTACCTGGTCCGGACGTTGAGCGGGTATGCGCGGAACCCGAATTTCGGCGGCATTCTCATGATCGGCCTCGGGTGCGAAACCAATCAGATCGAAATGCTCCTGGAACGCTCGGGCCTGACCGAGGGCGCATTCCTCCGAACGATGACGATCCAGCGGATGGGCGGGACCCGGAAGTCCATTGAAGCCGCCAAGGCGGCGATCAACGAGATGCTGGACGCCGTCAATGCCGTGCAGCGCACCCCACAGCCTCTCTCCGAGTTGAAGTTGGCCCTGCAGTGCGGTGGGTCGGATGGCTATTCAGGGATTTCGGCGAACCCGGCTCTCGGCTACGCGGCGGACCTGCTGGTTCGCCATGGGGGAACGGCGGTTCTCTCCGAAACGCCCGAGATTTATGGGGCCGAACACCTCCTGACGCGCCGGGCGACGGCGCCGGAGGTGGCGCGCAAGTTGATGGACCGGATCGATTGGTGGCGCGCATACACGGCCAGCAACGATGCCGAGCTCAACAATAATCCGTCTCATGGCAACAAGGCCGGTGGGCTGACGACCATCCTCGAGAAGTCGCTTGGTGCCGTTGCGAAGGGCGGGACAATGCCGCTCGAGGCGGTGTATGAATACGCCGAGCCGATCGATCGAACGGGTTTCGTGTTTATGGATACCCCCGGATATGACCCGGTAGCCGTAACGGGCCAGGTTGCGGGCGGCTGTAATATTATCTGCTTCACGACCGGGCGCGGTTCGGTCTCGGGCTTCAAGCCGGCGCCCTGCATTAAGATCGCGACAAACACCACCATGTACGAGCACATGGAGGAAGACATGGACATCAATTGCGGCGGTATCGTCACGGGCGAAGACAGCATCGAGGAAGCCGGCAAACGGATCTTTGAGAAGGTCATCGCCGTCGCGTCCGGTGAACAATCGTTGAGCGAAACGTTCGACTATGGTGACAACGAGTTCGTGCCGTGGCCTCTTGGGGCAGTCACATAGTCGGCACGAGGCGCCAGCGCCAAAATCCCGAATTGAGCAAGAATGCAATGATCGAGCGTAAGCGGCCGGCCTATCTGTTGATCAAGCAGACCCTGCAAGCGGGGATCGAAGCCGGACGCGTGCCGGTGGGGGCGGTTCTCTCCGAAAGTGCCCTCGCGTCGATTTTCCGCGCCAGCCGATCGCCGGTGCGGCAGGCCCTTGCGGAACTCGAGCATGAAGGAGTTGTGCGCCGCTTCGACGGACGTGGCGTCGTCGTTGGCGGTGCCGACAGCTCACCAATGCGCCTGGAAATCACTGCGGCGATGTTCGACCTGGGCCCGGACCCGTCGGAAGTCGTGCGCAGCGATGCGTGGGAGAACCTCTACTATGACCTCGAGCGGAGTATCATCCATCGCTCGGTTTTCGGACGCGCGAGGGTCAATGAGCTGGCACTCGCGCGGCATTACGGAGTCGGCCGCACCGTTGCCCGTAATCTCCTCATCCGAGCTCAGGCCGCGGGCCTCCTGAGCAAAGAAGACAATGCACATTGGTACATCGTCGCACTCACCGACAACCGTGTTCGAGACTTGTACGAGCTTCGAATCGTGCTTGAGCCGCTTCTGGTCAAGAGCGCCGTGACACGCATCCCCGGCGAGGAACTGAACGCCATGGAGCGCCGGCTCCATTCGGTTGCAAGCTCAATGTCGACAGCAACCGTGAACCAGCTGGACGAATTGGAGAACGATCTCCATGTGCAATGTTTGAGCTACGGCCGAAACCTTGAGATCATCGAGGCGCTGAAGCGTACACGCTGCTCGCTGGTCGTCGGAAAACACATTCAGGCGGCGCTGGCGAAGCATCCGCAGATCGACCCTTTTATGGACGAGCATTTAGCGGTTATCCGCGCGCTCAAGAGGGGTGACGGCGATTCTGCCGCTGCAGCCTTGAGCTCTCACCTGGTCGAGAGCGGGATAAAGGCGGTGGAACGCCTGGAGGCATTTCGCGCCGTCAATAAAATGCCGCATATTCCTTTCGTTTTGGACTAAGTCACCTGACGGGTCGGGAGGAGATTGGGGCTGGGCATCAGATGGGCCGTCATCCTATGCTGTCACAACTATTGCAGGAACTCCCCACCTGAGTCGACATTCGATCCATCGCGCAAATGTTCTAGCGCATCGTGCGGACCCAGCGGGCCGCGCGAGCGAACAGTGGACCCGGTTTTGACGAACGTGGCCGTTCGGATCCGCTCAAACGATGCGCGCTGGCAACCGCCCGAGGCCTCATGCGGCCCGGTTTCGGGCCGCACTTGGATAGAGATGTCCGGTGCGTCGCGCGACTAGGCTTGCCGCGTCCTTCCACGCACCGGATCGTCTTTACGGACGAAGCTCATGGCCTTCAGTCTTGGGCAACCCAGAGCTTGCGCGTTGTCTCGATCACGCGCCATGTGCCTTCGAATCCGGGCTTCATCACGAATGTATCGCCGGCCTGAAGGCGCACGGCCGGCTTCCCGTCTTCGGTCAGTTCGGAAACACCAGACAAGATGGAGCAGAACTCCCAAGTGTTTCCTTTGATGGACCGATAGGCGCCAGGCGTCGCCTCCCACACTCCCGCGCTGACGCGACCGTCCGGTGACGTCTCGATATCCCAGGTCTTGAACCTTGGATCGCCGTCCACCAGCCGCTCCGGTATGGGCTTTCCGTCACGGGCTTCGCCAAGGTCATCGAGCTTGAAGAAGGTGATATTTGTCATGTCGTCTCCGTCCTGTTGATGAAAGATCGAGCATCGATGGGCTTCATGCTTCTCGCGGCTCAAGGTGAATGGCAACCGCGCGAGAGTTCCCCGTTCTCGGCTGAAAATCCGAAGCGCCGAAGTCAGGCGGCATGGAACCCTGCCGATTGGTCGCCGACCGGAAGACTCCATACCATATCGGCCTTCTGAAACCGGAACAGATGATCAGCGGTCAAGATGGGAATTCGGCCGTTGCCCGCCGTCACGCCGATGGCTTGTTTAACGCGTTCCGACACGCAGGCCGAACAGCTCCGGCAAGGTTGCCAGTGCGCGCGCGCAAAGGCCTGCTTTCCGCTCCATGTCCTCAGCGTCCTCGCAGGCCAGAATACCCCACCTTATCGCGCGGCCGCCGATGAAGCGGAGTGGCTCGGGTGGGAATGTCGGGCGCTGGCGGGTGCAGAACGGCAGTTGCGCCCAGTAGTCTTTCTCATCGAGCACGAGGGATGCCAGACATTGCCCGCCGATATAGGTCGGGTTCACTCCATGGCCGGAATAGCCGGCCGCGTAATGAACCCGGGTTCTCGGGATCGTCGCAAAGTATGGCAGGCGGTCCGTGGCGACATCGATAGGCCCGCCCCAGATCCCGGCCATCCGCACGCGGGCCAGCTCCGGCAGCAGACGCCTGACTCCCGCAAGAACGCGCCCTGCACTGGCCTGATCTCTGAACAGAAGCGGTGACGTCGTCTGTGCGCCGAATGCGATCGGGCCGGACCCCGAGCCCATCAGCACGCGGTGGTCCGGAGTTTTCCTGAAGTAGTGCACGAACATGCGGGCATCGGTCAGGCCCTGGTCGCCGAGCCAGCGCGTCGATCTGAGCGGTTCCTCGGCAGGTTCGGTCATACCGGCGTAACTCGAGAAGAGCGTGACGTAGGGAGCAACTTCCCTGAGCTTGATCAGCTCCACATTGGTGGCCAGAACGACATCTCTCGCGACGATTGCGCCGGACGGGGTGACGATCCGGTTGGGTGTTCCGCGTTCGAGCGCGGTCATCGGCGTGTTCTCGAAGATCGCGACCCCGAGCCTGTTTGCATGGGCCCGCAGCGCCCTCACCAGTCTGCCAGGGTGGACGGTCGCACCTTCCGGATAGTAAATCCCACCGCGAAAGGGGGATGCGCCGCAAATGCTCTGAACCTGCTGTGGTGTGAGCTGCTGCGCTGTATGCGGCACGCCGAGGCGTGCCGCCTCTTGAGCAGCATGTTGAATGCTGAGATCCTGGGCGGGCGACGCCGAAACCATCACCAATCCGGCCTCTCGCCACCAAAGATCGACCTCCGTGTTTTGAACGAACGCCCTTAAGGCATCTTGGGCTTTGGCCCCGGCGCGGGCGATCTCGAGAGCCGCGTTGGCACCCAGGCCCTTTGCGATGCCGGGAAGCGATCCCCAATAGCCACTGACCAGTCCGCCATTCTTGCCGCTTGCGCCAGCGCCGCACACCTGTGCCTCGATCAGGACGATCTTCAGATCGGGTTTGCGTTGACGCAGTGCGATCGCGGTCCACAGCCCGGTGAAGCCGCCACCGACGATCACGACGTCGGCACTGATATCTGTGGCGAGAGGCGGTAACGACGGGTCCCCTCGACGGCGCGCCATCGCCTCACGCAACCACCATGAGCAATCGTCAATAGGTAGATCGGACAAAGAGGAGCGAGCCGTCATCTCATGAATTCTCGAAAGGTCTAAGGCGAGCTGAGCAAAGGCCTCACGCGAAACGGGCGTGAGGCCTGCTCATGGCTGTAAGCATGTCTTCTGAACGCGCGCAAACAGCGGGTTTGCGGATTCACCTCGGACGAAAGTCTCACTTCGGCGTGAGATCGGCGCCAAACCACTTCGTGGTCAACTTTCCAAGTGTCCCGTCGGCAATTGCCGACTTGAGCGCGGCATTGTACGTCCCAAGCAGGGACGTGTCGGATTGGCGCATCGCGGCAGCGACGCCTGGACCGAAAACACCTCCGCTGAAGATCGGTCCGGACGTCCTGAAGTCGGCCAAATCGGGTTTTTCCAAAGTCGCTTTGGCAACCGTGATCGTGGCGAAGACGGCATCGATTCGGCCTGACGACAGATCGAGGTCATGCGCTTCGGTCGTCTTGTATTCGCGGATTTGGACCGCATCGGCGAAATACTTCTGGATAAAATTGGTATTGGTCGTCGATCCCTGAACGCCAATGATCTTGCCCTTGAGCACGCCCCGCAGCTCTTGGATCAGCCGCTCGGCATCTGGTCCGTTCTTGTCGAGATTAACGAGAATGCCGCGTTCGGGCAGAGCGGCAAGAGCCTCGGACTTGGCCGCAATAAAGGTCGAGGACGTCGGCGCGTAGATGTCGGAAAAGGCAAGAGCCTTTTTGCGCTCCTCCGTCACGCTCATGGCCGCCATGATGACGTCGATCTTGCCTGCGTTCAGGGCCGGAATCATGCCGTCCCAATCCTGGGCAACGATCTCGCAACGAGACTTCATCCGTGTGCAGAGATCATTTGCAAGGTCGATTTCGAAGCCTTCGAGCTTTCCACCGGCCACTGTGAAGTTCCAAGGCGCATAAGCACCTTCGGTTGCAATCCGGATAGGCTTGTCCTGGGCCAGGCTGTTCGTCGACAGCATGGCAGAAGCAAGGGCGATCGCAGTAAAAAGCGGTCTTCTGTTCATCTCAACGGCTCCCCTATCTTATCTTTGCTGCATGCAACCCACGAAATACCCTTTCCAGTGGTCCGGATCCGCTGCTTCCTTTTCGTCAGACGAACAGGGGGTGCATTCTAAACGAGCTATACGAGCGCCATCGCTACACTTAAATCTCGTATTGCGCGCATTCACGTGAATGTTTACTCAACTAACGGCCGACAAGGAGGGCGACGGTATTTCAAAAGGCTTCAAGAGCCCCATCAATGATGTCGATATTCGCCTCCTGCGCGTATTCCTCACAGTTGCGGATTCGGGTGGGTTCAGTGCGGCGGAGGTCCCTTTGGGGATCAGCAGGTCCGCGATCAGCAAACATATGGCCGAGCTGGAAGCACGGCTCGGTTTGAAACTGTGCCGGCGCGGAAGGGGCGGTTTTGAGTTAACCGATCATGGGAGGGACGTGTACGAAGGAGCCGAACAGGCGCTGCGGTCCCTCGATGAATTTCGCAACCGGATCAACAGGCTTCATACGGAACTCATCGGCAGCCTCCATCTTGCGGTGGTCGACAGCACTTTGCATGACCCCGCCAACCCGATCATCGGAGCCATGCGCAGGCTCTTGATACAGTCACCAGCCGTCGAAATCACTCTCTCCATCATGTCCTCGTCCGTGATGGAGGCCGCGTTGTTGGATGATCGCATCCATATCGGTGTGCTGCCCCGTCGGCCGACGTTCAGAGAGCAGCTCGTTTACAGCCCTCTGTATAGCGAAACCAGCGGGCTCTATTGCGGTAAAGCGCACCCGCTATTCACGCATGTCAGCATCGAGCGCGACGACCTCCGGCATCAGCGCTATATCTCGCCAAGCCATAATGAAAGCGAACGGCTCATCGAGGTTCTCGGAAACGGGATGACACAGGTTCGAACGTCTGCGATTGCGCGCAACGTCGAAGGGACCGCCATGTTGCTACTGACGGGGCAATTGCTGGGCTTTCTGCCGGCTCATGTCAGCCATCCCCTGGAGGCCTCCGGAGCGATCCGTTCGATCCGGCCGGACCACTTTACCGTGCAGACCCCAATGGACGTGATTTTCAAGGCTCGCAAGGACATGAACCCCGTTCTCGAGCGCTTCCTCCAGGAGCTCAAGATCCATAAGCGCTAAACTCCTTGGGGGACCGAAGACCTCCACCGGAGATCCCTGCTCTTGCACCACGCCCCTGCGCGGGAACACGACCGGGGCGTCACGCCAAAGAGGTCCGCCTTCGTACACTCACTGATAGAACGTCCAGAGAAGACTTTCGCTCAGCTCCTTCAGGGTCTCGACCGCATCGGGCCGCTCCCGGGCCACGGCCGTGATAATGGCGTCCGCGAGTGCGAAGGCGGCTGTCGGCGAATTCGGCAGCAGGCGGTTTCGCGCCGGAGCGAACAGCGTCATGTCGGCGATCGGCACGAGCGGTGAGCTGGGTGCATCCGTCAGCGCCAGCACGGTCGCCCCGCGCTTCTTGGCAAGGCTCGCGAGATCGACGGTTCCACGGGAGTACCGAGGAATGGAGATGGCTATCATGACCTCGTCCGCCCCACCGATGGTCATGATGTG
The DNA here is from genome assembly GCF_047497095.1 of Microvirga sp. M2. Lineage (NCBI taxonomy): Bacteria > Pseudomonadati > Pseudomonadota > Alphaproteobacteria > Hyphomicrobiales > Methylobacteriaceae > Microvirga > Microvirga sp. M2. The sequence goes on from NZ_CP134064.1 coordinate 468,836, forward strand.
GCGGATCGCCTGCTCGGGTCCGCCGCGAGACGACGCAAAGGTGACATTGGCATCGAGATAAAGCGCCAATCCTTCCTCGAGATGAGCTGCCACATGATGGCTCGCGCCAGAGCCGACGATGAAGATCCGGCGCGCTTCCAGAAGAGCCTTCATGGCGCGGGAGGAGACTTCCTCGTCGAGAGCCGAGATCGTCTCGTTCAGGTTGGCGGTCTGGTCCTTGAGGACGGTGACGAGGGTCGAGAAGGCAGAGCCTTCCACGCTGTGCGCGCCCGCGAGGCTGTCGATGGGCGCCATCGCCACCCGCAGCGCTTCCGCGAGCGCTGCTCTGAACTCGCCATAGCCGCCATATCCGAGAATGCGGACGAAACGGGTGACGGTTGCAGCGGACGTTCCGCTGCGCTCGGCGAAGCCTTCGATGGTCATCGTCGCCGTCTCGAGCGGATTCTGCAGCACGAAATCCGCTGCACGGCGCGGAGCGCCGGTGAGCGAGGGATAGTTGAAAGAAATGCGGTTGGCGAGGTCCGTCGTCGGCTTCAGAACATGTGACATGGACGCTCCACCCAGATTGACGTCAGTTCATTTTCATGTTTTCTAATTTCTGAAAATAAATCTGTCAAAAGACAGCGTCCAGGGAACGGAGAAGAAATTCCATGCATCGTCCACTTATATCTGCCTTCGTCGCCGGCACATGCCTGCTCGGCGCTCCCGCGTGGGCCCAGTCCCTCAAGGTCGCGCTCAGCTCCGAGCCGACCGCCATCGATCCACATTATCACGATCTGACGCCGAACAACGCCCTCGCGGCGCACATCTTCGACGGGCTCACCAAGCAGGACGAGAAGCAGACGGTTCTGCCCAGCCTCGCGACGTCGTGGGAGAACGACGGACAAAATCGCTGGACGTTCAAGCTCCGTCAGGGCGTGACGTTCTCCAACGGCAAGCCGTTCACCGCCGACGACGTGATCTTCAGCTTCTGCCGGACCTTGAAGAACGAGACCGCGATCGCCGGCTCCTTCGCCGACATTACCGGCAACTTCACGGCGGTCGAAGCCCCCGATCCGCACACCGTCATCATTACCACGAAGGCGCCGGATCCGCTGCTGCCGAACTTCCTGTCTGCCGTGGCCATCCTGAGCTCTTCCATTCTTCCGCATGACAAGCTGACCTTCGACGTCGCAAAGAACTGCGGAGTGACCGGTGCATGGCCCGTCGTCGGCGACTTCAACGACGGCAAGCTCGCCATCGGCACGGGTCCCTACAAGTTCAAGAGCTACACGAAGGGGACGAGCGTCGAGCTCGAGCGCAACGAGAAATACTGGGGCCCTGCCGAACCTTGGGCCAATGTTACCTTCGTGCCGGTTCCCAATGCCGGTCCCCGTCTGGCCGGACTGCTGGCAGGGGACTACGATGTGATCGAGAACCCGGCCGCGCGTGACGTCAGCCGTATCAAGGACGACAAGCGCTTCGGCTATGTGATCACGCCGTCGACGCGCGTGATCTACTTCCAGCTCGATGTGGAGCGCGAGCCGAGCCCGTTCGTGAAGGCCGACAACGGCAAGAACCCGCTGAAGGATCCGCGCGTGCGCAAGGCGATGTCGCTCGCCATCGACCGCGACGCCATCGTCAAGCGCATCATGGACGGCGCGGCCGAACCCGCCTACCAGTTCCTGCCCGCCGGGATGTTCGGCGCCCTGCCGAACCCGCCCAAGCTCGCCTACGATCCGGCCCAGGCGAAGAAGCTCCTGGCCGAGGCGGGGTATCCCAACGGATTTCAGGTAACGCTCGCGACCACGAACGACCGCTACATCAACGACAGCCAGATCACGCAGGCCGTAGCGCAGTACCTGACCCAGGTCGGCATCCGCGCCGAGGTGGACGCGATGGCGCGCGCCATCTACTTCCCGCGCCGCTCCAAGAAGGAGTTCAGCGTGGCGCTCGGCGGCTGGGGCTCCACGAGCGGCGAGGCTTCGTCCTTCCTGCGTCAGTGGCCTGCGACGCCGGATGAGGCAAAGACCATCGGCGGATCAAACTACGGCGGCTATTCGGATCCCGAGTTCGACAAGCTCATCCGCACGGCCATCGTCACTCTCGACGACGCGAAGCGGTCCGAGCTTCTCAATCAGGCCGGCCTGAAGGTTCTCGAAGGCGGCGCATTCATCCCGCTGCATTTCGAAAGCACCGTCTGGGCCTACAAGTCGAACCTGACCTATGTCGGCCGCGCCGACCAGTTCACGATGGCCATGCAGGTGAAACCGGCGAAATAAGCCTCCTGAAACGTAACCGCGAGCAGACCGGAACGCCTGACATGACTGCTTACATCTTGCAGCGTCTGATCCAGAGTGTCCTGGTTCTGCTCGCGGTTTCCATCGTAGTCTTCCTCGCCGTCTACGGCATCGGGGATCCGATCGAACTTCTGGTTCCTCCGCAGGTCAGCGCCGCGGAACGCATGGCGATGGTCCGCCGCCTCGGTCTCGATCTGCCCATCTGGCAACAATATCTGTCCTTCCTCGGCAATGCTCTGAAGGGCGATCTCGGCCGCTCCTTCGTGCACGGCATTCCCGCGGTCGACCTGATCGTGGGCAGGCTCCCGGCCACCTTCGAGCTGGTGCTTCTGGCGATGAGCGGGGCCGCCGCCATCGGCGTGCCGCTCGGCCTTCTGGCCGGCCTCAACCCCGAGAGCCGCCCGAGCCGCGCGATCATGGCCGGGACGATTCTCGGTTTCTCCCTTCCGAGCTTCTGGAAGGGCATGATGCTCATCCTGCTCTTCAGCGTCTTTCTCGGATGGCTGCCGACAGCCGGACGCGGTGAGACGGTTTCCGTTCTCGGCGTCCCGACAAGCCTGCTGACGCTCGACGGCCTCAAGCATCTCGCCCTGCCGGCGCTCAATCTCGCCGTTCCGAACATGGCCCTGATGATCCGCCTCGTTGCGGCCGGAACGACGGAAGCGACGACACAGGATTACGTGAAATATGCTCGCGCCAAGGGCGTGCGCCGGAAGCGTATCGTCGGACGCCACATCCTGCGCAACATCCTGATCCCCGTCGTCACGGTGGCGGGCATGGAATTCGGCAGCCTCGTCGCCTTCTCGACGATCACCGAGACCGTGTTCGCCTGGCCGGGCATGGGCAAGCTCCTGATCGACAGCATCTATCATCTCGACCGTCCCGTAGTCGTCGCCTACGTGATGCTCGCGACCTTGCTGTTCGTGGCCGTGAATTTCCTGGTCGACGTTCTCTACGCGGCGCTCGATCCCCGCGTGAAGCTGACCGGAGAAATGGCATGAAGCCGCTGAATTCTGCGGCCGCCGCCGTGCCCGACGACGCCAACACGCCAACGCGCCGAAAAGTGCTGCGCCGGATCGGCAATCGTCCCACCACGCGCGGCGCGGTGATCCTCCTCGGCCTCCTCCTGCTCGTGGCCCTGCTCGCCCCCTTCATCGCGCCGCAGAACCCGTACGACCTCGCCACCTTAAGCGTGATGGACAACCGCCTGGAGCCCGGCTCGCAGGGCATGAGCGGCATCACCTATTGGCTCGGCACCGACGCTCAGGGCCGCGACATGCTGAGCGCGATCCTCTACGGCCTTCGTACCAGCCTGCTCGTGGGCCTGACATCGACCGCGGGCGCCCTCGCCATCGGCATCCTTGCGGGCCTTGTCGCTGCGCAATTCGGCGGTGCCGTCGACGCGGCGATCATGCGCGTCGTCGACTTCATGCTCGGCTTTCCGTCGATCCTGATCGCCCTCGTCCTGCTCGCGTCGATCGGGCGGGGCGTCGATAAGGTGATTCTCGCGATCATCCTGGTGCAATGGGCGCAATATGCCCGGCTGATGCGTGCGGCCGCCCTGGTGGAGCGGCGCAAGGAATATATCGAGGCCGCCGTCAATTTCGGCCTCCCGACGCGCCACATCATGCTGGCACACCTGCTGCCGAACTCCGTCGGTGCGGTGCTCGTGGTCACCACCATCAACATCGCGAGTGCGATCACGCTGGAAGCCACCCTCTCCTTCCTTGGCGTCGGCGTTCCCGTGACCCAACCTTCGCTCGGCCTGCTGATTGCCAACGGCTTCGAGTTCCTGCTGTCGGGAGAATACTGGATCGCGGCCTTTCCCGGCATCGCGCTCGTGCTCTTGATCATGTCGCTCAACCTCGTGGGCGAACGCCTCCGCCGCAGCTTCAACGTGAGGGGCTCATGACATCGCCGCTGCTGGACGTCCGCGGGCTCAAGACCGTGTTTCATGACCTCGCGGGAGCCTGGCCCGCCGTCAATGGGGTCGATCTCTCCGTGCAGGCGGGAGAGATCGTGGGCCTCGTCGGCGAATCCGGCTCGGGCAAGTCCGTGACCGGCTTCTCGCTGGTCCAGCTCATCGATCCGCCCGGCGAGATCGTGACCGGCGATGTGCTGTTCAAGGGTGAGGACTTGCGGCAGGCCTCCGAGGAGCGTCTGCGCAGCCTGCGGGGCGACCGCATCGCGATGATCTTCCAGGACCCGCTGATGACGCTCAATCCGGTCCTCACCATCGGCGAGCAGATGTGCGAGGCCATCCTGGAGCATCGCGCCTGCAGCCGTGAAGAGGCGATGGCGGAGGCCTCGCGTGCCCTGTCGCGGGTGGGCATCCCCTCGCCCGATGCGCGGCTGGGGCAGTATCCGCACGAGTTCTCGGGCGGAATGCGCCAGCGGGTCGCGATCGCGACAGCTTTGCTGAACGAGCCCGACCTGATCATCGCCGACGAGCCGACAACGGCGCTCGACGTGACGATCCAAAGTCAGATCCTGTTCGAGGTGCAGAAACTCAGCCGCGAGACGGGCACCGCCGTCCTCTGGATCACCCACGATCTCGCCGTCGTCGCGGAACTCGCCGACCGCGTTGCCGTCATGTATGCCGGGCAGATCGTGGAGACCGGAACCGTCGATGACGTTCTGGATCGGCCCTGCCATCCCTACACGCTTGGATTGCTCGGCTCGTCCGCCGCGACCGTTGCTCCGGGCGAGCGCCTGAAGCAGATCGACGGAGCCGCACCCAGCATCGATGCGCGTCCGAGCGGCTGCCCCTTCCGCCCGCGATGCGGGCGTGCCCTTCCTCTCTGCGCGGAGCTAAACCCCTCGTCGCAGACTCTGGCGAACGGGCACAGTTACCGCTGCCACAACCCCGTACCCGAGGGCAGCGCCCCATGAACGCCCCCTTCTTCGAGCTGCGAGATGTGAAGAAGCACTTTCGCGGCAAGCAGACATTCGCGCAGCGCCTCCTTGCCGCAACCGGCAACGCTCCGCCGCCGCCGGTCCTGAAAGCGGTCGATGGCGTGGATCTCAGCGTGACGCGCGGCGAGGTGCTGGGCCTCGTCGGCGAGTCCGGCTGCGGCAAGTCCACGCTTGCACGGATCGCGACGGGTATTTCCAAGCCCAGTGCGGGCGACGTCGCCTTCGAGGGCAGATCCGCCGCGAAGCTCCGGGGAAAGGAGCGCCTGAACTATCTGCTCAAGGTCCAGATGGTTTTTCAGGACCCTTACGCGTCGCTCGATCCACGTATGCAGGTCCACAAGATCGTCGGCGAAGCTCTGCGGGTTCATCGCCTTTTGCCGAAAAGCGAGATCGACGCAGCGGTGGACAAGGCCCTGACCGAGGTCGGGCTCGATCTCGCCTATCGCACTCGCTATCCGCACCAGTTCTCCGGCGGACAGCGACAGCGCATCGGCATTGCCCGTGCACTCGCGGTGAAGCCGGACTTCCTGGTCTGCGATGAGCCGGTCTCGGCCCTCGATGTCTCGATCCAGGCTCAGGTGATCAACCTGTTCATGGATGTCCGTGAGAAACACGGACTGACCTATCTCTTCGTCAGCCACGATCTGGGTGTCGTCCGGCATATCAGCGACAGGGTCGCGATCATGTATCTCGGACGCATCGTCGAGATCGGCGCGGCTTCCGCTGTTTTCGCCGAGCCGGCCCATCCCTACAGCGCCGCGCTCATCGCCGCGAGCCCGTCGACGGCGCGGCGCAGACGCACGTTCCAGCCGCTCAAGGGCGAACTGCCCTCACCTCTCGCACCGCCCAGCGGCTGCCCATTCCATCCCCGCTGCGAGCACGCCATGGCGAAATGCCGTGAGGTCCGCCCGGCCCTGCGGGAGATCGCCCCCGGCCGCAGTGCCGCCTGTCATTTACACCATTCGGACACTCCATGACCACGACCACGCTCACCCCCGAGATCGGCCGCAGCACGCTTCCTTTCGTCGATCCGTTTCATCCCGACCGGCCGCTGAACGTGAACGTCTACCGCCCGGCGGATCACGGACCTGATGATCCGGTGGTCATCGTCCAGCACGGCATGCTGCGCAATGGTGACGAATACAGGGACTTCTGGATTCCGGCCGCGGAGAAGCACCGCCTCCTGATCGCTGCGCCGACCTTTTCCAATGAGCATTTTCCCAATGCGGAATCCTATAACAACGGATTGATCGTCGAAGGCGATGGAAGCGTCCAGCCCGTAGAGAAGTGGCTCTATGCCGTCCCGGCCCGCGTTCTTGCGGCCTTGCGGAACGGCGGCGTGACGCGCCGCACGAAGGCTCACCTGTTCGGCCATTCCGCCGGCGGGCAATTCGCCCACCGCCTGCTGGCCACCCAGAGCCATGACCCTTTCGAGGCTGTGGCTGCAGCGAATCCGGGCTGGTATACCCTGCCGACCCTGCAGCGCAGCTTCCCCGAGGGTCTCGGCCGGCTCGGCCTCGATGATTCCGCCATCGCACGCTGGTTCGCCTATCCCATGCATATCTTCGCGGGAGATCAGGACACCAGCACGGACGATCCCAACCTGCCCGCCCAAGCCGAGGCCCTGGGTCAGGGGCCGCATCGCTATGCGCGCGCGCATTTCGTCTACGACTTCGCCCGCCGGGAAGCCGAGCGTCTTGGCCTGCCGTTCAACTGGACGCTGATCCGCATCGCGGGCGTGGGCCATGACGGCGCGGCCATGTCGCGTGCCGCCGCCGCCTATTGGTTCGAGGGACGCATTCCAGCCGCCGACGAACTGGTGTCCGCGGAAGCAGGCGCCCTTTAGAAGCTGTTCGAGCGCCCTCGCCCAGCCGAATTCGGAGCAAGATCATGAACGTTCGAAATGAAATCTGGCAGCATGTGGACGCCGCCAAGGACCGCCTCATCACCTTGAGCGACAGGGTCTGGGGAATGCCCGAGGTCTGCTACACCGAAGTGCGCTCCTCGGCCGAGCACGCCGCCGAGTTGCGGCATCAGGGCTTTCGCGTCACGGAAGGCGTCGCAGGCATTCCCACCGCCGTCATCGCCGAAGCAGGCGAAGGCGGGCCCGTGATCGCCTTCCTGGGCGAGTACGATGCTCTCCCGGGCTTGAGCCAGGAATCCGGTGTCGCCGAGCATAAGCCTATCGAGTCCGGCGGGCATGGACACGGATGCGGCCATAACCTTCTGGGATCCGGCGCAATGCTGGCGGCGGTCGCCCTGAAGACCTGGCTTGCCGAAAAGGGCATTCCGGGCCGCGTCCGGTATTACGGCTGCCCCGCGGAGGAGGGCGGCGCGGCCAAGGCCTTTATGGTGCGTGCGGGCGCTTTCGACGATGCCGATATCGCAATTTCCTGGCATCCCTACAGCTTCTGGGAAGTCGCGCCGGCCTTGTCGCTCGCCAATACCCGCGCTGATTTCGCCTTTACGGGACGAGCAGCCCACGCCGCCGCAGCTCCCCATCTGGGCCGCAGTGCGCTCGACGCGGTGGAGCTCATGAATGTGGGCGTGAACTACATGCGCGAGCACATGCCCTCCGACGCGCGCGTGCATTATGCCCTTCTCGACACGGGCGGCATCGCCCCCAACGTGGTGCAGGCCTATGCCCGCGTGCGCTATTCCATACGCGCCATGGATCTTGGCGGCATGCTCGATCTGGTCGAGCGCGTGCACAAGATCGCGCAGGGTGCTGCGCTCATGACGGAGACAAGTGTCGAGATGCGGATCGTCAGTGCCGTGTCGAACACCCTCGGCAATACGCCCTTGGAGCACGCACTGCACAATGCGATGGAAGAACTCGGACCTCCTCCCTTCGACGACACGGACCGTGATTTCGCGAGGAAGATCCGCGCAACGCTGTCCGAGCAGGAGATTGCCTCCGTCTACCGGGCCATCGGCCAGCCGAAATCCGACGCGCCTCTCGCCGACTTCCTGGTGCCTCTCGCCTCGCCGCGCAAGCCGATGGTCGGCTCGACCGATATCGGCGACGTGAGCTGGGTGGTGCCGACTGTGCAGGCCCACGCTCCGACAGTGGCGATCGGCACGCCGTTTCACACATGGCAGGTTGTCGCCCAGGGCAAGATGCCGGCCGCACACAAGGCGATGGTGCATGTCGCCAAAGCCATGGCTGCAACCGGCATGGCCGCGATGACCGATCCGTCCCTGATCGCGGCGGCCAAGGCCGATCTCGCAGAGAGAACCCGTGAGACACCCTATGTGAGCCCGCTGCGCGAAGGCGTCGAGCCGCCCTTGGACATGTCACGAAACTAATACCACGTCCTGGTGAGAGCGACTCGTCGCAGCGTCAAAGCGCCTGAGATGTGATTCAACATGGCAAGCGAGGAGGTTTGCCATGTCCATTCCCGTCGCCCTCCGGCCCGATTACGATGCCGTTCGTCTGCGCCAACTTGCCCGCCGGAGCAAGGATGCCCCGCAGACCCGCCGCTTGCTGGCCCTGGCGGTGATCTACGAGGGCGGCTTGCGCACCCAAGCGGCCGAGATCGGCGGGGTCAGCCTGCAGACGGTGCGTGACTGGGTCCTGCGCTTCAATGCCCATGGGCCCGATGGGCTTCTGGACGGGAAGGCGCCGGGACAGCCTTCGATCCTGAGCGACGCGCATCGGCAGCGCCTGAGCGAGATGATCGAGAGCGGCCCGATCCCAGCCGTCCACGGGGTAGTGCGCTGGCGCCTGGCCGACCTGATGCAGTGGCTCTGGGAGGAGTACCGGATCCGGATCTCGAAGCAGACGCTCAGCCGTGAGCTGCGGTCTCTGAGCTTCCGTAAGCTGTCGGCTCGCCCGCGTCATCACGCCAGGAGCGACGCGGCCGTGGCTGCTTTTAAAAAGACTTCCCCACGCGTCTGGAGGAGATCGCGACCAACGAGGCCGGCGGCCGGCCCATAGAGATCTGGTTTGCCGATGAGGCCCGCATCGGCCAGAAGAACAAGATCACCCGGCGCTGGGCCAAGCGCGGCACCCGTCCCTCCGCCCCACGCGATCTGCGGACTGCGTCTGCTTACATCTTTGGGGCGATCTGCCCGGCCCAAGGCAAAGCCGCCGGCCTGGTCTTGCCCCGCTGCACGACCGAGGCGATGTCCCTGCATCTGGCCGAGATCTCGCAGGCGGTGGCGCCTGGCGCGCATGCTGTGCTGCTGCTCGACCAAGCTGGATGGCACGTCTCGAGGAAGCTGAAGGTGCCGCCCAACATCACTCTGGTGCCGCTGCCGGCAATGGCGCCTGAGCTGAACCCCGTGGAGAACATCTGGCAGTTCATAAGGGAGAACTGGATCTCCAACCGGATCTTCACGTCCTACACGGACATTCTCGACCACTGCTGTGCGGCTTGGAACAAGCTGATCGATCAGCCTTGGACCATCATGTCGATCGGCTTGCGCGAGTGGGCGCACCAATGATGATCAGCGGGAATTGGTATAAGGGGACTGTTTGGTGGCAGAGCGTTGTCGGGATCAGGGGGGTGCGCGATTGAGGAGTAAGCTTAGCGCTTTGACGGCTTGCGCCGCCGAGCCGCGGTTGGCCGATCCCGGAACGCGAAGCCGCCCGATCCAGATGCTTTGCCACGAGCCCTCCAAGTCGTCGCTCATGCCCAGGAGGTCTCGCATCCAGACAGCTAATTGGCTCGCCGCCATTGTCCTCGTCGCGACAGCGACTCATTGGCTTAGGTGAGTCCCCTACCTTACGCATCGTGCGGAAAAGTGGGCCCGGTTTTCACGAACGTGGCCCTCCGGGTCCGCGAAAACGATGCGCTCTCTAAGAAGTGAGCATCGGATCGATCCGATGCTTGTCTTATGGTTTTTCCGTCCTGATCGAGCAAGATGGGGACACCGCCAGCGGGTCGCGAACTCGCTGGCGGTGAGAGGGGACGGGTCGTTCCGATGCAGACCGATACGGATCGGGCGCGCCCGTCTGCGCCAGGCGCTGTACATGCCAGCCCTGGTGGCGGCCCGCTTCAACCCGGACCTGAAAGCCAAATACCAAGCCCTGATCGCGGCCGGAAAGCCCGCCAAAGTCGCTCTCACGGCCATCATGCGAAAGCTCATCGTCCTGGCCAATGCGCTCTTGCGAGATCAGCGAAAATGGGCCCCAAAAACCGCTTGATCAACACGGATACTCTAGCAGACAAGATTTTCGAAGCGGCAACCGAAAGCCGCCAAACCTAAAATACAGAACTTTTATTGAAATATTGATTTGACCTCATGTTGCTATTGCCTTCAGATAGTTTATAATTGTATTATAAATAACCTCATCTCTAAATATCAAATGGATCAACTAAGAGATTTAGCCTTTGTAAAATTTGAAACTTGTGCCTTTATGCCGCCCTATAAAACTGTATCTGCTAAAGCGAGGCAATCTCAACAGGGCGCTTAATTTCGCCTCTTTGCGGCTTACCTCCTCCAAAGCCGTTGCATTCTTAGCTTCTCTTACCAGTTGAGTCCCCTAGTTCTGTAATTCCCGTTGCCGCATTTTTCAGACAGCGCACCTGATCTACTTCGCCGAAAATTTTTTTAGTAGAACATGACAGCTGATTATTTTGAGGCCTTTGCGGCGACGCTCGTCACGCCGCGGAATAGTGTGCTTCCGGCACTCAACAATGCACCGAAACCACCTGTGGCGCCAAACACGCCGGTGATGATCGGAATGAGCGTCGCAAGGGTCCCGATCTGCGTCGGCTCAGATCCTGTGCCAAAAGGTGTTCCGACAATTCCCAGGGCTTGCAGAATTGCCGTTATCCCGAGGCCGGCAGCACTGAGTTGCACGCTGGGTCGCGAGGTGGCGGGTTGTGCTGGTTCCCTCGGCTGATCCGCGACTGCGTCGGGCATTGTCGAGTGTACTCTTGGCCAAGGCTGTCCTGTTAGATTCTGATACAGCAACGGCAACAGCGTCGTCATTGTGTCGACCGTCTGCGATTTGGATGACTGAGCGTGCGGGGTTTCCAGCGCCTGCAATGCCAGCGGTGCGGTTGGCTTCCCAGCCAGCAGCACGCTCACGAGCTCAGTCGTGTCAAGTCGCTTGCCCGTCAATGCTGACTGCAGCAGGAGGGGCAATAAGAGACCTATTTGGCCCATGCTTTGCCCCGGCTTAGCAGCATCTTGGAACATCGATCTTTCCTTTGAAAGCATCGCGAGGACAAGCATCTGCAAGAGATCGATCCCTTCGGCTTCGCGCGGCGAGGATCCGATGCTATGGCTGGAAGGTTCGTGGCTGATCCGCTTGCGCACTTCAGTCCAGGCATGTCCAGAAAGCGTAGCGGCCCCCGAAGTTGCAGGCGTTTCGTCGATTAGTGACACGCCTAGCGCCGCCGCCGTTTCAGGCCCAACGGCGCCATCAACGACTAAACCTTGAGCTACCTGGAAACGCGCTACGGCCGCCTGCGTGTTGGGTCCGAATTCACCATCGATCGGACCTGGGTCGAAGCCTTTCGACTCTAGGGTTCTCTGGATCTCCGCGATGATCTCTCTCTTCATGTTTGGGACATCCGGTGCGTAATGGAATGCAGGCGCGGAAACTCTCATCGCAGGGGCAGACCCGTAGGCGATCTCGGGGACCAGGATACCACAGTGCCACTCGCGGCCATGAACCGTGTCGGCGATGACACCGTATCGCTCGCCCTTTGCCTCGACGGTGCCACCCTTTCCGTCGCACAGGGCAAGGTGGCCCATCCTGCCCGGCGCAGGCGGATAGCGAAGCAGGATGCCGCCGACTGTCGCAGCCGCCTCTTCGACAGACACGCGGATACCGCGCAGCTCGGCATCTCTCTTCCAGGCTCCTGTGTAAGCTTCCGCTTGGGATGGTGCTAGCTCGTTGTCGACGCAGCCATAGAGGACACCTGCCTCCTGGAACACCAGCCAGGACATAAACTCCGCGCAGTCCCAAGGACCATCCCAATTGGGATTGTCTTTGGGCACTCGAACATTGCGGTAATCTTCGCCAATGTGCCGTTGCGCTCGCCTCAGCAATCCCGCTCCGGTCGCCGTTCCCGGCGGAACGTAGATCTGAGAATCAGCTATTACTCCACTCAGATATCCATCAGCACTTCCGACCTTGAACATGCGGTGCGCTTGGCGCCACTGATCTTCAGTGAGGTTGTTGCCACGGCCCGACTCGCGCCCCGCAATCGCCTTCAGTAGCGCAATCGCCTGCTCCGGATCATCCAACATTTGCTTCGTCAAAATAGCATTCGAATCATAACCCGGGACGCCGAATCCATTCTCACCTGTCCATTTCTTTCCAACCGCACCAATCGTCATCCCTGTATACTTTCGAAACAGCAGATCAAAATTGGCAGCAGCTCCATTCACCGGTGAAGGAAATCGCGCGATCTTGTGCCCGCCTCCAATGAGGCCATATCCGGTTTGGCCGAACCGCGCGGCGTCTGCGCTCGGATATTGAGCCCCAGGATTGTTGTAGCGGAAGGACGCCGGCTCCGTTCCTTCGGCGTCGTCTCGATGTTTTGCCGTTGAGACGTCCGTCGACATTCCGATCCCGGAGAATATCTGCCGCTCCGGCTCGCGGGATCCACGGCTCAAATTCGTCATTGCAGCACCGCCGATCTCTATGAGGCTTCTGGTTGTGCGACTCCGATGACTATAGGCGCCTTATCCGAACGCGACGTACTCTGCTCTTTCCCAGCGCCCACACTACCATTTGACGCCCGAGCAAGGATTTTCCGTCGCGACTTTTCTGGTAAGTTGAGATGCTTCAAAGCGTGATCCAGAAGTTCGAGCCAACCCTCATGCCTACCCGCTGGGAACATGCCGAATGCATCGTTGCCTTCGAGAAAACCCTTGGTCGCGTGGAAGCCGAGCGCCCGATACACTTCGAACTGTTCCTCACTGAAGAACTGGTCCGCCGTCGTCTCGTGCGGGAAGGCCTCGTTGCGCCTCTTGTAGTCGCAGATGAGATCGCTCTCGTCACCTGACATGGACGATTTGACGTAGATGAGGACTCCCCGCTCGCCGTACCCGTAATCGATCCTGCCCACAGCCACGTGCGGCCCCTGATGCCCGTCAGGCAGAAGCGGCTTTCGCCATCCTTCTTTGGAAATGGCCAGTGCCGACCTGTGCACGGCCTCCCACGGTAGGTCGATGCGGGTGCCGAGGTCGATGCGCGCATATCGTTGCACTCGGACGAACGATTCGAAATGCATGCCGGGGTCGGCTTCCGCATCCACCGCGATGATCAGGCTGCACCGCCGCTTGAGCAGCTCGTAAATTCCGAGGTTGTCGAAGTGCCCGCCGTCAGTGAGGTAGACGTTGAGCCTCTCCTCATTCATAGCTCCAAACGTCTCCATAGCGTAGTAAATCGGGCCAACGCTCGCAAGGTACGAGTTCCACCCGGTCCATGTCTTGGCGTACCGAGGGTTCGGGATCCAGTAGCCGAGTCTAACGTTCAGTGCGGCGAGGCTGAAGGTGAGTGGCTTGATTGTCTGGGCCCCCATATTCGCGGAGGCCGCCGCGCCGGAGGCGGCCATGGCAGTACCGAGGTTGATGCCGCGATCGATGCGCTCCATTGTGAGGGTTTTGGCATAACCGGTTGCCTCACTCCCGATATACAGCGGGCTCAAGACGAACGAGTCCGCATTCCGTCCTCGTCGGTTGAGGTAATCGGATCCCTCCAGGTTGACCGCCGTGTTGACCAGAAGGTATGGCGAGAAGCGGACATCCTCCTCCCAGTGGATGCCGTCGACCTTCAACTTCTTGTTTCTCCGCCATTTTTTCCTCTTCTTCAGGGAAGAGAACGTGAACCTGTCGACATCGATCTCCGGCTTCTCCTTCTTCCTATTCTCTGTGATGGCGGCCTTGCCCGCACCCTCTTTGCCTTGTGCCTTCTCGACGTGCTTGCCAACCGCGGCGCAATCGTGATCGTCTAGAGGATCGGGCGCGTCCGCGTCCCACCTTTCCTGTGCCTGCTTCCTCAGCTTGTCCAGTCGCCAGAGGAACGCGCGACTCAAACGATCGCGGTAATAGCCATTGAGCGATCCGGCGTTCGGCTTCACGAAGAGGGACAGGAACAGGAGGACCAGCCCGACGGCGGAATAGAGACGTGCGAAGCTGTGCTTGACCGGGAACCACCCTGATAGCTGCGTCAGCCAATCGGGCACCCCCGGATGATATGGCCTCGGACCCGTCATGTTGGCGCGGACCCCCCAATAGCAGAGGAGAATGTAGACGCACCAGAGCAGAAACGGGACGACCGCCGCGGCGAGGTAGAGTGCGGCCTGGCTAGTCCATCGCTTGAACGATCCCTTCCACGATTTGTCCCCGAGGGTCGTTCGCACGATCGTGGTCAGTTTCCCGGCGGATGCACCGAGGGCAATCGCGACCGGCAGGAGTGCCGCCCAGACCTTGGGAAGCAGCTCCCCAAGCCAGTGGGTCAGGTCCTTGTCGACGAGGCGGGCAATCACGAAGGCCTGCGCCTCGGCGAAGGCGATCACCAGCGCGACCATGAAAGCCCTTGCAAGCCATTTGGCCCACTTCTCCCTGAAGGTCAGCGTCTGTCGGTTGGCCTTGCGATGCGACGAGTAGAGCGCGAAGATCATCTGCGCCAGCAGGAAGAGGCCGAAGGTGATCAGGGTCAGGCCGAACAGCTCCAGTCCACCGGCGCCCTGGTTGAGTTCCTCGATGTCCGGATTGAGATAGATGGTGAAAGCAGCGAGCAGGAGCAGGACGCCAAGGAAGACCATGGCGTTGACTAGCAGGCCCCTCGACACTGCGATGAAGCCGAGGAGGTAGTCTCGCAGGCCCTGAGGCGCTAGGAAGTTCGAGTAGTCCCGGATGTGCTGGACCTCGATCGTCTCCTCCTGATCGAGCTTGCTTGCGAAGGGGAAGCGTCCCTGGGCCTGCATTAGTCCGCTGACGAGGGATGTTCCCGTGTACCCCCCACCAGAGACGGTCGACAGGTAATCAATCTGGTCGAGTACCTGGGGCTCGTGGTTCTCCCTCAACGCATCGATGGCCTGGAGGACGCCGAGGCAGAAGGATGCTGATCTGATGCCGCCGCCGGAGAGGGCCAGCCCCGTGAGGTTATGGCCCTGACTTGGGCGAGGTACCCTGCGGCAGCGCTCGTCCCGCCCGGCATCGGTCTCGTCAGGGATCTTGGCGGTACGCTCCATGATTTGGACCTTGATCTCCCTTCTCCGATCGTCGGTCAGAGGCGGGAGCCCCTCCAAGGTGGCGCCCCGGTCCGTCGCGAGCCGCCCCTCAGCCACGGCGAACCGCCGGGCGTTGATGACCTTGGCCTCCTTCGTGAAGACCTCGTAGAAGGAATAGTATTCGGTGGTCTCATCCGGCGGCATGGCTGCGCCTCCGCATCAAGCGCAACAATACTGTCGTCGGAGGCCTTCCGACAATAACTCGAAGCGGTAGTATCTCCGCCATCCATTGTTACTCATTACACGAAAGTGGTATGACTGACGCGTGTGTGCGCTACTCCAAATTCCCGTGTCGCAGTACCGTATCCACGCATACCGATCGCCGAAACGGCATCGTCAGATTAATAGGCTAACCTCGCAGAGCCTCATAGAATCAGCCCGTCAGACCCTTACAGCGTGGATCAACTCGCCTGGATGCTGACGCTCGTAACGCTGCACCGGCTCGCGTGGGGTCAAGGCGCTCAGGCGGTTGAGGCCGAGCCGGCGCAGCACGGCGCCGACCGTGGAGCGCGGCAGGCCGAGGATGCGGGCGATCGCCGGACCGGACAGGCGCTGGTGCCGCAGGGCGGCGATGCCTGCAATCCAATCCGGAGACAGGCGATGGGCCGGACGTAAGGGAGCCGAGCTGGCGTCCTGCAGCCCGCCTTCCCCGCCGATGCGGAAGCGCGCCAGCCATTTGTAGGCCGTGCGGGCGGACACTCCGGCCGCCTGGGCGGCGTCGGCCACGCGCCAGCCCTCCCCGCGCACGCGGCGGACCAAAAGGGCTCGACCGAAGGGCGTCATGCGGGCATTCTTATGGCTGTTCATCCGGGGCTCCGAGGCGGACGAGGCTTTAGGAAGCAAGTCCCCCCTCGATCACAGATGGCATGGATCGCACGGGACGATATGCCGTTTGAATGAGCCTGCGCACTCCGGTCGTAAGTTCACGATAGCGCACACCTTCAGCGGGAGTGAGGCCATTGAGTTCTTCATTCGGGCTGAAGACCCACTCTTCCGCGGCGGCTCTTGTTCCGGTCGTCCGCTCGGCCAGAGTCAACAGATCCCGGAGTGCCTTGCTGCCGACCTTCCCGGTAGGTCTTTGAAGCTCCATTTTATAGGTTGCAGGCACCTTCAGTCCGAGGATCGTGCCGCACACGAAGCCGGCGAGCCCGGATGAAAAGGTGAGCCACACGATCTCGGACGGCGTAAGTGGAATTGCATTGCTGTCCGTGGCGGTCGTTACGCCGACCGACCTGAGATATTCGACCTCGGAGGTCTGCAGAAGACTAGCCAAGCTTGCTGTGACGCCAAGCCAGCATCCCAACCACAACGCATCCCTGAGCTGGCTGGAGCGATCGCTCTTGCGCACATCGCCTCCCAACCGCCAGGCGATGACGGAGCTGACCATCAGCCCTGCGAAAAGCCACGGCAGCGCCGACGCGGCCTTCAGAAACACGTAGTTCCATTCCGAGAACGGCAAACCTCCCGATCCGACCACCGACAACTTCAGAGCTCTCCAGGAGCTATACATCGAATCCCATGTCAGTATCGGGTGCCAGACGATGGTGGAGACGACGATGACAGCCCACGTCACAAGGCCCGCCTTGATGCCGATAGGTACAAGGCAGATGGGCGACCGTTCGTGCCATACCTTTCGCCTGATTTGATCTTTCCGCCCGCTGAGTGCGAGGTGGACGGCGGCCCAGTACATTACGCTTGCAGCCATTGCTGAGGCGAAGGCGGCTACGACGGTCGTCGCAATTTTGCCCTCGAAATTGCCGAATGCTGCTTGCAGAACATCGATCAGGCAGGAAAACACGAAGGCTACGCCTCCGACCGACAGAACTGCCGGAAACACAACGTTGAACAATGAAATGTCGTTCTCAGGCGGAATATCGAACCCAAGCGTCAGCAAGGTTTCGTTGATTTCTCCTTCCGTGCTCGCTCTCTGCCGCACACCCCAAGTTATGTAGGCATAGATCTTGTCAAGCAGAGCATCGACAGCTGCCTTCAGCTTTCGTTCCGTTTCAACTTCTAGGTCACTGTCGATCACTCTTTCTATCTTGCCCGACAGTTCATCGTACTTCTCCTGAATGTACTCGAAGTCTTTCTCGAATGGCTCGAAGTCCGCTCTTGTCAACAGACTGGAGGTGCCCGTGCCGATTTGGCTTAGGGAGGCCATGAGCATTCTCGTTCGAGCCCACCGGTACGCAAGTGAGTTCGTAGGTGCCTTCAATCCATCGAAGATCGCCGCGCGAAGCGGCGCAGGGAGCATTTCCGTCTGTGCGCTCGGCGGATCGTAGCTGACGTCCTGGAGGAGCGAGATGGTCTCCTCAACGCGCCTGGGAACGAAGTATCGCTCGTGAACGAACCGTCGAAGCTCCTCTTCGATCGTCAGAACCCATCTGAAATTCGCCGTGTTCGGCACGAATCCGACCAGCACGAGGGCAACGAGCAATGCCCATGCCTGCGGAGGAAAGATCTTCGGGTCTATGTTGGACACAGACATGATCAAGGGACCCGGCAGCAGGAGCAGAAGATATAGAACGACAGACGCCAAAACGTAGACAGCACGCGCTGTTTTGTACTGGGACTTGAGATACAAATAGCGGAGAGGCTCGACTGCTTGCGGTAATGCTTTGCTGTTGGTCCCCGATGGCTCATTGAAGCGCCGTTTTGCATATGTGAGAACGACCACACAGCCCGCCACGATAGACCAGTACTCCGCAAAAGAGTGGACCATTTCTGTTTGATCACCCATCGCAGTCATCCATCGGGTTGGCCTGTCTCAAATCACACCGGCAGCCCCTTCACATTGTCCTACTTGATGCCGGCTGCTTCTCTCCAGTAGAGCGACTGTCTCATCAAGAATGATTTGTCGCGATAATCTGCAATGCAATGTTTCCGTTGTATCGAAGCGGCCAAGTTCGAAAAGTTTATTCGCAGGTGCTCCGCCACCGCACCATTTGAAGTAGGAGCAGATGCGCCTGCACGCATCGACGCCTTGTTGTATCTCGGCATGAACTTGCTTGAAGTTGTCGTCGTATAGGATCTTGCTGATTTGCCCGTTCTCGACATGGCCGAACACGAAGCTCTCGAATCGGTCGTGATGAGAGCCCAAAAGCTCAGGCGAGAACGTCGAAATGGCGCCATCATGCCCGACGCTGATGATACGGAACGGGATGTTCTGCTCGTCTTCGGCCTGATCCTCAGCTAGGAGCAGGCTAACGGTGGCTTCAAGCTCCCTTAACAGGATAGCTCCGGGGTTTTCGATGCAGAGGTCGAAGAAGCGACGGATGAATTTCCGGAACCTCATGTCCGTGTTACTGCCGGACAGGGACGAACTTCGATTGTCCCCCTCAATCTCTTCAACGTTGAATCCCACCTCCGCGATGCCATTTGAGCGATAGAATTCAAAGAGCTGGTCCGGACTGGCGAGCGTCGAGGACGTAAGGACCGTGATAACGTGAAACGGTAGTCCGCGTCCGTGCAGCAGGCGAACGGCATCCATCGCCTTCTCGTGAGTTCCGAGACCGCCACGGCTGCGCCTTCTCGCATCGTGGAGGTCTGCGGGCCCGTCGATGCTTAGTCCGACGACTGCGCCAATGGTCTCAAGAAAATCTACCCACTCGGCGTTGAGCAGGAGACCATTGGTCTGGAACCGATACTTCAGGTTAAGGCCAACCGGCCGCAGGTCGCTTATCAGAGCGACGGCGTCCTTGTACCATTGCAATGGAACCGTCAGAGGTTCGCCCCCATGCCAAGCGATCTCAAGGGCCTCGTCGAGATTCGAGCCGTCGAAGACGCATCGGCACGCCTTGGCAAGCGTATCGAGAGTCATTCGCGCCTTCGAATTGCGGGTACTGAGATAGCAGTAGGAGCAATCTATATTGCAGAACGGGGTTGGCTGAAGAACCAGGAGCCTCAGCCGCCCACCGGCCGTTCGGCTCACACCGTCGATGCCCCTCGCCCTGACAGGAGGCAATGCCGAACTTTCAACCATTTCGCCATTGTACGACTTTTGCAGCGGACGGTAGATCGCGTGCCAATGCCGGGTCCGCTTGGCGGATTCGGTTGACGAGATTATCGACACGGGCCGACAGCTCCTGCACGTGGCTTGGCATGCGGCTTACCGGATCTGGGGTCCTGTTCGCATGGAACCCGTCTGTCAGGGCGCATATGGCAATTGCCGCTAGAGAGATCGCTCTTCCGTTAGGCGAGCCTAAGCTCTGCTTATATTCCTTCGGCATGGTAGCTAACCTCTGACAAAATTAAGGAATACGGAGCAATTATAGTCCTGTTTCTTTATGAAGCACACGTTCCAGAAGAGGTACTTTAATGGGTTTTTACGACTGATTGTGTCGCCGAGAAGATTGGGAGCCTTCGTTACCGCGTGAGCCGGAAGCCGTGGCGGTGAAGGAGATAGCGGCCCAGTTCTCACTTGCAGCCTGTTTGAGAACGGCAGGGCGCTGTCCGTTGACGATGAAAGCGGCCCGACCCTGGGGCCCGGCCATCCGATGAGCCACCTCTTCCCTCCTGGCATCGTCCGCTCCGGCCTTTCGTATTTCCAAGGTGTGCACCAGAGCCATGGACCGACATTGCGAGATGCGGGCGGCTCAGTGCTCTTCTTATCCCGAACGAACCCGGGGCTCTTTAGCACTACTTTGGCAGGTCAGAGGAACTGAGTGAGCGCTGCCGACTTCTGCCCCTGAAGGATTGTCCGCGGGAGGTCGTCATGAGCACCTCAGTAGCGTGGGAAGACAAACTTCAGTCCTAGCTGGAACCGTTCCTCACACCCCGCTGGCGCATGTGCCAGCTCTATGTGGCCGGGCTGATCAGTCCCGGCACGCGCCAAGAGCCATGCAGCCGATGGCTGCGCGGTGGCGCCTGCCGATTACGATCAACCGCATCATTTTGCGGCGGTGGGGCCCTGGGACGAGGCGCCGCTGGAAGCCGAACTCCTCGACAAGGCCAACCGACTCGTCGGCGGGCCCGACGCCATCCTGATGATCGATGATACCGCCCTGCTCAAGAAGGGCACTCACTCGTTGGTACTGGTCCACAGTATGCTGGGTTCGTCGGCAAGAAAGCGATCTGCCAGACCCTAGTCTCGCTCACGCTGGCCAGGAGCGAGGTGCCGATCCCGATTGTCTTGCGGCTGCTTCTGCCGGAGACGTGGATTAATGATCCGGAACGCCTGCAGCACGCCGGTGTGCCCGAGGTGTTCTGGACGGAGCGCTCCAAGCCCGAGATCGCATTGGCGGAACTCCAGCGGGTCATGCAAGCGGGTGAGAGCTTCGGGCGGTGCTGACCAATGCCGGCTATGGCGTCAGTGGCTCCTTTCGACAGACACTCACCGCTCTAGACCCACGGCGGGCGGTTGGAACCGTCCGCATTCAGAAGGTCTATCCAGCTGATGTGCAGATGATCGCCTCGGCGACCAGGCGCTGACGCCCTCGCAAGACGCTGATCTCGGATCAAGAGGCAATGGCCGCCGAAATCTGCTAGCGAAGGCCCGGTGGCGCCGGATCACGTGGCGGCGCGGCACAAAAGGGCCACTGCTGGCGAGATTTGCTGCCTCGCGCGTGCGGGTGGCCGATGGACCGGCCGTCCAGCTGGGCAGGCAGGCCACTCAGCATCTACCCAGAGATGAGCTCTGACTGATGGGCGAACGCTGATTGTCAGACGAGTGCAAATACTATTTCTCCAACTTACCACCCGGTGCCTCACTGAAGCAGTTGGCATCGTTCATCAAGGCGCGCTGGGTGTGTGAGCAGGCGCGCCAGCAGTTGAAGGAAGAACTTGGGCTTGATCACTTCGAGGGTCGGTCGTGGCGGGGGGCTCCGCCATGCGCCTGCGTGCCCATTCTGTCGCGCCCGCTTCACACTGGACCCAACAATGGCAGTGCCAAAATAGTGCTTCTGTAATGGGCCGTTTGGTGTCAATCCCCTGAGTGATAGTCCTGTCGCCGAAGTCTTGCTTCTGTTCGGGGTCGGCGCGAGGCCGCCCCACCATGCCATCAGAGAGGATGCGGTCAGCCCATCTAGGACGCGTGTTCCACCCGATGGGTGCTCACGGCACTACTTACGGCTTGACCGCCTCCATCGTCCCGGCGACGGGACCTCAGGGGAACAGGACGAGAGCCGCCCTGTTCCGAATGCTTGCTCCTCCTATGCGGCAACACCCTGCCGGCTCCAGCGGAAGGTGGTGCCGTCGATCCAGATGCGATGCAGAATGACCGCAAGTTTCCGGGCCAGCGCCACCTTGGCCCGCCGCATGCCGCGCCGCTTGGCCACCTCGAGCGCCCAGCGCTTGAGCGCCGAGAAGCGCACGGCCCGCGTCAGCAGGATGTGGGCGCCCTCATACAGCGCCGTGCGCACCATCGGGTCACCCACCCGGCTCACCGCTCCCGTGATATCCGTCTCGCCTGACTGACTGATACTTCTTAGGGGTCAGGCCAAAGTGCGCTCCCACCGCCCGCGAGCGCGAGAAGCGCTCGGGATCGTCCACCGCGGAGGTGAAGGTGACTGCAATCAGCGCTCCGACGCCTGGCACGCTCATCAACCGCCGGCAGACCTCGTTCTCCCGGGCGATCGCCAGCATGGCGCGATGCAACCGGGCAAACTCCGTCTGCAGAGCCTCTCGGGCCCGTAACATGGCCTCGGCGATCTTCTCCAGCATCTCATGACCTGCCGTGAGGGTGCGCACCCGCGTGGCGAACTGGCCCTTGCTGATCGCGCCGATCTTCAGGCCGAAGCCGCGCAACAACCCACGCAGGCTGAGTTCGATATCGCGCATCTTGGCCTGCAGCTGCTTGCGGGCCATGAGCAGGGCCCGGACCTCCTGCGCCGGCGGCGACTTGCAGTGGACGGGCCGGAACCAGCCCATGCGCAGCAGCTGGGCGATGCCGCGGGCATCGCGCCGGTCGGTCTTGACGATCATGGCCGAGAGCGCCGCCTTCACATGCCGGGTCTCCAGCAGCACGACCTCGAACCCGGCGTGCAGAAGGCCGGCATGCAGCCACTGCGAGAGCGGCCCGGCCTCCAGGCCGACGCGGGTGAGTGGCAGGTCCAGGCTGGCGAGGAAGGTAGCGAGCGCCTCAGGCTCACTGGCGACCTTCGCCTCGCGGATGATCTGCCCGGAGGCATCGAGGATGCAGACGCTGCTGAGTTCCAAAGACACGTCAATTCCAGCATAGTAGTCCATGGCTGTCCCTCATGATGCTTGGGGCCGATCACTCGGACCCCGGTTCAACACACATCACTCTGAGGGACAGCCACCCGTTCCGCTACCTCGTGAGCGGCAGGCCCATTACGGCATCTAGTTTCATGTTGTAAGCACAACCGGCATAGCAATTCATATCCTCTGGGATCGGGCTAGGTTGCTGGGACCTGCTACATGATGAAAGAGGTTGTCCATGTAAAACCTCACGCCGCACGTCCGCTGAGATGTGAATTTGGAAAGCGCGATTGCACGATAACCTCGTAAGGCACCCAAGAGGGCGGGCCGATCACAGCAGCTAAAACCGGCGATTCCTAGACTCGATTCAACCTGATCGGACATGTTCAGCGGAGCAGGGCGGGCCATCAGTGATCGATTAGAGCATCGAACGCAAAAGGTGGGTACCGGTCTTGCGTTCGATGCTCAAAGCCAAACTGTTAAAGTACCGGATCTGGATTCGGTTTCATGTCCGATGCAATAGCAAGATCGTCCTGGTTCTTGCCGATCTGGTTGATCGATTGCGCAAGATCAGCCTCGGCCTGGCTCAAGGCCTGCGAGCGCGCGATTTCGGCCCGGGTCTGCTGGATGGCCTGATGGGCCAGTTCGATCGTCTCCTCGACGGCTTCCTCAAGGGGTTGTTTGTTCTCGTTCGACATTGTCCTGGGCTACCGGGCCAATACGGCTAAACCTTGGCCGTTGCCGTCACCTTGATCGCCAAGCCGTCGTTGCAAGCCATCGTTAAAGGGCCCGGAGCTGTCCTCGCGCCTGTATGCGCATGCCCCCTGCCGAAACGACACAGGTGTGTACGACGCCAACTATGATGGCCGCCTGATGACGACAGAGATGGCCGGTTAGGTGTGAGATGCATCAATCTTTCCCGCGATTGCGGGAGAAGGTTGATGCCGGGCATGCACGTCACCGACCGCCAGGTCAGGCGCTATATGAGTTCACGCAAGGACGGATATTCTCAGGCCGCCGCGGCGGCACGGGCCGGCTTCAGCGAGCGCACCGGTCGGCGCATCGAAGCCGACCCGGTTCTTCCCAGCCAGCGCGAGGGCCGGCGCTACCGGACGCGTCCGGATCCGTTCGCCGAAGTCTGGCGCGACGAACTCGTGCCGATGCTGGAGGCCGCGCCCCAGATCCGGGCCACCACTTTGCTGGAAGAGTTGCAACGGCTGCATCCAGGGCGCTATGGCGACGGCCATCTGCGCTCGCTGCAGCGCCGGGTGGCCCATTGGCGCGCCACCGAGGGACCGGAGCGTGAGCTGATCTTCCGACAGGAGCATCCGCCCGGTCGGCAGGCCCTCTCGGATTTTACCAATGGCGCCAAGCTCGGCGTGACCATCGCCGGCCGACCCTTTCCCCATCTGCTCTATCATTTCTGGCTCGCCTATTCCGGCTGGCGCTTCATCAAAGCCATCTGCGGCGGCGAGAGCTTCACGGCTCTCACCGAAGGCCTGCAGGAGGCGCTCTGGCAGCTCGGCGGCGTCCCGCGCGAGCATCGCACCGACCGGCTCTCGGCCGCCTACCGCAATCTCATTGATCGCGAGGACGAGGCCAAGGCCTATGCCGCGTTCTGCAACCATTATGGTCTGCAGCCCACCCGCAACAATGCCGGCATCGCCCACGAGAACGGATCGGTCGAAGCCGCCCATGGCCATCTCAAGCTCGGGCTGCGCGAAGCTCTCGACTTGCGCGGCTCGAAAGACTTCTCGGACCTGGAGGCCTACCAGGCCTTTCTGCAGGACTTCGCCATGCGCAAGAACGCAGCCGTGCAGGCGGCGCTTGCCATCGAGCGCAAGGCGCTGGCTCCTCTGCCGCGCTTTCGCACCAGCGACTACTCGGTGGCGACGGTCACCGTCACACGCTCCGGCACGATCTCGGTGCGCAATGTCCTTTACACCGTGCCCTCGCGCCTCGTCGGCTGTCGGCTCAAGGTGCATATCTACGATGATCGTCTTGTCTGCCATCTCGGCCTGAGCCCGGTGCTGACCGTCCCCCGCCGCTACTTCAAACGCGGCGGTCCCGGTGTCCGCGTCGTCGATTACCGCCATCTGGTCCATGCTCTCGTGAAGAAGCCGCAGGCCTTCCGGCACTCGGTATTCCGGGAGGATCTGTTCCCGCAGACTGCCTTCCGACGGGCCTGGGAGGTGCTTGATGCCAGGCTCGATCCAAGACAGGCGTGCCGGGTCTATGTCGGCCTGCTGCATCTGGCCGCCACGCACGCCTGCGAGGCCCAGCTGGCCGATCATCTCGCGAGCGTCCTCGCCGGCGGCGGGCTCCCGGATCTCGATCAGGCCCGGGCCCTCGTGGCCGGGCCGTTGAACGTCCAGGCGCCGGTGGTTCATGTGAGGGCGCCGGATCCGAGCGTCTATGACTGCCTGATCCCTGTCGATCCCATCGCCGCTTCAGAAGGGGCCGCACCATGACCCGATCCTCATCCGCCGCGCCGCCGGTCGACACGGCGAAGTTGCCGGTCCTGCTCACCACCTTGCGTCTGCCGACCATCTCGCGGCTCTGGCAGGAGATCGGTGCCCGGGCCGATGCGGAGGGCTGGGGATCGGCTCGCTTCCTGGCGGCCCTGTGCGAGCACGAGATCCATGAGCGACACAGTCGACGCATTGCCCGCCATCTCGCCGAGGCCGACCTGCCCCCCGGCAAGACCTTTGCGACCTTCGACTTCGCCGCGGTGCCGAGCCTGCGCAAGGCGCAGGTCCTGGCTCTGGCGGACGGGGATGCCTGGCTCGATCAGGGCGCCAACATTTTGCTGTTCGGCCCCTCTGGGACCGGCAAGACGCACCTCGCCGCGGCGATCGGCACGGCCCTGATCGAGGCCGGCCAACGGGTGTTGTTCACGCGCACCACCGACCTGGTCCAGAAGCTGCAGGCCGCCCGGCGCGATCTGAGCCTGCCGGCGACCCTGGCCAAACTCGACCGCTTCGATTGCCTGATCCTCGATGACCTCGGCTACGTGCGTAAAGATCAGGCGGAAACGAGCGTCCTGTTCGAGCTGATCGCCGAGCGTTATGAACGACGCTCTCTGATCACAACCTGCAATCAGCCCTTCAGCACCTGGAATCAGATCTTCCCGGATCCCGCCATGACGGTCGCGGCGATCGACCGTTTGGTCCACCACGCCACCATTCTGGAACTCAACACCGAGAGCTACCGGCGCCGAACCGCGACGGAGGCCAAGAGCGCCGCTGTCTAATTGTCGTCGGACGCGTCCGGCTAGTTGACGCCGCCCCCGGTGACAGGTCCACTGGGGCATGTCCTGGAAAGATCCCAACGCCCTCCAGATCAAGATCACGCTGGCCGAGATCGACCCGCCCGTGTGGCGGCGGCTGGTGGTGCCGTGGACCTGGCACCTGGGGCAGTTGCACCTTGCGATCCAGGCGGCGTTCAACTGGTGGGATTATCACCTGCACGAGTTCCGCATTGGTGGCCTGCGCTATGGCGATCCGGAGCTGCTCGAGGACGGGGCTTTCGAGGATGACGCGCGGGTGTTCGACGAGCGTGAGGTGCGGTTGCGCGACTTCGACCGGGAGCCGGGCACCTGCTTTAGCTATCTCTATGACTTCGGGGACAGCTGGCTGCACACCGTGGAGATCGAGAAGCTGCTGGCTCTCGATGCGCCTCCTCGTTTGGGGGCCTGCATCGCAGGAGCCCGTGCCAGACCGCCGGAGGACGTGGGTGGCGTGAGTAGCTATGAGCGCTTTCTCGCCATCATGGCCGACCCGAACGATCTTGAGCACACTGAGACCCGGATCTGGTGCGGCGGCCACTTCGATCCGGAGTGGTTCGATCTGGCGCTCACCGACAAGGACGTCAGGAACGCCCTCAAGCCCAATGTCCGGCGCCGCCTGCACCAGCCTAAGCCCACACGAAAAAGTCGGTCATCGTAGTTGACGCTACCCGGACATGAAAATTGTCGTTGCACACAGGTGCATGCAATGGATTATGAGCGCGACGGAGCTATCTCTCAGGGAGTGTCCCGGCCATTCCCCAGCTGAGGAAGATCGCTCGCGTGAGGTTCAGAGCCCTTGGGTTCACCAGCTTCCTGGCCCTAGCGGGCGTGCTTGCTGCAGCCATCGTGCTGATCGGCACTCTGGATTTATGGTATAGCTACAACGACGCAATCGAGCGTGGCGAAGGGGTCGTCAGCAACCTCGTACTCCTGCTGGCCGAGCAGACCGAGCGTACCTTCCAGGCGGTCGACCTTACCCTTCTCTCGATCCGTGACGTCCTCTCGACATCCGACGTGCCCAAGCAGGATGCGACCTTCGAGGAGATGTTGAGGAACCGGGTCAGCTCCCTCCCCTACGTAAGTGCCATCTACGTGATCGGCACCGACGGCACCCCCAGTCAATCCTCAGGTTACCCCGACGTATTGGGAGCGGATGCCGTCGACAGCGCCGCCTTCCGGGCGCTCAGGGACACTCCCGGGCTCGGCCTGCGGGTCGGGCACCCGCGGCGGAGCAAGGTCGACAACGCGTGGTTGGTCACCCTGAGTCGGAGGATAGACCGGCCTGATGGCAGCTTTGGCGGCATCGTCGTGGCTGCAGTCGACCTCCGGTTCTACGAGACCTTCTACCGCAGGCTCCGGATAGCCGATGGTGGGTTCATCGAGATCGCCCTCAGTGACGGAACCCTCCTGGTGCGCACCCCGGCTGCCGACGAGGCCATAGGAAAGTCGCTGGCGGTCCCAGGCACGGCCTTCGAGCACCTGCCTCGCGATCCGTCCGGCGTCTTCTGGGGAACGAGCCCCATAGACCGCATGGACAGGGTCATCGGATACAGTACCCTGGACAATGTTCCCGCCCTCGTGCTCGTCGGCATGGCGCAGCGATCCGTGCTGCGCCCTTGGCGCAGGCACGCTGCCGTGGTGATCGGCGCCATGGCGGTGCTCCTCGCCCTCTTGGCGGCGCTCGTATACAGCCTGTCCAGGAGCCGCCGGCGCGAGCGGGAGGAGCAGGCCCGCCTCACGCGTGTTCAACGAATGGAGTCCCTCGGACGCATCGCCGGCGGCATCGCGCACGATTTCGGCAATACGATCCGCATCGTCCAAACAGCCTGCACGCTTCTCAAACCTTCGCTGAAGAACGATCCCGATGCCCGCTCACTGGTCGAGGACACGGAGCACGTCCTCAGGAGTGCAAAGAGCATGACGGAGAGCCTTCTCGCCTTC
The DNA here is from genome assembly GCF_047497095.1 of Microvirga sp. M2. NCBI lineage: Bacteria > Pseudomonadati > Pseudomonadota > Alphaproteobacteria > Hyphomicrobiales > Methylobacteriaceae > Microvirga > Microvirga sp. M2. The sequence goes on from NZ_CP134064.1 coordinate 496,624, forward strand.
GCGAGGCGACAGGACCTCCGGCCCCGCCTCACAGTCGTCGACGACTTGGTTTCGGGCTTCGCCATGATCCTGAAGCAGGCCGCAGGTCCCCGGATCATGCTCGAGATCTCGCTGGCAAGCGATGGTGCGATCTGTCTCCTGGACCCGGTGCAGCTCGAGGCGACACTGCTCAATCTCGTGCTCAACTCGCGGGACGCCATGCCCGACGGCGGCACCGTCACGGTGGAGACCGGGCTTTCCGCCCCGCCCCGCCCCCTCCCGACCGCCTCGGGCGCCGAGGGTGCCGAGCGGGCCAGCCAAGCGTGGCTGCGGCTTTCCGTCATCGACCAGGGGATCGGCATGGCTCCTGCGGTCGTCGAACAAGCCTTCGATCCGTTCTTCACCACGAAGGGACAAGGCAATGGGCTCGGCCTCAGCCAGGTGCTCGGCTTCGTCCAGCAGAGCAGTGGGGAGGTGCGTCTCGAGAGCGAGGAAGGACATGGGACGACGGTCCATCTTCTGTTTCCGACGGTGCCGCGCGGCCAATCCGGGGATGCCGGTGGAGTTCAGTTGTCCGCTCCACAGGATGTCCCTCCCCGGACCGGCCCGGGCGACCCTACAGGAAAAACCTGAGAGGCAGGACAGGTGCATCCCCTATCGGCGGGAGGCCGGAAGGCCCTACATCTCCCGACACGGAGGGAGGCCTATGACCGTAAGGATCCTGATCACCGATGACCATTCCATCGTCCGCCGTGGCCTCCGCGCGCTCATCGAGGCGCAGCCGGGCTGGGAGGTCTGCGGCGAAGCCGAGAACGGCCGGCTGGCCGTCGAGTTGGCCACCGTCAGCCCGCCGGACGTGGCGATCCTCGATTATTCGCTGCCGGTGCTCAACGGCCTTGAGGCAACCCGCCAGATCCGGCAGGCCTGCCCGAAGACCGAAGTGCTGGTCTACACGATGCACAACAACGAGGACGTGATCCGCGACGTGCTGAAAGCCGGGGCACGGGGATATCTGCTCAAGACCGAGGATGATGCCGAGATCATCAGGGCCGTTCAGGCCCTCCTGCTGAAGAAGCCGTACTTCTCTCCACAGGTTTCCGAGACGCTGCTCGACACCTTCCTGGCGGGGGACAAGGTCGTGACGTCCGACACCCTGACCTCGCGAGAGCGGGAGGTCATCCAGCTTGTCGCCGAGGGCCAGACCAACAGGGAGATCGCCGAGCGCTGGTCCGTCAGCGTCAAGACGGTCGAGAGCCACCGCACCTCGGCCATGCGCAAGCTCAACCTGCGCTCCGGGGTCGAGCTCGCCCTCTACGCGGTTCGCAACAAGCTGGTCGAGCCGTGAGCATCGGCTTCTCCTCTCAGCAATATCCCTAGTCCCTTCCCAGGTCCTCGCCTGATTTCAATCCGGCTGGCGCCGTTGTTTGGTGACGCCGATAACGGTCCCATCCGGCGCCTCTGCTTTCCCGACCACTTCCGGTCCAGGAGGATGTCCGCCTTGTCCCGTAGCAGGCCGCGAGTGATGGCGTTCGGCTTGGCCGGGACAGCGATGGCACTTCGTCGAACCTGAAGCGCGCGCCCAATCCCTGGAGGGCCGTTGCCCGGCTTGAGACGGCAATCATCGAGCGAAAGAAGCGATGAGGAGCCTCACGTGTCCCAGGGAACGGACAGCCTTTGGAGAAAAGCCAATGTACCTGCAGCACTTTGAGCCTGCGAATACCTCGACGGCGATGATGGATGCGGACGAGATCGAGCAGCGGATCATCCGGGCCTATGTGCAGCTTGCGTGCACGGAACAGGACATGGGCGGCTCCCGAACCGTGTCCGTGACCCGGCTCGGGCAACTCGAGGTGCGGCTGACCGAGGTCCCGGCGTGTGATTTGCCCCCTGACATGCCGTTGTTCTGGATGGAGGTCTACTCGCAAGCGGATCGCTCCGTCATCGATAGCTGCGGGCTCTTCGAATTCGACGAGCAAGAGCTGGCAATGGCTGTCGAAATGGTCGCAGGGGCAAGCAGACAGAGCCAATCTGTTCACTGATCAATCCAAACGGCCATGATTGAAGGGAATGTCGGGCGGGTCATCAGCATACCCCTTCAGCCGATTCTAGAGCATCGAACGTGACAAGTGGATTTGCACTTTTGGGATTGAATCCGATGCTCCCTCCTGGAAGAGCGCATCGTTTGAGCGGACCCGGAGGGCCGCGCCAGCGACCCGAAGACCGCGTTCGTGAAAACCGGGCCCACTTTTTCGCTCGCGCGCCCGCTGGGTCAGCACGATGCTCCAAGCCCTTGGAGATACAAGCGCCACGCCCGGATTGCGGGATCCGCGTTGCTGATGGCCATCTCGTCTCAATGATTGCTGCACTGGCCAACTGAACCGCGAGCGTTACCTGCTGATGAGGGCGGGGCCGTACGAGCTCACATGAGCGGGAAGGGCAATCCATGCGAACGAGAGTTTTGGGATGTGCGGCGGGGGCGGCTCTGTCCCTCGCCGCCTGCAACACGGTAACGCGCGGGATCGAGGAGATGGTGACCATCACCACCAGCCCGGCGTCTGCGCGGATCTGGACATCTCTCGGGCACGAATGCCCCCGTTCCCCGTGCGTCGTAAAGGTCAATCGAAAGGCGGAGTTCACCGCCTACGCGGAAGCCAGAGGATACAAACCAGGGTCCCTGCTCGTGAAACCGGTCCTCACCGACCAAGCCGCACCGGGCATGCTTGGAAACGCGATCCTCCCTGGCGGATCGGTTGGCCTCGTCCTAGATGCCGCAAACGGGGCCATGCTGGATCACAGGCCCAACCCAGCTCAAATTGACCTGGTGCCGGTTGGCCGGATCAGACGCCAATGATGCGTTCTCGGCCTACAGCATCGGATGTGGGTTCGATTCCACGTCCGAGGCTGTAAAGCCGGCATTTGGTCAACTTCGCCGATGTGCCATCGGCCGGCTTGTCCTTGTGCCGGGTTCGCGAACTTGCCGCAAACCTCACGACCATCAAGCCGGGAATCCGTGGAGAGCAAGGCCGTTGTGGCCAGCGACCCAAGGCTGAGACGATGGCGGCAAAAGTCGTTTCGGCTCAAACCCGCGATGAGGATACTCGTCTCGGAAGCGAAGTAAAACCAAGCTTTTCCGAGATCTCATGCGCCGCGTTCAGCAGGCTATCGAGATAGGCGGTGCGGTGACGCAACCCGTCCTCACGCGGTGCGACCAGGCAGAGAGTGGCGATGCAGGTGCCGTCAGCCTGATAGATCGGGACAGCGAAGCAATGGGTGAAGGTCTCCACCTCGCTGTTGAAGGTGAAGTAACCATCGCGCGCGGCAGCCCGCACCTGGGCGATGAAATCCGCGGGATCCAGCGTCCTCCCATTCGGCAGGACGAAGTCCTCCGGCGGGATGAGATCGAGGATTTCGTGGTCCGAAAGATGGCAGACGAGAAGGCGCCCCGAAGCCGTCCACGGAATGGCGACGGGTTCGCCGACATTCGAGGAGATGCGAAACGGACGGATCCCCTCGCGCATCATGGCTACCGTGTACTTGTTGCCTTCGAGCAGACACATCTGCGCCGTTTCGCGGGTCTCCTCGGCGAGCTGGATCAGCATGCGGTCGCATTCGCGCATGAGATCGAACTGCTCGGCATAAGCCGTGCCGAGGAAATAGAGGCGGCGGCCGAGGAAAATCCGCCCGTCACCCCCCTGATAGTCAAGCATGCCGTGGCTGAGTAACAGATTGACGAGCTCGTAGACCGAGGAGCGCGGAGCGCCGATCTCGGCGGCGATCTCGTTGGGCCGCATGGGCTGACGCTTCATGCGCAGGAATTCCAGGATCTCGAATGCGCGATCCAGTCCCCGCGTCCGTCGGGTTACACCGTCGCTTGCGGCCTCGGCCATGCTTGCTCGTCTCCAGCTCGCCTCTCAGGCGCGATCGGCGCGGTAGGCCACGCAATCGATTTCCACCTTGCAATCGACCATCATACGCGACTGAACGCAAGCACGGGCGGGCGGGTTCGCCCCGAAGTATTCCGTGTAGACGCCGTTAAAGCTCCAGAAGTCGCGCGGATCGTCGATCCAGACGCCGACGCGCACGATATCCTCCAGGCCGTAGCCAGCCTCCTTGAGGATCGCGATCATGTTCTCGATGGCCTTGCGGCTCTGGGCGATGATGCCGCCAGGCACGATCTCACCATTTTCCATCGGCACTTGACCGGACACATAAAGCCAGCCGTTGGCCTCGGTGGCACGAGCGAAGGGCAGCGGCTGTCCGCCCGCGCCGGTTTGCCCGGCACCGTAACGCTTGATCGTCATGAGGGTTCTCTTTCTTTCTAGTTGAAGCTGGATGTCTTGAGGAACTCGGCGAGCCGTTCGGTCCTCGGCCGCACGAACATTTCCTTGGGGTTGCCTTCCTCGCAGATGACACCCTGGTTCATGAAGATGACGCGCGACGAGACTTCATAGGCGAAGCGCATCTCGTGGGTCACGAGCAGCATGGTCATGCCGTCGGCGGCAAGCCCCTTGATGACCTGGAGCACCTCGCCCACCAGTTCGGGGTCGAGTGCCGAGGTCACCTCGTCGAACAGCATCAATCGCGGCGCCATGGCAATGGCACGGGCAATCGCGACGCGTTGCTGCTGGCCACCCGACAATTGGCCGGGATAATGGTCTGCCCGGGCGGAGAGACCGACTCGGTCGAGCCAGGTCTCGGCGATGGCTCGTGCCTCGGGCTTTGACATCTTCTTGACTTTGATGAGCCCGAGCATGACGTTCTCTGCGGCCGTCATGTGAGGGAAAAGGTTGAACTGCTGGAATGCCATTCCCGTCAGAGCGCGCTGGCGGGCGATCTCCTTCTCGCTTTTGCGGCGGCGCGTCGCGCCCTCGACATGGTAGCCGATTTCCTCGCCGTCGAGTTTGATCGTGCCTCCCTGGAAATCCTCCAGCATGTTGATGCAGCGAAGCATGGTCGTCTTGCCGGAGCCGGATGAGCCGATGATGGAAATGACCTCGCCTTCCTGTACGGCACAGTCGATACCCTTGAGGACTTCGTGCTGCCCGTATGTCTTGCGCAGGCCCTTGATGTCGAGAATGGTCTTGGCCATCGGTACGATCTCCTCAGGACGGCAAGGCGGTCTTGCGCTCGACATACTTGCCGAAGCGCTCGATACCGTAGTTGACGATGAAATAGAGGGCGCCCGCCAGGAAATAGAACTGGAGGCTCAGGAAGTTGCGAGAGATGATCTCCTGCGTCCGCAACAGCAGTTCCGCGACGCCGATGACGGACAACAGTGTCGAAGCCTTCACCATCTCGGCGGCCGTATTCACCCAGGCCGGCAGGAACTGGCGCATCGCCTGTGGCCAGAGCACCGATGTGAAGGTCTGGGCGAAGGTCAGACCGATCGCCTTGGCGGCTTCCGTCTGCCCCTTGGGGATGGCCTGAAGCGCACCACGCACGATCTCGCCCACATGAGAGGAGCAGAAGATCGCCAACGCGAGGACACCGGCTGCGAACGGTCCGAGATTGATGCCGACGGCAGAGGAGACGTAGTAGCTCGCGAGCACGAGCACGAGGACCGGCGTACCACGGATGATGTCGGTGTAAGCCCTCACCACAAGGCGCAGCGCGCCACCGCCATAGACCAGCGCCATACCGACGAAGACGCCGAGCACGGAGCCCGCGAGAATAGCCAGCAGCGAGATCGACACCGACATGCCGAGACCGCTGAGGATAACGTAGCGTGCGATCCAGAGTTGATCGAGAAAGGAATGGGACATCGGCTTACCTCGGCAGAGCCAGTCGGCGCTCGACGAAGCGCATCAAGGCGGCGATGAGGAAACAGGTCGCGACGTAAAGCGCGGACGTGATCATCCAAGTCTCGATAACCCGGAAGCTCTCGACATTGATCTTGCGCGCGGCAAAAGTCAGTTCCGGCACGGCGATAGCGGCGGCGAGGGACGTATCCTTGAAGAGCGAGATCACGGTCGAGGACAATGATGGCAGCACGTTGCGCATCATCAACGGCGCTATGATGGAGGTGCGGATTTGCATCGACGTCAGGCCGATGGCGAGACCAGCTTCCGTCAGGCCCTTCGGGATCGACAGAAGTCCGGCGCGGAACACCTCGGCCAGATACGCGCCCGAGTAGAGCGACAGCACCAGAACAAAACTTTTGATCTTGTCGAGCCGGAGGCCCAACTGAGGCAGCGCGAAGTAGGCGAAGAGCACGAGGACGAGGATCGGCAGGTTGCGGAGCACCGTGACATAGAGTTGTGCGGGTGCTGCCGCCAATCGCTTCTTCGACGTCAGCGCAAAGGCCAGGACAAGGCCGATTGCCGCCCCGATCAGGATCGAGACCACCGCAAGACCGAGACTGAGCATCAGGCCGCTCAGCAGGAAGTCGAAGTTGCGCCAGACGGCGCTGAAATTCAGCGTGTAACCCATGGCGAGCCGCCCTTTTCAGACTGGCGGAACGGGAGGAACTCCCGTTCCGCACGGCCATTACTTGTATTCGACCGGGAAGCCGATCTGCGGCGGGGGCAGATCCTTGCCGAACCAGGTCTTGAAGGACTTGGCATAGGTATCGAACTCCACGCCCGTCATGGCTTCGTGCAAGGCGGTGTTGACGAAGTTCAGCCAGTCCTGATCGCCGCGCTTGACAGCGCAGGCATAGGTCTGCGGGTTCCAGCCGTAACCTGCATCCTTGTAGCGGCCCGGGTTCTGCGTCATGTACCAGGCGAGCGACGACTGATCGGTGGCCACGGCATCGGCACGGCCGGATTCCAGCGCCTGATAGATCAGGTCGACGGAATCATACTGGTCGACGGTCGCTTGCGGCAGGGCAGCATGCACCATGGACTCGGCATAGACGTTCTGGAGAACTGAAATGGTGACCGACGAGCCGGCCGCCTTGAGAGCTGCGTAATCGGCATATTTGCCGTCGGCCTTCAGCATCAAGCCGACACCTTCGCGGTAATAGGGAATCGTAAAGGCGACCTGCTGCGCGCGCTCGCCCGTCACGGTCATGAACTGGCAGGTGATGTCGACCTTGTTCGTCGTGATGTTCGGGATACGGGCGTCGGAGGACTGGTTCACGAACTCGATCTTGTTGGGATCGCCGAAGAGCGCCTTCGCGATGATGCGGCCCATGTCGATGTCGAAGCCCTGAAGCTTGTCGTCCGCACTTTTGAAATGCCAAGGCGCGTTGGTGCTGCCGGTCCCGAGGACGAGAGTGCCGCGCTTCAGCACCTCATCGAGCTTGCTGGTCTGGGCCAAGGCAGGAGTGGACCCGAGGAGGGCGGCGGCGGCCAGCATCAGGCCGGCACGAAGTGAAGTGGTCATGATGTTCCCTCTAGCTCTCGACGTGTCCAATATTTTGGACACGCGTCCGAATTATCGGATTGGCACATCAGGAGTGATGGGGAATGCCTTGTCAAGGGGCCGTGCCGAAAAAGGACGTTCAGCCTTAGGGCTGCACCTTCAGCCGTGCAGGGCACCGTCCGATTTTGAGGTTCCGGGCCTCTTCATCGCCGTGCTGGAAAGCGGTCGATACGCTGGGCGTACCCGTCAATCTCGGTATCGCGGCGCGGAACACCGAGTGCTTCCATTGCCGTGCCGACCGGTACAGGGCCAGGGTGCGCCCGCGCATCGAGACGCACAAGGTGGGGGCAATTCCCGGCATGCAGCTTGGGGCAGGAGCACCTTGGGACAGGAGCACCTTGGGACAGGAGCACCTTGGGACAGGAGCACCTTGGGGCAGGAGCGCCACCCGCGATGCCGTTTCACGTTATATCCATCCGAAACAGGATCCGGCATCTCGCCTGAAAGCGCCTGTAGCAGCCGGGTTTGCTCATGCCCATAGGAATAGATGTTCCCAGTGGGAGGCAAAACGCCCTACCCGATCCGCCCAGCGCCTTCGCTCTTCATGCACCGATGCCCATCGGCACTCGTGCCTGGAGCGAAAAATCCACGCGGCTCGACGCCCCCCTATCACCAGGATCCAGCACCGGCGATTTCTGATCGGCTACCCACTTTGCTGCTCGTGCGAAGGCGCCCCTCATAGGGTATGAACAAGCAAGTGCAAGATCGTTGGGGGCGCATCCATGAAGCGGCTTCTCGTTGCGGCGCTGGCTTTGGCTGCCGGCGGGACGGCAGTCCGTGCGGCGGACCTTCTGCCGCAAGGTGCGGCGCCGCTCCCTCCCCTGCCGCGCTCGGCCCCGAGCTTTATCTCGGAAATCCGCTTCGGCGTGACGGCGCAGGACCCAACCGGACCGGAAAGCGGATCGGCCAATTTGACCGGTGAGATTCTGTCGGTTCGGCCATTCGCTGCAGCCGACCCGGTCCTCAATTTGTTAATTCCCCGCATCCATGTGGGAGGCAGCCTCAACCTCGCCGGGAACACCAGCTTCGCCTATGCCGGCCTGACATGGACCTTCGACATAACGCAGGCCATTTTTGTGGAAGGGAGCTTTGGCGGCGCCGTTCACAATGGCGAAACCGACCCGATCGACGACCATCACAACGCACTCGGCTGCACTGCTCTGTTCCGCGAGTCTGGTTCGGTCGGCATGCGTGTGACGGAAAACTGGACCGTGATGGCGACCGTGGAACACCTCTCGAACGCCGGTTTGTGCTCGAACAATCGTGGGCTCACCAATTTTGGCCTGAAGGTGGGCTACACCTTTTAAGGGGAAGATGGGGCCTCGATGGGCTCACGTTGGCACCCCCATTGCTGGACGGCATCCGCTTGGCAATGCAACAGAGCAACTGAAGCTGCGTTGAGAGGATAACGTGGACCGACCTGACGGCGGTGTTGCCATCATCAGCGTCAAGTTGACAGTACCCGTCGGCGATCATTGCCGCCTCCTATCACCCAAAAGCATATACTTTCTCGAAAGTAGTACAGGAGGAGCGTTGCAGCGCCCCCCCTTGTGCTCAGGCCGCGGCGATTGGCGACAACGACTTAGTGAAACAGCAACTCGCTATATACCTTACGATATATTCAAGTATCCATTGTCTTGAAATAAGAACGCATCATTGAGGAAGCGCCGGGGGTTTGGCCTTTCATTGTTCGAGGAGAACTTGGCTGCATTGGTCTTTGAGAAGCGTGTCTGCTGTTCGCGAGCGTATGACCTCGGCGGACCATCCGATCGGCCCTTCGCGTCCTTCAGATTCGGTCGCCGGGCTGCCGCAGTTCGCAGATGGAGGTCTGATAGACCGACTACCGTCAGGCAAAGGGACAGGGAGTCTGCTCAGTGACTGCAGTCGTCAGCCAGGAGCCATCAGGGAAGCGGATACAGTGGAAACATCAGCGGAAATACTGAAATGGCATCTTCCGACGGCGCGCTGACGGATCACAATGCCCAGGATTTGCAGCAGGGTCATGCCGCTGGGGTGCTGTCACATGAATGGTGCTATCGCATGAATTCGGTCGACTGGTGGCGCTGCGCCTGCGCCGCTCTCATAACGGCATCCTGGATCTCGTCTCTCGCCGCTGGTCTTCAGCCCTCCCTGATTTATCTATTGCCGCTTACCATTCTTGGTGTTGTCACCGGGGTTACCTGCATACTTGCGCTCCTGACGGACAGGCAGTGGGCCATCCTGGCGTTCCTCGGGTTCGTGGTCATCGTTCCGGCACTCAGCTTCCGGAGTCGTGAAATCGGAACCATTGGCCTCGACTGGCAGAATGGGATCAAGCTCGTACTCTGGTTTTTACTTCTCGGAATATGCATCGTCAAAATCAGGTCATATGGGGACCTGCTCAAAGATAGCGTGATCCTGGGCTTCTTAAGCTTCATCAGTTTCGGATTGATCTCCAGTTTGTATTCGCCCGTCCCACTGTACTCTGCTGTTTGTGCACTCGGTGTCGCGGGATATCTGCTCTTTGCCTGCTTCATCGCGGCCAACGTCGCTGAGCGGACAATTCTCCGAACGCTTACGTTCTGCATGGCAGGGTACTTCTTAGCCACATGGCTTTATGCTCTGCTGTTTCCCGATCAGGCATTCCTCCCACCTTATGGAGACCGGGAGATCTATCGTCTTTTTGGGCTATCATCCCATCCCAACATGCTCGCGGTGGAGGTATCTTGCCTCCTTTGTATCATGCTGACAGCGGTATCGCGTGGACACTTGAGCAAGAAATGGGCGTGGGCGATCGGTCTTTTGGCTGCGATCACGATCCTGAACACGGGAAGCCGGACATCCGCACTTGCACTGGTGCTTGCCGCGGCAGCCGCTCAAATAAGAGCACGGGGCTGGGGACTGCCGTTCCTTGTCCTGATATCGGTTTGTGGCGTTGCATTTGCACTTGCAGCCGGCTTGGGTCTGATGCCTGGACTCGACGAGCTTGTCAGTCCGGCAAGCCGTACCGGAGACGCGGGTGAGATCCTGACGATGACAGGCCGAACCGAGCTCTGGTCCTTCGTTTGGGACACGATCATGAGGCGCCCGTTCTTCGGCTATGGCTTCAACAGCGCAGAAGCCGTTCTGGCGCAAAATTGGTACGGAAATCCCGATGCAGGGTATAATGCCCACAACACATTCCTCCAGGCTCTTCTGACCGTTGGATTCGTTGGAACATTTCCGCTGATTGCGGCCTATGTCATTCTTGTCTATCGATGGTTCGCCCGTCGGCAATCTCTCGCCTCCTACGTCACGCCATACCTGACGATTGTCGGCATCACGGAAGTTCACATCGCATCGAACCCGTTTCTCCTGACATTAGTGGCCTTCTTGGCGATCGCGCTCGACGCACTCGCGTTGCAGAATTCCCGTTCCGTATCGAGATCTGCGTCGCATATCAACCGAGCGGCAGGCCCAAACCGCCTCATGGCTGGAGATCCTGCCGGGACATAGAGGGGAAACTCTCTCGTGACCGTCGCGATGAACAGGACCCGACAATGGAAATGTCACATGCTTCTATTTCCTGCCAACAACCTGTACGCTTCAGTCATCGTAGCAAAGCCATAACCGTAAGATCTTGCGAGTTGAATCAGCCGATGAAGTTCGCTCTGCGTGCATCCGTACTCCGATGGATGAGCACTGACGTCATGCGTGAAGATCGTGAGCCAGCCCCTGTGATGCGCGACCGATTCCAAGATCGTATTCCAGTCGTTCAGATGTCTTCTACGCTTTTCAAGGCCGATGCTCGGTACAAGCGATCGATCATAGACCCTGGTGTCCCACTGCCTGCTGACCCCACGGCACGTGAGGAATCTCCGACTGAGCATATGGCGCGATGCGAGGAGCGAATGTCCATATGGATAGGCGAAGGCGGTGGGTTCGTACCTGCCGATGACGTCCCGAACATACTCGATATTTTTCTCGACGGATTCCCCGAGTCTACCGAGTGAATGAAGGACGCAACTTTCATGATAGTAAGTATGGCAGCCTATTTCATGACCGTTCTCGTCGACCTCGGCGAGATCCTCCTCCTTGTAGAAGTCGATACTATCGATAGTGCGGCCTACGAATGAGCCACTGACATAGAATGTGGCCTTAACCTCGCAATCATGAAGGAGATCCTTCGTCTCCAGCCAGGCACTACGGGGAAAGTCATCAAAGGTGACACTCATTAAAGGCTGATCCAGCGAAATGCTGATTGGCGCGACCGGGACCAACTCCTCTATTTTTTTTCGCACTACATTAATCAGGCCGAGTTCCATAATCTCCTCGCGCTTTCACTTCGATCGATCTCCCGGGCAAATAGGTGTCTTCGTTGAACGCTTTGAAGTTCCCAGACATGAACAGCATACTCGCGCATGATCACAATTTCTCTTAAGTAAAGATCCTATAGCCCTAAGGAAGGATGCATGGTGAAATTTAAAGAAGCGCCTCGAAAGGTTGTCGTTTAGGCGGACATATTCGATGATCTTGAAAGTCCGCTCGGCCCCTGTCGCTTAAACGATTGATAGCGTCATGATCCACGCATGAGCGGCGCCAGAAACAGATTGACGTGTTCTATCCTTGACGTTCGCGGGTTCAGGCGGCAGGTTGCTCGGCTGAGGAAGAGCAAAGCTTCACAATAGATTGCGTAAATCCGTTCGAAAGCAAGTCTCCTCACACTTATGCACCATCCCAGGTTCGCTTCGAAAATGTATTATCCGCTTAGTCTGGATCGGTGAGTGCAAATCTGTGCCGGGAGAGACTATTGCGGCGGCGGGGCTCGATTATCAGATCGGCAGTGGCCCGCGTGCTTGTGGCAAGACGGATCTCTTTGAGGGATTACCGCGGTTTTTCGGCCCTGAGACCTGCTTGGTAACCAGAGCAGTCATGTAAGTAGCCAATCAAGCTTAACTCGTCCTTTGGAGATTTGTCTCAGATGGAAGCAGATCTATGCAGTCGAGAGCTCTTTCTGGAGAGGCGAATCTGTCCGGTATGCAGTTCACCGCAAGTGTCGACCCTCTTCAGTGCGCCCTACAGTGATCCAAGGCTCAGGAGCCTTCTCCTCAGTCATTACCGCACCCAGGGAACTGTATCGTTCGATCTTCTTGAAGGTGTCGACTACACTATCCAGGAATGCTCCGAATGTTCGCTGATCTTCCAGAAGATGGCTCCAATCAATGAGATGCTGGCCGTTCTGTATGACCAGTTCATCGATCCCAAGCGCCTGAAGGAACTGGAGCTTTCTCGTCTGACTTTGGAGAACTTCCGCGAAATCGGGCGCCGCTTATCGGATCTTTTTGAAACCATAGGAAAGCAACCGAGAGACATACGAATGCTGGATTTCGGTTTCGGATACGGTCGCTGGGCCCGTGTCGCAGTTGCCATGGGCGCGGAGGTGTTCGCGACTGAAATTTCACCCGACAAGATCGCGTTTGCTCAATCGATCGGCGTCAAGATCATCACTCAGAGCGAGCTGCCGTCCTTTCGCTTCGACGTCGTTCATACGGAGCAAGTCTTTGAGCATCTTGCCGATCCTCGTGGGGTCTTTGCCGAACTCGCGGCGTGCCTGGCAGAAGGAGGTGTCTTCAAGATGGCGATGCCCAAGCAAGGGAGAATACGCAAACTCTTACGCAAGCATGGTATGATTGATTGGTCTCCTTATGAGGAGGGTTATAAACGGCGGGAATACACGGATTACAGCACGATCATTCCTCTGGAGCATGTGAATTCGTTTTCCCTGAAGGCCGTTGCGGCGCTCGCAAGAGGCGAAGGTCTGAGGGCTGAGGTCGGGCGGTTTGGCTCACGTCATTTGGACATCGACCTTGGGTCTTTCCGCGCGGCCGCCAAGTCAAGTCGGGATTGGGGCATGCGTTTGCTCAAGGACATCTATGTGACGGTCGGACCTGGCAAGCAAGATAGCGGCTACTACATGCTGTACCGTGAGTAGTTCAAGACTCTGAGTTGGCTCGGATTCGAGGTTGTGTCGCAGAATCGAGCAGGAGGTTTGTTCCAGGGTTTCAGCTACTGTGACCGAAGCTACGATTGCGAAGGGTACGGTATTCAAGGGCAGGCATTTCGACAGATCGATGATCCCGCTCTGCGTCCGGTGGTATCCCACTCATAGTATGAGTCCACGCAGTCTCGAGGAGACGATGGATGACCGCGGCATTTCCGTTGGCCGCGCGACAGTGCACAGCTGGGTTATCCGCTATTCACACGAACTGCTGGAGCGCTTCAGCCGGCGCCGGCGGGCTGTCACAGGCGGATGACGCATGGACGGGACCGGCGTGAAAGTTCGAGGCCGGCGGCGCTCCATATATCGAGCCATCGACAGCAATGGCGATAGGACTGAGTTCCGGTTCGGCGAGCGGCGAAACCTCACCGCTGCCAGACGGTTTCTGCGCAAGGCTCTGAAGTGGCACGGCCGGCCCGAGCGGATCCTGATCGACGGCGGCCAAACCAACCGGGAGGGGGTCATGTCTGAACTTGCGACAGATCCATGTGATGAGGATCCGCATCATGCCTTCCGTGATGCACGGCAGAGCCAGCGTGATAAGCGCGATCTAAACGACGCATGGAGACCCCGTGTTCGGGGCAGGCGGAACTTCCAGCATGGCATCACCCTTCCGGATGCCAGACATTCCTGCGATCCGGCATGGCCCGATTAAAGGGCAGCACCCCACGATGTGGCGTTCCAGTGAGTGCGCGGCAGCCGTTACCCCTGCTCTACTTGGCAATGCTCGAGGTGACGGACGTAATCACCTCGGATGCCTTCTGGAAGGCGGCATCCCGGTCCGTGATGCCATGCCGGCGGGCGACGTACTGGAAATCGTTATACGCCGTCCACACCGCGCCGGTCTCATCCTCCGAGACCAGCAGGCGCACCGGCCAATCGAGGCCCGCATTCGGGTTCGAGGTGATGAACTGTGATCCAAGCGCCGGATTGCCGAATACCAGAAGGGTCGAGGGTCTCAGTCTGATTCCTGCATCAGAAGCAAGCTTGGACTGATCGACCGCGAAGAAGAACAGGATGCCCTTTGCCGCCACGTCTTGCTTGATTCGATCGATGGTTTCATTGAACGGGTAAGCGCTTTTCACGCGCACGATGCCGTTCTCGAACATCTGCCGGCCAGGATCCTCCGCCCTGGTCGGGACGGGCGAAAGGGCGAGCGCGAAGGGGACCAGGGCAGCGGCACACAAACCTGCAATGCGGGTCGTCATCGGGCACTCCTCCGTGTCGCCGCTCACGCACCGTGCGCGAGCCATGGCAGCATCATGGAGAAGGCAGGCTGCCCGTTGAAATACCGAGTGGCTCCCAAATCGATACCCATCCGCTATCGGCTCCATTGTTCAACGGTATTTCACCAACCCGGCCATTTTCGGGATCACGTCCCAACCGGCGGCGGCGCAAGCAGGGACGAAGCTCATGGTCCGGGCGATCGGATCAATATCTCCCGGCTGCTGGAACCGAACGGGAGGGAATCGTGGGATCTTCAGCTTGGCCAGGTCGAAGGCCTGCCGTTTGGCTGCCTCTGCCTGGGCATAGACCTGCTCGAGATGAGTCTTGCTACCGCCGATCAACTCGCTGCGGTGATAGCTTCTGGCTATGGAATCGAGGCTCACGGAGCATTTCCAATCGGTCCTGGCCTGACCGACCATGACGCTACCGCATCGCGCCGGCTCCACTCGGTTGCCTCCATCTGGGCGCAGCGGAACAGAGGAGACATGGATATGCTGAACCGAATTCAGGGCCGCCTTACGCTCCGGCCCGGACTTTGCGTCGTCGCTCTCCTGACGGGCGCTGTTCTGGCCGCTCCTGCACGTGCCGGCGAATGCCCCGCGGACAAGATGAAGGCTGGCGTCCGCACGCAGGGCGAACTACAGCCCAAGGGTGTTACGGATACGATCCTGGCATCGGTCGACCTTTCCAAGGAGAAGGTCGATCTCCCCGATCACCAGTTGCGGACGCGGAAGCTGGTCATCCAGCCCGGCGGCGTCGTGCCCTGGCACAGCCATGAGGACCGTCCGGCCCTGATCTACATCGTCTCGGGCACGATCGAGGAATACGCCAGCAACTGCTCCGTGCCGATCGTGCATAAGGCCGGCGAAGTTTCGGTCGAGAAGAGCGGGGTTCAGCATTGGTGGAAGAACACCAGCAAGGCCCCGGTCGTGCTGCTGTCCTCCGACGTGTTCCACGACATGCCCAAGGCGGACCCTCACATGATGTGACGGGCGCGGCCACGTTGGCGGGTGCTCGGCTTCTCGAACCGAGCGCCAGCCCCCTCCTGCGACAGGAGACGATGATGACAGCGTTCAGCCAAAACCAAGCCATGTCGATGCAGGGCCACCATGCCGGCACGGTCGAGCGGACTCTTCTGATCGGCCTGATTGCCTTCCTCACAGTGGTCGATCTGTTCGGCACTCAGGCGATCCTGCCGGCGTTGGCCCGAAGCTACGGCGTGACGCCGGCCGCGATGGGCTTTGCCGTAAACGCGACCACCATAGGCATGGCGATCGCCTGCCTGGCCGTCGCCTGCTTCAGCCATCGCATCGATCGTCGGCGCGGTATCCTGATCAGCCTCACGGTGCTGGCGATCCCGACAGCCCTGCTGGCGGTCGCACCAAACCTCGCGACGTTCACGGCGCTGCGGATCGCCCAGGGGCTGTGCATGGCGTCGGCTTTCACGCTCACCCTCGCCTATCTCGGCGAGCATTGCAGCGCCATGGATGCCGGCGGTGCCTTCGCGGCCTACATCACCGGCAACGTCGCCAGCAACCTCTTCGGCCGGCTTTTGGCAGCGGGGCTCGCCGACCATCTCGGCCTGCCGGCGACCTTCCTGTCCCTGGCGGGCCTGAACCTGCTCGGCGCCGGAATCGTCTATGTCTGGCTCACGCAACCTGCGAGGATGACCGCTCAAGACGAACCCGGCGCATCGCCATTCTCGATCTGGGCCGAACATCTGCACAACCCGCTCCTGCGGCCCAGCTTCGCCATCGGCTTCTGCATCCTGTTCGCCTTCATCGGCACCTTCACTTACGTGAACTTCGTGCTCGTTCGCGAGCCGATCGCCATCGGTCAGATGAGCCTCGGGTTCGTCTACTTCGTCTTCACGCCTTCCATCGTCACGACCCTGTTGGCCGGTCGCACGGTGCAGCGGTTCGGAACCCGGCCCGCCTTCTGGGGATCGCTGGCCGTCGCAGGTCTCGGCCTGCCCCTCCTGGTCGTGCCGAGTCTCCCGGCGATCCTGACCGGCTTGATGCTTGTGGGCGTCGGCACCTTCTTTGCCCAGGCGATCGCCACGGGGTTCGTCAGCCAGACGGCCACGACGGATCGGGGCTCGGCGAGTGGGCTCTACCTTGCGTCCTACTTCTCGGGCGGGCTGGTGGGGAGTGCGATTCTGGGGCAGGTGTTCGACCGGTATGGCTGGGCCGCATGTGTCATCGGAGTCGGGATCTCGCTCTTGGTCGCCGCACTCCTCGCCATCCGTCTGCGCCCCGCATCCGAGAGGCTGTTGCCCGAGGCGGAGCGAGATGTCTCCACTCCATCTCCGGCAACCGTCGGCTCGGCGTAGGGCTTCGGAGAGAGGAGGACCCCATGTTCAAACATGTCACACCTGACACCCTCGGGACGGACAAGGACTCAGACGAAGCCGTGCTCAGCGAACTCGAGCGGACGGGAACGCCGCCTGAAGCGATCACCGAGCAACGGCTCCCGGACATCGTACCGGCCCGCCGGCGGCGCATCCCGAAGGAGTTGGGCCAGATCGTTCTCGTGCTGCAGGGCGGCGGCGCACTCGGAGCTTACCAGGTCGGCGCCTATCAGGCCCTGCACGACGCCGGGGTCGAGCCCGACTGGGTGATCGGCACGTCGATTGGTGCCATCAACGCCAGCCTGATCGCCGGCAATGCGCCCGAGGACCGGATGGAGCGACTGCAGGAGTTCTGGAGCCGCATGCGGCACAGCCCCTGGGTGGAGCTCCTGGGCGCGTGGCCCCTTGTGGGGCCGATGGCCACGAACCTGACCACCGTCACTCAGGGCATTCCGGCCTTCTTCCGGCCGAACCTGCCGGCATTCCTTGGACTTCAGGTGCCTCTCGGATCGGAGACTGCCGGCTATTACGATACGTCCCCTCTCGCGCGGACCCTGTCCGAACTCGTCGATTTCGGCCGGATCAACGGCCGGGAGACACGGCTGACGGTCGGGGCGGCCAATGTGCGCACCAGCGAGATGCGCTATTTCGACAGCCGCGACATGGACCTCGATGTCCGGCACGTGATGGCGTCCGGCGCTCTTCCCCCGGCCTTTCCGGCGGTGCGCATCGACGGCGATCTCTATTGGGACGGCGGCATCCTGTCGAACACGCCGGTCGAGGCCGTGTTCGACGACAACCCGCGGAAAAACTCGATCATCTTCGCGGTCCATATCTGGAACCCGCAGGGACCTGAGCCGGACACGATCTGGCAGGTGATGAGCCGGCAGAAGGACATCCAGTATTGCAGCCGCGCGGTCAGCCATATCGCCCGGCAGAAGCAGATCCATCGGCTGCGCCACGTGATCGCCGAACTCGTGCGCCGGTTGCCGGAGAGGGAGCAGAGGACCGAGGCCGTGCGGGAGCTGGCTGCTTACGGCTGCCTGACCCGCATGCATGTTATTCGGTTACTGGCGCCGCCTTTCGAGGGAGATGACCACACCAAGGACATCGACTTCAGCCCGCAGGGCATTCGCCGCCGCTGGGAGGCCGGCTATGCCGACACGAGCCGCGTTCTCGAGCTGGCGCCCTGGTCGGGCGACTTCGATCCCGTCGAGGGCTTCATCCTGCATGAGACCCGACCCGGCACGATGATGACGGCGGGATAAGGTCTCGCAGGAGAAGTATCATGACCATCCCCCTCCCTCAGCCGGCGGTCGGCACCGCCAGGATCCTCGACGGCAAGGTGGCGCTTGTCACGGGCTCCGCCAGCGGCATCGGTCCTGGCATCGTCCACGCCTCCTGGCATCGTCACGCCTTTGCGTCAGCCGGAGCGTCGGTGGTCATCAACGGTTTCGGCAAGCCCAAGAAGATCAACGATCCCCTTGCGGGGGAGCAGCCGAGCAAGTGCTTCGCCACGGTCGAGGAAATCGGGCCGCTCGCAACTGTCCTGGCAAGCGACTCTGGCAAGCGACTCTGGCAAACGACCCCGGCAAGCGACCCCGGCAAGCCACCCCGGCAAGCGACGCCGCCGCCTCGATCACGGGCGCCGCCCTGCCGGTCGACGGCGGCTGGACGGCTCATTGAGGAGACACCGGCACATCCTGGATAGAGGCACCATGGTTCCTGCGGTCACACAATCGTGTTGAGGTCCGAGCATCCGCGCATCCTGATCGGGTGTACCGTCACCACCGCATGGAGCCCCTGCAACGGGAGACGACTATGGTCGAACAGCCCACGGCTTCCATCCGCCGGCACTCCATCGCGGTCCGCGTGACCCATTGGATCAATGCCGTCTGCCTGCTGGTCCTGCTGATGAGCGGCCTCCAGATCTTCAACGCCCATCCGGCGCTCTACTGGGGGCAGGCATCTGCCTTCGGTCGCCCGATCCTCGCCCTGACGGCAACCGGCAGCGACGAGGCGGGAATCAGGGGCATCACGCAGATCTTCGGACATGCGTTTACCACCACGGGCTTTCTCGGCGCCTCGACCGGGCCCGGAGGACAGGTCTGGGTGCGCGGCTTTCCGTCCTGGCTGACAATTCCGAGTTATCAGGACCTGTCGACGGGAAGGCGGTGGCACTTCTTCTTCGCCTGGCTGCTCGTTCTCAACGGCACCGCTTATCTTCTCTACAGTCTCGCCAGCGGCCATTTGCGCCGCGACCTCCTGCCGTCCCGCCTGCAACTCGGGACAATCGGACATACCGTCCGGGAGCACCTCCTCCTGCGGTTCCCACGCGGTGACGAGGCCCGGCACTACAACGTGCTTCAGAAATTGACCTATCTGGCCGTCGCTTTGGTGCTGCTGCCGCTCATGGTTCTCACCGGCCTGACCATGTCGCCCGGGATGGATGCCGCCTTTCCGGAGCTCCTCACGCTCTTTGGAGGCCGACAGTCCGCCCGCACGATCCACTTCCTGGTCGCCTCCGGGCTGGTGCTCTTCGTCGTCGTGCATGTGGCCATGGTCCTGCTGTCGGGTGCCTGGAACAACCTGCGCTCGATGATCACCGGAACCTACGTCCTCCCAGGAGGCGCTCATGCGAACTGATCCTGAGCGACGCAGCTTTCTCAAACGTAGCGCCGCGTTGGCGGGAACGCTGGCGCTCGGTGGCTGCGATCGCCTCTCCGAAACGCCGTGGTTCCGGCAGATCCTGGAAAGCGCCGAGAGCGCCACCTTGCGGGCACAACGATTTCTTCTGGGCTCGGGCCCGCTTGCCCGCGAATACACGGAGGCGGATCTCTCGCCGGAGTTCAGGGCGAATGGCTCGACCTCGATCGACGATTTCGATTACCAGACCCTCGCCGAGAAGGGCTTCGTCGATTGGCGCCTCGAAGTCGGCGGACTGGTCGAGCGCCCGCAACAGCTCTCTCTCGCCGAGCTCCGGGCGATGCCCGCGCGCACGCAGATCACGCGGCATGATTGCGTCGAAGGCTGGAGCTGCATCGGCAAGTGGACGGGCGTCCCGCTGGCGCATGTGCTGGAACAGGCCGGGGCACGGCCCCGGGCACGCTATGTCGTCTTCCGCTGCGCCGACGCGCTGGAGCCGGGCGCGGGTGTCGATGGGCAATACTATGAGAGTCTCGGCTTCGAGGACGCCTATCATCCGCAGACGATCCTGGCCTACGACATGAACGGCCATCCGCTGCCGGTCCCGCACGGGGCGCCGCTGCGGCTGCGGGTGGAGCGTCAGCTCGGCTACAAGATGGCGAAGTACATCATGAGGGTCGAACTCGTGGAGAGCCTTGCCGGAATCGGTTCTGGCCGCGGCGGCTTCTGGGAGGACCGCGGCTATGAGTGGTACGCGGGCATCTGATCGACCCTTCTTCGTATTCTCGTCACCCGCCGTCATTCTGGCCAATCGTCGTTCGGGTTTGGAGGAGCAACCGATGTCATCCGACGCAACCGTCAGCCGGCTCACCGCAGCTCTTCGGCAGCACCTGAAGACGAATGTCGGCGGACCACTCCTGGTGGCTGCCGCGATCGGATTGGGTCTCTGGCGCCTGTTTGACTGGTCTGCCAGCGCAGCGGCCGCTCTCCCGCCGCCGGCGGTCGACGAGCCTATCAGCGCGAACTCCGAAACCATCGTCCTGGCGGGCGGCTGCTTCTGGGGCGTCCAGGGCGTTTTCCAGCATGTGAAAGGCGTGACGAGCGCCGTCTCCGGCTATTCCGGCGGAACCTCGGGCACGGCGCATTACGAGACCGTCAGCTCAGGCCGGACCCATCATGCGGAATCCGTCAAAGTGACGTTTGATCCTCACCAGGTCAGTTTGGGCCAGATCCTGCAGATCTATTTCTCGGTGGTGCACGACCCGACGGAGCTCGATCGGCAGGGGCCGGATGTCGGATCCCAATATCGCTCCGCGATCTTTGCCGACAACGACGCCCAACGCGAGGTCGCACGGGCTTACATCGACCAGCTGAATCGGGCCCGGGTCTTTCCAAGGCCGATCGTCACCACGGCGGATCGGCAGACCGGGTTCTATCCGGCTGAAGCCTACCATCAGGATTTTCTGACCCTGCACCCCCATCAGCCCTACATCGTTATCAACGATCTCCCGAAGGTCGCCGACCTGAGACGGCTGTTCCCGGCGCTGTATCGCGACGACCCCGTCCTGGTCACAAAATCGGGAACCTGAGTACCGCCGGCACAGACGTCGGTTCGAGCCGGGTGACACATGTCAGCCGATGGCCACGCAGGACCGCTCGAACTCTGCGGATCCATCAGCTCGGGATGGGCAGGTCGGCTGTTTCCGGCATGTCGCGGGAGCGCTCCACCGCCAAAGCCTGCTTCCCGAACCACCGCATGCGCGTTGCCTCACGGACCAGCGCCCCGACA
The DNA here is from genome assembly GCF_047497095.1 of Microvirga sp. M2. Classification (NCBI taxonomy): domain Bacteria; kingdom Pseudomonadati; phylum Pseudomonadota; class Alphaproteobacteria; order Hyphomicrobiales; family Methylobacteriaceae; genus Microvirga; species Microvirga sp. M2. The sequence continues at coordinate 517,996 of NZ_CP134064.1, forward strand.
GCCGGCGAGTGGGGCCGGCCCCTCACGGTCACAAGGTTCACCTCGCGCCAGAACTCCGGCTCGATGATCGGCCGGCCGACCACGGCCGAATGATGGACCGAGTTCTCCGGCATGAAGGCCCAGCCCAGACCTGCTGCGACCATGGCCAACGTCCAGTCGTCCCGCTCGCTCCAATAGACGGCGGTGCAATTGACGTTCTGCGCCTGGAACACCGGATCGGCGTAGCCTGCAAACTCACAATTCGTGCGATGGATATAGCACTCCCCGTCAAGGTCCTTTACCCGGACGGCGTTTCGACTCGCCAGGCGGTGGCGAGATCCGAGCGCCGCCACGATTTGCTCCCGGAACAGCGGAAGGACATGGAGCCGCTCGTCCGGCTCCTTGCCGGGAATGCAATAGATGGCCACCTCCAAATCCCCCTGGAGGAGCCGTTCCTCCAGTTCCCAGGCATTGGCATCGGCCATCTTCAGCTCAACCCCTTCATGCCGTGTCCTTACAGCACTGACGAGATCGACGATCTGATCGGGAGCGATGGTGCACATGATGCCGAGCTTAAGGGGCGTATGTGTCAGCTTAGCAAAATCCCCCGCCCGACGCTTGGCCTCCTGCATCTCGCGATAGACCTGCTCCAGATGCGGGCGGACGATCCGGCCGAGTTCCGACAGGTGCGTGTGGGCGCGCTCGCGATGGAAGAGCACACCTCCGAGTTCCTGCTCCAGTTGCCGTATCGCCCGTGTCAGGGAGGGTTGAGCCACATGGCAGCGCTCGGCCGCATGGGTGAAGTTCAGGTCCTCGCACAGGGCCAGGAAATACCGCACCTGATGCATTTCCATAACCAACCTCCCGAAAGGTTGCCCTGGATAAACCTAAACACATCCCCTTCGTCTGATCATGCACTCTGCTTCATCGCGACGGAGATGGAAACCGCCGCCATAAGGGCTGGAGAGCCGGACGACCTCGGCTTCCTATTCTGCGGGTAAAGACGGCAAACTCAAGGACTCACCGGCTCGCCGAGCGTGCGCATCCTCCGACGCTCTAGAGCCTTTTCCGCAAAAGTGGATGCCGGTTTTGCGAAGAAAAGGCGTCTTTCTCAAACAACAAGAGCCTTTTCCATGAACCGAAGGTCATGGAAAAGGCTCTAGCCGCTTGAGCGGGATGGATCGGCCACCCGCCAAGCCAGCAGATTCCGGGGAGCGCCAGAAGGAGACATTCTGGGCCACGCCTCCTCTCACGATAGACCGCCCTCTTGTCGGGATGGAAATTCAAAGGCCGCTTACGACAGGATCCCAGGTATGGCGGGCCATTCCTCGGTCAGGCGCTTGGCGAGAAAGGCGCGACGATGCCCTCGGGGCTGCTCAGCAGGACCATTCGTCAAAACTCCGAATGGCTTGTAACCGAGCTTGACGTAGAACCGTTCAGCTCCTGCGCTGGATGTATCGAGCCATGCCCCATGACAGCCGCGCGACCGGGCGATGGTCTCGGCTTCCGCCATGAGCCTCGATCCAACCCCCTGGCCCCGAAGCTCCTCCGAAACCCAGAGCATCTTTACAAGAAGCCAGCCATAGGATGTCGAGCCGATGAGGCCGGCAACCATGCTTCCCTGCAGGTCCCGGGCGATCAGCGCGAGTGGCTTCCCATCGCTTGGGGGAACGTTCTGTCGCAGTGCGTCGAGGAGCTTGCGCTCAACCTCATCAGCGAGAGTTCCGTTTGGATCATCCTCGAACGTTATGTTCACCAACTCGAGGCTCCGACATGCTATCGCCCCCCATGATCCGGTCTTACGCGAGAAGAGAGCCGCGCCGTTCGTGGAACCAGCCCTATGAAACACGGTCGAAAGGGTGAATGCGCTGCCTTCCGTGAAGCTACTTGCGGCCTCTGAGAACAAGATAAGCGGCAGCCGTCCAGGTGAAGGCATCCCCGCCCAGGCCCTCGCCTGTCGTCGGATCGAAATATTCACAGAAGCCGGCGTTCTCGATGGCCCGAACGGTCGTCTGCTCGATCCGGCGGGCGAGCCCCTCCGATCCGTTCAGGCGTAAGCCGTCCGAGATGAGCCAGTTGACGACGGCCCAGACCGGGCCGCGCCAATAGCGCTTCGGTTCAAAGGACGGCGAGAAGGACGGCGCAGAGGGAACGCCGACGACCATGCCATCGAGCCAGCGCTCGATCTCCGCCGCGACAGCATCACGCTGAGCCTCGTCCAGCTTCAGGGCGACGAGCGGAATGAAGGCGGCCTGGGTTGGCGTTTCGATGTCACGCCCCGAGATCAGGTCGAGAGAGACGAAGCGCGAAAGCTCCGGGCGCCAGCGGCGGGCGAGGCCATTGAGCAACGTCTCATGCATGCGCGAGAGCTCGGCCCTCTCCTCGTCAGTCCCAAAGGTTCCGGCCAAATGAATGAGATCGGCCGTCGCGCGCGCCAGGATTCCGGTCATCTGCACGTCGGCCACCTTGAAGGGAGCGACCGCCCATTGCCGCTTCGGATCCCAGCCGCAATCCCGATAAATGTCGACGAGATGGATGAAGCGCTGGTAATCCTCGTCCCGCGGGCGCATGGAGGCGTCCACGTGGCCCGTGTCCTTGCGGCGGATCGTCGTGGTCGTGGTGGTCGGCACGCGGGCCAGCGCCTCATCCCAAGCCGGCGAGTTGTCGCTGCCGCTTTCCCAGGGGTGAAGGATCGACACGAGGCCGAGCCCTTCCGGATCGCGCGCGCTCAGCCACCAGCGATGTGAGCGCAACGCAGCCTGGAACAGCATTTTCGTGCGATCCGTTGCGCCGGCCGCGCCACTTGCGAGAGCGGCCTCGTGAACGTGGCGCAGGGCCATGCCGAAGACCGGCGGCTGCGTAATGCCCGATGTCGGAATGCGGTGGCGCGTGCCCCATACATCCGGGCCGGGAAAATAGGTATCGCTTGGCGCGTGGAACACAATGTGCGGGATCATGCCGTCATCCCACTGGCCTTCGGCCAGACGCTCCAGCTCGCGGTAGGCTCGGTCTACGTCGAAGATCGCAAAACCCATGGCCACGAAGGCAGAATCCCAATTCCACTGGAACGGATAAAGCCGGTCGGTGGGCACCGTGTAACCGCCACGATCATTGCGTGCGAGAATGGCGCGTGCGGCTTCTTCCTTCGGAGGCATGTCCATATCGAATGTCCTTCAATTCGCAATCCGGGCCCGGGCAAGGGCACGTCCGGTGGTGTTGTCGATCCATGTCACGCGCGCAGGATCGACGGTCAAACCGACGCGCTCGCCTGTATTCACCTTTGCGGTCGGCGGCGCGACGATGCGGGCGAGCTGGCCGTCGATGGAGCCCGTGAGGAGCAGGTGCGAGCCCATCGGCTCCACGACGCGCACGTCGAAGGGGATGCCCGAGCCGCTGGGGCTCAGGCTCGCATCCTCGCCGCGCAAGCCAAGCTCCAGGTTCTGCGCCGTCGACGGGCAGGGCAGCGTGGCATCTCCGATCTTCGCGATGCCGTGGCTGCACTGGACTCTGATGAAGTTCATGGGTGGCGAGCCGATGAAGCCGCCGACGAAGCGGGTAGCGGGCGTGGCGTAGATTTCGAGCGGCGAGCCGATCTGGTCGATCTTGCCGCCATGCATCACGGCAATGCGGTCGGCGAGGCCCATGGCCTCGGTCTGGTCGTGCGTCACATAGATCGTCGTGGTCCCGGCTTCGCGCAGAACCGCCTTCAGCTCCGTGCGCATCTCGAGCCGCAGCAGCGCGTCGAGATTGGAGAGCGGCTCGTCCATGAGCAGCACCGCCGGCTCGACAGCCAGCGCACGGGCCACCGCCACGCGCTGACGCTGACCACCCGAGAGTTTCGCCGGATAGCGGTCGAGATGGGCTTCGATGTGGAGCAGGGCGGCTGCGCGTTCGACCTTGCGCTTCACGTCCGCTTGCGAGGCCTTCTGCATGCGCAGGCCAAAGGCGACGTTCTCGAATACCGTCATGTGCGGGAAGACGGCGTAGTTCTGGAACACCATCGCCAGCCCGCGTTTGCGAGGAGCGAGATCGCTCACGTCCTGTCCGCCGATGACCACGCGCCCGGAGGTTTGCGCCTCAAGGCCGGCGATGATGCGCAGGAGCGTGGTCTTGCCGCAGCCCGAGGGGCCGAGGAGGGCCACGAACTCGCCGTCGTTGACGGTAAGCGAGACTTCCTGCAGGGCCCGGAAGGAGCCGAATTCCTTGACGACCCGGTCGATGACGATGTCAGCCATGAGGTGATCCGTTACTTGCTGGCAATGCCCCACACCGCGAAGAGGTATCGTCTCACGGCGAAGATGAAGAGCACGGAGGGGATGATGAGGATGAAGCCGCCGGCGAAGCGGTAATGAAGAGGGCTCTCGGCCAGGATCCGGAGCAGATAGGCGGTGAGCGTCCGCTCACGCACGGTGAGGATCGAGGCGGCGAACACCTCGTTCCACGAGATCACGAAGGCGAAGATCGCGGTTGCGGCGAGGCCCGGCAGGGCCAGTGGCAGGACCACCTTCATGAAGGCCTGGAAGCGCGTGCAGCCGAACACCCAGGCCGCCTCCTCGTATTCGCGGGGAATGCCCATGAAAAGGCTCTGCGTCACGAGGGCCGCGAAGGGCAGCGCCAGCACCGTATGGATCAGCGACACGCCGAAGGGCGTGTCGTAGAGGCCGAGGCGGATGAACGAGACGGTGAGCGGCAGCGCCAGGATCGCGAGCGGGAAGGCGCGGGTGAGGAGAACGAGCAGGCGATAAGCATTTTGCCCGCGGAAGGTATAGCGCGCCAGCGCATAGCCGGCGGGAGCGCCGAGCGCGATGGAGAATACCACGGTCAGCCCGGCGGCGATCAGCGAATTGACGAGGGCGTTGAACACGCCCTCGATGGCGAGGAACTGGCTCATGGCCGCGAAGGACAGGTCCGAAGGCCAGATCGATTTCGGCCAGCGGAACACGCCCAGCCTGCCGCCGAAGGCGCCGAGCGCCACGAGATAGATCGGCACCAGCACCCAGGCGATCAGCACCGCAAGACCTGCCCAGAGGAGCAGGCGCCGCGCCGAGGGAAGAGCGATGCCGCGGCTCACGGAGGCAGGTTCGAGTTCTGCGGCGCTGGTCGTCATGGGAGCTGCTCCGGACGCGTTCTCAGCACGCGCAGGTAAAGGGCCGTTGCGGCGAGAGAGATTGCCATGATGAGCACCGCGTAGGCGGCGGCGACGCCGTAATTCTGGTTGTCGTTCTGCCAGACATAGGCCTCGCCGGCGAGAACGGGGAAGTTGCGGCCGCCGAGCGCATAGACGACGGCGAAGACCTCGAAGGCGAGAACCGTGCGCAGGATCAGGGCCGATTGCAGGCTGGGCTTCAGAAGCGGCAGGGTGATCCTGGTGAAGCGCGTCCAGGGCTTGGCCCCGAAGATCTCGGCTGCTTCCGCGAATTCCTTCGGGATGAGCTGCAGGCCCGCGATCAGGATCACCAGGACGATGGCGGTGGCGCGCCAGAGTTCCGCGAGCACGATGGCGAAGAACAGGGCGACGGGCGTTTCCTGCGAGAGCCATCCGGTTGGACCCTGGATGAGGCCGAGAGCGTAAAGCGCGGAGTTCAGATAGCCCGTGTTCTGGAGCAGGGCGAGCCAGGCGAGACCGGCTGCGAGGTCCGAGATTCCGAGGGGAATGGTGAGCACCCACAGGACCAGATCGCGGCCCTTGTCGAGTTTCGTCACCATGGTGGCCATGCCGAGCGCCAGAACGACCTGGAGCGGCACGACCACGAGGGTAAGCAGGAACGTGTTCTTGACGGCGAGCGCGAAATTCAGGTCGCCGGCCATGCGCTGGTAGTTATCGAGCGACAGGCCTTCGCCTGCGGAAAACGACAGCCAGATCGTCTGGATGAGCGGCACGAGAAACAGCGCGCCTAAGAAGACGACCGATGGCGCGATCAGCGCATAGGGAATCCAGGATGTGCGCGCAGGCATGAAGCCGCTCCACTCGCGAGGGGATGAGCCCGGCGACGTCGTCTTCGCCGGGCTCTAGCATCAGGTTACTGGACCGGGCAGGCGCCCTGGCTCGGCTTGTCCGGAGCCCAGCAGGGCGCGCCGGTTTCCTTCATGAGCGCGTCGAGAACCTTCGCCTGGTCTTCGAGCACGTCCTTGACCGGCTCGTTGCGCAGCACGATGCGCTGGAAGCTGTCCATGTAGACCTTGTTGAACTCACCGCCCTTGGCGCCGAGGCCCACGGGCAGGAGCGACACGAGCGCGTCCTTGGCGTTCTGCGTCGCGGCCACCGCGCCGGCGAGCGCCTTGATGCCGGGCGCGAGATCCGCCGGCAGTTCCGCCTTCACGACCGGGAAGAAGCCGACTTCGGCGGCCGTCGCCAGCTGTGTCTCAGGCTTGGTCAGGTGCTCGATCACCGCCACGGCGCCCGCGCGGTTCGGCGTATCCTTCGGGATGGCGAGGCCGGCGATCACCGGCATGTAGCCGCGCCCCTTCGGGCCGGCCGGGGCCGGGAAGGCGACGAACTGATCGGGCTGCAGGGTGAGCGCTTCCTTCACGCGGGCGATGTGATCCCACGCGATCCACACCTCGCCGGAGAGCAGCGGCTCCTGCATGAAGTTGTAGTTGGTCGAGTTGGGATTCGACACTGCCCACAGGTCCTTCAGCGCGTTCCATCCGGCTTCCGCATCGGACGACTTGAAGGTCGTGATCACGCCGCCGGTGAAGGAGGGATAGAAATAGCCCTGGAAGAACCGGGGCAGGAGCCCTGTCGGACCGGCCGGGAGGCCAAGGCGGCGCTGGCCCGTCTTGTCGACGATGTTCTTGCCCCATTGCTGAAGCTGCGCATAAGTGAGCGTGTTCACATTCGCGCCGGGCGGCAGGTATTGCAGCGCCTGCTTGTTGGCGACCATCACGTAGGTGGCCTGCATCCACGGGATGTATTGCTGCTGGGCCGTGCCGAGCTTGCCGAGATCCATCAGGCTCGCCGGAATGCCACGGTCGGCCAGCTTCGCGGCGACGTCGTCGACGGGCTGGAGATCGGCCGGGACGTGCGGCTGCAATTCGCCGTGCAGCGCGCCGACGACGCTCGCCGTGCGCTTGCCGGCCTGTGTCTCCGCCTTCATGCGGACCGCGAAGGCGGGCGGCTCATCCACGACATAGGTGGTCTTGCCCGGAATGCCTTTCAGCAGGACTTCACGGACTTTCGTCGCTTCCTCGATGGGACGAAGCTGCGTCGAGTAAAAGATCGTTTCCTGCGCCTGAGCGACCGTGAGCCCTCCGAAAAGGGCTGCCGCGGCGGCGATGGCGCGAAGCGATACCGGATGCTTCATTTCCTTCCTCCATCGGTCCCTTCTTGGTGCTTCTCGATCCGGGGCCGGAAGATCGAGGGCTTCAGACTCAGTATGCCGGTCCGTGGGTGGCCCTCGGAACCTGCCGAACCGGCAGAATGGTTTGCAGCTCGCGGGCGTCGCGTCCGCCGAGCCGGGCGATCAGCATCTCGGCCAATTGCCGGCCCACATCGGGAGCGGCGATTTCCATGCTCGACAGAGGCGGGTCGGTGAAAGCCGCGGTGGGCAGATTGTCGTGGCCGATCACCGCGATATCGCGCCCGGCGGCAAGGCCGTGCTCCTTGAGCGCGCTCAGGGCGCCGATCGCCATGCTGTCGGTCGCGCACAGCAGCGCCGTGGGAGGCGCGCTCTGCTGGAGGAGCCATTGCGCGGCCTCATAGCCGCCGGCTTCCGTGGGTTGCGCCGTGTATTCGGGCGCCTCTGGGGAGCCGATGTGTTCGAGCGCCGCGAGCCAGCCCTTGCGGCGAAGGTGAGCGAAGGTCAGGTCCTGCGGCGCGGCGATATGGGCGATGCGCTGATGACCCAATGACGCGAGCTTCCGTGCGGCTTCCCTGAACCCGGCCTCGCCGTCGCCGTCGATGAAGGCGTGCTCCTCCGAACGGGCGGTCCTTCCATGGGTCACGAAAGGGATGCCGCGTTCCTTCAGGAAGGCGACGCGCTCATCCTTGAGCCTCGTGCGCACCACGATCACCGCATCGGCGCGCCTGCCGTCCAGAAGCCGCCGGTAGGTGTCCATCTCTCCCGCCCGGCCGGCGGTCGGTAGCAGCATCAGGTCCAGGCCCTCCTCGGCAAGACGCTGCCCGCAGGCCGCCAGCATGTTCAGGAAGAGCGGAGGCCCGAACCGGCCCGGTTCCGTGGGCAGGGTCACGGCCACCGCTTCGGCCTTGCGCCGCCGCAGGCTGCGGGCGGCCGGATTCGGCCGGTAATTCATGGCCAGGGCAGCCGCCTGAACGCGTTCGCGGGTGGCCAGGGCTACGTCGGAGTAGCCGTCGAGAGCCCTCGAAACTGTCGTGGTCGACAGGCCGAGCGATTGCGCGAGAAGCTTCAGGTTCGACAAAGGGACGATCTCCCGTAGGTTGAAGATTGATTCCCAAAACGATTTGGAAAGTCAAGTTGGCGGATCGAACCCCACCCTCTCGGGTCGACAGAGGTCGAGAGCGGAGCTGAGAATTCCGGCCTGTTCCCGATGTCGTGATTCGGGATCCGCGATCGCCAGGAACTGCATGCGGTTGTCGGAGATCGGCAGGCAACGTTCCGGGGCACCAAAGGGATGGATATCAATGACATCCCCTTCGCCGTTCGGGTGAACGACTACCGGGAGGCTCTCCATGCGCTCGGAGCCGAAGGCTCCCGCGAGGACGCGAACCCTGGCGATCCCATGGGCATCATGACCTCGGGCCTTGCGAGGCATGAAAGGGAGTTTCCGTTAACGCTGCATCCCATGGCCTGCGTAGGGTGTCCCCATCGTGCGGAGCATTCGCTGGCAGCCTGCGAAGATATGCTGTTCAGCATGCTTCACGGCATCGGCCTTATTGCCAGCGACGATGGCGTCGTAGATCAGCCGGTGCTCGGCATTGGACTTGCGCATGTTGCCGGTGTTGTCGAAGTCCCGGCGACGGAAGAGATGCAACTCCTTCACGAAGTCATGATAGAGGCGTTCGGCGCGCTCGCTGCGCGCGAGGCTGACGACCACGTGGTGGAACTCGAGATTGAGCCTGTAATAAAGGTCCTTGTCTCCGGCCTCGGCGGCGCGATCCATCCCGTCGACGATCTCCTCGAGCCGGGCGCAATCCTTGTCGGTACGCTGTTCCGCAGCAAGTCCGGCGGCAAACCCGAACACCAGCGCCCGCAGGTCGGAAACTTCGACCATTTCCCTCACGGACATCTGGCGCACGAATACCCCCCGGCGCGGCACCGCTGTGACCAGGCCGAAGCCGGACAGGATCCGAATGGCCTCGCGGATCGGCCCGCGGCTGGTGTTCATCCGCAGTGCCAACGCTGCCTCGTTCAGGCGATCCCCAGGCTGGAACTCACCTGAATAGATCAGCTGCTTCAGCTGCTCTGCAATCTGCATAGAGAGCGTTTCGCTCACGCGATTCTCCGGGTCTGTGGTCTGTGTCCTCATTGGGCCCATAAAGCTTAACATTTCCGCACGATGTGCTCACACTTTAGTCGCATGTGTCGACAGTTTACGTTCCAATTGTTGACACTTTAGGGGCGACCGTTAACATGACGCTCCGTAATCTACCACTTCGAAAGCGGCAGACCCATCGCCTCATGTACCATTTATTGCGCTACCCTCCCTTTCCTGGCCGAACGTCCTGCAAGAGCGCGGGAGCGCGCTCGGACAGCCGCCAGGATCTGTCCGGGTTGCCCTCTACGGGCACCGGGCCCCGCCGCCGGCAGGGGCCACGGCGTTGGGACGGCCCCTGCTGCAGAGACCGGCAGCCCTCCCGGGATCACGTCCGCAATGCCACGGCCGACGTGAGGTGCTCCTGATGCTCATGAGCAAACCGAGGGTCGCCGTGATCGGGACCGGAGGCACGATCAGCACAATCAGTTCGCAAGGATCGCTGGACTTTGTGGATTATATGGTCAGCGGCACGACCCTCCATGTGGACGAGCTGATCCGGACCATTCCCGAGGCAGCCGAATTCGCCGAACTCATCCCGCTGCGCTTCCGCGCGGTTTCCTCGACCGCGCTCGGCTTTGACGATTGGAGAGAGCTGGCGCTCACGGTCGACAGACTTGCCTTGGATCGCCCGGATGTTGCGGGCGTCGTCATTCTGCACGGCACGGCCACCATGGAGGAAACGGCCTACATGCTTCAGCTGACGCTGAAGACGCCGCTTCCTGTCGTGTTCGTCGGTTCGCAACGGCCGCTGAATGCATTGTCCTCGGACGCGGCGGGCAATTTCGTCAACGCCGTGCGGGTCGCATGCAGTCCGCAAGCGAGGGACATGGGCGTGCTCGTGTGCCTGAACGACGAGATTCAAGCCGCCCGGGAAGTCACCAAGTTCTCGACGAGCCGCCTGCATACCTTCCGCACGCCGGACTTCGGAATTCTCGGCCAGGTCGATAACGATGGCGTCAATCTTTACCGCCGCCCCCTGCGGAAAGGAGCGCCCGACACCGAGTTCGATCTCCGCGATCTGACGGCGCTCCCGCGCGTGGACATCGTTTATTCCTATGTCGGCGAGGATGGTGCGGTCGTCGACGCGCTCGTCGCATTAGGCGCAAAGGGAATCGTCGTCGCAGCCTTCCCCGGAGGGCGCCTGTCCCCCGCCCAGCTGCAGGCATGCACCCGTGCGCTCGACGAGAATGTGGCCATTGTCCTGTCCACGCGCGCCGGTTCCGGGCGCGCGATGCTGGACCGAAGGCTGCAGGAAATGGGGATGATTTCCGCAGACAATCTCAATCCGCAGAAGGCGCGCATCCTGCTGGCGCTTGCGTTGACCGTTTCCAACGAAAGGAGTGAGCTGGAACGCATCTTCGCCACCTACTGATCCTCCTTCAGATTTGTGCCCCGACGTGTTCACGGGCATGCACCCCATCCTTCCAGAGTAAGAAAGCCGGAGAGCAAACATGAAACCCACCCGATCGTCCTTTCTCGCCGCACTGGCCTTCGGCTTGGTCGCCGCCGGGGCAGCGCGAGCGCAAGAGTCCGTCGTGCTGAAGTTGTCGCACGAAGCGCCCGAGACACAGATCAAGGGACGCACCGCCCTCTACTTCGCCGAGAAGGTGAAGGAATACAGCAACGGCACGCTTCGCGTGGAAGTGTTCCCCAGCGCCTCCCTGATCCCGACGAAGGACGAGGTCCGAGCCGTGATCCGCGGCCAGGTGGACATCATCGCTCCGCAGACGAGCTACTATACTCCCTTCAACGCTGCGTGGGACGTCTTCTATCAGCCGTTGCTGTTCAACTCGGCCAAGGAAGGCATGGATACGCTGGCAGGAGATCTCGGCCGCGAGCTTCTCGGCACTCTCGACAAGGTGGGCCTCAAGGGAATGGGCATCTGGCATGATGGCCCCGGCTACGTCTACCTCAAGGACAAGCCGCCCACGAAGCCCGAAGATCTGAAGGGCCGCAAGATCCGTCTCTTCCCGTCCGCTCCCCTGGAAGAGGGCGTGCGGGCCGCGGGAGGCATTCCGGTCTCAGTGCCGGCGCCGGACGTGTATCTCGGGCTCCAGCAAGGCATGATCGAGGGCGTGATCTCGGCCGTGACCTTCGCGGCTCCGTCGCGCTGGTACGAGGTCGTCAAGGGCGCAACCCGCATGACCATGTTCGTCGGCGGCTACGGCGTTGCAATCAACAAGAACCGCTGGGACAAGCTCAGCCCCGAGCACAAGGACGCGCTGCAGCGTGCGATGAAAGATGCCGAGAAATGGAATTATGACCAATCCGTCGACAACATCGCCGCATCCGAGAAGCTGCTGGTGGATAACGGCGTGACCCTGGCCGACCTGAGCGCCGAGGAGCTGGCCGAGTGGCGCACGTTGATGACGCCGATCTACGAGAGGCAGCCGGCGGAAGTGCGCGAGTTGATCAAGCGCGTTCAAAGCAAGAAGTAAGAACGGAGAGCGACCATGCGAGTGCTTCGTGCATTGGGACGAGCGTGGGATCAGGTCGAGCTGTTTATCGGCGGCTTGTTCCTGAGCCTGTCGGTTCTCTTGGTAGTCGGCGAGATCCTGAGCCGCCATCTCCTGTCGTACTCCATGGTCGGCTCCGACGAAATTGCCGCTTACGCGGTTATCTGGAGCGTCTTTTTCACCGCCTCCATGGCGGTGAAAAAGAACATCCATGTCCGAATCGACGTGATCTTTACGATCATCCCTCCCTCCCTGGCAAAGTACGTCGATGCGATCGGCACGGCGTTTTCCATTCTGTTCACTGCCTATCTGACCTGGTCGGGCCTGGCGCTGGTGGAGGAAAGCTGGATTCTCGGCGAGGTCACGATGACGATGCTCCATCTGCCCCTCTGGATTCCTCACCTCATCGTTCCTATCGGCGGGTTCCTGCTGACGGTGCGGCTCGCTCAAAGGCTCGTATCGCTTCTCACCACTCCGGCTGAAGGCATCGCGCCTGCCGTTCTTGCAGATAATCACTCCATCTGAGGCATTCCCGTGGCAGCGATCTTCTCCTCCTTCCTGGCCGCGCTCTTCAGCGGCATGCCCGTGGCGTTCGCTCTCGGCGCCGGCGGCCTGATCTACCTCCTGTCGCAGGACGCAGCGCCGGCAGCCCTCGCCTCGCAGCTCTTCAGCTCTCTGAGCTCGTCCAGCCTGATGGCGATTCCCTTCTTCATCCTCGCGGCGGAGATCATGAGCCGGAGCGGCGCCACCATGCGCCTGATCGCGCTCATCGACACGTTGATGCGGCACACGCGCGGCGGCATGCCGGTCATCGCCGTGATCGCGACGGCGCTCTTCTCGTCGATCTGCGGCAGCTCGGTGGCGACAGCCGCGGCCATCGGAACGGTACTGTTGCCGGAGCTGAAGGAGCGCGGCTACAATCCGAGAGTGAGCGCCGGTCTGATTGCCACGGCTGGCGGCCTCGGCATCCTCATCCCGCCATCCGTGCCGCTCGTCGTTTACGGGATGGTCACAGAGACCTCCATCGGCAAGCTGTTTGCCGCCGGCGCAATCGTCGGCGTGGTGCTGACCTTTATTCTCGGCGTCGTCGCCTATGTGTATGGCGCGTGTTCCGGCGTTGCGCCCAGGCCGCGCGCCACGCGAGACGAGCTTGCGACGGCTTTCAAGGATTCTGCGGGCGTCCTGCTCTCGCCGGTGATCGTTCTGGGCGGCATCTACGGCGGCTTTTTCACGCCAACGGAGGCTGCCGCGGTCAGCGCGGTCTATGCGATGTTCCTGGCGGTGATGTACGGCTATCGCGGCAAGGAACTGCTTCCGCTGCTGTCGGGATCGGCAACGATCGCGTCGGTGATCATGATGATCCTCGCGGGCGCGCAGCTGTTCGGCTATGTGGTGACGAACGAGCGGATCCCGAACGCCATGTTCGAGCTCATCACCGGAATGGGCCTGTCCAGAACCGCGTTCGTCGCCTGCGTGATGATCTTCTTCCTGATCATCGGCATGTTCCTCGAGGTGATCTCCATCATCCTCATCTGCATGCCGATCTTAATGCCGCTGCTTGGAAGCTTCGAGATCAATGCCATCTTCTTCGCGGTCCTTGTGGTTCTCAACATGGAGATTGCGGTCATCACCCCGCCGATCGGGCTGAACCTGTTCACCATCAGCGCGATTTCCGGCATGCCCGTCATGACGGTGTTCCGGGGCTGCCTGCCGTTCGTGGCGATCCTTCTCCTCTTCATTGCCGCCCTCGCCTTCGTTCCGGGCGTCGAGTCCCTGTTCAGGCTCCTGTGAGCGCGGGAGCCCCGACATGGCGCGCGTTCCGTTTTCGGTGAACCATTACGTGAGTCCTGGAGGCATGAGCCTCCAGGAATTTCTCGACAAAGCCCGGAACTCCGGGTTCGAGGCCGTCGGCCTGACGGAGTCGGCCCTGCGGGCGCAGCCTCCGCCCGCGCTGCTTGCCATGCTCAAGGCGCGTGGGCTGCGCGTCTCGTCCATCAATACCGCAGGGTTCTTCCTGCAGGAGGGCGACGCTGCGCGGGAACAGGAGCGGCGCAATGCCTGGCTCCTGGAGCAGGCGGCAGGCTGTGCGGGGAGCGCGCTGAACATCATTGTCGGCGGCAGTACGGCGCTCGATCTTCCGGACGCCCGCGAAGCGGCGGCGAGTGGGCTGGCGGCTTTCGCCCGCGAGGCGCGGAGGGCCGGCGTTCAGCTGGTGGTGGAGCCCTTGCACTTTCTCAACGTTCGCACCAAAAGCTGCTTCAATACGATCGGGCAGATGGAGATCCTGTTCGACCGCGTTCCCGATCTCATGCTGAATGCGGATCTGTATCACCTCTGGTGGGATCCTGACCTCGAGCGGCTGCTCAGCGGCGACAGCGTTCCCATCGGCCTCTTCCAAATCTGCGACGTGGCCATCCCCGATGGGGAAAGCGTACCGCGCCGTGTTCCTCTCGGCGAAGGCTTTGTCCCGTGGGTCAGCCATGTCCGCGCCGTGAGGAGAGCTTTTCCCACCGTTCCCATTGAACTCGAACTATTCGCCGACCAGCTGCCCGGACGTCGCCTGGACGATCTCCTTTCGGACAGCTCCACATTACTCAGCACGCTTTTGGAGGAATGAATGACGATCGCCAGGACAGACGACGGCGTCGATCTCTATTACGAAGAGACGGGCGGCGGCACACCCATCGTGTTCGTGCACGAGTTCGCGGGAGACATGCGCAGCTGGGAGTACCAGATGCGGCATTTCGGCAAGTGGTATCGCTGCGTGGCCTTCAACGCCCGCGGATACCCGCCGTCCGCGGTGCCTCCGGATGCGGCCTCGTATTCCCAGCAGCGCGCGGTCGCCGACATTCTTACGGTCATGGATCATGCCGGCATCGATCGCGCGCATATCGTGGGGCTCTCGATGGGCGGCTTCGCTGCCCTCCATCTCGGCCTGCGGCATCCCGGCCGCGCGCGTTCCCTGTGCGTCGCAGGCGTCGGGTATGGCGCGGAGCCGGAGCGGCAGGCGCTTTTCCGGCATGAATCGGAAGTGGCGGCCGCTTTCCTGCTCGAGCATGGCATGGAAGCCTTCGCGGACAGATATGCGGTGGGCCCGACGAGATTGCCGTTCAAGAACGGCGACCCGCGCGGCTTCGAGGAATTCCGCCGTCAACTTGCCGAGCATTCGGCTCTCGGCTCGGCCAACACGCAGCTCGGCGTGCAGCGTGAGAGGCCGAGCCTGTATTCGCTCCCGGAGGAGCTTCGGACCCTAACGGTCCCGACCCTCATCCTCAATGGCGATGAGGATTATCCCTGCCTTGCCCCCGGCCTCATGCTGAAAGCCACGATTCCATCGGCGGCCCTGAGCGTGATCCCGAATTGCGGGCACACGATCAACCTGGAGGCCGCGGACGCGTTCAACCGCGTGGTCGGGGATTTCCTGGTGCAGGCGGAGAGCGGGCGCTGGCCGGTTCGGCAGGCGCGGAATTCGGGCGACAGCATCACCGGCATGTCGGCCCATGCGGACGCCGTGCGCCAATGACGGTTCTCATCACGGGCGGGGCCGGCTTCCTCGGCCTGAACATCGCCGAGCAATTGCTCACGGCGGGCGCATCGGTGGTCTCGTATGGCCTGCAGGCTCCGCCGGCCTGGGCCATGGACCGGCTGGGGGCCCTTCCCGGCCGCATGGCGGTGAAGATCGGCGACGTGCGGGACAGGGACGCCTTGGTGGAGACGATGCGGGAACACCGGGTGCGGCGCGTCGTTCACGGCGCCGCCATCACGGCGGCCCTCGGCCGGGAAGCCCAGCAGGCCTCCCTGATCGCGGCTGTCAATTTCGGTGGAACCATCGGAGTTCTGGAAGCGGCGTTGCAGTGCGGCGCAGAGCGGGTTGTGCAGCTCGGGAGCGGCTCGGTCTACGGGGCGAGTGTGAAACAGGAAGGCTCGCTGGACGAGGACGCCGATGTTCCGGTCCCGGATTCCCTTTACGGGATCACGAAATACGCGGCGGAGCGGGCAGCCCTTCGTTACCGCGCGACGCGCGGCCTGGATGTCGTCGTCGCGAGGCTCGGCGTGGTCTTCGGGCGCTGGGAATACGACACCAGCGTTCGCGATACGTTGAGCATCCCCCTGGTGCTCATGCAGCTTGCAGAGGCGGGTGGGCATGCCGCCTTCGGCAGGACGCTTCCCGCCGACTGGGTCTACGCGTGCGACGTGGCCGACGCGGTCATCCGCCTTCTGAATGCTCCTTCCGTTCCGCAGCCGCTTTATCACGTTGGCAGCGGTCAGCGTTGGTCCGCAATCACGTGGTGCGAACGGCTGCGGCACATCTACCCATTCTTTTCTTACGAGGTCGTCGATCGCCCGGACGAAGCGAACGTCGGCAGGCAGGCTCCGGTCCCGCGGCCGCCGTTCTCGATCAAGAGGCTCCAGGCGGACCTTGGATACGAAGTGCGATATCGGGAGGCGGAAGCATTTGCCGACTACCTGGCGTGGCGCCGGGACATGAATCGCATTGGAGCGCAATAATGGACGCCCCCGACGTCTCTCCCCGTAAAAGACCCTCCTCTCCTCCAAGGTCCCCGCCGCTGCGACGGGGCCTGAACGGCCTCATTGTCCATGCGGGCGTCACCGAAGAGAGCGGCGTGAACATTGCGCAGCCCATCAACCTGTTTCCGGCATAGCCCGAACGTCGAACCCAAAGGGAAAATCATCATGGCTCACGCTATTCGCTTCCATCAGACAGGCGGAACGGACGTTCTCGTCTGGGAGGAGATCGAGGTCGGCCAGCCCGGCCCGGGCGAGGTGCGGCTCAGGCATCGCGCCGTCGGGGTAAATTACCTCGACATTTATGTACGCTCCGGCCTGAACCCGGCTCCCCTGCCGAGCGGACTCGGCACCGAAGCGGTCGGCCTCGTCGAGGACATCGGCCCAGGCGTTACCGAAGTGAAGGTGGGCGATCGGGTCGCGTATTCGGGCGGGCCTCTCGGGGCTTATTCCGAGGAGCGTATCATGCCGGCAGACCGCTTGATCGTGTTGCCGGACGGCATTTCGGACGGGCAGGCTGCCGCCATGATGCTCAAGGGAATGACAGCCCAGTACCTGATCCGGCAGACCTATCAGGTCAAGCCGGGAGATACGATTCTATTCCACGCTGCGGCGGGAGGAGTCGGCCTGATTGCCTGTCAATGGGCGAAATCACTGGGTGCCACCGTTATCGGCACGGTCGGGAGCGATGAGAAAGCTGAACTCGCGAAAGCCCACGGCTGCGATTACCCGATCGTCTATACACGCGAGAATTTCGTTGAGAGGCTGAGGCAGATTACAGGGAACGAGATGGTGCCGGTGGTCTATGACTCCGTCGGAAAGGATACCTTCATGGCCTCGCTCGACTGCCTCAGGCCGCGCGGTCTCATGGTGCTGTTCGGACAGTCATCCGGACCCGTCGCCCCCGTCGATCTCAACATGCTCGCGCAAAAAGGTTCGCTTTACGTCACACGCCCTACTCTGAAAACGTACACCGACAAGCGCTCCGACCTTCTGGCGATGGCTCAAGAGCTGTTCAATGCGGTTCTCTCGGGTGCGGTCAAGATCGAGGTTAACCAGGTCTATCCATTGAAGGATGCCGCCGAGGCACATCGAGATCTACAGGCACGCAAAACGACCGGATCGACAATCCTAGCGGTATAGGCCCAGGCCAATGGTCTGTTGCTGTATCGCTCTTCCGGGTCGATAATTAAGCGGACCCGGAAGGCCACGTTCGTGAAAACCGGGTCCACTTTTCGCTCGCGCGGCCCGCCGGGCCCGCACGATGCGCTAGAGCCATTTCGGCAAAAGTGGATGCCGGTTTTGCGAAGAAAAGGCGTCTTTCTCAAACAACAGGGGCCTTTTCCATGAACCGAAGTTCATGGGAAAGGCTCTAGCATCAGGTTCCTGCAAGCTCATGGGCGTTGGGCATGAACAGGTCCTTCCAGGACGACGGCGTGTTCTTGAGCGTACCGACGGAGCGCATGAATTCGACGAATTTCATGCAGTTCTGCGGCACCGTCGTCCAAACGTTATCCTTGTCGGCGATCATTTTGACGATATCGTCCTTCACCGCGCGCTTCTCATTCGTCATCTTGATGTAGAGTTCCGCAGCAGCGTCATGGTTCGCGTTGATGAAGGCATTCGCCTCCGCGAAGGCCTCATACACAGCAGCTGTTATCTTGGGATTTGCCTCGCAGAATTTTTTCGACGTCAGCACGACGCCGTTCGTCGTCGCTCCGCCCAGCGTGTCGTAGGAGCTGAGCACCCTGTGGATGCCTGGTGTATCGAGTTCATGATAGTAGAAGGGCGCCGCCGCATAATGGCTGTTAATCTCGCTCGATTTCGACATCACTGCCATTGCCGCATCCGGGTGCGAGCGGGTGATCGTCAGTGGATCGAGCTTCGCATAGTGGTCTTGGCCCCATTCCTTCGCTGCTGCCATCTGCAGGCAGACTGCCTGGGCCGAAACCTTGATGCTCGGAACAGCGATCTTGTCCTTGTCGGTGAAATCCCCGACCGACTTCACGGCAGAGTTGTTCGTCACGAGGATGTAAGGCATCGACTGCGCTGCGCACAGGGCCCGGACCTCGTGGGCGGTACCCACGGTTTTATCCCACAATGTCGCCAATCCCGGGACACCCGTGACGCCGAACTGCATCTGACCGCTGATAAGCGCATCGATCAGTGACGAGGTTCCGCCCAAGGTCCTGTAGTCGATATGGAGATTGGCAAGACCCGCCTTTCCGACGTTCTTTTCGACGAGCTTCATGCTGTCCATGACCATCAGCGGCAGATACGGCAGCCCGTGCTGCATCACGATGGTGATCTTTGACACTTCTTGAGCGAGGGAGGTCTTGGACAGCGCCGGAAGACTCAGGGCTCCAAGGATCAATTCGCGGCGGCGTATCATCTCTCTTCCTCTTGTCTTTCTCTTGACAGATCTCTGCAGGGACCTTCGCTACGGCTGCAAGCTCCGGCGCACAATGGTTCTCGCTCCGATCAGGCAGAAGCCTCTCCCCGGAAACATGCTGCCTGAGCCCTCCTCGCTCCCTGTCCCTCGTGCAGATGCAGGTCGAACGTCCCTCGAGACATCTCCATCCTCCCTCCGGCCGAATTGTACCGGTGGCTCCGGCTCTTGCCGGGAAGTGTTCCCCCGACTTCCAACACGGTCCAATAAGAAAATGAACAGAGAGCATAACCTCTCGTGATGGAGAACTGGTGCTTTCGTAAAGCGGGATAAAATCCCAGTTCATCAACGAAGAGCCCCCGACACGACCACATAAAAGCCGTTTATAGTTTCACCCGAGGATATGATTGGACCTGTTTCCGGACAGAGGTTCACTTCTTGCGATAATGAAACCTGCCTCGGGGAGAATGTCATGACGGCCGATCTTGCAAGCATCCTGCACAATAACTTCAGAAGCAAACTGGCCCGCGGCGAGGTGGTCTCCTCGATGACCGCGCGTCTGGTCAGGGGGGTCGAGATCGTCCGAATCGCGAAGACCGCAGGCTTCGACGCGATTTATGTCGATCTCGAACATTCGAGCTTCAGCTTCGACACCACCGGCCAGATCTGCATGATGGCGCTCGAAGCGGGGATCGCTCCCTTCGTGCGACTTCCCGCCAATAGGCCCGAATACATCGCCCGTGCCCTGGACGGCGGTGCAATGGGCGTGATCGCGCCGGACGTTAGGACCGCCGACGAGGCCCGCGCCATTGTCAATGCCGCAAAGTTCCCTCCGCTGGGTCAGCGCGGCGTTTCGGGAGGATTGCCGCATCTCCAGTTCCGCTCCTTCCCGGCGGCCCAGGCCTTCGCGGCCATGAACGAGGCTACCATGGTCATCGTGCAGTTCGAGTCCGCCGAGGCAGTTCTGAATGCGGAGGAGATCATGGCGGTCGCGGGGGTGGATCTCGTCCTGATCGGGACCAACGACCTGATGGCCGACATGGATGTGGCGGGCCAGTTCGATCACCCCAAGGTCCGCGAGGCATACGAGCGGACCATCGCCGCCTGCCGCAAGCACGGCAAGCATGCAGGCGTCGGAGGCCTCTCGTCGCGCCAGGATCTTGTGGCCGAATTCGTGCAGATGGGCGCCAGATATGTGTCGACGGGCACGGACCTGGCTTTCCTGCTTGGAGCGGCGACGCAGCGCGCACGCCAGGTCGCGGAACTCCAGCCGTGAGCGCATTGCCCAATACTGCGACCGGTCCCGTGCTCGGGGTGGAGCATACCAGGCCTGACTTCGATGTTCCGGCAGGCGCATGCGACTGCCATGTCCATGTCTTTGGCCCCCATGACCGCTTCCGCCTGTCTCATGACCGGCTCTACATGCCGGGGGCAGCCCTTCTCGCGGATTTGATTGCCCATCAGCGGACGTTAGGGCTTGATCGCGTCGTGATCGTGCAGCCGAGTCCCTATGGGACCGACAACTCCTGTATGCTCGACGCCCTGCGCCAGCTGGGCGGCAAGGCCCGAGGTGTGGCAGTCGTCGATGCCAGGGCTTCGGCGGAAACGCTGCACGACTTGCAGGAGGCGGGTATCCGCGGTCTTCGGATCAACCTCGAGACGGCAGGCGTGACCGACCCTCTAGCGGCGCGCAGACATCTCGAGGAGACCGCTGCGCAGGCGGCCCCCTTGGGCTGGCATATCCAGATCTATGCCGATCTGGGCGTCATCGCTGCCTTGCACGACGTCATCTCCGGTCTTCCCGTGCCGGTTGTGTTCGATCACTTCGCACGGATCAGGGGCGCGAAGGGCCCGGACCAGCCGCACCTCGCAGCTCTGCTTTCCCTGATGCATTCGGGGAAAGCCTATGTGAAACTCTCGGCGCCGCGCCGCATTTCCGACCTGCCGGACCATGCGGATGCCGGCGAGATCGCAAAGATCCTGGCAAGCGCGAATCCCGAACGTCTCCTGTGGGGGAGCGACTGGCCTCATCCCGGCGCGAGACCGGGGATCGCACGGGATCCGAACCGCATGGAGCCGTTTCATACCGATGACGACGGCCTCGCCTTGAACAGGCTCAACGCCTGGATGGGCGACGCCGATCTGATGAGGCGGATTCTCGTCGAGAACCCTGCCCGCCTCTACGGGTTCTAGCGCCAGTTCCCCGCACTTTAGCCAACGAGAGAGACATGCCATGACAACCGCCGCAGCGACGCAGACCAATCCGCACCCCGGCCGGCTCTATGCGAAGGCCGATGATGCGAGAGCCTTCGCGGCGCGCATTCTGGTGGCCAATGGTTTGCCTGAGGAGGATGCGAGAACAGTCGCGGACTGCCTCGTCAGGGCCGACCTGCGCGGCGTCGATACCCATGGACTGCAATACCTCCCCCACTACCTCAAGCGTGTGCGCAGTGGGCTGATCAATGCGAAGCCGTCGCTTTCCCTGCAGAAGGTGACCCCTGTTGCGGGCCTTCTCGACGGCCAGAATGCCTTCGGGTTCGTGGTCGCCTCCCGCGCGATGGCCGAAGCGATCGAGATGGCGCGGGAGTTCGGCATCGGCCTCGTTTCCGCGCGACGCAGCACCCATTTCGGGATGGCCGCCTGCTACGTGTTGCAGGCGGTCGAGGCCGGGTTCATCTCGCTCGTCTTTACGAATGCTTCGCCGGCCATGCCGCCCTGGGGTGGCCGTCAGGCCCTGCTCGGCACCAGCCCTCTTGCCGCCGGCGTTCCGGGTGGATCCGAGGTGCCGTATGTTCTCGACATGTCGCCGGCCGTCGCTGCCCGCGGCAAGATCCGGCGTGCGGCGAAGCTCGGTCAGGAAATCCCTCTCGGCTACGCCCTCGATGCCGACGGCCGCGCGACGACCGATCCCAACGCGGCCCTCAACGGCGGGGTCGTGCTGCCGATCGGCGGCCCGAAGGGCTCGGCCCTATCCATGCTGATGGACGTCCTCGGCGGGGTCCTGTCCGGAGCCGCCTATGCCGGAGACGTCGCCAATCAGTTCGAGGTGTTCGACCGCCCCCAGGATGTCGGTCACTTCTTCCTCGCGATCAAACCGGACCTGTTCGTCACTCGGGAGGAGTTCCGCCATCGGATGGATACGCTCGTCCGGCGCGTGCACGATTGCCCCAAGGCTGAAGGTTTCGACGAGATCCTGATGCCGGGCGAAATGGAATCCCGCCTCGAAGCCACGCGCGAGCGCACAGGCATTCCCTACAACGCCATCGACATCGCGGCGCTTCAGAAGGAGGCCGCCAAGGCCGGGCAGCCTCCCCTCTTGGTCGTTGATGGCCCTGTAGAACTTTGAGCATGACGATGAAGGGGTGGTGACGATGTGTCGCCACCCCTCCCTATGGAAGCTTCTTCCCGAACTCCGAGATCAGATCACGCCCTCACGGCGAAGCTCTTCGAATTCCTGTTCCGACAGACCCAGCCTCTCGCGGAAGACCTCGCTGTTCTGGGCCCCAAGCGCGCTGCTCGGCTCGAGAGGCATGGGCGTCACTCCCTCGTACCGGATCGGGCTGTTCTGCACGACCATGCGGCCGTATTGCGGATGATTGATCCATTGCAGGCTCCCACGGGCGTGCATGTGCGGATCGTTGACGACCTCACTCAGGTCGCGAACCGGCGCGTGAGGAACACGATGGGCGAGGAGCCGCTCGACAAGCTCGGTCTTCGTGTGCCGCCGCGTCCAATCGGCGACGAGCTCATCGATTTCGTCGATATGCGCCACTCGCGACTTGAGATCCTGGAAACGGGGATCGTCTTGCAGATCCTCGCGGCCCATCGCGTTGAGCAGCGCATGAAAGTGACGGTTGTTGTTGCAGATGATGGCGACATGTCCGTCACTGGTCGGGTAGACGTTGTAAGGAGCCTCCGCCAATCCTCCATGCCGGTTGCCGGTGCGCACCGGCACCTCGCCGCCGCTACCGTGATAGAGCGCAAGATTGGAGCTCAACGACGCATAGACGGCCTCCTGCATCGAAACCTCGACGAGGCGCCCACGCCCGGTCTTTTCCCGCTCATACAACGCCGTGGCGATACCGGCATAGAGATGGATGCCGGCGAAGAAGTCGCAGAGCGCAGGACCGGACTTCACCGGCGGGCTGTCAGGAAAGCCGGTGATGCTCATGATGCCGGACATCGCCTGCACGGTAATGTCCATCGCCGGATAATCGCGATAGGGCCCCGAGCGCCCGTAGCCGGTGCTGGAGGCGTAGATCAGGCTTGGGTTTTCGGCCCGCAGCACCTCGGGGCCGATGCCGAGCCGCTCTGTCACGCCCGGAGCGAAATTCTCCACGAGCACATCCGCTGAGCGGATCATCTGCAGAAAAAGCTCGCGTCCGCGCTTCGACTTCAGATCGAGCGTCACCGATTTCTTGTTGCCGTTCAGCATGGCGAACGGCAGAGCCGCTCCGCCGAGAGCGGCGCGCACCCGGAGATGCTCGCCGCCATGCGGCTCGATCTTGATGACCTCGGCTCCGGCCATCGCCATGAGGAAGGTGGCGTAAGGGCCATTGTAGATGTGGGACAGATCGAGGACCACCAGACCGGAGAAGGGATAGCCCTGGTGAGCCGGCACCGCCGACGCTTGGGCCTCGACTCCAGCATTGCCGTGTGCCATGCTCATCAGAACGTTCCCATTCCCAGAAAACCGTCTACCTCATCGAAATCGGCCATGATCCTCTTGCCGACGAGATCCTTGAGCGTTTCCGTCGTGCCCCCGCCGAGAGTGCCGTAACGCGCGCCGCGATAGAGTCTCGATACCGCGTACTCGTCCGTGAAGCCGTATCCGCCATGGACCTGGATGGCCTCGCTGGTCACGCGGATGGACATCTCGTTGCAATACATCTTGGCAAGTGCAGCCTGGTGCGGATCCGGAAACGGGTTCGCGCTGGCACAGGCCCGGTAGAGGACGCTGCGCCCGACCTCGATGTCACGATACATCTCGGCAAGCTTCCAGCGCATTCCCTGGAAGTCGCCGATCCGCCGACCGAAGGCCGTACGCTCCCGGACATAGCGCACCGATTCCTCGAACGCACCCTCGGCCAGTCCGAGCGAGATGCTGGGGTTGAGGCAGCGCTGCGTGTTGAAGGCGGAGAGAAGCTTGCGGAAGCCATCCTCCCGGATCACCACGTTCTCGAGAGGGATCTCGCAATCGTTGAACTGCACTTCCGCCAGGTTCTCGCCGCCCATCGTGTGATAGCGGGCCGTGATCTCAAGTCCCGGGGTGCCTTTCTCGATGAGGACGCAGCCGATGCCCTCGCGTCCTGGCTGATTGTCGATACGGCTGAAAATGACGAACGCGGCGGCCTCATCCACGCGGCTGATGAGCGTCTTCACGCCCTTCACGATGGCCTTGTCACCCTTGATGGTGGTGTTGGTGCGATAGTTGGCGACGTCCGTTCCCGCGTGCGGCTCGGTCATGCAGATCGCCAGGATCGCGTCGCCGCTGCAAACGGCCGGCAGGATGCGCCGTTTGAACGCTTCGGGAGCATATGTCGCGATGATGCGGGTCTGCGACCCCACTTCGCCGAGGACCGCCATCGCGGTGACGTAACATCCCTTGGCGATTTCCTCGAGCACCAGCGCCGTATCGAAGACGTTCATGCCCGAGCCGCCGTATTCCTCGGGCACCGCCATGCCGAGAACCCCGATTTCCGCCAGGCGGCGGATATTCTCCCACGGGAAGCTGCCGTCCATATAACGCTGGGCTCGCCCCTTGAACTCGCCCTGCGTGACCTCACGAATGGTGCCGACGATGCTGCGCTGCTCGGCGGTGAGTTCGAAATTCATGACGACATGATCCCCCTTTGTTTGAATGTTCAGGTGACCGGACATAGGCCGCCATCGACATTGATGGCTGTCCCGGTCACGTAGGATGCGGCATCCGATGCGAGGAAACAGGCCACATTGGCGAACTCCTCAGGCTCCCCGAACCGTCCGAGCGGCACCGGTCGCGCATGCGGCTCAAGGTATTTTTCGAAAGGCATGTCCGGTGCATCGCGCCTGTGCCGACGCTCCCACTGCCCGCTCTTGATGATGCCGACGCAGAGAGCGTTGACGAGGATGTTCCAGGGCGCGAGCTCCTGGGACATGACCTTCGTCAGGGTCATTCCGGCGGATCGGCTCAAGGTGGTCGGAGCACTGGCGGCCTTCGGAGCTTTTCCGTTGGCGCTGACCACGTTGATGATCCGCCCCCAGCGCCTCTCCTTCATGCCCGGCACGACCTTCTGGGCGAGGTTGACGGCCGCGAAGAGCTTCAGGTCCATGTCGGCGATCATGCCGTCTCGGCTCAGCCCCTCGAAAGGGCTGCGGCTTGAGCTGCCCGCGTTGTTGACGAGGATGTCGACCGCGCCGAACTCGGCAACGGTTGCGGCGACAACCTCCTCCACGCGGCGGTCGTCGGTCACGTCGCAGGCATGCCCTACGACCTGACCGACCGCCTCCCGGCGCATGTCCTGGACGGCGATATTCACCACGTCCTCGCGCCGGGCCAGGACGACCACGTGTGCGCCCGACCTCGCGAGACGGGCCGCAATCGCCTTGCCGAGACCTTCGCTGCCCCCGGTGACGATTGCGGTTCTGCCGGTGAGATCGATCAGCATCGCCGATCAGAGCTCGCGCAGGGCGTTGAACTGTTCGACATAGCCGGAGCCGTCGATCCTGACGCCGATCACCGTCGTCCGGCCGGTTTTCAGGGCGGCACCGAGCGCATCCTGCAAGCCGTTCTCCGTATCGACCGTGACACCGTCCGCTCCGAAGCCCTGGGCCACCTTCTCCCAATCGCAGCCGCCGACCCCGACACCGTGCAGCGGAAGGCCCTTGATTTCCTGCTTCACGCGGATCAACCCGATCTGCTGATCGTCGAGAACGACGACGATGATGGGCAGGTTTTCGCGAACTGCCGTCTGGAGCTCGGCGACGGCCATCAGGAAACCACCGTCTCCGGTGAAGGCGACGACCGGGCGGTTCGGATGAGCAAGGCGCGCGGCCAATGCGCCGGGAACCGCATATCCCATCGAGCCGAGGCCGTTGGAGGTCAGGAACTCGCGCGGTCCGTAGGATTGCCATTTCTGCACGACCAGGAGACGGCTTGCACCGGCGTCGCAGGTCGCGATGGTGTCACGCGGCAGGATGGCGCGCGCAACCTCCATCGCCCGTTGCGGCGACAACCCCCTGCTCGGGGTATTGAGAGCATCGGTGACATCCTGGCGGAAAACGGACGCGGCCCGCTCGCCCCAGTTGCTTCCACCCGCGCATAGGTCGGTGATCTTGTTCAGGAGAACCTTCAGGTCACCGATCGCCTCGATCTCGGCCGGGACGAGTGCGTCAAGAGACGGAGTGCTGGACAGGGCCACGAGAGGTGTCGTGTAGGGCCAGGCCTTGGGCTGCAACTCGACGCCGTCCAGACCGACCGTGATGATCAGGTCCGCTTCGCTCACGAGCTTGCGCTCGATCAGGCCGCCGATGATGCAGCCGGCGCGCAGAGGATGATCCTCCGGGATGGCCCCCTTGCACTTGGACGTGACGAGAACCGGCGCACCGAGTTGCTCGGCGAGCGCGACGAGTTCGCCCGACGCTCTGTCCCACAGTATCCCGAGACCTGCGAGGATGATCGGCTTGCGGGCAGCCCGCACCCGATCGACGATCGGCTTCAGGGCTGCCGCATCCGGCTCCGGATAAAGAAGGTTCGGCATCAATGGCGGCTCGGCCAGGAGCGGCGTGGCCTCCTTGGTTGTCTCGCTTTGAGGAATGTCGAACTGCACCGGCCCAGGGGCGGGCGCCGTCGCCGTGCGCATCGCACGGCGAAGCTGCTGGCGGATCGTCCGCGCATCGACCGTCGTTCCCCATTTGACGAGGGGCGCATAGACTGCGAGTTGGTCGATGCGCTGCCGCAGACCGACTTCGTGAGCGGGCTGCGAATAGCGGTCCGTGAGAAGGATGAGAGGAGCACGGTCGAGAAACGCGTGTGCGGCGCCGTTCACCATGTTCGCCGCGCCGGGGCCGCGCGTCGAGAGGCAGACGCCCGGAGAGCCCGTGATCTCGCCCCAGGTCGCCGCGAGCATCGCGCCGGCCGTTTCCTGCTTCATCAGGATGAAGCGCATGTCGCGCTGGCGCGCAGCCTCCATCAGCTCGACGGACTCGCCACCCGGATGACCTACGAGAAATGGCGTGCCGGCTTCCTTGAAAGCATCGGCCATGACTTCAACGGTCGTCGACATTCATAATCCTCCCGAAATTTTGCGCCCCGCTTCCTCAAGCGGGCAGATGTGTAAGATTTTTTGTGACCGGCAGGCCGGCTGCATCAGCCCACGTGCCAATAGAGGCCTTTCGGCTCCATGTAGGTTCGCATGCCGTCGAGCCCCTTCTCGCGACCAAGCCCGCTCTGCTTGAAGCCGCCGAAGGGAGTCGAAATCGATGTTTCCTTGTAGGTGTTGATCCAGACCGTTCCGGCCTGAATCGCCCGCGCCACGCGCCAGGCTTTCGCGAAGTCACTCGTCCAGAGGCCGGCTGCGAGACCGAATTCCGTGTCGTTGGCCTGCTCGATCAGATCGCTCTCGCTCTCGAACGGCAGGACGACGGCGACGGGCCCGAAAATCTCCTGCTGGCAGACCCGTGACTGGTTTGTGACGCCGCTGATGACGGTCGCCGGATAGTAAGCGCCGTTCTTGAATGCCTCCCCGGTCGGCAGATCGCCGCCGACGAGGATCTGCGCCCCCTCCTCGCGGGCGAGTTCAACAGCCCGGGCGACGTGTTCACGATGGTTGAAGCTCACCATCGGGCCCATTCGGGTCGAAGGGTTGTCGGGTGCCCCCAGCGTGTAGTCCCGGGCGGCCGTCTGGAAGGCCTCCATGAAGGTCTGGAAGATCGATGCTTCCACGAAAACGCGGGATCCGGCGATGCAGGATTGGCCTCCGCCCGAGAAGATCCCGTCGGCCACGCCCTTCGGCGCCTTCTTGAGATCCGCATCGGCAAAGACGATGTGAGGCGACTTGCCGCCGAGTTCGAGCACAACCGGCTTGAGCCGCTGTCCAGCCGCCGCCGCGATGGCACGTCCGGCGGCCGTTCCTCCGGTGAAACTCACCATGTCAATGCCGGTATGCTCGACCATGGCGCGCCCCACATCGGCTGCGCCGGTCACGACATTCATGACGCCCGACGGGAACCCGGCCTCGATGGCAAGCCGCGCATACTCGAGCGCGATGCGGGGCGTCACCTCCGATGGTTTGAGAACGACGGTGTTTCCGGCGGCAAGAATGGGAGCGAGCTTCTGCGCTTCAAGCGTCAGCGGCGAGTTCCAGGGCGTGATCGCAGCGATCACTCCGACAGGCTCGTAGACGGTCATCGTGACACTGGGGCCACGCTGGGTCGTGAGTTCGCCTTCGAAAGTCTCGCAGGCCGCGCCGTAGTAGCGGAACGTGGCGGCGGCGCTCTTCGCCTGGGACAGACACTCCGCAAAAGTCTTGCCGTTGTCTTCCATCTGCACGCGTGCAAGATGCCCGGCGTTCGCGGCCACAAGGTCCGCCATGCGGTAGAGCAGGGCAGCACGCTCATGGTGTCTCAACCCGGCCCAGGCCGGGTCGTTCAAAGCCGCGCGTGCCGCCTTCACAGCGTCATCGATATCCGCAGGGGCCGCACCGGCAATCCGGGCAACCTCGGTCCCGTCGCTGGGATTCACCGTGGCGAACGGCGTCCCCTGGCCTTCACGCCACCGGTTGCCGATCATGAAGGGATGCAGACCCATGCCGTTTTTCCTCTTGACCACCGTGGAGCCTTCCATCGTCATGACGTCACGCTGCCGACCGGCGCGGGGCCAGCACCAAATCCTGTGCAAGGATATCCTCTCCGGAGAGGAAGAGCTGGGTGTTGCGCACCGCCCGCTCCACGACGGGCTTGAAATTGTCGATCGTGCCACCGGCGGTGTGCGGAGTGACGATGGTCTGATCGAGAAGGAGCAACGGGCTCCCGACCGGCGGCTCCTGCTCGAAGGCGTCGATTCCGGCCGAAAAAATGTGTCCTCCGACGAGCGCATCGTGCAGAGCGGTCTCGTCGACGAGACCGCCGCGGGCGCAGTTGATCAGGATCGATCCAGGCTTCATTGCGGCAAGACGTCCTGCGTCGAAAACCTTAGCCGTCTCCTTCATCAGCGGGAGATGGAGGGACACGATGTCCGACTGCGCGGTCAACTCGTCGAGGGATACGTAAGTCACCTGCAATTCCCTCTCGAGCTCGGAACCGGCCCGCCGTGGATCGTAGTAGAGGATGTTCGCACCGAAGCCCGTGAGCAGCTTGGCGACAGCCTGTCCGATCGCGCCGAAGCCGACAATCCCGACAGTCTTGCCGTTGATCTGCCGGCTCACTCCGCGCGCTGCCTCCTTGTCCCATCCGCCCGCGCGCGTCTGCCGATCGAGCAGCGGAAGACGCCGGCACGCGGCGAGCATCAGGAGAAGGGTATGCTCTGCCACGGGTATCGAGTTCCCGGCCTGGAGGCGCGCCAAGCCAATTCCGCGTGCAGCACATTGGTCGAGATCGATCCGGTCGATACCGGCCCCGAGCTTCTGAATGAACCTCAGGCGCGGTGCCGCATCGATGAGCGAGGCAGGCATCGGCGCAGCCATCACGAAGACGATATCCGCCTCACCAAGTGCTCGCGCCTTCTCGTCGATATTCTGTCCTTTGGCGATGCTGAGTCGCCATTCGGCCGGGATTGCAGCCTCGATTGTCTCGATGCTCTTTTGGTGGAACGGGTCGATGATGCCGATTGTCACCGTCGTCATTATTCAGGCCCCTGCATCAGGTGGATGATTGGCCTGGAGCATTCAATCGATGAGGATCAACGTCCAATCATTAAGTCGCAGCTGCTCATTAATTCGATTTATGACGAACGAGGGTCGCTCAGAGGAACCCTGCAGCGCCAGCTCCCCCTGCGAGCGCGAGGAGCCACAGCGGATTGATCCGCGTCGTCAGCATCACGAAAGCTGTTACGGCTGTAATGACGTAGCTGAAAACATTCTGAGCGGATGCGACCGTGAGAAGCCACGCACTGGCGATCATCAATCCTGTCGTCAGGGGGACAAGCCCGCTCCGCAGCATTCTGAACCATTTGAGATGCTGCCACTGAGTCGACAGGCGTGTGCCCACATACGCGATGATCGTTGCCGGACCGCAAATTGCGATCGTCGCCGCAAGGGCGCCGACCAGGCCGGCAACCTGCCAGCCGATCAGGGTGACGAAGATCACGTTCGGGCCCGGAGCCGCCTGGGCGAGCGCGAAAAGAGCGGTGAACTGCTCGTTCGTCATCCATGGATGATCAAGGACGACGAAGCGATGAAGCTCGGGGAGGACGGAATTCACCCCGCCTATGGCTATTAGAGACAGGAGCGAGAGGTGGAGAACGAATCCCCACAGGCTGTCATTGTCGCTCATGGCGCTTTCCACCAGATCCAGAGGACACTGACCGGCGCCATGATGGCGAGTGTCCAGACGAGTGGTAGTTTGATCACCACGATCGCACCGACGACAAGAGCGGCGCTGACGATGGCGCGCCCGGAGCGGAGCACCGGCCAGGCAATCTTGATCGCCATTGCGACGACGAGCCCGGCAGCCGCGGAGGCAACCCCGCGGAAAGCGTTCGCGACAGCCGGAAGGTCGCCATAACGGGTATAGGCGGCGCCGAGGCAGAGGACAATTGCGATGGGGGCCACCATCATCCCCAGGAAAGCGGCCGAAGCGCCGACAGCACCCGCGAAGCGCGCCCCGACATAGATACTGATGTTCACGACGTTCGGGCCTGGAAGCAGCTGGGAAAGTCCCAGCACCTCCGTGAATTCGGCAGGAGTGAGCCAGCGGCGTTTGTCGACGAGCATATGGCGGACAAAGGGGAGAACGCCGCCGAAGCCCGAGAGTCCGACCAGCAGAAAGGCCCAGAACAGTTCACGGACGCTGACCCTCGATTCCGGTGAGCCCTGCACCATCCCCTCGTCATTGAGCCTCAGCTTGCTGCTCTTCATATCCATTCTGTACGGCTACCCTCCTCCGCACCGGGTATCTCGCAGCCCCGACGAAAGACAATGCATCCGGCATGGGCCTGGCGCATCCATGCCGGAGCTCCGGGCGGTTGATCATTTGCCCGATCCATATCAATGTCTAATCACTTATCCGAGCACAAACATAAATTCTAATAATGCCCCTGCTAAGGGTGAATTCGACGGGAGGAAGCAGCGAGGATGATGAACCTTCGACAGATGGAGGTCTTCTACGCCATCATGGTAACCGGTTCGGTCACGGGAGCCGCGCAACTGCTCAATGTGACGCAGCCTGCCATCAGCACCGTGCTGAAGCACTGTGAAAGCCGGTTGAAGATGAAGCTCTTCAACAGAGTCGGCGGCCGGCTGCAGCCGACCGACGAGGCCCAGGCCATCTTCCCGGACGTCGCCGAGATCTTCGGTCGAATCGAGGCCGTGGGACGGCTTACCCAGGACCTGGTAGGCGGCCGGCTCGGCACTCTTCCCGTCGCGGCGGCTTTTCCCATTGCCAACGGATATCTGGCAAAGGCTGTCGCAACCTTCGTGGCAAAGAGGCCGCGGGTGCAGTGCACCCTCCAGTCGCTCACGTCTCCGCAAGTTCTCGACCGGGTGATCAACCGCGAGGTCGAGATCGGAATCGCGCACGAGCCGATCGTCAGTTCGGCGGTGGACACGGAGGTGCTCATGAGTTGGAGCATTGCCTGTGTCATGCCGGAAGATCATCCTTTGGCCGAACTCGACGAGATCAATATCAAGGATCTCGCCCCCTATCCCATCATCACCTACCTGCCCCAAATCGTCTTCCGCCCCTATGTCGACCGTGCGCTCAGCGAAGCCGGGATTGCGCCTAACATCGTTGTCCAGGTGAGCGTCTCCTTGACCGGCATCATGCTCGCGCGCTTTGGTGCCGGCGTTGCACTCGTCGACCCCCTTCTGGTGGGCACGATGGGAATTCCAGGCCTTGTCGTCCGAAACCTGAACCCTCGCATCGAGGCCAAAACCCTGCTCATCCGACCCAAGGCCGCCCCTCAATCGGTCGTCGTGAATGACTTTATCGATCATCTCAAACAGACGGTCCGGGAAGAGCATCTGTAGAAGCCGGCTTTATGGCTGATGGTGGATTTTTTATTCGACAGGCCGTCTCCATCAGCTTCTCATACCGCCATTGGCATAGAGGGACGATATACCTCCGTCCCGCAAAGCCTTTGAATCGATGCGAAGACATCGGCGAGCCCTGCACAATGCAAAAGCAGCGTTCGCAATAAAATATCACATGATCATTTCGGAGGGAGTCCATGAAATTCGTCAGATACGCTCTTACAGCAGCGGCAATGACATTCGCGACCACGGCTTTTGCACAGCAATTCCCGACAAAGCCCGTTACCCTGGTCGTTCCATTCGCTGCGGGCGGATCGAACGACATCCTGGCGCGCCACTTGGGAGACAATCTCGGCAAGATGTGGGGGCAGCCGGTCGTTGTATCGAATATGCCGGGCGCCGGGGCTGCGATCGGATCCGCCCATGTATCCAAGGCGTCTCCGGACGGGCATACGCTGTTGATCGCGTCCGTGACCTTCACGATGAATCCGGCCGTGCAGCAGAATCTGCCGTTCGATCCGGTCAAGGGCTTCAAGCCGGTCGCCATGATCGGCAAGGTCCCGCTGGTTATGGTGGTTGGAAAAGCCGTACCGGCCAAGAACGTTCAGGAGTTCCTGGAAACGGCGAAGGCCAAGGAATTGACCTACGCCACGTCCGGCGTCGGCACTGTCAACCAGTTCGGAGCCGAACTCTTCGCGCAGAGCGCCGGAATCAAGATGGTGCCGGTCCACTACAAGGGCGGCTCGGAAGCCATGACCGACGTGATCGGCGGTCATTCGGACCTCTTCATGAGCAGCATGACTCAAGCCCTACCGCTCATCCGTGGCGGTCAGCTGCGAGGGCTGGTCGTTACCAGCGATCAGCGCGCCAGCGTCGCTCCTGAAATCCCGACAGCCGCGGAGGCTGGCGTCAAGGGCGTCGATGTCGAGCAATGGTGGGGAATTCTCGCGCCAGCCGGCACCCCTGATGGGATCATCAATAAGATCAATGCCGACATCAACAAGGTCCTGGGAACAGAGGCGACCAAGGAATTCCTTGCTCGCGATGCTGCCCGACCGACACCGATGTCCGCGGAAGCCTTCGGCAAGCTCATTCAAGACGAGCTCCAAAAGTGGCGTACAATCGCTGAGAAGGCCAACATCCAGGCTCAATAAGAAGCAGCGCAAATCCAGCCTGCGGAACTGTGAGTGTGCGGCACGCCAAGGCTGTGCTGCACACGGCCCTCGCCTGCTTTTCCAAGAGCGGAGAGGACGACCATGCGTCTTTGGATAATGCAATGAAAATCGTGCGTCAGAAAGACTTCGCCTCTGGCCTCCTGTACATCATACTCGGGGTCGCTTTTGCCGTCGCTTCCTATGGATATCGGATGGGCACTGCGTCCCGGATGGGCCCCGGCTACTTTCCATTCTGGCTCGGCGTCCTCATGGCCATAATCGGTATCATGGTAGCCTTCGGTGCCATTCGGCTCCATGCAGAGCCTCAGAAGATGGAGCACTGGGCGCTCAGACCTCTGTTCATCATCCTCGCTTCGGTGCTCGTGTTCGGTCTGTTGCTCGGCACCCTTGGTCTCGTCCTGTCGACGGTTGCCCTGATCATCGGGTCAAGTCTCGCCAGCCACGAATTTACGTGGCGAGCGACACTCATCAACACACTCGTCCTGATCGTCTTCTCTCTGGTCGTTTTCGTTTATGCGCTGAACCTCCAGTTCCCAGTTTGGCCGACATTCATCGCGGGCTGAGGAGGTTACAATGGAATTATTCGACAATCTGATGCTCGGGTTTGCGAGCGCCCTGACACTGCAGAACCTGTTTTATGCCTTCGTTGGCTGTTTTCTGGGAACTCTGATCGGGGTGCTGCCCGGACTGGGCCCGCTGGCCACGATCTCGATGCTCCTGCCCTTCACATTCGGACTGGAGCCTCTATCCGCATTGATCATGCTATCCGGAATTTATTACGGTGCAGCGTACGGCGGATCCACAACGGCTATCTTGGTCAATCTGCCGGGTGAAACCTCTTCAGTGGTCACGGTGCTCGATGGATACCAGATGGCACGGCAGGGGCGCGCGGGCGTTGCGCTGTCGACCGCTGCTCTCGGTTCATTCTTCGCCGGCTGTGTTGGAACGCTGATCCTGGCAGCCTTTGCGAAGCCTCTCACGGAGTTTGCATTCGCATTCGGTCCGGCGGAGTATTTCTCGCTCATGACCATGGGCCTGGTTGGTGCGGTCTCCCTCGCATCGGGACCGCTCCTCAAGGCAATCGGAATGATCGTGCTCGGGTTGCTGCTCGGTCTCGTAGGAACGGACGTTGCCTCGGGCGTGATGCGCTTCACCTTCGGACTGCCGCAACTCTGGGAGGGAGTGGACTTCATTGTGATCGCGGTCGGCATCTTCGCCTTCGGCGAGATCATCGCCAGCTTGGAGCACAAAGAAGTTCGAGAGGCTTACACGGGCAAGATCACTAACCTCTGGCCGTCTCTTTCCGACTTCAAGCAGATGATGCCGGCTGTGATGCGCGGCAGCGCCATCGGTGCGGCTGTTGGCGTACTCCCCGGAGCGGGCCTGTCGCTGTCCTCCTTCTTTGCCTACAGCCTGGAGAAGAAAGTTTCAAAGACGCCCGAGAGGTTCGGAAAAGGCGCGATTGAGGGCGTTGCAGGCCCTGAAGCGGCCAATAATGCTGCGGCGCAAACGGCATTCATTCCGACGCTCACCTTGGGAATTCCCGGAAGCGCGACCATGGCGCTGATGCTGGGAGCGATGATCGTTCACAACATCCAGCCTGGCCCCCAGGTCATGACCAGCAACCCTTCCCTGTTCTGGGGTTTGATCGCCTCCATGTGGATCGGCAATCTGATGCTGGTGATCCTGAACCTACCGCTCGTCGGCATCTGGGTGAAGCTTCTCACGGTCCCCTACAAAGTGCTCTATCCGGCGATTCTGCTGTTTTGCTGCGTCGGCGTCTATTCGGTGCAGAATTCAGTCTTCGACCTGTTCCTCGCGGTCGGCTTCGGATTCTTCGGCTACGCTCTGAAGAAGCTTGAATGCGAACCGGCACCGTTGCTGCTCGGCTTCGTGCTTGGCCCGATGATCGAGGAGAATTTCCGGCGAGCCATGGTGATCTCCAAGGGAGATTTCTCGATCTTCATTCATCGTCCTATTTCGGCGATTCTCCTGGCAGCTACCGCTGTCCTCATCCTCGCCGTGGCCCTGCCAGCCATCCGCAGCAGGCGCGAGGAAGCGTTTCAAGAAAGTTGAGAGCACCAGTTTAACGAACGAAGCGCCGACTCGCTGAGCCTCTCGTCACGCGATGGCGCGACCAAACCCAGTCTCTGCCAGGCACTACGCGGACAGCGCCTGCTGCAGACGAGAGCATCGGACGTGAAAAGCCGGGTCCGCGCAATGCGCTGGAGCCGGCCGGTCTCAGAAGCGGACGTTGAGGCCGATGCGGCTGATCCAGCCGTCGTTCTTGAACCGGTAGCCGACCCGATCGCCGGCGCGCGCCAG
The DNA here is from genome assembly GCF_047497095.1 of Microvirga sp. M2. Lineage (NCBI taxonomy): Bacteria > Pseudomonadati > Pseudomonadota > Alphaproteobacteria > Hyphomicrobiales > Methylobacteriaceae > Microvirga > Microvirga sp. M2. The sequence goes on from NZ_CP134064.1 coordinate 553,469, forward strand.
CGTCAGGGTCTCGTCGGCGAGCTTGTAGTACAGCGTCTCGCTCGTGAGCGACAGGCTCGGCGTCAGCCGGTGCTCGGCGCCGGCGCCGACCACGAAGCCCGGGCGCCAGCCGGTGCGGCGCGCTGCCGGGCCGACGCCCGGCGGCACCACCGTGATCGCGCCCTGGTGTTCGATCTGCGCCGTGGCCAGGCCGCCCGTGACATAGACCAGCGACGACGCGACGAAGGGCGCCAGGCTCGGCAGCACGAGCCCGACCCGGCCCTTGAGCGTGCCGAACCAGCGCAGCTGCGAACTCAGGTCGGTGCGCAGCGCGAACGGGCCGTCCACGCCGAGGCTGCTGCGGCCCTGGCCCACATCGAGCGCGCTCAGATCCGCCTCGAGGCCGGCGACCACCTCGCCGACCTGCCACAGATAGCCGACCTGCGCACCGCCGCCGAGCCCGCTGGCGCGCAAGCCCGCCCGGGCCGGCAGCGCCGCCGGCGCGACACCTGCCGCGTCGGTGCGGACCGCCTCGCCGCTGTCGCCGAGCCAGGCGCCGTGCGCGCCCAGATACCAGCCGCTCCAGCTCACGGCGGGCGCCGCCGGCAGCGGAAGCACGGGCGCGGCCCGCGGCGGCAGGTCGGCGGCCGAGGCTACGGCCGGCCGGCGGCGAGCAGGACGGACAGGGACAGCAGGAGGCGTTTCATGAGGATCTCCGGAAGGGGGGCGGATGCGAGCACGGATGGCGGTCAAAGCCGCTCATGGCAGGGCGGGCCGGGCGGCGCAGGTCGCGCCCGGCCCGGGGGCTTACAGGATCACGTCGCCGGCCGCGAGAGGGCCGACGATCCGGATCTCGAAATCGGCCCGGCCGTCGCCGTCGACGTCGCCCATCAGGAGGCCGTTGGCAAAGCGCAGCTCGCCCGCCCGGCCGGTAAAGCCCGTGGCCAGGAAGGCCGCGCTCTCCTGCGGGTGCAGGAACGGGCCGTCTGCGCCGGTCCAGCTGAACGCCTGGTTGCCGGCGAGCCGGGTGTTGGCGTCGATGCCGCGCAGGTCGATCCGGTCGTGGCCGCTCTGGAAGTCATGGATGACGTCGCGCTGCGCCCCGACCCGGCTCTCCGCGACCGTCGTGAAGACGAAGACGTCGCGGCCGGCGCCGCCCCACAGCTGGTCCCGGCCGAGCCCGCCCACCAGGGTGTCGTTGCCGGTCCCGCCGAGCAGCGTGTCGTTGCCGGCGCCGCCGTCGAGCCGGTCATGGCCGCTGCCGCCGTCGAGGCGGTCGTGGCCGGACCCGCCATAGAGCCGGTCGTTGCCGGCATCGCCGTAGAGCCGGTCGTGGCCGGTGCCGCCCGCCAGGGTGTCGTGGCCGGAGCCGCCGAGCAGGGTGTCGTTGCCGGACCCGCCCTCGAGGCGGTCATGGCCGGCCTCGCCGAGGAGCCGGTCATGGCCGGTGCCGCCATAGAGATGGTCGTCGCCGATGCCGCCGGCGACGGTGTCGTTGCCGGCATCGCCGTAGAGCCAGTCGTTGCCGCCCTTGGAGCCGATGTAATCGTTGCCGCCGCCGCCGTGCAGGGTGTCGTCGTCGGCCCCGAGCACGATGTGCTGGGCCGCGCCGTCGCCATACACCACCTGCGAGCCGGCCCCGCCGGTGACCCGCACGGCGCCGAGGATCGTCGCGAACGCGACGTTGTCGAGCGCGATCACGGTGCCGGCCGACAGCCCGCGCGCGTCGATCACGAGCGCGGTCGCCGGCGCCTGCGCGCTGCTGTCGCCGCTGATGACGAGCGGCACGCCCGCCACCGCGCCGGCCTGGGTGAGCGTGAGCGCCTGGACGAGGAGCGGCGTGCTCGCCGGCAGGCCGGCCAGGAAGCCCGCGCCGCCGCCGCTCAGCGTGGTGCGGTCGGCCGCGCCGGCATGGGCCTGGATCTCGCGGATCAGGTCGGCGAGCGAGGCGCCGGCGGCCTTCGGCGCCGCAAAGCCCGACGCGGTCAGGCCGAGCCCGACCCCGACCTGCACCGTGAGCACGGGGCGCCCGCCCGCCGTCACCAGCGGAATGTCGGCATACAGGGCGCTGCCGTCGGTCTCGCTCCGGCCCGCCGTCACCACCGGGATCGTGACCACCTGCGATACCGAGCCGTCCCCATGGACGATCTCCTCTCTCTCCACGTCCACGCCGTCGATCACCTCGGCATCCTTGGTGCCGACGACCGTGACGGTCACGGCCTTTTCGGTCCCGTCAAGCGACCTGACCGTGAACGTCTCGTGTTTCGTCTCGCCCTCGCGCAAGTCCTGGACTTGGCGGCTCGCATTGTCGAGCACGTAGGTCCACATCCCCGTCAAGTGATCGAACGAGAAGGTGCCGTAAGCACCCTCCACAGCCGCCATGGGTTGGAAGAAGGCCTCGCCGGCCTCGATATCCGTGACCGTGAGGCTTCCCGAGACCGTGGTGACGTCATCCTCCTTCACAGATCCGGTGAGATCACCAGCGATGACGGCAGCATCGTTCACGGGGGTGACATCGATGGAAATCTCGTGCTGAGCCGACGTATCGGCACCGCCGTCGGCCTTGCCGCCATCGTCCTTCACCCGGAACGTGAAACTGGCGTACCCGTTTCCATTCTCGTCGGGGCCGGGCGTATAGACCAGTTTGCCGCCGATGATGTCAGCGAGAGCGATCTCCTGTCCCGCAGACACGGCGATGCCGTTCAGTTTGAGGACTCCGCGAACCGGGAGGCTGTCGATCACGACGGACATGAGCGCGTTCGGCGCGGCCGCATCGTTCGGGTCCGCAAACGCGAAATCCGATGCTCCAAAAGTGTACGAGCCGTCCTCGTCCAGCGTCACCCGGCCATCGGTCGAGGTCGGAGCATCATTGACGGGATTGATGTCGATGGTCGCCGTCACCGTGCCGCCGCCGAGGCCGGCGTCCGAGGCGCTGGTGCTTGCCTGAACCTGGAAGCTGCCCTGGTCCGTGGAGTTCGGAGCTGGCGTGAACTTCAGCCCGGCATGAGCCTGTGCGGCGGTGATGAAGGAGCCGTTGGCAACGATCGTCACGCCATCATTGAGATAGAGGGTGCCTCCGGTAATTCCCGTAATCTTGAAATGCGTCACCTCAGAGCCGTCGACCGGCGAGCGGCTGACGACAATGGCTCCGCTCTGAGTATCCTCGTTCGTCGTGACGCTCATCACCATGGGCGTATCCGCGCCAGGCGTCACGCTGAACGATACGGCGGCCGTTGCGGACTTCGGATCGGCAGCGCCGTTCGTGGTGCCGTTATCCGTCACCGTGTACTTGAAGGAGGCCTGACCGTAAAAATCGGGAGCGGGCGTGAAGACGATACTGTCCCCGACGATCTGCACCGTACCGCCGATCGCGTCGGACACCGCCGTGATCGTCAGCGTCTGACCAGACTCCAGAGGACCTGCGCTGTCGTTGGCGAGGAGATCCGCAAACGGGATCACGATCGCGCCGCTGTCCTCGGCCACTGAGGGCAGCACGTCGTCCACGGCGGTGGGCGCATCATTGACCTCCGTCACGATGACGCTCGCCGGCACGGCCGGACTCAGCTTCGTGCCGTCCGCGCCGACCGAAGCTTGGACATCGAAGCCGAATCCGCTGCTGCCGTTCTGATCCGCCGCAGGCTTGAACCTCAGGCCGGCCGCGCCTTGCGCGACGGTGATGTAATCCCCGTCGACGATCTGTCTCATGCCATCGGCGAGGTAGAGGGTACCGCCCGTGATCCCGGTGATCAGGAAGTGGGTCACCTCGGCGCCATCGACGCCGGCCGGGGAGATGATGAGGCCGGGGGCGCTCATGTCGTCCTCTGCCACGGTCGTGAAGGTTACGGTCGGGGTGTCCGCGACCGGAGTGACGGCAATCGAGGTCGTATCGGTGCTCAGGTATGCACCATCGCTGAAACTCACGGTCAGGTTCAGGGTGCCGTGGAAATTGGCGTTGGGCGTGAGGGTGATCCCGCCGCTCGAGATGAGAGCCTTGAGATCCGTCATGCTGCCCTGGATGGTGATATGGCCCGGGACCGAGATGGTGACGGTAAGGCCCGGATGGGCCGCGACCGAGAAATCGCCCTCGCCGGTGACCAGGTCGAGGGTGAACGTGCCCGCGTCGCCGTCGACATCGCCGATGGCGATTCCTGTCAGGGCGATCGTGCCGTCCTCGGCGACCGTCATGCCGTCCGGCACGGAGACCGTCGGCGGGTCGTCCACCGGGGTGACGTTGAGCGTGATGGTTCCGTCCGCCGGTCCCGTGCCGGCTGCGTCCCTGATCCGGGTCGTGATCGTGACATTCTGGTCCCAGTTGGCGGTGGGCGCGAAGGTGACTGCAGCAAGCGCGGCATTCACATCCGCAACCGATCCGGTGGCGGTCCATACGCCGGTGCCGGCGTCGAAGGTCACCGTCGCGGAGCCGAACGTGGCGGTGGTGAGGGTGCCGGCGGCGGGATTGCTGAGAGTCAGGGTCGCGATGATGGTGTCGCCGGTATCGACCTCGGTGACCACGATGTCGCCGAGGGCAACGGGCGCGCTATCCTCCAGGAACGTATGCGTCTGGGTCATGTTCGTGGCAGTCGGTGCATCGTTGACGGCGATCAGGTTCACCCTGACCGAACCTGTGCCGGACTGGGAAGCGCCGTCGTTGACCGTCCACCCGATCAAGACGGAGCTCGGAGGAGCGTCTCCCGCGTATTGGTAAGCGATGCTTTGCGCCACCTGATCGACCAGGGCCGGGGTGGCGTTGGCGTTGAAAGTGATCTGCAGCCTGCCCGCGATTGCAGACGACCACGTTCCGACAGTCGTTCCGCTGACCACCACGTCCCCAGATCCGGTCAGCGTCAGCACGCCCGAGCCCAGGAACTGGTCACTGGCGTCGGCTCCGCCCTGGCGCTCCAGCGTCAGCGTCGCACCGGCCCAGCTGTTGGCGGCATCGAGTTCCGCATCAAAAAGGCTGACGTTGCTGTCGAGGACGACCGCCGGGCCATTCTCCACATAGGACGGTGTATCATCGAGCCCAGTGAAGCCCGGGCTATCATTGACCGCTTGGACCGTGACCACCTTAGCCGCGATATTGCTGGTGTGGGTTCCGTCATTAGCCGTAAACGAAACCGTGCGGTCGGCGACGTCGGGAGTGTCGGACAAGTTGGTATAGGTCACGGCGCGCAGTGCAGCCTGCCACTGACTCAGCGTCGCCATGCCGCCGGAGGAGACGAGCGTCAACACGCCCGCGGACGCATTGTAGGAGGCAACGATGTTGCCGTATATGGCAGCGCTGGTATTGACAAAGGCGAGGACATCCTGCCCGGCCATGAAGTTGTCTGTGATGGCGACAGTCGCCGAAGCCAGGGAGGCACTGTCGGCATCCGTCAGCGTCAGATCGGGATCCACGGCCTGCGTACCGTTCTCGACATAGGCGGTGGAGCCACTTCCGGTTGTGACGACCGGATTCGGGGATGGCGGAATGCCGCCGGCGTTGCCGGTGTCGTAGGTCAACCCCGCCAAGTTTGTATCAAGCGAGACGACCATGACCTTGCCGTCCTGGTTGACAGCCAGGGTGAGCTCGTAGCTGTCGGGGACGTCAACCGCGTTGCCCTGCACCCAAACCCCGCCAGAGTGGCGGGTGTAGATGTTGGCGCCCTGCGGGGTTCCGTCACTGGCAAACTTGGCCACCAGCATATACTCGACGCCACCAAGTTCCTGATATCCGGTGGCATAGAGCGAGCCGGAAGCATTGGAGAACAGGACGGCCTTGCCCTGTCCCTTCACATACTCGTAGACAGTGCTTTGCCCGACGGTCCAGTCGGGGGTCATTATGCTTTCGGTGACGATGACATGCAGCACTCCGTCGCTGTCGAGGCTGCTTTCGTAGAAGTAGTCCTTACCCTCGGCGACGCCGTCGATCAGCTTCTCGTGAGCGCTCCAGGCGCCAGTTCCAGTCTTGGTGGTGTGATAAAGATTGCCCCAGACGTCGTTCTGATTGTCCTCGCGGGTATAGGTCACATGAATGGCGCCGTCCGGGCCGATGCCGATCCAGGGATAGAACATCTCGTCGGTGCCGCCGCCACTGGTCCCGGTCACCAGGGTGTCGATGCTCCAGCCCGATTCCGTCTTTGTCGCGTAGCGAATATAGTCGGTATGAGTGGCCGCGTCCTTGAACACATATACCACATGGGCCGCCCCCGCCTGGTCGACGATCACGCTCGGGCTGTCATAATTGAGCCAGCCGTTGCTGTGAGTTGAGGTTTGGACTTTGCTGAAGCTCCAGGCGGAGCCGGAAAACTCGCCGTGCGTGATCCCGCGCTCGCCCGAGACTCCCGAGCCGTAATAGCTCTCCATGACGATGTGAAGATGACCGTCCGCGTCGACGGCAAGGTCCATCTCGTCGCCGAACGAGACCGCACCCACCTGTGCAGTCGTAAAGGACGCATAGGGAAGCCACTGGCTCCCATCCCACTGCTGAACGTTGACGCTGGTTCCGTTGACGAAGTTGGCGAGGTAAAACTTGCCGTCAGCGCCAGTGACCACGCGATTGGAAGCCCATGTACCTGAGGTATAGTTGGTGAGATCGCCGCCAACAAGTGTTTCGGTCGTCATGTAAACTACGTCCCCCATGCATCGATGCGCTTTTGATCCTGACGCAACGATCGTTCTTTATCTTCTATGATCGATAGCGGCTCATCGCAGATGAACTCGCGTCTTGTCGGCGACACGATTTTCCACGCGACGGAAGTCGAACTAAAACGTTGCGAATACGGCCATGGCTGAGAGCCCAATGGCGCACGCAACGTTCACAATGACCGACTTAGCTACTATGCGGGGCGCAGAATTAAGAGAATTTGCCTATCAGTCTAGTCCTAACTGCCCGTCAATTACCTTTCTTAACTTCTTGTTGCGTTACGGCAACACGGTCCTTATGGACTGAATGTCGTTTTGTTGGATGGATATACGAGGTGGTAACATCGGCTGGGTAAGCGTACGGCCTGTGAGCGCTTGATCCAGTCGAAAGTGGCCGCTATGCGGTATGCGTTGACCGTGACGCCATCGCCGGCGAACTCTTTCGCTGCGGCTTGGATGCCCCAGAGCACCCCCCTGAAGATTAATGTTCAGGATCCTGTTGACCTCCTCCGGCGTCACGTCGAGAAGGGGCTGAACCTGGGCCATTCCGGCATTGTTGACGATGATGTCAAACCCGCCGAGCTCCTTCTCGGCATGATCGACCACCGCTCGGCGACAGCGTTCATCTGGTCCTGATCGATGTCCACAAGGGCGATGACGGCGCCGTCTTGCGCCGGCCGCAAGGCAATCCCACGGCCGATCCCCTGCCCGGCTCCCGTCACAAGGGCAACTTTCCCTCGATGCTCATAGCGATCGCCTTGGCGATCTCTTTGCCGTTGAGAAACCTCGCTTGCGCTAAGTCATTTGGCTAAGCGTCCTGCGGAATCTCGCTAGAGAGAGGCTGAACAGGACCATGCCTATGGCCAAGAGCGCAAGAAATTGCGGCCACACCACCTCGATGCCGGCGCCGCGATACAGAATGGCCTGCGCCAGCATGACGAAGTGTGTCGTCGGAGCCGCGAGCATGATGGTCTGAACGAGGTCCGGCATGCTCTCGCGCGGTGTCATCCCGCCCGACAGCATCTGCAGCGGCACGATGATCAGAATAAACAGCATCCCGAACTGCGGCATGGACCGGGCTACGGTGCCCAGGAAGATGCCCATCGCCGTCGTTGCGAACAGATTCAAGGCCGCCCCCACCAGAAACAACGCCACAGAGCCTTCGATCGGAACCGCCAGCAGGCCCTGCACGACAAATGTGAGGGAGAATGCACAGGCCACGAGCACCACCAGGGCCATGGACCAGATCTTGCCGGTCATGATCTCGAAGGGGGTCACCGGCATCACAAGAAGATGTTCGATCGTGCCATGTTCACGCTCCCGGATCAGGGCGGCTCCGGTCAGGATGATCGACAGCATCGTGACCTGATTGATGACCTGGATGACGGCACCGAACCAGCCCTTGTTCAGTTCGGGGTTGAACCGAGCCCGCAGGGCAAGATCCACCGGTAGGGTTTGTACGGCGCGATACCGTTGCACGAACCCGTTGACCTCGCCGCTGACGATCTGCTGGATGTAGCCGCTCCCGGTAAAGGCCTGGCTCATGCGGGTTGCGTCGACATTGAGCTGAATGGTGGGTTGCCGGCCGGCGAGGACGTCCCGCTGGAAATTGGGCGGGATATCGAGAGCGAAGGTATCGAGCCCGGCATCCATGCGCGCGTCCATCTCGGCCGGCGTGATCAGGACCGGGGCGATGAAAGAGGGCGGATAGAAGGCGCCGACGATGCGGGCCGACAGTGGGGAGCGGTCTTCATCGACGATGGCGATCGGCGCTTTGTTAAGCGTCTCCGGCATGGCCGTCGCGGCGGTATAGATCGCGAGCGTGAAAGAGTAGACGATGAGAACCAGCAGCATCGGGTCCCGGGCGAGGCTGCGCAGCTCCTTGATGCCGAGGTTCAGGATGTTGGACGCACGCATCGATCAGGTCTCCTGCTTCCTCAGGAGCATCACGCTCAAGCCGATCAGGACCGGCATCGCGATCAGCAGCGGGATAAACGAGGCGCGGAGGTCGCCGAAATCCAAGGCTTTGGAGAAGACGCCCCGGGAAATGGTCAGGAAGTAGGTCGCCGGATAGATGTTTCCGATGAAGGCCCCTGCCCCCTCCAGAGACGAGACCGGATCGAGCATGCCGGAATACTGGGTGGCAGGGATCATCGTGGCGATCGCCGTGCCGAAGATGGCCGCAATCTGGCTGCGCATGAAGGAGGACATCAGGAGACCCAGGGCGGTCGCCGAGAAGGTATAAAGCACCGCGCCGGCGGCGAGCGCCGGGAAACTCCCCGTGATCGGCACGCCGAACACCGTCACTGCAAGAAGGGTCATCAGTATGAAGTTGAGCAGGGCGATCCCGACATAGGGCAGCTGCTTGCCGAGCAGGAACTCCAGCTTGGTGACCGGCGTGACGTAGAGATTCACGATCGAGCCAAGCTCCTTTTCCCGCACGACGCTGAGCGCCGCCAGCATGGCCGGGATCAGCAGCAGCAGGATCGGAATGACGGCGGGCACAATGGCCTTCAGGCTCTCCACGTCCGGGTTATAGCGGAAGCGGGTCTCGATGGTGGCGAGACTCGCCGCCCCGGTCTGAGAGGCGAGCCACTGGGCGTGCATCCCTTGGACATAACCGCGGATCGTCTCCGCCCTTTGCGGCATGGAGCCGTCGATCCAGGCCCCGATCTGAACCTCCCGTCCCCTGGCAACGTCGCGCCCGAAGCCCGGCGGGATCTCGAGCGCCAGGGAGAGCTCGCCCGCCCGCATGCGCCGGTCGAGATCCTCGTAGTCGATGATCGGCGCCTTTTCGACAAAGTAGCGGGAGCCGGCCAGATCGAGCGTGTACTCGCGGCTCACCGAGGTTTGATCGCGATCCAGAACCGCGAAGGTCAGATCCTCGACATCCATGCTGATGCCGTAGCCCATGATGAACAGCAGCAGGATGCTGCCGACGAGGGCCAAGGTGGCGCGGATCGGATCGCGCCGCAGCTCGAGCGCCTCCAGGATGGTATAGCTGACCATGCGCCGCGGGTTGAAGAAGCGGCCCTTGGCGCGTTCTCCGGACGGGCCGGAGGGGAGTTCATCCGCGCGCCCTGTGGTCCGGGCCCCTTGCGGCTTTCCCTCCTCCTCCGGCGCAGCGCCGGCCTGGCTTTCGGCGACGGCATCCGCAAGATAGCCGATGAACGCCTCCTCCAGCGTCCTCGCCCCACGCTTCTCGACCAGGCCTTTCGGCGTGTCGCTGACGAGAACGCGTCCGGCATGCATCAGCGAGATCCGGTCGCAACGCTCGGCTTCGTTCATGAAGTGGGTCGAGATGAAGATCGTGACCCTGTCCTGGCGGGCGAGGTCGACCATGATCTGCCAAAAGGCATCACGGGCGATCGGGTCCACGCCGGACGTCGGCTCGTCGAGGATGAGGATTGCCGGCTCGTGGATCATCGCGACCGCGAGGGACAACCTCTGGCGTTGTCCGAGCGGCAGCCTGTCCGGCAGCGCATCCATGACATCGGCCAGGCCGAAGCGGCTGACCATCGTGTCGATCCGGCTCGGGACGAGATCCTCGGGAACCTGGAACAGGCGGGCATGCAGCTCCAGGTTCTGACGGACGGTCAGCTCCGTGTAGAGCGAGAACGCCTGCGACATGTAGCCGACATGCCGCCTCGTCTCGATGTCCTGAGCATCGACGGGCTTCCCGAACAGCCAGGCCTCTCCCTCGCTCGGCTGCAGAAGACCCGTCAGCATCTTCATCGTGGTCGTCTTGCCGCAGCCGTTGGAGCCGAGAAAGCCGAAGATCTCGCCGCGCGGGATCTGGAAGCTGACATGGTCGACCGCCACGAAGTCGCCGAAACGCATCGTCAAGCCCTTGGCCTCGATGGCAATCTCCGCCTCGTCCTCCTGCCGGGGCACAATCTCGACAGCCTTGTGCCCGCGACGCTTCTCTTCGGGCATCAGGGCGATGAACGCCTCCTCGAGCGTGGCAGTCCCGGTGCGGCCGAGCAGTTCGCCGGTCGGGCCGGTAGCCAGCACGCGCCCGTCGTCCATGGCCACGAGCCAGTCGAAACCCGCCGCCTCCTCCATGTAGGCGGTCGCCACCATCACGCTCATCCCGGGCCGGTCTGCCCGGATCCGATCGATCAGCTCCCAGAACTGCCTCCGCGAGAGAGGGTCCACGCCCGTGGTCGGCTCGTCGAGGATCAGCAGGTCCGGATCGTGGATGAGGGCGCAGCAGAGGCCCAGCTTCTGCTTCATGCCGCCGGAGAGCTTACCGGCCGGCCGGCCGACGAACGGCGCCAGGCCGGTGCTCTCCGTCAGATCGGCGATCCGGCGCTCACGCTCGGCCCGGTCCTGGCCGAACAGGCGCCCGAAGAACTCGAGGTTCTCGAACACCGAGAGGGTTGGATAGAGATTCTTGCCGAGGCCCTGCGGCATGTAGGCGATGCGGGGGCACACATCCTGGCGGTGCAACGCCTTGGCCATATCGCCACCGAGCACCTCGACATGGCCCGCCTGGATGGCCCGGGCGCCTGCCACAAGGGACAGGAGGCTCGACTTGCCGACCCCATCGGGACCGATCAGCCCCACCATGCAACCGGCAGGAAAGTCGAGGGTCACCGCATCGAGGGCCCGCGTCTTGCGATAAACGAGCGAAATGCCCCTCAAGCGGGCTACGGGAGTCGCTGCGGCGCTTCCCATCGGACCCGTCATGGCACCAGGTTCTGCAGGTTGGCGGGCCACGCGGCATCCGGGCTGATCCTGACATAGGCCATGCCCGGCAGACCGGTCTTCACATCACGGATGTACTTCTTCAGCAATTCAGGCGGGATCTGTGCCTTGATCCGGAACATCAGCTTCTGGCGTTCGCTGGCCGTCTCGACCGTCTTGGGGGTGAACTGGGCGACATCGGCCACGAACGTCGCCTTGGCTGGAATGACGTATTGCGGCAGCGCATCGAGGACGATCCTCACCTCGGTCCCGATCCTCACGCGCCCGGCGGCTTCGGTCGGCAGGAAGAAGGTCATGTAGACGTCGCTCAGATCGACCATGTTCAACACCCGGCCGCCCGCGCCGAGCACCTCACCCGGCTGTGCCACCCGGAACTGGACACGCCCGTCCCGGGGGGACCGGAGGGTGCTGTCCCGGATGTTGGCCTGAATGCTCTCGATGGTGGCTGCGGCGGCATCGACCGCGGCCTGGGCGTTGATGACCTGAGCCTCGGCTGTCGCGATGGCGGCTTCGGCCGCCGCGACCTGGGCCTGGGCCGCGCTGACGGCTGCGTTTGCACTCTCGAACTGGGCCCGGTCGGTATCGAGAACCTGTTGCGACGTGGTCCCGCGCGATGCGAGCTCCTGGGACCTGGCAAACTGCTTCTGGGCGGCATCCCTCTCGGCCTCGCGCTGAGCGACGAGGGAGACCGCCGCCTGTTTCTCGGCCTGGCGCTGCACCACCTGATGGCGGGCGGTCTCGACGCCGACGACGGCCTGCTGCTTCTGCGCCTCGGCCTGCTTGAGCTGGGCCTGAAGCACGTCTGTGTCCATCTGGGCGAGCACCTGACCCGCCGTGACGAAATCACCCTCGTTGACCAGAATGTCTTCGACCCGACCGGCCGTCTTCGTGGCGATGTCGATTTCGACCGCCTCGATGCGTCCGTTGCCGCTGGCCAGGCCAGCGGGCAGGCCCTTGGGCTGGAGGAACTGCCACAGCCCGTACAGGACAGCGACCGCCGCTATCACCGCCGCTATTCTGAACAGCCACCGGTTTGGTTTCTGCATCATCCACCACCCCTCGCCCCCCTCGCCCAAGACCCAGGACTGTCGGGGAAGTCTCCCCTACATCCCCGTGAAGTCAACGGACCTTGATGTACGTCAAGGCTGCCGAGAGAGCGCATCGCACGTGGATTTCGCACCCTCACCCGTCGCGAATCTTTGGGCCGCCAAGGGTCAACCCGCATGAGGTCCCCGCGTGGCTGCGCCCTCACCCTGGAGAACAGCCATTCCCGTCCCTGACGGGCTTGCTCGAGGCAACTTGAGAAAACGCCAGCCTTGTTCCGCCGCCGGCGTTTTTACACAACCAGGGTCAGGAACCGAGGTTCCCCGTACTTTCGGTGGGTCTCGGTTCTCATCGTGCCGGCCCAGGCGTCCCGCTTGGTTCTCGAGGCAGCCGCCGAAATCGCAAACCTGATGGCCCGGCAACTCGAAGCGCTGGCCTCCGGCAAGGGTCGCCTGGCGATGCGCTGCGGGGAACGGCGCCATAACCTTGAGGCAAATCGGCCCGATGCTGTTCGGCCGGCAAACCCGAGAGGACGCCAGGGGCTTGGCCGAGGCCGTGCGTGCCTACAGGGCCGCTCTCGATGACTTGAGGCGGATCGGCCTGACGGAGTCGCTTTCGACCGCGGCTGTCGGACGCCTCTTCGGGATCGGGGTTCGTGAGCACAGGGTGATTCCAAAGCTCAAGCATGTTTGGACCATTCTACGACGGGCCGTCCATTCGCGTCCGGATGTATCGATCGCTCGACGGCGTAAGCAAATGGGAGCCCCAGCCCTTTCGGGACAGGTCACGCGCGGCTCCCGGAGCCGTCAGAAGCCATAAAGCCGTCGCGATCACGGGAATTGCACTCAGCCAGTCCAACGCGACGGGCGTCAACTCCTCACGACTATCGGCATAAGGGGGGCTCCGGGTCAGAAGACGCCAGCACTCGCGCAGGATCTCCCGTCGCGAACCGCTCCGGAGCGCACAGCCGAGCAACGCCTGAAGCGCCAGATGCGTGCGAACTCCTTCGTGGCTTTCAAGGATGCCGGACGGCACATCGCCCAAGGAAACCCGCACCAGCAGATCCGCCAGATCAAGGTTGGCGAACCAAGCGCTCATGGGCTCCACGAGCCTAGGGTTGCAGTCGATATAGAGGGGAATCTGGCGTTTCTCTTCGAAAATATAGTCCACCGACAGCGCCCCGGACCAGCGCAGCCATGCTCCGAGCTGCATCAGATGCGTGCGAACCTCCGGGCGGCGAATGCTCTCCTTGCGGGCGGGACCGCCACCCGCGCCTCCAGCAAGTTGTCGAACCACGTGAATGCCGATGAGGCGTCCGTCGCAGAAGACGCCCTGGGCATGCTCGACATAGCCTTGGACCAGTTCCTGCACCAGGAGCGGCTCGTCGGGAGCCATCGCGGCCTGGATGCCGTCAACGGCACGCTCAAGATCGGTCGCATCGCGAATGATCCAGGTGCCACGGCTGGCTGTTCCGAGGGAGGTTTTCAGGACAACCGGGAATTCGTCGATCGAGGCCAGGTCCCGGCTGTTCTCCAGGAACCGCGTATTGGGCTGCGGTAATCCGAGCTCTGTCAGCAGGCGGCTGAACCCGACTTTGCTGTGAACGCGGGCGTAACTTTCGAAGCTTGGCAAAGCGATTGCGACATGAGCCGCGATCTGTTCACGGATGCGCGCGAACAGAAAGCCCTGTTCATGGATGGGCAGGAGGACATCGAAACGCCCGGTCGAGATCTGATCGAGGATGAACTCGAGGTACTTCTCTGGATCGATGCCCAGACCGGGACAGCGATGAAATTTCTCAATGAGCCACGAGAAGCGCCCGAGGCAATGAGCATCCGGATCACAGATCTCGACATGGTAACCCTTGAGGGTTAGCGCAGTGATCGCCTCGCGGGCCGAAGTGCTCGCGCCCTCAGAGAGGAGGATGCGAATTCGAGGCGGTGAGCTCATCATATCTTCCGTGCTCATCGGGAACCTTCATGGACTTGTCGTTTTCGACCATGAAACGCCGTTCATACTAGACCAGGGGCTGGTGCCGATAGCCAGAGACCGAGATGAGCGCAACATTGGTGACGGGTGGCTGCGGGTTCATTGGCCGATATCTCGTCTCCGCTCTTCGTGCCTGCGGTCACCACGTTCGAGTGCTCGACCTCGCCTGTCCGTCCGATCTTCCGCCGGACATCGAATTCCTGCATGGCTCGATTCTCGATGGCGCACGCCTGAGGCAAGCCATGGACGGCATCGGCTGCGTGTTTCACCTGGCTGGAGCAGCCCATTTCTGGATGCCGAGAAGGGAAGATTTCGGCGTGATCAATGGCCGCGGTACGCAAGCGGTTCTGCAGGCCGCGGCGGACATGAAAGTCGGCAGGGTTGTTCACTGCTCCACAGAGGCCATTCTGCTGCCCAAGCACTCCATTCGGCGGCGGCCGATCGACGAGAACGTCCTGCCGCCCTTGAGAGACATGGCAGGCCCCTACACCCGGTCGAAGCACGAGGCCGAGCAGGCGGCGCTGGAAGCCGTGCGGAATGGGCAGGATGTGGTCATCGTCAGCCCGGCGGTGCCGATTGGAGCTGATGACCGCAACATGACCCCGCCGACGGCCATGCTCTCGCTGTTCCTGGCCGGCCGCTTGCCCTTTTTCCTCGACTGTGAGCTCAACCTGGTCGATGTGCGCGATGTCGCGACCGGCATCATCCTGGCGGCCGAGCGCGGACGCACGGGAGAGCGCTATGTTCTGGGCGGGGAGAATATCCGCCTGCGCGCGCTCCTGCACCTGCTCGAAGACGCATCGGGACACCGCATGCCACGGCACAGCATTCCCAGGCCGGTTGCCTTCATGACAGCTGCCTTGGCTGAGTGGCTCGCCGATCATGTCACGGGTCGGAGGCCACCGGCAACACGGGAGGGGGTTCGTGTGGCGTGTCGGTCCGCATTGCTGGACTGCTGCAAGGCGCGTCTGGAACTCGGCTATGCGCCAGTTCCTATCCGGGGAGCATTGCTTGAAGCCGTCGACTGGCTGTGCACGATGATGCGTGTCCACGACCATGCTCCGGCGACGGATCGGCCGAGAGGCATAGGACCATCGGCCAGAAATCGGATTACAGACCAGCGCAGCTCCTGATCAACAACTAAGTATGGCTCCATCAGCATAGACCCACTGCTGCGCTGCCTGGAGCAAGCTCGTCGACCGACCTTGGACCATCATGTCCATCGGCTTGCGAGATTGGGCGCACGGGTTCTGATCAGCAGGACTAAGTATAATTCAACATAGATGAACCTTGTCCAGGCGATACCTTTGCAGCCATTTCTCGAGAGTGAACTTTTTATTCGAGTATGAGCAATACTTATATATATCGTAAGGTATATAGAAATATTTCGAGACACTCTGTAGTCATTGGCCCACTCAGCACAGCCTGACGGGACCGGGGCGCGTTAAAGCTGCTCTTGTACCACTTTCGAGAAATCCTAATACTTACGGATAGCAGGAAGCGGCAATGACTATCGACATCGATCAGTTTCATGATGTGCATACGCCGCCCATAGTGGGCGCGCGTAGCCAGGGAACCAGCCAGCCGGTGCAGAGTAAGGTTGCAACAGGACAACACACCGCCCAAGGTCTGAAACGTGCTTTCGACGTCGTTGCGGCTTTTATTCTACTCGTCCTGCTGCTTCCCTTATTTGCGGCGGTTGCCGCCCTGGTCGCCACGGACGGCGGACCGGTCTACTTCCGACACAGGCGCATCGGCCACGGCGGCAAGAGTTTCGGCTGCCTGAAGTTCCGCACGATGGTGGTTGGCGCTGAGCCCCTGCTCAGGGAATATCTTTCTCATCATCCCGAGGCTGCGGAGGAGTGGGCACGGGACCAGAAGCTCACGTTCGATCCTCGCGTCACCACCATCGGCAGGGCTCTTCGGCAAACGAGCCTCGACGAGCTTCCGCAGCTCTTCAATGTTCTCAAGGGCGAAATGAGTCTTGTGGGTCCCAGGCCGATTACCGAGTCCGAACTCGCCCGTTACGGCAGCCATCTCGCACATTACAAGGCCGTCCGGCCGGGGATAACGGGCCTGTGGCAGGTCAGCGGGCGCAGTGACCTCTCCTACGACAAGCGCGTCGTGCTGGACGTGGAATACGTCGAGAACTGGCATCTTCTCCTCGACGCGCGGATCCTTCTGCGCACACCCTGGGTGGTCCTGCACCGCGTCGGTGCGAACTGAGCTGTCCAGACCTCTCTCGATTCAATGAGCTGAATCATGAACACGAGCGTGTTGATGTCTACTTATGCCGCCGAGAAGGCTTCCAACCTTAAGGAGGCCCTCGAGAGCATGTACAGCCAGACTGTCCCGCCGGATCAGATGGTTCTGGTACTGGACGGGTCCGTCGGCCACGACCAGGAGGCCATCATCGAAGCGTATCGGCGGGATCGGCGCATCAGCCGCACCGATGTGCTGAGGCTCCCCATGCAGCAGGGTCTGGCGCGGGCACTCAACGCCGGCCTCCAGCTCTGCAAAGGCACGTATGTCGTGCGCATGGACAGTGACGATATCAGTACGCCGGATCGCCTTGCGATTCAGCTTGCCTATTTCGGCGATCATCCGGACACCGACGTTCTCTCCTCATGGTGCGAGGAGTTCTTCGAGGATGGTGCGGCCACGCAGCTCAAGATCTGCCCGGTGGATCACGAGGCTATTATCGGTGCTCTCCGGTGGCGTAATGTCCTGACCCACCCGGCCTTGATGATCAAGGCCGACACGCTTCGGGACATCGGCGGATACAGGGCGAAGTTCGGCAAGCTCGAGGACTACGACCTCTTCGTTCGACTTGCCCAGTCGGGCGCACGTTTCCACGCGATTCCCAAGGTTCTGGTGCGAATGCGCTCCAGCATCGAACAGCGCTCGCGGCGGGGAGGACTTTCGTACTGCATGCACGAGGTCAGGTTCCGCACCGAGTGCTTCCGCCAGGGATTTCTCAGCACAGGGCAGTTCATCGCCACGACCACGATGTACCTGCTCTTCCGATCAACGGCGGCTGTATTCCGTCGCCGCGCTTACAGCATAGCTCGCAGATGATCATGGACGCTACACCCGCTTCGCTTTCCCCCTCCTCCACCCGGAGGTCCGAACTCACCGATCGCTCGCTGCGCATAGCCCCGGCGCAGCGGCCGGGCGCGCATGCGAACGATGCGGCGAAATCCGGCCGGACGGCGATCAGCCATACCTGGCGCGCTTTTACGCGACGGTTCCTATGGGGCTTCATTCCAATTGTGATCCTCACCGCCATCGCCTGGCCCTACATCCCGCGCCGCTATGTGGCCTCTGCAATGATTGTGCTGCGTCCGGCCGACACCGCATCGGCCGAGGACACCCAGCCATGGCGGCAAACCCTGGACGAGGGTGCGATCCAGTCCGAAATCGATCGCATCACGTCTCCCAAACTGACGGACATCGTGATCAGGAAGCACAACCTGCTCAAGGACCCGGAATTTGCCTCCCCGTCCCATCTGTCAGGTATTCGCTCGTGGCTCGGCGCGGCAGCCCCCGCACCAATCTCCGAGGCGGAGGTGCGGCGGCGGCTGGCGGACCATTTCTCCGTCCAGCGGGATCGCAAGTCCTATACGATCAAGCTCGGGTTCTGGTCGGGCGACGCGGCCAAGGCCGCAGCCATGACCAGGACCCTTCTGGCCGCCTACCTCGACGAGCAGATGATCAGGAAGCGTGAGCTCGTCACACGCGCCGCGATGTTGACGCGGGCCGAGGCGGAACTGCGCGGCTCTGCGCATCGCGCCGCGGAGGCGGCGGTCGAGAACCTGCTCATGACGTCCGGCCTCGCCGATACCGGCAGCCAGGTCGCACTCGACCAACGACTGGCGGTGCTCAGTACGGAGGCCGCGCAGGCCCATGCCCGAGCCATTGAAGCCTCCATCCGGCTGAAGACTCTGCGGGACGCGAAGGCTGCAGGTGCGCTCGACAATGCGCCGGAAATTCTCGCCTCGCCCACCGTGCGACAGCTTAAGGAGGCTCTGGCGGCCGCTCTTTCAAAGACTGCCGTCCTGGGACCGGAGACCCAGGCCATCACGGCCAGGATCACGGAGGAAGCGGAGCGCATCGTGAAAGCCGCGGAGATCGAACTCGCCGGCTGGCGGCAGCGTGAGGACATCATGCAGGCCGAGATCGAGACGCTGAGCGAGAAGCTGATCCTGCGTCGGCAGAACGAGCTTCGTCTGGAAGAATTGAAGAGCCGCGCAGCGTTCACCAAGGAGGCTTACGACAGGGCCGTCACGCAGATGCTGGCCCAGCAAGCGCGGGTCAACGCCGTCATGCCCGATGCCGAGATCGTCACCGATGCCGAAGAGCCATTGCAGCCTGCCTACCCGCAGGTGACGCTGACGGCCTTCGGGAGCCTTCTGGTCGCCATCATGGTGGGCTTTCTGTTGGCCTGGCGGTCTCTCGTAACGTTGTTCAGATTCTACCATGGCTCCTCCACCATGGGCCGGAACATTCCGGATCACGCGGTGCCCGACACAGATCCCATGAACCGGGCTCTACAGACCTATCCTCCGGCTGCCTACCGCACCGAGCTGAGCACCGATCATGTCTCTCATCTCTGATACGGGGGACCGCGCGCTGCACCACGCCTTGTCTTCGGATCGTGAGACGTCGTCCCGGAGCTTTCTCGAGCGGCCCGCAACTTACGCGGTCGGCGCGCCTGTCCTCAGCGCGTTGGGAGCCGGCACCACCCTGCTGGCCCCCATGCTGCTGGATCCCGCCTCCTTCGGGGCCTTCGTGCTGCTGTCGGTGATATGCCAATGCTCCAGCCTGTGCGACCTCGGTCTTGCCCCGCTGGGTGACAGGATCCTGGCCAAGGACGGAACCCTGGCGCAGGACACGGTCGAGGACCTGATCCAGACACGCTGGCTGATCGCCCTCGGGATGGGCGTCGTCCTGTTCCCGGCCGTTGCGCTCGCCGCGTTCGTCGGCGGGCTGTTCACCGGCTGGGACGCGGCGCTGGCGATCGTGGCAGGCCTTGCGATGATGATTGCGAACGGGCGGGTCGTGGCTTTCCGCACCGCATCCCAGATCAGGGCGTTCACGACCTCGGCCCTGATCCTACAGGCCGGACTGACCCTCCCCCGGCTTGCCGGCCTCCTCCTGGCCGGCGTGAGCGGCTGCTTCGCGGTTCTCGTGCTCTGGTATGGAGCTTGCGCCGTCGCCATGGCGAAGCCGCGCCGGCTGACGCGCGAGCAAGCCCGCACAGCCGTGGATCTGCTCCGCCGCGGTCTTCCGCTCTTTGCTTTCAGTGGATTCTGGCTGGCCTATACCTTCGCCAGTCGCTGGATCTCCGCGACCCTATCGAGCCCGCACGATTTCGGCCTGTTTGCATTCGGGTCCAGCTTCAGCTTCGTGGCCATCGGGCTGCTCGGCACGGTTGCCCAGGTGCGCTATCCGGCGATCATCCGGGCGTTCCATCACTCGCCCGAGACAGCCCCGCAGCTTCTGGTCAGGGACATCACCTGGCTCGCCGGCGTGCTGACCCTTGCGGTCGTGGCCGCAGCCCTATGCGGCAGGACGGTTCTGGCCTTTGCGTTTCCAGCTTTCGTCGACGCCTATGCGGCGGCAGTTGCAACCGCCGCATCCTGCATTCCCCTCGGAGTAGCGGCCTGGATCCTGCCGGTCGCCGTGGCTTTCTCACCACGCCCCATGCGCGACAGCTGCAGGCTTTTCGGACCTGCACTCGCGGCCGTCGTTGCCGGAATGGTGGTGGGCAACGCCATCGATGGAATCGTGGGCCAGGCCTGGGCTGTCGCCGCGGCATCGAGCCTTCTGGCTGCGATGCTCCTCCGGTACATGCGCAGGATCGGAGTTCTTCAGGATCCCGCCTCGGTAATTCTCCTCAAGGCAGCCTTCCCGTTGGCCGGCGTTGGCATCGCGGCGGTGTGCGCCGCCCGCCCGGTGCACGGAGCGGCAGCGAGCGAGAGCATGCCGCCTGACGGATGGAGCCTCGCCTTCAGCGACGAATTCGACGAACTGGATCTCTCGAACGACCGGTCAGGCCCTTACCGGTCGGGCACTTGGGAGCCTCACTATCCCTGGGGAGCGCGCACCAACAACAAGGAACTTGAATTCTACGTCGATCCGCGGCCCGGCAAGGATCCCGCCAGCCTCACTGCGCTCGGCCCCTTCAGCATCGACGACGGCAAGCTTCTGATCCGGGCCAATCCTGTCCCGGCGGCTCACCGTGCGGCGGCTCAGGGCCAGCCCTATTCCTCGGGCCTGCTGACGACCGCGCGCTCCTTCGCGTTCCAGTACGGCTACGTGGAAATCCGCGCCCGGATACCTGCGGGACAGGGCCTCTGGCCTGCCTTGTGGCTCATTCCGCTCGACCAGTCGTGGCCGCCCGAAATCGACATCATGGAAACTCTGGGCCACCGGACGGGCGAATACTGGGCGACATTGTACGGTGGGCCAAAGGCTCGCCCCGACAAGTCGACGACCCTCGTGCGGACGCCGGACCTCGCGGCCGACTTCCACATGTTCGGCGTGAAATGGACCGCCAAGGATGTGACGTGGTTCTTCGACGGCAAGGCCGTCGCCCAGGCTCCGACGCCCGTCAACATGCACAAGCCCATGTACATCGTCGTCAACCTTGCGGTGGGAGGCGAATGGCCCGGCGCTCCGGACCACACAACGGCATTCCCGGCGGAATTCGCCATCGACTACGTGCGGGCCTTTACGCCCCCGACCGAAAAGCATGACAAGGAGACCATACGATGAGCATGCGTGTTCTGAAGGCCCGATGGGCGCTTCTTGCGACGATGCTGCTGAGTGCCCAGTTCGTCCCGACTGCTGCTTCGGCCGCCTACCGGCTCGGCGCAGGAGACGTCCTCCAGATAGCCGTCTTCGGCCTGACCGACTACAACCGGCGCGTCACGGTGAATGTCGACGGAGATATCTCCGTGCCGTTCGTGGGCGAGCTGCATGCTTTCGGCCTGTCGCTTCCCGAACTGCGCGCCGCCTTGGCCAAAAGTCTGGAATCCAGCGGCGCTGTCCGGAATCCGCAAGTCACCATCGAGCTCGTCGAGCACCGGCCGTTCTACATCAGCGGAGACGTGGCGAAGCCCGGCGCTCATCCGTACCTCCCCGGCCTCACTGTTCGCCACGCCGTTGCCCTCGCGGGCGGCGTCGACGCGGTGCGCTTCCATTCGGGTAATCCCATGCTGTTAGCCCCGGACCTCGAGTCGGAGCATTCGTCCGCTTGGCTCGAGCTCGTCAAATCCCAGGCCCGGCTCATCAGCCTGCAGGCAGAGGTGAACGATACCGAGGATGCCGACTTCAGCGTCTTGTCGAACGCACCCGTCAACCAGACCCTCGTCAATAGGATTGTCGACCTCGAGCGGAGGAACCTGCGGGACCGCCTTTCCGTCTACCGCAAGGAAGTCGCATTCCTGAATAGCGCGATCGGAGCGACGCAGGAGCGCGCCGGAGTCCTGGCGTCATCCGTCGAGCAGCAGACGGCATTCGTCAGGCGTCAGGAAGAGATCATCGAGCGCGTGGCCGGCAACCTGGCGCGCGGCGTCTCTTCTCAAATGCGTGTCGACGAGGAAAGTCGCACCATGGCGTATTTGAAGGGGCAGCAGACGGAAGCGGAGGCCAGGGCAGCGCAGGGTCAAAAGGAACTGCGCGACCTGCAGCACAATCTGGAAAAGTCGAAGGACGAGCGTCAGGTCCGCCTCAGCCAGGAGCTTCAGCAAACCTCGATCCTGGTCGGAAAGATCCAGTCCCAGATCGGAAGTGCCAGTGAGAAGCTCCTTGTTGCGGGGCGGCTCAAGGCGCAGCTGCGCACAGGGGCATCCGGGCCTGAGTTCATCATCCACCGCAAGTCCGATGATGGCCTCCGCAGCATCCCGTCGACGGCAGACACGGAACTGGAGCCCGGCGACGTACTGGAGGTCGTCGTCGATACCGACCCGGTCGCCATGCGCTGATGAGGCCGTGAGGCGACGGTGATAGGGACGGCTTCGAAAGCGAGCTAGCGCCTCCCAGTGCGCTTCTTGGGCGAACGCGAGGGGATCAGTGCTCCGGCAAGGTAGCCGAGCTGAAGGGCGACGCCGCCGATGACCAGGCCCCAGAAGCCGAATCCGCCCGCTATCGTGAAATAGCTGATCAAACTCAGGACGCAATAGGACAGAACGGCAATGATCAGAAATACGTATCTCAGCCGCGCACCAAGAATTGCACCGCCCAGAAACATGGCTGCAAACAGAATCATTGCCATCAAAGTTCAAACCTCCACCACCTTGGCGCAGCACCACCCGGGGGAGGCCGAACAAGGCTCTAGAATATTTTGCACCACCGCCAAGCAAAACAAGAGCCATCGTCGCTCTGCCCATCGGCCATGATGCTCTGCCGATGCTGGAAGAGCGGCAGCCGTCACCCGACAGACGAAGGACGCCCGTGATGACCGATTCCGAAGCAGCCCCGCCCCGTGATCCATCCCCGTACGACCTCGGCCGGCCCTCGCAGTCGGAAGCGCCCCTTGTGAGCGTCGTCATTCCGACCTTGAACCGGCCGCAGGTTGTCTGCCGCGCGGTTGCGAGTGTGCAGTCGCAAACTTACCAGAATATTGAGATCCTGGTCGTGATCGACGGCCACGATCCTCAGACGGTTGAGAACCTGGTGGCCCTGAACGACAACAGGATCAAGGTCATCTCGCACGGGCGCAACATGGGTCCAGGTCCAGCCCGCAACACCGGCATCCGAGCCGCGGCCGGCTTCTGGATCGCGTTCCTGGATGATGACGATGAGTGGCTGCCCAACAAACTGGAGCTCCAAGTGCGGGCCGCCCAGCAACTCCCTAGGCAGGAAAACTCTATCATGACCTGTCGGGTCTATGCGGAATTCGGCTCGAACCGGGCGGTGTGGCCCGCGCGGCCGCCTGCCGAGTCCCAGCACATCAGCGAGTACCTGATCGACCGTCCGAACCTGCTCGCCAGGCCGGGATATGTCGCGACACCGACGATTATGCTCAAGCGCAGCCTTGCTCTTCGCTTCCCATTCCAGAACGATGGAGATCATGAGGACTGGAGTTGGTTGCTGCGTCTGGCCCACGATGCGCATGCCAAGCTGCATTTCGTGTGGGAGCCTCTCGTCGCGGTCAAGATCTCCGACACGCTCACGTCGCGCAGCCACCGCAACGAGTGGCGGGTCTCCTACGACTGGGCGCAGACATACCGCGCCATGATGACGCGAATGGCCTATGCGTCCTTCCTCCTTACAAAAGTTGGAGCAAAGGCACGTCGGGTTCAGGACCGAGAGGCGTTCTTGACGATTCTTCGATCGGCCTTCGCCCTGGGAAGCCCTCGCCTGCGGCACCTCGCCTTCTTCCTAGGTCTATGGTTCATTCCGCTCAGCGCCGGCCACAAGCTGTTCACATTCAGCTTGAAGCGCTCGTGAGTTCCCTACAGCATCGGACGTGAAATCGCACTCACGTCCGACGCTTCAACATCATGATCTTGAGCATCTTTTCACGCAAAACCGGTGCCCACTTCTGCGTTCGATGCTCCCGCTCGAGAGAGGCGGGTCGAGGGCAGGCTCTCAGGCCCTGTCGGCTAAGGTAAGGGCGATGCGCGTCAGGGCAGTGCGGTTGGCGACGCCGAGCTTTCCATAGATGTTGTGCAGATGGAGCTTGATGGTTCCTTCCGTCACGTTCGTCCGTCGGGCGATCTCCTTGTTCGACAGACCTTCGGCCACGAGCATGATGACTTCAAGTTCCCGGGGAGTGAGGATTCTGTTCAGACGCTCGACCTTCCTGCGCCTCTGCGTCTCGCGCTCGGCGGCCTCCCCGAGGGAGAGCGGCAACTGCCATGTTCCGCCGGACGAAACCGCTACGAGGCATTCCAGGAGCGTGGTCGCAACCGTATCCTTCAACAGAATCCCGGCCGCGCCCTTCTCGATTGCGCCGAGGAGCTGCTCGTCGGTTGCGGAAGCGGTTAGAAAGACGACCCTGGCGTCGAGGTGCTCGGACCTGACCGTGTCCAGCACCTCAAGGCCTGTGAGATGAGGCATCGCGATATCGAGTACCGCAAGGTCGGGTTTATTCTCCCGAATGGCTTGGAGCGCGCAGGCGCCGTCATTGCAGAGCGCGACGATTTCGAACATCCGCGAAGTCCCAATCAGGTTGGCCAGACCGTCGAGGAAGATCGGATGATCGTCCGCGAGGACCACTCGCAGCGTCTGTCGGTCGCTCATCTTAAGGGCACCCGCATCTTGAGTATGGTGCCGGCAGGTGAGGTCTCCAGCTCCAGGGCCCCACCCAATTCCTTGACCCGCGCCCGGAGCGAACGCGGACTGATATCAAAGGTCGACAGCGCGTTGTCGTCGTATTGTCCTTCAAGATGCTCGAAGCCTTTCCCGTCGTCCTCGATGTGGAGCTGTAAAAGGCAGCCTCGATCCAATGCCGCCAGAACCGAAATGCGAGAGGCCTTCCCGTGGCGAACCGCATTCGATACGGCTTCCTTCAGAAGGTGCCTGACATGGTGGGCCAGCATGGAGGGCACAGCCAGATCCGGCGGGAGAACGGTCAGTGTGCCGTTCAAGTCCCATTGCTGCATGAGCTTGGCAAACTGATCCTGAAGCCCGTGAACCAGTACGACCCTTGCTGTACGGTCACTCGGATTCAGCCGGTTCATCTCGACAAAATCGCGAACGCGGCGCTGTTCATCGACCAGATCATGGCGGATCTGCTCCAGCCGGTCGCCGACGGCACTGTCGGATTGCTTGCTCAAGAGCTGAAGGCGGATGTTCGCCGCCGCGAGACTTTGCAGAATGCCGTCATGCAGATCTCGTGCGAGGCGAACACGCTCCGCATAGGCCGCCATGCTCTCCACCTGATCCCGCAGGATCCGGTGCTCCAGGTCCATCCCGATGCGTGTGGAGACCAGTTCCGCGATAACCAGATCATCATCCCCTTTCTTCGGCTGATCGAGCAGGAACACACGCCCCCGGCAATGCGGCTGATTGAACGGGGCCGTGATTGCACAGTCGATTTCAAACGTCTCGCGCAGAAGTTGGTCAACCGCCAAGGGATCATGGGAATCGGGCGAGGACTCTTTTGGACCATCATCCTCGCTACGCGACACCACTTCGAAGGTCTGGCCGACCAGGGCAGGCGCGACAAGCGAATTGAAACGATCGGGAGGCTCGCGGCTGACCTGGAGATCGTCGGGGGTCCAAAGAGCGACCTGCGTGAACGGCTCCTCCGCTTCCTCCCACACGATCAGGATCCGCGAAACGTCCATGAGTTGCGCCACATGTGTCAGGGCGCCCTTGATCGGGAGCGGATGCCTTTCCTCCCCGTCCGGACCAGGCCATCTGGCAAGCTGGGTCAAGCGGCGGCGGGTCCGTTCGCGGTAGGCGCTTACATAGGCCAGCATAATTCCGGCCATCACGAGATAGCCTGCGCGCACGATAACCCGACCGACCTCGTTGGGACCACCCGGCGGCAGCTCGTCAAGGATCACCAGAAGGACGAAGAGAACGAAGAAGGCGCTCGTCAGAATGATGGTTGTTGCGACGACGCCTTGCCAGCTCCAGCGCAAAGTGCTGGACAGCAGTATGAAGGTAAAAAACACGAAGAAGGGGCTAGATGGCCGCTCGCTCAGATAGATCAGGCACGATATGACCGCGATATCGAAGGCGTGGCTGAGGATCTGTTCGCGCTGGTTCGGCGAACGCCAGTACACCATCACCACACACAGAATCGCGAAGGCGAAATAGATTCCCAGGAGCCCATAGATGGCGTGGACGTTCTCGGTGGGGTGAGGCGGGTCGACATAGATGGCGGTGATCGCAACGTTCACCATAAACAGGCGGCCAAGCGCGATCATTCGGCTCGCGGGCCAGGAGACGATGCTCCAGTCGACAATGTGGTGGAGGTTTCGAGCCCTCCGTCCGTCCACCACCCCCAAAATGTTATTCTTTTCCATCTTTGGCCTTGCGGCTTGTAGAGACGCACTTCGATTTCGAAACGAACCAGGTCTTTGCTTTCAGCCCGTTCCGGCAATGGACTTCGCAGAGATGTCCGGCCGAGACGGGATCTGAATTCAACCATAGAGGGCGCTCGCGGCCCGTCGCTGGCGGAAATGGATTATCCGCCTCACCTTTTTGAGGCATTTGTCCCGGAGAGCATTCCCAGAAAGTGATAGTGCCCTCACGTCGGCCCCGGGCTTCGAAGCTCTTGGCACTCGCAGGACTTGCTTCCGAGGGTGCTGTCAAATTGGCGCTGCCGATGGCAACACCGCCGTCAGGTCAGCCCACATTATCCCCCCACCGCAGCTCCAGCAGGATAGCGCCAAGAAACGAAAGCGCCCGCGCGGGGCACCGTTGCATTCCCCTGGCGCATCGTGCGGACCCGGCGGGCCGCGCGAGCGAAAAGCGAACCCGGTTTTCCGCACGATGCGCTGTTCCATAGCGGGAGCATCGACTTGATCCCAGAAAGTGCAAATCCACCTTTTGGTCCGATGCTCCAATGCAACAGCGCCTTGGATAGAGCCCGGAGCCAGGGGGCGGGCAGATGACGCCCGGTGAACTCATGCGGACGAGGTTTCCTCACCTCGGCTGCTCCCGCGTCTTCTTCGTATTCGTCATCCCTGTCCGCCGGCCAACCTCAACGGCGACATCCGACCAGAACCGGCAACCTGCCTCGCTTCCGCGGCTGAGGCAGTACTCCGCCTGCTCGCGGGCCCGCTCGTAAGCGGCCCTGCCTTCGTATGCAATCAGAGACACGGCCTCGTATTCGATGACCGTGAGCTCTGGGGCGGGAGGTTGCCGGCGAAACCAGCGTCGGATGCGATGGAGGAGTTTCAGCATGAGACAATCTTCGCTTCCGGCGATGATTTGATCAAGCCAAAGACCAATCACCGTGAGATCCGTCCGTCCTGTCCCTCAGCGATACCTGCCCCGGCCCTTCTCGTGCGCCCGTCGCTTAGGGATCTAAGCGGGGCTGTTGAGCACCTCGCCCACGCTGGCCAGCGGCAGGCCGAGGTGCTTGGCCACCCGATCCGGGCTGCTTCCGCAAGCCCTCCAGGTCGTCGCTCATGCCGAGGGGTGTCTCGCATCCGGACACCCTTCGATGCTCCGTTGGTCGTTGTCTCAGTGATTGTCGCGCGGAACGGGCGAGCCGGTCCGCCCCACGAGGAAGTCGAGGTCGACGCCCTTGTCCGCCTGCATGACGTGATCGACATACATCTTCACGTAGCCGCGGGAGGCATGGGGCGCCGGCGGCGTCCAGGCGGCGCGGCGGCGCTCCAGTTCCTGAGCGTCCACATGAAGATGCAGGCTGCGCGCCGCAACATCGAGCGTGATCAGATCGCCGGTGCGGACGAGGGCCAGCGGACCGCCCGCGGCCGCTTCGGGCGCCACGTGCAGAACCACCGTGCCGTAGGCCGTGCCCGACATGCGCGCATCCGAGATGCGGATCATGTCGCGCACGCCCTTTTTGAGCAGCTTCTGGGGCAGCGGCATGTTGCCGACCTCCGCCATGCCGGGGTAACCCTTCGGGCCGCAGTTCTTCAGCACCATGACGCAGCTCTCGTCGATGTCGAGGCTGTCGTCGTCGATCCGCGCGTGCAGCTCCTCGATGGTCTCGAACACCACCGCCCGGCCCGTATGCTGCATCAGCGCGGGCGAGGCCGCCGACGGCTTGATGACGGCGCCGTCGGGCGCGAGATTGCCGCGCAGGATCGCGATGCCCGCGTCCGGCTTGAACGGCTCCTCGAACGGGGTGATCACCTCGCGGTTCCAGCAGGGGGCGTCCTTCACGTTCTCCCAGATCGGCCGGCCGTTCACGGTCGGCGCCTCCTTGTGGAGCAGGCCGCGCTCGCCGAGGCTGCGCAGCACCACCGGCAGGCCGCCCGCATAATAGAAATCCTCCATCAGGAAGCGGCCGGACGGCATGAGGTCGACGAGGCAGTGGACGTCCCGGCCGAGCCGGTCGAAATCGTCCAGGGTCAGGTCGATCCCGGCCCGGCCTGCGATCGCAAGCAGATGCACGACCGCGTTGGTCGAGCCGCCGATGGCGGCGAGCGTGCGGATGGCGTTCTCGAAGGCCTGGCGGGTCAGGAGCTTCGAGAGGACCAGATCCTCCCGCACCATTTCGACGATGCGCCGGCCGGCCATGCGGGCGAGGTGATTGCGGCGGGCATCGGCGGCCGGGATGGCGGCATTCTCCGGCAGGCCGACGCCGAGCGCCTCGACCATCGCGGCCATGGTCGAGCCCGTGCCCATGGTCATGCAATGCCCGGCCGAGCGGTTCATGGCGCCTTCGGCCTCGTGGAACTCGGCGAGGGTGACGTCCCCGGCGCGCAGCTGCTCGCTCATCGAGATGATGTTGGTGCCCGAGCCGATGCTCTTGCCGCGATAGACGCCGCGCAGCTGCGGGCCGCCGGACACGCCGATGGTCGGCAGGTCGGCGGAGGCCGCGCCCATCAGGAGGGCCGGGGTGGTCTTGTCGCAGCCCATGAGCAGGACCACGCCGTCGAGCGGGTGGGCCCGGATCGCCTCCTCCACGTCCATCGCCGCGAGGTTGCGAAAGAGCATCGCGGTCGGCCGCATGGTGACCTCGCCGAGCGACGAGACCGGAAACTCGAGCGGAAAGCCGCCGGCATCCAGCACCCCGTAGCGCACGTGCTCCGCAAGCGTGCGGAAATGCGCGTTGCACGGCGTCAGCTCGGACCAGGTGTTGCAGATCCCGATCACCGGACGCCCTTCGAACTGATCCTGCGGGAACCCGCTGTTCTTCAGAAAGGAGCGGTAATAGAACCCCATCTTGTCCTGGCGCCCGAACCAGGCTTGGCTGCGCAGGCCCTTCTTCTCAGTCATTTCATATGTCTCCTAAAACGCCGTCAGACGGCGACGCCATTCCGGCGTTCGAGCTCGACGAGGAGTCCGCTATGGTCGAGGTCGCCCGTGTTCGCGATGAGACCGCGGAAGAGATCGGCCGTGAGTGCGGTGTAGGGGATGGCGTCCAGGGCGAGCCGCTCCGCCGCATCGAGGGCATTGTCGAGATCCTTAAGGTGCGTGACAGACCGCCCCTTGGTGATGAAGTCCCGCTCCACCATCCGCTGACCATGGAGGTCAAGAATGCGGCTCTCGGCAAACCCGCCGCGAAGAGCCTCGCGAACCCTGGCCGGATCCGCTCCACCGCGCTGCGCCAAGAGCAGCGCCTCGGCGACGGCACCGATGGTGACGCCAACGATGATCTGATTGGCGAGCTTCGCGAGCTGGCCGGCCCCGTGCGGGCCGACATGAACGGGACGGCCCATGACGTCCAGGATCGGCTTCACGCGGGAGAAAACCTGCTCGTCGCCGCCAGCCATGATCGCCAGCGTCCCCTGCTCCGCCCCCACCGTTCCACCCGAAACCGGTGCATCGATGTGGTCGACCTCACGCTCGGCCAGGTGCCGGGCATGATCTTGAGCCTCCGCCGGCTTGATGGAGCTCATGTCGACGACGATGCTGCCCGGTCGCAAGGTCTCGGCAACCCCTTGCGAAAACAGCACGTCGCTTACAATGCCTCCGTTCTCGAGCATGAGAACGGCGATGTCCGCATTCCGAACCGCCTGGGAGGCGGTCTCGGCGACGCGCGCCCCGAACGGGATGAGCGTTTCGGCTTTCTCACGTGACCGGTTCCAGGCGGTCACGTCATAGCCTGCCTCAAGTAATCGCCGTGCCTGGCGAGACCCCATAAGGCCGATCCCGAGGAACGCCACGGCAACGGAACTAGACGGCGTCACTGAATCCTCCTTCATACGGTCTCGCCCGGGTACCGTGCGATCCTCTTGACATTGCACTCATGCCGTCGCGGCAGATGTCTTCCGCCGCATCAGCTTGCCCAGCAGGGCGGCGAGAGCAGGACTGAAGGCAAGCGCGAGACCAATCGCCATGAGCGTTGCGACGAGGCCATTCGACCAGAAGATCGACACGGATCCCTTGGACATGATCATCGACTGCCGGAAGGCATCTTCGGCCTTGTCTCCAATCACCATCGCCAGAACGAGCGGGGCGATTGGATAGTCCAGCTTCTTGAACAGGTACCCTACGACACCAAAGGCCAGCGCCAACCAGAGATCGAAAGGTCGCCCCGCAACGGTGTAGGCACCGATGAAGCACACGATGACGATCACCGGGCCGATGATGGAGAAAGGAATGCGCAGGATCGAGGCAAAGAGCGGGATCGTCATCAGCACCAAGAGCACAGCCACGACATTGCCAAGATACATGCTGGCGATCAGACCCCAGACGAAATCCGGCCGTTCGATAAACAGCATGGGCCCGGGATTGAGACCCCAGATCATCAGGCCACCCATCATCACGGCGGCAGTCGCCGACCCGGGGACGCCCAGGGCCAGCATCGGCAGGATCGCGCTGCTGCCAGCGGCATGGTCCGCCGTCTCCGGAGCGACGATACCTTCCGGCGTGCCTTTTCCAAAGGCCTCCTTGCGGCGGGAGAAGCGCTTGGCCAATCCATAGCTCATGAAGGAGGCCGCAGTCGGGCCGCCGGGTGTGATGCCCATCCAGCAGCCAATGGCACTGCTGCGCAGGAGCGTCACCCAGTAGCGCGGCAGCGTCGCGATGGTCTTAAGGACATCTCCGATCCTGACGCGGGCCCTGATACCATCGAAACGAAGCCCTTCCTCCATGGTGAGCATGAGTTCGCCGATACCGAAGAGGCCAATGACCGCGGTAAGGAAGCTGATGCCGGACATGAGCTCGCTGAAACCGTAGGTGAGGCGCAGTCCGCCCGAGACCGTGTCCATGCCGACGGACGCAAAGGCAAAGCCCAGCCCCATAGAGGCGACGGTCTTGAATGGGGACGCGCCACCGAGGCCGACGAAGCTGGCAAAAGCCACGACGTAGACCGCGAAATACTCAGGCGAGCTGAACCGGAGCGCGAATTTCGCCACCCAGGTCGAGAGAACCGTGATGAGGATAACGCCCACCAAAGCTCCGAATCCCGCCGACAGGAATGCAAGCGTCAGGGCTTGCGTAGCCTGCCCCTGCCGGGCCATCGGATAGCCGTCGAATGTCGTTGCGACGGATGAAGGCTCGCCCGGGATGTTGAACAGAATGGAGGTCGTGGATCCGCCGAACAATGCGCCCCAGTACATGCTGGTGAGCAGAATGATCGCCGCGACCGGATCCATTGTGAACGTCAGTGGCAGCAGCAGCGAAACGCCATTCGGTGCGCCGAGGCCCGGCAGAACGCCGACGAGGATGCCCAGCAGAACGCCGACGATCATCAGAGCGATATGATACGTCGATAGCGCAACGCCGAAACCATGAAGAAGGGATGCAAAGTTTTCCACGGCCTGTCTCCGTTGGGGCTGGAGGCTAGTAGAGGCCCAGAGCGGCTTCGAGAGGTCCTTTCAGCAGGGGGACCTGAAATGCGACTTCGAGCATGAGGTAGAATGCGACTGCTGCGGCGATACCGGAGGCGGCGGATATGAAGAGCCGGTAGCGGCCTTGCACTCGCATGACGAAAGCGAGGTAGAGCGCCGCTGCCACATAAAGCCCGAGCAGGAGTGAAACGACCACGAAGATGGCGGTCGGAATGAAGAACGAGGCGACGCGCCTCGCCTGCTCGTGGTCCAGAAAGACCGATTGCAAACTCTGGCGGCCGATGGACGATCGTATCAGGGTGCCGACGCTTGCAGCGACCACGAGAAGGCCGACATAGAAGGGAAATGCGCCAGGCTCCGGCCCCGCATCGCCCCAACCGATACCGAATTCGAGAGCGCCGACCACGGCAGCGAGGCCTAAGCCTGCCGTGAGCAGTGCGGTTCCGATCTCAGCCGTAAAACGAGAAATCATGGTGCTCATCCTGCTAGACGATGCCGCGCGGGGTTAGCCGGCGCAGACAAGTCCACGCCGGCTATCGGGAACGTCACGGTTAGCGGACGATCCAGCCTTCCTTCTCGAAGACCTTGCGGTTCTTGGCATCATCCGAACTGATGAAGCTCTTCAACTCCGCACCGGCCAGGAAGCGACCGGTTTGAGAGGTACGCTCGATGTACTCCTTCCACTCCGGTGTCTCGCTCGCCTTCTTCAGGACGTCGGCATAGAACGCGACTGCCTCAGGGGGAACGCCACCCGGCAGCCACACGGTGCGCGGCATCTGGAACTGATCGATCGGAATTCCGGCCTCTTTGCAGGTCGGAATGTCGGACCAGCCCATCGCGGCAGTGACTTTCGGGCCCTCCGGCAGGCGCGTCGGACTGAACACGCAGAGGGGGGTTACGGTCCCGGCCTTCCACTGCCCGACATTCTCGTTGGGGTTATTGGTGTTCGAGTCGATGTGACCGCCGGCAAGCTGCACGCCGGCCGCACCGCCCCCTTGGAAGGGAACGTAGATGAACTTAGCACCCACCGCATCCTGGATGAGGCTTGTAAGCGTCTGATCCGTGTCCTTCGATTGGCTGCCGCCCATCTTGAAGGTCTCCGGCTTCGCCTTCACGGCCTCGATGTAACTCTTGGCATCCTTGTAGGGCGATTCCGCATTGACCCAGAGCAGGAACTCATCGAGGGCCATGGCTGCGACCGGCGTCAAATCGTCTGCTTTGTAGGCGAGTTTCGCCACATACGGCAGCAGATAGGCGTTGTTGGTCCCGAAAGTCAGCTTGTAGGGATCGCCCGCAGCGACTTTCGTATAGACAAATCCCTCTGCGCCGCTGCCGCCACCCTTATTGGTGACGATGACGGATTGGTCCATCAACTTGTACTTGGAGATGATCGACTGCACGACACGGGCGAAGTTGTCCGTGCCGCCGCCCGGGCTTGAAGTGACGACGAACTCGACCGTCTTCGTCGGTTTCCAGTCGGCTTGGGCTCCCCCTGCGAACGTGACCGCAATCGCGGTCGCAATCAGCCATGACGTTTTCTTGAGCATTACTCATTTCCTCCTTTTTGAACGTTTCCATCCGACAGCGTCAGCTTTTGCGCTGATCTTGCTCTTAGGGATTGACGGCCGCAGCGACGTTCGTTGCGGCTTCGCAACCGGCTCGGCGGGTCCGCGCTTCCGATCCCATGCGGATCGCCAAAGAGAGCGCCTCGCGACTTGCGCCGAGATTGGCGATTCCGCGACCTGCGATCTCGTAGGCCGTTCCGTGCGCGGGGGTGCAGATTGGGAACGGGAATCCGCCGATGAGCGTGACACCCCTATCAAAGCCCATGAGCTTCATCGCGATCTGCCCTTGATCGTGATACATCGTCAGAACGGCATCGAAATCGCCGTTCTTGGCGCGCAGGAACACGGTGTCAGACGGGAACGGCCCCTCGACGGCAAAGCCTTTGGCGACGGCCTGGCGGACAGCCGGCTCGATCACGTCGATCTCCTCGCGGCCGAAGTTGCCCCCGTCGCCCGCGTGAGGATTGAGGCCGGCAACCGCGATCCGTGGCGGGTTGAACCCGGCGGCGCGCATGCACTGGTCCGCAAGGCTCAGAGATCTGAGGATCGATGGCTCCGAAATGGCGGAGGATACCTGTGACAATGGAATGTGCGAGGTGACGCGGGCATTCCAGAGTTTGCCCAGCACGTTGAACTCGCTTGCGTCGACCGATGTTTTGAGCACGTCACGAACGAAGCGGATCTCGTCGTCGTAGCCGTCATAGGCAAGGCGCATGGCCTTCTTGTTGAAAGGCGTGAAGAACACACCGTCGGCGCGTCCCGACTGGGCCAGAAGGAGCGCGCGCCGGAAGTTCTCCGTGGCGAACAGGCCGCCTTCCAGAGTTGCTGTGGCGGGAACGACTTGGTCCGGGTTGAGATTCTTCAGGTCGATAAACACCGGACGATCGATGTGATCGGGAAGAACGTCCTCGCTTGTCACAACGTCTACGTCCATGGCGACGCCGGCTACCTTGGCGCCGCCTTCCAGTATCCGCAGATCGCCAAAGACGAGCAGGTCGGCCCGGCTCCGAAACTCGTCGGACGCAATGAGCTTGGCGGCCAGTTCCGGGCTGATGCCGGCCGGATCGCCCATGGCAAAGGCAATCGTCGGCTTAGCTGAACTTGACGTTGAAGAATGCGAGCTCACAGCAACCCCTTCCTGAGATGAGATAAGGACGCTAGCAGCGAAACTGTGGGTGCACAAGCATTCTGCATACAGCATTTTGTTTGCGTGCGCTCAGAATAAAGTCTATATGGAACAAAGCTTCATTTTCTGTGCGTTTGAGTGGCTGGAATCGGATCGAACAATGACAACGGGAACATCAGTCCTGCTCGATGAAGACCTTGATATCCGCGGCCCTATCGCCCGCCCCAGCCTTCACGATGCCATCGTGACGCGGGTCCGTGACATGATCATCGAGGGCGAGCTTCCGGCCGGGGGCCGGATCCACGAAGGCAACCTCGGCAAGACGCTTGGAGTGTCTCGCACCCCTTTGCGGGAAGCGCTCAAGTTCCTCGCAAGTGAGGGACTTGTCGAGCTGTCGCCGGGGCGCGGTGCGGTCGTGCGGCAGTTCAGCGCTAAAGACGTCCACGACAGCCTCGTGGTCCTCGGCAACATGGAAGGCCTGGCCGGCCGCCTCGCCTGTGAGCACGCGTCGGACGACGAGATCAAAGAGGTGCGCGCGCTGCATGACCGCATGATCGACATGTACGAGAAGCAGGATCGCCTGCCCTACTTCAAGTTGAACCAGAACATTCATTCGGCCATCCTGCGCCTTTCCAAGAACGAAGCTCTGGCCTATGTGCACGGTATTCTGCAGGCCCGCCTGCGGCGGATCCGGTATATCGGCAATGAAGGGCCGGAGAAGTGGGCCGGAGCCGTTGCCGATCATGAAGAGATCATCCGCGCGTTAGAGGCGCGGGATGCGGATCGCCTGTGCGCGGTGCTGACTGCTCACATGGAGAAGACATGGCAGCGCGTGAAGAATGCCGTCTGAGATCTGACCGTATCACCGCCATTCCATTTGCTCCCCATGGTCGAGCATCTCCAGGAGCCGTGACGTGAGCACCGAGAGCGAGCTTCGAGAGGCCATTTGCCGGTTCGGTCGGTCCCTGTTCGAGCGCGGACTGACGGCCGGTTCATCGGGAAACATTTCCATTCGTCTTGACGATGGAGGGTGGCTGACGACGCCGACCAACAGCTCGCTCGGTTTCCTCGATCCGGCCCGGCTGAGCCGCCTCGACTCCGAGGGTCGCCTTCTCTCGGGCGATGCGCCGACCAAGGAGCTGCCCCTTCACTCGGCGCTGTACGCAACGCGCCAGGATGCGGGCGCCGTCGTTCATCTGCATTCGACCCATTCCGTCGCCGTATCGATGCTCCCGGAAGTGAACCCGCACGATGTGCTTCCGCCGATGACAGCCTATTATGTGATGCGGGTCGGGCGCACCGCGCTCGTGCCCTATTACCGTCCGGGCGACCCCGCCGTCGCGGACGCCATCCGTGGCCTTGCCGGGCGCTACAGCGCGGTTCTTCTTGCCAATCACGGTCCGGTCGTGGCCGGCAAGGATCTCGAGGCGGCCGTTTACGCGACCGAGGAACTGGAAGAGACCGCGAAGCTCCATCTTCTGCTGCACGGCCTCAACCCGCGGCTGCTGACGCGCGCGCAGGTTCGCGATCTCGTGACCCATTTCAAGCTCGATCAGGCGACCGGCTCAGATGATCCGGAAGAGAGCCACGGCTCATGCACCGAGCCTCACATCCACTCCAACACATGCGGATGAACCGATGCCCCGCTTCGCGGCCAATCTTGGCTTTCTCTTCACCGAACGCTCCGAGCTGGATCGGGTCGCCGCGGCTGCCGCCAGCGGATTCAGGGCTGTCGAAATGCACTGGCCCTATCACGTGCCCGCTTCGGCGATGCGCGAGGAACTGCAGCGGAACGGCCTGACGATGCTGGGATTGAACACGCCGGTCGGCAACGCGGACGGGGGTGATTTCGGCCTGGGCGCGGTGCCGGGACGAGAGGGCGAATTCCAGCAGACCGTGGATGTGGCTGTGTCGTACGGCTCCCAGATCGGCGCAAGCGCCGTCCATTGCATGGCCGGGGTGGTATCGCCCGATGCCTTCGAGGCTGCCGAGCGCGCCTTCATCGAGAACCTGAAGGTTGCAGCCGACAAGGCGGGCCGGGCCGGCATGACGGTCCTGATCGAGCCCATCAACCACCGTGACAAGCCCGGCTACTTTCTCTCTCGCGTCGAGCAGGCGGCAGGGATCATCGAGCAGGTGGCGCGCTCGAACGTGAAGATCATGTTCGACTGCTATCATACCCAGATCATGCAGGGCGACCTGATCCGCCGTCTCGAAACCCATCTCAAGCTCCTCGGGCATGTTCAGATCGCGGCCGTGCCCAGCCGTGCGGAACCGGACGAGGGCGAGATCGACTATGCCGGGATTTGCCGTGCCCTCGACGGGATGGGATATGACGGCTGGGTGGGTGCCGAGTACAGGCCGCGCGGACGCACCGAGGATGGGCTTGGCTGGCTCTCGGCTTGGTCGGGCGGCTGCAACTCGTCTTCTGGAGGGAGCGATCAGGCATGAAACTCGGATGCATCGCAGACGATCTGACGGGAGCGACCGACCTCGCGCTCATGCTCGCCCGCGAAGGGCTCAGGACCGTTCAGACCATCGGAGTGCCGGGACCGGATGTGGACCTCTCCGGAGCTGACGCCGTCGTTGTCGCCCTGAAGTCCAGAACCATCGCGGCGACGGAGGCTGTCGCACTCTCCCTGTCCGCGGCCGAGGCCCTGCGGCGGGCAGGAGCGCAGCACTACTTCTTCAAGTACTGCTCCACCTTCGACTCCACGGACGAAGGCAATATCGGGCCGGTCACTGAAGCACTTCTCGGTTTCACGGGCGGCAACGTCACCCTCGCGTGCCCCGCCTTCCCGGCCACCGGCCGCACGATCTATAAGGGGTATCTCTTCGTCAATGGCGTGCCGCTGCATGAGAGCAGCATGAAGGATCATCCGCTGACGCCCATGCGGGACGCCAATCTCGTGCGGGTTCTCCAGCGGCAGACGAAGCTCTCCGTCGGCCTCGTGACATTCGAAGATGTCGAGGCGGGTCCCGATGCGATCCGGGCCGCCTTCGAGCGGGAACAGAAAGCCGGCCATCAGATCGTGATCGTCGACGCCCTGACCGATCGGCATCTGCGCTCGATCGGCGCCTCGGCGGCTGATTTTCCGCTGATCACCGGCGGATCGGGTGTTGCCATGGGCCTGCCTGCGGCCTACCGCGCAGGCGAGAGCGTCAGCCGAAAGGCCCCTGCCGACAGGTTCGATGCCCCCGGAGGACGCGAGATCATCCTGGCCGGATCCTGCTCGAGCGCAACCAACCGGCAGGTCGAAATTGCGATGGAGCGAGGCGTTCCGGCCTTTCGCCTCGATCCCACAGCCCTCGCATCCGGCACCATGACGGCGGCGACCGTTCTCGATTGGCTTTCGACCCAGGAGACGGGCGGTCCCGTCCTCATCTACTCGACGGCGAAACCGGAAGCGGTGCAGGAGGTGCAGCAGCAGCTCGGCCGCATGGAAGCAGGCGAGATCGTGGAGCGGACCCTGGCCGAGATCGCGCGCTCGCTACCCGCTCGCGGCTTCACGCGCCTGATCGTGGCCGGCGGCGAAACGTCGGGCGCTGTCGTCAACGCACTTGGCGTGCGGGCCCTCACGATCGGGCCGGAGATCGATCCGGGCGTTCCGTGGACGCGGACGCTTGCGGGAACCGACCTGGCACTCGCGCTCAAGTCCGGCAATTTCGGCGCTCCGGACTTCTTCCTGAAGGCATGGGGCATGCTCCGGTAACGCTCCGCGCGGGCAGATGGCCCGTCCGACCGCTCAACGAAAACAGTCCGAGTGCCACCGAGCATATCGGTTGGGAGGAATCCGCCATGAACTACCATGCCTATTTTTCGAAAGCCGAGCGCCCTGTCGAGACCTGCGTCGTCGGAACAGGCGGCTTCGGGCAGAGCTTTCTCGGCCAGGCTCAGCGCGTCCCGCTGATGAACGCACGCATCGCCGTCGATCTGACGGCGGAGAGCGCGGCATCGGGGCTGAGGGCCGCCGGTATCGCGCCACGAAACATTCACATCTGCACATCGGCAAGGGATGCCAGGGCCGCTTGGGATCGAGGCGATTACATCGCAGCCGCCGATCTTGCGGTCGTGGCCGAACTTCCGGTCGACGTCGTTGTCGAGGCGACAGGACAGCCTGTCGCGGCAGCCAGGCACGCGCTCATCGCGATGGAAGCCGGGAAGCATCTTGCGCTCGTGACGAAGGAACTGGACAGCGTCATCGGGCCAGGGCTCAAGGCTCTTGCCGCGGACCGTGACCTGATCGTCACGACCGTCGACGGCGATCAGCCGAGCCTTCTTATCGGTCTGGTGACCTGGGCGGAGGTGATGGGCTTCGACATCATCGCGGCCGGGAAGTCGAGTGAGTACGACTTCGTCGTCGATCCGTCCACACGGCAGGTGAGCAGCAACGGGCGGGTGGCGGACGATGTGAATCTTGCCCCTCATTGGGACCTGGGCGAGCGTGCGGTCGATGAAATCCTGAGAGAACGGCACGCTGCCATCGCGACCTTTCCGCAGCGCGCCGTTCCCGACCTTTGCGAACTCATGGTCGTTGCGAATGCGACCGGACTGCAACCCGACCGCATGGACCTCCATGCTCCTCTCGCCCGTATCAGCGAAGTGCCAACGATCTTTTCACGGCGTGAGAGTGGCGGGCTTCTCGCTGGTGGACGGCGCCTCGATGTGTTCCACTGTCTCCGCAAGCCGGATGAGGTCAGCTTCGCAGGCGGCGTCTTTGCAGTCATCCGCTGCGAGGATGCCAAGAGCTGGGACATGCTCGCTCAAAAGGGGCACATTGTCAGCCGGACCGGAGAAACGGCGATGGTTTACCTGCCCCGCCACCTTCTGGGGCTCGAAGCCGCCTCAAGTATCCTCGAGGCGGCGGTTCACCGCGTCTCCGGGTACGGGTCCGATTACCGGCCGCGCTACGACCTGATCGCTGTCGCGACAGAGGATCTCCCCGCTGGAACGCTTCTGGCCATGGGAGGCCATCATCACACGATCTCCGGAGTCACCGCCGAGTTCGGGCCTGCCGGACCGCTGACGGCCGACGCACCGGCTCCGTTCTACCTCGCGGCCGATTGCAGGCTGGCGGCCCCGGTTCGCAAAGGTGAGAAAATCTGCATCGGCAAGCTGGAACTCCCGGAAGAATCGCCCCTGCTCAGGCTTCGCCGCAGTCAGGACGCACGATTCTTTGGTCGCTAGAGCCTTTTCCGCAAAAGTGGATGCCGGTTTTGCGAAGAAAAGGCGTCTTTCTCAAATAACAGGAGCCTTTTCCATGAACCGAAGTTCATGGAAAAGGCTCTAGACATGGGCCGCAAACGGGGAACCGCTATGCATCAAGTTTGTGGCGGAACCCAGAAACGAGCCATTTCAATAGGTTGCGCGCCCGCCCGAGATGTCGAAGACACCGCCCGTCGTGAAGGAGCACTCCTCGCTCGCGAGCCAGCAGATCAAGGCAGTCACCTCCTCGATCTCACCGAAGCGCCCCATGGGGATCTTCGACAGCATGTAGTCGATATGGGTCTGGCTCATCTGGTCGAAGATCGGAGTGCGGACCGCTGCCGGCGTGACGCAGTTCACCGTGATGCTGTTCGTGGCAAGCTCCTTGCCGAGCGATTTCGTCAGACCGATCACGGCAGCCTTCGAGGCGCTGTAGGCCGAGGCGTTCGGGTTGCCTTCCTTGCCGGCGACAGAGGCCACGTTGACGATGCGGCCATAACCGCCCTCCAGCATCGAAGGAACGACGGCGCGGTTACAATAGAACAAGCCGTTGAGGTTGACATCGATGACCTTCCGCCAGGCGTCGATGGGATATTCCCAGGTCGTCGCGTTCGGTCCCGTGATGCCGGCGCATGCAACCAGAATGTCGATGCCCCCTAAGGCAGCGAGCGTTTCCTGCCGAGCGGCATGCACTCCATCCGGATCCGTGATGTCGACGCGGATGCCGGTCAGGTGACTGCCGATCGTGTCGCGTGCCTCGTCAGGTGCGCCCGGGCTCATATCCCAGATCGCCACCTGCGCTCCTTCGGACACGAGCCTCGTCACGACGCCGAGGCCTATGCCCGAGGCGCCCCCGGTGACGATGGCTTTGCGTCCTTCAAATCGTCTATTGCTGCTCATTGCCTACCCTTTTCTTCCATTGAAAGATCATTCGTGGTCGGGTTCCACGAGGATGATCGGCTTGTTTCCCCGCCTCGGAGATAATAAGGAGCGCACTCCCGACGATCAGGCCGGCACCGACCAAGGTTTCCAGCCGCACGACTTCGCTGAAGAAGACAGATCCGGCCACTGCCGAGAAGATCAGGCGGAAGTAAGGGAATGGTGCCAGGGAAGAGGCTTCCGCGTACCGATATGCCTCCACCATAAGCCACATGGCGCTGGTACCAAGAAGCCCCATGGCCAGGAGAAGCCCTGTATCGCGGCCCGTAAGGGACCTCCAGTCGAGAGCCGCCTGAGGGACTGCGGCCAAAAACACGATCACTCCGATATAGAACATGATCGTTTGCGTCCGCTCGGTCTGCGACAGCGAGCGCGTGATGACGAGCATCACCGCACCAAGGAAAGCGCTGGCAAGACCGTACAAGGCCCGGCCGTCGATGGACTGAACGCCCCAGAGCCGCACCGCGATGGCAATTCCAAAGAGTCCGAGGAGCGTCGCGCCGAGCCTGCGCGGAGTCAGGCGCTCGCCCAGGCACAGCGCCGCCAGAATGACGACAAAGATCTGGCTGGAGAAGCTCAGCGTCGTGGCGAGTGCGAGATCGAGAGTCTGGAAGCTCGCATAATACAGCCACCATGACCCGGCAGAGAGGCCGGCGCGGATCAGGTGGACACGGAGCCGCTTCGTCCGGAGAAGGGGAAGGCCGCCGACGAACGCAAGGCTCGCACTCGCCAAAGCCAGCTGTCCGCCGGCTCGGAACAAAAGGATCTGACCATTGCTGGCGTGCCCGTCGAGAAGGCGGACGCAGATCACCTCCATGGTCGAGAGGAGGCTCGAGGCGACGAGCAATACCGCGCCGACAGCAACACCTGACATATCCGGTTCCCGATCTGGAGAAGCCGTCGGCACCGTGAACAACGGTACCGGATTCTTCGCTTATGCCAGCTCCGGTGTCACATAAAGCGTGCGTCCTGACACCTTGATCTCGACGTCGAGAAGATACTTCCGGACGCCTTCCCGATCGATTTCAATCCCGAGTCCTGGAGCATCGGGGGCCGCAATCTCACCGTTTTCGTCCCGCTGCAGAGCATTGGCGGTGAATTCGCGGGCGATCGGCTTCGGTGCGAACGGAAACTCACAGATCGTGTGGTCTGCGAGACCGGCATAAGGCTGCAATGACGCACTCAAGGCCAGATGGGACGTGAACGTATGATTCACGAATGTGACATGACGGGCTGCGGCGTAGTCCGCGACCTTCTTGGCCGGTCCGATGCCGCCGATGCGGCCGCAATCGATCTGAATGAACCCGACACGACCGTAATCGATGAGATGTCGCGCCATGGAAACGTTGTGCGCCCCCTCCCCGCCAGCGATCCTCACCTTGCCACTGCGGCGGGCGAGCGCACCATAGGCTTCAAGCGCACTGGCGTGGAAAGGCTCCTCCAGCCAGGTGGCACCCGTCGCCTCCAGCGCAGGCAGCCTTGCCGCCGCGGCTTCCACATCCTCGCCCCAGATCTGTCCGACATCGACCAGGAGGATGCCATCGGGCCCCAATCCCTCGCGCGCAGCATGAAAGTGTTCTTCATCACTCTCGACCCGGCCCTGCCCGATTGGCCCCCAGCCGAACTTGACGGCCCTGAAGCCCTCCTTCCGGGCCTTCACTGCGCCTTGGTACGTCTCATGCGGCGTATCGCCAAAAAGCTGAGACGCGTAAGGTGTCTTTTTGTGGGACGCATCGTAACCAAGAAGCTTCCAGACAGGCTCACCCCTCACCTTTCCGAGCAGATCCCACAGCGCCATTTCCACCCCGGAGAACGTGTGCGCGGCCTGCAGGAGATCCATGCTGTTGTACTCGACCTCTGCCGCGATGAGCGCGATGTCATCAGGAGAATCGATGTTTCGGCCCAGGACGGAGGCCCCGACGGGTCGACAGACCCCGTGGGACATGGGGCAGACGAAACCCGCGATGGAGACAAGAGGCGAGGCCTCGCACTCGCCCCAGCCGGAGTGCCCGCCTGCTGTGACACGCACCAGAAGCGCATCCTGGCTGCCGTCGGCCTCCGTCGTGATCTCGGGCATCGCCAAGTAGAAGAAGTCGACCGATTCAATCTTCATAGGAGTAGCCACTCGCGGATGAGGGGTTGATGGATGTCAGCGCGCATAGATGCTGGATGTCGGGATGAACTCGACGATCTCGTCCAACGGATACATCGGCCGGGCGCAGATCGTGTGTCCCAGGCTCTTCAGGTTCGCCGAAGTTGCGCCCGGCGCGTCGATATTGAAATTCTTCTCGACCCAGCCGTCATACATGTGGTGTTCCGTATGAGGCGACTTGACGACGATGAGGTCGAAATCCTGCGGATCAAGCCCATTGGAATAGTACATGGCCCGATCAAAGAGGCTGACGGTTCGGCTCAGCACCACCACCGTGAAGTTGTCGAAGGTCAGGACCGCAGTCGGGCCCGCGTCCAGGCCGATTTTCATGGTCTCGAGCTGAGAGCGCCCGTTCGACAGGGACTGGATCTCGGCGTGCACGGGCATCGGCTCGAAACGCTTCTTGTCATAGAAACCGCCGAGGGTGACCTCGACCGTCGCTCCGACCCCCGCTTTGTGGGCCTCGGAAGCCGCCGAAGGGTCGACGATCTGCGCCAGGACGCGCTTCCCGTATCCTGCATCCCGCAGGGCTTTGAGGATAATATTGGAATCGCCGGTCGCTCCTGACGATGTGGCGTCCGCAGCATCCGTGAAGACGACAGGGCCATCGATCGTGCTCGCCTGGGCGATGGACCGGTCGAGGGGGATCAATTTGCCCTGCATCCGGAACCTCTGCGGCCAGAATTCCCGCGCCAGG
The DNA here is from genome assembly GCF_047497095.1 of Microvirga sp. M2. Taxonomy (NCBI): domain Bacteria; kingdom Pseudomonadati; phylum Pseudomonadota; class Alphaproteobacteria; order Hyphomicrobiales; family Methylobacteriaceae; genus Microvirga; species Microvirga sp. M2. Next base: position 596,899 of record NZ_CP134064.1, read on the forward strand.
CGCTCGGCCTCGCGGCGAGCAACGCCTTCATCTCCGTCGGTCATCACCAGCACCTGGGTGCAGAGTTCCGGGACATCGGTGAAGGGATTGCCGATCATGATCCCGGCCGCCATCGCGGTGCCATCCCTCTCGATGCGCTGGCACTCACGGATAAGATCGCCATAGCAGCCGGTTCGGGTGATCAGTTCGTCTCCACGCACCAGAGCGGGAATGACCGCACGGGCGATCACCGGCCTCCTGCCGCTCCGGAGCCGTGTCAGAAGAAGCCGGGCGGCACGCTCACCCGTATCCGCGAAATCGACATGCGGATATGTGTGATAGATCGCCAGCCCGTCGATCTGGCGCAGCATCCTGTCTGTCAGGATTCCGTGCAGATCGAGCGATATCACGATGGGCACGTCAGGTCCCGCCAATCGGCGGATCTCGGACAGAAGATATCCCTCTGGGTCAAGTTCGCCGTCGGCCCCCATGGCTCCGTGGAGCGAGACATAGATGCCGTCCACATTGTCCATGCGTGCCTTGATCGCGTCCAGGATTTCCGTCGAAAGCCTTTGCCACCCACGCTCCGACAGCAATCCGGCGCTGCCCGCCCGCGCTCCGATCGCTGGAACGAGAGAAATGTCGGGATTTGCCTCGAACACCGACAGGGCTCCGCCAATGGCCGTATTGAGCCCTCGCTGGGCATAAAGCTCCTCACCCCGTTCGATATGGAAATTCTCGTATTCGGATGGAAGCGGATTGAAGGAGGAGATCTCCTGCATGCACTCGACGATGAGAACTTTGGGCATCGTGTTTCCTCAGGCATTCAATTGATCGACGGGGAGCGTGCCATCGGCGGCGCGGTGGCAAGCGACAAGACGGTGATCGGGCAGGGAGCCGAGCGGCGGATCGACGGTCCGGCAGCGCTCCTGCGCGAAGGGGCAGCGAGAAGCGAACCGGCAGCCCTGCGGTATGGCGAGCGCACTTGGCAGTTCCCCGCTCAGCCGGTGGCGGTGGCGGGGTTCGTCCGGATGAGATCGCGGGGTGGCCGAGAGAAGTGCCCGGGTATACGGATGGGCCGGGTTCGCGAACAGGGCGTCGGCCTTGGCAAGCTCAACGATGCGTCCGAGGTACATCACCGCCACCCGGTCGGAAATATGGCGTACAACCGACAGATTGTGCGAAATGAACAGGTAGGTCAGGTTCAGTTCACGCTGCAAATCTTGCAAGAGGTTGATAATCTGGGCTTGGACGGAGACGTCCAGGGCCGAGACCGCCTCGTCGCACACCACGAATCGTGGTCTCAGCGCAAGGGCACGGGCGATGCCGATGCGCTGGCGCTGGCCACCGGAGAATTCATGCGGATAACGCGCGGCCGCCGAATGGGGAAGGCGCACCAAATCCAACATTTCACGGACCGAGCGCTGCCGTTTGGCGTCATCGCCGATGCCGTGGATCACGTAGGCTTCGGCGATCGCATCGCCGACCGTCATCCGCGGATTGAGGGAGCCGTAGGGGTCCTGAAAGATGATCTGCATTTCCCGTCGACTGCGGCGCAGTTCCGCCTTGGACAGTTCCGTCAGGTCGCGTCCATTGAAGAAGACGGATCCGGACGTGGGCTCGGTCAGACGAAGCAGGAGGCGACCCGTGGTCGACTTGCCGCAACCGGATTCGCCGACGAGGCCGAGGGTTTCGCCTAAGCGCACGGCGAGATCGATTCCGTCCACGGCCCGCGTCCCTGAGGAGCGCTCCTTGAAGAGCCCGCTCCGATCGCCAAAGACCTTGGTCAAGCCGCGCGCTTCAATGACTGTTTCGGACGTCATGCCAGAGCCTCTTCTTCGGCTGCTCGAAGCCAAAGGGCTGTAGACATGCTGCGGCCTGGCCGGGCCCGACAATGCCTAAGCGGGGTGGCTCCTTATCGCAGATGTCGCGCCGGAACGTGCAACGCGGCGCATAACGACATCCTTTGGGCATGGTGCCGATGGATGGCACCGCTCCCTCTATGGTCACGAGCCGTCCACGCGGCCCTTTGGTATCCGGGATGGAAGCTAACAGGGCGCGCGTGTAAGGGTGCCGTGGGCTGTCGAAGAGCTTCCGGACGGAAGCAAGTTCCGCAACACGCCCGGCATACAGAACCAAAACCCGGTCGGCGATCTCTGCGATGACGCCAAGATCGTGCGTGATGAAGAGAAGGGATAATCCCCTTTCTCTCTGCAGCCTGCGCAAAAGGTCTAGGATCTGCGCCTGGACGGTGACATCGAGCGCGGTTGTCGGCTCGTCCGCGATGAGAACCTTTGGGTCCGCCGCAAGCGCGATGGCAATCATGACCCGCTGGCGCATGCCGCCCGACAATTCGTGCGGGTAGGCTCTCACGCGTTGCTCAGGAGAGGGAATCTCGACCTGCATGAAGAGATCGATTGCCGCCTGTCGCGCCTTCGCGGCAGGCGCGCCTCGGCGGCGCAGAACCTCCGCAACCTGGTCTCCGACCCGCATGACGGGGTTGAGCGCAGTCATTGGTTCCTGGAAGATCATCGCGAGGTCTCGCCCGCGCTTTTCCCGCCAATGCTCGGGCGACGAGCCGGTCAGATCCTCACCATCGAGGGTGATCGATCCGGCGGTTCGCCGGATCACCTTAGGGACGAGGCCCATCACGGAAAGCGCTAGCATGCTCTTTCCGCTTCCGGACTCGCCCACGACGCCAAGGACTTCGCCCGGTTGCAGGGAGAAGGAGACATCTTCGAGGATCGTGGCCTTGCTATTGGCCAGAGCCGTCGTGAGGCCTTGGATTTCGAGAATAGGGCGCGTCATCTTCGTCACCTCAGGACCTCATCCGCGGGTCGAGGACATCGCGCAGCCCGTCACCGAGGAGGTTCAGTCCTAAGACCGATATGATGATGGCCAGGCCAGGGAAGATCGTGATCCAGGGTGCTTCCGCGATGAAGTCCCGCCCCTGCGCGATGATGCTGCCGAAAGATGGTGCCGGGGGCGGCGGGCCGACTCCGATGAACGACAGGGCCGCCTCCGCCAGGATAGCTGTGGCGAACACATAGGTCAGGCGTACGATCAGCGGGCCGAGAGCATTGGGCAGCACGTGCCGGAAAAGAAGCCTCGTTTCCGAGGCGCCAAGCGCCCGCGCGGCCAGGACGAACTCCTGTTCGCGCACGACGAGCACCGACGCTCGCACGATGCGAGCCGTATGCGGCGTCGTCGCGATGGCCAGAGCGATGATGACATTCGTCACTGACGCGCCGAGAACGGCCGCGACCGCGATGGCGAGGAGGATCGCCGGAAATGCCATCAGGGCATCCATCAGGCGCATCACGGGGTTGTCCAGCGGCCGGAAGAACCCCGCCGTCGCCCCGATCAGCGTCCCCGCAATACCCGTCAGGAGTGCCGTGAGAATGCCGATCGTGAGCGAGATCCGCGCACCGAAGATCACGCGTGAGAGGATATCCCGGCCGAAATGGTCCGTGCCGAACCAATAGCGCTCATCCGGGGCAAGAAGCCGTGTCCGAAAACTGTTGCGCAGCGGATCGAAGGGAGCCAGCGCATCGGCGAAAAGGGCCATCAGGGCTATCGCAAGCACCAGCCCGGCGCCGATCAAAAAAGAACGATTGTGCAGGAGCCGCGTCGCGGCCCGCCAAGTGGGACTTTGGCCGGATGCTTTCAAGCCGGATACGACAGTACTCATTCCAGACGAACTCGCGGATCGACAAAGGCATAGAGGATGTCAACGACAAGGTTTACGGCGAGATAGATCACGGCCAGAAACAGCAGGCCGCCCTGGATCACCGGGTAGTCTCGCGACAGAATGCCTCCGATGATGAGGCGCCCGACCCCCGGAATGGAGAAGACCTGCTCAATGATGACGGCGCCGCCGAGAAGAGCGCCCGCGACGATCCCGGCGACTGTGAGAACAGGGACAAGCGCATTCGGGAGGCCGTGGCGCAGCATTATATGAGTGCGCTTCAGTCCCTTGGCGTCGGCCGTCCGGATGAAGTCCTGATTCAGGATTTCCAGCATCGATGCGCGGGTCATGCGTGCGATGAAGCCAACCTGAATGACGGCCAACGTCATGGCTGGCATGACGATGCTGCCCAGCCAGCCGAGAGGATTCTCGCCGAGAGGGACGTACCCGCCGGTCGGGAAGAAGCCGAGTTTCACGGCAAATAGCAGGATCAACATGATCCCGAGCCAGAAATCTGGAACCGACAGCCCGAACAGGGCAACCGTCATGACGACCTGATCCGGCCAGCGGTTGTGGTTGACCGCAGCCACGATACCGGCCGAGATGCCGGCCACGAGAGCAAGCACGAGCGCGATGCCGGCAAGCGAGAGCGTTACCGGAAGGCGTTCAAGGATGGCGGCTGTAACGCTGCGGTTGAGAAGAATGGAATGCCCGAGATCACCCTGCAGGATGCGCCCATACCAATCGAACATCTGGATGACGATAGGCTGGTCGAGGCCAAGGTCGCGGCGCAGCCGTTCCACCTGATCCGGCGTGGCGCTGGTATCGAGAAAAGCCGCAGTCGGATCGCCCGGCACGAGCCAGATAATCGCGAACGACATCAGCGACACGAGCGCCAGGACGACGAATGCGCCAGCAAGCCGTTTAGTCAGAAACCGCGCCATCATCCCTCCTTTCGAGGCGGGTAGAGACATCCCCTACCCGCCCGGCATCGTCAGTTCCGCTCCAGCCACACGCCCCACATGCGTGGGATCCGGGAGGGCTCGAAGTTCTTCAGTTTCGCGCTCGACACCTGGAACAGGCCGTAATTGCCAGCCTTCATTGCGACGGCGTTGTCGTACATGTGCTTCTGGAAATCCGCGAAGATCTGTTGGCGCTTTCCTTCGTCCATGGCTGTCGTCAGGGCGGCGTAGAGCTCATCGATTTTCTCGTCCTTCTTTTGCTGCGAGGTGCCGTTGACCCAAGGCGCCATGACCGAGGCAGGACCCTCGTAGGGCTCGATTCCGTAACCGTGCGCCCAGAAGTTCCAGCCCGCCGGCGTGAAGCCGACCTTTGAAACGGTTGGCCAGTCCGCTACCGAGAGTTCGATGTTGACCCCGATATCCTTCAGCCTCTGCTGCACGACCGTTGCCGTATCCGTGTTGGCGCGCAGGTTGTCGACAATGAAGGTGAGCTTCTCGCCCTTGTAGCCCGACTTTGCGAGCAGGTCCTTCGCGGCCGCCAGATCGGATTGGTTGTACTTCTCCGTATTGGACTTCGTGTAGAAGGCGGCGCCCGGGTAGAGCCACGCTCCATCCATCTGATAGATATCAGGATAGGAGATCGCCATGACCTCTTCCATGTCGAGGGCGGCCTGTACGGCGAGACGGAAGTTCACGTCGCTCGTGGGTGGTTGGGCATGGTTGAACTTGATCACCTGGAAGGCGAAGGGAAGGACCTTGTAAACGGCGTACTTCTTGTCGCCCTGTAGACGTTTCGCAGTCGGCCCATCGACCGTTTCCAGAAATTGCACCTCGCCCGCCTCCAGTGCGGCATTGCGAGCGCCGGCTTCGGGCATGAACCGGAAGGTTACAGAATCGAGAAAGACCTCTTTCTTGCCGGCCAGGCCGTCACGGCCCTTGGCGTTGGGGTTCGTCACGTATCCGTCGAACCGTGCGATCTTCACGTGGCTGTCGGGCTTGTACTCGACGAACCGGTATGGACCCGTGCCGATGTAGTTGATCTGGTTCGCTGGCTTGGCAGCCTCCTCGGCTGGATAGATCGCTATCGGCGCACGCGGCGATGATAGGTTGTCGAGGAAAGTGGACTGGATCTCCTTGAGCGTGATCGTGACCTCCCGCGGACCGGTCGCACGGACCGTGTCGACCGCGTTCAGCAGAGGGGCGGAGGCGCCGATCTTACGATACCGTTCAAGCGATGCAACGACATCGTTCGCATCGAGCTCCTTGCCGTTGTGGAACTTTACTCCCTGGCGGATCGGGAAGACGTAGGTCTTTCCGTCTTCGGAGATTTTCACGCCTTCCGCCAGTTCCGGAACGGGCTTTGCATTCTCGTCTCGCGCAAACAGCGTTTCGTAAATGTGCAGCGTGACGTTCCTGGCCGCCTGCGCCGTGGTCACATGAGCATCGAGGGATGGGGGAGCCTGGACGATGCCAATGACAACATCACCCCCCTTGTTTTGAGCAAAAGCCGCTCCCGGGACCGTCAACAGCATGGCCGCACCCAACACGGCTATGCCAAAGCCTTTGCAGTGATTCATCTCGTCCTCCGTTGTCTTGGCCGTATACCCTCTTGCAAGACTCCAGGCGTCGAACCCTCGCCTTGTTCTGTTCTGTGATTTCCGCCGGCCGCGCGTCTTTCGGGCTGATACGGTTCATATCCCGCGTCAGTGCGGCTAACCCTCATGCGCCTGCGAGCGCCTCGTCGTAGTCGTTCATCACCACGGCGACGACATCGCCGCGTTGCACGCGGCCCGGTCCCGATGCCATCCAGAGCACGCCCGATCGACGGTAGCGGATCTCGATCGGGGCGTGGTCGATGTCCTCGACGAAATGAACGTAGCCTGCGATATCGTTCTCTTCGACGGGCACTCCCGCCAGATGCCGCGGCTCGAAGACGCCGCCGGCGGGGGCGAAGAGGTAGCAATCCTGATCGCGCACCATCATGTGGCGCGTTCCGGGCGCCCCGTCGCGCTGAGACGTGTCCGGTCTGCCCTCCATGACGCCGAGGTGCTTGAGGACGTTGGTCAGGCCCCGCTTGCCGATGCACACGCCTTCGACGTTGACGCGGCCCCACCCCCCGAGTTCCGTTCCAAGCGACAGGATGCCACGACGCTCGACGGAGGAGGTCAGGGTCGCTCCCTCGTCGACACCCCAGAACACCACGTTGAAGGGCGCCCCGAAGGCTGCTGCCGCATCCATGGTGCGCTGGCGCATCTGTGGATCAGGCAGATAATGCATATTGGTCGAAAGGGCCGACTCCATGGAATGCCCGGCGGTATGAACGTCTATCGAGACGTCCACCCGCGGCAGCACGACCGTGTCGATGAAGTGGGCCAGTATCTCCGAGAACGTGCCGCGGGAATTCCCCGGGAAGCAGCGGTTCAGGTCGCGATGGTCGACAGGCGACAGGCGCGTATCGTTCAAGACGGCCGGCACATTGACCGCGGGAAGCATGATGACACGTCCCTGGATGGCCATGGGGTCCAGCGTGCGGGCGAGGTCCGAGACCGCGATCTGCCCCTCGTATTCATCCCCATGGACGCCGCCGGTCAACAATACCGTCGGACCGGAGCCGTTTTTCACGCAAACGATGGGGATCTCCACCGTGCCCCATCCCGACGAGTTGCGAGATAGAGGCGCCCGCAGGTAGCCGGCCTGGCGCCCGGCCCTGTCGAAATCCACCCCATGCTGAATTCGACTTTTGGACTCGTCACCGGCCATTGCCTCATTCCCCATGCGATCTTGTTTTGCTAATCGTATGTTGGTATACGATTCTACGACATGTCAATGGCCATCCTGATCCGGTCGCGGCTCTTCGAGGCGGGAGACCACGGGATCGGCGGCCAGCTGGTCCAGCGCGTTCGGTAGCGGCTCTCGGACCAGCCAGAAATCTTGAGTGACCGATTGATGACCAGGACGAAAACCAGTTTAAGAGAAGCGCCGCGTCAGCAGCGTGCCGAAGCCGCACCACAGAACGGGTGGCGGCCATTGAAACCCCGGACGCTGGTCGACATGGTCATCGATGAGATCGTTGCGGCAGCTGCATCGAGCCGCATTCTTCCCGGAGACAGGATCGTCGAAGCCGAGCTCGCGCAGGGTCTAGGCATCAGCCGGGTCCCCGTGCGGGAGGCGCTGCGGATCCTCGAGAGCCAGGGCCTTGTCGTCAACGAGCCTTATAAGGGGATCCGCCTGCGCACCGTTACGCAGGAGCGGATCGACCACCTGATCGAAGCGCGGGTCGCCCTGGAGACGGCTGCCGCGACGCGGGCCATCATGGCCAGGCGCAACGGCAAGCAGGAGGTGCAGCTCCTGCATCACCACATCGACGAACTCGAGCTGATGGGAGCGCGTGGAGACGCCTACGGGCTCGCAAACGCCGATACCGCCTTTCATCGCGCCTTGTGCCGGTTCAGCGGGAACGAGGTGATCTGCGATCTGTGGGAAATGCTGTCCCGGCAGCTCACCATCATTGTCGGTCTGTCGACCCTCGGAAAGAACATGGCCGATATCGTTCAAGAGCACCGGACACTTGTGCGCGTTTTCGAGGCCGGCGACCTGAAGGCGATGACCAAGGCTCTCGACGACCACATCAACATTCAGACCCACGCTGTCGATTTCATCGGCCTCATTGCCCGACGACGGTCCGAGCGGGCATCGGCCGACAATAGTTGATCTCCCTTCTGGTTTTCCCTTCACTCTCCAGAATAAGGTACTTCACATGGCAGAGACAGTGCCCGGCCACACTCGACATGCAACGGCGATTCCGCCCATCAGGATACGGTCGATCGAGGCAGCGCCCCTCTTCGGTGAGAGTCCGAAAGGCGGATGGTCAGCGGAGATCAAGCCGGAAGACTCGATTCATGCGATCATCGCCGTCCATACGGATGCAGGCATCACGGGCTTCGGCAGCGCATTCACCGACGGTCGCCTCGTTCAGGCCGGACTGAAAGTTCTCGAGCCGCTCTATGCCGGGGAAAATGCGCTTGAACCGGAGCGCGTGACCGAAAAACTCCATCAGAACACCTTCTGGATGGGCAGGGGTGGAACACTCACCCATGCCATCAGCGGCATTGATATCGCGCTCTGGGATATTTTGGGCCAGGCCACCGGAATGCCGGTCGGACGCTTGCTTGGCGGCACCTATCGGCGCCGGGTTCAGCCTTACTGCTCTCTTCTCATGGAAGAGCCAGCCCGGATGGGCGATGTCATCGCCGAATACCGTGAAAAGGGCTTCCGCGCGTTCAAGATCGGCTGGGGACCGTTCGGTCGGGCGCTGGACACGAAGCTTGATGAAGCCATCGTTCGGGCCGCACGCGAAGCGGCCGGACACGACAACAAGTTGCTCGTGGATGCGGGCGCGAGTGACGCATACTGGCCGCATGGGCTCAAGTGGGCCATACGGACGGCCGAGATGCTGAACGACTACGATGTCGGCTGGTTCGAGGAGGCGCTCAAGCCTGATGCGCTCGATGACTTCTGCCACCTCCGGCGGGTCAGCCCGGTTCCGATCGCCGGAGGCGAAGTTCTCACCCGACGCCAAGCCTTCGTTCCATGGCTGACCCGGGGTGCCTTCGACATCGTTCAGCCGGATGTCACAAAGGTCGGCGGCATCAGCGAACAGCGGCGGATCGCCTGGATGGCGGCCGAATTCGGCGTCAAATATATCGGCCACGGCTGGAATACCGCGCTTGGCGTTGCCGCCGATCTGCAGATGGCATCCGCCTTCCCGGATGCGGACCTCGTGGAATTCATCGGCGGAAGCCCTTATGTCGATGGCATTCTCGTGAAGCCCTTCGAGCTCAACGACGAAGGCTATCTGTCGATTCCTGAACGGCCTGGCCTAGGCGTGGAGATCGATCGTGACAAGATCCGAAAGTTCGTTCCGGATCCTTCGCCGCTGTTTCTCTGAACATGCAGAGAGCTATTCCGAGACAAAGGAAGCTATTTCTAAAGGGTTAGGCCGGATGCCCTGAACGTGAACCAGCCCCGGTGTCTCGCCATGAGGCGCCGGTTCGATTTGAATGTTCAGCCGAAGGGCGCAACAGCCATAGATCAAGACAAGAAGCCGGAAAACGGTCATTCGAAACCTGGGAGGAACGGACTATGTTGAGAACAGCCATCGGACTCGCCTTGAGCCTCTTCATCACGACCGCCAGTGCGGAGGAATTTCAGCACGAGGCATCGCCGCTCTTCGACGCTTGCGGCGACGGCTCATACCAGAAGGCCGTCAAGGACGGCATCACTCTGGGCATCTCGCCCTCCCCTCCCTATACCTCCCTTGATCCCGCGACGGGCAAAGCAAGCGGCCTTGATGTTGAGATCAATGAGGCTGCCCTTGCATGGATGGGGGTCACGAAGATCCGATATGAGGTTGCGCCTTTCGGGCAACTCATTCCTGCCATGCTGGCGAAACGGATCGACGCGGTATCGTCCAACATCCACATCACTCCGGATCGGCTGAAGGTCGTTTCGTTCACTGGACCGGCGTGGTGGTACGGGCCAGCTATTGTCACTCAGAAAGGGAATCCGGAGAATCTGACCTCTTTCGACATGCTGAAAGGCAAGAAGATCGGGGCGATCGCTGGTTCGGCTGCCGACGAGTACTTGCGGAAAATCGGCGCGGATGTCGTTGCCTTCCAGACGGATGCCGAAGAGTTTGCCGCGATCTCGACCGGGCGCGTTCCCGCTATTGTCGAGGACGATGTCAAGGTTTTGGAATTCCTCAAGGCCAACGGGTCGGCGCCGATCGAAATCGTCAACAACGTCAAGGTTCCGGACGAACTGATCTTCAAATACGGCTACGGCTACGCACGCTACGCCCTTCGGAAGGAGGACTGCAGCCTGCGTGCGGCGTTCACGCAAGGACTTGCCGAAGTTCGCGGCAACGGCGCGGTTTCAGCCATTCTCAAGAAATACGGCCTGTCCAACCGCAATCTGTTCTTCTTCCCGCTCTGACTCAGCATAGGGCTGCCTGCCCCTCTGGGGCAGGCAGGATCGGGAAGCCAGTATGGACCTTCTAAATCTTTCAGTCGTTCGGGACTATGGCGACGCCCTTCTCAAGGGACTGCTGACCACGGTCCTGCTGACCCTTATCGTCATCGTCCTAGCCGGGTTCCTCGGCATTCCGGTGGCCCTCGCGAGATTGGCCCGAACGCGCTGGATCCGCCTACCGGCCAATCTCTATGTGGAATTCATCCGGGGAACGCCACTGATCCTTCAGCTCCTCTACATTTATTACGTTCTTCCGAGCGTCGGGATCCGCCTTGAACCATTGACAGCCGCGGTCATCGGCCTAACCGCAAACTACACCGCCTACATGAGCGAGGTCTATCGCAGCGGGATCCAAGCCGTCCCGCGCGGTCAAATCGAAGCCGCGAACTCCCTCGCTCTGTCTCCGCTCCTCGCGTTTAGGCTGATCGTGCTGCCGCAGGCTTTCAGGATAGTGCTGCCGGCACTGGGAAACTATCTCATTGCGCTCTTCAAAGATACGGCGCTTGCATCGGTTGTTACTGTTCAAGAACTCATGTTTACGGGACAGATCATATCGGCCAGGAGTTATCAGTACTTCACTATCTATACGGTGACAGGACTCCTTTATTTTGCAGTCAGTTATCCGGCAGCGTTGTTCGTTCGAAGGCTCGAGGAGCGAGCACGTGCCGGTTGGGGTCCATCCTCTCAGATTGCAGCCCCCTCGCCCACACTTCCGAAGGTTCGTGACCAGCCGACTTGATGGGACTGTTTCCGATGAAGCGGCGCCACGGCGGCCTCGCTGTGCCGGGCGCCCACACATGTCGCAAACTTGAAGCACAAGCTTCTCCGGCACCGCTTTCCGTCACGACGGCGGCGTCAAGTCGTTGATTTTGCAACCGCGCAGCATCACCTTGCGAATCCTGCCAGGGAACAGCCGAGTTTGCGACGGAGGCCTGAACGCGGCGTAGGCTCATTTCGCGAAGGAGGTGCCGAGGGTCAGGGCAAGGATGCCTGCCTGGCTTTCAATACCGGTGCCGCATAAGTGGCCAAGCAACCTCGGAAGACCAGGCGCGACCCCCGCGAGGATAAGGGCGGGTGGGTCGACAGGAATGGGGTCCTGCGCGGGCGGTTCAACTCCGCTTCGACGGCCGATACTCCCCGCTTCGCGAACGATGTCCCTGGAGCAGATGAACCGGACGCAATGTTCTGAAGGCTCCGGCGATGTCCTGCTCCTGGGATGACGGCGCCCATGGGACGGTCTGTGTCCGGTCTTGCATTTAGGCTACGGGCAGGTCGATCAGGCAGCCGGCATGTTCGTTCTTGACATTACCATACGAGAGGCGGACCCTTTCTCGGCTGCCGTCGTGCAGCGCGCCAACCCTCGGAAGATCGGTGCATCCTGGAAAGGAGGTTCAGCATGGAACCGCCTTCGAACTCCAACCGCGATGACCACTGAGGCACCCGGACCGGCCTTAGCCTAGCGGACATCGAGGGACCGCGGACCGGGAGCGGCCTCTGAAGCCGCAGCAGTCAGGAATTGCTCCGCTTGCGACCCTCTCGGCCTTGTCCATCGGCATCGAGCCGAGAGAGCCCACCAACACCCAGAGAGGTTCGCCATGCGCCCGCTCATCCTGATGACAGTCCTCCTCATCGCTGCGACCGGCGACGTTATGGCCCAAGACCAGAAAGCTGGTCACGCCATGAGGGCTGATCAACTCCAATGGGAGCCCACACCGCCCATCGTGCCCAAAGGTGCCCAGATGTCTGTGCTGTCTGGCGATCCTGCCAAAACGGGTCCATTCACGATGCGGCTGAAGCTGCCCGCAGGCTACAGAATTCCCGCCCACAGCCACCCCACGGCTGAGCGCGTGACGGTGATCTCCGGTGAATTCAACTTCGGCATGGGTGACAAACTGGATGAGGCCAAAGCCGATAAACTTGGTGATGGCGGGTTCGTCGATCTTCCGGCGAACATGAATCATTTTGCCTTCGCAAGTCCTGAGACCGTCATCCAGATCGACTCGGATGGCCCATTTGTTATCAAGTATGTGAACCCGTCCGATGACCCGAGCAAGTCCCAATGATGCCGCTCCCTCGTTGCGAGGTATGCCGGCAGAGAAAGGATGACTTTCATGGGCCATTTCGAGGGCCATATGAGTCAGCAGGCCAGGTGAGGGCAAAAGCTGACCGCCAACGGGAGCTTGAGGCTGAAGGTAAGCATGAGGAGTTGTGGCGCGGCTGCCAAAGGAGCCGACCGGGACGTGGTTCGTGTCGGATCGAACAACGATTGACGGCACGGTCGACCGTCTGACGGATCTCGGTCATCCGGCCGACTGCGCCGTGGAGTTTCATGCTTTCCCAGTAGGGTTCGAGCGGTGTCGCAAGGCGCGCGTGACCCATAAAGAATGTGTTCCCCGATCACTCCGCAACATTCAGGTCGTTCCGAATGAGCACAAAGGTTCCAGCGGCAAATGTCAGGCTCAAGCGGGCCTATGAGCCACCTGCTGCCCAGGATGGCACCCGCATCCTCGTCGACCGGCTTTGGCCTCGTGGGGTCTCCAAAGAATCCGCTGCTCTGGATGATTGGATGAAGGATATCGCGCCCAGTGCCGATCTTCGCAAATGGTTCGGACATGCTCCCGAGCGTTGGGAGGAATTCCGCGGTCGCTATGCGAAGGAGGTGCGCCAGAGGCCTGACCTTCTCGATCGGCTGCAATCCCTCGCACGGCGCGGGCCGGTCACGTTGGTGTATTCAGCCCACGATGAAGCGCACAATGATGCCGTTGTGTTAAGAGACCTAATTCTTGAACAACGGACGTGAGTTCGCCGACACGTCCGATACCTTGGCGCATCGTGCGGACCCGGCGGGCCGCGCGAGCGAAAAGTGGACCCGGTTTTCACGAACGTGGCCCTTCGGGTCCGCTCTGAGCGATGCGCTATTCAAGGAGTGGAGCATCGGATTGGATCCCCCGCCGGGACAATGCTGCGGTGGGAATCCCGTCTTCCTCCAAGGCGTCCGAGACTGTGATGAGTTGCACGTCTTATGCGCCACGGAGGTCAGCCGTAAACCGGTTCGTCGCTCGGTGGAACTCTCCGTCGTTCCGATCGCTGCGCAGCCTCTACGGCACATTTCTCGACATGAGCCGCCCGGTTGATGACCTGGAGATTGGGAACGCCCCAGAAGGCAAGCACGTCCGGCCAGGGTCTTGCACGATGTTGGGACCAGACGGCGAAGAGCGGAACACGATGGTCCACCTCGGCGGTCCGCAGCAGACGACGTCCGGTGGTCGCGCATTTCCTGTTCTGGCGCAGCTTGAGCATCCTCAGATGATCCGCGGGCGCGGTCCAAAGCTGCCACGCGACGACACAAGCGGTATGCCAGGTGGCGTTCTTGTTGGATGTGCCGTCACCCCAGACATCACGGTGCCATCCTAAGCGATAGACAGGCTGCCCACAGACGCAGCAATGCCCTGATCCAAGCGAGAAGGCAGGCTCGCGGTACGGAGATGGCGGCGTGCGGAACGACATCGGCAACCCTTCCTCCTTGCCGGAACCGAGACGCCACTGCCAGCCAGCGGGTTGCCCGCTCTTGGCCGCGAGTGCCCGAGCCAACCGATCGGCCAGGAGCGGACGGTGACGCCAATACGACTCCATGGCGCGCCGTTGCGTGGGCGGAATCAACGGCTGCCTGTGCGCATGCGACAGAACGCATGCGGGAAAGTGCTCCGACAGGCGCCTCTTCAGTCGGGCTCGCGCCTTCTCGTTTCTCTCGTCTCGCCAGCCCGACATGTCAGATCGACCACTTCATGGGATTCATTGTCAATTGCGCAGCCCCTGTCCACAGTCTCAAGGTGCATGAGCAAGATGCCCGATAGGCGTTGACCAGCCATTAATCTTATGGCGGCCAGTTTGGCCCTATGCCTCCCGCCGCGACCGGACCCGGCATGATACGAGAGCATCGGATGTGACATCGCCCCCATCCGATGCTGGAACTCGGCCCGCACGATGCGCCGGGGCCAGTTTCATCCATGAGCACAGCATCCGTGGCCATCCGGGTTGTCGCCGCCTGTGCAATCCGTTCAGGAGGTTCGTTACGCGCGCTTCAAGGCAGCGTCAGAAGCGACCGGATCGATGTCGTCCTCCCCCGGGAACCTGTCCTGTTCGGCCGGCATTCGGTCGAGTTCGGCGTCGTTCAACGCCAAAGCGCCTCTCCTTTCCGAGCGTCTGCCCGGATCCTCGCCGGAAACCCGGATGTGAGGCCCCAGATCGCCGGGGACTGACCCGTTCAAGCACGTCGTGTGGCTGCGTGAAGTCTCAATGGCGTCTCGGCGCCGTCTGGAACCAGTCTCGCGAAATCCCAGTATGGGCCTCGAGACCACAGTGACGGTGCTCGTGAAGCCGGAGATGGTCATCGCAGGAATATCGACCTATGACCTTATGTAACGTTCCATCAAGAGCACCGCACCGGCTCAAGCTGTCTCCAGCCCTTGCCCCCCAAAGGCTTTTGATGAAGGATGGTTGCAAACTGTCGACACCTTTCCCGCTCCATGGCGGATCGTTCCTCCAGGAGGATTCAGAATGGCTCCAACGCTTCCCGATCTGAGTTCCAAGCAACTGCGGGCCGTACAGACGGTTGCCAAGTACTCGAGCTTCATTGCCGCATCCGCAGAGCTCCGCATGTCGCAGCCCGGTCTCTCGCGCGTCATCAGGTCCGTGGAAGAGAAACTGGGCTTCAAGCTCTTCCATCGGGACACCCGTAACGTCACGTTGACGTCTGCAGGGGCCGGCTTTCTTCCGAGCGTTGACCGCATTCTATGCGAGTTCGATATCGCTGCCGAGGCCCTCTCGTCACTTCAGAACGAAACAGGCGGCCACGTTGTCGTGGCCTGCCCCCTGTCCCTTGCGAATGGTCTCATCGCCGAGATCATTTCGTCCTATCGGAAGCAATATCCGAAGGTCGTCATCGACATCCGGGAGGCCCTGCGGGGCGAAGTCGTCAACCAGATCCGCGCCGGGGTTGCAGATTTTGCCCTGGCTTCGTTCATGCAGGCGAGCGAGGATCTCGTGGTCGAGGAATTGTGCGAAACGACCTATCATATCATCGTCAGGAAGGACCATCCCTTTGCCGCGAAGGAAAGGATAAGTCTCACTGCGCTGCGCGACCAGCCGATGATCTCATTTCCTCCGACATCGGTCATTCGCCAAATCTTCGATGGCGCGGCGGCCCGAGAGGGCTTCAGGCTCAATCATTTCATCACTGTCAACACGCCCCAAATGATCTATGAGCTCGTACAGCGCGGAGAAGGCATTTCCATTCAGAGCGGCGCTAGCATTCAGTGCAGAGCCGATGACTTCTTTTCGGCACGCCCCATCGATCCACCCCGGATCACATCTCGCCTTTCAACGATTTATCTCAGGTCCCGCTCGCTGACGCCTGCAGCGCTCAGCTTCAAGCGAGCGGTCGAAAATCACTTCAGAACGATGATGCGCATCTAAATTTCCACCCGTCCCGAACGACGATATTGGCATATGCCATGCCGCTCCATGGCATATGGGCTCGGTGTTTCAGGCTTGGCCGGGTTTATGCCGCGCTCCGCCACTCCTCACCCCATTCCTGGACAAAATGCCCTTCTGAAATCTGACGATACACACGAATGGGCGGCTGATAATCCGGCGGTCGAATAGGGCTGCGGATCTCGTCGCTCGAAATCAGGCGTTTCATGCCCCGCCGTGCAGGGTCCGGAATGGGAACCGCCGCGATGAGCTTCCTCGTATAGGGATGTTGAGGGTTCTCGAACACTGCCGATCGGGGGCCAATCTCGACGATCTCGCCGAGATACATGACGGCCACGCGATGACTGACGCGTTCGACCACTGCCATATCGTGCGAGATGAAGAGATACGACAGGCCCAGCGTTTCCTGGAGATCGAGCAGCAGATTCATGACCTGCGCCTTGATCGACACGTCGAGCGCGGAAACGGCTTCATCGGCGACGATCAGCTTCGGCTCCAACGAGAGCGCACGGGCGATGCAGATCCGCTGCCTTTGCCCCCCGGAAAATTCGTGAGGATACCGGCTTGCCATATCGGCGCTCAGACCGACACGCCTGAGCAAGTCGGCGACCTTCTCCCTCACCATCGGTCCTGTTTGCGCGCCATGGGTCAGAATCGGTTCAGCGACGGCAGCGCCGACCGTCATGCGAGGGTCCAGGCTGGCAAAGGGATCTTGAAAGATCATCTGAATCTTGCGCCGCATGGCGCGAAGCGACCTGCGGTCGAGTTCCATGATGTTGGTCCCGTCGAGAAAGATCTCACCGCTCACGGGATCGACAAGGCGGGCCACGGAGCGGCCTGTGGTTGACTTGCCGCAACCGGATTCCCCGACAAGAGACAACGTTTCTCCCGGCAGGATATCGAAGGACACATTCTCGACGGCATGGACGCGCCCTCCGACCCTGCGGAGAAGGCCGGAACGGATATCGAACCGGGTCGTCAGATTTCGGACGGATAGAATCGGCTGACTGGGACCGGGCTTCGTCGCCTGCCGCGGCAGCAGCATATCGGCTGTGCTGTCGCCGGTCTCGAAGACAGGCAAGCGCATGGGTTTCGTGGACCCGGTCATTGATCCGAGTCTCGGCACCGAGGACAGAAGATTGCGGGAATAGGGATGTCTCGGCCGATCGAAAATGTCTTCGGTCTGCCCGATCTCCGCGGCCTCTCCCTTATACATTACGACGGTACGGTCGGCGATCTCGGCCACGACGCCCATGTCGTGGGTAATAAAGAGAACCGACATGCCGTCCTCTTCCTGGAGAGCCTTGATCAAGGCAAGTGTCTGCGCCTGAATCGTGACGTCGAGAGCGGTCGTGGGCTCATCCGCGATGAGCAGCTTGGGTCGACATGCCAACGCCATCGCGATCATCACGCGCTGCCGCATGCCGCCCGAAAGGCGATGCGGGTACTCCTTGAAGCGGGATCTCGCCTCCGGGATCCTGACTTTGTCGAGAAGCCGGATCGCCTCCGCCTGCGCGGCGGATTTGGACATTCCCCGATGACGGATCAAGACCTCCGCGATCTGATACCCGATTGGAAGGACAGGGTTGAGGCTGGTCATCGGCTCCTGAAAGATCATAGCGATCTCGTTGCCGCGAACAGCCTGCATCTTCTGCTCCGGCAGTGACAGTAGCTCGGTTCCGCAAAGACAGACGCTGCCTTGGATACGGCTGCTGGACGCCGCGACCAATCGCATGATCGAAAGAGCCGTGACACTCTTTCCAGAGCCCGACTCTCCGACGATGGCGACGGTTTCCCTCGGCCCGACATCGAACGAGACATCCTTGACGATCCTGCGAAACTCACCATCCTTCATGCGGAAGGATGTCGTCAGGTTCTTCACGGATAGAACCGGGGCCTCCGATCGCTCGCGTGTGTCCGTCATGTGGCTCTCCCCCAAGAATCGTTTGTCCGACCTCCCGGCCGTCGGCGAACCCGACCCCTCATGAGGCGTTCCGTGGATCCAGCCGGTCACGCAGCCAATCCCCGATAAAGATCAGAGACAGGGTGAGAACGGTGATCATCAGGCCCGGAATGGCGGCGAGCCACCAAGCGGTAGCGATATAGTTGCGGCCGTCGGCCAGCATTCTGCCCCAAGTCACGGTCGGAGGCTGCACGCCGAACCCGAGGAAGGAGAGTGATGCCTCAAGAATGATGAGGGTTGCCACGTTCAATGTGGCAATCACGATGATGGGCCCCAGAACGTTCGGAAGAACATGCCGCAGGAGGATGATCACGGGGTGTTGGCCAATCGAACGACTGGCTTCTATGAACTCGCGTTCTTTGAGGCTGAGGACCTCGCCTCTCACCACGCGGGCAAAAGTCGTCCAGTTGATGCAGCCGATCACGATAATCATCAGCAAGAGGCTCTGGCCAAACACCGCCAGCACTGTCAGGTACAACAGCGTATTCGGGATCGCCAGCAGGATGTTGACCACGCCCATCAGGATGGAATCGAGCCGACCTCGCCAAAAGCCCGCAATCAGCCCGACCGATATTCCGATGGATGAAGCAAGTGCGACGCCGAGAAATCCGACGCTGAGAGCAATTCTGCTGCCATAGATGAGTCGCGACAGCATATCCCGCCCGAGATGATCCGTTCCAAGGATATGATCCATGCTTCCCTTGGCGAGCCACATCGGCGGCACGAGACGCGCGCGGAGATTTGGAGCGGTTGGATCATAAGGCGCCAGAAGGGGCGCGAAGACGGCCATCAGGACGAAGATCGCCAGCATCCCCAGGCCGAATGTCGCGAGAGGGCTGAGACGCAGTACACGGCCGGACACGGCAAGCGGCGAGCTCAAGCTTTGAAGCGTTTCGGTGTCAGCCATGCTGGATCCTCGGATCAACAACGGAATAAAGAATGTCGACGAGGAGATTCATGCTCATGACGATGACCGATGAGAGAATGACGATGGTCTGAACCACGGCCATGTCCCTCGAGCTGATGGCCTGAATGGCCAGAAGACCGATACCCGGCCAGGCGAAGACCTGCTCCGTTACGACGGCGCCCGCCATGAGTGCCGAGGCTTCGAGACCGATCACGGTCAGATAGGACAGCGCGGCATTGCGAAGGGCGTGCCGAACGACGATTGCCCGTTGCGGCAATCCCTTCGCCCGAGCCGTCCGGATATAATCCTGCCGCATGACCTCGAGCAGGGACGATCTTAGCATCCGGGTCAGGATCGCGGCGAGGCCCGAGCCGAGTGTGAGACCCGGCAGGATAACCGAGAAAGGTTTGTCGCTTCCTGACACGGGAAACCAGCCGAGCGTCACGGCGAAGATCAGGATCAGCATGATCCCGAGCCAAAAATTCGGCATGGCCTGTCCAAGAATGGAAAAGAACGAGGCGATGTGATCCGGTATTCTGTGTTGGTTCAGAGCCGCGATGATCCCTGCCGGAAGCGAGATCACAATTGCAAAGAACAGTCCCATGGCCGCGAGACTGGCGGTCGCAGGGAGCCGTTCGAGGACGACCTGCAGTGCCGGTTGGCCGTTATATCGCAATGAGTTTCCGAAATCTCCCGTCAGGAGATCGGCCATATACATCAGGTATTGCTGATAGAGAGGGCGGTCCAATCCCAACGCCAGCCTGAGCGCTTCGGCCTGTTCAGGCTGGGCATCCTCGCCAAGCATCAGCAGAACGGGATCCCCGGACACGCGCAGCAACACGAAGACGATGAGAGTGACACCCAGCAATATCGGGATCATCTGGAGTATTCGCCAAATGACGTAGTTGATCATGACCGATGCCGTCCTCTTCGCTCGCGTCTCCTGCATCGCGTGTGGAATCGAACCCACATCCGATGCAGCAAGTCTCTGTTATCGAGCATCTTTTCACGCAAAACCGGTTCCCACTCTTGCGTTCGATGCTCTAGACATGCCCGGGGGCTCTCTCAATTGCTCGCAGGCTTTGCGTCGAACATCCAAAGTTGCTCGTCCGGGCTCGGCTCCCAATCAACGGCCTTGTTGATACCGATGATGTTCTGCACCTGGAACAGGAAGAGGATCGAACGTGAGTCCGTCAAGCGATGGAATGCCTCCGACAGATACTCGTCGCGCTTCTTCGGATCGACCGTGACCGCCGACAGGTTCACAAGTTCGTCGAACCGCTTGTCGCACCAACTGGTCTTCTTGCTGAATTCATATCCGCAGCGCGCACGCTGGACGGCATGAAAACCATCCTGCAGGGAGTTGCTGTGACCAATCAAGGCCAGTCCTTCGATCTTGTTCGGTTCCCAAACGCGGCTCTGATAGGCACTCCATTCCAGCGCTTCGATCTCGACCTTGATACCGACGGTCTCCAACATGACGGCGATGACCTCCATCATCTCCACGTCGAGCGCATATCGGCCGCTGGGCCCCTGCAGCTTGAGCGACAGCTGGCCCGGCCCATAACCGGCGGCGGCCAGGAGCTTCACCGCTTTGTCCGGATCATAGAGGGACGTGTTATGCAGATCCATCGGTACGGCGCTGAGCCCTGGAGCCACTGCCCCGCGCACAGGAATGCCCAGCCCGCTCATCGCCGTATCGATGAGCGCTTTCTCGTCGATGGCGAGGTCCACGGCCTCACGCACCCGGGGATCGGCCAGCGGAGATCCTTCCTTCATGTTGGCGAACAGAGTCATGACCCGGAAGCTCGGCCAAGGCTTGGTGACGGCCTTTCCCGAAGCCTTGACCCGCTCCACGTCCTGGCTCGGGATATTGGTCGCAATGTCGATGCCCCCGCTCAGCAGTTCACCGACCCTCGTGGAATCCTCCGGAATTGTGCGGTGAATGAGCCTGTCCCAGGCCGGGCGTCCGCGCCAGTGCTTGTCGAACGCCTCCATGACGACACGGTCGTCGCGCTTCCATTCGACGAAGCGAAAGGGCCCGGTGCCGATCGGCTTCGTCGCAAACCCGGTCCAGCCGACTTTGTCGACATAGTGCTTCGGTACGATTCCCGATCCGATCCGGCTGAGTCGGTTCAGGAGGATGGGATCCGGCTCCTTGGTATGGACGATCACCTCGCGATCGTTGACGACCTCCACTTCCTTGATCGTATTGTAGAAGGAATTCTGCATGAGCCCCTTGTCGAGGGCCGGACGTTCGATCGAGAACTTCACGTCCTCGGCCTTCAGCTCCTGACCGTCATGGAACAGAACACCCTCACGGAGCTTGAACCGCATCGCCGTATCGGAAACCTGCTCCCAGCTGGTTGCGAGAGCGGGCTGCAGCTCGCCTTTGCCGTCGCGCATAATCAGATAGTCGAAGAGGTTCACGAAAACGGCCTCGACCGCGGTCGTGCTGTGATTGTGAATGTCAAAGCCGGGGACATCGATCCCCTGCGCAATGACCAGATCCTTCCCTTGCGCCGAGTTCAGCCCGGCGGAGATCAGCATCGCAGCCGCCACTTTCGGCATGATGCCCGCAAACCACTTTCGCTTCATTTCTGGACCCTCTTGTCGGTTATTATGGCTCTATAGTCTCTTGCGTCTACACACCCGCGAACTGGCGCAGAATGCTGGCCACATGCTTCGTGGTCAGGAACTGATCCTCAATGGCGATGTTCTCGTTCGGTGCGTGAGCCCGGCTGTTCGCGTGCCCGACTCCCAACGCGACGATCGGCATTTCCGGCACGTATTTGAACACGTAACGCGGTCCGGTTCCCGGTGAGCTCGGCATGAGCACGATCGGCCGCCCGTAGACCTCCGCGCCGGTTCGGCTCACCAACTGCACGAAGGGATGGTCGACCGCAGTCCGGTAAGGCCAAGCCCCCGCCTTCTTGCTGACGATCTCCACATCGCCGTAGCCGTTCTTCTGCAACTGGAGAGCGATCTTCGCCGCGATGTCGTCCGGGTCCTGGTCACCGACCAGGCGGCACTCGATCCGGGCAAACGCTTCAGAAGGAATGACGGTTTTGTGCCCAGGCCCCGTATAACCACCGCTGATGCCTTGGATATTGAATGACGGTGTGTAGTAGAGAGCGCGATTGACCGAGAGATTGTCATTGCCCGACATCAGCTCCGTCAGGCCGAGCTTGCGCGCCTGAGCCTCTCCATTGGCGGGCGTGTTGCGACACAGCTCCTCATCGGCCGGGGAGAGAGGTGGAACGCCGTCGTAGAAGCCGTCGACGAGAATAGCACCGTCGGAACTCCGCAGACTCGCGAGCGCCCAGATCAGACGCCAGATCGCGTTGGGATAGATATTGGCTTTTCCCGAGTGCGAATCCGTATTCGCCGTCCGAACCCGCAACTCGAACGAGTGCATTCCCTTGTTCCCGAGGGCGACACTCGGATTGCCGGCATCATCGCGACGGGCATTTTCCCAAATACACGCGTCCGCCGCAAGAAGGTCCTGATAGCGCTGAACTGTTCCTGGAAGGCTGGTGGAACCGGATTCTTCTTCCCCCTCGAAGAGGAATTTCACCGTTACGGGAAGGCTGCCTCTCTCCTTGAGCACGGATTCAACGGCGTGGATCCGTGACATCAAGGAGCCCTTGTTGTCGTCGGAGCCCCGGGCGAAAAGGTAGCCGTCCCTGATCGCCGGTTCGAACGGATCGCTGCTCCAGGCTTCGTAGGGCTCGGGCGGCTGCACATCGTAATGGTTGTAGAACAGGATGCTGCGAGGACTGTCTCCCTTGATCTCGCCATAGACGATGGGAAAGCCGGAGCTTTCGAGCAGCCGCGTTTCCGCCCCCAGGGATTGAAGCCGCCGGACCAGCCAATCTGCGGCGGCCTGCATCGGCTCCATGTCGCCTCGCGCCGAAACGGTCGGCATCCTCAGGAAGTCGATAAGCTCTTCGAGGTAGGCTTCCCGTATCTCTGCTCGATCAAGATAATCGCCGGTCCGCGTGCCGTTTTTCGACCCGCTCTCCAATGAGCGCAAAGACTCTGACATAAGTTCCCCGCTTGTCATGATTACATTGAGCAAATCGGAGCAATCGCAAAGAGCATGGTTCCACCGTCCGGACAGCACCCGACACCGATCATCGCCAAGATGACCGTGCCGAGATCGTCGACGCGTCAGGTATAACCATGACCACTCCAGATTCTCCTGATCACGGGCTCAGTGGAACCCGGAGCCATGGATGGGGTCAAACCTTTTGTGATGAGCTGAATTGATGCGGAAAACGCAATAGACCCGAAGCGCCTGACTCGGGCGCAGTGAAGGCATTCCCCTGGATGGAAGGATGGACAGCGCAGGACAGGTCCGGAACGGACGCTGCCGAGAATGGATGAGAGGAGGTGGGGGCTGGTGGAAGACCGCTGCATTTGCGCGGCCGGCGCCCTGCGATGCGGTCACGCGGTATGCGCATCATCCGGCGACGAATGCCGCATAATTTGATGGCCGTCACAACGGCTTTGCCGTCGGTCCGGATCCGGGGTTTCGGAGTGCGACGTTCAGCTCGACAAGAACATCATAGACCGAGCGGGGATCGCATGAGGCATGCTGTGCGGCGCAGTGGTCGAAGAGTCTGATGTATTCGTCGCACCGAGGCGGCCTCGATGACCGCTCGGCTTCCGTGCATTTCGAATAGGCCTGCCGGATTGCGGCGGAGATGTCGGACGGGCGATGGAGTTCCTGCACGTCGGCGAGTTTTTGGTGCGCGAGGATAAGGGAGGCTGGTCCCGCTATAATGGCGAGCGCTATGAAGCCGGGATGGATCTTTCGCATTGGCTTATCTCGCGTTTCCATGGTTAACGCGACGTTAATCGAGCCGTTTTGAGGTGAAGGACCCAAACCCATAATGCCCGGCAGCAATTGGCAACATCGAATTGATCCCAAAAGTGGAATTCCTTTTGCGTACCATGCTCCAAGTGCAGATGCCGCTATGAAGAGCCCCTCACGCGGGACCTCGGCTGCCAGCCTCAGTTCCATGCGACGGTTATTCGCTCCGGCAACGCTCCGTCAAAAGCGCCAGTTGAAGGTGCCTTTAAGGGCATGGTCCTGCGCCCTTCGGCCGATCTGGCCGGCATAGGACACGCCCAGCGTCATGGCCGGGGTGATCTGCCAGTCGAGGCCAGCCTCGGCCACCAGGGCATCCCGATCGACCGGGATGCCTGCGACGGTGAACGCGGAGGCGCTGTCCGCAAAGGCCAGCAGGGCTGACGGGTTCACGTTCCCGAAGGCGTGCCGCCATCCCGCCAAGCCGTGAAGGGTGAGTGGGAGATCGGTGCCGAGCCGCGTCTCCGCGCGGATCCCGAGTGTCGTGGTGCCGAGGTCGTAGGTGCGGTCATAGCCGAACAGCGCTGCGGGACCGCCGTCCTCGCGGAAGCCGTCCAGGTGCAGGCGCATCACCGAGGCCCCGAGGAACGGCTCGACCTTCGCCTGGCCGAGATCGAACCCGTAGCCGACCTCGCCGAACGCCGCCAGGGTCGAACCGGTGTAGGAGGCACTCGCCCGGTCGCCGAACCCCGGGAAGGCAATGGTACGGTTCACGTCCACGTCGTTGCGGCCATAGAGCACGCCGAGGCGGACATTGATCGCATCCCACTTGGCAGCCCCGTAGACGGATCCGAATACGGTCTCGTTGGTGCCCGACGACAGGCGCTTGTCGATGTCGAAGGACGTGCTCATGAAGCCGCCGGCGATGCCGAGGCGGTAGCTCTCATCGATCTTCGTCTCGGCCCCGAGAATGAAACCTCCGGTGGAGGCGTCCATGCCAGCGGCGTTGCCATTGGAGCGCACCTGCCCCCACGAGCCGAAGCCCTCACCCCAGAAGGTGATCCGATGCGGGTCGAGGGTCGGGTCGGCCACGTTCGCCGGAGCGGTCTCTGCCTCGTTGCGCAGATGGCTCAGGATGCTGTCCTGCACCCGCTGGACGTCCGCCACTGCGATTGTTGCGGTCGAAGCATGGGCCTCACCCGAAAGGGCGTCGAAGGCCTGGCGGGCGCCGCCGGCACTGGCGCCGATCACGGTGTCGAACAGGCGGTGGCCTTCACCGAGTGCCTCGACCGCATCGGCCACGCGGTACTGGTTGGCCGAGACGGCGACCGAGTGGAAGGCGACAGGATGAGGCGCCCCCGGATCGGTCGGGTCGGTCTTGCGCGTCAGGAGCAGCCGCACATCGGTGGCGCCATAGCTGAGCGTGGGATCGAGATAGGCGAAGTTCGCGGCCACGCCCGCGAAGGCGCCCCTGACGCCGCCGGCGGCCGTCAGGATCGTGTAAGAGGTACCGGGGGCATGGCGGCCGCTCGCCGCCCGGACTTCGACCGTGCCGCCGGTCAGGGTGGCCATACCGCTGGCGGTGATGCGATCGCTCGCGCCCGCGGCGTCGACCTCCGCCTGGTACACGGATCCCGCACCGAATGCGACGTCGCCCTCGACCGTCAGTGTGCCGATCGAGTTGCCCGGCGCCACGGTGCCGCCGCGCTGGGCCGCAAGCCCGCCGACCGTGCCAATACCGGACAGCATCGCGCTCGCCCCCACGGTCACATGAGACTGCCCGAGCGAGCCGTTCACGGCGAGGTTGCCCTCACGCACGAAAGTGTCGCCCGTCAGTCCGCTCGTGCCCGTCAGGTCGAGGCGCCCGAGACCCCGCTTAACCAGGGTGCCGCTGCCATCGATCGCCGGAGTGAACATGGAATCGGTTCCTTGATCGATGACCAGTGCGGACCGGTTGTCGATGGGGCCGCTCCCGAGACTGTCCGCCTGGGCCACCAGCGTGCCCTGGGCGATGATCGTCGTGCCCGTGAAGGTGCTCGGCCCCCGCAGCGTCAGCGTGCCGAGGCCGTCTTTGACGAAGGTGGCCGTTCCGGTCAGCCCGGCCTGCACCGTCATGGCGTGGCCGTTGGTGTCGATGGTGCCCGAGCCGTGATCGAGCACCAGTGTCCGCCCCGCCGCGAGATCGAAGGATGCGCCCAGCACCAAGGTGCCGTCGTTGAAGGCGAGGTCGCCCGTCGGCGCGCCGAGATTGGCGTCGGCCGCGGCCTTGAGCCCCCCGCTGATGACGGTGCCGCCGCTATAGGTGTTGGTGCCGGACAGCGTAAGGGTGCCGGGGCCGGTCTTGCGCAGCTCGCCGCTCCCCGAGATGACGGCGGCGAGCACACCATCCATCGGCTGATCGACGTGCAGGATCCCGTGGTTCTCGATGTCGCCCGAGCCGAAACTCGCGGCCGTGCCGACGAGGGTGCCGGCCTCGATGCGGGTACCGCCGGCATAGGTGTTGACGTCGGCCAGAACCAGCGTGCCGGCGCCACTCTTGGCGAGCCGGCCCGGACCGGTGAGCGGCAGCAGGAGGCTCGCCGTCAGGCCGGGATTGATGAACACGCCGGCCTCGCTGCCCGCCAGCGCGAGCTCCCCGCCCGCACCGGCGGTGAGGCGATAGCCGTCGCTCTCGAAGCGCAGATTGGCGAAGCTCTGCCGGCCCGTGACCGTGACCGTGCCCGCCGGGCCACCGAAAATCGCGGTGTTGCCGCCCCATGGGGTCGCCAGGCTGCTGCCCGGCTGGGTCCAGTCGGCCCCGGTGGACCAGGTGCCGGCGCCGCCGCGCCAGGTCTGGTCGCCGGCGACCGCCGAGACGACGAGATCGACGGCCCCGGCACCGGCCGCGAGTGAGAAGCTGCCGGGCTGGAAGCCGGCCGGCACGGCTGCCAGCGCCATGCCGTGATCGGTCAGCCCCCCGCCGTAGTCGAACAGCCGGAAGCTGCCATAGGATAGGGCCGAGGCCGGGTTGATCCGCAACGCGCCGGCCAGGGTCAGGTCGCCGGCGACCTGAAAGGCGGGCGTGCTCGCGTCGGCCAGGATCGCGTCGGTCAGGGCCCCCGCCCCGAGCTGCAGCGCGCCCATGCGCAGGAGGTCGCCGCCGCCCGCCAGTGTGCCGCCGTCAGCGACGGTCACGGTCCCCTGGATCTGGCCGCTGCCGGACAGGGTCGCGCCCGCCGCGACGCGCGCATCGTGGGTCACCGTACCGTCGACCTGAAGCGTGCCGGCCTCGATCAGGGTCTCGCCCGCATAGGTGTTCAGGCCCCCGAGCGTGAGGGTGCCGGCACCGCGTTTGGTCAGGCCCCCGCTGCCGTCGATGGTGCCGCGATACGTGCCGACGCCCCGTTCATCGACGATGAGCGTGTTGGCGCCGAGCCGAATGGCGTTGCCCGTCCCGGTCCCACTCAGGCCGGCCACGATCCGATCGCCGGACGCGCCCGCAATGTCGAAGACGCCGCCCGCCAGCGTCAGCCCGGAGGCGGCGATCGATCCCGCGCCGGCCAGCGCCAGGGTGCCGTCCGCGACGGTGGTGTCTCCGGTATAAGTGTTCACCGTGTCGAGCGTCAGCGTGCCGGCGCGCCGCTTGATGAGCGCGCCGGAGCCGGAGATCGGCCCGCCCGTAAACGTCGCGTCGGCGCCCGCATCCTGCCAGATCTCGAGCGTGCCATTGTTGACGATGGCGCCGCTGCCCAGGCCGGCGGCATGGGTAACGATCGTGCCGGCCTGCAGGCTGGTGCCGCCGCTATACGAGTTGACCTGGTGCAGCGCGAGCGTGCCGCCGCCGGTCTTCTCGAGGTGGCCCTCTCCGATGAGGGGGCCGCCTGCGAACACCTCGTCGCCGGTTCCCGTGAGCGTGAGCAGGGTGTTGCGGCCCAGGCTCACGGCGCCGGTGCCGAGGCCGAACGCATGGGTGAGGATGACACCCTGTTCGAGGCTGGTGCCGCCCGAATAATCGTTGCTGCCGGTGAGCGTGAGGGTGCCGGCGCCTCGCTTGATCAGCTGCCCGCCGTCACCCGTGACGGTACCCTCGAAGGCATTGATCCCCGCCAAGTCGAGGGCGAGGGCGCGCCCGCCGAGTCGCAGCGTCGCGGTCGGACCTCCGGTCAGGCCCTTGAGCGTGGAGGTGCCGGCGGCCGCGGAAACGTCGAAGGCCGTGCCGGCGTCCAGCTGCAGCGCCGATCCGCTGATCGATCCGGTCCCTCCCAGCGCCAGCGTGCCGGTCAGGACCGTGATGGCGCCGCTGTAAGGGTTCGCCCGGCTGAGGGTGAGCGTGCCGGCGCCGCCCTTGAGGAAGCGCCCTGCGCCCTGAAGCGGCCCGGCCGTGAACGTTGCATCCGTGCCGGCGTCGACGCGCAGATAGCTGCTGGAGCCGATCGTCACCCCGCCGCTCCCGAGACCCGCCGCATGGGTGTGGATCGCCCCCAGCCCCGTAATCACCGTCCCGCCCGTATACAGGTTCACACCGTTCAGGGTGAGAGCCCCCGTGCCTTCCTTACGAAGCGCACCCGAGCCGCTGATCGCCGGATCGAAATTCCACCCGGTGTTCTGAAAAGTCAGGATGCCGTTGTTGGTGACCTGACCGGAGCCGAGATTGGCGTTAGCCGTCGCGACGAGCGTTCCCGCCTCGATAACGGTACCGCCCGAATACGCGTTGTAGCCGCTGAGGGTCAGGGTGCCGGAGCCTTGCTTGACCAGCTTATCGGTTCCGCTGCCGGTTCCGGCGAGAGCAACCGGGATGCCGATATCATAGATGCCGGTATCGATGAAGGCGCCGCCATCGCCGATCACGACCGAACCGGAGGGAAAGCCGCTGAGGAACTGACCTTCAGACCCTCTCGCCCGAAGGATGCCGCCATCGATGAGCAGATTCGCCGTGCCGCTTCCCTTGGAGATTTTCTGCGCTTCCAAAACGCCGCGGCTTCCGGCGGTGCCCTTGATCGTGACTCTGCCCGACGCCCGGGCATCGCTGGCGATGGGCACCGAATCCGTGCGCACCCTTGCTCCGTCTTCGATGGAGAGCGTACCGGTCCCGATAGATCCAACCACTATGAAGTATCGGTTGATCCACTCCGAACCCAGCCCGCGAATCGTGACGTTGCCCTTCGACAAGATGGCATCAGCGATCCGGGCCGTATCGGTCGTCAGCTTGCCGCCTCCGAAGATCGACATGTCTCCTGAACCCTGGGCGAATGTCCCGAGATTGAGCCCTGTCGTCTGAACCGCGCCGAAATCATCGATGTTGAGGATGCCCTTCCCGGCACGGCCGACCGCAATGAAGACAGGGCCTTTCCATTGAGAGCCAGGGCCCGTGACGGTCACGGTGCCCGAACCGGAGAATTCCCTGCCGATTATGCCATCGGCTCTTTCCGTACCGCTGGTACGGTTCTCCACAACCCCGCCATTCTCGATCCGCAGGTTGCCGGCGCGCGTGCCCCCGACGACAAGCAGCCCGTCGATCAGCCATGGGGAGCCCACGGCTCCCGAGACCGTGACGTCGGTGACCTCGACCAGCTCGAAGGACTGCGCGCTGTCCAGGAGAAGGCTCACCGCAACGACTGATGTCGAGGCCAGCAACTGCGCTGAGTTTCTGCGGCGAGGGGTCAATGCTCTGACGCCGGAATGGCTGGTTCGATGACGCATGCTGCCCCTCTTCGCGCTTATTGAGGAGCCAATGCACTCCTTCCGATTTGACGAACCCCATAGCATAGGATTCCCAAGGGCGATTGCCTCAGCGTCTCACAAGGAATCGCTCAGCGTCTCAATCTGCATGACGTAAGATCAAAACGGGCGGGGCGTTGCGCTGATGCCACAGGTGATCGGCTCCACCTTTGCAGACACGAGCACGTGGGCGTCGAAGCTGGGCAGCGTCGCGCTTGGCCGTCCATTAAAAAAGCTACGGAACGGGGTCACGGACGCGAGAGAACCGAACGCAGAAATGGGAACCGGTTTTGCGTGGAAAGATGCTCGAGACCATAGACTTCCAGCGTCGAATTTTGTTCATGGCTGCGACCCCGCCCGGCTCCGGCTCGACCCGCATCAATGTTTATAACGCAAGCCGCCTGCGGAGCGCCGGGCCGCAACAGGTTCCTTCCGGCGCCTCTTCACGCATGTCCCTCATCATGACGGATGCGCACCGGCACGCCCTTGTAGGCAGGCGTCTTGGACAACTCGTCGTGATAGCCCACGGGGATCAGGGGATTGGCCTCGGGATAATAGGCCGCGACGCAAGCGTCCGGCAGGTCGTAGGGTACGACCTTCAGCCCCCGCACGACCCGCTCGGTGCCATCCTCCACCGCACATTCGAGCGTCACCCTCTGCCCCTCCGAGAGGCCCCGCCGTCCCATCTCCTCGGGGTTGATGAGGAGGATGTCGCGCGGCCCGGACAGCCCCCGCAAGCGGTCGGAAAAGCCATAGATCGTGGTGTTGAACTGGTCGTTCGAGCGCAGCGTGATCAGAGTGATCTCCTCGCCCTCGGGCGGCTTGCCCAGGGAAGTCAGCACCTCGGGTGCGGTGAACTGGGCCTTCCCGCTCTCCGTCTTCCACTCGCGCTCGCGCGCGGAGTTGCCCCGATAGAACCCGCCCGGCGTGAAGAGCCGTCCGTTGAAGTCGCCGAATTTGTCCGGGTAGGTGGCCTCGATCAGGTCGCGGATCTGCCCATAATCACCCGTCCACTCGTCCCATTTCACCTTGGGATTCGGCGGCAGCGTCGCCTTGGCGATCCCCGCCACGATGGCGACTTCGGACTTCAGATGCGGCGAGGCGGGACTGCGCTTGCCCAGCGAGCCGTGGATCATGCTCAGGCTGTCCTCCATCGTCACGGCCTGCGGCCCCGTCGCCTGCATGTCCTCCTCGGCGCGCACCAGGCAGGGCAGCAGCCAGCTGGCCCGCCCCGGCAGCAGATGCGAACGGTTGAGCTTGGTCGCGACGTACACGTTGAGGTCGAGACCGCGCCAGGCCTCCTCGGCGCGCTCCCGGTCGGGGATGGCGCGGGCAAGATTGCCGCCCAGAGAGATGAAGCCCCGCACGGAGCCATCGAGCAGCCCCTCGACCAGATTCACGGTGGAGCGCCCTTCCTCCTGCGGCGGCTCGAAACCGAAAAGCTCTTTGAGCTTGTCCATCGGCACGTTCTTGGGCTTCTCGCTGATCCCCACGGTGCGCTGGCCCTGCACGTTGGAATGCCCCCGCACGGGCGAGATGCCGGCCCCCTCCCGTCCGATGTTGCCGCGCAGCAGGAGCAGGTTCACGAGCATGGCGAGATTGAGCCACCCCCTGACGTGCTGGGTCAGTCCCATCCCGTAGATGCCGATCGTGTTCTTCGATGTGGCATAGATCTCGGCCACCTCGTCGAGCTCCTCGCGGCGCAGGCCGGATTCCCTTTCGATCTCCTCCCAGGACACCTCGCCGAGCCGCGTCGTGAGTTCTTCCAATCCTGTGGTGTTCGCCTCGATGAAGGCTCGGTCGAGAATCCCCCCTCCTCTTTCGGCGTCAAGCTCCAGCACGCGCTTGCACATCCCCGCGAGCGCCGCGATGTCGCCCCCGGGGCGGACCTGGAGGTAGATGTCGGAGATCCGGGTCGCGGGCTTCACCGTCATCTGGGCGGGGTTCTGGGGATCCGCGAACTCGACGAGGCCTCTCTCGCGGATCGGGTTGAAGGTGACGATCCTGCAGCCCCTCTCCTTCGCGGCCTTGAGCGTATGGAGGAAACGGGGCGAGTTGGTTCCGGTGTTCTGTCCGAAGAACAGGATCAGGTCGCAATGGTCGAAGTCCGACAGCACGCAGGTGCCCACTCCGATCCCGATCACCTTTTCAAGTCCCACGCTCGTGGTCTCGTGGCACATGTTGGAGCTGTCGGGCAGGTTGTTATGTCCGTAGAGCCGCGCGAACAGCGCGTAGAGATAAGCGGTCTCCAGGCTGGCCTTGCCGGACATGTAGAAGACGGTCGATTTCGGGTCGAGTTCTCTGAGCTTCGCCCCGATCCCCTCGAAAGCCTCGTCCCAGGTCGTCTCGACGTAGCGGTCCGAAGCGGTGTCGTAGCGCATCGGATGGGTGAGCCGTCCCGTCTCCTCCAACGCGTGATCCGACAGGCTGCGCAGCTCGGTCACGCTGTGGGCGGCGAAGAAGTCGGGCGTGCAGCGGTCGCGCGTGAGATCCCAGATCGTCGCCTTGGCGCCGTTCTCGCAGAACTCGAAGAGGTGGGGATGCGCAGGCTTGGTCCAGGCGCAGGAGGTGCACATGTGCCCGCCCGGCTTGTTCTGGCGCATCAGCGTGCGGAAGGCCCCGAAGGTCGGCTTCTGGTCGGCAAGGATGCGACCGACTCCCTTGAGTGAGCCCCAGCCGCCGGTGGCGTCCTCGTAATGGGGCGTGTCCGGACGCTGCACGGTTTCCTCGGGCTTGCTCATCGGGTCCCCCTACGACGGTTGTGCTCATGGACTGACGCGGCTCAGTTCGGAACAAGCCTGAACGCTGGAAGTTCCATCTCTGCGTCGGAACGACCGCCATCCGGTACCGAGTCCGACATCCCCGAGGATGGCGCCGATCAATGCACTTGACGATGGCGCTCCCCCGCCGTCTGACAGGCGCGGATGTGACATCTCCGGACGCGAGATCACGCAGTGGATCGCAGAGACACGGTCGACCATGACGATCGGCTCAGGACCAACCTCCTTGCGAAAGGCACGGGCTGGCAGTCAGCAAGCCCGGTTCCCGTTCGGGATGACCCACTCCCGAACGCACAAGGGAAATGCGTGCAGCGGTTTCGGCCCGAATATGCGCGCACGCGGGCAGCGGCATGCCGCATGTATCTCAGGTGCTACATGTCAGTCAGGCAGCGCCAAGAGCGTCCTTGAGTTCGGGCAGGATCGAGAAGAGGTCGCCGACGAGGCCGTAATCGGCGACCTGGAAGATCGGGGCTTCCTCGTCCTTGTTGATCGCCACGATGACCTTGGAATCCTTCATGCCGGCGAGATGCTGAATGGCCCCTGAAATCCCCACCGCGATGTAGAGATCGGGCGCCACCACCTTGCCGGTCTGGCCGACCTGCCAGTCGTTGGGCGCATAGCCGGCATCGACCGCCGCCCGCGAGGCCCCCATCGCCGCGCCGAGCCGGTCGGCGATCGGCTCGATGTAGGTCTTGAAGTTCTCGGCCGAGCCGAGCGAGCGCCCGCCCGAGATGATGATCTTGGCCGAAGTCAGCTCGGGCCGGTCGGTTTTGGCGATCTCCTCGCCCTTGAACGTCGACAGCTGCGGATCCTCAGCCGCGCTCACCGTCTCGATGGCGGCCGAACCGCCCTCTCCGGCCGCCGGGAACGCGGCGGTGCGCACCGTGAGCACCGGTCTTCGGGTCGCTCGTCTGCACGGTCTGGATCGCGTTGCCGGCATAGATCGGGCGCTCGAAGGTGTCGGGCGCCACCACCTTGGTGATGTCGGAGACCTGCATCACGTCGAGCAGCGCCGCGACCCGCGGCATGGTGTTCTTGCCGGTCGAGGTCGAGGCCGCCACCAGGGCGGCATAGGGGCCGGCCAGCGCCACGATCAGCGCCGCGAGCGGCTCGGCGAGCTGGTGCTCGTAAGCGGGAGCATCGGCCAAAAGCACCTTGTCGACGCCCGCAAGCCGGGACGCGGCTTCCGCCGCCGCGCGGGCGTTGGCGCCGGCGACCAGCACATGCACCGGCGCGCCGAGCGCCAGGGCGGCCGAGAGCGCCTTGTGGGTGGCATCTTTGAGCCGAGCGTTGTCGTGCTCGGCAATCAGCAACGTGGTCATTCCTGGTCTCCCTTAGAGCACGCCGGCTTCGGTCTTGAGCTTGGCGACGAGTTCGGCCACCGAGGCCACCTTGACGCCGGCCTTGCGGCCGCCGGGCTCGGCGGTCTTGAGCACCTTCAGGCGCGGCGCGACATCGACGCCGAGCGCCTCGGGCGTGGTCTCGGCGAGGGGCTTCTTCTTGGCCTTCATGATGTTGGGCAGGCTGGCATAGCGCGGCTCGTTGAGGCGCAGGTCCGTGGTCACGATCGCCGGCAGCTTCAAGCCCACCGTCTGCAGGCCGCCATCGACCTCGCGGGTCACGTCGACCGCGCCCTCGCTTAACGAGACCTTGAACGCGAAGGTGCCCTGCGGCCAGCCCAAGAGGGCGGCGAGCATCTGGCCGGTCTGGTTGGCATCGTCGTCGATGGCCTGCTTGCCCATGATCACCAGATCGGGCTGCTCCTGGGCGATCACGCCCTTGAGGATCTTGGCGACGGAAAGCGGCTCGACGGAAGCGTCGGTCTTGACCAGGAGGCCGCGGTCGGCCCCCATGGCGAGCGCCGTGCGGATGGTCTCACCGGCCTGCTGCGGGCCGATCGAGACGGCGACGATCTCGCTGGCCTTGCCCTGTTCCTTGAGGCGCACCGCCTCCTCGACCGCGATCTCGTCGAACGGGTTCATCGACATCTTCACGTTGGCGAGTTCCACCCCGGACCCGTCCGACTTCACCCGGATCTTCACGTTGTAATCAACCACCCGCTTCACACACACAAGAAGCTTCATTCTCATCATCCTTCTGCTTCGGATCGGGACACTACTCTCAGCCGGCGACGTCCGAACGACCGGGGACGTTATTCGGACCTTTGACCTGGCTCACCTCGTGTGTCGGGACGAACCTTCCATAGTGGCGCTAGACCCGCGCGACAGCGATCGGAACGATTAGAGCCAATCCCACCAACATGGAGCCAGCTCCATGGCGCAAAAAACGCTCTAGTTACGCAGCGGCTTTCCGGTCGAGAGGATATGAGCCATTCGATCCTGGGTTTCCGGCCGCTTCACCAGCGACATGACAGCCTGCCGTTCCAGCGCCATGACCTCTCGTTCGCCAAGACGGAGTGCAGGTCCTGCTCCACCTGTCAAAACCGTCGCCAGCGCCTCGCCGATCACCATGTCGTGGTCGGTCAGATAACCTGCCGCGTGCCGATCGCGGACACCGCTCAGAATTTCGGACTTAAGATCCGGACCGGCAAGCACAAGCGATGCAGGCTCCGGCGCTCGGTATCCTTCGTTCAAGAGAGCCAATGCAAGGGCCTTGGCGGCGCCGGTCACGTGGTCCCGGTGCATCACCATAGCGTCGCCCGGACGCAATAAGCCTTTTGCGGATGCATCGAGGGCCGATGTCGACGGCTGTGCCCCGAAGATGATGTCGAACGCGCGCTTCGCCGCTGCGCGCGGATCATGACAACCTATCCGCCGCTGCTCCCTGACGAGAAGCTGGGTACAGCCGCCCCACCCCGGCACCATACCGACCTTTGCTTCAGGGAGGCCGGCGTTCAGCTCCGCATGGGCCACCACCCTGTCGGCGTGCAGCATCAGTTCGCAGCCGCCGCCGAGCGTCAGACCATGGGCAGCCGCCACGACCGGGAAAGGAGCATACTTTAGGGCGAGAAATGCCTCTTGCCCGGCAACAAGGACGCTCTCCACCGCATCCCACTTTCGATCGCGCGCCAGTCCGGCGATGCAGGAGAGATCGGCGCCAGCGGAGAATGCGCGCGGCTCGTCATTCCCGATCACCAGTGCTTGGAAGAGAGCACCACCCGCCCGTATCGTTTCGGACAGAATCTCAAGAACCGCCGGTGAGATGCTGTTCATCTTCGTATGGATCTCGAAGCACGCGACGCCGTCGCCGAGATCCCACACCGAAGCGGCATCGTTGCCGAGAAGCGGCGCTCCCATGGCCTTTGCTCGTGCGAGCGGCGTGGGGTTGGCGGTCGAGCTCCGCGACATGCCATCCATGGAAAGCGCATTGCCGGCAGCGTCGAAGAACGCGGCGTCTTGAGCGAGCAGCTGGGGGACCTGCCTGCCGTGTTCGGACAGTGTCGCTGCGATCCTCTTCCGTCCGACCTCGTCTGCAAGCGCGAAAGGTCCCGTCTTCCACGCATAGCCCAGGGTCATCGCCACATCGATGGCTCCCACATCGGAGGCAACTTCGGCTCCGACCTGAGCTGCATAGGCGATGACGTTGGCCAATACGGATGCAGCATATCGGCCGAGGCGATCATCTCGCGAGACCAACGCCCGCGCTCTACCGGCGCCGACAGGAAAGGCGGAGGGGGAAACAGGCCGCTCCCTGCGATACTCCCCCGTGGCAAGATCCAGGACCTCGCGAGATTTGTCGGCGGCCAACCTGTAGAAGCCGGCTTTGGCCTTGCGCCCGAACAGGCCTCGCTCGATCATGGAGAGGATCAGCGGATCTCCGATCAGGTCAAAGCGATGGAAGTCGTCGTGGCGGTCCAGTGCCCGACCCAGGCTACCCCAGATGTGAGGCACGAGATCGACCCCAATCAGGTCGAGCAGTCCGAACACGCCCGTCTTGGGGATCCCGAGCGCCACCATGGCGGCATCCGCTTCCTCGATGGTCAGCCCGAGGCGCTTGGCCTCGAGAATTCCGACAGCGATCCAATAGCACCCGATCCGGTTGGCGATGAAGCCCGGCGTATCGCGGCAATCGACGACCGTTTTTCCGAGCAGGTTTTCGCAGGCGGCCTTTGCACGCAGAACCAGGTCCGGGGCGTTCTCGGGCGTGGCGACGATCTCGACGAGCCGCATCATGCGTGGCGGATTGAAGAAGTGCGTGATGAGAAAATCGGCCCTGAAGGTCGGCTCTGCATCCTCGAGGAGCGCTGCGCGCGGGATCGTCGAGGTATTGGACGATACGATGGATCCGGGTCTGCGAACCGCATCGATCTTTCGATAGAGTTCCCGCTTCACATCGAGACGCTCGACCACCGCCTCGATGATCCAGTCGGCCTCGGACAGGCGATCGAGGTGGTCCTCCACATTTCCGGCCCGGACAAGCCGGGCCGCATCCGGATGCATGAAGCCATTTGACTTCAATTGCCCGGCGACACCCGTTTCCGCAGGGCCGTTGCGCCGGCTGGCCTCCGAACCGGCAATGTCGAGAAGATCGACGACGACGCCCGCATTGGCGAACTGTGCTGCGATTCCAGCTCCCATGGAGCCCGCGCCGATCACCGCCACGCGGTCTATGCCGCTGGCGGCCGTTTGCTGAGCGTGGGGAAGACGGAATAATGTGTTCATGCGGCCTCCGCACAGAATTAGGTTACTGTCGTATCGACAGCCGATCCGCACTCCTGGCTCTCTGCGCGCCTGGGAGCGCCTCCATGCCCTGGCGGCTTGGTCAATCGCCTCGACGAGCAACGGATGGTATCGGTCAACCGGGCGCCGACACGTGTCTCAGGCACGTGCCAGCATGGGAGTGGAGGCACGCGCCTGATCTTCCAGGATCATGGCGGCCCCTTTCTCGGCGATCATCAAGGTCGGTGAGTTGGTGTTGCCGCTCGTAATCGTCGGCATGATGGATGCGTCGATCACGCGAAGTCCCGTGATTCCGCGGACACGCAGCCGGGCATCGGTGACAGCCATGGGATCGGTCTCGACGCCCATCTTGGCCGTACCGACCGGGTGGAAGATGGTGGTGCCGGTCTCGCGGGCGCCGTTCAGCAGTTCATCGTCCGTCGCTAAATGCGCACCGGGCTTGTACTCCTCCGGATGATATCGACGGAGAGCCGGCATGGAGACGATGCGTCGTACCAGTCGCAAAGCGTCGATGGCTACTCTCTGGTCATCCTCCGTCGAGAGATAGTTGGGACGGATGGAGGGAGGCTCCGCCGGTCGTGCGCTCCGGATCCTGACCGCGCCGCGGCTGGTGGGGCGGAGGTTGCAGACGCTCGCGGTGAAGGCCGGGAAGCGATGCGGTTCATCGCCGAACTTGTCCAGAGACAGCGGCTGGATGTGAAACTGGAGGTTCGGGGTGGCGTATTCACGCGACGAGCGGGCGAAGGCCCCGAGCTGAGAGGGCGCCATCGTCAGCGGACCCCGGCGGAACAGCGCATATTCGACGCCCATCTGCACTTTCTTGACGAAGGACCGGTAATCCTCGTTGAGCGTTCGCACGCCCTGAACCTTGTAGATCGGGCGCAGCTGCAGATGGTCCTGCAGGTTCTCCCCGACACCCGGCAAGTGCTGCACCACGTCGATGCCATGGTGTTGCAGGAAAGCGCCGTCACCGATTCCGGACAATTGCAGGAGTTGGGGCGAAGCAATCGCTCCCGCCGACAGGATCACCTCCCTGCGGGCCATGATGCGGCGCAAGGAACCGTTCTGCAGAATCTCAACCCCGATGGCGCGCTTGCCCTCGAACAGGATGCGTGTGGCATGAGTGTTCGTCTCGAGCCGCAGATTGCGGCGCGAGAGGGCGGGCTTCAGGAAGCCGCGGGCCGCAGACCAACGCCTCCCGTTCTTCTGATTGACGTGGAAATACGAGATACCCTCGTTGTCGCCCGTATTGAAATCGCTGACGCGGGGGATGCCAGCCTCGACAGCCGCTTCGATGAAGGTGTCGAGTAGATCCCATCGCATCCGTGGCTCCTCGACACGCCATTCGCCGCCGATGCCATGGTGCTCGCTCACCCCGAGACAATGATCGACATGCCGGCGGAAGACCGATTTCACGTCATCCCAGCCCCAGCCCGGGAGACCCATCTGCCGCCAATTCTCGTAATCCTCGCGCTGACCGCGCATGTAGATCATGGCATTGATCGCCGAAGAACCGCCCAGGACCTTCCCGCGCGGATAATTGAGAATGCGGCCGTTGAGCCCCGGCTCGGCCTCCGTCTTGAACATCCAATCGGCACGTGGATTGCCGATGGCGAAGAGATAGCCCACCGGAATGTGAAACCAGATCCAGTTATCCTTGCCTCCGGCCTCCAGGACGCAGACGGAGTTCCCGGGATCCCTAGAGAGGCGGTTGGCGAGCACGCAGCCTGCCGACCCGGCGCCGACGATGACGTAGTCGTAAATGCTGCTGTCCGTTGTTCCGTGTGTCACAATCCTACCACCTCAGTCGACTCACACCGCCAAGTAGCGTTGCTTGATATCCGCGTTCTCGTCGAGCGTAGCCCAGTCGCCTTCGAAGACGATCCGTCCGGTGTCGATCACATAGACCCGGTCCGTGCATTGCTTTGCGAACCACAGGTTCTGTTCGCTCAGGAGAAGACCGGCCTTGTTCTCCTTGCAAACGGCAACCACATCCTTTGCGAGCTGCTCGATGATGACGGGTGCGAGACCCTCTGTCGGCTCATCCAGCATCATCAGCTTCGGTCGTGCCGCGATGGCTCGTGCGATGGCCACCATCTGTTGCTGGCCCCCACTCAGCTGCCCGCCGAGCCTGTCCTTGAGCGGAACAAGCATCGGAAAGCGTTGAACCACCGACGCGGGGTCAAGTGCCTTCTCGCCAGCTGGAACGCCGTACTGCGACATGGCGATGTTTTCCAGGACCGTCACATGCGTGAAGATGCGTCGGTCTTCAGGCACCAGGGCCAAACCTGCACGGACGCGTTTGTAGCTTGGCATATTGCCGAGATCGGCGCCGTTCCACACAATCTTTCCGTCTGCTCGTGGTCCTGCATTCATGATGCTCTTGAAAAGTGTCGACTTTCCCGCACCGTTTCGACCGACGATGGCCACACGTCCGCCGTTCTCGACTGCGAGTGACACGTCGTGCAGAATCTGGCTGTCGCCGTAGAAGGCCGTCAATTTTTCAACCGTCAGCACCGTACATTTCCTTGCCTAGGTAAACCTCGCGGACGATCGGGTTGGCACGCACCTCGTCGATCGTCCCGATCGCGATCATCTCGCCTTGATTCATCACGAGGATACGGTTCGCGAGGCCGAAGATGACATCCATGTCATGCTCGGTCATGACGACCGTCATCGCGTTGGCGGCTCTCAGCCGAATAATCAATTCGGTCGTCGCGATGCGGTCCGATGGCGACATCCCCGCCGTCGGCTCGTCGAGCATCAGGATTCGCGGCTTACCCGCGAGTGCGATTCCAAGTTCAAGGCGCTTCTTATCGCCATGCGAAAGGAATTTCGCCTCCGTCGCCCTCTTGCCCCAGAGATCCAGGTCCTGCAGAAGAACTCCGGCCTCCTCTCGCACGCTGCTCCTCGGCCATGGTTTGTACCACGGAAGCGGGCTTTCAGCGCGGCTCCGAAGTCGCGCCTCGATGGCCACGACAATGTTTTCCTCGACGCTGAACTCAGGAAAGACCCGGGCGACCTGAAATGTCCGTCCCATACCGAGCGTGACGCGGTCATGCGCCGGTTTGGCGGTCACGTCATGGCCGGCATAGGTAATCTTTCCCCGCTCCGACAGCACTTCGCCCGTCATCACCCGGAAGAGTGTCGTCTTGCCGGCGCCGTTCGGGCCGATGATGGCAAAGGTCTCCTTTTCCTGTACCGTTAGGGAGATACCCTTGAGAACAGGCAGGCTGCCGTAGCTTTTATAGATATTATCTACGCTCAACAGGGTCGTCATGCTGCCTCCTGGGCGAGCTTGCCTTTCGATTCAGCCTGGCCTTCCGCTCCATTCTTGACCGGAGAGCCATGCCTCGACACTTGGCGTCTCAACTCACGCACGAGACCGACCACGCCGCTCGGGGCCGCCAGCACGATCACGAGAAGTATCGCCCCGATGACCAGTTCGGAGAGCCCGACGAGATTTCGGGTCGAATAGTTGATGATCGAGAACAGAACGGTGCCGACGACGGGCCCCCAGAACGATTGAGCGCCACCAAGGAGAGAGGCGAGCATGGGCTGGGTGGAATGAAGCCAATGCGCGGATTCCGGTGTCACGATTTGCGCCCAAGGAGCGTAGAGCGCGCCGGCCATTCCCGATGTTGCACCCGAGATCGTGAAAGCCGCGAGCCGGTAGGCCGGAACATTGATGCCCATGAACGCGGTCCGCTCGGCGTCCTGTCGGATGCTGACCAGGATTCGACCGAATGGTCCATGGGCAATGAGCCACAGGAAACCAGCTATGGCGGCGACAGCAATACACAGGAACCAGTAATAGGCCTCGCCCGAGGTCAAGTCGAAGCTCGTGAACCCGAGACCGAGGGTTGGGCGCGGAATCGACGCGAGCCCATCCTCGCGTCCGAGAGCAGTGCTGTAACCCACCAGGATACGCAGAACTTCGGCCAAGGCGAGTGTGAAGATCGCCAGATGAATTCCGGTGGTCCGCCGCAGCAGCACGGTTCCGGTGAGGACGGCCGCCACCGCGCCGGCTGCGCCTGCGGCGAGGATCAGGAGAAGGAACGGCGCCTCGAACCCCGCTCGGAGGGCATAGCCGCAGAGATAGGCACCGATGGCGAAGAATGCCGCATGCCCGAAGCTGGCGAGCCCGGTGAATCCGAAGAGCAGATTCCACGACAGGGCAAAAACCACTTCGACGAGAACCAGGCCCGCAATGAAGAGGATGCCCTGATCGGCCCATAGGGGGATGGTGAACATCACCGCAAGGCCTATGACGAGGAGCATGGCGTTGACGACTTTCATATGCGATGTCCTCCCAGGAGTCCTTGTGGCTTTGCGAGCAGGAACAGGATGACGAACACGTAAGTCGCCATGCCGGGCATGTTCGGGATGAGCAGCGAGCTCCCACTCTCGATGACGCCGAGCAGCACGGATGCCAGAAAGGCGCCCCGCACATTCCCGAGGCCGCCGATGATCACGGCCATGAACGCCAGCAGAAGGTAGCTTTCTCCGAGGATGGGAGAGAGCGTTTGGTTGGCGAGCAGGAGACCGCCGGCAAGCCCCGCCAGCATGAAGCTCGCGATCACCGTGCTTGTCAGCGCAAACGGTACGTTGATGCCGAGCAGACCGGACATCCAGCCGTCGTTCGCGACAGACTGGAGCAGCTTTCCGATCCACGTCCGGTGAATTGCGATATCGAGGGCAAGATAGACGACGAACCCAGCGACGATGACGAACAGCGAGTAGCTCGGAATAAAGAGAGGACCGGCCGAGACGGCTCCGTCGAGGAGCGGGGGCGGGTTGACCGATGCGTAGTTCACGCCCCAGATCAGTTTGACGACGCCCGAGCAGATGAGAACGACGGCGAACGTCGCAATCAGCATATAGGCCTCGTCCACGTTTCTCAGGCGGCGCAGAACGACCCGGTCCGCAATAAGACCAAGAGCCGCAACGACCACCCCTGCGACGAGTGCGGCGAGGATAAAGATCCACAAGGACGACGGATTGCTGCCTGTGATCGTGTAGGCCACATAGGCGCCGATCATGAAGAACGCGCCATGGGCGAAGTTGAGGATCTTCAGAATACCAAAGATCAATGTCAGACCGGCCGCAACGAGGAACACTGCCATTCCGGTTGAGAGGCCATTGATAACCGTAAAGAGAAGATCAATTGGCGCCATCGGAAGACACCTCCTTGAACTTGAGACCTCCAATATTGATCGAACGGCCGGCCGCGGCGAGACCTGCCTGTTTCGCAGCATCTATAGCCGACGGAAAATTGCCGCCTTCAATATAGATCGCATCGAGACGATCGCCTCGGCCTTCCCGGTCATGGACGAACCTGATCTCCGAACGCTCGAGCGGAATACGCCACGCATCCCCGACAGCGATCGGGTCGGTGCCGATCACCGCCGCCCATTGCCGCGCCGTTCGCGCGGGGTCCGAGCAGGCGAGTTCCGCACAGCGGATCGCCTTGTACCCGGGTTGGACCTTCTCGCGCCAATGTGCACCCGCCGGGTACCATTGGCCATCGAAGGGCGCGCCCTCCTTATGGCTGGACAATGAAAGAATCGACGCCCCAATATCGCGCGGGTCTAGCTGAAGCTCGTGATAAGTGGGATAATCGACCGTTCCGGCGAGCCTGACGCCGTTGACTTCAGCGCGTTCGAGGAAGGGATCCGGGTGTTCGACCTCGGCAATCACCATGTAGCCGCCTCCACCGCGGCGACTGAGATATCGGCTCGCCGGTGTGTCATGGCGTGTCGGACTGACCAGTTCCAGGAACGTATCGCCGATCGGAAGCTGTGCGCTGGCCAACCCGTGCTTGGAGAAAAAGGCGGCCGAATGCGCAGGAGGCTCCTCATAAGGAACACCGTATCGCGTGAGATCCGCCTTGCCATGGCAGACCTGAAGGCCAAAAACCGCGATTAACGTATCGATGATCGGCTCGAGCCGCTCAGTGAGAAGGCAAATCTGGCGAAGTCTGATGCGCTCGGCCATGGAATCCTCAGCGTCCTGTAAACTGCGGCTTGCGCTTTTCCCGAAAGGCGCGCACCGCTTCAGCATGATCCGCTGACTGGCTCGACAACGCCTCGTAAGTCATCAGCACGTCCATCTGGTCCTGGGCGAGCTTGCGAAGCCCCCGGTTGACCGCAATCTTGGTATATCGGATGGCCTGCGTCGCCCCACGCACCAGTCTCTCGGATATCTCACCGACCTTGGCGTCGAGCTGGTCCGCAGGGACGACATGGTTGATCAACCCCATCTGATGAGCTTCTGCTGCACTCAGCAACTGTCCGGTCAGCAGAAGCTCCTTGGCGCGCATGAAGCCGACGACGTAAGGCAGGATCACGGCCGCGCCATCGCCCGCCACGAGGCCGGCTCGAACATGCGTATCGCCGAAACGGGCCGTCTCGGATGCCACGATGATGTCGCAGCACAGGGCCAGTGTTGCGCCGAGACCGATTGCATCGCCGTTCATTCGGCAGATCATCGGCTTGGGCAACTCAAGCATCGAGAAGACGATCTGCTTGGCTTCCTCGATGATCCCGGTGAAGCGGCTCGGATCGTCGATCATGGACTGGAGCCAGGCAAGATCGCCGCCCGCCGAGAACGCTCGTCCGGTCCCGGTCAGAACGACGATATCCGACTCCGGATCATCTGCGACAAGGCGAAAGACATGCCTCAACTCCGTATGGAGTCTGGCATCCACGGCATTCAACGTATCGGGCCGCTGGAGTGTGATCGTGGCGACGCGGTCCTTGGTCGTGACGGACAGCCTCTCGAAATCCTGGTACTTCATGCGGCCCCCTGAATCTCGGACATCCGAGTCGTTTGCGTGTATCGGTTCATGTGCCAGCTCAGGTCGCCGTACGACTTGCCGATGACCCGAAGCCGCTTATAGAAGTGACCTATCGGATACTCTTCGGCCATGCCCATGCCGCCGTGAAGCTGAATGGCTTGGCTCCCCACAAATTCAGAAGCTTGATTGAACGTGATCATTGTCGCTGAAACGGCTGCGGCCCGTTGTTGCGGGTCCGCGTCGAGCATTGATAGGCCACGGTACAGCATGGAACGGGCATTCTCGACCTTGACGAACATGTCGGAAAGCCGATGCTGCAGCGACTGGAAGCTCGCCAACGCGCGGCCGAACTGTGTGCGCCCTTTGAGATAATCTGCCGTCATCTCAAGAGCTCCCTCCATAGCCCCGAGGGCTTCGGACGCCAGGATGATGCGCGCGTGATCGAGTGCCCGCTCCAGAACGTCGCTGGCCCGATCCGAGGGAATGAGAAGGGCTGAGCTTGGGAGGTGAACACTGGTGAGTTTCACGTCGGCTGCCCAACGTCCGTCGATCATGCGGTAACGCCTGATCTCCACGCCTTCTGCATCGATTGGAACAATATACAGAGCGAGGTTCCTGCTGCCGTCGGGGGAGGCCTCTATGGCGCTGACGATATACGCATCCGCATCGGCTCCGTCCTGAACGAGGATCTTCTGGCCGTTCAGCACGATTTCGCCGCTCCGGGAGACCTGTGCCGTCGTCGAGATCGTATCCATCCCGTAGCGGGAGGCGCTCTCTTCGAGCGCAAGCGCCAGCCGGCGCTTCCCTTCCATGATGGCCCCGAGGAGCTCGTCACGCCGGGACGTTGGCTCGCCTTGGCTGATCAACTCCGCTCCCAGGATCCCCGTGGACAGAAAGGGAGCCCCCACGAGACCTCGGCCAAGCTCTTCGGCAATGACGGCGGCATCTTCTGCGGACCCGCCCAGGCCTCCCGCTTGTTCAGGAACGATGAGGCAAAGCCAACCGAGCTCCGCGAACATGCTCCAGTGCGCTGCGGAGAACCGCGGGTCCGTGCGGAAGATTTCCTGTTGCTTGTTCAGATCGTGCTCTTCGGAGAC
The DNA here is from genome assembly GCF_047497095.1 of Microvirga sp. M2. Taxonomy (NCBI): domain Bacteria; kingdom Pseudomonadati; phylum Pseudomonadota; class Alphaproteobacteria; order Hyphomicrobiales; family Methylobacteriaceae; genus Microvirga; species Microvirga sp. M2. Next base: position 641,750 of record NZ_CP134064.1, read on the forward strand.
GAAGCGTTTCACGCTATCGCGTAGGAGGTTTTGTTCATCTGTCAGTGAGAATTCCAAAGCCGCTTCCCTAGTTCGGTTGGTTTAAGGTGTCATTCGGTCAGGAAGATCTGCGCCGATCAAACGGCGGCAAACGGGCTAGCTCGAGAGACTGAAGACCTGCTTGGCGATGATCGTTCTCTGAATCTCGTTGGCTCCCGCGTAGATCGAAGCTGCCCGCAGAAAGAGCTGCCTGGCCGTGGAGCCGACAACGTAGTCTGGTGCATTCCCCGGAAGGCCGCCTACGCCGCTCTCTCTTTCGTCATAAAGGACGACTCCTTTCGGGCCGATGATGTCGGTCAGGAGCGTCGAGAGTCTTTGCTGAATTTCGCTTCCGAGAATCTTGAGACCCGACGCGATCGGCTGGCTCTTTGCGCCATGGCCGTTGAAGAGCTCCCGCAGAACGGACCATTCGAGGCCGTACAGGTCGATCTCGAGTTCCGCTATGCGCAGGCGGACCTCGGGGAGGTCGATGACGCGCTGCTCCCCTACCCTCTCCTGTGCCGCAATCTGCTTGAGCAACTCCAGGTCCCGCTTGGAGCGCGGGACCTGCGCATTCGACACGCGCTCATGGCTCAGGAGGAACTTCGCCTGCGTCCACCCATCACCGGCACGCCCGAGCACGGCGTCGGCCGGAATGCGAACATCCTCGAGGAAGACTTCATTGACGGAGTGCCCCTCGTCGATCGTGATGATAGGACGCACGGAGATGCCGGGTGTGTTCATATCGAACATGAACATCGACAGTCCGCCTTTTTGCGGCGGAACGGTCGAATCGGTGCGGGCCAGGCAGAACATTCGATCCGCGTAGTGGGCCTCCGTCGTCCAGATCTTCTGGCCATTGATCACCCATTCATTCCCGTCGCGAACGGCCGTCGTTTTGACGGATGCGAGGTCCGAGCCGGCCGCTGGCTCGGAGAAACCCTGGCACCAGAATGTCTCACCGCTGAGAATAGGCGGAAGAAGCGCGGACTTCTGCTCATCCGTGCCGAACGTGTAAATCAGAGGCCCGAGCAGCCGGAGCCCGAAATAGCTCAGAAAGGGGGCATCGGCTGCCGCGCATTCCTCTTCGAAAATGTAGATCTGCAGAGGCGTCCAGCCGGTGCCCCCGTACTCCTTTGGCCAATGGGGCGCGGCCCATCCCCTTTCGAAGAGAATGCGGTTCCAGGTCTGAAGATCTTCCTTTGTCGAGTGGAACCCCTGCCGCGTCCGCACCGCCATATCGGCGGGAACTGCAGCACGCACGAACTCCCTCACCATCATTCGAAAAGCATCGTCTTCTTTGGAAAATTTCAGATCCATTTCGCACCTGCCGCCGAGAAATACGCTGCGCCGCCGCTGGGCTCGGGCGGCCTTTCGTTTGCCGCTATCATTGGACGAGCAGTCTACGCATAGGTTTGCACAGCGTCAATTATTTTCGAATTCGAATTCGTTTTCTGTTTAGTGAAAAGTGCGGCCGCCGTCGACAGCCAAGGTTGCGCCAGTCACGAAGCTCGACGCGTCGGAGGTCAAAAACAGTATGCTGCGCGCAATCTCTTCGGGTTCGGCGATCCGCTGGAGTGCGTAGACTTCCTTGGCCTTCTGCGTGAGAGCCTGCGGATCGGGGTGCCAATCCGAGACCATGCGGGTCCGCGTCATGCCGGGACAGACCACGTTGACACGAATGCGCGGCGCAAGTTCTGCCGCCCACACCTTTGTCAGAACGGCAATGCCGCCCTTCGTGGCTCCGTAGGCGGACAAGTCCGGATAAGGCAGAATCGCGGAGCCTGATCCCAGATTCACAATGGTTGCCGAATCGGCCTGGCGGAGATGCGGAAGCGCCGCACGTGTGACGAGGAAAGGCCCTGTCAGATTGACGGCGATTGTTCTCTCCCAGTCCTGAAGGCTTGTGTCCTCCAGTCGCGCGACTGGAAAGACGCCGGCGACGTTCACGAGACCGTCGATGCCCCCCATGGCGGCGGCAGCTTTCGCGATGGCTTCCGAAACGGACGTCTCTTGAGAAACATCGACCTCGATCGCGGTACCGGAGAGGTCTGCCAACTTGGCACCGTCGCGGTCCAGAAGCGCGACTTGCGCTCCCTCCTGGGAGAACAGCTGCGCCGTGGCGCGTCCGATCCCCGATGCCGCGCCGGTTACGACGATCCGCCGCCCGGAAAGGGCTCCTGTCTCATTGGCGCTCATTGCAGTTCCCGCTCCACGAGCTCTCTTGCCACCTGCCTGAGAACGTCTTTTCGAACCTTGCCCACCGACGTTCGAGGCAGTTCGCGCACGATCTCCAGGCGTTCCGGAATTTTCTGCATCGCGGTGCCGCGGTCCATGAGATAGCGCTTGATTTCAGGAAGGTCGATGTGCTGGCCGTTCCGTGGAATGACGAAGGCACACGCGGCCTCGCCGGTCCGCGCATTGGGCATGGCGACGATCGCGATGTCGGAAACCGCGGGATGGTTGAAGAGAATGTCTTCGATTTCCTTCGGGCTGATGTTCTCTCCCGCCCGAATGATGAGATCCTTTTTCCGCCCCGTCACAACGATGAAGTCGCCATGAACCAGGCGGCCGAGATCGCCCATGCGAAAATACCCCTGCTCGTCGAAGGCATCGGCGTTGTCCTCGACATGCACATATCCGAGGAACTGCTGAGGCGCTTTCGCGAGTATTTCGCCTTCCTGCCCCTCCTGCAGGAGCACGCCGGTCACTGGATCCGCGACGACAGCTTCGGCGAGCCATACCTGGCCGTCCGTATCCGCTCCGAGATCCTGCTGCGTCTTGCTGTTAACTCCTGCGGTGATGCAGGGAACTTCAGTGGACCCATAGATCCGGGAAGCGACGCAGTTGGGGAATACTCGGGCGGCCTCCCGGACGAGATCCGGCGGAACTTGGGCCCCTCCGCAAAGGAAGAAGCGGAGTTCGGGCAGAGTATCTCCCTTCTTCTTGGCTTCGTCGACGAGGCCTTGCAGGAAGATCGTCGCCGCAACGATGCCGTTGACCCGACGCCGGCGCATCATGTCGAAGGCCACCTCCGGGTCCCAGACATCCAGCATCACGGTCGTGACTCCAACCGTGAACGGCAGGCATAGAGAATAGAGCGCTCCGGTTACATGCGTGACCGGCGAAGGATTGAACATCACGTCCTGAGGGGTAAGATTCAGGTGCGTGAGTCGCCCACGGTTTTCTGCCTGAAGGGTATTGTGGCTGTGCAGGACGCCCTTCGCCCGGCCCGTGGTACCGGACGTATACATGATCATCTTGATCGCGTCGGGATCGGCTCTCGGCAACTCCGTCGTCTCGTCGGCCTCGGCGAGGAGATCGGCATAGGCGAGGAACCCGTCGGAACTGTCGCGGACAATGACGACTTCGACGGAGTTCGCAAGGTTCGGTGCGATGCGCCGCATCATCTCCCGATAGTCGTATTTGCGGAAGGAGCCGGGAATGAAGATCAGTTTGCTGCGGCAGTCCTGCAGCATGAAACTGATTTCCATGTCCCGGTAGATCGGCACGAGGGGATGCACGACGAGACCCGACATGGCGGCGGCAAGGTTGATGACGACCGCCTCGTACCAGTTGGGAAGCTGGAACGAGATCGTATCGCCTGGCCGGTATCCCCGACGGACGAGAGCCCGGGCGAGCGTCCGAGCCTCGCTGTATATCTGCCGGAGCGTGAACTCACGCTCCCTGTCGATCACCAGAACCCGGTCCGGGTCTTTACGCATCATCTCGTCAGCATAGTCGGCGATCGTCTTGTTCGCCCAAGCGCCTTCGGCCTTGAATGCGTGAGCGCGCTCGTCATCCCAGCGAACTTGCCAGCCACTGACATCCTGTCTCATTCAGGTTTCCTCTGCTGCTACTTGAAGCGGAACTGAATTTCCTTTCCGGGAGTAGGCGGCTCGATGACCTCGGCTCCCGGAATTCGAACGAAGTCGGACACTTCCCATCCCGGGTCGGTGTCCTTGACGTCGAAGGTGATGAAATTCACATCGAGAATGGCCTGGTGATCTTCCCGCCGGAACGTTCTGCGCCCCTTGGCCGTGTCGAAGCTCATTCCTTCGAGGGCCTTCACGACTGCAGCTGCTTCGGAAGAACCGGCCGCGCGCACCGCATTCGCGTAGGCATAGACGGCTGCATGGCCCTGCTCGACGTATCCGATGGGACTCTTGTCTCCCGTCTTGGCGACATAGTCCTCATAGAGCCTCTTGCCCATCTCGGTGTCCTGGTACCCCCCATAGTACCAATGCATGGCGGTCCAGAAATTCGGGACCATGCGCTTGTTGAGGGCCCGGGGGACATTGAATTCGTTCGCCCCGTCCGCGATCGCCTTGAACTTTCGCGCCAGACCGAAATTGGCCCCTTGGGCGATCAGCGTGACGGCGTCCGCTCCATTTGTATTATTGAAGAGACCCTCCGCCGGAGACCTCATCAAGGTTGTGAGCTGCGGCTTGAAGTCTGTCGCACCGAACTTTGTCAGGACGGGCTCGATGATTTCGACATCCTTCTTGGCGATGCTGGGATAGTATTCCTTCAACCCGTCGACGAAGCCGTCCCATGATTGATGTCCGTATGCCGCGTCCGGAAAGATGCCCGTCCACTTTGTTATTTCGGGATGCTTTTCAGCCATCACGCGCGCGAGGGCGCGATATCGCATGTAGGAGTTGTCACTGATGCGGAAGTAATGCGGATTGAAGCTCTCATGCGTAAGGCTATCGGCGATCGCCGCGCAGGATATCAGAACGGCGTCGGATGGCTGAAGCAGCGGCCCGATGGCCAACGCAACCGCCGTCTGAATGGCTCCGAAGAGCAGGTGAACCCCCTCTCCGACGAGGCCCTGGGCCTGCTTGACCGCCTCGGGACCCGCAGCTTTGTCATCGCGAGCGACGATCTCAATTTTCCGGCCGTTGACGCCGCCGGCCGCGTTGATCTGCTCGGCGGCGATCTGGGCACCGAGCAGCATCGGAGCCCCGAAGATCTCCTGTGCTCCGCTCAGCGGGCCGACAAATCCGAGCTTGAGGGGCCCGCTTTGTGCGAAGGCTCGGGATAGCGGCAGTCCGAGGCCGGCGAGAAGACTCGCTCCTGCCACGCCGGTAAGAATTGTGCGTCTTGTAACTCGCGTGCCCATGTTTCCTCCCTCTGCATTATGTTGCGCTTTTTCTGTTACTTAAAGCGTCGGACGTGAGTTCGATTTCGCGTCCGGCCCTTTGCCATTTGACCTTGAGCATCTTTTCACGCAAAACCGGTTCCCACTTCCCGCGTTCGATGCTCTCCTTGCTTGAGCATCTTTTCACGCAAAACCGGTGCCCACTTTTGCGTTCGATGCTCTAGCTCCACCAACGTCCGCCGTTGACGATCAGGGATTGTCCCGTGACGTACCGGCTCTGGTCGCTTGCGAAGAACACGACGACATTGGCGATATCTTGCGGCTCTCCCGCAAACCCCATGGGGGTTTCCTTGAGATATTGCTCCCAGATCGGGAGGCGATCAGCGGCAGCCGTCCTGATGGGGCCAGGGCAAATGGCGTTTACATTCACATGAAAGGGAGCGAGCTCCCGCGCCAGCGAACGGGTTATTCCGATCACGCCTGCTTTCGCGGCTGCATAGTCGGCAACCCCGATCGAGCCCATATAGGCCGCCTCCGATGCGATCGAGATGATCTTGCCGCTACGCCTTTCCCGCATTCCAGGGACAACCTGCCTCGAGCACGCAAGGGTGCTGTAGAGATTCAGCTTCAGGATGAAATCCCATGTCTCGGGCTCGGAGCACCAGAACTCGGAAGCGCGCTCGCGTGCGCTCTGACCGACATTATTGAGGAGGATTTCGACATTCCCATAATCGGCCTCGATTTTCTTGAATGCCTCGACGATCTGCTCCAACTCGTTGCAGTCGACAACCAGGGGCATCGCTTTGCGTCCCTGCTCTTCGACCGCTTCGCGGGTCCTCTCGAGACCCTGCGAATCGATATCGATCAGTACGACATCCGCGCCGTTGCGTGCCAAATGGACGGCAGATGCCTGACCAATCCCATTCGCCGCGCCGGTGACCACCGCCAATCGTCCAGTCAAATCGGTTGTCGTTGCAGCTTCAGCCGCCATTTCCGTTCTCCTAACATCTTATGATCGATGAGGGCGCGGGCCCCGCGTCAGGCGGTCGAGCCGCCGTCGACCGTGTAGACGCCCCCGGTGCTGTAGCTGGCCTCGTCGCTGAGAAGATACGCGACCAGGTTTGCAACTTCGTCCGGCCGGCCATTGCGTTCGATGGCACGGCCGCTACTGCCCCAAGGCCCCATGCCGGCCTCCTGGGCGAGCCGCGCCACCATTGGAGAATCGATCGCCCCCGGACATACGGCATTGACGCGAATTCCGTATTGTCCGTTCTCGATGGCGGCTGACAGGCTCAGCGCGACGACCGCCCTCTTCGAAGCGCCGTACAACGACCGGTCGGCACGTGCCTTCAGGGCCGCGATGGAGGCAAAGTTCACGATGGATCCGCCCCGTCCCTGAGCGATCATCTGCCGGAGCGCGGCCTGCAGCGTGAGAAATATCCCCCGCACATTGACCGCATAGACGAGATCGAAATCCTCGACGGTCAGTTCCGTAATCGGTCCCGACTTGCCAAGAATACCAACGGCATTCGCAACCAGATCAATGCTGCCGAAGACTTCCACGGCACGCTGAACTCCGAGCTGCGCACCCTCCTGGGTCGCCAGATCGGCCGTCAATATCTGGACGCGGTCAGCGCCTGCAGCCTGTGTAAGTTTCTCAAGAGCCGCGTTGTCGCGATCCACCGCGACGATATTGCACCCCTCGTCGAGCAGCCGCGCGACGATTCCCGCCCCGATTGCCCCCGCGCCCCCCGTGACGAGAGCGACCTTTCCTTCAAGCCCACGTAAGCTCATTCAACTTCACCAGGAATGTTCAGCAAATCCCATGCCTTTGCGGTGCAGGCCGCAAAGGTGCCTTGGCGATCGACGGGAGAAGCTCCCCACCTCTTTGAGGGAGGAGGATCCCGCACATGCTAGTCCTGAATGACGAGCGGCTTTCCAGGCGTCGCCGGTCCCAGGAGGTTGCCACCCGGAATCTTGGCTTCGTCGGCAACGACCCAGCCCATGTCATCGTTCTTTGGATTGATCTTGATCAGATTGATGTCCGAGATCACCTGATGGTCTTCTTTCCGGAACGAGATCACACCCTTCGCGCTCTCGAACTTGGTTCCTTCGAGCGCATTGATGACCGCATCCGTGTCGGTCGTTCCTGCCGCCTTGATGGCATTGACATAGGCGTATAGCGCCATATGGGCCGGGCCGATATAGCCGGTCGGATATTTGTCGCCGGTACGCTTGACGTACTCCTCGTAGAGGGCGCGGCCCGCTGCGATGTTCTGATACGAGCCGTAATACCAGTGGCTGCCCGACCAGAAGTTTTCCGGCAGGTTCTGCTTGAGTGTCTTTGCAAAGACCAGTTCGCCGCTCAGATCCATGAAGACCTTGATCTTTCTCGTCAGCCCGAACGGACGGGCCTGGGTGATCATCGTCAAGAAATCTTCACCCGTCAGAGACTGATAGACGCCCTCGGCCGGTTGGCGCATGAGGCTCGAGATCTGGTTCTTGAAGTCGATGGCCCCGAACTTCTGCAGGATAGGATCGGAAATCTCGGCTGGCTTGCTTGCCATCTGGGGATAGAACTTTTTGAGCCCGCTGGAATAGGACCTCCAAAGAGCATGCCCGAACTCCACATCGGGGAGAATCCCGCTCCACTTCGTGATATCGGGGTATTTCTCAGCCGCAAGTCGCGCCTGAGCCTGCGCGCGGCTGTAAGCGCTGTCCGTGATGCGAAAGAAGTTCCGGTTGAAGGATTCGTGCGTCAGAGAATCGGCCACCGAACCGATCGTGATCAGGACACTTTTGGCGTCCGGCATGATCCCCGCGATGGCGAGCGCCGATGGCGTGTTGAGCCCGCCAATGAAGAGGTTGATGCCCTCTCCCATCAGCTCCCGTGCCGCGGCGAGAGCCGCGTTCGGATTGGATTTGTCGTCCCGGAATACGATTTCGAGCTTGCGCCCGAGCACTCCGCCGGCCGCGTTGATCTGATCGACCGCGATCTGGGCGGAGAGCTGGCAATCCGGAGCGTAGCTCGCCTGCGATCCGGTCAGAGGCAGCAGAACCCCGATCTTGACGGGACCGCTTGTCTGCGCAAGAGACCCGTAAGGCCGGCCGACCGCGATGGCTCCTAGCGCCGCGGCACCGGTCAGAACTGTTCGTCGAGAAACCTGTGTTGTCATCGCGTCCTCCGCGGCGAACTTCCGGATGGCCGGTCGCCACTCCCAATTCTTGTTCGGCCGGCCCTCACCGTCCGGAATGATCCGCCGTGGCCGTTGTTTGGAAGTTAATCATCGGGCCGCGAACGCGTCAACATTTTTCGAAATCGTATTCGACTTTAAAATTAGACGCGCCTCGCCTACGACATCCTGGGCGGGATCTAGCTTGTATCCTTTAGTTTATAGGCGTCTTGTCCCGATGTCCGAGCCCGCTCCGAGGCACGTCATGGGACATTATAAAAATTTAATTTCAATTCAAAATACTTGACCTCCAGCACGCGTGAACCTAGTTTTTCGTGGGAACAGAAGCCGCGCCGGACCTCAAGTCTGGAAAGTCGCACCCCATCCGCAATAGCGGAGCTTATGGTCTAAAAAGTCACGTTCGGAGTTGTGATTGTACTATCGAGCTGATGCGCGCCTGCCACGACATGAGATGACGGTTCCTCCAGAGTGGATCGACGACAACAGGCATGTCAATGCTTGCTACTATCTTGCCGCGGTAAAGGATCCCGCCATCGCCGCCCACAACGAATGGGACTATGGGATTGAGTTCCGGGCGCGATCAGGTCAGTCGAACTTCGTTCTGGAGTCCCAGGTCGTGCACATTCGGGAGCTCCTTCTCGGGGACAGGGTCGTGGTGACGACAAGGATCCTTGAATTGGACGACAAGCGCCTGCATCTGCTCTTCGAGATCATCAACGAGCGGGAGGGCTATCTCGCGGCGCTCGCTCAGTATCTTACGATCCATGTCGCCCTGGGTCCGCCACCGAAATCCTGCGCAATGCCGGCCGATCTCCGAGCACGGCTCGAACGGATTCAAGCCGTGCACGCGCAAGTGCCGATGCCCCCGGAAGCCGGCAGACTGAAGCGCCTTGGCGCTCTCAGGCGCAGTTTCGAGGAGGCTGTGCGATGAACTTCCGGTCCATTGCGGTCGAGTGCTTCGGTCCCGTGCAGCGCATCAGTCACAACCGGCCGGAGTTTCGCAACGCGGAGAGCCGCGAATTGTTGGATGAGCTCGACCAGGCCATAACCACGGCTGTTGAGGACGATGCTGTGCGCGTCATCGTCCTGGCGGGCAAGGGCGACCATTTCTCTGCGGGGCATGATCTCAAGGAGGCGCAGCGCGAGCGCTCCGGCTTCTCGGTTGAGCAACGCTGGATGTATGAGGAAAGGCGCTATTTTGACTACTGCCTGCGCATACTGAACGCCCCCAAACCGATCATCGCTCAGGTTCAGGGTGCCTGCATCGCAGGCGGACTGATGGTCGCCAACATGTGCGACATCATTATCGCATCGGAGGACGCGTTCTTTGCAGATCCGGTCGTGCATACGCTTGGAGCGGCTGCCGTTGAGGTGCTCATCCACCCTTGGGTACTGGGGCAGAGAAAGGCACGGGAGCTGCTTTATACAGGCGGGCGCCTGAGTGCCGCAGAGGCGGAAAAGCTGGGGATGATCAATCGTGTTGTGCCTCGCGAGGAGCTTGAGGCAACGACGCTCGCCATGGCGGAGAAGATCGCCGAGGCACCTCCTTTCGCATTGCGCATCCTGAAGCGCTCCCTGAACCGGACCTTGGACGCGCAAGGCTTCAGCGTTGCCCTGGCGGCGCACTTCGATACTCACCAGCTTTCGCATCAGTCCGAAGCCTTTCAGTCGGCCCGTTCCGTCGGTCTGGACGGAGCGATAAAGAAAAGCTAGCCGCAATCGGCGTTATACAGTAGTGCAGTCTGGATGACGAAAGCGCGGGTGGGCGCTATCATCCTTGACCTGAGGTACGTATCAGGGAAGATTTATACAGGTGGCAACAAAACAAGTCCGGTTGAAGAAGATGGCATCTACAGAAAGAGCACCCAAGAAGTCGGAGGTGACGCGTGCGCGCATTTTGGATGCAGCCGCTTTTGTCTTCCGGCGTAAGGGGTATGCTCTCGCGCGCCTCTCCGACATCTCGAAGAAGGCCCGGACCCAGACCAGCAGCATCTATTACTACTTCGAATCCCGCGAGGCCATTGTCGCCGAAGTTCTCGCCATCGCGAATGAGCGCACGGCGATCTTCGTTCGAAAGGCCCTGGAAGAGGTTCCCGAGGACTCAAGCGTTCGCGAGCGGATCACGGCCGCGATTCGCGGCCACTTCGCGATCACTCTTTCGGGCGATGACTATGTGTCCGCTCATATGCGCATCTTCGACCAGATTCCAGCCAAGCTACGCGATCACTTTCTGAGAGTTCTCGATGAGAACGCCCAGGTCTGGCGTGTGCTCTTCAAGGAAGCTCAGGAAACGGGTCAGATTCGAAGCGACTTGGATATATCGGTTCTACGGCTTCTGCTGCTCGGCATGATGAACTGGTCTGTCGAGTGGTATAAGCCGGGCCGCCTCACCCCGGACGAGATTGCTCAGCAGGCGGCAACGATCCTGTTCGAGGGCATAGGTCCTGTTCCGTCGGAATTGCCGAAGTCGGAAAGCCGCAAAAGCGACACCGCCGCCAAGGCAAAGGCGCCCCGGAAGAGATCTCAAGCGAAGGCAACCAGCGTTTCGGCCCTATAGCCCCGGCGCTGGTCCGGCGGCTACGATCGGGCGAGGGTCAAACGAGCGTGATGGGTCCGTTGGGGATAGGCTCAGCACGCTGACGCATCGGCGACGGATGCGCCCTCTATGGTTGAACCAGATCGGCCGCCATCTTTCTTAAAAGATCCTTCCGGATCTTTCCGGAGGGAGTTTTCGGAAGCTCTTCAAGCTCCTCGATGCGAACGGGAATCTTCTGCTTGGCGAGATGGCGCTCAACGAGAAAATTGGCCACTTCCGCCTGATCGACCGACCTGCCGCTATCGCACACGACAAATCCGCAGACTGCCTCACCGAGCCGCGCATCCGGCATACCGACAACGGCAGCCTCGCGAATGGCAGGATGTTCCAAGAGTTGATCTTCGATTTCGCGCGGACTGAGATTCTCGCCGCCCCGAATGATCAGATCCTTCGATCGCCCGGTCGTGACGATATAGCCGGGGGGGTCGACCTTGCCGAGGTCGCCTGTCCGGAAGAAGCCCTGCTCGTCGAACGCCTTCGCATCATCACTTGGGTCGAGGTAACCGACGGAGACTTGGGGGCCTCTCGCGAGAATCTCACCCTCGGCGCCCTGACCGAGATCCTGTCCCGTCACAGGATCGCAGATACGCACTTCGGAATTCCAGATTTCGCCGTCGGTCTCGGCAGCCAGCTTCGCATTGCCGTTCCTGACACCGAAAGCGATCGGGCCTGCCAGTTCGGATGCGCCGTAGATTCGGCAGACGGTGCAAGGCTTCAGCGCACGTGCGGCCTTGTAGGCAAGCTCCGGAGGCACAGGCGCGCCTCCGCACGGGAAAAGCCGCAGGCTCGACAAGGGCTCGCCGCTGCGCTCGACCGCCTCAGCCAATTCCTTCAGGAAAGGCGTTGCCCCGAAGGCGATCGTGCATTGGCGTTGACGTATCAGCTGGACGGCAACGTCCGCCTGCCAGACATCCATCAACACTGCGGGAGTGCCGAGAACGAACGGCTGCTCCAGAGCATAGAGATAGCCGGTGATGTGGCTGACCGGAGAAGCCATGAAGGTGACGTCGTGAGGCCTGACGTCCCAGAATTCGCCGAATGCGTCGATCGCCGCCATGATCGTGTTGTGGGTGTGAAGCACACCCTTCGCGCGGCCTGTCGTCCCGCTCGTGTAGAGAATGAGCTTGATCGCATCCGGATCGACTGCGGCCGGATCGCAATGCGTACCGCTCGTCGAGAGGGTCTGCTCGAATGTCGTGAACTCGTTGGGCTCATGGCTGCGCACAACGATGACGCTCGTCAGATGTGGCAGATTCGGCCGGAGACGCCGAACCATGTCCAGATAGCTGAAACTGCGGAACCGTTCCGGAACGAAGAGAACGCGGCTTTTGCAGTCCGCCAGCATGAAACCAACCTCGGCATCCCGATAAATCGGGACCAGCGGATTGACCACGAAACCGCCGATCGCCGCAGCCAAGTTGATGACCGCGGCCTCATACCAATTCGGCAGCTGATACGAGATGACGTCGCCTGCCGTGAGACCCAGCGCCCTCAGATAAGCGGCAAGCGCCCGTGCTTCCCCTACGAGGCGCCCATATGAAACGGCCAAACTGCCATCGTATATCGCGATGTGGTCGCCTCGCTCCGGAAGCTGCCGCGACGCCATCGTGGCGATGGTCTGGTCCCGCCACTTGCCTGTCGCACGATAGACGTCCCCGAAGCGATCCCTGCGGATCTGCCACGACAAGACCTCAGACCCACCGTGCTGCACAAGCATCTCCATGAATGTGACCGTGCGGCAATTTAGGGATCTCTCCACCCAGAAAACCACGCCCGGCTCGTCATGGGCACTTTACCGAATTTGATTTCGAAATCAACTTATCGCGTTTGATTTCCTTGTGTCGTGTCAGGTGATGCTTCGGGACCGGAGGAAATGCGGGCACCGACCTCGGAGGCCTTCTCGACCACCACCACGGATAGCTCCGCGCCCGCTTCGGCCGGCGCCGGTGATCACGACGCCGCATTCCATCGTTTCACGGGCGGGACGACCGGACGGTCGAAACTCCGTTTGTTCAGCTCACTCAGCGGCGTGTTTGGGGCCGTATCCGAGGCGGCGGTTGAGGTCGTCGATGAGGCCGGCGGCGGCGTCCGCGATCACTGTGCCGGGCGGGAAGATCGCCGCGGCGCCGGCCTCGGTGAGCGCCGCAAAATCCTGCGGCGGGATCACGCCGCCGACCACAATCATGATGTCCTCGCGCCCGAACTTCGCCAGTTCGCGCTTCAGCTCCGGCACCAGGGTCAGGTGCCCGGCCGCGAGCGACGACACCCCGACGATGTGCACGTCGTTCTCGACCGCCTGGCGCGCGGCTTCCGCCGGGGTGGCGAACAGCGGCCCGATATCGACGTCGAAGCCGAGATCGGCGAACGCCGAGGCGATCACCTTCTGGCCGCGGTCGTGCCCGTCCTGGCCCATCTTGGCGACCAGAATGCGCGGCCGGCGGCCGTCGTCGCGTTCGAACGCCTCGACCAGCCGGCGCACCGTCTCGACGGCGGGCGACGCCAGGCCGACCTCGCGCTTGTACACGCCTGCAATCGCCCGGATCTCGGCCCGGTGGCGGCCCCAGACCTTTTCCAGCGCGGCCGAGATCTCGCCCACCGTCGCCTTGGCGCGCGCGGCCTGCACGGCCAGAGCGAGCAGGTTGCCGGTGCCGGCCGCGCCCGCCGACAAGGCCGCGAGGGCCGCGTCCACATCGGCCTGGCGGCGCTCGGCGCGCAGCCGCTCGAGCTGGGCGATCTGGCTCGCCCGCACGGCCGCGTTGTCGACCTTCAGGATCTCGATCGCGGCTTCGTCGTGCGGGCGATAGGCGTTGACCCCGATGATCTTCTGCTGGCCGGAATCGATGCGCGCCTGGGTGCGCGCGGCGGCCTCCTCGATCTTGAGCTTGGGGATGCCGGCCTCGATCGCCTTGGCCATGCCGCCGAGCGCCTCGACCTCCTGGATATGGCGCCAGGCCGTCCCGGCGAGCTCGTGCGTCAGGCGCTCGACGTAATACGAGCCGCCCCACGGGTCGATGATCCGGGTGGCGCCGCTCTCCTGGGCCAGGAACAGCTGGGTGTTGCGGGCGATCCGGGCCGAGAAGTCGGTCGGCAAGGCGAGCGCCTCGTCGAGCGCGTTGGTGTGCAGCGACTGGGTGTGGCCTTGGGTCGCCGCCATCGCCTCGAGGCAGGTCCGGGTGACGTTGTTGAACACGTCCTGGGCGGTCAGCGACCAGCCCGAGGTCTGGCTGTGCGTGCGCAAGGCAAGCGACTTCTCGCTCGTGGGCGCAAAGCCCGCGACGAGCTTGGCCCAGAGCAGGCGCGCGGCGCGCAGCTTGGCGACCTCCATGAAGAAGTTCATGCCGATCGCCCAGAAGAACGACAGCCGCGGCGCGAACTGGTCGATGGCCAGCCCGGCCGCGAGCCCGGCGCGGATGTACTCGACGCCGTCGGCGAGCGTGTAGGCGAGCTCGAGGTCCTGGGTCGCGCCGGCCTCCTGCATGTGGTAGCCGGAGATCGAGATCGAGTTGAACTTGGGCATGTGGGCCGCGGTATAGGCGAAGATGTCCGCGATGATGCGCATCGACCCGTGCGGCGGGTAGATGTAGGTGTTGCGCACCATGAACTCTTTGAGGATGTCGTTCTGGATCGTGCCGGAGAGCTTGGCGGCCGGCACGCCCTGTTCTTCGGCCGCCACGATGAAGAGCGCCAGGATCGGCAGCACGGCGCCGTTCATGGTCATCGACACGCTCATCCGGTCGAGCGGGATGCCGGCGAACAGGGTGCGCATGTCGTAGAGCGAGTCGATCGCGACGCCGGCCATGCCGACATCGCCGGCGACGCGGGGATGGTCGGAATCGTAGCCGCGATGGGTGGCGAGGTCGAAGGCGACCGAGAGGCCCTTCTGGCCGGCCGCGAGGTTGCGGCGGTAGAAGGCGTTGGAGGCCTCGGCGGTGGAGAAGCCGGCATACTGGCGCACGGTCCAGGGCTGGGTGACGTACATGGTCGGGTAGGGTCCGCGCAGATACGGCGCGAGCCCCGGAAAGGTGTCGAGACAGTCGAGCCCGGCCCGGTCGGCGGGGCCGTACGAGCCCTTCACGGCGATGCCCTCCGGCGTCAGCCACGGCTCGGGCTCGCCGGCGGGCGGCAGGACGCTCGAGACTTCGGGGGCGCCCGCCCAGCCAAGCTGCGAAAAATCCGGTATGCGTGTCATGGAACTCTGACCTCCCCTCGATCCGAGGTGGAACCATCAACGGCTGAATGGATGGAGGCGACCACGGCCGGCAGATCGCATCCGTTGTGGATGAAATCGTGAATCCCCGCCAAGCGCAGTGCGTCCTCGCGGAGGACCGGACGGCCAGCCATATACACGAGCGAGGCCCCTGCCCTCTTCAGGTTTCGAGCGGTCTCTTCAGCGGCTGTCTCGTTTGGCGTGATTGCGGCCTCGGCTGGTCCAAAATAGACCTCATCCGATGAACAGAGGCAGACGATCTCAGTGCCCGATGCAGCAAAGGCAGCTGTCAGGGCATGAGGAGCCGTGAAGCCATCGTTCATCAGGGCTTCGATCCCGCCGGCTTCGAAGAAGTTCTTGGCAAAGGTCGCCCGCGCCGTGAAGGCGGAGACCGGGCCGAGATTGGCCAGGAACACCCGCGGGCGCGCGCCCGTCCGGGCCAGATGCGCGTCCGACCGGTCGCGCAGGCGCTCGAAGCCTTCGGCCGTGCGCAGCGACGGCAGCGGCGTGACCGCCACGGCGGCCGGGCCGGGCTCCGGCGGCGCCTCCCGCACGGCCGGCAGCAGCACCGTCACGGGCGCCTCGGCAAGGTTCGGAAACGCGCTCGTGCCGGTGATCGGCTCTTGGCCGGTGGCAACGGCCTTGTCCCGCCGGGCGCGCACGGCCGCGATCCGGCCCTGCAGCGCGCCCTGCCGCAGGCTCTCGACGAGGCCGCCCTCGCGCTCGAGCGCCTGGAACAGGCCCCAAGCGGTCTCGCACAAGCCCTCGGTGAGCGCCTCGAAGCCGCCGGCCCCGGCAGCCGGATCGGCCACGCGCCAGAGCTGGGCTTCCTCGAGCAGGATCAGCTGCGTGTTGCGCGCCAGCCGGCGCGCCAACCCATCCGGCAGGCCCAGCGCCGCCGTGAACGGCACGACCGTGATCGCATCCGCGCCGCCGATCCCGGCCGCGAAGGTGGCCACCGTGGCGCGCAGCAGGTTCACCCACGGATCGCGCCGCGTGGTCATGCGCCAGGCGGTCTCCGCGTGCAGCCGCAGCGGGCGCGGCTCCAGGCCGCAGGCCTGCTCGATCCGGGCCCAGAGCCGGCGCAGCGCCCGGAACTTTCGCGACCGTCAGGAACTCGTCCGCATCCGCCACCAGCAGGAACGACAGGCTGTGGCGCGCGGCCTCGAGGGCGTGGCCCTGCGCCGCGAGCGCCCGCAGATAGCTGACGCCCGTTGCGAGCACACCGCCGCCAGCTCCTGCGCCTCGCTCGCGCCCGCCTCGTGATAGGCGCGCCCGTCGGCCAGGAAGACGCGGCCGGCAAAGCCTTTCGCGCTCAGATCCGCGAGCACCGCGCCCATGCGGGCCGAGACTTCGTTCCACGCGACCGCAAGGCTTCCCTGGGAGGCCAGGGCGCCGATCGGATCGAGGCCGAGATCGAGCGACAGCTCCGCCAGCGTGTGGCCGCGCCGTTCGGCAAGGGCGATGAGGCGCTCGGCCATGACCCGGCCCTGGCCGCCGGCATCGAGGCGCAGATGGATGAGGTCGAGCATCACGCCGGCGAGCGCCCGGTCGAGATCCTCGACCGTCGCGACGGTCACGCCGAAGCCGCGTGCGGCCGGGGCCCGGCGGGTGACCAGGGTGAGCGCATCCGCGCCGCCGTCGAGATCGCGCAGGGCGAGGTCGCGGGCCGCATCGGGATCGGGATGGTCCATGCGCTGCGCCACCAGCCAGCGCCCGGCCTGCGCACGTGCGATCCCGGCCGCGCCCTCGGCCTTGGGATAAAGCGGCCCGATCGCCAGCCCGTCCTGGCTGCGCGCGACCAGCGTCTTGGCGAAATCCGCCCCCTTCAGCACGCCCGCGACCCGCGCAAGCCACTGCTCGCGGGTGGCCTCAGGAAAATCGGCGGCAAACGACACATCGTCCATCGCCGCCATCACGCGAACTCCATGATGGTGGCGTCGACGGCGAGGCTATCGCCTTCCTTGGCGTGGATGTGGGCGATGATGCCGTCGCGCTCGGCGCGCAGCACGTTTTCCATCTTCATCGCCTCGACGATGCACAAGGGCTCGCCCGCCTTGACCTCCTGGCCGGGGCTGACGCTGATCGCCTTCACCAGGCCGGGCATCGGGCACAGCAGCGTCTTGCCGGTATCCGCCTCCTGGCGCGCCGGCATCAGCGCGGCCAGCTCCGCCTCGCGCCGGGTATAGACCCGCACCTCGGCGGCCGCGCCCGCATGCGCCAGCGCCACCCCGTTGAGGATCGGCCGCACCTGCACGGCGATCGCCTCACCGCCGACCGTGCCGGTCCAGACCGGTTCGCCCGGCGCCCAGGCCGACATCACCGGCCACGCCTCCCCGTCGAGCACCACCGCGATGCCGCCGTCGATGTCCTCGATCACCACGTCGTGGCGCACCGAGCCGAGCAGCACCACCCGCTCGCGCTCGAACCGGAGCGAGGCGGCCGGGCGCAGCTGGCCCGAGATCCGGCGCTTGCGCTCGTTCAGAAGATGATCGATCGCCGCCCCGACCGCGACCAGCCGGCGCGCCACCGCGCCCTCCGGCGCCGGCACCGCAAAGCCGTGCGGGAACTCCTCGGCGATGAACCCGGTCGAGAGCCGGCCCGCCTGCCAGCGCGGGTGCTGCATCAGCGTTGCCAGGAACGGGATGTTGTGGCGGATGCCGGCGATCGCGAAGGCATCGAGCGCGCTCGCCTGGGCCTGAATGGCCTCCTCGCGGGTCGGCGCATGGGTCACCAGCTTGGCGATCATCGGATCGTAATGGATCGAGATCTCGCCGCCCTCGAAGACGCCGGTGTCGGTGCGCACGCTGACCCCGGCCGCCGTGCCCTCCGGCGGCGGCCGGTAGGTCACCAGCCGCCCGGTCGAGGGCAGGAAGTTGCGCACCGGATCCTCGGCATAGATGCGGCTTTCCACCGCCCAGCCGGTGAGCCGCACGTCGGCCTGGCTCAGCCGCAGGGGCTCGCCGGCCGCGACCCGGATCATCTCCTCGACGAGGTCGATGCCGGTGATCATCTCGGTCACCGGATGCTCGACCTGCAGGCGGGTGTTCATCTCGAGGAAGTAGAACGACCTGTCCTGGCCGGCGACGAACTCGACGGTGCCGGCGGAGTCGTAGCCGACCGCCCGGGCGAGCGCCACCGCCTGCTCGCCCATGCGGCGGCGGGTGGCCGCGTCGAGCAGCGGCGAGGGCGCCTCCTCGATGACCTTCTGGTTGCGGCGCTGGATCGAGCATTCGCGCTCGCCGAGATAGATCACGTTACCGTGCTTGTCGCCGAGCACCTGGATCTCGATGTGGCGCGGATCGGTGATGAACTTCTCGATGAAGACGCGGTCGTCGCCGAAGGAACTCGCCGCCTCGGATGTGGCGCGCGCGAAGCCCTCGGCGACCTCGTCGGCGGCATGGGCGATGCGCATGCCCTTGCCGCCGCCGCCGGCCGAGGCCTTGATCATCACCGGATAGCCGATCGCGTCGGCGATGGTGACCGCCTGCTCGGGGCTCGCGATCACGCCGAGATAGCCCGGCACGGTCGAGACCCCGGCGGCGGCGGCGGCCTTCTTCGAGGCGATCTTGTCGCCCATGGCGGCGATCGCGCCGGGATGCGGCCCGATGAACACGATGCCGGCCGCGGCCAGCGCCTGCGGAAACGCCTCGCGCTCGGACAGGAAGCCGTAGCCGGGATGGACCGCCTGGGCGCCGGTGGCCCGGCAGGCCGCGACGATCTTGTCGATCGCGAGATAGGACCCTGCTGCCGCGGCCGGGCCGATCGGGACGGCCTCGTCGGCCATCTCGACATGGAGCGCGTCCCGGTCGGATTCGGAATAGACCGCCACCGTCTTGATGCCCATGCGCCGGGCGGTCTTGATCACCCGGCACGCGATCTCGCCGCGGTTCGCAATCAGGATCTTGTCGAACATGAATCAGATCTGTCCAAGGGAAGGGGGAACGATGAGGCGGACGGGGGGTTCAAGGGCCAGTCCGTGCGCCATACTTTGTGAGGTCAGCTCGAGAACGTTGAAGGGGCGGCCGTGTGCTCGTCCGCATTTCGTTCACTGATGGCCCAAAGGAGCCGGGACATCTCGTCGATACGGTTATGCGCATCATCTCTGCCGTTGCCGGGCTCACCAACATCCCACAGGAGTTTGGCGACCTCGTCGAGGGAGACGTCTGGAGCTTCATTTCTGCCGTCACTCATGCTCCCCTCCTCTACAACGGGATGTTGTCGTGCTTCTTCCAGGGCTGCTCGGTTTCCTTGTGGCGCAGCATGGCGAGCGCCCGGGCGATCCGCCGCCGGGTCGAATGCGGCATGATCACCTCGTCGATATAGCCGCGCTCGGCCGCCACGAACGGCGACATGAAGCGGTCCTCGTATTCCTGGGTCCGCGCCGCGATCTTCGCCGCATCGCCCAGATCCTGGCGGAAGATGATCTCGACCGCGCCCTTGGCCCCCATCACGGCGATCTGCGCGGAAGGCCAGGCATAGTTGATGTCGCCGCCGATATGTTTTGACGCCATCACGTCATAGGCCCCGCCGAAGGCCTTGCGGGTGATCACCGTCACCAGCGGCACCGTCGCCTGCGCATAGGCGAACAGCAGCTTCGCGCCGTGCTTGATCAGCCCGCCATATTCCTGCGCCGTGCCGGGCAGAAACCCCGGCACGTCCTCGAAGGTGACGATCGGGATGTTGAACGCGTCGCAAAAGCGCACGAACCGCGCCGCCTTGCGCGAGGCGTCCGCATCGAGCACGCCGGCCAGCACCATCGGCTGGTTGGCCACGAAGCCGACCGTGCGGCCCTCGAGGCGCCCGAAGCCGGTGATGATGTTCTTGGCATAGGCCTCCTGGAGCTCGAAGAAGTCGCCCTCGTCGACGACCTTCAGGATCAGCTCCTTCATGTCGTAGGGCTTGTTCGGATGGTCCGGGATCAGGGTGTCGAGGCTGGCGTCGGTGCGGCTCGGATCGTCGAAGCTCGGGAATTCCGGCACGCCGTCGAGGTTGTTGGCCGGCAGGAAGTCGATCAGGCGGCGCACCTGCAGCAGCGCCTCGACGTCGTTGTCGAAGGCGCCGTCGGCCACCGAGGAGCGGGTGGTGTGGACCTTGGCGCCGCCGAGCTCCTCGGCCGTGACGGTCTCGTTGGTGACGGTCTTGACCACGTCGGGGCCGGTCACGAACATGTACGAGCGGTCGCGCACCATGAAGATGAAGTCGGTCATGGCCGGCGAATAGACGTCGCCGCCCGCGCACGGGCCCATGATGACCGAGATCTGCGGGATCACCCCGGAGGCGATCACGTTGCGCTTGAACACCTCGCCGTAGCCGCCGAGCGCCGCCACGCCCTCCTGGATGCGGGCGCCGCCGGCATCGAACAGGCCGACGATCGGGGCGCGCATCTTCAGGGCCATGTCCTGGATCTTGGTGATCTTCTGGGCATGCGCCTCGGACAGCGAGCCGCCGAACACGGTGAAATCCTTGGCGAACACGAACACCGTGCGGCCGTTGACCGTGCCCCAGCCGGTGACGACGCCGTCGCCCGGGATCTTGGCCTTGTCCATGCCGAAATCCGCCGAGCGGTGCTCGACGAACATGTCGAACTCCTCGAACGAGCCCGTGTCGAGCAACAGCTCGAGGCGCTCGCGCGCCGTGAGCTTGCCGCGCCCATGCTGCGCCTGAATGCGCCTCTCGCCCCCGCCAAGACGGGCCTGCGCCCGCCGCTCTTCAAGCCGTTCGAGAACACCTAGCATGATTGGACCTTTCCTCGGCGAGCCCGAGAAGCAGCGATGAAGTAAACGTGCGTTGTGATGTTCTCTCCTCAATACGGCTTGCGGAGACAACATTTTTCATGTGAATATGCAAAAGAGTAAAGTTTGCAGGTTTGCATGAAGCGAAAGATCTATGCTGGCGCGGCGATCCGTGATCTGCGGGAGGCGCGCGGGCTCACGCAGATCGACCTGGCCAAGCGGATCGGCGTCTCGTCCAGCTACATGAGCCAGATCGAGACGAACCAGCGAAGTCTCTCCGGGACAGTAATCGTCGAACTGGCGCGCGTCCTGCGGGTCGACGTCTCGGCCTTTTCCAGTGACGACAACATTCGATTGGCTGCGACGCTACGGGAAGTGCTCGGTGATCCGATCTTCAGCGGCCTCGATATTCCGCTGCAGGAACTCAGAAGCGCCGCGCTTCATGCGCCAAAGCTGGGACGGGCCCTGATCGACCTTCACAGGGTCTATCGAAAGGTCGAGGAAAAGTACCGTTCGCTGGATGACGCTCTACGGGCTACCGAAGGCAATTTCGGCAGCCGGCAATCCGCTTTCGAAGAGGTCAGGGATTTCTTCCACTTTATCGGCAATTACGTCGATTCCCTTGATCGAGCCGCCGAGACCCTCTCGTCCCGGATTGCTGAAGGCCCGGACAGCTTGCTGAATCGCCTCTCGTGCTATCTTGAGACGAACTACCACATATCGGTGTCATGCATTTCGCCGTCCGAGGGCACATCCTTCGTCAGCGACTTGGACCGCGCTCGCAGGGTGCTGCTTCTGAACGACACCCTGCCTCGAGCGACACTCGCTTTCGCCGTCGCGCGCCATCTGGCGATCCTTGCCTTCTCTGACGCCATCGACGCGGTTGTGGCCGACGCCTCATTTCAGGGGACGGATGCCGGTGCCGTCTGCACCGCAGCCTTGGCGAACTATTTCGCCGGCGCCTTGCTGATGCCGTATGCCCGATTTGCCGAAGAGGCCCGCCGGACGAGGCATGACGTGGAGCGCCTCGCGGCCCGGTTCGGTGTCAGCATAGAGCAGGTTTGTCATCGGCTCTCGACTCTTCAGCGGCCCGGGAACGAAGGCGTTCCGATGTATTTCCTGCGGGTGGATCGCGCCGGAAACATTACGAAGCGCCATAGTGCAACGCGACTTCAGTTTGCGCGCTATGGCGGTGCCTGCCCGATCTGGAACATCCATGAGGCGTTCGAAACGCCGGATCGCTTCCTGGTCCAGATTGCCGAGATGCCGGACGGCGATCAGTATCTGTCGGTTGCTCATGCGATTACGAAGGGAGGAGGGCGTTTCGACGCAGTTCGCCTTCGCTACGCGGTCGGATTTGGATGCGAACTGGCACACGCGAACGAGTTCGTCTATTCGGACGTTATCGACGCGCGCAACCCTGCGGCAGTCGTCAAAATCGGTATCAGCTGCAGGCTTTGCGACAGGGCAGATTGCCCTCAGCGTGCGATACCGCCCTTCGACAAGGGCATCGATGTCAATCCTGACAGCCGAAACATCGTGCCATACCAACTCAAGGACATTCGATCGTAGCTTTTGACCGCAAGCGATGTGCGAGGCGAGTCTGCTGGGCCACGACTAGAGCCTTTTCCATGAACTTCGGTTCATGGAAAAGGCTCCTGTTGTTTGAGAAAGACGCCTTTTCTTCGCAAAACCGGCATCCACTTTTGCGGAAAAGGCTCTAGCGCATCGTGCGGAAAAGTGGACCCGGCTTTTCGCTCCGAACGATGCGCCATTTAAGGAGTGGAGCATCGGACCCAAAAGTGGACCCACTTTTGGGTCCGATGCTCTAGGGGTCGCGACTCAGAGCATCAACGGCATGCTGCGCGAAGCTGGCCGCGAGAGGGCCGACGGCTGCGGCACTCGCATCGGCGGCATTGCCGGCCTTCGCGCGCGCCGCAATTCCCTCGAAGATGACGGCAAAGCGGAAAAGCGCGAAGGCCATGTGAAAGCGGGTCATCCTGAGCCCGTGACGGGCCGCCTCATAGTAGGCTTCGGTGAACTCGGTCTCACGCGGAATGCCAAGAGCAGCCAGGTCCAGGCCGATCAACCCGCCATACTCGTGCGGTGCGGAATGCCACCCCATGCAGGCATGAGCCAGATCCGCCAGAGGGTGCCCCAGTGTGGACAATTCCCAGTCGAGGATTGCGATCACCCGGGGCTCCCGAGGATGGAACATGACGTTTCCGATCCGGAAATCGCCATGCGTCACGACGGTCGCATCGTCCTCGGGAATGTTCTTCGGCAGCCAATCGATCAGCCGATCGATATTGGCATCCGTGCGGGTGCGGGAAAGTTCCCACTGTCTCGTCCAGCGCCCTATCTGACGGGCGAAATAGTTGCCGCTCTTTCCGTAATCCGAGAGGCCGACGCTTGCCGGATCGACATTATGAAGAGCCGCCAGAGCCTGGGCATGAGAACGATACATGAGGCGACGCTCGTCGCTCGACACGCCGGGAAGAGCGCCGTCGTGAAAGACGCGCCCATCGAGACGATCCATGATGTAGAAGGGTGTTCCGAGGATCTCTCTGTCGTCGCAATAGAGAACGACGTCGGGAACGGGAACGCCGGCCTTCCTCAAAGCGCCCATGACCCGGTACTCACGATCAATCGCGTGCGCCGAAGGGAGCAGTTCGCCAGGGGGCTGCTTGCGGAGAACGAGCCGCCTCGTCTCGTAGTTGACGAAGAAGGTCGGGTTGGATTGTCCGCCCGCGATCCGCTCCAAGGTCATGGGACCGCCAAGATCCCGGATAGCGGCGCGCAGGAAGCGATCGAGCCCGTTGACGTCGAACTCCGGCGGATGGGCGTGGGTGGTCAAAGGATCGTCGGCCATCGGCAATCTCCTGATCTGCAAGAGAAAGAATTGTCATGACTTCCGCACGGCTCGCAGCACCGCCCGGAAGTCGAATCGGAGAGCCGTCGGCGGTCAAGATCCGTGCGGCTTCTATCGTGGTCCGATGAGTCTTTCGACCTCACGCCGGATTCGTGAACGGGCTGCCGTCGGCAACCGGCCAGCTCCAGAAGGCCGAGCCCTCGGAGATAAGGAAGCGGTTGAGCACCATGCGATGAACCTCATCGGCTCCATCCACCAGCCTGGCTTGACGGGCGTAGCGGTATATCCACTCCAGTACGGTATCCTTCGAATAGCCGCGCGCTCCATTGATCTGGATACCGGTGTCGGCGGCCTGATGCAGCAGGTTGGCGACGTGGATCTTCGCCATGGATATCTCCTTGCGCGCGAAGCTGCCCTGGTCGAGAGCCCATGCGGCCTTCATGACAAGCAGCCGCCCGATCTCGATCTTGAGGGTGAGATCGCCCAGCATCAGCTGGATGCTCTCCCGGTCGGCAAGGCGCTGGCCGAATCCGGTTCGCTCCGCCGCATAGGCCTGTGCGATCTCGACGCAGCGCTTGGAGAGGCCGAGCCAGCGCATGCAATGCGTCAGCCGCGCCGGCCCCAGACGAATCTGCGTGACCTTCAGCCCCTGTCCTTCCCCCAGAAGGACGTTCTCCTTCGGGATTTCCAGGCCATCGAACTCGATCTCGCAATGACCGCCGTGTTCCTCCGGGCCCATGATCGGGATGCGGCGCAGAATGCGCCAGCCGGGCTGGTCCTTGTGAAACAGGAACGCCGTGAGACCATGGCGAGGATCGTCGGACGTGCGGGCAATCAGGATGAAGTGACTGGCCTCGCCGGCGCCGGTGATGAACCACTTGCGGCCGTGCACGACATACGTGTCCCCACGCTTCTCCGCACGGGTCTGAATCATACTGGGATCGGAGCCCCCACCGGGATGCGGTTCGGTCATCGCGAAGGCGGAGCGTACATCGCCACGGACGATCGGGTCGAGCCAGCGCTCTTTCTGCTCAGGCGTACCCGTGGCCTCGAGGACCATCATGTTGCCGTCATCCGGCGCTGCTGAATTGAATACCACAGGCCCGAAGATCGAGCGGTTCATGGCCTCGTAGCACGCAGCCATTCCGACCTTGCCAAGACCGGCGCCACCCGTCTCCGGCTTCAGCTGGAGACACCAGAGACCCTCGGCCTTCGCTTTTGCGCGCACCGCCTCAAGCGCAGCGTGAGCGATGTTCTCGTGCTCGTCATAGGAGGAAGGGTCAACCTCAAGGGGGAGGATCTCGCGCTCAACGAAAGTGGCAATGCGCGAGCGGTAGTCTTCGATCTGCGGCGAGATACGAAAGTCCATGGGATATCCTAGAGGCTGGAGACGAGGTGACCGCCATCGACGGCGAGGGCGGAGCCCGTGATGTACGAGCCTGCGTCCGAGCAGAGGAGCAGGAGAGCCCCGTCGAGATCAGAAGGGCTGCCGAGGCGGCGCTGCGGAATGCGTCGGATGAGCGCCTGGCCGGCTTCGCTCGCGAAGAAGTCCTGGTTCAGCTCCGTTTCGATATAGCCGGGACAGAGCGCATTGACCCGAATGTTATATCGCGCAAGTTCAAGTGCCATGGCTTTGGTCAGATGAACGACGCCCGCTTTCGACGCCATGTAAGGAGAAACGTGGCCTGCGGCCCGCAATCCGAGAATCGACGCGATATTGATAATCGCGCCCCCGCTCCCCTGGGACTTCATTATGCGGGCAGCGGCCTGTGCGACGAGGAAGTTTCCTTTGAGGTTCGTGTCGACGACACGGTCCCACTCCTCTTCGGAGACGTCGAGGACCGATTTTGTCACGGTCACGCCGGCGTTGTTGACCAGAATGTCGAGCCTGCTGGAAGAAGCCGCGGCCTCGATCGCCTTCTCGACCGAGGCCTGGTCGTTCACGTCGAGCGGCACGGCGCGGGCAGCCCCGCCCAGTTCGGAGATTTCATTGCAGACATCCTCCAGCGCGCCGACCCGGCGCGCGGCGACGATGACCTTTGCACCCGCCCGAGCGAGAACCTTGGCAAAATGCCGCCCAAGCCCGCTGGATGCCCCCGTAACAAGTGCGGAGCGTCCGCTCAGATCAATGTCAAAGCCCATCGAGCCCCCCTTCTGCGGCGGTCATGCCCGCCATAAAAAGAGCGAGCGCTCGTTTTTTAAAACGAAATTTCCCGCCGCGCAACAACAAGCTGCGATTGATTTGGCGAACCACGTCGATTAATCCTTGAACCATGAAGCGGACCCAATCTCACAAGGCGGACGGGTTGCCTGTTCGACCAGCGCCGGCCGGCGAGCTCGCCACTCCCGAGTGGAAGCCGCGGCAGCGCACGCTGAAATCCTTTCAGGCGGATTTTGACTTTTCCCTCAAGGCAATCTGCGCCCGCATGGTGGAACGGCACCGTGCCACGATCCGCACACAGAAACAGCATGTCGCGGTCGCGAAACTGATGCTGATCATTCAAACGACCTTGACGCTCGCGAACCGGAAGGGCTTCCACTCGATGAGCCTGCGTGATCTCGCGACCGAGTCGGGCCTGAGCATGGGGGCGCTCTATACCTACTTCGATACCAAGGATACGCTCCTGATGATGATCCTCGGCGAGGTCTCCTCCGCCGTGTCGGAGGCACTCGGATCTCCGCCCGAGAGCGTGTTAGGCAATCCGGCCGAACGTCTGCATTGGCTCCTGGAGACGCATGTCTACCTCACGGAGGTCATGCAGCCCTGGTTCGCCTTCGCCTACATGGAGGCGAAGGCTTTTCCCAGGGAAGGGCGCGAGAAAGCCACGAAGAGCGAGCTTTCGACAGAAAAGTTGATTGCTGACGCGCTGACCGACGGTGTCAAAAGCGGTGTCTTCCGCATTCGAGACGTCGAGATGACGGCCTCTCTGATCAAACCGCTCCTGCAGGATTGGTATGTCAAGCGCAGCAAGTACCGCCGCCGCGGCATCTCGCCGGAGCAGTACGTTCAGGTGATCGCCGAGTTCGTGGAGAATGCCATTCGGTGTTCATCCGAGCCGGTGACTGCGAAATCTCGCAGGTGCGATCACAGGAGCGGAGCTGCGCTGGCAGAACCCTCCTGACATTGTGAACGTCTTCCCAAACCGCGAAGAGGGTATGGGTCAGGTTCACGGGAACCGTCCAAGTGGCGGGCCTCCCGCCTGATATGAAGCCTTCTTCAACAAAGAATCCGGCTCCGATCATCCTGACCGATAGCTCTCCCACGGCATTCTCCCGTCCTGCTGCAATGAAGAGAGTGAAGAAGGCAGGCCGCATCGCAACTCTTGAAAGGACCATCGAATGAGCATCACCCAAGCGCACGAGCTCCATCCCGACAGCCTCCCGGCGCTGGTCGGCCAAGAGATCGGAGTCTCTCCCTGGCGCAGCATCAGCCAGGAACAGATCGACCGCTTCGCCAAGGCAACGGGTGATTATCAGTTCATTCATATCGATCCCGACAGAGCAAAGAGCACGATATTCGGCGGCACGATCGCGCACGGCTTCCTCACCCTTTCACTCCTGCCGTCCCTCGCAGACGAGGCTCTTCCCCATCTCAAAGGCAAGACGATCGGCGTCAACTACGGTCTCGACAAAGTTCGGTTCATCACACCGGTCCGCAGTGGCGCCCGCATCCGCGGCCGCTTCGTCCTCGACGAGTTCGTGCACCGTGCCGACAATGAAATTCGCCTGCGTCATACGGCGACGGTCGAAATCGCAGACAACGACAAACCTGCCTTGGTTGCCCAATGGGTTACACTGGCCGTTTTCTGACCCGGCACATCGGGCATGAGAGGCAGCTGTGCACGTTTGGGATTTCACCCTATGCTCCCTGCCAGGAAAGAGCGCATCGTCCCTGAAAGATAGATGCGACGCATAGAATGCAAAAGCGGGAACCGGTTTTGCGTGAATAGATGCCCGAGAACAGGGACTGACAGCATCGGATGCGGGTTCGATGTCACGTCCGATGCGGTAAGCGTCCGGATAATGGGCCTGTGCGCCCCTACATGTTATGCGCGCTGTCTCCGCCTGTGACCTCGTACCCGGCACCAGTGACCATCGCGGCGGCGTCGGAGGCCAGAAAGACAGCAGCCGGCGAGACATCCTCAGGGCGCAGCCAACCCACTTTCAGTGGTACCTGGACCTTTCTTGCGTCCCAGGCTTGCTCGGGAGTGGGATGCTCGGGCGGATTGGGCTGGGTTTCGGCAATCGCTTCCCGGTAGCGGGTTTCATAACGGGTCAGCGGCGTGTCGACGAGGCCCGGGATCAGCGCATTGACGGTGATGCCATGTGGGCCGAGTTCTATTGCGGCACTCTTCATGAGTCCGAGAATGCCCCATTTCGATGCCGAATAAGAGCTCGCATCCTTGGTCCCGTGCTTGCCCTGCATTGACGACAGCACGATGATCCGACCGGACTTCCGAGCCACCATCTTGGGCGCGAAGGCCCGGATGGTGTTGGCCGTGCCATTCAGATTGTTGTCGATCACGTCGCGCCAATCCGAGTCATCCATCTCGAGGAGCGGCTTCCAGCGCTGAATGGCCGCGTTGGCCACCACCACGTCGATCTTTCCAAGCTCAGCCTCAACGCGATCAGCCGCTGCCCGAAGCGCTTCGATATGGCGGATATCGGCCTGGATGGCGAGCGCGCGCCGGCCGGCTGCCTGGACCTGCCGTAGTGTCTCCGCAAGATCCTCCGGCGTGGCGGGAGCGGCATTGGATGCGGGCGAGACAAAGCCGCAGATGTCGATGGCTGCGACGTCAGCTCCATTGGCGGCGAACTCGATGGCAATGGCCCGTCCGATCCCGCGGGCTGCCCCGGTTACCACGGCGATCTTGCCCGTAAGCTGCGAGCCGCGCCCAGGCGTGACAGGACCTGCAGTGGGAGCGTTCTCCGGTGACTGCGCGGCAGCCGCGCCCGCGAAGGCCGCTGTCGCGATCCCACCGGCTAAGATTGCTCTGCGTGGGGGTAGAGAGGTGCCGCCCGTGTGATCAAGTACCCAGGAGTGATCGCTCATTCCACATTCCTTTTCTGCAGCGGTGAGGCGAGCTGCTCGGTCGAGAACTGCTCGCGCCTGGTAATGTTCACCTCTGCAAGCCCATTTGGGTCTCACGGAGACACCCGGGGCTAGCGCATCGTGCGAAAGTGCGGCCCCGGTTTTTCGCAGGAACGATGCGCTCTTTCCCAGAACGGAGCATCGGATCGCTTGGCCACTCGTGCGGAGTTGCTTGATCTCCATGAGCGGTGCCGTTCCTGGCTGACCGAACCATTCATCGGCATCTGCCGGGAGCCTCGTCAGGTCTTGTCGGCAACCTGCAGGACGACCTTTCCGCGCACATGTTCCTGTTCCAGATATTTCTGCGCTGCACCTGCATCCGCGAGCGCGAACGTCCGGGCGACGGCGACCCGCACCTGACCATTGTCGATCAGCTGTCCGATCTCGCTCAGCTGCGCCGGGTTAGGCCGTGCGCGATACCCTGCGGCACGAGCCTTGTGCCGGATTGCTGCCTCGGCTGGAGGCGCGCCCAATGTCGAGACCAGAATGCCGCCCTCCTTCAACACACTCCAGGAGCGTTCCTGGGTTCCGCCGCCAACCAGATCGAACACCACGTCGATGTCGCGGGCGCGATCTTCAAAACGGTCGGCTTTGTAATCGATGGCCTCGTCCGCACCGAGTTCGCGCACGAAATCGAGATCGGAGCCTGACGCGGTGGTCAGAACAGTCGCACCCTTCGCCTTGGCAAACTGGATGGCGAAATGACCGACGCCCCCTGCTCCACCATGAACGAGAACCCGTTGCCCCGCCCGCAACTGGCCATGATCGAACAGGCCCTGCCAAGCCGTCAGGCCGGCGAGAGGCACGGCGGCCGCCTGCACGTGGTCGATCGTCGCGGGTTTGGCGGCCATCTCCATGGCTTTGACCACGACGTACTCGGCATAGGTTCCTCGATCCACGCCGATGAACGCAAAGATCGGATCGCCGGCCTTGAGTGTGTGGGCGCGCGTTCCCAGGAGCTCGACCGTTCCCGAGAGATCACGCCCGAGAGTATACGGAAGCTGATCATCCGTGACGGTGTAGGAGCCGGCTCGGATTTTGTAGTCGACGGGATTCACACTGGCCGCATGGACTCGTACGAGAACCTCGTCATCCTTCGGCTGCGGCCAGGGTACATCATCGAGCATCAACACCTCGGGCCCACCGAAGCGATGAATGCGGACTGCCTTCATTGTGGTCATGGCGATCTCCAAAGAGGCTCATGGTGAGAGGGTGGCGCAGTCAAGCGGCGCCCTCAGCCGTGCCCTGCCCCATGCCCGACGGCTGAACCCGCAGGTTGTTCTGGACGTGCCGCACGCCCGATACACGCTCCGCACAGTCTTCAGCCCTGTGCTTGGCCTCCCGGCTGTCGACGGTACCGGACAGGGTCACTTCGCAGCTCGAAACGCCGACCTCGATCTCGGAGGCATCCACGAAAGGATCGTCCGTCAGACGGTCGCTGACGTCCTCACGGATACGCTCATCGGAACGGATATAGCCCTTGGGACCACGGCCACGGTGATGCTGGGCACCTTGATCGCCCTGGCGGGCATCCTGTTCACGGCGACGTGCCGCTTCATCGTCGCCGAACCAGGACGATACCTCATCGCTGAAGCGATCCCAGCCGCTTCGCTCGCCGCGATAGCCCCAGCTGTCCTGATGAGGTCCATGCACGCGGCCACTCCGCCCCTGGTCGGCACCGTAGAAACCGCGATTGTAGTCGTTGCCTCCAAAGTCACGGTTCGGCCTGCTGCGCGGATCGGCCCTATCGCGGCCGCGATAGACGCTGCCATAGGCACCGCGACCATACAGGTCGCTCATGCTTTCCGCGTCCTGGTCGCCGCGATAGCCGCCGCGAGCCTGATTCCGGTCATATCCGGCACTCCCGGCGTCTGAGCCCCGCTGGGCATTTGGGCCTGCATCCGATCCACGGCCGCGGCCATAGCCGCCACGGTAAGCACCCCCGCCGCCACCGCGACGGTAATCTTCATCACGCCAGCGCTCGCGATCATCGTCACGATAGCTGTGGTGCTCCTGCTCGTTCCTCCAACGGTCGTTATCGGCCATGGCGCGGCTCCTCGTCGATCGACACCAGTCGGCTGCCGTCCTGGACAGCCAACCGGGCAACGAGAGGCGCGTGGATGCGTTCCGGGAGCGAGAAGTCTCGCGTCCTTTTGGCCGGTTTCGCTCCCGCTGTCCTGCCGCGGTTGCCAGTCCGCGCCGTTGCCGCGCGTCTTGTCAGTCCCGCCTAAATCGGGCTTGCATTCTGTGGCGTCGGGCTTCAGCGCTGGCGTCGAAATTCCTTGCGTGGAAGTTCATGGACATCGGGTGGAACAATTCAATTCTCCGCTTTTGGATTCGCGCGCCACACCCAGATCGATGCCGTGCTCGTCAGCAAAGCCAATAGGATCGCCGGGAGGCCGAGGGACCATCGACCGGCGTGGCCGAACGTGGCGGCTCCGCCTGCCGCGCCAGCCATCAGGAAGAGCCAGACCGCGACGTGAAGAAGCCATCTCCAGCGGGGCCCCTTCCCCAGAACAGCCGCAGCGAGATCCCGCCCCGCGCTGAAGAGGGTGCCGGTCACGTAGGTTGTCCCTGCGTGAACGCCTTTCACCTGCCGCAAGGCTGCGTTTTGAGCTCCCATGGCTCCTGATAGAAGCAGAGACACGCCATGAACCGTTTCACCTGAGCCGAAGATCCAGAAAGCGAGGCCGAGGAGGCAGGAGACCATCCCGAGAACTGTCGGCAGGCACCAGCGGCCCGACAGCAAGGCCAACAGGTTGCCCGTAAAAGCTCCGGTGAAGAACGCAGCGACAAGGGCCAATGGCAGAATGCGGGCGAATCCGCCCGTCGTTCCGAGGCTGACACCGAGTTGCGTGGTGTTTCCGCTCATGAAGGACGTATAGAGCCCACTGAGTTGCAGAAATCCGATGGCATCCACCCAGCCTGCCACAGCCGTGAGGAGGAGTCCGATGAAGAGCCGCATGACACCTCATATCTGCACAAGCGCGCTCGATATTCGACTTGGCGCCAGTCGATCACCCTTGGGAACATCCGTTGCGGTCATGGTTCGCAGTCTGCAACCGGCCCAAGGGACCGCCAGGGCGGCCGGCCTCGCCGGTCATCGAACGATCGGATCCCCGCAGATCTGGCGCACAGCGCCTTTATCTAAAGCCCGATCCCTGCATCGCAAGGCGATGTTCGAGAGACCACCGCGGAAACGCCCGCCAGCCTTGCCTCCATCGGGCGCGTCACGGAACACCGCCTCTCCAGTTCGGATCACAAAATCGCTCTCGGCAGTGTTGCGGTCTAAACCGATTTCTCTATGGATGCTTGGCACGGGTTGCCAGCATCTCGTCAAAAAGCTCTGCGGCCTGCTGCGGATCGATGCAGGGCAGCCGGGCCAGACTGGTGAGCACCATCCCAAGGGATGCCAACAGGAGCAGGGTTGCTTCCTTGCCTCCCTGACCACTCCGCTGCACAAGACAGGTCATCAGGGCTTGCAGTTCATAGCACGGATTCTGTTGCTCACGCGCCAGCAGCAGCGGCGCAAAACGACGCCCACCCGTTTCATAATCCTGGCGCAGTTCGCGGATGAACGCCTCCAGGATCGGCTCCCGCTGGCGCTCCGCGTCCCGGAGCGTCTGCTCGAGCCGCAGGGCCATGCGGTGCTGCAGGCCCGAGATCAGACTGTCCTTGGAGCTGAAGTGGTACAGGAGACCGCCTTTGCTGAGCCCTGCCGCAAGAGCAACGGCATCGAGCGTGAATCCGGCGATCCCACCGGTGCAGATCAGATCCTCGGCTGCGTCCAGGATGCGATCACGGGCCGGGATGGACGAACGATCGGTTTGTACTGTCATGGTGCAAGGATGATGGATTCACTCGGTCTGGCCGCTCCGCTGACGGAAGAGCGACCAGACCATTCCTGTCAGGTTACGAGACCTCGGACGGCGTTGCGATCGGCAGAGCTTCCTCGTCGTCCCTGGGTTTCGGCTGTCGCCATGCGATCAGGCGGTAGAACATCGGGATCAGGAAGGTCGCGATGAAGGTCGCGGCCAGCATGCCGCCGATGACGCCCGTCCCGATGGAGTGGCGGCTCGCGGAGCCCGCGCCTGTCGAGACCGCGAGCGGAACGACGCCGAGAATGAAGGCGAGCGACGTCATCACGATGGGACGGAAGCGCAGACGCGCCGCGTCGATGGCCGCGTCGATCGCATTCGCGCCTTCCTGCCGTCGAAGGACGGCAAACTCCACGATCAGAATCGCGTTCTTGGCCGCGAGGCCAATGAGCGTGACCAGTCCGATCTGGAAGTACACGTCGTTGGTCAGCCCGCGGAGCCAGATGGCCAGGAGAGCGCCGAACAAGGCGAAGGGCACCGCCGTGATGACCGCCAGCGGCAGACTCCACCTCTCGTATTGCGCCGCCAGGATCAGGAACACCATGACGAGGCCGAAGATCATCGCCTGGGATCCGGTACCGCCCGTCTCCAGTTCCTGATAGGCGGAGCCGGTCCAGGCAATCTGAAAGCCCTCCGGCAGCGCCTCCCGGGCCACCTCCTGCATCGCCGCGATGGCTTGGCCCGAGGTGTAGCCAGGAGCAGGATTGCCCGTCACCTTGGCGGCATTGAAGGCGTTGAAGCGCTCCAGCTGATCGGGTCCGATGACCCGCTCGACCGTCACGAGTGTGCTGAGCGGGATCATGCTGCCCGAACCCGCCTTGACGAAGACGTGTCTGAGATCGTCCGGGGTCTGACGGAAATTCGATTCCGATTGCAGCATCACGCGGTAGTTGCGGCCGAACAGCGTGAAGTCGTTCACGTAAAGGTTGCCGAACGTGCTCTGCATGGCCTCGAAGACCGAGTTGATCGGCACATTCAGGGCCTTCGCCTTCTCCCGGTCGAGATCGATCCTGTATTGCGGGACGCTCGTATCGAAGGTCGTCCTTACGCCGGCGAGCTCCGGACGCTTGGACGCGGCTTCGACCAGTTTCGCGGTCGCCGCGTTGAGGCTCGCGACGCCACCACCCGTACGATCCTGCAGATAGAGCTCAAAGCCGCCCGTTGTGCTCAGACCCATGATGGGCGGAGGATTGAAGGCGAGCACCATGCCGTCCTTGATGCCGGCGTTCATGCCGATGAACGGTCCCGCCAGCTTGCGGGCATCGAGCTCCGGCGCCACCCGCTCGGCCCAATCCTTCAGCGACACGAAGGAGGTGCCTGCGCTGGTCTTCATGCTCCCGGAGAGCAGGTCGAAGCCCGATACCGCGAAGACGTTCTCCACGGCCGGATGGTTCCGGAAGTTCTGGCTGGCCGTGTCCACGACCGCCTGGGTGCGGCTCAGCGAAGCCGCAGGCGGCAGAATGGCAATGCTGAACAGAACGCCCTGGTCCTCGTCCGGCACGAGCGAACCCGGGATGGTCATGAAGAGGTATCCGGTCGCGCCGACGACACCCGCCGAGATCAACAGGCCGACGACGACGCGGCGCACGAGGAAGCGCACCCCGGCCGTATAGCCGGCGGTGAGCCGGTCGAAGGCGCGGTTGAACAATCGGAACGGCAGAGCCGGCTCCCGGTGACCGGGCTTGAGGATCAGCGCACAGAGAGCGGGCGTCAGCGTGAGCGCGACAATGCCGGAGATCGTCACGGAGATCGCGATGGTGACGGCGAACTGCTTGTACATCTCGCCGGCCAGTCCACCCATGAACGTGACGGGCACGAACACGGCGCACAGCACCAGCACGATGGCGATGACCGGGCCGGTGACCTCGCCCATGGCCTTGATGGCGGCCTGACGCGGCGGCAAGTGCTCCGTCGTCATGATGCGCTCGACGTTCTCCAGGACCACGATGGCGTCGTCCACCACGATGCCGATGGCCAGCACCAGACCGAACAGGGTCAGCAGGTTGATGGAGAAGCCGAACAGATACATGCCCGCGAAGGTCCCGATGATCGAGATCGGCACCGCAATGACCGGGATCAGGGTCGCGCGCCAGTTCTGCAGGAACAGGAACACGACGGCGACGACCAGCACGATGGCCTCGATGAAGGTATGGATGACCTCCTCGACCGAAACCTTGATGAACTTGGTCGTGTCGAACGGAATTTGGTAATCGATCCCCTCCGGGAAGGCCTGCTTCAGCTCCTCCATGCGGGCGGTGAGCGCCTCCATGGTGGCGAGCGCGTTGGCTCCGGGCTGGAGATACACGGCAATGGGGACGGCGGGTGTCCCGTTGAGCTCGGCCGTGACCGTGTAGCTCTGTGCGCCGAGCTCCACACGGGCCACGTCCTTGAGGCGCAGCGCCGCGGCGTTTGCGTCCGAGCGCAGGATGATGTTCTCGAACGCCTCCCTGTCGGGCAGGCGGCCCATGGTCGTAGCCGAATACGTGAAGGCGACCGACTTGTCGGTCGGCTCGTCGCCGAAGCGGCCGGCGGCGAACTGGGCATTCTGTTCACGGATTGCGGCAGCGACGTCGGTCGGCGTCAGCTTGTATTGGGCGAGCTTGTCCGGGCGCAGCCAGATGCGCATCGAGTAATCGAGCGAACCGAGGGCCGAAGCGTCACCGACGCCCGGGATGCGCTTGAGCTCGTCGATGACGTTCAGGAGCGCATAGTTGCCGACATAAGTCCGGTCGTAGCGCGGATCCTTCGAGAACATCGCGACCATGCCGAGGATCGAGGTCGAGCGCTTGGCCACGGTGACGCCCTGGCGTGTCACCTCGGAGGGCAGAAGCGGGGTCGCGCGCTGCACGCGATTGTTGACGTCGATGGTGGCCTGATCCGGATCCGTGCCGAGAGCGAAGGTCA
Organism: Microvirga sp. M2; assembly: GCF_047497095.1. Classification (NCBI taxonomy): domain Bacteria; kingdom Pseudomonadati; phylum Pseudomonadota; class Alphaproteobacteria; order Hyphomicrobiales; family Methylobacteriaceae; genus Microvirga; species Microvirga sp. M2. Next base: position 677,350 of record NZ_CP134064.1, read on the forward strand.
CGGTCAGCTGCATCGTCCCGGCGCTCGAGTTCGAGGACTGCATGTAGAGCATGCCCTCCACGCCGTTGATCTGCTGCTCCAGGGGTGCGGCCACCGTCTGGGCGACCGTCTCGGCGCTCGCGCCGGGATAGGTGGCGCTGACGACCACCTGAGGTGGCGTCAGCTCGGGATATTGCGCGATCGGCAACACCCGGATGGCCAGGGCTCCGGCGAGAACGATGACGATGGAGATGACGGCGGCGAAGACCGGCCGGTCGATGAAGAAGCGCGGGTTCACTGCTTTACCACCACGTTGGTGTCGTTGGACGCGACCGAGGCCGTCACCGGCGCGCCGGGACGGACCTTGATGACGCCCTCGGTGACGACCTTGTCGCCCGATCTCAGGCCCGAGGCGACGATCCAGCCGCCCTCGACCTGCCGGCGGAGCTGAACCGGTCGCACCTCCGCATGACCGCTGTCGTTCACGGCATAGACGAACTGCCCCTGCGGACCCTGCATCACGGCCGCCTCGGGCACCACGATGGCATCGTTGAGGGTCAGACCGGTCACGGTCGCGCGCACGAACTGGCCGGGGACAAGACGGCGATCGGAGTTCCTGACGACGGCGCGGGCCTGCAGAGTTCCGGTTTCGGTGTCGATGCTGCTGGATGTGAAGTCGATGGTGCCGTCCTGATCGTAGGTCTGTCCGTCGCCGAAGGTGATTTTGACCTTGAGGATCTTGGCCGGAGATGCGTTCGAGGATTGGGTATCGAGGAGGCGCCGGATCTCGCTGCCTTCCCGATCGGCGAACGAGAAGTTCACGTAGACGGGGTCGAGCTCGGTGATCGAGGTCAGCAGGCTGCTGTCCCCGCTGGTGCCGATCAGGCTGCCTTCCGGTACCTGCTCCAGGCTCGTGATGCCGCTGATGGGCGCCCTGACCTTGGTGTAGTCGAGGTTGAGCTGGGCCGTACGCACCTGTGCGTCTGCAGCCGCGACGGCGGCGGCGCCAAGCTCCTTGGCGGAGATCGCGTCATCGCGGGCCTTCTCGCTGCCTGCGCCCTTTGCATAGAGCTGCAGGGCGCGTTCCGCATCCCGGACGGCCTGGTTGTATTGCGCCTGGGCTTGTTGAAGCTGTGCCTTGGCACGGGCAAGCTCCGCCTCGAAGGGAGCGGGATCGATCTCGAACAGGACTTGCCCGGCCTTGACGCTTGCGCCTTCGTTGAAGTTGCGCTTGAGCAGGATCCCGCCGACACGCGCCCTGACCTGGACTTCGCGATGGGCCGAGATCCGGGCCGCATACTCGTAGGTGACGGGGACTTCCTTCGCCTCGACCTTGGTCACGGTCACCTGCGGGGGCGGCATTTGTGCGCCTCCGGGCTGCTGCGCGCCGGCAGCCGAGAGGGCTGTGAGGAGCAGTGCTGCGGACAAAAGGAGACGGACTGCCGACATCAAGGGGCGGATCATCGGGAAACTCGGTTGATTGATTGTGCGCCGCATATATTCATTGACTTACGGGTTAGTCAACATTTATTGACCTGCGGGTCAGTCAGTTGTAGACCTTGGTGGGCCAGCAAGATGGCGGAAGCAGAAGGGTGCCTGTCGCGCGTTACCCCGCTGCCTCTCCCGAATGATCGTGCTGGGAAAACCCATGGGCGCCTGCGTTCGGCAAGGGGAGGTGGAGAGCTATCGTATGTCCGGAGGTGTCAGAGCCCGCCGCAAGGCAGAACGTCCCGGGGAGATCCTGGAGGCAGCCTTCGAGGAATTCGTCCAGAAGGGTTATGCCGCCACGCGTCTTGAGGATGTCGCGGCGCGTGCCGGCGTCACCAAAGGTACGATCTACTTCTATTTCGAGAGCAAGGAGCAGGTCTTCGTCGCGATGGTCCGGGAGTTCTCACGGCCACTCCATGTCCAGGCCGAAGAATTCGCTGCAAGCAGTTCGTCCACCGCACCGGAATTCCTGCGTGCCTACCTTTGCTATCTGTATCGGATCCTATCCACCGATCCACGGAGTCGGGAGATCTTCCGGCTCCTGATTGCCGAGGCAAGCCGGTTCCCGGAATTGATCGACGAGCACCATCAGAACTTCATGGGTCCGGTGGTCAAACGCCTGCGCCAAAGCCTCGAGGCTGGATCAAAAAAAGGCGAGATCCGCTCATCCGCCATTTTGGAGTTCCCCGAACTTCTGCTCGCGCCTGCTCTGTCCCTGAACATTTCGATGCTTCTGTTCTCGGATCGCCGTCCCATCGACATGGAACGGCATTTCGAGATCGCTGTGGATCTTCTTCTCAATGGCCTTCTCCCCCGGCCTGACGAGGCGTCCTTCCCGTAAGCGCATTCCCGCTTGGATCTGTTGCGATCCTGTGCCCCCTCGCAGCGACAGATCCCTCCCTCGCATCGAGGGCTATTCATTTCGTCCCAGCGCCGAGTTCTCCTGACCGGCGCCGGTCCTCCACATCGTCGAAACGGATAGACCCTCGGTGCGGGGCTGCTCCCGGTCGCTTCTGCTTTGGTGCGTTAGCGCATCGGACATGGAATCGAACCTCGATCCGATGCAGTCAGTCTCTGCTCTCGAGCATCTTTTCACGCAAAGCCGGTTCCCACTTTTCACGTCCGATGCCTTAGCGGGCCAGCCACCCTCCATCGACCGGCAGGATGACACCGTGCACATAGTTCGCTGCCGGTGAGGCCAGGAAGACTGCCGCTCCGCCGATATCCTCCGGCCGACCCCAGCGCCCGGCCGGAATGCGCCCAAGGATCTCGGCGCTGCGCTTCTGGTCCTGCCGCAACGCTTCGGTGTTGTTGGTCTCGATATAACCCGGCGCGATGGCATTGACATTGATTCCCTTGGCCGCCCACTCGTTCGACAGAAGGCGCGTGAGGCCGGCGAGTCCGCTCTTGCTTGCCGTATAGGAGGGAATGCGAATGCCTCCCTGGAAGGAGAGAAGCGAAGCAATGTTGATGATTCTGCCGCCCTTTGCGTCGGCCAGCATGTGTCGGGCCGCCGCCTGAGACAGGAAGAATACGGTCTTGAGGTTGACGTTCATCACGTCATCCCAATCGGCTTCGGTGAAGTCGATCGCGTCCGCACGTCGGATGATCCCGGCATTGTTGACGAGAATATCGATCCGCCCGCCGCCGTCCATAGCGGCACTCATCACTGTCTCGATCGGCTCGAGGCTCGAAAGATCGGATCTGACGGAGCGAAATGTCGAACCCGCTGCGAGAACTCGCGCCTCCGTCTCATCCATCGGCGAGCGGCCGACTCCGACAATGGAGGCGCCGGCCTCGGCCAGAGCAACGGCAATCGCCTGTCCGATGCCCGTATTGGCTCCCGTAACGACTGCCCTTTTGCCCTGCAGATCGAAAGAAACTGACATGATGGTTGCACCTTGAAATCACGATAGCGTTTATCGGCGCCGCCGCCGTTGTCTGCAAAGGGCAGCAGGGTCCGAGCTCTCAGACGCCCTGTTGAACGCACGGCAGAGCTTTGCCTTCTGCATCGAAAACATGCAGCGCCTCGGGGACGACCTCGATGCCGATCCTTTCCCCTATGGAAAAGCGCCGCTGTCCCGGCGCCGATACCGTGAATGTTTCACCACGATCCGTCCTGCCGTGCAGGATCGTTTCCGCACCGAGCTGCTCGACAAGGGTTAGCTCGAGCGGAATGGCGCCCTGATCGCTTTCCGTAACGGTTGCGGCGTGCGGCCGGATGCCGAGGACGATCCGGGAGCCGGGCGCGAGGTCGAGAGATGGCAATCTCTGCTGCCTCCCGCTGACCCGGATTCCGACCCCGCCAGAAACGGGAATGATCTCGGCCTCGATGAAATTCATGCGCGGCGAACCGATGAATCCAGCCACGAAACGGTTGGCGGGATTGTTGTAGAGCTCGAGCGGCGTGCCGATCTGCTCGATCTTTCCGTCGCGCAGAACGACGATGCGATCGGCAAGAGTCATCGCCTCCGTCTGATCGTGCGTGACATAGATCATCGTGGCGCCAAGGCGCTTATGGAGCGCAGCGAGCTCTGCACGCATCACCACGCGCAGCTCCGCATCGAGATTGGACAGGGGTTCGTCGAGGAGAAAGATCCCGGGCCGGCGCACGATCGCGCGACCGATCGCGACCCGCTGGCGCTGACCGCCGGAGAGCTGGCGTGGCTTGCGGTTCAGAAGCGGCTCGATCAGCAGCATCTTGGCGGCCTCGGACACGCGCCTGTCGATCTCATCCCGTGGCATTCGGCTGTTCTCCAGCCCGAATGCCAGATTCTGGCGCACGCTCATGTGCGGGTAGAGCGCATAGGACTGGAACACCATGGCGAGGCCCCGGTCGGCGGCCGAAACATCGTTGACGAGCCGGTCGTCGAGCCTGATCTCGCCCGAGCTTGTACGCTCGAGCCCCGCGATCGTCCGCAGCAATGTGGATTTTCCGCAGCCCGACGGGCCGACGAAGACCACGAATTCGCCGTCCCTGACTTCGAGATCGATGCCGTGCAGCACCCGCACGGCGCCGTACTCCTTTGTGACCTGGCGAAGAACGAGGTGACTCACGACATGCTCTTTCTGAATTCGGCGCACATCATTTCAGACCCGTATTGGCGATGCCTGCCGTGATGTAGCGCTGGAGGAACAGGAAGATGAGGGCGACTGGAATGATCGACAGAACCGTCATGGCCAGCACGTAATGCCATTGCACGTTCAATTCGCCCGAGAAGGCATTGAGGCCGACCTGCAAGGTATAGTTCTCCTTGCGGGATAGAACGATCAGCGGCCAAAGGAAGTCGTTCCACCGCCACATCACGGAGAAGATGGCGAGGACGGCCAATGCCGGAGCTGCGAGCGGCAGGATGATGCGCCAGTAGATCTGCCACTCCGACGCCTTGTCCATCCGCGCCGCATCGAGCAGCTCGTCAGGGATCGTGAGCATGTATTGCCGTAGTAGGAACACGCCGGTCGGCGTCGCCACCGTCGGCAGGATCACGCCCCAGAGCGTATCGAACAGGTTGAGGGAATTCACCACGAGATAGAGCGGCACGACGATGACGGACAGGGGCACCATCAAGGTTGCGAGAATGATGCCGAGCACGGCTGTTCGACCCTTGAACTCGTATTTCGAGAGGGCATAGGCCGCCATGGAGTTCACCACGAGCGTTATGAGGGTTGCCGTGATGGTCACGAAGAGTGAGTTCTGAAAATAGCGCATGAAGTCGAACTGCTGCAGCGGCTCGCTGTAGTTCGTGGTGGCTAGGCTGACCTCGCGAACCGGCACGCGCTTGTCGATCGGCACGCGGATGACGGTATCGGGATTCTGCGGATCGACCATCTGCGCCATGATGCCGACCCGCCGCACCTGGGCAAGGATCCGCTCGGTGCCGTCGCCCTGCGCTACCCGATAGAGCGGCAGCGGGTTATCATAGCCTTGAACCGTCGCGACCTGCGTGCCGAGCGGCAGAAAGGTCGGCGGAAATTCCGCGAGAGCCCCCGGCGTCTTGAAGGACGAGACCACGAGCCAGAGGACCGGGCCGAACATCAGGACGAGGCCCAGAGCCAGCCAGATATAGGCCAGCACATCGGTCCAATGCCAGCCGGCGCCGCCACGCCGGCGCAGAATGAAGGTCGCGAGTGCGGTCATGCCGCTTCCTTTCTGGCGCGCCTGTTCGAGACCACGAGCTGCAGAGCCGTAAGGCCGACCAGGACGACGCCCATGAGAATGGACGCTGCCGATGCGAGCCCCAGATTGCGCAGAACATGGGCAAAGCCCGTCTCATAGATGTATTGGGTGATGAACATGGTGCTGGTGCCCGGGCCGCCGCCCGTCAGGACGAAGGCTTCGTCGAAGATTTGAACGGCGCGGATGAGCGCCAGGATGATGACGACGAGCAGGTTGGGCCACAGGAGCGGCAAGGTGATGCGCCGGAAGGTGCGCAGGCGCCCTGTTCCGTCCATCATCGCAGCCTCGTACAGATCGCGCGGAATCGCCTGGAGGCCGGCCAGGAGGATGAGCGCATAGAAGCCGAGATGCGCCCAGACGGACACGAAAACGGCCCAGAACATGGCCCAGTTGCGCTCCGCAAGCCACAACGTCCGCTCAAGCCCGAAATCCAGGAGGAGCGCGTTGAGCAGCCCGTCACGCTGCAGGATCCATTTCCAGATCAAGCCGACCACGACCGGCGAAAGCAGGACGGGAAAGAAGAAGACGCTGCGCCAGAAGCCGCGTGCCCGCATCTCACGGTTGAGGACAAGTGCCGTTCCCAACGAAGCGAGCACGAGCACCGTCACTTGCACGATCACGAAGAATGCCGTGTTGTGCACGCTCTGCCAGAAGGCGTCCTGGAGACAGGTGGACGGGACCGTGTAGTCGTTGCAGGAGAGCAGCGTCCGATACTGGTCCAAACCGGCGAAATAGCGCCCGTCAAAGAAGATCGCGGTGCCGCCAGTGAGGGAGTACGCAGCATTGATGGCAACGGGAATGAGCACGAAGATGCCGAAGATCAGCATGTTCGGGGCCAGGAACGCGGCCCCCACTCCGCCGATCCCGAACCGACGCTGCACGGCGCTCATGGGAGCGTTCAGCAGGCCCATGAGAAAGCGGAACGGCACAACCAGTACGGAGGACAGGCTGAACGCCTGTCCTCGCATTTCGGGGGTCGTGGTGCTCATTGCAGCACCTCTCGGCTTTAGCGGGAGGCCTCGCTGACCTTCTGCTTGATGTCATCCTCGATGCGGGCATAAGCATCGGAGAGCTGCGCCTCGCCGGCAACGACCTGTCCGAGCCGGCTGACGACGGCGGCGTAGATCGGGCCCGACCACCTGTAGCTCTGCATCTTGAGCGCGAGCGGATCGGCGGTCTGGGTTGCTTTGAGGAAGATGCTCAGGGACTTCTTCACGTTCGGATCGCTCGTCTTGAAGTCCACACCCTTCGCGGCGACCGCCTGGTGTGCCGGCAGGAACAGGGTGCGCTCGGAGAATTCGCGCACCACGGGCTCGCTTGCGAGATATTCCATCACGCGCGCCACCTCCTGCGGGTGGGTCGTGTACTTTACCGCAACGAGGCCGGCACCGCCCGGCATACCGGTGCAGGCAGCAGGCCCGCAGGGCTCGGGCACGGCGGACCAGTCGAAGTTATCCTTGATCTTCTGCGAGAACTGGGCGACCTGCCAGGAGCCCGAGAAGTACACGGCGACCTGGCCGTTCACGAACTCGTCGTTCGCACCCTTATAGGTCGTTCCGGCGACACCGCCCCAGATCTCACGCGGCATGATGCCGTTCTTGTGCCAGTCGGCAATGCGCTGGGCCATGGCCTTGAAGCCTTCGTCCACCACCGCCGGCTTGCCATCCGGACCGATGATCTTCGCACCCATCGAGATCGCCGGCCCCATGAAGCGGTGGCCGGAGCGATCGAAGGCGAGGGCGATCGGAATTTTCTGGCTGTCGGCAACCTTTTTGGCAGCCGCCGCCCACTCGTCCCATGTTGCCTTCTCGCCCGGAACCGGAACGCTTGCCTGCTCGAAGAGCGTGGTATTCACCAGGGGACCGGTGATGGTGAGCTGGGTCATGAAGCCGGGCAGCGCATTGCTGCCGTCCTCGCGCATCCAGTCGAGCGTGTTGCTGAAGCTCTTCTCGAAGGTCGCGGCGTCCTTGAGATAAGGACGCAAATCGAGCCAGTGCTTGGCGGGCGACTTCAGCTCGACCACACGCACGATGTCGGGTCCGCGTCCGGCTTCCAACTGCACAGGCAGTTGTTCCTTGACGACGCCGAAGGCGACATTGTCGACCACGACCTTGATGTCGGGGTTCTGGGCCTCGAACCGCTTTACGAGATCCTGCAGGACCTCGCCTTCGTTCCCGTCCGAGTACCACATGATGCGCACTTCCGTGGCCGCCTGGGCGGCGGCCGCGCTGAGCGCGAGGGCCAGGGCCCCGTAGGTCAGACTTTTAAGTCCCTTCATCACTTTCCTCCCATGATGAATGTGTTTCAGGCAATCTTGAGTTGCTCTTCTTTTTTGTGCCGGGAAGGCAGCGTCACGCGCCTTCCTTCCGGCAAGGCTTTCAACTCTCCCGACAACGTCCAGGTCTTCGGGTCGATGGCTTCCCTCTCCGTGCGCACGACCCCATCGGGGCTACACGCCACGGTGCCGAAATCGGGGTCGTGAACGACGGTGATGTCATTGTCCCGCTTTTCCGCCGCCAAGCCGGCAAACCGTCGTCCGAAGGCTTCAAGGCTGCCTTCCGTCGCGACGTCGGAAAGGCGCACGATCCAGCGTCCGACATGTCCGGGCAGGCGCACTTCGCATCCTGCGGTCGGCCCTCTCGTCACCGGATCAAGAGGAGCGCTTGCGACGAGAAGGCAGAGCCCATGGCCGGACCGCACCAGGATGCGGCTTCCCTCACGAAGGACCTCATCCATCTCGGCTTCCGGCAACCATGCATGGGTGAAGTCCGGTTGCATCGGATGAGCATCGAATTCCATGACCGCGAGAGAACGATACTGGTGAACGCGCGGAACCGTTCCACACCCGCCCCAATAGGAAGGACGGCCATAGCCGCTATGGATCACCTCGCCCGGATGGTTGATCCAGATCTGCGATTCCGGGCGCTCGCCGAGGCGCAGATGCAGGACGGTCTCCTGATAACCCCATTCGCCCCAGCGATAGGCCGCGATGCTGCCCAGGGCATAATCCTTCGACTTGAAGTGATAGAGCGAGGCAATGCCGTTCTCGCCCTGCTTGTAGCGCCATTCATAGGCTCCGGCGCTTTTGAGATCGGCGATGGCGGCGAGATCCGGATCGACGGTCAAGCCATGTTCGGCAAAGCACAAAGCGAGCTGCGGCAGCGCATGGAAGCGGCGGCCGAGCGATCCCGTGCCGAAGGCGAGATAGGAGATGCCCGACAGTTCGAGCGTACGTCCCGGCCGGAGCGTATGCTCGTAGCTGCGGCCCTGGGAGGCTGTCATCATGCCGTGGTGGCTCGACAGGGACATGATCTCGAGAAGGCGGCGGATGGCGGCACCGGAGCGTTCGCGAATGGCGGCGTCGGGCGAAAGCGCATAAAGGGCGCACAGGCCCTTCAAATCGATCGGGAAGTACGGCGCCGAGTTCCACTCGGCCATCTCGCAGGCCTCGAAATGCGTCAGCCATTCGAGGAGGCGGCGCCGGCCGATCTCGGCCTGCTCACGGCCCTTGCGTCCTGAACGCGTGAAGGTCGCATCCGGGAAGAGCGTGCCGGCGAGATGACAGGCGGTGTGAAACAGCAGCGCATGGTTCTCGCTGAAGTACCACATGACGTCGTTGCCGGGCTCGTCCATCCAGTAGCGAAAGCGCAGGATCACCTCGTCCATGCGCGCCCGGGTCTCCGGCGCGATGCGATCCGGCCAGGCAATGCGCGACCACAGGAGCGGGACGAGGAGGAAATCCGCACAATCGTGACAATCGCCGATGATCGGCAGGCAGGCTTCGATGATGCGATCCGTCTCCGGGCCACCATTGTTCACGGCGAGCCGCGCCAACACCGCCACCATGTCGCGCTCGCCGCGCTCGGCCACATGGTCGAGAACGGCCTGAATCCTCACCTTGATATCGGCGGAAGCGGGAGGCTGCTCGTCCAGATGACAGATCTCGACGCCCAGGACGCGCGTCGCCAGGAAGTCGCCATCCCGCAGCGTGATGTCGAAATGTCTGAAGTCGGCCGGCAATTCGCCCGCATCGGCGACAACGACGCGGTTCGCGCCAACCGGGAGCTTCCTGTGAAATTCGAGGGTCCCCTCCGTCGACATGAAGTCGCCCCGCACTTCCACATGGACGTCGAGCGCAACGGCGGCGGGATTGTCGAACACGATGGCGACCTCGCCTCGCCCATAGGACGGCCTTTCGAAGCGCATGCCTTCGAGCATGTTCTCGATGGCGAGAGCGCGCGCTCCGTCGACAGCGCTCGGCATGCCGACCGATAGCCCTTCGCCCGCGATCAGCTCGAGAGTGAAGTAGTAGCGTGCATCGCGTTCGCAGAGATCGGCAAACCAGACCCGCCATTCATTCCTGCCCGCCTCCAACGGCACTTCGATCTCGATGCGTTCCTCGAAATTGCGCTGATACCGGGTAAGCTCCACCACGCGTCTGCCGTTCACCTCCAGGAAAGCGCCGCCGCATGTTGCGAAGCTGAACCGCGCCACCTGATCGCACGGGCTGTCGATTGTCGTGCGCGCCCAGCATTCGACCCGGGTTGCGCGGAACCAGAAGCCCGACAGGTCTACGCGCGGAGACCCGAAAGGCAGCCAGACGCGGGTCGGCTCGAAGCGCGTGATCGGCCGAGGGGCCTTGCCACGATACTGCTCGATGAAATCCGTGCGGCACGGATATTGATGGGGGATGAAGTTGCGGTCCTTGGTCAGGAAGAAGAAGGCGTCCATCTTCCCTTCCATGGTACGGTCCGGAACGTCGTAGCGCTCCTCGTGAATGTCGCCGAGTTGCCAGTGGCCGACAGCCTGGCCGGGTTCCAGGGAATGGGTCAGGTACATTTCTCTCGCCATGGCTATTCTCACCGCAGGGCGCTTACCGGCACCGGGTCCACATCGGTGTACTCCTGATTTTCGCCGGTCATGCTCCACACGAAGGCGTAAGGACCTGTGCCGGCGCCCATATGGATCGACCAGGCCGGGGAGAGGATCGCCTCGCCATCCGCCACGACGAGGTGACGGGTGTCGTCCGGGCGGCCCATCAGGTGGATGACGCGGTCTTCAGGCGCCAGATCGAAATAGACATACGCTTCCATGCGCCGCTCATGCAGATGCGGCGGCATGGTGTTCCAGACGCTCCCGTGAGAAAGATCGGTGATGCCCATGAGGAGAAGCCCGGAGGGCGAGACCTCGGGATGGATGTACATGCGCAGCGAACGCCTGTTCGAGCGTTTCTCCTCTCCGAGCTCCAAAGGCTTCGCCTCGGCGCGGGTGATCAGCCGGTGCGGATAATCCACCTGCGAGGGCACGGAGGTCATGTAGAACCGCGCCGGATTGACGCCGTCGGCGCTCGACAGGGTCAGTCGCTGCGCGCCACGTCCCACATAGAGGATATCGCGGTTCTCGAGATCGAAGGTCCTTCTATCCACCTCGACGCGACCGCTTCCGCCGAGATTGGCGATACCCATCTCGCGATACGACAGGAGATGGGGCGTGCCGATGGCGGTGCCTTCGCCGAACGTGACGCTTTTCCCGACGGGAACGGCGCCGCCGAGAATCATGCGGTCGATGTGGGTATAGACGAGACGGATATCGTCCTCGGGGAACAGGTGCTCGACGAGAAAGGTCGAGCGCAGGTCCTCGGTCGACATGGTGCCGATGGTTTCGGGTGCTGCACCGTAGCGGACCTCGATCATGCCGCGGACTCCTGTTGAGCGTCGTTCATGTGACGGACGGCCTCCGCCAGAAGCAGGATGGCCAGTGCCTGACCGTAAGCCGTCGGCTGAATGGGAATGTCGTGGTAGAATTGCAGATCGCGTCCCATGCGGGTGCCGTAGGAGACATTCTGCAGCGTGCCGTCCTCATCGATATGGGCGAGCACGTAGTTCAAGGCGCGAAGTCCGGCCTGCCGTGCCTCCTCGCCCAATGCGCCGAGGCGTGCGCCTTTCAGGAGTCCGTAGCCGAAGCCTGCCGTTGCGGATGCCTCGAGGTAGGACGACGGGTCGTCGATCAGGGTATGCCAGGCCCCGGTGCGATCCTGATGGTTCAGAAGGGACCTGGCCTGCGTCCGCAGGCAGCCGAGGAGATAGTCCCTTACACCGCCGGCGATGCCGCCCAGCTCGATGAAGTCGAGAAGACCCGCCGTGATCCAGGCATTGCCGCGCGCCCATCGCGCGCGTGCGAAATTGTGCCGCCCCTCGAAGGTCCAGCCATGGAACCAGAGGCCGGTTTCGGTATCGGTCAGGTAATGCGTATGGAGCAGAAACTGCCGGATGGATTCCTGAACGAGATCGTCGCGGCCTGCGGCGCGACCGTAATTCGCCAGGAACAGGCACACCATGAAGAGCGTATCGTCCCACAGCTCGCCCGGGTTCACGCCGTCTGAAACGATGTGCTGGAAGCCGCCTTGTTCGGTGCGGGGAAGCTCGTTCATCACGAGACGCGCCCAATGCTCGAGCGGCGCGCGCCAGCGCTCGTCCCTGGTCTTGTCCCAGAGCATGGACAGACCGAGCATGGGGGCGGTTGTATTGACATTGAGCCCTGGGAGGCCCTTGCCGAGCTGGCGCTCGTACCAAGCCTCGATCAGACGGCGGTGCTCGTCGCTTCCGGTGAACTCCCAGTAGCGGACCAGACCGTAGAGACCGACACCCTGAGGCCATTCCCACCCGTCAAAGCTGATGTAATCGCCAGGAGTGCCGTCAAGATTCGGTTCGTCGAACGCTCCGTCGTGACGCAAGGCCACCATGCCTGCGACCAGACGGTCGAGTTGGTGCATGAGACGCCCTCCCTCCCTCATATGCGCTGCCTCCCGGGCATCGATTGTTATTGAAATGATTTTTCATCACCGGGGCGAATTGCGCAACATGAAAATTTTTTGCAGTGTGCTTGCCATGTCGCAAAAGCCACTCCCCTCCCCGAAAACCGTCGTCCGTAGCCGCCTTCGCGATATCGCCATGGCCTGTGACGTTTCCATCAGCACGGTGTCCCGCGCCCTGACGGGCCAGAAGGGCGTTCGAGAGAATGTGCGCCAGAAAATCTTTCAGGCGGCGAGAAACGCGGGCTATCCCCTGCCCAATACGATTCAGGGCGCCCGAATTGCGGTTCTCGCCAGCAAGGCTGCGATGACCGATTACAGCCGCACCCAATTTACCTGGCATGTGCTGGAGGGCCTGAAGTCCGCCGCCGCATTACGGGAAATCGACATCTCTCTCGTGCCTCTTCCCGATCCGGAAGAAAGCCATGCCCCCCTCATCGACGCGCTCGATGGAGAGGACTTCCTCGGGGTGCTCCTTCTGACGATCGATGACGGTCAGGTCATGCAGCGCATCCATGAGAGCGGCAAGGCAGCGGTTCTGATCAACGGCGACGATCCGCTCATGCGCATTTCGAGCGTCAGCCCCTGCAACCGCTCTGCGACACGCATGGCTTGCGACTATCTCATCGGCCTGGGGCATAAGAATATCGGTTTCGTCATGCGTCCCGGCCGCCCCACGATTCGGCGGCGCCTCGAAGGTTGGCGGGATGCCCTGTCCGAGCACGGGCTGCCCTACCCCGACGAAAATGTCATCAGCGTCGAGGACTGGACACCGGAATGCGCCGAACGCGCGATCGGCGAGCGGCTCGACAAGGGAATGCTGCCTATGACGGCGCTTCTCTGCGCCGCCGACAGCCTTGCGCTCGGAGCCCTCGCGGCCTTGGCGGCCCGCCAGATCGACTGTCCGAAAGAGATTTCAATCATGGGGATCGACAATCTGCCGATCTCGGACCTCCTCACACCACGTCTCACGACGATGCACATTCCGGCCCGTGAACTGGGCGAGGCGGCGGTCGAGATGCTCATCGAGCTCTCCACGCGGGGACAACGCGTCGTACGCCGGACAGAGCTCGCCTGCCGCCTGATCGAACGGGATTCGACAGCTTCGGCGAGGCATACGGCGGCCCCGGCCCGGGAGCGGCGTCGAAGACAACCTGATCGACGCCTGGGGTAGAGCATCGTGCGTGAAAGGTGGATTTGCATGTTTCACGTCCGATGCTGCGCAGGAGTTCCCGGGCTGCGAAAGGAGGAAATGGCGGTTTGCCTGGAGATGGTTTCGGGCGCCTCGTGTTAACCTCATGATGAGACGAGGGCTTTTCAGAAGCAGGCTGATGGGGTTCAACAAGGTGCACCCGAGCCTCCAGCATACGGCAACGCGCGGTCCCACAGGGCAAGCTGCCAGGACCGCTTGCGACAGGGATCGACGTTTCTCCCGGATGCCGGAGCCCGCCCACATGTCATCGTAGCAATGCCTTGCCTAGCTTCCTCATGTCGAAATGCTTCTCGTATCATCAATGACTTAGCGGGAGGACAAAAAGGTGTCCTTAGAAGCGGGGGAGAGGCGTTCGCCAAGGTGGAGCGACCGCAAACTCCATCCGGTTCCGCCCCCTCAGGGCCCGTCCGCGCAGCGTGAACGCAAGGACTGACCGGGCTTGCGTACCAAAGCATTGCGGGGATCATCGAATGGGGCAACCGCCTCCCCGCGGCAGTCAGGCCGGGCCCACGGCACTCGACCGGAGTCGGGGATCGCGCGCGACGGGCCGTGGCGAGACAGGCGACAGACCTCGCCGGAACATCATTTCACACGCGCCCGTTTCCGACCAACGGGCGAACCGGCCAAGAATCCCCTCCCCCTCCCCCTCCCGATTTGACTCTGAGCCGCCATGTCCAGGCTCGCGCCAAGGGCCGATCCATGGCTCCAGCAGGTCAGCGACACGGCGGCTCGCCTCGAAACTCATCGGCGCAGGAGCCGAGAGCAACAGACCCGGGTTCGTATCGGCGTTCCATCGGCCCGCATCGCTCTTGCGCGCGTCCCACGGATTGGATGTGAGCGGGCGGTTTGAGGATGGCCCCGCAAAGAGCATCGTGGCCACCCGTATCGGGGCATGTCGTCCCCTGCCCTCTTACATGGGTATCGAGCAAGGGTTGCGGGGGCGCCTTTTCATCCACTTCCCAGCACCTCCCCGGCTTTGGCGCGGCGATCTTTGGCGGTCTTCCGGGAACAAGGGAATGCTGTGCGACCCGGTATCTTAGGGGAGCATCGCGCTTCTGGCTTTCGAAGACGCCGCTCGATCGGCTGAGGGAAACGGGAACATGACGTGTGAGCCCGCTGGGCCCGCGATACGCAGCAGTGGCCTGGACAGAGGCCATGCGACCGATTTGGTGGCCTATCTCATCGGCGCCGAGGCGGATCAGGCTCGCATCGTTTTGCGCGTTGGGAGCTCCCAACTCCAAGGACACATGCCAAAGGCAGAGCACCATCGAGAGGCGGCGGGCGCAGCTCCTATCCCTGCAACCTGCAATCCAATTCTTTCGCATCGCATTGGATCGGGCCTTGCGCCCTCAGTCATTCACCCCATGCCCGAAGGTCGGGATCAAACGGCAATAAGGCTTTCCGGCGCCGATCGAGGTCTCGTTACCGAAGGGTGACTATCGCATTCCTTGCACCGAATGGCCGGGAACGGTGCAGGCGCATTGGGCCGATTGCCACAGTGCAGATCCCGATGCCGCACTCACCGGCACACCGACATCCAGATCGCAGCCCTCTCCATGTTAAACTCAGACCTCTTCATGAGCCTACCCTTTGCGGCGGAAATGGAGATTCCCCCAATGAGCTCCCACGCCTTCAACCGGTGCATTCGCCCATGCAGGAAGTAACGGCACGCTGCCCGGCTTCAAAGTGCGATGCCCTGCCCCTCTGAGCCGGCGGCCGCGCAGCCGTTTGCCCCAGGACCCTCTCCATCACAGCCTCGGCGGCCGTTTCGATGCTCTCCGGCGGCTCGATCCTGCGGTGCCCGGTCGCGATGGCGCATCCCGTCGGCGGAGAGGCGTGGCGCTGCCGAACAAGCTTCAGGAGCGACAATCCGTTGAGGCAGACCGCACTGCGATCAGGTCGCGGCGGTCCTGAAAGAGGTATTGAAGTGCGCCTTGAGACGTGCGGCACTGTCGCGCCGACCCCGAATCGGATCCGTCCTGAAGGCAGAATCGGTTGCGCAGCAACGGATTCATGCCCTTTTCAGGCCTCGGTTCTCAACAGCTAAATGCCGTTGGGACCTCCCAACGGACTCGACTCTCGAACCGAATCGCAGAATCCATTAACCCTTACGGTATTAGGCGTGTATTTGTCGATTTGCCGTAAATGAAAGGACCGCCGTGAAACAGCAAGCTGTGCGACCAGACGCTGCAATGCCGTCTCCCGAATCGGGCTCCGCCATCGGTGAGCACGCTGCGATCCTACGCTCGCAGCTGCAAGCGATGGCAGCTGCCTTTTATCCTCCCAGCGCCGAGAAGGTTTTGCGCCGGTTTTCCTCTGGCGAGGCCGCAAAGATTCTCGGGATCTCCGACAGCAGGCTCCGGCAGCTTTCCATCGAAGGCCAGGGCCCGCAACCCGAAATCACCCAGTATGGCCGGAGGTCGTATTCGCTGGCCGACATCCATGCGCTGCGCGAATTCTTCGACGAGACCACCAAATCGGGCCGGAAATTCTCACCGCGGCGCCAGGGCGATGAGCATCTCCAGGTCATTTCCGTCGTCAACTTCAAGGGTGGATCGGGCAAGACCACGACTTCGGCGCATCTCGCCCAGTATCTCGTCCTCAAGGGGTATCGCGTCCTCGCCGTCGATCTCGACCCGCAGGCCAGCCTGTCGGCCCTGCACGGCGTCCAGCCCGAAATCGACGTCGGGCCTGGCGAAACCCTGTACGGCGCGATCCGCTACGGCGAGGAGCGGCGCCCGCTGTCCGAAATCATCCGGCCGACCTACTTCACCGGCCTCGACATCGTGCCCGGCAATCTTGAGCTCATGGAGTTCGAGCACGAGACCCCCAAGGCCCTCACGTCGCGCCAGCGCGATCAGCTCTTCTTCGAACGGGTCGCGAAGGCGCTCGATTCCGTCGCCGACAATTACGATGTGGTCGTGATCGACTGCCCGCCGCAGCTCGGCTTCCTGACGCTCTCGGCTCTGTGCGCGGCAACCTCGCTGCTCATCACCGTTCATCCGCAGATGCTCGACGTCGCGTCCATGTCCCAGTTTCTCGCCATGACGGACGACCTTCTCGAGGTTGTCCGCGGGGCAGGAGGCGTGATCCGCTACGACGCGCTGCGGTATCTGATCACGCGCTACGAGCCTCAGGACGGACCGCAAACCCGCATCACCGCTCTGTTGCGCAACCTTTTCGGCGAAGCGGTTCTCACCAGCCCCATGGTGAAGTCGTCGGCCGTGTCGGACGCCGGCCTCACCAAGCAGACCCTCTACGAGGTCGGCCGCGAATCCATGAACCGTCAAACATATGACCGCGCCGTCGAGGCCCTCGATGCCGTGAATGGAGAGGTCGAGGCAATGGTCCGCAAAGCGTGGGGTCGCGCAGCATGAGCCGAAAGACAGCAATGGACGCCATCTTTTCGGCGTCGGCCAAACCCTCCGATAAGTTGGGAGCTCCCAACGCGGCTCCTCAACCGGCGCCTGCGCCACGCATCCGCAGCGGCGCGATTGCCGCCATGGGGGCCTCGCTGCAGCAACTGACGGACATCCGCGATCAGGTGGAGGCAGGATCCGCGATCATCGAGCTGGATCCCATCCTGCTCGACGGGTCCTTCGTGTCGGACCGCATGGCCGACGCGACCGATGCGAGCCTCGATGCCCTGGCGGAAAGCATCCGGGAAAGCGGCCAGCAGGTGCCGATTCTGGTGCGCCCGCATCCCGCCGCCAAGGACCGCTACCAGATCGCGTTCGGACACCGAAGGGTGGGGGCGGCCCGGCGGCTCGGGATCAAGGTCAGGGCCGTCGTGCGCGACCTGACCGACCAGGAGCTCGTCGTCGCCCAGGGTAAGGAGAACCTCGACCGGCGAGATCTTTCGTTTATCGAGAAGGCGTTCTTCGCACTCCATCTCGAGGCTCTCGATTTCGACCGAGCCGTCATCATGCAGGCGCTGTCTACCGACAAGGCGGATCTGAGCCGCTACATCGCGGTCGCGAAATCGATCCCCGAAGCCATCGCAAGCGCCATCGGGCCGGCCCCGAAAGCGGGTAGGGCGCGTTGGATCGCGCTCGCGGATGCGCTGGCGACCGCACCGGGCCGGAGGGCGGCCGAGAACGCGATCGCCGAGCCGGCATTCGCAAGCCTCGATACCGACACCCGCTTCTCCCGTGTGCTCTCGGTCGCCACGAAGAAGCCGGTCGTCGAAGGCGCCTCCTCCGGAAGGGGAGGGGCTCGGATGATTTCAACTGCTTCTGGTCGGAAGGTCGCCAAGGTCAGTCATGCCGGCCGCGATCTGAGGATCAGTCTCGACAAGGGTTTTGACGCGGAATTCGCGGCATACCTCGTCGAACAGCTTCCAGTCCTGGCCGAAGCCTATGCCGAGGCGAGGGAGGAGGGGACTTCGTGATGTAACCGCGGCAAAGCAAAAGGCCCCAAGGTTTGGCGACCTCGGGGCCTTTGGATCTCACCACTGGGTGGCAAGGATAAGTCACACCATTCTTATCCACCCAGACGAATCGAGTGTCAAGACACCGAGGCGGTGAACGATCTCGCTTTGCCCTCGATAAGGAGGGTGTGGTGCAAATTGCATCGACAGGAGGCCGGCGGCTGGTTCATGCCGCTCTGGTCGCGAAGAAGCTCGCCCTGGCGGCGGGCTGCATGGTGACACGGAAGGAACTCTCGGCCGCGACCCGAGATGCCGAGAAGGCGCTTGCCTTACGCCCCGCACAGCGTCTGGTGCTCTCCGAACTCGTCGCCTGCTGGGGCGAGCAGGAATGGGAGAAGCTGCTGGTGTGGCCGTCCAACGATCACCTGGCAAGCCGCACGGGGCTCAACGACCGCTCGATCCGGCGTATCCTGGCGCAGCTCACGGACCTCAAGCTGATCGTGGCGAAGGATTCGCCGAACGGGAAGAGGTACGCGATCCGCAACATGGCGGGCGACGTCATCGATGCCTATGGCTTCGATCTCACTCCGGTTTACGCCAGGCGGGGAGAATGGACCGCGATGCTGGCCGAACAGAAGATCACGCGCGAAATCCGCAAGAGAACCTATGACGAGGTCACGATCGCCAGGCGAGCCACGGAGGAGGCCATCAGCGCCCTCGCTCAGCATGCCCCGACCGTGGATCGCTCCACCCTCGAAAGGCGCTACAGCGAGCTTCTGAGCCGCACCCCGGCCCGATCGACGGAAGAGCTTCCCGCGGACCTGCTGCAAGACTGGCAGAACCTAAGGAATCTCGTCGAAGAAGCATTCGATCAGACCGGCAATGGCGGACTCTGGGGCCGACACATAGAAACAGAAAAAGAATCTCCCAGAGAGTCTTGTACAAACACCTCTCTCAAGGAAATCGAGGCTCCTCCATCGAAGGGACGATCGACTGCGCAACCGACACCGGGATTGATCGTCGAGGCTTGCCCCATTACGGCCGATTTCGGAAAACCAATCCGTGATCTCCCTGATCTCGTCGGGGCAGGGCGCTATCTGCGGGCATCGCTCGGCGCCCATGAAAGTGCATGGAACGAAGCCGTCGCAGAAATCGGTCCTGTCAATGCGGCAGCGGCTGTGATCTATGTCCTGCAACTCTACGATGACGACGTATCGGCCGGCGAATCCCGGATTCGGAACCCAGGCGGCTACTTCCGGGCTCTCGTTCGGATGATGAAGATCGGAAAGCTCGATCTCGAAGGAGAGCTCCAAGCCATGCGCCGGAGGAGAATGAGCTAGCCGCAGGAACGCTCCCCGGGGCTCGCATCTGAGCGAGATGACGATTGTCCTCTCGAACAGCGAACCCTTGACCAGATCCATTTTCAGATCCGTCGTGAATGAGATCCTTCGCCGATCGGAACCGACAGAGCTTCCTATGACGGGTCGAATCCGGCTTCAAAGGATCGTCTCCAAGCATCCGTCATCGTAGTGATGGCTTGCTTAGCTTCGTCCGTTCAAGCTATATCTCGCAGCATCAATAACTTAGGTGCAGGATACAAGCGTGGCTCTCATCGGCAGAGGAAGTGACTTCGATGATGAAGAATGGTCGGTTGCCCGCTCCTACGATCTTCCGGAACTGCCCTGGGAGACGATAGCCGGTCGGCTTGAGCAGCTGACGATCGGCATCCTTCGCTTCGACGCCCGCCTGGAAGCAAGCGGGTTGTCCGCCGGCTGGCAGTCGCGCTGCGACATGACGGAGGCCGTGCGGGCGCTGATGCTTGACGGACAGCTCGTCGAGATCGGCGATCTGGTGCTCCACGATGCCGGCATGGACATCCGCCATCCGACCCACGAGCTCACACGCGCCGCCACGACCCTGAGAGCCCGCCGAACCGCGCTCGCACGTCCGGCTCCCTGGCCGCTCTCGATCGACGGCCTGGCGGCCCTGCGTGGCATCGGGCCCGAGAGAGGGGAGGGCAATCACAAACGGCCAAAGGGCACGCCGGATCCGGAAGACGACGAGGCCTATCTGCCTTTCGCCAACGATGCCGATCCGTGGAAAGCGCATTTCGCCGAGATCGATGCTCTGCTCGAACGCACCGACAAGGTGCTGGCCGGCGAAACCCCGCTGCCGAAAACCCGGTCGCACCTGGTCTACGATCCTGACCTCGACGAAACCGAAAACGAAGACCTATGGCTCGATGTCGTGAAACGGACCACCCATTGGCCCGCGATCGCTGCCGCGGCCATTGCCTGGAACGCCTGGCTCGATCTCAACCTCTATGCCCGCCTGCCATGGCTCGGCCTCATCATGGCCGGAGCCATCCTGCGAGCGCGGGGCCTGACCAGCCATCTGCTTCCCCTCGCGGCCGGATTCAAGCAATCCAAATTCCGGCCACAGGGCCGCGAAGGGGCACTCGAGAAACTCCAGGGCTTCTGCTCGGTCGTGGAGGAGGCGATCGTCATCGGCAACAGGGACCTCGACCGGCTCATCCTCGCCCGCGAACTGATGCAGCGGGTCACCAAGGAGTGCCGCTCGAACTCCAAGCTGCCGGAACTGGTCGAGTTGTTCCTGTCGCGCCCGCTGGTGACGGTGCCGCTCGCCGCCAAGCTGATGAAGGTCACGCCGAAGGCCGTGGATCTCATGCTGGCGCAGCTCGGCGGCGCGCTGCCCCGCGAGCTCACCGGCCGCACCCGCTACCGCGCATGGGGGATCGTGTAGGATGCACCCATGTGAGGATCGCACACCGACCGTCCGCTTGATCGCCTGCAAGACATTCGTGCATCGGATCGATATGAACGAAGACCAACACTCACATCTGTCGCCGACATTGCCAAGTCGGCCCGACCCTTCCTGCACCGCATGCTGACCCTGGAACGCCTCACCTCGCTCGAACAGATCATCAAGAAGAGCAGGTTCGTCGCGACGGCCGGACCGATTGCGGGCGAGCAGGATGCCAGGGACTTCATTGCCGCGCACTCGGACAGGGAGGCCAACCATAATTGCTGGGCTTGGCGGGTCGGCCAGAGCTACCGATGCAGCGATGACGGTGAGCCGAGCGGCACCGCCGGCAAGCCGATCCTGCAGGCGATCGACCGGCTGATCCTCGACAATGTCGCGGTTGTCGTCACCCGTTGGTTCGGGGGCATTCTCCTCGGGAGCGGCGGTCTCGTCAGGGCCTATGGCGGAACGGCTGCGGCCTGTCTGCGGGCGGGGCCATTGGTCGACATCGTGCCCGTTCAGGAAGCCATCATCGTCGTGGTGTTTTCCGACCTTGCTTTGGTGAAGGCGCGGCTGACGGGCACGCCTGACGTCCGGATCCGTCAGGAGAGCTTCACCGAATCCGGCGCAACGCTCACGGTGGACTTGCCTGAAGCGAACGCCCCGGCCATCGCCCGGATGGTCATGGACATCACTGGCGGACGGGCATCCATCAGGACGACACCGCGGATCTCCCCGTGACGGATAGCCGGGTCGTCGACAGCGGTTCCACGGTGCCTTCGGGCTTCAGGCCGGAACGCCCGAGGCGGTCCCCGTCGATCGGGACATGCGAATGGCGTGCTCTTCGCCGCTCCATCGATAAACGCCATTGACCGATAAATGCGCTTCGACGATGTGTTCTTGCTCAGCTTTGATCGACGTCCAGGCCACGGCTTCTCCCGCTCATCCCGGACCGGACCCAGGAAGGGCGAACTCCACGCTGAATCTCAGCGCTTTGCCATGAACGCATGCACCCGCTCGATGTAGCCGGGGTCCTTTCCCGCTTCACGCTGCAGATCGCGCTCGAGGTCGAGCTGGTCATTCAGGTCGTTGGTGGCGGAAGCCTCCAGCGCCTGCTTGATCAATGTCAGGCCGAGGATCGGCTTCGCTGCGAGGCGCGCGGCCATCGCTCTTGCCTCGGTCAGCAGAGCCTCGTCCTCGCAGATCCGCCAGATGAGCCCCCATTCTTCCGCCTGCTGGGCCGAGAGCGGCTCTGCGAGGAGCGCCAGGGCTTTGGCGCGGGCCGGCCCGATCGTCCGCGGAAGGAACCAGGTTCCGCCGCAATCGGGAACCAGGCCGAGGTTGGAAAACAGTTCGAGAAAGCGCGCTGAACGCGCCGCGATGACGATATCGCAGGCCAGCGCGATATTGGCGCCCGCGCCGGCGGCGACGCCGTTGACGGCGGCGATGACGGGGCAGCGGAACGCGCGGAGACGGCGCACGAGCGGGTTGTAATATCGCTCGAGGCTGTCGCCGAGATCGGGCGCCGATCCGTCGGGGCGAATCCGGTCCGCGAGATCCTGGCCCGTCGAGAAGCCGCGCCCCGCGCCCGTGAGAATCACGGCCCGGCACTCCGCATCCGCATCGGCTTCGTCCAGGGCCTTCATCAATGCTTCGTGCATGGCGATGTTGAAGGCGTTCAGGCGTGCGGGCCGGTTGAGGGTCAGGATGCGATAGCCCTCGCCTCGTTCCATCAGGACAGGCGTGGCCTGCGGGCCGGTCAGGTCGGGAATGTCGTTCGACATCAGCAGTTTCGAGCTCGGTAGGTGGACACGATGACAGCCCGGTCGGGCGCCGTCACTCTAGCGGAGCGGGAGCGCGAAAACGGCGGAAAGTGTTCCGCACTGCGGAATAGTTTTCCGCAATTTCGCTTGACCGTAATGCTGCCCGACGCTCTTTTAGGGGCCATTCGGGAACGCCATTCCGCAAGCCGTTCACGCGCCGGTCCCTGCTGCTCCGGCAGCAGCGAGGCCCGCTGTGGGATACGGGTTTGCCCAAGGCAGGAAAAGGACAAGAACAATGGGCACCACCAACGAATCCCAAATCACCCTGGGCATCGTCGGAGCCGGCGCCATGGGCACCGGCATCGCGCAAGTTGCGGCGACCGCCGGCGTCCGGGTGATGATCTTCGATACGCGGGCGGATGCCGCGGCGAAGAGCCGGAACGACATCGCAAAGCGCCTGCAGAAGCGGGTCGACGAAGGCAAGCTCAAGGCCGAGGACGCTGAAGCCACCGTCGCCTGCCTGAACGTGACCGACCGGATCGAAGGCCTCGGCGATTGCGACGTGGTCGTGGAGGCCATCGTCGAGGATCTCGACGTCAAGCGCGCCCTGTTCCAGAAGCTCGAGGAGATCGTCCGGGAAGACGCCATTCTTGCGTCCAATACCTCGTCCCTGCCGATCGGAGCCATCGCGGCCGGACTGAAGCATCGCCAGCGAATCGCAGGCCTGCATTTCTTCAACCCGGTTCCCCTGATGCGGCTCGTGGAGGTGATCCCCGGCCCGGAGACGACCGACGCGGTGATCGATACGCTCGTGGCGCTCGGCAGCCGCTTCGGCCGGGACCCGGTCGTCGTGCGCGATACGCCCGGCTTCCTGGTCAATCTCGGCGGCCGCGCCTACACAACCGAGGCGCTCGCCATCCTGAACGAGAATGTCGCGACGCCTGCGCAGATCGATGCCGTCATGCGCGATTGCTGCGGCTTCCGCATGGGGCCGTTCGAACTGATGGACCTGACCGGAATCGACGTGAACTTTCCCGTCACGCGCTTCGTCCACGAGAGCTTCTTCGGCGATCCGCGCCTGCGTTCGACGCCCTTCCATCGCTACCTTCTCGAAACCGGACAGCTCGGCCGGAAGACGGGACGCGGCTTCTATGATTACGGCGCGGGCGCGCAGAAGCCGTCCGCCGATGCGGCGGGAACGGACGCCGCCGCCAAGGCGGTCGTCCTGGTCGAGCCGGGCGAACGGCTCAAGGCCCTGGCCGCCGAACTGGGACTGACCCTTCTCGACAAGGACGACGGCGTCGCGCCGCTGCTGGCGGCGCCGCTCGGAGAGGACGCGACCGCCTTCGCCACGCGCACGAAAAGCGACGCCCGCCGGCTCGTGGCTTTGGATCTGAGCTTCGACACCTCCGTGCGGATCACCCTCATGACGGCTCCCGGCTTCGATCCTGCGATCCGCCAGTCGGTCGTGGATGCCCTGATCGGGAGCGGCCGTGCCGTGACCGCGATCGCGGATTCGCCCGGCTTCATCGCGCAGAGAATCGTCGCCATGGTGGCCAATCTCGGCTGCGAGATGGCCCAGATGGGGCTGGCGGCTCCCCACGACATCGACAAGGCGATGCGCCTCGGCCTCAATTATCCGAAGGGCCCGCTCGAATTCGCTCAGTCGGTGGGCCCGAGCAACGTCCTGTCCGTGCTGAGGGCCATGCAGTCGCTGACGGGCGACGACCGCTACCGCCCCAGCCAGTGGCTGCGCCGCCGCGCGGCGCTCGACGTCGCGGTCTGGACCGAGTGAACTCAGACCGTCGGTCCCCACAGGGACCCGACGGTGTCCTTCAGCGCATCGGCGAGGCGGCCGCGCATGTCCGCCTCGCTCACGCTGCCGGTGGCGATCGGGATGGTGATGGCTCCCATCTCGCCGTTGTCCTCGAACCCGATGGCGATGCCGCCGATGCCGCGGCGCCAGGCGTCGCGCACGAACGAGATGCCAAGCTCACAGGCCTCCGCCAGATTCGCCTTGAAGGCGTCGACATTGCCGCCGCGCTTGGAAAGATGGGATGAAACGCGCGTGGCGATGAGACGGCGATCCCGCTCCGGCATCGCCGCGAGCATCGCGATTCCCGCAGCCGACACCGCGATGGGCAGCCGGCCGCCCGTCGCGAGCCGCACCGCCACGAGTTCGGACCCTTGCACGACTTCGACGAAGGTCACGTGAAGCCCGTCGCGAATGGTGAGGCCCACCGTCTCGCCGGTCTTTTCGGACAGCTGCTTCAGCAGCGGCTTCGCGCGGTCGAGCATCGTCATCCCCGCGAGCACGGGATAGCCGAGCGTCAGGTTCTTGGGGGTCAGCTCGTAGGCGCGCTTGGATTGGCTGAAGCGGAGATAGCCCAGTTCCATCGCCGTATGCGTGAGCCGGCTGACGGTAGAGGGCGGAAGACCGGTCGCCCGCGAGAGCTCGCCGTTGCTCAACGGACGCTGCACCCGGGACAGGGCCTCGAGAATGGCCAGTCCCCGGGCAAAAGCATCCACGAATTGTCGGTCCTCACGGTCCATCGCCGCTCCCCCATTCTTCCGCTGTGCGGAAAGGCTTTTCGCAAATACACATTGCGAATAACACTGCTCTCGGAGAAAGTCCACGCGCCCGCCCCGACAGAAGCGGAACGTTATTCAAGGCAGAACAAGGGAGGAACTGGATGCTGACTGGTGACATGTTGCGTCGCTCGGCCGAGCGTTTTCCGTCGAAGCCCGCCATCCTCTGGCAGGGCACGTCGCTGAGCTACCGGGATCTCAATCTCGCGGCCAACCGGCTCGCGAACGCCTTGATCGACCTGGGGGTCGAGAAGGGCGCCAAGGTCGGAATCGTCAGCCGCAACCGGACGGAATACGGCATCACCTTTTTCGGCGCCGCGCGTTCCGGCGGCGTCCTGGTCAACGTCTCGGTTCTCTATGCGCCCGAAGAGCTGCAATACGTGCTCGACAAGGCGGATGTCGAAATCCTGATCTTCGAGCACGTCTTCGCCGAGAAGGTTGCGGCGATCCGCGCCAACCTGACCAAGATCAGGACGTTCATCAGCGTCGGCGGGGCGGTCGAGGGCGCGGTGCCGTTCGACGATGTTCTCGCGCGAGGGTCCGAGGCTTACCCAACCGTCGAAATCGATGAAGACGACCCGTTCAGCATGACCTATACGGGCGGCACGACGGGGCGCCCGAAGGGCGTTCTGACAAGTCACCGCAACCGCATGATCACGGCTCACACGGTCATGGTCGAAGAGGCCATCGACGAGCGCGACGTCGTCGGAATCGTGACCCCGCTCTTCCATGTCGCCGCGCTCAACATCATGTTCCAGCCCGCGGTCCTCGCCGGCGCGACCTCCACGTTCCTGTCCAAATGGAACGTTGCCGATTTCGCCGCCATGGCGCGCGAGAGCGGCATGACGGCGGCCTTCATGGTGCCGACCCAGGCCAGCATGGTCGTCAGCGATCCGAATTTCGACGCCGCCAACTTCAAGACCTGGACGAAGCTCTCCTTCGCGGGCGCGCCGATGCCCGACTGGGTGCAGCGCGAGATGCTGGAAAAGCTTCCGGACGTGAAGCTGACGCAGATCTACGGCCAGTCCGAGGTGGGCGTTCTGACGGTGCTCCGGCACTGGTATCTGCCCGCCAAGCTCGGCACCGTCGGCCGCCAGGCCTACAATGTGGATGTCGCGGTCGTGGACCGCGACGGCAACCCGGTGAAGGCGGGAGAGATCGGCGAACTGGTCTCGCGCGGCGAGAACGTGATGCTCGAATACTACAAGGAGCCCGACCAGACCGCGAACTTCTTCCGGAAGGGCTGGGGCTGGACGGGCGATCTCGCCACGGTGGACGAGGAGGGATTCGTCACGCTCGTCGACCGCTCGAAGGACATGATCATCTCCGGCGGCGAAAACGTCTATCCCAAGGAGATCGAGAACGTGCTCTATGAGCACGACGCGGTGTCCGAATGCGCGGTCTTCGGAATCCCCGACGACAAATGGGGCGAAGTGCCGGCGGCCTATGTCCAGATCAAGGCCGGCATGGACGTGAGCGAGGACGACCTCGTGACCCATTGCGCGGAGCGCCTTGCCCGCTTCAAGCGGCCCCGCGTCGTGAAGTTCGTGGCGGAGTTTCCGAAGACTCCGATCGGAAAGATTCAGAAGAACATCCTGCGAGAGCCCTACTGGAAAGATCGGGAGAAGAAGATATGAGCGGCCCCTATGACAGCTATCGCCGGTTGAAGTTCGATTGGCCGGAAGACCGTGTCCTGCGGATCACGATGGAGAATCCCGGACGGCTCAATTCGGCCGACGAGATCATGCATGGCGAGCTGGTTCGCATCTGGCGCGACATCGATTCCGATCCGAACGTTTCGGCGGTCATTATCCGCGGCGCGGGCGAGGCCTTCTCGTCCGGCGGGGATCTCGACCTCGTGAAGGAGATGACGGAGGATTTCCACACCCTCACGCGGGTGTGGAAGGAAGCCCGGGATCTCGTCTACAACCTGGTCAACTGCTCGAAGCCGATCGTGTCCGCCATGCAGGGCCCGGCCGTCGGCGCCGGTCTCGTGGCCGGTCTCCTGGCGGATGTGTCGATCGCGTCGCGCTCGGCGCGCATCATCGACGGGCACACGCGCCTGGGCGTCGCAGCCGGCGACCACGCCGCGATCGTCTGGCCGCTTCTGTGCGGTCTCGCCAAGTCGAAATATTATCTTCTCCTCTGCGAGCCGGTGACCGGCGAGGAGGCGGAGCGCATCGGCCTCGTGTCGCTCTGCGTCGACGACGCGCAGCTTCACGACAAGGCTCTCGAGGTGGCCAAGAAGCTCGCCGCCGGATCGCCGACCGCCATCCGCTGGACCAAGTACGCGCTGAACAACTGGCTGCGCATGGCCGGGCCGACCTTCGACACGTCCCTGGCGCTCGAGTTCATGGGCTTCAAGGGTCCGGACGTTCAGGAGGGGCTCGCCTCCCTGCGCGAGAAGCGCCGTCCGAACTTCACCAAAGACTGCCCCCTTTAAGGAGACCGCATGATGGCGGAAGCATATATCTGCGCGGGCGTGCGGACTCCGGTCGGGCGCTTCGGCGGCGCCCTCGCGTCCGTCCGCGCCGACGACATGGCAGGCCTCGTCCTGCGCGAATTGATGGCGCGCGCGCCCCAGCTTCCGGCTGAGGCCATCGACGACGTCATCATGGGCTGCGCCAATCAGGCCGGCGAGGACAACCGCAACGTCGCCCGCATGGCGGTGCTGTTGTCGGGCCTGCCCGACACGGTGCCCGGAACGACGATCAACCGCCTCTGCGGTTCCGGCCTCGACGCCGTTGGCCAGGCGGCGCGCGCGATCCGGGCCGGGGAGGGCGAGGTCTTCATCGCGGGCGGCGTCGAGTCGATGACGCGGGCGCCCTTCGTGATGGGCAAGGCGGAGACCGCCTTCTCGCGCTCGGCCGAGATCTTCGACACGACGATCGGATGGCGCTTCGTCAATCCGATCCTGAAGGAGCGCTTCGGCATCGACTCCATGCCCGAGACGGCCGAGAACGTCGCCGAGCAGTTCCAGGTCTCCCGCCAGGACCAGGACGCGTTTGCCGTGCGCAGCCAGCAGCGCGCCGCGCGCGCGCAGCAATCGGGCCGCCTCGGCCGCGAGATCGTGGCCGTCAGGATTCCTCAGCGCAAGGGCGATCCGATCATCGTCGAGCGCGACGAGCATCCGCGCGAGACCACCGTGGAGAAGCTCGCCCAATTGCCCACGCCGTTCCGCAAGGGCGGCAGCGTGACGGCCGGCAACGCCTCGGGCGTCAACGACGGCGCCGCGGCGCTCATCGTCGCCTCGGGCGAAGCGGTCGCGAAGTACGGCCTGACGCCCCTGGCGCGCGTCGCGGGCCTTGCGACCGCCGGCGTCGAGCCGCGGATCATGGGCATCGGGCCCGTGCCGGCCAGCCGGAAGCTGATGGCCCGCCTGGGTCTGACGATTGCCGACATGGACGTGATCGAGCTCAACGAAGCCTTCGCGGCCCAGGCGCTGGCCTGCCTGCGTCAGCTCGGCCTGCCGGACGACGCGGAGCACGTGAATCCCAATGGCGGCGCCATCGCCCTGGGCCACCCCCTCGGCATGTCCGGAGCGCGCCTCGCCCTCACGGCGGCGCTGGAGATGCAGGAGCGCGACGCGAAACGCGCCCTGTGCAGCATGTGCATCGGCGTGGGACAGGGCATCGCCCTCGTGTTGGAGAAGGCATGATGGACAGCGTAGAGAATCCGGAAGTCATTCTCGACCGCAGGAGCGACACCATCGCGGTGGTTCGCATCAACCGGCCGAAGGTGCGCAACGCCCTCAACATGCCGGTGCGCCGCAGGCTGGCGGAAATCTTCGAGAGCTTCGTGGACGACACGGCGCTGCGCTGCGTGGTCCTGACCGGCGACGAGACGAGCTTCGCGGCCGGCGCCGATATTCAGGACATGGCCGAGATCAGCGCCGTGGACATGTATCTGCGCCACAACGAGCGACTCTGGGAGGCGATCGGCCGCTGCCCGCAGCCCGTGATCGCGGCGGTGAACGGATTCGCGCTCGGCGGCGGGCTCGAGCTCGCCATGCATGCGGACATCATCGTGGCCGGACGCAGCGCGAAGCTCGGGCAGCCCGAAGTGCGCGTCGGCATCATGCCGGGCGCGGGCGGAACCCAGCGCCTCACGCGGGCGATCGGCAAGTTCAAGGCGATGCGCCTGTGCCTGACGGGCGAGATCATCGATGCCGAAGAGGCGTTCGCCATGGGGCTCGTCAGCAAGCTCGTCGCGGACGAGGCCGTTTTCGACACCGCGATGACGATGGCCGAGCAGATGGCCAAGCTCCCGCCGATTGCGCTCGCGCAGATCAAGGAGGTCATTCTCTACGGTCAGGATGCATCGCTCGGCGCGGCGCTGGCTCTGGAGCGCAAGGCTCTTCAGGTTCTCTTCGCGACCAGCGACAAGAACGAAGGCATGCGGGCGTTCCTGGAAAAACGCGCTCCCAACTACACCGGGGCGTGACTTCGCCGTCACGCCTTCGTAAGGGGCGTGAACGGCAATCGTGCGAAGAATGTCCGAACTGACGACGTTTCGGGGAAAGGGCACAAGATGGATCTCAGAATAAGCGGCGAAACCGCGCTGGTGCTGGGCGGAACGAAGGGGCTGGGCTTCGCCTGCGCCCGTGAACTCGCCGAGGCCGGCGTCCGGGTGGCGATCAACGGGCGCAATGCCGAAGAGGGCGCTCAGGCGCTCACGCTTCTCGGCGACAAGGCGATCTTCGTGCAGGGCGATCTCGCCGATCCGGATCAGCCGGCGCGTCTCATCGAGGAAGCCCAAAGCCAGCTCGGACCGATTCATATCCTGGTCACGAATGCGGGCGGGCCTCCGACCGGCGAGTTCACGGATCACGCGATCGAGACCTGGCGCCGGGCACTCGAGGTCAACATGCTGTCGGCCATCCAGGCGGCGCAGATTCTGCTGCCGGGCATGATCGAGGCCCGCTACGGCCGGATCGTGAACATCACGTCCTTCGCCGTCAAGGAACCGTATCCGAACATGGCTCTCGCCAACGGCGTCCGGGCCGGATTGACGGGCGCGATGGCGACGCTCGCGCGCGAAGTCGCCGGCAAGGGAGTCACGGTCAACAACATCCTGCCGGGCCTCATGGCGACCGGCGCGCTCGACCGCGTCATCCGGGCCCGCGCGGCGCGGGATTCGATCACCGAGCAGGAAGCGTCCGCCCGGATGGCGGCATCGGTGCCTGCGGCCCGCCTCGGCACGGCGGAGGATTTCGGTCCGTTGTGCGCCTTCCTGTGCTCGCGTCACGCGGATTACATCACGGCGCAGAACATCGCGGTCGACGGAGGTCTTATCCGCGGCCTCCTCTGAGAGAAAATCTAAAGGCGGCGACGCGAGAAAAGAGCCTGCGGACGATGCGTCGCCGGCTCGGCGTCGGCGCACGTTTCACCGGCTCGGGGAGCTTTCGGGCTCCCCGGCCCCACAACAGCCCCATCTTTCCGCACAGCGGAATACATTTTTGCTGATCGGTAGCGGTTTTCTGGCAAGCTCCGGTCAAAGCAACAAGGCGTCAAGAACGCCGTCACTGTCATAAAAAGTCGGGAGGACTCTCATGAAAAAACTCTGTCTCGGGCTCATCGGCGCTGCCTGTTCCATCACGGCGGCCTCTGCACAGGTATCGGACAACACCGTCAAGATCGGTGTGCTGACCGATCAGACCGGCGTCTTCTCCTCGCTCGCCGGCAAGGGTTCGGTCGTCGCCGCCGAGATGGCGGTCGAGGACTTCGGCACCAAGATCGGCGGCAAGAAGGTCGAGCTCGTGAGCGCCGATCACCAGAACAAGGCCGATGTGGGCACCCAGATCGCCCGCCGCTGGTTCGACGCGGAAGGCGTCGACATGATCATCGACGTGCCCAACTCCTCCGTCGTGCTCGCGGTTCAGGAACTGGCGCGCGAGAAGAACCGCGTCCTGATCGTCTCCGGCGCCGGAACGGCCGATCTGACCAACAAGGCCTGCTCGCCGAACGGCATTCACTGGACCTGGGATACCTATGCGGCGGCCGTGAGCACCGCGAAGGCGATCGTGCAGGAGGGCGGCAAGTCCTGGTACTTCCTGACGGCCGACTACGCGTTCGGCCACACCATGAAGGCCGACGTCTCACGCGTCGTCGAGGCGACGGGCGGAAAGGTCGTCGGGGCGGTGCAGCATCCGCTCAACACCTCCGACTTCTCCTCGTTCCTGATGCGGATCCCGAGCACGAACGCCGACGTGATCGCGCTCGCCAACGGCGGCAGCGATACCATCAACTCCCTGAAGCAGGCGCAGGAATTCGGCCTCACCCAAAAGGCCAAGATCGCCGGGCTCGCAATCTTCCTGACCGACGTTCACTCGATCGGCCTCCAGACCGCGCAGGGCCTCTATCTGACGACCGGATTCTACTGGGACCGCAACGACGAAACCCGCGAATGGTCGCAGCGCTTCTTCAAGCGGCATGGCGCGATGCCGACCATGTCCCAGGCCGGCGTCTACTCGGCCGTCACGCACTACCTGAAGTCGATCGAAGCCGCCGGAACCGATTCCGCCGAGAAGGTGGTGGCCCGGATGAAGGAAACGCCCGTCAACGATTTCTTCGCGAAGAACGGCAAGATCCGGGCCGACGGCCGCATGGTGCACGACATGTATCTGGCGCAGGTGAAGACGCCCGCCGAGTCGAAGGCTCCGTGGGACTACTACAAGATCCTGCGCACGGTTCCCGGCGACGAGGCTTTCCGTCCTCTGTCCGAGAGCGATTGCCCGCTGGTCAAATAGCCGAGCGCCGTCAAAGGCGGATTTCGACCCTTCCAACATGAAACTGGCGCGTGCCTTCGGGCGCGCGCCATCGAACGATGTCTGTGGAGCCATGGCGGACGATATCATTCTGAGCGCATCGGAGCTCACCAAGGAGTTCAAGGGCTTTGTCGCCGTGGACGGGGTCAAGCTCGCCGTCCGGCGCGGCACGATTCACGCCCTCATCGGTCCCAACGGAGCCGGGAAGACGACCTGCTTCAATCTCCTCACCAAGGTGCTGAGCCCGACGAGCGGACGCATCGTCTATAACGGCCGCGACATCACCGGGATGTCGCCGGCCAATGTCGCCCGGCTCGGGCTCGTGAGGTCGTTCCAGATCTCGGCGGTGTTCGGCCACATGACGGCGCTCGAGAATATCCGGATCGCCCTTCAGCGTCGGATCCGGGGCGATTCGTTCGACTTCTGGCGCTCGGAGCGCGTCCTCGCGTCGCTTCACGACGAGGCCTGGGCGCTGATTTCGGCGGTCGGGCTCGACGAGTTCGCCCTGGTTCCGGCCCGCGAATTGTCCTATGGGCGCAAGCGCGCCTTGGAGATCGCAACGACTCTGGCGCTCGATCCCGAGATGCTTCTCCTGGACGAGCCCATGGCGGGCATGACCCAGGAGGACGTCGAGCGCGTCTCCACGCTCATCAGGAAGATCTCGCAGAACCGCACGATCCTGATGGTGGAACACAATCTCTCGGTCGTGGCCTCGCTGTCCGACCGGATCACCGTCCTGACACGCGGGAAGGTTCTCGCCGAAGGCGACTACGCCACCGTGTCCAAGGATCCCCGCGTCATCGAAGCCTATATCGGGGTGCCTCATGCATAGGGTTTCCACCGAAGCCAGCGGATCCAAGCCGCTGCTCGCCGTACGGGGGCTCGAGGCCTGGTATGGCGAAAGCCATGTTCTCCACGGCGTGACGTTCGATGTTCCGGCCGGGGAGGTCGTCACGCTGCTCGGGCGCAACGGCGCCGGCAAGAGCACGACGCTGAAGGCCATCATCGGGATCATGCGCCGGCGAAAAGGCTCCATTCGCCATGCCGGGCAGGAGACCATCGGCCTGAGCGCGCGGGCCATCGCGAAATGCGGGATCGCCTTCTGCCCGGAGGACCGCGGAATCTATTCGAGCCTGAACGTCGAAGAAAACCTGCGGCTTCCGCCCGTCGTCCGGGACGGCGGCCTCTCGGTCGAGGAAATCCTCGACATGTTTCCCAATCTCCGCGAGCGCCTGAAAAGCCAGGGCACGAAGCTTTCGGGCGGCGAGCAGCAGATGCTCGCGATCGGGCGCATCCTCAGGACCGGCGCCAAGCTGCTGCTCCTCGACGAGCCGACGGAGGGTCTTGCCCCCGTCATCGTGCAGCAGATCGGCCGGACGATCACGCAGCTGAAGGAACGCGGCTACACGATCGTGCTCGTGGAGCAGAATTTTCATTTCGCCTCGACTGTCGCCGACCGCCACTACGTCATGGAGCACGGGCAGATCGTCGACATGATGACCAATGCCGATCTCGGAGCGAGCGCCGAAAAGCTCAGCCGCTATCTGGGCGTGTAGAAGGGGGATTTCATGTTCGAACTGCTTGGTATTCCTCCTCAGGTGTTCTTCAGCCAGCTGCTGCTGGGGCTCATCAACGGCGCGTTCTACGCCATGCTGAGCCTCGGGCTCGCGGTGATCTTCGGTCTCCTGAACATCGTCAATTTCGCCCACGGCGCACTCTATATGATGGGCGCGTTCGGGGCCTGGATGCTGCTCAACTATCTGGGCGTCGGCTATTGGTGGGCGCTGATCCTCTCGCCCCTTCTGGTGGGCGCGTTCGGCGTGCTCATCGAGCGTCTGCTGCTGCGCTGGCTCTACGACCTCGACCATCTCTACGGGATGATCCTGACATTCGGCCTCGCGCTGATGATCACCGGTCTCTTCCGGAACTTCTACGGCGCCACCGGCATGCCCTATACGCTGCCGCCCCTTCTGACCGGCGGGCACAATCTCGGGTTCATGTTCCTTCCGAACTCGCGCGCCTTCGTGATCGTCACGTCGCTCATCGTCTGTCTGTCGACCTGGTTCGTCATCGAAAAGACGCGGCTCGGCTCCTATCTGCGGGCGGCGACCGAGAACCCGGCCCTGACCGAGGCCTTCGGCATCAACGTGTCGCTCCTGGTCACCATGACCTACGGCTTCGGCGTCGCGCTCGCCGGTTTTGCCGGCGTGCTCGCGGCCCCGATCTACTCTGTCAATCCGACGATGGGCTCCGACCTCATCATCGTCGTCTTCGCGGTTGTCGTCATCGGCGGCATGGGCTCGATCCTCGGATCGATCGTCACGGGTTTCTCGCTGGGGCTCGTCGAGGGCCTGACCAAGGTGTTTTGGCCGGAAGCCTCGGCGACCGTCATCTTCGTGATCATGGCCATCGTTCTCATGGCAAAGCCCGCAGGCCTTTTCGGGAGAAGCTCCTAACATGTCGTCTCACAGCCATGTGCCCGCCGCGGCCTCGTTCCAGAAACTGGGCATGCCGCGCTACCACCTGTTCGTCATGCTCGGGCTGGGCGCCGTGCTTCTCGTGGCGCCGTCCCTGCTTTATCCGATCCTGGTGATCAAGATCCTCTGCTTCGCCCTGTTCGCCTGCTCGGTCAATCTGCTGCTGGGCTATGTGGGTCTCCTGTCGTTCGGACACGCGGCGTATTTCGGCATGTCGAGCTACGTCGCGGCCCACGCGGCGAAGGTGTGGGGTCTTTCTCCGGAGCTCGCCATCCTGTGTGGGGCAGGGGTCGCGGTCCTGATGGGCTGCGTTTTCGGCGCGCTCGCCATCAGGCGCCAGGGCATCTACTTCGCGATGGTCACGCTGGCCTTCGCCCAGATGGTCTATTTCTTCGCGCTTCAGGCTCCCTTCACGGGAGGCGAGGACGGCATTCAGAAGGTGCCGCGGGGCGCGCTGTTCGGGCTTATCCCCTTGTCCGACGACAAGACACTGTACTTTTTCGTCGTCGTCGTCTTCCTGGCCTGCCTGTTCGCGCTCTACCGCATCGTTCATTCGCCCTTCGGGCAGGTCCTGAAGGCGATCCGGGACAACGAGGCGCGCGCCATCTCGCTGGGATACCGGGTCAATCAGTATAAGTTGGTGGCCTTCGTGATCTCGGCCGGATTGGCGGGTGTCGCGGGAGGCACCAAGGCGATCGTGTTTCAGCTGGCGACCTTGACGGACGTCCACTGGACCATGTCCGGAGAGGTCGTCCTCATGACCCTGATCGGGGGAATGTATACGTTCTTCGGTCCCATCGTCGGCGCGGCGCTCGTGGTTCTTCTACAGAACTATCTCGCGTCCTTCGGCGATTGGGTCACCGTGATCCAGGGCGGTGTCTTCGTCGTCTGCGTGCTCCTCTTCCGGGAAGGAATCGTCGGCTTCGTCGCATCACGGCTGAAGCGACCCTTGTAGAGGACAAGGGGAAGCCCCCTACAGGCATCAAGATCGTAGGCGGCCCGGCGAGACATGCACTCGCCGGGCCGCATGTT
This sequence comes from Microvirga sp. M2, assembly GCF_047497095.1. Classification (NCBI taxonomy): domain Bacteria; kingdom Pseudomonadati; phylum Pseudomonadota; class Alphaproteobacteria; order Hyphomicrobiales; family Methylobacteriaceae; genus Microvirga; species Microvirga sp. M2. Next base: position 712,777 of record NZ_CP134064.1, read on the forward strand.
TGTGGACCCATTCTCGTCCGGGCTGTCCTACGACAGGTGCTGCCGATGGGCCGCCCCGGCGATGCCCGGCAATCCGGCCAACCGCATGAGGCCGGCCTTGTCCACGATCTCGATCTCCTGCGGAGTCGGCAGCCGGATCTGCCCATGCTGCTTCAGCCGCGTCAGAGTGCGGCTGACGGTCTCGACGGTGAGCCCGAGATAATCCGCGATATCGTAGCGGCTCATGAGCAATTCGACCGTGTTCCCCGGCCCGCCCCGGCCGGCGGAGTGCCGAGCCGCCATGATCAGGAAGCACGCGACCCGTTCCAGAGCCGACAGGCATCCGAGCAGCACCTGCCGCCGGTTCGCCGCATGAAGAGAGGCCCGGATCATCCCGTTCAGCTGACAGGCGAGACTCGGATGTCGCTCGACGAGTTCGCGGAAATGCTGTCGCGAGACCGCATAGGCCCTGGATGGCACGACGGCCTCCGCATTCTGCCAATAGGCCCCTTCGTCGAGCATCGGCAGAAGATCGCCCGGCCTGGCAAAGTCGGTGATGTGCCGCCGGCCGTCGGCCAGTGTGTCGAACACGCGCACCAGCCCGGATGCGAGAAGATAGAGCGAATGACATGCCTCGCCCGCCGAGAACAGCGCCTGGTTCGTCGCCAGCCTGACGGGCTTCATGCAGAGCCGGTGCTCCGCGGCAAAAAACGTAAGCGATCGTTCGAGGGTCTGCAGGCCCGGAACAGGGGCCCACGCGCCCACATCTCCGGCGCGCATGGGGCGCTTGCCGGTTTCACGCATGTGTGGGGGTATGAAGGAGGTCAAAGCCGATCCGCCGCGGTTCTTCGAGTTGTTTCCCGAGCAGTCTCCGCTTGTGTGGAAACTGCTCTCTCATTGCGTTGCCGAAAATGGCTCTAGATGAGATCCCAGAGAGCCCCGAGCTCTCCCTTCAGGTGGATGAAACTATCGGTCGCTCCCCGCCTTTCAGCTTCGGTGGCGCGCGGCGTACGCGCGACGTCCGCAGTGGAGCGCGTCTTGTGAGCAGCGGTTCGCATGCCCAGCGTCGAGTGGGAGCTGTTCGCCACCTCGGTCGCCAAGGTGATGATGCTGTCGAAGTCACCATACCGGCACGAGCGGGCCTGCTCCTTCCAGCGTGCTCGAATGATGTGATCGATGTTCATTGCGTTTCTCCTGCGTTGCATGATTCCGAAGCGAGCGATGGGATTAAGGCGAAGCGGAATCCACGCGGTCGACCGCGCCGTCGGCCCTGGGTCCGAACGGTTCACATCATCACGTCCCGCCGTTCTGCACGCGCAGACGGCCTTCGTGATCGGATGGGAAAGGATTCATGCTTCGGAAGCGAAACGGCTGCCTTCGATGCTCGCCTCGAGCATCGGACCCAAAAGTGGATTTGCCCTTTTGGGATCGAATCCGATGCTCACTCCCAGAAGAGCGCATCGTCCTTGCGAAAAACCGGATCCGCTTTTTCGCACGATGGGCTCGTCGCGTTGGCGCATGGGCCATCAATCCCCGGACCAGAGACTGTGTCCGGGGCTCAGAATCCCGTCTTCAGACGGCCCGCGCGCATGGCTGAAAGGGCTTTGATCGTGAGCATGGCGCCGCAAGGTCGGCCACCGGGGTACAAATGTCAAGCCTGGGCCCGGGAGCCGGCGCGGACTTGCGACCGGCCGCGGTGACGGCCGCCTACCGCAGGCTTATGCCGGCATGCATGCCACCTCGGTCGACGGCGCTCCGCCCCGGAGCGTCGCGATCCATCGCGCGCGACGCCTGGTCTGACAGGGTCGGGCGACCTTCGGCACAAGGCGGGAACGTGACGACCACGGCTTCGCCCGCGCAGCAGACGAGAATATAGCCGCTCTTGATCTCGTCCAAAAGCTCGCTCATGGGCTGGAGCCAGGATTGAAAGGGCCCGATCATGTTCAATTCCCTTCTTCGTTATCGTCGCCGCAAACCTGCCTGCGATCCGCGCCGCATCAATCCGCCGTCCAGCCTCCGTCCACGACGAGAGAGGTCCCGGTGACGAGCGCGGCGGCGTCGGACGCCAGAAAGACGATGGCTCCCATCAGATCCTCGACCGCGCCGATGCGTCCCAATTTGATCTTCGCCTTGATCCCTTCCAAGGCCGCCTGTCCCAATCCGTAGGAGCGCGTGAGGGGCGTGTCGGTAAAGGTCGGCGCGACGGCGTTGACGCGGATGTTGTGGGGACCGAGCTCGACCGCGAGGGCTTTCGTGAGGCCTTCGACCGCGAACTTGGAGGCCACGTAAAGCGAGCGGTCGGCTGCGCCGACATGTCCGAGCTGGGAGGAGATGTGAATGATGGATCCGGCCCGGCCCGCCGCCATGAGCGTCGACGCGACATTCTGCGTCAGGAAATACGTTGCCCTGACATTCAGCCCGAACACTGCATCGAAATCATCGGGACCGACGTCCCGCAACGGCTTCGGCCGGTTGATCCCAGCGTTGTTGACGAGAATGTCGAACGGCTCCATGGCGGCCACGACCCGTCCGGCTCTCTCGATGTCGGTGATGTCGAGAGCGATCGCGTCGGCGGCCCCGCCCTTCGCCCTGATGGCGGCGGCCGCGGACTGAACCTCGTGTTCTGTGCGGGCGCACAGCAGAACGGATGCACCGGCTTCGGCGAGCGCCGCCGCGGCCGCCAGGCCGATGCCGCGTCCGGCGCCCGTGACCAACGCGCGCCGGCCGTCGAGCCGGAATGAGGGGGTGCGGGGCAGGGCGGTGCCGGACATGGTTCAGAGCCCGGTCTTAACGGATGCGGCCCTGTTCAGAGAACTAAACCCCGCGAAGGTCATTGGTCGACCTCGTAGAGATGCCGCTCGAAGCGGGAGAGCAGCGTGTGCATGGTCTGCCGGGCCTCCGTGAAATCCGTCGAGGCCTTCCTGGCGGCCATGTCGGCCTCGTAATCCGCGCGGGTCTCGAAGCTGCATTCCCAACGGACATCCGGGCCGTCCCCCTCGGTTCGGACGAGAATCCGTCCCGGCGCAAGACCAAGCTGCCGCCGGATCTCGGTCGCCCTGCGCCGTTGCTTCAAGACATCTTCCGCGCGGCCCTCCTTCGCGAAGTAATTGGTTGCCTCTACGATCATCGTTGGTCCTCTGCTCTATTCGACGACTATCGGCAGACAGTACCGGTCGGCGCCTCCCCGAAGCAAACCCGGTCCGGAGGCGCTTGACGGCCGTTCGAATTTGATCATAGTGTGTGATCACATTCGATGATCGCAAGCTAACGCATCGGTCATGCGGTGACAAGGAAAAAGGTGCACGACATTGCCCAAGATCACATCCGTCGAAACCCTGCTTGTTCATTTGCCGACCCGACGGGAGCATAAATGGGCGGGCCTCACCGAAGTCATCGGCCGCTATGTCATCGTCAGGATGACCGACAGCGACGGCAGGATCGGCTGGGGCGAGGCCCCGGCTCTCAAGGATTGGGGCGGCGAATTCGGCCGCTACTTCGGGGAATCCGCGCAGATCACCCGCGGCGTGATCGACACATACCTGGCGCCGGCCCTGATCGGAGTCGAACTCGGCAACTTCGCCGAGATGCATGCCCGGATGGACGCCGTCATCCGCGGCTATCCCTATTCGAAAGCCGCCGTGGAATTCGCCGCCTACGACCTGACCGGCCGGTGGCTCGGCGTTCCGGTGCACATGTTGCTGGGCGGCAAGGCGCGCGAGCGCGTCCCCGTGACTCATTCGATCGGCCTGATCCCGATCGAGGAAGCCCGCGGCGAGGTCGCGAAACTGGTCAGGGAAGGGGTCAGGACCATCAAGGTCAAGATCGGCGTCGATCCGGAGCGCGATGTCGCAATGGTCGATGCGGTGCGCGAGGTCGCGGGCGATGCCGTCGAGATCTGCGTCGACGCCAACGAAGGCTACAAGACGCCGGGCGAGGCGGTCCAGATCGTGCGCCGGATGGAGAAGAACCGGCTCAAATACGTCGAGCAGCCGGTCATGGGCATCGATCGGATCGCCGAAGTCGGCCGCCGCATCGATGCTCCGGTCATGGCGGACGAGTCGGCCTGGAACGCGCACGACTCGATCCAGATCATCCGCTCCGGCGGGATCCAGATCGTCTCGATCTACACCACCAAGGCCGGCGGCCTGTACAAGGCCATGGAGGTCGGCGCCGTATGCCGCGCCGCCGGGATCGTGTGCAACGTGAACGGTTCCATCGAAACGGGGATCGGCAATCTGGCCAATGTCCAACTGGCCGCGGCGTGCCCGGCCGTCACCCTGTCCTGCGTCATTCCGGTTTCGACACCCGCCGAAGCGCAGCACGGCCAGGTCGGTGGAATTTACTACAAGGACGACCTGCTCGTCGAGCCGATGCAGTTCGTCGACGGCGCGATCGTCGTGCCGTCCGGCCCCGGCATGGGCATCGATGTCAGCATCGACAAGGTCGAAAAATATCGGGTTCGCGACTGAGGACCTGCAGAAAAAACGAGGGAGGAACGACAGAATGCGTGAAGAAATCGTCGCCAAACAGATCAAGGCCATGGCCGATAACGGTCTCGATGCCATCATTTGCTCTTCGCCTGAAAACTTTGCCTACACGACGGGATTCGTGGTTCCGTCCCAGCCTCTCATCCGCCATCGCCACGCCATGACGATCGTCACGGCGGATGGCGGAACGGCGCTGTTCGGCGTCGACATGGAGGCGTCGACGATCAGGCGCCGGCTGCCCGACGTGCCGACGCGGATCTGGGCCGAGTTTTCCGACGATCCGATGCTCGTGCTGGCGGATCAGCTTTCCCAGCTCGGACTTGCCAAGGCGCGCATCGGCCTCGAAATGGATTATCTCCCGGCAGGCGACTTCAGCCGGCTCGTGGCCGCCATGCCGCAGGCGAGGTTCGAGCGTGCGGAGGCGATCCTGGCGCGGCTGCGTCAGATCAAGACCGCCGAGGAGATCGCGCTGCTGCGCAGGCTGTCGCGCATCGCCGATCGGGCGATCACCGACACGCTCGCGGTCGTCGACGAGGGCGATTCGGAGATGGACATCGCAGGCCACCTGACGCGCAACGTCTATGCGCTGGGCGCGGACCATTTCAAGCTGCTGATCGTTGCGACCGGCGAACGCAGCGTTCTTCCGAATGTCGGGCCGTCCGAGCGCATCCTGAAGCGCGGGGATGTGTGCCGCGTGGAGATCTTCTCGGTCATCAACGGCTATCAGGCCGGGGTCTGCCGCACCGCCGTCGTGGGCGAAGCGCCGCCGATGGCGGACGAGATCTGGGCGCATCTCGTCGAGTGCAAATACGAGATCATGGAAAAGGTGAAGCCGGGGGCGAGCTGCCGGGAGATCTACGATGCCTTCATCGCAAAGCTCGCGAAGATGAACCTGCCGCCGATCTCCTTCGTCGGCCACGGTATCGGTCTCCACCTCCACGAGGATCCGTATCTCGGCCTGACGCCCGTGCTCGGCAGGCCGGGAAGCGACGCGGTCCTGGAGGAGAACATGGTTCTCGGCTTCGAGCCGCTATGCTACGATACCGGGTATGGCTTCGGCATGCAGAACAAGGACATGCTGCTGGTCACCGCCAACGGATCGGAGCTCCTCTCCGACTACGCCGACACCGACCGCCTCATCCTCACTGGTACGGCGAAACGGCAGGAAACGACGCGGGAAGCCGTCCTGGCCTGACCGACGCTCCCGCCGATCAGGATGCAGTCAGGCGGCCCAAGCGTCCGGCTGCATCCCTACAAGAGCCTTTTGCTGCTGGAACCCGCAGGGCAGTGCCTATCCGCGGCTGTACAGTTTCAGGTGGATACACATATGCGCACGCTCATCCGAAACTTGAACTTCGTTTTCACGGTCGACAAGAACGATTCCGTCTTGCGCAACGCCAGCGTGGTCGTCGCCGGCGACCGCATCGCCGATATCGGTCCGGCGGACGAGGTCGCCTCCCGTCACGACGTGGAGAGTTTCGACCGGGTCATCGACGGCGCCATGCTGGGCATGTGCCCCGGCTTCGTCGACAGCCATGTCCATCTCTCGGAGACGCTCTCGCGAGCCGTCTTCCCGGACAACCTCAACACCCGCGCCTGGGTGTTCCATTGGGCCAAGCCTTTCTACGCGCACATCACCGAGGAGGACGAGTATTGGGGGGCGCTTCTCGGGATCACCGAGATGCTTCGCTGCGGCACGACCTGCTTCCTCGACATGGGATCCCAATACGATCCCGGCATCGTCGTCCGGGCCATGGAGAAGACCGGAATCCGGGGCATCACCGGACGCCATGCGGCCGATAACCCGCCCGCGGAGCTACCGCGCGGCTGGACCCAGGAAATGGCCGATCACCATTTCTTCCCGAATGCCGAAGCCGCGCTCGAGGTCCTGGAGGATTGCGTCAGACGCTACAACGGAGCGCTGGACGGGCGCGCGCGCTGCTGGGTGAACATCGAAGGCAAGGAGCCCTGCAGTCTCGAGCTCCATGTGGGGGCCGTCAAGCTCGCGGAGAGGCTCGGTGTCGGCACGACATATCACCTCGCCACCTCGATCGAGGAGGCGAAGGTGTGCGAGAGCAAATATGGCTGCTGGCCGATCACCCGCATCGATCGGGCGGGAGGCATTGGCCGGAACCTGGTGATCGCCCATGGCGCAGCGGTGTCCGACGAGGAGGTTCGCCTGCTCGCCCAGCGGGGCGCGAGCGTCGCGTTCTGCCCTTGCTCGTCCTTCAAGCTGGGCAAGGGTGCGACGGCCATCGGCAAGTATCCGGAGATGGTCAAGGCCGGCGTCAAGGTCGGCCTCGGCACCGACGGCGTCTCGGCCGCGGGCAACATGAACCTGATGCGGCAGATGCTGGTCGTCGCCGGCATGTTCAAGGATGCCCGTCTGAAGCCGGATGTCTTCACGGCCAGGCAGGCGCTTCGGGCCGCCACCATCGAAGGCGCCAGGGCGCTGATGTGGGACGATGAGATCGGCTCGCTGGAGGTCGGCAAGAAGGCGGACTTCATCCTGTTCGATCTCGATCACGTCGAATGGACCCCGTTCTACGATCCCTTGCAGGCACTGGTGTTCTCCGCGTCCACGGCCTCGATCACCCAGACCTGGGTCGACGGACGGGTTCTGTACGCGGACGGCAAGGTGCAGGGCGTCGACGAAGCCGAAATTCGCCGGATGGCGCGCACCCTAGCGGCGGCCGCAGTGGAACGGGCCGGCCTGCACAAGGAGGATGTCGAGACGACGACGACTCTGTACGACGAAGGCAACTGACGAAGCGCGGCCCGCGGCGAGCGCGGGTCACTTCATCGGCGGAGACAACTGCGTTCAAGAGGCTGCATGGGAGAGATCGGGGGGCGCGTCGCGCACCGCCGGCGCCGACGGAGCAACCCCCCAGGAAACTCTCAGGCAAGGGTGACCATGCTGCTGAACGATCTGGAGAGAGGCACTGCGCGTGCCCACCGAAGGGGAAACCCGCAGCCGCTTCCTGGCTGCGGCCAAGCTCTCAGGTACAGGGACAGATTGGGGACAGCGGCGGATTTTCTGATCCGCTTTCACTTCGGTCCTGGAGGATCCCATGTCCCATGTTGTCATTATCGGCGCCGGCGTGACCGGCGTCACCACGGCCTATGCCCTGCTCGAGCGCGGTTACTCCGTGACGGTGATCGAGCGCCAGCGTTATGCGGCGATGGAAACATCCTTCGCCAACGGCGGGCAGCTCTCCGCCAGCAACGCGGAGGTGTGGAATCACGGATCGACGGTGTTGAAGGGCATCAAATGGATGCTCAAGACCGACGCTCCATTGCTGCTCAACCCGCTTCCGAGCTGGCACAAATACTCCTGGCTGGCGGAGTTCGTCTCGAACATCGCCCACTATCGCAGGAACACGGTGGACACCACCCGGCTGGCGATATCCGCGCGCGAATATCTGTTCGCCATCGCCGAGCGGGAGAAAATCGACTTCGATCACGTCCGGCGCGGCATCCTGCACATCTACTGGGACAAGCCGAGCTTCGAGCACGCGCTCAAGGTCAACTCCCTGCTGAGCGAAGGGGGACTGGATCGCAGGCCTGTTACCGCGGCCGAAGTGAAATCGATCGAGCCGGCCCTGCACGGCGACTTCTATGGCGGCTTTCATACGCCGTCGGACTCGACGGGCGATATCCATAAGTTCACGTCCGGTCTCGCCAGGGCCTGCCAGCGGCGGGGTGTCCGCTTCATCTACGATGCAGCGGTCGAAGACATCGCCCGAAACGAGACCTACAGCATCGGCTATTCGCTCGGCTCGCCGTCTGATGGCGGAGACACGTCCCGCCGCACCATCGAGGCCGACGTCGTGGTGATATGCGCGGGCGCGGCCAGCCGGAATTTCGCCGGCATGCTCGGCGACCGGGTCAACATCTATCCCGTCAAGGGCTATTCCATCACCGTGCATCTGGACGACGAGCAGAGCCAGAGAGGAGCCCCGTGGGTAAGCCTTCTCGACGACCGCGCCAAGATCGTCACCAGTCGGCTGGGCAACGGCCGCTTCCGGGTGGCGGGGACGGCCGAATTCAACGGCATGAACCGCGATATCCGCGATGATCGGGTCAAGCCTCTCGTGGAGTGGACCCGGATGCTGTTTCCGGCTGTCGGCACCAGCCGGGTCGTTCCCTGGGCCGGGTTGCGCCCGATGATGCCCAACATGATGCCGCGTGTCGGAAAGGGGCGGTTGCCGGGAGTCTTCTACAATACGGGCCATGGCCATCTGGGCTGGACGCTGTCCGCCGCGACGGCGCAAATGGTGGCTCAGTGCATCGAGCAGGAGTTCCGCGCGCCGGAGCGAAGCGCCGTCCCGGCGGTCGCCTAGCGCACCGTGCGGACCCGGCGGGACGCGCTAGCGAAAAGGGGACCCGGTTTTTCGCCGAAGCGGATCTCTTTCGAAAAAAGCGCTCTCGACCGGGGAGGGACGAACGCGACATTCGTCTCTTCTTCGGCCGCCTCGTCCTTATGGAGCATTCCGGAGCGCCCAGGCTCTGTCATCCTGCGCGTGTCCTCGTTCCTGCGCCATCTCCGGCTGGCGATATTCGCCGGGCGCCCGCAGTGGTTTCGACCCATGCGCGACGACGGCAAAATTTCGTTCTCGTGCTTGACAAGCACGTATGTGATCATAAACTGTGATCAAATAATAAGGCCAAGTCAGGGAGACGAGAAGGCAGAGTCGGCGGTGCCTCACGGGACCGGGCGATACGACTGCGCTTCCGCCCTCGGAGGAACGACATGAAAGCAGCAGTACTGGGCGCAGGAGCAGGCGGCGCGGCATCTGTCGTCGAGCTCATTCAAGCAGGCCACGATGTCCACTTCTGGGCACGCTCGGCCGACACTCTGGAGCCCCATGTCCGGCTCGGCGGAATCGCTTACGACGGCAAGCTCGGCGAAGGCGTCGCGAAACCGGCCCTGATCACCACCGATCTCAAGGCGGCGATCTCCGGCGTCGACGTGGCGGTCGTCGTGCTGCCGACATTCACGCATTCCGCGATGGCGGCCGCCCTGGCCGCCGCCGGCTGGCCCTCCGACAAGCTCGTGGTGCTCAATCCCGGGCATACCGGCGGAGCGCTCGAATTCGCCGAGACGTTCTCCCGGAGCGGCCGGGCGGCGCCTCCCGTGGTCGAATTCTCGACGATGACCTACGTGGCGCGGAAATACCGCCCTGACGGCGTCACGATCAGCGGACGCGCAAAGCACCTGAAGGCTGCAAGCCTCAAGGGCGGCGCCCGTGCCATCGAGGTCGCCGCGACGCTTTATCCCGGTCTTGTCCCGGTCGAGGACGTGATTGCGTCCGATCTTTCCAACGTCAACATGATCCTGCATCCGCCGGGCGCCGTTCTGGCGGCCGCCTGGGTGGAAGCCACGGGCGGCGACTTCACGTTCTATGTCGATGCCATGACGCCTGGCGTGGCCCGCGTCATGCAGCAGCTCGACCGGGAGCGCCTCGCGGTCGCCGAAGCCTTCGGGCACAAGCTCCCGAATCTCATCGAGGAGATGAAGCTCCTCGGCACGGTCGAACCCGACGTGACGGATACCGCCGATTATCGCGCGGCGATTTCGGGGGGCACGGCCAACAGCCGCATCAAGGGGCCGGATTCGCTGCAGAACCGCTACTACAAAGAGGATTTCGGTCACGGCCTGCTGCCTTTCCTGGAATTCGCCCGGATCGCGAAGGTCGAAGCTCCGGTCGCGGAGGCACTCTATCGCCTGGCTCAGATTGCCGTCGGAACCGACTACCGCGAGGGCGGGCGCACGGCGGAAGCGATGGGAATTGCCGGGCTGTCCAAGCAGCAGGTCATTGAAAAGGTAAGAATGTGATGAGCTGGCACGATACAGTGATCGCCATCGTGGCGGGCGACGCGCGGGAGCAGGAGATCGCACGCTGCGCCGTTCAGGCCGGAGCCGCCGTCCGGGCTTATGGTTTTCCATGGCCCGAAGAGGGCATCGAAGGGGTCTATCATGCCCGCGACGCCGCGGACGCTCTGACAGGCGCCGACATCGCCCTCTTTCCCATTCCGGGCATCTCGGCGGAAGGCGCGCTGTTCGCCCCGAAGGCTCCGGGCAAGATCGTCCCGACGCGGGACATGCTGGCGGGCATGAGAACACCCGGGCACATCATTCTCGGTTGGGCCGACGCGAACCTGAAGGCTCATTGCGAGGCGCTCGGCATCACGCTGCACGAGTACGAATGGGATGTCGACCTGATGCTGCTGCGCGGCCCCGCGATCGTCGAGGGCGTGCTCAAGGTCATCATCGAGAACACGCAGATCACCATCCACAAGTCCAATATCTGCCTGGTGGGCCAAGGCACGATCGGGTCGCTCCTGACGAGCACGCTCGTCGCTCTCGGCGCGAAGGTCCATGTGGCGGCGCGCAACCCCGTGCAGCGGGCAGCCGCTTATGCGGCCGGCGCGGAATCCTTCACGCTGGAGCAGCTTTCCCAGATCCTGCCTGAGATGGACATCGTCATCGGGACGGTTCCCAAGCCGCTGATCGGTGCAGAGCAGCTCGCTCTCCTGCCGAAACACGCGCTCCTCGTCGACGTGGCGGCACCTCCGGGAACCATCGACCGGGAGGCGGCGGCCGCGAGGGGACTCAAGGCCATCTGGGCGCGCGGCATGGGGGCGCGGGCTCCCATCACCGTCGGTCGCAGCCAGTGGAGCGGCATTCGTCGTCGGATTGAAGGGATTCTGGAGCAAAGGCAATGAAAGCGGATTTGGTCATCAAGAATGCCCGCGTCGTTCGTCACGACGGCGAGTTCCATGGGGGTGTGGCGGTTCAGGGAGGCAAGATCGTCCTCACGGGAGCCGACGCGGTTCTGCCGGATGCCACCCGGACGATCGACGCCGAAGGGCGCGTCCTGATGCCGGGCCTCATCGACCCGCACTGCCATCTCGGCGTGAAGTTTCCCTTCGCCGAGGACATGCGGACCGAGACGGCGGCCGCCGCATCGGGCGGCGTGACGACGGTCCTGCTCTACATTCGCAACCTCAAGGAATCCTATCTGCCCTTCTATGAGGAGCGGAAGGCGATCGGAGAGGAAAACTCCGTCGTCGATTTCGGCTTTCATTTCGGCATCCAGCGCGAGGAACATATCGCCGAGATTCCGGAGATCATCGCCAAGACGGGCGTCAAATCGTTCAAATGCTATTTCGGCTACGAGCCGGACAATCCGATCGGCATCGTGCCGGCGACCGACGGCTGGGTCTATGCCGCCATGCGCATCCTGTCCAAGGTCCCGGGAGGCGTGATCAACGTTCACTGCGAGAACACGCAGATCGCTTCCTGGATCAAGAAGGAAATCGCTGCGTCGGGCCGCCAGGATCTCGGCGCCTACACGGAATCGCGTCCTGCCTTCTGCGAGGTGGAGACCATCCGCCGCATGATTTTCCTCGCCGAGAAGACCGGGTGCTCTCTGCATCTGGTCCACACCTCGGTCGGCATGGGACCGGTGCTCGCGGCGGAGGCGCAAGCCCGCGGCGTTCACGTGACGGTCGAGACCTGCCCGCATTATCTCACGCGGACCTGCTACGACGAGGATCTCGACATGCGGGCCAAGATCTCGCCGCCGCTGCGGGATCGGAATGAACTCGAGGGTCTCTGGAAGGGCATGCTGAACGGTTCGGTCTACAGCTTGGGGACCGATCACGTGCCCTTCCTGCCCAAGAAGGGCGAGGATCTGTGGACGGAGTTCCCGGGTGTCGTGTCCTTCCCCTGGGAGCTGTCCCTGATGCTCCATTTCGGGGTGCATCAGCGGGGACTCCCGCTCACCCGTCTCGTCGAGATGAACTCGTTCAATCCCGCGCGCCGCTTCGGCCTCTGGCCTCGCAAGGGCCACATCGATGTCGGCTTCGACGCCGACCTCGTGCTCGTCGACCTCGACGAGGAGCGCACCGTGAATCACACCGGGAAGGGCACCTGCATCTATGAAGGCTGGACGCTGAAAGGCTGGCCCGTCATGACGGTCGCGCGCGGCGAGGTCGTCTACGAGCAGGGCGCCGTCGCCGAAAGGCATTACGGCCGCGGCCGATGCGTGACGCTGCCGTCATGACAGCGACTCCGTCTTTCCAGCCGGATCTTGCGGGCCGGGACCCGCTGATGCCCGGGCGACTGTCGGTCCTCGGGGCGGTGGCGGCGATCGTCGCCGGCAAGGGTACGATCCGTCAGGAAAGACTGTCGGGCATCCACAACCCATGGGGCCATGGGATCGGGCTGACCGATCCCTGGTGCTTCCTCGAACTGTGCGAGAGCCAGCCCGTGATCGACGCCGCACGGGCGATCCTCGGACCGGATCTCATCCTCTGGGACAGCGAATTGTTCGTGGAGGCGGGCCGCTACGCCGCGTTCCTCCAAGACGGCAGGGAGGGGCGCTACTGGCCGGTGTCGCCGCTTTCCGGGGCCGTGGTGCTGCTCCCGGTCGGATCCGCTCGGCCGCATCCCAAAGCCGTCGGGATCCATGCGGTCGGACCGGAGGCGCTCGATGAGTTCAAGCCGTCGGAGCCGCTCTTCGTCGTCAGGATCATGCCGGCGACCAGCCGCTTCGATCGCGACCCGCAGCATCCTGCCCACAGCCTCTGCATGGAGGAGCAGGTCCTGATCAACTACGCCAACCGTCCGCTTTGGCTCATCAGCGGAAGCGACAAAGGCGACAACGACTTCGTCACCGGCTTCGCACCGGCCGCGCCGGTTTGGGCCGGCTAGAACAACATCCAGAGAGAAGGAAGGGGAGAGACATGCCGTTCGTCATCGTCGAGATGTGGGAGGGGCGCTCCGTCGAGCAGAAGCGCAACCTCGTCAGGGCCATCACGAAGGCCATGGTGGAAGAGGCCGCCTGCAAGCCCGATCATCTGCACGTCGTCATCCATGAGACCGCCAAGGACAGCTGGGGGCGCGGCGGCGTTCTCGGCATCGACATGGCCGAGAACAAGAACGACAAGCCGGAGGAACACAGATGAGCTTGGAAGTCCTCGACTACCGCAAGTCGGCGCTGCTGGTCATCGACCTGCAGAACGCCTTCATCCATGAAAAGGGCACCCTCGGCATCTCCGGGGTCGACACGAAGCGCCTGGCGTCGATCGTTCCGCCGCTCGCCCGGCTCATCGAGCGATGCCAGGATGTCGGGATCCCGGTGATCTGGACGATGCAGGAGCATTTCGCCCTCGACCACAATCGCGCCAAGAAGAAGCTTCTGGGCCATACGGCGCGCCGCAAGCAGGTCTCGGCCCTGGCAGGCAGCTGGGACGAGGAGATCATCGACGAGCTCAAGCCCCTGGCCGCGTTCGATCCGTCCTTCGTCATCCGCAAGCACCGTTTCGGAGCCTTCTACGAGACACGCCTCGAGATGATGCTGAAGATGCTCGGCACGCAGCACCTCTTCGTCACGGGGGCCACGACCAATGCGTGCGTGGAGACGAGCATTCGTGAAGCCTATCTCCGCGATCTCGACGTCGTCGCCGTCGACGACTGCATTTCCGGCGTCAATTCGGATTGGGAAGCCACGGCCAAGCAGGTCTGGAAGCAGTATTTCTGCGAGGTGGCCTCCTCGTCGGAGGTTCTCGACTGGATCGGCGACCAGATAAAGCCCCGCGTGACGAATTACGGTCATCAGCTGATCATGGTGTCCGACATCGAGAAGTCGGTCGACTTCTACACCGACCTGCTCGGGTTCACGATCAGGCCGGCCAAGCCGCTCGCCGATGGACGGCCGTTCACCGCCTTCCATCAGGGCATCGCGCTCATTAACGGCCGCGAGGCCGGTCATCGTCAGCTCGACCACATCGCGTTCGAGGTCAATGACGTCCGGTCGCTCGACGCCAAGCTCAAGAAAGCCGGTGTGCGCTATTACAACGAACTCCACAACGGCCCTTACGGGTTGACGATCTACATCGCCGATCCGGACGGAACCAAGGTCGAGCTGTATCAGGTCGGCGCTGCCGTTTGACGACGGTATCGTCTTCCCGTCGTTCTCGATCATCGGACGTGAAACGTGGATTCCACGTTTGGGATCGAATCCGATGCTTCCTTCTGGATGCGCTCGCCCGCCGTTCCCTCGGCGGGCGAAACTGTTGTCGGGGTCAATCCGGAGCCAGGCCGGCGAGCCCGTCGAGCTCTGCATAGGACGGCAGGGACGAGGGTTGCGGGCAGCCGTCGCGGATGACGACGCGGTTGCTTTCCGGGCGCGACAGGATCTCGGACCAGGAACGGCCCTCGAACAGAATGAAGTCGGCCCTCTGCCCTTCGCGGATTGCTCCGGTCCGGTCGAGCCCCATGATGGCCGCCGGGATCGTCGAAACGGTCGTCGGCCAGGTCCCGGTCGGGTTGTCGAGATGAAGAACGCGCGTGCCGAGGCGATAGGTCTCGAGCATGTCGAGATCGCCATAGGCGTGGAACGGATCCCGGGTATTGTCCGAACCGAGCACGACAGGAATGCCGCGGCGCCTCATCTCGTGCAGAAGCGTGACGCCGCGCCACCGGGGCGTCGTGCCGTCGTGCCGTCGGTCCTGCAGATAAAGGTTGCAGGTGGGCAACGACACGACCGCGATGCCGGACTCGGCCACGAGGCCGAGCGTGTCGTCGACCGCCGATGCGGGCTGGCCGGCGAGGGAACAGCAATGTCCGACCAGCACGTTTCCACGCGGCTTGGCCCGAAGGGCGGCAAGAGCGATGCGCCGCAGGCAATCCGACGACGGGTCTGCCGTTTCGTCGGCATGAAAATCGAGATCGAGGCCGTAGCGTCCTGCGGCCGCGAACATCCTGTCGAGAAGCCTGTCGAGATCGGGGACAGGATAGGCGACCGCGCCGAGCACGCCGCCGCTGGCGGCGACCACTTGTGAAATACGCGCGAGGAACGCCTCGTCGCGGGCGAAATCGATGCCGAAAAGACAGGAGCCCTGCAGGTCGATACGACCGCGCCATTGCTCCCGAAGCTCCCGGAAGACCGGCCACGAAACCGCGTCCTGCGGCGGCTGCGAGTCGAGATGCGTCCGGAGGGCTCTCGTCCCGTAGTGATGGGCGCAGCGCAAGGAGAAATCCATGCGGCGCAACAGATCGTCGGACGACCAGTTCGCCTCCCGGTCCGCTTTGGCGGCGGACAACGCTGTCGCGAAGGCGCCATCGACGTCTCCCGTCCGGGGCAGGATGTGGCCCTTGTCGAGATGAGTGTGGCAGTCGACGAACAGGGGAAGCGCCACCTGTCCGCCGATATCGACGACAGGGGCGTCATCCTGGCCGGAGCGTCCGGATGCAGGGCGCGCGGCAGCGATCCTGGCGATCTTTCCGGCCTCGACGGTCAGGTCGGCGAGGACGAAATCCGCGCCTGCGGCCGGCGTGAGGCATCCCTCCATCGTGGAAGGATCGAGGCGCACATTGCCGAGGACGTAGCGCCCCCGCGCCGCATGGGCGGCAACCGTCTCCCGGAGGATCGCCTGAGTGAGAGCCGGCATCGGCATGCCGCGGCTCGTCATGACCTGGAGAGTTCTCGGGGAACCGCCGGCCGGGCGGCAGAGCCGGAAGCCGTTCCATGACTGTCGATGAGGGCGGTGTTATGATGCATCGTGGCGTCCGCGTTGGCCGCGCTGTGAGGCCGCTTGAGGGCGGGATGGGAATACAGGTTGCCATCGCGCATGGTTTGGAATATTGATCACACTATGAGATCACAAACCCGGCGCCGTCAACTCTCCACCGCCGAGATCCCGCTTCGGGGAGGGCGCCTGAAGGACTCTTTCAGGGCCGCGTGCCGCGAAGCCAGAGAGCCTCGGACAAGAGACGGAAGGCGCGGAATATGGATCAGCGATGAGCGACAAATCAAAGACCGAAAAACCCGCGCAGACCAAGCCCGAGCGCGGCCATGTCCATGAGCATGTTCTGAACTACATGCGGCGCGGCCTTATGGTCGGCGCTTTTCTGCCCGGTCAGGTGATGAGCCTGCGCAAGCTCGCCGAGGCTTTGGGAACCAGCCCGATGCCCGTCCGGGAGGTGTTGAGCCGGCTCGTCGCGGCGAATGCCCTTGAGGAGACGAAGGGCGGCTCGGTCCGCGTGCCGCGCCTCAACCCCGAAAAGCTGAGCCATCTCTTCGCCGTGAGGGAGCTGCTGGAGGGCATGGCAACCGAGCTCGCGGTCGAAAAGACGACGCCGGGCCTGATGACCGAGCTTGCCAAGATCAACAAGCACCTGCTCGCGGCGATCGAACGGCGCGACATCATGAACTGCCTTTCGATCAATCAGGAATTCCACTTCACGCTCTACAACGCCGCCGAATCCGAAGTGCTGAGTCCGCTCATCGAGTCTCTCTGGCTGCAGTTCGGGCCGACGATGTACATGTCGCTGCTGATCCCCTCCATGCCGTGGAACGCATCCGACCACGAGGCCATCCTGACGGCCCTGAAGGCGGGAAACGCCACGGCCGCGAAGCGCGGGGTGATCCATGACATCCGGACGACCTGCCGGGCGCTGCTCAGCGTCGCCGGATCGCAGGGCATCGAGCTGCCCTTCACGATGGGGCAGGAGCTGCAATTCGACTTTTTGGCCCGCAAGGTATCTTGAGGAGAGTGTGTGATGGGGGGACGATACGAGCATAAGTTGGCCGAGCTGGGCATCAGCCTGCCCGACGCGGTCGCTCCGGCTGCGAACTATGTGCCGGCGCGGCGCGTGGGCAACATGGTGTATGTGTCCGGGCAGGTGCCTCGGGAAGGGGGCCAGGACAAGTTCACCGGCAAGCTCGGCGCGGGCATATCCATCGAAGAGGGCCAAGCCGCGGCCCGCCTTTGCGCGGTCAACATCCTGGCACAGCTTCGGCATGCCCTGAACGGCGATCTCGACAGGGTCGTGGGGGTCGTGCGCCTCGGAGGCTTCGTCAATGCCGATCCGGCCTTCGAGGATCATCCCAAGGTCATCAACGGCGCGTCCGACCTGATGGTGGCGGTCTTCGGCGAGGCGGGGCGTCATGCCCGCGCGGCGGTCGGCTGCAGCTCCCTGCCGCGCAACGTCGCCGTCGAGGTGGATGCGATATTCGAGGTCGCCTGACCGTGCGGACGTCGTCCTCCGAAACCGATCAGAGAATACCGGTTCATGTGCTGACGGGATTTCTCGGAAGCGGCAAGACCACGTTTCTCACGCACCTCCTCGGTCAACCCGACCTGGCCGATACGGCCGTCGTCATCAACGAGTTCGGCGAGGTCGGGCTCGATCATCTTCTCGTGCGGGAAGTTTCGGCAGATGCCGTGCTGCTCTCGTCCGGGTGCCTGTGCTGCGCGGTCCGCGACGATCTCGTATCGACCCTGGTGGACCTCCTGGCGATGGCGCAGCGCGGAGACGCGGTGCGCTTTCGCCAGGTCGTCGTCGAGACCACGGGTCTTGCCGATCCCGCCCCCATCATGCATGCGGTGATGAGCGACCTTCGCCTGCGGCGCGGCTACCGGGCAGGGCGCATCGTCACGGCCGTGGACGCCGTCAGCGGCCTCGACAGCATCGGGCGGTTCGCGGAGGCGAGCCAGCAGGTCGCCCTGGCCGATACCATCCTCATCACGAAGTCGGACATCGTCGAGCCATGGCAGCTCGATGCCGTCAGGCTCGGTATTTCCAGGATCAATCCGCGCGTCAGCCCGCTCGTCTCACGCAAGAACGCGATACCGCGCGCACAGGATATCTTCGAAGAGCGGGAGAGTTGGGAGCCGGGCTATGCCCAGATGTCGACCACGCTGCCGGTCGGCCGGCACAGCGACGGGATCGAGACATTCACGGTCGATGTCGCATGCGAAGTCGACTGGCCGTCTTTCGTGGAATGGCTGGAGCTGCTCCTCGTCAACCGCGGCCGGAGCGTCCTGCGCGTGAAAGGACTCTTGCCGGTCGCAGGCGATCCGCGCCCCCTCGTGATCCACGGCGTGCAGCACGTCGTTTATCCCCCGGAATATCTGCCCGCCTGGCCCGACGGCAGGCGAAAGGGATGGCTGGTCTTCATCGCGCGCAATCTCAGCAAAAGCGCCATCCTGAAATCGCTGCCCAGCACCTTCGCGTCCACGCACCCAAGTTGATTCCAACGGGGCGGGATCGGCATTCCGCCCCTTGGTTTGCCGCATGATTTTTCTGCCGGCGAAACGAATTCTCCTCGCCAAGAAGCCTCCGCCAAGAAGCCTCCGCCAAGAAGCCTCCGGAAAGCGCGGATGCCGATTTGCGATCTCGCCGGGCAGGCCCTTGCCGTCGATTGCCCTGGCGTGCAACCTTGCCCGCAACACCGGTTCCCATTTTTGCGGTCGATGCCGGCATGCTCCTCGAGACCCGTTGGGCGGGAGCGCTGCTCCCCGTCCTTCGAAGGAAGGTTTGGTCCGGCAATCCCGATCGGCCCCGTCGGTTTCGCGAGCGCATCGTGCGAGAATGTGGACCCGGTTTTTCGCCGGAACGATGCGCTCTTTCCAGGAAGGGAGCATCGCATCGATCCCAAAAGTGCAAATCCACTTGTCACGTCCGATGCTCCGGGCCGCCGACCGCCGTGACGACAAGTCTCTTTCACCCACGCTATAGCATCACGGCAGGCCGCAGATGTCTTTCGCGGGAGAGTTCGTTTCGAACGACAGACGACTGAAACTTGCCCTTGACACCGTCAATTTGTGATCACAACATGAGATCAAGTCTGCGGTTCGTAAATGCCTCCACGCTCACCATAGAAGAGGGCAGGCCGCTCAGAGAAAGATGGCGCCACAGGGCGTCGTATTCGGGAGGGAAGAATGTCTCATGCCGCAGGTCTCGTTCGAAGGGTTGCGCTAACGGCGAGTGCTGTCATCGCCGCCACCCTGGCAAGTCAAAGCGCGATGGCCGAGGACATCAATGTCCGGTTCAGCTGGAAGCTGAAGGGCGAATACGGCTTTTTCTATCTGGGAGAGCAGAAAGGGCTGTACAAGGACGCGGGCCTGACACCGAAGCTCGGCGAAGGGGCGGGCGCACAGGCCGCGCTCGGCGCCCTGATCCAGGGCCAGGAAGATGTCGTCGTGCTCCCAGGGATCTTCGCGATTTCGGCCATTCAGAAAGGGATGCCCGTCAAGATCATCGCCCTGTATCAGCCCACGACGCCCATCGCGCTCATTTCGCATCCAGACAAACCGGTCAAGACGCCGAAGGATCTCGAGGGCAAGACGGTCGCCCATGCCGTCGGCGAGACGGGCACCTCCTACCTCAGCGCCTTCTGCGACATCAACAAGGTCGATTGCAGCAAGGTCAAGAAGATCCAGATGGATGCGCAGTCGCGGGTTCCTCAATTCCTGCAGAAGCAGGTCGACGTGGTCAGCGTCTACCGGACCAACGACCTTCCCGTGCTGGAGGAGCGAACCGGAACCACGTTCCCGACCCTCGACCTGCCGGAATACGGGCTGGGAGTGCCTGGATTGGCCCTTGTGGCCAGCAATTCAGGCATCGAGAAGAAGGGAGCGACACTCAGAAAGTTCCTCACGGCGAACGCAAAAGCGATCGATGCGACCCGAGCCGATCCCGCCGGCGCGACGGCGGTCCTGAAGGGGGTCTGGCAGGGCGGTCCGTCCGACAAGGTCATCCAGAAGCAGATCGAGGCGACTTCCGCGTCGATGCCGAGTCCGGACGGCAAGCCCATGGGCTGGATCGACGAGAAAGTCATCTCCAATGCGATCGAGCTCATCAAGCTCGACGAGGATATCGGCAGCGTCAAGCCGTTGTCCTCCTTCTACACCAACGAACTTCTGAAGCAGTGAGGCTACGGTGGCGAGCACAGATATTGTCGGCGTCGGTCAGGCGCTGGGGAAGCAGTCGAAGAGCATGAAGCGCAAGAAAAAGGCACGGAGCACATGGATGGAGCGCTACTCGGCGCTCATCCTGGCGGCTGTCCTGATCGGGACCTGGCAGGCCCTGGTTCCGCTGTTGGGCCTCTCCGAGTTCGTTCTGCCGACGCCGCTGGCGATCGCAAAGCGCATCGTCAGCGAAATTCCGCTGCTCGCGGCCCATTCCTACGTCACGCTTTTCGAGGTCATCGCGGGATTCACCTTCGGAGCGGCGATCGGCATTCCGCTGGCCTTGTCGATCTTCTATTCCAAGCCCTTCGAGCGGGCGATCTACCCGATCCTCGTTGCGCTGCAGACGGTGCCGAAGGTCGCCCTCGCGCCCATCCTCGTCCTGTATCTCGGCTACGGCTGGGCACCGAAGATCACGCTCGCGTTCCTGATCTCCTTCTTTCCGATCGTGATCTCGACCGTCGTCGGCCTGCAGTCCCTCGACAAGAATCTCGTGAACCTGGCCCGCTCCATGGGGGCGAACGAATGGCAGATCTTCTTCAAGATCCGCCTTCCCGCGGCGCTGCCGAACATCTTCGGGGGCTTCAAGGTGGCGGTCTCTCTGGCCGTGATCGGAGCGGTCATCGGCGAATACGTTTCCGCCGAACGGGGCCTCGGATATCTGCAGCTTCAGGCGAACTCGCTGTTCGACACCACGCTCAACTTCGCAACGGTCGTGACGATCTCGGCGATCGGCGTTCTGCTGTACTTCGTCGTCGATATGGTGGAGTCTCGCGTCACCTACAAGCGCGATGCTGCCAAGTAAGACAGGTGCAAGTGAGACACGCGAATGGCGTTCGGTCACATCAAGGGACGTACAGTGAGGCAGTTCAATGGGTATCTCTAGCCAGACCAGCGGGGCCGCAGTCGACATATCGAGGCTCTCGAAAAGCTACCAGACGCGAGAGGACGACGACGTCCTCGCCCTCGACAAAATCGATCTCCACATCGAGCCGGGAAGCTTCGTGGCGGTGGTCGGACCGAGCGGGTGCGGCAAGAGCACGTTGCTCTCGCTGCTCGCGGGTCTGACACCTGCTTCGACCGGCAACATCGCGATCGACGGCGAAAAGGTCAACCGGCCCCACCCCAAGACCGGGGTGGTCTTTCAATCGGATCTTCTTCTCTACTGGCGCACGGTCCTCGACAACATCCTGCTTCCCATCGAGATCAAGCACCTGGATCTTGCCAAATACCGCGCGCGGGCCGAGGAGCTACTCGCGCAGGTCGGCCTCAAAGGCTTCGGCAATAAATATCCCTCCGAACTCTCGGGCGGCATGCGTCAGCGCGTTGCGATCTGCCGGGCGCTGATCCAGGAGCCGGGTCTGCTCCTCATGGACGAGCCCTTCGGCGCCCTCGATGCCCTGACGCGCGAGCAGATGATCATGGATCTGCAATCGATGTGGCTGCGGGTTCGAAATACCGTGTTGTTCATCACCCATGGCATCGACGAAGCCGTGTTCCTGGCCGATCGCGTGCTCGTCATGTCGCCGCGCCCCGGCCGTGTCGATCTCGACCTCAAGATCGACATGCCACGCCCCCGCCAATGGACGCGGACGCACGAGGACAAGGCCTATCACGGCTATGTCCGGCAGATTCGCGATATCTTCGAGTCCAAGGGCGTTCTTGTCTCGCATTAGGCTCGCGCAACGTTGAACGCCGGCCCATCGTGCGGACCCCAGGGAGCCGTGCTAGCGAAAAGTGGAATCCACTTTTCGCGTCCGATACTCTAGAAGCCCATATTCCAATCCCGCCGGGTCTCGTCCCGGCGGGCCGCCCGCCTCAACGGCTCGGCCGACCCGCTTGCCGGCGATGTTCCGCGACGGCATGATCGGCCGGGCTCACCGACGTTTCTAAGGATCTCAGACGATGAAGATAGGGGCACTCAAGGAGATCTCTCCTGGCGAGAGGCGTGTCGCTCTGACGCCGGAATCCGCGCGTCAGATGCAGAAGCTCGGACATGCGTGCTTTGTCGAGGCCGGGGCCGGGGCGAGCGCGGGACTGTCGGATGCGGCCTACGCTCAGGCCGGCGTGACCGTCGTGCCGGATGCCGCATCCCTGCTCGCCGCCGTGGAGGTGGTGGCGAAGGTCCAGCCGCCTGTCGCGGCCGAGGTCGCGCAGCTGCGTCCCGGCCAGACGCTGATCTCGTTCTTCTGGCCGGCGCAGAATGCCGAGCTCCTGGAACTGGCGAGGGCGCAAGGCGTCACCCTCATCGCCATGGACATGGTGCCGCGCATCTCCCGCGCCCAGAAGATGGACGCGCTCTCCTCGATGGCCAATATCGCCGGCTACCGCGCCGTGATCGAGGCCGGTAACCATTTCGGCCGCTTCTTCACCGGCCAGGTCACGGCGGCCGGCAAGATCCCGCCCGCCAAGGTGCTCGTCGTCGGCGCCGGCGTCGCGGGGCTCGCCGCCATCGGAACGGCGACCTCGCTCGGCGCGATCACCTATGCGTTCGACGTGCGCCCCGAGGTCGCCGAGCAGATCGAGTCCATGGGCGCCCAATTCGTGTTCCTGGAGTTCGAGGAGGCGCAGGACGGCGCCGCCACCGGCGGCTATGCCGCGCCCTCCAGCCCCGAGTTCCGCGAGAAGCAGCTCGCCAAGTTCCGCGAGCTCGCGCCCGAGGTCGACATCGTCATCACGACCGCGCTGATTCCCGGACGGCCGGCCCCGAAGCTGTGGACCCACGACATGGTCGAGGCCATGAAGCCCGGCTCCGTGATCGTCGATCTCGCGGCCGAGCGCGGCGGCAACTGCGACCTGACCGTGCCCGACGAGAAGATCGTGACCGAGAACGGCGTCACCATCGTCGGCTACACCGATTTCCCGAGCCGCATGGCCGCTCAGGCCTCGACCCTCTATGCCAACAACATCCGCCACTTCGTGGCCGATCTGACGCCGAAGAAGGATGGCGCCATCGTCCACGACATGGACGACGACGTGATCCGCGGGGCGACCGTGACGCACGAGGCGGCCATCACCTATCCGCCGCCGCCGCCCAAGGTGCGGGCGATCGCCGCCGCCAAACCGAAGGAAAAGCCGAAGGAGCTCACCCCCGCGGAGAAGCGCGCGCAGGAGGTGGCAGCCTTCCGGAGCCAGACCAGGGCACAGGTCGGGCTGCTGGTCCTGGGCGGCCTCCTGGTCGCCCTGATGGGAGCCTACGCCCCGGCGAGCTTCATGGCCCATTTCATCGTCTTCGCGCTCGCCTGCTTCGTCGGCTTCCAGGTGATCTGGAACGTGAGCCATGCGCTGCACACGCCGCTGATGGCCGTGACCAACGCCATTTCCGGTATCGTGATCCTGGGCGCGTTGCTGCAGGTGGGGTCGAGCCACTGGCTCGTGATGGCTCTCGCCGCGCTGTCGGTCCTGATCGCCACGATCAACATCGTGGGCGGCTTCCTGGTCACGCGCCGGATGCTCGCCATGTTCCAGAAGTCTTGAAGTAGGATCGTCCGATGAGCGTTGGAATCGTCTCCGCGGCCTATGTGGCGGCCGCCATCCTGTTCATCCTGTCGCTCGGCGGCCTGTCGGGCCAGGAGAGCGCCAAGCGCGCCGTCTGGTACGGCATGGCCGGCATGGCGCTGGCGGTGGGCGCGACCGTGTTCGGCCCCGGCGTCGGCCATTATGCCGTCATCGCCGTCATGCTGGTGATCGGCTCGGGCCTGGGCTGGTACGTGGCGAAACGGGTCGAGATGACCGAGATGCCGCAGCTGGTGGCGGCGCTGCACTCCTTCGTGGGTCTCGCGGCCGTGTTCATCGGCTTCAATGCCGAACTCGAACTCACCCGCGTGCTCGCCCTGGACGAGGCCGCGCGGCAGGCGCTCACGGGCTTTGCCGGGGTGCTCGCGCACAAGACCGGGGTCGAGATCGCGATCCTCAAGGTCGAGGTGTTTCTGGGCGTGTTCATCGGCGCGGTGACGTTCACCGGCTCTGTGATCGCCTTCGGCAAGCTCGCCGGCCAGGTCAGCGGCAAGGCGAAGAAGCTGCCCGGCGGGCATGGGCTCAATGCCGGCGCGGCGCTGCTCTCGCTGGCGCTTGGCGTGATGTACGTGAACGGGGCCGGCATCTGGACGCTGGTGGCGATGACGCTTCTGGCGTTCTTCATCGGCTATCATCTGATCATGGGAATCGGCGGGGCCGACATGCCCGTGGTGGTCTCGATGCTCAACAGCTATTCGGGCTGGGCGGCCGCAGCCATCGGGTTCACCCTCGGCAACGATCTTCTGATCGTCACGGGCGCGCTGGTCGGCTCCTCGGGTGCCATCCTGAGCTACATCATGTGCAAGGCGATGAACCGCAGCTTCATCAGCGTGATCCTCGGCGGGTTCGGCACCACCGCCGGTCCGGTCATGGCGATCGCCGGCGAGCAGATCGCCATCGATGCCGACGGCGTGGCGGCGGCGCTCGAGGAGGCGGACAGCATCGTGATCGTGCCGGGCTACGGCATGGCTGTGGCGCAGGCCCAGCAATCGGTGTCGGAACTGACGCGGCGGCTGCGCGCCAAGGGCAAAGAGGTGCGGTTCGCCATTCATCCGGTCGCCGGCCGCCTGCCGGGGCACATGAACGTGCTGCTCGCGGAGGCCAAGGTTCCTTATGACATCGTGCTGGAAATGGACGAGATCAATGAGGACTTTGCCGCGACGGACGTGGTCATCGTCATCGGCTCGAACGATATCGTGAACCCGGCGGCCCAGGAGGATCCGAACAGCCCGATCGCCGGGATGCCGGTTCTCGAGGTCTGGAAGGCCAAGCAGGTCTTCGTGTCGAAGCGCGGCCAGGGGACGGGCTATTCCGGAATCGAAAACCCGCTCTTCTACAAGGACAATACCCGCATGTTCTACGGCGACGCCAAGGCCAGCATCGATCAGCTCGTCCAGGCCATCTGAACGTCAAGGCCATCTGAACGTCAAGGCCCGGAGCCTTCTTCGGCGAAGGGGCTTCGGTTCGCCGTCAAGGATGCGGTACACCAAAGAAATGAGCCGATTCCACGCCAGTGGGATCAGCTCCACAGCATCGGATGTGGGTTCGAACCCACATCCGATGCTGTCAGTTGATGCTTTTGAGCATCTTTGCACGCAAAACCGGTTCCCACTTCCCGCGTCCGATGCTCTAGATCCAGTTTCTGCGCCGGGCGATCACGGTCACGCCGATGCTCACGGCCACCAGGGCCGAGATCACGCCCCAGAAGCCCTCCGCTCCCCAATGCCAATACGGGATCTCGAAATTCATCCCGAAAATGCCGGCAATGGCGCTGAACACGCCCAGCAGGAGGGTGACGAAGGTGAGGCGGCGCACCAAGTCGTTGGTCGCCTCGGCCGTGCGTGTTGTAAGGAGGTCGAAGGACCCGTTGACGAGATCCCGGGCATGATCGACCGCGTCCACCGCTCGCTCGAAACGCCGCTCCAAGGAGCGATAATGCGAGGATGCGTCCGATTCCACCACGTGGGCGAAATCGGGCCGGGACAGGCCATAGAACACGAGACGGTGCGACGCGAGCAGCCGCCGGAGCCGCGACACGCGCCGGCGCACCTCGACGACGCCCGGCAGCAGGCTGCGCTTGGCGGCGCGGGTCAGCATGGTCTCATCCAGGCGGTCGAGGAAGGCCTCAAGGGCCGCCAGGGCATCGAAATAGGCGGTGAGATGCCAATCGAGGAGCGACGCCACAAGGGCCGGCGGGCTCAAGGCGCCGATCAGGGTTTCGCCCTTGTCCTGTTCGCGAAAGGCTCTCAGGAACGGCAGGTCCGCGTCATGGACGGTCATGATCCATCGCGGCCCGACGAGAAATTCCAGGTGCACGGCCCGGTGCCTCGGCAGCAATGCCTCGTGTCCGCTCTCGCCTGCCGGGCTGAGCGCCATGACGTCGAACTGGAAATATTCTCCATAATTGTCGAGATAGAGGTCGTCCTGCGGGCGCAGCAACTCGCGAAGTGAATCCCTCTTGAGATCGAACAGCCCGACCAGGGGCTCGAGGACCTGACGGTCCCGGGTGCCCACATCGACCCAGAGCAGGTTGCGCCAGCCGAGATCCCGGATGCACAGCCCGTCGAGCGCCACCTCGCGATCATGGCCGTCCGCGTCGTACAGATAGGCATGGACGGGGGCCGATCGCGTGCCTTTATGCTCTTCCCCGACGCTGTGCTGGTTGTCCCGCATCGGACACCTTCACGCGACCGGAAAGGTTTCGATGGCCGGCCGGGCCCTTTCGTCCTGCGCGTATCGAGATGATTTCGGGGCTTGTCGCATGAAGGAAACTCCAAACCAAAGCAACGACCGCAAACCGGCTGCTCCGACACCGAGAGCCAGGGCGACCAACGGACACTGTCGCCGTTTGGTTCCCGATCTCACACCGGGACTGCGCGGCGCCGAACTGACCGGCATCGGCGCTGTGTTGCATCGTCGGACGGCGAACCGGAGCCACGCCGCCGAGAATGGCGCGAGATAAGGAAACGCCGCGCGAAGGCGCGGCGTTTGTCGGAGAGCGCGGAGACGTCCGCCTATGATTTGACAAGTCCCAGGGAGGTCAGAACCTCCTTGGTGCGCGCCTGATCCTCCGCCAGGAATTTGGCGAAGGCGTCGCCCGGCAGGTAGGAATCGGCCCAGTTCTTCTGCTTGAGAATCTCCTGCCATTCCTTCGATTTCGCCATCGCCTCGATGGTCGTCATGATGTCCTTTTTCTGTTCGGGCGTAATGCCGGGCGCCGCCATCACCGAGCGCCAGTTCAACACCTCGAGATCGACTCCCTGTTCCTTGAAAGTCGGAGCATCGATCTCGGGAATGCGGCTGGCCGACGTGATCCCAATCAGGCGCAGCTTGCCGGCCTTGATCTGGCTTTCGAACTCGCCGTAGCCGGAGATGCCGGCCGTCACCTTGCCGCCGAGGATCGCCGCGAGGGCCTCACCACCGCCCGAGAAGGCGACATAATTCATTTTTGCCGGATCCGCTCCGGCCAGTTTCGTGAACAGGCCTACGGCGACATGATCGATCCCGCCTGCCGCTCCGCCGCCCCAGGTGACTTTGGCGGGATCGGCCTTCACGCGATCCATCAGGTCCTTCGCCGTCTTGATCGGAGAATCCGGCGGTACCACGACGGCGAGGTATTCCGCCATCAAGCGAGCGATCGGCGTCACCTGATCGAGTTTGACCGGTGCGTTGTTCGTCAGGATTCCGCTCACCATGGCCGATCCGCTCATTATGAGCTGGCTGGGATCGCCTTTCGTGTTGTTCACGAATTGAGCGAGGCCGATGGCTCCGGCGGCGCCCGGAACGTTCGTGACCTGCACGCCCTTGGCGACGCCTGATTGCGTCATGGCCTGCTGCATGGCGCGCGCCGTCTGATCCCAGCCTCCGCCCGGACCGCTCGGGATCAGGATCTTGAAGTCCTTGTCTTGGGCAATGGCGGCAGTCGAAAGGATCGTTGCGAAGACAGTTGCAACGGCGGTGTGCAGGATTGTTCTGCGAGAGTAGGGCATGGTTCCTCCGGAGCGTTTTTTACAGAGATGCCTCTGGCAGCGGCGTGCTGCTTGGGTTCATCGATTGACGGCCGCCTTCTCCACGCAGTTGGGCGGCTTGTTGTTGGCAGCGGATCGATATTGCACGCTGCATGTCTCTCATTCGATCCCGGAGCCGATGGATTGTCAAGCATGGATGTCGACAATTGCGCTCTCTGGCACGGCTATTGTGACAAGATATGGCCAAATAATCCAAATATTGTCGACACTTCTTGACGATTGAGCCGAGAGGAGTGTAGAGACCTGGGTGAGGAGACGCCGAATGTCAGGAGAGCCATCAAACGATGCGGATGAGAGGCTGACCACGGCCGACCGCATCCTGAACCAGCTCAGCGATGCCATCTTGCGGGGGCAGCTCCAGCCGGGTGAGAAGCTGAGCGAGCCGGAGCTGGCGCGACAGCTCGGGACCAGCAGGGCTCCTCTGAGGGAGGCCATCAGCCGTCTGGAGGAGCGGAAGCTCGTGACGCGCGCCCCGCATGTCGGCGCCCGTGTGATCGAGCTGACGCCCGAGAAGATCCAGGAGATCTTCGTGGTGCGCGAGGCGCTCGAAGGAATGGCCGCGCGGGAAGCGGCAATCCGGATCAGCGACGCCGAAATCGAGCAGCTGCGGCTCATCCTGGCCCGGCATGAGGCCCATCTCGACGAAAGCACCTTCAACATCGAGGATCTTCAGGGCGATCCCGACGACGATTTTCATCTTTTCATCGTCAAGTGCAGCCGCAACGAGACCCTCATCAATCTCCTCTGCGGCGAGTATTACAATCTCATCCGTCTGTGCCGCCGTCGGCAGAGGCGAATTGCCGGGCGCGTGCGGCGCGCCTTCGTCGAACACCGCCGGATTGCGGACGCCCTGGCGGATCGCGACGCGGAGCTGGCCGAGCTGACCATGCGTCGTCACATCGCCGCCGCGAGGGCGGGCTTGTCGGTCGGTGCCGCGCCCGGGGCGGTCCCGGGCGCGTCCTCAAGCACGTCGAAGCACAAGCTGCAGCGATAATGTCGTCGTTTCGAACACGGATTTCATGATGTCCCTGAAAGCAAGCATCCGTCGGACCCTCGATGTCGGCGGGCAGCCAATCGCGTATTTTTCCCTGAAAGCGCTCGAGCGGAACGACCTTGCCCACATTGGGCGGATGCCGTTCTGCCTCAAGATCCTGCTCGAGAACATGGTCCGCAATTCCGGCCGAAACGGGATCTCGGACCAGGACGTGCTGGCGCTCGCCAACTGGAAGCCTCGGTCCGGACAACAGGCCGAAGTCGCGTTTCATCCGGCGCGCGTGCTGATGCAGGATTATACCGGAGTGCCGGGCCTCGTCGATCTCGCGGCCATGCGGAGCGCGATGCAGGGCCTCGGGGACGATGCGAGCCGCGTCAATCCGCTGATTCCCGTCGATCTTGTCGTCGATCATTCCCTGATCGTCGACGAGGCCGGCCATGCCGGCGCCTTCAACAGGAATCTCGCTTATGAATACCAGCGCAACACGGAGCGGTACCGCTTCCTGAAATGGGCCCAGCAAGCCTTCAACACGTTGCGTGTGGTGCCGCCGGGCTCCGGCATCCTCCATCAGGTCAATCTCGAGCACGTCGCTTCCGTGATCCGCGTCGAGCGGCATGACGACGCAATCGTCGCCTTTCCCGACACGATGGTCGGCACGGACAGCCACAGCACGATGATCAATGCCCTGGGCGTTCTCGGCTGGGGTGTCGGCGGCATCGAGGCCGAGGCGGCCATGCTCGGGCTTCCTCTCGCGGTGTCCTTTCAGGATGTTGTGGGGGTGAGGCTCACGGGCCGGCTCCGGCCTGGGGTGACGGCGACCGACCTCGTTCTCACGCTCACCCAGCGCCTGCGCTCCGTCGGCGTCGTCGACAAGCTGATCGAGTTCACCGGGCCGGCCCTCGACGATCTTGCCGTGGCCGACCGGGCGACGATCGCCAACATGGCGCCCGAATATGGATCGACCTGCGCTTTCTTCCCCATCGATCGGGCGACCCTGGACTATCTCCGTCTGACGGGGCGCGAGGAGAGCCAAGTCGCGCTCATCGAGGCCTATTGCCAGGTTCAGGGGCTCTGGCGCGAGGCCGGAGCGCAGGAGCCGGATTTCAACACGATCATCCCGTTCGATCTCGGCGATGTGGAGCCCTGCGCCGCGGGTCCGCGGCGACCGCAGGATCGCGTGCCGCTCCACCGGGTGCCGGAGAACTTCCGGACCGAAATGCAGGTTCCCGCGCCTCCGGAGGCCGATGACGAAGTCGGGGATGGCGCCGTCGTGATCGCGGCCATCACGAGCTGCACGAACACCTCCAACCCGGCCGTCATGATCGCGGCCGGTCTCGTGGCCAGGAAGGCGGTCGCGCTGGGGCTCGAGGTCAAGCCCTGGGTCAAGACCTCCTTGACGCCCGGCTCCAGGGTCGTGGGCGGCTACCTCGAGGAGAGCGGTCTTCAGGCTGATCTCGATCGGCTCGGATTTCAGGTCGCCGGCTACGGCTGCGCCACCTGTGGCGGCAATTCCGGGCAGCTCGCCCCCTGGGTCGACGAGGCGGTCCGCGACAAGAATCTCGTGGTGTGCTCCGTGCTTTCGGGAAACCGGAACTTCGAGGCCCGCATTCATCCTCTGGCCCGCGCGAATTATCTGATGTCGCCGCCTTTGGTCGTCGCCTATGCCCTGACAGGACGCGTGACGGTCGACTTGACCCGGGAGCCTGTCGGAACCACGCCCGAAGGCCGTCCGGTCCTGCTTCAAGAGATCTGGCCGACATCCGCGGAGATCGCCGAAGTGCTCGGTCGCACCCTGTCGCCCGATCTGTTCCGCCGCTCCTATGCCGAGCTCTTCGCCGGAGAGGGTGAATGGACCGCTCTCAGCGGGAGCACGGGGAGCTTGTTTCCATGGGATCAGGAAAGCACCTATATTCGCTGCCCCCCCTATTTCGATGGGGAGACGACCGGGCAGCCGCAATCCTCGCACAGCCTGGTGGGCGCCCGTCCGCTCCTGCTCCTGGGGGACAGCATCACGACCGATCACATCTCGCCCGTCTCCGACATTCCCGCCCATTCACCCGCGGGGCGCTACCTGACGGAGCAGGGGGTGTCTGTCCGCGACTTCAATGCCTATGGAGCGCGGCGAGCCAACCACGAGGTGATGGTCCGGGGCGCGTTCGCCAATATCCGCCTTCGCAACGAGATGGTTCCCGGAATCGAGGGCGGCTTCACGCGGCATCAGCCGAGCGGCGACGTCATGCCTGTTTTCGAGGCGGCCGCCCGCTACGCATCCGATGAAACCCCCCTCGTGGTGATCGCCGGCAAGGAATACGGAACGGGCTCGTCCCGCGACTGGGCCGCGAAAGGAACGAGGCTCCTCGGGGTCCGCGTCGTGATCGCGGAGAGCTTCGAGCGGATTCACCGGGCCAACCTTGCGAGCATGGGCGTTCTGCCTCTCCAGTTCCTGAACGGGGTGACGCGGACGACGCTCGGACTGGACGGCACCGAGAGATTCGAGATCGACGATATGGCCGGCCAGGCGCAGCGCGGAGCCGTCGTGGAGTGCCGGATCATCCGGACGGACGGCTCGGCGACCACCGTGCCGTTGACGTGCCGGTTGGACAGCGAGAGCGACGTCCAGGTCTGGCGTGCGGGAGGAATCCTGCCCTTCGTGCTTCGCCGCCTGCAGAGCCACAACGGACAATCCTGAGACCGAACCCGTCGACAAGGTCACCCGATATGCCACAGATTCCAGTTCGAGCCGTCTACATGCGGGGCGGGACCAGCCGCGCGATCGTCTTCAGGCCCGAGGATCTTCCCAACGACAAAGCCGATTGGGATCCCATCTTTCTCGCCGCGATCGGGAGCCCGGATCCGAACGGACGTCAGCTCGATGGGCTGGGAGGCGGGATTTCATCCCTGTCGAAAGTCGCCGTCGTGGGCCCGTCGACGAGGCCCGATGCGGACGTGGACTATACCTTCGCGCAAGTCGCGGTCGGAGAGCCGTTGGTCCAGTACAGGGCGAATTGCGGAAACATCTCCTCCGCCATCGGGCCCTTCGCGGTCGACGAAGGGCTGGTCCGGCCCGACGGCTCGGTCGCAAAAGTCCGGATTCATAATACGAATACGGGCAAGATCATTGTCGCCCAGTTCCCGGTTGTCGACGGGAGGGCCGCCGTCGAAGGCGATTTCCATTTGGACGGAGTGGCCGGGACGGGGGCTCCGATCCGGTTGTCCTTCCTGGAGCCCGGCGGGGCGGCGACCGGTCGGCTGCTGCCGACCGGGCATGCGCAGGACCTTCTCGATATCGAGGGCGTCGGACGGATTGCCGTGTCTCTGGTCGACGCGGCCAATCCCACCGTGTTCGTGGAAGCCGCGGCCTTGGGCTTCACGGGCTCTGAACATCCGGACGAGCTGGCGGGCAACCCGAAGGCGCTCGCGCTGTTCGAGGCGCTCCGGGTGGCGGCCGCCGTGAGAATGGGGATCGTCGCGGACGAGGATGAGGCGCGGACACGCACGCGAAATCTTCCCATCGTGTCGCTTCTCGCAGCCCCGGGGGAAGCCACCACTTTGAAAGGAAGCCGCTTGTCTGCGGCCGACATGGACATCATGACCCGCATGATCTCGGCCGGGCAGCCTCACCGCGCGACCCCGCTGACCGCCGCCATGTGCCTGGCGGTGGCCGTGAGAATTCCAGGCACGGTCGCGAGCCGGCTGGCCTCCTCGGATCCCGGTTCCGAGGCCGATATCCGGGTCGCCCACCCGTCCGGGGTTATCCCCGTCGCGTCCGTGGTAGGGGCGAAGGATGGAGAAGCCTTCGCCCAGGAGGCCGTCGTCTACAGGACGGCTCGGCGCCTCATGGAAGGGGCCGTGCTCGTCCCGAGTCGCCTCGTGCCCAAGCCGGCTGATGGCCCCGGCGCCTGAGCGAAACCAGTCCTTGCGTGAAAGCCACGGCCGTTGAGGCCGGGCCATCCGACATTGCTTAAGTCACAAGAGAATGAAGAAGGGTTCCACGATGCCGTATCTCGTTGCAAAAGACCTTCCCACGACCAGCGCCGGAGACCGGTTCCGTGAGTTGCTGGGCCGCCCCGAAATCCTGCAGATCCCGGGAGCCTACAACGGTCTGGCGGCGCTCCAGGCCAAGGCAGCGGGATTTGGCGCGCTCTATCTGTCGGGGGCGGCGATGAGTGCATCGATGGGGCTGCCGGATCTGGGCATCATTACGGTCGACGAGGTCTGCTTCTTCATCCGGCAGATCGCCCGTTCGTCCGGTCTGCCGATCCTCGTGGACGGCGACACGGGGTATGGCGAGGTCCTCAACGTCATGCATATGGTCCGCAGTTTCGAGGATGCGGGCGCCGCCGCGGTCCATATCGAGGATCAGATTCTGCCCAAGAAATGCGGGCATCTGAACGACAAGAAGCTGGCTTCACCGCAGGACATGGCTGCAAAAGTCGCCGCCGCCGCGAAAGCGCGCCGCCATCTCCATATCATCGCGCGGACGGATGCGGCTGCGAGCGAAGGGCTTGAGGGCGCTGTCGCGCGCGCAAAGCTCTATCTCGAGGCCGGCGCCGACGCGATCTTCCCCGAGGCCCTTCACGATGCCGAAATGTTTCGGGAGTTCGCAAGACGCGTGAACGCCCCGCTGCTGGCGAACATGACCGAGTTTGGAAAAACGCCGTTCTTCAGCGCGAACGAGTTCCAGGACATGGGATATCGTATGGTTATCTGGCCTGTCAGCGCCCTCCGAGTGGCGGCAAAGGCGCACGAAGACCTGTACGAAGCCATTGTCCGTGATGGCGGCACGCAGAACATGCTGGAGCGCATGCAGACCCGTAAGGACCTCTACCGGACGATTGCCTATCACGACTACGAGGCTCTGGATGACAGTATCGTCCGCACACTGACTCCGGAGGGAATGCCGGATCGCACGAACGGCCATGAGCCGTCCGAACCTCGGGCTCCAGTCTGATTCAGTTGCGGTTTGTCCTGCGAGGATGTGCGGCGCCGCCAAGATCGGCTAAGTTTCGAGGCTGCCTGCTCAATCGGCGCTGCGCGATCCTATAACGTGCCAAGGCGGCAGCCAGGAGATCCATCACCGGAACGGTTCGCCCACCATTGCTTATCCGTTCCGGACCGGCCAAGATAAGAGCTCCCCTATCTGCCGCCTACGGACGCTTCGAAACAATCCCAAAATGGTGAAGACTATCCTCTCATACCAGCGCTATGCCGTTTTTGCGGCTGCCGGCCTCGTGACGCTCGCCTCGCTCGTCGGGGCAACGGTCTACAGCCAATGGCTGTTCATCGTTGCGGCGGTTTCAGGGGCGTTGTTCGCTTTAGGCATTCACGATCTGCGTCAGCGCCGCCATTCGATATTGCGCAACTATCCGACGGTCGGGCACCTGCGCTTCCTGCTCGAGAGCTTCCGGCCGGAGATCAGGCAATACATTATCGAGAGCGATCGTGACGAGGTGCCGTTCAGCCGTCAGGACCGCGGCCTCGTCTACCAGCGGGCGAAGGGCGTCGAAGACAAGCGCCCCTTCGGGACGATCGAGAATGTCTATAGCTCCGGCTATGCGTGGCTCACCCACTCGGCCACGCCCGTGACGATTGCCGATATGGATTTTCGGGTCCGCATCGGCGGCTCCGCCTGTAAACGGCCGTACAATGCCAGTTTGTACAATATTTCGGCGATGAGCTTCGGGTCGTTGTCGGCCAACGCCATTCTGGCGCTCAACACCGGTGCGAGAAAGGGTGGTTTCGCCCACGATACGGGCGAGGGCGGGATCAGCCGCTATCACCGGCAGGGCGGCGGCGACCTGATCTACCAGGTGGCTTCCGGCTATTTCGGCTGCCGCAACGACGATGGCAGCTTCTCGCCCGAGAAATTCGCCGAACTCGCCGCCGATCCGCAGATCAAGATGATCGAGCTGAAGCTGAGCCAAGGGGCGAAGCCCGGCCATGGCGGCATGCTCCCGGCTTCGAAAATCTCCCAGGAGATCGCCGAAGCGCGCGGGATCCCGATGGGCATGGACTGCGTCTCGCCGGCGGCCCACAGCACCTTCTCGACACCGATCGGCCTCATGAGGTTTATCGGCCAATTGCGGGAGCTTTCCGGCGGCAAACCGGTCGGCTTCAAGCTGTGTATCGGGCATCGCCGCGAATTCATGAGCATGGTCAAGGCCATGCTCAAAACCGGCATCATCCCCGATTTCATCGTCGTCGACGGGGCCGAGGGCGGAACGGGCGCCGCGCCAGTGGAATTCGCCAATCGCGTCGGCATGCCGATGCTCGAGGGGCTCACGTTCGTGCACAATACGCTGCGCGGCGCCGGGATACGGCACGAAGTCAAGATCGGCGCCGCCGGCAAGATCGTCTCGGCCTTCGATATTGCCCGCACCCTGGCGCTTGGCGCCGACTGGTGCAATGCCGCGCGCGGCTACATGTTCGCCATAGGCTGCATCCAGGCGCAGTCCTGCCATACCAACAAATGCCCTGTCGGCATCGCGACGCAGGATCCCATCCGCCAGCGCGCGATCGATGTCGGCGACAAGAGCGACCGGGTGGCGCGCTTTCACCGCAATACGATGCAGGCATTGGGCGAGATTGCAGGGGCTGCCGGCTTGAGCAATCCCAGCGATTTCATGCCGTATCACTTCATGTTCCGGCAAAAGGAAAACGAGTTCCTCGACGGCAACGAGGCCTATCCGTACCTGCCGGAAGGATTCCTTGTTTCGGGCCAGGAAATCCCCGAACTGGCCGATTGGTATGGACGGTGGGATCGGGCGAAGGCCGAGAGCTTCGCCCCACCGGAAATTCCGCATGGGCCCTTCCAGCGGCGCAAAGCCGCCTGAACGGGTGTGTCCTCGGCGAAGATGCGGGCACACGCTCGTTTCTTCGCTTATGACTCCGGCGCATGATCCTGGTCGAAGACCCGGCGGTCGGCATTCGTGCCGTCGTACTCCCCCGCCGCTGGCCGGGCGGCCGGTGGTCTGGCCTCCTGACGGCTGATCTGGCGGAAATGGGCGGGGGTCATGCCATAGCGCGCCTTGAAGCTCCGGCCGAAATGCGAGCTGTCGGAAAATCCCAGCTCGGCAGCGATCAGCACGGCCGGAAGAGCGCTGTGTTCGAGCATCCACCGCGCATGCTTGAGGCGCAGGGCCATGTAGCTTTCCTGAGGGCTCTCGCCCAAGTGCTTGCGGAAATGACGCTCGAGCTGCCGCACGCTCAAGGCGAGCGCCCCGGCAAGATCCTGAATGGAGAGAGGTTCCATGAGGTTCTGCTCCATGAGGAGCAGGGCCCGCGAGACCAGGTGATCGTCCCTCGTGGCGGCCAGGAACGGCGCGGGCTGTGCTGCGTCTCCTGAACGGGGCCGTTCGACGAGAAGGATGTGCAGAGCCTTGTAAGCCTGAGCCGCCCCCAAATGGTCGCTGACCAGACGAGCCGCGAGATCGGCCACGCCGGCCCCGCCGGAGCACGTGATCCGATCACGATCGATCACGTAGAGGCGATCGGCGATGGGGACGAGGTCCGGAAACTCCTCCAGAAAGTCCCGGTAATGATACCAGCTGACGCAGCATTTGCGATCGTCCATCAAGCCCAGGCGGCATAGGACGAAGCTGCCCGTGCAGACTCCGATGAGCTTCACGCCGGCCCGGGCTGCGGATCTCAGGTAATGAGCAATCTCGGGAGGGATCCCGTGGGCGCCATGCAGAAGCCCTCCGACGATCACGAGGTAATCGAAAGCCTTCGGGTCGATGAAGTCCGAGGATGGCTGAATGTCGATCCCGCAGCTGGACCGGACCGGCCTGCGCTGCGGGTTCATGACCTCCCAGGCACAGGCGATCGGTCGGCTGAGATCGCCCTCATCGCCCGCTAGGCGCAGCACGTCCAGGAAGGTCGAGAAGGCCGTCAGGGTGAACCGCGGCATGAGCACGAAGCCCACTTTCAGCTTGGGGCCGGGTTGCGCCATTTTCTTTCATCCCCTGTCGCATCCATTCTATCCCAGTGTCGCGCCGATGCGAAGCCCGGTGGCCAATGTACGGCATAACTGTCGGACAGCACGAGGGTGTACCGATGCGCCGATTTTCGCTTTTCACGCTTCTGAAGGAGGCAGCGAATGCCCACCAGGGATGGGAGCGTCAGTGGCGTGCTCCGGAGCCCAAGGTCGGCTACGACGCCGTCATCGTCGGCGGAGGCGGGCACGGTCTCGCCACGGCCTATTATCTGGCGAAGGAACACGGCATGCGAAACATCGCCGTGCTCGAGAAGGGGTGGATCGGCGGCGGCAATACCGGGCGCAACACCACCATTATCCGCTCCAACTACCTCTATGACGAGAGTGCGGCGATTTACGAGCATGCGCTCAAGCTCTGGGAGGGCCTGTCCCAGGAGCTGAACTACAACGTCATGTATTCGGCCCGCGGCGTCATGATGCTGGCCCATAACGTGCATGATGTGCAGAGCTTCAAGCGCCACGTCTACGCGAACCGCCTCAACGGCATCGACAACGAGTGGTTGACGCCGGAAGAAGCCCGGGCATTCTGCCCGCCTCTGAACATCTCAAAGAGCCTGCGCTACCCGGTCATGGGGGCCGCCCTGCAGCGCCGCGGCGGCACCGCCCGCCATGATGCGGTCGCCTGGGGCTACGCCCGCGGGGCTGACGCGCTCGGCGTCGACATCATCCAGAACTGCGAGGTGACAGGCATTCGCCGCGGTCTCAGCGGCGCGGTCGAAGGCGTGGAGACGACGAAAGGCTTCATCCGCACTCCGCGCATCGGCGTCGTCGCGGCGGGGCATACCAGCGTGATCATGGAAAAGGCCGGCGTCCGGATGCCGCTGGAGAGCTTTCCGCTCCAGGCGCTGGTCTCCGAGCCGGTCAAGCCGGTCTTCCCCTGCGTCGTCATGTCCAACGCGGTGCATGCATACATCTCGCAGTCGGACAAAGGTGAACTCGTCATCGGGGCAGGCACGGACCAGTATGTATCCTACAGCCAGCAAGGCGGCATCCACATTGCGACGCACACACTCGACGCGATCTGCGAGCTGTTCCCGCAATTCACCCGGATGCGCATGCTGCGCAACTGGGGCGGCATCGTCGACGTGACGCCGGACCGATCACCCATCATCGGCAAGACGCCCGTGCCCGGCCTGTTCGTCAATTGCGGGTGGGGAACGGGCGGCTTCAAGGCAACGCCGGGCTCCGGCCACGTCTTCGCGCACACGATCGCGAAAGGCGAGCCGCATCCGATCGCCGCGCCCTTCACCCTGGACCGCTTCCGCACCGGCCGGCTTATCGACGAGGCCGCGGCTGCAGCCGTTGCACATTGAGGCTCACCATGCTGCTTGTGACCTGTCCCTATTGCGGCCCGCGCCCGGAGATCGAGTTCCGGTGTGGAGGCGAGGCCCATATCGCACGCCCAGCCGAGCCTTCGAAACTCAGCGACAAGGAATGGGCGGAGTACTTGTTCGTTCGCACCAACCCGAAGGGCATCTTCGCCGAGCGCTGGAACCATGCCCATGGCTGCCAGCGCTGGTTCAATGCCCTGCGTGACACGGCGAGCGACCGGTTCGTTCAAACGTACAAAACGGGTGAAAAGCGGCCCGACCGCGCACCCGGGCAGGAGAGGCTCTGATGGCCCAGGCTTACCGACTCCCCAAGGGCGGCCGCATCGATCGCACGAAGCCTGTCTCGTTCAGCTTCAACGGAAAGCCCGTTCAGGGATATGCGGGCGACACCGTCGCTTCCGCTCTGCTCGCCGGCGGGATTCATCTCGTCGCCCGTTCCTTCAAATATCACCGTCCGCGGGGCATCGTCAGCCACGGATCGGACGAGCCGAATGCGCTCCTCGACGTCGATAGGGGGAGGGGACGTGCCGATCCGAACAATCGCGCCACGGTGGCGGAGATCTTCGACGGCCTGACCGTCGGGTCGCAGAACCACTGGCCATCGCTCGATTTCGATGTGGGCGAGGTCAATGATCTCCTCTCGCCGGTGATCGTTTCCGGTTTCTATTACAAAACCTTCATGTGGCCCCGATCGTTCTGGACCAAAGTCTACGAGCCGCGCATCCGCGCCGCCGCCGGTCTCGGTCGTGCGCCTGAAATTCCTGACCCGGATCGCTATCAATATCGCCATGCCCATTGCGACGTGCTCGTCGTCGGTTCCGGCCCGGCGGGGCTTGCCGCGGCGCTGGCGGCCTCCGAAAGCGGCAAGCGCGTCGTCCTCGTGGACGAGCAGCCGGAGCTCGGTGGTTCGCTGCTCAACGACGTGACTTCGCTGATCGATGGTGTCACGGCCCAGGACTGGGTGCGGACGGCGCTCGACACGCTGGATGCTTGCACCAATGTGGTGATCCTGCCGCGCACGACGGCCGTCGGGTATTACAACCATAACCACATAGCCCTTGCGGAGCGCGTGACGGATCATCTCGCCGACCCGTCATCCAATCTGCCGCGCGAGCGGCTCTGGCAGGTGCGCGCCAAGCAGGTCGTGCTCGCCACCGGCTCCCATGAGCGCCCGCTTGTATTCGCCGACAATGACAGGCCGGGCATCATGATGGCGGAAAGCGTCCGGGCCTACATCAACCGCTATGGTGTCGCGCCCGGACGGCAGATCGTGTTCGCCACCAACGGCGCCTCCGCTTATACGGCGGCTGCCGATGCCAGAGCGGCGGGACTGGCGGTCACCATGGTCGATGTCCGGAGCGAGGACGAATGCGGGCCGGAGACCGGACACCTGCGGTCCATGGGCTGCGAGGTGCTGACCGGGCATACGGTGGTCGGTTCCCGCGGGCGCAAGCGCGTCACCGGCCTCATCGTGGCTCCCGTCGATAGCGACGGACGCGTCGGCTCGCCTCGCACGCTGCCCTGCGATTGCGTGGGCATGTCCGGCGGCTGGACACCCGCCATTCACCTGTTCTCCCAATCACGCGGCAAGGCTCGCTACGAATCGTCGATCGACGCCTTCGTGCCGGGCACGTCGGTGCAGGCCGAGCGCTCGGCCGGCGCGGCCAAAGGAACGTACCAGCTTTGGGAATGCCTGTCCCAGGGTTGGGCGGCCGGTGCCGAGGCGGCGGAGCACGCATCCGAGCGGACCTTCGGGGCCACGAACAGTCTTGTCGGCTTCAAACCGGTGCGGGTGCTGCCGACGAGCACCGATCCAAAGCGTGCGCGCGCCTTCATCGACTTCCAGAACGACGTGACGGCGAAGGACATCAGGCTCGCGGTCCGTGAGGGCTTCGAGTCCATCGAGCACGTCAAACGCTACACCACGACCGGCATGGCGACGGACCAGGGCAAGACGTCGAACATGAACGCGCTCGGCCTGGTGGCCGGCATCCTCGACCGGCCCGTCCCGGCCGTCGGTACCACCACGTTCCGGCTTCCCTATACCCCGACCACCTTCGGGGCGTTCGTCGGCCCGAGCCGTCATCACCTGTTCGATCCGGTCCGTACGACGCCGATCCACGAATGGGCCGTTGCCCAGGGCGCCGAGTTTGAGAATGTCGGGCTCTGGAAGCGGGCCTGGTATTATCCGAAACCGGGCGAGGACAGGCATGCCGCGGTGGCGCGCGAGTGCAAGGCCGCGCGTACGGGCGTCGGCATCTTCGATGCCTCGACGCTCGGCAAGATCGAGGTCGTGGGCCCGGATGCCGCCGAGTTCATGAACCGCATCTACACCAATGCATGGCTGAAGCTCGAACCCGGCAAGTGCCGCTACGGCCTCATGCTGAAGGAAGACGGCTACATCATGGATGACGGCGTCGTCGCGCGCCTTGCCCCCGACCGCTTCCACGTGACCACGACCACGGGCGGGGCGCCGAGAGTGCTGGCTCACATGGAGGATTATCTCCAGACCGAATGGCCGGACCTCAAGGTCTTTCTGACCTCGATCACGGAGCAGTACGCGGTCATCGCCCTCCAGGGGCCGAAGGCGCGCGAGGTGCTTGAGCCGCTGGTGTCCGACATCGACCTGTCGCCCGAGGCATTTCCTCACATGTCGGTGCGCACCGGTTCCATCTGCGGCGTTCCCTGCCGCCTGTTCCGGGTGTCGTTTACGGGTGAGCTCGGCTTCGAGGTCAACGTGCCGTCCGACTATGGGCAATCGGTCTGGGAGGCGCTCTTCGAGGGCGGGCGGACCTTTGGCATCACACCCTACGGCACCGAGACCATGCACGTGTTGCGCGCCGAGAAGGGCTTCATCATCGTCGGTCAGGAAACGGACGGCACCGTAACTCCGGACGATCTCGGATTGTCGGGACTTGTCGCGAAAACCAAACCCGACTTCGTCGGCAAGCGCTCCCTTTCGCGGCCCGACATCCTCAGCGCCGGGCGCAAGCAGCTCGTGGGGCTCATGACCGACGATCCGGGTGAGGTGCTCGAAGAGGGGGCTCAGATCGTGACGGATCCTCACCAGGCGATCCCCATGCGCATGATGGGACACGTGACCTCCAGCTACTGGAGTTCGAATTGTGGCCGCTCGATTGCGCTCGCTCTGCTGTCCGGCGGACGGACGCGCATCGGCAGCCGCATCTATGTCACGAATCCGACGGGCTTCACGAGCGCGAAAGTCTGTGAGCCCGTGTTCTTCGATCCTGCAGGGGAGCGCATCAATGCTTAAGACAAGCCATGCCGTCCGCCATGACACGTCGCTGCCGGTCGAGAAAGCCGTCGTGGGGCCCGACGATGCGGTACAGGTCGTCATCCGACCTCTCCCGGCCCGGGCTCGCTACGCGCTTCGGCTGAACGAGGCCGAGGTGACAAGCGCCGGGACGGTTGCGGGGTTCAGCCTCGATATTCCGATCAACACCCGCTCGGGATCGGCAGGACGGTCGTCGATCCGCCTTGGCCCGAACGAGTGGCTTCTGACAGGGCCCTACGCTGATGCGGCCATGATTGCGGGAGAGGTCGACACGGCGCTCGGCACCCGCTTCTACACCCTCGTGGACGTCAGTCACCGCAACGTCGGGTTTACGGTCTCCGGCCGCCGCGCGGCCGAGGTGCTCAATAGCGGCTGTCCCTTGGATCTTGCCGACGCTGCCTTTCCGGCCGGCATGGCGACCCGCACGCTGATGGGCAAGGCCGAGATCGTGCTCATGAGGCTCGATGACATGCCGACCTATCAGGTGGAGTGCTGGAGATCGTTCTCCGCCTATGTGCGCGACTACCTGATCGAAGCAGCCCGTGAGTTCGAACCGTCCATTGCCTGATCGGCAAGCGAGGCTCCCGTGACCAGCGCTTTTGAACTCTTCAAGATCGGTATCGGGCCATCGAGTTCGCATACGGTAGGCCCCATGGTGGCTGCAAAGCGCTTCATCGGCGAGCTGACGCGTGACGGCCACCATCCGGGCCGGATCACGGCCGAGCTTTACGGATCGCTGGCCTGGACGGGTCGCGGGCACGGAACCGACACGGCGATTTGCCTTGGCCTGCTCGGCCAGGATCCGGACACGGTCGATCCGAACAGGGTCGCGGACCTGGTCCAGGATCTTCAGGAGAGAACACGGGTTCCCGTCGGTGGCGATGTCTGGGCCGATTTCGATCCGGCCCGGGACATCGTCTTCAACATGAAGGATGTGTTGCCGGGCCACTCGAACGGCATGCGCTTTTCGGCTTTCGGGATGGATGGCACCATCATCGCCCAGAGAATCTATTACTCGATCGGCGGCGGGTTCGTCGTGTCGGACGGGGAGGTTGCGGACGGCAGGGACGCGCCCGTGCCATACCCGTTCCGTACGGCCGAGGAACTGCTGCGCATCTGCACGAACGAGAACGTGACGATGGGCGAGGTACAGCTCGCCAACGAGCTGGCGGTTCACACCCGCGAGGAGGTCGAGCAGCGTCTGGACGCCATCCGCGAAGCCATGTTCGCCTGCATCGACCGAGGGCTGCGCATGGAGGGCGAACTGCCCGGAAACCTTCGAGTCAAGCGCCGGGCAAAGGGCCTCTTCGAGGAACTGCAGAAAGGGCGCAGCAGGAACCATCGCGTCGCCCATGAGGTGATGGACTGGGTGAGCACCTACGCGATCGCGGTCAACGAGGAGAATGCCTCCGGAGGCCGGGTCGTCACGGCCCCTACGAATGGGGCAGCCGGTATCGTCCCGGCCGTCCTGCGCTACTACCGCGATTTCTGTGCCGAGTACACGCGGGAGGGCAGTCACACGTTCCTGCTGACGGCCGCCGCAATCGGCAGTCTGATCAAGCGCAATGCCTCCATCTCGGGAGCCGAGGTCGGCTGTCAGGGGGAAGTGGGATCGGCGGCTTCCATGGCGTCTGCGGGGCTGGCGGCGGTGCTGGGCGCCACGCCGTCTCAGGTGGAGAACGCGGCGGAAATCGCGATTGAGCACCATCTTGGCATGACGTGCGATCCCATCGGAGGATTGGTGCAGATCCCTTGCATCGAGAGAAACGCATTCGGCGCGAACAAAGCCATTGCGGCCGCTTCGCTGGCGCTTCGCGGGGACGGAACCCACCGCGTTTCGCTCGATCAGGTGATCGAGACGATGCGCCAGACCGGTTCCGACATGCAGACGAAGTACAAGGAGACGTCTCTCGGCGGCCTCGCCGTCAATGTTGCCGAATGTTAAGGGAGGACACAATGTCTACGCATCCGCTTGCTGCTCCACTTGCGAACGGCGACCTGTCGAGCGCAGGGCCGTACGATCGAGAGGTTTTCGACGCAATACAGGCTGAGCTGCACCGGCAGCAGGATCAGATCGAGCTGATCGCGTCCGAGAACATCGTGTCGGAAGCCGTTCTCAAGGCCCAGGGCTCCGTCTTCACCAACAAGTACGCCGAAGGCTATCCAGGCCGGCGCTATTACGGCGGTTGTGAGCACTCCGATACAGTCGAGGCGCTTGCGATCGATCGCGCCTGCAAGCTATTCGGATGCACTTTCGCCAACGTGCAACCGCACTCCGGCGCTCAAGCCAACGGCGCCGTGTTCATGGCCCTGCTGCAGCCCGGCGACACAATCCTGGGCATGGCCCTGTCCGCCGGCGGGCATCTGACGCATGGCGCCCCGCCGACCATGTCGGGCAAGTGGTTCAAGGCGGTCGGCTACGGCGTTCGCCAGGAGGATGCGCAGATCGATTATGCGGAGGTCGAAAGGCTGGCGCAGGAGCACCTGCCCAAGCTGATCATTGCCGGCGGTTCCAGCTATCCGCGCATCATCGACTTCGCACGCTTCCGCTCGATTGCGGATTCAGTGGGCGCCTATTTGTTCGTGGACATGGCTCACTTCGCCGGGCTTGTGGCCGCGGGTGTCTATCCATCGCCGTTCCCGCATGCCCACGTGGTTTCGACCACGACCCACAAAACCCTCCGTGGCCCGCGCGGCGGCATGCTCCTCACCAACGACGAGGCTATCGCCAAGAAGCTCAATTCTGCGGTGTTCCCCGGCATGCAGGGCGGCCCGCTGATGCACGTGATTGCCGCTAAAGCGGTCGCCTTCGGTGAGGCGCTGCAACCCGAGTTCAGGACCTATGCGGCCGCCGTGGTGGAGAACGCCCGCGCGCTGGCCGCCCGACTGGTCGAGCGCGGCGCCGCTATCGTATCCGGCGGCACGGACAGCCATGTCGTCCTGGTTGATCTGCGCCCCTTCGGCGTGACCGGCAAAGCCGCCGAAGCAGCCCTTGAGAGGGCCGGGCTGACCTGTAACAAGAATGGCATTCCGTTCGATCCCGAGAAACCGGCGGTGACTTCGGGCATCCGTCTGGGCACGCCGGCCGCCACCTCTCGCGGGTTTGGCATTCAGGAATTCGAGCAGGTTGCCGACTGGATCGCTCAGGTGCTGATTGGGCTCGCCGAGAACGGCGAGACGGCCAACAGCGCAACCGAGAAGCGGGTCCGCCAAGAGGTCAAAGCGCTCTGCGGCCGATTCCCGATCTATGGGTAACGGATAACGGACGCCATCGGTCATGACGGAAGGCGGCGGGGGCAACCTGCGCCGCCTCGAGGCCGGGCCGACATCGAAAGCCCAACATCAGATCGAAACGACAGATCATGAAGCTCGAAGATCCACGCTATGTTCTGAAATTCTCGTGCTACGACACGATCGGCATCATCCAGGCGATTTCGAGTTTTCTGGTCAACAACGGATGCAATATCATCAC
This sequence comes from Microvirga sp. M2, assembly GCF_047497095.1. Lineage (NCBI taxonomy): Bacteria > Pseudomonadati > Pseudomonadota > Alphaproteobacteria > Hyphomicrobiales > Methylobacteriaceae > Microvirga > Microvirga sp. M2. The sequence goes on from NZ_CP134064.1 coordinate 757,643, forward strand.
CAGCTCGCAGTTCGGCGACCGAGAGACGGAGCGCTTCTTCATGCGCGTCGCGTTCACGCCTGTCGATCCGCGGACGGAGCGCTCGGCTCTCGAGGGCCTCTTCAAGCCGATCGCCGAGCGCTACGGCATGGACTGGAGCCTCCATGAGACCGGCACTCCGGCCAAAGTGCTGCTCATGGTGTCGCGCTTCGGGCATTGTTTGAACGATCTTCTCTATCGCCAGCGTATCGGCGCCCTGAACATGGACGTGGTCGGGATCGTCTCCAATCACCGCGACTTCGAGGATCTCGGAACAAATCGCAGGATCCCGTTTCACCATCTGCCGGTCACGAAGGAGACGAAGGCGCAGCAGGAGGCCCGCCTTCGGGACGTCATCGAGACGACGGGGGCCGATCTGGTCGTGCTGGCCCGCTACATGCAGGTGCTGTCCGACGAGATGTGCCAATACCTGTCGGGCCGGGCGATCAATATCCACCACTCGTTCCTGCCGAGCTTCAAGGGGGCTGCCCCCTACACCCAGGCGTATACCCGTGGGGTCAAGCTCATCGGCGCGACCGCTCATTATGTGACACCGGAGCTCGACGAAGGACCGATCATCGAGCAGGAAGTGCAGCGCGTGAGCCATGAGCATTCACCGGACGACATGACCGCCATCGGCCGCGATGTCGAGTGCCTGGCACTCTCTCGCGCAGTCAAGTTCCACATCGAGCACCGGGTGCTTCTGAACGGGAACAAGACGATCGTGTTCCGGTAGGGCGTTCAGGGTGCGAGTGAAGCCGGAAAACCTTTGGTGCGGATGCTCGACCGGCCAAGCCAGATGGCAACCGCACCATCTCAATCGATGGTCACCCTGAAGCGGACGAGGTCGCGGTCCATCGTATTGCGCTTCTGCTGCCAGTTGAGACGGGTCAGGTACAGATAGAATTCGTCACCTGCCGACTGAAAGATCGGCGACGTGCTGGCATGGTCGATGAGTGATGGGTAGTCGTAGAACGCCCCGGTCTTCTCGGTGCCCCAGAACGGTTCGAGGGGCGCGAGCACGGCCGACGACGACCAATTTTTCAGGTCGGGCGAGGTGGCGTAATAGACCCCGCCGACCCCATTGACCCGCGTCGACCAGACGACCATCCACATCTGCCTGGTTTCGAGCCAGACCAGCGACCGTGCCTTGCCCGACATGTCCTCCCCGCCCAGGCGGTCGCATGTGGTTTGAACAGGGCGGCGGCCGTCACCCGGATAAGGGTCGGGCGGCGCGACGAACCGGCCCTTGCTCATGACCTGCCAGCCGTTCACCAAATCGCTTCGAGGCGCACGGAACAGGCAGTTTCCGCGCCGCCCCGGTTCGGCGGCATCCTCCGTCCAGGCGATGAAATAGGCGTAATCACCCTCGAAGACGGCGTTCGTGACAGTGAGGAAGCCGGCCGCGTTGACGGACGTGTCGAACCTCCGGTTGGATCCGGCGATCAGGCGCCGGTCCCGCGGCAGAAGCTTGAAGGAGAAGTCACGATCGTTCGCTTCCAGCCCGACGATCGAGAGATACCAGCAGGCCGGTTTGTCGCGACCCTTGGAGCAGACGCCATCGTGCCGCAGCCCGGAATACTCCTCGCTGGCCAATGCGAGGATCCGGCCATTGCCGAGCGGAATGAGGCTTTGGATCCAGTAGCGGTCGTCGAACTCGGAGGGATCGACCGATTCCGCGCCTTGCGAGACGACGCCGCAATTCGGACGAAGGTCGTCGAAGTTGCGGCCCTCGAAGATCCTGTTCCGAAAGTGCGAGGCGATCAGGACAAGGGAACCGTCCTCCCGCCTGTAGGACCTCGCCGGCGAATCCGGGATCGTGCGCCAGTCGCACTGCTGAGACCGGTAGCTGTACACGACTTCCGGGACGGGTGAGACGGAGAACATGGGCGCTTCCCCGGCATGTGCCGCACATGCACTCAGGACAGTGAGAGCGGCCGACCATGCCGGCAGAATTCGGGCCACGCAGGTCCAGGATGACGGGGCAAGCGTCTTCATCGGCGGTGATCTCCGGTTGGTCCATCGAGCCGTCCGCGGGCAGGCGGCAGAGACGACGATCGATGCGAGATGGCCTTATCCTCGCTCCGCGATCCGCTTCAGAAACGGGGCGGGCTCAAGACGGTTCGCCACGAGGAAGTCGAGATATTTCGCTGCCGCCTCGCTCCGGTGCTTGTCATAAGCGGTCGGGTCGAACTTGATCAGCTTCTTGAGATTGAACCGGGTGATCGGCGCCGTCAGGTCCTCGGCCGCGATATGAGGAACGCCTGTGTTCTCACAGAGCTCCCGGGTCCGCGAGTCGATCGTGACTGTGAGGCCCATCCGCTCGGCCTGGAGGGCAAGGGCCACGCCGTGGTAGCGGCACCCGATCGTCAGATCGTACCGGCGAAGCGAATCCATCCAGGCGGGCACGTCGTAGAACGAGCGCACGTAGTTGCGGCACCATGCCTTGAACTCGTCGAAGGTATAGTGCGGAACCGTGTGGTTATGGATCCCCTTCAGGGCGTGTTCCTCGATCCCATCGAAGATCCCGCGGGAGACCTTGACCATTTCGGCCATGGACTGGACGACGTATTGGCCCGGAGCGGCCGGGTCCATCATCAGGCTGACAAGCTGATGCTCGATCTCCCGCGTCTTCATCCAGGCCTGATGGCCGGCCGCGACCGTAATGGCCCGCGGCAGGCCGATCCCGGTCCAGTTCTTGTGAATTTTGTGGCCGAGGCCTTTCTGCTGGTTGATGAAATGCGACGGGCATCCGCCGGGCAGCGATCCCGTGATCCCGAGCTTGTCGAGCTGGCCGCTTGTATAGGCGCCGCGGGTGTAGATGTTCGAGGCCGTCGGCGAAACCCTGGCCCCCCCGATGACCTGGGCCCAGCGCACTGTCCCTTCCTTCAGCTCGATATCATGGTCGTAGCTGTCGGCCTGAGCGCCGAGTCCGATCGCGACGATCGGGAGGCCGGATGCCTCCAGTCGCCCGGCCATATCGCCAAAATCGGTATGCTTGCCGAGCTGATTGGCGCAGGGAATGACGATGATATCGGCATTCGCCTTCAGGTCCTCCGCCGAGGTCGTCCAGCCGAAGAACGTGACGGGGTTCGTGATCTGGCTGGCGATGGCATGAACGAAGGCCAGGTTACCGTTGTTGTGCCCGATCGCGTTGAAGAGATCGTCGAAGGCGGAATTGGAATACAAGCCGAGTGAGGGAAACTTCCAGAGGATCGCGACCCGCAAGGGCTGGGATCCTTGCCCCGCCTTCGGCATCCGTTGATCGGAGGAAGCTTGTCGGATGATGGTGTCGAGCATTTGATTTTGCCTTAGCGTCCGTAGGCTGGCGGATTAAGCCGCTGCCGCCTTGTTCTTGAGGTTTTCTTCCCACGCGAGGGCATGGGCGATGATGGTCTCGAGCTCTTCGAGAGCGGGCTTCCAGCCAAGGGTCTCCCGGATGCGATCCGCCCCGGCAATCAGGGCCGCGGGATCGCCGGCACGCCGGTCCGTCAGCCGGACATCGAATGCGACGCCGGACACGCGCTTCACGGCCTCGACGACCTCCAGGACGGAGTATCCGCGGCCATAGCCGCAATTCATGGCCGTGCTTTTCCCGCCGGCCCGGAGGTAATCGAGAGCGAGCATATGAGCACTCGCCAGGTCCGAGACGTGGATATAGTCGCGCAGGCAGGTTCCGTCCGGGGTCGGATAATCCGTCCCGAAGACGTCGATGCCGTTCCGTTCGCCCAGGGCTGCCTGTGTCGCAACCTTGATCAGATGGGTGGCGCGGCGGCTCGACTGGCCAGAGCGGCACTGCGGGTCGGCACCGGCGACGTTGAAGTAACGGAGCGCCACGTATCTCAACGGGTGAGCGACGGCGGTGTCGCGGAGCATCAGCTCCGTCATCAGCTTCGACGTGCCGTAGGGAGAAACCGGGTTGAGCGGGGCCGTCTCGGCGATGGGGCTCTCCTTGGCATCGCCATAAATGGCGGCTGTTGAGGAGAAGATGAAGTTTTCGATCTTGTTCTGAACCGCCGCGCTGATCAGGGCGCGGGACTTCACCGTATTGTTGAAGTAGTAGCCCAGCGGATCGGCCACGGAGTCCGGCACCACGATCGACCCCGCAAAATGGACGATCGCGTCAACGCCATGCTTGCGGATGATGTCAGCGACGAGGCTTTCATCCGCGATGTCTCCCTGCACGAAGTGAGCCTTCGGGTGGACCTGCCCCCGGAATCCGGTGCTCAGGTCATCCAGGACGACCACCTCTTGGCCCGCATCCACCAGGGCCAGCACCATATGGCTGCCGATGTAACCGGCACCACCTGTTACCAATACGGTCATATTCTCTTCCCTTTGCAACGCGCTGCTACGTCATTCTCGGCGGATTAGCCTTATGCGGCCTTCAGCTGCTCTTTTTCGGGCTTCCTCATCACGTCGACCATCTTCGTGTCGGCGCCGTTCTCGACCAGGAACTGGCGCATCTCGCGATACATGAACCGATAGGCGCGGTTGAATTTGTCGAAGAGCGACTGGTCCCAGTACTCCTCGAGCGAGAACGTCTTGCCCGAGAACACGTCGTAGCTCGGGATCTGATAGGTCTCGGCGAATTCCACGGTCCGGCTGTCATAGGTGAAGTAGATCGACGGGGTGCCGTTGGCGAGCGCCATCAGGTTCCCGTGCAGGCGGTAGCCGAGGACCATATCCTTTTGCTGGACGAGATCTTCGTAATCCGCCACGACATCCGAATAGAACAGACGCTCGCGATGGAGCTTTTCCATCGTCTCGTCGAGATACCATTGGCCGACCCAGGCATTGGCTTTCAAGGTCGCGAACGCCTCCTCCCTCTGCGCGGGAGTGCCGAAGACCATCTTCTTTTCCTCGACCTCGCCCTGGGCCATCAGAACCACGTCGAAGCGGGAGGCCATCTCCTTCACCATGTCGCGATGGAAGGTCAGGTACCGCTCGACGTTCCGGGCGTAGGTCCTGGACACCTCCCGGCGGACCGTGATGCCGGCCGTCTTGATCGTGTCGAGCGGGGGCAGCTTGATCTCGAGGTCGGGATTGTTGCGGCGGAACGCCGTCGGGCAGCCGACGATGCGTACGTTCTTGATGCCGAGATCCCAGAGGACCTGGGCCGAGTAGGCGCCGCGCACCCCGATGGATGTCGTGGAATCGGCCATCAGGCGCAGGACCGTCTTGGTCTGCTCGGACAGCTCGAGCTTGCCCTTGACCGGGGCCTGGGCGCCGATGCCCCAGGCGATCACCGGGATCCGCAGCTTCTTCAGAACCTCGATCGCCTTTTCCCAATTCATCTCGCTATGGATGTAATTGGAGCCGCGCAGGAAGACGTAGTCGTATTCCGCGTTGATGCGGTCGAGATCGGCCATATTGGGTTTGGCGATCTCGAGTGCATCGAGCCGGTCGTAATTCAGAAGCTTCAGCGACGAGTCGAACACGAAGGCGTCGCCGATATTGTGGTAGTGGCCGATGCTGCCCTGGACGTCCTTGTAATTGTACCAGCGAACGTTGTCGTGGTCATAGACTTCGCCCGAGGGGCTGATGACGAGGATACGTTTCATAGAAAATCTCTCCTGGACATGCCAGTGTGTTGCCTGTCGGACGATCTCACGCGGTCAGCGCGGCGGCCGGAACCTTTTTCGTCGCCTTCTCGGCGGCAAGCTGCTGATAGAGGTCGAGGTGCCGTCGGGCGCAGTCCTCGTAGCTGATCGGACGCTTGATCCCGGCGCGCAGCTGCTCCCAGAGGCGCGGGTTCGTCAGGGCCTCGGTCATGCGGTCGACGAGGTCCTCGGACGAGCCGACCCGGAAGTGCAGGCCGTCGACGCCGTCGGTGATCTTCTCCGCCATGCCGCCGATGTTCGAACAGATCATCGGGCGGCCGTGAAAGAAGGATTCCTGAATGACGATCGGAGAGTTCTCCCACCAGATGGAGGGAATGATCGTCCAGTCGATCGATCGCATCAGGCGCGGCATCTCGCTGTTCTGGTAGGCGCCGTAGAAGCGGACGCGGTTTCCGGCGCGCTCCACGAGCGTCTCGATCTTCTGCTGGAACGGCTTGGGCTGCCGCTCAAGGTTGCCGCCGAAGATCATCAGCTGGGCGTCGTCGCCCCAGATCTTGTCCGGAATCCGTGCCACGGCGTCGAGAAGGACGTCGACGCCTTTGAACTGGGTGATCTGTCCGAAATAGGCGAAACGGGAGCGGCGCCCCCTCCTGTTGCGCCCGGCGGTCAGCAATTCGCGCGGGGGAACCGGTTCCGCGATGTCGAGGCCGTTCTCGATCACGATGAAGCGCGAGGGATCGAGGCCCCATTCGACGTAGCGGTCGACAAGGAACTGGCTCGGCGAGACGAAGTAGTCGGCGACCTGGAGGAGGCCCCGGACGAAATGCTCCCGGCGCAGGAAGCGGGCCGGGGATATCTCCGGGAAGCAGGCGTTGCAATCCGCCGGGGAAGCCCGGTGGCAGAGCTTCGTTCCTCCGGTCTTCACCATCTGGCCGTGGTGGTGGCAGATGGAGAGGAACTCGTGGAACGTGATCACGATCACGCAGTCCGGCAGAGCGCGGCGAACGGCGTAGAGGGTCTCCAGGCCCAGGCCGATGAAGTGATGGAAATGGACCACATCCGGCCTCAGGTCCCGCAGGACGCGCAGGAAATCGCGATCGAGTTCCTCGGTGTTGCGGTTCGAGACCAGGAAATGGTCGTAATCGTCCGCGTGATAGAGGATGTCGCCACCCTTCTGGCGCAGGCTCATGAGGGCCGTGCCGCTGTGGCGGACGACCGGATGCCCGACGCGCGCGAGAAAACGGGACTCCGCACCTCCGACCTTGTTGAGGCCCTTGTGAAGATTGTGCGCGGCGATTTCAGCGCCTCCGAGCGAGAAGCTCGGGTGACCATGGGAGACGATCAGGACGCGTGGAGAATGTTCGGTCATTGTCATCACCGCATGTTGTTGACGAGAAGGGACCATTTGCGATCGAAGCTCCAGCGGTCGATCCGCTGGGCGAGGCGACGGATGGCCGGACCGGTTGCGCCTGCGTCGTCCTCGGCCGAGATCATCTCGACATCGGGCGTCCACACCGACATCGTTCCGCAGAGCCTCATCTTGAGGCAGAGGTCGCGCCCCTTGTCGCTGGTTCCCAGATAGGAGCGGGTGAAGCCGCCTGCCGCTTCGATGGCCGAGCGGGCGACCATGCAGCACGCGGTCGACCCTGCCATGACTTCGGCCGGCTCGGAGCCGTGAACGACGTCGCGCGGATACCCGATGTACCGGTCGACGAGCTTCTGCTCGTCGGCGTCGAACCACGTGCCGGCGAACCGGATGGAATCGTCCTCGTACACGATGGTCGGGCTCACGAGCGCCTTGCCGCCGCGCTTGCGATAGGCCCGCTCGAGCGAGGACAGCCATCCCGACTGGCGCGGAAGAACGCTGGCCGCCAGGAGCACGAGAGCCTCGGCATCCGTTGCCTGAATGGCCGCCTCGAAGGCGTCGCAGGCATCCTGCACCTCCTCGGACCCGATGATACGGAGCCTGAGGCCATAGAAGCGGGCGAGCCGCTCGGCTTCGGGCGCGAGGCTTCCGAAGGCCTCGATGGGAGCCGAGACGATCATGGGAGTGTTGCGGGCTTCCGCGTCGAGCGCCAGCAGGACGAGAGCGGCGCTCAACTCCTCCACGTCATGGCCGGCGCCGACCACCAGCGCCTTCGGGGCGCCGGAGCCATCGAAACCGAAGTCGCGGGTCTCGACCACGCGGGGAGCCGGTGCGGCAAGCGCCTGCATCATCGGTCCGATATGGAGATCGATCGCTGCGCCCGCGGCTGCCGTGCGCGGATCGAGCGGCGAGACCAGCCGTTCCAGCCCCTGACGGGAGAGGTTCCGCATGGGCTTCAAAGGATAGAACGCCACGCTGTCGCCGACCATGAGCTCGAAATAGACCGGCGTATCCCCCGCGCAGGAGAGGCCGGGAACGAAGGCCAGAAAGCCATGGTCGAGCCTGCGGGGATCGAGGCGTCCTGCGAAAAGCTCGTTATGCTGGAAGGCCGCCGACACGTCCGGGCGCGGCAGACGCGTCCAGGCATCGTCAATCCGCGCGAAGTCGGATCCCGCCCTGAGCAGGATCGTGTCCGCATGCCCCTCCGGATCGAGCATCCATCCGGCGACGAGCAGGCCGCCGCCAGGCACTTCGGCCACCATGTCCATGCCGATCCTGACAGGCTGCTGCAGGCTCGAGACCGTGTCGCGTCCGTCGAAGCGCTCGCCGGCGCGGCGAAGAACCTGCATCGTGTCAGGGTGGGCCGACGCCCGGGCCAGGCCGTCGCGGATATGGGCCGGAACGTCCGTCGTCGGCAAGAGAACGCGCTTTTCGTAGACGTCGAGCGTGCGCCAGCCGTCCTTCGTGCGGAAGAATATCCGCTGGAGGCTCTCCGGCTCCACGGAAACCGGTCCGGTATCGAGCAGGCCGATGAAGCCGACGCCGTTCCCGCCGAGATCGTCGCGTTGGACCGAAGCCGCCTTGACCTCACCGACGAGAAGACCGTCTTGCGCCACAAGCACGCGCAGTTCGTCCGACGGCAGGGTATGAGCCCATCCCTGAAGGAGGAGCTCGCCCGTATCGAGCGGCCCCATGACCTCGATCCAGCCGTCGTTTTTCGCGGCAGCGGTCAGGACCGACAAGGCGGCGGCCAGGCGTTTCGCATTGCCCTGACCTTCTATCAGGGTTTGGGTGATCCCGTCCGTGACGTCGGTGAAGCGCTCCGCCGTATCGACGAAAAGAATCTCCATCAGATCCTGAACCGAGGCGGCGGGGCGAACCAGGTCATAGCGAATAGGAGGCCCGTTCCGGCGCACGACGATCGACCGCAGGCGAACCTTGGCGGCGAGGCGGATCGGAACGACGGCGACAAAGCCGGTCGCCGCATCGGCCGGAGCATTCTTCCGCTGCCAGCTGACGACACCGGCCTTCATCGTCATGGAAGGATCGCCGTTGAGCAAGACTTCGATGGTATCCGGCATTGTGTCGGCGACGCCGCTGATCAATGCGAGATCGTCTCCGATCGGTGTCGCAAGTGCCGTCTCGCCGTCCACCGGAAGATTCAGTTTGTCTTTCACGTGATCTGCCCTGTCATGCTTGTTCTCGGATCGCTTCGTACGATCTCATCGATTCCTTTTTTTGACGGTGCCGCTTACCGGAGGCCGTGACGCAAAACGGTCACCAATGTGATCAGCGCGCTCACGGCGGAAAGGCCGCCGAATGCGATCAGCAGCGCCACGGCCCGGCGCATGGGACGGTCGGCCGCCGTCGTCAGTTCCTGAATACGCTTGTCGAAATCCGCCAGGACCTTGTCGAAGCGCAGATGAAAAACTTCGATGCCGGAAATCTTTTCCGCCAGCTCCGTCTGGTTGGTGCGCACGACATCGAGGGCCGCCGCGATCCCGTCCTCCTGCCCCACGATCTCGTCGACCTGCTTCGAGGTGCTCCGCAAGGCATCGACGACCTCACGCTGCATCATCTGGGAGCGACGCTGCGCCTCGATCAACAGCTCGACGCGGTCGAGCACGCGATTGAGGGGCCCGCTGACCGCGGCTTCCGCGGCCCTTTCATCCTGGCTCGGAGCCTGCAGGACGACTTCTTCGCCCGTGCTGGGCGAGACCGCCACGACGGCGAGCTTGTCCGAGACGCTTGCGATCGCTTCCGGAAGTTCGACCTCGAACGCATGCACGCCGTCGCCGATGCCGTTGCGCCGCAGATCGATGCGAGGCATGTCGGCGGTTGCGGAGAGAACCGTGCGGCCTTCGAGGAGAATGCGGATCTGGATGCGCTCGTTCGGGCGATTCCGATCCCAAACCCATCCGAACAGACGGCGGCCCTCGATCGCATCCAGCCGTCCCTGAATCTGTGCGGCGGCCGGGGCCTGGGTGACCGCAACCGCCCTGTCGACTTGTCCTGTGCTCATGCCGCATCGGCCTCCAGTTCGATGATCTCAGCCGGTTGTCCGATCGCGCGATAGACGGAAAGATGTCTCTCGGCGACTTCGCGGATGTCCGCCGGCGGCTGTATCCCGGCGACCAGCCGATCCCAGAGGCCCGGAGTCTCCATGGCCCTGCGCATGGCATTCGCCAGCGAAACCGGATCGTCGGCCCGCACGTGCAATCCATCGATTCCGTCACGCACCGCCTCGGCCATGCCGCCGATATTGCTCGCGATGACCGGCCGGTGGTGCAGGAAGGCCTCCTGGATGACGAGGGGCGCGTTCTCCCACCAGATCGACGGCACGACGACCCAGTCGACGGCCGAGATCAGCGTGGGAAGCTCCTCGCGGCGGTAGGGGCCGAGACGGACAACATGGGGGTCCGTCTCTTCGACGAGAGAGTCGAGTTCCTCGATGAATTCCGGCGACTGGAACGGCGCGCCGCCATGGAGGCGCAGCTCGAAATCCACGACACCGGTCGAGATCAGCCGCTGCGATGCCTTGAGAAGGCTCACGACGCCCTTCCACGGATTGAGATTGCCGAAATACCCGAAGACCGGACGACGGCCGTCCTGAGAGAGACGGTGCGGCGCCGGGTCGACGGCGGGCCTGCCGTTGGCGACCACCTCGATCTCGTCGGCCGGAAGCCCCCAGGCGACGAAGCGGTCCTTGATGAAGCGGCTCGGCGCGATGAAACGGTCCACCTGCCCGAACAGGGTCTTGACGAACTGCTCCCGCAGGAGAAACCGGTCCGCGGCAATATCCGGAAAGCAGCTGCTGCACCGGCCCGGAGTCGCGCGATCGCAGCGCTCCCGGTTTTTCGTGCGCATCATCAGGCCGTCATGGGCGCAGATGGCGTAGTAATCGTGAAGCGTCATCACGATCCTGGCGTTCGGCAGGATGCGCCGGACGAGCGCGATGAACTCGACCCCGAGCAGGAGAACGTGATGGATATGCACGACGTCCGGACGGAATTCCTCGAGCAGGTTCACCAGGTGAGGCACGACGCCATAGCTGTCGATCTGGCTCAAGTAGAAGCGGTCGAAGTGCCCGCTCCACATGATCACTTCGTCCGGCGCGTCTCCGACCGACTGGAAGCTGGTGCCCGGACGCTGCTCGCGGTGAAGATGGTTCGTGGCGGCTAGGAACAGAGTCTCGACATCCGGGCGCGAGCGATACTCGCGAAACAGATCATGCGCGAAGATCTCCGTCCCGCCGGGATGAAAATCGGGATGATTGTGAGCAACGACAAGGACCCGCATCGTCAAGCGCTTTACTCCGGCCTCGTGGCGATGATGACGTCCTGGTAGTGGGCGCTCTCGACGCCGCGCCAGTGGCCGAAGCTGACCCGTTGGATCGCGAGCCCCGATTTTTTGAGGATGTCCTGAACGATGCCGTTGTCGAACCCGATGGCTCCCAGCGGAGCGGCCGGATCGGCGATCCAGGTGCCGGGAGCCTCGCCCTTGAGGAATTTGGGACGGGCGTCCGGACGGGAAAGGTCGGCCTCATCGACGAGAAAGGCCGTCAGGAAGAGGCGGCCGCCGGGGGCCAGGAGCCGCATGATCTCGCTGGCATAGGCCGCGATCTCGGCCGCCGGCAGATGGGTTGCGACCGACACCATGGTGACGAAGTCGAAATGGGCATTCGGGAAGGGCAGGACGACCTTGTCGCCGCTGATGGCGCCGCCCGGGTTGTAGAGCTCATGCGCGACATCCACGCGGCAGAAGCGGAAATTGGGATAGGCGGAGCCGATGTTCTGAACGCACCATTGAATGCCTTCGTTGACCGGATCGACGCCTTCGTAGAAGGCGGTCCGCGGATCGAGGAACTGCGTCAACGGCACGGCCATGCGGCCGATCCCGCATCCGATATCGAGAACCCGGTGCGTCGGTTTGAGGCCGCCGATGCGAACGTAATGCCCGAGATATTCGAGACCGATCGCCCGATAGTCGCCATCGCCGACGAAGACGTTCTCCGGCGACGGCGCCGGCAGAGCTTCGTTGCGCGCGATCTCGTCCATCAGCCGAGACAGGCGCTCATCCGATTCCGCGACGGGAGTGATTTCGTTGGCGCTGAGGTCGAACTGGGCATTCATATCGCTGCGTTCCTTGTTCTGCGCGGCCGTCCGGCCTGCATGATCGACGTCATGAGATCGCTCCAGCGCTCCGTGTGGAGCGCGCAGTTGTACTGCCAGGCGATTCCACGCATGTATTCGCTGCTGAGGGACATCGACTTGCGCTCGAGATGATAGAGCTCGATGTCGGGCGAGTACGCGATCTTACGGTCTGTCATGGTGATTTTGAGGCACAGATCGCTGTCCTCGTAATCTCCGATGACATAATCCTCGGTGAAGCCGCCCACGGCTTCAAAGACGGATTTCGGCGTGACGAGGCACGCACCCGTTACGGCGGGAACGATGCGATCCTCGCAGGCCGGCGCGTAATCGCGCGGCATGCCCTTATGGAAATGCTGGTTGAGCCAGCGGCCGCGATGGTCTTTCGAGAAGTACATCCCGGCGTGCTGGATCGAGCCGTCCTCGAACAGAAGTTTGGGGCCGACGGCGCCGATTCCGCGGCGGCGCCCGCTGACACGCGCCGCCAGAGTCTGAAGCCAGCCGGGCGCAGTGGGAATGATGTCGGAATTGACCAGAGCCAGGACATCGCCGCGGGCCAGCGAGACGCCGACATTGTTCGCGCGCGCATAGCCGCCGTTGCGTTCCATGACGGCGAGGATCATGGGAAGGCCGTAGATCAGATGGAAGCCTCCGAGGAGGTGCTCGACCTCCTGGGCCTGCTCCGGAGAATCGAGGACGTAGATCAGCTCCGCATTGGCCCGGAACCACGGATCGGTCGCGAAGGATGCGATCTGGAAGCGGAGAAAGTCCAAAGCCTTGTAGAGCGGAACGATCACCGAAACCTTCGGCCGCAGGATCTGTTTGCCGATCGTCTGAACGGTCGGAGACCCCACGCGCCGCCGCGCCTGATCGTGCAGGTCCGCGATCACCGGTGCGAGAACGTTCGACAGCACCGCCTCGTCGACGTGCTGGGGCGGCACGGATCGCAGGGCGGCCGCCCTCGCGTCCACCGGATCGGCCGGCTGGAGATGCGGAATCAGGGGATGATGGGCTCCCGATTTCAGACGCAGCCGAAAGCGTGGCTGAAGGATCGGAGCCGACGCGGCCCTCGCCGGAGCCAGAACGGCAAAGCCCGTCGCCGGAACCCGGGTCTCCCTGGTCGGGCCTGCGACCTCCACCGGAAAGCGATGCAGGTGCTGCGTGAGGTCCCACGCTCCTTCCGAGGGTCCGAGCGCGTCGATGCCGGCGAAAAGATCGACCGGATCGCGATACCATCCCGTCACGAGCGTGCCGGCCGGTGTCGAGAGAGCACAGACGATCTCGGCCGATGGCGTCGACAGGCGGCTTGAGGCCCGCTTCGGCCGTAGAGGCGCGCGCAGCTGTGTTTCGAGGGCGAGAGCATGCCCGGCTGCGGACCGTTCGGCGATGTCGATCAGAAGATGCTCGCGCAGACCGGGGGCCGTCTGGGCCTGCTCGCGGAACCAGCGCTCGATCGACGGGAGATCCGTCTCCGGCCGGATCAGCTTGCGGACCGACACGCCCTTGGGACCGATCAGGACAAGAAGGGACTCGCCTGACGGAACCGCCGTGCCGTCGGTCAGGAGGTGGACGATTTCTCGTTCGCCTCCCCGAATCGCGACCTTGTAGGGGCGTTCGACGATCCGGGTCGGCCCGTCGCCACCGAGCGCATAGATCGCATCGATCTTGTCGAAGGCGGCGGAGATCGCGGTCCTGAGCAGAACCAGGTCGCCGGAAACCTGGGCGACCGTCGTCGCGGGGCCGGGATCGGGCGAGATCTGCGCGAGGATATCCCGCAGAATTCGGATGAACGTCTTGCTCCGCTTCAGACGGAACATCACGCTCCAGACGTTGAAGAGCGCGGAAACGAGGGCGACGCGGCCCGACGTAGCGATGCCCTCGAGCAGGCCGTGCGCATCGACGGCAGGGAGCGCGGTGTCGGCGTCGATCGTCGCCGCCGTCCTGACGCCGAGCGGGCCGGTCATCAGCTCCAGCTCGCGCTCACCCTCGCCGGGGCGTCGCAGGACCCACAAAAGCCGGACGCCGCCGCGAGAGAGGGGCAGGCGCAACGACGCCAGGGGTGAAATCGCCTCGCCCTCCGCGCTCAGCTTGGGAGAGGAGAAGCGGACGGCCTGCGCGACATCCCATGCAAGCAGGATCACATCGCGCCCGAGGCTGGAGATTGTCGGATGTGCGATCCGTTCCGCCGACGGCATCGCTTCTGTGGCCTCATACATGTGTGGCTCTGCCAATCTGGTGCGTAAATGGGGATGCCGCGGCTTTAAGACCGCGGCATCCATGATTACCCGGCCGAGTCGCACGTCTTACTGAACGTTGAAGACGTCCGACGGATTATGGGTGATGTCGTCGGCATCGACATTGCGGAGCGTGATCGAGTCGCCGTTGCCGAGATCGATGAACGTGTCGTGGCCGATCTGGTGAACGCGGCTGGCGAGATCCTCGGCGGTCGCGATGTCCGTGCCGTTGATGCCCTTCGAGATCTGCAGGATGTCCTGACCGACCTTGAAGTCGAGCACGATGTCGTTGCCGCCGCCGCCGGTGAACACGAAGGTGTCGCTGCCGTTGCCGCCGTGAAGGATGTCGTCGCCGGCGCCGCCGATGAGGACGTCATTGCCGTTACCGCCGCGGAGCACGTCGTCGCCGGCGCCACCCATCAGGATGTCGTCGCCGTTGCCGCCCTCGAGGATGTCGTTGCCGTCGCCACCCATCAGGATGTCGTCGCCGTTGCCGCCACGAAGGTAATCGTCGCCGGCATTCCCCTGGAGGATGTCGTCGCCGTTATTGCCGAACAGAACGTCGTCGCCGTTGCCGCCTTGCATAACGTCATTGCCGTTGCCGCCGAACAGAATGTCGTGACCTTCGCCGCCCGACAGCCAGTCGTCGCCATTGCCGCCGAAGAGGGTGTCGTTGCCCTCGCCGCCATGGAGCGCGTCGCTGTCATTGCCGCCGAAGATCAGGTCGTCGCCACCATTCCCGAAAATTACGTCGGGGCCGTTCGTGCCGTGCAGGTGGTCGTTGAAGGCTCCGCCTCCGATGGTTGCCATATCAGTCATCCTTATTGTCTGAACCGGACGAACGGACTCCGCCCGTCCGTGTCGTTCAACCGAAATGAAGCGCTAGCCGCGCAACGAGGAATCAGGCGCGCCGCGAACTGCCCAGCGCCGCGCTCGACGGTAGAATACGTAAAGTGAAATCACATCCTTGTAAATAATGCTGAGAATATTTTTAGTTAAACCAGCTAAATGATGGCAATAAATAGGCAAGTTCTCAGGAAATTATTGAAAAACATCAGTATAAAAATCAGGTAATATTTCTAATTTCGAACTACTTTTTATCGAAATGGCCCGGACATGGCTTTCCCGGTGCTAAAAACAGGAACTTATTCGAGTGGCCGGTAAGGCGGCGCCTGCCGTCACGGATGGGCGGCACGCGCCGGGTGACTGTAACGGGCGCCGTCTATTCTTCCCGGAACGCGCGATTGAAACTGTCGGTGATGGGTTCGAGCAGATATTCGATGGCCCGGCGCGGCCGGTTGATGATGAGAATCTCGGCAGGCATTCCCGGATAGAGAGAGGTCGCCGGATTGGACTTGATGCTCTCCGGCAGAATCTCGGCGCGGGCGACGTAGTAGGGATAGCTCGTGCGATCGTCCATCTGCTGGTCGGCTGACAGATAGGTCAGCTTGCCGGCAAGCGGCGCCGTGCTGCGATTGTTGTAGGCCGTCAATCGGATTTGAACCGGAGCTCCGACATGAACGGAATCGATATCGCGCAGGCCCACCTTCGCCTCGACGATCAGCGGTTCGTTCTCGGGCACGATATCGAGAATCGGCTGTCCCGCCGTAATCACGCTCCCAGGGGTATGGAAACGGATATTCGTCACGATGCCGTTCTCGGGTGAGACCACCTCGATCCGGCGCAGCACATCGCTTGCGGCGGTCATCCGCTCCGTCGTATCGGCGAGATCGAGTTGAGCGGTCTGAATGTCGGCGGCAACCTGCTGCTGGAAATCGTTGCCCAGGGACAGGATCTCGAGTTCCGCCTGCGCCTTGGCCTGCTCCGCCTTCGCTTTGCGCGAGGCGAGCTCTCCGGCTTGCCCGACCAGCTGGCTCTCGCGGGTCTGCATCTCGGTCAGGCGGGGCCGTGGCGCATAGCCTTTCTCGACCAGGCTCGCGATGGCCTTGAGCTCGCGATCGAGCAGTTCGGACTGCCGGGCATTGGCATCGGTCTGCGCCTTCACGGCCTCAAGTTCCGCGACCTGCTGCGCGATCGTCTTGCGCTGGATATCCACCTTGCGATCGAACATCTCGCGTCGGGCAATGAAGAACCGGCGCTCGGCGGCGAGAATGTCCGCCGCCGTCGGCCCACCGGACGCCTGCAGATTCTCCGAGAAGGTCAGATCATCGGCGCCCGACTGCTCGGCCCGCAGACGAACGAGGCGCGCCTCCAAACCAATCCGCCTGGAACGCAGCTGTTCGAGTTCGGCCTTGGCGCGGGTGTCGTCCAGCCGGAGCAGAGCTTCGCCGCCCTTCACGACCTGTCCCTCGTGGGCGATCAGCGCCTTCAGGATGCCGCCTTCCAGGTGGCTGATCGTCTTCCGTTTGGAATCCACAACGACGGTCGCATTGGCGACCGCGGCGCTGTCGAGATGGGCCGCAAAGCCCCAGGTCAGCAGGCCGCCGATGCCGAGGAAGATCGTGGCGAGACCGGCGACCACCGGAATGCGATAGGACGGTTCGCGCGGCTCCTCCTCACGGAATGCCTCCATCCACGGCTTCAGTTCGACAGGCACGTTCGGTGCGGCAAGGGCCACGGGGTTCCTGATGATATCGACCGCTTTCGTCATGTATTCCCCCTAAGGGCAGTCACGGCCTGCGCGGGCTTCTCGCCGGGAGTGATGATGCCGGCGATCGCATTGCGGGGCCCGAACTGGGTAATCTTGCCTTCCTGCAGGACCATGATCTTGTCGGCGGCCTGCATGACGGAAGGGCGATGGGCGATCAGGATGACGATCGCTCCGTCGGCCCGCATGGCTTCGATGGCGCGGATCAGGGCCCGCTCACCGTCCGTATCCAGGTTGGAGTTCGGTTCGTCGAGAACGATCAGACGGGGTCTTCCGTAAAGCGCCCGAGCGAGCCCGATCCGCTGCCGCTGTCCGCCCGAAAGGACATAGCCGCCGTCACCGATATGAGTGTCGTATCCGAGGGGCAGGCGCCCGATGATGTCGTGAACGTCGGCGAGACGGGACGCCTCCAGAACGAGCCGGGGATCGGCGTCCCGCATGCGGGCGATGTTGCTCCGAATCGTCCCGTCGAGCAGCGAGACGCTCTGAGGCAGGTAGCCGACCATGTCGCCGAACGAATCCCGTTCCCACAGAAACACATTGTTGCCGTCGAGGTAGACGCCGCCCGTCGTCGGCTTCGTCACGCCGATGAGGAGGCGGGCGAGGGTGGACTTGCCTGCGCCCGACGGACCGGCGATGCCGAGCACTTCGCCGGGAGACAGCGCGAAGGTCAGGCCCTTGAGCACCGGCACGTCCGAGCCGGGCGGAGCATAGACGAGACGATCGACCGTCAACTCTCCTTGGGTGCGGGGGGTCGGCGTGGTTTCGCGCTTCGGCGCCTGGTTTTCGAGAAGATCCTGCACATTCTTCCAGGCGGTCATGGCGAGGACCCATTGGCGCCAGCCGTCGACCATGGAATCGAACGGCAGAAGCATGCGCCCCATGATGATGCTCGAGGCCACCATCGATCCGGCGCTGACTTCCTGATTGATCACCAGGACCGCGCCGGTCGACAGAATCGCGATCTGCATCAGATACCGGCAGGTGCGCGTGACGGACGAGAGCGCGCGGCTGCGGCGGGTGGTGACGTCGAGCAGGTCCTGCGTCTGAAGCTGGTTCCTGCGCCACCGGCGGGCAAGGGCCGGCAGCATGCCCATCGCTTCGATGGCCTCCGCATGACGAAGACTGCCGCTGATTTCAGCGATGTTGCGGACGGATGCTTCGTTGGCCCGCTTCGTGGCGCGTCGTGTCAGGAAGTCGGAGAGCAGGCTCAGAGAAAGGATAATGATCGCGGACACCAGGGCCACGAGGCCGTAGAGCCAGTGGAGCGCGAAGAGAACGGCCAGGAAGATGGGCGCCCAGAGAGCCTCGAGTGGAACGCTGATGGCGTTTCCGACCACGAATGCCCGGATGTCGTTGAGCTCGCGAATGGCTTGGCCCGATTGCGAGACGCCATGCGCGACCGAAGCCGATACCGCCGCCTGAAGGACAGGAAGGTTCAGTTTCCGGACCAACTTGCTGGCCATCACCTGGTAGGTGAGCGCCCGCACGTAGTCGAGGATGCAAAAGAGCGCCAGCCCGATCGTCGCGACGATGATCAGCATGATCAGCGTGTCGGTGCTCTGACTGTTCACAACACGGTCATGCACTTGCAGCATGAAGAGCGGAACGGTCAGCTGAAGGACATTGATGATCGCGCTGAGAGCCGCGGCATAGGCCAAACCTGTGACAAACGCTTTGCGCCCCTGGTGAATGAGTTCGGCGGCTTCGAGGTTCGCCGTCTTCTTCATGCGGACAGCCTCCAAAGGTGGCTTTTCGTAGACATACCCAAATTTTGCCCCAAAGTTATTGGAAGGGAGTTATCGCTCGATTTTGGTATAGCGTCTACCCATAAAGTCTGATCGTCATAATAAAACTGAGGTCGTTTAAGGAAGAATATCAATAAAGCTTTAGAACTTTGGCGATTTTATGCTGATGTATGACATACGATTCGTAAATGTTTGTACTTTAATTCGAATTTCGAACTAAATTATTCGCTGCAATGGTGGGAATATTATGCAATAAGACGCATATTATCTGCCATAAAGAGCAGTGTGGAAAGAAGCAGTGATTGAGATGGATGCCTCACAAAACGAGCGCCAGGATGAAGAAAGCGCATTCCAGATGCTCCGGGACGATGCCGATCGGCCGAGCCCGGAGCCAATCGGCATCACGCATATTGAAATTGTGCGTGTCATCGAGCGACTGCATCGCCGCTCGCTCGATCTCATCCGGGCGGATCTGCTCCAGGCGGGAATCGACGAGCTCAGCCCATCCCAGGTGATGATGCTTTTCACGATCGGTCGGAGCGAGCTGTCGGTGCGCGATCTGATCGAGCGCGGGTACTATCTGGGATCGAACGCCTCCTACAGCCTCAAGCGCCTTGTCGAAACGGAATACGTCATTCGTACCGCTTCGGAGAGGGACCGTCGCTCCGCGCGCATCCGTCTGTCCGAAAAGGGCCGCCAGCTTTGCGACAGGATCAGGCAGATGGACCGGACCTATCATAAACTCGTGACGCGGGACGAGGACGAGGTCCGGGATCTCGAAGTAACCTTCCGCACGCTCAGGCGTTTCGAGCAGGTGTGGAGCAACGCCGTGCGCTACCGTGGCATTCAAGCAGAGGACTGATGCCTTCAAGAGCCGGTCGCGATGCATCGAAGCGAACGGCTCACCGCACGCAAGACGGCCCTCACGCAAAGGCCGATCGGTTGCTGGGGATGGAGCGGCCGTCGCCTGTCGCTTCCGGATCCTCGTGCCGCGCGACCGGCTTGACGGTGCTGGGTTCCGACAGATGCCGGAGCATGCACTCGGACGCTTCGGCCCTCCTGTCCGTGAGCAGGAGGTCAAGCAATTCGACGTGCCCGCGGCAGCGGCAGGTCTCGGCTCTTGGCGCCTCGACTCTTGGCGCCTCGGCTCTTGCCGCTCAGCCTTCGGGGCTGATCCAAAGCGCCATCGTCATCGCCAGCCCAGCCCTGGAGCGACATGCTTCAGGATGGCCTCGATCACATGGGCATTGTACGCGACGCCGAGTTGGTTCGGCACCGTCAGAAGCAGCGTGTCGGCCTCCGCGACCGCCTCGTCCGCCCTGAGTTCATCGATGAGCCTATCCGGCTCCGCGGCATAGGAGCGGCCGAAGATCGCGCGCATGTTGTCGATGATGCCGACCTGGTCGCTGTCCTTGCCGTGCCCGAAATAGGCGCGGTCGAGATCGTTCACGAGCGCGAAGATCGAGCGTGAGACGGAGACGCGGGGCTCGCGGTCATGTCCCGCTTCCTTCCATGCGGCCCTGTAGCGGCGGATCTGCTTGGCCTGCTGGACGTGGAAGGGCTCGCCCGTCTCGTCCTCCTTCAGGGTCGAACTTTGGAGGTTCATGCCCTGCTGCGCGGCCCACACCGCTGTGGAATTGGAGGCGGACCCCCACCAGATGCGCTCGCGCAGGCCCTCCGAATGGGGTTCGGGGCGAAGCAGGCCGGGCGGATTGGGAAACATCGGGCGTGGGTTCGGCTCGGCAAAGCCCTTGCCCTCGAGGACGTTCAGAAACACTTCTGTGTGATGCCGGGCCATGTCGGAGTCGCTCCGGCCTTCTTCGGGCTCATAGCCGAAATAGCGCCAGCCATCGATCACCTGCTCGGGCGAACCGCGGCTGATGCCGAGTTGGAGACGCCCGCCGCCGATCAGGTCGGCCGCGCCTGCATCCTCGGCCATGTAGAGAGGATTCTCGTAGCGCATGTCGATGACGGCGGTGCCGATCTCGATACGGCTCGTCTTCGCGCCGATCGCCGCCAGCAGCGGAAAGGGGGAGGCGAGCTGCCGCGCGAAGTGATGAACGCGGAAATAGGCGCCGTCCGCGCCGAGCTCCTCGGCCGCTACGGCAAGGTCGATCGATTGAAGGAGGGCATCACGGGCCGACCGCGTCTGGGATTGCGGTGAGGGTGACCAGTGTCCGAACGAGAGAAAGCCGATCTTCTTCATGAGGCGGTCCTACGCAAATGCCTTCAGGCGTTTCGACACGATTGCAGACAGGCTTGCTTCACGTGCTCAGGCTTCCCTATGAGGGCTGTTCAGGAGGGTCTGGTGAGCGAGTAGGGATAGCACCGGTTATGGTCGAGGGCGAGACCGAAATGCTCTCCCAATTTGCGAATGGCCTCGCCATGATCCGGGTAGGGGTCCCGGTTCTGAGGGCCGACGATAATGATCTTGAAGGAGGGGTCGTTGCGTCCGCTTGGCGGAAGCATGGCTGTTGCCAGGCCATTGCCCTCCGCGTCCCGCAAGGTGAGAAAGACCGGCATGGTCCGCTGCACGTAGGACTTGAGGCCGATGTTCTGCTCGATGAAGCGACTCGCGGTGGAGCGGTAGGTCGCGGTTGCCGCATCCCAGGCTTGGCGAAAATGCTTCTCGACCGCGTGGCCCATGATCTGCGACTCGAGGATCGCTTCACCCTCGGTCTCGATCCGGAACCAGCTTGTTTGCCCAGGGGCGTCGCAGAGGAATTGCATGCCTTATCAACACAGAAGTCTGGCGAACGGTTGAGGCCCGACCCACGCCCGCAGCGGAAATGTGCTTCCCGGAACCGCTCCCGCGTGTCGGTCAGGCCGTTTTACCCCGATGATCGTATCTCAGAAGCCGGCCTGTCACCTTCTTCCCCTCGCCGATCAACCTCTTTGCCTTCTCGCGCAGCTTGTTCCGCTTCACGGTGCTGCGGTGCTTCTCGCTTCCTTTGCCCATCGTTCGTCTCCCGGGAACTCCGCAGCAGTGAAACGACGCATGGCGGGCACGGTTCCGCTTCCGGCCCTCCGATCAGGCGTCTTCCTCGACATTTCCGGAAAGGGGCTTTGGATTGATTGCCCAGCCCGGGCCGCGATTTATCGAAAGGCGGGCTTCAGCGCATCCAAGGGATACGGCCCCGCATGAGACACTGGGCAATTTTGACCGCAGCAGTCCCGAAATGATTCCGTTGACGAAGAAGAGAAGCATCAAAGTTCGGGCTCTTCTTGGCGTGCGACCTCCTCCAGGAGATCTAGTCGATGCTCGCGCCAATTTCTGAGGGCCTGCTCGTCATCCTGAAGCTGCTTCCTGACCTCGGCGGTGTCATGACCGTTCTCCATCAGCCACTGAATGAGATGGATCCTCTCGGCCACACGCTTTTGGCCCGCGGCAATCTCCTCATCAATCCTGGCGATGTCCTCGCATTCTTTCCAGGCGTTGGGCATGGTCCCTCGGATGAGACTCCTGATTGTACGAACCGCCAAAGGTCCAGGTCGCTCATGGTCGCGGCCGGCGATTCTTGGTCCGGACGCGGCGCGAGTTCGAGAGCGGCTATTCACGACGCTGGACCTCTTTGACAATCGCGTTCGACCAGAAGCCGGGCTTGAAGCTGTGCCGAAGGGCCTGCGGATCATAGATCCGTTCGACCCATTCGAAAAAGGAAAGTCCTCTGGCTTCGCCTTCCGTACGGTAAAGCTCCAGAAAAGCATCGAGAATGCCCGTCTTGGCATAACGGAGGTGGCCATAGCGCAGCGCGAGCTGTCTCATGGCCGCGCCGGCACTGCAGCCCTCGTGCCCGAGAAGGTAAAGGGCAGCGAACAGCCCTGCCCGGTCGGCTCCCGACTTGCAGTGCACGAGAACCGGGTACTGCAGATTGAGAAAAAGCTTTTTTGCGCTCAGGAGAGTATCGCGGTCGGGAGGCTCGCGCGAGCGCAGGACGAACTCGACAAGGGAGATCCCATACCGCTCGCAGGCTTCCTGTTCCAGCGGCCAGGATCCGTACTCGCGCCCGCCGCGAAGATTGACGACGGTGCGCACGCCTTGGGCCGCAAACCAGGCGATCTGATGTGGCATGGGCTGCGCCGAGCGCCAGAGACGGTCCGACACTTGGTGCCGGTTGAGGTAGGCAAGCCGAAAAATCCCGTGGTCAATGATGAGCATGTTGGTCCACGCCCTGAGCCGGCTCACCGGCCCGGCGATCGGCCGGCTCCAGCGGGCGATCCGTGCCATCCGGCGTGCCCGGCGAACCTCAGGGCTCAGAAATCGAGTCAGCACGCGTGCTCAGGCCTTGTCGGTGCCGCAAAGATGCCGCGGCGGGTCAACGGAACGTTCAGGGGATCGGCAATTGATGGCGATGCCAACAGTCGTCTCTCCCGTCCTGAATACCGAGCTCTGATTGCTCCGGCTGTCGTGCGCAGCGCTAGACCAAAGACCGTCCCATGATCTTCTCGAGCACTTTGAGCGGTGCTCGCTCCGAGTTCCCCATGGCGGCAATGTCAACGTGGAACGTCTGCTCCAGAGCGAACTGACCGGCGACGGCAGCATGGAGCACCTGGTCCGTATAGCAGAGCCATGTGGTGCCGGGTGGAAACGCGAATTCGGTCTGCGGCGCTTCCCTCTGGTAGCGGGCATCGAGTTTGCCTTTGTCATGCAAGCCCAGCATGATCTGGTCATAGGCGCTCCGCTTGCCCTTTGTGATCCCGAGAGCCGCCAGCAGCGAGGGCTCCAACGGATAGGGACGACGCACCGCGGAAACATACTTGCGGGCAAAATCCTCGAAGGGCTCGCCCACGTGCCAGACGCGGGCCTTCCCGGCCGGATTGATGTTCGAGAAGACCCGCAGGATGCGGCGGCCGTGTGTTGGACGTGACGGAAAGGCGTCCACATGCAGCAGCTTGTCGTCTTTGCGGGGCGATGTCTGGCGGCCCACGATCTCGACCGGGCGATAGCTCGTCCGCGCCTGCTCGATCCCTCGTCCGTAACCGGGGAAGAGGCCCGCCACGAGCTGCGCGGTGCCTTTGGAGAAGCGCCTCAACATCCCGTGCAGCCGCTCTGTCTCGCTGTGCTCGGCCGTGCCGCGAATCTCTCCCTTGGACGGGTCGAGGCTGATATTCTTGGCCTTTCCGCTTGCGAAGTCGGACGACAGCAATGTCGTTTCCTCGTCGCTCAGGGTGAATGCCAGATTGGGACAGAACACGACCTTGCCGCTTTCGAGGGCGTCCAGAGCGCTCTTTTGCGCCTCCGCCGGGAATGGGCCTGACCAGCGGTCGATCTCGAGACTCTCGATCATATTCATGGCCCTGCTCCTCGCTCGATCAAGCAGCGTCCGCCCAGCGACGATTGGCACCAGTGGTTGCTGGGTAGGCCCCGCGGGACTGTCAAAGCAAATATTTGTGTAACCGTTTACAGTCGGCCGGAGTATACCCACGAAGTATAGTTCGGAAAAACTGGTGCTCGGACGAGAACCGCGAGCCGCTCCCTTCTTGAAAAGGGCGCATCGTTCTTGCGAAAAACCGGGTCCACGTTTTCACACGATGCGCTAACTTATTGGCACGATGTGCTCAGCTCCGGATCTATGCAACGAAGGAGCCGGTAAAAGCGCTACGTCGATGGAGCCCCATAATGTTCATTGGCGGATGCGATGCCTGATGCCGATCCCATCTCAAGCCGGCCGAGGTGAATGAGCGGGAGCCAGCCCGGACAGATAGGCAAGCGCCTCTGTTCCAAGCTGCCGCGTCAGGTCGCCGGCGGGCATCTCTCGACCGAAGACCGCAGCCTGTCCGGACCACAAGGGAGAGAAGTCTCCTGATCCTGCGGCCTCCGCTGTGGCCCGCAGCGGCGCCAACGCTCCAGCTCCAAGGGGGAACTCCGGTGCGAGGTCGGACATGGGGCCGACCTCTCGGACGATGCGGTTGACGAGTCCACGGGCGGGCCGGCCCGTGAACACGTTCGTGAGAACGGTGTCGTTATCCTTCGCTCTCTTGAGGGCGTCACGATGAAGCGGACTGATTTTGGCTTCGGGGCAGAACAGGTAAGCCGTTCCGATTTGGACCGCCGAGGCTCCAAGGGCAAAAGCCGCAACGATGCCTCGCGCATCCGCAATGCCACCGGCGGCGATCACGGGCACCTTCACGGCATCTACGACCTGCGGTACCAATGCCATAGTGCCCGCTTGGGTCGAGATGTCTCCGTTCAGGAAGACGCCACGATGACCGCCGGCCTCGTAGCCCTGGGCGATGATGGCATCGCACCCTTGGTCCTCCAGCCACCGTGCTTCATCCGCTGTCGTGGCCGACGAGATGATCTTCGCACCGGTCGCTCTTACGCGGTCCAGGAGCGCGCGCTCGGGCAGTCCGAAGTGGAAGCTGACGACTTTGGGCGTGAACTCCTGAACAAGGTCACACATAGCGTTGTCGAAGGGGGCGCGGGCCGCTGCCGGAACGGGCGCTCGTGGATCAAGTCCGAGTTCGCGGTAATAGCCCTCCAGCCGCTTCTTCCAGGCCCCCTCGCGAGCCGCATCGGCCTGTGGGGGGCGATGACAGAAGAAGTTGAGATTGATGGGCCGGGAGGTCCTCTGGCGAACAATCCCGATCTCGGCTTTCATCTGCTCCGGATTGAGCATCGCACAGGGCAGGGAGCCTAGTCCTCCCGCCTCGGAAACGGCGATCACCATCTCGGCCCCGACCGATCCCGCCATGGGAGCCTGGATGATCGGCAATTCGATCTCGAAGAGGTCTTGAATGCGGTGATCCGGCCACATGATCGGCTCCTTTGCGGAAAAATGGTCTCACCGTTGTAGCGCGGCGACGACAGGGGAAGGAGATAAAATTCATATCCTTCGGCTATTGGCAGGAAACATCGGGCAGGAAACATCGGGCAGGACACACCGGGTTCGATCCGTTTCCAGCCCGATTCTCGTCGGCTTCTCTTGATCGAGACCTCGAAAAGAACACATATAGAACATACACCAAGGTCAAGTCACGTTTCACCTTCTCCGGCTCCTTTCGAGCTTGCTCTGAGTCGGCCGTGAGGCTGGCACCAGTGAGGCTCGGATGGAGTGACCGGCAGCAGAGGAGCCATACCTCATGGGCCGGGCCATCGAGCGAGAAAGTCGAAGAGGCCGGGAGTTCCCCGGCAGACAGCATGAACCAGATGTTCCGATCGCCACAGGCTGATCAGAGGCCCGTTCTCGAAACCCTCGCGGGATCGGTGGAGCGCGTCACCTTTCACAACCCCGAGAACGGCTTCGCGGTTCTGAAGGTGCATGCGCGGGGCAAGCGGGACCTTGTGACGGTGGTCGGGCATACCCCCAGCGTATCCGCAGGCGAATGGATCACCGCCAGTGGCGTATGGATCAGCGATCGAACGCATGGACTTCAGTTCAAGGCCGAGATTCTGAAGACCACACCGCCGACCGGTGTGGAGGGCATCGAGAAGTATCTTGCCTCGGGCCAAATGCGGGGGATCGGCCCCGCCATGGCGAAGCGGATCGTGACGGCGTTCGGGGGCGATACCTTCGAGATCATTGAAGCTCAGCCGGAACGTCTGACCGAAGTGCAGGGTATCGGCCCGCTGCGGGCGTCCCGCATCGTGGCGGGCTGGGCGGAGCAGAAGGCGGTGCGGGAGATCATGGTGTTCCTGCACGCGCATGGGGTCGGCACCGCACGAGCGGTGCGCATCTTCAGGACCTATGGCCACGAGGCCATCCAAGTCATGACCGAGGATCCGTACCGGCTGGCCAGGGAGATCCGCGGCATCGGCTTCCGGACGGCGGATGCGATTGCCGCCAAGCTCGGAATGGAGAAGACCGCGCCTCAGCGGATCCGGGCCGGTATCTCGTTTGCCCTTCAGACCGCCATGGACGAGGGCCACTGTGCTTTGCCGGTCGAGGCGTTGGCCCGCTTGGCCGAGCAGCTGCTCGAAGTGGGCGGAGAACTGATCCGCGCAGCGATTGTTGACGAGCTTGCGAAAGGAGAGATCGTCTCGGACGTCATTGGCGACGAGACATGCCTGTTTCTCAAAGGACTGTATCTGGCGGAGCAGGCCATTGCATCCCGGTTGATCGAGCGGGCATCCAGGCCGCCACCTTGGCCTGAGGTCGATCTGGAGAAGGCGATTCCCTGGGTGGAGAACCGCACGGGCAAGACCCTGGCGGCCTCGCAGCGCGAGGCTCTGAAACTGGTGCTCGGGTCGAACTTGTCCGTGGTCACGGGCGGTCCGGGTGTCGGCAAGACGACGTTGCTCGATACCATTCTGCGCGTGCTCGTCGCGAAAGGTGTTCGGGTGGCGTTGGGAGCTCCCACCGGACGCGCGGCCAAGCGCATGACCGAGCAGACCGGGCTGGAGGCGAAGACCCTTCACCGGCTGCTGGAGATCGATCCCAAGCATGGCGGCTTCTCGCGCAATGAGGAGAACCCGCTCGACTGCGATCTGCTGGTGGTGGATGAGACCTCGATGGTGGACGTGCCGCTGATGAACGCGCTGACCAAGGCGGTCCCTCCGCATGCAGGTTTGCTGTTGGTCGGCGACGTGGACCAGTTGCCGTCGGTCGGCTCGGGGCAGGTGCTGGCCGATATCATAGCTTCGGGCCGCATTCCCGTGGCCCGCCTGACCGAGATCTTCCGGCAAGCTGCGGAAAGTCGGATCGTCGTGAACGCGCACCGCATCAACAAGGGCCAGCTGCCCGAGCCGCCGAAGCCTGGAGAAGAGAGCGACTTCTACTTCGTGGAGATCGCCGATCCTGAGCAGGGCGTGCCGAAGATCATCCAGATGATCAGGGAGCGCATGCCGCGCCGGTTCGGGCTCGACCCGATGAAGGACATTCAGGTGCTCTGCCCGATGAACCGGGGCGTGCTCGGTGCCTGCAACCTCAACATCCAGCTTCAGGAGGTGCTCAACCCGAACCCTCCCGCCAGGATCGAACGGTTCGGCTGGCGCTTCTCGCCGGGAGACCGGGTGATGGAAACCCAGAACGATTATGACCGGGAGGTGTTCAACGGCGACCTCGGGACGGTCGTCAGGATCGATGACGAGGGAGGAGCCCTGATCGCCTCGTTCGACGGTCGGGAGGTGTCCTACCCGTTCGGCGAGCTCGACACCTTGGTGCCCGCGTACGCGACCACGATCCACAAGTCACAAGGCTCCGAGTATCCTGCCGTGATCATTCCGGTCGTGACACAGCACTACACGATGCTGGCGCGCAACCTGCTCTACACCGGGGTCACCCGAGGCAAGCGTCTCGTCGTGCTGGTGGGACAGAAGAAGGCCGCCGCCATGGCCGTGAGGGGCGGACAGATGAAGCGGCGATGGACCAAGCTGCGCGAGTGGCTAGCGGCTGCCTAGCGCATCGGACGTGACATCGGACCCGCATCCGATGCTGTCAGTTGATGCTTTTGAGCATCTTTTCACGCAAAACCGGTTCCCACTTTTGCGTCCGATGCTCTAGCGAATCGCAACGATGCGCTCATTCTCGGGCGGGGACGGCAAGGCTCAAAGAGGTCCAGGACGATCGGCGTTGTCGCAGGTTCGGAGGTCATCCGGCTTACGACATCGGTTCGGGCGCCGGCTTCGGATCTTCCGGCAACGGGATGAACTCCTGATCATCGTTCAGGGGCAAGTGAATGCGACCGCTCTGCCAATCTGCCTTGGCCTGCTCGATCCTGTCTTGGCGTGATGATACGAAATTCCACCAGATGTGCCGCGGTCCCAAGGGTTCGCCGCCCAGCAGCATGACCGTTGAGGCGTCGAGCGCCGTCAGGACCGGATCCGAACTGCCGGTGAAGACCAACATTTGTCCCGCCGCATATTCCTGCCCATCCGCGTCTACCCGCCCTGACACGATGTAAGCGGCCCGCTCCGGATACTCGCCGGGGAGGCCGATCCGGGCTCCCGGGTGCAGGTCGGCATGGATATAGAAGAGGGGTGATTGGGTCCTGACCAGGTTGGACAGCCCAAAGGCTCGTCCGGCGATCAGCCGCGCCGACACACCTGGTTCTCCGAACACCGGCAGCTCGTCAGCGCCATGATGGACGAAGCTCGGCTCCGTCTCCTCCTGCGACTCGGGAAGGGCCACCCAGGCCTGGATGCCATGCACTCGCCCGCCGCTCTGCCGGATGGGGCCGTCGAACCGTTCGGAGTGGCTGATGCCGCTGCCGGCCGTCATCCAGTTCACGGCGCCGGGCCGAATGGCCTGCTGCGCTCCCGTGCTGTCCCGGTGCACGATCTCGCCGTCGAACAGGTAGGTGACGGTCGAAAGTCCAATATGGGGGTGAGGGCGCACATCGGTTGTCCGAGGCACGTTCGGTGGCAGGTCCACGGGGCCCATATGATCGAAGAAAATGAAGGGCCCGACCATGCGCCGCCTCATGAAGGGCAGCACGCGGCCGACCTCGAAGCCGCCGAGATCCTTCCGTCTGGCGGCAATCACCAGATCCAGCATTCGAGTCTCCGCTTCAAGGTGCCAGCTGAAACATATGCAGCCTATTCAGAATGGTTGGCTCTCATGAGGGCTGAAATATGACCCCGATGACTGACAGGATCATTGAAACGGATAGATGATAACCCATAAGGCATGGTTCGACTCGCGGCGAGTGACCGGACCGTCGACGATGGCCCTGTCTTCCGATCTGGAAGCGTGCGTTCTCGCGTGGACGGCGCGAATATGATTCCAATACCCAGCCGACGATCCGGGGGAATTCATTCCATGGCGAACGAACATTCAGGCGGAGGCGGGGCGGGAGATCATTCGTTCCGTGCCACCAACGATGCCCCTATGGCGCTCAGATCTCGGCTGGACTCACAGGACTCTGTCATTCAGGCAGGGGAACCGCCAGTCCAACCTTGACCCGGTCCATGGCAACGAAGGTGCGGAACCTCTTGACATTGTTGTTGCCAAAGAACAGGCGCCGCGTGAGCGCCTCGTAGGCCGTCATCGTCGGCACCACGACCATCAGCACGAAATCGGCCTCTCCGGTGACATAGTAGCACTGTTGTACCTCTGGAACCGCCGCGAACTCCCGCTTGGCGGCATCGATCAGTTCCGCCGTCTCGCTGATCACCTCGACCTCGACGAAGATGGTAATCGGCTGCCCGACCCGGGCCGGATCGATGATGGCGACATTGGCCTGGATGACCCCGGCCTCCTCCATGCGCCGGATGCGGCGCTGCACCGCCGGTGCCGACAAATTGACGGCTTCGCCGATCACCCGTTGCGGGGTCGAGTTGTCCCGCTGGAGGATGTTCAGAATAGCGAGATCGAAGTTGTCCAGGGTGGTCGAGGATGAAGACTTGGACGCCACAGGCACACTCACGCGAAAAAATCTTGCATTCAGTCGGTCCAGATAGAGCGCTTTTCTCGCGTGAAGTGCAATATCTTCTCGCCGTGATGGCCAGGCGTGATAGCCAGGAAGGACGGCAATGTTTCTGCTCAACCAGCACCCCGACTACCGCAAGCCCCTCGATCCCATCGATGCCGAGACGTTGGGGCCGAAGGCTGTCGACGAGGTCGAGCGGTATCTTACCTATCGCGATAACCACACCGTCACGCCTCTGCACGCTCTTCCGGCCATTGCCGCCGAACTCGGCGTCGGCGCGATCCATCTCAAAGACGAGAGCTTCCGATTGGGCCTCGGCAGCTTCAAGGCCCTGGGCGGCTCCTACGCGGTCATCCGGCTCGTCCTGGAGGAAGCCAGTCACCAGTTCGGACGCCCGGTCGACATCGCCGAGCTGCACACGTCCGAGGTTCGGGCCATCGCCGCCGGGATGACGGTCGCCTGTGCCACCGACGGCAATCATGGACGCTCGGTGGCTCATGGCGCGCAACTTGTCGGCGCCAGGGCCGCCATCTTCGTTCACTCGGGCGTGAGCAACGAGCGTGTTGCGGCCATCGCCCGCTTCGGCGCGCAGATGGTCCGGGTCGAGGGCACCTACGACGACTCTGTCGCCGAGGCCGCACGTGTCGCAGCCGAGAATGGCTGGACAGTCGTCTCCGATACATCATGGCCGGGCTATGAGCGCATTCCAGGGCTGGTGATGCAGGGCTACACCGCCATGGTCCGCGAGGCCCTGCGCCAGCTTCCCGAACCACCGACCCATGTGTTCGTGCAGGCAGGGGTGGGCGGCGTCGCCGCTGCCGTGGCGGGTCATCTTGCCCTCGTGCTCGGCGAACGACGGCCCACCTTCGTCGTCGTCGATCCGGCACGGGCGGCCTGCCTCTTCGAGACCGCGCGGGCGGGACATCCGGTCAAGATCGAGCACGGCGAGCCGACGGTCATGGCGATGCTCGAGTGCTACGAGCCATCACCGATCGCCTGGCGGGTGCTGTCCCGCGCTGCCGATGCCTTCATGACCGTCGATGAGGGAGATGCGGTCGCGATGATGAACCGCTTGGCCCGGCCCGCCGGGAACGACCCGGCCATCGTGGCGGGCGAGAGTGGCGGGGTGGGCCTTGCGGGCCTCATCCGTTCGGCGGCGGATCCTAAGATCAGGGCGGCGCTCCACCTCGATGAGGCGTCCCGCGTGTTCGTCATCAACACCGAAGGGGCCACGGATCCGGACCGCTACGCGGAGCTGGTCGGCATTCCACCCGACGCCGTCCTGGCCAATTCCGCATGTCGGACTGAAGGGGTGCACGCATGACCGCGCTCTCGATCGATGCGGAGCGCCTGCTTGGTCGTATTCGTGACCTGGGGCAGATTGGCCGCGATGGAGATGGCAGACTGGTCCGGCTCGCCGCGTCCGATAGCGACAAGGCCGGACGCGACACACTCGTCGCCTGGATGCACCGGACTGACCTCGATGTCGTCGTCGACCGCATCGGTAATATCTTCGGGATCTGGAAGAATGCCGCGAATGCGGACGAGGCTCCCGTCATGATCGGTTCCCACATCGACACCGTGATCGATGCCGGTATCTATGACGGCTGTTATGGCGTGCTCTCGGGCCTGGAGGTGATCGAGACCCTGAAGGCGACCGGGTTCACCGCGACCCGCCCCATCGCAGTCGCCGCCTTCACCAACGAGGAGGGCGTGCGCTATGCCCCCGACATGATGGGTTCCCTCGTCTATGCCGGCGGACTCTCGGTTGAGGAGGCATTGGCAACGGTCGGCACCGATGGCGCCGTTCTCGGCGCTGAGCTGCAGCGGATCGGTTATGCCGGTTCTGTGGAACCGGGCTTCCTCAAGCCTCACGCCTATGTCGAACTGCACATCGAGCAGGGACCGGTGCTGGAAAGGGAACGTGTGCCGATAGGCGCCGTCGAGAATCTCCAGGGTATTTCCTGGCAGCGTGTCACGATCGAGGGCGACGCCAATCATGCCGGCACCACCCCCATGTCGATGCGCCGGGATGCCGGTCACGCCGCGGCGCGCGTGGTCACCTTCCTGCGCGACCGGGCCCGCAATGCGAGTACGCCGACCGTCGCGACGGTCGGCTGCATAAGCTTCG
Source organism: Microvirga sp. M2 (assembly GCF_047497095.1). NCBI lineage: Bacteria > Pseudomonadati > Pseudomonadota > Alphaproteobacteria > Hyphomicrobiales > Methylobacteriaceae > Microvirga > Microvirga sp. M2. The sequence goes on from NZ_CP134064.1 coordinate 789,772, forward strand.
AGCCGAACGCAATCAACGTGATCCCCTCGCGCGCCACCTTCACGGTCGATCTGCGGGATCCCGACGAGCAGCGCCTCCAGGCGGAGGAAGCAGCCCTTGCCGCATACCTGAGGGAACTGGCGGCTGCCGAGGACGTCGGGATCTCGGTCGAGCGACTGGCACGGTTCGAGCCGGTGACGTTCGACAAAAGGATCCTGGAGTTGGTGGAGGATGCCGCTCGAAGGCGCGAGCTGCCCTCGAAGCGGATGACATCGGGAGCGGGCCACGATGCCCAGATGATCGCCCGGATCGCGCCATCCGCGATGATCTTCGTACCCAGCATCGGAGGCATCAGCCACAATCCACGCGAGCACACGCCCCCTGACGACCTTGTCGCGGGTGCCAACATCCTGCTCGACGTCGTCACCCGCCTCGCGCTCCGATAAGGAGAAGCCATGACCATGGATATGGATGCCCTCGAACGGGAAATGACCGCGTGGAGGCGCGATCTGCACGCCCACCCCGAATTCGGTTTCGAGGAGAAGCGAACGGGCGCCTTCGTGGCTGCCAAGTTACGGGAGTTCGGCCTCGATGACGTCGCCGAGGGCGTCGGCGGCACCGGCGTCGTCGGCACCCTCAAACGGGGCACCGGCAATCGAGCCATCGCACTCCGGGCCGACATGGACGCTCTGCGCATCACCGAACAGGGCGTGCAGGACTATCGCTCGCAGAACCCGGGCACGATGCATGCCTGCGGCCATGACGGGCACACCACCATGCTGCTCGGCGCCGCCAAGCTTCTCGCGGAGGAAGGCGGTTTCGACGGCACCGTGCGCTTCGTCTTCCAGCCCGCCGAGGAATGGGGCAAGGGCGCGCTCGCCATGCTGGCCGACGGACTGATGGAGCGCTACCCGTTCGACGAGATCTACGGCCTGCACAATATGCCGGGACTTCCGGTCGGGCATTTCCAGACCCGCGTCGGGCCAATCATGTCGGCCGAGGATAATTTCGAGATCGTCCTGAAAGGCGTTGGCGGGCATGCGGCTCGTCCGCACTGGGGTAACGAGGTGCTGGTCGCCGCCTGTGCGACGGTGATGAACCTCCAGACCATCGTGTCCCGCCGCCTGAGCCCGACCGACATCGGTGTCGTGTCGGTCACGGAGTTGATCACCGACGGCACGCGCAACGCCTTGCCGGGGCTCGCCCGCATCCTCGGCGATGCCCGCAGCTTCCGGCCGGAGGTTAGCGCCGAGATCGAGAAGCAGATGCGCGTCATCGCCGAGGGCACGGCCGCGACCTACAATGTCGCCGCCGAAGTCGTCTACACGCGCGAGTTCGTGCCGCTCCTGAACGATGCCGCCCTGGTGGACGAGGCCTTCGCGGCCGCTCGGACCGTGTTCGAACCGGATCACGTCGTGACCGCCCGCGAGCCGATGACGGGATCGGAGGATTTCGCTCGTTTCCTGGAGCACGTCCCCGGTTGCTTCGCCTTCGTCGGTAACGGCAAGGCCTCAGCGCCTCTGCACAACCCGGCCTATGACTTCAACGATGAAGGGTTGCTCTATGGCGCGCGTTTTCACGCAGCCATTATTCGGCAGCGGCTGCCACCGGTCTGACCAAAGCATCGGACGTGAAAAGAGGCTCGAGACCATAGGCCGACAGCATCGGATCTGGGTTCGATTCCACGTCCGATGCCGGAGGCAAGAGGCAGTGAGCGATCCGACGGGCATCGATCGCAGCCAGCGGGAGGGCAGGCCTTCACACGGTCACGATCAAGGACCAGATCGACCCCCGGGCCGAAATTCCTGAGAGCCCGCATCGGGCAGGATACCACCGGTTCTTGGCGGCGAGGCAGATCGGCTTAGGTGATCGTCGTGTCCCTGGCGGCCCCGAGCTTTTTATTCGGGCGAATGACCATTGCGCCCCGTCGCCCTACGATGCGGCTGGCATCGGCGGATCGCCTGATCTCGCCTTCTCCGAGGGATAGCGGTGCGGAAGCAGGTGCGGCGGATGCGGATGACGCCGGCATGGCGTCCGGATCCGGACTTGCGAGCGATCTCCGCATGGCGAACCGCAGAATCACGCCCAGCGACGCAGCGAGTGGGATTGCAACCAGCAGGCCGACGAAGCCGAACAGATACCCGAAGGCGAATAGCGCAAATATGAGCCAGACCGGGTTAAGCTTGACCCGATTCCCGATGATGCGTGGCGACAGGACGTAGTCGGCAAGGATTTCCCCGATCAGGAAAGTGCCGGCTACGGCGGCCAGGGGTGTCCAGTCAGGCCAGAACTGGGCGATGGCGACACAGGTCGCGACGGCGAGGCCAACGCCGAGTCCGAGGAAAGGAACGAAACTGATCAGGCCGGCCGTAATTCCGATCAGAACGGCATGGTTGAGGCCCGTCAGCCGCAGGGCAGCGGCGTAGAACAGGGCCAGGATAAGACAGATAACGATCTGCCCGCGCACGAAACCAGCCACCGTCTCGTGGATCTCCCGCCCGAGGGCCCGAACCTCCTCGCGGTGCTTGGCCGATACCCAGCCGTCAATCATCGCCGTCATTCGCGCCCAGTCGATCAGAAGATAGATGCTGACGATCGGAACCACCACGAGCAGTGACAGAAGCGAGAACAGAGCCTTCCCGCCCGACCATGCCGAGCGGAGGAGGTCGTCAAGCCAGGCGCTGCCTGTCGCTGCCATCGCGTGGGTGGCCGAGTCCTCGATCCGGAGTTCCTGACCCAAGAGAGCATGGAGCCAGGGTTGGCTCGTGTCGGCCATGAGAGCCTGGACCCGCGTGATATAGCGAGGGAACTCGTCGATGAAGAATCGCAGTTCCCCGATGAGAGCCGGGAGCATCACCAGCACGAGACCGACGAAACCGACGACCAGAAGCAGCACGAGCATCAGGGCTGCGAGCGAGCGATTGATTCCGACCTGCTCCAATCTGTCGACGACCGGGGCCAAAAGGTAGGCAAGCGTCATACCGACTGCGAATGGCAGCAGGATCGGACGCAGCAGCACCAGCATCAGGAGCGCGATGGTGACGACCGTGATCCAGAATATGGTGGGACGTGCGACCGTCATCGCTTCTCTCTTTGCCCCGGAGCAGGTTCCGGTCGAGGTGGCAGGACGAACGGCCTTCCGGATCATGGCCTTGATGATGCCGGAGTTCGACCTGCACTAGCGCATCGTGCGAAAAAGGGACCCCGGTTTTTCTCAAGAACCATGCGCCGGTCTATCGTGGGAGCATCGGATCGATCCCGAAAGTGCCAATTCACTTTTCACGTCCCATGCTCTGGGGTTGCACACAATTCCGGCCCGTGGCGGATAGCGGCAAACCCTGCTTCGGGTCCCATCGGGGCCTCCGTACCGGCCGACTGCGAATCTAGGCCCGCACCTTCTACCGATTCAGTGCACCGCGCGCGGCGTCGAGCAACTTTCCGCAGGTCGCCGCGTCGCCTGCCTGGTCCGCCGCGCGCGCCTGGCCGAGCAATGAAAGAGCTTGTCCATATCCCGCACCTTCGCCAAGCTCCTTCTCGGCGCGGGCGATGGATTCCGGAGTCGGCTGACGATGCGCCGTCACCTCCGTGCTCTCGCGGGCCATCCCGCCAGTGCCCGCGGTGGTGTCGATCCGTGCATCGACGACAGCCTGAAGCTGATCGATCATGGCCGAGCAGGGCCCAGCGTGGGCCGAGGTCGGTGCAAGTGCCGCCACGGCTGTCAACATTAAGAACAGAGGGGGCACCAATGGCGCGGCCGTCGCAGACTGTGATGGAGACAATGCGATCATGTGACAGGCTCCTCCCACTCGCATCGGGGTCCTTTCCCGTGCCAATCGGTACAGCGACCGTGATTGACACCTGGCTCAGGGTTGATACCCCAGCCCGTCGCTGCCGAGGATAAGACGGTACGCAGGCCTTTGCTTGACAGATCGAGACAGCGAATGGACATCTTGGGACAACTGCCGGAGACCTGAATTCGGATCGAATTGAATCCACAGGATCGACATCGGGCAGGTTTCGATCCCAGTCAGCCTGCCGCCATCCCCACTATGCTCGCGACCGCATTCCAGATGAAGGCATCAGTCATCCCGTCTGATTGTACCTCTGATTTCAGCCGCCAGGCTTGCGACCCGGTATTCTCCTGGCGCAACAATCCGCTACCGACCTGATGTGGATCAAGAGCGAATTTATTGGGCACCAAAAGGTGTTCGAGCATCTCGCCGCTTAGGACCATAGCCCCACACGTTCAGGCCTCTCCGAGGCCTTTGCGAACAGGATCGCGCCGGATACGCGCGTCTTTGCTTCAGGCAGGTTGAGCTGCGCAGCTTTCACCAGGAGGAAGCTGCCACATGTCCTGTTCACCGACTGCGGCACGCGTCATCGGATCATCGCTCGCCGCATCGAACTCCGAGAAACGGTGAACAATCCACACACCTGCAGATCGTTGCGGTCGCGTCATCATCGATGACAGACCGATCGAAGGCGATGTTGTCCAGGGTCTGTCGATATTTCATGCCATCACGCCACACTCAGGCGTGATACGGCGACGTCGTCACATGTCTGTCATGACATCGCAATAGTTCAGCGGGCGCGGTGTTCCAACTCCAGCCTTCATTTCATGACCCAAATCCGTGACTGTGGCGAGGACGCCGTATCGACAAGAGGACTGGAGTTGCATTTCGGTGAAACCCCTGTCCTCAAAGGAATCGACTTGTCGCTTCCAAAAGGAAGCACGCTCGCGCTGCTCGGCTCGTCCGGTTGTGGAAAGACCACTCTCTTGCGTCTCATCGCAGGGCTCCTGTCACCGACGGGAGGATCCGTGTCCATCGCAGGGCAGGTCGTTGCCGATGTCGCAACAAGGACGTTCCTACCCCCGGAAAAGCGCAATCTCGGCATGGTGTTCCAGGATTATGCGCTATGGCCACACCTGACGGTTGGCGGCAACGTTGCGTTCCCCCTCGAGATGCGAGGTGTCGGAAGGGCGGAAAGGGAGAGCCGGACCTTGCGCGCGCTGGAGCGCGTTGGGCTTGGACCCTACATGGAACGCCGCCCGAGCGACCTTTCTGGCGGACAGCAGCAGCGCGTGGCGATCGCGCGCGCCATCGTCGCCGAGCCGCAACTGATCCTGTTCGATGAGCCGTTGTCAAACTTGGATCGCGAACTTCGTGAGACCATGGTCAGCGAACTGGCGGAGCTCATCGCGTCGCTGCAGCTGACCGCCGTCTATGTAACGCACGATCACGCCGAGGCACTCACCTTGGCCGACCAGGTGGCCGTGATGCGAGCAGGAGAAATCGCGCAGTTTGCCTCTCCGGACATATTGATTGAAAGGCCAGCAACGTCCGAGATTGCAGATTTCCTGCGTCTGGGCGGCACAGCCGATCTCGAATGGCGAGACGGCGTGTGGTTTTTCGCTGGAAGCGACCACGCGGTGACGATCGCACCCTTCCGGGGCGTCCGTCTTGCCCGTGCGCTTCTGCCCCTGGCATCCGTGTCGATCTCCGCGTCCGCACGCCATGCTCTGCACGCAACGGTGCTCCGATCACAGTTTCGCGGCGATAGCCATCTGGCGACGGTCGCGCCCATTGGCCTGACGGGAGTCGAGTTGCAGCTTCTGAGCCACACGCGGCTTCGGCGCGGAGACGAGGTCGGACTTTCCATCGATCCGGACCGAATTCACTGGTTCGGGTAGGAGAAGAAACCCCGAAAAAGGAGGGGGAAAGATATGTTGAAGTTCCTGAAAAGCGCTGCTCCCGCCATCGCGGCAGCCCTGCTGACAGCCAGTGCCGCCCATGCCGATATCACAGTCTACACCGCTGGCCCGCAAAGCCTCATCGACAAGCTTGCCAAAGGGTTCACCGCCCAATCAGGCATCAAGGTCAACGTGTTTCAGGCAACCACCGGTAAGGTCATGGCCCGTATCGAGGCCGAAGCAGCCAATCCGGTCGTCGACGTACTGATCTCCGCATCCTGGGACACGGCAACCGACTTCGCAAAGCGTGGATGGCTTGCGCCCTATACAAGCCCTCATGCTGAAAAGGTGCCGGACTCGCTGAAGACGGATACCGCCGTTGCCCAAGGTGCGTCGGCACTCGGAATCGCATGGAACACCAAGAGCGGCACTCCGAAGCCGAGCGAGTGGGCGGATCTCGCGAAACCCGAGTTCAAGGACCTTGTCAACATCCCCGATCCCGCGCAGTCCGGATCGTCCTTCGAGCTCACGGCAGCACTCGGCGGAAAGGACGATTACAAGCTGTTCAGGGATCTCAAGGGGAACGGCGCCATTGTCGCGGGCGCGAATGCCGAGGCGCTGAACCCGGTCCTGCAAGGAGCCAAGGCCGCCGTTTTCGGTGCGGTCGACTACATCACGTTCGACGGGAAGGCCAAGGGCGAGAGTATCGACGTGATCTTCCCGGCATCGGGCACGGTCATCGCGCCGCGCCCAGCCATGATCCTCAAGTGGTCCAAGCGCCAGGACGACGCGAAGAAGTTCATCGACTACATGCTGTCAGATGAAGGTCAGAAGCTGGTTGCGGACACGTTCCTGATGCCGGCCCGAACCGATATTCCGGCTGCGCGCCCCCTGGTCGGCGACCTGAAGCTTCTCGACTACGATAGTACTGCCGTCTACGGGAAGCGTGAGGAGATCCTGAAGCAGGTCTCCAACATCTTCAAGTGAGCCTTCTCGCATGCGTGTAAAGGACATCGGCGGCACCGCGCCTGCAGCTTGGGCGGCTGGACTCAGCCTCTTCATCGTCGTCGCCGTGCCCTTTGCGGCCATCGTCCTGCAGGCCATTTTCCCTCAGCTTGGACGGGGCTCCTTTGCAGAGCCCCTTTCCCTGCTTGGGCCGACACTTGCGGATGAGCGACTTATTGGAATGGCCGGCAATACCGTCCTGCTCGGCTTCTGGGTGGTGATTGCGTCGGCGCTGCTCGCGGTCCCTCTCGGTGTCGTCCGTGCGCTCTACCGCGTTCCTCTCGCGCCTCTCTGGGACGTCCTGCTTCTCGTTCCATTCATGATCCCACCCTACATCGCCACGCTCGGCTGGATCATGACGCTCCAGCCGAGGGGCTATCTGCAGCAGCTTCTCGGTTTCAATCTTTCGCCTTTTCTTTTCTCGCCGCTCGGCATGACGCTCGTCATGACGTTCAATACCTTTCCGGTGGTCTATTTCGCGGTTTCGCGAACCGTCGAGGCGGTCGGCGCCCGCTACGCTGATGTGGCGCGGGTGTTCGGCGCCACTTCGGCGAAAGCCTTCTATCGCATTACGTTGCCGCTTTCGGCGCCTGGCCTCGCGGCGAGCCTGCTCTTGGTGTTCGCTGCGGCTATCGAGGAATACGGGACGCCGGCGGCCCTCGGACGCAGGGCGGGCTTTCAGGTGCTGGTTACCGGGATCGATGCGCGGGTCGGTGATTGGCCCGTGGATCTACCGGGGGCTGCGATCCTGTCTCTTATGTTGGTTCTGCTGTCGCTGGCCGCTTTTCTCGTGCAGCGCTGGGTTTTGTCGCGCCGATCGTACCAGACCGTTGGCGGTAAGCCTCAGAACGGGGATAAGCGACCTCTCGGTGCTCTGGCCATTCCCGTTTTGGCGGGCTTTTCCATCGTCGCGTTCGCCGTGGCCGGCATTCCGATGCTGGCGATCCTCGCGACGGCGCTCTCGCGCACGATTTCCGGCGGTCTCTCGCTCGACAATATCACCATCGCCAATTTTGCAGGATTGTTCGGCAATCGCGCGGGGGCGCTCGGCGCACTCCTCACCAGTCTGATGCTTGGTGTCGGAACAGCCGTCATCACGGGTGCCGTTGGTGTTTGCGCCGCCTATATCATTGTGAAGACAAGGATTCGCGGGCGCGGGCTGATCGATGTGATGACTGTGATTCCGAATGCGCTGCCCGGAATTGTCGTCGCGGTCGGGTTGATCCTGGCCTGGAACATGCCGGGCCTGCCGTTCACGCCATATAATACCGTGTTCGTTCTTCTCCTGGCCTATTGCTGCATTCTCCTGCCTCAGACGGCCCGATATGCGACCGCCGCTCTCCTGCAGGTCGGCGATAACCTGGAGGCGGCGGCCCGAGTGTTCGGGGCGACGCCGCCGGTGGCTTTTCGGCGTATCCTGCTTCCTCTCGTGTTCCCGAGTCTCGCCTCGGCGATGCTGCTCGTCTTTGCGCTTGCATCGCGCGAACTGGTCGCCTCGATTGTCTTGGCACCCGTAGGAATGCAGACCATCGGAACGTTTATCTGGCGCCAGTTCGAGCAGGGCTCGGTGAGCCTCGGCATGGCAGCGGCCTTTGTCACCATCGTGCTGACGACCGTTTTACCGCTCGCCTTCCTCACGGTCTTGAGAAGAAGCGGCCTTGTGGCTGAATGATGGGGTTGAGCATTGCCGAGCATCGGAGGGAACTCGCAATTCGGCAGATCGAGCGGCTTTTCGATGCCAAGCCCGATCAGATCCTCAGCTGTAAGCGCGGAAATTTGGTCGACCCGGCTGTCCGTGAGGGGTGATCCGCAGTCAGGTGGATGACGAACCAACGGCGGTCCACATGGCCAACATGAGAATACTTCGGGCGGACCCGGCCGCATGGCCGGGTCCGCCGCCTTCTTTCATACCGTGACAGGCGCGGCGGCGGCCGATTGCTGGCCTCCCTTCACATTCTCCCCGCGGACGAAGCCAAGGATCTCCGGGTTCACGATCTCGGGGTGAGTCTGGCACAGGCCATGCGGCAGATCCTTGTAGGTCTTGAGCTTGCCGTTTTTCAGGAGCTTGACCGTCAGCGGCGCTGAATCGGCATAGGGCACGATCTGGTCGTCCTCGCTGTGGATCACCAGCACCGGCACGTCGATCGCCTTCAAATCCTCCGTGAAGTCGGTCTCGGAGAAGGCTTTGATGCACTCATACCCCGCCTTGACGCTCCCCATCATGCCCTGCCGCCACCAGTTGCGGATCAAGCCCTCCGACACCTTCGCGCCTGGCCGATTGAAGCCATAGAAGGGACCGCTCGGAATTTCGAGGTAAAGCTGGGCGCGGTTGGCGGCAAGCGCGGCACGGTATCCGTCGAACACTTCGATCGGGGTCCCGCCCGGATTGGAATCCTTCTTGACCATCACCGGAGGGACCGCGTCGACGAGCACGGCCTTGGCCACCCGTCCCGGTTCGGCGCGCGCCACATAACGTGCCACCTCGCCGCCACCCGTCGAGTGTCCGATATGGATCGCGTTCTCGAGCTTGAGCGTCATGACCAACTCGGCGACATCGGCCACATAGGTGTCCATGTCATTGCCGCCGTCGGTTTGGTCCGACCGCCCGTGGCCTCGCCGGTCGTGGGCGATCACGCGAAATCCCTCCGCCAGGAAGAACATCATCTGGTTGTCCCAGTCATCGGCACTCAGGGGCCAGCCATGGTGGAACACGATCGGCTGAGCGTCCCTGGGGCCCCAATCCTTGTAGAAGATCCGGGTGCCGTCTTTGGTGGTGATGTAAGTCATGGGGATAGAATCCCTTGCCACTAGCCGGCCGGCAGGACCGGCACCGTTGTCTCGTCATTGGACCGATGACGGGCGAGGTAAGCGTCCGTCGAACCATTCGGGCCTGTTCGCGACGACGGGAGCATCGTAGCAAATTCATCGGGATAAGGCAGCTTGCGCGTGTCGGTTTCCATCCTGGCTGCGCGAAAGGGCTGGCGCGTAGTTGACATGAAGGACAATCGGAGGAAGGTGTTCAGGGCCAATTCTGAGGGCACACCACCAGGTCCCTCGTCGATCTTGCGCAGCCCAGTCAGGAATGGCCGCGGAGCAGACAGGCACAGCATGTGCGATCGCACGCTGGGTGAATGCCGTGTTTGTGGCGCAGCCGGCCCATAATCCAGGAGGAGCGCTTGACGAATCGCTCTGACATCCCTCCGGCCCACACCATCAAGCGGATGGATCCGCCCCCACCCTCCGTCCGACCGACCGTGGCGATGCTCCAGGGCGACATCGATAGCGGCCTAACCGGGGACAAGAACCCCATGTTCGATCCCAGCGGAGCCCCGCTCGGCACCGATGATGAGGCCGCCGACACGCCGCCAACTCCGTTCCGGATTGCGCTGGCCCGCTATCATGAGACGGTCGAACGCTGGATCGGAGGCAATTGGGCACCCGATCCTGCTCACGATAAGTGGGAGGGCCTTCCGGTGGGCTTCGTCGGCTTCATTGTCGCGGTGGGCTTGATCCTCGCCGTCGGCATCTGGATGGTCCGGGTCTCGTCGTCAGGGGCCTAGAGCATCGGACGCAAAAGTGGGAACCGGTTTTGCGTGAAAAGAATCTCGTTCAGAAAAATGCCCTTTCGGATTTCCGGACCGACTGACGATACAGCTCGGCGATGGCTGGCACATATGGCTCCTGGAGCATGTGAGGACCATAACAGTGCTTGGGTCCGTAGTAGACCTCGGCATGGGGCGCCACGCGAAGCCACCGGAGCGGCCCCGTCCCCGATCGCAGATAGGCCTTATTGGGAAGGAACAGGCACACACGGCCCGAATAAGGGGTGGGTGCATACCGCCGAAACGCCGCGAGGATCGCGACTTTGAGGCGATCCCGGCGCGCCAGCACCGGATCGTCCTTTGCTGGCCCCTCACCGGTGGGGCTCTCGGCCTGACGTGCCTGGTTACCTTCCCGGCGCTTTCGAAGGCGATTGGTAATATACCAGGTGCGCTCTTCAAGCGACGGTAGCTTCGCCAGCTGTCGCAGGTGCATGGCGACTGCGCTGACCTGGCGGATCGCATAAAACAGCAGCAGGCGGGGCAGAGTCCGATATGTACTCGGATGAAGAGGGCCGAAGAATGCCACGCACCGAACCTCCGCCCCGCGCTGAACGAGGCGCTGCGCCAGTTCGAGAGCGACCGCGGCGCCGGAGCAATAGCCGGCAAGGACGTACGGGCCCCTCGGCTGGAACTCAAGGATCTGGTCGGCGAAGTATTCGGCGATAGCCTCGATGCTCTCCTTCGGCTCGGTTCGACCGTCGAGGCCCGGCGGTTCGAGCGCGAAGAACGGCTGATCCTCGCCCAGATGCCTCGAAAGATCCGAGTACGCCACGGCAGCTCCATCGTGCCCAGGCACGGCATAGATGGGTGTTTGCGTCCCGTGGGGCTGGAGCGGCACGATGGCGGGCTGTTGCCGGTCCGTCGCTGCGGCCATGTTCAGGAACCTGATGATCTCGCCTTTGCGGTCTCGCAGCTGGTCGCGAAACTCCGGCGTGAGCGCGCCCGCGGGCGCATTGCAATGCAGGCGGTCGCCATCCACCCAGACTGTGATGTCTTTGCTCGCGAAGTCAGCGAGAAGGTCCGGGATCTTCATCAGGTCGGTGTTCATAGAAGTTCTCTAATCGCTTCCTTATGATTGACGATGCGGGCACGGAGCGCTCCCGTACGCCGATGTCTTCCGGTATGGCGGTTTCGCGAGGGCAATTCCCTCGGCCCGTACTCGCAGGGCACGCTGGAAAGGGGAAATCCTGTATTGTCTGTCGGTGAGATGAGCATCGGAAACGGCTGGTCTTGGCCGACTCATTGCGAGCAATGAAGAGCCGATGTGATCTTGATGACCTGGAGATCTCTCATCTTCGTCGGTGTATCAGCCTCGACGATAGGGTGTATCTTCCCCATATCGACACCGATTTCAGACGTAACCGGGAGGATGATGACGGCGACATCCCAAGATCGGCAAGCGCCTCTAAACCTGCGTTCTCGGAGACCGGCATTCCGATCCCGGACCTAGGGTCAGCAGCCAAAGTCATAAGTGGGGCCCATACGGTGGGAGATACTAATGCGGGTAAAGCGGGTAAATACATTTCACAAGATCGGGGTGCATCGCGAGTCATAAGAAGTTATCTCATGAAACATTCAAGTTACAGCAGAGGCAAGTAAGCGCTCTCGGATATTTTGATATATGTTCTACATCGAAAGATTCGAACACGACTGGCGGGCGGCCAACGGCTCTTGAGCCTCTGACGCGGCGGTCGAGTCGCAGAATCGCGCGATCCGCACAGATCTTTCTGCGAAATCTGCCCTTGTGAAGCTTAATCACTCGGTGTGGCTGATGACTTGAATTCACTACAGCATCGGATGTGGGTCCGGTTCCACGTCCGATGCTGTCGGCTGGGCCCAATCGGTGCTCCGACCGCTTCCGGCGAGAGGGCTTCCCGGAAGGCCTCCCACTTCGGTCCTTGCTGCGTGCAAGGGCAGTTACGTCAGATATCGTTTCAGAATTGAGGCTCCCAATGTGTACTTGGGATCGACCATATTGCCCAGGCGAACGCGCCCGGCTTGCGTAAGAAGGAAATAGGCCTCCACCTCGTCGTAACCGTAATCAGCGCAAAGCCAGCGCAGAAGCTCGCGATAGGCGATGCGGGCGGCATCCTCCATCGGCCGCGAGCTGCCGATGGACATGATGAATTCCTCGTTCTCAAGGCGGGGCCAGGCGATCGACCATCCCTTGATCAGATCAACCTGAACCGTCGTTGTCGACGGTATCTCAACCGCTACGCCGCAGAGTTCCCCATCCCCCTGCCTCGCATGGCAGTCGCCAAGATAGAGATAGGCGCCCTTGTGGTGCACCGGAAAGTAGGCGATCGCGCCGGGCGCAACGTCGGGAAGATCCATGTTTCCGCCCCAGTAGTCCGGTTGCAACGAACTGACGGCCTCGATCTCCGGCGACACGCCAAGCGTGCCTATGAACGGTTCGTATGGGAGCGTGACCCTGTCGTTGAACTTCACTCCGGCTTCCGTCACTTCCATTTTCTTGACTTTCTCCGGGAGCGGCTTGTTCAGCAGGGCGGTGTTGGTGGTGCCGACAAGCCCGCCGAATTCAGTGATCAAAGCCGTCGTCCCGACGGGTTGCGGCCCGCGCGGCTTGATGGAATGGATGTGAACGCACAGGACATCCCCCTTTTCGGCGCCCTCGACTTCGATGGGGCCGCATTGCGGGTTGAGGAACGGCATATGCAAGATTTCCGAGGGAGAATCGGACTCGGTCTTGATGGCTCCCTCGAAGGCATCCTGGGTCTCGGCGACGACGACGTCTCCGGGCTGGATCCTCAGCACGGGTTCGGCATAGGGGCCGTAGACGTAGTGGTACTTGCCCTGTTTTTCACCGTTCAATTGATGGGTCTCCCCGGACTTGCCGCGAGCCATGCCCTTGCGGGCCATGTACGAGTTCTCTAGCCAGCTCATGGTTCCACTCCCTGCTTAGACCGAAAGGAACTCGGTCAACCTCTCAGTATCGCGTATGTCGCTGTGCTCCAGGCTCGTTACGACGCGGCCCTTCTCGAGCACGTAGGCCCGGTGGGCTGCGGTTTGGATCAGATCGATGTTCTGTTCCACGAGAAGCACCGCAGTCGCCTTTCTGGCGACGAGTTCGACGATGAACGTGCCGATCTGCTGGACGATGCTCGGCTGCACGCCGTCGCTCGGCTCGTCCAGCAGCAGGAGGCTAGGACCGTTCACGAGGGCACGGGCGATCGCGAGCATCTCCTGCTGCCCTCCGGACAGAGTGCCGCCCCTCTGACGCTCCCTTTCGTGAAGGAACGGAAACCAGCCGTAAACCTCGTCCAGTGCGGAGTGTCCACGCCCGGCATTGACGAGATGTCCCATTTGCAAGTTCTCGAGGACGGTGAGGTGCGGGAATATCTCGCGTCCCTGGGGGACGTAGCCGATGCCGCGGCGCGCTCGCAGGTCCGCACGCTCCCGGGTTATGTCCGCTCCCCCGAACATGATGCTGCCGGCGCGGGCCGGAAGCAGTCCGATCACGGTACGCATCAGCGTGCTCTTGCCCATACCGTTCCGTCCGAGCACGCCGACGATTTCGCCCGGATTCACCTCGATGGAGACGCCCTGCAGAACGTCTCCGGTTCCGTATCCCGAGCGCAGGCCGTTGGTCGTTAGGGTCGGGTTCATCGGTCAGGTCCTGCCTAAATAGATACGGCGCACGTCCTGATGCTGAGTGATCTCGGCGACCGTTCCCTCCGCGAAGACGCGGCCTTGGTGGAGTACGGTCACCAGCTGGGCCAGCTCCCGCACGAAGGCGATGTCGTGTTCCACGACGATGATGGTGAGCCCCTCTCCGTTCAGATGCTTCAAGACGCGTGCCGTCTGGAGAGTTTCGTCTGGGGACATTCCTGCGGTCGGTTCGTCCAGGAGAAGAACGTCCGGGCCGCCGGCCAGGGCCATGGCGATCTCGAGCCATTGAAGCTGGTGGTGAGGAAGCTCCCGCGCCGGCCTGTCGAGATCCCTTTCCAGTCCAAACCGACCAAGGACATGTCGGTACCGCGCCTCGGCTCCTTCCGGCCGATCTCCCCTCGGGGCGCCCAGTGCGGTCTCGAGGTTCTGGCGAACCGAAAGAGCATGGTACGTACGGTTGGTCTGGAAAGTGAGGCCCAATCCCCGTCTCACGCGCTGGAAGGCATGAAGCGACGTGACGTCCCGCCCATTGAACCACACCAGCCCGGAGTCGGGCCGGTAGATGCCGCAAAGAAGTGCGAACAGCGTCGACTTTCCTGCCCCGTTGGGTCCGATGAGGCAACGCAGCTCGCCGCGCTTGACGGACAGGCTCACGGCGTCTGCGGCCGTGACGCCGCCGAAGCGCTTCACGAGCCTTTCAGTGGCGAGGATCGTATCCGACATCGTCGACGCCCCTCCTTTCCTTGCGCCTCCAGATGGTGGCCCGCGCGATGGTGACGACGACTCCTCGCGGGAAGAACAGCATCACGATGATGAGGAGGAAGCCGATGATCACGAGCGCCGACTGGTAGCCGGCGGACGACAGGGTATAGGTCAGCCAGTTCAGCGCGTATGTGCTGATCGCGCAGGCCAGCAGGCTGTCACGTCCTCCGACGGCGACCCAGATGACCGGGAGGGAGGCCTGTGCGAGGCCGACCTGCGTCGGCGTGATGTAATTTCCCCATTGGACGTAGAGGACGCCGCTCAATCCAGCCAACATGCTGGCGAGAACGAAGATCGACCACTGCCGGGCACGGATGTCGTAACCGAGCAGCTCGGTTCGCAGCGGATCCTCCCGGATCGCCAGGAGAACCTCGCCGGCATTCGCGTTCACGAGCATCCTGCAACCGATGTAGGACAGGACCACCACGACCAGGACATAGTAGTAGAAATAGGAGCCGAAGAACATCAGATCCCCGAGCTGGAACGGCGGGATACCTGTCATGCCGTTGTACCCGCCGAGCTGAACCTGTCCGACCCGCCATTGATAGCCGGCCGTTTGACCGAGAAATGTCTCCAGAAGCAGGGTGAGGACCAGCGTGAGGATCGGCACGATCCAGTTTTGGACCCTGGCATAGAAGACGAAGTAGCCGAAGACGCCGGCCGCGACGGCGCTCGCGGCCAGCCCACCGACCATGCCGATCAAGGAGCCCCACTGGCTCCCGTTCATGTTCCCGGCGACGATGCCGTAGACATAGGCCGCGATTCCGAAATAGGCGACCTGTCCGAAGCTGAGGACGCCGCCATATCCCCACAGGAGACAGAGACCGAGTGCAAGCGGGATGTTCAGGAGATAGAAGGCGACGTTGTTCGCTTCGAACTCGGTGGCCGTGCCCGGATAGATTGCAAGGGCGGCGAGGACCAGCGCGAAGCCTGCCCAGAAGACGGGCGAGTGGCCGATATCGTTTGTCCCCGTGAGGGTGGTGATGGGTCCGCGCATGGTTCACGCCATTCGTGAACGCCGGTCCTGCCAGCGCTGGAAGGTGGCCGAAATCCCATCGGGCATGAGCCTGATGATCACCAGCGCGGCGAGAAGCAGGGCGACGTTGCCGAGAAATGCTCCGAGCCAGAAGCCGACCGGTGTCTTGACAAGCGACAGGAGGCTGCTCGCCCCCAGCGCGCCCGCGATGACGTTGGTCACCCCTCCCACGACGACGGTGATGAAGGCCGGGGCCACGAACTGTTGGCCCATGAACGGCGCTATGGAGACGGTCGGGGCCAGGAGTGCTCCGCTGAGGCCGGCGAGACCCGCACCGAGACTGAAGGTGAGAAGATAGATCCGGTCCGTATCGACGCCGAGCGCACGGGCGATCTCGGGCTTCTGCATGGTTGCCCGCGCATGCAGACCGAAGCTCGTCCGGTTGTAGAGCAATCCCAGCCCGAAGAGGAGAAGCACGGTCACCGTCACCAGGATCAACCAATAGACGGAGAAGGAATACTGGCCGACGGCCACGGAGCCGCCGGGGATGGGGATCGAGGGCATGAAGGGACCGAGCACCATGAGCGTTCCCTGGGAAAGGACCAGGCTGATCCCCCATGTCACGACGAGAGCCCCCAGTCTTTCACCATAGAACCACCTGACGACGAGCCGCTCGAGCACGGCTCCCGCGAGGGCGACGACGAAGAAGGCCGCGACGACCGTGATCGGGAACGGAATTCCGCGATGATACAGCATGGTGGCCGTGTAAGCCCCGAGCATCATCAGTTCCCCATGGGCGAGGTTGATGATGTTCATCATGCCGAGGATCACGATGAGCCCCAGCCCGGCGAGCAGGAGAAAGGAGGCATTCGTCGCGAGTTGATAGAGAATACTGAAGGCAACCGCCAGGCTGTCCATGATCCGGCCCCGGGGACGTCTCGCACTCGTGGACGCGGCGTCCCGGGGAGGGGACGCCGCGCGGTCGTAAGGTTCAGGCCTTGCCGAACATCGTGAAGTAGGGATCCTCCGCCGGCGTGTATTGCTTGTACTCCGGATGGCGGATCAGGTTCACGCCGAGACGCTGGAGCCACCATGCCTCGATCAAGGGCCAGTCACGCACGAAGCTGACGTTGTGGTTTTCGTCGCAGACGGCGAGGCGTATCGGATGGGCACAGTGGTGGGTGCCGGGCTCGAGGAAGACGGATCCCTCCGGCGCCTCAATGTTCCATCCGAGTTCCAGGGCCTTCTTCACCGTTGCCTGATCGGTCGTGCCCGCGAGGCGGGCCGCCTTGGCGTAGAGATGGATCGTGAAGTATGTGTTCTGCGCCATCTCGCCGATGTACTGATCTTGCGGGAACATCTCCATCCAGCGCTTTACGAAGGCGCGGTTTCGGGCACTGGGAACTTCCATCTGGTACTGGATGGCGTTGTGCATGTTTGCCAGCGACGGGGGCGGGAAGCGCTTGTGCTCGTAGCCCTGCGCCATGTTGACGGTCGAGGCCATCGGGAACTTGAGGCCCGCCGCGGCGGCCTGCGGATAGTAGTTGTGATGGTTCGATCCCACGAGAAGGGTCATCACCCAGTCGGGTTTGGCGGCCTGGACCCTCTGGATGACCTGGCTGAACTCCGAGACCGAGAGCGGGATGAACTCCTCTGCGATGATCTGCCCGCCGACCAATGGGATGAAGGCCTTCGTCCAGGCCGCCGTCAGTTGCCCGAAATTGTAGTCGGCAGCGATCGTATAGCAGCGCGGCCCGAACTTCTCGACCATGTACTGGACTGTCGGGATGACCTGCTGCTCGCAGACCGGTCCAGTGCAGAAGGTGTTCGCATCCGCGACGCCGCCCTCGTACTGGTTCGTGTAGAAGTAGAGCTGGCGGGACTGGTCGACGATCGGGCGGATCGCCTCCCGTTCGGCGCTTGCGAAGCCCGCGACGAGAACGTCGACCTTGTCCTGCTGGATCATGCGGCGCGCGAGCTGTTGCCAGACGGTATTGTTGCTCTGACCGTCGGCCGACACGAGGCTGATCTCACGGCCGAGGATTCCCTTGTCCTTGGAATCCACGAGGATGTCCGCGACCTCCTCGTAGAGCAGCGCGGACTGGTGTTTCTCGCCGGGATCCCCAACGAGGTCCAGATTGGTTCCCTCCTTGCTGATGACGGGCGGCTTGCCGGCGATGTCCCCGGAACTGGCCATGAAGCCCGCGCCTATATTGGGCGCACCCCTGAGTGTCTTGCCCTCGTTGATTTCCTTGACGGCGAGTTGGGCCGCATGGACCTTCTGGAGTCCGTAGACGGCAAGGTTGCCGGACTCGTCTTCGATGAAGCCGAGCTTCACCGGTCCGCTCCCCTGCGCGCGCGCCGTCTGGGTGAAATTGAAGTCCCGAAGATACGTCGGTCCCGTGAATCCGGCCAGGAGGCCGCCGACGGCGGCCGCCCCCTTCAGAAGTGCGCGCCGGTCCGTTTCGAGGCCGCTCGGCGTCACCGTGTCCTGATTTGAGTGTTCGCTCTGGGTCGTTTCGTCGGTCATGCCACGATCCTCCATTATCGTGCTGCTAGGGCATCGTGCCGGAGAGCCGATGGCCCGGCCGCGATAAGTGTCTCTGAGAATTCCTCCACCGTGAGGCGGCGCTTCATGCTTTCCCGCCTCAGGATCCGGTATGCCTGTTCATCGTCGATTCCATATTGTTCGATGAGCGCCACGATGGCTTTGATGACGAAGCGACGGGCACCGTGGCGCGCCTCGAGATCGGCCAGGCGGACCCTCAGCTCGTGGAAGCGCCTGAATTGGTTGGCGGCAAAGAACACCGCCGTATAGATGCCCGTTGCCCGTATCGGCTTGTACACCAATGCGGTGGGCTGGAGATTGAGTGTTCTCTCCAGGCGACTGGGTGTCTCGAGGCCCAGCACCGCGACGGTCGGGATCGGCATCTCTCCGCCTGCCCCGACCGCGAAGGAGCAGTCGGGGGCGTCCGCATCGAAGAACACGATATCGGTAGAGTGAGCGATGCTGCATGCGTCGACGGGTTCGTCTTGCGGGTCGATGACCGTTGTGACGAGCCCGAGCCTCGTCAGGATCTCGACGATGATCTGCCGGTTGCGATCCGGCATATGGACGACGGCAACCCGCATGCCCCGGAAGTTCTTGATGAGGTGCGGTGTCACGACACGATCCTTAGCTGCGGCATCTCGCTGCTCGTGAGGTCTTGCCAGACGAGGTACGGGTCTGGACGGACGGGATGGGGTGACTCGTAGATGATGTCGAAACCCCCGTTCCCATTCGAGATTCCGATTCGGGGGGTCAGGTAACAGTGACGGTTTCCAGGATCGATCCGCACCTTTCCTTGGGGCGCCTCCATGGCGACGGAAGGGAGCGCTGCGAGAACCGGACCCATGTCGGGCGAACCCGCCTGGCGGATGGCGCGTGCCAGAAGATGCACGGCAACGTATGGAGCTTCGGCATCGGCCGATGTCGGGCCCGCATTCGGGAATCGCGTGCGGTAGCGGCCGACAAAGCTCATGTTGCGTTCGCTGTCGATGCTTTCGAAATAAACGCTCGAGCTTATGTGACCGCTGCATGCCTCCGGACCGATTTCCTGGAGTTCGGGTTCCGACAGCGAGCAGCTCGCCACGGGAAGCATTCGCGGCTGGTCGATGCCCCGTGCTCGGGTGGCCCTATGCAGTTCCCGGAAGAACGCGTAGGACGAAACGCCGATAAGGGTATTGAAGATGAAGTTCGGGCGAAGCTCGATGATCTGGTGGATCACGGAGGCGAAGTCCACTTCGCCGACCTGAAAGTAGCGCTCGGCGAGAATCTTGCCGCCATGCGCATGAACCGCCTCCCGCAGGATGCGATTGTTCTCCCAGGCCCAGACATAATTCGAGCCGACGCAGAACGCGGTCTTCCCGCATTTGCGCAGCAGGTAGCCGGTCAGCGGAACGATATGCTGGTTCGGGGAGGCACCGGTATAGACGACGTTGTCGCTTGTCTCGAAACCTTCGTAATGCGACGGGTACCAGAGGACTCCGTCATACTTCTCGAAGCAGGGGAGCACCTCCTTGCGGCTTGAGGACGTATAGCATCCGATGACATGCGTCACCCGCTCCTTGGCAAGAAGGCACTGGGCTCCTTGTGCGTATTCATCACCGCGTCCGCCTGGATCGATCGATATTGCCTCGAAACGGAAGTCGAACCGCGGATCCGATGCGATTTCTTCGATCGCGAGGCATGCACCGCTCTGCATCGACCGGCCAATCGTCTCGTATGGTCCCGTCGTCGAGAAGAGTAGGCCGATGCGGACTACGGCGTGATTGCCCACAATGGCTGCTCCAACAATAATAGCCCGTCACCGGGTGGTGCGGGCTCCGTTGCCGAAACTAAAACTTATGGGGGACGCGAACGTTCTGTTGAGAGACGCGAGCTACGTTGCTCATGCAAATACTCACCCATCTCCTCGAGCCTGTCAAGTTTCAAGAGCAGGACTCGTCTGTCAGATGTGCCGGTTGCAATGCTAACCGAGGCTGTCCGTCAGTATTGGGAAACCTTGAGCATCGGAGTCATTTGGCTTTCCTACTGCGCGAGCTTGGCAGCAGCGATCGAAGACGCTTCACCATAATGACCACGACGCGCTTTGCATGCCGTGCCACTGAAGGCCAGCCAGGACTGGTCTGCGCGGTCAGAGCTGAATGCCCTTGGTCAGCGCGCCGTCGATCACCAGGTTTGTTCCTGTCGTGAAGGATGAGGCCGGGCTCGCCAGGAACACGACGCCGCGTGCGATCTCCTCAGGGGTGGCCATCCGGCCGGTCGGGTTGAGCGAAAGGGCTTCCTTGAACAGGTCGGGAACGTTCTTCTCAATGTTCTGCCAGATACCGCCGTCGAAGTAGGTATTGCCGGGCGAGACCGTGTTCACGCGGATCATCTTGCCGGCGAGCTTGTGGGCGAGCCCCTGGGCATAATGGACGAGCGCGGCCTTGAATGCGCCGTAGGCCGGGCCGGTGAAGTCCACCTCACGTCCCGAGACGCTCGACAGGAACGTCATCGAGGGCGCCTTCGAGGCTTCGAGGTGGGGCATCGCCGCGTTCACGACGCGAACCGTATGCATCATGTCGACCTCGAAGCCCTTCTTCCAGGCATCCTCGTTGTCCTCCACAGCCAGTGCCGAGACGTTGGCGACCACGATGTCAATGCCGCCGAGCGCGGCGGCGCTCTCCTTCACCCAGGATTCCAAGGCCGCTTTGTCGGCGACGTCCAGCGCCTTGCCGAAAGCGGTGACGCCCTTGGCGCGCAGCGCCGCAACGGTCTCGTCGACCTCCGCCTGGTCCCGTGCGCAGATGGAGACATGCGCCCCCTCGTCGGCGAAAATGTCGGCGCATCGACGGCCGATGCCCTTGCTGCCGCCCGTGACAATGGCGCGCAAGTCCTTCAGTCCAAGGTCCACGGCAATCCCTCCGGTTGAATGTGAGGCGGCAGGTTGACGCACCGATGACATGGATCGTGTGTGCATGCCCCTTCGGATGCAAGTAAAATGTCACTGTGATTGGGCATATGCCTCGACGCCGTCGTACGTTCGGCCTCGCGCGAGATAGCGAACGATCATCCTGGTCGTTCCAGCAGCGGGCCGGAAGGATAGGCCGCAACTCCAGTCTGGGCCGACGATTCTGCCAAGCCCCACACGGCGCCCGGGCGCGTCGTCACCGGCAAGCGGTTCTTGACGAAGCCGGCAGACGGCAGGCCAGGCCGAGAGGCGAGCCCCGCACGGGCCGCGATAGCCTCAACGCCGAAAGTCACGGGCGAGCCGGTTCTTCGGGAGTGGTATATAGTCGGGAGGTCCGGGCAGTCGTGTCTGTGCGTCAGCCCTGTTCCGCTCCGCATCGATCCGTCGATCGTTCATATATGAGAACGTCATTCCGCTTTAAGAATACGAGCCGCCCGTTAGACTAGGATCGAAGAACTTTTCGATGAAATCGTGTCCGCTCAGGATGCGAGCGACCTACCGAGTTCAATGAAAAGCACTCGCAAAACCAGATTCTCGCTAGTTGAGGGTAAGTCGATGAGAAACATCAGAGCGATTGGTATAGGAGTTGCATTCGCCGCGTTGCTCGGCGCATCCGTTGCGCCTGTCTCTGCCAAGGAGTGGAAGGAGATCACAGTCGGTGTCGAGGGTGCGTTCCCGCCCTTCAACCTGATCTCGGCGGACGGAACGCTGGACGGCTTCGACATGGATGTCGCCAAGGAGGTCTGCAAGCGCGCCAGCCTGAAGTGCACTTTCGTCGCACAGGACTGGGACAGCCAGATTCCGGCGCTTCTCGCCAGCAAGTTCGACGCCGTGCTGACGATGGGGCCGAATCCGAAGCGCCGTGAAGTCATCGATTTTACCACGCCCTACGCCATTACCCCGAATACTTTCCTGGTCGAGAAGAGCGGCCCGCTCGCGAACCTTCCCGGGGCAGGGAAGGATATTTCCGTCAACGATGGAAGTTCGAAGGAAGTTTTGGATGCCATCCGCGCGAAGCTGAAGGGGAAGACGGTCGGCGTCGCCCTGTCGACCAGCCAGCAGCAGTTCATGGAAGAGAACTTCAAGAACGATGCCGACGTGAAAGCGTACAAGTCGTCCGAGCAGGCTCAGCTCGACCTCAATGCGGGCCGGATCGACGCCCAGTTCGACAATATCGTCTTTGTGACGAGCATGGTCGAGAAGAGCAATGGCACCCTCGTGGCATCGGGGCCGCTCCTGACCGGCGGCATCATGGCGACGAACGTTTGCATCGGGATCCGGAAGAATGAGCCGGAACTGAAAGAGATCCTGGACAAGGCCATTCAATCGGCCGCGGCTGACGGTACGCTCCGCAATCTATCGATGAAGTGGTTCAAGACGGATGTGAGCCCGAAGTAACGGGACCGGGTCCGGGGACTTCGATGGCCCCCGGACCCGCATTCTCTCCAGCGTCGGACGTGAAATCGGAATCACGTCCGACCGCTCTAACATTTTGATCTTGAGCGTCTTTCCACGCAAAACCGGCATCCACTTTTGCGGAAAAGGCTCTAGGGATGCGACACCGCTATCCTGCCGCTTTCGCATGACGGACGACGTCCGCATGGGTGCCGAACCATACATCGGACCGTGCCTTGATGGTCCTGATCAGCTCTTCCAGAATCCAGATGCGCGACCGATGCCCGATGATATCGGGATGCATCGTCAGCTGAAAGATCCCGCCTTCGGAATAGGCAAGTTCGAATTCCTTTGCGAAAATGCTTAGGACGTCAGCCGGCCCGATGTAGGGCCTCAGGCCGGACCAGCGATCCATATGGAGATAGGCGGCATCGTCCCGGATCCATTCCACCGGCAGCTCGATGACGCCTGTCGGCTCGCCGTCCATGACCAGCTCATAGCAATCGTTGTCAGCCATCAGCGACGAATCGTAGAGGAGGCCCATCTCCTTTGTGATCTTCAGCGTGTTGGGGCTGAAATCCCACGAAGGAGTGCGGATGCCGACGGGTCGGGTCCCCGTGATCCGTTCGAGCGTATCGGACGAGCGCATTTGAAGATCCCGCTCGGCCTGCTCCGGGAGGAGCGTGTTGCGCTCATGGATCCAGCCATGGAGCGCAATCTCGTGCCCTTCGTCGGCGAGCTGGCGCTGCTCGTCAGGGTAGAGCAAGGCTGCGACCGCAGGCACGAAGAAGGTTGCCTTGACGTCGAACCTGTTCAGGAGCGTGCGAATGCGCGGTACGCCCTGGCGCGGTCCATACTGCCCTTGAGACATGACGCTCGTCGAGCGTCCGCCATCCCGCAAATCCGCGGTCTCATGGTCCGAGTCGAAAGAGAGCGCGACGGCGCAGCGGGCATTGTTCGGCCATGCCTCCGGACGCAGCGAGCGGCCTGCCCGGACTCCGTTGACGACGCGGCGCCACTGCTCCTCCGGCCACTGCCAGGGCTCCATGGCCGGCTTGCCTGGTTCATCCATACCTATTCTCCATTAATTCGGGCCGCCGCTGACGGGCAGAACCTGACCTGTGATCCAGCTCGCGTAATCGGAGGCGAGGAACAGAACGGCGTGAGCAATATCCTGAGGTTCTCCGAGGCGGCGTAAGGGGATGCTGTCGATCATCGCCTTCTGGCCCTCCGGGCCGTAGGACGCCCACTGCCGCTCGTAATCGGGACTCGTCCGAAGAAAGCCCGGTGCAATGGCGTTCACGTTGATCCCGAAGGGGCCGAGCTCGTAGCCGAGCTGCCGCATCAACCCGAGTTGCCCCGCCTTGGCGCTTGCATAGGCCTGGATGCCCGTGAGGCTGATTCCAAGTCCGGCGCCACTGGAGATCATCACGATCTTTCCGCTGCGTCTTGCCTTCATGCCGGGCACGACGGCGCTGGCGACAAGGAATGCTCCCCTGACATTGACGTCGTAAATGTCATCCCATTCATGCGGCGTCACCTGTTCGACGGGCTTTCTGGTCTGACCTCTGACGCCGCCCGCGACATGGACGAGCACATCGAAGCCACCGCATTGTGCCTCCATCTCGCGAATAGAGTTAGAGACGTCGTCGGAATCGGTGACGTCGAGCCTGCGCACCACGATCTCGCCGCCGCGCTCGGCCCGGGACGAGGCCTTAAGCTCGGCCAGCTCCGCCTCGAGAATGTCCGTTGCATAGACCTTTGCGCCGCGGGAGGCGAAACCCTCGACAATGCCTCGGCCGATCCCTCGGGCGGCCCCCGTTACCAGCACCGTCCGGCCTTCGAAGTAGATATCCATGTCTTTTCCTAAAGCTAAGCGCCCTTGAACCCGAGTTTCGAGCTGAGAAGATGTGTGTGGCGCTGGATCGCGTCGATCATGCGCGCCTTGGAGTTCTCGAAGCGCTGAGTAATGGTTGCCACGTTGAGGGCCGCGATCACCTCGCCGGAGGCATCGCGCACCGGCGCGGCGACGCCGGAGCCGCCCAGATAGGCTTCCTGATCGCAGATGGCGTAACCGTCCCGGCGCACAGTCTCGAGAGTGCGCCTGATCTCGAGCCGGTCGGTGATGGTGAACTGCGTGTGCCGGATGAGACGCTCCCGGCCAAGATAGTCATCCACGCGGTGCGGATCCCAGAACGCCAGCAGCACGCGGCCCATGGCCGTGCAGTAGGCCGGATCCGAGCCGGATAGGTCCGCCTCGAATCTGATGACCTGACGGCTGATGCTTCTGGCAATGGACTTCACGCGTCCGTCGCGCTTGCGCACACCGAGGAAGACCGTCTCGCCCTCTGTATCGCGCAGGTTGTCCATGATCGGCTGCGCAACGGCGACGAGCTGAGCCTCGCGCCCGCTGCTCCATCCCGGACCGAGCCGGCAGGCCTCGTGCAGGCGGTAATACTCAGGCTCCTCACGGGTGACATAGCCCCGCGAGACCAGCGTTGCGAGCAGGCTGTGGGCGCTACTTTTCGGATAGCCGAGCTCGAGCACGATGTCCTTGAGACTCATTGGATCCGTCGAGCGGGCGAGTAGCTCCAGCAGCTCCAGGACCCGCACCGCCGATTTCACTTCAAAGGCTGCCTTCTCGTTCATATATATGAACCATGTTCTCCTTGTCGAACGAGGATCGATCAGGAACACTTCTCCTGTCAAGCGAAACCCGTTAGCAGATCGATGAGAGGCTGAAGTGAATCAGGTTGCAATCGTTACTGGAGGAGCAAGAGGGATCGGGCGCGCATGCGCACTGGACCTGGCGCGGAAGGGCTTCGATATCGGGCTTGTCGATCTGCTCGACAGCGAGATGGCGGCGACGGCGGCGGATATCCGCGCCCTTGGCCGTGACGTCCGTACCTACCAGGCGGACGTGGCCGTTCACGACCGGGCAGGCGAGATCGTGCGCGATGTTCATTCGGCCTTCGGACGAATCGACTTTCTGCTCAACAATGCCGGGCAATCCCAGCCCAAGGGAATCCTCGAAACCAGCGAGGAGGAATTCGACCGCGGCATCGCGATCAACTTGAAGAGCTGCTTCAACTATATCCATCACGCGGCCCCGCTCATGCTGGAGCAGGGCGGTGGGCGAATCGTATCCATGTCGTCGCTCAACGCGCTTTCGGGCGGTGTCACTGCCGCAGTCAGCAAATTCGCCTATGCCGCCGCAAAAGCCGGCATATTGGGCATGACGCGTGCCCTTGCCAAGGAACTAGGGCCGACGATCGCGATCAACGCCATCTGCCCCGGGGTCATCCTGACCGAGATCGGGACCGACGTCACGGCACGAGAGGCAGAGATCGTGAAGGGCATTGCCCTAGGCCGCCTCGGGTGTGCCGACGACGTCGCACGCCTCGTGACCTTCCTGGCGACATCGGAGCCGTGTTTCATCACCGGCCAGACATTCGTCGTCGACGGGTTCCAGTTCAACGTCTGACACTTCGAGGGCTCGGCAGCGTGCGCCCGGATCTTGTGCCGGGTGCACGCTGCGATGCCCTGCCTGGGAATGAACGCCTCGTAGTCTTCGGGATCGACAATGTCCAACCCTCCTGCACTCTTCTCGCCGCTCGAACTCGGCCCGATCGATCTGCCGAACAGAATTGCCGTCGCCCCCATGTTTCAGTACTCGGCTCATGACGGCTGCGCGTCAGCCTGGCACCTCCAGCACCTCATGAATCTTGCCATGTCGGGTGCCGGCCTCGTGATGCTCGAGGCGACCGCGGTGGAACGAAAGGGCCGCATCACGCATGGCTGCCTCGGTCTTTACTCCGACGAGAACGAGCGGGCGCTCGCACAGGTCTTGCGTGAAGCCATGGCGGTTGCCGCACCGGGCACGCAGTTCGGAATCCAACTTTCGCATGCAGGCCGCAAGGGATCGGCTCAGCGCCCATGGGAAGGTGGTAGCGCGCTGCCGAACGCAGAATCCTGGCCTACCCTCGCTCCATCGGCAATTCCGCATCGGGAAGGCTGGCATGTTCCGTCTCAGGCTGACGACGCCGATATCGAGCGGATCGTCGGGGCCTTCGTTCACGCCGCTCTGCGAGCCGTGCGCATCGGCATCAAGGTGATCGAGGTGCATATGGCCCATGGGTATCTGCTGCACCAGTTCCATTCGCCCCTGTCGAACCGCAGAAACGATCGATGGGGTGGGGACGCCGAGCGTCGCATGGCTCTGCCGCTCGCCGTTGCCCGCGCGGTTCGGGAAGCGGTGCCTTCATGCGTGGTGGGGGCACGGATGACAGGCAGCGACTGGGCTCGTGGCGGTTTGGAGCTCCACGACGCGGTGATGCTTGCGAAAGCTCTCAGGGACACGGGGCTGAACTATGTATGCGTGACATCGAGCGGCATCCCCAGTCCCGACTCGACCGTAACAGACCCCGACACCGCACAAATTCCTCTGGCCGCCACCATTAGGGCGGAGACGGGAATCGTCACCCGTGCCGTCGGATTGATCGTGAACCCGGTCGAGGCGAACGACATCGTCGCGAGAGGGCAGGCGGATCAGGTGGCGATCGGCCGTGCTTTTCTCGATGATCCGCGCTGGGGCTGGCACGCCGCTCATCGTCTGGGTGGAACGGTCCGGTATCCCGGGCCCTACGCCTGGGCGACGCCGGCCGAATGGCCCGGAATCGAGAAAGTCCGCCATTGACGAAGGCGGCTTGGTCGGCCCGCCCTGTCACGGTCGCATCGATGGTCGCGGTGCTTCCGAGAGATGGATGTCATCCTCTCATCGTGCTGGCATTCCGTCGGGACGTGATCGGGATGCGGGCACTATAAGGTCCACCGGCGCGGGCGCGGCCCGCGCCGGTGAGCGCTTGATCAGGCAAGACCGTTCTCCTTGAGGATCTGAAGGGCGTTGCTCTTGTCGACCGTCATGGTCGGGAGAGTGATGGTCTTCGGCACCGTCTCGCCCTTGACGATCTTGAGTGCCTGGCGGACGCCTTCGGCGCCCGGGGTGGCATAAAGAAACGTCGCTGTCAGCTGATCCTTGTTCACCCATTGCACGCCTTCGTTCGGGATCGCATCGACCCCAAGAAATTTAATGTCCTTTTCACGTCCGACATCCTTGGCCGCGAGGAATGCACCATAGGCCATGGGATCGTTGTGCCCGTAGACCAGATCGATCTGCTCGTTGGCCTTGAGCAGGTTGGCCATCAAATCGTAGGCCTTGTTCTGCTTCCAGTCGCAATCGATCTTCTCGTTCACGAGCTTGATGCCTTTTTCCTTGTCGGCGATTTCGTGAAACCCATTCGAGCGGTCATGCGACGCCTGAGTCCCGAAGCCGCCCCAGATCTCTACGATATTGCCCTTGGCCTGGCCCGCGCCGCCCAAGACCTTCACGGCATATTCCCCCGCGGCACGGCCGATCACCACATTGTCGCCGCCGATGAACTGGGTGTACTTGTCCGTATCCACGTTGCGGTCGAGGACGATGACCGGGATTCCGGCCTCGATTGCTTTCAAGGTCACGCCCGTGAGGCCTGCGGATTCCTTCGGCGATATCAGGAGCACGTCCACGCCCTGCCGAATGAAGTTCTCCACGTCCGCGACCTGTTTCTCGGTTTTGTCCTGACCGTCCGAAATCAGCAGCTCGACTTCGGGATGCATGTCGGATTCGCGCTTCATGTCCTTGTTGAACTGAACGCGCCAGGGCTCAAGAGTGGTCGACTGCGAAAAACCGAAGCGGTATTTTTTCCCCTGTGCAAATACCGAGCGAAGCGGTGAAGCGGCCACGATGAGACCTGCACCTGTGGTCTTAAGAAAAGTTCTGCGTTCCATGGTTTCCTCCCGTTGATTGTATCTCGTCTTCATAAGAGCTCATAAGGCTGCGTCGGATTATCGCCTGGTCCTCCTTGTCTTATTGATGATCGGCCAATCGCGCCTCTGCTGCAGATGCAGTCACTTCGGCGTGAGGGATGGAAGAAGAGCCAGGTTGCACGGCATCTGAACGGCGAGCCGCTCCGGCGAATAGCTTCCTGAGGCTGAAGAGGTCGCCGAGAGAGCGCTCCTGCACGAGTACGGCGGCAAGAATGATGCCGCCTTTCAGCACGAGCTGCGTGTTGCTGTCGATATTGTTGAGCTGGAGGATGTTGCCGAGGAATCCGAAGATCAGCACGCCGACGAAGGTTCCGGCGATGGATCCCCTGCCGCCCATAAGGCTCGTGCCACCGATCACGACGGCCGCGATGGCATCGAGCTCCATGCCGACGCCGGCGTCGGGCTTTCCCTGTCTGTACTGTGCAGTATACAGGACGCCGGCCAGGCTCGCGAGAAACCCCGAGATCGCATAAACGGCGATTTTAACCTGGTCGACCGCAACTCCCGACAGGCGGGCTGCCTGCTCGTTGCCCCCGATGGCGTAGACATAGCGCCCGAAAGTCGTGGCCCGCAGCAGCAAAGCCGAGAGAATAACGACGGCAAGGAAGAACAGGCCCGGCACAGGCACGACGCGGTAGAGCAGTGCGCGGAGGAGGTCGAAGTCCTCCGTCGCGTTGGTGCCCGTATAGACGGGATGCACCGCTGCGTCTTGGCCCGCGACGATTCGAGCGATCCCAAGCACGCCGACCATCATCGCGAGCGTTACGATAAAGGGCTGCAGGCGACCCTTGGTGATGATGAGCCCGTTGAGCCATCCGAAGGCGAGGCCTACCGCCGGTACGACGATGAGAATGCCGAGGACGCCGAACTTGGCCGGCACCTGCGAGGCCGCAAGCCACCATGCCGTGATCGCTGCCGCCAGCCCGATCAGTCCGGCGAAGATTCGGTGGGGAGAAGGCTTGTTCGTGCCGACGATGCGATCCCGTAGTCCGATCAGCTGTGCGGCCCCCCACGCTGCAAACGACGCACAAACCAGGGCCAGGATTGGAAAGGACAGCAGAGTGGCGCTGGTTCGCTCATCATAGGTGAGCAGCATGGCGCAGAGCACCGATCCGAGTGCCATGATCGATCCGACCGAGAGGTCGATTCCTCCGGTGAGGATCACAAGGGTCATGCCGATCGCAACGATCCCGTTATTCGATACTTGCCGCAAGACATCGGAAAGATTGCCGGCGCTCAGGAAAATATTGACGCCCTTGGATGACACGGGCGATGTGACGATTCCCACGGCAAGCAGGATGAGGAGGCTCCAGTAGAGCTTCGTCCTGAGCAGGAAGGCGCTGAGCGTTTCTGCGGATACGCGCGTGACCAAGGGCTCCTCCAAGCATTCTTGTTCGGAGTGTTCTTGTTCGGATCCGGCTCTGCGGCCGGTTGCAATTCAAGTTTCTCCTTCGACCTCAAGGATGATCCCGGTTCCTCTTTGGAAGATTTCCTGCACCGCCCCGCCGGGCGATGCGTAGTCCAGGATGAGGTCGGGCGAAAACTCGCTCTTTTGTAATAATGCGGTGGGTTGCCCCTCCCGAAGCACTAGGATGCGGTCGCTCAGCGCCATCAGTTCCGGCAACTCCGAGCTTGCCAACACGATTGCAATCCCTTGCGCTTTCAGGTCATTGATCAGGCGATAGATCTCGGCTTTTGCGCCGACGTCGATTCCGCGGGTCGGCTCGTCGAGGAGGAGCACGCTTGGGCAGGTTTCGAGCCACTTGCCCAGGACAACTTTCTGTTGATTGCCTCCACTCAGGGTCCCGGCCGGTTGACGTTGGCTCCGGACCCGGATCCCGAGGGACTGTATCTGCCGTTCGGCGACATCCCTTTCGGACCTGCGCGAAACGAATGGCCCGGATGCGAGCCGTTGCATCACCGGCAGAGCCAAGTTGAAATCGACGCCCGCACCAAGCACGAGGCCGTCGCGCTTCCGATCCTCCGTGACCAGGGCGAGGCCGGCTTGCTTTGCCTCGGCGGGGGAGCGGATCGTGACAGGCAGGCCATCGATCACGACTTGGCCGCCTGAGTCCGCTGTCTGCGCGCCAAAGATGGTTTCGAGCACCTCGCTCCGACCAGCGCCCATCAGTCCGGCAAGCCCGAGGACCTCTCCTCCGGTGACATCGAAGGATACCCTGTCCACGAGCCGAGACCGGCTCGCGGTGGGTTTCGGATGCGCGAGCCAGAGATCGCGCACGGATAGGGCGGGAGGCTTCCCGATCGGGCCCGCCTCTCGCGCAGGCTCTTCATGCCGAAGCATCAGAAGCTCCTGAACGTCACGGCCTACCATAAGGCGGATCAGGTCGCGACGGGACATGTCGGCTGCCGGGAGGGTCCCTGCGACCGAGCCATCGCGCAGGACAGTCACTCTCTGCGCGAGGTCGAACACCTCTTCCATGCGGTGCGAGATGTAGATGACGCTAACCCCCTCCAGAGAAAGGCGGCGGATGATGGCGTGCAGGCGTTCCGCCTCCGTGACGGACAACGCAGAGGTTGGTTCGTCCATGATGAGAATGCGCGCGTTCTGCGCCAGCGCCTTGGCGACCTCGACGAGCTGCTGTTCGCCGATGCGCAGATCGCTGACGGGAGCGTGCGGCGAAGCCTGAAAGTTGAGCGGATCGAGCAGACGGGCAGCGGCGCGCGCCTGTGCATTTCGATCGATAAGGAACGACAGGCCCCGGACCTTCTCGTTTCCGAGGAAGATATTCTCGGAGACCGTCATGGTCGGGACGAGATTGAGCTCCTGGTGGATGACCGCAATCCCGGCCCGAGAGGCATCCCGTGGGCTCGCGAACCGCACCGGCATGCCAAAGACCGCCATCTCGCCCCGATAGTCGTGGTAGATCCCACCCGCGATCTTCATGAGTGTGGACTTGCCTGCGCCATTCTCACCCATGAGAGCGTGGATCTCGCCGACCCCAAGCGTGAATTCGATGTTACGCAGGACATCGATCCTTCCAAACGCCTTGCTCACGCCTCGCATGGCCAAGGCGCTGACTGCAGAACCGATCCGATCGTCCGCCCCGTCAGCAATAGACAAGATCGCCTCCGTGAACGGAGCCAGCATGGACAGCAGCCATCATCGGGATTGGCGTTTCCGCCCCATCAAGGGCTTCCATGCCAGGGCTTCCATGCGAGGGCTTCCATGCTAGGCCGATTTTCGCGTTGAGCAAGAATTCCGATAGAGGGATATGAGTACCTCCGTTGCTCAGTGCGAGTGATGCCTTGAAGCAAGAGTGCGGCTGGGATGATCATCAGCAAGGCCGCGTTCAGTCCCGAGAGCAGAGGAGGCGACCGGGATCCGATCCGTTGTCACTTCGGGCAACGGACCCGGGTCAGGCCCGACCAAGCGGCTTCGATTGGGACGATGCGTATTGGATGATGAACTCCAGCTGGTCGGCAAGTGCAGAAGAACGCGCCGGGAAGGCCGCGTCCAGCGCTGCCGTGCCGATGGTAAAGCCAGCTGCGCCAGCCTCGATGACGGCAGCAATCCGCTCTGGCCGATCGATGGAGCCGGCCACCAGCACCGGCTTCGTGGCGGCCGCGCGGCAGACCCGGCCCATCAGATCCGGCACATCACCTTGGAAGCGGTAGGCGAGAAGGTCGAGGCCGTGTACGCCATCCAGCGCCGCCAGACGATAGGCGCTTTCGACGATGGTCTCGATCGTTCCCGTAAGGACGCTCGGGTGTCCGACGACCTTGCCCGGGAAGGGGTAGTAGCGGATGCCTGTACCAGCGAGAATAGGCACGACCATATGGGGACGCGTTCCGCCCATCAGGACATCAACCCCAAGATCGACTGCAGTGTGGGCTGACGCTTCCTCGCTCTGCGCGTCCAGGCTGACGACCTCCAGGTAGAGCGTCGCACCGGCTGCCCGGATCGCGTCCGCGACGGAGCGCAAGCCGGCGAATGGAAGTCCAACATCCTTGAAGCCGATATGGTGCACGCCGGCGCTCAGAACCTCGGGAACTCGGTCACAGGCATCCGGAATGGTGAGGTCGGCGTAAGTCAACATGAAGATGAAATCGGATGTCATCGGCTTGGGCTCACGTCATTGCGTTCGGAAGCGCTCGGCACCTGCTCGGAATTTAGCCAGGCACCGTGTTCGATGTGAAGCGATTTCGCCCCAGCTCTGGCCCAATGCCCTCCGGCTTCCGACGGGTGGCCCGCGCCTCGCGACGCACCGGCTTCAGGCGTCCTCTCTGGTCAAGCGGGCTTGTCCGATCACCTCATTCCCGGCGCAATACGGCTGTAAGTCCATGGTCTTGAGCACCTTTTCACGTAAAGCCGGTTCCCACTTTTGCGTTCGATGCTCTAACCTTCGCAAGGGCTCCGGTCGTTGTCCGGAGCCCTGTCCGCCAAGCTGTTCGAAGCGGCAGACCGGGCCGCCGTGACGGATTCCGAAGACCGTTGCAAGCGAGGGCAGGGACGATCTGGGCCGGTCTAGAGCCGGTCGAGCCAAGGGAGATTAAGATGTTATCGAGGCGACACTTCTGCTGCGCTGGAGCCCTGACCGCCGCCACGGTATCCCTCGGCAGAGCCTTTGCGGCCGATCAATGCGCGGCGCCGACGCAGGAGCGGCAAGCCGCCACGAGCCCCGATGACGCCCTGAAGGAGCTCAAGGCCGGCAATGAGCGCTTCCTGGCGCAGAACATGCGCAACTGCGACCTCCTCGGACAGGTCAGGGCGACGGCCGGCGGGCAATATCCCTTCGCGGTCGTCGTCGGCTGCATCGATTCCCGCGTGCCGCCTGAGTTGGTGTTCGACCAGCGCATCGGCGACATCTTCAGTGCCCGCATTGCCGGCAATGTTGCCGAGGACGATATCGTTGGCAGCGCCGAGTTTGCCACCAAGCTGGCTGGTGCGAAGTTGATCGTCGTGCTGGGCCACAGCGAGTGCGGCGCGATCAAGGGCGCCATCGATGGCGTGGAGCTTGGAAAACTCACTCATCTTCTTCAGCGCATCAAGCCTGCGATCGAAGCCAATCGGGATGCCCCGGGCGAGCACACCGCGAAGAACAAGGAATTCGTGCAGCGGGTTGCGACGACGAATGCCAGGTTGGCCGTTCAGGATCTTCGGCGGGACAGCCAGGTTCTTCGCGATCTCGCCACTCAGAATGAACTCAAGATCGTTGCCGCGATGCATGACGTCGCCAACGGCCGCATCACGTTCCTGGAATAACGAGCCAGCTGCGGAGTAAGGATCCACTCCCGGCAAAAAGCGGAATCAGGCCGCTTGTCGGAAAACGCGGGGCGCCGATGTCGAAGGTGATGCATTCAAAGTGGAATTGTTATCCATAGCGGGCATTCATTAAGTACCTAATTTGGGACCTGATGACAGTAGTCTCGATTCGGATTACTTTAGCTCGTATTAATTCTACGTGTCGGGGGTTACCATGGCTAGCAACCCGCCGCTTATTCAGCTTGAGCCGGGCGGTACAGCGCCAGTCCTCCGGTACGACATACCGGAGCCGACATCTTACGAAGGCAAGAACTTCATCGCCCTCTCGTTCGAAGATGATATTTTTCTTCCGGTTGCGTCCGAGATGCCGTCCAGCACGGCGTTTCGCGAACTCCAGCAGCTGCCCGAGAACGTGCTCCGCGCCGAGCTTGAGACATACCTTCGCACCGGCGTCTCGGAGCGGGCGGCCGTACGAGGAATGCGTGTGCCGAGCGCCCGCCTGGCTCGCGGCCCTTCGGCAGCCGACCTCGGTACCACCGGCATCTCTCCGCCGCGGCCATCCCCCACCGAACCGCTGCCCCCTCCGCCCGTTGAGCCGGACAAGGGTCAAATAAACGACCTCATCGCCGACATTCTCGGCGGCAAGCGTTACGTGAAAGGCGTACGAGTCGACGGAACACCGACGGTCGATCCCGTCCCCGTTCCAAACACCCCTGACCCGCATCTCTATCTGGTCGAGTCGATCAAGCTGACGTCGTTCCTTGGCGACTATGGTGCCGGGCGAATCGTAAAGACCTTCTCCCTTCTGCCGGGCGAGAAAACCAAGATCAGCATTCGAACCTTCCTGCAACGGGAGACCACCCGCAAGTCGGCCTCGAGCGTGCTGGACTCCCTCACGGAGGAAAGCGCCGCCGATCTCGAGACGTCCGTGACCAGCGAACAATCGGACCAGAGCAAATACGAGTCCACCAAGGAGTATTATGCAGAGGGTGAGGCGAGCGCCAAGTGGGGCTGGGGCAGCGCCAAAGTCAAGGCGGGCGCAAAAGGCAGCTCCAATGCAGCGCGAGAAGAGTTGGTCAAGAACATCGCGAATGCCACCGAAAAGCATACGGCGCGGGCTTCCGCCAAGCGCGATGTCGAGGTGAACACGAGCTACGAGGAAACGGTTAAGTCCGAAGAGGAGCTTGCGACCGAGCGCCAGATCGAGAACATCAATTTGAGCCGGACCTTGAACTTCGTCTTTCGACAAATGAACCAGAAGTTCATCACGATGCTCCACCTCACAGACGTCCGGATCGCGTTCTTCAACGGGGATCGCAGCTCTCGTCGTGAGGTGCCGATTTCGCGGCTCGATGACCTGCTTGAGGAGGTCGTGCGAGACGATAAGCGTGCCATGGTGCGGACTTCCATTCTTGAGCAGTTATCCGCAGTGCGCGCGTACGACGGATCGCTCGTCAACGTCGTCAGCGAGGTTCAGCTAAGCCCGAGCGACGCCTTCCATCAGTTCGACCCGAAGCTGAACGCCTCTATCTCGGACGATCGCGGACGCATATTCTCTGTACCCGGAGTGCTCCTGCAGCACGGGGAACTCGTGATGCGGACCGAGGGTGTGATCGTGGAAGCCCTCCTCGGCAATGGGGACGCACTTGACGGCTATGCCATCGAAATGCAGCTCCTCGAGGCAGGCCGGCGCAGGGCGGAGGTCCAGAGCCTCGAGGCGAAGGCGGCTCAGATCAGACTTGTCAACCAGGCAATCGCCGAGGGTGACGATGCGGCGGTCGAGCGGGCGGAGCGCCTCACCGGCAGACGCCGAAAGGAGGATGCGGAGGGACCTCGGGAGCCGGACGATCATGGGTGACAGCCAAGGAATCGACCAGCTTGTCATCGGGCCGGCGCTCAAGGCCGTCGCCTACGGGATCGACGCCTCGTTGCGGGCAGCCGGCCGCGCCATCGGTGTCGTGGAGAAGCCCGCCGCCGACGGCAATCCCCTGAGCAGCGTACGAATTTGGTTCAAGGCGTTCATCCCGCAGGAGATGCTTTCCGGGCCTCCCGGCTTTGACTGCTTTCTCGGCGACAATCGTGGATACTCCTCGGATCGCAATGCTCCGGCGCGCATGCATTCAGAAGTCTTTCTTCAGGATCTCCATACGCCTCGTCCAACCATGACGCAGAACCATAGCTGCGGACTTACCAGGCAGGTCAAATGCGATTCCGGTCAGCCCGTCGCCTCGGCCCGCGCCCCAATCGACGGCATGCGCTTCTATAACTTCCGCTACCCGGGCGCTGAAGTCTAAAATTGGAACGAGCCCTACCCGCCGGCTGCAAATCCGGGAACGGTGATCGTGCCGGCAACGGGGCCAGTCTCGGTTGACTATGTCGGAGCAGCGGCGGATCCTCTCGTTCCAGTCGCGCCGTTCATTGACTGGAAGGCCCACATCGAACTCGACCTGCAGACCGCCACTCTTACCGTCACAGGCATGGCGGACGACTATCCGGCGTTCGAAGGCTATGCGATGGTGAACGAGCGTCACGGCCCCTTCGCTCTCTTCACACTCGACGGCAATAACGCTGTCCTGAGCTTGGTCGGTGGTGCGAACCGCCCGTTTTCCCAGACATTGAGCCTCGGAAGCTATGCAGCCATGGGTGGCTAGAGTATCGGACGCGGGAAGTGGAAGCCATTTCTGGGATTGCATCCGATGCTCCCTTCCTGCCGGATCCGGTTTCCGCAGACACGGTTCTTCGGGTCCCCGAAGGGGCGCTTACGAGGGAAGAGAGCGCCAGCCTGAGTTTGATCTTACATCCGATGCTTTATACCACGTCCTGGTGAGAGCGACTCGTCGCAGCGTCAAAGCGCCTGAGATGTGATTCAACATGGCAAGCGAGGAGGTTTGCCATGTCCATTCCCGTCGCCCTCCGGCCCGATTACGATGCCGTTCGTCTGCGCCAACTTGCCCGCCGGAGCAAGGATGCCCCGCAGACCCGCCGCTTGCTGGCCCTGGCGGTGATCTACGAGGGGGGCTCGCGCACCCAAGCGGCCGAGATCGGCGGGGTCAGCCTGCAGACGGTGCGTGACTGGGTCCTGCGCTTCAATGCCCATGGGCCCGATGGGCTTCTGGACGGGAAGGCGCCGGGACAGCCTTCGATCCTGAGCGACGCGCATCGGCAGCGCCTGAGCGAGATGATCGAGAGCGGCCCGATCCCAGCCGTCCACGGGGTAGTGCGCTGGCGCCTGGCCGACCTGATGCAGTGGCTCTGGGAGGAGTACCGGATCCGGATCTCGAAGCAGACGCTCAGCCGTGAGCTGCGGTCTCTGAGCTTCCGTAAGCTGTCGGCTCGCCCGCGTCATCACGCCAGGAGCGACGCGGCCGTGGCTGCTTTTAAAAAGACTTCCCCACGCGTCTGGAGGAGATCGCGACCAACGAGGCCGGCGGCCGGCCCATAGAGATCTGGTTTGCCGATGAGGCCCGCATCGGCCAGAAGAACAAGATCACCCGGCGCTGGGCCAAGCGCGGCACCCGTCCCTCCGCCCCACGCGATCTGCGGACTGCGTCTGCTTACATCTTTGGGGCGATCTGCCCGGCCCAAGGCAAAGCCGCCGGCCTGGTCTTGCCCCGCTGCACGACCGAGGCGATGTCCCTGCATCTGGCCGAGATCTCGCAGGCGGTGGCGCCTGGCGCGCATGCTGTGCTGCTGCTCGACCAAGCTGGATGGCACGTCTCGAGGAAGCTGAAGGTGCCGCCCAACATCACTCTGGTGCCGCTGCCGGCAATGGCGCCTGAGCTGAACCCCGTGGAGAACATCTGGCAGTTCATAAGGGAGAACTGGATCTCCAACCGGATCTTCACGTCCTACACGGACATTCTCGACCACTGCTGTGCGGCTTGGAACAAGCTGATCGATCAGCCTTGGACCATCATGTCGATCGGCTTGCGCGAGTGGGCGCACCAATGATGATCAGCGGGAATTGGTATTAGAGGCTCTCCAGGAGCTTTTGGTAGGGAGCGCGCCGCTCCCGATACCTTCGGAGCAATTGAGCCTTGATAAAGTTCTTCTGCTCGATTTCGAGATCGTAGCGGTCGAGGCTCAGGATCTCCTCGCAGCACTGGTAGTCCATGTTTGTTAAGGTGCGTGATATCCAGAGTATCTTTAGGTCGCGTTCAGTTATCATTCTCTCTGAACGCGATTTGTTGAAGGGGGGCTGCGCCAGAAAAGAGCGTTTGTCCGACATGATACCCTGCTGATATTTTGATTCTTGCAAGCAGAATACCGTTTCGGTCGTTCAGGCGACAATCGACGCGCCGTGTGCTTATGGGGTAGTTGACACTACTCTGTGTCAGTACTCCGAGAGGATAGAGGACGACTTGAAGGGACGGAACCGCGTGGGCCGCTTCGGAGAGCGGTCGGCCGAGGCTTTCTTCCTGATAAGATCTGCCGCAGGCAGTTTCGGAGGCGTCTCCGGGTCTTTCGATGCACCGGTCGTGTTTCGCTTTATTGTGCCTGGATCAGCGACTGACGCGCCAGATCCGGCCCCCCGTATCATCCGACACGACGATTGACCCATCCGGCAGTTCCTGGACGTCGACCGGACGCCCAACACCGCTCAGGAAACTCTGTCCGTTGCCGGAGCGGCTGCTGCCGATCCGCAGCCGCACAACCTGATACCCGACGGGAATGCTGCGATTCCAGCTCCCGTGTTCGGCAATGAGCGCCTCGCCCCGCAGTTCGGGGAACATGGTGCCGCGATAGAAGTGGATCCCCAGTGTGGCGACATGGGCCTGGAACTCATATGCGGGTGGAACTTGCGGTGCGGGCGGGGCCGCCGCCTCGAAGCCGCGCAAGCGCACCCGACCGCCGAAGTAAGGAAAACCATAGAAGGCCCCCGGCTGCAGCTCGTTGAGCTCGTCGGGCGGAGTGTCGTCTCCCATCCCGTCGGCGCCATTATCGGTAAAGTACATGACCCCACCGTCCCAATCGAACCCGACGGAATTGCGGATGCCCCAAGCCACACGCCGGAATTCTCCGCCGGTTGGACTCATACTGACAATCGTCCCCTGCAGACCCTCGGGCTGGCAAATATTGCAGGGTGAACCGATCGAAATGTACAGCCGGCCGTCCGGCCCCGCCCGAATGTAGCGCAAGCCGTGGTGGGCCAAGTTCGGCAACCTGACCGGCAGATCCGCCCGATTCGCAAGTCCGCCGCCAGATATCGGCGTAAAGGACGAGATACGGTCGCGCGATGCAACGTAGAGCCTATTCCCAAGGCAGGCGACACCATTCGGGGCGGCGAGACCGGAAGCAGCCCGCACCGCAGGCGCACCTGTGAGCGGAACGCCATAGACTCCATTACCTTTCGTGCCGACATAAAGCGCGTCGCCGCAAACGGCCATGGCACGGGCGGCCGGCACATGGGCGAAGACCTCGACGCGGGTCCCCGACAGGGAGCGCACAGTCTGGCCGAGGCATGGCGACGAGACCAGGCCCGCGGCGGCAAGGCTGGCTAGAGCGAAGGACCGGAACGGCTTTCCGAGGAGCATCCTTCCCTCCCGACCGGATCGAACACATGAGTTATGCGCTCATCACCGAATCTCGCAAACTCACAAAGACGCGGGTCCGACGATTTCGCAGGGCACCAGCAAGACCCGTCGAGGAGGCCAGCCCCCCGACACAGAACGTATAGCGAAGCTCAATCACCGCCCCGTCTCTGTTACGATTGTCCGGCGGTGCGTGCGCACCAAGCCTGGTTCGGCGTGCCGGCGCCGGGTTCTGGGGACCGTGATTCTTCGCTTGCATAACGCTGCGGATTGCTTATATCGGCCCAACCCGGCGCGACGCCCTTTCGGCCTCGCGCTTGTTTTTTTCCGGATCACACGGCGGCCGGGCCGGGCAGCGATGCCCGGAGCGGACGTGGGCGTGCCGGAACCGGCGACGGGGTCCCTCGTTGCCGGCCTGATCCATGAGCCTTGTGGTTTTGCGGCGTGTTCCGCGGGACGGCTGGCTCCTCTGGAGGCAAATCCTGAGTATCGGTCGAGGTCCTTCGGGGCGTTCGACGGTTCGGCCTGGGCGACCTGCGTTGTCCGGGCGCGGTTTTGCTTGGCCTGTTCGATGACGTGCCGGACGAACACTGCGAAGATCTTTCGACTTTCTTTGCAGATGCCGGTTGACGGCGGCGGAATGTTCGATTAGACAGCTCTTCATCGGCGGCGGCCTTCGGGACTGCCGCGTCGGCGAGGCGGCCTTTCGGGGCGTTTCGCTCCGGTCTTCGGACCGGGACTGGTCTTCGGACCGGGGTTTTGCTCTTTGACAAGTGAAGAAGGAAGAAGAAGCGCAGGCGGCGGTGTCCTTGCGGCGGCCCTTTGGGGCTGCTTTGAACAAGACATCGACCAGGTCTTGCGCTTTTGGTGAGTACACCGCTCCGGTTTTGGCCGGAGTGAGAGGTGCTCTGTCAATTTTGCGTTTTAAGACGAACAGTCGAGATCGAATTCTGAAGTTCAACTTGAGAGTTTGATCCTGGCTCAGAACGAACGCTGGCGGCAGGCTTAACACATGCAAGTCGAACGGGCCCTTCGGGGTCAGTGGCAGACGGGTGAGTAACGCGTGGGAACGTGCCCTTCAGTTCGGAATAACCCAGGGAAACTTGGGCTAATACCGGATACGTGCGAGAGCAGAAAGATTTATCGCTGAAGGATCGGCCCGCGTCTGATTAGCTGGTTGGTGGGGTAATGGCCCACCAAGGCGACGATCAGTAGCTGGTCTGAGAGGATGATCAGCCACATTGGGACTGAGACACGGCCCAAACTCCTACGGGAGGCAGCAGTGGGGAATATTGGACAATGGGCGCAAGCCTGATCCAGCCATGCCGCGTGAGTGATGACGGCCTTAGGGTTGTAAAGCTCTTTCGGCGGGGACGATAATGACGGTACCCGCAGAAGAAGCCCCGGCTAACTTCGTGCCAGCAGCCGCGGTAATACGAAGGGGGCTAGCGTTGTTCGGAATCACTGGGCGTAAAGGGCGCGTAGGCGGCTTTGTCAGTCGGGGGTGAAAGCCTGTGGCTCAACCACAGAATTGCCTTCGATACTGCAAGGCTTGAGACCGGAAGAGGTTAGTGGAACTGCGAGTGTAGAGGTGAAATTCGTAGATATTCGCAAGAACACCAGTGGCGAAGGCGGCTGACTGGTCCGGATCTGACGCTGAGGCGCGAAAGCGTGGGGAGCAAACAGGATTAGATACCCTGGTAGTCCACGCCGTAAACGATGAATGCCAGCCGTTGGCGAGCTTGCTCGTCAGTGGCGCAGCTAACGCTTTAAGCATTCCGCCTGGGGAGTACGGTCGCAAGATTAAAACTCAAAGGAATTGACGGGGGCCCGCACAAGCGGTGGAGCATGTGGTTTAATTCGAAGCAACGCGCAGAACCTTACCAGCCTTTGACATGTCCGGTATGGGGAGTGGAGACATTCCTCTTCAGTTCGGCTGGCCGGAACACAGGTGCTGCATGGCTGTCGTCAGCTCGTGTCGTGAGATGTTGGGTTAAGTCCCGCAACGAGCGCAACCCTCGCCCCTAGTTGCCATCATTGAGTTGGGCACTCTAGGGGGACTGCCGGTGATAAGCCGCGAGGAAGGTGGGGATGACGTCAAGTCCTCATGGCCCTTACGGGCTGGGCTACACACGTGCTACAATGGCGGTGACAATGGGCAGCGAACCCGCGAGGGGGAGCTAATCCCAAAAAGCCGTCTCAGTTCGGATTGCACTCTGCAACTCGAGTGCATGAAGGCGGAATCGCTAGTAATCGTGGATCAGAACGCCACGGTGAATACGTTCCCGGGCCTTGTACACACCGCCCGTCACACCATGGGAGTTGGTCTTACCCGACGGCGCTGCGCCAACCGCAAGGAGGCAGGCGACCACGGTAGGGTCAGCGACTGGGGTGAAGTCGTAACAAGGTAGCCGTAGGGGAACCTGCGGCTGGATCACCTCCTTTCTAAGGATGATCCCTCAAGGTCGGCATCTGCCGGTCTTCTCGGATCTCTTGGAACAAACAGGGTCAAGTCAGACCCTTCTTGCGGGACGCTGCCGTCTTCGCTTCTTCTTCTCCGGAAAACCCTGCCGTGTCGTGCGGCGGATCGGGCCTGTAGCTCAGGTGGTTAGAGCGCACACCCCTGATAAGGGTGAGGTCGGACGTTCGAGTCGTCCCAGGCCCACCATTATTCTGGGGCCTCAGACGCCGGCGGCCACCTCCGTGGCCTTGGCTGTCCGCGCCACGCGGCGCGGCGCCCGGTCGGGCTTGCGGACCTTGCGGTCCGAGGGTCCTGCGCAACGGGGCCTTAGCTCAGCTGGGAGAGCGGTAGCTTTGCAAGCTTCAGGTCGTCGGTTCGATCCCGACAGGCTCCACCATTCTTTGGTGCTGGGGGTTTTTCTGGAATTCTGCGCGCTTGGCGTGCGGGATCTTGTCGGATTCGCGCCCTCCCCTCTTGGGGGTGAGCGGCGCGGATGTTTGAAATCGTAAAGAGGCGGCATATTCGGCCAGCGGGCAACCTAGTCCCGCGAACCAGCCCTGGCCCGCAGCCAGGTGCGCCGGATATGCTTTGGCAAGCAAAACATGTCTTCGGAGAGATCCGAAGGCAGGTCTTTCTTTTGGGTCGATGGCCGCTGCCGAGCGGGCATCGATCATGAGAGTAATCAAGTGTCGTAAGAGCATCTGGTGGATGCCTTGGCGCTGAGAGGCGATGAAGGACGTGGTACGCTGCGATAAGTCTTGGGGAGCTGCGA
Source organism: Microvirga sp. M2 (assembly GCF_047497095.1). Taxonomy (NCBI): domain Bacteria; kingdom Pseudomonadati; phylum Pseudomonadota; class Alphaproteobacteria; order Hyphomicrobiales; family Methylobacteriaceae; genus Microvirga; species Microvirga sp. M2. The sequence goes on from NZ_CP134064.1 coordinate 832,161, forward strand.
ACGAGCTTTGATCCAGGAATTTCCGAATGGGGAAACCCACCTTCGACCCTTTGTATTGTGACGGCATCTTTTGGGTGGCGTTGCACTACGGAGGGTCAGATGAAGGTATTAGGCCCTGAATTCATAGGGGTTTAAAGCGAACCCAGGGAACTGAAACATCTAAGTACCTGGAGGAAAGGACATCAATTGAGACTCCGTTAGTAGTGGCGAGCGAACGCGGACCAGGCCAATGCCAACCTGATCGTCATCGGAACTGTTTGGAAAAGCAGGCATGACGGGTGATAGCCCCGTACGAGTCAGTGAGATGGTTGGATATGAGTAGGGCGGGACACGTGCAATC
>NZ_CP134064.1:835000-1940935 GCF_047497095.1 Microvirga sp. M2
CCTCAGCGCCGATGGTACTGTGTCTCAAGACCCGGGAGAGTAGGTCATCGCCGGACCTGCAAAGGACAGCACGCCTCTTGACGAAACCAAACTCCAAAAGCCCATGCCCGCAGGAGCCAGCGCTCCCGAACGGCCATGACGCGGGGTGGAGCAGCCCGGTAGCTCGTCAGGCTCATAACCTGAAGGTCACAGGTTCAAATCCTGTCCCCGCAACCAAATCCCAGATCTCGAACCAAACGCCCTCCCGCGCCACCCGCCCGGAGGGCTTTCGGCCGTCCGGACGCGCACGACGCCACAAGGCCGGCGCGATCGCCGCAGGGCCCGTCAGCCCGCGTCGCCCAGACCCCGCCGCACGCCAGCCGAACGCGCCATGAAACGCACCAGCGCCACGCCCACGATCAAAACAGCGCCCACAACAACCGACGCCGGCAAGGCGATCAGCAGCCCGAGCGGCCATAGCAGGGCCATCGTGAGAGCGCCGGAGCAGACCGCAAGAATTCCGTAAAGAATGATCAACGTCACCCGCCTCGCTGTTCATTGGGCTTCAGGCTAAGCCTACGAGCCGGAATTATCACATCCGAACCAGGGCGACTAGGACGGGGCCCCCACGAGGCAACGTCTCTCAATCGTCATGTCCGAAAAAGGGGAGGGGACCACCCTCTGGGAGGCGCAAAAAGTCGCCTTCCGCCTCCGGTTGCGGGGCTGCCCGAACCGACCGCATCGACGCTTCCGTGGGAGCAGGGGCGAAGCCGGCGCCGACATGCGGGCCCCGGGGCGGTCCGCCCCTTTCGAGACGACTAGCCCGAAATATCAGATGACACTGATCCGTCTCTCGTCGGAGTGTGATGCCGGACGTCGGAGGCACTCCGAAGGCGGCGACTGGCAGCGGAGGCAGGGTCGCTTATCCGATATCGGGCTCTGCGGCGAAGGCGCGGGCTCATACCGCTCAATCCGGGAGTAGACCCGTGCTGAACTGCGGAACCGAATGCCGATGACCCCGAGCCGCCGGAGTGAGACGGGCACGGCGGGGCAGATCCCTGGGGATCCCGCCCTCCATTATCACTATGGGGAATGGGAGATCGCACGGGATCCGGCGCATCCCAACCATGCCTTGCCGCCGATCCGCTCGGACCACCGCCGCATCCTCGATATCGGATGCGGAATGGGGCAAAGCCTCATGGCGTTGCAATTGTCCGGCGCCGTCGAAGCATGGGGAGTCGATCGCGACGCCGACGCCCTGGCGGCTGGGTCCAGGCTCGTTGCGTCCAATATCCATCTGCTCGCCGGCCAGGGCGAATTTCTCCCGTTTCCCGATCGCAGCTTCGATCTCGTGTTCTCACGCGTTGCACTGCCCTACATGGACATTTCCAGGGTTGTCGCCGAGGTGGCTCGCGTCCTTGAGCCCGGCGGCGAGTTTTGGGCCATGCTGCATCCTCCAGGCATGCTGTTGCGCCGCATTGGCCAGGATATCCGGTCGGGGGGCGTAAAGGACCTGATCTTCTGCGGCGGCATCGGCATCAACAGTCTCCTGCTCCATGTTCTCGGGCGTCAGTTCCGCATCGGAGGACGGTGCGAGACCGTCCAGACGCCGTCGGGCATGCGGCGCATCCTGACGGCAGGGGGATTGCGCCCCTTCTCGGTCTGCCGAGAGCCCCATCTGATCGTCAGGGCCTCCAAGTCATGACCTGGCAGCTTCGCCTCCATACGCTCGACATCACCGCCCGCGCCGCCATGAGGCGCGCCTACCCAGGCGGTAGGCCGGCAGGGGGCCCGGTTCACCTCTTCCTCGCCATCACCGATCACTTCGAGCCGCAGGTCCATCGGCCCGGGCAGCCCATGGCGCGCAAACGTCTTGAGCAATGGCTGCGGGAATACCCTCTCGTCGCTGGCCGGCACCGGGACCACGACGGCTTTACGCCCGCACACAGCTTCTTCTATCCATGGGACGAATATGATGAATGGGAGTTCTCCCGGTTGCGCGACCTCTGCGCGGCGGGCTGGGGAGAGATCGAATTCCACCTCCACCATCGCGACGATACCGAATCGACCCTTCGCCGGACGCTGCGTGAGGGCCTCGAGACCTTCCGGGCGCATGGCGCACTCTCGACCTGGCCCAGCGGACGCCCGGCCTGGGGGTTCATTCACGGGAATTTCGCCCTCGCCAATTCGCGCTGCGAGGGCGGGGCCAATTTCTGCGGCGTGAACAATGAGCTCGCCATCCTGGAACAGGAGGGCTGTTACGCGGACTTTACTTTCCCGGCATGGCAAACCACGGCCCAGCCTCGGCAGGTGAACAGCATCTATTATGCGGCCGGCGATCCGACATGTCCTAAATGCTACGATAGGGGTGTCGCCGCGCAGCATGGGGCGCCGCGCAAGTCGGGCCTCGTCCTCATCGAGGGACCTCTCGTGCCGCATCTGAAGCGGGGGCGAGGCGGCATGCTCCGGCCGGGAATGGACGACGGCACGCTGACGATGAACCACTGTTATCGGCGCGAGCGCTTCGACCGTTGGGTTCGGGCGGGCGTTCACGTCGAGGGGCGGCCCGACTGGCTTTTCATCAAGCTGTCCTGCCATGGGGCAGCGGACGGCGATCGCGAGGCCCTGTTGGGCCGTGATCTCGAGGCCCTCTTCTCCGATGCCGAGGCGCGCTACAACGACGGCGAGCGTTTCAGGCTTCACTACGTGACAGCGCGGGAAATGTACAACCTCGTCGCCGCATCGGAGGCTGGACTGGATGGCGAACCCGGTGCCTTGCGGGACTGGCTGATCCCGGCTCCCGACACGGTCCCGCGCCAGCGCAGCGCCGCAACGCGCACGGGGTGAAATCGGGACAGCATCCTGATCAGGGCGCTATGAAGAGCGGGCAGGAGCGGGCGATGGCGCCTTGGTCGCGAGTTGAAGCGGATGGCGCAGATAATCCGTGTGCAGGTGCGATGCGTCGCCGGCGGCGAGCGCATGCCTGTGCCCCGCACTTGCGAGCGGCCGCCGCAGGTCCGCGCAGCCGATTGTCCCGCAGCTCCGCACGGCCGGGACTGGTACGAAGCGGTCAGCGCACTATCCATGTGACACAGGGATCGCCACGAGGCTCGCCGTGTTCGTTTCTGTCGTCATACCTCTCTTCAACAAGGGCCCGCACATCGTCCGGTGTCTCGAGTCCGTTGCGTCGCAGACGCTCGCCGACTTCGAAGTCGTCGTCGTGGACGACGGCTCGACGGACGAGGGCGCAACGCTGGCCAGACGCTTTCCCGATGACCGGGTCAGAGTGATATCCCAAAAAAACAGCGGTCCCGGACATGCGCGAAACCGCGGTGTGGATAGCGCTCGCGGAGATCTCGTCGCCTTCCTCGATGCCGATGACGAATGGCTGCCGTCCTATCTGGCCGAGAGCGTTCGGCTGCTCACCGATCATCCCGAGGCCGCGACGGTCTCTTCGGGGTACTTCGAAATGCCTGGCGGCCTGCCGACGGAAAACATGTGGCGTGACCGTGGAATCCGCTCGGGCCTTCACCGTCTCGAGCCGGAGACGGCTCCCATGCTGGCGGTCCATATGCTGGCCTATATGTCGCCATGGTCGACGGTCGTGAGAATGGGCGCCTTCCGGAAGCACGGCGGATTCTATGAGAGGAACCGGTGCCTCTACGGAGAGGATGCGTTCCTGTGGCTGAAGGTCCTGCTGAACGAGCCGGTGCTGTTCAACATGGAGCCGGTGGTCCGATACCACCGGGACGCATCGCAGCTGAGCGGCAACCTGGCCGCTCCGCGTCCGGTCGAGCCGTTCCTGAGCGAGCCCGAGGAAATCGAGGCATGCTGCCCCGAAGAGCTGAAGCCACTCCTCACCAAGATCCTGGCGATTCGGGCCTACAAGACCGCTTGCGTGCTGGGACTTTGGGGACGACGGCAGCGAGCCGGCGATCTCAGGCGCCGGTTCCGCTCGCCGGGAATGCATCGCCTTCCGTATTTCTGGAGTTCGCTGATATGCGCAAGTCCGGTCGGCGCAACGCTCGGCAGGATTCTCTACGGGTTGAGGTGAGAAATCCCCGTGCTCTCCACGAGGCGGATCGTGGAGAGCACGGGGCGAGAGGACCGAGCGCGACTTGGTCAGACGACGAAGAAGTCCGAGTGGGACAGGGCGAGCCCCTTCGAAAGGGTCGCGATCTGGGCGGCGGCCCCGTGGCCGGAGCCGTCCGCATCGTAGAACAGCTTGCCCGTTCCCTTGTCGTAGATCACGTGGTCATTGGCGTCCTTCGCCTTGGTTCCCACAGTGAAGAAGGCCTTGTTCAGGGGCGCCGGGTCGCTGGTCGATCCGGCTTTGCCGAGCTTGGTGAAGACGGCGTTGTCGAGCCAGACGCTGTCTTCCCCATGCTTGAAGTCGACGATCTTGTCGATATTGGTCTTCGCGTTCGGCTTGGCGTTGAAGACGAAGGCATCCTTGCCTGCGCCGCCGGTCAGCGTATCGTTCCCCGATGCGCCGGTGAGCCTGTCGTCTCCCGATCCGCCGCTGAGCGTGTCGTTGCCCGCGCCGCCGTAGATCTTATTGGCGGCGGCATTGCCCTTGATCACGTTGTCGAGCTTGTTGCCCGTCAGGGAGATCGCGTTCGAGCCGGTAGCCGTCAGATTGACCTCGTCCGCTGCCAGCGTGTAGCTGACCTGGGTTTTCACGAGGGAAGTCGGCTGGGGCTGCGGCGCCGGGGCGCTGACGTTCCCGTCGCCCAGCGTGTAGGCGAGATATTTCAACGAGCTCGTGTATTGTTCGTTGAACTGTTTTGAACCTTCGAGCCATGCGCCGTTGACGCCGCCGGCGAAGATCTTGTCGCCGCGCTCCTTGTAGGTGGCGTCGCCGGTCATCTTGTAGACGAAGCCGAAGCCGTCGACGATCATGTTGTTGAGATCGGGCGCCGGCTCCTTGACCTCGCCCTTGGCGTTGAACTCGATGTAGTTGAAGGACTGGCTCTTCTCGTCCCAGGTATGGCTCCAGAGATAATCGACCGACTTCTTGATCGCGGCGGGAATGCGCGCATCGGCCTTGTAGTTGGTGTAGTAGTCGATCAGGGTGTCGTTGAGCATGCCGGCCATGAACGGCACCACCGCGCCGTCCGAGTTCGAGAAGTGCCAGGCGCCATCGGCCGCTTGCGCCGACAGGATCTTGTCGAGGCTGGAGGTGAGCAGCTTGTCCCAGTTGTTGCCGGCCGCGCTGGGGGCGTTGATCTGCTTGGCGTAGAGGAACGACTCCAGGGTGCGGGCCTGGATGCGCTGGTCCATCTCGGCCTTCACGTTGCCGACATTGTCGCTGTAGTAGGGCTGCGCGAAGGTGTCGGCGACGCGCCCGACGGCGGTGCGGCTGGCCTCGTCGCCGGTGGCGAGATAATGCAGCGCCACACCGGCGATCTGCGACCAATGCGCCGACGTGCCGTAGTCGTTCGCCTCAAGATAGTTCGTCCGGTAGTCGACCGCGAGGGCATTCGCCTTGGCGAGATAGGAACTGTCGCCCGTCCGGTTGTACCAGTTGTAGAAGATCTCAGCGCGGTCGTAGTAATTCGCGTCCTCCCAGGAGGAGCCATCCTCACTCCAATGCTGGGCCGCATATTTGGAAAAATTGGACTCGTATGTGCCGTAGACGCCGCCCTTCGATGCCACTGAGCTGACGGAGATTTTGGGCGCAAGGAGGGACTGAAAAGCAGGAGAAGATGTCGTCATTAGGTCTGCCCACAATGAATTGTTTTTGATGTGAATTATTTAAATTCGCGGAAAATTATTAATTTTACTGAAAACTGAACCGTCTGAGTCGCTGACTCCTTTCCCTCTAAAGCCGATCTAGTGCAGTCCGATATCCAAAACGCAGGTTTGACTCGACATGGTCCCGCGCAAAAAGCGGGCATGTCAGCGTGAGATGTGTCGTTGCAATAAGGTCAACCGGAACCGGTTGCTGCTCGGAAAAATTGGGCTCATGCCGGACTTGCGGTTCGGCGACGGCAATCTTCCGACGTGGAAGAATTGACACGCCCCAAACACCCAAGCTCAGGCTCATGGCATGGCTTTAGAGAAGGGAAATAAGGCGATATAGAGACGAGGCTCGTAGAGATTCTCGTCCGCTCAAGTTGAAGCGGGCCGCCGAGGCTTCTTATTCCTATGCGTGCTTCCGAATTATCAGAAGCGGGGCGCGACTTTGCCTGCCGGATGCGCGTCGGTCCGAGACGGTTGCACGAAAAAAGTTCCGCCGCTCACCCGATGCGCCGCCGTCTCTTTATTCCCGTTGACCGTGCGGCGGGCGCATTCTGTAATTCCCGATACTCGAGGCCGGTTTGCGGAAACAGGGGTGCGGCTCCACAGAGCGCGCTCATGCGGGGAAACGAAAGCCGGACGGTGCAACGAACAACCATCGACAAACTGAGAATATAAACCAGGGAATGAACGGGGAGCACTGAAACTTTGAGGTAAGTCGGGTGCTTACGAATTTCTCCGCAGATACCAAGCAAGCATATGCAACGCCCGAGAAGGTTTCTCTCACGCAAGCAACGGCGGCCCAGGTGTCGGAGGCCGTTGCTTCGAAGCGCGTCTACTGCCATGTGAAGAGAGCCATCGACATTGCCTTCGTCCTGCTTGCAGGACCGGCCGTCCTGGTCGTGATCGCCATCACGGCCCTGGCGATCCGGACCAGCATGGGAGGGCCCGTCTTCTACGTTCAGGAGAGGGTCGGATACAAAGGGCGGATCTTCCGAATCTGGAAGTTGCGAACGATGAAGCCCGCGCCGGAGCAGACCGGAATCGCGACCGCAATCAACGACAGCAGGATCACCCCGCTCGGACACTTCTTACGAAGTACCCATCTCGATGAACTGCCCCAGTTCTGGAACATCCTGTGCGGCGACATGACGCTGATCGGTCCGAGGCCCGAACAGGTCCCCCTGGTGGAAGCCTACCGCCGCAAGCTCCCCTGCTATGATCTGAGGCACCTCGTTCGGCCTGGGCTCACCGGCTGGGCGCAGGTTCGCTACGGCTATGCGGAAACGGTCCACGATACCCGCCACAAACTGGAATACGATCTCTACTACCTGGTGCATCAGAGTCCTTCCCTGGACCTCTGGATCGGTGCGCTCACCTTCTCGGTTCTGTGCGATCCCAAAATGGTGCGCTGACGAGGAGGGCCGGCGGGCGTACGGTTCCAGGGATCGCGACGGCAAGGGAGGAGCATGAGCAGGACGCGCCACAGATCCATCGTCAATGTGGGGATGACGGCAACCGTCGCCGTCCTCCGGGCATGCGAGGGCCTCATCACGGTCGCCTATCTGCTCAAGGTGCTGGGGGCCGAGAATTTCGGAATCTGGGCGCTGATCTCGACGATGGCCGCCTATCTCCTGGTCCTCGATCTCGGAATTGTCGGCGCCCTCGGTCGGCTCCTCGCGGGGCATCGGGGGACCGGCGACATCGAGGGCTTCAACCGGACCCTGTCGACCGCTCTCACGCTCCTCACCGGCGCCGGGGCTGTCACCTTGCTGGCGGCCGTCGGCCTGGCCGAGATCTTCCCGCTGATCTTCCATGTCCCCGACCATCAGCTCGCCGATGTCAGGACGGCCCTCATCATCGCCGGTGTCTGGGCCGCTCTCTACTTTCCCACTTCGGTCTTCGACGTCGTCCTGTGGAGCCACGAGCGCTTCGATCTCAGCAGCCTCATCGAAATGCCGATCATCGGCCTTCGTCTGAGTCTGATCCTTCTCCTGATCCATGAAGGATCACCTCTGTCGCATCTGGCCGCCATCGGACTGACGGCCAACGTCACGATGGTCACCCTGCAGGCCGCGTGCGCATGGTGGGTCGAGCCTCGCCTGAGGCCGATACCCGGCGTCATGAGCCGTGCGGCGCTCCGGGAGATCTATCCGATCGGCGTCTGGTTCTCCGCGCTCTCGATGGCGCGATCCCTCACTCAGCAGATCGGGCCGACCCTCGTCGGCCACAGCCTCGGCAACCGGGCGGTGGCGACATTTTCCATCGCCCGGCAACTCACCACCTATTGCGCCACGGTGATGCTGTCCCTGACCCAGATCGCAGCGCCGCGAGCGGCTGTCCTGTTCTTCGGGCGACATGGGGACGAGCAGAAGATCCTGTTCGTCGGGGGCGGGCGCGCCGCCACGGTGCTGGCTCTCTTCTTCGCCGGAGGCTTCCTGAGCCTGGGCGCCCCGTTCATTTCCGTCTGGCAGGGCGGACGCCAGGACGCCGCTTTCGCACCGCTGGTGGTGCTCATGCTGGGCGAGGCCTTTCCCATGGCCCAGGGGGTCACCTACAGCATCCTGACCGCGATGGGCCGGCATCGGACGCTGGCGCGGTTCGCCATGATGGAGGGCATATGCACCCTCTGCCTCGCGGCTCTGCTGATGCGGCCTTTCGGGGTTCTCGGCGTTTGCTGCGCCATCGCGGTCTCGGCGACCGTGTTCCGCGGCCTCTGTCCGTGGCTCCTCGCCTGCAGGTTGCTCGGCGTGGCGCCGTTGGCCTATCTGCGCGACGCCATCGCGCCGGTCGTCGTCTGCTGCTGCGGCGCCATTCTCCTCATCGTGATGATGACGGCCGAGTGGCCGGTTCGCGGATGGATCTCCCTGATCGGATACGGGGCGCTGTACGCGGCGCTCTACCTGCCCGCCTGTGCCTTCCTCCTCCTCGGCCGCGGGGCCCTTGCTCCCGCCAAGAGCCTCATCCACCGCCTGAGGATCTCGTAAGCAGGGTCGGCCTTCACTCCGCAGCTTCCCTGACGAGGTTGGGATCGACGGCTCCTGCCGCCGAGGCTTCCAGCCACTGATCGAGGACCAGCAGGGCATAGAGCCGCTGACTGTGGTCGCGGGCTCCGGCGATATGCTCGTCCGCGAGCCTGCGGATCCCGCTCGGATCGAAAAGGCCGAGGCCGCGCAGACGTTCGCTGCCTGCCAGACTTTCGATGCGTGGGCGCAATCCACCGCGGAACCAGGGCGCGAGGGGGACGGTGAAGCCTCGCTTCGGCCGCTCGATCAAGGGGCGCGGCAGATATCGCAGCAGGAGGTCGCGCAGGATGCGCTTGCCGCCGCGCTCGTCGACGAGATACTCGTCCGGCAGCGAAAGCCCGAACCGGACCACTGCGTGGTCGAGGAGAGGAGCGCGGACCTCGAGCCCGTGCGCCATGGAGGCCACGTCGATCTTGGGCATGAGATCATCCGCCAGATAGGTCTCAAGGTCGGCGTAGCGCATCTTTCTGAGCGGCGAGCCCGAGGCTCGCCGGAAGGCACTGCGGATCGATTGCTCCGCGTCCTGTCGCCGCAGTTCCGCGCGGGCGGCGATGCTGCGGCGATAGAGGAAGGCTGCCTCTCCCGCTCCGAGACAGCAACGCAGGGCGGCAAAGCGCGCCCCAAAATCCTCCGCGGCGAGGAAGCCCAGACCGCGTGCGAAACGCCCGATCCTTCGCGCATTCCCGAGCAGCCCCGCGGCCGTGGCGGCAGAGGCCGCCGCACGAACGGGTCCGCGCGGGATCCGGCTGGCCCAATCTCCCAGGCGGCGTGCCGTCGCGTACCATTCGTAGCCGGAAAAGCCCTCGTCGCCGCCGTCTCCGCCGAGCGCTACGGTCACGTGGCGCCGGGCCAATCCGGCGAGCGCCCAGGAGGGCAGCGCCGACGAGTCGGCATAGGGCTCCCCGAAATGTGCGACGGCCCGTGGGATCAGGCCGGTCAGGTCGCTTTCGAGACGAAGGATGTGGTGGCGGGCGCCGAGATGGCGGGCGACTTCGGCGGCCTGGTCGCTTTCGTCGTAGCTGCGTTCCCCGAAGCCGATGGAGAACGTGTCCACCGGATGCGCGCTTTGCCGGACGGCAAGCGCCGTCACGAGACTGGAATCGATGCCGCCGCTGAGCATGATCCCGAGCGGCACGTCGCTGCGAAGACGGATTCTCACCGCCGTCTCCAGAAGCTCCTCGAGCCGATCCATGGCCTGTTCATAGGAGCCCTCCAAAGGCTCCGGCTCCGCGGCAATGTCCCAATAGCGCCGCAGCACCACCGAATCCCGATGCGACATCATGACGGTCGCGGCGGGAAGCTTGCAGATGCCCTGATAGATCGTACGCGGCGCCGGGATGTAGCCGAGAGCAAGGTATCGATCGAGCGCCTCCGCGTCGAGGGCTCGCGTCCCGCCGATGCCTGCGCGCAAGGCGCCCAGCGACGACGCGAAATAGAGGCAGCCGTCTTCCATCACGAAGAACAGGGGCTTCTTGCCGATGCGGTCCCGCGCCGCGACGAGGGTGCCTTTCTCGTCGTCCCAGGCCACGAAGGCGAACATCCCCCCGAGCGCCTCGACGCATTCCTCGCCGTCCCGGGTGACGAGGCGCAGGAGCACCTCGGTATCGGACGATGTGCGGAACGTTTCGCCGTCCCGCGCCAGGGCGTCGCGGAGCTCCAGGTAGTTGTAGATCTCGCCGTTGAAGACGATGCCGCGGGTCCCGGAGCCGTCGACCATGGGCTGGCCGCCTCCGGCGATGTCGATGACGGAGAGCCTCCGGTGGGCCAGGCAGGCGCGCCCCGACGGCGAGATCCAAAGGCCCTCGCCGTCGGGGCCCCGATGGGCGAGAAGTCCGGCCATCGTCCTGACCTTGTCCGGATCCGGCCGGCGGTTCGTCGAAAGGGCGATTCCTCCCGCGATGCCGCACATGTCAGGCCTTCCTTCGAATCGCGCCGGCGTCCGCGCCGGCAACCTGCCGGTAAAGCCTCTCGTAGGCGCGCACCATGTCCGCATGACTGAACCTGTCCAGGACTCGCTTGCGCGCAACCTGGGCCATGCGGGAGCGCCCGATCGGGTCGGCAAGGAGGCCCTGGATGGCGTCTGCCAGAACCCGGGCGTCTCCCGGGGGCACGAGCACGCCGCAGCCGTCGCCGAGCAGTTCCGGCGTTCCTCCCACGGCCGTCGCCACCACGGGGGTTCCGCTCGCCATGGCCTCCAGGGCGCTGATCGACGTGCCCTCGGATAGGGACGGCAGGACGAAGACGTCGAGATCGCGATAGACGGGGGCCGTGTCGGCGAAGGTTCCGGGAAACAGAACCCTGTCGCCGAGGCCCGCGGCTTGCGCCTGCTCCCGCAGGGATTCGCGCACAGGGCCATCTCCTACGAGCACGAGCCGGGCGCCGGGGAGATCGCGAACCACGAGCGTCATCGCGTCGACGAGCAGGGCAAGGTTCTTGACCGGATCGAGCCGGGCCACGCAGCCGACGAGGGGGACATCCGGTCCGATCCCGACAGCTCCCCGTAGGAGCCCGCTCTTACCGTGCGGCGCAAAGCGCATCGTGTCGATGCCGTTGATGAGCGTGCTCACGCGGGAGGCGGGGATCCGCGCCTTGTGGACCAGGTGCTCGCGCAAGGGGGCCGACACCGCCGCGACCATGTCGGTGCGCAGACCGGCCCACCAGCGCAGCGCATCTTCGAACCACGGCTCGCCGAAAGCGAAACCGTGGGCCGTATGAACGACCGCCGGAACGCCCGCGGCCCTGGCCGCCAGGGCGGCCTTGACCCAGACCCCGTTATGCGCGTGGACGACATCGAGCGCCCGCGCGGCGAAGTGCTCCCGCAGCCCCGGATGGGGGCGAAGGAGCGGAACCGTTCCGGGGCAGGGGACGAGCGAGACCGGGATTCCGGTCCGCCGCAGGTCCTCCGCGAGATCCCCCTCGCTCTCGAGACACGTGACGCCGACGCGGTGCCCCCGCCGGGCCAGGGCCCGGGCGAGGGCGGCCGTCATCGTCTCCATGCCTCCGGTCGCGAGGGAGGGCAGGATCATCTCGATGGCGAGGGGGGCGCCCGCCGTCATGGGACAGCCGTGGCGGGCGGGCCGACAGGAGCCCAGGCCAGCATGTCGGGGCGCATCTCCGCATACAACGTCAGATGGGCGGCGACCCGGCGCTCCAGCGAGAACCGGCCGATCGCCGCCGCCCGGGCGGCGGCGGCCGTCGGCGAGCGGCCATGAGCGAGGGCGGCCTCGATGCCCTCGACCAGCGCGTCGACGTCCCCTGGCCGGACGAGTTCGCCGGAACCGGGAACGGCGAGCACCTCCGGGACCGATCCCGCCGCGGTGGCGACCACGGGCGCATCAGCCCGCATGGCTTCGAGCAGAACGTTCGGCAGCCCCTCCCGTCCGGGGCGGGACGGGAGGACGACGGCATCGACCTGGGAATAGATCGACGTCACGTTCAGGATCGTGCCGAGGAAGTGGACGCGGTCGCCGATGCCCAGCGCCGCCGCCTGCCTTTCAAGCGCCGTCCGTTCCTGCCCGTCGCCCGCGATCGCCAGGGAAACGGGCTTTCCTCGCGTACGAAGGCGTGCGACGGCCTCGATCAGGAGGTCGAGCCCCTTCTCGGGGCTGAGCCGGGATATCGCGGCAATGAGCGGCTCGTCCGCCCGGCGCAGACGGTCGAGCCGGACGGGCTCGCCCGCCGGCGGGATCGGAAACGACGCGTTGTGGATCAGCCTGAGCCGCTCTCCCGCATCCGCGAACACGCGGCGGTTCTCCTCGGACAGGACGACGAGCCGGTCCGCCCGGCGCAGCAGCGTCCCGTCGAGGCGGTTGTAGAGCCGCACCTTCCAGTTCTCATCGGTGGCGCCGTGAAAGAAGGCGATCCAGGGCAGCCTCAGGCCGGAGCGACGCAGCAGGAACAACAGGGTGGTCATGCGGTAGCCATGGGTCTGCACGATGTCCGGCTGAAATGCACCGAAAGCCCGCCGGAGCCGTCCGGGAAGGGACATGTCCAGGGGGCCGCCGTCGGGGATCACCACATGCGAAACGCCCGCCCGCTCGAGATAGCCGATGAAGGGGGATGGATCGCGCCCCGTGCGCTGGAACATGAAGATGCAAAGGTCCACTTCGTGGCTCTTCAGCGCCTGGGCGAGGGCCGCGAGCTGACGCCCGGGACCCGACACGATCCACGTGTCCATGACGGCGGCGACGCGCAGGCGGGGAGAGGCCGGCTTTGACGGAAGGACGGCGGAAGTCTCATGGGCCATCGTCGTTTGTCTCCATGGCCGTCGCGCGGGCGAGGATACCGGGGGCTCTATCGGCAGGATTGCCCGGGAGCCGGCGCGGAACGCGCGTCGGCAGCATGTCGGCGCATGATGGTCAGCATGTCGCCGTTCATGATGTTGCGCGTGACATGGCCCGGCAAGGCGCAGGGTCGGCAATTGCGAGGTATCTTGCTGTTCCTGCGACACAGCCTATCTGGCTCAACCATTGTTGGGGAAACGATGATCGAGCTGGTCTTCTGGGCGTGCGTCGTCCTGATCCTCTATCACCATGCCGGATATCCCATCGCCATCCGGGCGATCGCGGCGGGGTGCGGCCGGAGGCCACCCGTCCCGGCGGCGGATCCCGCCGTTTCGCCTTCGGTCACGATCATCGTTCCGGCCCACAACGAAGAGGCCGTGGTCGCGGCCAAAATCCGCAACCTTTCTCAGCTCGACTATCCGCGCGACCGGTTGACCATCGTGCTGGCTCTCGACGGCTGCACCGATGGGACCGCGGCCATCGCGCAAAGCTTTGCAAGGAGGACGGCAAGGAGGACGGACGGTCTCGATCTGCGCATCGTCGAGCATGCCAGCAACATCGGCAAGGTGGCTGTGCTCAACGAGCAGATCGGCAAGGCCCGTTCCGATCTCATCGCGCTCAGCGACGCCTCCGCGCTTCTCGAACCGCAGGCCCTGTCCCGGGCGGTCCGTCATTTCGGGAGATCCTCCGTCGGCGTGGTCTGCCCGACCTACGCGCTCGTCCGCCCCGGCAGCGAGGGAGAGCGGGCGTACTGGGCCTACCAGACACGCGTGAAAGCCGCCGAAGGCAGGCTCGGCGCACCGATGGGCGCGCATGGATCCTTCTATCTTTTCAGACGGGACATGTGGGAGCCGCTCCCGCCGGACACGATCAACGACGACTTCATTCTGCCGATGCGGATCGTGCTGCGGGGATATGATGGCGTCTACGATCCGGGCATCGTCGCGACGGAACTGGAGACCAGCTCCGCGCGGCAGGATTTCCGCCGGCGGATCCGCATCGGCGCGGGCAATCTCCAGCAGGTCCTGCGTCTTCCCGGCCTTGCCGATCCGCGCCGGCCCGGGATCGCTTTCGCGTTTGTGTCCGGCAAGGCCTTGCGCGCGTTCATGCCCTTCCTCCTGCTGATGGCCGCCGCCCTCCTTCCGGTTCTCGCGATGCGGGAGGGTGGTTTCTATATCCCGGCATCCGCCGGAGAGGCCGTGATCGGCGCGGCAGCCCTCGCGGGCTATTTCGGAGTACCCAGGACGATGCCTCGCCACGCCCGGTGGGCGGGCTATTTTGTGCAGGGTCATGCAGCGGGATTCATCGGAGCGCTGATCCTGCTCTGCGGCTTGCAAGGGCTGGCATGGAGGGTGTCGGCTGCCGCCAAGGCCAAGGCGTGAGGGCTCGCACATCACGAGCCGGTCTGGATGACGATGACGTCTTAGAAGTAACGCGAGATGAGTGACCGCATGTGCCGTCTGCCTCTTCTTACCGTTCTGTTGTGTCTCTGCGTTCCGGCATGGTCTCAGTCCTCGCCAGCGCCGCCCGCGTCCGGGCAGGATAGTGCCGATGTCGCGAATGCCGAGAAGCTCGCCTTGAGATTTCCCGGAAATCCGGAGATGAGCGGCGATTACCGGATCGGGGCCGACGGCACGATCTCGATCCCGCTCCTGGGTCGCATGCCGGTCGGGGGCATGTCCTCGGCCCAGCTCGAGGATGCTCTCTCCAAACGGCTGGAGCAGATGACGGGGCGGCCGAATTCCGTCACCGTCGAGATCGCCGCCTACAAGCCCGTCTTCGTGACCGGTCTCGTGACACGCTCCGGAGCGATCCCTTGGTATCCCGGCATGACCGTGCTCCAGGCGGTCGCCCTTTCGGGCGGGCTGTTCCGCGCAACCGGCCCCACGATCGGCGGACCCGCGGCCGGCGATGCCGAGATGGCTCGCTATCGCCGCGCCGTCGAAGATCGCAAGCAGGCTCTTGCGTCCCTTGCGCGGCTGCAGGCGGAACGCGAGAATGCGACGGACATTCAGGTTCCTCAGGCTCTGGTCGCGATTGCAGGACAGAGGGAAGCGCAGGATCTCGTCGCCGCGCAAAAGAACCTCCTGCTGACGCGGCAGAGATCGTTGTCGAACCAGGTGGCGACGCTCAATCGCGGCATGGAGCTCGCGGCGCAGGAACTGGAGGGCTTGCGCGAGCAAGGCAAGCGCGTTGCCGAACAGCTTCAGATGCGGCGTGAGGCGCGTCAAAAGTTCGAAGAGTTGCAGCAAAGGGGAGTCGTGATCGCGCAGCGCGCCTTCGAAGAGGACATGAAAGTCTCGGAGCTGGAGGAAAAGACCGCGAACGTAGCGGTGTCGACCGCGCGCGTGCAGGCGACGATCGCCGCCATGCAGCGGGACTCCGTCGCCCTCACCGAGGAGCGCAAGGCATCCATCGAGGCCGAGATCGATCGCCTTCAGAAAGAGACGGCTCAGCTTGCGGACGAGGCGGCGGCGGCGCGTCAGGCCTACAACACGATCGCGGGCGCCTCTCTCGAGGCGGAGCGCGGCGACAAAACCGAGATCGTCTATTCGGTGGTGCGCCACGGGGACGCGGGAGAGACGACCGAAACGGCAGGCCAGTCCACGCCGCTGAGGCCCGGCGATGTGCTGGTCGTCTCTCAGAACTTCAAGGAGGGGGAATGATGCACGGAACGCCCCCGCCGGGACAGAGCATGGACGGTTCCCGCATCAGAGCCGCCGAGGAGACGATCCTCGCGCTGAGGCGGGCGGAAGCGCGCACCATCGCCTTCGCGGCTCCCGAACCCGTCTCCGGCACGAGTGCTTTCGCGGCACTTGCCGCAAGCGTTCTGGCGCGCTCCGGGCAGCCGACGCTGCTGCTCGACATCTCGAAAGGCGTCCAGGAAACTCCTGTCGAAGCGGCTTGGGCGCCGGGCCGGGAAGAGCCGAAGATCGTCATCGCTTCGCCGCAGAACGACTTCGCGCGCCTGACCGTTCAGGCCGACCCGGATGTCCGCTTTCTCTTCGACAACACCCTGTGGTTCAGAAGGGTTCTCGACAACGATCTGGCGTCCTACGACACCATCGTCCTCGACCTCGCTCCTCTGTTCGAGAGGCCGGCGGATACGGTCAATCCCTTTGCCGTGGCGGCGGCCTGCGATGCTCTCGTTCTCGTCTGCCGAAGAGGAACAGTCGCGAAGGAGAAACTCAGGAACGCGGTGGACATGGCGCGCGCCACGGGCGGCAAGCCGTTCGGCATCGTCATGACGCAGGGTGGATATGTCTCAGCCGGGGAAGAGATCGCCCGCACGCTGCGCAGAATGTTCTTCTTCGCCCCGTGGCTTGGGAAGCGGATCGGCCGGAAGGCGACGGCAAGCGGCATCCTCGGCTGACGTCCGCACGATGGGCTGTTCTATCATGGGAGCATCGGATCCAATCCCCAAGGCGGATGCCATTTTTCACGTCCGATGCTCTAACGCTTCGCTTCAGCCCGTTCGCGGAGGGATGCGTATCTGTAGGATGTCGTATATTGCTGATTGAACTGTTTTGAACCTTCGAGCCATGCGCCGTTGACGCCGCCGGCGAAGATCTTGTCGCCGCGCTCCTTGTAGGTGGCGTCGCCGGTCATCTTGTAGACGAAGCCGAAGCCGTCGACGATCATGTTGTTGAGATCGGGCGCCGGCTCCTTGACCTCGCCCTTGGCGTTGAACTCGATGTAGTTGAAGGACTGGCTCTTCTCGTCCCAGGTATGGCTCCAGAGATAATCGACCGACTTCTTGATCGCGGCGGGAATGCGCGCATCGGCCTTGTAGTTGGTGTAGTAGTCGATCAGGGTGTCGTTGAGCATGCCGGCCATGAACGGCACCACCGCGCCGTCCGAGTTCGAGAAGTGCCAGGCGCCATCGGCCGCTTGCGCCGACAGGATCTTGTCGAGGCTGGAGGTGAGCAGCTTGTCCCAGTTGTTGCCGGCCGCGCTGGGGGCGTTGATCTGCTTGGCGTAGAGGAACGACTCCAGGGTGCGGGCCTGGATGCGCTGGTCCATCTCGGCCTTCACGTTGCCGACATTGTCGCTGTAGTAGGGCTGCGCGAAGGTGTCGGCGACGCGCCCGACGGCGGTGCGGCTGGCCTCGTCGCCGGTGGCGAGATAATGCAGCGCCACACCGGCGATCTGCGACCAATGCGCCGACGTGCCGTAGTCGTTCGCCTCAAGATAGTTCGTCCGGTAGTCGACCGCGAGATCGCCTGCGCGCTTCAGGAGCGTATCGTCCCCCGTTCGCGCCCACCAGACATAGAAGATCTTCGCCCGGTCGTAGTAATTCGCCGCATCCCAAGCGTGTCCGTCGGAGCGCCAGTGACGCTCCGCGAAAACGCGGAAACGGTTCTCGTAGCGCTGGAAGGGCTCGCCGAGAATCGTCGTCTCCTGGACGGAAAGGGCAGGGCCCGCCGTGCGAAGAACCGTGTCACGCACGTCGCTGGCCCGTCGGGAGCTGCCGTCCTTCTGCGCAACGGGGGAATCGCTGCCGGTGTCGGCGGCTCGTGCGCGCTCGGCCGCGGCCGGCGCCGCCGCGCAGAGGAGCGCCGTCACGGCCAAGGTCGGGACTGCGTTTCGGCGCATACCTATTCGGGATCGGCGGTCAGGACCAATAATCGCCTCGATCTTGGCGCCGAAATCGTTTCCCTTATATGCCATGGGGCATCCATCCAGTCGGAAAGCGGTGACGCTGTGTGGGACTACCTTGAATTCTCCCGCGGAAAATCAAGCGCGGCATTCCGTGCCGTGGAGCGCGGATGTCGATAATCGCCCGCTTCTGGCCGATCCCTGCCGCCATTCTCGCCTGCGTGGCCGCGTCCCTGCCATGGCTTGTGACCTCGTCGCCATTCGCGCCCCTGGCGATCGCCGTCGGCCTCGTTGCCCTGCTGGTCGCCATTCAGTGGCCGCTGCTCGTGTGCATCGGCTTCGTTGCCTTTTCCCTCTTTCGTCTCCACGAGGCCTATCCGATCCTGTTGCCGTTGCAATTGCCGCTCGGCCTGGCGGCGCTCACGGCCATCGCCTTGGCCTGCAACGCCCTTGCCGGGCGCATCGAGGCCGTTTGGCCCGTCGAGATCCGGCTCTTCCTCGTCTTCTTCACCCTTGCGACCGTAGGCAGCGTCTTCGCCCTGAACCCGAAGCTGTCCTTCGAGTTCTGGAACGAGGTCTACGTCAAGA
This sequence comes from Microvirga sp. M2, assembly GCF_047497095.1. Taxonomy (NCBI): domain Bacteria; kingdom Pseudomonadati; phylum Pseudomonadota; class Alphaproteobacteria; order Hyphomicrobiales; family Methylobacteriaceae; genus Microvirga; species Microvirga sp. M2. Next base: position 853,218 of record NZ_CP134064.1, read on the forward strand.
TCGGGTTGATGACGCTCGCACTGACATGGCTCACGCGGACAGAGGAGGATTTCGACCTTGTCGCACGGGTGATCGCCATCAGCGGGTTGCTGGTGGCCGCCGTCGCAATCCGCAACAAACTCGACGGCACCGATCTCGTCGAGGGCACCCGCGTGACCATCGGCCTGCAGATCAAGTCGGCCCTGTCGGACCCGAACGATCTCGCATTCCTGCTGCTCACGACCTTGAGCTTTTCGATGGCCCTTCTGACGGGCGGGACCGGCTGGACGAACAGGATCATCGGGGCCGCCTGCGTGCCGGCGGTTCTCGTCGCGATCGTCTACACGCAAAGCCGGGGCGCCGTCCTCGGGGTTCTCGCGGTCTTTGCCGTCTACGGACTTCGTTTCGTGCGCTCGAAGGCGGCCCTGGTCGCCGCCGGCATCATCGGGATCGCGGCGCTCTATGTCGCAATGGGGCTCTCCGAACGCATGTCGCGCGCGGCCCCGGGCGTCGGGCTGGATCCTTCCGCCGCGGGCCGGCTGGACTTCTGGATCACGGCCCTGAAGGCCGCGCTCCTGCGCCCGGTCACGGGAGTCGGGCTCGCGAACTTCTCGTGGTTCAACTACCTCGAGACCGGCCAGGACATGACCACACACAACACGTGGCTGCAGGTTCTGGCGGAAGTCGGCATTCCGGGTTTCGCCGTGTTCGTCCTCATGATCGCGAGCGCGTTTCGCACGAGCCTGCGCGCGCACCGCCTTCTGAGCGCGGCGAATGTCCGCTCTCGGGTGCAGCCGGTGGCGTATGGCCTGGTGGCCGCCATCGCGGGATTCTGCGCATCGGGCAACTTCCTGTCGCAGGGGTTCACGTGGTCGATCTATGTGCTCGTCGCCCTTGCCGCCGCGGTCGGGCGATATGTGGACGAGACCGTTCCGGCACCGGCGCCGCATCGTGCAAGCGTCGACGGCGGCATGGTGGCGCAGCGAGGGTGAGGGCATGCATTCGGTGACGAGGACGCAAGGAGGACGGCCGGACGGAACGGCGCCTCCCTTCGCCGACAGGCCGGCGGGAGCGGACGGGCCCAAGCGCGCGACGCGCATCCTTCGCGATCTCGTGCAGGGCGCATGGCGGCGTCGCCTTCTGATCCTGCTTCCCGTGCTCCTGATGATGCCCGTCGGCATCGCGGCGGCCTTCGTCCTGCCCAAAGCCTATATGGCGAGGTCCCTCATGCAGCTGCAGGAGGCCGGGCGCGACAACCCGTTCTCCCGTGAAGGAGATGCGGGCGGCGTCTATCGCGTTCAGGAGCGCTTCGAGGGGCTGCGGGCGCTCTTCTTGAGCGACAGCGTTCTGGCCAGGGCCATCGGCGAGGGCGAAGACGGCCTTCCGCCAGCCGTGAGAGAGGAGAGGATCGGCGAGCTGCGCCAGGCGCTGTCGCTCGATCTCATCGGAGGCGATTTCATCGAGGTGAAGCTCGCCGGCGCGACGCCCGAGGGCCTCGGCAAGACGCTGGAAGCGGTCATGGCGAGCTTCCTGGAGGCGCTCGTTCCCGAGCAGGGCGGTGCGACGGCCGCGCAGCTCATGGTGAGTGCGCGCCGCCAGGAGCTCGATGCCTTGCTGCGGGCGAAGGAAGCGGCGCAGCGTGAGCTCGCGGGCCTCCTTCCGGGCGGCTCGGAGGATGCGGCGCATCAGCTCGCCGCGATCGAGGCCGACCGGCGCGACAAGGGCGATCTGCTCAACCGGACCGAAACGGAGATCGCCCGCCGGCGCAGCGCTCTCGGCAACCCGAGCGACGAGCAGCTGGAAAAGGACATCGCGGCTTTGCCCGCGGATGGGACCGCGCAGGACGCCCCGCCGGCCGGAACGGGACGGCAGGACGACGAGCGGATCCAGAACCTGCTCGCCCTCAGGTCGCTGCTCTCTCTCCGGCAAAGCCTCGCGTCCCAGACGCAGGGGCTTGGATCCAATGCCTCGGCGCTCAGCGAGCGGATGACGCGATCCCGTGAGCTCCAGGAGCGCATCGCCACGCTGGACAAGGTGATCGCGGTCGCGCGGGAGACCTATGAGAACTACCGGAACCGCTTCTCGGGCACGAATGCCGTGCGCAGCGTCGGCATTCTCAAGGCGCCGGAGCTGATCCGGATCGTCGATCCGCCGCGCGATCCGTCGAGCGCCAGCCGCTCGCGTTTCGTCTACGTGCTCTCGGGCATCACCGCGGGCGGGCTGATCGGCCTCGGTCTCGCCTTCGTGGCCGAAAGGCTCGACCAGCGCATCCGGCACGCGGACGAGGCGTCGGAAGCGACGGGCCTTCCTGTTCTGGCCGTGGTGCCCGACAGGGACGAGAGGATCGGCCGGGGCGACGGCAGGGCCGGACAGCCGCGGCGCTCGTCCGCGGCCGCAGGCTGACCCGGCAAAGCCCGGCCCGTTTCATTCGGCTGGGCGGCGAAGGGCGCAGATGAGCGTCTGCCCGTGCGATGCGAGGTGCGGACGCCGCATCACTTGCCGCAGATAGAGCAGTTCGATGACGGCAAGCGGCGGGACGAGGGAGAAGACGGGCGTCGATGCCGTGAACCTGATCGACACGACGTCGAGCCCCGCCCGATCGGCGATGGACCTGACCCCGTCGGCGGTGTTGGCGCGATAATGCGTCGGATAGACGTCCTCCTCCTGCCGTCCTTCGAGCACGCGCGCCAGGGACTTCTTCATGCGGTCGGGGAGAAGCCTCGCGATCCGGATCACATAGCTCTTCAGGTTCGGGGTGTGGAACAGAAAGACCCCGCCCGGCCGGAGGACGCGGGCGATCTCCCGGAACTGGTGCAGGGGATCGTCGAGATGCTCGATGACCATGTTGGCGGTCACCAGATCGAAGCTCCTCTCCTGGAAGGGCAGCATCCCGATATCCGCCTGGAGGACGTTGCGGATCGTCCTGTGCTTGCGCAATGCGTCGTAGTCGCGGTCGATGCCGGCCGCGAACGGCACGCGTGCGAGGAGCTCCGCCTCCGCTTCCGAACGCCATTCGGGCAGCAGACGATGCCCGCATCCGACATCGAGCCATGCCTGGGCGCGCGGGAGATGGCGGCGCAGCTCGTCCTCGTAGGAGGCTTGGGAATATTTCAGCTCGGGGACGATCCGGCGCTGCAACGCGCTGGTCGTCCGGTATAGTCTCTCCCTCACGGTCATGGAGGGCGTCTCCGGGCGCCGCCGACGCATCGGCTATGGGATTGCGGGAATGGTCGGCGCCTGCGCCGAAACCGACGGCGATGGCTCGCGGGCGAAGGCGAGATACCATTCCATCGCCGCGTCGAGACCCTCGCGCACGTCGTGGACAGGATCGTATCCGAGGAGCCGGCGGGCCTTGCCGATATCGGCCTGGGAGTGAGGGACGTCGCCGGTCCTGAACGCGCGATAAAGGGGCCTCGTCTGCCGGACCTTCACGTGCCGCGCTTCGAGAAGCTCCCGGATGAGATCGTAGAGTTCGTTCAATGTCGTTCTGCCGCCGCAGGCGACGTTGTAGACCTGACCGGCGGCATGCTCCGCCTCCGCGGTCGCCGCGAGAATATTGGCCTGGACGGCGTTCTCGACGAAGCAGAAGTCGCGGCTCGTCGCGCCGTCGCCATAGATGAAGACCTCGTCTCCACCGATCATGGCGGCGACCCATCTCGGAATCACGGCCGCATAGGCGCCCTCGGGGTCCTGGCGCTTTCCGAATACGTTGAAATAGCGAAGCCCGATTGAGCTCGTTCCGTAGGTCCGCGCGAAGACGTCGGCATAAAGCTCGTTGACGTATTTGGTGATGGCATACGGGGACAGGGGCCTGCCGATCACGTCCTCGACTTTCGGAAGGCCGGGATGATCGCCATAGGTCGAGCTGCTGGCCGCGTAGACGAAGCGCCGGACGCCGGCATCGCGCGCCGCAACGAGCATGTTGAGGAAACCGTCGATGTTGTTCGCGTTCGTAAAGAGGGGGTCCTCGATCGATCGCGGCACGCTGCCGATCGCCGCCTGATGAAGGACGTAATCGACCGCCGTAGAGGAGCGGTCGCGATCCGCCTGCACGGCTCTCCGGCAGATCTCCAGGTCGCGAATGTCGCCCTCTATGAAGCGAAACCGGCTCCACTGCTCCGGCGAGACCTGATCACGCACCTCGTTCAGGTTGCGCCGGTGCCCGGTCGCGAAATTGTCGAGGCCGACGACATGCTGGTCGAGCGCGAGGAGCGCCTCCAGGAGATTGCTTCCGATAAAGCCTGCGACCCCGGTCACGAGCCAGCGCCTCGGAGCCCTCATCAGATGCTGCCGCTCGGTCCGGTAGGCGTTCGTGCGAGAGGTGTTCATCATCGGCTCTCTGCTGTTGTTCCCGACGACGCGATTGCCTCGGGTCCGAGGCGGATCGACCGCCGTCAGACCTTGACGACGCGATCGCTCACGATGCCGGCCTTCGCGAAGACATTGCGCGTATCGACGACGAGCCGGGCATGGTCGGCAATCAGGCGGTAATCCACGCCGTCGTGGTCGGTGGCGATCAGCACGGCGTCATGGGCGCTGATTGTTTCCGGCGTCAGGGCGATGGAGCGCAGCCCTGCGAGTTCGCCATGTTGGCGGGTTTGGGGGAGCTGGGGAATGTGAGGATCGTGGTAGGCGACCTCGGCCCCGCGCGCCTCGATCAGCTCGATCAGCTTCAGGGCCGGGCTCTCGCGCAGATCGTCGACGTTCTTCTTGTACGCCACCCCGAGCACCAGAATGCGCGCCCCGGTGAGCGGCCGCCCGCTCCGGTCGACCGCCTCCGCCAGCCGCTCGACCACGTAATAGGGCATGTGCGCGTTGACCTGCCCGGCCAGCTCGATGAAGCGCGTGGTGATGTCGTATTCGCGCGCCTTCCAGGTCAGGTAGAACGGATCCACCGGAATGCAGTGCCCGCCCAGGCCCGGCCCGGGATAAAACGGCATGAACCCGAACGGCTTGGTCTTGGCTGCCTCGATCACCTCCCAGACGTCGATGCCCATCGCGGCGTAGACCACCTTGAGCTCGTTCACCAGCGCGATGTTGACCGCCCGGAAGATGTTCTCGGTCAGCTTGACCGCTTCGGCGGCGGCGGGCGAGGACACCGGCACGGTCGCGACCACGAGCGCGCCGTAGAGCGCCTCGGCCAGCGCCCGCGCGGCCGCGCCGTCGCCGCCCACCACCTTGGGGATCGCCGCGGTGGCGAAGTCGGGATTGCCGGGATCCTCGCGCTCGGGCGAGAAGGCAAGGAAGAAGTCGCGCCCGCTGTGCAGGCCGGCGCTCTCCAGGATCGGCTTGAGCACCTCGGTGGTGGTGCCGGGATAGGAGGTCGATTCGAGCACCACCAGCTGACCCGGGCGCAGCCGCGCGGCGATCGCGCGGGCGGTTTGCACCACATAGGACAGGTCGGGCTCGCGATGCTTGGTGAGCGGCGTCGGCACGCAGATGAGCAGGGCGTCGGGCTCGTCGAGGCGGTGGAAATCGGCCGTGGCGGCGAGCGCCTCGGCGGCCACGGCGGCGGCGACCGCCTCGGCCGGGATGTGGCGGATGGTGCTCTCGCCGCGGTTGAGGCGGGCGACGGTGGCGGCATTGATGTCGAAGCCCAGCACCCGGAAGCCGGCGCGCACGGCGGTGAGCGCGAGCGGCAGGCCGACATAGCCCAGCCCGATGATCCCGAGCGTCGCCCGCCGGCCGCGAAACCGCTCCGCCAGATCCGCCACATCTGGGCCCGACGGCGCATCGAGGGTCGTCCGTTCAGCCGGCATCATGGTCTCCGACGAAGCCTGTGGAGGCCTCTCTCGCCGGTACCTAGATCAGACGCCCGAGGGCCAAATCCCCCGTAATCTCCGCCGATGTAACAACTTCGGGGTAGGCTTGCAGCGCCGCACCCGGCCCCGGATCACGGGGACGAGACGGCTCGGCCGATGCGGATGTTCGCCGGCGTTGCGGCCGTGACGACGCCCGTCGCGACGGCTTTGACGATATCGCCCGGAAGGAAGACGAGGCTTGCGACGGCGGCTTGCGTCAGGGGCATTCCCGAGATCAGCGACAGGCTCGGGATCCCGAAGGCATAGATCACGACCACGCCGCCGATGAAGGCCGCCAAGGCGGCCGTCAGGCCGACCGGGAGGGTCCGGGGAAGCGAGCGGAAGATCACGCCCGTGACATAGGCGCCCGGAAGCCATCCGAGAAGAAAGCCGACCGTCGGGCCGACGAAAACGCCCAGGCCTCCCCGGCCGCCCGCAAGAAGAGGGGCGCCGAGAGCGACCACGAAGATGACGAGCAGAACGGCCGCCGCACCCTGCCGGGGCCCAAGGAGAACGCCCGCCAGCATGATGCCGAGCGTCTGCGCCGTGATGGGGACGCCGCCCGCGAAGGGAAGGTCGAATTTCGGCAACAGGCCGAGAGCCGCGATAATGGCGGCGAACAAGGCGATGCGAACGAGGCTGCGGGTGGTCATAGGTGCTTTCCTGGTTTCCCGTCCGGGGACGTGGATGGGTCGAAGCCTCTCGCCTCGAGGGCTTCGGCGATGTGGTCGGCCATGCGCATGGTTTCTCCGACGAACGGCGCGAGCAGCCGGATGGAGACCCGCCGGCCCGTCCTTGCGCGCCAGGCTTCCTCCCGCCGGCTCCACGCTTCCAGCAGCACCGGAACGAACCGCAGGAGAAGGGCGATGGCCAGGGCAGGGGCCCGGGGATTGACGCCCACATATGCCAGAGGCTTGAACGCCGGCGCAACCGCCGCCATCAGGTCCTGCATCGTCGTGGTGAGCGTGACGAGGTTCGCCGCCGCGACCATGAGGAGGATGCGCAGAACGGACCCAGCGGCGCTCGACCAGGTCTCCATCCAGGCCTGGATCAGCGCGATCACGATCAGAAACGGCAGCAGCGGCTTGAGCAGGGCGAGGCGGCGAAAGACGTCCCGCCCGAGGCTTGCATAGACCAGCAGCAGGGCTGTGCAGCCGAGGGCGAGCCAGCGCCAGTCGGACACGGGCAGAACGACGAGGCTTAAGGCCGTGATCGCAATGAGCTTGAGGCCCGCCGGCACACGATGCAGCCATCCGGCGCGGGAGACATAGGTGGAGATCACGGCATGACCTCCGGCTGCGCGCGCGCGGCCGCCTCATAGGCGCTCAGAACGGTTTCCGGAGGGCCATCCGCCTGGATCCGGCCGTGCTCGAGCCAGATGATGCGCTCGAACCGCGTCAGGAAATCGAAGTCATGGCTCGCCATGACCAGAGGCTGAGGCAGGGCCTCCAGCTGGTCCGCGAAGGCGAGGCGCGTGCGCAGGTCCAGGCTCGCGAAGGGCTCGTCGAGCAGGATCAGGCCGGGATCGAGGGCGATGACCGAGATCAGGCAGACCAGCTGCCTCTGCCCCTCCGACAGTTCCTGGACGCCCCGTTCCGGCCAGTCGCTCCTCCCATAGCGGGTCAGCCAGGAGAGCGCCTCGTTCCGCGCTTCCCGGCGCGTGCGTCCCTGCTCCTCGAACCCGAACGCGATTTCCTCTCCGACGGTCGGGAAGATGATCTGCCGGTCGGGATCCTGAAACAGGAAGCCGACCCGGGACGGGATCTTCTTCCGGTCGGCTTTCGTGCTGAGGCCCAATGTGGTCACGCTTCCCTTCGTGGGCTGCGCCAATCCGTGGATCAGCCGCAGCAGCGAGCTCTTTCCCGAGCCGTTCGAGCCGATCAGGCCCACCCGCCGCTCCTTCAGCGTGAGGGAGAGATCGGAGATGGCGACCCGTTCGCCGTACGCGAAGCTCACCTGGTCGAGGATGACATGAGGGGACACGGTCACGAATGAAGAGATCCTTTGGCGTCGGCTGTGCCTCCAGCCGGACGTGAATTCGATCCGTCCCCCGCGGGCATGCGATTGTGCGGGGGCCGGGACGGGTCCGGCGCGACATGCCATGCAACCGGCCGGATTGCGAGAAGCCATTTCCCTCGACCGGGCATGGACTTATCCAGAACCTTGCCGTTCTCCCCGCATGGACGGACGGGAGATATGCGTTAGAGTGACGCGGAACCGCATTGCTGCGGTTTTGCTTCATGAGGGAAAAGATGTCCATGAAACTGACCCGTCGCGATCTCGCCAAGCTCGGTCTTGGCGTCGGCGCCGCCGCCGCTCTGGGCCGCAACGCCTTTGCGCAGGCCCCCGCCTTCTTCCGGATCGGCACCGGCGGCACCGCAGGTACCTATTACCCCATCGGCGGCCTGATCGCGAATGCCGTTTCGAACCCGCCGCAGCTCGTCCTGACGGCTCAGGCCTCGAACGGATCCGTGGCCAACATCAATTCCATCATGTCGGGCGCTCTCGAATCCGGCTTCACCCAGGCCGACGTCGCCGCCTGGGCCTATGCGGGCACCGGCCTGTTCGACGGCAAGGGGAAGATGGAGGATCTGCGCCTCATCGCCACTCTCTACCCCGAGAGCATCCACCTGGTCGCCGCCAAATCCGCCAACATCAAGTCCGTGTCCGACCTGAAGGGCAAGCGCGTGTCGCTCGACGAGCCGGGCTCGGGAACCCTGGTCGACGCCCGCATCATCATGGGCGGCTGGGGAGTCAAGGAAAGCGACGTGAAGGCGGACTTCCTGAAGCCGAACCAGGCGGCCGAGCGCATGCGCGACGGCGGTCTCGATGCCTTCTTCTTCGTCGGCGGCTATCCGACCAGCGCGATCACGGAACTCGCGGCGACCGGCGGCGGCATCGACATCGTGCCCCTGACGGGCCCGGAAGCGGACGCCATCCGCAAGCAATATAGCTTCTTCGCCGCCGACGAGATCCCGGCCGGCACCTACAAGGATGTCGGCGCCGCGAAGACGCTCGCCGTCGGCGCGCAATGGGTCACGTCGGCGAAGGTGCCGGATGCGGTCGTCTACGAGATCACGAAGAGCCTCTGGAGCGACAAGACCCGCGCGGCCCTCGATGCGGGGCACGCCAAGGGCAAGATGATCCGCAAGGAGAATGCCGTGGCCGGCGCCGGCCTCCCGGTTCATGCCGGTGCGGAGCGCTTCTACAAGGAAGCCGGCCTGCTCAAGGGCTGAGGTCCTCACGGCCTGTGAAAAAGGGTCTCCCGCGCCGCGAGCCGCGGGAGATCCCGTTTCGCAGCGCTAGCGCATCGTGCGGAAAAGTGGACCCGGTTTTCCGCAAGAACGATGCGCGCTTTCCAAGACGGGAGCATCGGATTCAATCCCTAGAGTGCAAATCCACTTTCGGGTCCGATGCCCTAGCATGCCGCGGCCGGTCCGGCCGAGAGGCGCTCAAACACATCACTCAGTTCGGAAGAGCGGCGCCCGCCATGACAGGAAAGCCGCCTCCACACGGGAACCGCCATGTCCGCACCAGACACGTCCGCCCTGATCGAGAACCGCAGCCTCGAGGAAAAATTCGATCCCGAGATGCGCTTCCGTCCCCTTCTGCCGGGAACGGCCTGGCTCGTGGCGGGGCTCCTGCTCACGCTCTCGATGTTCCATTACTACACGGCGGGATTCGGCCTGCTGCGCGAGGCCACCCATCGCGGCATTCACATGGCCTTCGTGCTGGGCCTCATCTTCCTCGTATTCTCCGCCTTCAAGTCCGATCAGGACCGGGTCGTCCCGTCGAGCCTGTGGCGGCCGGGCGGCATCTCCCTCGTCGACTGGGGCCTTGCCGTCGCGGTCGCGATCGCGAGTCTTTACGTTCCGTGGATCTTCAACGAGCTCGCCTTCCGGGTCGGCAACCCTTCCACGACGGATGTCGTCATGGGAACGATCCTGATCGTACTCCTGCTCGAAGCGACGCGCCGCTCGGTCGGCTGGCCGCTCCCCGTCATCGGCATCGGCATGATGCTCTACGCCTATTTCGGGCCGTCCATGCCCGGCATCCTGCAGCATCCCGGGGCGACGTGGTCGAACATCGTCAACCACCTGTATCTCACGAGCCAGGGCATCTACGGCATCGCGCTCGGCGTGGTGGCGACCTATGTCTTCCATTACGTGCTCTTCGGCGTGCTCGCGACGCGCGTCGGGCTCGGCAAGCTCTTCATCGATCTCGCGACCTGCGTGGCGGGCCGCTATGCGGGCGGGCCCGCGAAGGTGTCGATCTTCGGATCGGCCCTGTTCGGCATGATCTCCGGTTCGTCCATCGCCAACACGGTGACGGTCGGCTCGCTGACGATCCCCGCCATGATCCGCGTCGGCTACAAGCGCCACTTCGCGGCGGCGGTCGAATCCGCGGCATCGACGGGCGGGCAGATCACGCCGCCGATCATGGGCGCGGCCGCCTTCCTCATGGTCGAGTTTCTGAACGTCTCGTATCAGACCGTCATTCTCGCGGCGCTCGTTCCCGCCTGCATGCACTTCTTCGGCGTCTTCATGCAGGTGCATCTGGAGGCGAAGCGCGCGGGCCTGCGCGGGTTGCCGGCCGAGGAGCTTCCGGTTGCCGCCAAGGTGATCCGGGAGGGCTGGCAGACGATCATGCCGCTCGCCGTTCTTCTGATGGTGCTGTTCTCGGGCTTCACGCCCTATCTCGCGGCGTTCTGGGGCATCACGGCCTGCATCGTAGTCGGGGTGAGCCGCATCCCCGCCGTGACGCTCGGCTTCCTCGCGGCCGTCGCGATCGGCATCGCAGCCGGGCTCCTGACCCAGATCGTCTTCGTCCTGCCGCTGCTGCTCCTGGTCGTGGCGCTCCTGATCTACGCCTATGTCACGAGCGACGCCGGCAAGGCGAAGGTGATCGATCTCATCGACGCCTTCGTGGTCGGCGCGAAATACGCCATCGGCGTGGGCGCCGCGGCGGCCACGGTCGGCATCATCGTGGGCATCGTGACGCTCACCGGCGTCGGCTTCAAGATCTCGTTCATCGTGACGTCGTTCGCGGCCCAGATGGCCCAGACCATGAGCGAGATCCTGCCCGTATGGTTCATGGACGTGAAGAGCATGACCCTGTTCTTCACGCTGCTGATGACGGCCGTCGTCTGCATCCTTCTCGGCTGCGGCGTTCCGACCACGGCGAACTACATCATCATGGTGACCGTGGCGGCTCCCGCACTCGGCCTGCTCGGGGTCACTCCGATCGTGGCGCATTTCTTCGTATTCTACTACGGAGTGCTCGCCGACATCACGCCGCCCGTGGCGCTCGCGGCCTATGCGGGCGCGAGCATGGCGGGGGCCGATCCGTTCAAGACCGGCAACACTGCGTTCCGTCTGGGCCTCGGCAAGGCGCTGGTGCCCTTCGTCTTCGTCTACGGCCCGGCCATGCTGCTGGTGACGCCGGACTTCACCTGGGCGAGCTTCTTCCTCGTGACCGCGGGCGCCATCGCGGGCATCCTGTGCCTGTCGGCGGCGTTCGCCGGCTACGCGCTGACGGAGATGCGGGCCTGGGAGCGCTGGCTCATCGGCATCGCGGCCCTGCCGATCATCGCGCCCGATCTGCGCACCACCCTGGTCGGCCTCGCGATCGCCACCCCGGTGCTCGCGTCCCAGCTTCTCAAGGCGCGCGCGCAGACGGCTTCCGCCCCGGCCTGACCGGCCGGGCCGGATCCATTCCGGCCATCGCCTGTTGTCCCTGCGGGGCCTTTCAAGGGTCCTCCGCAGGGACGCGCGATGGAGTTGGTATCCGCCTTTCAGGTCATCCCGGGAGAGGGCGAGCGCCCGGGCGCCTTCGCGGCGTTTCCCTATGACCGCGATCTCGTGCGCCGGTTTCGCGAGGCGTTCCCGCGGGCGCGCTGGCGTGGCGAGGAGCAGGGCTGGTTCGTGCCGGGCACCACGGCCGAGCAGCGGCTCAATGCCTGGATGGCCCAGGAGCTCGCCGACCTCGACCGTCACGCGGACGCGAAGGGGCGCGACGCCTATCTCTTCGAGCCCCTGGAAAGCCCGTATCTGAGCATCGGCGAGGATCTGAGGATCCGCACCCCTTATTCGCGGACGATCGTCGAGACGCTGCGGTCCATTCCCTGGGCGTCCTGGAATCCGGAGGACAAGGTCTGGCATGTGCCGTTCCGTTCCTACGAGGCGCTGCGGCAGAAATGGTCCGTGATCGAGGAAGCGGCCCGGCGCAACGAGCCGGCCGAGAGGCAACGGCGCCGCGAGGAGCAGAGGCGGGCCGGCGCGGCGCGGATCGACCCGGCTCAGGCGGAACGCCGCCGGAGGCGCTATCCGGTTCCGGGAGATGACCTCCCGCCCGTCGAAATGCCGCTCATGACGATTCCCTGGGGTGTCGTGGTGTTCGACGAGATCGACGATCATGTGATCGAGGAGGCGCTGGACGCGAACCTCTATCCGCACGCGGCGGCGGATCCGGGGCGCCATGTCTGGGCCCATTGGAGGATGCCCGCCCTGCAGGAGGTCTACCGGGCGCGGCCCGCCCGGGAGACGGAGGAGCGCTCCCTGCGGGAGAGCCGAGGCTGGTGGCGGCCGAGCCGGGACGAGCTCCAGGACCGGGCCCGCCGGCTGCGCCAGAGCGAACGCGCGCAGCGCGCCCGCCATGCGGGGCACAAGGATGTGCGAAGGGCCGGGGATTGACGGCCGCGACGGGAGGGGCGCGAGGACGGATGAAGAGGCCGTCGACACTCTCCGCCGTCATGCCGGGCCTGCGAGCATCGGGCAGGTTCCGCAAGAGGGATCCGCTTCTTACGTCCGATGCTCCAGGCTGTCCGATCAGAACGGAATGTCGTCGTCGAAATCGCTGCGGCGGGAACTCGCGCCTGCCGGTTCGGGCCGGCGTTCCATGGGGGAGGAACGGCCGAAATCGCCGCCGCGGCTGATCTGGCCCGGCTCCTCGTCGCCGTATTCCGACGACGCCCCGCCGCCCGAGCGCCCGTCCAGGATCGTCATCTCGCCGCGGAAGCGCTGCAGCACCACCTCGGTGGTGTACTTCTCCTGGCCCGACTGGTCGGTCCATTTGCGGGTCTGGAGCTGCCCTTCGATGTAAACCTTCGAGCCCTTCTTGAGATATTGCTCGGCCACCCGGCCCAGGTTCTCGTTGAAGATCACCACCGAGTGCCACTCGGTCTTTTCCTTGCGCTCGCCCGTGGCCTTGTCCTTCCAGGTCTCCGAGGTCGCAATGCGCAGGTTCACCACCGGCTCGCCGTTGCTCAGCCGGCGCACCTCGGGGTCGCGCCCCAGATTGCCCACCAATATCACCTTGTTCACGCTGCCTGCCATCGGGCACTCTCCTGTCCATCTCCCCCGGACGCGGTCCGGGTCTGTTGCACTCTCCTGCCCATGATGGGGCATCGCCTAATGTTCTATCTTTGTTCCGGAAGAATTGCAAGGGCGGAGACGCGGACGGGAGCGCCCTGGAGCAGGGGGCAGCGCTTCGGAAAGGGCGCGGGCCGATGGGCGCTCGAAGCCGGAACCGGTCCGGGGGACCGCCTCGGAGGTGTCGGGATCGGTACCCGGTGGCGGTGCCGAGGGCGGGGAGCCGCATCGCATTCGGGGTGACACGTCAGCGGGAATGCAGCGCTGGATGATGGGGCGAAAGCCCAGGCGGAAACGAGCCGCGATGAGTCTCGTGGCTCGTGAGAATGCGCGTTACTCGGCGGCCTGAAGGTAGACCACCTTGGATTGCTCGCTCTGAATCTCGCGGAGGGTGCGGGCCATGTAGGTCAGCTGCTCGATGGCCTTGTCGAGATCGGCCTTCGTACCTTGGCTGAGATCATACGCCTGCCGACCGCGATAGAGGCGGTTGACCTGGCTTTCCATATCGACCGCGGCTTCGCGGATGCGATGGACGAGATTATCGGCGATGACGTTCGCGTTGCCGTCGACGACGCAGAAGCCGACATCGCTTGCACGGATCTTGGACATGGGCTGAACCTCTTCTTGTTGTTGTTTCTTCTTCACGCAACGGCTCTGTCGCGCGGATCGCCGTAAAGGCCGAGGCGGCGCGCCAGGGAATGTTTCGTCACCGGCCCGATCCCGGGAAGCGTGCCCAGGAAACGCAGCTTGTCCGGACTTTCGGCGTAGGCGCGAAAGAGCCGGTCGCGGTTTTGCCAGATCCGGTCGATGGCGGCGGCCTTGGCCGGATGACGCAAGCCGGCCCGGGCGGTCGAGCCGCACGCGAGCGCACGCATGCAGCGCTCGAACGTGCGTCGGCCGACGCCGGGCGTGACGCTTGCCCGGCAGATGGTGGCGATCACGCTACCTGCGAATTCCTCCGCCGTTTCGGGCGCGGAGATATCGGGGTCCGACGCGCCGCCGAACGCAGCGCTCCAACCGGACAAGGATCTCTCATCGTGCCCTAGATCTCGCATTCACATCACCGTAGGTTCCAGGCTGCCTGAAGCAGTCGAACGAGTTTCGTTCCGGTCCTGCGGATTCGGTAAGGCGCATGCCATGCGGGGGCCGGAGCCCTTTCCATGGTGTAGCGTGCGGAACGGATACGCGTTGTCGTCGAAAAGGGGCGCGCGCCTGTCTGACCGCGCATGCGCCGGGTATCGTCGAGCTTGATATCGTCAGGTTTGCGAAAACCCGTGTCTGCCAAGGAGTTTTCGAAAGAATCCGACTCCCGGAAGATGGGAATGCGATCATCGTTTCGCAAGATCGGAGCCATCGCCGGGGCAGGAATTCGCGACCCCCGCGCGAGCTGCGGCCAGGGCGAGATTTCGCCGCGCGCGACCTTGAAGGTCTGCGCGAATTCCGGGTCCGTCTCCACGTTGTAGGCAAAGGCCGCGCGGGAGAACGCCTCGGCGAAGGGCGTCATCGCGCACCATTGCTTTTCCGCCATGTGCAGCGGCCATGCCCACAGGCCGTCCCCGCGCCGCTGGCCGAGGCTCTCGCGCTCGATGAAATAGCCGGTCGTCTTGTGCTCGAGCCCATCCTCGCTCACGAGCCATTCTTGGTTCTCGAAGATCGGGCGAACGTCCGTCATCGCGGTCATACCATCATCCTTCCGGCGCGGAGCCCTCGGCTCCAGGGGAACTCGGCTCCAGGGGCACTTGGCTCCAGGGCATCCCGGCCCCGGACGTCGCCCATGAATCACTCTCATGAATCACCTTCATCACTTGCGGGAATCAGGTTCGTGATTGATGCGCGAACAAAACAAGAACATAATACCGGCCGGTAAGGTGTCAAGCAAAGTTCGTTGTCGCGGTCTGTAATCTTGGAGTAACCGATACTATGTGGAGGTCTGGACGGCAGGATTGAAGAGATGGTCCTTAATCCGGAGCGAAATAAGGCGAAGAAATTGCGACGAAATATCGCCATCTTAAACTGAAGCCAGACCACTCACCTGCAACGGAGCCATTCTTTCATGACGAGCCGGACACGCTTGGAATCGGACAGCCTCAGGCGTCTCGAAGACCTGCGCAAAACCTTCGACAAGCTGCGGGCGGAGCGCATCCGCGCGGAAGGCGAGGTCGAGCGACTGGCGCGCGACCTCGACGACGCGAAGGCGCTCGCCAAGGCCGAGCTGGGCACCGACGACGAGGAGGAAATCCGCGGCCTCATCGAGACCGCCGAGGCGCAGAATGCGAAGCTCGTCGAGGAGTTCGGCGCGGCGCTCGGCGAAGTCGAGGCGCGTCTGCGGCAGCTCGGGGAAGAGCGCTGATGGAGCGTTCCGCCGATCACGATCTGAGCCGCGCCGAGGCGTCCCTCGCGCGGCTGGAAGGGCGGCGCGATGCGATCGCGCTGCGCCTTGCGGAGCTGACGCGCGAGATCGAGCTCGCCAAGGGACGCCTCGCGGTCAAGGACGAGGTGGAAGCCTTCATCGAGGCGGTGCACGGAAATGCCAGCCGCCGCAATCTCGCGGCTTTCGAGACGCTGCTCACCGCCCTCGTGCAGGAGGTGCTGCCGGGCGAGAAGCCCGTGGCGCTGGAGCTGTCGACCGAGCGGGGTCTCGCGTCCCTCGACATCTGCGTCCGCCGTGCGGACGGATCGCTCGAGGATGTGCTCGAGGACAATGGCGGCGCGCTGACCAATGTCGTCGGCATGGCGCTGCGGCTGATTGCCGTGGTGAAAGCGGATGTGGCGCGGTTCCTCGCGCTCGACGAGGCGGATTGCTGGATCGCGCCCGATCGCGTGTCCTCGTTCTACAAGGTTCTGGAGGACGGCGCGGCGCGTCTCGGCGTGCAGTGCTTCGCCGTATCCCATCACGATCTGTCGCAGTTCTCCGGCACGTTTCACATCGCCCGCATCGTCGGGGAGCCGGTCGGCGGCGTGAGCGTGCAATCGGCGGATTGCAGCGCGGCCTGGAACGATGCGCAGCCGGGTCTTCGCTTCATCCGCCTCGTCAATGTCCAGGCCTATCAGGACGCGACGCTTCCCTTGAGCCCCGGCGTGAACGCGCTGATCGGTCCGAACAATCGCGGCAAGTCCACCTTCATCCGCGCGCTGCGCGCCGTGTTCTACGGCGAAGCGCGCGACAGCCTCGTCCGCGCGGGCGCGAAATCCGCCATCGTCGAGATCGGCGTCGCGGGCGGGCGTCTGTTGCGCTTCACCCGTCAGCCGCGCCGTTCTCCGGTGAACGTCTGGTCCCTCCACGAGGCCGATGGATCCATCGTGGACGAGAAGGGCATGCGCTACGAGACCGGCGGGCGCAACGTGCCGGACTGGGTGGGCGATCTGATGCGCATCACCAAGGTAGAGGATCTCGACGTCCATGTCGCGCACCAGAAGTTCCCGGTGTTTCTGCTGGGCGAAAGCGCCTCGCGCCGCTCGGCCGTTCTCTCCATCGGGCAGGAGGCGAGCTATATCCGCGACATGCTGATGATCCATCGCGAGCGCTGCACCCGCGACAACGCCGTGGTCCGCACCGGCGAGCGGGAACTCGTCGCGCTGCGGGAACGGTTCGAGAGCCTCGAAGAGATCGGCGCTTTGAAAACCCGGCTGACCGTTCTTCGCGGCAAGGCTCGGGAGATCGCCTCCGTCTCGGAGGCCCTGCGGACCCGGCAGGATCACGCGGCCCGGCTTGCGGGCCTGGCGCGGCAGCTCGCCGCCGCCCGGGCGCGTCTTTCGGCGACCGACGCCCTGCCACAGGCGGAGCGTGCGGCCGAGCTGGCGCGCCGGGTCGGGCAGGCGCGCGAGCGCGAGCGCATCGGCCGCCGGGTTCTCGAACTCGGCAGGGAGCTTTCCTCGGTCGGGCAGCGCCTTCATGCGCTCCGGTCGCTGCCCGATGCGGCGCCCTCCCTCGAAGACACCTCTCAGGCGCACGCCATGGCCAAGCGCCTCGCCGATTTGCGGAGCGCCGCCCTGATCGCGAAAAGCCGCGTGGCGCAGATCGACGAGGGCCTGACATCCGTCCAGGTCGAAATGGCGGGTTTCGTCGCGGAGACCGGCGGGCTTTGTCCGACCTGCGGATCGCCCGTGAGCGCGGAGAACCTCCTGGACCACCATGCCCACTCCTCTCATTCCTCGCCGTCGGAGCGGCTGATCGCATGATCCTGTCCGGAAACCGCCTGCCGCCTCTCTCCTGCAGCGGCCTTCTCGTGATCGGCGACCCGCACGTGGGGTCGCGGCGTCCGGGACGGCGCAAGGATGCGGTCTGGCCGCAGGCCGTGCTCGCCAAGCTCGAGCGCTGCGTCGCCATCGCCAATGAGCGCGGCCTCGCGCCGGTGATCCTCGGCGACCTGTTCGACCGGCCCGTGGAGCCGGATGAGGCGCTGAAGAGCCGGCTCATCCGCACGCTCAAGAACTTTCGCCACCGTCCTCTCGTGAATGTGGGCAATCACGATATCCAGCACACGATGCTGACCGACGGCGACACGCTGGCGCTGCTCGGCCTATGCGACGTGGTGGACGTGGTCTCGGCCTCCGGTCCGGTGGCCGAGTTTCACATCGGGACGCGGCGCGTGGGCGTCGGCATGACGCCCTACGGCCAGGCGATCCCGACCGATCTGCGCGGCTCCTTCTCGGGCGTCGATCTCAACGCCTGGTTCACGCATCACGACATCGCCTTCGACGGCGGCTATCCGGGCGCGGTGCCGCCCTTCGCGGTCGAGGGCTGCGACGTGCTCGTCAACGGGCACATTCACAAGACCCAGAAGGCCGTGACGGCCGGGCGCACCCGCTGGCTCAACCCGGGCAACATCAACCGCCAGTCGGTCGATCTGGCGGACCATGTTCCCCGCGCCTGGATTCTCGACGCGGCCGGCGGGCTCGAGGCGCAGGATCTGCCGCATGAGCGGGACGTGTTCGATCTCACGGGGCGGATCGTGGAGGCGGCCGACGGCGGCATGGTGGCGCGCGAGGTGGAAAGCGCCTTCGTCACGCTGCTCCAGGCCGAATCCTCGACCGAGCTGAAACGCAGCGGCGACGGCTCCATCGTTCGCGACGAGGTCGAGGCGAAATTCGTGCAGGACGACACGCCGGACGCCGTGCGCGCGATCGTGCGCTCGCTCCTGAGCGAGGCCGTGGAACGGCACGCGGGGTCTTAAAACGCGAAGGGATCCGCAAAGGGCAGGCGCCGCCTGCGGACCGGGGTTTCGGGCAGGATCGGCCGGTTGATATCGACGGCGACGAGCCCCTCGCAGGCGAGCGCCAGGACGGCCGCGACGCCGTCCTGGGTGTTCATCACGGCGCCCGCGCAATCCACCAGCCGCATCGTGCCGGCCTCGTCGAGCAGATGCAGGACGCGGACCCGGTCTCCCGCCGTCACGGGCGTGCGCCTGCAGGCCTTGACGAGGCGCACCGTCGTGAAACGCGGCTCGGCACGGATGCTCGCGGCGGTCTCGATGGAAAAGAGGCGGCCGTCCTCGGCGACGAGCCCATGGATCGCCGCTGTCCTCAAGGGATGGGCGAGAAGGTCCTCGTCGGTCAGCACGTCGACGAGGCAGGCCTGCCCATCGCGGACGACCTCGAAATCCGCGATGTGCTCGATGGCGGAATCCCCGATCCTGAATGTGGCGGGCCCAGCCGGTGCGCGTAAGCTCTCGATCTCCGGGTCGAGCTCGCAGATCGCGAGAAAATCGGCCACGAGGCTGCTGCGCGTCAGCGGCGCCGAGGGCTTCTTGGCGGTACGGCGGGGCCCTTGACGCCGCTCCTGGCGGCGGTCGGACAGATCGAGGATCGCTGGCGCGGACATTCGGGCCTCCTGGGACGAGGTGTTTGGCAGGAGAGGGTGGGGAGCATCACGATGGAACAATTCCCGCTCGACGGATACGAACAAATAGGGAACATGGCCGCCCGTGTCAAACAGCCTGCATCCGGCAGGGACCCTTGAGGGCGATATAGGACGGTGCCACGCGCAATTGCCGTTGGGACACAATGACGCTGGGGCTAACTCACTGACGAAGATGAGCATTTAAGTGTACTTCGCGGCCGGTCCGGTAGACCTCGAGAGCAGAATTTGCTATAGAACAAACAAAGAACGCGCAGGCCCTTTCGAAGAGGCCGCCGGAGAGCGCGGGACCGATTTTTTGCGGGCAGTGAGAGATAGGATCGAGATGAATACAGCAGACAAGAAAATCGCCGAGGTGCTCGCAAAATTCGATGAGCCGATCGCCGGCAATGTCTGGCGCGTCCAGGGTACGGCGGTCATCTATCACAAGACGCTCGAGCGCATCGCCGCCCAGGCCAAGATCAGCTTCGACGAACCGAAGATCATCCGGGCCGAACGCGACGAGGCGGTCATTCAGGTGACGGGCCGCATGGCCGAGCGCGTGGAATGGTCGATCGGCGAGGCACTGGTAGGGGTGAATTATCGCGTGTCGGGCAAGCAGGCGGCCTATGTCTATGCCATGGCCGAGAAGCGCGCGAAGGACCGCGTCATCCTCAAGCTCATCGAGCTCCACGGCTTCGTCTATTCCGAGGAAGAAGCCGACGAGTTCAAGCAGAGCCGTCCCGGCCCTGCCGAGCAGCCCGCGGAAGTCGAGCACGCCGAGCCCGAGAAGACGAAGGTCGAGGTGACGGCCGACGGCCGCAGCGAAGACGAATTGAAGCAGAAGATCAAGAAGGCCAAGACCATCAACGCCGTCACGGACCTCATGCTTCATGCCGACACGCAGAAGCTGCTCTCCGCAATGCCGGAAGGCATCCGCGACGAGATCCGCGATTTCGCCAAGGCGCGTCTCGTGGAACTCGGCTGGCCGACCAAGAAGGCCGCGGCCGCCTGATCGTCTTCCCCTCAAGACGAGGCGGCATCGGCCGCCTCGTCTTTTATGTGAATTCTTCCTATCATGCGCCGTCCCGGCATGAGAGGACGGAGCCTGAATGAATATCGGCACAGAACACACCACCCCCTCCGAGCGGCGCACCGGCCTTGCGCTCGTTGCGGCCGCGATCCTGTGCCTCACGGCATCGGGCGGACTGCTCTGGTGGCATTATGGCGGCGTCATCTTCAACGACATGGTTTCGGCCGCACTGGCCTGGTGTTTCTGAAGCGCGCCGGAGCGTGACGTTAGGGCAAGGCCGTAGGAAAGGAGCCGCCACAGGGGTGCTCGGCGCGTCTTCGCCGGTCGAGGAGAATGCCGCGTCGCGCAGGGTATCCGGCCGTACGCCGTGATGCGCCGGAAAGCCGATCTCGATCGGAAGCGCGGTTGACTGTCGGGCTTGCTCCGCTAGACCCATGCCTCATGCGTCCGGCCCGCTCCCGGGACGAGTGTGTGGAACATGCAGGGCAACCGACAAGAGAGTATCGTCTTCAAGATGAGTTATATTGTGTCATCGGTCGCCTGCTTTGCGCGCAAGATCAAGCCTTCCGCGGCAGCATGGGGGGCTCTTATCCTTCTGGCCTTGAGCGGCGCGGTTCAGGCCCAAGCGGTCATGGTGCCGAATTTCTGGGACCCGAAGGCGCAGCTCGAGCGTCCCGAGATCCCCGCGACGCGCACGATCCGCTTCCTTGTCGACGACGATTTTCCACCCCTGCATTTCCCCGGCCTCGACGGCACGCCGACGGGCTTTTCGGTCGAGCTCGCCCGGGCGGCCTGCGAGAGGCTGGGCCTGACCTGCACCGTCCAGGTCCGCCGCTTCGACACTCTTCTCGATACCCTGGCCGAGAAACAGGGCGACGTGGTCGCTGCAGCCATCCCGGTCACCGCGGACCTGCGCCGGCGTTTTGCGGTCACGGCCCCCTATTTCAAGATCCCCGCACGGCTCGTCACGAAGTCCGCCCCGATCAAGGATCTCCCGGCATTCTCGCCCAAGGCCCTCCAGGGCAAGACCATCGGCCTGGTCGAAGGCACGGCGCATGAGGCTTTCGCCAAGTCCTTCATGCGGACTTCCGTCCTCAAGCCCTATCCGGAGCTTTCCGCCGCCGAGGCGGAGCTCAAGGCCGGCGCGGTCGATTATGTCTTTGCGGACGGGCTCAGCCTGGCCCTCTGGATCGGCGGCGAGGATGCGGCCGGATGCTGCGCCTTTGCAGGCGGGCCCTATCTCGAGAGCCGGTTCTTTGGGGAAGGGATCGGTTTCGTGTTGCGCGACGAGGACGAGAATTTGCGCCGCGCGCTGGACTATGCCCTGCAGCAACTCTGGAAAGAGGGCAAATACGCCGAGCTGTACCTGAGGTTCTTCCCCGTCAGCCCGTTTTGAGGACCCGGCAGCCTCGATTCAGAGCCCCGCCGTGGCGCAAACCGCGTCAAGCCGCATTGACCCATGAGAGGCTCGCCCCTAGTGTGCCGCGCTTCCGGAAGCATTTTCCCCGAAGCACAGGACCATGTCTCGACCCATTATTCTCGACCCCGCCCTTGTTGAAGCCGCTCAGACCGCGACCGCCTGGCCTTTCGAGGAGGCCCGCAAGCTCGTGGAGCGTCTCAAACGGACGGGCAAGAAGGAGGCTCTGTTCGAGACCGGCTACGGCCCCTCCGGCCTGCCCCACATCGGCACCTTCGGCGAAGTGGCCCGCACCAGCATGGTGCGCCATGCCTTCCGGGTGCTGACGGGGGATTCCATTCCCACCCATCTGGTCGCGTTCTCGGACGATATGGACGGCCTGCGCAAGGTTCCGGACAACATTCCGAACAAGGAGCTGGTGGCCTCCGCTCTTGGAAAGCCCCTGACGCAGGTGCCGGATCCGTTCGGCACGCATGAGAGCTTCGCTCACCACAACAATGCGCGCCTGCGCGAATTCCTCGATGCCTTCGGCTTCGACTACGAATTCAAGTCGGCGACCGAATGCTACAGGTCGGGCGTTTTCGACAAGGCGCTGCTGACGGTGCTCGAGCGCTACGACGCCGTGATGGCGATCATGCTGCCGTCGCTGCGGGAGGAGCGTCAGCAGTCCTACTCGCCGTTCCTGCCGATCCACCCGAAGACCGGAATCGTGATGCAGGTGGCGATCGACGAGCGCAAGCTCGACGCCGGAACCATCGTCTGGCGCGACCCGGAAACGGGCGAGCGTTTCGAGACGCCAGTCACCGGCGGACATGCCAAGCTGCAATGGAAGCCCGATTGGGCCATGCGCTGGGTGGCGCTTGGCGTCGATTACGAGATGGCCGGCAAGGATCTCATCGACAGCGTGAAGCTCTCGGGAGAGATCGCCAAGGCGCTCGGCGGCCTGCCGCCGGAGGGCTTCAATTACGAGCTCTTCCTCGACGAGAAGGGCCAGAAGATCTCGAAGTCCAAGGGCAATGGCCTCACGATCGACGAGTGGCTGACCTATGGTACGCCGGACAGTCTCGCGCTCTTCATGTTCAACAAGCCGCGCGAGGCGAAGAAGCTCTATTTCGACGTCATCCCGCGCCAGGTGGACGATTACCTGACCTTCCTGGAGAAGTATCCGGGCCAGGATGCGAGGGCGCGCCTGATGAATCCGGTCTGGCACCTCCATGCGGGCGAGCCGCCTGCGCCGGAGCTCGTTTCGTCCGGCGCAGGCAATCAGCCCGGCACGACGATCTCGTTCTCCATGCTTCTCAACCTCGTGGCCGTTGCGAATTCGGAGGACCCGTCTGTGCTCTGGGGCTTCATTCGCCGCTATGCGCCCGGCGTGTCACCCGAGACGCATCCGCGCCTCGACAGCCTCGTGAAGCGCGCCGTGCGCTATTTCGAGGATTTCGTGAAGCCGCAGAAGACCTATCGTCTGGCGGACGACGTGGAAGCCGCCTCGCTCCAGCGGCTGAGCGACGTGCTGGCCTCGTTCGAAGGCGGCGAGCGCCCTGCCACCGCAGAGGCGATTCAGGAGGAGATCTACAACGTCGGCCGTGCGGAGCCGCGCTATCAGGATCTCAAGGCCAAAGGCGCGACGCCCGAGCGCCCGGGCGTTTCCATCGAGTGGTTCAATACGATCTACCAGGTGCTGCTCGGCGAACCCCGCGGTCCCCGCTTCGGTTCGTTCGTGGCACTCTATGGAGTGAAGGAAACGCGCGCGCTCATCGCGAAGGCGCTGGCCGGAGAGCTCGTGCGCGAGCACGAGGCATTCCTGAACTCGCGCGCGGCCTGAGGCATCGATCCCACGCGCGACCGCGACATGCGCTTGCGGGCTCGATCGGAGACGTGATCGAGCCCTATTGCCGGGCCCACATGATACGGGCGATCCAGGCGACTTCCTCGGCGGGAATCGCCCGGCCTTCGCTCTCCTTGGTGAGGGTCGACAGTTCCAGAGTCTTGGCGGAACGGCGCCTCAGTTCCTGGGCGAGAATCTCGCCCGCAGTGGTGCAGACGACCACGCGGTCGCCCTTGCGCGGACTTGCGGTCGGCGACACGATGAGCACGTCCCCATCCCGATAGAGGGGGGCCATCGCGTCACCCGTCACCTCGAGGGCAAAGACCTTTTCCTGTCCGAAATCGGGAAACTCGATTTCGTCCCAACCCGGGCCGCCCGCCGGAAGGCCCTCCTCGGTGAGGATCTTGCCGGAACTGGCCTGCGCCATGCCGATCATCGGAATCATGGAGCGACGCAACGAACCCGAGGGCTCGACGAGGCGCAGGAAATCCTCAAGCGTGGCCCCCGTGGCGCGAAGGATCTTCGAGATGGATTCCGTCGAGGGCCAGCGCTCCCGGCCTTCGGGACTTACGCGCTTCGATTTGTTGAAACTGGTGGCGTCGAGACCGGCTTTACGAGCCAGCCCGGACGCGGTCATTCCGTGACGGGCAGCGAGTGCATCGATAGCAGCCCAAACGCGCTCGTGAGATAACATTTTAGGAACCTTCGCAAAGGAGCGAAAAATAAAACTGAAAGCGAACTTATGCCTAGGAATTAAGGTTGTTCTGTGGCTCTTGCAACCTGAGAAAAATCGCCGAGACACCATGCCTAGTAAGGGTTGCTCCATAAGCGGTGCCGAGTAGTAGGGATTCCATGCACATCATTTATAAAATTTGTCCGGAAAGCCTTTGGCGCGAGGCGGAAACCGCCCATTCCTTTGACGGAGCCCCTATAGATATACAGGATGGATACCTCCATTTTTCCACGGCAGGGCAAGTGCGGGAAACTGCGGATAGGCACTTCGCGGGACTGCGCGATCTTCTGCTGATCGCAATCGATGCCGACAAGCTCGGTTCGGCTCTGCGATACGAACCGTCACGGGGAGGCGATCTCTTTCCCCATCTTTATGAGCCGCTTGCATTGTCCGCGGTCCTGTGGGTAAAGCCCCTGCCGATCGGTCAAGACGGCCGCCATGTATTCCCGGACCTCGATTCATGATCGGCGCGCTTTTCTCCCTGGCAAGACCCGCACTGCACTCACTCGACGCGGAAACGGCGCATCAGCTGACGATCCGCAGTCTGGCTCTCATGCCGGCGGCCCCCGCGTCGAAGGACGATGCCCGTTTGGCCATCGACGTTTTCGGACGTCATTTTCCCAATCCGGTCGGGCTTGCAGCAGGCTTCGACAAGCAATGCGAGGTGCCGGATCAGCTTCTATCCCTGGGCTTCGGTTTCGTGGAGCTCGGTGGTGTCGTGCCGAAGCCTCAGCAAGGCAATCCGCGCCCGCGCGTGTTCCGGCTGACGCGGGACGAGGCCGTCATCAACCGCTTCGGGCTCAACAGCGAAGGGGTGGAGGCCGCACGCGAACGTCTCGCCCGTCGTTTCGGGCGCCCCGGCGTGGTGGGCGTGAATATCGGGGCGAACAAGGATTCCAACGATCGCATTTCCGATTACGTCACCTGCATCCGGGCGCTGAGCGGGCTCGTCGATTTTCTCACGATCAACGTATCCTCGCCCAACACGCCGGGCCTTCGCGACCTGCAAGGGGAGGCGTTCCTTGACGATCTGCTGGCCCGTTGCATCGACGCGCGCAATCAGACCGATGAAGGGCGCAGGAAAACGACGATCCTCCTGAAGATTGCGCCGGACATCTCGCTCGAGACACTCGATGCCATCGTGGCGACGGCCCTGAGGCGCGGGGTCGATGGGCTCACCGTCTCCAACACCACGGTTGCGCGGCCCGAGACCTTGAGGGAGAAGGCATTGGCCGCAGAGACCGGCGGCCTGTCCGGCAAGCCGCTCTTCGTGCCATCCACCAGGATCCTGGCGGAGACCTTCCTGCGCGTCGAGCGGAAGATCCCGCTGGTCGGAGTCGGGGGCGTGGATTCGGCGGAGGCCGCCTGGGCCAAGATCCGTGCGGGCGCGAGCCTCGTGCAGCTGTACTCGGCGATGGTCTACAAAGGTCCGGGCCTGATCGGCGACATCAAGCGCGGGCTCGTGCAGAAGCTCGACCAGGAAAAGACATCGCTGGCGCAGGCTGTCGGCCGCGATGCATCGGCCATCGCGCTGGGACGGTTCTGAGCGAGCTTACGGGAGACTGGCGAAGGTCTGCCTCGCCAGTCTCGGGTAAAGCAGGGCCTGGCCGATCCCGCGTGCGCCGAGGAACAGGAGCAGCGCGATCCACAATCCGGCATTGCCGATGCTTCCCAGCGCAAGCAGGACGGCCCCATAGATGGCGAACGCCATCACCATGAGGTTGCGCATCGCCTTGGTCCAGGTCGCTCCGGTATAGATGCCGTCGAAGGCGAATGCGGCGGCGCCGGCCAAAGGCGACAGCGCCGCGAAGACCAGATAGTCGCGGGCATAGGCGCGGACGTCCGGATTGGTCGACACGAAATCGATGAACGATCCGCCGCCGATCAGGAAGATCGCCGAAACGGCAAGGCCGAACCCGAGGCTCCAGCCGAGGCTGAGATGGATGGCGCGCCTGAAGCCGCGCTCGTCGCGGGCGCCGATGCTCTGGCCGCAGAGGGTCTCGGCGGCGGTCGCGAAGCCGTCGAGAAAGTACCCGCCGATCAGGAACATGTTGTAGAGCACCGCATTCGCGGCAAGCGTCACGTCGCCTGCGCGGGCGCCCAGGGCGCTGAAGATCGAGAAGGCCAGGATCAGCGCCACGTTCCGGACCATGATGTCCCGGTTCATGGCGAGCGTCTGCAGGATGGCCGCCCGGTGCAGCACTTCCGCCCATGTCACGGCGAGCGGGTTCGAGCCGAGGCGGCGCAGCACCAGGATGCCGAGGCCGACACCCAGCGCCTCCGCGATGGCCGTCCCGATGGCTGCCCCTGCGATGCCGAGATGAAAGATCAGCACCAGGCCGGCCGTCAGAACGACGTTGGCGATGTTGATCGCGACCTGCAGGAGCAGGCCGAGATCCGTCCGGCCGCGCCCGAGGGTCGAACCGAGGATCACATAATTCGCCAACGTGAACGGCGCCGCCCAGATGCGGATGAAGAAATAGGTCGAGAGGGCGCCGGTGACCGCTTCGCTCGCGCCGGCGAAGGAAAATGCGACGGTCGCGATGGGCCATTGCAGAAGGATCAGCAGGAGGCCCGTGATCCCCGCCACGAGGAAGGCGCGCGCGAGCGCGAGGTCGACCTCGTGCCGGTTCCCCGCGCCGGTCGCCTGCGCGGTCAGGCCCGCGGTTGCCATGCGAAGGGAGCCGAAACTCCAGAATACGAAATCGAAGATCACGGCTCCCAAGGCGACCGCGCCGAGGAGATGGGCTTCGCCGAGGCGCCCGATCACCGTCGCGTCGACGAGCCCCAGGAGGGGCGTCGTCACGTGCGACAGGGTCATCGGAAGCGCGAGGGTGAGGATGCGCCGGTGGGAGACTTCCGGGCGACGAAGTTTCAGGGAGCCATCCATGGGCTGGGATGTCCGATTAACGTTGGCCGAAGATCCGGGTCAGGAGCCAGAGCGGCACCACGATGACGGCTCCGTAGACGGCCCAGAGGCCGACCTCCTTCACCGTGTCCAGGCTCAGGTCGAGGACGGAACTGATCCAGTCGAACAATCCTTGGATCAGCCCGATCGGCGTGATGTCGAGAAAATGCATGAAGGCGCCGACGAGAAGCGACAGGAAAATGAGCTTGGCCAGCACGGAGCCGGGCGAGCCGCCGAGAAACCGGGTCAGGTTGGACATGTCGTCTAATCTCGTCAGAAAGCGTCACTGGACGCGGGGAGTCGCGTGTGCTTCATCGCAAGGGCCGATGATGAACGCAACCCTGTCGAGCATCCCATGATCGATCCTGCATTATTCGACCCCGCCGCCGTCAGCGAGGAGATCCGCGCCCAGAACGCGGACATCGTGGCCAAGCTTGCGGCTCTTCCCGATCCCATGTCCGTGCCGCCGTCCGTCGTGCGCGAGCGGCGCGCACAGGGCCTCGGGCCGTTTCCCCTGATGCCCTCGAGCCCCAGGGCCGAGGTCATCGAGATCGCCGGGCCCGCCGGGCCGCTTCCGTTGCGGATCATCGCCCCCGAGAACCCGCGGGGGCTTTATTTCCATGTTCATGGCGGCGGCTGGACCTGGGGGACCGCTGACGAGCAGGATCCCTGGCTCGACCGCCTCGCGGATCGCTGCGGGCTCGCCGTCGTTTCGGTGGACTACAGGCTCGCGCCGGAGAACCCGTATCCTGCGGGGCCGGACGATTGCGAGGCGGCCGCCCTCTGGGTCATTCGTGAGGCCGAAAGCCGCTTCGGGACCTCCCGGCTGTTCATCGGCGGCGAATCGGCGGGGGCTCATCTCTCGGCCGTGACGCTCCTGCGTCTGCGCGACAGGCATGGCCTTACGCCATTCCGGGGCGCGAACCTCTTCGCGGGCTGCTACGACCTGACCCTGACCCCGAGCGTCCGGCATTGGGGACCGGAGCGGCTGATCCTCAATACCAACGATATCCGGGTTTTCGCCGACAATTTCTGCGGTCGGATGAGCGACCGGGCCAATCCGGACGTTTCGCCCCTCTACGCGGACCTGAAAGGGCTCGCACCGGCGCTGTTCTCGGTCGGAACGAAGGACATGCTGCTCGACGACACGCTTTTCATGGCCTCGCGCTGGGCCGCGGCGGGCAATCGGGCGGACCTCGCCCTCTGGCCGGGCGGATGCCACGTGTTCATCCGCTTCGACAGCGCATTGAGCGAACAGGCGCTGTCCCGGATCGATGCCTTCGTCGAGGCGCTTTAGCGCATCGTGCGAGAAGTGGAGTCCACTTTTCACGTCCGATGCCCTGAGCCGTCGCCCGAAGCTCTCGTGCGGAGGTTCGGGATGGGGACGGTGGCCTTGTACGGGATGCTTCGTGCGGGACCTTGGCGCCCTAATCCGCGCCGGCCGGGGAGGGGCGCTGGGTCACGCCGATCTTGGAGGCGGCGATCACGGCCTGGGTGCGGCTGTCGACGCCGAGCTTGTCGAGAATGGCGGAAACGTGGGCCTTCACGGTCGCTTCGGATACGCCGAGCTCATAGGCGATCTGCTTGTTGAGCAGCCCCTCCGAGAGCATGGTCAGCACGCGGACCTGCTGGGGGGTCAGGGTGCCGAGGCGGCGGACCAGGTCGGCGGTCTCCACGTCCTCGGCGGCGGAGAGGTCCACATCCGGCGGAGTCCAGGTATCACCGGCCAGCACCGCCTGGATGGCGCCGCCGATGCTGTCGATGTCGATGGATTTCGGGATGAAGCCCGAGGCGCCGAAATCCATCGCCCGGCGGATCACATTGGGCTCCTCCGTGGCGGACACGATGACGACCGGCAGTTCGGGATACTGCGCCCTCAACGACATGAGCCCGGAAAAGCCCTGGACGCCGGGCATCGTCAGATCCAGCAGGATCAGGTCGACGTCCCGCTCCTGGGCCAGGGACGCGTTGAGGTCGTCCATGCCGCTCGCCTCGATAACCCGGGCCTCGGGCATGACGGAGGCGACGGACTGCCTCAGCGCGCCGCGAAACAGCGGATGGTCATCGGCGATGATGATCGTGGTGTTCTGACCCTGCACTGCTGCCTTCTCCCACGAGAGCTTTTGTGAGCCTTAGCCGCATCCTCGCCGAAATGGCAAGGCGGCAATCGAGGGCCCCGCTCATTCTACCGGGAAAGATCGGCGGATAATATATGGAAACATCGAGGTGTTCGACTTATGCCCCTATGAGATGAAGGATGATGTCCCGTCGATGCGGGCTGTCCCGGTGCTCGGCCAGGTAAAGGCCCTGCCAGGTGCCGAGGGCCATCTGCCCTTCCATGACGGGAATGCTCAGGGAGACGCCCGACAGGACGGTGCGGATATGGGCGGGCATGTCGTCCGGACCTTCGGTGGAATGGATATAGTCCGCGTCCCGGGGCGCCAGCCGGTCGAAGGCCGTCATCAGGTCGAGGCGAACGTCGGGGTCGGCGTTCTCCTGGATGAGCAGGGACGCGGAGGTATGGCGGCAGAAGACCGTCAGAAGGCCGTGCAGGATGCCCGTGCCGAAGACCCAGCGGGAAACCGCGTCGGTGATGTCGACGAGACCCTGGCCTTCGGTATCGACGAGAAGGCGCCCATTAACCTGCTGGGTCACGCTGCCTTCGGAAAGGGTTTCCACGTTCAGCATCGTCAGGACTCCTGACTCTTGAGGGGGTGAATTTCCTTTTCGCCCCGTTCCAGGATCTTTTCCAGAGTCTCGATCCGGTCCGCCTCTGCGGCTGGCTTGTCCCAGCGGATGCGGTTGATCCGGGGAAACCGCATGGCGACCCCCGACTTGTGCCGGGTCGAACGCTGCAGGCCTTCGAAGGCGACTTCCAGGACGAGCCCGCGATCCCTGCCGTATTCGACCTCCCGCACGGGGCCGAAGCGGTTGACCGTGTGGTTGCGGACATAGCGGTCG
This sequence comes from Microvirga sp. M2, assembly GCF_047497095.1. Classification (NCBI taxonomy): domain Bacteria; kingdom Pseudomonadati; phylum Pseudomonadota; class Alphaproteobacteria; order Hyphomicrobiales; family Methylobacteriaceae; genus Microvirga; species Microvirga sp. M2. The sequence goes on from NZ_CP134064.1 coordinate 883,084, forward strand.
AGCTTCACGAGTTCCTCATCGGTGAAGCCGTGATAGGCCTTGCCGACGGGCACCAGCTCCTCCCCGTTCGCACCGTCGCGCCAAACGCCGAAGGTGTAGTCGGAATAGAAGGACGAGCGTTTCCCGTGCCCCCGCTGTCCGTACATCATCACCGCATCGACAAGGTAGGGATCGCGCTTCCACTTATACCAGTAACCCTTGGGCCGGCCGGGGAGGTACGGACTGTTCGCCCGTTTGATCATGCAGCCCTCGATCGCGTCCGCATCGGGGCCCGCGCCGATGAAGGCCGGATCGGCGCGGGCGGCCGCCAGATCCTCCCAGGTCTCGAACGGCACCATGGGGGAGAGGTCGATGCGCGGATCTCCGATGCGGGACACGAGCGCCTCGAGGCGCTCGCGCCGTTCGGCGAAGGGAAGGTCGCGCAGGTCCTCATCGCCTTCGGTGAGAACGTCGTAAACGCGCAGATGCGCCGGGAACTCGGCGATGAGCTTCGGCGTGACCGCCTTCCGGTTGAGCCGCTGCTGCAGGACGTTGAAGCTCTGCACCAGGCCATGGCGCACGATCAGCAATTCGCCGTCGATGGCACCTTCGAAATCCAAGGCTTCCACCAGGTCGGGAAAGGCGCGCGAGACGTCCTCGCCCGTCCGGGAATAGATGCGCCGCACCGGGCGCCCATGGCTGTCACGGCCTGCGACCGCCTGCAGGCGAATGCCGTCCCATTTCCACTCGGCGAGGAAATCGGAAGGGTCGAGCTTCTCGAAATCCTCGTCCTCCAGAGGATGGGAGAGCATCGGCGGGCGAAACGGAGCAGGATTGCCGGATTCGGGTTTCGGACCGAGCCCCTCGACCCAGGCGAAGAGATCCGCATAGGGCGCTTCCAGCCCGTGCCAGATCAGCTCGACCTCATCGGGCTCGATAGCGCCGAGCTGCGCGACCGCCGTTTTCGCCAGTCGGGCCGAAACGCCCACGCGCAGCTCCCGGGTGATCAGCTTCAGGAGCGCCCAGCGTCCGGTCTCGTCGAGGGCATCGAGCCAGCCTGCGACTTTCGCGGGCAGATCGCTCTTGCCCGTCGTCGCCAGGGTCTCGACCACTTCGGTGAGCGTGGGGACGTGCGGGGGCGGGTTGTTGTGGCCGAGAGAGGGTGGAGGCTGTTCCCCTGCTCCTTGCGGGGACGAGCGGGCGGTGGGGGCGTCATGGACGACGCGGGCCGCGTCGGCATGCCCGGGCGAAGGCCAGATCAACGCCGCCGTTTCCGCGAGGTCGCCCACATAGTGATAGGACATGCGGAAGAGCTCCGGGTCCATGCGCTCCTCCACGAGGCCCCGGATCAGACCGGGCTTCGCCTCCTTGAACATCAGCGAATTGGTCATGGCGGCCAGCGCATAGCCGCGCTCCGGGTCGGGCGTGTGGCGGAAGTAATCCGTCATGAGCCGCAGCTTTGCGTTGCGGCGCGGCTCGTATGCCAGGCGGTCGAGAAGGGCGGCGAAACGGTTCATGCCTCACCTCCGGCCTGCTGTGCTTCCTCTCCTTCGCCTTCGTCGCCGTAGCCCAGCATGTGCAGGGGACGCGCCTTGATGCCGTGGGTGCCGCACCAGTGCACCAGCGCATCCTCCTGGCCATGGGTGACCCAGACCTCGCCCGCGCCGGTTTCCCGGATCGTGCGGCACAGATCGTCCCAATCGGAATGATCGGAGATCACGAGCGGCAGTTCGACGCCCTTCTGGCGCGCCCGCGCCCGCACGCGCATCCAGCCCGAGGCGAAGCATGTCACCGGGTCGGGAAAGCGGCGGGACCAGAGGTCCTGAATGGAGGAGGGCGGGCAGATGACGATGGCGCCGGCGAGCTTCGAGCGCTCCGACGCCACGACCTTCGGCGTGTCTCCCAAGGGAATGCCTTCGGATTTATAGAACTCCGTCAGCCTTTCCATGGCTCCATGCAGGTAGATCTGAGCGTCGTAGCCCTCTTCCCGCAGCAGCGCCATGACCCGTTGGGCCTTGCCCAGGGCATAGGCCCCGACGATGTGCGTGCGCTCGGGAAAGAGAGCGACGGAAGCGAGGAGCTTGCGCACCTCGTCCCTCGTATCGGGATGACGGAAGACGGGAAGCCCGAAGGTGGCTTCGGTGATGAAGATGTCGCAGGGCACGAGTTCGTAGGGCAGGCAGGTCGGGTCTTCGGCGCGCTTGTAGTCGCCCGAGACCACGACGCGGGTGCCGCCCGCCTCTATGGAAATCTGGGCCGAGCCCAGCACGTGCCCGGCGGGCGTGAAGCGCACGGTCACGTCGCCGAGCCGCATGCTCTCGCCGAGCGGTGCTTCCTGCATGCTTCCGGCAAAGTCCCCACCGTAGCGCACGCCCATGATGAGCAAGGTCTCCCGGGTGGCCAGGACGGCACCATGGCCCGAGCGCGCATGGTCGGAATGGCCATGCGTGACGAGGGCCCGCTTCACGGGCCGGACCGGGTCGATATGGAAATCCCCGAGAGGGCAGTAGAGTCCTTGCGGGGTCTGGGTGAGAATATCGGTGGAGCGCAACGCCATGGATGGGAATATAGTATGCCGTCCGGCAATGTCAGGTTGCGCGGCCATCTGCCGTCGAACCCGGCCCTCACGGTCGAGCTTGCCTTGATCGAGGCCCCGCAGAAGCCCACATGGCAGGCGATGCAGGAGGAGCGACGGCATGCGTGCGATGGTGATCACACGGTTCGGCGGTCCCGACGTCTTCGAACTCCGGGATCTGGAGCGCCCCGAGCCGGGGCCGGGCCAGGTTCTCGTGCGGGTCGTCGCCTCGGGGACCAACCCCGTCGACGCCAAGATCCGGCAGGCGGGATCCTGGGCCCAGATCCCGTTCCCCGCCGTGCTGGGCTATGACGTGTCCGGCGTCGTCGAGGAGGTCGGTCCCGGCGTGACCGAGTTCAAGGCCGGCGATGAGGTGTTCTATACGCCCGAGATCTTCGGCAATCCGCACGGCAGCTATGCGGAATACACCGTCGCCTCCGCCGGCATCGTGGCGCGCAAGCCTGCGAATCTGAGCCATGTCGAGGCTGCCGGAATCCCGCTGGCAGGCGGAACCGCCTGGGAGGCGGTCATCCGTCGCCTGAACGTCAGGCCGGGCGAGACCGTCCTCATTCATGGGGGCGCCGGAGGCGTCGGTTCCTTTGCGGTCCAATTCGCCAAAGCCGCCGGCGCCCGCGTGATCGCGACGGCCAGCAAGGCCAACCATCCGGCTCTGCGCGAGCTCGGGGCGGACGTGGCGATCGACTATCGCGCTCCCGATGCGGTCGAGCGGATCGCGAGGGAGGCAGGCGGCAGCGTCGATGCCGCCTTCGATACCGCCGGCGGCAACGTGCCGATGAGCACGCTGGTGACCCGGCCCTTCGGGCGGATCGCCACCATTCTTCCGCCGGACGGGGACCTGAGCGCCCTCTACACCAAGAACCAGACCCTTTTCGGCACGTTCCTGATGCGCGAAGGGGCGTGGCTGCGGGAGATGACGCCGCTCTTCGAGCGCGGGCAGGCCAAGGTCGTCGTGGACGAGGTTCTGCCGCTCGACGAAGTGTCGATCGCCCATGAGCGGCTGGATTCGGGGCATGGCCGCGGCAAGGTGATCCTCCGCGTCGGCCACTAAGGCGGGTGCATAACGCAAGGGCCGTGCTTCGGCATTGACAGCCCTTCGGCGCTGCCTCATGGCAAAGCCATGCTGTTGCCCCATTCCTTCCGCTCCTCCGGCGATGTCCTTGCCGACCGACGCTATGAATATGCCAGCGCGGCTTTCGAGGAGCGCGATTTCGAGGCTGCCGCGGATCTGGCCCGGCAGGTCCTGGAGCTTGCCCCCGGTTTTGCTCCGGCCCATGCTCTCCTGGGGCGTGCGATGGCCGAGCTCGGAGCGCAGGAGCCGGCCGTCGCGGCCTTGCGGCGAGCGCTGGAGCTCGAGCCGCAGGATGTCCTGGGCGTACGTCTCGATCTTGCCCGTCTCGGTGCGGTTCCGGCCGATGCGGCGATGACCGACAGCTATGTGCGGGCGCTGTTCGACGAGTATGCCCCCAAATTCGAGCGGCATCTCACCAGAGGCCTGGCCTATCGGGGGCCGGAGCTCATCGCCGACGCGCTTCGCCGGGCCTGTTCCAGGCGGATCAGGGATTTCAGGTTCGGGCGGGGCATCGATCTCGGTTGCGGAACGGGCCTGATGGGGCAGGCGCTCGAGGGCGTGTGCGCGTCGCTCGTGGGTGTCGATCTCTCGCCGCGCATGCTCGAGAAAGCGGACAGGACGAAGCTCTATGACGCCCTCCATGAGGGCGAACTCGCCTCGTTCCTGAAGATGCGCGCGGAGGGCGAGGTCGATCTCGTGGTGGCGGCGGACGTGTTCGTCTACATGGCTTCGCTCGACGAGGTTTTTCGGGAAGCCCATCGCGTCTTGAAGCGTGAGGGGCTCTTCGCCTTCACGGTCCAGACGCATGAGGGAGACGGCTTCATTCTCGGCGCCGACGCGCGCTATGCACACAGCGAGCGTTATCTGCGCGGCCTGGCGGACGAGACCGGGTTCATGGCCGTGACCCTGGAACGGGTCTCGACCCGGGAAGACCGTGGCATGCCGGTTCCCGGGTTTCTGGTGGTGATGCAGCGTTGAACGGTTATGCGTCGGGCCTCGACGGGTGCGGCGCGGATTCCCAGCAGCCCAGCACCGATTGATCGAAATCGATGATCGAGCCCGTCATCAGGCCGGATTCGGCGCTGGCGAGGAAAGCGACGGCACGCGCCACTTCCGCGGGATCGAGCAGCCGGCCGAAGGGCTGTTCCTTCGCGGCCTGTTCGAGCCAGCCATCCTGAGCGCCGTGATAGGTGCGCATGATGCGATCCTCTCCCGGGGTGCTCATCCAGCCGATATTGAGGCCGTTCACCCGGATGCGCCACGGCATGAGACTGAAGGCGGCGTTCTTGGTGAGGGTCGCGAGCGCCCCCTTGGAGCCGCAATAGGCGGAGATGAATGGCTGGCCGCCATGGGCCGACATGGAGAGGATGTTGATCATCGCGCCTTCGATCTTCTCGCGGCGCATGATCTTGGCGGCCTCCTGCATGAGAAAGAAGGGCGCGCGCACGTTCACGGCGAACATGCGGTCGAACAGCTCAGGGCTCGTATCGAAGATCGTGCCGCGGTCGGTCATGCCTGCCGCGTTCACCAGCACGTCGATCCGTCCGAACACGTCGTCCGCCCGTGCGGTCACGGCGCGCGCCGCGTCGAGATCGGCAAGATCGGCCCTGACGAACTCCGTGCGGCAGCCCTGCGCCGTAATGGCCCGCGCCACGGCCTCGCCCCGTTCCGCGTTGCGGCCGCAGATGACGAGGCCCGCAGCGCCGCGCTCGGCGAGCGTCCGGGCAATGGTTTCCCCGACGCCCTGGGTTCCTCCCGTGACGACGGCGACGGCGTTCTTGAATTGGCTTGAACTGGTCATGGCGCTTCCTGTGATGGTCTTTTTGCCGGCTTAGCGCATCGTGCGGAAAAGTGGACCCGGTTTTCCGCATCAAACGATGCGCTGTTCTAAAGTGGGAGCATCGGATTCAATCCCAAAAGTGCAAATCCACTTTTGGGTCCGATGCTCTAGGGTGAGCGCATCCCGTGACGGATAGCAAGCGGCCGAGGCCCGGGTTCACATGGGAAGTTCGCTTCCCGTGGCGAAACCTTTCTCCGGCGCCTATCTTGTCAGGGCATGTCGAAAGCGTCCTCATCCCTCCTCCCCCAAATCTTCCGGGACTGGTTCAAAAGCCGAGGCTGGGAGCCTCGCGAGCATCAGCTGCAGCTTCTCGCGAAGGCAGAGGCCGGCCGCTCGGTGCTGCTCGTGGCGCCGACGGGCGCAGGAAAGACCCTCGCGGGCTTCCTTCCCAGCCTCGTCGAGCTTGCGGAGCGGGAACCGGGCCGGGGCACGGCGAAGGACAGGCGTGGCCTCCACACCCTCTATATTTCGCCCCTGAAGGCGCTGGCCACCGATATCGCCCGCAATCTCGAAACCCCAGTCCAGGAGATGGGGCTTCCTGTCCGGATCGAGACCCGCACAGGCGACACCCCGTCCCACAAGCGAGCGCGTCAGATCGAGCGCCCCCCGGACATCCTGCTGACGACCCCCGAGCAGTTGGCGCTGCTCCTCGCCCATCGTGAGGCGGGCGAGTTCTTCAAGGATCTGCGCCGTGTCGTCCTGGACGAGCTGCATTCGCTCGTGACCTCGAAGCGCGGGGATCTCCTGTCGCTCGGGCTGGCGCGGCTCATGAGCATCGCCCCGCAGGCGACAGCCGTCGGCCTGTCGGCCACGGTCCGCGAGCCCGACGATCTGCGGCGTTATCTGGTGCCGCAGCGGGAGGCGAACCTCGCCGATCTCGTCGTGGTGAAAGGCGGGGCGCAGCCCGACATCCGCATGCTGGACCTCGACGAGCACCTTCCGCTGGCCGGCCATACCGCCTCTCTTTCGATGCCTTCGATCTATCGGCTCATCGGGGAGCACAGGACGACGCTGGTCTTCGTGAACACCCGCCTGCAGGCGGAATACACGTTTCAGGAACTCTGGAAACTCAACGACGATGGCCTTGCGATCGCTCTCCATCACGGATCGCTCGATGTGGCGCAGCGTCGCCGGGTCGAAGAGGCGATGGCGGCGGGACGGCTCAAGGCGGTGGTGTGTACCGCAACGCTCGACCTCGGCATCGACTGGGGGGATGTGGATCTCGTCGTGAATGTGGGGGCCCCGAAGGGGGCGTCGCGCATCATGCAGCGCATCGGCCGGTCGAACCATCGCATGGACGAGCCGTCCGAGGCCTATCTCGTTCCGGCCAACCGCTTCGAAATCCTCGAATGCCGCGCGGCATTGGACGCCGTGCACGAGGCCGCGCAGGACACGCCCGACGCCCGGATCGGCGCGCTCGATGTGCTGTGCCAGCACATTCTCGGCATGGCCTGCGCCGATCCGTTCAGGCTCGAGGATCTGTATGAGGAGGTGCGTTCGGCAGCACCCTATGCGGGCCTGACCTGGGAGGATTTCGAGGCCTGTGTGGCCTTTGTCGCCACGGGCGGCTACGCCCTTCGCGCCTATGAGCGCTTCGCCAAGATCGTGAAGGGCAACGATGGCCTCTGGCGTGTGCGCGACGGCAAGGTCGCGCAGCAATACCGCCTGAATGTCGGCACCATCGTCGAATCCACCATGATCAAGGTCCGCCTCGGCAAGACCTCGCGGGCACGACCCGGGACCGTTCTGCCGCGCGGCCGTATTCTCGGGGAAATCGAGGAATACTTCGCCGAGACCCTGACGCCCGGCGACACCTTTCTCTTCGCGGGCGAGGTGCTTCGCTTCGAGGGGATCGCCGAGGACGAGGTGCTGGTGACCCGCGCGGCATCCGGAACGGATCCGATGATCCCATCCTACGAGGGCGGCAAGTTCCCGCTGTCGACCTTTCTCGCAGCCCGCGTGCGCGAAATCCTGGCGGATCCCTTCGAATGGGATCGTCTGCCGCCGCAGATGACGGAGTGGCTCCTGCAGCAGCGCCGCCGTTCCATCGTCCCGGGGCCGCGCGACCTCCTGGTCGAGACATTTCCGCGCGGCAACCGATTCTACATGACCTGCTTTCCCTTCGAGGGGCGGCTCGCGCACCAGACGCTCGGCATGCTGCTCACCCGCCGCCTGGAGCGCGCGCGGCTGAAGCCCCTCGGCTTCGTCGCGAACGATTACGGCATCGCCGTCTACGCCTCCGGCGACATCGCCGCACGGGCGGGGCGGGAGCCGGCCTTCCTGGACGAGCTGTTCTCCGAGGATATGCTGGGTGACGACCTGGAGGATTGGCTGGCGGAATCCTCCCTGATGAAGCGCACCTTCCGCCAATGCGCCGTGATCGCGGGATTGATCGAGCGCCGCTTCCCGGGGGAGCATAAGACGGGACGGCAGGTGACGATCTCGACCGACCTCGTCTACGACGTGCTTCGCAAGCACGAGCCCGATCACGTGCTGCTGCGAGCCGCGCGGGCGGATGCGGCAACGGGACTCCTGGACGTGAGGCGCCTCGGCATGATGCTTCAGCGCATCCGGGGGCGAATCATCCACAAACCGCTCGACCGGGTTTCTCCCTTGGGCGTGTCCGTCATGCTGGAGATCGGCCGCGAGCGCGTCTATAGCGACAATGCGGACGAGATTCTGGCCGAGGCGGAAGCGGCGCTTCTCGATGAGGCTTTGGCGTGACGGCTTTGCGAAAGAACAAACAGACAACCCACGAGATCGAGCTGGCGGGGCAGTTGGCCGTCCTGGATCTGTCCGGCGGCATGGTCCTGCCCGCACATGATGCGCTGCTGGTTGCCGACCTGCATTTCGAAAAGGGCTCGTCCTTCGCGCGCCGCGGCATGATGCTGCCGCCTTACGACACCCGCGAGACCCTGAGCGCTCTGGCCGACGTGGTAGCGCGCTTCAACCCGCGCGTCGTCATCGCGTTGGGCGACAGCTTTCACGATATCGGCGGACCCGAACGGCTTGGCGAGGAGGAACGCTCCACCCTGGGCAGCGTTCAGACCGGCCGGGAGTGGATCTGGGTGACGGGCAACCACGATCGCATTCTGCCGGAAAGCATCGGCGGGCAGGTCGTGGAGGAGATGACGCTCGGCTCTCTGACCCTGCGGCACGAGCCGGTTGCCGGTGATGCGGCGGAGATTGCCGGGCATCTGCATCCGGTCGGCAAGGTGGTGATGCGGGGGCGGGCGACGCGGCGCCGCTGCTTCCTGACGGACGGCACCCGCTGCATCATGCCGGCGCTCGGGGCCTATGCGGGCGGCCTCAATGCCTGCGATGCCGCCTTCAGGCCGCTCTTTCCGAAGGGTTTCACGGCCCATCTCATCGGAAGCGAGCGCATCTTCGCCATCGCGAAGGCGATGCTCTGCCGGGACTGACGCTTCAGTCCCGCCGGAAAATGACGCTGGCGAGCCAGCCGAATGCGATGGCGAGCAGCGCGGTGGCGAGGCCGTAGAGCAGGGACCAGTCCCGGGCCACGGCGCCGACCTGCTCCTCGAAACCCGTCTTGACCAGCTCGAAGTGAGTGATCGTGCTCGCCAGGATCACCGTATCGGCGAATAGAACGACCTGCACGTCGTATTCGCCCGGCGGCGCCGTCGCGGGAAGCGGGATGCTCGCCCGGAAGATGTCGGGCGTCAGAAAGGTGACCCCGCGCTCGTCCTCCAGATAAAGGCCTTCCTGGGCTTTGAGGCGATACAGAGCCTCGCGAAACTCCTTGTCCTCACCCTCGCCACGCTCATTCGTGAAATCCGGGGCGTTGATGATCGCCCTCAGGCCGATCTTCTGGCGCTGGCGCAACTGATCGCTCGTGATCTTCTCAATCGGCCTCGAACTCAGAACGCTCAAATAGGCCGGTGCCTGCGGGAACTTCTGCTGCTCCTGATTGACCCAGACGGGACCCGCTTTCTGCTTCTCGCGCACCGTGAGGAACTGCCGCGGCCCTCGGGCCGTGACGACCACGTCGTAGCCGCTGGCGCGGGCGATGGTCTGCGCATCCCGCTCGATGGCACCGAACACGGCAATGGACGTCCCCGTATAGTTCGAGTTGATGAGAACGCGATGGTTCGACAGGGACGTGATCAACGTTTCCGCGGAGACGGGGCTCAGGGAGACGAGCGTGATCGAGAGGATCCAGAAAAGTCTCACTGGCGCCGTTCCTGCACCGTGAGCGAGAACGGTTCCCGGGGTTCGATGACGAGTTCCAGGGCGAAGCGCAGGCCCACGGCGAGCAGCAGGATGGCAAGCAGGAAACGGAACAGCTCCGCTCTCAGGTTCCGGCCCATGCGCGCGCCGAACTGGGCGCCGAAGACGCCGCCAAGGATGAGCAGGATCGCCAGCACCATGTCGACCGCCTGATTCATCACCGCATGCAGGATGAGGGCGACGAGGGTCGTGCAGACGATCTGGAGGTGCGAGGTTCCAACCACCACGGTCGTCGGCACGCGGAAGATGTAGAGCAGGGCCGGCACGACGATGAAGCCGCCGCCGATGCCGAGCACGGCTCCGGCGAAGCCGATGAACAGGGAGAGCCCGAGAACCGGGATGACGCTGACGTAGAGCTTGGAGCGATAAAAGCGCATCCGCAGAGGCCAACCGAGATAGGGGGCGTGTTCGCCGGCCTGGCGCCGTGGGCGCACGGCGCCGCCACGACGCCTTGTCCAGAATTCGCGGATGCTTTCCTTCAGCATCAGGCTGCCGACGACCGTGAACAGCGTCACGTAGGACAGGACGATCACGAGATCGAGCTGCCCTGCCCGCCGGACGGCGGCGAAGAACCAGACGCCGAGCGCCGATCCGACAAGACCTCCCGCCACGAGGATGGCGCCGAGCTTGTGATCGAGCGCGTTGCGCCGGAGCGCGCCGAGCACGCTGGTGGTCGACGAGGCGACGATCTGGGCCGATTGGGTGGCGACTGCGACCGCGGGAGGAATGCCGAGGAAGATGAGGAGGGGCGTCATCAGGAAGCCGCCTCCGATGCCGAACAGACCCGAGATGAAGCCCACCGCCGCACCCATCCCGAGGATGAGAAGAACGCTTACAGGCATTTCCGCGATCGGCAGATAGATTTGCACTCCGGATCCCCTTGGCCGGTGCAGCCTCGGCTTGTGACAATGATGCGAGGGGCGATTTAAAGGACAGGCGATGAACCTAACCTGACCGCTTTGGGTTCAGCCATCAACTCCTATTGTCCGAGGTTTCGTTCAACGCGGCCGTCTGTCCGCCCGAAGGAGCGGGCACGCCGTTCGCGAAAGGGTCGACCGGGCGGGGTTGCCACCGCTCGATCGAGGCTTGGGTGGCCTTTCGTTCGGCGGCGCTGAGCCGTCCGGCGAGCTCGTCGCGCTTCTTGGCGGCATCGGCATCGCCTTGAGCGGCCGCGAGAGCGAGCCACATATAGGCCTTCGCCTGATCCTGCCTGGTCCCGATGCCGCGGGCGAGGAGCACGCCCACGTTGAACTGGCTGTCCTTGAGCCCGGCTTCGGCAGCCTCGCTGTACCAGCGGTAAGCCGTCGCATAATCAGGCTTGCCGTTCAGTCCCGACACGAGAAGCGTGGCGAGGTTGTGCATGGCGTGGATGTTGCCTCCCTGCGCCGCCCGCTCGTACCAGATGGCCGCCTGCTTCGGATCGCGCTCGCGGCCGATGCCCTTTTCCATCAGCGTCGCAAGCCTTTCCTGGGCCGGCGGGAGGCCGGCCTGGGCTGCACGCTCATAGAGATGAAGGGCGAGGGGCATGTCCTGAGGAAGGCCACGTCCTTCGGCGGCGCGGGACGCGACCTCGTAAAGGGCCGACGCGTCGCCTGCGAGCGCCGCCTCGCGGAGCGGGGCCGGAACGGTGACGGGGATGTCACCGACCGTTGCGGGGTCAATGAGGAATTTCGGCGTTGTGTCGGCGCCCGGCGTGGTGAGCGCCGGCTCGATCGTCGTGGCGAGGCTCGATGGCTGGAAGAGGTTCGTCTTCTCCGGAGGCGCGGCGAGACTTCCCGTCGCGGTGGCCTCTTCGGAAGACCGCACCCTGGGAGGAGAATCGGCCCGCAAGGCGCTGCCCGATACGATCAGCGGGAAGGAGGAGGATACGAGACCGCTCGACATGACATGCGCCGCGCCCGTCGCCAGAACGACAAGGCCCAGTCCCAGAAGAAGCGAGCGGCGGTGTGCGTCGAGGCTCCGGCGGATACGCTCCATGAGAGAGGCCGGTGAGGCGGACGCAGCTTGATCTGCCGCCAGGGCCTCGAACTCTTCGAGATCCATGTCTTCCGCAGTCTCGGACGCGAGGGCGGAGTCATCCGCCTTGTCGATCTGTGCGGCGCGTCGGGCGGCTGCGATGAAGCTCGCCCGAACATTGCCGAAATCCTCGTCCGCCGGCTGGTGCGTGATGATCTCGGATCCGATCGGCCCGCCATGGGCTTGCGCACCTGTCGTCGCGACCTCTTCGACCTGGGACAGGGTGACCGCGTGCAGGCGGCGTACGGCCGCCTCCAGACGATCCGTCTGAGGCATCGGTTGAGAGGAGAGGTCGCGGCCGGACTGGCCGGGCAGAGCGGATCGGGGCTCTCCGGCGATCCGTTCGGGGAACCGGGAGATGAGCGTCTCCAGCGCATTGTGGACCGCGCGCAAAGTCTCCTGCGTCTTCTTGTCGGCTCGGCTCTGCAAAGCCTTCAGTTCGACGAATCCTTGCTTCAAGGCATCGATATCGGCGGCAACGGGCAGGCTCGGCTGAAGGTCCTTCAAGGCGGTCTTCGCGGCACGCTCTGCAATTTCGGCAGCGTCGGTCTGGAGATTGCGCAGACCTTGCGTGGCTTCGTGGAGAATCTTCTGCAGGGGCTCTCCCGATCTCTCGGCCAGCCGTTCTGCGAGGGAGCCGATCTGCCGATCGAGCGCATCGAGGTTCAATGGTGCGGACGAGGCGCGGCCGAGCTTCTCGTCGATGCCGCGCAACAGGGGCTCCACCAATGAGATGTCGGCCCGCTCGCCGATCTGACGAAGGGTCTCTTCGATCGTATCGAACCGCTGCATCAGCGGCTCCCGTGGGAGAGGCTCCTTTTCGGCGACGATCTGAACCTGAGCCGACAGGCGCTCGATCATGGCGCCGAGAGCATCGTTCTGGCGGAACCGGCTCTCGGACAGCTCGGCCATGCGCTCGGTCAGGAACGCCAGCTGATCGGTGATAGGATCGAGATCCGCGGCTTCCGGCGCCGGGCGGCTCGCCAGCGCCGCCAAGTCGCGGCTCATGGTGTCGAGCTGCGACGGCATGTCGGATGCCTCCTGCATCGCGGCGGTGCGGTTGAGAGCCGCGCACACATTCTCGAGCGATGTCTTGAGAGCGGAGAAATCGCTGCGCTCGACCTGATGGACGCGGAGATCCGCGACCTGGTCGGCGATGGCCGTGACGTCCTTCGCCAGCCGTTCGATCTGGCGTGGCTCCGCGCGGTGGGAGAGATCATGGCGCAGGTCCACAATCTGACTGCTGAGAAAATCGATCACGCTGCGGTCGACGCCGGTTTCCGCGATCCGCTCGACCCGGGCTTTCAGCTCATCGATTGCCCCTCCGATCCGCTCGTTCAGGGCGCCACCGACATCCTCCGAGAGGGTCCGGATCTGGCGATATATGGCGGCCGTGGACTGCGCGAGGATCAGGAGATCCTTGCTGGCGGGGCCATGGGAAATCTCCTTGGCGATCTCCTTGAGGTCGCGGCCGAGCGCGGCGAGTTCCTCCTGGGTCGCGAGATTGTCCACGCTTGCGCGGAGCCGCTCCATGTCGGCCTGGATCGCATCGATGGCGGGATTCCATGGCGCTTCGGGCTGCGCCTGCCGTTCGACCACGGCTTGGCGCTCGACCGAGTCAAGGCGGCTCCTCAAGGTGGAAAGCGCCTGCGAGAGCGCGGTTGCCATCCGGTCCTGATGGTCCGCGGAGGCACGGGCGGTCTCGTTCAACCGCTCCTCCGTCTGCTCGATCCAGCTCGCCATGGACTCCAGCGCAATCGCCGTGCGGGACGCATGATCCTGCGCCTGGCGTTCGCCTTGGGCCGCAACGGCCGCCATGAGGGTTTCGAAAGTGCGTTCCAGTTCGGGCCGCGCGGTTCTGGCGTGACGCGGCACAGCGACACCGGGTTCAGGGCTATTGGGCTTGCGCTCCTGAAGGGAGGACGCTCGTCTGGCGTCCTTGTCCATCAGGATGGCAGCCGCCCATTCCTCGAGGCTCAATCCGGCCCGACGGGCGGCACCTTTAGCCCATTGCCGGGCGTCGAGATCCGGTTCGTCGAGGTTCGGAAGGACAGGGTGTCTCATGGCCGCGCTCGCGGGGGATACTATGAACTTCTGGCCCGCCTTAAGCCCCCTGCTTATGCTTGCCGCGACGCTCGTGACATCTGAGATCGAGGCGAATCACATGGCCTCATGGGCACCCGAGCGACGATGCAACTTTCGGTCAACGTCGTAAAAAAGCCGTTAAAGGGTCGGGCTTTAGCGCCCTATGTCCCTCTCTGAACGGGCAGTTTCCCCTTGGATAGAGTGCAAGCAAAAACGGGGCGCAATGCCTATAGGCGGCCCTTGCCTCGAAGCTCTTGCAATGAACACGATTGATGTACTATCATAACGTTACGGACAACGTGCTGATGCACACCAACAATAACAGACGGGGCATTCGATGAGCCAAACTGTAGCGGATTTCAGTCATCATGAGTTGGGGGAAGGCGCCAAGGTCTACACGATCGGAGATCTGGCGCGTGAATTCGGCGTGACGTTGCGTACTTTGCGCTTCTACGAAGATCGAGGTCTCCTCTCACCACGTCGGGACGGTACCGCCCGCATTTACGATTCGCGCGACCGTGAGCGTCTCTCGGTGATTTTGAAGGGCAAGCAGCTCGGCTTTACCCTCACCGAGATCCGCGCCATGTTGGCGGAGGAGCGGTCGGCCAACGGTCCGGCTATGAATCTCCGGCTGTCATTGGACCAGGTCGAGGATCAAATCCGCCATCTGGAGCAGCAGAAGGCAGAGATCGAAGAGGCCCTCGAAGAACTCAGGACCCGCCGCAGCAGCCTCGCCATCGCGGCATAGACCCGGCAGGTCTCCGTCATTGACGATGAGCCCGGAGGAACCAGGATGATCTTCATCCTGGTTCCTCCGGGCGAACTAGAGCATCGGACGCAAAAGTGGGAATCGGTTTTGCGTGAAAAGATGCTCAAAAGCATCAACTGACAGCATCGGATGTGGGTTCGATTTCACGTCCGATGCTGTAGTTTGAGGGGATCGATCCCATGCTCCCTTCTGAGATGAGCGCATCGTTTGAGCGGCCCGCCGGGTCCGCACGATGCGCGAGGCGCCGCCATTGCGGGCCTCCGCCGGGTCTTGTGCGTGAGATCCATTCCAGACCCTGAACGTCTGTCCGTGTTCGAGGAGATTTTGCGCCCTACCTCTTTCCAAAAGAACTTGATAGTTTATATATAAACTATCTGATGAGCTGGGCGGGTCGCATGACGAGCCGATGCCAGCGGCCGATCTTGGAGGAGGAGTGCATGCCGGTTTACAAGGCCCCCGTCGAAGACGTCATGTTTCTCTTGAACGACGTTTTCCAGCTCGAGCGTCACAACAATCTCCCGGGCTTTGCGGATGCCACGCCGGATATGGTGGAGGCGATCCTCTCCGAAGGGGCCAGGCTCTGCGAGGAGGTGTTCGCTCCCCTGAACCGCACGGGAGATCTGGAGGGCTGCACCCGCAATCCGGACGGTTCCGTGACGACGCCGAAAGGCTTCAGGGAGGCCTATGAGGCCTATGCGGCCGGCGGTTGGATGGGCCTGTCGATGCCGGAGGAATACGGCGGCCAGGGACTGCCCTCGACCCTGAACACCGTCATGCAGGAATTCGTCTCCTCGGCGAACCTGTCGCTCGGAATGTATCCGGGACTGACCCAGGGTGCCATCGCGGCCCTTCTGGTTCATGGCACCGAGCAGCAGAAGAAGACCTATCTGCCGAACATGGTCGAGGGCGCCTGGACCGGCACCATGAATCTGACCGAGCCCCATTGCGGCACGGATCTGGGCCTGCTCAAGACCAAGGCGGTTCCGAACGGCGACGGATCCTATGCCATCTCCGGCACCAAGATCTTCATCTCCGCCGGTGAGCACGACATGGCGGAGAACATCGTGCATTTGGTCCTGGCCCGTATCGAGGGCGCGCCGGCTGGGACCAAGGGCATCTCGCTCTTCGTGGTGCCCAAGTTCCTCGTCAACCCGGATGGCTCGCTGGGAGCAAGGAACGGCGTGTCCTGCGGCTCGCTCGAGCACAAGATGGGCATCCACGGCAATGCCACCTGCGTCATGAACTACGACGGTGCGGTGGGCTGGCTCGTGGGCCAGGAGAACCGCGGCCTCAATGCCATGTTCGTGATGATGAACGAGGCCCGTCTCGCGGTCGGCGTTCAGGGGCTGTCGCAATCGGAGGTCGCTTACCAGAATGCAGCCGCCTATGCGAAGGAGCGTCTGCAGGGCCGATCCCTCGACGGTCCGAAGTTCCCGGACAAACCTGCCGATCCGATCATCGTGCACCCCGATGTGCGCCGCACGCTTCTGTCCATCAAGTCCTTCAACGAGGCCGGGCGCGCGCTCCTCGTCTGGACGGCGCTGAAGAGCGATATCGCGCATCGCTCGACCGACGAGGCCGAGCGTCAGTCGGCGGACGACCATATGGGCCTCCTGACTCCAGTGGTGAAGGGCGTGCTGACCGATCTCGGCTTCGAAAATGCCGTGAAGGCGCAGCAGATGTTCGGCGGCCACGGCTATATCGAGGAATGGGGCATGTCGCAGTTCGTGCGCGACGCCCGCATCGCCATGATCTACGAGGGCGCCAACGGAATCCAGGCGATGGATCTCGTCGGCCGCAAGCTCGGGAAGGATGGCGGCCGCGCCATCATGAGCTTCTTCAACGAGGTCGGCGCGTTCTGCCAGGAGAACGAAAGCGACGAGAACCTGAAGGGCTTCGTCGCTCCCTTGCAGCAGGGGCTCGGCCACCTGCAGCAGGCGACCATGTGGTTCATGCAGAACGCCATGGCGAAGCCCGACAATGCCGGCGCCGGCGCCACCGATTACATGCATCTCTTCGGCATCGTCGCGATGGGTTATATGTGGGCCAAGATCGCGAAGGCCGCTCATGCCAGGAAAGCCGATGGAGACGGCGCGGCCGAGAGAATGGATGCAAAGCTTCTCACGGGACGGTTCTTCATGGAACGCACGATGCCGGAAACCGGCCTGCGCCTGGCGCGCATCACGTCCGGCGCGGATGTCACGATGGCGATGCCCGTGGAGGCATTCTGACGGATCGGCGCCTTTCCGGCCGCAGCCAGGCAAAGGGCCGGAAACGCGAGACGAGTGAAGAGCCCAATTCTGAAAACGGTCCCTGAGCGATGTGCGTCCGGGACGATAGAGAGACCGGGAGGCCCCCATGGCAGATGCATTTATCTTCGACGCCGTTCGCACGCCACGCGGGCGAGGCAAGCCGGATGGTTCGCTCCACGAGGTTCCCAGTGTCGACCTCGCCGTCACGGCGCTCGATGCGATCCGCAAGCGCAATGACCTCGACCCTACGCTCGTGGAGGACGTCGTCCTCGGCTGCGTCGATCCCGTCGGGGAGGCGGGCGGCGATATCGCACGCGCGGCGGCTTTGAAGGCGGGCTTCGGCAAGGAGGTGCCGGGCGTTCAGATCAACCGCTTCTGCGCTTCGGGACTCGATGCGGTGAATTTTGCCGCCGCGCAGGTGATGTCCGGCATGAAGGACGTCACCCTCGGGGGCGGTGTCGAATCCATGAGTCGCGTGGGCATGGGCGCATCGGGTGGCGCATGGCCGGTCGATCCGGGTATCGCGATCCCCAATTACTTCCTGCCGCAGGGCATCTCGGCGGATCTGATCGCCACCAAATACGGCTTCACCCGCGACGATGTCGACGCCTATGCGGTCGAGTCGCAGAAGCGCGCCGCGAGGGCGTGGGATGAGGGCCGCTTCGCCAGGTCCGTGGTCCCGGTCAAGGACGTGAACGGCCTCACCATCCTGGCCAAGGACGAACACATGCGCCCGGGCACCGACATGCAGTCGCTGGGCCAGCTCAAGGCCGCCTTCGTGCAGATGGGCGAGATGGGAGGCTTCGATGCGGTGGCGATTGCGGCGCACCCGGATGTGGAGTTCATCGATCACGTGCACCATGCAGGCAATTCGTCCGGCATCGTGGACGGGGCCGCCGCCGTCCTCGTCGGGTCGAAGGAGGGGGGCGCGAGGATCGGGGTCAAGCCGCGCGCCCGCATCAAGGGGTTCGCATCCATCGGGTCCGACCTTGCTCTCATGCTCACCGGGCCCATCGACGTGTCCGCGCTTGCGCTCAGGAAGGCGGGCATGACGAAGGACGACATCGATCTCTTCGAGATCAACGAGGCGTTTTCGGCGGTGGTGCTGCGCTACATCCAGGCGCTCGAACTCGACCCGGCAAAGGTCAACGTGAACGGCGGCGCGATCGCCATGGGCCATCCGCTCGGGGCTACCGGTGCGATGATCCTCGGCACGGTGCTCGACGAACTGGAGCGCACCGACAAACAGACGGCCCTGATCACGCTGTGCGTTGCGGCCGGAATGGGCACGGCGGCGATTATCGAGCGCGTCTGACGGACAGCGGAGACGGGAGAGAAACCATGACGAACTTCACGAATTTCCGCTTCGAGGTCGATGCCGACGGCCTTGCGCTCGCCACCTGGGACATGAAGGACCGGTCCATGAATGTCATCACCACCCAGGTGATAGACGAACTGTCCCGGATCATCGAAACGGTCGCATCCGACGAGACCATCAAAGGATGCGTCATCACGTCGGGGAAGGAAGCCTTCTCGGGCGGCGCGGACCTCAACAGGCTCCAAGCCTCGAACGCCGAGTACATGCGCGTCGCGAAGGAGGAGGGCGAGGAGGCTGCCAATTCCTTCCTGTTCGAGGAATCGCGCAAACTCTCGCTCCTCTATCGCCGCCTGGAGACCTGCGGCAAACCGTTCGCGGCAGCGATCCATGGCGTATGCCTCGGCGGCGCTTTCGAACTGGCGCTTGCCTGCCATTTCCGGGTTCTCTCCGATGCTGATGCCACCCGTGTCGGCCTGCCGGAGGTGAAGGTTGGCCTCTTCCCCGGGGCAGGCGGCACGCAGCGCGTCGCACGCCTGATGCAGACCGGCGATGCCCTGCAGATGCTCTTCAAGGGTGAGCAGATCCGCCCGCTGATGGCGCGCAATATGGGCCTCGTCCACGCGGTCGCTCCGCGGGACCAGATCGTGCAGGCGGCGAAGGACTGGATCCGGAACGGCGGTTCGGCCGTGGCCCCCTGGGACCAGAAGGGCTACAAGCTTCCCTCGAACAAGGTCTATTCCGCGGCCGGAATGCAGATCTGGCCGCCGGCCAATGCGATCTACCGTCGCGAGACGCAGGACAATTACCCGGCCATACGGGCGATCCTGGAGGCAGTTTATCAGGGCCTTCAGCTTCCGATGGATCTGGCGCTCAAGGTCGAGTCGCGCTGGTTCGCCAAGATCCTGCGCTCGAAGGAGGCGGCGGCGATGATCCGCACGCTCTTCATCTCCATGCAGGATCTCAACAAGGGCGCGCGCCGGCCGAAGGACGTGCCCCCGTCGTCCATCCGGAAGGTCGGTGTCGTCGGCGCGGGCTTCATGGGCGGGAGCGTGGCCTACGTGACCGCCAATGCCGGTCTCGAGGTCGTGCTGATCGATCGCGATGTCGAGGCTGCGGAGAAAGGCAAGGCTCATTCTCACAAGCTCATCTCCGATCAGGTCATGAAGGGCCGCGCCAAGACGGCGGACCGCGACGCGCTGCTCGCGCGCATCAAGGCGACCGCCGACTACAACGATCTTTCCGAATGCGATCTCGTGATCGAGGCGGTCTTCGAGGACCCCACCGTCAAGGCGGAGGTGATCCGGAAGGTCGAAGCCGCCATCCGTCCGGATTGCATCTTTGCCTCCAATACCTCGACCCTGCCGATCACGGACCTCGCCAAGACCTCGAAGAACGCGGCCCAGTTCATCGGCATCCATTTCTTCTCGCCGGTCGAGAAGATGATGCTGGTGGAGATCATCCGGGGCAAGGAGACGGGCGACAAGGCGCTCGCCGTCGCGCTCGACTATGTGCGCCTGATCAGGAAGACCCCGATCGTCGTCAACGACTCCCGCGGCTTCTTCGCCAACCGTTGCGTGCTGGCCTATATCCTCGAAGGTCACCTCATGTTCATGGAGGGATTGCCCGCATCCATGATCGAGCAGGCCGGCAAGCAGGCCGGCATGCCGGTGGGGCCGCTCTCGCTCAATGACGAGGTCGGCGTGGATCTCGGCCTCAAGATCCTGAAAGCCACGAAAGCGCAGCTTGGAGACGCGGCGATCATTCCGCAACAGGAGGAGCTGCTCTCCCGCCTCGTCGAGAAGGAGGGGCGCCTCGGCCGCAAGAACCGGAAAGGCTTCTACGATTACCCGGAAGCGGGCCAGAAGCGTCTCTGGCCCGGCCTCAAGGACCTGCAGCCGAAGCAGGTGGAGCCCGAACTCGTCGATATGCAGGAGCTGAAGCAGCGTCTGCTGGTCACGCAGGCTCTCGAGGCCGCACGGACATTCGAGGAGGGCGTGATCACGGATCCGCGCGAGGCGGATGTCGGGTCCGTCCTGGGCTTCGGGTTCGCGCCTTATACAGGCGGCGCCTTGTCCTATATCGACTTCATGGGCGCAAAGGCCTTTGTGGAACTGTGCAGGACACTGGAAGCAAAGCATGGCGATCGATTTGCCCCGCCGCGCATCCTTCTCGACATGGCAGGCTCCGGAGACACCTTCTACGGCCGTGCCGCGGCGAGGAAGGCGGCCTGAGCGCCATCGCTCGTGGTCATCCTGGCTTCGTGCGGGCGATGATCAGGACGGCGCAGAGCTCATCCGGCGCTGCCCTGACGCAAGGGAGGGGAAGGAGAAAATCTTGACCCCCCCTCGGCGTCGTCCCATGACACGAGGACGGACACGACGGAGCCAGTGCCATGAAGTCCCATTTTGCCATGATGGCGGCCTATAACGCGTGGTGCAACGAACGCATCTACGAGGCTGCCGCGCAACTGCCAAAGGCCGATTATCACGCGGACCGGGGAGCGTTCTTCAAATCGGTGAGCGGCACGCTGAACCATCTTCTCGCCGCTGACCGCATTTGGCTCAGACGCTTTACGGGAGAGGGCGAGGCCCCGGATCGGCTCGATGCGGTCCTGTTCGAGGAACTTTCCGATCTTTGGCCGGCGCGCCGAAATGAAGACAAGCGGATCACGGCCTATGTCGAGAACCTGTCCGAGGCGGATCTCGCCGGACGGATCCGCTATCGCAGCCTTACGAACCCCACCGAGATCGAGCAGCCGCTCGGTCCCACCCTTGCCCATGTCTTCAATCATCAGACACACCATCGCGGTCAGGTCCATTGCCTCCTGACAGGTTTCGGGCTCGACGCGCCTGTCCTCGATCTCGTCGCCTTTCAGAGGATCAGCGGATTGGGAATGGCATGAATCTCTGGCTGCGCCTGATATCCCTCATCGTTGTTTCGTTCTTCAGGCCGAGGATCGATCCGGTGCGGAATGTCTCGCGTCTGAAATTCCGGGTGTGGCTGCACGATCTCGACACATCGCTCCACATGAACAACGGGCGCTACTGGACGCTCATGGATCTCGGGCGCACCGACATCATGATCCGCTCCGGCCTGTGGCGGCCCGTTCTCAGGCACGGCTGGGTGCCTGTGGTGAGCGCAGGCCAGATCCGGTTCCGCCGCGAGATGCGGTTGTTCCAGGTCTTCGGCCTGGAGACCCGCATTCTCACCTGGTCCGAAACCCATGTGGTCATCGAGCATCGGCTGGTTTCCCGGGCCCGTGACGGCAGCCCGATCCTCAATGCCATCGCGCTGGTCCGCGCCGGGCTCTACGACAGGGCCCTCAAAGGCTATGTTCCCATGGCGAAGCTGTTGAGCGAGGCCGGCATCGTGACGCAGCCGCCTGATGCGGGCCCCGAGGTGAAGGCCTTCCTTCATGCAGAAGAGACGTTGAAGAGAGCGGCGTGATGGTTCAAGGTTGGTCCGGTCCCTTCAGCCTGAACTGCGAAGCGTGAGACTCATGCCCCGTGTCATCGACTACTACTTCTCGCTTGTGAGCCCCTGGGCCTATATCGGCCATGTGCCCTTCATGGACATCGTGCAGCGGCACGGGGTGGAGGTGAACTACAAGCCCGTTTTCCTGGGCCGCGTCTTTTCCGAGACAGGCGGATTGCCGCTGGGGCAGCGCCATCCGGTCCGGCAGCGCTACCGCCTCGTGGAACTGCAGCGCTGGCGCGAGAAACGCGGCCTGTCCTTCAATATCAGTCCGAAGCACTGGCCCTTCGATGTGAACTTGGCCGACCGCTACGTGATTGCCGTGTCGACGACGGGCAAGAGCCCCGATGCGTTCCTGCGTCGCGCCTTCTCGGCGATCTGGGAAGAGGAGCGCAACCTTGCCGATCCCCTCGTGCTCTCGGAGATCGCCGAGCAGGCGGGGCTGGATTCGTCCTCAGTAATGGATATCGCCACCGGCAGCACGACCGAGGCGATCTATGCGCTCAATCTGGAGAACGCCGTGGCGAACGATGTCTTCGGGTCGCCGGCCTATGTCCTCGATGGCGAGGTGTTCTGGGGGCAGGACCGGCTTGAGCTGCTCGACGATGCCCTGGCCAGCGGGCGTGCGCCCTACAAGCCTGTTGCCTGAGGTCATCATGCAACGGAGGACCATCGGGCTCATCGGCGGGATGAGCTGGGAAAGCTCGGCCGAGTATTACCGCATCATCAACGAGGAGGTGCACAGGCGCCTGGGGGGAGCGCATTCCGCGCGCAGCCTCATGCTGTCCGTCGACTTCGACGAGATCAAGCACCTCCAGCACGCAGGCGACTGGGACAGGCTTGCCGACGCCATGAAGGATGCGGCCCTTCGCCTGGAGCGCGGTGGCGCGGACTTCATCGTACTGTGCACCAACACGATGCACCGTCTCGCGGATGCGATCGCGTCGTCCGTGAGCATTCCACTTCTGCATATCGCCGACCCGACCGCGGAGAAGATCAGAACAGCTGGCATTCGGCGGGTCGGTCTGCTCGGCACGGCCTTCACCATGGACGACGATTTCTACAAGGGCCGCCTGCAATCCCTCCACGATCTGGACGTGATCGTGCCCGATGCCGCCGACCGTCAGGTCGTGCACGATGTGATCTACAAGGAGCTCGTGCTCGGCAGGATCGATCCTCTGTCGCGGGACGCCTATCGCGGCATCATCGCGCGCCTGATCGAGAACGGCGCCGAGGGCATCATTCTCGGCTGCACCGAGATCATGCTGCTGGTTTCCGGCGAAGACAGCGCGGTGCCGCTCTTCGACACGACGACGATCCACGCGGTCGCAGCCGTCGATCACGCGCTCGGCGCGTGATCGCTTATCGATTCCTCACTCCGCCGCCACGCGGGTGGCGCGCCATTGGGTGAGCAATGCGCGCAAGGCCGCGGGCTTCAGCGGCTTGTTGAGCACATGCACGTGCATGGCGGCGGCTGTGTCGCGCACGGCCGGCGTCCGGTCTGCGGTCACGAGAACGGCAGGCGTGTCGACCTGCGTCTTCCAGCGCAAAGCCTTGATGAGCTCCAGGCCGTCGGTGTCGTCGAGGTGGTAGTCCGCGATGATGACTTCAGGCAGGGCCTTGTTGTTTCGAAGGACGTTATAGGCCGTTTCGAGATCGGATGCCGTCCATACGTCGCAGCCCCAGCCTGACAGCAGCAGCCGCATGCCTTCCAGGATGGCAGGCTCGTTATCGATCACGAGCACGTGCAGACCCGAAAGAACGGTCGCCGGAGCCTTCGGCGGTTCAGGAGCCGCGAGCGTTTCCGGAAGCGCCGCGACGATCGGAACCTCGACACGGAACACCGATCCGCGTCCCACTTCCGATTTGAGGATGATCGGGTGCCTGAGCACCCGCCCGATGCGCTCCACGATGGAAAGACCGAGGCCTAAGCCTCGCGCCGCCTTCGCTCCCTGATCGAGACGCTGAAACTCGCGGAAGACGATCCGCTGTTTCGAGGGTGGAATGCCGAGGCCCGTATCCCAGACCTCGAGAACCAGATGGGTGCCCTGCCGCCTCGCACCCACGAGAACGCGGCCTGTCGGCGTGTATTTGATGGCATTGGACACGAGGTTCTGCAGCAGACGGCGCAGCAGACGCCGGTCGGAGCGGACGGTGAGCGAGGGAGCCACGAATGTGAGATTCAGGCCTTTTTCCTTCGCAATGGGATCGAACTCCCGCTGAAGCTGACGGAAAAGTTCATCCATGCGGAAGCTCGACCATTGCGGCTTCATGGCGCCCGTGTCGAGGCGGGAGATGTCGAGGATGGCCGTGAGGATCTCCTCGACGGCGTCCAGGGATGCATCGATGTTCTCGGCGAGGGTCGCATCGCCGGCGTCGCGGTCGCGCTCCACGAGCGAGGTCGCGTAAAGGCGGGCCGCATTGAGCGGCTGCAGAATGTCGTGCGAGGCCGCGGCCAGGAAGCGCGTCTTGGAAATATTCGCTTCGTCGGCTTCCGCTTTCGCGCTGCGCAAGGCTTCGTTGAGACGCGTCAGTTCTTCGGTGCGCTCCCGTACACGCTGTTCGAGCGTCTCGTTGGCACGACGGCTTTCCTCCTCCGCCAGAACCGCTTCGGTGACATCCGTGTAGGTCGTGACGTGACCCCCGTCCGGCAGGAGATTCGAACGGATCTCGATGACCTTTCCGGAAGGGAATAGCTTGAGCCGCACGGGTTCCACGTCGTGCTGAAACGAGTGCAGACGCGCGGCCACCTGTTCGTCGATCTTGCCGGGACCATAGGAACCGCGCGCGGCGTTGTAGCGGACGATACGCTCCATGCCGATTCCGACCTGAACGAAGTTGGGCGGCATGTCGTAAAGGTCGATGAAGGCCTGGTTCCAGGCCAGCAGACGCAGATCGCGGTCGATGACCGTGATCCCCTGCTTGGCATAGTTGAGAGCATGCTGAAGAAGGTCGCGGCTGTGCTGGATGGCCGCGGAGGCATCGTCGAGCAGCTTGAGGGCGGCTTCGGTCGAGACGGTGCGTCGGCGCAGAAGAAGCGACAGCGCGAGGCGCGAGGACGCCGTGCCGATGGCGGAGGCCAGCAGGTGTTCCGCGTAGCGCAGGAGATGGATGTCGGCTTCCGCCCGCGGCTCGAGGGTCTGCCCCCGGCTGTGGCTGAAGCCTTCGAAGGAGCGCGCGGTGCGCTCCTCGCCGAGATAGCGGGAGACCATTGCGCGCAGCTCGTCGACGCTCACGCTGGCGCGGAACAGACGGAAGCTCGGGGTTGCGGAGGTATGCGGTTCGCCGACGAAGACGTTCGCCTGAATCTGCTCCATCGCCGTCACGGGGCGCCACAACGAGAAGCCGACGTAGCAGAGAATGTTGAGCGTCAGGCTCCACACGACGCCATGGGTGAGCTGGGGCAGATCTACGCCGAAGAGTGCGGTCGGTTTCAGGGCCTCGATGCCGAACGGTCCGGACACCACCACGTCGGACCAGAACACGCCGTCCCATACGAGGCTCGGCAGGAGCAGCGTATAGAGCCACATGAGAAAGCCCACGATGAGGCCCACGCTCGCGCCGAGCGCCGTACCGCGCGACCAGATCAGGCCGCCGAGAAAGGCAGGGGCCACCTGTGCGAGGGCCGCGAAGGAAAGAAGGCCGATGGCCGCGAGCGCGGCCTCGCCGGATGCGCGGTAATAGGCGTAACCCAGCAGGATCACGAGCACGATCGAGATGCGCCGTACGGCAATGACGAAGCCGCCCGGGTCGATCCCGGCAAAAGCGCGCCGGCGCAGAACGACGGGCATGACGAGATGGTTGGAGATCATCACGGCCACGGCCACGGAATCCACGATTACCATCGCGGTCGCGGCAGAGAACCCGCCAAGGAATGTCAGAATGGCAATCGTGCCGGCCTGATCGGCGAGCGGCAGCGCCAGCACGGTCATGTCCCGGTCGATCGCGTCGGTCGGGAACATCGCAAGGCCTGCCAGCGCGATCGGGATCACGAAGAGATTGATGAGTACGAGGTAGAGCGGGAACATCCAGGCGGCCCGCTTCAGGTCCCGGATCGAATGATTCTCCACCACGGTCACGTGGAACTGGCGCGGCAGCAGCAGTGCGGCGCAGCTCGAGAGAAGAATGAGAGTGATGTAGCTGCCGAAGCCCGAGGTTCTCTCCATCAGGCTGCCCGTCGTGCCGAGAGCGGTCAGGCGCTCCTTGATCCCGTCATAGCCGTCGAACATGACGAAGGTCACGTAGCTGCCGACGGTCAGAAACGCGACGAGCTTCACGATGGACTCGACCGAGATCGCCATGATGAGGCCGTCCTGATGCTCCGTGGCATCCGGGTGGCGCGTGCCGAAGGCGACGGCAAAGCCCGCAAGCACAAGGGCAACGACGAGCGCGAGGTCCCCGATGAAGGGCAGATTCGGCGGCGGCATGCCGTCGGCTTTCGTGATGAACACGTCGAGGGAGGCCGAGACCGCTTTCAACTGCAGCGCGATATAGGGGATGGAGCCGACGAGCGCGATCAGGCTGACGATGGCGGCGACGCGTTCGCTCTTCCCGTAGCGGGCCGCGACGAAGTCGGCGATGGAGGAGATATTCTGCATCTTCGCCACCCGGATCACCCGCGCGACGAGGGCGTGCCCCACGGTGATCACAAGGATGGGGCCGATATAGATCGCCAGGAAGTCGAACCCGGAGCGGCTGGCGAGCCCAACGGACCCGAAGAAGGTCCATGAGGTGCAGTAGACGGCAAGAGCCAGCGCGGAGATGGTGGAGCGCCATGGCCCCTGGACGATGCGCCTGCCTCCGTTGTCGCCCCAATAGGCGACGGTGAACAGGAAGCAGAGATAGACCAGCGCCGATAAGACTACCGCCCAGGTGGCGACCATATGCTTTGAATCCCTATGAGGAAGCTGCCATCAGCTTTACCTCCGTAAAGGGCTGAGCGCCACTAGCAGGACGGCCGAGGCAGGTGGCGATTTCACCGTCACGGTGTGAGTTGATATCCCGTGCGGCGTCTTCTCGGATTGCCGGAATGAGCTCATATGGGTGTTATCGCATTCCAGGAGATCCCTATGATCGACGCACGTACCGCTCCTTATGCCGCGCTTGTTCTGCGCGTCACCCTCGGCGCCCTGTTCTTGGCCCATGCCGGCCTCAAGATCGTCGTCTTCACACCGGCCGGAACGGCCCAATTCTTCCAAAGCCTGGGTCTGCCTGGGGGGCTCGCCTATGCGGTGATCCTGGCCGAGGTCGTCGGCGGCCTTGCCCTGATCGCCGGCTTTTACACCCGTTGGGCAGCTCTCGCCCTCATCCCGATCCTGGTGGGGGCCATCGTTACGGTCCATGGCCCGGCCGGGTTCTTTTTCTCCAATCCGAATGGCGGTTGGGAGTTCCTGGCGTTCTGGATCCTGGCTCTTGTCGCACAAGCGTTGCTGGGGGAGGGCGCGTATGGCCTCAAATCCGGATCGGTCGGGGCAGTTCCGGCGTTGTCCACTCGTTCGGCCTGAAGGCATGCCGTCATGATCAAACCCTTGTCGGATGAGGTTGCCGGAACCCTGGCAACCCGCCCCATTCACCCGGGCGTCCGGATCGGCCATGTCCACCTGAAGGTGGCGGATCTCGATCGCTCCCTCGCCTTCTATTGCGGCGTGCTCGGTTTCGAACTGATGCAGCGCTACGGCACCCAGGCTGCCTTCGTTTCGGCGGGCGGTTATCACCACCATATCGGCCTGAATACCTGGGAAAGCCAGGGCGGCTCGCCGCCCCCTCCGGGCACGACCGGCCTCTATCATGTGGCGATCCTCTATCCCACGCGGGCGGCCCTGGCGGATGCTCTCTACCGTCTGGCCGAGGCGGGCATTCCCCTCCAGGGCGCAAGCGACCATGGAGTGAGCGAGGCGCTTTACCTGAGCGACCCGGATGGCAACGGCATAGAGCTCTATGTGGACCGTCCCGAGGACCAGTGGCCGCGCAATGCGGAAGGGGAACTCCAAATGGTCACCCGCCACCTGAACCTGCAGGATCTCCTGGCTGCCCGGGAGCCTTGACGGCCTCGCATGGCCGGACACCTTCTTACCTTGGCAGGAAAGCTAAAGGAGGGTCCGGCCATGTGGAACGAATTCAAGCAATTCGCCTTGCGCGGCAATGTGGTCGACCTGGCGATCGGCATCATCATCGGCGCCGCCTTCGGCAGGATCGTCGACTCCCTCGTCGGCGACATCTTCATGCCGATCGTCGGAGCCGTGACCGGCGGACTCGATTTCTCGAACTATTTCACGGCTCTGTCCGGCAATGTCACGGCGACGGCATTGAACGAAGCCAGGAACCAGGGCGCCGTGCTCGCCTGGGGCAACTTCATTACGGTCGCCATCAACTTCATCATCATCGCATGGATCCTGTTCCTGCTCGTCAAGGGCATGAACCGCCTGCGGCACACGGAGGATGTCAAGACCGGCACGGCGGACAAGCCGCCGGAGGTTCCGGCCGATGTGAAACTGCTCACGGAAATCCGCGATCTGATGAAAACCAGCCGGACCCTCTGATCCATCACGGGCGGCAATGGGATTCTTCGCTTCTTGTCATGAGTGCGGATCGAAGGCTTGCCTTCCACGGGTGGACAGGTCATCCCTGTTCACCCGTTTGGCAAGGAATGGCCTCAGATGAACGCATCCGTCCCGATTCCCTCGATCTTCAACCTGCGGCCGGAAGCGCTGCAGGCTCCCACCAGCGGCATCGTGGATGTCTTTTCGTACGGGCGCGGGCGTTCCGGCATCATTCCGCTCTGGGTCGGCGAGGGCGATCTTGCGACACCAGCCTTCATCTGCGATGCGGCGTCCCGTTCCCTGCAGGACGGCGAGACCTTCTATACGTATCAAAGCGGCATTCCCGAGCTGCGTCAGGCCATCGCGCATTATCATGAAAGGGTGTACCGCAGGACCTTCGATCCGGAGCGCTTCTTCGTGACGTCGGGCGGCATGCCCGCCATGCAGATCGCCTTCCGCATGGTGTGCGGGACGGGCGACGAGGTGCTGATCCCGACCCCCGCATGGCCGAATTTCGCGGGCGCGATCACGATTGCCGGCGCACGCCCCGTCCCGGTCCCCATGACGATCGATGCGCAGGGCTGGCATCTCGACGTCGAGCGGCTGGAGCGGTCCGTGACGCCGCGCACCCGCGTCGTCGTCCTGAACTCCCCGTCCAATCCGACCGGGTGGACGGCAAGCCACGACGATCTGCGCGCGGTCCTCGACATGGCGCGCCGTCACGGGCTGTGGATCGTGGCGGACGAGATCTATGGCCGCTTCATCCATGATTCTGCTCTCAGCATGGATGGGCGCGCGCCTTCCTTCCGCGATGTGATGGCGCCGGAGGATCGCATTCTTTTCGTGCAGACCTTCTCGAAGAACTGGGCGATGACCGGCTGGCGCCTCGGTTGGCTCGAAGCGCCGCCCGTTCTGGGGCAGGTGATCGAGAACCTGCTCCAGTACCAGACCTCCGGCACGCCCACGTTCATCCAGCGCGCGGGCGTTGCCGCCATCGAGCAGGGCGAGGACTTCCTGGCCGATCAGGTGGCCCGGGCCCGGCAAGGCCGCGTCATCGTCAGCCGGCTCGCGGAAACGGGCCTGGTCGAGCTGCCGCCGCCCAACGGCGCGTTCTATGCCTTCCTGAAGATCAAGGGGGCGACGAATTCCAAGGACATCGCCTTCCGCCTCATCGACGAGGCGAATGTGGGCCTTGCTCCCGGAAACGCCTTCGGCGACGCGGGCGAGGGATATCTGCGCCTCTGCTATCTTCGGAAGGCGGAGGATCTCGAGGAGGCTGTCAGGCGCATCGGCGCGGCCCTGCCGAAGCTCGTCGCCTGACGGCGGGAACCCGCGGCTACCCGTTCTTGCATGCCCCGCCCGCGAATCTGGCGGTTGACCTGAGCGGCGGAGAGCTTCATTGAGCGAACGGGCCTCTCAGGGCTTCCGTTCATTCTCGATATGCCTCTCATTCTCGCTCACATCGCTCAGATCCTGATCGCCGGGCTCGGCGGGCTTGTCTTTTATTGGATCGGCGTTCCGGCCGCGTGGCTGTCCGGGGCCGCCATCGGGGCGATTTTATGGGGGCTGACGAAGCATTCCGTGCCCATGCCGAAGGCTCTCGCCGATGCGGCGATGCTGATCTCCGGGGCCGCGATGGGAGCGGCCGTGACCCCGGCCGCCATCACCGCCATGGGGCGCTACCCGGGAAGTCTCGTGCTTCTGGTCCTTGGCGTTGCGGCCATCTCGTGGACGTCCACGCTCTGGCTCACCCGCATTTCGGGCTGGCGCACGGCCGATGCGGTTCTGGCCTCCGTGCCCGGAGCCCTCTCGACGGTGCTCGCCGTCGCAGCGGATCGCAAGGCGGACGTGCCCTCCGTCGCCATCGTGCAGAACCTGCGTCTCTTCGTGCTGATTGCGCTTTTGCCGAGCATCGTCGTGGTGACCGGAGGAGGGGGCAACACGAATGTGCTGATCGGCCAGGGTATGCCGATCGAAAGTCCCGGCGGCCTGGCGATCATCCTGTTCGGCGGGCTAGGCCTCGGCCTCGTGTTCAAGAAGCTGAAGGTTGCTGCGCCGATCCTTCTGGGCTCGATGGTCGTGAGCTCCGCCAGTCACGGGACCGAACTCGTCACGGGCGTCATTCCGCCGGTGATCGCGACCTGCGGCCTCGTGCTGATCGGCCTCTTCATCGCCGAGCGTTTCCGCAACATTCAGCGCTCCATGCTGAAGCGCGCATTGATCGCCGCCTTGGGGTCGTTTTCCGTCGGCATGGGCATCGCGGTGGTCTTTTCCGCCCTCGCGGCCTGGGCAGCGGATGTCAGCTTCGCCAACAGCCTTGTCGCCTTCGCGCCCGGCGGCCTCGAGGCCATGACCGTGCTCGCGCTCGTTCTCGGCCTCGATCCGCTCTATGTGGGCATTCACCATCTCGTGCGGTTTCTCAGCATCGGCCTGGTTCTGCCATTCCTGATCGGCTGGCTGCAGCGCAGAAACGCCTGACGGCGGGGCTTAAGGCCTCTCGTTGCGCAGCCGCTCCACGGCTTCCATCCGCGGTTTCGCGGTCTTCCACAGGCGCTTCGTCACGGCGGCCACGAGCGCTTCCGTAATGAGCAGCAGACCCGCCGACGAATCCCAGTTCGATGGAGCCACGATATGGGCCGGCAGCACATGGCGGGCCACGCGGGCGATCGGCGACAACCAGGGATCCGTGAGCAGGATGACGGTCGCGCCCTGCTTCGCGGCCGTTTCGCATAAAGCGGTGACATCCTCCTGGTAACGGCGGATGTCGAAAGCCACGATCACGTCCTTCTTGCCGATCTCGATCATCCGGTCGCGCCAGAGCGCCGGCTGACCTTCGATGAAATCCACATGGCTGCGCACGATGCGGAAATGGCTCGCCGCATAACGCGCCAACGCACCCGTGAAGCGTCCGCCGGTGAAGTGGGCGGGGCGCCTCTCGTCGCTCAGGAGTTCCACCACCGCGTCGAATTCGGCGGGAGCGATGCTCTCCACCGTGGACCGAAGATTGCCGATGACGGCCTCGGCGAAGGAAGCCAGGGCCGGAGCGCCCGGGACCTTGTCCGACGGGTTGGCTTTGGCGAGCGGTGAAAGGAGTTGAGCCTCCAGTTCCTCTCGCAGGTGCTTCTGGAATTCCGGAAAGCCGCCGAAGCCGAGCCGGTTCACGAAACGCAGGACCGACGGCGCCGAAATTCCGGCCCGGCCGGCGAACTCCGCTACGGTATCCAGGCCGGCGAACGGGTAATGGCTCAGCAGCATGTGGGCCGCGCGCTTCTCGCTGGGCGTAAAGGAGTCCATTTCGAGGCGAATGCGTTCGGCAAGGCTCGGTGGATTCAGAGAAGGGACGTTGCTGTCGCTTTTCATGATGGAATGTTACGAATCCCTCCTTGACGGCCTTCAAAAGCTGTACCAAAAATTTCAGACAAGAGAAACATGAAAGAAACGTACCAAACGTTCAAAGAGGGGTATCAGCCTGCCCGGCAGGGCAAACGGAGGCCGCATGATCCATGCGAGTCGGACAGACACCGGCAGGACGGCGGCCGCCCCGGTCGCGAAGCCGGTTGTTCTCGTGGAAAACCCCCAGGGGCGCTCGCCCATCCTGCTGATCTGCGAGCATGCGTCGAAGCACCTTCCCGAGCGCTATGGGACCCTCGGTCTGAGTGCGGACCAGCTCGAAAGCCATATCGCCTGGGATCCAGGAGCTGTCGGGGTCGCGAAGGAGCTGTGCCGATTGCTCGATGCGCCGCTCATCCATGCGGGCGTCTCGCGCCTGGTGCTCGACCTCAACCGCGATCCTTCGGCGCCCGATTCCATCTGGACGCTCAGCGAGCGCACGACCATTCCCGGCAACCAGAATCTCGATGATGACGAACGGGCCTACCGGGTCCGCGAGGTCTACGATGTGTTTCACGGGATGGTGAGCCGCTTTGTCGAAGCCCGCCGTTCCGCAGGGCAGATCAGCGGCATCGTCACCGTTCATTCGTTCACGCCGGTTTACCGGGGCGTGCCGCGCCCATGGCATATCGGCCTCATCTTCAACCGCGACGAGCGCTTTGCGCGTCGCCTCGAAGCCGGATTGCGCCGGGATCCGGCGCTCGTCCTGGGCATGAACGAACCCTATTCGCCGGCGGACCGGGTGTTTCACACCCTCGAGCGCCATGCCGAGAGGCGCGGACTCGCACCGCTGATGATCGAAATCCGCAATGATCTGATCCGCACGGAAGACGGACAGGCGTCGTGGGCTCACCGTCTTGCGCCGCTTTTGAGGGAGGGGGCGCGGACGCTGTAACGGATTGCCATGGCGCATGAGGCGCCATGGTTCGAGAGGCAGACTATTCGTGGAGGAAGAGTCTATGTCAGTCGGACAGGGAAGTTCAGGGGTTCACGCCCCGCCGGTCGGAGCGCAGAGTTCCGCCGGCATCACCTATACCACCGTGGATGACAGTTACTTCGAAGCGCGGCGACTCAAGCGTCATGCGCGCGTCTGGTCGCTCTGGGCGCTCGGCGTGGGGGCCGTGATCTCGGGGCATTACTCAGGCTGGAATCTGGGCCTCGCCAACGGCTTCGGCTCCATGTTCTTCGCCACCATCATCATCGCCATCATGTATCTGGGCCTGACCTTCTCCATCGCGGAGATGTCGCCGGCCCTGCCGCATACGGGCGGCGCCTATTCCTTCGCGCGCACCTCCATGGGGCCGTGGGCGGGCTACGTCACGGGCATCGCGGAGAACATCGAGTTCGTGCTGACGCCCGCCGTCATCGTGTTCTTCATCAGCTCGTACCTGTCGGCGATCTTCGAGACGGCACCCGCATTCCAGCCCGTCTACTGGATCCTCTGTTATGCTCTCTTCGTCGGCCTGAACATCGTCGGCGTCGAGCTGTCCTTCAGGGTAACTGTCACCGTGACCGTCATGGCCCTTGCCGTGCTGGCCTTCTTCTATGGATCGGTCCTGCTTTCCGGTCAGATCGACTTCTCGCGCTGGGCCCTGAACATCGGGACCGACGGCACCGAGCTGCCGAGCGGCGCAGGCCCGTTCCTCCCTCATGGCATTGTCGGAATCCTGGCCTCGCTGCCATTCGCCGTCTGGCTCTTCCTCGCCATCGAGCAGTTGCCGCTCGCAGCCGAGGAATCGCACGATCCGCAAGCCGACATGCCGAAGGGCATCATCGCCGGCATCCTGACCCTCATCGCCTCCGCCTTCCTCGTGCTCTTCCTGAACACGAGCATCGCGCCGGGCGCTGCGGGTCTCGGCAAGTCGGGCGAGCCGCTGCTCGAGGGCTTCCGAACCCTCTTTGGAACGGACATTGCAAAGATCCTCGCGGCAATCGCCGTGATCGGCCTCATCGCTTCGTTCCACACCATCATCTTCGCCTTCGGGCGGCAGATCTATTCGCTGTCGCGGGCCGGGTATTTCCCGAGCTTCCTGTCGGTGACACATGGCGAACGAAAGACGCCGCACATCGCCCTGATCACGGGCGCGGTGGTCGGTCTCCTGGTGATGCTGATCATCTGGTTCTCCCTGGGAGTCGATGCGGGCGGCGCCCTGATCGGCGGCACGCTGCTCAACATGGCCGTGGCCGGCGCGATGCTGGCCTATTTCATGCAGGGCATGTCCTATATCGTGCTCAAGAAGAAGTTCCCGCAGCTGCACCGGCCCTATTCGAGCCCGTTCGGTCTTGCGGGCGCCGTGATCTGCATGGTCATCGCCGCCGTCACGCTCGTCTTCCAGTTAACCGATGCGGCCTTCCGCACGGCCGTCATGGGCGTTGCGGCCTACTACGCGGTCATGATGGCCTACTTCCTGGTTCACGGACGCCACAAGCTCATCCTCTCGCCGGAGGAGGAGTTCGCCGTCTCCAGGGGCGAGACCGAGTACAAGTCCTATTGATCGCCGTCCGGGAGCGCGCATGATGTGCGCTCCCTCCATCCGTCTCGCTGGGGTTTCGAGCATGACCGCTCCCACAATCAAGAACGCCGCCGATGCCATGGACTATGTGCGCAGCCGCGACCTGCCATTCGTCAAGATCGGGCTGAGCGATGTCGACGGCATCATGCGGGGCAAGTACATGGCCCGCGACAAGTTCGAATCCGCCCTCGAGAAAGGGTTCGGATTCTGCGACGTGGTGCTCGGCTGGGACTCCAACGACCAGCTTTACGACAACACGACCTTGACGGGCTGGCACACGGCCTATCCGGACGCGACGGCACGGGTTGTGCCCGAGACCATGCGCCTCATCCCCTTCGAGAACGATCTTCCGTTCTTCCTGGCCGAGTTCGACGGATACGCGGAGCCCGCGTGCCCGCGGGGCGTTCTGCGGCGGGTTTTGAAGAGGGCGGAGGACATGGGCTTTTGCGTATCCGCCGCCGCCGAGTTCGAGTTCTTCCTCTTCGAGGAGACGCCCCATTCCGTGCGCGAGAAGGATTACCGCAATCTGAAGAACATCACGCCGGGCTTCTTCGGCTATTCGGTGCTGCGCTCAGGGGCGCATGCGGATTTCTATCACGAGCTCCTCGATCTTGCGAACAAGATGGATTTCGAGATCGAGGGGCTGCACACGGAAACCGGACCGGGCGTGCTGGAGGCGGCGATCCGGGTGGACGATGCGCTTCGTGCGGCCGACAAGGCGGCTCTGTTCAAGACCTATACGAAAATCCTCGCGCAGCGCCGAGGCTGGATGGCAACCTTCATGGCAAAGTGGTCCCGCGACTGGCCCGGCCAATCGGGCCATCTGCATTCGTCCCTGCGCGATCTCAGTACGGGCAAGGGAGCCTTCTACGACGCGAACGCCAAATACGGCATGTCCGAGATCATGCGCTGGTATGTGGGCGGCCAGCAGAAGCTCATGCCCGAGATCCTCGCCATGGTGGCCTCGACCGTGAACAGCTATACCCGTCTCATTCCGGGTTTCTGGGCGCCGACGGATTCCGCCTGGGGCGTGGAGAACCGCACCACGGCGCTTCGGGTCATTCCGGGCTCCGAGAAATCCCAGCGCGTGGAGTACCGGGTCGCCGCCGCCGACATCAATCCCTATATCGCTCTGGCCGCAGCCATCGGCTCCGGTCTCTGGGGCATCGAGAACCGCATCGAGCCGGGCGAGCCGG
The DNA here is from genome assembly GCF_047497095.1 of Microvirga sp. M2. Classification (NCBI taxonomy): domain Bacteria; kingdom Pseudomonadati; phylum Pseudomonadota; class Alphaproteobacteria; order Hyphomicrobiales; family Methylobacteriaceae; genus Microvirga; species Microvirga sp. M2. Next base: position 918,368 of record NZ_CP134064.1, read on the forward strand.
TCGAAGGGAACGCCTATGCGGTGGAGCACCCGAAGGAACGCGCCTTGCCGCGTTCCCTGGGCGAGGCAGCCGGCAGGCTGAAGAACTCGCAGGCCGCGCGCCATCTCTTCGGCGACACCTTCGTGGACCATTACGCCGCGACGCGCGAATGGGAGGAGAGGGAGGCCCGCAAGGCCATCACGGATTGGCAGCTCGCCCGCTACTTCGAAATCATTTAAAAGACTATTCAAGCTTCAACACGGGAGAAGGCTGTGGCCTCACCAGGCCATAGTCTTTCAATGCAAAGACCATGGCTGATACCGATATCGTCTGTATTTCCCCGATCGACGGACGCGAGCTTGTCCGCCGTCCCGTCATGTCCGATGCCGCCATCGACGAAGCGATCGCGTCCGCCCGCGCGGCGCAAGCGGCCTGGCGCCACGTGCCCCTGGACGAGCGCGCGGGCAAGGTCTCGGCCTTCCTCGAAGCGCTGATCGCCATGAACCAGGAGGTCGTGCCGGAAATCGCCCAGATGATGGGTCGCCCGGTGCGCTACGGCGGCGAGTTCCGCGGCGTCGAAGAGCGGGCGCGCCATATGATCCGCATTGCGGAAAAGAGTCTCCTGCCTCTTCCTGCCGATGATGGAAAGCCGGGCTTCCGACGCATGATCAAACGTGAGCCGGTGGGTCTCGTGCTGGTCGTCGCACCGTGGAATTATCCCTATCTCACCGCCATCAACACCATCGTGCCCGCGCTCATGGCCGGCAATGCGGTGTTGCTGAAGCACGCGTCGCAGACCCTGCTCGCGGGCGAGCGCTTCCAGATGGCGATGGATCGCGCGGGCATGCCGAAGGGCCTGTTCCGGAACCTTCATCTCAGCCACGATCAGACGGGCCGCATCTTGAGCGGCGGTCTCGTGGATCATTGCAACTTCACCGGATCGGTGGCCGGCGGGCGCGCCATCGAGCGCGCGGCTGCGGGCACCTTCACGTCGCTGGGTCTCGAACTCGGCGGCAAGGACCCGGCCTATGTGCGGGAGGATGCCGATATCGACCATGCGATCGAGAACCTGGTCGACGGCGCGTTCTTCAACTCGGGCCAGTGCTGCTGCGGCATCGAGCGCATTTATGTGCATGAGAAGCACTACGACCGTTTCGTGGAAGGAGCCGTCGATCTGGTCAACAGGTACGTGCTCGGCAACCCGCTGGAGGATCCGACGACGCTCGGCCCCATGGCGCATCGGCGGTTCGCCGATCTCGTGCGCGAGCAGAATGCGCAAGCGCTGGCGAAGGGCGCGAGGGCTCATATCGATGCGAAGAACTTTCCTGCGGATACGGGCAGCACCGCCTATCTGGCGCCGCAGGTCCTCACCGATGTCGATCATTCCATGAGCGTCATGCGCGAGGAGAGCTTCGGGCCCACCGTCGGCATCATGAAGGTCAAGGGCGACGAAGAGGCGATCCGCCTCATGAACGACTCGGCCTACGGTCTCTCGGCGGCCATCTGGACATCCGATGTGGATGCAGCCGAGGCTCTCGGCGAGAAGCTCGAAACCGGTACCGTCTTCATGAACCGTTGCGATTATCTCGATCCCGCTCTCGCCTGGACCGGCGTGAAGGATACGGGGCGCGGCGCAAGCCTGTCGCGTTTGGCCTACGAGTTCCTCACCCGTCCGAAATCCTATCATCTCCGTCAGATCTGATCGAAGGCACCATGACCACGTCCTTGCGCTCCAACTGGAACTATCCCACCGCAATCCGCTTCGGCGCGGGCCGCATCGCGGAACTGGCCGAAGCCTGCAAGTCCGTGGGCATGCAGGCTCCGCTCGTCGTCACGGACCCGTTCCTCGCCACTCAGGCGATGACGAAGGCGGCGCTGGATCAACTGACCGGCGCCGGCCTGAGGGCCGCGATCTTTTCCGACATCAGGCCGAACCCGGTCGAGACGAACGTCTATAGAGGTCTCGAGGCCCTTAGGGCCGGCAAGCACGACGGCGTCGTCGCGTTCGGCGGCGGTTCGGCGCTCGATGCGGGCAAGGTCATCGCCTTCATGGCGGGGCAGACCCGTCCCATGTGGGATTTCGAAGATATCGGAGATTGGTGGACCCGTGCGGATCCCTCGGGGATCCTGCCGATCGTCGCCGTGCCGACGACGGCCGGCACGGGTTCGGAAGTGGGGCGCGCGGGCGTGATCACTCAGGAAGCCAGCCACACCAAGAAAGTGATCTTCCACCCGCTCATGATGCCGAAGATCGTCATCTGCGATCCGGAGCTGACCGTGGGCATGCCGCCGCACATCACCGCAGGCACGGGCCTCGATGCGCTCGCCCATTGCCTCGAAGCCTATTGCGCGCCGGGCTATCATCCGATGGCCGACGGTATCGCGGTCGAGGGCATTCGCCTCGTGAAGGAATACCTCCCGCGCGCCTATCGGGACGGCAAGGACATCGAAGCCCGCGCGCAGATGATGTCCGCGGCCGCCATGGGGGCCACCGCCTTTCAGAAGGGGCTCGGCGCGATCCATGCCCTGTCGCATCCGACAGGCGCGCTCTACGATACCCATCACGGTCTGACGAACGCGGTCTTCATGCCCTATGTTCTGGCCTATAACCGCCTGGCCATCGAAGAGAGGATCGAGCGCCTGGCCGCCTATATCGGCCTTCAACCGTCCTTCCAGGCCTTCCTCGATTGGGTGCTGCAGCTTCGCAAGGATCTCGGCGTGCCGCACACGCTGGAGGGCTTGAAGGTCGACGGCGCCCGCTTCGAGGAAATGTCCGAGATGGCACCCAACGACCCTACCGCCGGCGGCAACCCCGTGCCGATCACGAAGGAGAGCGCCCGCAAGCTCTTCGAGGACGCACTTGCCGGACGGATCTGATCGTCGCTCCCGATCACGGTGGGATGAGAAGCGGCGCGCCGGATCTTCAGACGCGCCGGTTCTGAAACTGGAGGAAGTTCATGGACGACGATTCCGGCAGCGACATCCAAGTTTCGCTTGCTCAAGCAGCGGCACATCTTTCGGCGGCGAAACCGTTCAAGACGTTCTTCGAACAGGGTGACGCGATCACCGTCGAACTTTATGCGCCGGTCGGCACCGACAAGCAGCAGCCGCACGAGCGGGATGAGCTCTACGTCATCGCATCAGGGCACGGCACCTTCAGCCGTGGGGGTGAAATCGTGACGTTCGGCCCCGGCGATCTTCTCTATGTGCCGGCCCATGTCCCGCATCGTTTCGAGACTTTCTCGGACGAGTTCAAAACCTGGGTGATCTTTTACGGCCCAAAGCGCACTCGACCCGTCACATAGGGAAAAGACATCGCCGCTCCCTGCATGGATGCCTTTGAAGTCCTATCGGACAACACCTCTTCGAGGCACTTGAGCCTTCGCCTCCTGCGAGGCCCCGGGCAGAGTGCGAAGGGACATCAGGCTCTCCGCCCATTTGTGCAGCTCGTCGAGCATGGGTTCGACCGAGGCGACGATCTGAGCCGGAGGCGTGAAGTTCTTTTCTTCATCGAGATACTGCGCATAGTGCTGGATGGAGATGTTTTCGGGGATCGGCATCATCTTGAGGCCGACAACGATCAGCCTGGTCATCTGGGCGGCGCGAAGGCCTCCCGATACACCCCCGTAGCTCACGAATGCGGCGGGTTTATAGTGCCACTCGCTGGAGAGTAATCCAAAGCGTTCACCAGCGCGGGCGATGGGCTATGGTTATATTCCGGCATCACGAACGCGAAGGCGTCTGCCGCCCGCACACAGTCACTCCAGGACCTGGTGTGATCATGCTCATATGTCTGAAGTTTGGGATGGTTGGTTTCATCGAGGAGCGGCAAATCGAAGTCCGCGAGATCGATGAGTGAGATCTCGAATTTTCCGTGCCGGATCGCCTGCTCATGAAACCACCGGGCGACGAACACTCCGCCCCGGCCGGGTCGTGTGCTGCTGATGACAATATGGAATTTCATCGATATAACGTGTCAGTGACCTGAGGGTATGCGGTGCATCTTCCGGCCTGCGGCCGCCGGTCCCTCCACCTAAAACCGCTTCGCTACGCGCTGCAAGGAGGCACAATTTTGTTACCGGGGAACCTGCGTGTGACGAGGAGTTGCCATACCGTGACGGAGATCCTGTCGCGCACCGGAGACAAGTGGAGTGTTGAGGTCCTGATCCAGCTCGGGCATGGGCCGAGGCGCTTCAATGAGCTGCGGCGAGACGTCGATGGGATTTCCCAGCGTATCATGACCCTCACGCTGCGGAATCTGGAGCGGGACGGGATAGTCGCACGAACGGTTTTCCCGACCGTCCCGCCTCGTGTCGAGTATCGGCTGACGGACCTCGGGCGTTCTCTGCTGAGCGCCGTCACGCCGCTCGTCGAATGGATTGTCGGGAACCGAAGCGAGATCGTCTCCGCGCGCCGGCGCTTCGATGGACAGGATCCTGCCCATTGTACGGGTTCTGCCCATTGTACGGGTTCTTGCCGGTGTTGATTCATCCCGGTGCATGGCGCCTTCGACCGCCCGAGGCGAGCACGGCCTGACTCCCGATAACGAAAAAGGCGCCACCGCGGGAGCAGCGACGCCCTTCATATCGGATCTGCCGACTGCCTCTTTAAGCAGCCTGAGCCTTCCTCTCCAGCGAGGCCTTGTGCTGGGTGCGGAGGGCCTTCAGGCTCTCGGCCCATCTGTGCAGCTCGTCCAGCATCGTGGCGGCGGAGGTCTTGTGGATGTCCGCCGGCTTCAGCCTTCCGTTGTCCAGGTTCTGAAACACCATCGGCATCGGCACGCCTTCCGGAATCGGCATCACCTTGAACGTGGTGAGGATCTGCTTCGTGACCTGCACGGCGCGCAGGCCGCCCGAGATGCCGCCATAGCTCACGAAGCCCGCGGGCGTGTAGCCCCATTCGAGCGCGAGATAGTTGAGGGCGTTCAGAAGCGACGGCGGCGGTCCGTAATTGTATTCGGGCGTCACGAAGACGAAGGCGTCGGCCGACGCCACGCTCTCGCTCCAGGCCTTGGTGTGGGCGTGGCGATAGTTTCTCAGGCGCGGGTGCTCAGGTTCGTCGAAGATGGGCAGGTTGAACTCGGCCAGATCCACCAGAACGGGATCGAACTTGCCATGCTGGGCGGCGAAGTCGTTGAACCATTGTGCGATGCCGGGCCCGATGCGGCCGGGGCGCGTGCTGGCCACGATGGTGTGAAGCTTGAGCGTCATCTTGAATCCTGAATTTGCAACAGATGGGAACGGATATTAGGTTCCCTTACGTAACCAGGGCTCATTAGGTAACTTGGCGGGCCTTGTGCAAGGAGGCACTTTCATGACACCCAGTCACATCCATGTGCCCACCGATTGCCATACGGTGACGGAGATTCTCTCCCGCGTCGGCGACAAGTGGAGCGTCCAGGTCGTGGTGCAGCTCGGTGGAGGCTCCAAGAGATTCAACGAGTTACGCCGCGCGGTCGGCGGAATCTCGCAGCGCATGCTGACCCTGACCCTGCGCGGATTGGAGCGCGACGGACTCGTGACGCGCACGGTCTATCCCACGATCCCGCCGCGGGTAGAGTACCGTCTCACAGAGCTGGGTTGCAGCCTGCTCAAGACTGTGAAGGCCCTCGGCTCATGGGCGATCGAGAATCGGCAGGAGATCCTGCAGGCGCGACGACGCTTCGACGAGGCAACAGGGACTGTCGTGCGATCGGACGCAGCCTGACGCGTGGTTCAGGCAGCAGCTTTGCTGTGGAGTACATTCCACAGGGCAGAGGCGTGAAAATCCGCGATGACGACGTCCGCACCCACGTCGCGCATGTCCTGGGCTGTCAGCCCGGTGAGCATGCCGAAGGAGAAGAGGCCTGCTGCTTTGGCGGCTTTCATGCCCGAGGGTGAATCCTCGAAGGCGATGGCCTCGTCCGCGCGCACGCCGAGGCGTTCCAGGGCCGTCAGATAGGGAAGGGGATCCGGCTTTCCGCGCTCCACCTGGTCGATCGTGACCTGGATGGGAAAACGCTTGGTGATTCCAAGGACGTCCAGCATGTGTTCCGCATTGAGCCGGGGGGCATTGGTGACGAGCGCAGTCCCGATCCCGCGCTCATCCGCCCAGTCGAGAAGCTCGACGAGACCGTCCAGGGGCTTCAGGTCGAGAGCCAGGCGGCGGAAGGCCGCCTCCTTCTCATCGGCGAAGGCCACATGGTCTTCGACCGACCGGTGGGGGAGGAGAGTGGCGAAGATGGATTCATTGGTGCGGCCGATGATCGTGGAGCGGTAGACATGCTCGTCGATCGTCACGCCCTCGGGGCTGAGAACCTCGGCGAATGCCCGCAGATGGACGGGGTCGCTGTGCACCAGAGTGCCATCCATGTCGAAAATCAGAGCTTTGAGCATTCGTCCATCTCGGGAAAGTCGGTGAGTCACGGCAGCACAGGACGTGACATCGAACTCACGTCCTACGCTGCAACAGTTTGGCTTTGAGCATCTTTTCACGCGAAACCGGTTCCCGGTTTTGCGTTCAATGCTCTGGTAAACCGGTTCGGCCTGAATGACACCCTGTTAGAATTGCAGGCCTGCCATATAGATAGTGTCAGGGTCCCGGTCCTGAAAGAAAGCACTGTTTTCCTATGCATCAAGCGCCCACCCGTAAAGGCGGCGGAAAGTCCCGCTGGAAATTCGTCGAGCGGCTCAGGTTTCTTTACGAAGGCGACGCCCCGGAAGCGCACCGGTTCCGCTACGGCCTTCTCCTTTTCGACATCATCACGATCCTCTTCATCGTCATCACGTCCTTCCTGCCGCGCTATCCCTTCGAGGAGCGGGTCGACATGGTGATCGGCTTCGGCGTTCTGGCCGATTCTCTGGCCCGGATCGTCATCAGCCGGAACCGGTGGCGCGACCTCGCCCATCCGGCCACCTTCGCCGATATCGCGGCCATCGTGTCCTTCCTCGCTCCCGTGGTCGGCGAAGGCGTCGGCTTTCTGCGCATCCTGCGCACCGTCCGGCTGCTGCGGACCTATCAGCTTCTGGTGCGGTTGCGCTCCGACAGCCCCTTTTTCAGGCGCAACGAGGAGGTGATCATCGCAAGCGTCAATCTCGGCGTGTTCATCTTCATCATGACGGGCTTCGTCTACGAGACGCAGCACCGGACCAATCACGCGATCGGCAATTACGTCGATGCGCTCTACTTCACCATCGCGGCGCTCACCACGACGGGTTTCGGCGACATCACGCTCACGGGCACCCTGGGGCACCTGCTCTCGGTCATCATCATGATCTGCGGCGTGACGCTGTTCCTGCGCCTCGTGCAGGTTCTCCTGCGGCCCAACAAGGTGCGTCATCCCTGTCCTGTCTGCGGATTGCAGCGGCACGACAGGGATGCGGTGCACTGCAAGGCCTGCGGCACGGTCCTCAACATTCCGGACGAAGGCGACGTCTAGCGCATCGGACCCAAAAGCGGATCCCACTTTTCACGTCCGATGCTCTCGGGTCAGGCTCCGGGAATGATCGCGATGCCACGCTCCGGCGCGAAGGCGATCGCGACCGGCGTGCCGGCGGCGATGGAATCCTTGCGGCCGTATTGAACGACGAACAGGTTCCCGACGGGGCTCTCGACCTCGTATTCCACCTGCGTGCCGAGATAGGATGCTTTCCTGACCGTTCCCATCGTTTTGCCGGCGGCGTTCGAGCCGTCGTCGAGCGTGATCGCATCGGGTCGAATCGCGAGCTTCACGGGCCCCTGTCCCACGCCGCGCCGAGGAAGCTCGAGATTCACGCCGCCGATCCGGACATTCGCCGTCGCTCCAGATCCGTCGACGACCTCGCCGGACACGATATTGGCATCGCCGATGAAGTCGGCGACGAACAGGTCCGCGGGTTCCTCATAGAGTTCCCGCGGTGTGCCCGTCTGAGCGATCCGGGCGTTCGACATGACGATGATGCGGTCGGAGACGGCGAGCGCCTCCTCCTGATCGTGGGTGACGTAGGCCACGGTGAGGTTGAGGCTCTGCTGCAGCTCGCGGATATCCTCGCGCACGCGGCGGCGCAGTTTGGCATCGAGATTCGACAGGGGCTCGTCGAACAACAGCACTTGCGGCTCCAGGACGAGCGCGCGCGCAACGGCCACACGCTGCTGCTGGCCGCCGGAGAGCTCCGAGGGAGCACGCTTCTCGAGACCCTTCAGGCCGATCAGCGCGAGTTTCTCCATGGCCATCTCGTAGGCGTCCTTCTTGGAGACGCCCTGCACGGTCGGCCCATAGGCCACGTTCTCCAGAACCGACATATGCGGGAAGAGCGCATAGGACTGGAACACCATGCTCACGTCGCGATCCGCGGCGGACAGGTTCGTCACGTCGCGTCCGCCGATCAGGATCTGGCCTTCGCTCGCCATTTCGAGACCTGCGATCATGCGCAGCGTCGTCGTCTTCCCGCAGCCGGAGGGGCCGAGCAGCGTCACGAGCCGGCCGGGCTCGATGGTGAAGGAGACGTCGTCCACGGCCGTGACGCTTCCGTAGCGCTTCGTCACGTTGCGGAACTCGACCGAAGCCGCCTGCTTCTTGGAGGCGGGAGAGCGGGACAGGGAGCTGATGGAGGATATCTGGTTCATGGAATGGCTTGCGCGGCAACGGGGCTGGCTGAAGTACTCTGCGAGCGGCGTCCGAGACGCCGTTCGCCGACGGCAAGCTGGATCGCCAGGATCGCGAGCAGCATGACGACGATGAGCACGGTGGAATAGGCGATTGCGAGGCCGAATTCGCCCGCTTCGACACGGCCGACGATGTAGGTCGTGGCCATGTTGTACTCGGCAGTCACCAGGAAGATCACGGCGCTGACCGCGGTCATCGCGCGAACGAAGGAATAGACCAGCGAGGCCACGATGGCGGGGCGGAGTAGGGGCAGCACCACGCGGCGCATGGTGGTGGCCGAGCTGGCGCCAAGGGTCAGGGAGGCCTCGTCCAGGCTCTTGTCGATCTGGCTGAGCGTCGCGATGCCGGAGCGCACGCCGACGGGCATGTTGCGGAACACGAAGCACATCACGAGCACGAATCCCGTGCCGGTGATTTCGATGGGAGGCACATTGAAGGCGAGGATGTAGGAGACGCCCACCACCGTGCCGGGGATCGCGAAGCTCAGCAGGGTGCCGAATTCGAAGGCGCGCTGGCCCGAGAAGCGCTGGCGGGTCAGCAGATACGCCGTCAGCAGGCCGATGGCCGCGGTCAGCGGCGCGGAGAGGGCCGCGACCTTAATCGTGGCGAAGAACGAATTCCAGGCCGAGCCGGAGAAATAGAGGCCCCAATCGGCCCGCTCGATCCGGAAAGCCGTGAGGAAATGGTCGAGGGTCGGCGTGTAGTCGCGGCCCATGGAGCGCACGAAGGCGCCGACCAGGATGACGACGTAAACCGCAACCGTGAACAGAGCCCAGGGAATGACGGTCAAATAGGACGCCAGGGCAACCCGGCGCGGCAAGGGCAGCGGAATGCCGGCATCGCCCTTGCCGGTCACCGTGGTGTAGACCTTCTTGCCGAGCCACGCATGCTGCAGCCAGAACGCCCCGAGCGTAAACGCGAGCAGAATGATCGAGAGCACGGCGGCCCGCCCCTGATCCTGCTGTGCGCCGACGACCGCGAAGAAGATCTTGGTGGAAAGCACCTCGAAATTGCCGCCGAGGACGAGCGGATTGCCGAAATCGGCCAGGCTCTCCACGAAGCCGAGCAGGAAGGCGTTCGCCAGGCCCGGGCGCATCAGCGGCAGCGTCACGGTCAGGAAGGTCGTCCAGCTCTTGGCGCGAAGGGTCTGGGAGGCCTCCTCGAGCGTCGGGCTGATGCCCTGCACCACGCCGATGAGCACCAGGAAGGCGATGGGCGTGAAAGCGAGAAGCTGCGCGATGAAGACGCCGGGGAGGCCGTAGATCCAGCGCGAGCGCGGGATTCCGAACCACTCCCACAGGACGGCCGAGAGGGCGCCGGAGCGTCCGAAGATCAGGATCAGCGCGAGACCGATCACGAAGGGCGGCGTGATGATGGGCAGGACGCTCATCACGCGCAGGAGCTTCTTGTAGCGAAACGCCGTGCGCGTGGCGATGAGCGCGAAGGCAAGCCCGAGGGCGGTGGTGCCGACGCCCACGAGAAGACCGAGGAACAGAGTGTTCCAGGCCACGCCGCAGCGCAGATCGCTCGACAGGCAGTCGAGCCCCCAGATGGACCGGTCCATGAATTTGGTCACGAACTCGAGAGGGGCGAAGTTGCCGTTGTTGTCGGCGAACGCGCTCGCCAGAATCGTCGTCACGGGAAAGAAGACGAAAACGAGGATCAGCGCGATCACGACGCCGATGGAGGAGGTCACGAAGGCATCGCCCCGGCACCATCCCCGCGCGGCAAGCCCATGACACAGGACGATGAGGAAGGCGACGGCGGTGAGCGTCGCGCCATAGCCCATGCCGGCCTGGCTCGGACCGGCGCTGCCGGTGGCCGCCTTGAGGATGTCGATCGTCCAGCCGTGCAGGCCGATGGTGAAGCCCTGGAGAACGATCAGCGCGAGCCCCAGCATGCCGGATGCGATCAGCCAGATGCTGTTGTCGGTCCGCGCGGGGAGAGCCGCAGGCCGCAGGCTCATCAGCAGCGGTGCGAGAACAGGCAGAAGCCACCAGGCTCCCTTGAGGCCATGGACGAGCGCCGACCCGCCGACGACATAGTCGGCCATGGTCGGAGCGGCTGAGCGGTCGAAGCCATACCAGGGCAGGAGGACGAAGCCGACCCAGCCCAAAATGATCCAGCCAAGGGTTGCCCGGGACATATCAGTTCTCGCGTAACAACAAAGGCGGGCCCCTGTCGAAGCCCGACGTCAAAACCATACGGTCGAAAAATACGGGCCGGCGAAGAGCGCTGCGCTCTTCGCCGGCCGGTGCAGGCAGCCTATTTGGGCAGGTTCTTGACCTCGTTGTCCCACTTGGACAGGAGGCGCTTGCGCTCTTCCGACGAGCCGTATTTCGCGAAGTCGAAATTGATGAGCTTGATATCGCTGAGCTTCGGAGCCTGGGGCGGAACCGGCGTGTTCTTGTTGGACGGCACCTGATAGGACTTGGCTTCCGCGCCGAGCTTCTGCGCATCCACGCTCAGGGCCCAATCGTAGAATTTCTTGGCGCTGTCGAGATTCTTGGCGCCCTTCACGATCGACATGGAGCCGATTTCGTAGCCCGTACCCTCGCAAGGGGCGACAACCTTGACCGGCGCCTTGTCCACGATCATCGTCACGACGTCGTGCATGAAGGCGATGCCGGCCGTCGTTTCGCCCTGGGCCATCGCCTTGGCGGGAGCGGCGCCCGACTTCGTATACTGGTTGATGTTCTTGTGCAGGGCCTTGAGGTATTCGAAGCCCTTGTCCTCGCCCATGATCTGGATGATCGTCGCCAGCAGCGTATAGGCCGTGCCCGAGGAATTCGGGTCGGCGACCTGAACTTCGTCCTTCAGCTCGGGCTTGAGCAGGTCGGCCCAGCATTTCAGCTCGGGCACGTTGTTGGTCTTGGCGAGTTCCGTATTGTAGCCGAAGCCGAGCGCGCCGGAATAGATGCCGACGGTGCGGTGCTTGGACTGCTCCCACTGGCGCACCGCCCAATCCTGCAGCTCACCCATCTTCGGCGAATTGTAGTCGACCGTCAGGCCTTCCTCGGCAGCCTGCATGTGGGGGTCGCCCGTGCCGCCCCACCAGATATCGGCGCGGGGATTGGCGGATTCCGCCTTGATCTGGGCATAGATCTCACCCGAGCTCTTGCGGGTCATGGAAACCTTGATGCCCGTATCGCGCTCGAAGGCGTTCGTCATCGCGCGGCACCATTCCTCCTGAACGCCGCAATACATCACGAGCTCACCCTGAGCCTGCGCCGCACCGGCCGAGAAGAAGGACAAGGCGGTCATGGAGCCGGCCAGCATCGTGGCGGCCGCGAAATTCTTCATCATTCTGGTTTCCTCCCTTACGGTTATTGTCACGGTTTTTATTGGTCGGCTAAGCTCCCCTCAATGGCGCTTCCGGTCAAGAGCCTTGCCGTCCATGTGAAAATGAATCTTTAGAATAATGTCGTCGCGTCAGGGCTCCTTCGCGATTCCGGTCGCCGCCATGAGGTTTTCCGCGAGTTCGGGCGTGCAGGCGAGAACGGGGTTTCCGCTGCGCAACCCATCCTTGGCCAGGAAGTTGTTGGTCCAGCCTCCCGCTTCTTCGATGATGAGGAGGCCCGCCAGAGCGTCCCACGAATTGATGTGGAGCTCGCAATAGGCGTCGATCCTCCCGTCCGCCACATAGGCGAGACCGAGCGTGCCGGAGCCCGCCCGGCGCACATTCGCGCCGCTTGCCTTGAGTTTTGCGACCGCATCGACATAGGGCTCTGCCGGCAGGCGGGAGGACCAGCCCGCCTCCACCGTCGCCTGGCGGATGTCGGACAATCCGCTCACCTTGATCGTCTCGCCGTTGAGGACTGCGCCCCGTCCGCGTTGGGCGGTGTAGAGATCCGCATGCATGACGTCGTAGATCACGCCGATTTCGACCCGGCCGTCGCGCACGAAGGCGATCGAGATGGCGAAATGCGGAATGCCGCGGGCAAAGTTCGCCGTTCCGTCAATGGGATCGACGACCCACACGTCGCGTTCGAACGAGCCGCCTCCTTCCTCGCCGAAGAAGGAGTCGGCGGGAAACAGCTCTCCCAGGCGGCGCCGGATCAGCTCCTCGACCTCCGCGTCGGTCGCGGTCAGAAAGTCCTGAGGGCCTTTGAAATCCGGACGCTGAGACCGCGGGCGCTCCAGGAAGCGCTTGCGGGCCAGCACCCCTGCCTCACGCGCAATGGCGCAGGCTGCGGCAAATCTCATGTCCAGGCTGTGTGTCGTCATGGCGTTCAGGCGTTCCTCAGGATCCACAGGGCGGCCGGTTTGTTGTCACACGTTCATAAAGGGTCGTGAAAATACAGGAGGAAACCTTCTCCGATGAAAGGAGATGTCCCCGGGCCTGTGAAATTGATCCTTTATTAGCCGGCTCAGATCAATTACGTTACAAGCTAACCGCGCAAAATCATACTCTCGTCGAATGCCCCGGACGCCACAAGAAGAACTCAGCCAAGTCGCAGCGCTTCCTTTCCGCATCAAGGACGGTCGGATCGAGGTGCTCCTCGTCACATCCCGCGAGACCAAGCGCTGGCTGATCCCGAAGGGCTGGCCGATGAAGGGCAAGAAGCCCTACAAGGCGGCCGCCCGGGAGGCGGAGGAAGAAGCCGGCGTGAAAGGCGCGATCAAGCAGAAACCCATGGGCACCTACGATTACTGGAAACGTCGCGCCTCCCATTTCGATCTCTGCCGCGTGAACGTGTACCCGCTCGAGGTCTCGAAACAGCTCAAATCCTGGCGCGAGAAGGGGCAGCGCGACGCGCGCTGGTTCGAGGTCGAGGAGGCGGCTCTCCAGGTCTTGGAGCCGGCGCTCGCGGACCTGATCCGCCGTCTGCCCCAGCATGTCTGAGGCCCGCGTCTTTTGAGGTAAGGTCTGGAAATTTCCGCCCGTTAGGGAACGCAACCCTTCCCAAGAAGTCTTTCCCGTATCGACGCGGCCATGCGGCGCAGCTTGGCCGTTCACAGGCATGCTGGAAGGAGATTTCGATGAGGGCCCTCGTTTGGCACGGCACGACGGACATTCGCTGCGATTCGGTTCCTGATCCGGAAATCGAGCATCCGCGCGATGCGATCATCAAGGTGACGAGCTGTGCCATCTGCGGCTCCGATCTCCACCTCTACGACCATTTCATGCCCGGCATGCAGAACGGCGACATCATGGGCCATGAGACCATGGGCGAGGTCGTCGAAGTGGGCGCCGAAGCCAAAGGCAAACTGAAGGTCGGCGACCGGGTCGTGATTCCCTTCACCATTATCTGTGGCCAATGCGACCAGTGCAAACGCGGCAATTTCTCGGTCTGCGAGCGAACCAACCGCAACGGCAATATCGCGGCAAAGGCTTTCGGCCATACGACCGCGGGATTGTTCGGCTACACGCATCTGACGGGCGGTTACCCGGGCGGTCAGGCGGAATATCTGCGCGTGCCGTTCGCCGACGCCACCCACATCAAGGTGCCCGACGGCATTCCGGACGAGAAGCTGCTCTTCCTGAGCGACATCTTCCCCACCGGCTGGCAGGCCGCGGTGCAATGCGACATCCAGCCGACCGATACCGTCGCGATCTGGGGGGCGGGTCCCGTCGGCCAGATGACGATCCGCAGTGCGATCCTGCTCGGCGCCAGGCAGGTGATCGTGATCGATCGCGTTCCGGAGCGGCTCGCCATGGCGGAAGCCGGCGGCGCGATCACCATCAATTTCGATCAGGAGAGCGTCATTGAGCGTCTGAACGAACTCACCAACGGCAAGGGGCCGGAGAAGTGCATCGACTGCGTGGGCATGGAAGCGCATGCGGCCGGTACGGTCGACGCCATGTATGATCGCGTGAAGCAGGCAACGATGATGGAAACGGACCGTCCGCACGTGCTGCGCGAGATGGCCTATGTCTGCCGCCCGGCCGGAACGCTCTCCGTGCCCGGCGTCTACGGCGGACTGCTCGACAAGATTCCCTTCGGCGCCATCATGAACAAGGGCCTTACGATCCGCACCGGCCAGACCCACGTGAACCGCTGGACCGACGATCTTCTGCGGCGCATCGAGGACGGGCAGATCGACCCGTCCTTCGTGATCACCCATACGGTGGGCCTCGAAGAGGGGCCTGAGATGTACAAGATTTTCCGGGACAAGCAGGACGGGTGCGTCAAGGTCGTTCTCAAACCTTAAAAGGTGGATGTCATGCGCTACGAAACCGAAAGAACCCGTCGGCGCGGTCAGGCCGACACCGCGACCGACACGCTCGCCCGGGGCCTCGGCGTCTTCTCGATCGCCCTTGGCATTGCGGAGGTCGTTGCGCCGCGCGCTTTGGCCCGTGCGCTCGGCATGAAGGGCCAGGAGGGAGTGATCGTCGGTTATGGGGTGCGGGAAATCGCGACGGGCGTGGGAATCCTCGCCTCGAAGGATCCGACGCCATGGATCTGGGGCCGTGTGGCCGGCGACGGCCTCGACCTCGCGACGCTTGCAACCGCGCTCGAAGGCCCCAATCCGAACAAGGGCAATGTCGGCATTGCCATGGCGGCGGTCGCCGGCGTGACGGCGCTCGATGTCTATTGCGCCCAGACCCTGAGCCGCGAGAGCCCGCATCCGCTGCCGCCGATGCAGGATTACTCGGATCGGACCGGGTATCCGCGCGGACTCGAACAGGCTCGCGGTGCCGCGCGCGACTTCGCGGTCCCGGGTGATTTCCGCACGCCGGAAGCGTTGAGACCCTACACTCAGCCCAACTTGCCGCAGCATCCGATGCCGTCTATGTAATCTCCTGCATGTCCAAGCCGCAGGTTTTCACCATCGGATACGAGGGAGCGGATCTCGACCGCTTCCTCGCCAGACTGAAGGATGCGGGCGTCGAAACGCTCGCGGATGTGCGCGCCGTTGCACTGTCCCGGAAGCGCGGGTTCTCGAAATCCGCGCTCCGCGAGGGGCTGCTGGGGCAGGGCATCGGGTACGAGCATTTCATCAAGCTCGGAACGCCCAAAGCGGGCCGCCAGGCCGCCCGGGCCGGCGACGGCGATCTGATGCGCCGGATCTACTGCGACGAAGTCCTCTCGACGGAAGACGCCCAGAAGGCTTTTCGCGACCTCGAAGCCCTGGCCGCGGCGCGGCCGATCTGCCTTCTCTGCTTCGAGCGCGATCCTGCCAATTGCCACCGGCGCGTCCTTGCGCAACGTCTGGCGAGCAGAGGCTTCGAGACGATCGACCTCATGGTTCCATAGGCGATCCGGCCTCAACGGCCTCGGGCAGCCGGCCTTCGAGGGCTTTCTCGCGAACGAGGAGTTCCTGTGATCCCGCCGGGGCCTGAGGTGGGCTGGACAAGCGGGAACAGGCCTCATAAGTGAGTCTCATGTTCCAAGCTCAAACTCTCCCTTCGTCCGCCAGCAAGCGCGATCTCTATGCTTCGCTTGCTCAGCAGCTCGCCGCCCTGCTGGAGGGCGAGCCGGACGCCATCGCCAACGCGGCCAATATGTCCGCCCTGATCTATCAGCTTCTGCCCGATCTGAACTGGTCCGGATTTTACTTCATGCGCGGCCCGGAGCTGGTCCTGGGCCCCTTCCAGGGCAAGGTCGCCTGCGTGCGCATTGCGGTGGGGCGCGGGGTCTGCGGGACGGCCGTGGAGCGCAGGGCTTCGGTCGTGGTGCCGGATGTCGACGCCTTCCCGGGCCATATCGCCTGTGACGGCGCGTCCCGCTCCGAACTGGTTGTGCCGCTCATCAAGAACGGGCAGGTGTTCGGAGTTCTCGATCTCGACAGTCCGCATCCGAACCGGTTCGATGAGGAAGACCGTGAAGGATGCGAGCGGCTTGTCCGGATCTATCTGGAGGCATCCGCGCTTTAGGACCGGCGCATTGGATCGGCGCCGGCAGCGTCAAAGGTAGAAATCGTCTTTGGAAAGCGCGGTCAGGCCGGTCACGCTGACCGCAAAATCGGCGATCTTGTCGCCGTTCACATCCGCCGACAGCACGCCGCCGGCAAATTTGAGCTGCCCGGCATGTCCGGAGAAGGCTGATTTTCCGATGAAGGTGAAAGCCTGATCGCCGGCGATTTTGGTATTGGCATCGATGGCGCGCAGATCGATATGATCCTGGCCGCGCTTGAAATCGGTGATCCTGTCCCTGGACGCTGCCGGGGAATCGCTCAGGCTCAGGAAAACGAACGCATCGGCGCCGCTGCCGCCGGACAGAATGTCGCTTCCGCCCTGCCCGTAGAGCTTGTCGTTCCCGCTGCCTCCGGACAGGCGATCATTCCCGTCGCGGCCATAGAGCTGATCGTTTCCTGCGCCACCCTGCAGCGAGTTGGCAGCGGCATTTCCCTTGATCATGTCGTTGCCCGAACCGCCCAGCGCATTCTCGATCAGGGAACGCATGTCGTTCCCGTACAAGAGCGCGTTGGCGATATTGCCGGCGGCGAGCTTCGTGCCGCTCCAGGTGAGCTTTGCAAGCTGTGCGCTCGACGTGATGGTCCATGCGCCCGGATTGAGATCGATCTTGAGTCCGGTCGTATACTGCCTGAAATCGTAGGTATCGGTCCCGCCGCCGTCCCAGACCGTCTCGAAAATCCGGTTGCCGCCGGCGGTGCTTTGCAGGACGCCGTTCACATAAGCGCGCCCGGCCGGGGTCCAGACATAAGTCGTGTTGCCGCTGTTGGTCGCGTAGTTCGCGCCGTAGAGATATTGGATCGCCGCGATGTCATACATCATCAGCGATTGCGCGTAGCCCCAAGTCTCGTTCGTGTAGCCGTACGACAGGGAGGCTCCGACATAGGAGCGGTAGCTCATGACGGAGTATTCGATCGAATCCCGGCTCAGAGGCATCGCGGTGCCCTCATGGGTGTGTTCCAACCCGAGAGCGTGGCCGAGCTCGTGCACGATGGTCGCGTAAGCGTAGTTTCCTTTCCGCGGAGCATCGTAGGTGTGGCTCGAGCTGTTCAGCCAGACATCGCCGCCGGACTCCGCTTCGGTCGGAAAGTAGGCCCAGGCCGTGCCGGGGGCATCGGAGCGCGCAAAGCGGATATCCGCGTGCCGGGAGGCCGTCTCCGACATTTCCTGAAAGGACAGGTTGGCAACGGAGGCATAGAGCGTCAGCGCCGCGCGCGCGGCCGTCTGCTGAGCACTCAGGAAGCCTCCGAAATTATTGGATGATTCGCCGTAGCCGTAGGACGGCTCATAGAAGGTGGAGGAGGCCGGAAAGCTATAGGTAAAACTGTCGGTGCCCCATTTCTCATCGCCGAGCAGAGCCCTGATGTAGATGTTGGCGGAGCTGGTGATCGCGAGAGTAGAAGGCATTGTGTCGTCGGCCGGTCAAAGGAGGCCTGCTCCCGGATAAGGAGCGGCCCGGAGTGATACGAATGGCTCAGAAGCAGGTTGTCCGGCTGGGTTTGGCCGATTCGGGCACAAAGTCCCATCGCGGATCGGCCCGGCAGCCAAAATATCATGAAGGCACATCGTGCCTGCCCCACGAAGCGCACCCGGGCTGACGTTCCATCATTCCCGAGCGTGAGAACTTTAGCCTAAAAGGCGGAATTTAAGAAGCGATCTTCTTCATGTTCGGCCCATGCCGGACACCATGTCGCAGAAATCGGCGCAGTGCTTCTGTAATGGGCCGTTTGGTGTCAATCCCCTGAGTGATAGTCCTGTCGCCGAAGTCTTGCTTCTGTTCGGGGTCGGCGCGAGGCCGCCCCACCATGCCATCAGAGAGGATGCGGTCAGCCCATCTAGGACGCGTGTTCCACCCGATGGGTGCTCACGGCACTACTTACGGCTTGACCGCCTCCATCGTCCCGGCGACGGGACCTCAGGGGAACAGGACGAGAGCCGCCCTGTTCCGAATGCTTGCTCCTCCTATGCGGCAACACCCTGCCGGCTCCAGCGGAAGGTGGTGCCGTCGATCCAGATGCGATGCAGAATGACCGCAAGTTTCCGGGCCAGCGCCACCTTGGCCCGCCGCATGCCGCGCCGCTTGGCCACCTCGAGCGCCCAGCGCTTGAGCGCCGAGAAGCGCACGGCCCGCGTCAGCAGGATGTGGGCGCCCTCATACAGCGCCGTGCGCACCATCGGGTCACCCACCCGGCTCACCGCTCCGTGATATCCGTCTCGCCTGACTGATACTTCTTAGGGGTCAGGCCAAAGTGCGCTCCCACCGCCCGCGAGCGCGAGAAGCGCTCGGGATCGTCCACCGCGGAGGTGAAGGTGACTGCAATCAGCGCTCCGACGCCTGGCACGCTCATCAACCGCCGGCAGACCTCGTTCTCCCGGGCGATCGCCAGCATGGCGCGATGCGACCGGGCAAACTCCGTCTGCAGAGCCTCTCGGGCCCGTAACATGGCCTCGGCGATCTTCTCCAGCATCTCATGACCTGCCGTGAGGGTGCGCACCCGCGTGGCGAACTGGCCCTTGCTGATCGCGCCGATCTTCAGGCCGAAGCCGCGCAACAACCCACGCAGGCTGAGTTCGATATCGCGCATCTTGGCCTGCAGCTGCTTGCGGGCCATGAGCAGGGCCCGGACCTCCTGCGCCGGCGGCGACTTGCAGTGGACGGGCCGGAACCAGCCCATGCGCAGCAGCTGGGCGATGCCGCGGGCATCGCGCCGGTCGGTCTTGACGATCATGGCCGAGAGCGCCGCCTTCACATGCCGGGTCTCCAGCAGCACGACCTCGAACCCGGCGTGCAGAAGGCCGGCATGCAGCCACTGCGAGAGCGGCCCGGCCTCCAGGCCGACGCGGGTGAGTGGCAGGTCCAGGCTGGCGAGGAAGGTAGCGAGCGCCTCAGGCTCACTGGCGACCTTCGCCTCGCGGATGATCTGCCCGGAGGCATCGAGGATGCAGACGCTGCTGAGTTCCAAAGACACGTCAATTCCAGCATAGTAGTCCATGGCTGTCCCTCATGATGCTTGGGGCCGATCACTCGGACCCCGGTTCAACACACATCACTCTGAGGGACAGCCACCCGTTCCGCTACCTCGTGAGCGGCAGGCCCATTACGGCATCTAGTTCATACGCGGCCGAGCTCTTGAGAGAGGCTCGCTTCATTGGTCCTTGAGGTACCGGAAGAACTGTGAGCGCCAGAAGCCGCCGCATCTGGGGCGCATTCTTCGTCTCGCGGGCGAGCACGCGAAGCTGAGGCGCATCAAAGGCAGAACGGAGTGGGATTGGCACGGCGAGCCACCCTGGCTCACCAAACTGAATGACACTCGCCTTGTCCCGAAGAGCACAAGCGGATCTGCCCTTCAGGGTCTTGGTATTAGGCGTCAAACCCGCATATAGGACTTTACACTCTGCGGATCCGTGCGATGTTCACGGTACCTATCGAGCTATCGGCTCGATCGGCTGGGGGCATCGACCATGACCGACAATCCCGCGCAAGACGGGGTCTCTCATGCTGCCGGCACACGCCGGCAGATCCTGTTGCGCCTTGGATCCTCCCTCATCAAGGACCTCAAGAGGGCGGACACCGACCTTGATATCTCTGCATCCTCCGGCGCGAATGGGGCGGTCGACGCATGGCTGCGTGCGCGCAGCCTGAGACGCGACGACGGCCACACGGCCGGCTAGCCGGAGGCCGGACGATGACCGGCGCCGCGATGCCCTCAGCCTTCGACCTGCTGTCGAACCCGTTCGCGCTCCTCGGCGTGAAGATGACGGCCGACGCCCGCGAGATCGAGGATGCCTTCGGGGACGCGGTCGCGGACGAAGTCGCCCCCGAGCAGGACCTTCAGCGGGCCCGTCAGGTCTTGATGACACCGCGCATCAGGTTGGAAGCCGAGGTCTCCTACCTGCTCGATGTGGATCTCGGGACCGTCCAGGAGGTGCTGAGGATGCTGAAGTCTCCGGGGCTTGCTTCGGACGCCGCAGCCACTCTCTCGACGAAGCTTCACTCTCTCCCGCGTTCGAACTTCCTGGCTCATGTCCATGCGCGAGTGCCGGCTGACGGATCGGCCCTTGCAACGTTGCTCCAGGCGCAGGCCGCGGCGGCCCCAGGTGCCGCCCTCGACGCCATCAACGATGCCCGCGAGACTGCCGGCATGGTCAAGGCCGATCGCGAGGCGGTCGCCCAGGTCCTGAGAGACCTGTTCGAGACCCAGGACAAGGCGGTCCTTGCCACTTTCGCGAACCCGGAAACGGCGGCGGAAGCGGCCACCAAGGCGATAGAGCCGCTTCTCGGAGCATCCGACCCGGCCTTGGCGGAACGCCTCGACGTGTTCATGAGCGCCTACGGGCAGATTTCGGATCCCGAACTCTCGCGACGGCTCGAGGCCATCCGTTCGGCCTGTGAAGGGCTGAAGGAGAACCCCAAGGATCCGGAGCCTCCCGAGTCCCTCATCCGGAACCTCCATGCCTGGAGCGGCATAGGGCGGCCTCTGCAGATCCTCGAGGAGCACAAGGGACGCGACGACCCGCGGGCCCGGGAGGTGTTCGGTGAAGTCAGGGACATCTACCTCTGGGTCGCCAACGAGCACGGCCTACACTCCCTATCAGGAAGAATCCTGCACGCGGCCATCGAGGCCTTCGCGCGGCTTCCTCGGGCAAGCGAGCAGATGGCAGGCGATCTCGATATCCTGCAGAGCAACATCGCCTTCGAGCCCTTTAGGCCCCTCGTCGAATACATCCAGGAACTGAAGGACTCCCTTACCTTCCTGGATTCCGATCTCCGGCGCGGTGGTTTCGGCACCGGGGCCACGGGACAGGCCGAGCGCCTCTTCGAGCTGTTCGCTGCAGCGGTCGCGGGAACGAAGGGTACGGACCTGTCCGATGCGCCATGGATGGCAATCCGTGACCTAGCGATCTCCCTGAACAATGACCTCGATGCTCCCCAAGGATCCTTGGCACTGCTGAAGGGCGCGCTGTACCACGCCAGCCGCCACCCGCCGTCGCAGGAGGTGAGCGACCGCTTGAAGTCAGACAAGCAGGACATCGAGGGCATCATCGCCCAGCGCGAGCTCATGGAACATGTCAAGGCTGGGCGCCGCGACGAGGCGCTTGCGATCGTCAACAGGCTCCTGGGGGATGTCCAAGGCCGCGGGGAGGAGCGAGATTTCCTTCTGAAGGTTCGTGCGGGCCTTGAGCATCAGAGAAAGCAGAAGAGCAAGCGGCTCGTGAGCCGGCTTTTCTGGGGGGCAGCAGCCATCGGCGGCATCATCCTCTTCATTGCCAATCAGAAGCCAACCCCCACGCGGACGACGTACTCGTCACCCCCGTACACGGCGCCGGCCCCACGCCCGACCCCGCCCCAGGCTCCCACCGTCCCGAGGCCTGATCCTGCGCCGACGGTTCCTGCACGACTGGATACCGAGGACATGCCATCGGTCGGCGACGGCTCCCGCGCGCTGGGCGCATCGCAGATCAGGTACTGCCTGTTCCAGCAGGTCCGACTTGAAACCATCCGCACGGAGCTCTCCGAGAGCCAGGACGTATCCCGCTTCAACGGAATGGTCGACGATTGGAACGCGCGCTGCAGCCGCTATCGCTACCGAGAGAGCGACATGACGGCTGCTCAGCTCTCTCTCTCGTCGAAGCGATCGGATCTTCAAGCCGAAGGCCGGCGCATCGCGGCATCGATGCCATCACGCGTGTGGCCGACGCCGTCGAGCATACCGCCTGCTCCAGCCAGCACCTACAATTCCGCTCCGGCCACTCCCGTGGCCGTTCCGCAGTCCCAGATCCCGCAGCCCGCCAACACCCCGGCGCCATCTCCGGTGCAGTCGTTGCCGCCTCCGGTGGACATCGCCTCGATCCCAGGTACCGGGGGTGGGGCAGCCGCCTATGCAGCCGAATTCAGCGACCTGCTGAGGGTGGAGGATGCAACCCGGATCCAGCAGCGTCTGTCGGATCTCGGCTACCTTACAGGAATTGTCGACGGGATGTGGGGCCCGAGGTCCCGAACCGCCCTGCGCGACTTCAAGATGGCCAACGGCCTTGCGCGGGATGACGTCTGGGATGAACGGACGGAGACGGCTCTCCTCAGCCAATACGCTCGCCGTGCCTCGGGGACATTGACGAGCAAGTCCGACCGCTGGATCCCGGCAGGCTACCCGCCTCCGAGAGGAGCCTCACTCAACCCGCTGAACAAGGCCGATGCCGCACGTGTGCAGCGTCGTCTTTCCGAACTCGGCTTCTACAGCGGGGCCGGTGACGGCGTCTGGGGCCTGGCCTCACGCTATGCGCTCCGCGATTTCAAGGCGGCCAACAACCTTCCGGCTGACGATTCCTGGGATGCTAGTGCCGAGAAGGCCCTTTACGGACCGCGAGTGACCCGTGCTGAAGAGACCGTCATCGGGGTCTGGGCCAGGGATCCGAGCTACTGCCCGGCACCGGGAGGCGACACATCCAATTCCCTTCGCATCACCTCGTACGAGCTCGAAGGGCTCGGACGCGAGTGCAAAGTCCTCGGCATGTCGCGATCCGCCAAGAACTGGAAGGTCACGGCGGAGTGCCCGGCCGGCGTCGGGAATCTTGGTTACGTGCTCTCGAACGGTCGCCTGTACCGGGAAGAGGACATGCTGAGATACGCCTACGTCCGCTGCCCCATAAACTGAGAGAGTTCGATGGACGATGTTAAGACCATAGCCGCCCTGGCGGCGGAATTCTGGAAGGTGCTCCGCACACTGGAGCGTGCCGCTGAAAACGTGCCCGACGCGGCGAAGGCTCGCCTCCAGGCCCAGGCCCGATATGCGGCTGGCAGGTTGGACGCAATCCTCGCCGAGCGCGGGATGTCCGTCCTCGGGTTCGACGGCCGCACATTCGAGGTCAACCTTCCAGTCTCGGCCGTGAATGCGGACGATTTCTCCGACGAGGAAGGTCTCGTCATCGAACGAACACTCGAACCCGCGGTGGTGTCCGACATGGTCCCCGTGGTCACGGGCAAGGTTTTTCTCGCCAGGAGCGAAGCGAATGCATCTCGGGATTGATCTCGGCACCTCGAACTCGGCCATCTTCGGCAACGACAAGGGCACCCTCCGGCTGTTCAAGACCGTCGAGGGGGCAGACGTTCTTCCCAGCGCGATCCTCATCGATCGACGCGGAAACGTGCACGTTGGCAGGAAGGCCTACGAGCAGACTGCATTCTCGCCGGAGAACGTCGCCCAGGGTTTCAAGCGCCTCATGGGGACGAGCAGCACGGTCCACTTCCCGGGCCCGAACAGGACCATGAGCCCCGAGGAGGCCAGCGCGGAGGTGGTCAAGGCTCTCCTCGCGCAGGCCAGGATGGCGGCCGGCGAATTTCCGGTAGAGGGCGCGATCATCACCATTCCGGCGGCCTTCAACCAGATGCAGTCCGAGGCCACGATGCGGGCCGCTGCAGCGGCAGGCCTCGACAAGGTCGGGCTCCTCCAGGAGCCCGTCGCGGCGGCCATGGCCTCGATCGCGGAGGCCTCCAACAAGAACGGGCAGTTCCTCGTCTACGACCTCGGTGGCGGCACGTTCGACGTTGCGATCGTCCAGAGCGTCGGCGGCACGGTGAACGTGGTGGCGCACGCCGGCATCAACATGCTGGGCGGACGCGATTTCGACCGGGTGATCGTGAACTCGGTCGTTCGCCCATGGCTCCTGGAGAAGTTCGACCTGCCGGAGAACTTCCAGACGGATTCCACCTACAACCGCATGCTTCGGGTCGCCCAGTTCTACTCCGAGCGGGCCAAGATCGAACTATCGGTCCAGGAAACCGCCCGCGTGTTTGCGGACGAGAACCAGATCGGGGCCCGGGATCGCAGCGGGGAGGATATCTACCTCGACGCCGAACTCACCCGTGGGCACCTCGAGCAGCTGATCGTGGACGAGATCGACCGCTCGATCGCCCTGTGCCGCAAGCTCCTGGCCGACAATGGGTACCAGCCCGGCGACGTCGACCGGATCGTGTTCATCGGTGGGCCCAGCCGCATGCCGATCGTCCGTTCGCGCGTGCCGGAGCAACTCGGGATTGCTGCGGACCTGGATACGGATCCGATGACGGCTGTGGCCAAGGGCGCCGCCATCTATGCCGAGAGCCGCGATTGGAGCGGAACAGCTTCGAGCGCGAAGTCCACCCGTGGCTCTGCCCGGGCGGAAGGTCCCGTCGATATCCGCTTCGACTACCCAGCCCGCACGTCCGACAGCCGGATCAGGATCAGGATCAGGCCGGGAGCATCGGTCGGCAACGGCTACCGCGCCCAGATCGACAATGCGGAGGGTTGGACGTCGGGCCAGGTCGCGGTCGAGGGGAACACCTCGGTCAACGACGTTCCGGTGCCGAGCCGCGGCGACAACCGGTTCCGGATCACTGTCTTCGACCCGAACGGCTCGCCGGTTCCCGAGGCCAGCATCCAGTTCACGGTGACACGGACCGATGCCAGCGCCGCGGGTATCCCCGCGACCCAGACAGTCTCGGTCAAGATCGTCGATGGCGCTCCCGGAGCCGAGTACAACGCGCTCTGCGACCTTGTGAAAAAGGGAACCCTCCTTCCAGAAAGTGGAACGCAGAAGTTCCGGTCCGCAAGAGACATGCGTGCCGGCGACGGCACTCATCTCGATTTCGAGTTGTACCAGCAGGAGGAAGGCGTACGCGATCCGGACCTCAACTTGAACATCGGTGCTTTCCGGATCGACTCCGAGGATCTCGAGCGAGGTGAGGTGGTCAGGCGCGGAGACGAGGTGATCTGCCAGTGGTCGATGGACGACAATGGCCTTCTGAACTGCACCCTGTCGCTGCCGGCGATCAGCCGGGAGTTCAACGTCGGCAAGTTCTACGTCGCCACAGCCGGTCACCGGAACTTCGACGGCGAAGAGGGCACGAGGTTGGCCTCCGCCGTTCTTGACGACGCCGAGGCTGACTTGGAAAACCTTCGGGAGGCTCTCGGGTCGAGAGTGCAGGCCGAGGCCGCCGAGATCGCCACGCACATCGACCGACAGCGCGCCAACCTCGAGTCGGCATGGGACGCCGATACCCGTCGCTCCGTGGCGGAGGAGGGGCGTCTGATCCGGCAGGAGATCGCCCGGATCAAGACGCGACCGGAGCATCTCGGGCACAGCCTTGCTGCCGAGATCAGGAGCTTCCGTGGCGCCTATGACACCGCAGTCAGGCCCGATGCCGATCCCAAGCTCAATTCCCAGGCGGATCGTCTCTTCGCGCATGCGCAGGATGCCGTCGCGCGAGGCACCCCGGAAGCCATCAGGGACGCCCAGGCCTCGCTCCGCGAGGCCGTGGCTCTGGCTCGGGCGGACCTGTACAAGCGCCCCGAGTTCATCGTCTCGATCTTCCGGGACATGGCTGGCGACAGGCACTTCGCCATAGACAAGGATCTGCACGACAGGCTTGTCCGGAAAGGAGAGGAGGCTATCAGCCAAGCGGACATCGACGGTGTGCGTCGCGCCATGTCGCGGATGCACGACAACATGTTCCGGGTCGGAGCGGCAGCACAGACCTCCACCCTGGCCAGCCTGATGCGGTGGTGAGGCAGATGCATTCCTTCCCGTGGTTCCCTATCGGCTGCGTGCTCCCTGACGCCCTGGAGGTGGGGCGTCTCATCCGGGAGGGATCAGGCTATCAGGTGCTGGCGAGCCGGAAGGATGCCCGCACTGCCCTTGTACTTAGACCGGACAGCCCAGCAGGGGCTGACCTGGCCAGGCAGCCGGCGCATGTCCGCCAGTTCTTCCGGGAGTTCGAGTACGGCGGAGAGACCTTCCTCATTGCATCGATCGCCTTGGGTGAAGAGGTGGTGACGCTGCGGGAACGGGTGAAGCGGGGGCCAGTCAACGATCCGGACGAGATCGAGGAGATCGCCTCCGCCACGGTGGATCTCCTGGAGCGCGAGCCGGACGCTGATCTCTCGTCTGCACTCATCCTCCCTGGTCGTGCGCTACTCTCCACGCTGAGCCGCAACGGCAGGGGAGGTTGCCGGGAAATGGCGGTGGCCCTCCTGACCGGAGGCGTTGCTCTGACCACCCTGTCGAAGGAAGAGATCCGCTCATTCAACGGCAGGGTCTCCGATCGGGAGATCGAACGTTTCCTGGCAGCCTTTGATGGTGAAGGCATCCAGGCGATGTCGGAAGAAAGGGTCCGTCCCTCGAAGGTGCCTATATCATTCTCTCTCCCCGGCCGGCCTGAGCTGGAGAGGTTTTTCAACGAGTACGTCATTGAGCCGAGTTCCGATCCGGAGCGCTACGAGGCTCTCGGCGTAAGGATGCCGAACGGCATCCTTCTCTACGGGCCGCCTGGATCCGGGAAGAGCCACACCGTCGATAAGCTCAGGCGCGCGCTTGGGTGGTCTGTCTTCGAGATCAACCTGGGTGCCGTTGGAAGCCCCTTTATCCACCAGACGAGTGTCGCACTCCGCAAGGTTTTCGACGAGGCCAAGGCCGCTTCACCCGCACTCATGGTGCTGGAGGAGATCGACGCCGTGGCCGCCGTCCGTGGACCTATGAGCCATGACCACAAGATCGAGGAGATCACCGAGTTCTTGAAGCTGGTTGAGAAGGCGTCCCAGAACGGGATCCTCGTCATTGCCACCACGAACCGCCGCGATGCGCTCGATCCCGCCATTCTTCGGCGCGGCCGCATCGATCATTCGATTGAGATCGGCTATCCAGGCGCGGACGAGGTTCAGCTGGCCATGAAGCATATGCTGGCAGACAGGTCCCATGCAGACATGCCGAACCTGCCCAACATCGCCGCGAAGTTGGCTGGACGCCCTATGAGCGATGTCGAGTGGGTGATGAACGAGGCGGCGCGGCGGACGGCCCAAGCCAGGAGAGATGAGATCACCGAGTTCGATCTTATTGCGGCCGTGGCTCGGCTGGGCTGAGGTGATCTAGAACGACCGCAGTTTCTGCGCCGACCTGCAAAATCCGATAAGGAGAGAGTATCGGACATTGCCCGATCCTCCGGAACATCTCGGGTTGACCCGAAGCCGACCCTCTGGCTCCCAATGAAGGCAGTATGATCCCGCGCTCTGGTCTTTTAAGATAAAACTCTCTGCTAGCGCGACCCTGAGGCATCTCACGACCGTTCGTCGCGCACGGCAGCCAGATGAGCTCACCCTGCATCTCACAGGGATTGCCGCTTAATCTGGCAGGGTAAGCGATAGAACGTTTCGCG
The DNA here is from genome assembly GCF_047497095.1 of Microvirga sp. M2. Classification (NCBI taxonomy): domain Bacteria; kingdom Pseudomonadati; phylum Pseudomonadota; class Alphaproteobacteria; order Hyphomicrobiales; family Methylobacteriaceae; genus Microvirga; species Microvirga sp. M2. The sequence goes on from NZ_CP134064.1 coordinate 946,016, forward strand.
ACCGACGCTGGAATTCCGCACTCATGATATTTTGCGTGTGTTCTCCGGCACAGCCGGACGGCATATGAACGCTTATCGATGATCATGAGCGCGAATCCGCCTCGCACCCTCATCGGGACATGGCGGAGTTTCTGACAGGCCGGCATCACGATGAGCAAGAGCACACGATCCTCTGCATCCTCCCTCAGCCTGACCCCTGCGGAGTGGGGAGCCGTTGCCGTTCTCCTGACGTTCCTGGTCCTGTGGTTCGGCTCGGCCTTCGCCTGACCGCGCGTGATCGGGATGGCTCTCCTCGCAAGGGAGAAAGGCGGATTGCTAACGATTTCGGAAGAGCTTGGGCCGAGAATGGCCGGAGTGCCGGCTCTACGGCGAAAGGAACTCGCGATGGTCAAGAACACGATCTGCCTCTGGTACGACAAGGATGCCGAGACTGCCGCCCGCTTCTACGCGGAGATCTTTCCCGACAGTGCGGTGCATGCCGTGCACCGTGCGCCCGGTGACTACCCGTCCGGCAAGGAGGGTGACGTTCTGACCGTTGAGTTCACGGTTGCAGGCGTTGCCTGTCTCGGCCTCAACGGGGGCCCGACGTTCAGGCATAGCGAGGCCTTCTCGTTCCAGATCGCCACCGACGATCAGGCCGAGACCGACCGTTACTGGGATGCCATCGTGGGCAACGGCGGTCAGGAAAGTGCGTGCGGCTGGTGCAAGGACAAGTGGGGCATCTCCTGGCAGATCACGCCACGCGTTCTGACGGAGGCGCTGGCGGCTGGCGGCGATGAAGCCAAACGCGCGTTCGAGGCGATGATGGGCATGATGAAGATCGACGTTGCCGCGATCGAAGCGGCGCGGCGCGGCTGACGCTCCATTCCGGGTGGCGAGCCCTTCCTGCAGGCGAATCGGCAGCCGAGCGGCATTGCGCTGCCTCCCGAGGGCCCGCCGCATCCTCCGATAGCGGGAGGGACTATTCCGCCCTGATCTGCGAGCGGCGCCTGTCCCGTCAGCGGACCTCGATGGAGGAGTTCCGGTCCATCCGCTTGCTCCTGTCCGAACAATGCGGGTAAGTCACCTTCAGAGTGTGCTCAGGGCGGGAGAGAAGGGTGACGGCATATCCCCAGGCCAGGCTGCGGATTTACTTCGATGCGGAGACCATGCTCGGCCCCGGCAAGGCCGATCTGCTCCAGGGCATCCAGGAAACCGGCTCGATCGCCGCGGCCGGCCGGCGCATGGGGATGAGCTACAAGCGGGCCTGGACGCTCGTCGACACCCTCAACCACTATTTCCGCCAGCCGCTCGTGATCTCGTCCGCGGGAGGCAAGGCGGGCGGCGGCGCCAGCCTGACGCCGCTCGGGATCGAGGTTCTCGCCCGCTACCGCCGCATGCAGGAAGCCACCGATCGGGCCGTGGCCGAGGATGTCGCGCGCCTGTCCGAGCTGATCGCGGTTCAGGCCTGACGGCTCTGTCTCACGAATTGGGAGCGGGCTTGTTCAGGATGGTGAAGCCCTGCTTCTCGAAGGCGGGCCTGGCCCCGGATGAGCGAAGATAGGCTACGAAGCCCCCCGCATCGGGGTTGCTCGAGTCCTTCGTCACGGCGACCGGGTAGATGATCGGCGGGTGGCTGTCCTCCGGGAAGGTGCCCACGACGGTGACATTGGGATCCGACGCGGCGTCGGTCTGATACACGATGCCGAGCGGCGCCTCGCCGCGGGACACGAGCAGGAGTGCGCCCCGCACGTTGTCGGCCTGGGCGACCCGGTTCTTCACGCCGTCCCACGCTCCGAGCTTCTCCAGCGCGGCCTTACCGTACTTGCCCGCCGGCACCGCATCGATGTTGCCCATGGCGAGCCTGCCTGCGCCCAGCACGGCCGCGAGATCAAGACCCGGTCCGATCGCGATCGGCTTGGCTTCGTTCCTGGGCGCGACGAGCACGATCCTGTTGCCGAGCAAATTCACCCGGGTCTCAGGCCGGATCAGGTTTTTGTGGGCGAGATAGTCCATCCAGTCGAGATCGGCCGAGACGAAGGCATCGGCGGGGGCTCCGGCCTCGATCTGCTTGGCCAGGGTGTTGCTGGCGGCGTACGAGATCTTCGGGGCGGGCTTGCCGGTCTGCGTCACGAAGCCGGCCGACGCCTCATCGAGGGCATTCTTCAGGCTGGCGGCTGCGAAGATGACGAGTTCCTTGCCCTGCGCCTGCGCCGGACCGCAGATCGGCGCGGGGCCAAGCCCCAGACCAAGAAGCGCCGCACCGAGGAGCGACAATCCGAGACGATGGGCAATCCGCATGATATCAACCTCCCTGAGCGTTATGTTTCATTGGCTATAGCGCGGCGCGCATGACCATGGCAATGTCAGGCGCTCGTCCATCCCCGAGATTCGTCCATGATGTTCCATCTTGGTTCTGCTCTCGTCATCCTTGTGTTTCTGGCCAGTCCATGGGCCAGGGCGCAGAAGCGTCGCCTCACCGAGGTGGCCGGGCGGCGGGTAGAGCTTCCAGCCGAGATCAGCCGGGACTTCTCCCGGCGCTTCTATCACGTAGCCTTGAGTGACGCCCAATTGGGTGAGCTTTTGGATGGCACCATCGTGACCGCCTCGATCGCCAACGAGGCGGTCGATGAACTCGCACTCCAGGTCGGGGAGCAGGCCTATGCCGTGATCAAGGCCTCCGACGTGATGATCGCCATTGACAGGTGAGCGGAGCGACCATGGTCAGGGAAAATGAGATCAGGGCATCGGAGGTGGCAGTCGAGCTGCCGACATCCACCGATGCCGAGCTGATGTTCATCGGGCGGATCCGCACGCCATGGACCTTGCGGCTCGAATGCCCGCGTCAAGGCCGCCTCGATGGTCCGGTCTGCCGGATCGAACTCTTCGAGCCGTGGGCGGCAGGACTGTCCGGGATCGACGCCTACAAGCGTCTGGAGGTGCTCTATTGGCTCGACCGGTCGCGGCGCGACATCGTCCTTCAGAGCCCCCGCAACGACGGCACGACGCGTGGCGTGTTCTCGCTGCGATCCCCGGTCAGGCCCAACCCGATCGGAACCTCGGTCGTCGAACTGGTGGGGATCGAGGGAGCGACATTGCTGGTGCGTGGGCTCGATTGCCTCGACGGCACGCCGCTCATCGACCTCAAGCCCGACCGCTGCCTGTTCACGCCCCTGGCCCCGAAGCAGCCCGGCGACGATCAGGTCGGGGAGCCGTGAGGCGGAGGATCCGGGATGGCATCGTTCTGGCACGGTCTTGGCATTGGGCCTGCTGGCCTCCGCCTTCGACTGGCGCTCGTCGACCGTTATGGAACCAACGGCTCGGACAGGAGTGGCGGCACCTTAACAATAATTCATTAAGGTCACGATTTCGCCCCATTCTGTATGGAAAAGGATTTCGGTGTTTTATTGAGTAGTAACGTCCATTGCGGAAAGTAGAATTGTACATAACGTAATGGAATTTTCATTCACCATTGTATTGTTTGTACATTTTAGAGAATTTGCTTTCGATACAGTAAAATATACGTAATTCAATAGAAGCTCCCGGAGTGGAGTTCAGGGAATGCGTGGGGCAATACTCATGTCTTTGAATCCCGATGTCGCGCCCAGCGGCAATTTCAGCCTGTCCGATTGGAAGATCACTCTACCGGTCGACTCGTCAGGAAAGACCTCCGGCGAGGCATTGGAGGTTTCCGACCTGAGCGGTTATCAGAACGGCAAGTATTTCCATACGGGTTCCGACGGCGCGATGGTCTTCTATGCTCCGGTCGATGGCGCAACGACCAGCGGTTCATCCTATGCACGCTCCGAACTGCGCGAGATGAACGGCACGGCGAAAGCGGAGTGGAGTCTCAAGACCGGCGGCTTCATGAGCGCCACTCTCGAGGTCGATGCCGCACCGATGCGCGATGGCGAGGGCAGGAAGGTCGTGATCGGCCAGATCCACGGTCAGGATGACGAACTCGTCCGCCTCTACTGGCACGACAACACGTTGTATTTCGCCAATGATCAGTCGGGTGCCGACAGCAAGGAACATGACTTCACGTTCAAGGCCGACGACGGCACCACGCCGAACGTGTCGCTGAACGAGAAATTCTCGTACACGATCCATGCAAAGGGCAGCGTGCTCGACGTCGACATTCACGCCGACGGAAAGGTCTATCACTCGCACTCCACCATCAACGCGGTGTGGCAGTCGGACAGCTTCTACTTCAAGGCAGGCGCCTATCTGGGCGCCAACGAGTCGAACGGCTCAGGCTACGGCCAGACATCGTTCTATGCGCTCTCGTTCAACCACGACGGCAAGGTCACGACGCCGTCCACCCCCTCCACGCCCGGGCCGGCTCCTGAGCCAACGCCGAAGCCAAACCCGGACGCACCGACTCCGGGCCGTCCTGCGACGACCAAGACCATCGAAGGGTCGAACGGCAACAACTACGTGAAGGGCGCTTCGGGCAACGAGCTTTTGAAGGGCAACGCGGGCCGTGACGTGCTGTGGGGCAAGGCCGGAAGCGATGTGCTGACCGGCGGCAGCCACGAGGACGCATTCGTGTTCGATACCGCCATCGGCAAGGATGTCGACTACATCACGGACTTCAACGTGAAGGACGACTCGATCCGCCTCGACAACGCGATCTTCAGGAAACTGACCAAAACCGGATCCTTGTCGTCGAGCGTCGTCACGATCGGTGAGAAGGCCAAGGATTCAAACGACTACATTGTCTATAACAACAAGACCGGCGCGCTCTCCTACGACGCCGACGGATCGGGCGAGGGGGCTGCGGTCAGGTTTGCCGTCATTGAAAACAAGATGGCCCTGACGGCGGCCGATTTCTTCGTGATTTAACCGATGCCGATGGGAGGCGGTCCTCACATGAGACGAGACCCGGCTCCTTTCATGATCTTGCGTGGAATGCATGATCCGTTCGCCGCAGGATCGAACTTTCCAATATCACCAATTCGAATTTTATATGGATTGCGCATCGCCGTTTGATTTCAGAGCAGTCATCGTAGAACAGGCCCCGCCATCGTGCGGGGCCTTTTTCATGATTGCCCTTGGGCGGCTGCTATTCGGCGGCAGTCATCCGCATGGTGGGACCGGCCTCGACAACGGGAGCGGGGCGGAAGACGAAATAGGCGAATATCAACATCGCAGCCAGAATAACGAGCGATGCGATCGCCGCAATCGGATCGGCGGCGGTGTAGCCGAGATGGATGGCGGCGACGGCGACCGTGAGGACAACCGTGCCGACGGACCAAAGCACGACCTGGACCATTGCCGTTCGGCTCGCATTCAAGGCCGGGCGGCGCTCATAATAAATTCCGAACAAGAACAAGGACACCCAACCGAGGAGGTTCAGATGCGCGTGAGCCGGCATGATCGAGTGGTCTTGGGACGCCGCCATTCCGATGCCCATGGCCATTCCGGCGACGACAAAAAGAACGGCAAGCCTGAAGCTGAGTGACGATGCAGTCATGATAGTCCTCCTGACAAGTTCCCTGCTGAATTGCATGTTGTTGTTGTTCTGATCACAATCCCATCAATCGGACTGTGTGTAAAATCACATGGAAAGTTCGAACCGTTTCAAGTAAGGGTATTTCATATCCTGGCCGTTGATTTCGGCTGGAAACGGCCTTGCATTCAACAAGAAGGCGGCCTGCGGGAGCAGGCCGCCTTCGCCAAGGAATTTCACGGGCGTGAGCTGCGCTGCGCGACCCGATCGTCCCGCGCCCCTGAAGGTTTACCCTTGCGGCGCTTTTGCTTTTTCCAGGACGGTCTCATGCGGGCTTTTCCTGCCATGGCGTCTCCTCAGGCTGCGCGTCGATCGCATTGGTCGTCGCTTCGGGTCATGGCTCATCCTTTGTCCTGAACATCACGGTGCGCGCCTGTATTCATGCCCCGCCGGCTCTGCAGGGCGCGCTCGCAACGCTCCACGTGGTTCATCGCGCGCTGCTGCATCTGTTGCGGATCGTGGCAGGGATCGTCGACGTCCTGGTGGCAGAACTGACACTTCATGGCAGCCTCCTTGCTGATCGGGTGAGAGGCCAACGTGATGAGCCTGGCCATGTTCCGAAAGGTGATCCTTCTCGGGCTCGCGAACGCCGGTCTCAGGCGTGGAGATCGCCCGATGGGCGAAGGCCAAGATGCAGGAGCAGCGCGCACAGGGGCGTTACGACCGTGACGACAGGCACAAGCACTGTACCGGTCAGACGTTGTCGAGGGCGTTCCGCAGATCCGAGAGCAGATCGTCGCGATGCTCCAATCCCACCGAGAGCCGCACGAGGCCGTCCGAGATCCCCATCTCGGCGCGCAGTTCCGGCGCGAACCGCTGGTGGGTCGTGGTGGCCGGGTGAGTGACAAGGCTTTTTGCGTCGCCGAGGTTGTTCGAAATACGGATGAGCTGCAGTCCGTTCATGAAGCGGAAGGCGCCGTCCTTCCCGTCTCTCACGTCCAGCGCGATCATGGTCGAGGCCCCGCTCATCTGGCGGCGGATCAACTCGGCCTGGGGATGATCAGCGCGGCCCGGATAGGTGAGGCCCTGCAGCTTGGAATGATCGTGCAAGGCGTCGGCCAGGAAGGCCGCGTTGGCCGTCTGACGCTCCACCCTTAAGGACAGCGTTTCCAGGCCCTTGAGAAGAACCCATGCATTGAACGGTGAGATCGACGGGCCGGTCATGCGCAGAAACTGCTGGACCTTGCTCTCGATGAACGCCGTGGAGCCCAGAATGACGCCCCCCAGGCAGCGGCCCTGGCCGTCGATGTGCTTGGTGGCGGAATAGACGACGCAATCCGCACCGAGCGCCAGGGGCTTCTGGTAGAGCGGCGTGGCGAAGACGTTGTCGACGGTCAGCGTCGCTCCCGCCTCATGGGCGATCCGGGCCACGGCCGCGATGTCGATGATCTGCAGGCTGGGATTGGAGGGCGTTTCCAGGAGAAAGGCCTTCGTGTCCGGGCGGACGGCCTTGCGCCAAGCCTCGACGTCGGGGCCGTCGACCAGGGTGCAGGCGACCCCGAACCGGGGGAGGAAGTCCTCGACCACCCAGCGGCACGAGCCGAAGAGGCCCCGTGCCGCCACCACGTGGTCTCCGGCCTGAACCTGGCTCACCATCGCGGCGGTGACCGCCGCCATGCCGCTTGCCGTCGCGCGGGCGGTTTCGGCTCCCTCCAGAGAGGCCATGCGCTGCTCGAACATGTCGACGGTTGGATTGGAGTAGCGGCTGTAGCTGTAGCCCGGCTCCTCGTTCAGGAAACGGCGCTCGGCGCTCTCAGCGGTTTCATAGATGAAGCCCTGCGTGATGAACAGCGCCTCGGATGTCTCGCCGAAGGGGGTCCGCTCCTGACCTTCGTGAACGAGGCGGGTCTCAAGCCGATAATCGGAGTCACGACGTGTGTCCATGAGCCGATGCTATGTTCGTTCTTTTAAAAGAACAAATGTTTTTTTAGAGGAATGATCCCGCCTTTCGTCTCACGGTGATGAGCGGCCCGGGACCTCGCCGATCAGCCGCAGGAGGCAGGGCTCCAGGGAGGCGCGCCAGACGGGAAGGCGAATTCCGTGAATCGCTTCGAGCGTCGCGCAGTCCAAACGGGAGTTGCCGGGCCGCTTCGCCGGCGTGGGATAGTCGGCTGTCGACAGGGGGCGGACCCTGGCGAACGGACCGCCCAGGCGAGCCGACACGGCAAAGATCTCCGTGGCGAATTCGGCCCAGCTCGCAAAGCCGCTTCCGGCCATGTTGAAGACGCCGCGCAGCTTGCTCTCCCGAGGATTCTCAAGAAGATTTCTGGCCACTCCATAGATGCCGTCGGCGAGATCGAGGGCGCTCGTCGGAGAGCCGATCTGGTCGGCGACCACGCCGATCTCGTCCCGATCCGCCGCCAGTCGAAGCATGGTCCTGACGAAATTCCTGCCGAACGGGCTGTAGATCCAGGCCGTCCGCAGGATCACGTGATCGTCGGTCGCAGCGGCGACAGCCTTCTCTCCGAGGAGCTTGGAGCGGCCATATGCCCCCAGGGGATGGACGGCATCGTCCTCCCTGTAAGGGCGGGAAAGGGTGCCGTCGAAGACATAATCCGTCGAAAGCTGGATGAACGGCATGCCCATCGACCGGGCCGCGCCTGCGAGGGCGCCGGCGCCGATGGCGTTGACCGCCTCTGCCGCTCCCGGTTCCGCTTCAGCCTGATCGACAGCCGTGTAGGCCGCTGCATTCACGATCAGGTCGCCGCCTGCCCGCCGCAGAATGTCCTCGATTGCCGATGGTTCGGCGAGGTCCAGCTCGGGCCGTCCGAGCAGAAGGGTCTCGGCCCGATGCGAGGAGGCGCGCTCCGCCATGGCACGGGCGACTTGCCCTTCCCTGCCGATTACGATGATATGCATGGGCATTCAAGGCTCCCTGCCAGGGACGGGCACCTGGATTCGTGAAAGGCGCTGCCCGGTTCCGCTTCAGGATCCGGTGCCTTCCTTTGTTGCTGCGCCGCAATATCACACTCCCGTCACGGTTTGTCTGCAAAGTGCGATTCGTGATGGCAACGAGGATGACCATGGAGGAGGGCATGTACGCTTACAACCTGTTCCGCAGTACGCAGCAGGACGGCCTTGTCTGTGCGGTTCCGGAAGAGCGTTCGGTGCCCGCCTTCGTCACCGGGCCGCAATGGCAGTTCGGTGGGCGCCTCGACATGGGCGAGCTTCCGCTTGGCTTCGACAGGCAGGCCGCCATGACCGGGGTCCGGTTCAACGGGTATTATCTGTTCGCGAGCTTTTCCAAAAACGCGATGCACCTGTAAGCCCATGGCATCGGTTGTAGCGATGTAGACGGAAGTTTGAGTCATCCGGGCGGATCGGGGCTTGATCTTGCAGGGTGTCTGCTCTCTCTTTGTTGACGCGGTGTTGGCGCGGTGCCCGCCGCTGCCTTGCCCTGCGTGATCGTGAATTCTTCCCTCGCTCTGATCTGGACCATTACGGTCGCCACCACGTTGCTGCAGGCCGGTAATGGCTTGCTCCAAGCTGTCATGCCGTTGCGCATGCAGGCCGAAGGCCTTTCGGTCTCCGCGATCGGCATCGTGGCGGCGGGGTACGGCCTCGGCTTCTCGACCGGCTGCCTCCTGGCTCCGGCCTTCATCCGCCATGTCGGCTACATCCGGGCTTTCGCGAGCCTAGCCGCCCTGGTCGCCGTGCTGGTGCTGGCGATGACGCAGGCCCATTCCACGCCGGCCTGGGTGATTTTACGTGCGCTGACGGGCGTGACGCTGGCCTGCATCTTCACCGTGACGGACGGTTGGATCAGCGCGCGTGCTTCATCGAGCCATCGCGGGCGAATTCTCTCGTTTTATATGATCGCCACCAAGATCGCCCTGATGCTGTCGCCGCTCGGCATCGGCTTCGGGGATATCGGGACCGATGGATTGTTCATGGCCGTGAGTGCCGTGATATCGCTGTCCCTGCTTCCGATTGCCGCCACGAGCACGAAGGAGCCGCCGGCGCCGGTCGGCGTGAAGATCGACGTCCGGTATCTTTTCGCCCTCGCGCCCTCGGCCGTCGTGGGCTCCTTCGTGGTGGGCCTCGTCAACGGGCCGGTGATCGCCATCACGCCGGTTTTCGGCGTGAGTATCGGTCTGAGCCAGGAGCGGGCCGCGGCGCTTCTGTTCGCACTCCAGGCCGGAAGTCTCGTGCTGCAATGGCCGCTCGGCTGGCTCTCCGACCGGGCAGACCGGCGTTATATCATCGCAGGGCTGGCGGCGGGCACGAGCCTGATCTCGATGCTCATCCTCTTCGCGAGCGCGCACGGGGCGCAGGACATGATCCTGTGGAGCTTCGCCGCCTGGGGCGGCCTGGCGCTCTGCATCTATTCCGTCTGCGTGGCCCATGCCTGCGACATCGTCGAGCCCGGCCGCATCGTCTCCACGGTCGGCACGCTTCTCTTCGCATGGGCGGCGGGCGTGACCGTCGGCCCCCTGTTCGGTGCCGTCGCCATGGAGCTGCTGGGGCCTGATGGCCTTTTCATTTATGCGGCGGCCGCCTCGCTGGGACTCGTGGTCTTCATCATCCTGCGCATCGTCCGGGTTCAGCGTGCGCCGGTGATGGGCGGCTTCGTGGTCGCTTCCACCAACTCCGCTGCCCCCACGGTGGTGGCCCGGACGGAGGTTGCCGCGAGCGATCAGGCAGAGGACAGCGCAGGGCCGGATCAGAACTCGACTTCCGCGGTGACGCGGGAAGAAACATCCTCATAGCGGTTCAGGCGCTTGTCGATCATCGTATCGATCTTGCCGTAGACCTCGGACACGCTGAGCTGCCGGGTCTTCTTGCCGTCCTTGGCATAAAAGAGCGACTTGTTGGATTGGGCCGCTTTGGGGAACGCGCTCTTCGCGCTCTTCTTCGGCGTGTCGTCCACGAGGGCGATGAACTTGCTCGCGCTGTCCACCCCGAAGAAGTGCGAGAGATAGAATTCCGAGCGGCTGAGCTTTCGGCCGAGTTTCGCCTCGATCTTCGTCTTGTCGCGCTTCATCATCTCGGCGGCCATGAGGGCCGAGATGTAGGGATTGCGGCGCAGGCCAAGAACGTATTCGCGCTTGGCTTCGTCGGATATCGTGAGCTTCCCGTCCTGCCTCCCGATCGACGAGGCTTCCATGATCAGTCCGTATTTTGCGCCGAACGATTGCACGGCTTCGAGCCACGTGCTCGTGATGAACTGGAAAAGGCCGACAGCGGACGAGGTCGAGGCTTTGTTGCCAGGAAGAAAGCTCGATTCCTTGTCGGCGAGCGCCATCATGTAAACGGGATCGGCGCCGGTGATTTCCGATGCGCGGAGGATCGTGTCGACGATCCAGCGCGGAACGCGCATCTCCTCGAAATCCACGTACTCTACAGGGGTCGGGTCAACGTCATTCCCCACATCGCCTTCCGCAGCGGGCGGATTGGTGAGTGGCATCGAAGTGATGAAAAGCTCCTGCAATCGGGCATAGGTGAGCGTCTCTGCAGGATCGACCGGAGTGACGGTTTCGAGTGGGTCGGCCGTGGCGATCTGCGCGGCCGGCCGAGGCGCCACGTCGAAGGGGCCCGCATCCTGGTCCTGCGAAGGTGCTGCGAGAGCCTGTGAGGCTCCCGTCCCTGCGGCCGCGCAGGGACCTAGGCCCGCACTCACGACGACGATGAGCAGAGCATAGCGGGTACAAAAGGTAGAAAGGCTCCGGAGCGCATCGCGCGCCTGTAGCCCGATAAAAGCACTGTCTTTGTGACGAAACACCGATGACTGGCATGCGCGGTGAAGCGCTGTCAGAGCAACCTGCATTCGAAAAAGCCCCCACAGGATTGACTGCTTCTCCGCAAAACGGGTGTGCAGCCCTTCTTCATTGACGAGGGCGAGTATGTGATAGGGGGATATGTCCAGAATAGGTCAGCTTGACCTTTCGCTAGGCAAATGTTCCGGATCGCGACAAACCGTCACCTCTCGTTTTGAGGAGTAAGCTCTCTAAACAAAGGGGTTTTCAGGCTTCACCGTCCGGTTCCACACGAATGTCGGGACAGGTTGTCGCAAGGTCAGTCGCAAGCTCGTTCGTAGGAGCCCTGACGCTCGAAATGGGTCATGGTCGGAGCCCGGCGGCTGCAAAATTGCACGCAATTGCCACAATTCCCGCAGCGCAAAGGCCCGGCGCTTCGAGCGTCGAACGCAAAAGTGGGAACCGGTTTTGCGTGGAAAGACGCTCAAGATCAAAATGTCAGAGCGCCGGGCCTTTGTTATCCGCCATTCGCGGCGCTTACCACGTTGCCCGCAAGCCGGCGTAGAAGGAGCGACCGGCCGTGCCGTAATCGTAGACCTCCTGATAGCGCGCATCGGTGAGATTTTCCGCGCGGGCATAGACGCTGAAGGTGTCGCTGATCCTGTAATCGGCATAGACATCGAAACGCGCATAGGGCGCGAGTTCGTACCTCTCTCCGGGAGAGGAGAAGCGACTTTCCACAAGCACGACGGAGGGTTCGATCGAGAGCCCGGGCATGGGCGTGATGATCAGGCCGAGACGGCCCTGGTGCTGCGGACGGCGCGCAAGGCGCAGGTCCGTGTCCTCATCGAAGGCCTCGAGATAGGTATAGTTCGCCTTCATGCGAAGCCAGGCGGGAACGACCTCCACATCGGCCGAGAGTTCCACGCCGCTGGTGCGGGCCCGGTTCACATTGATGAAGCAGCCATAGATCTGCTCCGGGCGGCAGCTTTCCGCCATCCCGTAGGCGATGAGGTTTCGGAAGCGGTTGGCGAAGAACGTTGCCGAAATCAGCACACGGTCGTCCGCGAGGCGTTGATCGACGCCCATATCGAAGCCGATGGAGCGCTCCGATTCCAGATCGGCCGTGCCGGAGAACGGATCGAACTGCTGGTACAGGGTTGGCGCCTTCGCGCCCGTGCCGACGCTGGCCCGCAACTTGGTGCCGGAGTCCGGAATGTCGTATGCCGCCGTTGCGCGCCATGTTCCGAAGGTGTCTCCTCCCTCTACAGCGTCGACGCGACCGCCCAGCGAGAGATGAAGATTCTCGATGAGACTGAACTGGTGGAGCGCATAGAGCGAGCGCGTCGTCTGTGATGCATCGACATTGTTGTATGTCGGCGTCTCGAACGGGAGAACATTGCGCGTCGTGGAAACCAGTGTCTCTTCCTCGACCTTGGCGCCCAGCGTCAGCAGGCCGAGCGCTCCGAGCTTCAGATCGCCCTGGTATTCCGCCGACAGGCGGCCGCCCTGGTATCCGTATTCATCCCAATAGAGGCTCGGCAAGGCATATGAGCCGATCAGACGGTAATCGCGATCCGTGCGGCTGCCGGAAACGAGAAGGCTGTTCTTGAGAATGCCGTCGAACGCATTCTGCGTCAGACGCGCGTGACCTTCGTAGAGACGCTGCTGCGTCGAGGAGGGGCCATCGGGCAACGCATCGAAGCCGGCATCGTTGTCGAGATCGGCCTTGTTGTGGCTCGTATAGCCTCCGATCTCGAATTCCGCGTTCGGCGAAAGAGCGACCGCGACACGTCCCGCCGCGCCCAGGCGCCGGGCGCCGTCGGCCTCGAGAGGGGAGGTGAGCGCGTCTTCGATACGGCCGATCCGGTAGCCGTAGCGCGAGAAGCCCAGCGTGTCGAAGCCTGTCGTCGAGAACGCGTAGGAGATGGGGCCTTCGCTGCCTGAAACCGCGGCCCGTCCGGCTTTGGTGCCATAGCTGCCGCCCTCCACGCCGACGCTGAAACGCGGCGCGCCCTTGCCCTTGCGCGTAATGATGTTGATCACGCCGCCAATCGCATCGGAGCCGTAGATCGCGGATTGCGGGCCGCGCAGGACTTCGATCCGCTCGATATCGACGGCGGAAAGATTGGAGAAGTCGAACTCGCCGGCATCGGAGGAGGGATCGTTCACGCGGATACCGTCGATCAGGACAAGCGTCTGCCCGGCATCGGCGCCGCGAATGCGAACCGTCGTCGTCCCGCCGGGGCCGCCGGTCTCGACGACGGTGACGCCCGGCACACGGCGCAGGACATCGGCAGGATTCTTCGGAGATTCTTTTTCGATGTCCTCGCCGGGGATCACCGAAATCGCGCTGCCGGCCCGCGAGATGGCGAGGGGTGAGCGCGTGGCCGTGACCACGAAGTCGGGCTCAGGAATGGGATCGGCGAACGTCTGCGCCCGGGCGGCGTCCAGCGAAATGACACATAACGAAACGGATGCCGCGAAGAAGCGGCGCAAAGGCACGACCATGAAGACCTCCTGCTCGCCCCGCCGGCAAGCAATACGGGTTGCGTTCTCGACGCCGGCCGGTCTCCTGGCTTGCGGGTCATCGCGAGCAATCCGCCTTCCCAATTCCTCTTGAGCTTGTCGCGCCCGAGGGTTCGGTGGCATGAAGGATTGCCGCTTACCGCTCACAGTTGCGGGGGCAGCCACGGATTAGGACAAGGTCCGCACCGTGTTCCCGTTTCACCTCACGATGTGAGGCACCAACGTCGGATCCTTCCTTACGAGCTTGTCCGTCATGCCGCAACTGCGCCTCGATCGGTTTTCCAGATGGATGTGGCCTATCTGCATCGCCTTTGCTTTGGGGGGCGCGGCAGAGGCGCAGCAGCGACCCCGGCATGTGGTCTCTCTCAATCTCTGCACGGACGAGATGCTGCTGGCCTTCGCGGATCGGGGACAGATCGCTTCTCTGAGCCATCTCGTCATGGATCCTAAGGTCTCGGTCATGGTCGAACAGGCCAGGGGCATTCCCCTCAATGACGGGCAGGCGGAGACGATCCTGTTCAGCCGTCCGGATCTCGTGCTGTCAGGGACCTACGGTCGACACAACCAGGCCGCGCTCCTCAAGGCCCAGGGGCTGAAGGTTCTGCCTCTCGGGCCGTGGACGAGCCTGAAGGAGGGGCAGGAGCAGATCCGCACGATGGCGCGCGCATTGGGGCATCCCGAGCGCGGCGAGGACCTGATCGTCGAGATCGAAGCCGCGCTTTCCCGTACGAAGGGCATCGTCAAGGGCAAGCCCAGCATCCTTGTCTATGACCGGGGCGGGTGGGTTTCCCCGGCGGATTCCCCCATGAACGAGCTCTTGCGGCACATGGGGTTCCGGCTTCATCAGGAGGTCTTGGGAGCGCCCTATGGCGGTGTGGCCCGTCTCGAATCCATCGTGACGTCTCCACCCGATTATCTCGTCGTCGACGAGGATGCCGGGAGCGCCGTGGATAACGGAACGGCAATCTTCTCTCACCCGGCCCTCATGAATGCCTTGCCGCCCAAGCGCCGCTTGGTGGTGCCGGGCAAGTTCGCGCTCTGTGGCGGACCTTCGACGCCTGCGCTCATCGACGCATTGGCGGCGGAGGTCCAGGCGAAGGTGCGTTGAAAGGGCCGGCTCAGGCGAGGCGCAGGTTCAAAGGAGGGGCCGGCTTGAGGAGGACCGGGCACCCGGCGGCGACGAGAATGGCGGCATCGCATGCCGCCGCGACCCGCTGATTGAGCCGGCCCTGCTCGTCGCGAAAGGCGCGGCCGAGAGCGGTCGCGGGGACAATTCCCTGGCCGACCTCGTTCGAGACGAGGAGAAGTGGACCTTTCAGCGCTTTCAGTTCATCGACCAGTGCGTCGATCTCATGCCCGGCATTGCGTCCGTCCAGCATGATGTTGGAGAGCCACAGGGTCAGGCAGTCGACGAGCACGACACGATCGGGCGCGGCCGTCGCGCGAATGGCCGAAACGAGGTCGAGCGGTGCCTCCTCCACCTGCCAGGACGAATCGCGCTCTGATCGATGATGCGCGATGCGCTCCCGCATTTCGTCGTCGAAGGCTTGCGCCGTCGCGACGAGAACGCGGGCGGTCGAGGCCGCCTCGGCCCATTGCTGGGCGAGCTGGCTCTTGCCCGAGCGTGCGCCGCCCAGGACGAGGACAGAGCGGTGAGGGGTCATGTGCGTTTCCGGAGGGTGCAGGGCTTGATCGCGATCCGGCATCGGACGTGACATCGAACCCATATCCGATGCATCAAGTTTCTGGTGTCGAGCATCTTTTCACGCAAAGCCGGCGCCCACTTTTGCGTTCGATGCTCCCACTATAGATCAGCGCATCGTTTGAGCGAAAAACCGGGTCCACTTTTTCGCACGATGCTCTAGCCCGTCAGGCGATTGAGAGGAAGGGTCATGTGGACGCGCAGGCCTTCGCGCAGCCATTCCTGCTCCAGCGTGCCGCCGAGCTGACCCGCGATGCTTCTCTGGGAGAGCTGCGTGCCGAAACCTTCGAAATCCGGCTTGCTCTCGACCGCGGGGCCGCCGCCCTCGGTCCAGTAGAGATCGACCATTTCGTTGTGAATGGTCCATCGGATCGACAAATGGCCGTCCGGGTTCGAAAGGCAGCCGTATTTGGCGGCATTCGTGGCCAGTTCATGCAGCACCAGCGCAAGACTCGTCGTGGTGTTGGAGCCCACACGAACGCCCGGTCCTTGAATATCGACCCGGTCGGAGCCGGATTGACGATAAGGCTCGAGCACGGCTTCGCACAATCGGGCGAGATCGACGTCCGCCCCCGATCCTTGTGCGATGGAGGAGGCAGGCTGTACGAGCTCGTGAGCCCGCGAGAGCGCGCTCAGGCGGCCGCGGAGCGCGGTCGCCATCTCCTTCGGATCTTTGGCCGTGCGCGCAGTCATCGAGACCATGCCGTTGGCGATGGCGAACAGGTTCTTGACGCGATGGTTCAACTCACGCGTGAGGAGCTGCTGGGCCTCCTCGAAAGCGTGCCGTTCGGTGATGTCGCTGACCACGCCGGAGAGAATCACGGCATGGGGTTTGTCCCCGTCGACCGCGAAGAAGGCCTGCCCGACCGAGCGGAACCAGCGGAGTTTCCCGTCGGGCAGGATCGCCCGGTACTCGCTCTCGTAATGTCCGTCCGATTGCGGGTCGCAGGCCTTCGCGATACGGGCCTGCACCTCATCCCGATCATCGGGGTGAATCATGTCGATGACCTGGCCCAAGGGAAGGTTGAGCGATCCGTCATGCAGGATCCGATAGAGAGCGCAGGTGCCCTCGTCCCAGAGAACCTGCTTCTTCTCCAGATCGATCTGCCATGTGCCGAGATCGGCCGCCTCGAGGGCCAAGCGATAGCGGGTCTCCAGCCTACGGACGGCTTCCTCCGCCCTCTTCTGGGCATCGATATTGGTGCTGGTGCCGAACCAGCGCATCGTATCGCCGGAAAGGGCCTGGATCGGAACGGCGCGGCTGAGGACCCATTCGTAACGGCCCGCGGCGTTACGGATCCGGTATTCCCATTCATAGGGCGCCCCGGTCTCGATCGATCGCAGCCATTGCACCCGAACCTCGGGCATGTCCTTGGGGTGCACCGCGTTGAGCCAGCCATCTCCCTCGGACTGCTCGGGGGTCAGACCCGTGAATTCATGCCAGCGGCGGTTAAAATAATCGTGTGACCCATCGGCACGGGCCGACCAGACGAGCTGGGGCAAGGATTCCGCCAGAACGGCAAACTGATTCTCCGTTGCATTGAAATCCACTCGGGTCTCCCTGGGGGCGCGACTTGCCGCCTGTTCTCCTGCCAAAGGGAACTTCATTGTTGAAGGCCTTTTTGATGCTGACAACCTAAATCGTGCTCAATTTGTGATTTTAATGGCGAAAGAGTAGCCCCTGAGGGGAGAAAGGACTAAGAAGCCGCCCGTATCTGGCGCTCCGCAGCCGGAGCGCATAGATGCAGGACAGCCCTTGAACCCTGAAGCGGCATCCGACGCCGAGGCTGGTTGAACCCTTTCATGAACGATATGAGCCCCAATCCGGTTGCCCCGCCGGACATCGCATCTGCCGACGCCTTGCATCCCAAGGAGCGCCGCTCGCGTCGCTTCGCCTGGATCGGCATGGCCGCCAGCGTCATCCTGTTCGGGGCATCCCTTGTCGTTCTTTGGCATATCGTCTCTGAAATCGACGTGAACGAACTGAAGGCCGCCTTCACGGCGGCGAGCCTGCGCCAGATCGGCCTGGCGATCCTTTTCACCACCATCAGCTACAGCCTTCTGACCTGCTATGACGCCATCGCGCTGAGGCAACTCAAGCTCAAGATCCCGTATCGCACCACCGCGATGGCCTCCTTCACGTCCTATGCGGTGAGCTTCACCCTGGGTTTTCCCCTGCTCACGGCGGGCACGGTCCGCTACTGGCTCTATTCTCCCAAGGGGGTCAGTCCGGGACGGGTGGCAAGCCTGACGGTGATCACCGGCGTGACCTTCTGGCTCGGCATGGCCCTGGTCCTGGCCACGAGCATGATCCGGCAGGCGGACGAGCTGGCGAGCCTCGTCTATACCCATATCTGGGTCAATCAGCTGATCGGCCTCGCCGCAGCCGTGTTCGTCGCGGGCTATCTGGTCTGGGTATCGTTCAAACGCCGGATCGTCCGGATCCAGGGGTGGAAGCTCGAGCTTCCGGGCCTGCGCCTGTCCCTGGCCCAGATCCTGATCGGCGCCTGCGACGTCTGCGCCGGGGCCGGGGTGCTCTTCATCCTTCTGCCCGGAGGACACGGCCTCGGCTTCGAGACTTTCCTCGCGGTCTATATTTTCGCCGTCATGCTGGGCGTGGCGAGCCATGCGCCCGGCGGCCTCGGCGTCTTCGAGGCCACGATCCTCCTGGCGCTCTCGAGCTATCCCCGCGAGCCGGTGCTGGGTGCGCTCCTGCTCTATCGCCTGTGCTATTATCTCGTTCCCTTCGTCGTGGCCCTGGCCCTCCTGGGCGCCTACGAAGTCCGCAACCGCCTCCGGTCGTCGCGAGGGGCGTTCAAGCCCGACGAGGAGCTTGCCGAGGAGGGATCGGCCGGGAGGTGACTCTCGGGAAATGACTCTTCGGAGCGCGCGTCCTCGCATCAAACGATGCGCTCATCTCAGAAGGGAGCATCGGATCGATCCCAAAAATGCAAGTCCACTTTCCGGCCCGATGCTGTAGAACCTGACGCGACATCCAGCCGGGGCCCTGCAACATCATGACGGACACCAGTGAGATCAGGCCGGACGGCGGCCCGCCCCACGCGGCAGCTTTGCGCGTGGCGGCCTTCCGAGGCGCCGCCCTGACGAGCCTGGTCCTGAGTGCGGTCGCGCTCTGGCGTGGCTACGGCGACGGCTGGTTCGTCGCCGGGGTTCTCGGGGCCCTCATGCTCAGCGCTGCCGCGGGCGGGTTGCCCCGCAAGCCATTGGGACAAGCGCTGCAGCCGCGTCCACGGTCTCCCGCCCACAGCACCATGGCCGAGGCCGTGCTGGCCCACATCCCGGACCCGGTGATCCTGATCGACAGGCGTGCCGTGGTCCTCGAGGCCAACAAGGCAGCCTACGGGCTGCTGCCGGGTCTGAAGGTCGGTCATCCGTTGTCGTTTGCCCTCCGCAGCCCCGATGTGCTCGACGGAATCGAGGAGGTCCTCGAGACGGGCGCTCCGTTACGGGTCGAATATTCCGAACGGGTTCCGACGGAACGGGCCTTCGAGGTCCATATCGGGCCCTTGCGGCCGGAGGCCACGGATGTCGGGGTTCGGCCTGGCGTCGTCCTGTTTTTCCGCGATCTCACCTCGGCGAGGCTGCTCGAGGTCATGCGGACGGATTTCGTGGCCAATGCCAGCCATGAGCTCAGGACCCCCCTGGCGTCCCTCCTGGGCTTTATCGAAACCCTCCAGGGGCCGGCCCGGGAGGATGCCAAGGCGAGAGAGCGCTTCCTCGAAATCATGCGTGTCCAGGCCCAGCGCATGAAACGGCTGATCGACGATCTCCTGTCCCTCTCGCGCATCGAGATGCGGGCCCATGTCTCGCCGACGCAAACCGTCGATCTCGGATCCCTCGTCGCCCCGATGGTCGAGACGTTTTCCCCGGCCGCGAAGGCGAAGGGCGTGGTGATCCGAACGACCCTGCCGGCGCAGCCGGTTCACGTCTTCGGCGATCGGGACGAGCTTTTGCGCGTGATCGAGAACCTGATCGAGAACGCCGTGAAATACGGCGAAAGCGGCGGCGCCGTCGACATTGCCATCGAGAGCGCCCAGGCCGATGCGGGCCGTCAGGACCGTTGCGCGATCCTGTCGGTGCGGGATTACGGGCCCGGGATCCCTCCGGAGCATCTGCCGCGCCTGACGGAACGGTTCTACCGGGTCGACGCGGCCCAGAGCAGGGACAAGGGCGGCACGGGCTTGGGATTGGCCATCGTCAAGCATATCGTCCACCGCCATCGCGGCGAGCTCGACATTGCCAGCGAGCCGGGGCAGGGCGCCTGTTTCACGGTCAAGCTTCCTGAGGCCCCAACCTTCGGTTGAGGTTAGATTCCGGGCCTTCGCCGGGGATCCTTTCGGGGTGTCATTTATTTGTCATCCAACCGTCGTAGAGCCGACATGCGTCGGGCCTAGCTGTCCATTCGCGCGGCCCGGAAGCGGTCCTCGAACTGCCTGCCGCGCTTGTATGAACAGGAGATTTACCGTGAAGATCATGTCCTTCGCCATGGCAGCCGGCCTAGCCTTCGCGAGCCTTTCGACTGCGGCGTCCGCTGCCGACATCACCGGCGCAGGCGCGACTTTCCCCTTCCCGGTCTATTCGAAATGGGCTGAAGCCTACAAGAAAGAGACCGGCAACGGCATGAACTATCAATCGATCGGATCCGGCGGCGGAATCAAGCAGATCCAGGCGAAGACCGTCGATTTCGGCGCCACGGACGCCCCGATGAAGGGGGCCGATCTCGAGAAGAACGATCTCGTTCAGTTCCCGACCGTGATGGGCGCCGTCGTTCCGGTGGTGAACATCCAGGGCATTCAGGCCGGTCAGATCAAGCTGACGGGACAGGTTCTGGCCGACATTTTCCAGGGCAAGATCGCCAAGTGGAACGATCCCAAGATCGCCGAGCTGAACGCGGGCGTGAATCTTCCCAGCGCCAACATCACCCCGGTCTACCGTTCCGACTCCTCCGGCACGACCAGCGTGTTCAGCACCTACCTCTCCCAAGTGTCCGAGGGTTGGAAGTCGGAGCTCGGCGCCGGCACCACCATCAACTGGCCCGTCGGCCAGGGCGGCAAGGGCAATGAAGGCGTGGCCGCGACCGTGAAGCAGGTTCCGAACTCCATCGGTTACGTGGAATTCGCCTACGCCAAGCAGAACAACATTCCCTACACCCTTCTGCAGAACCAGGCGGGCAAGTATCCCCAGCCGGAGATCAAGTCCTTTCAGGCCGCCGCTGCGAGCGCCAACTGGTCGTCGGCTCCCGGCTTCGGCATCTCGCTGACCAACCAGGCCGGCGACGACGCTTGGCCGATCACGAACCCCACCTTCATCCTGGTCCACAAGACCGCGGAGAAGCCCGAGCAGACCGCCGAGGTTCTGAAGTTCTTCGACTGGGCCTACAAGAACGGCGGCAAGCTCGCTTCCGACCTTGACTACGTGCCGCTTCCCGACAACGTCGTCGAGCAGATCCGCACGTCCTGGGCGAACGACATCAAGGCCGCCTCGGGTCAGCCGGTCTATAAGAAGTAAAGTTAACGGCTGCCTTTGGCTGCCGAGAGGAGTAAGGCGGATGGCTGTTGTGTCTGGTAAGATTGCCGTATCGAGCATGCCGACCGTCCGCCGCTCCTCATCGACCTTCGACCAGGGCTTCCGCTGGGCCAGCTACGGCTCCGCCCTGGTCGTTCTTGCCGTTCTCGCCGGAATCATCGGCACGATGATCTATGGCGGGTGGCCCGCCTTCCGGGAGTTCGGCTTCGGGTTCATCACATCGAGCGCCTGGAATGTCGGCCAGGACCAGTACGGGGCCTGGGTCGCCATCTCCGGCACTCTCACGTCGGCCCTCATCGCCCTCGCCATCGGCGTGCCGGTTTCCATCGGCATCGCGGTCTTCCTCACTCAGCTGTGCCCACCCTGGCTTCGCCGCCCGGTATCGACCGTGATCGAGCTCCTGGCCGCCGTGCCCAGCATCATCTACGGCATGTGGGGCCTCTTCGTCTTCGCTCCGCTCTTTGCGAAATATGTCCAGATTCCCTTGAACTCCATCGTCGAGGGCATGCCGATCCTAGGCACTGTCCTGTATGCCCGCGTTCCGTCCGGCGTCGGCATGCTGACGGCGGGAATCATCCTCGCGATCATGATCATTCCCTTCATCGCCTCGATCACGCGCGACATCCTCGATCAGATCCCGACCGTGCTGCGCGAAAGCGCCTACGGAATCGGCTGCACGACGTGGGAAGTGGTGCGCTACGTTCTGCTTCCCCAGGCGGGCGTCAGCATCATCGGCGCGGTCATGCTGGGCCTCGGCCGCGCTCTCGGCGAGACGATGGCGGTCACTTTCGTGATCGGCAACGCAAATCGCCTGTCGCTGTCGCTTTTCGATCCAAGCTCGACCATCGCGTCCCGCATCGCCAATGAGTTCAACGAGGCGGCCGGGATGCAGATGAACGCCCTGCTCGCGCTGGGATGCATTCTGTTCGTGGTCACGTTCATCGTTCTGGCACTCGCGCGTCTTCTGATCGCACGTGTGAAGACGCGCTAAGGGGACGTCCGATGGATACCGCTCTCTTCAAGAATGCCGAGACGGCCTCTCCTGCTCCCTGGGGACGCGTTCGGCGCGGCCGTTACTTTGCCGACCGCGCGCTGAAGATCATCTGCACGCTCTTCACGCTTCTGGGAGCTTTCGTGCTCGGGTGGATCTTGCTGATGCTGCTGGTGGAAGGCATCGGGGGGCTTTCTCCAGCGGTCTTCACGGAAACCACGCCGGGACCCGGTACGGAGGGGGGCGGCATTGCCAATGCCATCGTCGGCAGCCTGATCCTGACGCTCCTCGGCATCGTCGTTGCAACGCCCATCGGCGTGCTCGCGGGAACCTATCTTGCCGAATACGGCAAGGACTCGAAGCTCGCCACTGTGATCCGCTTCGTCAACGACATCCTGCTGGCGGCTCCCAGCATCCTCATCGGCCTTTTCGTCTACATGCTGATGGTGCAGCCCATGGGGGGCTATTCCGGATGGGCCGGAGGCGTGGCGCTCGCGATCATCGCGGTTCCCGTAATCGTGCGCTCGACCGAGGACATGCTGCGGCTCGTGCCGGGCTCTCTTCGCGAGGCAGGAGCAGCGCTGGGCGCACCCATGTCGACGGTGATCGTCAAGATCAGCTGGAAGGCCGCGCGGGCCGGCATGGTCACCGGCGTGATCCTGGCCACGGCACGCATCGCGGGCGAGACCGCGCCGCTGCTGTTCACGGCGCTCAACAACACCTTCTGGTTCAGCCCGAGCCTGATGGGCGGCGTCTCCAACCTGCCCGTGACGATCTACCAGTTCGCGCTGGCGCCGTATCAGAACTGGCGCGAGCTCGCCTGGGCCGGCGCCCTCATCATCACCCTGTCCATCCTGGCGCTCTCCATCGTGGCGCGCCTGCTCTTCAAGAAGGATAAAGTCCGATGAGCACGATTGCCGTCAACGCGAGCAGCGCCATCGGGAATGCGGCTGCAGCCGATGCCAATGCTTCGGTCCGCATCGCCGTCAGGAATCTCGATTTCTACTATGGCGATTTTCGCAGCCTGAAAGACATCTCGCTCGACTTCTACGACCGGCAGGTGACGGCGCTCATAGGCCCTTCGGGATGCGGAAAGTCCACGTTGCTGCGGACCTTCAACCGCATCTACAGCCTCTATCCCGAGCAGCGCGCGGAAGGTCAGATCCTGCTCGACGGGCAGAATGTCCTGTCTCCGTCCATCGACGTCAACGAGCTGCGGGCCCGTGTCGGCATGGTGTTCCAGAAGCCGACCCCGTTCCCCATGTCGATCTACGACAACATCGCCTTCGGGATCCGCCTTTACGAGAAGCTGCCGAAGAGCGAGCTCGATGGCCGCGTGGAGGGAGCCCTGCGCAAGGCAGCCCTCTGGGACGAGGTGAAGGACAAGCTGCGCCAGTCCGGCATGGGACTCTCCGGCGGCCAGCAGCAGCGTCTTTGCATCGCGCGCGCCATCGCGCAGCGCCCCGAAGTGATCCTGCTCGATGAGCCGACCTCCGCGCTGGACCCGATTTCCACCGGCAAGATCGAGGAGCTGATCGAGCAGCTCCGCTCGGAATTCACCATCGTCATCGTCACCCACAACATGCAGCAGGCGGCGCGGATCTCCCAGTTCACGGCCTTCATGTATCTGGGCGAACTCGTGGAGTTCGGTCCGACGACCAAGATGTTCATGAACCCGTCGAAGAAACAGACTCAGGATTACATCACGGGCCGCTTCGGCTGACCGAAGCGCCTCAAGGAGGCATCTCATGGCGGAGCATATCGTCAGCTCCTACGACAACGACCTGCAGGCTCTGCGGCGCCGCATCACCGAGATGGGCGGCATCGCCGAGAAAATGCTCGTGGATTCGATCAGCGCGCTCGTGCGTCACGACACGGCTCTGGCTCAGACCGTCATCGCCTCGGACAAGCGCCTCGATCTGCTTCAGCGCGAGATCGAGGAGAGCGCCATCCTCACCATTGCCCGCCGTCAGCCGCTGGCGGTCGATCTGCGCGAGACCATCTCGGCGATCCGGGTTTCCGGGGATGTGGAGCGCATCGGCGATCTGGCCAAGAACATCGCCAAGCGTGCGCTTGCCATCGGTGGCGACTTCCAGCCGCAGAAGATCGTTCTCGGCCTCCAGCACATGAGCGATCTGGTGCTGGGTCAGCTCAAGGACGTACTCGACGCGTATGCACAGCAGGACACGGCGCGGGCCCTCGACGTCTGGAAGCGCGATGGCGCCATCGATGCGCTCTATACCTCGCTCTTCCGCGAGCTTCTGACCTACATGATGGAAGACCCCCGCAACATCTCCTTCTGCACGCATCTCCTGTTCTGTGCCAAGAATATCGAGCGGATCGGCGATCACACCACCAACATCGCCGAGACGGTTCATTATCTCGTAACGGGCGAGACCCTGGCCATCGAACGTCCCAAGAACGACCGGTCGATCGATGCGAGCACCGAGGCGGGAGCCTGACGATGGGGCCTCGCGTTCTGATTGTGGAGGATGAGGAGCCGTTGACTTTGCTCCTGCGCTACAATCTCGAGGCCGAAGGCTACGAGGTCGACAGCGTATCGCGGGGGGACGAGGCCGAGATCCGGCTTCGCGAGCAGGTGCCGGATATCGTGCTGCTCGACTGGATGCTTCCGGGATTGTCCGGGATCGAGCTCTGCCGCCGCATCCGCGTCCGCCCCGAGACCGAGCGCCTGCCGGTCATCATGCTGACGGCGCGTGGCGAGGAAGGCGACCGTATCCGAGGGCTGTCCACGGGTGCGGATGATTATATCGTCAAGCCTTTCTCGGTCCCGGAACTGCTCGCACGCGTGCGGGCACTTCTGCGCCGCACGAAGCCGGCCCATATCGCGACGCTCCTGCGGGCCGGCGACATGGAACTCGACCGCGAAACCCATCGCGTGCGCCGTTCCGGCAAGGATCTTCATCTGGGTCCCACCGAATTCCGGCTGCTCGAATTCCTCATGCAGAGTCCGGGGCGCGTCTTTTCCCGCGAGCACCTGCTCAATGCGGTCTGGGGACACGACGTCTATATCGACGAGCGGACGGTGGACGTGCATGTGGGCCGTCTGCGCAAGGCCATCAACCTTCCGAGGATGCCGGATCCGATCCGGACCGTGCGCGGAGCGGGCTATTCCTTCGACGAGACCTTTGCCCGCGCCGATCAGGCCGCGAACGCGTCAGGCTGATCCGTCACGAGAGAAACGGAAAAAAGGCCGCGCTGAGAAGATCAGCGCGGCCTTTTTTCTTGAAACTCGATTCTTATCCGATGCCCCCTTCTCAGAAAGGGCGCATCGTTCTTGTGAAAAACCGGCTCCGCATTCTCGCACGATGCGCTAGGCGCGGGCGAGCTTACGCTCACGCTTGCGATCGGCCACGGGCTGATAGGCGATGCGGGCGTGGTGGGTGCAATAGGGCAGGCCCGTGATGGAACGGGCGCCGCAGAAGCGGAATTCCGGCTTCGTCGGATCACCCATGGGCCAACGGCACATGGACTCGCGCAGATCCATGATGGTGACGCGCTCGGACATCGGGATCGCCACGTCGTCCTCTTCGATCATCTCCATCGGGGCCTGCGGGGCAGGCTGGAGCGAGATGGGCGCCAGAACCACATTGCTGTGGGCCGGAGGCGCAATCGGGGCCGGTGCGCTGGGAGCGCGGGTCACCTTCCGGGCGCGAGGCGCGGCCGAGACGGGCTTCACGTCCTTGGCGCGGCCGGAGAGACCGAGGCGATGAACCTTGCCGATGACCGCGTTGCGGGTCACGTTGCCGAGTTCGGCGGCGATCTGGCTCGCGCTCAAGCCGTCGGTCCAGAGCTTCTTGAGAAGCTCGACCCGCTCATCCGTCCAAGTTGCGCCCGCATCTGTCATTTTTAAAACCTGCCTCCTCGTGGCTGCTTCTTTGAACCCGGAATCCCCTGCATCTCGCGGACAGAAAATTGATGTCCGACCGCGTTGGCAGGGTCGCTCCTGAGGGTGAAAGCCGCCGCACGAATGCTGTACTCGACTGACCCGAGGGTACAGGATGGGCGGACTCGGGCGCAAGAGTCCCGGTCCACCCCCCGCCGTTTTCCCCAAGGAACTCTCCCGGCGCATGATGCGGACCATCGCATTTCGCCGGTTCCCCCAGGCATGGGACGCCCGGAAACGGAACACGGAGTTACTTCAAGCGGTGGATTCAGCGCGCCGCCCGATATTCAGCCGGAAAATTTGCCCGTGATGGGTCAGTTCATTTCTCTTGAATTGACAGGGTCTCGCACCTCGTTAGAATCTCCGCTGTGCCGCCCCGCTTGGGCGGCGCTTTCTTTTTAAAGGCCCAAGGCCGACCTTCAGGGGCGACCTTGGGTCTCCACCAGAGGCGGAGAGATCCCGTGACATCGCCATTGCTGCCGACCTATGCGCGCGCCGAACTGTCCTTCGAGAAAGGGGAGGGGGCTTGGCTCTACGGCCGAGACGGGCAGCGATATCTCGATTTCGGGGCGGGCATCGCCGTGAACGCCCTGGGGCACGCCCATCCGCACCTTGTCGAGGCGCTGACTCTGCAGGCCTCCAAGCTCTGGCATACCTCCAACCTGTTCCAGATTCCGGAAGGTGAGCGCCTGGCCGCGCGGCTGGTGGAGAACACCTTCGCCGACGTGGTCTTCTTTTCGAATTCCGGCGCCGAGGCCAATGAGGCGGCCGTGAAGATGGCCCGCAAGTATCATCATGCCAACGGCCATCCGGAACGCTTCCGCATTGTCACGTTCGAGGGCGCGTTCCACGGCCGGACCCTTGCGACCATCGCGGCCGGCGGCCAGGCCAAATACCTGGAAGGCTTCGGCCCGAAAGTCGAAGGTTTCGACCAGGTTCCCCTCGACGATCTCGATGCGCTCAAGGCCGCAATCGGACCCGAAACGGCCGCGCTCCTGATCGAACCGATCCAGGGCGAGGGCGGTATCCGCTCGGTCGACGCGGCCTATCTGAAGGAATTGCGGGCGCTCTGCGACCGGGACGGCCTGCTCCTGATCTTCGACGAGATTCAGACCGGCGTCGGCCGCACGGGCAAGCTCTTCGCCTATGAATGGACGGGCGTGACGCCCGACATCATGTCCGTGGCCAAGGGGATCGGCGGCGGCTTCCCGCTCGGCGCCTGCCTCGCCACGCGCGAGGCCGCCAAGGGCATGACCGTGGGCACGCACGGCACCACGTTCGGGGGCAATCCGCTCGCCATGGCGGTCGGCAATGCGGTGCTCGACGTGATCCTGGCGCCCGGCTTCCTGAAGGAGGTGGAGCGCAAGGGCCTTCTTCTGAAGCAGAGGATGGCCGAGCTGAAGGATCGCCATCCTGCCGTTATTGCCGAGGTGCGCGGCTCCGGGCTCATGATGGGCCTGCGGACTGTCGTGCCCAATACCGATTTCGTCGCCGCTGCCCGGAAGCAGAAGATCATTCTGATCGGCGCCGGCGACAACGTGGTCCGGCTTCTGCCGCCGCTCATCATTTCCGATGCGGATATTTCGGAAGCCTTCGATCGTCTGGATGCCGCCTGCGCGGCGATGGAAGCTGAGCTGAAGACCCAGGCTCGGCCGGGAGCAGCTCAATGAAACCCCGTCACTTTCTCGATCTCAGCGACTTTTCGGGCGCCCAGATCCGCCACATCCTGGCGATCGGCTCCGGCATCAAGGCGAAGCGCCGCCGGGGTGAGCGTTCCAGCGACCGCCCGCTCGAGGGCAAGACGCTCGCCATGGTGTTCGACAAGCCCTCGACCCGCACCCGCGTGTCCTTCGACGTGGGCATGCGGGAGCTTGGCGGCGAAACGCTGATGCTCACGGGCAAGGAGATGCAGCTTGGCCGCGGCGAGAGCATCGCGGACACGGCGCGGGTTCTCTCGCGCTACGTGGACGCGATCATGATCCGCACCCTCGACCACGCCATGGTGACGGAGCTCGCGCAGTACGCTTCGATCCCGGTGATCAATGGGCTGACCAAGACGACGCACCCATGCCAGATCATGGCGGACGTCATGACATTCGAGGAGCATAACGGTCCGATCGAGGGCCGCACGGTCGCCTGGGTCGGCGACGCCAACAACGTGCTCGCCTCGTGGGTCCATGCCGCCGCGCGCCTGAATTTTGCGTTGAAGATCGCGTCTCCGCCGGAACTTGCTCCACGCCCGGAGCTTTTGTCCTGGGCAAAACAGGAGGGAGCGCGGATCAGCGTGACGACCGACGCATTCGAGGCGGCCGAGGGGGCAGATGCCATCGTGACCGATTGCTGGGTCTCCATGGGCGACGACGACGAGTTCCGCCGCCATAACCTGCTCAAGCCGTATCAGGTGAACAGCAGGCTGATGGGCGTGGCCGCCCAGAACGCCGTGTTCATGCATTGTCTCCCGGCACATCGCGGCGAGGAAGTGACGGATGAGGTCATGGACGGCCCGCAATCCGTGGTTTTCGATGAGGCCGAGAACCGGCTTCATGCACAAAAGGGCATCCTGGCATGGTGCCTTGGAGCAGAAAGCGCATGAGTTCAGCTTCGTTCGAGGGACACGATGACGTCGTCCTGCCCTTCGCGGTCGAGCCTCTCGACGTGCGCGGGCGCGTGGTCCGTCTCGGTCCTTCCATCGACACCATTCTGGCCCGTCACGGTTATCCCGACGTGGTCGCCCGCGTCATCGGCGAGGCGGCCGCGCTCACCGTCATGCTCGGCTCATCGCTGAAGCTCGAAGGGCGCTTCCAGCTTCAGACGAAGACCGACGGCATCATCGACATGGTCGTGGTTGACTTCAACGCGCCCGACAGGCTGCGCGCCACGGCCCGCTTCGACAAGGAGAAGCTGGAGGCTCTCGGGACCGCGACGCCGGGGACCGGCGAACTCCTCGGCTCCGGCTATCTCGCCATGACCATCGACCAGGGATCGGAGCGCAGCCGCTATCAGGGTGTCGTCGCTCTCGAGGGGCAGGGCTTCGAGGAGGCCGCGCACCAATATTTCCGTCAATCGGAGCAGATCCCGACGCAGGTGCGCCTCGCGGTGGCCGAGCAGTTCGAGAACGGACGCCAAACCTACCGCGCGGGCGGCCTGATGATCCAGTTCCTGCCGTCCTCGTCCGAGCGTCTGCGCCAGGCGGATCTCGATCCCGGCGACGTTCCGGAAGGCCACCCGTCCCACGAGCTGGGCATGCCCTCGGAGGACGATGCCTGGGTCGAGGCCAAGTCGCTGCTGGCAACGGTCGAGGACCACGAGCTCATCGATCCTGCCGTGTCGAGCGAACGGCTGCTCTACCGCCTGTTCCACGAGCGTGGCGTGCGCGTCTTCGAGGGCCAGCGCGTGCACGAGGAATGCACCTGCTCGCATGAGCGCATCATGGGCATGATGCGCCGCTTCTCTCCGGAGGATCGCCGCGACATGGTCGGCGACGACGGACGCATCGGCATCACCTGCGAATTCTGCTCGCGTTTCTATGATCTCGACCCCGCCGACGTGGAGGCCGAGATCGCCAAGACGGAAGCGTGAGGCACCGGTCGACGCGCCGAACGCCACCCGGCATCCCCGCGCAAGCGGGGATCCAGCGCGGCTGACGGTTCGGGAAAGAGCATAGGCGGCACCCGCTCGCCTCGCTCGGCATCATCAGCGACCATGGATCCCGGGATGATGGTCGATGACTGCAATTGGCCTCAGGATGCTGCGCAGGTCGCCGCCAGACGGCGCATGAAGGCCGCGCCCGCCTCCAGTTGATCCAGCGTGATGTACTCGTCCGCCTGATGCGCCTGGTCGATGGAGCCGGGGCCGCAGATGACGGTCGGGATCCCTGCCGCCTGAAAATGGCCCGCCTCCGTTCCGAACGGAACCGTCTGCGTACGGTTCTTGCCGGCAAGCCTCAGGGCGAGAGTCTCCGCGAACGATCCCG
Organism: Microvirga sp. M2; assembly: GCF_047497095.1. Classification (NCBI taxonomy): domain Bacteria; kingdom Pseudomonadati; phylum Pseudomonadota; class Alphaproteobacteria; order Hyphomicrobiales; family Methylobacteriaceae; genus Microvirga; species Microvirga sp. M2. The sequence continues at coordinate 975,852 of NZ_CP134064.1, forward strand.
GTTCCGGCGCAAGGCCGGGCACGTGAGCATGGAGTTTCGTTTCGATGTGCCCGAAATCGCCGAAGCGATTGAGCCGCTTGAGCGCAACGTTCTGCGCGAATGCCTCGAGCCTGTCGGGGATCTCGTGGGGATCCTGGCTCGGCAGCCCGCGGAACTCCCAGTGGAACGTGCACGATTTCGAGATGATATTGCGCGCCGTGCCGCCCGAGACGACGCCCACATGCACGGTGGTGTAGGGCGGATCGAAGCGTCCGCTGATGTCTCCACGCTCCATCATCTCGTCGCCGATCCGATTGAGCTCCGCGATCAATTCGGCCGCCGTCATCACGGCGCTGGCGCCGAGATAGGGCTTGGACGAATGGGCCTCCAATCCGTGCACCGTCGTCGTGAAGGTCACCACGCTCTTATGCGCATCGACGACCTCCAGCATCGTCGGTTCGCCGACGATCACGGCCTTCGGCAGGGGCAGATCCTGGCCGAAGCGGCGGATGGTGTCGACGACGCCCAGGCATGTCGTCTCCTCGTCGTAGGAGAGCATGATGTGGATCGGCGTCTTGAGGTCGGCCGCCTGAAATTCCGGGATCAATGCGAGCGCCAGCGCGTCGAAGGCCTTCATGTCCACGGCGCCGCGCCCATAGGCGCGCCCGTTCTCGATGCGCAGCGTGAACGGATCCGACGTCCAGGGCTGCCCGGCGACGGGCACCACGTCCGTATGGCCCGACAATACGACGCCGCCCGTGTCCTGCGGCCCGATGGTGGCATAGAGCGCGGCCTTGTCGCCGGTCTCGTTCGGGACGCGCACGAACGGCACGTTCCAGCTCCTGAGATAGGCCTCCACGAAGTCGATGAGCGCAAGGTTCGACTTCGCGCTTTCGGTATCGAAAGCGACAAGCTTCGCGAGCATTTCAAGCGGCGTGACCCGCTGACCGTTGGGAGACATGAAAACCTCAGTGCAGCACGCGCTTGCCGCGCGGCATGTCGAGTGAAAAGGCGGGAATGGCGGCGTCGAAGGTCTCGCCGGTTGCGGTTTCCATCGCGTAGCTGCCCTGCATGGTGCCGCTCGGAGTCGTCAGCGGGCAACCGCTGGTATAGCTGTAGCTCTCGCCCGGGCCGAGCACCGGCTCCTCGCCGACCACCCCGACCCCGCGCACTTCCTGCACGCGGCCCTGCTCGTCGGTGATGCGCCAGTAACGGGCGCGCAGCTGCACGCGTTCCAGGCCCAGGTTGATGATCTCCACCGTGTAGGCGAAGAAGTAGCGGTTCTCGTCGGGCGAGGATTCTTCCGGCATGTAGCGGGGTGTCACGGTCACGCTGATGCCGCGGGTGACGGCCTTGTACATGAGTGGTCCCTTGGCCAGTGATGGAATGTCGGGCCCTCGTCGTAAGGCCGCCTTCAGGCTCCGTCAATCGATGCTGAAGGGGGCCTCCTCCCGAACGCGTCCGGCGCGGGTTCGGTCCCGCGCCGTTGCCGGATTAACCTTCACGCGCTCGGTCGACCCGGCAGGGCTGGCCTTGCGGCCTTTTCCCGACGACAATGGTGAAACGGATCGGGAATTCCGTTACACGGCTCCGACAGCTAAGCTAAGAACACTCGAAGAGGGGCTCCGAGCCCTTGGAAGATAAGGTCATGGTCGCGTTGAAGGACGGAATCCAATCGGCTGATGCCATCAGGCGCCTCGCGGAAGCGGGCGTGATCAAACCGGAGACGCCCTTCGCGTCCGATCAGGTCCAGCCTGCGAGCCTCGATCTGAGGCTGGGCCGTCGGGCCTACCGGGTCCGCGCCAGCTTCCTGCCGGGCCGCAACCATACGGTCCGGGACCGCCTGGCGCAGCTGAGCTTCCACGAGATCGATCTCTCCGCAGGCGCCATCCTGGAGACGGGCAGCGTCTATATCGCCGAACTGCAGGAAAGCCTTTCCCTGCCCGACGGTCTGTCGGCGGCCGCGAACCCCAAGAGCTCGACGGGCCGCATCGACGTGTTCACCCGGGTGATCACCGACCGCAGCCAGGAATTCGACACGATCGGCACGGGCTATGCGGGTCCGCTCTATGCGGAGATCTCGCCCCGCACCTTCCCGGTCCTGGTCAGGACCGGCACCCGCCTGTCGCAATTGCGCCTGCGCAAGGGCGAGGTCCGCTTGAGCGACGCGGATCTTCATGCCCTTCACCGGCGAGAACGGATCGTCACCTCCACCGAGCCGTCGATCCAGGACGGCGTCGCCGTGAGCGTCGATCTGGCCGGCTTCGGCTCGGACAGGCTCATCGGCTATCGCGCCAAGCGCCATACGGGCCTCGTGGACGTGGACAAGCCGGCTTCCTGCCGGATCGCCGATTTCTGGGAGCCGCTCTATGCGGATGCCTCCCGGACGCTGATCCTCGATCCGGGTCAGTTCTATATCCTGGCTTCGAAGGAGGCGGTGCACGTGCCGCCGGATTATGCCGCCGAGATGGTGCCTTTCGACCCCCTCGTCGGCGAGTTCCGCGTTCACTATGCGGGCTTCTTCGATCCGGGCTTCGGCCATGCCGGCGCAGGAGGAGAGGGGGCCCGCGCGGTCCTCGAGGTCCGCTCCCGCGATGTGCCCTTCATCCTGGAGGACGGCCAGATCGTCGGGCGGCTCGTCTACGAGCGCATGGCCGAACGCCCTCAGGTGCTCTACGGGTCGGGGGCAGGCTCCAATTATCAGGCGCAAGGGCTGAAGCTGTCGAAGCACTTCCGGTAGACCGGACCGCAACGAGGGCCCGGCTGGGACACGATCCTTTCCGTCGGGGCGAGCGGCCCCTCGCCCCGAAGCGACTGCGAGACGGTGCCTCTCGGTCAAGTCGGCCCGAAAAGGAGCGCCCTGCACGGAAGGGATGAGAATTTTCAACCACCACGGCGGCATGGTCCTGACACAGAGTACCGTTTGGACTTGACGAACCACCCCAGAAGCATTGTAAACAAAGCTTCAGGCGGGCGTAGTTCAGAGGTAGAACGTCAGCTTCCCAAGCTGAATGTCGTGGGTTCGATTCCCATCGCCCGCTCCATCCATCTTCTTGATGGATAAGGCTTTTCGACGTCCTGCCACTGAACTCGTGTTCCCCACGTTCCTCGTCGCGTTCCTCATAGGCTGTTCAGGCCCTGTTCTTCGCGGTGCGGAGGCCGATTCGAAGCTCGGCTACTTTCCGCGATTTCCCGACCGCGCCCCGCGAATAGCGAACCGTTGTCGAAACCTGCGCATGGGCTGCCGTCGACCGGATATGGTCCAGGTCTGCCCCTGCATCTTCTGCTTCCGTGATTGCTCCGGCCCTGGCGTCCATGTTCCACACGTAGTCCGGGATGCCTGCCGCTCTGGCCACGATGCGCCACTCTCGGCCATAGGCGGACTCCGCATAGGGGCGCCCAGCTGTCTCATCAATGATGATCGGTCCCACCCGCTTCTCAGGCGGGATCAACTCCAAACAGCGGAGTACAAGAGGGCAAAATTTAAGATCATGCGCAGAGATTTGACCCGTTTTCGTGGTCACTTTCCGGAGCACCAAATCGGCCGGAATGTCACTCCAGGTAAGGCCATTCACCCAGCGCCGCCCATTTAGGACGATCCCGGTAGGCTCTTGACCTTCGGGAATTGGCTCCCACTCACCAATTACGTCCTTTTGACGAAGCGCTGTATCGAATTGGAAAGCAGTGCCGAGAGCCAGAGAGATCCGGCCCATTTCGATTGCCTTTGGAACGAAGGCCTCGACGTGCTCTAGGTCCATAGCGATACGGCGCCTACCGGGTTGGGTGAACCGTGCCGGGGCTAGGATCTCACAAAGGCGCTTACACTCGTGGATCTCCACCATGACCCCGAAGGCGAATAGTTCTCGAAGCTTCTTGATTAGCCCATACGCCTTGCGGACCCGCTCCGGCCCGCCTGGCGCTTTAGGCTTCTTGGCCTCATCGTACCACCGGTAGAAGTCCTCGATCTTGAGGGCAGAAAGGGTTCGCTTGCCAAATGCCTTCTCGATGATCCTGAGGGTATAGACATCCTTATGGCGAGTGTTGTGCTTCATCCTTAGAAACGGGCTTGCTGGATGTGTCTGGTACTTGCGAGACAGGCTCAGCAGCGTTCCATCAAAGCGATTCAGATCCCGTTTACGGCTAGCGGACCACTCAAGCATCTCTGCCTGATACCGAAGGCATGCCGAACTAATCAGTGGATGGTGATCTCTATCGCTTAGATCATAGGGGAGGGGGATCGTCTTGGGCTCGTAGCCAGCCTTCACAAGATCCGCCCGGGCGACCCAATAGAGTTTCACAGTTCCGTTCTTCCTAGGCCTCGGTTTGAGCCCAGGTGCTTCCAATTCAAATTGCATTGAGGTTTTCCTCTCCATCTGGTTGGGAGGCCTCAATGGTAGACAGACCATAGCGGCGGTTGAAATAGGCGCATACAGCGGGCCAGAACCTTCCACCCATCATCGGGTCGATCGGGGGTAGGCCATCGCGCTCCAGCACTTTGGACTTTGCGCGCCACTCCTTTGGATCTTGGCTAAGCCGGCGCGCGATCTCCTCCTCACAGGGAAAGAGCCCCCCTAGCTTCCGTGCTTCAGCCTCGGTGAATGGTTTGCGACTTGGCATATCAAAGCCCACCATCTTCAGGATAAAGCTTCTGAGCGACATCGATGATAATCTTGTTAGTATCTACAACTAACACTGGACCTTGATGCCACGCGAAATTCGATAACTCATGTCTCTCAATAAGCAGAGCTTCGCTTTGTTCTCCATTAACCTTCCGGAATATAGTAATCATCTCTTCTATATTTTCAGGCCAGAATTTCAGATCAGCCCTCAAATGCTCCTCTGTGGCAAGCAAGGCCTCGTGGTGGCTATCCACCAAGCCTGACAAAAAAGCCAAGGCGAGCGAGAATGCTTGATGAGGCGGAAGGCCAAATTCTACTAGCTTTGATCCGAGGCCCACGAGGAACACGTCGAACCCGCTGTATCCTCGCTTCCGCGCCTTTCCTGGCGCCTCGACAGTCGCAAAAAATACCTTGCGATTGGCCCAATTCTGTAGGGTGACCGCAGGCACTCCAGTCGCCCGGATCAAATCACGTTGAGTGAGAAACTCGTCTCTGGGCCAGAGCTTCAGCCAAGCTTCTTCAACACGGTTCATGCGGACCACCAATGTCATCTGACATTCTTTGTAGGCAGAGGCGGATGAATGTCAAATGACATTCGTTTTCCTATTCTGGTCCTCCCCAAAATTGTGCTTCAAGCGATCGATATCGGACTTCCGCGCTGTGAGGGGCGACGTGCGCCCATTGATCTTGCGGGCTGGAATGATGCCCTTAGCGGCCCATCGCCGAGCGGTATGCTCAGAGACGCCAAGGGATTTTCCAATCAGCTTGGCACCCCGGAGGAGACGATCATTGCTCATGGTTCGTCCCTTCATCACTCATCGTCGTCTCGGGGCCCAACGGTGTAGGCCTCCTGCTCAAGCTCATGGATAACACGCGCCCGGGTGAACTTCAGGAACCACTCACGGACCGACACGATGTCCATGCCGCTCATCATTTCAGCGTTTTTGTCAAACTGATCAGACGGCATCCAAACAGGACTACCCATTGACGTGGTGACGTGGACCACCCGCTCAGCCTCAGGATACTGCGCAAGCAGGGTGCGGAGGCCGCAAGCGGTAGCCCCAGCAGCCCGCGGGACCATTCCTTCATCCAGCAGTCGCCCATAGATCCGAAGCGTCACGATGTCGTTCACGTCAAAGAGCCTGGTCGACCCGCGAACAGTCGCCGGAGCACAGGGATAGAACCCTTCTGCAACAGCCTCATTGAAACGCTGTCGGTTGACCATCGCGATCTCAGTCGCGAGAGCCGTGCGAGCCTTGTACTTGGGAAGGACCATGCCTCAATCTCCTATTGGATATTCAATAGGTTTAAGGCAACCAATCGGAAAAACAATTACTTTCCGCTATGTAAACTGAAAGTTATTGAATTTTCCACAGGTAACACTCGCGCTGCCACCGATAGCCTCAGCAGAACCCGAACGATAGCTAGCATGATTGTCTCTTCGTTTGGGTCCCTTCATCGGCCTCGCGACATGCGCGGGGTTATTGACGAGGTGATGCGAGACCACCCCCAAATCCCGTCTCCTCCCAGAGATGAACCGGCTAATAATTGCCGACCGGCTGAAGCGCGAAACATATCTAGAAAAAGACTAAAGTCTTAGGATGCCACAGGATGATTTTCGGTCATTCTGAAGCCAGCATTACGAGGAGGGGGGCTCAGCATGACCGTTATTGTATCCGTCAAAATCAATGATGGCATTGTGCTTGCATCAGACAGTGCAGCGACCTTCGGTACGGGCCAGATTTATCACCATGCAGAGAAGATCGTGAACCTCGTAAAAGGACTTCCGATTGGAGCGATGGTTACTGGCGCTGGCGGAATTGGTTCAGAGTCAATCACTACAATCTTGAAAGATCTTAGGAAGAGGCTTTCAGGAAGTGATACGAACTTCAAGGAATGGACGCTCAATCGGGAGCACTATTCCATGCACGAGGTTGCTTCGAGAGTTGCAGAAATTTTGCAAGAAAAGAGTACGCCTGAGGTCAGCATGCAGCTTCGAATTGCAGGCTACGGCAGTGGCCGGCCTTTGCCTGAACTGTGGGATCTTGTAATCCGCGAAGGGCAGTTTCACGATCTCTTCTGTGTACGTGATGAGCAAGGATGGGGTGTTAATTGGGACGGAGACTATGAAGCGCTGAACCGCCTCATTCTCGGCTTCCCGGTGGATTTCGGCCAGGTCGTTAAAAATCTCGGAGTTCCAGACGAACGGACGGCAGATGTTCAGAAAGTCGCCGGCGAATTATACAACCATATGGCGCTGCCTTCGATGCCGATCCACGACGCCATCGATCTGGCTCGATACCTAGTAGAGACCACGATCGGGTTCATGCGTTTTTCGGTTTTTCGCCAGCCGAAGACTGTCGGCGGCCCTATCGAGATCGCAGCTATCACCAAGCATGAAGGCTTCCGGTGGATCCAGCGAAAGCATTTTTATAAGCGCGAATTGAACCTTTCTGATCCTGACTAACATCCTGGTTCACTGGGCCTAAATTACCCGAAAACTCACCGATAAACGCCAGCGCCATAAAGGTTTGAGGGTAGTGATTCCATACCCCAATCTACCTCTCTGTTGTGATTCTCGTTGAGAACGGGGAAGAACATCCTCAAATTGGCTGTGACCTGCTGGGGGCTGGTGATGCATCGGTATTTTCTTATTGGGCTGCTCGGCCTCATGCCACTGTCGGCCTATGCTCAGGATCCGAGAACCTGTGCTGCTCTGTCAGAAGATAAGGTCCGGCTTGAGTGCTACGACCTTGTTCACCGCAAGACTGCCAAAGTAACGAACGCCAGCAAATGGCAGGTCGTAGAAGAAAAGTCCCGATTGGATGATTCCCGAGAGGTGGCCCTGTCGGTCGCATCCGTTGCCGCTATCCGCGGGAAGTATGGACAGGAAAAGTACGGAACGCTGGTGATTATCTGCCGGGAAAGAGCAACTCACATATACTTCGCATTCGGCGATCATTTTATGTCCAGCCTAGGTAGCGCCGGCAGGGTAAGCACTAGGGTCGACACGAATACCCCAAAAACTTTGCCCATGCGCGAGTCGAATGACCATAGCGCTCTAGGCCTGTGGGAGAGGTCATCAGCAATACCTTTCATCAAAGATCTCTTCGGCGGGAAGTCGCTCTACGTCCGAGCGGTGCCCTATAATGAGTCGGCTATTGAGTTGGATTTCCCGATCGCAGGAGTTGAGGACGCTATCAAGCCGCTCCGTGAAGCCTGCAAGTGGTGACATTTAGAGATTGTTAACCGTCTCGCTCAACACTCCACCCCGGGGGCGCCGCACACCTGATGGAGCAGGCGGGATGACTGATTTGCTGGCCGATGACGATGATGGGTTCGTCGAGAACTCCGACCGCGCACCGAAATACATGGGCTATAATAGGGAATTGGCCTCGTCATATGACGAGTACGACGAGCTTCCGACCTACCTGAAGCTGATGCCGCTTCCCGAGTTCTTGGACTACCTGAAGCCAGGGGAGGTGTTCTTTGGTGCGGACGTCCTGTTCGACATCGAGGGCTTCGCCCGGTCGGACCTGTTCATGTCGATCTACGTGCGAACGGCTCACGATTATAAGGACTACTTCCCGCTGATCCGGCTTGGCTTGGACGGTCCAGTTATCGACGCCATCATCGACGATAAAATCAGCAAAGGAAAGAATCCCTACAGAGTAAGCAAGGATCTATCAAAGCCGAAAGGGACTATGTACAGTAAGGGCGCCTTTCGATCCCTGATGGCCTTTCTCGAGCGCGAGCTACCCCAGCGTGGGTTCAAGGGCATATTCTTGGAGCAGGTTCATAACGAGATCCTCCAGTCAGTTGCCCTTCGATATGGCTTCGAACGTCTGATAAAGCCGACCAACATTTGCTTCATCAAGCATTTCGCAGCCTAGCCCACACGAACAAGGCTTGGCAGCCTTGTAGGCTAATTCCGGGCCGCCATCGGCTTGAGGGATTCCGATCGAGGGCCTAGCAAGCTACCATCCGCCCAAATCGTGATTCTGAAAGGGCAGATGGTGACAGCGCTGCACGATAAGGAGATCGAGGCCAAGGCCCGCGCCATGATGCGCGAGACGATCGGGCGCTCGGGCTGGTACCCAGCTTTGAGCGGGAAGGCGCGCCGGGAACTCATTGAGCGGGATGTGGAGCGGCACTGGCACCTGATGATCCCGGGCGCGTGCAAGAGACTGGAGCAGAGGGGTGGGTGATGAAACCAAACGTGGTCCCCATGCCTCCAGGCATTCGTGCTTGGAAGTATCGTAGCGAGGCGCGATCTTACGCTCAAGCCGCACGGGTGCTCGGGCGCGAATATCCGGACCAGATGCTCAGGCCGAGATACTTTCTGCTCTGCCACGCGCTGGAGCTAGCCCTGAAGTCATTCCTCGCGGCGCATGGGGCCGACAACAAAGCGCTAAGGCAGATCAGCCATGACCTTAGTGCTGCATACGATCAGGCGAAGGTAAAACCCGGATTTCCTATATCTGACAAATTACTTCAAACGCTCGTCGAGCTGATGTCGCCTGAGCACGAAGGATACTGGTTCCGGTACCCTGGAGCGCCATACGTGGAACTTCCGAAAAGCGACCAATGCTGCGACGTCATTGATGAGTTTCTCAAACAGACCCAAGGTGTTGTCGTGGGCGCATACAAACAAGCCCACCTCGATTTGGAAGCGCAAAATCTCGAGTATGATCCGGAGCTGGAGTAGACGGGCGCAGCCCTTCGTCCCATGAACTTGCTCGGGTCTTTGGGCTGCATTGAGCGCAATTGAGTGCACATGAAAAAGGCCGGGCAGCTTTGCGAGCTGACCCCGGCCTCATCGATATCTTAGGTATGACAACGGCAGGAGCGACGGAGGTGCGCTCTGGCAAAGATAACGCATAGCGCTTATAACTGACGCAGCCCTATTACACTCCCTGCCCATTTGAGAGGCACTGTCTTGTCTAGTCTACCAGAAGCCTTGGCATCCCACATCGATCCGCTTCGCACAGCCGTGCAAAACGCGAACACCGTCAACGCCAAACTGCTCTGGCGGAACTCAGAGGCATATGTGCGGAATGCCATGGCCTATGTGAGGGCCACTCCGGAGATGACCGAAGCGGCGCATGAGGCTGTGCGGACGTGTCGAGATTACGCAGAGGAACTTGAGCGGCCCTTCCCAACGGGAGAGAGCGCGAAGGCACTCGAAAATGCGAAGCAGATGGCCCTGATTGCCATTGATGAGTTGGTCGACCGGCTCGGCAGCGCTCGGCCCAACGACGAGGCCGTCGCCTTGGGGATCGGTTGGTGACGGCTCACGCGAGGAGTCCCTGTGGATTGCTCCTTCAGACAGTCGACGAAAGCAATTCAGCAGCCCGCTCTGCTCCATAGGTCTGCTCTGCCGCTGCCACGAAAGTCGGCCAGAACTCATCATCCGATGACAGGTATTCGGCCGCGTCCTAGATGGCTTATACTTGGGGTGGGAAGCCCAATTGTGCTGTCCGCGAGGGCAGGAGCCCTGTGAGCCCATCTCGGCTAGCGCTTAGCCTTCGGCCCCACATAAAAATCTGGGAAATTTCAGGTTTAACCATTGGCCACGATCCATAATGGACGAGATCTAGACTTTTTGCTCCCCCGCTGCCATTCCCTGACCAGATTCCTAATTCGTCGGGGGCGACATATGAAGCTTGAACATTGGAGCGAGCTAAGATCAATCGGTAACTCGCGTATTGTCCAGTTGGCAGGTATAATACCAGTTGTCGGGTATATGATCCTGTTCAATGAGACGCTTCTTGAGCTTATCAAAAGCTCACCGTTTTATGTTCCGAGCTCAATTGACCTTATTGAGTCTCCGCACGCTAGCTTCCTAGACAAGCTAAACTCGTTAAGGCTGTATGCGCTTTACTTCGGATTTTTTATAATTGGCATTGCTTCGTTGGTGTACCAATGGAAGTGTCCGAGCCTCGTAAAAAAGTATGCAGACGTTGATGACTTCATCATTGCAACGACAGGTTTTTATCGTGAGCGAGATTACCTTTTAGCGCAGAAGGCAACGATCGAACTCGGCAATAATGATACACGTCAGCTAGATGCCGCGAAGGCTGAATCCCAAACGACTATTCTGCGTCTCTATTACGATGCAGAGGACAGGGCGCAGACTGATTGGAGAACTCTTGCTGGATTCTGCTACGGCATAGGCTTCGTCATTGTCGCCGTGCCATCAGCACTTGCATTCTTGCGAATTTGTCAGTCTTTTTGGGCAGCACTCATCCGCATAATCTAAGCCTCACACAAAGAGCAGACCGTGGGGCCGCTCGTCCTCGTCCTCGTAGATGGATGGTCCCCCACCGCCCGCGTCAGCTCGGCCTGTCGCCATGGCCGCTGCCACGATGCAGTCGATCGCCTTGGTGCTCTTCTTCTTCGACAGGTAGGGAAGCCCGGTGTCGCCGTAGATCGGCACGGCATTCTGCACGCACCACCGCAGCACAGGATGGCCGCCATGCCGGAAGCGGCGGGCAATGATGGCCTTCTGCATCTCGTTGTAGAACGGTCCCATTGTGAGAGGCCGCTGGGGCAACTCGACGGCCGGCAGATCATCCGCAATCAGGTTCGCCATGATCTTCGCCGCGAACTTCGGATCGAAGGCGATCTCCTGCACGTCGTAGGTGTCGTACAGCTCGCGGATCTTGGCCTCGATCACACCGTCATCGATCAGGTCGCCTGGGATCACGGTGAGCGATCCCTCCTCACGCCATTGCTGCCAAGGGATATCCGGCTCTTCCTGCATCCGGCGCTTGAAGGCTGCCTCCGGAAGGAAGGGGAATGTCAGAACCTGATGGCCGCCGTCCTCGTGAGGAAATGCCGCTACGATGGCCGTCAGGTCGTAGCTCTTGGACATGTCGACCGCGATCCAGCAGGTTTTGCCCTCAAGAGCGTCCTCATTGATGGGATCGGAGGCCTCGTCATAGACGGCCATCTCGACCCAACCAGCCGCGCTGCCGTCCGCCCATACGTTCAGGTGTGTCTGCTTGAATCCTTCCCGCAGCTTCGGGAGCTCCCGGGCAAGCCGTGCCTCGGCCCGCAGCTCGTCCAGATCGGGGAAGCCTTCGTCCAGGCCGGGGTTCACTAGGCGCCAGAGTTCTTCATCGTCCCAATCCGCGCGGGCATCCGCCTGGAACAGGATCGGCAGGAATGAGGGATCCTTCGTCGGGTCGTTGTGGCACCTGAGGGCATACTGGAACAGGTCCCAGCAGATCCCCTCCGGCCGCTCGCCTGCCGTGGTGATGACGATCGTCAGGGAGACGGGTGTTTTGGAGGCACCTGTCTTCAGAGCATTCCAGAGGCTGAAGCCGCGCCACACGTGGAGCTCGTCCGCGAGGACGAAGATGGGCGTCTTGCCGTGCTGCGCGTCCCCGTCTGCCGAGATCGCGACGTAGTTGCTCCGGCTCTTCTTGTGCTCGATCCGGTTCTTGGTGTCCCGCAGCCGGGTTGCATCCAGCAGCCGCGGATCGGAGCGGATGATGTCTGAGGCCTCGTCGAAGGCAAGGCGGGCCTGTGTTCTGTCGCTGGCTGCCGAGACCACCTGACCGCCCGGGCGCTGTTCCGGCCCGATCGTGTGACCAAGGGCGAGGACGGAGGCGAGTGTAGTTTTGCGGGCTCCTCGAGGCAGGAGAATGAAGACGGTCTTGACCTGGCGCTTGCCGCTCTCGTCGGACGGGCCATAGATCCGCTCGATGATCCGGCGCTGCCACTTGGACCTGAGAGGGCGCTTGTCGGGTCCATCCGCTTTCGGATGCCGGAGAATATCCGCGAACTGGAGCATGCGGGCGGCCCGGCCGTGCGGGTCGGGGATAGGGGTGTCGTCAAATACCCAGTTCGGAATAAGGGTCGTCATAGCCCTCTTCTCCCTCGGGTGGCTGTCCTGCCTTCATGCGTGAAGCGGGCGTGAGGCCCAGCTCCGCAGCAAGGCGGCGTTGCTCTGTCAGTGCCTGGAACATGGTTTGAATTGCGGGATGCCGCTTTGTCCCTGTATTCGTGTTGATGGTGTCACCTTCGCTCGTGATGGTCGCCTGAGAGCGACGGACGGTGCCGGCAGCAAGGCAATAGGCCTCAACCGTGCCCATGTCGGTATCCGTGAGAACCTTGCGCTTGATCAGGCTGGGGAGAATGTCGTCCGAATTGAGAAACTGACCCCCTGACGAAAGGAAGACCTGACCCCTCCTTGGCAAAGGAGGAATAGATGTCGATTGGGGTTTCAGTGGATCCTGCATTGTCGCGCACGATGCGGGGAGACGAGATGCTTCAGGCTGAGGAGGTGGCTGCGATGCTGCGGCTGCATGGGCTTGGCTGGGGTGCCAAGCGGCTGGCGAAAGAATTTGGGTGCGCGCGCAATACGGTGCGGCGCTATCTGCGCCAGGGCGGGGCTGTTGTTTTCCGCAAGCCCGTGCGCCGGACTGTTTTCGACGGGCTGGATGAGTGGCTGCGGGAGCGCTTCTTCCGGCATAGCGGCAACGCCGACGTGGTGCGCCAGGAACTGGCGAGCGAGCACGGCATCGTCATCGGGCTTCGCTCGGTGGAACTGCGGGTGCAGCGCTGGCGCCGGGAGTTGAAGGCGCAGATGCGGGCTACCGTGCGGTTTGAGACGGCCCCGGGCCAGCAGATGCAGATCGACTTCGGCGACACGCGGGTGTGGATCGGCGGTGAGCGGGTGCGGGTGCACCTGTTCGTGGCAACGCTTGGCTACTCGCGCCGGCTGCATATTCGACCCTCCCTGCGCGAGCGCCAGGCGGACTGGTTCGAGGGCATGGAAGGCGCCTTTTTGCGCTTCGGCGGGGTTCCAGCGGAAGTGCTGTTCGACAATCCCAAGGCGCTCGTCGAGCATCACGATGCGGCCACCCGGGAGGTGCGGTTCAACGGGCGGCTGCATGCCTTTGCCCGCTACTGGGGATTTGCACCCCGCGCGTGTGCGCCCTACCGGGCGCGCACGAAGGGAAAGGACGAGCGCGGGGTCGGCTACGTCAAGAAGAATGCCATTGCCGGCCGCCGGTTCGAGAGCTGGGCCGCCCTCGAGGCGCATCTGGATCGATGGACGCGTGAGGTCGCTGATCAGCGGGTGCATGGCACCACCGGCGTGGCTCCGGCAGAGCGCTTTGCGGACGAGGCCGGGGCACTTCGTCCCCTCGGCGGGCGGGCGCCGTTCGGGCAGCTGCGGGATCTGGTGCGCAAGGTTCAGGCTGACTGCGCGATCGACCTGGACACGAACAGCTACTCGGTGCCCTGGCGGCTGATCGGGGAGAGCGTCCAGGTCGTGGTGCTGGGCGGACGCGTGATCGTGCGTCATGCGGGCGAGGTCGTCGCCGATCATGCCCTGTGCCGGGGCCGCCGCCAACGGATTGTCGAGCGTGCGCATCTGGCCGGCGTGGTCGGCGCCGCGGGGCCGGTGCGGTCGGCGCCGACGGACATCGTTGTGCCGCCCGCCCTGCTGCGGCCGCTGGCCGAGTATGAGGCGCTGGTGGGAGGAGGCTGGTGATGACGGCCATCGATCACGAGGCGCTGGTGGCGATGCTCGATCGGCTCAAGCTGACGGCGATCCGCGACCAGCTCGAGCTCGACACGCTGCTGGACGAGGCGGCTCGGTCGGACATGACCTTGCGCGAGGCCCTGGCGTTCCTGGTCCGGTGCGAGATCGCACGGCGCGACGAGCGGCGGATCGCCATGGCGAGCAAGATCGCCCAGTTCCCGTTCGTGCGCGAGCTCGACGGCTTTGACTTCGACGCGCAGCCGTCGCTGGATCCGCGACAGGTCCGGGAGTTGGCCACCTGCCGCTGGATTGCGCATGGGGATGCGGTCTTGCTTTTAGGGCCGCCGGGCACCGGCAAAACTCATCTGGCGGTCGCTCTCGGACGCGAGGCGATCCGGCAGACCTATAGCGTGCAGTTCGTCACGGCCGCGACGCTGGTGGCAATGCTGGCCAAGGCCCATGACGATGGCTTGCTCGACAAGCAGCTGACGATCTTGGCGCGGCCGAAACTGCTGATCATCGACGAACTTGGCTATCTGCCGTTTGAGGCCAATGCGGCGCATCTGTTCTTCCAGCTGGTGTCGCGCCGCTACGAGCGGGGCTCGATCCTGATCACCTCCAATCGCTCCGTGGGCGAATGGGGATCAGTTTTTGGGGACGCCGTCGTGGCGACAGCGATATTGGATCGCCTGCTTCATCATTCGACGGTGATCACCATCCGCGGCGATAGCTACCGGCTTCGTGAAAAGCGCCGATCCGGCCTTCTGCAGAAGGCCGGAGTAGCCCTCGAAACTGAGGGAGACACAAAGCGATGAGAGGGGGTCAAACCTTCAATTCGCCCAAGGGGTCAATTCTTCGGTTCGGTTGACAGAGAATGCGCTTCCACTCTTCCTTGGCCTCGTCAGGCAGCCAGGTCGGCGGGCGCGGTACCTTGGAGAGGCCTCCCTCGATCATCTGAAAGTTTGGCTTGCGACCGCGCATCAGGCACCCGTCGCAATGGTGTGAAGCTCGATCCCTTCACGGCGGCCGAGTTCGCGTACCTCGTGAATATCGTGCTGCCGACCGTCGTAGATGACGCGGTGAGCCGTGGTGATCCCTCCCATCCACCGAATGCGGAAGACCACGCGGCGCTCGGGTGTGACGGCGGCTGCCTGGATGAACTCCCGGCCGCTTTCCTGCTGTACGGCAGCCCAGACGTTCGCCATCTCGGCCCAGGTCGGAATCTCATTGCCGTACCCGTCGTCCTGCGTCGTGAAGTGCTCGATCGAGATCCTGCGATCCATGAGGCCTGCGCGCATCAGAACGCCCTCATGCGGTAATCGGCAATCAGATCCTGCCAGCCGATCGGCGTCTCGATCATGGAGCCGGATGCGACCGTGACGGCCTCCCGGTTCTCGTAGAGGTGACCGACAAGCATCTTGATTGCGGTGCGGATGGGCTCCGGAATGTCCTCCGGGGCATCGCCATAGCCTGCCGTGAAGGTGACGGAGACACTGCCGGGTGAATACGGGATCAATGGCCATGCACGGCCGCGCACGGGGCTGATGGAGCCAAGTTCATCATCTTGCAGGCCCGCTACCATGTAGGCATCCGGTGCGAGGGCCTGCTCGGTCCCCGTCGCGTCCCTGTAGATGATGGCACTCACTGCGCTCACGGGGGCGAGGGGGAACACGATCTCTCGGGAGAAGCCGTCTAAGGTCGCCTTCCACTGCTGAGTGATCAGGCACCGCCCCAGCAGGCCCCGCGGGCCGTCCAGCTTCTGTCTGGCTGTCGCGATGAGGCTTGTGAGGAGTTCGTCCTCAAGGTTGTTCGTGACGCGAAGATGATCCTTCACCTCGTCCAGGGTGACGGGCTCCGCAGCCGGAGGAGTGATGAGTGTCAGCCTCATGTCTGAATCCTTCGCCCGAATGCGCCCTCGGACAGGACGGCCTTTCGGCTGTTGCAGCGGCGGTTCATGGGCTGCCAATTAGATCGGCTCCAGAACAGGCGCTTGTCGCCTTTATGGGCTACCTTGTGATCGACCATGTCGGCAGCCTTGCCGCAGCCGCAGGCGCAGACGGGATTGCCAAGAGAGGCGAGGAAAGCCTTGCTCTCGCGCGCCCACTTTGTGTCGTAGCCACGTTCGCGGGCACTGCCCCGAGCTGCGTCAACTCGGCGCTGGTTTTCTCGTTTCCGTTGCACCTGGCACTGGCACATTGCGCCGGCAGAAACTTTGCTTCCGCAACTGCATATCCGGGGCGCTCGTACTGTCATCAGGTCCTCTCAGAAGGGGTATGAGGGATCGGGTATCGCTTCCCCGATCCCTGTGGCGATCTCGTCACCTTGACCCCTTTCGAACAGATCGTTGGGCGGTGGGGAGATGACTTTCCGCTGTTGGCCGGATCGCATCGGCCTCGAAGACGGCCGCCCTAAGCTCCGCGCCGATGGCCGAGGATAGCCATCACGGCAATGCCTGTAGCCTTCGTGCTTTTTCCTTTCGGGAGGAGAGACAGGCGCACATAGCGACGCTGTCCCGTGGTGCCTCCGGTGTAGCCGAATGGGGCATCAAGCCCGACCTCGCCCAGCATGTTGTCAGGGCGCACGAGTTCCCATTCCTTGCCGTCGTCGCTGTGTTCCATGGCGACATCGAAGCCGCTGGAACTGCTACCCTCCGCCATGGAGATGGCGAAGGTGAGCGAGTCATAGCCAGCCGTGTCGACGGCCTTGCCCTCTGCCTTCCCGGAATAGGAGCCCGGCTCGATTACAGGGACCACTTTGATGTTGCTGCGATTGTCACGCATGGGCTGTCCTCCTGTGAGGGGAAGCGGCCTTAGGAGGCCGCCACCTTCACTTTCACGAAGCGGTCGGGATGGGTGACGTCACCACCCACGCGCTTGCGGGCGTGGAACGTCGTGATGCCGTTGCGGGCGCGGGTGTAGGGATCGCGCAGGACGGAGAGGCCGATGCGGTCCACGATCCGGTAGCCGGACCAGTCACCGAACACGATCGGGAAGGCTCCGGCCGCGACGTCGGGCATGTCCACCGCCTCGATGATCGGACGGCCCAGGAGGGCCGACGGAGCGCCTTCCGTGACCGGGTTCATCAGCAGGTAGCGGCCCTGTCCGTCCTTCCACTGGCTCATGATGCCCATGGTGTTGCGGTTCATCAGCCAGGCGCCGCGCTGCGCATAAGCCGACGGCAAGGCATAGTAGGCCTTCACGATGGCGTCGGCCGGGTTCGTGGCCGCGAAGCCACCAGCCGCACCCGTCAGGATCTCGGGAATGCCCGTCGCCGTGAGGATGCCGCGCGGCTGCTTGGTACCCGTGCCGGCAACAAAGGCGGCGCCCTCTTTCTTGCCGAAGGACTCGGCGTAATCGAGACGGAGCTCTTCCTCGAGGTTATAGGCATTGTCCTCCAGGAGCTGATTCGACACTTCCGTGAAGGTCGCAAGCTCCCAAGGGGTGAGGCTCATCTGGTCGAAGACAGGCTCAGAGGCCGTGCGGTCCTCGATCTCGTCGACCCAATGGGCCGTCGTTCCGGACACGCGGCGGGGATAGCGGATCTCGGGGCCCGTGATCTGCACCACGCGGGCGTAGTTCCGGATGGGCGAGAACTCCACCATGTCCTTGAAGAGCTCGGTGCCGATGGTCTCCGGAGCGAGGTAGCCAGCCGAAGGATCATTGGCGACGGTGAGCGTCTTCACCTCGTCCGGGGACATGCGTTCAATGCCGCGACGGAGGAAGGACTCGAAGGCCTTGCGCTCCTGATCGTCGTCCGTCTTGGTCGTGCTACCGCCCGGGCGATTGAGCTTTGTCTCCAGCTCGTCGGCGCGATCCTTGGCTGCCTTCACCTCGTTCTGGAGGCCGGAGAGCTTCTGCTCGAAGGTCGTCTGGAGCTCGGAAATGGCGGCCGCGACGTCGGCCGGATCGCCCTCTTCCTTCAGTTCAATGGTTGCGCTCTTGGTTTCGAGCGCCCGGAGGGAGACTGCGCTCAGGAGCGCAGGAGTAGGAAAGTGCTTCATGTGTTCCTCACAGTGAGCGGAGCGCCGCCGTGGCGCGGTTCAGAGCGGCAACAATAGATCGGGCCCGCTCGGTTTCTTGCTCGCCTTTGATCGCCGAGACAGTCGCATCGGGGAGCATGGGGAAGGTCACGATTGAGATCTCTCGCAGATCGACTTCATCGAGGTACCGAACGCCCTTTTGGCGATCGATGGTGTCTTTCAGGGTGCGGTAGCCGATGGAGAGGCCATCCAGGGCCCCTTCCTTCATCAGCGCATAGGTCTCGGCGCCCTTCGACGTCTCGCGGATCAGGCGGCCCTTCACATGCAGGCCTTTGCTGTCCTCAGAGAGAGCAAGCCACACGCCAATCGGCTCATCCATGAAGTGCTGCCGGAGCATTTTCACCTTGTTCGCCGGGCGCGTCGTGAGAGACTTCGTGAAGGCTCCCTTGCGCACCACGTCGCGGCCGAGATCCACCTTGCCCCAAAGGCTGGCATAGCCCTCGAATTGGCCGCCGTCAGAGACAGCCTTGGTGTCGAGTTCAAGCCCAAAACCGCTTTCGATCTTCATTCTTCGGTCTCCTCGGGAGGATTGTCAGAGGCGGCCTGAACGTTCGGGTTGATGAACTCGTCGCCGCCGTCATAGGGCGGGCGGTTCTCCATGGCGCGGGCCTCGTTCGGGTTGATCACCCGGGACGTGATGAGTTGCGAGTAGGCGGCTGCGCGGGCCGCGAGATCGGCGCGCTGGAAGTCGTCCACCAGGAACTCCGAGAAGAACTTCTGCCGTTCGTCCTTCGTGAACACGGCGCGGCGCAGAGCCCCTTCCCACTGCTTCAGCCAGGGCATGAGCGTGTAGGTGAGGAAAACCCGGCCCATCTCTTCCGAGTTCGACCAGGTGGCGCGCCCCAGCTCCATCAGGAGGTGCGGAGGCACGCGGAAGATGCGGGCGATCTGCTCAATCTGGAACTTGTTGAGCTCCAGGAACTGCATGTCGACGGAGTTGAAGCTCAGAGGCTCAAAGCTCATGTCCTCCTCGAGGACAGCCGTGCCGCCTGCGCTGTCTCCCGAATGCGCCGAATTCCATGCCGCCCGGATGCGAGACACGGCATCCCGGGAGAGCTTTCCAGCCAACTTCAGGACGCCACTCGGCCGGCCGCCATTGCCGAGGAGGCGGGCGGCATGGCGTTCTTGCGCGATGGCGATACCGATGGCCTCGGCTGCCAGCTTCACGGGGCTCTTGCCGAGAATGCCGTCCGTCGAGAGGCTGCGAATGTGGATGATCTGATCGTGCGTGAAGATCCTCTTCGCTTTGCCTTCCATCAGCACATAGCGAGGGACTGTTCCATCCGTCTCGACAGTGATGGCAGTCGGGTTGAGGCGGATGACCTCGCGGACCGTGCCGCCGACCCGGTTTACGAACCCATAGCCATTGCCGTGCAGGAGGACGTCCGTCTGAAGCTGGAGCTTCAGGTCATAGGCGCTCTGCCATTCGTTCGCATCGTCGTGCAGGAGGGCATAGGCCGGGTGATCCAGGGCCCGTTCCTTCGTGCCGTTCTCGCCGCGCTGGTAGGTGATGAGGGGGAGCTGCGCGACGGCCTCGGCAATGACGCGGACCGCACAGGCGACGGCAGGAACCCGAAGAGCGCTCTCAGCCGAGACAGTAATGCCGGAGGCCGTGCCAGGCAGAGCACCGAAGAGGGCTAGAAGTTCCTCGCTGGGCGCAGCAAGCGTCCAGCTTTTCGCTTCCTGCTCGTCAGACTTCTTACGCCGCCAGTGGAACATAATCTCTCCGAAACTGAAGAGATTATGTGCCTGAATGCCTTATCTCAGAAGGGTTTGAGCCCCACGAACTGCGGGCAACTTCGGCCAACTTCGTGCATGCCCTTTTAGATTTGCTCAATTTCCGGTGTGTCTCGCGGGAAGGAGGGGCGTCGGTCCCGGGCTAAAAGCCCAAAGTTGTGACCCTGCCCCGGGCGAAGCCTCTCGGGCCATCAATGTCATTGCATCACGACCTTGCTCTCATTAAAGGGGCTGCTCCTTATCATGGGGGTAGAAGTGGAATTCTCTGGTCTCAAGTTCGCAATCATCATCTTCCAGGCAGTCAGCGTGATTGCTGGCGCATTGTCCGCAGGCGCCTGGGCTTGGTCTGCATACCTTGCACGCGGGCAACCAGGCGGATGGGACAATGATGCTGCGGTGACTAAGAGCACGCGGAAGCAGGCGAAATGGAATGCATTGGGCGCTACATTCGCGGCTATCTCTGTCTTTCTCCAAGCTCTTGCTTTGGCAATCAGCACCTATATCGAGTATATGAACGCTCATTCGTAAAACTATCCGTATAAGGCCTCCAGTGACCTTCGAATCCCTTACGCGGGCGATAGGTACCGCTGGAGGCCTGCGTCCTCATCGACCTGATCGTCCTCAGCCCGGCCTCTCTCGAGGTCCTGAGCCTCTCTCAATCCCATTGGTATCGTGCTGCCCACCCACTCCGCATCGGTGCCGCCAAGGGCACGGTAGGCCTCACGAGCATGCTGCATCATGGCATGGCGCAGGCTGTCATCCTCAATGGTAAGACCTCGGCGCGTGTCGGTCGCCTCCAGCCTCGGAGGCCACACGACCAAGCCGCTCTTGGGTGTGCGCACGAACGCGCAGCCTTTCATGCCAATGCCGTTCGCCACACAATCGAAGTAGGCCAGAACAATGAAGCCATTCCTCCCGGCCTTGGGCTTGGCCACGCGGGTCAGGCCTGTGATAGTGACGGCGTTGTTGGGGTTCATGGTCTTACTCCTCACTAACTATGTTCTTCATCTGGCCTGCTTCTGATCTCGCGCGAGCGTAGCCCCCGATAAGATCGATAAGAAAGTAAGATTGAGAGCTATTCATCGACCCAACCCTCAATCGCGTCACCCTCTCCATTCCTTATCTTCTTATCGTTCTTATTGGGGGTAGAGGTCTGAACCTCGATAAGATCGGCTCGGCTGGGATGGATGTATCGGCCTCGCTTCGCCTTCAGTACCTCTCCGGCCTTGGCCATCTTGTAGAGGAGCTGATCGATGTTGTTCCGGTCGGCTCCCGTAGCGATGGAGATTTCACGCGGCCCCATCGGCTCATCGGCGTCGTGCAGTACCTCGAGGATGGCGGATCGCTCGTCTGTCCGTCGCACCTCCGATGCTTGTCCAAGGATGAACCACCGGCAATCACCCGTATTGAACTCGACTGCGCTCTCGATCTCCTCGATATCGCGGCCGCGCCCGTAGATAGTGGCGCCATTGCTGTCCCGGTCGAGGACAATGGTCGTGTCGGCTGCACCTGAGAGGCCTAGGGTGCCGCTTACCTTTTCGAACGGGTCCACATCGCTGCCACCCTTGCGGGTGTGATGCACTACGACGATTGCCACACGGTGTTCCGAGGCCAAGGCCTGCAAGCCTTTGATAGCATGGTAATCGGCCTCGTACATGTTCTCCTTGTCACCGCGTACCGGTTTGAACATGGCCAGCACGTCCACGATCACGAGGCGAGGATGTCGGACATTCTTGATCCAATCTCGGATCGCATCGAGCCCGCCCTCGTTTGCCCGCGGGCATTCGGTGGCGTAGTGGAAGTTCTCAGGCCAGTCAGCAAGCGGCCCGAGAACTTTGTCCATACGCTTTTGGAGCCGGCGCTCGTTGTCTTCGAGCGCCAGATATAAAACGTCACCTTGTTCGCAAAGAACGCCGCCCAGGCAGGCCTCGCCCATGGCCACGGCCAAGCCCATTTCGAGCACAAGCCAAGACTTGCCTAGCTTCGGGCGGCCCGCCAGCAAGGTGCATCCCTCCGCGATATAGCCGGGCACCACGTACTTGATTGGCTCAAATTCCTTCTGCCGGAGCCGATAGGCAGAGGAAAACCGGACCTTGGTCGGAGGCTCAGCATTCAACGGGCTGAGGCGGTCAAGGTCGATTTCATCGAAATGATCTAGTTCGAGCGCGCTCACGAGCGGCCTCCATTCTGCTGCTCTAGCTGATCGCGCCAGCGAACGAGAACTCGCCAGGACTCGCGCATGTGTTCGTGCGCGTGACGTGCGTATCGGGATGCGCCGAAGGTATCACCTACTGCGGTCGCCCGAGCTGCCAGGTCAGCGAACTCGGCGATGAGGATGAGGTGCTGCGCATAATCGCGCTGGGCTGCCTCTGCCGGTGAGGATAAGGAGATATGCTCAGCCATGAACCACCTCCCAGCCTTGGAAGTGGCGCCGGTCATCACTCCAGATCGGAATGAAGCTTGCTAGGGGAGGGGACTTTGTCCTAAATTCTTTCTCGGAAGTTTTAGCGGGCTTCCTGACGCTATTGCCGCTGCCCTGGGCTCCAACCCCCAGGGTGGCGGTTTCCTTTTGTAGTGTTCGATTGTCCCTCACGAGACGTTCCTTTCATCCTGATGGACGAGGAACGTGAGGCAACTAAATCAATGGCTTGCCTGAGCTTCCCAAGCTGAATGTCGTGGGTTCGATTCCCATCGCCCGCTCCACTCTTTTGGTTTATAACTCAAGCCCTTAGAGGATGGTCGCTGTATCGGGGTGGAGCATCTGCTGCGGCGGATACAACATTCATACAACGAGGGGTTGCTGTACCCTTCCAAAAAGAATCATCCCGAATCCCTAAAACCCAGCGGATATCGGTAGACCTATCGCTCAGAAGCGAATGGGTCATAGGTCCAAGACTTGCCTGTGCTGCCAAATGTTTCCGGGAAAACAAGCTCTGTCTAGGCTCAGGACTCGTTAATCGAGGTAGAAGGCGACGGCCGCTGCGATGCAGATGGCCGAGAAGAAGGTGGGGCGCAGCGGTCATAGCGGGTCGCGATCCGGCGCCAGTCCTTGAGTTTGGCGAACATGTTCTCAACCTTATGACGCTGGCGATACAGCGCCTTGTCGTAGGCAATCGGCACTTTCCGGTTCTTGGTCGGTGGAATGCAGGCCGTAATGTTCTTCTCGACAAGAGCCTTCCGGAACCAGTTGCTGTCGTAGCCTCTCGGCAATCAGCGCCGAGCCAGAAGGCAATGCTTCCAACATGAGCCGAGCACCCTTATGGTCGCTCATCTGACCCTCGGACAGCAGCAGGATGATGGGGCGACCCGTCTCATCGCAGACCGCATGGAGCTTGGAGTTCAACCCGCCTTTCGTGCGGCCGATGCGGCGAGGTAAATCCCCCCTTTGAGCAGGCTTGCAGCAGTGCGGTGAGCCTTGAGATGGGTGCAGTCAATCATGAGCCGGTCTGGCCGCCCGGCTTCAGCGGCCAAGCTCGCGAAGATGCGTTCGAAAATGCCCATCCGCGACCAGCGGACGAGCCTGTTATACAGTGTCTTGTGGGCACCATAGACCTCGGGAGCATCACGCCATCGCAATCCGTTCCGGATCACATGAATGATCCCACTAATCACACGGCGGTCGTCCACACGGGGGACGCCACGCGAGCGCGGGAAATAGGGCTTGAGGCGCGTGAGCTGAGCCTCCGTGAGCCAGAATTTGTCAGACATCGGCAGGTCCTCCTGCCGCACTTGAATCACGGTGCGAAGGAAGATGGAACCCTGCCCCGCCAAGGGCGGGCTGTATGGCCAAAGCAGCAACCATGCCGTGCCGCAGGCTTGACACTGCCCGAGGTCTCGCCAAGATGTCGGCCATGGTCGAGAAGGACACCCATATTGTCGCCCGGTTGGCCGGCATCCCCAAGGCGGGGTGCCGGGATGTCGACCACGCAAACTGAACACGCGGATCGCCAACCCTGGCCTCGCCCCTCGCGGACGAGGTCCTTCGGCTTTGAAACGTGCCTCGTCCTCCCTTCACTATGGAGTTAACAATGGCACAGAATATCTACGACAATCCCAATTTCTTCGCTGGCTACAGCCAATTGCCGCGACAGGTGTATGGGCTGGACGGTGCGCCCGAATGGCCAGCGATCCGGGCCATGCTGCCCGCGCTTGCTGGCAAGCGCGTGGTCGATTTAGGGTGCGGCTTCGGCTGGGCCTCGCGCTGGATGCGCGCGCAAGGCGCAGTCTCGGTGCTTGGCCTTGATCTGTCGCAGAATATGATTGCCCGCGCTAAGGCCGATACCTCGGACCCCGCCATTGAATATCGGATCGCGGATCTCGAGACGCTGGAACTGCCCGAGGCGGCTTTCGATCTCGTCTACAGCGCCCTGACGTTCCACTATGTCGAGGACTTCCGGCGCCTCATGCGCATGATCAATAAGGCGCTGGTTCCCGGCGGAGATCTGGTCTTTACGGCCGAGCATCCGATTTTCATGGCTGCGGCGCATCCGCATTGGATCATCGACGAAGACGGCCGCAAGACCTGGCCGGTCAACGGCTATTCACTTGAGGGCGAGCGCCGCACGGACTGGTTCACCAAGGGCGTGTTGAAGTATCACCGGACCCTCGGCACGACGCTCAACACGCTGATCGATGCGGGCTTCGAGCTGCGCCGGGTCGAGGAATTCGCACCGACGCGCGAACAGATCGAGCAGTTGCCTGAACTGGCCGAAGAGCTCGAACGGCCGATGATGCTTCTAGTCTCCGCTCGAAAGATAGAAACGCGCTAGGACCAAGCCGCCCGTGCCACATGACACGGGCGGCTACCGGTTTGACTGACACTTTAACATCTACGGCGGTATAGGGTGCAGCCATCTGACGCTTTCGATCAATTATGGGTCCTGACCTTAGGGAGTCCTGTTTCCTGGCGAGCAGGCGAGGCCAAGAAACTGGTTGAAGTGGGCTCTACCGCGTGATCTGAGGCAAAAGGGTATCCAGGTTGTCTCCACGCGATGTGGCGGAGGTGTTCGCGTGCCCGTTGGGCTGCACCTATAGCAGTCAACCCAGCCGATCAATTTTGCATCCTTAGCTTCTCTCCAGTGAGGGTGTGAGTCCTGCCAAGCCTCTGACCGTTAACCCCATATAAAGCGTGTTTGCCGGTCACGCTTGCAAGAGCGATGGAATCCTATCTCGGAGCCTGTGTGCTTGCTCAACTGCCCGGGGATCCGATCCTTGCTTGAAGGAAGACAAGCCCGGGGGATCAACTACTTCCCAGGTTTCCTTGCCGCTGCACTGAGTAGTTCTGAGACGGAACACCGACACGTAGGACCCGGCTCCCGGGATTACCGATTGACGGCATCTAGGTTTTACCTGGCTCGGCCGGTTGTACCTTGCGTACCCTTCCATCGGCCTCATTCGAAACTTCACCCCAGGCTGTCTAATCAGCAGCGTTTGGTCTTCTCTGATGCGCGCGTGAGCCAACATTTCATCAATGCGATGTCGCTCTCCGTTCCCTACTTGGCCATCATGAGGCGTGGCTTTCGATGTAGGCAGGAATTGGAGGCAGGGTACATATTACAAGACGTACGACGCCATAGCTACCGGCGCCAGCCGGATAGCAAAGTCTGCTCACCATGGCTCAGACGCGACGACGATCGAAAGTCAGTCGCGCATACCCTTGAAAGAGTTCCACAGCGCACGAACGGATGGATTCGATCCTATTGATTCCAGGTCCGGGAATACCAACAGCGCTGCGGGAATCCTAACGGCGGTATGGGAAGATGAACCCGGGGAAACCACTACCAACCGCCCGGACGGCCGCCTGAGCAAGCCGTAGAAGCGGGGCCGTGACTCGAACGCAGGATCCGGTGCTCCCGGATTCCTTGCTACCCAGGAGGAAGTCATGGATTTATTCGTCTTTGCAGGCCAGGCGCAAGGGGCAGGGCGGACCACATGCAGCATCCAGTTCGCGGCCGGAGCGTGCGAACTGGGACGGCGCCCGCTGCATCTTCAGGTGCTTTCATCCAAGCACCCACCAGTGCTTCATGGCGTCGATGGCGTCCCTTTTGATACGGCAACGATTCCCGGCGCAGATCCCACAACGGTCGCCGCACACATCCGGCGCCATGTCGAATCGCGGCCGAGCGGCCAACCGATCATTGTTGACATGCCTGCCCAGCCAGTCCGTGACACGGTGGCGATGCTTGCTTGGATGGATGCGCATGTCCTGCTGCCAATGCAATCGAGCTCGAAGAGAGCGCGTGCAGCCGCCAAGGATTACAGAAAAGCTGTGAACACCTGGGGCCAAGCCTCCATGAACCGCAAGGGCCCCCCCTTCTTGGACTGGAGGTTTAAGATATCAGTCCTGCCGATTGGGTGGCCACCATGCTTCAGTGACGATTGGGAGTTCACAGCCATGCTAGTGTTCCGTGAGCTCGTTCCGTTGCTGACGAAGCCGCTCCCTCTCATTCGTCCTGGGATTCCTGCGCTTGCTCCAGAGATACTATGTCTGAACCAGATAGGCGGAGGTAGCCGCTTCGCCATGGCTCCGGCCGAGCGGAGTGCAGCCCGAGAGCTGGCTCGGGCCATCTTCGAGCAATCAGTGTTCCCATACTGAGCCCAAGCTTCTGGGCAAAACGCTCTTTGGAGCATTCAACCTTTCACAACGAGACGAGCCCGTCGCGCCCCATTCCCCTTAATTCCCCTTAATCCTTAACCATGGCGGTGGGCTTGGCATGTCTCCAATCAAAGGGTTTTCGATGTTCGTAATATCCAACAAGCGCGAGCTGAATCGCGCGAAGGTCACCGAGGAGATCGAGCGTCTTCACCGGCTTGCAGCCGATCTTGGCGCTCTTCGGGATGGGCACGGCCCTACTGCCGCCGACCTCAGCAGTGCTCCTATTCTCGATCACTGGACGTGCGCGAGCGCACCTGCCTTGCGCCTCATCGGGCTTGTGTCCGACCATCCGCTGCTGCCGGGCGCTGGCCGTCCTATCGTCACCTCTGATCTCTGGGTCCTAGCCGAGGATCAGGGATGGGCCAGGACGCGGTCGCGCTGGTATCGGCTTGGCCAACGCCGTGCTCCGCTTGGTCGAATATCTTGATCAGCGTGGGTGGAGTGATGTCCTTGGATGGGCCATCCAAGAAGCAGACAGTCCACGCCGCTGCTCCTGCCGTTCTGTGGCTTTGACATCCGACGGGAAAGCTGCGGGATCGGCTGAGCGGGAGTAGACTGGCCCGATCGGAGGGAAGGCTCTCGCAGGCGTAAGCGCCACGACGTCGAGCTCCCCATCAAGAACGCGGCGAGTTCCCGCCTTCCGAGAAATGCGACCCGATCATCAGGAGGAACCCATGATTGTTGAAGCTGTCATGACCACACCGGTGATCAGCGTCGAGCCGTCCACCACCATCGCCGAAGCCGCAAAGCTCATGCTGGCGGAGCGGATCAGCGGCCTTCCCGTCACGACGCGAGACGGCATGCTGGCCGGGATGATCAGCGAAGGCGATCTTTTGCGCAGAGGGGAGCTCGGCACCGAACGCAGGCGGTCCTCATGGCTCGAATTCCTCGTCGGTCCGGGCAAGCTGGCCGATGAATACGTGCGGACCCATGGCCGCAGGGTCGAGCAGGTGATGTCGACGGATCCCGTGACGACACGCCGGGATGCGCTGCTCGAAGAGGTCGTCACGGCGATGAGCCGCCACCAGATCAAGCGGCTGCCGGTGCTCGAGAACGGCAAGGTGGTCGGGATCGTGGCCCGCTCCGACGTGTTGCGGGCGCTCGCGCGGACCCTGCCGACGGCCTCCCCCGCCACCATTGCCGATGATGAGATCCGGAAGGCCGTGCTGGCGGAACTCGACAAGCAGAGCTGGGGCGGCAGGTTCATCCGGGTGCATGTCGAGAATGGCGTGGTGAGCCTGACCGGCGCCATCCTCGATGAGCGCGAGCGACAGGCCGCCAAGGTCGTGGCTGAGAACGTGCCTGGGGTGCAGGCGGTGACGGATCAGTTGACGTGGTTCGAGCTGCCCGCGGGGATTTTGATGGGATAGTGGGCCTTCCTCCGGAGGAGAGCGGGGCGCACGAGCAAGCCGAGTGAGAAGCCCGGCTGACCGGCTGGTGCACGAGCCGAGTCGATCGATGCGAGCATGCCGAGAGATTCGTCTTGCGACCGATCGCCAAGGTGTTGTTGAAGCGGATCGTCCTCTGCGTCGCCGCATTGCGCGGGACACCGTGGGATCGCCCCGCAGGATTGTCTTCCGTGATCTCTAAACAGCCGCAGCCTTGTTCGCCTTCGCGACGGAACGGGCCGGAACATCAGGGGCGATCGCCACTTAACGTGGATCGTGAAAAGCAATCACTGGCTGTGCTGCGGGCGGCCAGGGCTCAGGGTCAAGCGCCCTGGAACTTCAGTAGCAACGTGACACCAGACGAGTCAGCCGACGGCAGGCACAGAGTACCGCCGTCTGCTCAGGCGTCTGTGTGGCGCGTTTTGGTTCAAGCGGGACTAATGTCATGCCACATGGCCCAAGCACGAGAGCTTGGGACCGTGTCATTTCACAGGTGCAAGGACAGATGACGACGACCAGACGGTTCAGCCAAGCCCCGCCGGACAAGGCGAATGAGCTTTTCGACAAGCTGCTCGCCACGTCGGAGAATGCAGTCAAAACTCGTGAGCGTCTCTTCCAAGATCTTAAGCAGGAGCTGGAGCTCTTGGCGGCCCTAGAGGAGGAGCATCTCTTTCCCGTGCTGCGCCGGCACGGAATGCAGGATCTCGTGCACGCGGCCAGCAACGACAATCGGGAAATCAGCGCGCTCCTAGCCGAACTTGAGCGCATGCCGAAGAACAGCAGCGACTTCCTGGGCAAGGTCGCCGAGCTGAGGCGCATCTTTCAGCAGCATATCCGAGACGACCGGAAGGAACTGCTTCCCGCGATGCTCAAGGTCCTGAGCGACGAGGAAGCCAATGCGGTCGCAGAGCAAGTGGAGGACGAGATGGCAAACCTTGACGAGCTGAAGCGCAACGAAGCCCGCCGCGGCCGCGAGCAGGTCGAAACCGTCCAGCGCGTGACGGAGGACATGGCGGACACCCTGCGCGCTGGCATGGAAGGCGCCCAGACCATGGCGCGCGCTATGCAGGAGGCGCTGGAGGCCAGCTTGGGTGCCTTCTCGGAGCTCACCCGCCGCTCGACCGGGCAAACCATGCAGATGTTGGGCTATCCGGGTGCGGAGGCGCAGGAGCAGACGGAAGAGACCTCGCACAATCTCCGGACCGTCGCGCAGTCGAGCACTGCCCTGGCCCATGGCCTCGAGGGCATTTCCCGTGAGGCGTTCGAGCTGAGCCAGCGGCGCTGGCAGAAGAACCTCGAACACCTGAATGCCCTGGCCCGCTGCCGGTCGGTCACGGACCTGGCGGCGGTTCAAAGCTCACTGATGCGCGACACCCTGGAGCAGACGGTCGAGAACAGTCGTCATCTCGCCGAACTCGCCATTCGCATAGCCGATGAGGCCACGCGGACGATGACGGCCCAGGCCGAGACATCCGCCCAGCGGATCCGCCGCGTCGCCTGAACCTCGGCTGGATGAAACAACACCGCCGCTCCCGGCTGAACACCGGGCGCGGCGGTGCGTTGGAAAGCACTGCGGGTGCGAATAGGCGGGCGTCCGTGAGCCACGCCGGGGCGACCGTTTCCGGCCCCGCGCCCCGGCGTCGGGGCAGGACAGACCGTTGGATGGGCCCCGGCAGCTTGGTGTTGGGCCAGTCCGGCAAGGTAATCTGACCCGCTTGGACCGACACACATTAACGAGGGGAACCGCCGTTCCATGGGCTGGTTTCAGCGTGGCGCAAAACCACGGATCAATCCATGCGGCGGCCAAGCCCCGTACGTCCCGCAGTCATCGGACAGCCCATCCAGCTTCCGAAGGCTTCTTGTCCGGCGGACTGGTGCGTGCGCCCGGATTGCCTTATCCCTGCCAAGACCCCATGTGATCCGATCGCGGGGCCTCGGCGCATCTGCCGGGGCCTTTCTTGATCGCGTCTCACCTGACCTACGCTCGGTATCCATCGTGTCGATGTCCTCTGTCCGCCTGCACCGGCTGCTGCTGATTGCCGCGCTTCTCGTGCCGGCGGTCGTCTTCGCGGCCGCCGCAGCCTGGAACCGGTCGGAGGTCCTGCGCGAGAACGAGGAGACGATCTCCCGCACGGCTGCAATCCTGCACGAGCACGCTCACAAGGTGTTCGATACCGTCGATCTGGCGATCTGGCGATCGGGCGGGTCGAGGACTACACTCGTGGCATGTCCCGGGACGAGATCGCAGCTCCCGAGACCAGCGCTTTCCTCCAGCGGCTCAAGGCTCCCCTGGAGCAGGCAGTCTCGATCTGGATCACGGACGCCAAAGGGCGTGTCCGCGCCGGCAGCCAGCCATGGGATCCCAATGTCACCATTGACGAGCGCGAGTGGTTCCAGGCCCAGCGCGGGCGTGATGCCGGCACGTACATCAGTGCGCCGTTCCAGGGCAAGGCGACCGGCAAGCCATCGTTCGCGGTCAGCCGCCGCCGCTCGACCCCAGACGGCCACTTCGACGGCATCATCCACGTGGCGCTCAGCCCTGAATACTTCACCCGCTTTTTCCAGGAGGCTGCCCCGCCCGGACCTCATGCGGCAGTCCTGATCCGCCAAGATGGTTCGATCCTGGCTGGATCTCCCGCGCAGGCGGCCTCCAGCCGGCTTGGACCGGACAACATCCTCATGCGCAGCATCGCGATCCAGCCTGACGGGGGCGTGCTGTCCGGGATCTCCTCGATCGATCAGCGCGAGCGGTACTTTGCCTATCGCCATGTTGGCGCCTATCCGGTTTATGTTGCTTTCGGCATCGATGCCGCGGTTGTGCTGAGACACTGGTACCGCAATCTGGCGGTCTACGGAGCGGTGGCAGGCCTGTCCGCCCTCGTCCTGTGGCTCGTCTCCTGGCTGGCCCTCCGGCGCGCCCAGGCGGAACAGGAGGCCCTCATCCAGCTTCGGCATGCGAGCGAACAGCGTCATGCGACCGAGCAGCGCCTGTTGCAGGCCCAGAAGATGGAGAGCATCGGTCAACTCACGGGCGGGATCGCACACGACTTCAACAATCTGCTGGCGGTCATCCTCGGCAACCTGGATCTCCTGCGCAAGCGCATCAAAGACGACGACCGGGCGAAACGGCTGCTCGAGGGAGCACTTCAGGGAGCCGAGCGCGGCGCAGCGCTGACACAGCGGCTGCTGGCCTTCTCCCGCCGCCAGGACCTCACGCCGCAAGCCGTCGACGTGGCGCAACTCGTGGCCGGCATGACCGACCTGCTGGCCCGCGCCCTCGGCCCGAGCATTGAGATCGTGACCCAGCTTCCCACGGGCCTGCCGCCGGTCAAGGTGGACCCGAACCAATTGGAAATGGCGCTCCTCAATCTGGCGGTGAATGCCCGCGACGCCATGCCGGCCAGCGGTCGGATCACCATCTCGGCGCATCAGGACGACTTGGCTGAGGGTAACGGGCGTGGCCTTCAGCCCGGAGCCTATGTGTGCGTGTCTGTGAGCGACACCGGGATGGGCATGGATGCGGCTACGCTGGCCCGCGCCATCGAGCCCTTCTTCACGACCAAGGGGGTTGGCAAGGGCACAGGTCTGGGACTCTCGATGATCCATGGCCTTGCCGTTCAATCGGGCGGCACCCTGACATTGCGGAGCGGGACGGGGAAAGGCACGACGGCCGAGATCTGGCTGCCCCAAGGTGAGGTGGTGAGGGGATCAGGGGTCCGCGATGAGCAAGCCCGTCCGGAGCATCGCACCTGCACGGTGCTCCTGGTCGAGGACGATCCGCTGGTGATGACCGGGACCACCGCCATGCTGGAAGACCTCGGCCACACTGTGGTGGAGGCCTCGTCGGCCGAGGCGGCCCTGAGGATCCTGCGACAAGGAATGTCGATTGACCTTATTATAACCGATCATGCGATGCCAGGCATGACGGGGCTGGAGCTGGCGGAGCGAATCCGAGCGGAATGGCCCACGCTCCCGATCCTGCTGGCCACCGGCCATGCCGAGTTGCCGGAGCGGGCCGGACTGGGCGTCCCGCGTTTGGCCAAGCCCTTCCGCAGCGCTGACTTGGAGCATGCGATTGCGTCGATCGTCGGGTCGGCCTGCGAGCCCGTTAACATCGTGCCGTTTCGCAAGTTGTGATGATGGGCCGACCGACACGCCCGGACGCTGCGCTGCCTGCAAGCACCTGCGCGCGCCTTCCTTGGATCGGCGTCGACCCCTTAACTCCAACCGTGGGAAGGGCAGCTCTTGGCACGGGGCGGAAGTAGATCGAGGAACCGCTTTCCTGCGGCAAGCGGACCTTCAGACAGTCATGTCCAGTGGCTCAGTTTGACCCATTTCAGACCTTGCGCCATGGCTTCCATCGGGAATTCTGCTGTACGGACAATTGAGAAATAGGCCCCCCTGATGATCCTGCCGGAAGCAGGCCCCAGGCCAATCCGTCGGCACGGATGCGGTCGATTTGGACGGCGGTGATGACATACCCGTCGGCATGCGGTTGTATTCGCCCTCATAGGCTCGCGATGCCTGCATCAAGCGGCTGATGACCGAGCAGCCGGTGGCGTGCAAGTACAAGAGCCTGATCGCGCTCAAGACCATCAAACGCGGGCTCAAGGTTCCGTCGAGGTACTCGGAACGGAGGCGCTGAGGATACCGTTTTAGGGAGCTGCTTCGATACATTCGTGCCCATCCGTCGGCAATGCGCCGATGTGGAGCACTCGCGTTACAGCCTCGGTCACGTCGTCCGGCGCCTCCCACGGCACGAAGTGGCCAACTCCGGGAAGCGTTCTCAGGGTGAAGTCGGCGAACGTGTCGCCAAGCCGGTCCGACCAGGATACCGGGATGACAGGATCGCTTTCTCCCCACAGGACGGAGGTCGGCTGCACGATTTTCTCGAGCGGGATCCCTGCTGCCTTTGCATCCTTGGCCCCGGCCCGTGCACGGTAGTAGGTCAGACTGGCCGCGAAGGCGCCTGGGCGCGCGTAGGCATCGACGATGATGGCGAGTTCTTCATCCGACAGCATGTCCTGCCGCCCCGTCCAGTGACGATAGAAGTAGCGTAAGTACGCGTCGACCGTCTCGCGGCTATGGCCGACCAGTTCCTCGGCGAGGGGCAACTGATGGAAGTGCTGATACCAGAACTCGCGCTGGGCCTGGGGTTCGAAGCGGCGCAAACTGATGCCGGGATAGGGCGGGTTCAGCAGGACCAGTGCCCGCACATGGTGCGGAAACCGGCGTGCGAGCGTCTGCGCGATCGTGGCGCCGATGTCGTGCGCGACGACCACGACGGGAGCCAGTCCGAGATGATCGACCAGGTTGGCGATGTCGTCCGCGTGAACCTCGGGGGTATATCCGGACGACGGCGGAAGGTCGGGCTTGTCGCTGTCGCCGAACCCACGCAGATCCGGCGCGATGACGTCTGCGAGCGAGGCAAGCCCTGGAATGACACGGCGCCAGTCGTACCAGAATCCCGGCCAGCCATGGAGCAGCAAAACAGGATCGCCGTGGCCTTGCCGCACATAGTGTAGCCGCGCCCCCTGATGGCTGGGTCCGATGGCGTGGCTCCAACCGTGGCATGCCTGTGTATGCGATCCCATGACCCTTGAACCTTCCTTCGATCGCGGCAGATTCACCGCGCTGACCCTTCCTTCAATCATGTTGGATTTCCAACACGAGATGCGAACCCGGGATGCCACTGGCCGACGAACGGCGGCACGGCGATCCGTCAATCCCCTGCTCGACGGGCAGTCACTTCGATCTCGATTTTCATTCTCGCATCCGCGAGGCCTGCCGCAATCATCGTTGCCGCGGGACGAACTTCGCCAAAGGTACGGCGCAAGGACGGCCAGCAAAGAGGAAAGTCTCTGGGCTCGGGCAGGATATAGCGAACCCGGACAACGTCGGCGAATGAAGCTCCGTCCTGCTCAAGAGCATGGCCAATGTTCCGTCTGCTCGACAACGTCATCCGAGATCGTCATGGACCCGTAGTCGAAACCGGTCGTGCCGGAGACGAATATCCAGTCGCCATCGACGACCGCTCTCGAGTAGCCGATGTCGTGTTCGAATTTCGATCCTGAGCCAATAAGCCGTCTCATGCGATGCTGCCTTTCCAGACTGACGTGTCCATCCTGACAATGCAGGTCCGATCCCCCAAGCGCTCTCGGCTGCCTCCGGTCTGATAAGGAGGACTGGAACGACATTGGGGTAGCCAGGGTACTAGGCCGTTGCTGCCGCCGCGGCCAGGACCGCAGACGTCGGGACGACGCTGGCGAATTCATCGTCGATATCGCTGAGCGCGGAGGCATGCACCTCATCCGCAGGCCTCATTCTACCATCCAGGCCGATCCGCTCGAACGTCGCGGTGGCGTCGGATACGACGGACGTGGCGAACCCGAGATTTCCTGCCATGCGTGCGGTCGTTGAGACGCAGTGATTGGTCGTTAAGCCGACGATCACCAATGTGCCGATTCCTGCTTTCCTCAGATCGGCCTCGAGCGAGGTGCCAATGAAGGCGCTGTTGACCGTCTTCCAGTAAAGCCGTTCGCCCTCACGCGGCAGGGCCTCTGGCTTGGTCCGCACTCCTGGTCCGTCCTTCCGAAACGCTCCCGTCGGAGACGAGGACTCGTGATGCACGTGGAAGATCGGACGGCCGGTTTCCCGCCAGGCGGCAATCAGGCGGGCGATATTGGCTTCAGCCTCCGGGTTGTTGCGCAAACCCCATCTCGGAAGATCGAAGGCTTGCTGGACATCGATGACCACGAGGGCTGCATTGTGGGGCAGGGTGTTCACTGGGTTGCTTTCCTGTGCGACGAGATGGGGAGATTGAATGATGCGCGGCGACGATACGGTCACAGGCCTAGGCCGCCTTCAGCAGTCCTTCCTGCTTCATGACGCGACGAACCGCTTGCCGGGACGACACGAGGGCCGCATGACGGGTGAAGGCCGGGTACTCGGCCATGTCCAGGCCCACGTACCGACCCCAGCCGAAGTAGACGAGGAGGTAAGGGTCGACCACCGTGTACTGGTTGCCGACCGCATATCCGTCGGTCCTTGCCAGCCGTCCCTCGATCTCTTCGAGCCGGGCGCGGATGTTCGCCCGCCCCTTGGCTTGCACATCGGCCTGACAGGCCGTCGCCTCAACGGAGCGCTCAGGGCGCCACACCTGGGCGAAGGCGGGATGCACCTCGCTTGAAAGCCAGGAGAGCCACTCGTGGCATCGGCCTGCGAGCCATGCATCAGAGGGAAGGAGCTGGGGCTCCGTGTGATTGTCGGCGAGGTAGACAAGCAGCGCACTGACCTCGGTCAGGACTTCGCCATCCCGGGCGAGAGCAGGAACGCGTCCCTTCGGGTTGATGGCGAGATAAGCAGGGTGGGAGGTCGCGCCGCTCTGCACGGACACGAGCTCCAGTTCGTAGAGCACGCCGAGTTCTTCGAGAACGATATGAACCGCCATCGAGCAGGCGCCGGGTGAGTAGTAGAGCTTGTACATCGGTTGGTCTCCAGCGATCGACGTAAGGGTTGGGACATTCGGCACCGCACATGGCTTGGTGCATCCGGTCGGATCGAACACCTTCTGGATAATCCTTGCGCCTTGTGAGAAGAATGGCCTGGCTTGGCAATTCAGCCTTTCACAATTCGGAACAATCATGGATCGCCTCGACGAACTGACTGTCTTCATCGCCATCCTGGATGCAGGTAGCCTGTCAGGAGCGGCCCGAAAGCTGCGTCGCTCGCCACCGTCGGTCACACGGACGCTTGTGGCTCTGGAGGAGAGGGTCGCGACCAGACTCGTCGAGCGCACCACGCGGCGCCTAGCACCGACAGAGGCTGGGCGGCACTTTGCCGAGCATGCCCAGCGCCTGCTCGCCGGCTACGAAAGCGCCATCGCGGAAGTCTCAGGGCGTCCTCTTCAGGGTGTCCTGCGCATCACCGCGCCCGTCGTGTTCGGGCGCCGCCACGTGGCCCCCGTCATCGGGGACTTCCTCGATGCGTACCCGTCGCTGCGGGCCGAACTGACGCTGTCTGATCGCAACCTCGACCTGATCGAGCATGAAATCGATGTCGCGGTGCGGATCGGATTCTTGGCAGATTCCGGCCTCGTCGCGCGGCGGATCGGCGAGGTCGGGCGGGTGCTCGTCGCGAGCCCGGCCTATCTCGCCCGGCGTGGAGCGCCTTCCCGGCCGGCTGATCTCGCTAGGCACGACGTGATATTCCCGACCGACGGGCCAGGCCAGCAAGGATGGCGGTTCCAGGTCGATGGACGGGAACAGGTGATCCGCCTGACCCCCAGGATGGCGATGAACGAGGTCGACGCGATGCTGTCCGTGGTCAGGGAGGGGCGAGGCATCGGGCGCGCGCTGTCCTATCAGGTGGTGGAGGATTTCGCCGCCGGGCGCTTGGTCAGGCTTCTTCCGCAGTGCGAGCCAGCGCCCCTTCCGGTCCAACTCGTGATGCCGAGCGCGCCGCATATGGCGCCGAAAGCCCGCGCCTTCATCGACTTCGCGGCACCGCGGTTGAGCGCCCTTAGGGTGTTGACCCATAGCCGAGAGGCATTGGTCTGCAACGGGCAGTACCCTTCCGGCAAAAGCACCGTGGCCTAATCAGAGGGGCACGGGACGGTGCGATGCACGCGCACCACGGAGGGCGGGTACTTGTCCAAGAGCTGCGCAGGGCGCACGGGGCGAGCAGCGAAGTTGCCACCGCAATTCGGACAGACGCCTTTGAGGCTGCCCTCGGCACATGCGGTGCAGAATGTGCATTCGAAGGAGCAGATCCTCGCTTCGGAACTGTCGTACGGCAGGTCCCGGTCACAGCACTCGCAATTTGGCTTCAGTCTCAACATGGCATTCCCTCAGTCGACCGGGGTGTCGCGAGGCTCATCCGCCTCCGGCTCTCGGCTGGAGGCACGCTCCATCAGGCTGGACAAGGCTTGGACTTGGCGTCCTGTTGTGTCGAAGTTTGACGACAACAGCCATTGTTCGTACGCGGCCTTGCACGACGGCCAGTCTCGGTCGGTCATGGCGAACCATGCGGTGTCACGGTTCTCGCTCTTGACCACCATGTGCTGCCGGAACAGCCCCTCATACGAGAAGCCGAAGCGGATCGCGGCACGCTTGGAGCGATGGTTGCGGTTGTCGCACTTCCACTCGAAACGACGTAGCCCAGGACGTCGAACACCCATCTGGCCAGCAGGAAGATCGCCTCCGTGGCGCCTCGGCTTCGCGCCAGGCGAGGGCCAAACAGGATGTGGCCGACCTCGACGACGCCGTTGCCTGGATCGATCCGCAGGAGCGCCAGACGGCCTTCGGCGCGACCGGTGTCCCGATCAACGGCGGCGAAGAACAAAGGATCCTCCGACGCGGCTGCCCGTGCCAGCCATGGCTCGAACGAGGATCGGTCCGGGAAGGGACGATCCGCGAGGTAGCGCCAGAGCATGTCACGATCCGGACCGGCGCCGGCCTCGAAGAGTTCGTCCCCGTGCCGCGCGGGTTCGAGCGGCTCAAGGCGGATGTAGTCTCCGTCCAAGTTCATCCGGTGCGGCCGCGGCCGCGGTGTCCAATCCGTCAGCGACATCGTCGATCCCCTCGCTCCATTGGGATAACCTGCTTGGCCCGCATCGCGGAACCGCGACAGCGCGGAATTCTGCATTCCATCCGCCGGAACGATCCTGCTCACCTGCCACGGCGTGCGACTGGCAACGTCCTCATGGGAGGCGCCGGAGCGGCGCTTGTCCTGGCTGGGTCGGCTGTTGGGGGACGTCGTGCAGCGAGCGCCAGTCCGCCCAGGACCAGAACCGCTCCGGCCATCTGCCACGGGCCCATCGCCTCCCCGAACAGAAGCCACGCCGTACCTGCTGCCAGCACGGGGCGGGCGAGCGCGGTCGTGGACGCATACGATGCCGGCAGGCCGTGCATCGCATAGGCCATCAGGCCATGGCCGCCGATCTGCACGCCAAGCGCCATCGCGGCGATGGGCAGCCAGCCAAGGGCCGCTGGGGGCAGAAGCGGATCGCTCGAGCCGATTGCCACCGGTGCGAGAACGACGGCCGCGATCCCGCTCGTCCACAGCATG
Organism: Microvirga sp. M2; assembly: GCF_047497095.1. Classification (NCBI taxonomy): domain Bacteria; kingdom Pseudomonadati; phylum Pseudomonadota; class Alphaproteobacteria; order Hyphomicrobiales; family Methylobacteriaceae; genus Microvirga; species Microvirga sp. M2. The sequence continues at coordinate 1,013,836 of NZ_CP134064.1, forward strand.
ATGCGCGTGGCCGACACCCGCCGGCGGAGATCCTTCACGACGAGGAAGTAGGCCGCGTAGAGAAGGGCCGACAGCAGCGCGAGGCCTTCCCCGAGACCCAATCGCCAGCCCTCGAACGAAATCCCGGTCATCAGCGCGGCCCCACCGACCGTCACCCCGTATCCGGCGAGCTGCCCCATGGAGGGACGCTCCCGCAGGAACAAGATGGCAAGGATGGTCACGAACACCGGCGAGAGATTCATCAGCAGGACGGCGTTCGCGACCGTCGTCTCAACGGCGGCCCAGTGATTGGCCGCCATGTCGCCGACTGAGAGCAGGCCCGCCGCGGCCAGGAGAACGTAATCGCGACCGCGCAGGGGCTCTGTGTGTGCCTGTCGCGCGGGTGTGACGGCAATCAGCACACCCGCGGCGAGGACCATGCGCAACCAGAGTGTCGCGGTGGGGTCGACCGAACTGAAGCGCACGAGGAGTGGGGCGGCCGCGACGAGAACGCAACTGGCCACGAGGGCGACGAAGTAGGGCATGGAAACTCCGGGACAGGACAGGGGCCCGGAGACGTCCGGGCCCGGATGCAGGTCAGGCGGCGAGGAGGATGGACCCGGTGGTGCGTCGACCTTCGAGATCGGCATGGGCCCGGGCGGCGTCGGCGAGCGGGTAGACGGCTTCGACCCGCACATCGATCCTGCCTTGCTCGAGCAGGGACAGAAGCGCGGTCGCCGCCGTGCGGTAGGCGTCGAGGTCGGTCATGTAACCGAACACGCTCGGCCGCGAGAGCGACAGCGAGCGCCGCGGACCGAGCTGCGCCACCTCGATCGGCGGGATCGGTCCCCCGGCCTGGCCGACGCTCGCGACGGTGCCGAACGGACGCACGGCATCGAAGGTCTCCAGCAACGTCGATGCGCCGATGCCGTCGTACGCCACGTCGACGCCGCGGCCGCCCGTGAGCTCCTTCACGGCCTCGACGAAGCTGGTCTCCCGATAGAGGATCGCGTGATCGAGGCCGGCGGCCCGGGCGATCCCCGCCTTCTCCGCACTGCCCAGGGTGCCGATCACGGTGGCGCCCAGCAGCTTCGCCCATTGCGTCACGACCAGGCCCAGGCCGCCCGCGGCGGCGTGCACGAGGATGGTGGTACCAGGCCCGACCGGATAGGTGCGGTGAAGAAGCATATGGGCCGTGACGCCGCGCAGCATGATGCCGGCGGCACCTTGCTCGGAGACGGTCGCCGGCAGGCGCAGGAGCCGCTCGGCCGGGACCAGGCGCTCGGCCGCATAGGCGCCGACCGGAAGGGCCGCATAGGCCACGCGGTCGCCGACGGCGACGGAATCAACCCCGGGGCCGACTGCCGCGACGGTGCCTGCTCCCTCGACGCCGAGGACCGCCGGGACCTGCGGCAGCGGGTAAAGGCCGGTGCGATGGTAGACATCGACATAGTTCACGCCGGCGAAGGACTGTCGCACGAGCGCTTCGCCGGGACCGGGTGGGGGAAGCTCGACGGTGTCGAGCCGGAGGGCCTCGGGGCCGCCGAATTCATGGATGCAAACGACGTTGGTCATGTCTGGTCACCAGGATTGAGGAGATGCAGTCTTGGCCTGGGATCAGCTTGGCTGCTATTCGGTATTGCTGCCGGGTATCTGGGGATTTTTGCGCAGCATGGATTGGGACGACCTGAGGTACTTCGCCGAACTGGCCCGCACCGGGAGCCTGTCGGCCTCCGCACGCACGCTGCGGGTCGACCACTCCACCGTGGCCCGGCGCATCACGTCGCTCGAGGAGGCACTCGGCATCCGTCTCTTCGACCGGCTGCCGCGCGGGTACGTGCTCACGCCCGAGGGCGAGCACGTGCAGGAGCACGTGGCCCGCCTGGAGGAGGATGTGTTTGCCCTTCAGCGCAATGTTCAGGGACGGGGACCCGGATTGTCCGGGACGGTGCGGGTCAGCGCACCGCCGGCCTTCGCCAGCCTGTTCCTCTCGCCGCGTCTCGGATTGCTGCGCGAACGGCATCCCGACATCGTCCTGGAACTGTCGGGCTCCAACGTCTCCGTGAGCCTCACGCGCCGCGAGGCGGACATCGCACTTCGGCTGGCGCGGCCCGAGGGCTCGTCCCTGATTACCCGCAAGGTGGCCACGGCCGGTTACGGACTCTTTGCCTCGCGTGCCCATGCCGGCGGGCGGGAGCCTGATGCCCTGGATCTTCTCGGGTACGAGGAGAGCCTGGAGCACGTGCCCCAGCAGCAATGGCTGCGGCACTTTGCGAAAGGACGGCCCCTTGTCTTCCGCACGAGCGATCTCGTCGGCTTGCATTCAGCCGTCAAGGCAGGCCTGGGAGCCGCAGTGCTGCCGTTCTTCGTGACCGGCAGCGACCCCGACCTCGTCTGCGTTCAGCGGGAAGGGGTGCCCGGGCGCGATCTCTGGCTCGTGGTGCACGAGGACGTCCGGCGCTCGCCGCGCGTGCGCGCCGTCATGGACGTGCTGGTCGAGATCCTGGGGCGCGAACGGGCCCTGCTGGAAGGGAACGATCCCGGGAAATGACGCCACTCTGTGCATTCACGCCCAGAAACTTCGCTCAAACACTCAGGGCAGACGGCCAGGGTCGGTGTCATAAGGGGAATGGGACAGAAGCCTTTCGTCTCCGTCCTATCAACACCCACCACAGAAGAACACCGATGTCCCCGACACCCAGATCCCTTCGTCAGATTGCGGGGGCCCCGTCCACGCCCGGTTCCCCCGATCATGTCGCCCTCGTGCTCATCGACCATCAGCGCGAGTACCTGCCGGACGGCGGCTTGCCACTCGCTGGGATCGAGGCCGCCGTCACGGAGATCGGGCGATTGCTGGACCTCGCCCGCCGCCATGGCATGCCCGTGTTTCACGTCGTCCACCATGCCCGTCCGGGTGCGCCGCTGTTCGATCCCGGCGGTCCGGCCGTGCGGATTATCGCGGGGCTCGAGCCCGATGCCGACGAGGCTGTCATCGCAAAATCCCTGCCGAACGCCTTCGCCGGGACGGATCTGCACGATCGGGTTCAGGCGACGGGTCGGCGGGAACTCATCGTCACGGGCTTTGCCACACATATGTGCGTGAGCTCCACCGTGCGGGCCGCCCTCGATCTCGGCTACAGGACCACGGTCGTGGCGTCCGCGACGGCAACGCGCGACCTGCCGTCGCCGTTGAGAGGCGGGGTCATCGTCCCGGCCGAGGTGGTGCAGCAGGGAACGCTCGCGGCTCTGGCCGACAGGTTCGCCATCGTCGTGCCCGATGCCGAGGCCCTTGCCCGGGCCTTGCACCCGGAGGCCGGCTGCAAGGCCATATCGACCTAATGCGGTATCGGCAGCACGATGGGGCGGCTGCATCGGTGGCGGCAAGGACGCGGGGCTGGTGTCGCGCTCCTGGACGATGACGAGGAGGCTGCCATGCGGGTGAAGCTCATCGCTGATCGCCATTGCCGATGGATTTGGGTTCATTCGCGTGGAGCGGTGTCCCTGGTGGCCCTGGAACCGAGCCTGCACCTCATCCGCCTTGAGGATCCGCGCCGGTCCGGCCCCTGCGCACGCAGCTTCTCGTCCTGAAGGGCAGCACCCATTCGGGGGCCAGCGATCATGGTCTAGCCAGGAGAGGGCCTGCCTGTTGCAACATGTCCGACGCGGTATGTCTGAACGTTGCGGCCTAAACACGTCTCAGGCAGCTTGTCCCAGAGCCTGAACCGCACACGCGTCCACGTGGTCGGCTCGAAACCCGCGACCGCCGCGAGGACGTCGCCGCTCTCGACTATCCTGCGCGCCTCGTCGCTGTCCCGCCGCCGGATTTCCTCGAGCAGCGCATGAGATTCGATCGGGAGGATCTCGCGGGTGGCGAACTTCGCTTCCCTGAAACCCGGAGCAACACGGGCCTGCCACACGATCCAGGTCCTGACGCTCGGCCAGCCGAAGTCGTTGGCAAGCGCCTGGAAGCCGAGGCCGCACAGAAAGTCGCTTGCACCCTCCGCCTTGTCCCAGACGTAGAACGGAGCGTAGAGGTTCTCGTGGCTCCCCAGATCGCCCCTGGCCGCCCTGAGGTAGGCCTTGAACTTCAGGTTCGGGAACCCGTTGAGCAGGGGACCCTTGTCCTGGATGCGGCGATCGATGATCTCCATGTCGTAATCGGCCGGGAGGGCGAGACTGTACTGCATCGCGATCATGACCGGATCTCCACAGGCTCGAACCATTCAACGGCCCGGCCCTCCTGCACGGCCTGGATGCTGATGTAGCTGAAGGAGTCGTCGGGATCCGCGCCATGCCAATGGCGCTCACCGGGGGCGAACCAGACGGAGTCGCCCTGATGGACAGTGATGAGCGGGCCGCCATCCGACTGCACGGGGCCGGTGCCAGACAGGACATACAGGAGTTGCCCGCGTGGATGAGCATGCCAGTTGGTGATGGTGCCGGGATCGAGAATCGCGCGCATCGCCGTGTTCTCGCCATTGCGGCTGCCGTCCAGAAGCGGTTCGACCTGCATCGGCGCCGTGGACACACCGGCCGGTGAACGCGTGAGCCTCTCTCCGGAACGACGGATCGTTATCCGCTCGGGGTTGGATGCGCCATTCACTGCGGGCCGGGCCCAGGCGCTATCGCCTGAAACTATCTCGCCCCTGCTGAAGGACCAGTCCTCGGCCGAAGTCGTGGTGATGACGATCATCACGTCCTCCGGGCGGATCCCCGGTGACTGGCCGAGCCGTTCGACGACGCGCTTATAGAAGGCCTTCTTGACCTCGGCCGACCGCGGTTTTCCGGCCGTGATGGCAATCAGCACGAAATCATCCGACCTCGGGCCGCCGAGATAGGTCGGATCGAAGATCAGCTCGCCGGGCTCGTGCTGGTGCATGACCTGGAAGCGATCGTCGGCGGGAACGTCGAAGGTTTCGACGAGGGCGTGGTGCACGTTGTTGGACAGTTCGCGCAGGTAATCCGGGCTCTTCCCCTTGAGGAGGGACATGCGAACGTAAGGCATCGGGTTCATCCTTGTGTTCAGCCGCTCAGCGGCCTTGACACCCGAACTCTCGCACGCGACGGTAGTCCGTAAAATCAGAAATATATGAACGAATAATCCTGAAAAATGGGATGATTGAAATGGGCCATGTCACCTTCGACCTGGACGTGCTCCGCAGCTTCGTGACCGGGGTTGAGTTGGGCAGCTTCGCCAAGGCCGCCGAGCGGTTGGGCCGCTCGACATCGGCGGTCAGTACGCAACTCCAGAAGCTGGAAGGCCAGGCAGGCACGGCCCTGCTGCGGAGGGCAGGGCGGGGTCTGGTACTGACGGAGGCGGGCGAGACGATGCTGGCCTATGCACGCCGCCTCCTCGAGATCAATGACGAAGCCGCCGCAGCAGTTCGGGGAGTTGAGCTTGAAGGATGGATCAGGCTCGGCATGCAGGAGGATTTCGGCGAGTCGTTGCTACCCGAGGTTCTGGGGCGGTTCGCACGGGCCCATCCCAAGGTCCGGATCGAGGCACGCGTCGTCCGCAATGCCGAGTTGATGGACCGGATCGTGTCGGGCCGTCTCGATCTCGCCCTGGCCTGGGGTAGCGGGGTGGCGACGCCCTTCCATGAGACCATCGCCGAATTCCCCATGTGTTGGATCGGACCGGCGGACGGGGACATTGGGTGGAGCATAACGAGCGGAGATCCGGTGCCGCTCGCCTCCCTCGAGGCGCCATGCCTGATCCGGACTGCGGCCACGGAAGCCCTCGACCGGGCGGGCCTCGCCTGGCGACAGGCGTTCGTCAGTCCGAGCCTCTCTGGATTGTGGGCCGCGACCGCTGCGGGACTTGGGCTGACAGTGCGCACCCCGCTGGGCCTCTCGCCTCGGGTTCGCCCATTGACTTCGGCGGCGACGGGCCTACCCGGATTGCCCAAGCTCGATCTGGTCCTGCACCGGGGCGAGGCTGATCCGAGTCCCGCAGTGGCTCGCCTGGCGCAGATCGTGCAGCACTCCGTCATGGAAGAGGTCACACGGCAGATCCGGCTTGATGCATCAACTCGACAATCCTTCTAAGCCAACGCGTAAACCTCGCGAGATGGTAAGGGCGGCACAGGATCAGGAAACACACCATGACGGGCAGCCCTGTCCGATGGGCAGAGGGTAAGATCGTTCAATCCGCTACTTAGGCTAATGTCGGGAAATGGCACTCCTGAGACGTAGGCGTTTGGTCCGCTTCGGCACTCAAGCGCCGACGTTCGTTAAGCGGCCGGAACGTGAAATTTTGACCCGATCCGGACCTTTGCTTTTTACCTTGAGCAGCGAACACCAGGTCTCGGCAGACGAAAACTCACTCAGTACGGAATGGCCGATGTGCAATCCTTGTGCGTTGAAATGAGAGTCAGCGTATCTACTTAGTGGAGTTCAATTGCACGGCTCGTAACCCGCTTCCCCAATCAGTGAGCGTTCTTGCCTGTTGGTCTCTCAATTTGCATCAAGCGCCATGTCTCTCGTTCTTCAGCGAAACAATGTTAAGATTCTCGGCCATGGCGAGCAGCCCATGATCTTCGCCCACGGCTATGGCTGCGACCAGAACATGTGGCGCTACATCACCCCTGCTTTCCAGGACCGTTACAAGATCATCCTCTTCGACTATGTTGGACACGGGCAGTCCGATGCTGCCGCTTTCGATCAAGCCCGATACGGTTCCCTCCAGGGCTATGCTGATGACGTCCTGGCGATCTGCCGCGAGTTGAACCTCAAGGACGTCATCTTCGTCGGCCACTCGGTCAGTGCCATGATTGGGGCTCTGGCCGCCATCCAGGAGCCCGAGCGGTTCAGCCGATTGATCCTGATCGGCCCTTCGCCCCGCTACATCAACGACGGCGATTATGTCGGCGGGTTCCAGCAGGAGGACATCGAGCGTCTGCTCGATGTCCTCGACAGCAATCATCTCGGCTGGTCGAGCACCATGGCCCCAGTCATCATGGGCAACCCGGAGCGTCCCGAACTCGGCGAGGAACTCACCAACAGCTTCTGCCGCACGAATCCCGAGATCGCCAAGCACTTCGCCCGCGTGACCTTCCTCTCGGACAACCGGGCGGATCTGCCGAAGGTGACGACCAAGGCGCTGATCCTCCAGTGCTCGCAGGATGTGATTGCCCCCGAGGCGGTCGGGCGCTACGTGCATCAGACCCTCCCGGGCAGTGAGTTCGTTCTGATGCAGGCGACAGGCCATTGCCCGAACCTGAGTGCCCCAGAGGAGACGATTGCCGCCATAGAGACCTTTCTGCGCGGTTCAGGGCCCAACACGACGGCGGCAGAGTGAGCATAGACCCAAAGGCGATCATCGAAACTCCGGAGGAACTCTACGAGAGCGCCCCCTGCGGTTACCTCTCGACCCTGCCGGATGGCACCATCATCAGAGCCAACCAAACCTGCCTCACCTGGCTTGGTATGAAGCGGCAGGACCTTGTCGGCAACAAGTGCTTCCAGGACCTTCTGAGCATCGGCGACAGGATCTTCTACGACACCCATTTCGCGCCGCTCCTGCGGATACAGGGATTTGTGAACGAGATCGCCTTTGATCTGATCGGCGCCGACGGACGCTCCCTGCCGGTTCTCGCCAATGCCGTCCAAAAGCGGGACGCGGGCGGGAACCCTGTCGTCAACCGCATCACCCTCTTCAATGCCACCGACCGGCGACAATACGAGCGGGAGTTGCTTCTTGCGCGCCAAAAGGCCGAGCAGACCGCTGAAGAGCTCCAGCGTCTGAACGAAACTCTGGAGGAGAGGGTGGCCCAAGAGGTCGCCGAGCGCCTGAAAGCCGAGGCGGCGATGCGCCAATCCCAGAAGATGGAGGCGGTGGGCCAGCTCACCGGGGGCGTGGCGCACGACTTCAACAACCTGCTCACGGTCATCAAATCGTCAACTGATCTCCTCAAGCGACCGAACCTGTCGCAGGAGCGGCGGGCTCGCTATGTCGCTGCGATCTCCGATACCGTGGACCGGGCCGCCAAGCTCACGAGCCAGCTTCTCGCCTTTGCCCGGCGCCAGGCGCTCAAGCCGGAGACCTTCGATGCGGGACAGGCCGTTCGGATGCTCAGCGACATGGTCCGTACGCTGACCGGGACACGGATCCAGATCATCACCTACCTGCCCGATGAGCCGTGTTTCATCAGCGCCGATCCGAGCCAGTTCGACACGGCGCTGATCAACATCGTGGTCAACGCGCGTGACGCGATGGACGGTGAGGGCCAGATCACGATCACCGTCTGGCCGGCCGAGACAATGCCCGCCGTCCGGAGACACGCGGCGGTCAAGGCGTCTTACGTGGCCATTTCGATCACCGACACGGGCTCAGGCATCCCGGCGGATCAGACTGACCAGATCTTCGAGCCGTTTTTCACCACGAAGGGCGTCGGCCAGGGCACCGGCCTCGGATTGTCCCAGGTGTTCGGGTTCGTCAAGCAGTCAGGGGGACAGGTGATCGTCGAGAGTGAAGTCGGCCAAGGCACCACATTCACGCTGTACCTGCCCCGCGTCCTAGCCGCTCTCGGAGCGGCCGCCCCAGAGAAGGAGACCACCGAAGACGGGTACGGCACCTGTGTGCTGGTGGTCGAGGACAACCGCGACGTCGGCACCTTCGTGACGCAGACCCTGGAAGAGTTGGGCTACCGCACGAAGTGGGTCGAGAATGCACAAGCCGCGCTCGACGAGCTGGCGACGTCGCCGGGCGCCCATGATATTGTGTTCTCGGACGTGGTAATGCCGGGCATGAACGGTGTGGAGTTGGCGCGCCACGTGCAACGGCTCTACCCCGATCTGCCGCTGGTGCTGACGAGCGGATACAGCCATGTGCTCGCTGAGGGAGGGCACGGCTTCGAGCTGTTGCAGAAGCCCTATTCCGTTGAGGCCCTGTCACGCGTACTTCGCAAGGCATCCCGCAAGCTGCGCAAGCGGACACCGGCCAAATAGCGAAGGACACGTGGCACTGCCTCGCCAGGTTTGAGCCTGCGACGCAGCTTAGCCACCCTGTTTGGTCGCAATCCAGATCGTGTGTCTTGCGCCCCTGCGGGTTCCGTGGGCGCGAGCGCTGACCTCATCCACACCAAATCCCGCCTTGCGCAGGCGCTGGGCGAAGGCTTTATTCGGTGCCGATGACCACACGGCAAAGACGCCACCGGGGGTCAGTGCTGTCCGAGCGGAATGAAGCCCCGACAAGTCGTAGAGGCTGTCATTGGCCCGGCGTGTCAGCCCTTCGGGCCCGTTGTCGACATCCAGCAGGATCCCATCGTAAGCGGGCCGGCTCGATCTTATCAGGCCGCCGGCATCCCCTTCGACGAGGCTGACGCGCGGATCGGTAAGGCAATCGCCGAATACTTCGGCCATGGGACCACGGGCCCATGCCACGACCGCGGGTACCAGTTCAGCCACAGTGACCTGAGCATCGGGTCCCAGTTCAGCGAGCGCAGCGCGGAGTGTAAAGCCCATCCCCAACCCACCGATCAGGATTTGTGGACGCTCGTGGCCCCGAAGTTTCAGGCAAGCTAATCTGGCGAGCGCCTCCTCGGAGCCACTGAGGCGGCTGTTCATCAACTCGTTGCTGCCCAGCATGATGGAGAACTCGGCCCCACGCCTCTTGAGGCGCAAGTCGCCCCGGTCGCCCGGAACTTTTGCCGTGTCGAGTAAGATCCAAGGAATCATGAAAAGCTCTTCGGACAGCACTCCCTGTTTCGCGGGACCATGCACGTGTCGGGAACGCCGATCAATAGACACACGCTCGCCCATGCCTTTGGCCCGCGCGTCACGTCCTTTTGCTCGCGATTCTGTCCAATCAATGCATCGAGCCCGTGCATTCACAGGGCGATGCGAGACGGCGCAACAGTGAGGCCGGGGGAGCCTTCTTCGGCTTCTTTACGTCGCGTTTACTGCGCTGTTCGCCCCTGGCCACGGCGAGCTTCCGCTTGTCAGGCGGTTCGTGGGTGAGATCATGTCAGTCGTGGGTCGACTTTCCCAGCAGATGGTCGAAATCGGCCAGCACGCGGTCGATCAGCTTGCTGCGGCGTAGATCGCTTGCATCCAAGCTCTGTGCGAGGAGGCCAAGCAGATAGCGCGCCTTCTCAACCGCCTCGTGCCAATCGGTGGCGGGTGCGGCTGCCAGCAGATCCTCGAGGGCGGCTTGTCTGCTACGCAGTGCTTCCTGATCGGCTTCGACTTCTGCCCGGAGACGTCGGAGGTCAGTGGCCTTTTGGGCCGCCATTCCGCGATGCGAATCAAGGTTGGTCGGTTGATCAGCCATAGCCTCGTTCCTCCGTGTTGTTACCAATGCATCCACTGGTAACTCGATAACCTAAGCACGTTCAATCAGTAGGCGGGCCAGGGTCTTGGCCAACCGCTCATTCTGTCCAACGGGTTCAGGCGTCACGTCGTGCCATTCATGTGCTCGAAGCGCCCAGGCGACGTCGGAGAGGCTGCCGAGAGGCTCATGCGGCCATGCCGACCCGCCGGTGGGCGTCAGGATCATAAACTGCCGTGAAGCCTTCATGCCAACCCGAGCGACGTAGAGGATCTCATTGCCCCGTCGAAGCAGCGCGACCGGTTCGTAAATCTGGGATCCGTTGAAGAAGGCTTCGCCGCTGTTCAAATCTCGGAGATCCTTGCAGTGATCTCGCTCTCGCGCACGGTGCGCTCGCCGAAGCCGGCCGATTTGATGCGGTACGAAACTTCACCGGTCTGATCGGCCGGCATGAGGCGGGTCACCTCGTAGATGCCGCTAGAATTTGCACGCTTATCCGAGAAATTCGGATGGGTGATGCGGACCAACTGATGAACTTTATACTTGTGAGACATTCTTTTCTCTTGAGGCTGGTTGAGCCGGATAGATATCGCGTCTGCGACACCGCTGGATGTATGCGCTACTTCCGTGCTTTACGGGCCGCGTACCGAGCGTCACGGGCGGCCTTGCGCTCAGCCTCCAGCTTGACCTCGTTCGCTGCCTTTTCGGCGGCAGCGCGCGTTTCCTGCTCGGCTTGTTCTGCTGCAAGGGCCTCACGCTCCGCGACAAGGCGGGCGCTCTCGGCAACGCGCTGGGCCTTTCGTTCAGCGATGCGAGCATCCCGCGCGGCGCTTGCGGCCGCCCGGGCGGCCCGCTGTTCGGCAACGGCCGGATCGTCCAGCCCTGGCCGCTGATTGAACTTGGCGGCCATCGCCTGCTTCGCGTCTCTGGCGGCGCTCAGCCGTTCGCTAAAATCTTTCTGCTTCATTCCACTCATCGATCTCATGCAACTGTCTCATCAGACCTGTGTCGGCTAGCGGACCCGCCTGATGCTGGTGATGGTGCCTTCCGGCAGCGTGCCTTGCTCCTGCTGGGCTTGGGCAATCACACCAACGGCCCAGGTATCGGTCGCCCTGGCAGGATCGTCGACCCACAGATAGGCGGTGCGACCATCGTCATAGTTCACCAGGAACATAACTGACTTCGCAGGAGGGGTTTTGCGAAACGTGTTCATTGCCTCCTCTTCAGCTTGACCATTGGCCGATGGAGCTTTGCAAAGAAAAAGCCGCTCCACCCGGGAGCGGCTCCGTAGACGGCGCATATGGGTCGCGCCCCAACATCCTTAGGCCTTCTGGATGTTGTTGACGGCGATCTTGCCGGAGCGGCGATCCTCGGCCGTGTCGAAGGAGACCTTCTGGCCTTCGACGAGATTGCGCATGCCGGCGCGCTCGAGGGCGGTGGCATGGACAAACACGTCCTTGTCGCCGTTGTCCGGCTGGATGAAGCCGAAGCCCTTCATGTCGTTATAGAATTTCACTGTACCCATGATCATGGGAATAACCTTTCGCGGTTGTTGCAGATGCGCGTGAGCCACGGCACGCGAAAGCGCGCCCTCAACTCGGTTCGTCGATGTTTGGAAAGAGTGTCTGAACGTGCGCCTGGCAGTGCCAACAGCGAAACGGCCCGATTGTCCGGCCAAAGTCGATAATAAGAATATAGGGATCAGTGGGATTTTTACAAGAGGACGGACTGGGATTGCTCGAGGAACAGGGCGGCAGAAGGACTTGCTTCCCTGTTTTGCTTTCCCACAACGCCAATAAAATTTCCAACGGCCTGCCCAGAATCTTCCGATCTCACCGGGAATGACTATGATCGCGGAGAGGGAGTGCTCTGCGCCAGGCATCAGCCGGGCGAACTGAGCTCCGCTCCCCGAGCGGCGGGGCGGTTCAGGCTACACCGGTGATCGTGCAATCTTCTTGATCGGAACGCGGGGGCGACCAGCTTTCTCCGCGACGGCGTTGTCCTGCTCCACGATGGCTTCCCGGGCCGGCTCATCGCCGTCGAGCCCACCCAGAAGGGAGCGCGGGACACGCCGGTTCGAGCTGCGGGAGCCATCCTCTTAGAGAACGTCGAAGAGGGCATAGCCGCTCTCAACGGGCTTTGACTTCTTGCGGGCCATTCGTGTTCCTTTGCATAGCTTTACGTACCGAGATGCCTCATAGGCCAAAACGCAGAGGCCGCCCCAAGTCGGAGCGGCCTCTCTGGCGAAATTAATGACCGGAGGGTTTGATCAAGTCGTCTTCAGGTTCCCTGCCGATTCCTTGCCTGTGCGGCGGTCGGATTCGACATCATAGGAAACCTTCTGCCCCTCAACCAGACCACGCAGACCGGTGCGCTCCAGCGCGGATGCATGGACGAACACGTCCTTGCCGCCGTTGTCAGGCTGAATGAAGCCATAGCCCTTTGTTTCGTTGTACCACTTCACCGTACCTGTCGCCATGGGGAGCTCCTTTCTTATTGATGAGCAATCTAAGCCAAGATGCGTCAGCGCCTTGGCTGGATGAGTATCGATACTTGGGGAGATCGCCCGTGCAGATGCACGGTAAGGCACAACAGCTCAGTCGTCGACCAGTCTCGATATCGGGACGATAGGACGGCTTCGTAGGCGCTACAAGGCGGTGGTCCGATCTACCTACATCTACCGCCAAGCTGTACAATACCGGAAGGTCGGCTGATGGCAGATGCTGTTGAAAAACTCGCCCGCGGGACCCTGGGTTTCTACAGGTCGTATAGAGCCACTTGACCGGCCACTGCATCAAGTATGCTGTCGCTATTGAGAGCGAGGTAACGAGAGTTTTTCAACAGCATCGACCGAGCCTGTGTGAAAACGCCGACGCGTTGCCCTTTGGAGCAATCCTATTTCGCGCAAGCCCCATTTGGCCGGGGAAATCACGGTAGAAGAGTCCAGACTTGTATAAATAGTTCGGTAAAGTGAAGCTGATTTGAGTTTTCACACAGCCTGGACCCTGAGCGGACCTCTGCCCAGCAGTGGGATGAAGCAATTGAGGGTGCCTCACCAAATGGCCGCGAACCCTGCTCACCCTGGCGTGTACCAGATGGGCGAGGTGTAGGCGCGCTCCGTGATGGTCATCGGGGTGCCCGGCAAAGGTGTGGTTCCGAACCGCTTCGCGTCGTAGGCGGTCCAGCGCGGCGTCGGAATCTCGATCACACGGCCGTAGTAGAAGGCCGGCTGGCTCGGATCGAAGTCGGGGTCCGTCCAGACCGTCGCCAACTCGGGCGAGCCAATCGTATTCGTCCAGGTGGCGTTCGCCACGTCGACCGTGTCGCCGACCGGGGGCAGCTTGCCGTCCGCGCCGGGCTTGCGCCGCTCGGCATCGGCCCAGGCGACGTCATAGACCTTCTCCTCGACCCCGCCATCCTTCGTCAGCCAGCCCTTCACGACTTGGTAGCGGTCGAGGTTGGCCCCGAGCGGATCCTTCAGCGCCGCCACCAGGAAGGTGGGTGACTTGCCCTGCGGCGTGGCTCGCAACTCGCCGCCCATGGGCACGCCCTTGGTGTAGCCGGTGTAGGCGGGAAGGCGACTGGTTGCGTCCTGCGGGATGAAGTCCCAGCCGCCAAAGAAGCGCACGATCATCCGCGGCCCGGTCGTGCCGTAGGTCTCCCGGCGCTGCATCGCGTCCCACAGCGACGCCCGCGTGTTCTCCTTGGCCCATACGGCGGCATAGCCCGAGGAGGAGACCTGCCAGTCCATGACCTTGATGTGCGTCTGCGGGTTCTCGAAGAAGGTGTTGCGCATCCGCTCCGGGCTGGGCTCCTGCGGCGTCGTCTTGCCGAAGAAGTTGTCCTCCTCCATAGCGGTCAGGCCCGTATGCGCATCGCTGCCGCTGACGAGGCCGAACTTGTAGGGGTTCACCCCGAGCGTCTGCCCGAGCTTGAGGCCATTCTTCAGGGCCGAGCGGACATACTCGAACTCCAGCATCTCCTTGGTCTTGGCGACGCTGCCGTCGAGATTGCCGAAGTCCCAGCGCTCGAAGTTGGCGAACTCGTCGTTGGGCGACAGGAAGGGGTGTGTCTCGCCGTCGCCCTTGGTCTGCGTGGCCTCGTAAAGCCGCTCCCATCGCATCCGCGTCTCGGCGTAGTCGCGGTCCAGCTTCTTGCCGAAGGTCTCGACGGTGGGAAACATCAGGCCGTTGCTGAGATTGCCGTTGTGCGCGATGGCCAGCACGCTGCCGCCGGTCTTGTCCTGGTAGGCCTGCATCCACTTCCAGAGCTCCGCCGGGTTGTCGCTCCCGGGCGGATACACCGTGAACGGCTCGACCTGGCTCGCCCGGTCGCCGTTGTCGCGGAAGATGACATTGCGGTGCAGGTTGTTGCCGCTGGTGTTCGAGGTCCACTCGTAGCCAATGAAGGCGGTGAAGCGGCCGGGATCGTTGTACTGCTCGGCGGCCGCAATCGTCTCCTGCCAGGCGCCGCGATACGGACGTGTGCCGGGCAGATACATGAGATCCTTCGGGAAGGTGTTGTGCGAGAACGCCGTGATGATCTCAATCGCTGCATCCGCGCCCTTGCCGGACTGGATCATGTCGTACCAGCGCCGGCCTGTCGGATCGGCCAGAACCTCGGGCTTGCCGGCGAACAGGTCCGGGAAGAAGCCCATGTTGTCGGAATGGTCGGAGACCACGAGGAAGTCGAGCGGACGGGAGAGCTTCACCGGCTGGCCGGACGAGGCCGTCACCTGCTCACCTCGGGCGAAACGATAAGCGTCTCGCGGCGTGAGCCGCGCCCCGAACGCGCCGGCGTCGAAGGAGAACGCGGTATGAAGATGGGTATCGCCGAAGAACGGCCGCGTGGGGAAGTCGCGGTTGGCGTAGGGAGAATACGGCGGCTTCGGCAATGCCTTCTCGATCTGCTCCTTGGATGGGGAGCCGGCATCCTGGGCACTCGCCGACGCGATCAGGCCGAGCGCCATCAGAATCGTCAGAACCGAACATTCGAATGTCACCCTTGCCATGTTGTCCTCCATTAGCTCGACCGATGCGACCGGACCTCTCACATCGGCGCACAGCCCCCGCCCGATCAGAAGGTGGCCACACGCTGGATCAACCAGAACATCGCCACGCTGCCGATGGCATAGGGCGGCACCAGCTCGGCCCAGCGCGGCCATGTCATGTGGATCCGCCTCGCCCCGGCCACAACGGCCAGCACACCCGCGATGAACAGCAACTGGCCCGCCTCGACGCCAAGGTTGAAGAACAGGAGCGCCACGGGAATCTGCCCTTCCGGCAGGCCGACCGCGCTCAGCGCTCCTGCGAACCCGAACCCGTGCAGCAGGCCGAAGGTGAAGGCGACGATCCACGGCATGCGCGCCGCCAGCCCCACCTGTCCCCGGCGGGCGTGCAGGATCTCGGCTGCCACGAACACGATGCTGAGCGCGATCACCGCCTCCACGGGCTTGGGGGGCACATGGACGATCCCGAGCGTCGCCAGGCCCAGCGTGATGCTGTGGGCGATGGTGAAGGCCGTCACGGTCTTCACGAGACGCCACGTTCCCCGTGTGAGGAGAAGCAGGGCCAGCACGAACAGCAGGTGGTCGATGCCCGTGAGGATGTGCTCTACTCCGAGGACGAAGTAGGTGATCACCACGTTCCAGGGGGTCGGTCGGGCGGGGATGAGGGAGCCGGGCCGCTGCGGCGTGAGCCGCTCGACCCAGGTGCTGCCGTCGGCGAAGGCGATGCGAACGAGCACGTCCGTGAGCGTGGCCTCCAGCCCCTCGATGCGCAGGATCTGGCCGCGCAGGTGGTCAGCCCGCACGCGCCAGGTCTGCACGGCGGCATCGCCCGTCCCCCGGGCGGCGACCGGCGTCAGGGGCTCGACCGGGCCGGAGAAGGTGGGGTTCAGCGCCAAGCGCATCTCGCCTACCATTGGCGTTTTCCACAGCACGCTGAACTCTCCGGGCCGATCCTCGTTCAGGTCGAGATAAGCGGGTCGGACCTCATGCGCCTGGATGGCGGACGGCAGCAGGAACGTGGCCAGGGCGGCGAGGACCGGAAGCCATCTCATGGCCGGACCTCCACCTGTCCGGCGAGAGGCCCTAGGAACGGACGCACGGCGGCGTCGACGGAGACCCGGTACTTCTCGATCAGCCCCCGGAGAAGCTGCGCCTCGGCCGCTTCCTGGCGCTCGCGGTGCCATACCTCCGCCAGGCGCACGCGGACCTCGGCGAAGGGGCGCGCTTGCGATGGCGACACCGCCGTGACCTTGACCAGGTGCAGCCCGTAGCTGGACTCGACAGGGCCCGACCAGCGCCCGACCGGAAGGTCGACGACGGTCCGCGCGAACGAGGGACCGAACAGGTTGCCGAGCGTCTGCTCGTCCTGGTCCGCGAAGCTGTCGCCGAGCAGGAGACTGTCGCCCTGCTCCTCCAGGTCCATGGCGCCGTTGGACAAGGCGGCGAGGGTCGCGCGGGCGCGATCGTCACCATTCTCGCGGCGGAAGAAGACTTGTGAGAACGAGACCCGCGGCGGGGTGAGAACAAACTCCGGGTGCGCCTCGTAGAGGGCGCGCAATTCGGCCTCAGGCGGATCGGCAACGCGGATCGTGTCGTCGAGGAGAAAGGCCATCTTCTGCGCCAGCCGGCGGCGGATGACGGTATCGCCGACATCGAGGTTGAGCGCCTTCGCCTCGCGGGCGAGCACCTCCTCCTTGAGGTAGTCCGCGACAAGGCGCGAGAGTTCCTCATCCGTGGGCGGGCGCCGCCACTGGCGCGTCCACATCTCCCTCAGCCAGTCGGCATCGGCGGCGGTGATTCGGACGACTGGGACCAATGGGACAACCTGCTCGCTGGGACGAAGCGCGGCATGGGCGGCAAACAGCAGGCCTCCCAAGGTGAGAAAATGCAGCAGGGGTTCCCTCGGCAGCCTCATGGCCCCTCTCGGTCACCATGAGTATCAGCGCGGATTTCAGGCCGTTGCTTGACCGTTTCGGCCACTTGGCTGGCAATTCGGGATAACGGACAGATCGGCGGGCCATCGGGCGTCGCGTACTCCTGAGGAGCCGCTCACACGATGTCTATGTTCCCTCGGAACTCAGGACGCCACTGCCAGCAGCTCTGATTGACGCCTCACTGTCTGCCCTGCCCTGGGCTGGGTAGTCTCGCCCCCGCGACGTTGGCGGTGTTGATCTGCGTCAACGCGAGATGACCTGACGGCTGTCAGGTTGGTGGTATGTATTGGATAGCTCATCATGAAGGGGCGACAGATGGACGAGGACATCCGACGAAAGATCCTCACGCTGCTGAACCAGCACCGGATCATGACGGTGGTCACCCTCAGGCCGGACGGCTGGCCGCAGGCGACGACCGTCGGCTACGCGAACGAGGGCCTCAGCCTCTACTTCCTGTGCGGATTGGACAGCCAGAAGGCCGCGAACCTGGCGCGGGATGACCGGGTGTCGCTGACGATCGACCACGACACGTCGGACATCATGGCGATCACCGGCCTGTCGATGGCAGGGCATGCGCAGGCGGTGACCGACTTGGCTGAGGCGGGCAGGGTGATGCAGATGCTCGTGCGGAAGTATCCCGAGCAGGCCTCCCTGCCGGGGCCGATGCCGGGTCCGGAGGACGTCCGCATCTTCTGCGTGACGCCGACGGTTATTTCCGTACTCGATTACTCCGAGGGCTTCGGGCACACGGACTTCGTCACCTGCGGACCGGCACCGCAGCGCGCCTGACATGTTCTTGTATCCTTGTATTTGACTGGCGGGCGTTGAGGATCCGCCCGCGTGATGCGGGTGGCAGCGACGAGGCCAGAAGTGGGGCGAGTGTCCATGCTCTTCTCTAGAAGAGGTAACAGGATCCACCCTTAACTCACGAAAAGCGAAAGGTCCCTGCCCGTCGGCATCGCGGTTGCGGCAGGCCATGGGTATGCTGTCGCGGCGCGAAGGGAGATCCGCAAGGATGCAAACGTCTCACGAAGCCATCAGGCGTACGGTGCGCCGGTCGTTGGATCTCGGCGCATGAGGCGAGCGATCAAGGCCGGGGTCGCCTACTTCGGTGTAGTCTTCGGCTTGGGCTTCCTTCTCGGCGCGGTGCGCATCCTCGCCCTGGTGCCATGGTTTGGTCCGGTCGGAGCCGTCGCTGTCGAGATCCCCGTCATGTTAGGGGCCTCGTGGCTTGCTTGCGGATGGGCGGTTAGGCTGTTCGCCGTTCCTTCGGCGTGGCAGGATCGTCTGGCGATGGGAGCGATTGCCTTCGGTTGTCTCATGGTCGCCGAGCTCACCGTCTCGATGATCGCGTTCGGCAGGTCCATGGCCGAACACCTTGCGATCTATCGCGAGATCGATGCCCTGATCGGATTGGCCGCACAGCTTGTGTTCGCAGGGTTCCCGCTCATCCGGGCGATACCGCATGATCTGAACCATACGTGATCCCGCAGGTCGGGTGTACCAGCCTTGCTCAGAACCTCGATGGGGTCGTTCGGATTGACATTGCCGCGGCCCTGGCATGTGGGCGTCCTGTGCGGATGCTTTTAGGTGCCATAGCACTTCATTGCCCTTCACGAGGACCCGCGCTTTCAGCATGGGCGGAAGTCCGGTCATGGCATGTCTCTGTCGTTTGTCTCGTAGCTGTTTCAGCCTCAATTCCGGACGTTGCATCCGATCCTCGGTAAGCTCTGAGGCGGCTCGGTGGCGGGCCGCCCCAGGCGGTCAGATCTCAACCTGTTCCGCAATCAGAAGGGCATCGTCGACGTCGATTCCAAGATACCGAACAGTGCTCTCAATCTTGGTGTGACCCAGCAGGAGCTGAACGGCCCGGAGATTACCGGTTCTCCGATAGATCATCGACGCTTTGGTTCGCCGTAGGGAATGGGTGCCGTAGGCGAGGGGATCCAGTCCAATCGCACGAAGCCAGGACGCCAACAGGCGGGCATACTGGCGCGTCGTCATTGGTTTTCGCCGATTGACCCTACTCGGGAACAGCGGCTCACCCTTATGCAGGTTCTTCTTTTCAATCCAGTGCGCTACAGCTTCACGGGTTTGCTCCGTAATCTCGAATTGAACGGGACGGCCTGTCTTCCGCTGCATAACCGTTGCGCGAGACCCCACCCGGCCATGGAGGGCTACATCGTCGACCCGAAGCGCGACGAGATCACAGGCTCGCAGCTTGCTGTCGAGGGCCAAGTTGAACAAGGCCAAATCCCGGACGCGATGCGCTACTTGGAGCCTGACCCGAACGGACCAGATCTCTTTGGCTTTCAGAGGTGGTTTGGGGCCAATTAGCTTGCCCTGGTTCCACGGTGCTGTCGTTTGGCGACGATGGTCGGTAATCCTGTCGTGCATTGCAGTGCTCCTGAAGCGAAGCCCCGCAATGAACCTCGGCTGCTCTGCCGACAAAACCCAAACTGAGTCCTCCTCCTGGTGTTTTCGTCAGCTTCCCAAGGTAAGCCGGACGTCCCGTTCTATGCGTCAATCCCGTGCTTTTGACCCCGAGCTGACTTTCGAGCTCTGCAAACCGCCTCCAAGACCTCGGTCCGGGGCGTCCAAGGGCACGGAGTGATCAAGATTTGGAGCAGCACTCTTCTGATGCATCTCTCTGATGGTCCATAGCCCTGATGAGGAGGAGGGATAGTTCCAAACTCGAAGCCGGCTTAGCTTATTCTCATCTCTCCAAGGAGAAGGAGAGATCAGGGAGGAACGCTCATGAAACTTCGGTTATCTCTGGTGGGAACCGCGGCCTGCGCTTGGAGCGCCATGGCTGCTCCGGCGCTGGTTCAATCCCCGCAGGGGCTCGAAAAGCTTTCCCACATTCTGGTGCTCTATCTGGAGAACCGCAGCTTCGACAACATGTTCGGCGAGTTCCCGGGTGCGAATGGCATCGCCAACGCCGGAGACGGTGCTATCCAGCGCGATCGCGACGGTACGCCGTTCGCCATGCTGCCGGCGGTCGACAAACCCTTCAACATTCCCAAGAACCCGCCCGAGTTGCGAGAAATGGCAGTTCTCGCAAATCTGCCGAACAAGCCCTTCGCCATCGAAGGCATCCGGCCCGGGGTGACCACGGCCACGCACACCCGGGATCTCATCCATGCCTTCTACACTCACCGGACCCAGATCCACGGTGGCAAGAACGACTGGTTTGCCCAGTACTCGGACGCCAAGGGACTGACGATGGGCTACTACAGCGCGGCCGCGCTCAAGGACAGCAACCTCTGGAAGCTCGCCGAGCGCTACACCCTGCTCGACAACTTCTTCCAGGGAGCCTTGGGCGGCTCGTTCCTGAACCACATCTGGCTCGTCTGTGGCTGTGCTCCTGCCTGGCCCAATCCTCCCAGGGAGCTGCGCTCGGAAATTGACGAAGAAGGTGCTGTGGTTCGCGAGCGCAAGGTGACCACGGCGAGGGATGGTGACTATGCCGTCAACACCACACAGTCGATCTTTCTCAACAACGGCCGACAGGGCGGGGATCTCCTACCGCCTCAGTCGGCGCCGACGATCGGGGACAAGCTGACTGAGAAGGGAGTTGACTGGACCTGATACTCGGGCGGCTGGAGCCTCGCCATCAAGAGCCGGACCCCGGACGAGGACAAGCAACTCAACGATCTGTCCTTCCAATGGCACCACCAGCCGTTTGCCTACTTCATCCGATTTGATCCCACCAACGAGACTGGTCGCAGCGAACGGAACAGGCACCTGAAGGACGCCGCGCAGCTCGAAGCCGACATCAGGGCTGGCACCTTGCCGCCGGTCTCCTTCTACAAGCCAGTCGGTGTGCTGAACCAGCATCCCGGCTATGCCAGCCTTGTCCCGGCGGACGAAGAGGTCGGACGCATTGTCAGGCTCATGGAGGAGAGCCCGATGAAGGATTCCTATACGATCATCATCACCTACGATGAGAACGGCGGCTTCTACGATCACGTCGCGCCGCCGCAACCGGCAACGGCCGGAGGACGAGCCGACTTCTTCGGGCCCGGCTCACGTGTGCCGACGATTGTGGTATCGCCGTTTGCCCGCAAGGGAACGATCGACCACACCCAGTACGACACCACATCGATTCTGAAACTGATCGGCGAGCGCCATCACCTCGCGCCCTTGCCGAGTGCACGCTACGGTGCAGTGGACAGCTTGGCGAAAGTGTTTGACTTTGGCGGATGAGATCGTCTGCACGGCATCGTGCGGCTCGGTCGTGCATCAAGGATGCCCGAGATGGGAGAATTGGAGGTGGGCACAATGTGTCCGCCCCCAGGAAGACGTTCGCCACCCATGCGCGATTGTATTGCAGACTGACATCAGAAGCTAAGTCCTGCTTCTGCTTCACAGCTATTCATATCGGGCGGCTCTCTCGAATATTGGAGCGCCCGCTTCTGGCACGCCTGAGACGTAAGCGTTTGGTCCGCTTCGACCCTCAAGTGCCGACGTTCGTGAAGCGGCCGGAACGTGAAATTTTGACCCTGCGCAGATATTCCGATGTTCGATTGCACATGTCGCATTCTAAATCTGATCGCGCTCCCGCGTGAGATCCTACTCGATCACCTCGTCGGCACGGGCGAGAAGGGAGGATGGGACGTCAAGGCCAAGTGTCCGGGCCGTTTTCAGGTTGATGGTCAATTCGAACTTGGTCGGCTGCAACACTGGCAAGGCCGCCGGTTTCTCCCCCTTCAGGATGCGGCCCGCGTAAACCCCTGCCTCATAGTAGGCCTGGGAACGGCTTGCACCGTAGCTGATGAGCCCGCCGTCCAGTACCAGCTCGCGCCACTGATACATGGCCGGCATGGAGGATTGCGCCATAAGGGAGACAAGCAGCTTGCGCTGGTTAACGAAGAATGGGTCCGCCGTGACCAGGACCGCTTGCAGTTGATGCTCGCGGAGCACCTGAGGCAGGTCCTCCAACTCGCGCTTGTTACCCGCACGAAGGACTACGGGTTCCATTCCCAAACCGTGTGCCGCAGCCATCAGCCCCTTGAGCTGGACGTTGACATCGGGCCGGTTCGGATTGATCAGCGCACCGATCCGAGAGACGTTCGGCACAAGCTCGCGCAGAAACTCGAGGCGCTTGGGATCAAGCTCGGTTGTCAGCCCCGCTGTTCCCGTGATGTTGCCCCCTGGATGGTTAAGGCTTGCGACAAGGCCACTTCCCACAGGGTCTGTAACGCCAGAGAAGAGGATCGGCAGGGTCGTTGTCACGGACTTAGCCGCCAGGGCTGTGACGGGCCCGCCGGCTGCCGCAATCAGGGCAACCGGACGGTTCGCCACGTCCGCCAAGAGGGCCGGCAACCTGTCATAGTCGTCATGCGCCCAGCGGTACTCGATGGCCAAGTTCAAGCCCTCGATGTAACCCAGCGCCGCGAGGCCGCCGCGGAACGCAGCCACGGCATCTGCTGCGGGTTCGGGCGAGCCGCTATGAACGAAGCCGATAACAGCGGCGGGCGTGTTCTGCCCGTGCGCGAGAAGCGGCCACGCGGTCGCAGCGCCAAGCAGGGCGATGAACTCCCGCCGCCTCATCGATCATCCCATGGGGCCAAGTGGCTCAAAGAGCCAGCTTACACCAGCCTAGGTGATGTGGCGAGGCCGGGTCTATAAAGGGATATCGGGAACTCGTGGGTGATTTTCCTCGCGCGCGAAGGGCTGCCTCCCGCATATTCTCCAATGTATACTCCCTCTCAGGGGGCCTCTCGTGCGAGAAAGGTAACCTGATGAACCGTCGGGATTTCATCGCCGTCATGGGCGGCGCGGCCACTTGGCCGCTCACGGCCAACGCTCAGATGCGTACGCCCACTGTCGGCGTTCTGTGGCACGCCGGAAGCGCTCAGGAAGAAGAGGTCTATCTGAGTGTGATGCAGAAGGCGTTCCGCGACCTGGGGTACGTGGAGGGGCGGAACATCGAACTTCTGCATCGCTTCCCGGCCGAGACTCCCGCTCTCTTTGAGAGGTTCGCGAAGGAACTCGCTGGCCAGAAGCTTGATGCCATCATTGCCGTCACGGCGCGCTCCGCACGGGAGGTAAAGCGCGCAACGAACACGATCCCGACCGTCTTCGTGGTCGTGCCGGACCCTATCGGCACAGGCCTCGTCGATAATCTTGCACGGCCTCGGGGCAACCTCACGGGGCTGTCGCTGATCGTAATCGACCTGAGCGGGAAACGTCTGGAATTCCTGAAGGAGGCAATCGGTCCGCTGACTAGGGTCGGGCTGCTTGCTGACCTGATAGAACCCGCAGCTCAGAGCTTCCTGACGGCGTCCCAAAAGGCAGCGGCGGCTCTTGGCGTTTCAACCGTGGTTCAGGAAGCAGCAATCCCGGACGACATTGCCCAGGCCTTCGCGAGGTTCCGAGAGGATGGGGTCGACGCCGCGATCCTCGGTCCGGGGCCAATGCTGTTCAATGAGCGGGCACGGATTGGGCATCTGGCCCTCACGTCCAAGCTCCCGATCCTTGTCAATGTCGCCGAGATGCTCCCACATGGCGCCCTGATGTCCTACGGGCAGGACTTTCCCGAGTTCTTCCGTCGGGCTGTGTCCTATGTCGACAGGATCCTCAAGGGCGCTAGGGTCGAGGATCTCCCGGTCGAGCAGCCGACCCGGTTGAAACTGACCATCAACGTGAAGGCCGCCCGGGGCCTTAGCCTGACAATCCCTGAAACCCTGCTCGCACGTGCGGATGAGGTCATCGAATAGGGCTCGGCTGACCTCTGCCGAAGGCCAAGGCTACGCGGCCGAGGGGTGCTCTTCCACGGAGATGCCGAACACGGGCACCTCCCTCTCGTATCCTTTGAGGGCGCGCGACCCGAGCGGGATCAGGGCGCGTTTGCCCCTCACGGCCTCGGCAGTGTTCTCGTCGGTTAGAATTTCCCGGTTCGCCGCCGATGCACACAGGCGAGCGGCGAGGTTCACGACACTGCCGATAGCTGTGTAGTCGAGCCGGCTCTCGTATCCGATCCGTCCGACTGTGGCTGGACCCATAGCAAGCCCTACTCCGAACCCGATCCGGTGGCCGCGCTCCCGCCAGCCCATGATGAGGCCCTGCACGCTCCTCTGCATCTCCACGGCAAGGTCCGCAGCCCGGAGCGCCGGCTCCGCGACCGGAACCGGCGCATTGACAAGCACCATCAGGCCATCTCCCGAGAAGCTGGTGAGGGTTGCTGCGTACTTGGTGATGATCCGGCCGAGCGCCTCGTAGTACTCGGAAAGCACGCTCATGACCTCTTCAGGCTCCGCTCGTGCCGAGAAGGTGGTGAAACCTCTCAGGTCGCAGAACACCGCCACCACCTCGGCGCGGCGGCCCTCGAGCACGCCGTCATCACCCTTGCGGTCGACGAGTTCGGCCACTTGCGGTGCCAGGAAGCGCTTGAGCTTGGCGATACGTTCCTGACGTTCCTGTGAGACGGCGAGCTCGGCCGCCATGGTATTGAAGCTGTCAGCCAGCCGCTGAAGCTCGTCACCTGTTCTGATGTCGATGCGATGCTCGAACTGTCCGAGACCGATGCACTCGGTTCCCTCCTCAAGCAGACGGATCGGCTCGGTCATCCGGCGCGCCAGGGTATAGGCGAGCAGACCGGCGAGAACGGCTCCGGCGAGAAGAAGGCCGCCTGTCCGCCTGAGCGCCCCATAGATCGGCCCAAACGCCTCTGAGACAGGCTGCTCGACCACGACGGTCCAGTCGGAGCCAGCTACGGGAGCAGCAGTAGCCGCAACGGCTTGGCCGTGGGCATCCCGGCTCGTGGCGAAACCTGCGCCGGCACGCACGACGGTCTGTCGGATCGCCCGGAAGGGGCCCAGCGTCTCATCGTCGGCTCCTCGCAGTACGAGACTGATGTCGGGATGGGCGACAAGCCGGCCCGGCCCATCCAGCACGAAGGCCAAGCCTGTCTCGCCGACCTTGATCGCGGAGATTACGTCCCAGATCAGCTTCAGGTTGACCTCGGCGACGACAATGCCGACCGAGGGACGGTTGCCGGAGATCGCAACGGTCAGATAGGGCTCGGAACCCCTATAGTAGCTGACTTCACCATACCAAATCCGAGCGGAGTGGGCTCCGGTCACGGCCGGGTCACCCGAACGGTCGGTGCGGCTCTCAATCCGGTTGAGGCCGATCCGCGACACGTACAACCGCTCGCGTCCGGTCCCGTCGACCAGGGTCAGGCTGACGATGGCGGGCACCTGGCGCAGCAGGCGCAGGGCATCGACCCTTCGCCGCTCGTCCGGCTCCTCGGTCCAGGGAAGCTGGACCAGCCAGCCAAGGTGATTGGTAATGCCGTCGAGAAAGCCCTGGATCTTGGAGGCGGCCGACCTAGCCTCGACCCCGAGCAGTTGGTCCAGTCGCGCACGCTGGTCGCGGTAGCCAAACCAGGCTTCGCTGAGGCCGTTGGCGGCGAGCGGAATGACCACGGCCAGGAACAACACGAGAAAGTATTTCTGGAAGAGGCCACGAAGCCGGAGACGCCGCCTGATCATGGCACCGGGCCTCAGCCGATCCCGCGGGACGAGGGTCGCAGGTTCTCCGAGAGGCGATCCTTAAAAGACGTTCCCACGGTGAAGAGAGCTGCTGAGGCAAGCGGCGCCATTGTCATTCGATGACCTCGTCCGCACGGGCCAGCAGGGTCGTCGGAATGTCGAGCTGGATGTCTCTTGCAGTCTTTAGGTTGACAGCCAACTCGAAGGTCTCCGGCCGCTCGATCGGCAGATCCGAGGGCTTGGCACCCTGGAGGATCCGCGCCGTCAGGTAGGCGACGCGGCGGACGCTCTCGGCGAGGTTGGGTCCGTACGAGAGAAGTCCGCCGGCCTGTGCAAACTCGGTCCAGCCCGAAAGTGCAGGAATCCGGTGCCGGAGCGCGAATTCGACAACGTCCTTCCGGCTCTCCAGCATGACGCTGTCAGGAAGGAACACCAGGGCGTCCGGCGGGGCGGCGTCGAGCGAAACGAGGGTCTGGCGGACCTCCGCCACGCTCCGGGTCGGCAGCCACTCCAACTGCATGCCCAAGGCATGGGCGGTCCGCTCGGAGGTGCGAACCTCCAGTTCGTATCCGGGGTGCATCGGATCGCCCAGGAGCACCGCCCGTCTGACATTGGGGGCCGCCTCGCTTAGGAGTTCCAGACGCTTGGCATTCAGCTCGGCCGCCATGAAGGTGATGCCGGTGAGGTTGCGTCCCGGGCGCGCAAGGTCACTTGTCAGCCCCGCGATAACGGGGTCCCCGCTGAAGCCGTACACCACCGGAATAGCGGTGATGTCGCGGACCCCGTAAATGGCACCGCCCTGGGTGGCGATCACGGCGGGTCTCATCGCGACGATCTCGGCCACGACCTTGGCGAAACGCTCGCCCCGGTCGCCGTCGGCCGAGCGGGCGAGGAGCCGAACATTGCGCCCATCGGTGAAGCCCTGCACAGCAAGTCCGGAGCGGAAGGCTTGCAGATACCGGTCAACCTGGTTGAGGGAGTAGATGGACAGCCATGCGACCAGGGGAGGCTCCTGTCCGGCCACGGGCGCTATGGCGGCTGTCGCAACAAAGGCGAGGACCGCGCGGCGGGTCACGGCAGGGGGCGGAGCGATCATGGGGGCCCTCATCGGGTTGCTGCCGCATCCTGCCAATTATGAGGGCGCGCATTGCTCCCGGCCAGTGATTTATCCTTGTCGCGGAGCACCCTTCCGGAGAGGGCCTCTGACGGACCTCGGTTGTAGCGCTTGAATGGCTGCTGCCAGTCAGGATTCGAAGGTCAAGCGTCGCCTCTTGGCACTCCTGAGACGTAAGCGTTTGGTCCGCTTCGACACTCAAGTGCCGACGTTCGTGAAGCGGCCGGAACGTGAAATTTTGACCCTGCGCAGACCTTGCTAGCCGGGTATGGTCGAGATGATCGCCGCTATACTTCCCGACAAAGTGGGGCTTCGTCCATCGTAAGGGGCACATGGTCCCCCTATCGCCAAAGCGAAGCGTCGCGTGGCGAATTGGCATCACGGCATCACAGGCCTAACCAAGACGGTGGCGCTGGAGTTGGCAACAACGATTTCACGGTCAACTACATCAGCCCCGACTATGTCTGGACGCCTCTGGTGAAAAGGCAGGTCTCCGACACTATGAGGCCCACGGCATGACCAAGGAGCAGGTGATCAGCGAAATCATGGTGGAGGCGTAGCTGACGAAGCAGTTCGTGACCGTCGGGCAGGTCGCGTCGCTCGCTGTCTTCCTGTGCTCCGAAGCGGTGAGCCAGATGAGCGGCGCCAACCTCTCGATGGACGGCGGCTGGACGGCAGAGTGACTGGCCGAGCCCAAATACCGGCTGGGGTACATCCCCTCGTCAAGGGGCGTGATCAAGTCGTTCCCTGGCTTGTCTGACCAACCCTGTCGGACACAGCTTCCCTCATAGGCTGGGACGCGCCGAGGGCTCGGAGCACGGCATGGAGAGCTTGGCCCACCAAGTCCGCTGCCGCCCGTCGCTCCAGACTGCCACGCACGACCTGAAGCCAAATACCCATGACAATGTCGGCAGCCAGCTCCACGTCCCGCACACTCAGCCGGCCCTGGTCAATCGCCTCAGTGAGATCGGCCTTGAGATGGGTGCGAATGCCGCGAGCGAATTCCGTGGAAGCCTGCGCGCTCTGGACCACGAGCCGAGCCCAGACAGGGTCCGAGATCGCCTGCTCCAGGAATTGCGTGAAGGCAAAGGACAGGCGCGCGATGGGATCGGGCAGCTCAAGCCTGGCGGCGGTCAACAGATCGTCAAAGCTCTCCCCGAGCTTCGCGCCTACCGCGGCGGCCAGCTCCTCAATGCTCTGGAAGTGATA
Source organism: Microvirga sp. M2 (assembly GCF_047497095.1). Taxonomy (NCBI): domain Bacteria; kingdom Pseudomonadati; phylum Pseudomonadota; class Alphaproteobacteria; order Hyphomicrobiales; family Methylobacteriaceae; genus Microvirga; species Microvirga sp. M2. Next base: position 1,041,851 of record NZ_CP134064.1, read on the forward strand.
GTAGAACGTCCCCTTCGCGACGCCCGCCGCCGCGACGATGGCATCTACCGTGAGCGCCTCGGGCGGCCGCTCCGCGAGAAGAATCGAGGCCGCCTCCAGGATCTGCGCCCGGGTCCTGGCCCGCTTCTCCCGACCGATCTCTGCCCTGCGGGCCGCGTCAATCTTCGCCATACGGAAGCCTCACTCCACGATTTCTCAAGTTTCGTATTGACCATATAGTCGAAATGACCTAAATGTTCAATATGAGATAGGGCGCCACGATACGCCCGCTCCCAGCCTCAGCGACCGCCGACGATTCGGCCGTTCGGATGGAAGGCTCTAATGCAACCGGCATTCGATCAGTTCCTGTGTGCTTGCGTCTCCTTCGGAAGCCGGTCCGAAGAAGGTCCCGATGTGATCGAGGTTGGCGTCGTAACGCCTAACAGCCTCGCTTCTGTGGCCCAATCTGCCGGCAGCAACCGGTCGCGTCACGGGAGCCATGTGGGATTTGAGGGGGGCCTGCCACCTCATCGCCCGCGATTCCGCAACCAGCCGTGCAAACAGCCGAGTGGATCGATGATTTCCTGCTTCCGTGCCGACACCTGCCGCTATGCCTCGGCAGCTTCAGTGGCGGTGATCACCCTGGGTCTCGCCTCGTGCCAACAACAGACGGGCCAGCCAGCGAGCCTTCCGACCATGGTGCGGGTCGAAACTGTCACCCTGGTTGACTATGCGCCGACCGTTCGACTGACGGGCGAGGTCCGCGCTCAGGTCGAGAGCGATCTGTCCCTTCGGGTGGCTGGTCGCATCAGCGAGCGCCTGGTCAATGTCGGCGATCACGTGACCGCCGGCCAGGTGCTGGCCCGACTCGACCCGCAGCAGCAACAGGCAACGCTGACCGCCGCCGAGGCCGCCATTCAGGCTGCCGAAGCCACGCTCCGCCAGGCGACCTCGACATACGAGCGCCAGGAGGCGCTGCTCGCCCGGGGCTACACGACCAAGCGAGAGCATGACCAGGCCCAAGAAGCCTATCGTACGGCCCAGGCCGCGCTCGACAATGCGAAGGCCCAGCTCGGCACCGCCCGCGACCACCTTTCCGACACGGTCCTGCGGGCGGGCGCCGCCGGCGTCATTACGGCCCGCAAGGCTGAGACGGGGCAGGTCGTGCAATCGGCCCAGACCGTTTTCTCGATCGCCCAGGACGGGCCGCGCGACGCGGTGTTCCAGGTCTACGAGTCGATCTTCACCCACGAACCTGCCGAGCCCGCCGTCGCGCTGACGCTGGTGTCGGATCCGACCGTCAGCGCGACGGGCAGCGTGCGCCAGATCTCCCCGACCGTGGACCCGTCCAGCGGCACCGTGAGGGTCAAGGTCGGCATCGAGAATCCACCGCCAGCCATGACGCTCGGCGCCGCCGTCGCCGGGGAGGGGCATTTCCAGCCCCGAAGGCTCGTGACGGTGCCGTCCAGCGCCCTTTCCAGCGAGAACGGGCACCCGGCCGTGTGGACCGTCGACCCTCGGACCAGGGCCGTGTCGCTGAAATCAATCGCCATCGAAGGCTACGAGACCGGAAGGGTCATCGTGCGGCAAGGCCTCGAGCCCGGCGACGTCGTCGTGACCGGTGGGGCGCAGTTCCTGCGGCCCCGGCAGGTGGTTGCGTTCGCCGAAGGAGCCGCCCTATGAGATCGATCCTGATCCCCTCCATTGCCGTGAGCGCGGTCGGCCTCCTCGCTGCCTGCCAGGACCAGAAGCACGCCGAGGCGCCGACGCCCCGACCCGTCCTATCCGTCGTTGTCACCCCGCAGACTGGGCGGACCGCGAGCTTCGCTGGAACCGTCGAGCCCCGCTATAAATCCGACCACGGCTTCCGGGTGCTCGGCCGCATCGTCAGCCGTGACGTCAATGTCGGCGACGTCGTCAGGAAGGACCAGCGGCTGGCGACGCTCGATCCCGTCGCCTTCCAGCTTGCGGTGCGCTCGGCGCAGTCTGACCTCGCCAGCGCGACCGCCCGCCTCGAGAATGCCGCCGCCACCGAGACCCGCCAGCGTACACTGCTCGAGCAGAAGATCGCCAACCAGGCCCAGTTCGACGCCGCCCGGCAGGCCCGCGAAACCGCGGAGGCGGGTGTCACCCGCGCTAGGGCAGACCTCGACAAGGCCGTGGAGCAACTCGGCTACACCGAACTCCGGGCCGACTTCGACGGCGTGATCACGGCCACCGAGGCGGAACTCGGCGAGGTGATCCAACCGGGACAGACGGTCGTCACCGTGGCGCGTCCGGACGTGCGCGACGCGGTGGTCGACCTGCCCGAGAGCATCGGGCAGGGGCTCCCACCCGGAGCCCGCTTCGAGATCGCCCTGCAATTGGATCCCTCGGTGCGGGCGGCCGGAACCGTGCGGGAGATCGCCCCGCAGGCGGATCCCGCCACCCGCACGCGGCGGATGCGGATCACCCTCGACAGTCCGCCGGAGAGTTTCCGGCTCGGAACGACGGTCACGGCCACCGCCACGACGCAGGCTTCGCCGGGTATCGACCTGCCGTCCTCGGCCCTGCTGGAGCGGGACGGTAGGACGATGGTCTGGGCCGTCGACCCGGCCACCCGAACGGTATCGACCCGAGAGGTGACGGTCGCCGCACGGGGCGGATCCACCATTCGCATCCTGGACGGGCTCACGCCCGGCATGCGCGTGGTCACCGCCGGTGCGAACAACCTGACCCCCAACCAGCCAGTCACGATCGCCGACGAGGCCTTGCCATGAACCGCCGTTTCAACCTGTCCGACTGGGCGCTCGAGCACCGCTCCCTCGTCTGGTACTTCATGATCGTGTCGGCCATCGCCGGCATCCTCGCGTACGTGACCCTCGGGCGCGAGGAGGATCCGTCATTCACCATCAAGACGATGGTGATCGCCGCCCAGTGGCCCGGCGCCACGGTCGAGGACACTGCCCGCCAGGTCACCGACCGGATCGAGAAGAAGCTCGAGGAGCTCGACGCGCTCGACTACACCCGCAGCCAGACCACGCCGGGCCAGACCGTGATCTACGTGAACCTGAAGGACACCGTCAAAAGCCGTGACGTGCCGGACATCTGGGTGCGGGTCCGCAACATGGTCAGCGACATCAGGCGGGACCTTCCCCAGGGCGTCGTCGGACCCTTCTTCAACGACGACTTCGGCGACGTGTACGGCAACATCTACGCGTTCACCGCTGATGGCCTGACGCAGCGGCAATTGCGCGACTACGTCGAGGACGTGCGGGCCAAGGTGCTGACAGTCCCCAACGTCGGCAAGGTCAACCTGATCGGGGCCCAGGACGAAGTGATCTTCCTGGAGTTCTCGACGCGCGAGATCGCCGCCCTCGGCATCAGCCAGCAGGACGTCGTCCGCACGCTCCAGGCCCAGAACGCGATCACGCCCTCCGGCGTCATCCAGGCCGGCCCCGAGCGCATCAACGTCCGGGTGACGGGACAGTTCACCTCGGAGGAGAGCCTGCGCAACCTCAACCTGCGCATCAACGACCGCTTCTTCCGCCTCAGCGACATCGCCACCATCAGCCGCGGCACCGTCGACCCGCCGCAGGCGCTGTTCCGGTTCAACGGCCAGCCCGCGATCGGACTCGCGATCGGCATGAAGACCGGTGCGAACCTGCTGCAATTCGGCAAGGCGCTGGAGGAGCAGATGGACAGGATCGTCGGTGAGCTGCCCATCGGCGTCGGCGTGCACCTCGTGGCCGATCAGCCCGTCGTGGTCGAGGAGGCGGTCGGCGGCTTCACCAAGGCCCTGTTCGAGGCCGTGGCGATCGTGCTGGTGGTCAGCTTCGTGAGCCTGGGGCTGCGGGCCGGGCTCGTGGTTGCGCTGTCGATCCCGCTCGTGCTCGCCATGACCTTCATGGTCATGCAGTATCTCGGCATCTCGTTGCAGCGCATCTCGCTCGGCGCCCTCATCATCGCGCTCGGCCTTCTGGTCGACGATGCCATGATCGCGGTCGAAATGATGGTGGCGCGGCTGGAGGCCGGCGACACCTTGCGCAAGGCCGCCACCGCCGTCTACACCTCCACCGCGTTCCCGATGCTCACCGGAACGCTCGTCACCGTTGCGAGCTTCATCCCGGTCGGTCTCAACAGCAGCAATGCGGGCGAGTACACCTTCACACTGTTCGTGGTGATCGCGGTCTCGCTGTTGTTGTCGTGGATCGTCGCGGTGCTGTTTGCGCCCCTGCTCGGTGTGACGCTGCTTCCGAAAACGATGATGAAGCATCACGGCGAGCCAAGCCGCCTTGGAATGATGTTCTCGCACGTTCTCGACGGCGCCATGCGCTGGCGCTGGATGACCATCGCGGTGGCGGTCGTGCTGTTCGGCGCTTCGCTCTACGGCCTGCGGCTCGTGGAACAGCAATTCTTTCCGTCCTCGGACCGCACCGAGCTCCTCGTCGACTTCACCCTGCCGCAGAACGCCTCGATCGCCGAGACGAAGGCGCAGATGGACCGCTTCGAAGCCAAGCTCGCGGGCGACCCCGACATCGATCACTGGTCATCCTATGTCGGCCAGGGCGCTGTGCGGTTCATCCTCTCCTTTGACCCACAGCCGACGAACGCCAATTACGGCCAGATCGTCATCGTAACCAAAAGCATCGAGGCCCGGGAGCGTGTCCGGACCAAAATCAAGGCCTTGGCCCGACAGGATTTTGCCGGTCTGGATGTGTACGTGGACCTGTTGGCGTTGGGGCCGCCGGCCGGACGCCCCGTGCAGTACCGGATCAGTGGACCCGATGTCCAGAAGGTGAGGGGCTTGGCCCAGCAGCTCGCGGCGGTCGTCGGCGAGCATCCCCTGGTTACCGACGTCGGCTTCAACTGGAACGAGCCCGCCCGCGTGGTGAAGGTGGACGTGCTCCAGGACAAGGCCCGCCAGCTCGGCGTCACCTCGCAGGACATCGCCGGCGCGCTCAACGGCATCGTGGGTGGCACCAGCATCACTCAGGTGCGTGATTCGATCTATCTGGTCGACGTGGTGGATCGGGCGCGCTCCGCGGAGCGGCAGTCGATCGAGACGCTCCAGAACCTGCAACTGCCAGGCCGGAACGGCCAGTCCGTGCCGCTGGCGGCCGTCGCGACCTTCCATTACGAGCTCGAACAACCCGTTATCTGGCGCCGCAACCGGCTGCCGACGATCACGGTCCGGGGCAGCATCGCCGATGCGACCCAGCCGGCCACGGTTGTCCGGCAGCTCGAGCCCAAGGTGCAGGAATTCGTCCGCACGCTCCCGGCCGGCTACTGGCTGGCGGTGGGCGGTCCCGTGGAGGAGAGCGCCAAATCCCAGGGGCCCATCGCAGCGGTGGTACCGCTCATGCTGTTCATCATGGCGACGATCCTGATGGTTCAGCTCCAGAGCTTCTCGCGACTGTTCCTGGTGGTGGCGGTCGCGCCGCTTGGGCTGATCGGCGTGGTGGCGGCGATGCTGCCCAGCGGAGCTCCTCTGGGCTTCGTGGCGATCCTGGGCGTGCTGGCGCTGGTCGGGATCCTCATCCGCAACTCGGTGATCCTGATCGTGCAGATCGAGGACCTGCGGCGTGAGGGCTGGGCTCCATGGGAGGCGGTGATCGAGGCGACCATGCACCGGACACGGCCGATCCTGCTGACGGCAGCGGCGGCGAGCCTGGCGCTGATCCCGATCTCGCGTGAGGTGTTCTGGGGCCCGATGGCCTACGCGATGATGGGTGGGATCATCGTGGGCACGCTGCTGACCCTCCTGTTCCTGCCGGCGCTGTACGTGGCCTGGTTCCGCATCAAGGCGCCCTTCCTGTCCCGGAAAGAACCGCTGGCGGAGGCGGCATAGGGCACGATGAGCCAACGGGCTGACATCACGGACCGCGGCCCTTCGTTCCCGGTCCGGTTGCCCAGCCAGCCGACGCCCGACATCCAGGCTGAAGGAACTACGAAAGCCCACACCCGAGGACAACGAACATGGACATCAACCCACAGTGGATCACCCTGGTCTTTGCCAGCAATGCGATGATCGCCTCGATTGCTGGCGCGTTCGTCAACACGAGGAACGCGAAAATCGAGTTCAAGGCGAACGTGCTGTCGGTCAATCGCCAGAGGTGGATCGAGACGATGTGCGACCTTGTGGCGAACCTCAATTCGCAGCTTCTCACCACGGCAGCCGTGCGCCACACCGTGGAGGAGCCGATCGGCACCGTCATCGCCCGGGATCCCGAGCTGTTCAGACGGGTGGAGAGCCTGCTGCGGACCGTGTCCAAGACCGAGCTCATGTTGAACCCGCTGGAGAAGGATCATCAGCAGCTCAAGGCGCTGATGAGCGAGGCGGTCGACCAGCTTCGGTCATCCTCGCCCGGCGGGGACATCGAGGAGTGCATCGATGTCATCAGTCGCGACATCATCCAGCTCTCACAAGCGATCCTCAAACGGGAGTGGGTTCGGGTGAAGCGGGGCGAGTAGATAACTGGAGCGCAGGAGGACACCCGACGCTTGCGGCCCATTGAGATCGGTCCCAGTGCCGGTATGGGCACAGCATTGAACGCTATGGCATAGTCGAAGGTCCGAAGCTGGCACGGGGCGGAAGTAGATCGAGGAACCGCTTTCCTGCGGCAAGCGGACCTTCAGACAGTCATGTCCAGTGGCTCAGTTTGACCCGAAGGAGACCTTCCCAGACCACGGTTCTGTCCTGCGATTGAAGGCATGTGGACCCTTTTGCGTGCAATGATCATCAGCGACGCACCGGCTGGCCAGTCCTCCAGGATGAGACTGGCCGTTGCAATACGAGCGCCACCTTGGGGCGCAGACTGTCGCCGAAGTCCAGCCCGTTGTGGACGGAATGCCCCGTTGTTCGGGTGCCGTGGAGCCGCTGATTGCGCTATGCCACGGCTGCTTTTCCCGTCCCGTTGGTCGACTGTGGCCGCTACGTGTCGACTCGGTCGGAGCCGATCATAAGTGGTGCAGCAAATTCGATGACACAAGTCACGCCGGAACTCTCCATGTGCCGACGCAATGAACCGCCGAGCTGACCCTCCACCAACCGCCTCAGCAATCGGGAGCCGAAGCTCTCGAGCGCGGCGCCTCTCACCATCGGTCCATCGGCTTCGCTCCACTCCAGCACCAGATGCTGAGCATCCCGTCTCCAGCTCACCTCTAACCGGCCCGTCGGGACAGAGAGCGCGCCGTATTTGAGCGCGTTCGTCGCGAGTTCGTTGAGAGCAAGGCCGAGAGCCAGCGCCTGCGGGCCCGCTAGTGTGACCACCGGGCCCACTACGGTGAACCGTCCGGGGGCGTCCACCTTATAGGGTTCGAGTTCGGCCTCTACGAGCTCGCCCAACGTGATCTGGTCCTGGTGCGCCAGTTTCCGATCCAGCAGATCATGTGCGCGAGCCAGAGCGGCGATCCGCGCAGAGAGCGCTCGCGCATGTTCCGGCGGCAAGGTCAACCTCGCGAGTGCCTCGGTGGCGGTATAGGCGTTCTTCACCCGGTGCCGAAGCTCGTCACGCGCGAACTCCGCCTCCTCCAGGGCTCGCGACAGTGCCTTCACCAGGCGCACATTCTCCATCGCGGTCGCGGTCGCCCGGGTGAGGGTTTCCAGGGTCTCGACCTCGTCAGGTGTTGGCTCATAGACCTGGCCCCAGTAAGCGCCGATCGCGCCGATCGGGTCCTCAGACCGCACAGGCGCCATCACGAGGCTGCGCACGAAGGTTTCACGGTAGAGGTCCTGCGGGATCCGCTCGTCACGGCGAATGTCGGCGATCACAACCGTCTGGCGATGGAGCATGGCCCAGCCGCTGATACACGAGGCAAGCGGAAAGTTGCGGCCTTTCCAGAGCGGGCCGACCGCGTCTTCCTCCACATAGTGGCAGGCGTCGCCCTCTCGCAGGATAACCGCAACGCCATCCGATCCAATCAATCGGCGCGCCGTCGATCGGACCACCTCGACCACATCTTCGATCTCGCCCGCGCTCGCCAGGCGCTCGATAGCATTCACTAGGTCTCCCGCGGGCGTGCGGCGGGAGCTGGTGCGCTTGGAAGGTGGTGTAGGCTCCGGCATGGGTGCTCTGGTGTATACACATCGATTCCTGCCCCGGTCGCAAGGGTGAACCTGGGCAGTCCGAGAACTCAGAAATAGAGAAGTTTGTTCCGAGCGCCAATCAGCGGCGGCCCCGATCGGGCGCTTCTGAATGTAACGTCCGAGTTCCAAACATAGCGCGAGTGACCGAGCCGGCGATCCTCGGAGGAGCGTACGTCGAGCACGGTGCTTGCTTGGGCGCTCTAACACGCAGCCTTGAGCTCAGGCTGCCAGGCAAAGCTCGTGCTGCTCGACCTGCGGGATTGGCATCGCTGGCGCGGCCGGATCCGGGCTCCATTCGATGTTCAGCAGGCGCAAGGCCGCTTTCACCTCCGGCAGACGCGGCGGCTCGCCTTCGGGCATGCCATCGGCGAGAGCCAGGTCGAGGAGGTACTCGTCCCAGGCCCAGCGCCACAGGATCTCACGCTTGCCATCGAGGGTGAGACGGGGATGACGTACCACATCGGCGGGTGACGCGAACACGGACGCGGGGGTCACCAGGGCGCGATCCAGGTCGGGCGGGGCACGGACTTCGCGTCGACGAGCGTTGGCGCGGAGCCAAGGCAACCGGGTGATGGCGCCTGGGGCGGGAGGGACAGAGAATTCGGTTCTCATCCCACGCTCCGTCAACTGTGGCTCTGGTCCAGCGCCCTGAGGGCATCGAGGATGTCGTCGATCACGACAGCGGCGCCGGAACCAGGGATCTGCCGCCATCCAGGTCGGCCCTCGACCGAACAGGCGTCCGACGCCCATTCGGCAAGCAAGGCCCGCTTCTGGCCTCTCGACAGGAGTGCATGCCCGAGCACCTGGTGCGGATGCGTGAACCCGCGGCTGGGTCTGTGACGGGGAACCGTGAGTTCGCTCGCGATGTCGTCTCTGAAGGTTTGTTGCATCGATTCCTCCTGAGTTCTGCCAACAGTCCAGCCTCGGGCAGGAGGCGCCCGAGGTTACTTCTTGCTGCCAGCTCGCTTACGCGGCCCTGGTCTCCTGTGGTCCGTGCTCGATCTGCTTCGCGTTATCCTGCGCCATCACAGGCTGATTGTTCGTGGCGATCTCGATCCGGCGTGGCTTCAAGGCCTCCGGCACCTCGCGCACCAGGTCGACCGTGAGCAGCCCGTTCTCCAGGCTCGCGCCCGTCACCTTGACGTGGTCAGCGAGGTTGAACGTCTGCTTGAAGGCGCGGGTGGCGATGCCGCGATGCAGATATTGCCTGTCCTCCTCGGAACCCTTGTGTCCCGTCACCCGGAGGGCGGAGCCGTGCTGGGTGAGTTCGATCTCATCCGGGGAGAAACCGGCCACCGCCATGGTAATCCGGTACTGGTCGTCGCCCACTTTCTCGATATTGTAAGGCGGCCAGTTGGTCATGGGCTCGACCCGGGTGGTCTGATCGAGCATGTCAAACAGGCGGTCGAATCCGACCGTCGAGCGGTACAGGGGGGAGAAGTCGAAAGTTCTCATAGCCACATCCTCTTAGAGCAACATGGATCCGAGAGCGCCGGACACCGCCGGCGCCCGTGTGCCAAGCTCGTCTGAGCCTTGGCGCTCATCAAGTTAGGAACGGGATTTTGCGTCGTCAAGCCCGTCCACCCTACCGACACAACGCCAAGCCTCCTGAGTTTTTTAGGGTCACTCGAACGGATCACACGGCTCATCGAGATCCCACGGAGGCGGTATGGTGAGGCGGATGCACTCGTGGTTCCAGCGCTGCAATCTAGGAGCCCTGGCTCGACGGGGACTGGAGTAAAGTCCAGGAGTCCGGATCAGTGGGGTTAAGGCGCGCCGATAAGCCTTTCTGTCTACAATTTCTGTCGCAACGGCAAATGCCAGAAAGGCCTACATGCAATCCTCCTGAACGACCGCGAATGGCACCGGGCCGACCTTAGCCATATTTCCGAATTCCCGGCGTGAGCGGACCTTCACTTCGCTTGCCGTACCTCCCGTTATCCCAAGCTGCCCTGCATGATTGAGCATGCAGAGAAGCATCATGACAGTTCAAACCTCGCAAATGCATAGCGGTGGAGGGACTGTTAGTCGGCGCTCGGGGCATTGATCTCAATGATGTTGCGGTCAGGATCAAGAATGTAGATCTGCGGGTATCCAACACGCACCGAGGTCCTGATGCCCATGGGATCGCCAGGGCTCGCGTCCTCGTGGTACCCTTTGGCCCTGAGCGCTTCCAGAGCCTCCCCGTAGTCGTTCACCCGAACGGCGAAGGGGATGTCATTGGTATCCATCCCTTTCGTGCCTCGGAACGTTGCCTGCCGATCACCAACAACCAAATGCAGTTCTTGGCGATCGCCGACCCGGAACCAGGCTCCGGCAATCGGCAGGGCAGGGCGGGGCGGGGCGGGGGATTTCCACGAGACCGAAGACTTCCTGATAAAATTGACGGGAGCGCTCCAAGTCCGTGCACGGGAGCGCCACATGGTTGAGGCTGTCGATTTCCATGATCATCTCCTGAGTGGACGCCCTCCGTTCGAAGTGCGCGAGGGCTGGGCGTCTACTTGCCACCATGACGAAGCTTGGACCGCCCCAGCAACTCGCCATTGCGAGATAGCTGTCGAGCCCGGGCTGAGGTCTGCTCGTCCGGAGTAAGCCGACGTCAGTGGCATACATAAGATCGGCAGTGCTGACCCTGCTGCTGACCTTCCGTCGTTGGTCGTCTGCACTGCTTTGGACCATTACTGAGAGCTGGGCCAATCCGCGCTTCGCATTTGGCAGATCCGTCGTCAAATGCAGGTGTCGTGCAACGATCAAGCTTGTTGGGCGTTTCTCCCCGACAGCGTGAGCGTAGGCGTGGCATGCAGGACAAAGTGGATCGGTCCTCGGACCAAGTCGCTCCAAGCCCCGTCGTTGGCCCGAGCAAGCCGCGTCTTCTCCAGGTTCTCGGGCCGGGGCTGATCACCGGCGCGTCCGACGACGATCCGAGCGGCATCGCCACCTACAGCCAGGCCGGAGCCCAGTTCGGCTATGGCTTGAACTGGACGCTGCTGCTCACCTTCCCGCTGATGAGCGCCGTCCAGATCATCAGCGGGCGCATCGGCCGCACGACCGGCCGGGGCCTCGCCGGGAACCTGCGCCAGTACTACCCGAACTGGCTGCTGCAAAGCATCGTGCTGCTGCTGCTGATCGCCAACATCATCAACATCGGCGCGGATCTCGGTGCCATGGCCGACGCGACGCGACTCGTGTTCGGCGGTCCGGTATTCCTGTACGTGCTCCTGTTCGCGGCGGTGTCGGCGGGCCTCCAGGTGTTCCTCCAGTACACACGTTATGTGGCAGTCCTGAAGTGGCTGGCCCTGGTCCTGCTCAGCTATGTGGCGACGCTGTTCATGGTGAAGGTGTCCTGGGGCGAGGCGCTGACCCGTCTGATCGTCCCGGCGAACCCTTGGAGCAAAGATTCTCTCACGACCATCGTGGCCGTGTTCGGCACCACGATCAGCCCCTACCTGTTCTTCTGGCAATCGAGCCAGGAGGCGGAAGACGTGCGCGAGGTCTCCAGGCGCAAGCCGCTCGTCAGGGCACCCGAGCAGGGGGAGTGGGCCCTCGGGCGCATCCAACTCGATACCCTCGCTGGCATGGCGGTTTCCAACCTGATCGCGCTGGCGATCATGATCACCGCGGCGGCGACCCTGCATGCCCATGGGGTCACGAACGTCGAGACCTCGGCCCAGGCGGCGGAGGCGCTGCGGCCGATCGCGGGAGCCGCGGCCGAGACCATCTTTGCGCTCGGCGTGATCGGCACCGGGCTGATGGCGGTTCCGGTTCTGGCGGGGTCCGCCGCCTATGCCATCGGCGAAGCGCGCAAGTGGCCGGTCGGACTGGCGCGACAGCCGATGGAGGCCAAAGCGTTCTATGCCATGGTCGTCGTCGCCACGGTGCTGGGCGTGATCCTGAACTTCACGCCCGTGAACCCGATCTCGGCCCTGTACTGGAGCGCAGTCATCAACGGCATCGTGGCGGTCCCGTTGATGGCGATCATGATGCTCCTGTCGGCCAGGCACGAGGTGATGGGCGCGTTCACCGTGAACGGCTGGCTCAAAGGGCTCGGCTGGGCAGCAACGGCTGTGATGGCGCTGGCCGCCGTCGCCATGGTGGTCACATCGTTCTGAAAGGAAGAGGCGAGTCGCCGCCGGGGTTGATCTGCGCACAATGCTTACCCTGCGATGCCGGAATCTCTCAAATTGGCACTGGACCAACCTTAGCCGTATTTCCGGGATCATGGCGTAAGCTGACATTCACACGTCCACGGTTGCGGCTCAGATTGACCCATTCCGGACTCTCGGCCTTCTGGTTGTCGAACAACGAGAACGATGGTCGGAATCAAGAGGTGCTTGCGTCTCGGGTTACTCGCTGTCGCGCCGGATCGAGGTTGTTGACAAAATGCCATCTGCGGACATCTACTGAATTCATGGGGGTAGCGATCCCCTCATGAGGCGACAGCCCAAGCATCGCGTCCGGCTCACCTTCAGCAAGGACGCATTGCCATGCCATCAATCACCACCATCTCCACCGACAAGCTCGCCCGCCTGATCGGCACGCCCCGGTGCCCGGCCCTCATCGACATCCAAACCGAGGAGGACTTCGCCGCCGACCCGCGCCTGATCCCCGGCGCGATCCGCCGCCCGTGGCAGGCCGCCGCCGACTGGGCCCATGAGTTCAGCGGCCGATCGGCCATCGTCATCTGCCAGAAGGGCCAGAAGCTCAGTGAGGGCGTCGCCGCCTGGCTCCGGCACGAGGGCATCCCGGCCGATTCCCTGGAAGGCGGTGCCCTGGCGTGGGCACAGGCCGGCCTGCCGATGGTACCGGAGGCGGTGCTACCGCCGCGCGATGCACAGGGCCGCACCGTGTGGGTGACGCGAGCGCGCCCGAAGGTCGACCGGATCGCCTGCCCGTGGCTGATCCGCCGCTTCGTCGATCCGCAGGCCGTCTTCCTGTTCGTGACCCCGTCCGAGGTTCCCGGCGTCGCGCAGCGCTTCGGGGCGGCCCCCTTTGACATCGAGGGCGCAGACGTGTTCTGGAGCCATCGCGGCGAGAGATGCACCTTCGATACCATGGTCGAGGAGTTCGGGCTCGCGACAGAAGCCCTGCTGCGGCTCGCCACAATCGTGCGCGGTGCCGACACGGCGCGACCGGACCTTGCACCCGAGGCGGCAGGCTTACTGGCGGCCTCGCTCGGGCTGTCGCGGATGTACGCCGACGACCTCGAGCAGCTTGAGGCCGGGATGGCTCTCTACGACGCGTTCTACCGCTGGTGCCGCGATGCGACCGATGAGACCCACAACTGGCCCGTTCGGAAGTCGGGAGCCTGACATGGATGACGCTTCGATCGTCGCGCCGCCCCGTGCGCGGCGCGAGGTGCCCTCGCATGGCGTCAGCCTGCGGGAGGCCTTCGGGGTCTGGACCCGCGTCGCCCTTCTGAGCTTCGGCGGACCGGCGGGCCAGATCGCGGTCATGCACCGCATCCTGGTCGAGGAGAAGCGCTGGATCGGCGAGCACAGGTTCCTGCACGCACTGAACTACTGCATGCTCCTGCCCGGCCCCGAGGCCCAGCAGCTCGCCACCTATATCGGCTGGCTCATGCACCGGACCCGCGGGGGCCTAATTGCGGGCGGCCTGTTCATCCTGCCCGGCATCGTGGCCATCATGGCCCTGAGCTGGATCTATGCCCTGTTCGGCAAGGTCGGGATCGTCTCGGCCCTGTTCTTCGGCCTCAAGGCGGCCGTCCTCGCCATCGTCTTCGAGGCGCTGGTGCGGATCGGCAGACGGTCGCTCAAGAACCGCGTCATGCTCGGCCTCGGTCGGGGAGACGTCTTCGGCCAGATCGCAATCTTCTTCTCGAAGATGGCCATGGTCACCTTCGGTGGCGCGTACGCGGTGCTGGCCTACGTGGCCCAGCAGGCGGTCGAGCACTACGGCTGGCTCAGGCCCGGCGAGATGCTCGACGGCCTCGGCATGGCCGAGACCACACCGGGCCCGCTGATCATGGTGCTCCAGTTCGTGGGCTTCACGGCGGCCTTCCGCGATCCCGGGATATTGCCGCCGCTGGTGGCCGGCACGCTCGGCGGGCTTCTGGCAACCTGGGTGACGTTCACGCCGTGCTTCCTCTGGATCTTCGTGGGGGCGCCGTTCATCGAGGTGCTGCGCGACAACAAGGCCCTGAGCGGCGCCCTGTCGGCCATCACGGCTGCCGTGGTCGGGGTGATCCTCAACCTGGCGATCTGGTTCGCCATCCATACGATCATCACCCAGGTGCACCCGGTTGCCTGGGGGCCGGTGCAGTTCGATGCTCCCGTCTTCCAGAGCGTCAACATTTGGGCGTTCCTGCTCTCGGTCGTGGCGGTGATCGCGATGTTCCGGTTCAAGGTCGGCATGGTGCCGACCCTCGCGGCGACCTCCGCCGCAGGCATCGTTCTCTACCTGCTGGGAGCGATCTCATGAGAGGAGACGAAACACGACTATGAGAGCCCGTCCGGGCGCAGGCCGCCCATGGGCGGGAGAAACGGGGGCGACACAGGGAGAGCACGATGCGGATCCTGACCAGCGTTGCAGTTCTTGGACTACTTGTCGGCACGCCTGCCTTAAGCGCAGAAGGCTGGCAGCAGGAGATCGCCAGCGGTCTCGGGAAGCAGGGCACCGAGATGCCCGGCGGCGTGTACCGTGTGGGCCTGCCGCGGACCGACCTCAACGTCACCCTCGATGGGGTGGCGATCAAGCCCGCCCTGGCCCTCGGGTCGTGGCTTGCGTTCAAGCCGATAGGTAACGAGGTCATGGTCATGGGTGACCTCGTTCTCACGCAGGAGGAGATCAACCTGGTCCTGATGCGCCTGGAGCAGGGTGGCGTGGAGATCACGGCCCTCCACAACCATCTCCTGCGTGCCGAGCCCGCCACGATGTACATGCACGTGCACGGCCAAGGTGATCCCGCGAAGCTGACCGCGACCCTGAAGGAGGCGCTTGGCGCGAGCAAGACGCCGTTCGGGGCCGAGACCGCCGGCATCTCGCCGCAAGCGGCCGAACAGGCGTCAACAACGGGGTCCATCGCACAGAAGGTCGATCTCGATACGGCCGTTCTCGACCAGACGCTCGGGCACAAGGGCAAAGTGAATGGCGGCGTCTATCAGGTGAACGTGCGCCGGGCGGAGGCGGTCAAGGACAGCGGCATGGAGGTGCCGGAATCCATGGGTTCGGCCATCGCTATCAACATCCAGCCAACTGAACCGGGCAAAGCGGCGACCACGGGTGACTTCGTGCTCACCGCGAACGAGGTGAACCCGGTCATCAAGGCCCTGCAATCGAACGGGATCGAGGTGACGGCCGTGCACAACCACATGCTCAATGACGAGCCGCGCCTGTTCTTCATGCACTTCTGGGCCAATGACGACACCGCGAAAGTCGCCAAGGGACTGCGGGCCGCCCTCGACCAGGTGAAGACCGCGAAGGATTAGGTGGGACCGGTGAGAGGGATCTTCCTTCACGTCGTCGGCACCCTCATGGGGACGGTGGTCTCGACCGCGGTCATGCCACAGGCTGCACACGCGGCCGAGCCCATGCCCCTGCAACTTGAGGCGAAGATCCCACTCGGCGACGTTAAGGGGCGGATCGACCATATGGCGGTTGACCTTGCCCGGCAGCGCCTCTTCGTGGCGGAGCTCGGCAACGACAGCGTCGGGATCATTGACCTGGGCGCCTCGAAGGTGGCGAGTCGGATTCGAGGCCTCAAGGAGCCGCAGGGTGTCGGTTATGACGCTTCGACCGACACCCTTTACGTCGCCAACGCCGGCGACGGATCGGTGCGGCTGTTCCACGGAGAGGATCTCAAGGAGGCAAAGCGTCTGGAACTCGGCGACGACGCGGATAACGTCCGGATCGACAGTCCCGGCAATCGGGTGATCGTCGGCTACGGCGCAGGAGCGTTGGCCATCATCGACGCCAAAGAAAACCGAAAGGTCGGCGAGATCGCATTGCATGGAAATCCCGAGAGCTTCAGGCTCGAGAGCGGCGGCAGCCGGATCTTCGTCAACGTCCCCGATGCGCATGCGATCGAGGTGGCCGACCGCGAGAGCAGAAAGGTGGTCGCCAAGTGGCGGACCGGGCGCTCAAGTGCGAATTTCCCGATGATCCTCGACGAGGCTTCATGGCAGGTCCTCGTGGTGTTCCGCAATCCGGCCCTGCTGACGGCCTATTCGATGCAGGATGGGGCTTCCGCCGCGAGCGCGACGACATGCGGGGATGCCGACGACGTGTTCGTGGATGCAAAGCGGCACCGAGTCTACGTGAGCTGTGGCGAAGGCTATCTCGACATCTTCGAGCGGGATGAAGGCAGCTTCCGGCGGACCGCCCATCTGCTTACCGCGTCCGGAGCGCGGACAGTGCTGTTCGTTCCCGAACTGGATCGCCTGTTCCTCGCCGTGCGCGCGAGCGCTCACGAGCCGGCGGCGATCTGGGTCTACCGGCCGGATTCCTGAGGGGGGCGGCCATGGCCCGCGTCCGTCCTACGACGTGACGCGAGAAATATCCCATGAGAGATGGGGAGACATCGCTTGGACCTCGCATCTGTCACCCAGGGTGATCAAGCGCTCCTTTACATGGAGAGATATGTCGACGAGGGCGCCAGGACCTACAGCCCGCTTGCAGGCCGGACCGAGGCGGCACCGCGCTATCGGCCCGAAAGCGACACGCCGTGGTTCGACCTCGTGACCTTCAATGCCCCACGGGATCGCGTCTCGGTTTTCCAGGCCGATCCGGCACCCGCACTTCTGCACCATTTCATCAGGCCGGAAGGAGTGCTGTTTGCAGTGCACCCGGAAACATGGGCGAATGACACCGTCGAAGGCCTCGGTGACATCCGCGCGCTCCCGCGGGATACGCCCATTCGGGTCGCCCCGACAGCCTCGACCCGAACCGTGCTCGCCTTGGAGCCTCCGAAGAATGTTCCCGGTCATTTCCTCAAGCTTCACTACCCGGTCCGAATCTCGCGGTTCAACCGGGAGCTTCGGTTGAAGAACATTCACAACAGCGTCGCGGTGTCCCGCGATCTCGCGAACCTGCGGTTCGATAAGTTCGCGTACCTGCCCGACACGCTCGGCATCGCGTTCGGTGCGGACGAACAATCGTGGGGGTTCCTGATAAGGGAGACGTGGCCCCGTCCCTTCGTCACGGGCAGGTTTCTCATTCCGTGCTTCGCCTTGTACGCCGGCGACCTGAACCATCCCGATGCACCGCCTCTGCTCGTGCAGATGATCGACCGGCTGGCTGCGGAACCCGTGCCATTCGTTATCAACCGGGTATTCGCTCCCGTCGTCGAATGCTGGGCCAGGGTCGCCCGCGAGCGGGGTATCCTCCTGGAGTCGCATGCGCAAAACACGCTTCTCGAGGTTGATCGGGACTTCGTCCCGCGCAGAGTGGTCCATCGGGACTTCGATGTGTGGGTCGACCCCGGCGCGAGGCATCGGGCAGGCCTCGAGATACCGTTCCTCGGACGAGGCATGGCGGCCGATACGGACGAGGCCGTCAAGCAGCATTACAGCCTCGTCTATGACCAATTCATCGGTCATCACTTCTTCGGTTACGTCGCGGGCATCCTCAAAAGCTACTACGGAGTCGATGAGGAAATCGTGCGAGCACAGGTCCGCGAGGTTTTTCACCGCTCCTTCCCGGACGCGGGCCGGTCCTTTCCGGCCCGGACGATGTTCAAGTTCCGGAACGAAGTCCCGCCGGGCCGGAATGTCATGCTCGAAGACATGCAGCAGCCATCTGTCTGGCGATAGCGTCCATATCGCCGTCGCCGTTGACAAGGGCTATCGATGAACAGCGCAGAGGACGCCACCATGATCGAGGTCGCCAAGTGGAGTGACATCATGAACAGCCGCTACGGATTCCTTGCTCGGGCGTTGCGTGCAGGTCTTGCCTTTGCTGCGGTTGCGGCGGGATCTGCTCACGCGGAGACGGTCCTGAACGGAACCGATCGCGATTTCATTCGCTGGGATTCGCAGATCGAACGCGCACAGCAGAACATGGGGGAAATCGCCCAACGAAGAGGCGGAAGCAGTTCATTGCGCGAATTCGGGCGACGCGTCCAGCAAGATCACGCCGCCGCCTATTTCCGCCTGCGAGAGATCGCCGGGAGCCTCGGCGAGAAGCGCGATGAGGCCTTGGACGCGATCCATCTCCAGGTCGAGCAGCGCTTCGAAGCGATGCCGGCCGGCCGCTTTGACGTGCAGTTCGCCCGTCACGAGGTCAAGGATCATCGAAACTTCCTGGAGCACTTCCGGGCCGAGGTCGCCGGTGGCACCGATCGTAATTTGCGCGACTACGCTTCCCGGCAAATTCCCGTTCTCGAGGAGCATCTGAAAGAGGCTGAGGCCCTGGCCTCCGATGCTGGGCAGGGTCAATGACGGGTTCGGAGGCGGGATTGCGCCAGATCGAAGGAAGGACCGGGACGGGGCTTGTGGACCTGATCCGCGAGATCCAGGCATCAGGGTCTCAAAGATGCGCTCGGCGTCACCGCAGTCCACGTCAACCGGTTTCTCAACGAGCCGCGCGCCGACAGCCTGATCGAGCCGAAGGGCGAGCGGGTGAACATTCCCGACTGAGAGAAGTTGAAGGAAGTGGGTGAGTTCGACCCGACCTACCTGCACCTGGAGAACCATCAGGCCGCCGCATGAGCTTCACCTTTCAGCCTATACGCGTGGCGACCGGCTTCGATGAAGAAGGGATGCTGGTCCTCGATGAGGAGCGCCTGGTGGCGGTGCTGGTCCGCCTCTCGGACAACAACGAGGTGTCTCCCGGGCAGTGGTATTTGGAAGCAGGCTTTGGCCAGATCGATGGGATCAACCATCCGACCTTCTCCAACCTGGACATGGCCAAGGGCTGGATTGCGCAGCGCCTCATTGAGAGCCGATAAGCGGCTTCTGCTCGAATGCGCGACTCCAGTTCCATAGATCGCGACTGCGGGCCCTGGCACGGGGGCGCACGAGCATCCGGATCCGGGTGCCGTTGAGTACGCCCGTGATGTGTTCGTGGTTCTTGCAAGCGCAGCCGGAATTCTGGTGAGCATGTAAAAGGTGGGGCCCGGCCCAGTCGGATGCCGAGGGAATGGAACGTTTGAGGCGTGGTCGGGAGTATCGGTGGGCAACCGGTGCAAAAACTAGAGCAGTCGAAGGAATCTGTTCCACGGCGTGAGGTTTGACGCTTTCTCTTCCTCTAGGCATATGCGGCCATGTCAGACATGCGTCGTCTCATCATCCAACAAGGATCCAATCAGGCGGAGCAACTCCTGGTGCTCAGGACCGCGCCCGGAACTCAGGAAGGCTCCAATCTCGATATGATCGACATTGCCGCCTGAGGCTGAATTGGCTTCATGCCGGACGAAGATCTCTCCCAATGCATTGCGGATCAAGAACCAGCGGTCGCCGGTTGGACTGCTGTACAGCTTTCGCGCCTTCGTCATCTGCGGCTCCCTGCTCGGCGGCGAGGACTCCTAGGCGGCCATTCTTCGCCTCTGGCATCATGTAGCTGTCTTGGCAGGTCCTCCGAGGGGCCTTCTGTCGTCTGTGCGAGGAGGAACATCCCTGGCGTGCAAGCTGCCACGTTGCGAGGGGTTGTCCCTCAGCCGGTGACGTCTGTCTCTGGTCGGTCCTTTCCCGAAGAGATTTCTTCGTGCCACTCGCCTGCCTCGCCTTGGAATTCGATGTCTTCGGCTGCGCCCGGCAGCATCTGCTCGGCGGCGGCTCGCTCCGCAGCCTCGCGTGCTTGGTCATGGGTGGCGTAGCATTCCGAGAACACGTCGCCGACTTTGTAGGCCCATCCACCCTCGTGCTCCACGATCCTGTAATGGACATTACCCATCGCTATTCTCCTGTTGGACTCCGATGACGTGAACAATATTCCCGGACGTCGGCAGCCGCACGCTCAGGGCCTGTGACCCTCCGGGCTCCACGCGAACACCTCGTCACCACGTTCATCGACGACTCGCAGGGCATCCGGTTTTTGCGGCAGGTCCAAGGTCTCAAAGAGGGACCGGGCCCTCACTTTCGTGTCCTCCAAACTGGTGGTGTCATGCTCAACCCGGCCTAGAGTGGCGTGGGCCTGATCCGAGTTCCGGACCCGAAAAAACTCGATGATAAACATTGCTGCCGAACCGCCTTACTAGAGGAGCCGATGAGCTGGGAGTTTATGGACTGTGTCATTCCACCTTTGGCAGAACCGCAGCATCAGCATCGTTGCGCGCGAGGATTGCCTGCAAGACTGCCAGTGCTGCCTCATCCGCTGCTGCTGCGGCAAGTTCAAAGACTGCGATGGCGTACGCCTCGGCATCGTCCGCGCGGGCTTCCAGCAGATAAGCCTTCTGGCGTTCTGTCCAAAGGTTTTTGCCTGCCACCGAGCCTGCCTTTTTCTCTGCAAGCCACGTCTTGATCCTGACATTGGCGGCTTCAACGGTTACGCGGTTGTCGTAGATGCGCTGCTCGACCCGGTCGAGCTGGCTTTCAAGGACCTCCTGTGATTGGTCGAAGGACGCCGCGCCATTCGCTTTAAGCACCTCAAGGCGAGGATCCATCCCATGGAGCTTGATCCGCAACTCGTCACAAAGGCCCCCGATCCGCTTACTCATTCGCGTCTCCTATAAGGTCAGGCCGTATTGGCCATGGCAGGGGTGAGTTGGTGCCGTTCTTCGACGGCCACTCGGCACTGAATTGGCTAATAATCTCTGTGCTGAAGACCTTGGCCCCTGGCCTGGCAGGTTGGGCCTCCGTCGCGGCGGCGTTGATGACCGAAACACGGGATCCATATTCCCCATGGTGCTTGCCGTTCACCCAGATGCGCCAGGCACCATGATGCCGAACGACGTAAAACTCGGTTGTCATCGACGGGTCTCCACTAATTCTCCATCCGTTTCAGGAGGCACAGCCTCCAGGCCTGATCCAGCAAGAGAGTAGAACTGCTTGGCTGCCATCTAGCCTTCAACATCAGCCTTGGCAGTCTCGTCGGGCAGGCTGTCGCGGACCTTCACAAGAGAGATTAGTTCCTGCTCGTTCTTGGTTCGAGACAGGTCCATGGTGGATAAGCAATTCCACTGGCGCTTCGCATCATCCCGGTACCCGGTCTTGCGGGTGACCGTCGCCTGGCGTTCGTCGCCTTGATAGCCAAACATCGAAGCCTCCCTTGTCGGGGCTGGTCTCACTCGTGCAGCGATCGTTTCAAAGCTGCTTGTCTAGGGCCCAGAACTCAACGTCTCTCGTCGCCTCCTCGTGGGAGAGGCTGTAGCTCTCCTCGACCTTATCGATGAGCTCCGACGTGGTTCGGATCCCTATCATCTCAACCGTCGTGAACCGATCCCACCTGGACCGCATCATTGGCAACGCATGAAGTGTCAGCCCGGTACCGTCGCGGGCTTGGTAGTGCCGAAGATCAAACATGAAGCGGCTGTTCAGACACATCGAAAACCTCCGCAATTGCTCTCAGATCTCAACCTTGACCAATCGCAAAGGCCGCAAGGCGGATAGTTCAGTATAACCTCATATGGGGATGATGAGCCTTTTTACAGTCGCTGCTATAAATAAATCCAAATAAAACCCTTTTTCGTATCTAAGATTTACATAAAGGAGTATTGTGTCGTTAATCAAATTAAATGGTCGGCAGGAAAGGATCCTGTCATGAGAACACATCGCTACGCCGAAGACTATTCGCCCAACCAGACCTGGATCAGCGGCTACGAGATTATTTCCCTGCTTCCTGCCGGTAACCGAGAGCCTCAGTATCAGATCCGCAGCGATGGTCAGACCTATGACCAAGTTGTCTGGGAGCCCCAGTTGCAGGAGGAGTTCGGGAGGAGGGTGCGCTTGAGCACGGATGCGATGCCAACCACGACGATCGCGGCATCCCCAGACCGCCGGACGGGCCACAAACGTAACCATCCGAAGTGGCCAGGCCAGCGTCAGGATCTCACACGGTGGGATGATGAGGGTGGCGCGCCGCGATCAGGTCATCATTTCACTACGGCATCGCCACCGCAGCCTGAAGCCGAAACCGCTCTCTCCTATTTCAACATCCAGACGGGGAGCCGCCTCGTTGAGGACCCAGAAGGAAACAAGTACCCTGACCTTCAGGCTGCGCGAGAAGTTGCTATCGCGATGGCCCGCAACCTGATGGTGGAAGGCGATCGGCAGGGTGAGAGCCGGCAAGGCTGGCAGATCGAGATCATGGACAGGGCCAATCAACTGGTGATGACGGTGGCATTCGGGGATGTTCGCGACCCCAGGCCAGTTGGCTAGTTGCGGTAAGGCGACAGCCGCAGCATGGCGTTGGGGTCGGCAAAGGAGCCAAGCATGAGCAAGAACTCTCTGACTGTCACCCAAAGGCTTGTGAACTCGGTCTGGAAAGCCGTCAGGATGCTGGAAGATCGCCCTGAACCGCCTCCGAAGGTCAAGCTCGATGGACGGCGCGGCTATGGCGACGGTGATATTCCCTCGCCGCACCGAATTCGTGATCACGAATGATCTGAAGCCAATGCTAACCCGACACGGAATTGCCGACGTCACGCTGGCACTGGTTCGGGTGTAAATGGCGAGCGCTCCACCAGGAGTACCTTGGCGGCTACGATTGCTCCGTGTCCGGCTGACGAAGCCTCGGAACCCAAGGTGCCGGACCATCCGATGGGTGCTCGCGAGGTTAACGCCCATCCGCTCGGACAATCGCCGCCCGTCGATGTTGGGTGCATACTCCACGCGCTTGCATTTCACTGTCGCAAACCAGGGTTTTGATCGTCGCGAGGCCGGTAGACGGGTCGACGATGACAGCTTGGTAGGGCTGACTTGATCTCGATGAATTGTTCATAGCACCCCTTAGCGCCTAGGGCACTTCAAGGTGCAGGAGTGCGCCCAAAAGGACAGCGGTCGACTAAGGAGCCGCTGATCTGTCCATGGTCAACCACTCGTGCTTTGAAAGGGCCACTGCTGAAATGGGGGCCGAAGTTGCCATTTCCAAAAGGTTTTCGCCTCAATCACAACAACAGCGGTCACTCTTAAGTGACTGTTCAGCGGCGCAATAACCAACTGTCGATTGGCAGATGTGTGATAGGCTCCAACAATCAAACCTTCTGTGGAGCCGATCTATGCGCGTTCTGATGGCCCTTTTTTTCATACTGGCTTCTGCTCTTGCCCCTCAGGTTGCCCAGGCGCAGGGGCAGGCAGCTAAGGAAGGGTCAAAGGTAAAGGCAGCAACGAGCTATACAGCAGAAGAAAGCGCCGCCATGGCTGCTGCCGTTCGCGAGAAGGCTGAAGCCGTAGAGCGTGCGAGGGATGTAAGGCTGAGAAGAGCGACAAGCGGCATCTGCATCGGCTGCTGAGCTAGAGCCCCAACTTCTTCGTTGAAGAAAGCATGGCAAGGTTTCAGACGAGTAGCGTCGACTGGAACTCGCCATGATCGCTGGTCAGCTTGCATTTGTTGTCGCCGCCGTATTCTCGGGAGCGGCCTTCCGTATCAACGTGGCTGAGCGCCCGGGCCATAGGGCATCTCTGTTGTCGGTCGTGGCTTGGGAAAGATCGTCTCAATCGTGGGGTGGCTTCTCGAGTAGATAATCGAAGTCGGCCAGCACCCGGTCGATCAACCTGCGGCGACGCCGATCAGATGCGTCCAAACTCTGCGCAAGCAGACCCAGCAGATAGCGCGCCTTCTCAACAGCCTCCGGCCAGTCAGTGGCGGGTGCGGCAGCAAGCAGATCTTCCAGTTCGGCTTGCCTTGCATGGAGGGCTGCCTGGTCGGCCTCAACCTCGGCTCGCAGCCGTCGAAGATCGGTGGCTTTCTGGGCTGCCATGCCGCGATGCGCATCAAGATTGGTTGGTTGCTCAACCATGGTGAGCCACCTCCTGCGGGATTAGAGGCGAACCTGTTGCCAGCGATGGGATCTCTTCCATACATTCACCTTCTCACTTTTCATCGTCACGCTCGCTCCATGAGCAGTCGCGCCAGCGTCTTGGCTGGCTGGGTACTCTCGCCGATAGGTTCGGGTGCCACGAGGTGCCACGCGTGTGCTCGAAGGGCCCAAGCAACGTCAGAGAGCGTGCCGAGCGGCTCATGCGGCCACGCGAGCTCGCCTGTTGCCGTGAGGATCATGAATTGTCGCGACGTCTTCCTGCCGACGCGAGCGACGTACAAGGTCTCATCATCCTGACGAAGAAGGGCGACAGGATCGTAGATTTGCGATCCGCGAAAGAAGGCGTCTGCGCTGCTCAATCGATTCACACCTGGGCCGTGATCTCGCTCTCGCGCACGGCGCGCTCGCCGAAGCCGGACGATCTGATGCGATATGAGACCTCGCCGGTCTGATCGGCCGGCATAAGGCGGGTCACCTCGTAGATTCCGCTTGTCGTTGCGCGCTTGTCCGAGAAGTTCGGATGGGTGATGCGAACCAACTGACGGACTTTATATTTGTGAGACATTCATTCCTCCTGAAATCCAACTGCTGTCGGGCAGCGCAGGGCGGGTAACCGCTGCCGGGTGATTGCGGGCGCAAACAGAAAAGCCGCCCCATGGGGAGCGGCTTCAAGACCGAGCGACACAGGCTGATGTCCTGAGCCGATCATCAGCGATTACGCCGTTTCGATGTTGTTGACGGCGATCTTGCCGGAGTGGCGGTCTTCCGCTGTGTCAAACGAGACCTTCTGGCCTTCGACGAGGCCGCGCATGCCGGCGCGCTCGAGAGCGGTGGCATGAACGAACACGTCCTTGCTGCCATCGTTGGGCTGGATGAAGCCGAAACCCTTCATGTCGTTGTAGAACTTTACTGTGCCCACGATCATGGGGGTAGCCTTTCGCGATTGTCGCAGATGCACGTGAGGAAGGGCACGCAAAAGCGCGACCTCAACTCAGTTTCTCGATGTAATGGTAAGAAAGTCCGAACGTGCGCCTGACAGTGTCAAAAGCGAAACGACCCGATTGTCCGGCCAAGATCCGATAAAGACTATATAGGACTTCCCTGCAACAATAACAAGTGCTGCTTATCTTACCCTTTAGATTTTGGCAAAACTTCCATTTTGTTGCGTGATCCGAGGATGGAACTGTTTTTGGCAAGCCAGTAGCCGATCCATTATTGATGGTTCACTCCCTGCGCATTCACCTGCTGCCGCCCGTCTGAGCGTTCGAAAATGTGGCGGCAATTTGCGGTGGGCTTAAGGATGGGCGAGCGGCGCCAGTTCGGCCTCATCCTGTCCGAAGACGACGCATATCCGCCAAGGGTCGCCGCGCCGGCAGCTACAAGCGTAGCGCTAGACGGCCGAGCACCCGTTCATGCTAAGCCTGCTCAGTCCCTCCTGATGGCGCGCATCTTGACGCCATAAGGTCGGCTCCTGGCACGCGCCGGTCGTTTGCCTTGTGGCTGCTTGAGCCTCAGGTCAGGACCTTGCCCCGTAACAGGCCGTAGGCTCTGAGGCGGCTCGATGGCGGGCCGCCCCAGGCGGTCAGATCTCAACCTGTTCCGCAATCAGAAGGGCATCGTCGACGTCGATCCCAAGATACCGAACAGTGCTCTCAATCTTGGTGTGACCCAGCAGGAGCTGAACGGCCCGGAGATTGCCGGTTCTCCGATAGATCATCGACGCTTTGGTTCGCCGTAGGGAATGGGTACCATAGGCAAGGGGATCAAGGCCGATCGCGCGAAGCCAGGATGCCAAGAGGCGGGCGTACTGGCGCGTCGTCATGGGCCTCGCTCGATTGATCCGGCTCGGAAACAGCGGCTCGCCCTTGTGTAGATCCTTCTTCTCCAGCCAGCGCGCCACAGCCTCGCGGGTTTGCTCGGTGATCTCGAACTGAACAGACCGGCCCGTCTTCCGCTGCATGATCGTGGCTCGGGATCGCACCCGCCCATGGAGGGCCACGTCATCGACGCGGAGCGCAATGAGGTCACAGGCGCGCAGCTTGCTGTCGAGGGCGAGATTGAACAGAGCCAAATCCCGGATACGATGAGCAACCTGGAGCCTGACCCGAATGGACCAGATCTCCTTGGTTTTCAGAGGCGGTTTGGGTCCAATCAGCTTGCCCTGGTTCCACGGTGTGGTGGTACGGCAGGGATGGTTGGCGATCCTGCCTTGCATTGCAGTGCTCCTGAAACGAAGCCCCCGCACTGAACCTTGGCCGTTTGTGCTGACAGGAAACCCACGCTGAGCATCCCCGCCAAACTCTTTGTCAGCTTAATGAGGTAAGCTGGACGTTCTTGGCCTAGCGTCGATCTCCTCCTCGTGACCCCGAGCAGACCTTCGCGTTTTCGAGATGCTTCATTCGAACCGATGCCCGGACACTGTCCACGAGCTATTCGCCGCGCTGCGAGCCTCCGCGCCCTCTCGTATCGGAGGCCGGACGGGTGACGCGTCTGCGCGTCGCTGCTTTCAGGAGCTTGCGGAAGGTGGGGCATTCCAGATGCGCCGGAGCTGGGCATTCGGCCACATGCCGAAGGGCATCCCGCAACATCCGCAGGTCGAGCATCTGCCGCTGCAAATCATCCGCCTTGGCGTGCAATCGATCCCGGGGAATGTTGGGCCGGCCGTCCTTGCCGAACATGCCCGCGATCTCGCCAAGGGAGAAGCC
Source organism: Microvirga sp. M2 (assembly GCF_047497095.1). Classification (NCBI taxonomy): domain Bacteria; kingdom Pseudomonadati; phylum Pseudomonadota; class Alphaproteobacteria; order Hyphomicrobiales; family Methylobacteriaceae; genus Microvirga; species Microvirga sp. M2. The sequence goes on from NZ_CP134064.1 coordinate 1,068,474, forward strand.
TGCCGTTTTCCCGAGTTCGATCAGAGACAGCTTCAACAGAACGTCGGCATCGAATTGCCGCCGGAGGCCGTGCCGGCCGATCGATCGGATTAAGCCGACCTCCTCATAGTACCGCAGCGTCGAGGGCGGCACCCCCGATCGTTCCGCAACCTCGCCGATATCTATCATTCCCATGCTTGACCTCAAGTTGGCTTGAAGGCGTACCGTGTCTCGAATCATCACTTCGAGCAAGAGGCACGTCATGGCCAGCACCATAATCCCGAGACGGACACAGATCTGGCAAGACCCGCGAGCGATCGCGCTGCTGATGGCAGCGTCCCTCACGACCATGGCCAACGCCACGATAAGTCCCGCGCTCCCCGGGCTCGAGCGCCTGTTCGGAGGAGACCCCAATGCGGGGATGCTGGTGCGCCTGCTGGTGCCCGCACCCTCCATCAGCGTCGCCATCTTCGCGCCATTCGCCGGGCTCGTCGCGGATCGTTACGGTCGGCGGCGGATGCTTCTTGCCGGGGTCATCCTCTTCGTGATCGCCGGATGCGCGGGATTGTTCCTTCCCGACCTGCCCACCATCTTTGCCAGCCGTCTGGTTCTCGGGGTCGCTGTCGCCCTTATCATGACGGCACAGACCGCGCTCATCGGCGACTACTTCACTGGCGACGAGCGGAACGCATTGTCGGGACTTCAGATATCGGCCCGGAACTTCGGGGGGCTTGTGTTCATCTCGCTCGCCGGATGGTTCGCGGCGATCTCGTCGCGTTTGCCTTTCGTCGTCTATTGCGTTGCCGCGGCCTTCCTGCCGTTGATGTGGCAGGTCATTGTCGATCCGCAACGGACCTCGCAGGCTCCTGGAGCCAGGCAGCAGGACAGCGCCCCGGAGTGTTCATCATGGGGCCTCGTCTTCGCGGTGCTCGTGCTTCTCCAGGCCGTGACGAACATGATCTTTTTCGTCATTCCGACCCAATTGTCGTTTTTCTTCGAAGCGGCAGGCCATAGCAACCCAGTGATGACTGGATCAGCACTCGGCGTCCTGATGCTCTCGGGTGGCAGCCTTGCACTGTTGTACGGCCGGGTCCAGCGGGCCATCGGCTACGTAGGCGTCTTCGCTCTGGGCTATGGTGCGATGGCGCTTGGTTTCGTCTTGCTGACCCTTGCTGCGGCGCCCCTGGCTTGGTTCGCAGGAGCCGCGGCCACCGGCGCAGGCTATGCATTGGTCTCGCCGAGCTTCGTGACCCTTGCCTTGAGACTTGCTCCGCTCCGGCGGAGGGGAACGGCTGGCGGCGTTCTGACGGCCTCTGTGTTCATCGGCCAGTTCTGCTCCCCCCTCCTGAGCACACCATTGGTCGTGACATACGGTTACGCGACGCTGTTCCACATCGCATCATCGCTTGCCGCCGCGATGGCCCTTGCGGCGGTCTTGAAAGCCTGCGCGATGGGCATTCAGGCGTTGAAACGTCGGGATCGCAATGATGGAGTTCCGTCGTGCGGCGAAACGAGAGCTCGCTCCCGGTCCGAATGCTAGGGAATGACGACTTTTGGCACTCCTGAGACGTAGGCGTTTGGTCCGCTTCGGCACTCAAGCGCCGACGTTCGTTAAGCGGCCGGAACGTGAGATTTTGACCCACTCCGGACCATCCTGAGGTTGGGACACGTGGCTGACGAAGCAATTGTTCCCACTGCCAACGACGGAAGAAACCGCTTCGGCAAGTTCAGCGCGTCAGTGGGTTCGAAGTCCCGAAAACGGACCTTCCTTCGAATGACGCCGTCCTTCCATTGGATCGCAACAGACCTTTGCAGAGACCGCTTCGCGGATCCTGTTCCTGTTGAAAGGTGGCGCTCTCGTGAAGCGTCGCCACATGACCGTCTCAGTGGTATCATGAACCAGCACGGTCGCGGTGTCGGGCAGCCGGATGGTGCGTGTCGCGTCAATCGCCTGGGCTTCACCCGGCGGATCTCCTGAGGGAGAGACAGCCATGGCGACTGCAAGAGCGGAGCGGCGGCTGGCCGCGATCCTGGCCGCTGACGTCGTCGGCTATTCCCGCCTCGTCGAACATGACGAGGCTGGGACGTTGACGGCCCTGAAGGGTCTACGCCGGGAGGTGATCGATCCGCTGCTGGCCGAGCATCAGGGCCGTATCGTCAAGCTGATGGGCGACGGTGCGCTCGTGGAGTTCGGCTCGGTCGTCGATGCCGTCGCGTGCGCGCTCGCCATCCAGAAGGGCGTTGCCGAGAACCAGGCCGATATCCCAACGGAGCGACGCATCAACTTCCGGATCGGCGTCAATCTTGGTGATGTGATCCACGAGGTTGATGGGGATCTCTACGGCGATGGCGTCAACATCGCGGCCCGCCTCCAGACCTTGGCGAACCCGGGTGGCATTTGCATTTCCGGCACGGCGTACGATCACCTCCAAGGCAAGCTTGACTGCGACTACGAGTACCTCGGCGAACGCGCGCTCAAGAACATGGAGCGGCCGGTGCGGCTGTACCGCCCCCTTCTGGAAGGGACGGCCGCCCGAACGGCATCGCCCAGGCCCGCACTTCCGGACCGACCCTCCATTGCGGTGCTGCCGTTCAACGCCATGAGCGCCGACCCGGAGCAGGACTTCTTCAGCGATGGGCTCACCGAGGATATCACCACCGCGCTGTCCAAGCTCAAGGGCTTCTTCGTGATCGCCCGCAACACGATGGTCACCTACAAGGGAAAGCCTGTGGATGTGCGCGCCGTCGGGCGCGAACTCGGGATCCGCTATGTTCTCGAGGGGAGTGTCCGCAAGTCCGGCAACCGCGTCAGGGTGACCGCACAGCTCATCGATGCGGCCTCCGAAGCCCATCTCTGGGCCGAGCGGTACGACGGCGACCTCGGCGACATCTTCGTCATCCAGGACGAAATCACCGCAAGCGTCGTGGGCCGCATCGAGCCGGAACTCCTGGCGGCAGAGCATGCCCGCGAAAGCCGCAAGCCGCATCATGGCCTTGATGCCTGGGAATGTGTCGTGCGGGCGGTGTTCCTGTGTTCCCAGTTGTCTGAGGAGAGCAGCCGGAAAATGCTCCCTCTGCTCGATCGGGCCATCGGACTGGCTCCCGATTATGCCCAGGCGCTCGCCATGAAAGGTTGGATTATGCTGTGGCGCGCGTTCCAGGGGTGGGAGGATATGGAATACGCCCTGGCCCTTGCCGGGGATCTCGTCCAACAAGCCATTGCCGCGGATGATAAAGAACCGTGGGCTTACCTTGCGCAGGCGATGATAGCCTTTGCGACGCGTGACAATGTCCTGGCCGTGGCAGCGGTCAGCCAGGCTGTTGCGATCAACCCCAACTCCGCGTTTGCACACGGCCAGTTGGGACTTGCGCATGCCAACGGGGGCCGCGCGGCGGACGCCATTCCTTGCATCGACTACGCCCTCAGACTGAGCCCGCGCGAGGCTTTTCTCGGCGACTTTCAGTTCTACTACGCCATGGCTTATTTCCAGGGCGCAAATTACGAGCTTGGATTGAGGTATGCACGGGAGGCGCATCGAATGCGGTCCGGTCACGCGGTTCCGCTGATCATCGGCACGGCCTGTGCCGGACTTCTGGACAACCAGGAGGCTGCCACGGACCTGCTCGGACGGCTCAAGTCGCTAGTCCCTGACATCTCACGGGACACGGTCGGAGCAACATCTTCTTTCGTCCGCGCCGAGGATCGGGCGCGCCTGATCGAGGGACTTGCCCGTGCCGGTTTGGATTAGTTGCCTGTGCTCATCTCGGAAACATGCTCACCATCGCGAAAGGGGCCCTCCTGGTCGCCGGTCTCGCCGCGAAGCATTCTTGTATGTGCGTTGTGCGGGAAGGTCGGTTCATGGCACATTTGCGAAGTAGGCCGAACGCCTGCGGACGAAGGGGACAACAGACATTCCCGAGGCGGCAGCAATTTCCTTGGATAACCCAACGCGGACGCTCCAGCACCCCAACTGCGCACTGGCCAAGTTCCAGGCTCGGGCGCCTTGAGATACTCCTGGGATGTGGTCTCCCGGCAGGAGAGGAAGTATTCTCCTGCCGAGGTGGTGGGCGAGTTCTCATTAGGGAGGCCTTTTCCCATGTCAGGCCATGCCATCCACATCAAGGTTGACGGAAGAACCTACTCGGGAACCTACAAGGTTGACCGAAGGATCCTGACCGTCACGACAACCTACGGCATGAAGTCCGCCGAAATTAACCCTCGGGTGGCGCATGAGGCTCTTGCCCACCAACTCCTCCAGGAACTGGTTCAGCAGGAAAAGTCGCGCAAGGGCTCGACCCTCTGACAAAGGGAGCCGGTCGACGCCGACGCTTCCCATGCACAGGTGAGATCCATAAAGCCAATATATTTTCACCCATTCGGTGCGGGTGATGGCAACTGCTTGGCCCAAGGCCGACCAAAGAGCTAGGTCTGATTAACGGGCGACAAGCGGACCTTCATTCGGCCCGGTCGATATTGCAAAATGACCCGGAGCGGGCGCAGAGCCGCTTCTGCTGGAGGGGTAAAGCCGCAGCCGGCCGTAGAGGGCGCTATGCGCATTGGGCCAAAATCCAACGATGAATCTGCGCTGATCGATGGATGAGGCAGTGCCGCAGCCGCGAGCGAAGGCTGAGATGGGCTGAGGCAGCCTCTTGGTGAGGTGTCACCCGCCAGAAGGCCACCAACTCCTCACGCCATCCAGTCGAAGTTCTGGACCTGGAAGAGTTCCGGCGAGGTATCCTCCAGCACGAGGATTGTCGAGAACCCCGACTCCGAGAGCCGGGCCTGGAGCAGCGTGTCCCCGGCACTCTCCGCCAAGCGGAGGAGGCCGGCCTCGAACGGATCGCTGCCGACCTCATGGCCCGGCAGGAGGCGCATGATCGAGGTCAGGTCGATCACGTCGCCGTCGGCCCCGGTCTCGAAGTCGAGGACATGGTCGGCCACCATGGCCCGTGACGTGTCGAAGGAGAGGGAAAACCGATCCTGCCCGGCCCCTCCGGTGATCAGGTCGACGCCGGGGCCCTCCGGGTCATAGGAGCGGTTGTTGGAGACCATCAAGATCGTGTCGTTCCCCGCTCCACCGTCGATCCGGTTGGAGCCAGAGCCGTCCGAAAGCCGGTCGTCGCCTGTCCCGCCGTACAGGACATCGTCGCCGGTGCCGCCGTCGATATAGTCGTTCCCGGCTCCCCCATGGATGGTGTCGTTGCCGGCATCCCCCATGAGAAAATCGTCGTTCGCGCCGACGGCATGGTGGCCCTCGACCTCCATGATAAGATCGTCGCCGGCCCCTCCCCACAACCAATCGTTGCCGTTGTCGCCTTGCAGGCGGTCGTTGCCCTCGCTGCCGTAGAGCGTGTCATCCCCGTCGCCGCCGCTGAGGCGGTCGTCGCCATTGCCGCCGTCCAGCGTGTCGGACCCCGTGCCGCCCACCAGGCGGTCGTCGCCGCCGCCGCCATGCATGAGATCGTCGCCGCCGAGGCCCCGCATGATGTCGTCGCCGTCGAGGCCCTCGAGGAATTCGGGATGCCTCGTCCCATCGAGGATGTCCGCCCCCGCTGTTCCCCTGACGTGGCCGAAGACTCCGCTTGGGTCATAGGGAGGAACGAAGTTGTCCGGCCTCAGGTCTTCGGCGCAAGTGTTCTCCAATGTCAGGATGGTCCGTAGCCCGTCCGGGCTGTATTGCCCCGGAACCTTGAGGAGGGCGCTCGTGCCGTCCTGTACCAGGACGAGATGTCCGGTCACGAAAGGGTTGGTGCCCCGGACGTAGCCGGGAAGGCTGCCGAGCAGGCCCGAGACGTCGAGGAGGTCGCCTCCCGGCCCCGTCTCGAAGTCGGTGATCACGTCGGCGGGCGCATGGTCCGCATAGCCGATCAGGTAGGTGTCGCGGCCCTCGCCACCCGTCAGGCGGTCGACACCCTCGACCGGCCAGAACTCGAGGTAGTCCAGCTCCGGCCGGCTCGACACGTAGTGGAAGACGTCGTCTCCGGCTCCGCCGATGATCGTGTTCGAGCCGCCTTGCCACTCGTAGAAGACATCGTTGCCGTCGCCGCCGTCGATGTAGTCCGGACCGCCGTAGTCGCGGGGCGGCGACCAGCGATCGTTGCCATGGAAGGGAGGATCTCCGGCGATCTCGTCGTCGCCTGCGCCGCCGTAGATCGTGTCGGCACCGTAGCCGCCGTCGAGGCGGTCATTGCCGTCGCCGCCGTCGATGCGGTCGTTTCCATCATTGGCCTTTATGACATCGTCCCCGCCAAGTCCGAAGATCTCGTCATCCCCGAGCGATCCATCCAGGCTGTCGTCCCCGTCCGTACCGACCGCGCTCGAGACCTGCCCGAGCGGATGGTAGGCGGGATTGAAATTGAAGGCCGCCAACACCCCTGGCGCGACGTTCGCCAACCGCACGATCGTGCCGTATCCCACTCCCTTTCCGATCCATTCCAGGTCGACCTGGATCAGGGTGTCGTTCCCGGAGGCGACCACGCGGACGAGCCCGCTGGTAAAGGGATGAACCGGATCGTGGAACCAGGGGTATGGCAGCTCGTTGCGTGGATCGACGGCCTCGATCGCCCAGGCGATGTCGAGGATGTCCCCGCCGTAGCCGACCTCGAAGTCCATGATCGTGTCGGGGTCATCCACAGCCGCGGCGAAATCGGACAGGCGGTAGCGATCCGCGCCACTGCCGCCCAGAATGAGGTTCCGTCCCTCCAGGTCGATTAAGTCGTCCCCGGCGCCGCCCCGGATCGTGTTGGATCCTGCGCCGGGTAAGATGACGTCGTTGCCGTCTCCTCCGGCGAGCACGTCGTTCCCGTCTCCGCCTTCCAGCGTGTCATTGCCGGCACCGCCGTCGAGGCCGTCATCGCCCGCTCCGGCCGAGAGCCAGTCATGCCCGTCGCCGCCCATGAGCCAGTCGTCGCCGTCGCCGCTCGTCAGCCGGTCGTCGCCCGTGCCGCCCAGCAATGTGTCCGATCCGATATCCCCGAGGAGGTGATCGTTGCCCGCCCCACCGACGAGCAAATCGTCTCCTGCGGTGCCCAGGATCGTATCGTCGCCGCCGAGGCCGTTGATGAAGTCGTCACCCGACGTGCCGTGCAGGACATCGTCGCCCTCGGTCGGCGCCGTCGCGATGGGGACAGGCGCGTAGGACGGGTGGAAATTGTCGGCCGTGAGGGACGATGGGTCGGTGCCGCGGAGAACCAGGATTGTCCGCAGGTCCTCTGGAGCGATGCCTCCGGCCACGCTCGCCTTGAGGACGGTGTCGCTCCCCTCGTGCACCAGCCTGAGATGTCCAGTGGCGAACGGGTTAGAGGAGCCTCCCAGCGCGGACGGAAGGAAGGTGAGATCGATCCTGTCGCCACCCGTTCCCGCCTCGAAGTCGGTAATGACGTCGGCGGAAACATCGGGGGCCAGTACGTCGGGAGACAACTCGAACGAATCGCTTCCGGTCCCGCCAGACAGCGTGCTCTCGCTCGGCGAACCTGAAACGTACCAGGCCTCGTCGTTGCCGGGGCCGCCGATGAGCCTGTTTGACCCCGACGAATCCGCCAACCAGTCGTTGCCGTCGCCGCCGTTCAGGGTGTCGTCGCCTTCGCCGCCGTAGAGGCCGTCATTACCGGTGCCGCCTGACAGAACGTCATTCCCCCGGTCGCCATACAGGAGATCGAACCCCGCCCCACCCACGAGCGTGTCATTGCCGTCGTTCCCTTGCAGGGTGTCGGAATCCTCACCCCCGTCCAGCGAGTCGTCGCCGCTGCCGCCGTAGAGATAGTCGGTGCCGGTGCCCCCGCTCAGGAAATCGTTGCCTTCGCCGCCATGGAGGTCGTCGTTACCCGAATCGCCCGACAAGCTGTCATTGCCGCCTTCGCCGTGGAGGCGATCCCTGTCGGCTCCTCCGGAGAGGGTGTCGTCGCCGCCTCTGCCGTACAGGGTATCGAATCCGCCCAGCCCCTGGATCACATCGGGACCTTCCCCTCCAACGAGGCGGTCGTCGAACGGGGTGCCCGTGAGGGTCATGCCCAGCGGTTGGTCGAGTGGGGTGGCCTGAGCGGCGAGAGATGAAGTCAGCGACCGCCCTGAAGTCATGGTTTCCCCATTGCCAAGTCATGCGTGCGATAACACTCCTATCGCAATAATGGAAACAGATATTCTCTGAGGGATATACTTTGAATTTAGAAATATTTTTAAGGAAAAACGGCGCTATCGGGAGCAGCAATTGCAAGTTAACCGAGAGCTTTAATTGAAGATCCGGGTTGTCACCCCGAACCCAGCGGCAGTGATTGGTCCATGCAAGTCAGGCCGAATGAGGCATCGCAAGCCGACTGCGTAGGTCTCCCAATGGCAGTGCGCCCCGAAGGCGCGGATCACCAGTGGAGGAGGATTCCACCCAGAGAGTTGTCGATTGATCTGGTAGCTGACGAGCGGTTTGGCCGGGTAACCGGACGGGCCGGAGCCTCGTGACAAAGGTCGCTGTAAGGCGGCTGAGCAATCCGATGGGCTGTAACGTGAGTGAAGCCTGAGCAGGCCTCGAAAGTGACAATGCGGATGCCGACCCTCCTGCCATTTGGGGAAGGCCGCGCGAGCGGGGAAGCAATCGACACATGCACCCGCTCGATCCGCCGGGGTAGTGGGTACGGCACGTCGGAAGGGTGATGCGGGTAATCGGGGGAGACCCGTTCTGCGCGAGGGTAGCGGCCTCAACGGTGTTGTCAGACGCCGGCCAGGGCGGGAGTCGGACAGGGTCATACGAGCGCTGAGGCCGGGTAACGCCGGCGGAGCAAAGGACCCTGACTTCTGGTGCGCTTTCGAAGCTGGTGAGGTGAGGGTGATTGACGATGAGCCTAGGAACACCTGAGAAGATCCGGACCCTTCAGAGAAAGCTCTATTGCAAGGCGAAGGCGCAGCCCGCCTTCCGCTTCTATGGGCTCTACGACAAGATCTATCGCGATGACATTCTCCGTCACGCCTACGGGTTGGCCCGCGCCAATGCGGGGGCTCCAGGGGTGGACGGGATGAGTTTCGAGCAGATCGAGGCGCAAGGCCTGGAAGCCTGGCTGGCGGGGTTGCGCGAGGAACTGGTCTTGAAGACGTACCGGCCCGATCCGGTGCGGCGGGTGACGATCCCGAAGCCGGATGGCGGCGAGCGAACGCTCAGCATTCCGACCATCCGGGATCGGGTCGTGCAAACCGCCGCCAAACTCGTGCTGGAACCGATCTTCGAGGCCGACTTCGAGGACAATGCCTACGGCTATCGCCCCGCTCGCGGGGCGGTGGATGCGGTCAAGGAAGTGCACCGGCTGATCTGCCGGGGCTACACCGATGTGGTTGATGCCGACCTGTCCCGCTACTTCGATACGATCCCGCACCGCGAACTCCTGCAATCGGTGGCGCGGCGGATCGCAGATGGTTCCGTGCTGCGGCTGATCAGGCTGTGGCTGAAGGCACCGATCGAGGAGCGGGATGCTGAGGGAACCCGGCGCATGAGTGGGGGCAAGAGCAGTTCGCGGGGCACGCCCCAGGGCGGCGTCGCGAGCCCGCTGCTCGCTAACATCTACATGAACCGGTTCCTGAAGCATTGGCGGCTGACCGGACGCGGCGAAACGTTCCGAGCCCATGTCGTCTCGTATGCCGACGACTTCGTCATTCTCAGCCGCGGTCGCGCGGCTGAGGCACTGACGTGGACAAAGGCCGTGATGACAAGGCTTGGGCTGAGCCTCAACGAGGCCAAGACCTCGCTGAAGGACGCCCGCCAGGAACGCTTCGACTTCCTCGGCTACTCGTTCGGGCCTTATTACTACAAGGCGAACGGCCGAAGGTATCTGGGCGCGAGCCCGTCCAAGAAGAGCGTGCAACGGCTCAAGACGAAGGTCGCTAACCTGCTGACGCCCGGCCACACTGAACCATGGGAAGAATTGCGCGACACGCTGAACAGGTCCCTGCGCGGCTGGTCGAACTACTTCGCCTATGGAACATCTCGTCCGGCCTTCCGTGGGATGGACCAGTACGTCACCGAGCGCGTGTGTGCCTTCCTCGCCCGACGACATAAGTTGCATGGGCGCGGCAACCGACAGTTCACCTACGACGTAATCCACGGTGAACGCGGTGTGCTAGCTCTGGAACGCTTGCCCCGACCTGCCTCGCCGTGGGCCTTGCGATGAAGCCGGTCGGAGAGCCGGATGCGGTAGCGCCGCACGTCCGGTTCGATGAGCGGGGATGGGAAACGGGGCGTTGCCGCACGGCCCAAGCTACCGCGCCCATCCTCGACTCTACCTCGTGGGACGTAATACCTTGGTCAGCTTTGGCTGGTCAGAGCCGACATTCATTGAGCGACCGGAATGTGAACATCTGACCCATTCCGGAACTTCCCGGCGATTGTGCAGGATGATGAGCGACGGCAGAAGGCGACCTGAGAACAAGCAGGCTCATCATCTCTCGTCACCCCAGGGTTTCACTGAGCAGACCTTCCGCACGATGCTCTCTGGCTAAGGAGCGTCGGTCCGCATGGCGTGGCACCAGGTCATCACACCGAACGCCGACAACTGAACGGCAACCGTCAGAAAGCCGATGGCGAAGCTCCCCGTGAGGCCGACGATCAGCGTGAAGAGCATGGGGCCGCCGATGGACCCCACGAAGGCAACCAGCGTCGCCGCCGACGAGACCTCGGCGACCAGGTGCTGCGGCGCCACGCTCGCCAGCTCCGCATAGTAGATCCCGTTCCAGCCCATCGCGATGAAGCCGACGAGCGCGATGCAGGCGATGATCGCCCACGGCCCCTGGTCTGCGCCCGCAACGAGCAGGCCGACCGCACCTGCCGCCAGCACCGCCTGCACGCCGAGATGCGACAGCCCATGCCCTGTGCGGCCCGCAAGCCAGCCGAGTGCGATGCGGCCCGTCACGCTCGCGGCCTGCATGACGGCGATGTAGAGACCGGCCTCGGCCAGCGAGGCCGAGTGCTGGGTGATCACATAGGTTGCCGTGAAGGACGTGATGCAGGCCTGCGTGACGGAGAACGACATCCCCAGTGCCGTCAGCATTGGGAGGGACGGGTGCGAGCGCAGCACCGTGACAGACCGGAGCAAGGTGGCTGCCGAGAAGAGCGCCCGAAGCCATCCCGTCCCCTTTTGCAGGTCCGCCGTGGCGAGCGGGCGGCGGAACGGCTGCACGAGCAGGACACCGAGCAGGGCCGTGGCCACCATGATCCAGATCGCGCCAGGGAAGCTCAGCGTTGTGACGAGCGGCGCCACCACAAGGCCCGCCACCGCGCCGCCCAGCGGAACGCCGGCTTGCTTGATGGAGAAGACGAGCGTGCGGTGCTGCCGGGGTGTCGTGCGCACCAGCATCTGGCTTCCGGCGGAGGTGTTCGGGCCCAGGCCGAACCCGATGGCCACCGCACCGACGAGCGCCGCGACGCCAACAGGCTGTGAGAGCACCAGCAGCCCAAACGCGATGAAGACCAGGCCGATCTGAAGCGACCGGACCGGCCCGAAATGGCTGAGCATGGGACCGCCGCAGGCGAGATACCAGCAATTGCCTATGGTGATCAGCGCCGCGATATAGCCGATGCCCTCTGGCGGCAGCGCGGCCTGGGCCGTCAGGATTGGTCCGAGCAGCGGGACCGCGCCGGAAGCGAAATAGCTGATCGACTGGACAAGCAGCGTCGCGCTGAGGGCGTTTGCCCACAAGGGGAGCATCACGGGGAGATATCCTCAGGAGGTTCTGCCGGGCGGCGGGAGGCGCGTGGACACTGCCACGGCATGCCCTGTCCGCCAAGCTCTGGGTATCCCGGGGCGGCGGTTCCTTTCCATCGACGCTCGCGCCGGTACGGAATGCCGCCAAGCGCTCGGGCCAGGCGTGAGCGCAGGGTCCCTGCGCAATCATGCCAACCGTTAAGGCGCTTGATCCGCCTTCCTGCGGGAGGTCATGGTCAGGGCGAGACCGCCCAGGATCAGGACCACGCCGACAACAAACAGCGCCCCCATCTGGTCGCCGAACATCACGGACGAGGCGGCGATCCCGATCACCGGCTGGAGGTACTGAACGCCCGCCGCGATCCGGGCCGGGACGGTGCGCAGGATGCTCAGCCACAGGAACAGACCTGCGACGGTCACCACGAGGCCAAGATAGGCCGCAGCCCAGAGCGCCTGGGCCGTGACCTGGATGGGAACGTGCCACATCTCCCAGGCAGCCCAGGGCAGCAGCGCGATGAAGCCGAACAACGTGCTCCAGGCGGCCACGGTGGTGGTACCGTACTTATCGGTGAGTTCGACGCTCCAGACGTAATAGAACGCGATGGTCAGCGCGGACAGCAGCACGCAGGCCGCACCGGCCACGCTGGACTCGAACAGGCCCGCCGCTCCCTCACCATGCCCCAACGCGACGAGCGCAATGCCCGCGAAAGCCGCCAGCAATCCCAGTTGCTGCCAGCCCGAGACAGCCTGCTTGAGGCGCAAAGCGGCAAAAATCACGATGAAGACCGGAATGGTGGCCGAGATGATGGTGCCGACCGAGGCCGAGGTGCCAGCCACGCCGAAGGTCTGGGCGACCTGGCCGATGCCGATGCCCAACACCCCGAGGGCGGCAACATGGGGCAGCGCCCGCCATGGGAGCCGTCGTCCTCCCACGATGAGAAGCATCAGCAGGGGCACGGCAATGGCAAACCGCAGCGCGGTCAGCGTGAGCGGCGGCATCGTCAGAAGGCCGAGCTTCGTCACCGGGATCGAAAGCCCCCATATGACGGCAAGCAGCAGCATGGCGGCAAAGCTGCGCACGGAGGGTGCCGCGTCGCGAGAGGCGACGGGCGAAAGGGCAGGGGCGGAAGGGGTATTCGCTGCGCTCTGGCTCGACATGAACAGGTCTGCACGGGGTGAGGTGATGCCGCCATCGCGGCCTCTCGAAGTGCTAGGCCCGCCAAGCCTGGCTGACAAACCATTTGTTCTCACGTAACGTGTGAGTCGCACTCACGCATGTGGACCCATGTTCGACCGGCTTCCTCCTCTCCAGACCCTGCGCGCTTTTGAGGCCACCGGACGCCTGTTGAGCATGACGCGAGCCGCCGACGAACTGCATGTCACCCACGGCGCGGTGAGCCGGCACATCAAGACCCTCGAAGGCCATCTCGGCGTCGCCTTGTTCCGGCGCCTCACGCGCCGGATCGTCCTGACCGACGAGGGAGCGGAGTTCTTCGTGGTTGCGACCCGGGTGCTCGCGGATCTGACGCGGGAGGCCGAACGGCTTCGAGGACCAAAGAGCGCGGAACGGCTGATCATCAGCACCGGCATCTCGTTCGCAAGCAAGTGGCTGGGACCACGCCTGCATCGCCTGATGGCTTGTCACCCCGAACTCGACGTCCATCTCGACATCACCGATACCGATGTCGATCTGAACAACGGGCAAGTCGATGCGGCGGTGCGCTACGGCAGTGGCCGCTATCCACACGTCGCCTCCGAGCGCCTTCTGGAGGAAACCCTGACCCCGGTGTGCAGCCCAGCCTATCGAACGGAAATGGGCGGCCTGCCGTCGGTCGAGAACCTTGCCAAGTGCAGGCTGCTGCATGAGGACCGCCTGCTGTACGAGGACCGCTGGTCCGCCACCTGGGAGCATTGGTTTGCCATGGTAGGGCTGGATGGCGTCCCCAGGGGCCGTGGCCCGATCTACAGTCATGGCAGCATGGTGATCGAGGCAGCCATTCGCGGGGAAGGGGTGGCGCTCGGGCGCAGCGCTCTGGTGGCCGAAGACATTGCTGCCGGTCGCTTGGTCGCACTCTTCCCGCAACTACGCCTCAAGTCCGAGCGAGGCTACGATCTCGTGTATCGGTTGGGCAATCACGACCACCCGAAGGTTCGTGCCGTGCGCGACTGGCTGTCGGACGAGATCCGACAGTTTCTCGCGGAAGCCGGCTGAGCGTCCGCTTGCGCTCCAAGGCCTCTGTGTCGGAATGTCTCTTGATGGCACGAGGCAGCCGTAGCCCGAGCGTCCGTATTCGAGTGGTAAGCTGACCTCTCATTCGTGCCGCACGAGGTCGCAGTTTGCCGCCCTTAGGGACGAACCCCGACCGCAACGCCCACTCCATGACCGAGATGGACGTTCCTTACGCTCTCTATCGCCCTGAGAGGATCTCGGGTTTGGGGAGGCTAGCGCTCAGGAGCCTTCCGGGCGGCCTCTTCCATCCCTTCCGGGTTCTTCTTGACTCCCTCCTGAAGCACCTTCGCGGCGGCATCCTGTTCCTGCTCCAGAGGAGCAGCGATCGGCGCGGTGTCGCCATGGGCTTCAAGACCTTGGTGCTGTGGTTTCTGGCTTCCCGCCTTCGCGGCGGATTTCAGCGAGCGCAAAGCCTCGGGCTGTTGACCATCCTGCTTGCGGTCTGGCATCGGGCGAACTCCTCCAGGGGTGGCTTCATGGCCGCCTCCCTTAGGGAATTCCCATCATGCTGCGGTGTTCCTTCCAAAGGGCCTTCCGGATGACGAAGCGCCCGGCGGTTAGCCCAATTGAGAGGGGCTCGATCGTCTGCTCAAGGAGGTGAAACCTGACCTGCTGGAAGGGCAGGAAACCTCAGAGGTTGACCCGATCCTGACCTTAGGCTCGCTTGGCCATCTCACAAGAAGAACAGGTGCATGTCTCCTGGGGCCGCCATGGCGGACCGGCCGCCGTTGCCGCTTAGAGCGAGTAGAGATCCAAGGCCCCGCTGAACCGGGTCCGATGCCGATCGAGGAAAGGGGCGTAGTTGATGATGTTGAACGCCTTGAAGTCGGCCTTCGTCATCTGCCGCAGGATGATGCGGGACGGGTAGTCCCAGGACCGGACCTGAGGGGCCAGCCATTGCGTTTTATCCTGAACATGGGCCAAGGGCTATCCATCCCCGCGAGCGGGAGGCGCTCATGAGACGAGAAACGTATTACGTGTTCCACTCGGCAACCGCCCCTGACCTGCGCGGCATCACCGGCGATCCGGACGGGGCGAGCCTACCCGCCGAGGACGGGCCTTGGACCTTGGAGCGGCAGATCCCCCCGGAGGAGCCCTGGGCCTTGGATGTCCATCAGGCTGTGGTGAATTTCGGTATCTTGGAGAATGGCTTCTACCTCCAGGGTCCGATCCCTCGGCACGCCTCATCCAAGCCCGTCATCGAAAGCGACCGTGTCGAGGGCACGGCGGTGTTCGACCCTTATGGGCATCGGATCGGCACCATCAAGCGGCTACTGATCGAAAAAGTGAGCGGTCGGGTGGTCTACGTCGATGTGACTTTCGGGGGGTTCCTCGGTGTTGGCGTGCACCACCATACCATCCTATGGGAGAAGCTCACCTACGACATGGGGCTTCACGGGTACCGCACCGACATCACCGAGGAGCAGGTCCGGGGCGCTCCGGTCTTCTATGGCGATGACGAGGTCTGGCCCGACAGGAAGCGCGAGCAGGAGTTGCGGGATTACTGGCACGATTTGCCGAGAGGCCCAATCTGAACCGCAGCCGCCAAGTCTGATCGGGGCATCTGCAAGCAAGGACGGTCGCCCGAGGAGTGCCGTATGGACAGGCATGGTCGTGCCACTCCTGGCAGATGGGACTTTCGGCTTCGAGGCTTGTTCCGAGAACAGCCACGTCGGTCTGCTTCTACCGCAAGATACCGACGAAAGGCGGCAACCACGCGATGGATCACACGTCATCGGTGATCGCGGCTGATGCGGATGGCGAACCCGTCACCCTCATTGACTACCACGAGGAGGCTGCGTTTGCGTTGACCAAGCATAAGCGGGAGTCGAAGGCTTAACCGGGCAGCCTTGCTTATCGTGCGGACACGAAGGGCCACGCTCGTGAAAAGCGGATCCGGTTTTCCACGCCAAACGATGCGCACTTCAAGGAGTGGAGCGTCGGATGGATCCCAAAGGTGGAGTCCGCTTTTGGACCGATGCTCTAGGTGCACCTGTAGATCTGGAAGGGCGGCTATTGCACGCCTGCGACATTAGCCGGAGGGCAGCAATCCTCACGGAGCCAAACGTGCCAAAGGCACCAGGAATTTCGGTGCGCGGCCCGTTGCCGGCGCTTTACCGAGTGCGGCATTTGCCTGACGATCGTGGTATGCGCTACCTCCGTTGGAGATCAGCCCGGGTTTACGCGCCGGGCCGGTTGCGGGCATGATCCGACACGGGCAGGATGTGCGGCATCAGGAGGCATAGAGGTGACTGGGAAGACCGAAAAGCCAGAAAAGCCCGAACCCGCTCCGGCCACGGAGGCCCAGCCGTTCGGGCAAGCGCTCGCTGAAACGGGGCTCCTCCCGGTCAACCCGCCCCAGAGGATCCTCATCCGATCAGGCAGGGCCGGCAAGCCCCTGAGGCTCGGGAGATTGCGCAAGGATCAGGCCTGAGAGCTGGGCTGCCCTTGTGCATCTACAACAACCCGGGCACGACGAAATGCAGCTTCAGTGATGACGTGATCGCCCATCTGGCGAAGCTCCCGAACGTGGCGGCGGTGAAACTGCCACTCCCTGCGGATGGCGATTTCGCGGGCGAGATGGAGCGGCTGCGGGCGATCACCCCGGAGGGCTTCGCCATTGGCTACAGCGGGTATTGGGGAGCAGCCGACGCCCTGCTGGCTGTGACGCGTGGTACAGCGTGTTGGCGGGACTGCTCCGGCATTAGCGCTCACGCCCGCGGCGCAAGCTGTCGACGGTTTGGGAGCCACGCGCATCAACGACGCATTTCAACCGCTGTGGGACCTGTTCAGAGCGTTCGGCAGCTTCCGCGTAATGTACTTGATGGCAGACCATGTCGATCTCGGCAGGATCGAGCCGCCGCATCGATCCTGCCGTTGCCTCAGGAGGTCCGCACTTGCGCCGCAGCGGCCTTGCAGAACTTGAAGGATATCGAAGGCTTCCCGCCCTAAAGGGCTTGTGCGAGGTTTCACCTGCGAGCAGGGAAAGTCGCCTTCTGGCAGATGTTATTGAAAAGGTCGGCAACTGACGTTTTTCGCGTGATCGGCCTACTGGATGTAGGGGTAGATCTAGCGGGGGGCTGATAGTAATAGATCCCCCAAGCCACATTTTGGATTTTATCAACACTATCGCGCTACAAGTGGATCTCCATTTGGTCTGTCAAATATTGCACTTTTGCACCGTCGGCCGACATTTGCGCGCCCATGCCTGACGGCTGGCTCTAGCCGCAAGGGATCTTCTAGCGATAGTCGTAGGTACAGCGGCTGGCCAGGAACCACCAAGCCTGTGCAATTGCCAAAATCAAGCATGTCAAGAATGGCTGTTGAACAATCATAGTTTGCCAGGCAGGGTCGAGGGACATGGCCTTCAAAGGCTTAAGCACCGGTACCAATGGGGCCTAAGGTTGTCGCGAGGGAGGGCCTCCTGGCAGTTACGTCCTGACGTTTAGGAAATACGAGGGATTGAGTCCTTCCGGGCGCCGACGGACTTCACCCATGTCCCCCGTACAAAATGATTTGCCTCGTGGGGCTCCAATCCTTTCAAATTAGAAGCGCAGCACACCGGGCGCGCTGTGCTTCTTGGCGGAGCCAGACAGCTCGCAACGGTCTAGTTGTGGGTTTGAGTTCTGTTTGGCCTAACAATGCAGCAGGTGCCCAGATATGAATTCTATTGAAGGGCAGGATTTCCCGGGAGCTCAATCCCTTCCCGGGCTTCTCGACCTCAATTACTCGCACTCCAGGACAGGATGCTGTCACGAAGGACTCGAAGCCCGGGATTCCTGTTTGGACATCCGTACTCTTAGCTAGCTAAGGCGTTGCTGGAGCTGTTTGGACCTGGATCGCCCTCATTTCGAATGGCCTGACCAATGTGCATGAGCAGTACGGCACGGCTTTCAAGTTGAGGTAGGTCGCGAAGACCGTAAGCGGTGTTCTCGCCGCACCTTACATTCGCATGTGTGAGCAGCGAGACTGACGATCTTGGATTGAGGATCGTTTTGTGCCGATGGTTGACCATATGCTTGAGCCGCCGCGGCCGGTGCGGCGCCTGGAAGTGATCACCGGAGCCAGTGGACGCCGGCGCTGGTCAGCCGATGAGAAGGCGCGGATCCTGGAGGAAGCCATGGCGCCGGGCGCGGTGGTGTCCGAGGTGGCCCGCCGAAACGGGATAGCGCCGCAGCACCTGTTCACCTGGCGCCGTCAGGCCAAGTGCGCGGCGGACGATCATCCTCTCGCCTTTACCCCGGTTATTGTCGCCCCTGACGGGCCGCAGCCCACCCCGGCAGCCTGCCGGGAGGCGGTGATCGAGATTGTTGTGGCGGGCACTGTCATTCGCATCCCTCCGGGGGCCGATGGCGCAACGCTGGCTATGGTCCTGCAAGCGCTCAAGAGCCTGCGATGATCGGGCCGAGCGGGACTGTCCGCGTCCTGGTGGCCACCAAGCCCGTCGACTTCCGCAAAGGGGCGGATGGCCTCGCTGCGCTCGTGCGCGACACCATGGGGGCCGATCCGTTCTCCGGGACGGTTTATGTCTTCCGCGCCAAACGCACGGATCGCGTCAAACTGGTGTTCTGGGATGGCACCGGCGTGGTTCTCGTCGCGAAGCGATTGGAGGATGGTGAGTTCCGCTGGCCCAAGCTGCAGGATGGTGCCCTTCACCTGTCAGCCGCCGAGCTCTCCGCTCTGCTCGAGGGTCTGGACTGGCGCCGCGTGCATGCGCCACGACCGACCTCTGTGCCTGTGGAGCCCAGCTGACCCGATCCCATCCATAAGAGCCATCGCGGCTCCCGTCGAAGCATGATTCACTTCGTCCTGTGACCAGCGCGATGCAAACTCTCCCGGATGATCCTGAACTGCTCAAAGCCATGCTCCTGGCCGAGCGGGCCCGCGCTGAACGTCTGGAGCAGATTATCAAGGCGATGCAGCGTCATCGCTTCGGCCGCAGGGCCGAGAGCCTGCCTGAGGATCAACTGCTGCTCGGGCTGGAAGAGGCCGAACAGACTGAGGCCGCCGAAGGCGCCCAACACGAGCAAGCGGATCTGGCCGAGCGTCAAAGCCGAGCGGCCCAGCGGCGTCGGAACCGCGGATCCTTGCCGGCCCATCTGCCGCGCATTGAGACGATCATCGACATCGAGGATCCAACCTGTCCCTGCTGCCGCAATGCCCTGCACCGCATCGGCGAGGATGTCTCCGAGCGCCTCGACATCGTGCCGGCGCAACTGCGCGTGCTGGTGATGCGACGGCCCAAATACGCCTGCCGCCACTGCGAGGATGGGGTGGTGCAAGCCCCGGCTCCGGCCCGCGTGATCGAAGGCGGCCTGCCCACCGACGCGCTGGTCGCGCAGGTGCTGGTGTCGAAATACGCCGACCATCTCCCGCTCTACCGGCAGTCTCAGATCTACGCGCGTCAGGGCATCACTTTGGATCGTTCGACCCTGGCTGATTGGGTCGGGCGCGCCGCCTGGCACCTGCGGCCGGTACATGAGCGCCTGCTGGCGCAGCTGAAGACCTCACCCCGGCTGTTTGCCGATGAGACCACCGCACCGGTGCTCGATCCCGGCCGCGGCCAGACCAAGACCGGGCAGCTGTTTGCCTATGCGCGGGACGATCGGCCGTGGGGCGGCACGGATCCGCCTGGGGTGGCCTACGTCTATGCGCCGGATCGCAAGGCGGCCCGGCCGATCGAGCATCTGTGCGGTTTTGCCGGCGTGCTGCAGGTGGACGGCTACAGCGGCTATCGGGCTCTAGCTGGAGGCAATCAGGTCACCCTCGCGTTCTGCTGGGCGCACGTGCGACGGCGCTTTTACGAACTGGCCGTGGCCGGAGCGGCGCCGATTGCCAGCGAAGCGCTCACCCGGATTGCGGAGCTCTACCGGATCGAGAGCGAGATCCGTAGCATGAGTGCGGCGGAGCGCTGCCGGATTCGTCAGGCCAAGAGCGGTCCGGTACTGGACGCTCTCGAGCCGTGGTTGCGCGGCAAACTCGGTCTGATCAGCCAGAAGAGCAAGCTGGCCGAGGCGATCCGCTACGCGCTTGTGCGCTGGGACGGGCTGACCCGCTTTGTCGACGACGGGCGGATTGAGATCGACTCCAACGTGGTCGAGCGGGCAATCCGGCCTTTGGCCTTGACGCGCAAGAATGCACTGTTTGCCGGCTCGGATCGCGGGGGCGAACACTGGGCGATCATCGCCTCATTGGTCGAGACCTGCAAACTGTGCGGGGTGGATCCGCAGGCTTATCTCGCCGACGTGTTGAGCCGCATCGCCACCGGCCATCTCAACACCCGCATTGATGATCTACTGCCGTG
Organism: Microvirga sp. M2; assembly: GCF_047497095.1. Classification (NCBI taxonomy): domain Bacteria; kingdom Pseudomonadati; phylum Pseudomonadota; class Alphaproteobacteria; order Hyphomicrobiales; family Methylobacteriaceae; genus Microvirga; species Microvirga sp. M2. The sequence goes on from NZ_CP134064.1 coordinate 1,088,666, forward strand.
GGCCTATGCCACCGCGCCGGACCTCAAGGCCGTGGCCTGAGAACACCGCTAACCGAAGACCTACGTAAAGGTTAGCATAGTCACTTTGAAGAATGAGGCCGTCGGCGCTCACGCCATCTGAGCAGCTTGGCCTATCTTGCTGCCTCAAGATAGCTCTTTCATCACAAGATATGATGTTGCTTGACCGCGCATATTGCTAGGCGCTTGCTAAAGAGGCAGGGTCTGGTGCGGCACTTTAGCATCTCGATACAACATATCATATACTAACAGGTTTATCTGCCTATAAAGGTCCCAGAGTTCATCCTGTGCGAAATGGTATTTGTGGAAGGCTTAAAAAGTATTACAGAGGATTGATGCAGTAATGTAATGATTGTTCGAATCCTTTTGTGTCTTCGTGAGTCCTTCAGTTTTAGGAACCTGCGCTGAAAACTGGAATTATCAACGGTAAATGCTGCGATTGTAGAATCGCTAGGATATGTAGTTAATATATTCTCCATATAAGTATATATACTGACATAAATAATCTTTGTTTTGCTTCTGTACTATGTGTAGCATTTCGAGCAATAGCCCGTTGGATGCGTTGCATGCACCTAATGGACGGCGTTCTCCCGCAAAGCCTCTCGTGCAGGCAAGCGCACGCAAACGGCTGAAGCTCTGACCCGTCTCCAAGAGAGCGGGCAAAGGTCCAACCCGATTGCGACCTCTCGGGCAGCACTTGTTCAAATCTTCTCGGTCGAAAGGACGTGTCCCATGACCAACAAGGCCTGTACGGGCTACACTCGAGAGCGCCTCCGCCTGAGGTCGAAAAACATCAAGAGAGCGATGACTATAATTGCTCGTGGAAAGGTGCCAGGGCGTGGGCTCGAGTGGGCCGATGAGGGCTGTCAGGGGCTGACACTGCGTATAACGCGGCAAGCTGCCACTTGGTACTTCCGGGAGCGCGTAAGGACGGTGCGACTCGGCACTATCGACATCCTGACCATTCCCGCTGCCCGCGAGGCTGCTGCGCGGACGAAGTTGCAACTTAAGGATGGACACGATCCCCGGCCGGATCTTCGTGTCTATGAACATGCACTCGCCACATACAATGGCAATATGGAGATCGCCATCGACGCGGCTTGGCCGGTGTTTGACAGTGAGTTGTCGGAAGATGAGCGTAGAAAGCTCGGGCCTTGGTTGTGGAGCGATCTGCTGAATGCATTCTTGGCAGCGAAGAAGAAGACTCTCAGAGAGAGGTACTACCCCGCATACGAACACTATCTCCGGCACCCGGCATTCGCCCGCATCGCCAATCGGATAGTCTCCACCCTCACTGTTGATGACCTAGAGCAGGTCCGCGACGACATCCTAGAGGCCAGCGTACCATCCACGGCTAAGCGATGTGTAGGCCAGATGAAGGACGCCTTGACATGGGCCTGGAAGCATAAGGGTCGGCCCAGCGGGCTCAACAAGGCAACATATCCGTGGTGGGAGCGCCTGACAGTTGATTATCACTGGAATAAGCGGGAGCATACGCCGACCGTCGAAGAGCTAGCCCGGACCCTTGTCCTTGCTGAACAGTTTCGAACCCTGGGCGAGACAGAGCATGCTACGAGTTCGGGGACATTGGCGATGCTTTGGGCACTCGTGCTTACGGCGCAGCGGACCTATGCGCTGTCACGGACCGAAACAATGGCTTTAGTCTCCTGGGACAACACGGACCGCATGGGCTGGTGGTCAGCGGGGTGGGAGAGCGAGGTGATGAAGAGCGGACTGCCGCATGCACTGCCAATTCCCCCAGAAGCGAAGGCAGTCATCGACCAAATCCTGGCCGAGCATATCGAGATGCGCGGCCCCTCGAGATGGTTGTTCCCGTCCAAGCGGGGCGTCGACGACCCAGTTTCCAAAAACGGCGTCAACCAGCTTCTCAATAGGCTGTGCGGTATTAAGAAAGGGTGCGACGGTGTGACTGAGCATGAGAATCTGTTGATTCTGCATGGCATTCGCCGCTGGGTTCCTCAAGACGCCCGGCGTGCTCTTGCGACCTACTTAAGTGACCATGGGCTGGGCGGGTCAGCGTCGGCGATTTTGGACCACTCGTTGGACAAAGAGGCTGACGAGCGGCAGAAGAGAGCGCCGGTGACACGCCTTCATTATGATCATGCACAGCGGATGGAACTCAAGGCGGTTGGTATGGAACTTTGGTGCAGGGCAATCCTCGAAGCGTACGGAAGAGAGAAGGCGGCCTTTACTACCTTTAAGGTTCATCCACGAACCAAACGGCGAACGGCCTGACAACGTGTGGAATCCTGAATTTAGTCTGACGGCCGTATCCAATTGAACTCCTTCAGGCCAATGATGGATGGCTCGGGCCTAGAGCCTCGGACGCAAAATCTGACTCTTCAGGTTCCGTGTGGCGTCCTGGCGTGATTCACTTCCTTGAGCGGGAGGTGGATCATGGGCCGCTACTATTCCCTGGATCTCCGCGTGCGGGTTGCCGCCTTTGTCGAAGCCGGTCAATCCTGCCGGGCCGCCGCTCGGCATTTCGGGGTCAGTGACAGTTTTGCCATTAGGCTCGCCCGGCGCCAGGCGCAGTCCGGGTCCCCTGCGCCGGCTCGCTAGGGCCGGCCGCGAGGACAAGGCAAGCTCGCGCCCTACGAGAGCTTTCTGGTGCAGACGGCGGAGACCGAGCCCGCTATCACTATGCCCGAACTCGCGGCTCGTCTCTTGGCGCAGCACGGGGTTGTGGCTGCCCCAGCCACTCTCTCACGCCTGCTGTGCCGATCTGGGTTCACATATAAAAAATCGCAGATGGCCGCGGAATGCGCACGCGCCGACATTCGTGAGGACCGCCGCGTCTGGAGAGGCCAACGTCAGGCCCGCATGCGCCAGCAGCCGGATCGCTTGCTGTTCTTGGATGAAACGTACCTCAACACCAAGATGACCCGCCTGCGTGGGCGTAGCCGCACGGGCCAGCGGTTACGCGTAATACCACGTCCTGGTGAGAGCGACTCGTCGCAGCGTCAAAGCGCCTGAGATGTGATTCAACATGGCAAGCGAGGAGGTTTGCCATGTCCATTCCCGTCGCCCTCCGGCCCGATTACGATGCCGTTCGTCTGCGCCAACTTGCCCGCCGGAGCAAGGATGCCCCGCAGACCCGCCGCTTGCTGGCCCTGGCGGTGATCTACGAGGGCGGCTTGCGCACCCAAGCGGCCGAGATCGGCGGGGTCAGCCTGCAGACGGTGCGTGACTGGGTCCTGCGCTTCAATGCCCATGGGCCCGATGGGCTTCTGGACGGGAAGGCGCCGGGACAGCCTTCGATCCTGAGCGACGCGCATCGGCAGCGCCTGAGCGAGATGATCGAGAGCGGCCCGATCCCAGCCGCCACGGGGTAGTGCGCTGGCGCCTGGCCGACCTGATGCAGTGGCTCTGGGAGGAGTACCGGATCCGGATCTCGAAGCAGACGCTCAGCCGTGAGCTGCGGTCTCTGAGCTTCCGCAAGCTGTCGGCTCGCCCGCGTCATCACGCCAGGAGCGACGCGGCCGTGGCTGCTTTTAAAAAGACTTCCCCACGCGTCTGGAGGAGATCGCGACCAACGAGGCCGGCGGCCGGCCCATAGAGATCTGGTTTGCCGATGAGGCCCGCATCGGCCAGAAGAACAAGATCACCCGGCGCTGGGCCAAGCGCGGCACCCGTCCCTCCGCCCCACGCGATCTGCGGACTGCGTCTGCTTACATCTTTGGGGCGATCTGCCCGGCCCAAGGCAAAGCCGCCGGCCTGGTCTTGCCCCGCTGCACGACCGAGGCGATGTCCCTGCATCTGGCCGAGATCTCGCAGGCGGTGGCGCCTGGCGCGCATGCTGTGCTGCTGCTCGACCAAGCTGGATGGCACGTCTCGAGGAAGCTGAAGGTGCCGCCCAACATCACTCTGGTGCCGCTGCCGGCAATGGCGCCTGAGCTGAACCCCGTGGAGAACATCTGGCAGTTCATAAGGGAGAACTGGATCTCCAACCGGATCTTCACGTCCTACACGGACATTCTCGACCACTGCTGTGCGGCTTGGAACAAGCTGATCGATCAGCCTTGGACCATCATGTCGATCGGCTTGCGCGAGTGGGCGCACCAATGATGATCAGCGGGAATTGGTATAAGCGCTCCGTTTGGCCATTGGAAGACCCATACTTTCCTGGCCGCGCTCCGCTGTCATGAGCTGAGCGCCCCTTGGATCATCGACGGTCCCATCACCCACTCGGCCTTTGATACCTACATCGCGACGCAGTTGGCTCCAACGTTGCGCGAAGGCGACGTGGTGATCCTCGACAATCTGGCAGTCCACAAGAGCGAAGCGGCCGCCCTCTGTCTGAAGCAGAAGGGAGCCCTGGTTCCTCTTCCTGCCCGCTTATTCGCCCGATTTGAACCCGATGGAGCAGGCCTTCGCCATGATCAAAGCGCATCTACGGAAAGCGGAAGCCCGAACCTTGACGCGCTGTGGCGAGCCCTGGGTGACATCTGCAATCTCTTTGAGCCGAGCGAATGCTGGAACTATCTGAAGCACGCAGGATACGCGTCCGATTAAATATCTGAGGCTCTAGCCGTGCTATCAAGCCCTGCGCTCCCGAACGGTGCCACTATTTCTCTCCTCGTGATGTTATCGATTATTCACAACGTGGCCCGCGGCACATCCAGCGAATTCTCTTAGAGGTGTTGTCCCTGCTACAAAGGGCTTTCCTGGGATACAACTGCGATACAACAGCAGGCAGGGAATCCTGGCCTAGCGGCCGCAGTCATCCGCGGTCGGCCAGACCGTCGCACACTCAATTTAGCGATAGTTTATGGAGATTTACACTGCGGACGTAATACAACCGGCATGCTCATCTAAGCAAAGAAACAGCTTCCCAAGCTGAATGTCGTGGGTTCGATTCCCATCGCCCGCTCCAATTTTCCTTCAGGAAATCCAGGGGTTCACAAGGACCGGATGACCTACATCATGCGTCAGCGATTTCGGGTGATACAACGCTGATACAAAAATCCTTCCCGGCTGCGCCCGATTCGGCGCGTCAATCGGCCTCGGCTTCTTGTTGCTCTTAGGACCATCATTGGACGGTCCCCGAGAAATCCGATCCTGGACTTAGAGCAATCTTCATCCGGCAGCCTCTGTCGGGCTTAGCTTAACCATGAAGCAAGCGTCAAAGCTAAGGGGCTGGACTCAACCACCCATGCGGCGAGGTTCCGTTTTCGGCCCATAGCGAAAGTTGAGCTTCAACCGCGAGCAATAGCCCTAGGTCTTTTCGAGCGTATGGCTTAGGCTCGCCACATGGGACTATTGACCTTTAGCATAAACGTCACCCTGGACGGCTGCGTCGACCACCGCGCAGGAATCGCTGACGACGAGACGCACGCGTTCTTCACCCGCCTTATGGACGAGGGCGGGGCGATGCTGTGGGGCCGCATCACCTACGAGATGATGGAGAGCTACTGGCCGGCGGTCGCTCGCGGCGACGTGGAGGCACCGCCGGCGATACGCGAGTGGGCGGTCAAGCTTGAGGCCAAGCCGAAATACGTGGTGTCGTCGACGCGAAAGGACTTCCCGTGGACCAACAGCCACCACATCGCCGACGACCTGCGAACAGGCGTGCAGAGGCTCAAGAACGCGACTCCGGCGGGCGTGCTCCTCGGTAGCGGCAAACTCGCGACCGAGCTGGACCGGCTGGATCTGATCGACGAGTACAAGCTCCTCGTCCATCCAAGGATCGCTGGCCACGGTCCGACCCTGTACCAGGGCGGGCTGCCCAGCACGCGACGGCTCGAGCTGGTCTCGGCGAAGCCGCTCCGCAATGGCGCGGTCGCCATGCACTACCAGCGCGAACGCTGACTTCGAGCAGCCTTTCGCGCGCAGCTTGGGGACCTGCGCGTCGCGGGAGCACCGCCGATTGGCAGTCGGCTTTGGTCGCCTGTTTCTATGGATGAGAACAGATGCACTCAAACGATGTGTCAATGGTTGACGCGGCCGGCCGCGTCGCGGTTTCACGTTCGATAAGGCAAATTTCGATCCGGCCGCAGCCTCAGAACGTCCAGATGAAGTTACCCTTGAGAGCATGCTCTTGGGCCTGAGAGCCGATCTGGCCTTGGTAGGCTACACCCAGACTGACGGCTTGGCTCGCCTGCCACTCCAGACCTGCTTCCGCTACCAGCGCATCCCGGTCCACCGGTGTGCCCGCGACTGTGAAGGCGGACGATCCTCCCGCAAAAGCCATCAGAGCGGCCGGGTTCACATCGCCATAGGCGTGGCGCCAGCCGATCAGTCCCTTTGCGCGAAGGGGGATGTCCTCGCTGATCTGGGCCTCAGCCCGGACGCCGAGCGTGGTGGTCCCGAGATCTTGATTCTGAGCAAAGCCAGCCAGGGCCGACACTCCGCCGACTTCCTGGAAGCTCGCCGTGTGCAGGCGCATGATCGAGGCTCCGACAAACGGCTCGACCTGCACTCGGGCCAGATCGAAACGGTAGCCGATCTCACCGAAGGCCTGAGCCGTCCAACCATCGTAAGATGCACTGACCGCTTCAGCAAAGCCGGGAAAGAGCACCGTGCGCTGGGTGTCGATGTCGTGGGCTGCCAACGAGGTGCCTAGCCGCAGGTTGAGACCACCCCACGAGGTCGAACCGTAGAGCGCTCCAAAGACGGTCTCATTAGAGCCGGACGAGAGGCGGCTGTCCACGTCGAACGTGGTGCGGGTAAAGCCAGCTGCCACACCGAGACGGTATGTCTGATCGAGGTTTGCTTCCGCGCCAAGGATGAACCCACCCGTGGAAGTGTCGAGGCCCGCTGCATTGGCACTGCCATCCACCTTGCCCCAGGAGCCGAAGCCCTCGCCCCAGAGCGCAAATCGGCGCGGATCGAAACTTCGGACAGGAACTGGAGCTGTCCGGGGAGCCTTCCCGGGCAAATCCGCAGCATAGGCCGCAGTATAGGTGCCCTGAGCCATCCTGAGGGAAGACGAAGATGCCGGAGCCGTATTCAGGCGGTTGACCAGGGTGGTCTGCACAAGGCTGGCGCCGACGGATGCAGCAGCTCCAGCCGAGGCATGGGCTTCACCGGACAGAGCCTCAAACGCCTGGCGTGCGCCTGACGCGCTCTGGCCAATCACCGCCTTGTAAAGAGGATTGTTGGGTCCAAGTGCCTCCAAAGCGTTGGCCACATTGGACTGATTGCCGGTCGCAGCCACTGAGTTGAAGGCAGCCTTCTGCTCCAGCGTGAGCGTGACGTCATTGACCCCGTAACGGAGGGAGGGCCTCAGATAGGCCAGATTGGACGTGACACCCTCAAACTGTCCGCTGACACCACCGGCTGCGGTCAGGATGCGATACGTGGTCGACGGCTTATAAGTGCCGTTCTCGGCTAGGACCTGCACGGTCCCACCCGACAAGGTCGCAGTTCCTGCCGCTGTGATCCGGTCCGCCTGTCCCGCGCTGAAGACTTTGACCTTATAGATAGAACCAGGTGCAAAGGTGAGAGCCCCTACCGCCCCTGTTCCACCAAGCGTCGCGCCATTCTGAACACTGACGCTCGATCCACTTAGGGAGCCGTTCAGGAGAAGCGTACCGGCCTTTACATTGGTTGAACCATTGAACTGGCTCGTGCCAGTCAGGGTCCAAGTTGATGAGCCTGTCTTCTCCAGCGTGCCGAAGCTCTGGAACTGCAGTTCGGACGCAATGCCAAGGGTGCCGGCATTGAAGGTGCCCGAGCCTGATCCACCAAGTGCGAGGGTGTTGGTAGCGTCGGCTCCAGCCACAATGCCCGTGATTGAATAGCCTGGAAGAAGCGTGAGGCGATTGTTGGAGCCAGTGAAGTTGATTGCGTACTGCCCTGTCCCCGTGCCGCCTTGGATAGAACCACCAAGCGTAACGTCGGCGTTCTCACCAGCCGAAATCGCTGTACCACCAGCCGTGACAGCACCGCCGGAAGGGACCGCGAGAATGAGATTCCTCCCGGCCTGAATGCCAGTTGGAACACCATCTCCAGTGGAGGTGGCCGCGATACTGCCTCCGACAGTGATTGTCGCTCCATCACCTGCCTTTACTGCAATAGCGGTATCGGTGGAGGAGCCCGTAGATGTGCTGTACGCATCCGGGCAGGGCCGCCTTGTGGGATTGAGGCATTTGGAAGACCACTGGCTCTATCGACGTCGATATGGACGGTGTTGTAGCCATGGACATTATCAGGGACCGTGGGCCGGTCAGCCGCCTGGACGTGGTCGACACTGGTCGCCGTCGCCGGTTCAGCGATGAAGCAAAGCTCGCGATTGTGGCCGAGAGCCATCGCGGCCCAAAGCAGGTCTCGGCCACGGCGCGCCGGCACGGGATCACCCGCTTTCAATTGAACAGCTGGCGCAAGGCTCACAGAGAAGGACGGCTTGGCGCTGGTTCATGGGATGGGTTTGTGCCTGCCCTGGTCGTGCCGGACTCGCACGCGCCCTTGGAGCCTTCGCCGACTGCGCCGGTACCGCATTCCCCACGCGGCCCCGGCCGAATGGACGTTGTCACGGCGAATGGGCGGCATGTGATCGTCGACCGGGATGTTGACGTCGATGCGCTGTTGCGGATCATCCGGGGCCTCGAGGCGCTGCGATGATCCCCATCCCAACAGGCGTTCGGGTATGGCTGGCGACGGGCTATACCGATATGAGACGGGGCTTTCCATCGTTGGCCCTGCAGGTGCAGGAAGTCTTAAAACATGACCCGCTCAGCGGTCATTTATTTTGCTTCCGGGGTCGTCGCGGCGATCTGATCAAAGTGATTTGGCACGATTCCCAGGGGGCATGCCTGTTCACGAAGCGCCTCGAGCGCGGCAGGTTCATCTGGCCGTCAGCGGCTGATGGCGTGGTGACAATCTCGCCGGCGCAGCTGTCTTATCTTCTGTCCGGAATCGATTGGCGTGCCCCTCAGGAAACCTGGCGTCCGACACGGGTCGGGTAGCATTATTCAATTGAAAAGACAGGGGAATTCTGATCGAATGGTGTCATGCCTTCAAAGCCTGATGATCTTCCAGAAGACCTTGCAAGCGCCTATCTGGCGCTGCTGTCCGAGCGTGAGGTGTTGCAGGCTGAACGAGATGTCGTTGTCGCCGAGAGGGACAGGGCTGTGGCGCAAGCCGCCAAGGCCCAAGCCCTGTTGTCCGACAGCGAGGCCCTGATCGCCAGTCTGGAACTGGCGATCGAAAAGCTGAAGCGCGAACTGCGCGGCCAGCGCTCCGAGCGCGCGGCGCGACTGATCGACCAGATGGAATTGCAACTCGAAGAACTGGTGATGGCCGCGACCGAGGATGAGGTTGCGGCACAGGCCGCCACCAGGAACTCAAACGGGCGCTCTTTTGTGCGCAGGCGGCCAGTCCGAAAGCCCTGGCCGGAGACTATCGAGCGCGAACGCGTGGTGCTTGATCCCCCGGCGACCTGTGCCTGCTGCGGTGGCTCGCGCCTGGCGAAACTGGGCGAGGACATCACCGAGACGCTGGAGGAGATCCCGCGTCGGTTCAAGGTGATCGAGACGGTGCGGGAAAAGTTCAGCTGCCGGGACTGTGAGGCGATCAGCCAGCCGCCGGCGCCGTTCCATGCCACGCCGCGCGGCTTCATCGGCCCTCATCTGCTGGCGACGATCCTCTTCGACAAGTTTGGCATGCACAGTCCGCTCAATCGCCAGAGCGCCCGGTTTACATGCGAAGGCATCGCGTTGTCGACCTCGACGCTGGCCGATCAGGTTGGGTTTGGAACCTCCGCTCTCAGGCCGGTCTTCGATCTGATCGAGAAGCATGTCTTTGCGGCCGAGCGCCTTCACGGCGACGATACGACCATCCCCATCCGAGCCAAAAGCAAGTGCACGACCGGACGGATCTGACTTACGTGCGGGACGACCAGCCGTTTGGTGGGCCTGCGCCGCCAGCCGCGGTCTACTACGCCTCAGGTGACCGCCGCGGCGAGCATCCGCAGAAACACCTGGCCGGGGTATGGCGGCATTCTGCAGAGTGACTGTTACAATGGCTTCGAGCCGATCAGTGTTGCCGAACAGAAAACGGTGCCGATTACCTTTGCCTTCTGCCACGCGCATGCGCGACGGAAATTCTTTGAACTGGCCGATATCGAGAAAAGGGCTCGGGATCGCAAAAGAAACGGCAAGCCGATCTCCCCGATCGCGTTGGAGGCCGTCAAGCGGTTCGACGCGCTGTTTGACATCGAGCGTCAGATCAACGGCTTGAGCGCCGCGGAACGACTGGCTGTGCGGCAGGAGAAGAGCAAGCCGCTGTTCGATGAGATGCACGAGTGGCTGAAGCGGGAGCGTGCCACGCTCACCCGATCGTCCGAGGTGATCGGCGCCATCGACTACATGCTGAAGCGCTGGGATGGCTTTGCCCGCTTCCTGGAGGATGGCCGGGTGTGTCTGACGAACAATGCCGCCGAACGGGTCTTGAGAGGGATCGCCCTGGGGCGCCGCAACTGGACCTTCGCCGGTTCCCAGCGCGGGGCCGATCGGGCCGCCGTCATGCTTACCCTCATCACGACCTGTCGTCTCAACGATGTCGATCCAAAAGCCTGGCTCGCCGACGTGCTGGCCCGGATCGCCGATCTTCCTGTCGCCCGCCTGCCCGAATTGCTTCCCTGGGCGTGGAAAGGCCGACGGCTGGCCGAGAACCCGGCCTCCCAGCTGGCCGCGTGACCGAAAAGGGACCGACGAATGGGATATCGCAACTCAACGCTGTACACGCTGAAATACGTGGCTGACATGCTCGGTGAAGACGAGGACTTCCTGCACGAGTGCTCCATCGAGATGTTCCCGGAAGACGGCCGCCTCAGTGCCTACGACAACTACCCAGCCTCCGAATTGACCGAGCACATTGTCCTCTTCACCGAGGATGGCATCGAGAACCTCAAGTACATCATCGAGGCTCGCAGGACCGTCGCATCACAAAAAGCCGCCCCTTAAACCTGCACCAACGTTAGCCACGATCCCATCGACGCGCGAGGCCTGATCCCGCGGTCTTCCTCGGATGCGTACGATGTGCTCTCCGCTGAGATCTTTGCGCCGGAGAGCACGAGAAGAGACAAATCGTTCCCGGCCAGAATACCCGTTGAGCTCTTCCCGCTCGCGATGAGATCCCCCGTCAGCGTGATGTTGGCCCGATCAGCTGCAGTTACAGCACTTGCTCCAAAGAGCCCTGTGGCGTTCACAGATGCGCGGGAAAGGACAGACAGGGAAAGGTCGTCCCCAGCCTGAATACCGGTTGAGCCTGTTCCGCTCGCATTGAGATTGCCTGCCACTGTGATGTTGGCTCGATCGGCCGCCACGACAGCCGTTGCACTCGAGGAAGCGTTGGTGTTGACGCTCACAGCTGCACCAGACAGCACGAAAAGGGACAGATCGTTCCCGGCACTGATGCCAGTCGCGCCAGTCTTGCCCGAGGCAATGATATCTCCGGCGATCGAGATTTGTGCTGCGTCTCCCAATCCGATCCCTAAGCCTGAGGCGGCGGCGCTATCGACCGAGATGACGGCTCCCGAGCGCACATCAACAGTGACATTATTGGCAGAACTCGGACCGATGCCGACAGAATCTGTCGGCGTCGTGCAGGTGATAGTTGCCCCTGGATCCGGGTTCGCAACCGTGCCGCCACCCCTGGTGATACTACACTCAGCTTGGGCTTGGGTACTGAACGCCACAGGCGAGATGAGTGCGAACACAACCAGCGAGACGCTGGACAGCAGGGCGATTCGGCGTGACATCGGCAGATCGAGCTTTTTCTGAAGAACAGGCAGAGGAGCTCGATCAACTAAGCCTACTAGAGGTTTATTCTCAATCGACTATTGTCTGCCACCGCGCTTATCCTGAAGATATTCATACAGACGTTGCTGATCAGCCACAGCCCTAAATGGCGGACCGCTTCCAGGCCGCTATGAGATTGGCTCGGGCATCGGGCCACTCCTCCCTCAGGAGGCTGAACCGCAACTGGTCGAGCCGGCCTCCGCCAGTCAACGACCGGAGCTCTGCCCTCAGGACGCCTTCGAGATGCCAGCCCCCCATCTTCATCCGATGAATGACCTTGTCATTTGTAGCCAGCGTCAGAGAGATGACTTTGTCTATATCCCTTTCACCAAATAGCCAGTCGAGAAGAGGGATCCCGGTTTCCACTGAGACATCCTCCCCCCACTTGCTTCTATCTATCGCAAGATGCCAAGTCGCTGTTTTGTGCAGGAGATTCGCTTCCACCATCCAGAACCCGACCTGGTTCTGAGAGGAGCGTTCGATGATGCCCAGGAAGTAGCGATTAATGTTGTCGAAGCCACCCCAATAGTCTGCAACTTGAGCTGAACTCAAGGCGCGGGGCGGGAGGTTCATAGGAGCCATGATCTCCGGATCCATGGCCCACCGCATGAACGCCTCCGGCGGGTCGCTCCTGTTCATCGTGCGCAGTTCGAAGCGATCAGTATGAAGGATGATTGGTGTGGAGTCGTTCATCGTTGCATTCCCCGGGGGCGGGCTCACAAGAGAGATAAGACCCTCCGCCGTCAAGAAGCGCTTTGCTTCATCTGCCGGAGCGCTGCCATGATTGAGGCTCAGTAAGGGCAGGTCAGTCAGGCGCTTCGGCACATGCTCGATGGGTGTTGCTCCGCTTTTATGGAGAGCGTTCTAGTCGCTGTCCGGCCAGCCTTTCGAACGGAGCCGGACTGCAGTAGTCGAGTGTCGAATGACGCCGGACAGGGTTGTAGAAGCCGTCGACGTACGGGCCGATCGCCTGCTTGGCCTCGGCTCCGGTCTGGAAGACGGTGCGCCAGACCAGCTCGGGTTTCGAGGTCTTGAGGAAGGTTTCGACAACGGCATTATGCCATCTGCCGGTGAGCGCTCGCTTGTGACGGTTGAACCGCCCCAGCAGTTCTGCGAGGAATGAATAACTCAGCGATGCACCGTCGCGTGATCGACGAAGATGCCGCGTTCGGCCATCATATCCTCCAGGTCACGGAGGCTGGGATTGTAAGCCAAATACCACCGGACACAGAGCAGGATCGCAGACCTATCAAAATTCCTGCTCTTAAATACCACGTCCTCCGCCTCTGAGAGACGGGAGAACAGTATCTGAAACTCCGAACCAAAATGTTTGCGCGGATTCGGTCGAGACGGTCTCGGCGCTCACAAGATCGCCGTCGATGGATTTCGATGGATTGAAGTACGATCTGCGCCGAGACAGCTCGGCGCAGATCAAGAGGACGCGTCGGAAAGTCCGACTGTTACCAAGTCTGACGGTTGTACCAGTCATCAACATCCTGGCGCACACGGTCCTTTTCGAGACCATAGCGTTCTTGGATCTTGCCTTCGAGCTGATCACGCTGGCCATTGATGACATTGAGATCATCGTCCGTGAGATTGCCCCACTGCTCCTTGATCTTGCCCTTGACCTGCTTCCAGTTACCCTCAACTCGGTTCCAGTCCATGCCTTGGCTCCTTCTGTTGGTGAACACGCAGGGGTAACGTCCGGTGGACTGACAAAGTTTCGCAGAATGGCCTTACGGAACATCACGGGCTCTAACCCTGCTCGCATCGACTATGAAGGCGCAAGGCTGTCCACATGGCCTTCGGCGCACATACGGCGCTTCATGGGGAGCGCGGAGGCCGGAATTGTCGCAAACCCGTCGGTAACTCAGTTCGGTGTACGGCTCCGCTAACCTCCGGAGGTGCATGATTTTCAGAGGCCGCCATTTCGACCGCTCGGTGATCCTGCTGTGCGTCCGATGGTATCTTGCCTAAGGCCTCAGCCTGCGGGATCTCAAGGAGATGATGGCCGGACGCGGTATCTCCGTCGATCATGTCTCCGAGCAGTTCGAGCGTCTCGCCGTGCAAGCGAATACGAACCGAGCTCAGATCTTTCCGTACGTAGTCAGAGATTGCGGCCGAGATCGAGGGCAAGATCCGCCAGAAAGCGGGCTTGCTCATGCATGATCTCCAAGCGAACGATACCGGAGACGATGCAGCATCGGACATGACGTCGAACCCACATCCGATACTGTCAATCCATGGTCTCGCCCATCTTGTCACGCAAAACCGGTTTCCACTTTTGCATTCGATGCTCTAGGCATCAAGGAGCTGGCGCAGTTTCTCCAATCGCTCCATGGCAACGACGCCGTCTGCAATTGTCGGCGCAGCAGACGATTCCCCCTGAAACAGCTTGACGGTGTCCGTCAGCAAGGCGTGATAGCCCTTGTGGTCTTCATTGGCCGCGGCGGTGAAGTTCGGCTTCCATGTCAGCGTGTCGACATCGTCGTTCAACGTCGCGGCAAGATCGTCGGTCTTGAAAGGCGGATTTCGGTTCCACCGAACCTCGATCACATTGTCGACCTCAAGCCTCTGATGGTCACCCATGAGCTCGATCCGTTCGACGGGAGCGCCGCGCGACTGCATCGTCCCCATGGCGATCGTCCCGATGGCACCGCACTCGAAGCCCAGATCCACGTGGAAGAGGATCTTGCCGGGAGCCGCTTCGACCTTGCGGGCGTTCATCTCCCGCACCGGCGACACAAAGAACGAGACAAGGTCCATGTAATGGACACAATGGTGCAGGAAGAAGCCGCTGTAATCGACGTTGCCGACGAAATAGGTCGGCGCTGTCATGTAGTATCCGGTGAGACCGAGAACCCTCCCGAACCGACCGGATGCCACGATGTTGTGCGCGATCCTGTTGCCGATCGAATAGCGTTTCATGAATCCGAGGGCCAACGGCTTGCGGCTGCGTTCGGAAGCCCTCAGAAGCTCACGGGCACCTTCCGCAGTGGAAGCCGGCGGCTTCTCCATGAAAACCGGGAGCCCGCGCTCGAGCGCAGCCTTTCCGAAGGCGAGGTGCTGATTGGGGCCGACGGCCATGCCGACCATGTCGATGCCACGGCTATTGATGAGCTCGTACGCATCCGACGTCAGGCTCTTGACCCCGAACTGGCGGCCCGCCTGGGCGAGCCGTGTCCCATCCAGGTCGCAGAGGGCGACGACCTCGACATCGTGGCGTACAAGCTGCGGAAGCAGCATCTGCGTGGCGTGTGTGCCGCAACCAATCCAGCCAACTTTAAGGGTCATCGCCGATATCTCGTCAGGTTCAGGTGGGACTTCAGAAAGGACGTGCTGGCCGCGAGGCGTTCGCTTTCGTCTTCATGAGGCGGGCGCCATTGGGCGAAGGGTACGCCGAAGCGGTCGTCGTTGCGGCGGAAGGGCTCGAGCGAGATCGGCCCCTCGTACCCGACATCGTGGAGCGCCCGGCAGACCTCGACCCAATCCGTGGAGCCGGTTCCGAGAAAGCCGCGATGGTTCTCGTTCGCCTGGAAGTGAACGATGCGCGAGCCCGCAAGGCGGATCGCCTCCGGGATCGAGGCCTCTTCCATATGCATGTGGAAGGTATCGAGCATCAGTCTGATGGCCGAGTGATCGACCGCGTCCAGGAGTTCGATCGCCTGCCGGGTCGTGCAGAGGACATCGCTCTCGAAGCGATTGAGCGGTTCGACGGCGAGCTTGACGCCGGCAGCAGCCGCGTGATCGCCGGCCTGCCTCAAGCCGGTGACGCACCGCTCCTTGCGTGCGAGCCTCTCACTCTCTTCGACCGGCGCAGGCGGCCGCCCGGCGAATACGAGGGGGTTGCCCGTCAGGGGGCCGCCCACGATCTCGGCCCCGAGAGCGGCTGCGCAATCGACCGTATAGCGCAGGTAATCGATGCCGGCCCGATGGGCCGCCGTCTCATGGCTCGCCAGGTTGCGCTGGAGGTTGACCCTCGCGGCCAGAACCACGCCGATCCCCGCATCTGAAAGGGCGCGCCGTGCGGCGTCGAGGTCGATCTCGCCGGGCTCCGGCACAAGAAGCTCGACGAAGTCGAAACCGAGCGATTTCATTCGCCCGAAGAGCGGAAAGTGCTCGGCCGTGAAGGGCCGCGCATATTGCATGGAGATCAAACCGATCGGATTCATGATTGTCCTTACTGAGAGTGCATTCCCGTGAATCAGCCTTTGACGGCACCTTGCGTCAGTCCGCCGATCAGGCGGCGCTGAGCGATAAGGAACAGGATGGTGGCCGGCAGGGCGCCGACCACGCCGCCTGCGGAAAGGAGTCCCCACTCGATCTGGTACTCGCCGATCAGGGTCTGAATGGCGACCGTGACCGTGCGGACGTTCCGACCGCCGAGCGTAAGCGCGTAGAGATACTCGTTCCAGGCCGTGATGAAGATGTAGAGCCCCGTCGAGATGATGCCCGGCATGGCCAGCGGCAGGATGACACGCCAAAGCGCCTGAAGGCGGCTGCAGCCGTCCGTCATCGCCGCCTCGTCGAGGCTCTTCGGAATGGCGTTGATGTAGCTCGTCAGCATCCAGACCGAGAATGGAATGGCGACCGTCGCATTGGCGATGATCAGGGCCACATGAGTGTCGAGAAGGCCGAGGCGCCGCATCATCACGAAAAGCGGAAGGATCAGCAGGACCACCGGGAACATGTTCACCAGCAGGAACTGCATCATCAGCAGCCGGCGGCCCGGGAACCGGAACCGTGAAATCGCATAGGCTGCGGTGACAGAGACGAAAAGGCCGAGCGCGGTTGTTCCTGCCGCCACGATGAAACTGTGGCCCATGTTCCCGAGGAACGACGTGCGGGCGACCAGGCGCACATAGTTTTCGAGGGACCAACTGGACGGACTGACGGCGACACCCAACGCAGCAAGCCTCTCCTGCGGCGTGAAGGACGTCATGAGCATCCAGAGGAAAGGTCCGACGGCCAGCAGAACGATTCCGAGTGCAGGAAGGTCCGTCGTCAGGATGCGCCGGGTCAAGGTCGGCTTCCCGATCATCGCTCCACCTCCCGCGACGTCCGCGCAATGTAGAAGGCGACCACGACGCCCAACAGGAGGGTGAACATCACCGCGATGGTGGTGCCATAGCCGAAGTCGAGGTTCTGGCGTGCCTTGATGAAGGCATAGAGAGGAAGCGTCTGCGTCGCATAGCCGGGTCCGCCGCCCGTCATCACGAAGATCACGTCGATGGAGTTCGCAACCCAGATGATGCGGAGCAGGCCGGCGGTCGCCAGGATTCCGGCGATGCCCGGCAATGTCACGTGACGGAACTGACGCCATGCGCTCGCTCCGTCGATGGCGGCGGCCTCGTAGCGACTCTTGGGAATGCCCTGGAGACCGGCAAGAATCATGACCGCAAAGAACGGGAATCCCTGCCATGTCAGAGTGACGATGACGGCGTAAAGGGCCTTGTCGGGGTCGGCGAGCCACGGAATGGCCGACTGAATGATCGACAGGCGCAACAGGATCTCGTTCATGACGCCGGTATTGGCGTCGTAGATCCAGCGCCACATCAGGGCGATGACGACGCTGGGCAGTGCCCACGGAACGATCACCAGAGCGCGGGCCAGGCCGCGCCATGGAAACGGGCGATTCAGGATCAGGGCTGCGATCAGGCCCAGTCCCATTTGCAGCGGAACCGTCAGGCCGATCCAGATGGCGGTATGCGTCAGGGTGATCCAGAAAACGGGATCCTGGAGGAGTTTGACGTAATTGCCCAAGCCCACGAAGCGCGCCGCATTGGGCCTGAACAGGACGAATTCATACAGGCTCGTGACGATGGCCTCGATCATCGGAAGAAAGACGATCACAACCGTCACCAGGACAGCCGGCGTGAGCAGACCATAGGGCAGCAGGCGATGACGCCACGTGCGCGCCGGTACGGCCCGATCCGGCAAGACGGCGGAAAAGGACATGGAGCAATCCCTTATTGAAATCGTTCGGGCCGCGCCCGTTCGGGGCGCGGCCCGAACGGAGTTTTCACTGGGAGGCCAAGAGACCTTCGATCTCTTTCATCATCTGCTCAGAGGTGATCTGACCCGTGAGTGCGCGCTGCATGGTGGTGGGCAGCACGGTGTTCACGAAATCCGCCGTGGCCGATGTCTGAGGCAGCACGGAAGCGAACGGCAGCGAGGCGACCGTCGCATCGACGAAGCGCTGTTCGTGCAGCTTCCAGTCTTTCGATCCGCTCTTCGTGACGGTCAACTGGCCGGTCGCCTGATTGAAGAGAACATTGTTCTCGCCCTCGGCCAGGAAGGAGATCCATTTCCAGGCCGCGTCCTTCGCATTCGAGGCCGAGAAGATGGCGAGGGACTCGTCGCCATAGGACGTCCAGGCCTTGTCGCCGCACCGGGGAACGGGCACGGCCGAGACCTTATCGCCGAGCGCCTTGACGATGTCGGCGGACGAACCGATGTGGTGAATGGTCATCGCCGTCTTGCCGCTCTTGAAGGCGCCAAGGATCTCCTGGAAACCGTCGTTCGGAGCGGACGGCGGAAGGACCTTATGCACCCGGAAAAGATCGATGACCCACTGGTTGGCGGCGATCGCCTCGGGAGTCGTGAGACCGCCCTTCTCGAACTTGGCGCCCTTCGAGAAGACGAACGTCCCCCATTGGTCCCAGCCGCCCTTGCCGCCCCGGAAACCGAAACCGTACTGGTCCGGCGCCTTGGTCAGGGCCTTGGCGGCGTTCAGGAACTCGTCGCAGGTCTTCGGCGGCTCGAGACCGGCGGATTTGAACAGGTCCGTGCGGTAGTACAGGTAGAGAACCACGTACTGGATCGGCAAATGGTACTGCGTGCCGTCCGGGCCCTTGTTGAGATTGAGCAGATTGTCGAGAAGGTCCGCCTTCCCGGCCCATTTCTCGATCCGGTCGCCGATCGGCTCCAGCGCGCCCATTTCCACGAGCCTCGGCTGAGCAAAGAGCTTCACCATCGCGGCGTCCGGCGCGTTTCCACCGACAACGGCCGTATAGAGATTGTCGTAGTAGCTGTTCCACGGAACGTTCTCGGCCTCGACCTTGATGCCGGGATTCTGCGCCTCGAATTTCTCGATGAGTTTCGACATCGGATTGTCCGGATTGTCGAAATGATACCAGAAACGCACCGTTTCGGCCTGCGCGCCGCCTGCAAGGGCCAAGCCGGCTGCAAGGCCGCAGGCCGCCAGAAATTTTCTCATCAGTTTCTTCATCGTTTCCTCCGTTCGGGATTTGTGTTTTTCAGCCGTTGGTCTTCGCCAACTTTCGCGCGGCAGCCCCTGCCGCGATCAGGGCCTCGCGCGCCGCCTCAAGCGACACGCTCATCTGCAGGAATCCGTGAACGACGCCCGGAACGACACTCACCGAATCGTCCCGTCCAAGAGCGTGCAGGCGCCGCCCGAGGGCCAAGGTGTCCGAAAGCAGAGGATCGATGCCGGCAGCCTGAAGCCAGAGGGGCGGCAACGCCTGCAGCTCGGAGTCCGAGGCTGCCAAGGGACACATCAGAGGATCGTGCCGGTCCCCTTCGTCGGGAACATACCAGTCCCAATACCGTCTCATCTTGGCGGTCGTCAGACCCGGCCCGTCGGCGAAGCGCAGGTGGGACGGCGACGTATGGTCGGCAGAATAGACACCATAGAAGAGAAGAGCTCCTCGAGGGAGCGCGCGCGCCAGCCGGCGCTCGTGAATCATCGCGGCCAGCGCCAGATTTGCACCGGCGGAATCACCCGATATCATGAGCGGGCCGGGGGCAAGCCCGAACGACGACGGCTCCGATTGCAGCTCTCGCAAGGATGCCACCACATCCTTAAGGCCGGCCGGATAGGGATGCTCGGGTGCGAGCCGGTAGTCGGGCACGACGACCGCCATCCCCGTTTCGATGGCCAGAAGACGGGCGCATCGCTCATGGGTTTCCGGACTGCAGAACGCAAAGCCGCCGCCATGCACGAAGAGAAGGATGCCTTCGGAGCGCTCTTCCGGAACGAGCACCCGCACGCGGCACTCCGCCGATCCCAGATCAGGATGGGCGGGAATGAGGTGTTCGCGGACCTCCGCCATGGGGGGAAGATCGATGTTCCAGCGCCTGTTGCCCCGTGCCGCCGCCGCACGCCCTTCGGCCGCAGGCATCAGAGTCGGATCCGGCTGAGGCCCGTCCTCCTGTGCGACGCGGTCCATCAGCGCAGCCATGTCGGGCGCCAGTTCACGCGGGAGATCCTCGGGCACCTCTCGCATCATTGCTCTCCATTCGAGAAAACGTCGGGCCCGAGATCCGCGATGGTCGCGATATGATGCGCAAGCGCCTCTGCGGCAGTCGCCGCATCCGAGCGCTCGACGGCCTCGAGAATCGAGAAATGACGCCGGGCCGTGGCCAGCAGGTCTCGTTCCCCGTGGGACCGGGAGATCTTGAACCGGTGGTTGTGGACCAGGCAGCGATGCAGGATCGGCTCCAGAGCCGGCAGGTTGGCATCGCGCAGCAGACGCCGATGGAAATCCCGGTCATGCTCGGCGAGCTTGTATTCGTCGCCGGCCCGAGCGTCCTCCTCCATTGCGGCGATCAGCCCCTTGAGGTCGGCGACAAGCGCGCGGCTCGGCCGCTGGAGGGCCCTGACGACGCCGCGGCATTCGATCGACTGCCGGAGCCGGAACATCTCGACCGCTTCGTCGGCCGTGCAATCGGCGACCCGGGTCCCACGATGCGCCTGCCGGATGACCAGTCCTTCCTCCTGAAGCTGAAGAAGCGCTTCCCGTACAGGCCCCTGGCTGCACCCGAACACCCCGGCGAGATCAAGCTCCACAAGGGGCGCACCCGCGGGAAGATCGCCCAGCATGATATCCCGCTTTACGGCTTCGTAGACCTCTCCCGACTTCGCAGGGCGAAGCGCATGGGGATGCTGGGTCCGTTGGAGGTACAGGCTGACCATGACCGTCTCAGCAATGTTGCATTGAATTATGATTATCATTATCAATAATGGTAATCAACAGGATCAGCCAAGATCCGCATTCGGCAGGAGACGGGAATGGCCCAGATCAGACTCGAGAGACTCGCGAAGCGCTACGGAAGCGTCGAGGTGATCCCCGGCATCGATCTCACGATCGG
The DNA here is from genome assembly GCF_047497095.1 of Microvirga sp. M2. Lineage (NCBI taxonomy): Bacteria > Pseudomonadati > Pseudomonadota > Alphaproteobacteria > Hyphomicrobiales > Methylobacteriaceae > Microvirga > Microvirga sp. M2. The sequence goes on from NZ_CP134064.1 coordinate 1,109,563, forward strand.
CGACGGTGAGTTCCTTGTCCTGGTGGGCCCCTCCGGCTGCGGAAAATCGACCCTGCTGCGGATGATCGCCGGTCTCGAGGAGATCTCATCGGGCACGCTGCGCATCGGCAATACCATCGTGAACGAGCTCCCGCCGGCCGACCGCAACGTCGCAATGGTGTTTCAGGATTATGCGCTCTACCCGCATATGACCGTCGGCGACAACATGGGCTTCGGCCTCAAGATGCGAAACGCACCCAGCGGGGAGATCAACGAGAGGGTCACGAAAGCAGCCGAAATTCTCAAGATCGCGCCGTATCTTGAGCGTCTGCCTGGCCAGCTTTCGGGCGGGCAACGTCAGCGTGTCGCCATGGGGCGGGCGATCGTGCGGGAACCTGAAGCATTCCTGTTCGACGAACCTTTGTCCAACCTGGATGCGGCGCTGCGCGTGGAGATGCGCCTTGAGATGGCGAAACTGCACCGGCGCATGCGCGCCACGACCGTCTATGTGACCCATGACCAGGTCGAGGCCATGACGCTGGCCGACCGGATCGTCATCATGAATGCGGGGCGTGTCGAGCAAGTCGGCCGGCCTCTCGATCTCTATCACCGCCCGCACACTCTGTTCGTTGCCCGCTTCATCGGAAGTCCGGCCATGAACACGTTCAATCTGCGGACCGAGGAGCGATCAGGCGTCCTCGGCGTGCGCCTGCAAGAAAGCAGCGTGATTGAAATTCCGGCGCCGACGGTCCAGCCGTGTGGAGACGGCGCGCCGATCACTGTCGGGATCCGACCTGAAGACCTGAGCGTCTGTGAGCCTCGTGACGCGTGGTTGACCGGCGAGACGGTTCTTGTCGAGCGGTTGGGCGGCCAGACCTATGCCTATCTTGATGTCGGAGCGGAACGCCTCGTGACGGTGGAGCTCCCGAGGACGAGCGAAGCGATGCCCGGAATGGTTTTGTCCATCGCAGGCCGAACGGATGCCATTCACATCTTTGCCGAAAACGGCAACCGCCTGAACAGGGACGCCCGCTTGCCGGGATGACGGACTCAATCCACACGATCATCGTGCGAGAAACCGGGTCCGCTCTCTCGCACGATGCGCTGGACACTCAAGGCACGACAGTCCGAACCTGTCGAACATGCGCGATGGCACGATCACGCAGGGCCGCTCGTGCGGGGTTAGCCTCAAGGGAGTGCTCAGCCCTCATGCTCTCAGCCAGCGTCTTGATCAAAGCGTCATCCAGGGCACTGCTCGCGTTTCGCTCCTTTGCGACCTTTTCAAAGATGCCGCCATATCGCGAAAGATAATCGGCAATACCGCCGGGAGCATTGAGGTCCATGGCGGCGAACGGCCCCATGCACGCCCAGCGCAACCCAAACCCTTGCGTGATGACCGTGTCCACGTCCTGCGGCCGAATGACCCCCTCTCGCACCAGGTGGAAGAACTCATTGAGCATGGCACCCAGGACTCTGTTTGCGACGAAACCCGGCGTTTCACGGAGCAGCCGGACCGGAGCCTGGCCGACGTCCGTCATGAATGCGCAGGTATGCTCGACCACCTCGTCCGATGTGAACGGGCTCGGGACGACTTCCGTCAGCGGCAGGAGATGTGGTGGAGTCAGGGGGTGAACGACGAGGAAACGCTCCCTTGCTGCGATACCATCGGCGAGTTCCGAGGGACGAAGGCCGGACGTGCTGCTTGCAAGAATGGTTCCTGGATCGGCCGCGTCGGCGATCTGATGGAGCAGCTCGCGCTTGAGCGCGAGGTCTTCCGGAGCCGACTCCTGCACGTAGCGTGCCCCGCGCAGAACGTTCTTCAGTTCGCGATGAACCCTTATGCGATCAAACGCCTCTGGGGGCACTGCGCAGTTCGTGCCGATCAGGCTCGTCGCCGAAGCCTGCAAGTCCGAAATGATCTTTGCTTCACTCAGGCCAGATCTATCCCAGATCGAGACACCGAGCCCCGCTCGGGCAAACACGAGAGCCCACGAGGTCCCGATGATTCCTCTTCCGACAATAGCGACATCGTCCATTCGACACTTCCTCGGTGGTGTGCAGGCAGACCAGAGATATCTCCCGATGGTAGAGCCGCTTCCGTTCAAATAACAAGCAACGCCCAGGTCAATGCGACGGCGCCTCTCGCCAGACCCGCGCCCTGGCCTCTGTCACCATCACTGTGAAAGACAGCCACCCCACTGCGCTATTGCGCGAGCGGCTGGCTCATTACAGCATCCAGAAGGCTGTCGTCGCAGGCGAACAGGGCGTCCAAGAGTTGACGCTCGCGGGAGGTGACGATCTCCAGAAAGTCATCCGCATTGCCAAGTTCCCGAAATGCAACGTAGCCCCGCTCTAAGAAGCTTTGCAGATCCTCAAATCCCGCGAGCTTGGCCGGACGACGCATCACCGCCAGAGCGGAACCGATGAAGCGCTTGCGCGTGAGGTGGTCGAGCGCTTGGCCGAGGTGCTGGACGAGGTCGATCTGCCGCTCGCGGTCGCTGCGACGTCCGACCTTCCGATAGGCTTGACCATAGGCAGGCGCGGTGAGCCTGGTGCTGCTCCCCCGCAGAACCTCCGCCATGGCAGTGTCAAGGTCTTCGGAAAGAGCATCGAGTTCAAGGGCGTCGGCGACGACCTCAAGTCCACCCGCTGGAACGAGCTTGAGCATCGTCGGAATAATTCGGCCGATCTGATCGTCCCGGCTTCCCACGTCCTTAGCCGCATAGACATCGCTGAGGAAAAAGCTGGCGGACGGTCCGAAGCGAGGGCTTTCCAGGAGGTCTGCGTGAGTTCTGGCCAGGCGCCCCGCCTGCCATTCCCGTAACCTCTCGCGGGTGGCCGCCAGCTTTGGATCGGCGCGGCTGCGGGCCCGCAGGGCAGCCGCCTTTGCGAGCTGGCCTTCGAGGCGATCGGCCAGAGCTTCATGATCTCCCATCGCGACCCAATCTCATCTTGAACTGCTGGGCGAAATGAGATTGGCAGCTTCACATCGCAGGTGCTTGAGAAATGTCAACGCAAGACGATCGCATGGCGCCAGAGCGAACCCGCAATCAGGAAACAACCACGCCGGGGTCCTCATAGACGTTAGCTTTGATCATAGCAGCAGCCTTCTCACCGATCATGATTGCCGGTGCGTTCGTGTTTCCTCCGACAAGAGTAGGCATGATGGAGCAGTCCGCGACTCGGAGGCCGCTCACTCCCCGAACCCGTAGTTCGGGGTCAACAACGGAGGCCTCATCGCTTCCCATCCGGCAGGTTCCGACAGGATGGTACACGGTATCCACCCGCGCCCTGAGAATGGCGCGGATTTCGTCATCGCTTCGCACATCTGCCGTAAAGCAGTCGACTGTGCGCTGCGTTGCGAGAACGGGAGCATCGAGAAGTCGGCGCGTGATCTTGAAGCCCACAACCATGTGCTCGAGATCCTCCGGGGCTCCGAAGAAGTTCGGATCAATGGCGGGAACTGCCATGGGATCGGAGCTTTGTAGCTTGACCGTCCCACGGCTCCTGGGGCGCAAAAGGCAGACATGACAGGAAAAGCCGTGTCCCCAATGCAGTCTGCGCGCGTGATCATCCACCATCGCCACGACGAAGTGAAGCTGAATGTCGGGAATGTCCAGATCTTGGCGCGTCTTCAGGAAACCGCCCGCTTCAGCGAAATTCGTCGTCAGCATGCCCCGTCGCTCAGTCACGTAGCGTCTCGCCTCGCGCGCCAAGCGCCCGAACCCCCGGAGCGAAATTCCGAGAAGGTCGAGGCTCCTCGCTTTGTAGCCGAATATGAAATCGGGATGGTCCTGCAGGTTCCTGCCTACTCCGGGCAGGTGCGTGACGACGGGGATCCCGAACCGTTGCAGTTCGCCCGCATCTCCAACGCCCGAGAGCATGAGAATCTGCGGTGATTGCAGGGCGCCTGCACTCAGGATAACTTCGCGGCGGACGCGTAGGCTGCGTCGTCGTCTACCCTGCGCATACTCGATGCCGATGGCTCGCGTTCCATCGAACAGAATGCGGAGCACCCTGGCGCGGCACGCAACATAAAGGTTTCGGCGCATGCCTATGTGAGGATGAAGATAGGCCCGTGCGGCGCTCCAGCGCTCCCCGTTCCTCTGAGTCAGCTGGTAGATTCCGAGACCTTCCGGCTCAGGCACGTTGAAATCGTCGCAAAGAGGGAACTGGGCCTGTCGGGCTGCCTCAAGGAAGGTCTTGTGAAACGGGTTGTCGGTTCGTGATCGTGAAACGGGAAGCGGGCCTTCGCGACCATGCCAGGGTTCTCCAAATTCTTCATTGCGCTCGGCTTTCTTGAAATAAGGCAGTACCCCGTCGAAGCTCCAGCCCGCGCAGCCGAGTGACGCCCAATGGTCATAGTCCCATCGGTTCCCTCGCGTGTAGACCATCGCATTGATGGCTGAACTGCCACCGAGAACCCTTCCGCGCGGCTGATAGCCCCGCCTCCCGTTCAACCCGGGTTGAGGCACTGTCTCGAAGGCCCAGTTGTTGAGGCTTGTCGGCACCATGAAGATGCCGGCCGCCGGGGTCGTCACAAGCCAACTGTTGCCGGCGTTGCCGGCCTCGAGGAGGGCGACGCTCGTGTCGGGTTCCTCGCTCAAGCGGCTCGCGACGACACTTCCGCTCGATCCGCCGCCAACAATCACGAAATCAAACTCGTCCCCGGGCGCCTCCCTGGCGTCCAGCCACCCTGTCGCCTCCGGGGGCGGAAGTCGGAAATTGACTTCTCTCATGCCATGAGCCTCGCGATTGGTTATAAAATAAAAGATGTTGCAGCGGTGGATATTGAAGAATGTCAAATGCTGAACGCATGACGGCGGTCGATACGACGTGGCTGCGCATGGATCGACCGACAAACCTGATGCAGGTCGTCTGCGTCATTGAACTGGAGCCACCTGTCAGTCTCAGTCGTCTCGAGCGTACGCTCGGAGCGCGCCTCCTGCGTATTGGCCGATTCCGGCAGCGCGTCGAGGACCGTTCGGGGACGCTCTGGTGGTCGGATGACCCGAACTTCGATTTGTCGCGCCATATCAGGCGCGTCCGCCTGCCGACACCTGGAAGAAAGAGCGAACTTCAACGCTTCGTCGCCGAAATGGCCGTTACAGCGCTCGATCCAAGCCGCCCCCTGTGGCAGTTCCATATTGTCGAACTCGATCAGGGCGGCGCAGCCGTCGTCGGGCGTATCCATCATGCCGTCGCCGACGGCATTGCCCTGATTGGCGTCCTGCTGTCGCTGGTCGACAACGGGAAGAAGGTCAGGACAACCCGGGCTGCACCACCCGGAAACCAGGGGGCGGGTCTGCTGGAAAGCATCCTGATTCCGGTGTCCAAGGGGCTGCAACTCTCGGAAGAAGCCTTGCGCAGAACGGTCAATCTCGTCGGAAGCCCCAGTCAAGCGCTCCGCAATGGAACGGGAATTGCGGCCGAACTCGCCTATCTGATGCTCATGCCGAGCGACAGCCAGACATGTTTCAAAGGACGGTTGTCCGGCAATAAGCGCGTTGCCTGGACCGACCCTATCTCACTGCCCGAGGTTCAGGTGGCCAGCAGGGCTCTTGGTTGCTCGATCAATGACATGCTCTTGGCCGCAGCGGCGGGAGCCTTGAACGGGTATCTGGCCGACAAGGGAGATGAGACCAGGGATGTCGAGATTCGCGCGCTCGTGCCAATCAACCTGCGTGAGGCGGCCGCGGATCATGAGCTTGGGAACCGATTTGGGATTATCGCGGTGGAACTGCCCGTCGGCCTCGAAAATCCTCTGGCGCGCCTGTACGAGGTCCATCGCCGGATGGATTCGCTCAAGTCGTCCTACGAGCCGCTGGTAACCTTCGGCTTGCTCGAGGCGCTCGGCTATGCCCCGAAGGTTGTTCAGAATGAGGTGTTCGAACTGCTCCTCAGCCGCGCGACTGCCGTGATGACGAACCTGCCCGGGCCGCAACAGCCCCTTTACCTGGCCGGAAGCAGGATCGGGCAAATCATCTATTGGGTGCCGCAGGCGGGAGAGATCGGCATGGGAGTGTCGATCATATCCTATAACGGCCAAGTGCAGTTCGGTCTCATGACGGATGCGGCGCTCGTGCCCAATCCAGAGGCGATCGTTGCTCGTTTCAAGCCTGAGTTTGAACAGCTTCTGTATTTCGTCCTCCTCGCGCCGTGGATGGAGGAGGGGAGTGAACAGGTTCAGCCGAAGGCAAGAGCAAGGACATCGAAGCCACGCCCAAGGTCGGCTGCGAGGCATCCGGTTGCGTCGGCCCTGAATGGAAGGACGCGCCGATCAATCCGATAATTCCAACTTTGCAAGGCTCGCATCAAGGTACTCCATTGCATCGAGCGGATGGCATCGCGCAGCCTCTTCATAGAGTCTCCGAGCCTCTGCTCGCTTCGACGTTCCGAAGAGCGTCAGAAGGCCGTTGGCCTGTTCGATGCGCACGATCGGAGCAGTGGGGGCAAGCTCCAGAGCCTTGGCAAAATGCCGGCAGGCGACTTTCTCGCTGGCGCCGTAGGTCAGTGAACCAAGCAAGGCTCCAACTTTCCCGATGATCTCCGCATGATAGACGCCGAGGGCCAGATGTGCATCGGCGTGACGCGGTTCCAGCTTGAGAGCCTGCTTGAGGCTACGCTTGATCTTGCCGCCCAACCCCTGGGCCAAGGCCGCCGTCACCGAGATCTCCTGGCTGTAGCGTCCGAGCGCCTGCGCATGAAGGTACCAGGCATTGCAGAGACTGGGCGCTGCCTCCTGCAACTGCTCGGCCCGCTCAGCCGCTTCGAGGAAGAGGGCCTTCTTCTTCCCGGCAGTCGTTTCAAGGTAGGTCGCATAGATATTCGTGGCTTTGTTCGCCACGTTGTAGCCGAGAGGGCCTAGGGATAGACCGAGACGCACGGCCTCGCCGAGATCGCCGGAATGGAAAGCTCTCCAGGCAGCCTGCAACACTTCGCCGGCTTCCTTGGGAGACATTCCGGGCTCGAGCGCGGGATGCCGTGTGATCAGGTCAGCGAGATAAGCCGCATCCGGGTATGGTTCGCGATCCCCCTGATGCAACCGCGTCCAGTGTTTTCTGAGCAACGGGCCCGGGTAGTCGTAGCGTGCTTCAGGCGTTGAAAACCGCTTCCAACGCCGGGCTGTCATGCTGCTCCCCTCGGGGCGGACGAGTCCGGTAACGGAGCGGATGCTTGCTTAGGTGACCGCTTCGTTTTCGAGCGATGGGCGGTGCCGACTCCCGACAGGCAGTGGTCCAACGCATCCAGCGTCTGCCGGAGGTGTGAAGTGGCTTGGCTAAGCGCCTTCGCATCCTGGCTGCTAAACTGTATTCCCGAAGCAGCGAGGGTGCGTGCCGGATCCGCCAGCACAGATCTGTCAAGCTCAACCCCATGACGGGCAAAGATCGGGGCGAGCTCGTCGAACCGGTTTCTCAAATCGGCTCGGGTGGCCTGATAGGCGTGCTCCGACAGGCTATGCCGGTCCGCGTAGCTGAAGATATTCGTGAAGAACATCTCGGCATCGTCCCGGCGCGGCTCGAACAGCAGAACGTCGGCATTCGGAAAGTCCCGTCCGTAGCCGCTCAGCGCCACCTGCATGCGGGAATAGATGATGGAGCGGAATGTCTGAGACAGGACCGCCGGTAATCCCCACTCGACGATGGAGGCCGGCTTCCGGTGGGAGCGATGAGCGGCGGCGACGGAGTCGAAGGGGACCAGCGGATTGACACATATAAGCAGGGTCGCCCCTTCCCGCAGCGCGATGGACGCGTGCAGCGTTTTCATCAGCGCCCCATCCACGAAATAGTGGCCATGGATTTCGACGGGCGGGTAGAGCCCGGGCAGGGCGGTGCTCGCCTGAACCGCCCGGGATATTGGAACGTCGTCCCAGCCGGGCGCTCCGAAGGCCACGGTCTCGTTCGTGTCCAGATCCGTTGCCACGACGAAGAGCTGACGCGGCAAGGTGCGAAAATCGTTGCTGAGCTCCGGGTCCGAGAGCAGGCGTACGAGATAGTCGCCGATGGGAGCATTGTTGAAGAGGCCGGTGGGAAGCGCGCGGGCCAATTCCTGGAATGCCTCGACAAGCCCTCGGGACTGAGGTGCCGCGAAGTACCGCCTTGTCGCCTTCGCGACGAGGCGGGGCAGGGAGCCTACCCGGCTCAGATACTCGCCGACGGCAGGTTGGAGAAGGAGCTCCGGCTCCAGAGGGTTGTCGATACCCTCACGCTCGATGAGGATATCGCGCATGGTTTTAGGCGACAGACGGTTCGCCAGTCCCGCAGCGACGAATGCCCCAGCACTGACGCCCACGAACACGTCGCAATCGGTCAGATCGAGGCCAATCAGGGCCTCATCGAGGGCACAGAGGGCACCCAGTTCCCAAATGGCTCCTAAAGGGCCTCCACCCGCCAGAGCAACTCCGATCTTCCGGCGGGTCATGCCCGGACCTCCCCGAAGTTCAGGCGGCGCGAGAATGGGATCGGGCTCCTGTCGCACTCCTCTTCGCCGTCGTTCGAGCCGGTCGTTCTGCAACGGCGTCGGAAAGCTTCTTGGTGACACTTGTCAACTCGGAGACGCGCCTCGAAAGGCTGTCGATGTCTTTCTTCGTAGGCACGTTAAGACTATGAAGGGCACGCTCGACGCGCTTCTCGAAGACCTCTTCGAGACGGTCCCACGTTCCGGTTGCCCGGGACCGGACATCCTCTACGTGTTGATCCGCAACTTTCCGGATGCGGCTCTGAACCGTCTCTCCCTCCTTGACGAGGGCGTCAAACAACTTCGAGCCTTCTTCCTGAGCCTTGGAAAATGCTCCTAGTCCGGCCAGCCAGATCTGGTTCGCGGAATCCCGAATGGCGGTGGCGAGCTGCCCATCGGAACCCGAGCCTACTTCCCCTCGCTTCAACTTGCTTGGCATCATGACGTCCTTTCCTTCGCGGATGCACCCACACGGGTCAACCCACTACAAAATTATACCATGATGCCCACTGCACCTTGAGAAAAGTCAACGTGGGCGCCGCCCGCAACGGTAACTTCTACAAACGAAATCTGTCGGTTCTTCAGCGGCTGATTCTGTTTGCGCCAAGGGCTCAAGAGGATGATCTACTTTGTCACGGGAGCGAGCGGCTTCATCGGCAAACGGCTCGTCCGGACCCTTTTGGTCCGATCGGAGGCAACAATATTCTTCCTCACTCGTGATACCGCTTCCCGGAGCCTTGATGAGCTTTATCGTTTCTGGGGGACCAATTGCACCCGAGCCGTTCCCGTCGAAGGGGATCTAACGCGGGCCGGTCTAGGCCTCAAGAGTGAGGATCTGGACCAGCTCACGCACGGCGTCGACCACATCTTCCATCTCGCGGCGGTCTATGATCTCGAGGCAGATCCCGATATCGTCATGCGCACGAACGTCCAAGGTACGCGGGAGGTCGTTACGCTGGCCAACAGGATTGGTGCCAAACGGTTTCACCACATCAGCTCGATTGCCGCCGCCGGGCTTTATGAGGGCGTCTTCAGGGAGGACATGTTCGACGAAGCGGAGCATCTCGAACATCCGTATTTCGCCAGCAAGCATGACGCCGAGCGCATTGTACGTGAAGAGTGCCGGATCCCTTGGCGCGTCTATCGACCGGGCATCGTCGTCGGAGACTCCCGAACAGGCGAAATGGATAAGATCGACGGCCCTTACTACTTCTTCAAGATGATCCAGAAAATCCGCTCGCTTTTGCCGGAATGGCTCCCGACTCCAGGGCTCGAGGGTGGGTACATCAATCTTGTGCCGGTCGACTTCGTCGTTGCGGCGCTTGATCGTATCGCTCACCTTGACGGTCAGGATGGCGCCTGCTTCCACCTGACGGATTCAAAGCCCCACCGTGTTGGAGATGTGCTGAGCATCTTCGCCCGAGCGGCTCACGCGCCTCCCATGGGGGTCCGGATAAACGCGGCCTTGTTCAAGATGGTGCCGACGGAGCTCATGAAAGGTCTCCTGGCGCTCCCTGCAATTCGGCGCATCCGAAGGGCGTTCATGAAAGATCTCGGATTGCCTACCGATATCCTGTCGATCCTGAACTATCCGACGAACTTCGATAATCGGCAGGCGGCCCGCATTCTCGAGCCTGCGGGCATTACGATTCCACCAATCGAGGATTATGCCTGGAGGCTTTGGGACTACTGGGAGCGTCACCTTGATCCGGACCTGTTTGTCGACCGGTCGCTGCGCGGCTGCGTGGCAGGGCGGACGGTTTTGGTTACTGGAGGATCGTCCGGAATTGGGAAGGCCACGGCATTCAGGTTGGCGGAAGCTGGTGCGAAGACGATCATCGTGGCTCGCGAAGCGGATCAGTTGGAGGAAACTCGGCAGCAGGGACTGGAACGCGGCCTCACATTCATGACCTACGTGACCGACCTGACTGACCCGCAGCAGTGTGATGCCCTCATCGAGAAGGTAAAGCTGACCCATGGCCCAGTCGATATTCTCATCAACAATGCCGGCCGCTCGATCCGGCGCGGAATTGAGGATTCCTTCGAGCGACTGCACGATTTCGAACGGATGATGGCCATCAACTACTTCGGGAGCCTGCGGCTGACTCTTGGTCTTTTGCCAGACATGGTCAAGCGTGGCAGTGGCCACATCATCAACATTTCGTCGATCGGCGTTCTGGCGAACACTCCTCGGTTCTCTGCCTATGTGGCGTCGAAGGCAGCTTTCGAGGCATGGACGCGGTGTGCCGCAGCTGAGTTTCTCGACCGGGGCATTGCGTTTACGACGATCAACATGCCGCTGGTCCGCACGCCTATGATTGCGCCGACCAAGGTCTATGACACTGTTCCGGCCCTCACGCCGGACGAAGCCGCCGTATTTATCGTCCGGGCCATCCTCCGTCGTCCTGTCCGGATTGCCACCGAGCTCGGCATTATCAGCGAAATCCTGCATGCTCTGACACCGCACGTCGCCCAGAGCATCACCAATGCGGTCTACAGGACTTTTCCGGATACACCGGCACAGAACCGAAACGAGGCAGGAGCAGTCTCCGCGGAGCAGACCGCCATGGGTCACCTACTGCGCGACATTCACTTTTGAGAATGGGCTAACAGTCACGTGAGGATGGCGACCAGCGAGAAAGGATGAAATTCCGATGTCGGAGACGACAGAGCATGGCACACCTCTATCCAGCAGCGAGCGGACTAGCTCCGCACCTGACAGCGTTTTCGAACCCTCCCGCGAAGGGGGACTTGAGAGGGTCTGGCTGAAGCGATACCCGGCCGGAATCCCTGCCGAGATCAATGCAGATGAATACCGCTCCCTCATCGCTCTCTTCGATGACAGCCACCGCAAGTTCGGACCGCTGCCGGCATTTAGCTGCCTGGGAGCGGAGATCACCTACGCGCAGCTCGACCAGCTCACCCGCCGGTTTGGCGCTTATCTCCAAAGTGCCCCGAGACTCAGACCTGGTGCTCGGATCGCCCTGATGATGCCGAATCTCCTCCAGTATCCAGTCGCGATGTTTGGGGCTCTGCGGGCCGGATACATCGTGGTCAACTGCAATCCTCTCTACAGCCCTCGTGAGCTGGAATACCAGCTGCGGGACTCTGGGGCCGAGGCGATCGTCATCGTCGAGAACTTTGCACACGTTCTGGAGCAGGTCCTGGAAAAGACCAATGTAAGGCATGTGGTCACGACGCAAATTGGCGACCTTCTTCATTTTCCGAAGCGGCAGATCGTCAATTTCACGATCAAGCATGTGAAGAAACTGGTCCCGCCATGGAGCATTCCCCACGCGGTTCCATTCCGGGCGGCCCTTAGCCAAGGCGCAAAGCTATCTTGGAACCCGGCGGATCCTGGGCCGGAGGACATCGCTTTCCTCCAGTATACGGGCGGAACGACCGGTGTGCCAAAGGGCGCGATGCTGACCCACCGCAATCTCATCGCAAACGTTCAGCAGGCCAATGCCTGGCTCCAGTCCTTCCTGCAGGAAGGGGAGGAGACCGTCGTCACGGCACTGCCACTCTATCACATCTTCGCTTTGACCGCGAACTGTCTCGTCTTCTTCAAGATCGGTGCGCGTGACATCCTGATTCCAAACCCGCGCGACATACCTGGACTCGTTAAGGAACTCCGCAAGCATCGCTTCACCGATATGACGGGCGTGAACACCCTCTTCGCTGCCCTTCTCAACAACCCTGATTTTGCTCAGCTTGACTTTTCTCGGCTTGAATTCTGCATGGCTGGCGGAATGGCTGTGCAACGTGCCGTCGCTGAAAGATGGAAGCAGGTGACCGGACGACCGCTCATCGAGGGCTATGGCCTGACCGAGACTTCCCCCATTGTAACAATCAACCCGCTCGATCTTCAGGATTACAAAGGCTCGGTCGGACTTCCTGTCCCATCGACTGATATTGCTATCCGGGATGATGATGGCCGCAACCTGTCTTTTGGCGAGACGGGAGAGCTGTGCGTGCGTGGACCGCAGGTGATGAAAGGCTACTGGAACCGGCCTGACGAGACGGCACAGGTCATGATGACGGACGGTTTTCTGCGCACCGGCGATATCGCGACAGTCGATGAAGTAGGCTTCGTACGGATCGTCGACCGCAAAAAGGATATGATCGTCGTTTCCGGGTTCAAGGTGTTTCCGAGCGAAGTGGAGGATGTCGTCATGCTGCACCCGGGGGTGCTGGAAGCCGGCGCGGTCGGAAGACCGGATCCCGACAGTGGTGAGGCCGTGGTGATCGCGGTCGTGAAACGCGACCCTGATCTGACGGTGGAGGTGCTTATCGAGCACTGCCGCAGGAATCTGACCCCCTACAAGGTTCCGAAGTATGTAGAGTTCCGGACTGCGCTTCCAAAGACCCCGGTCGGCAAGATCCTCCGGCGCGCTCTTTAGAAGGCCTCGTCCTGTATCAGGTAAGGGAGTTCCTAAAGCGCAGAGCCTGCCGCTTTCCGAGGCCCTGCGGAATCTCCATCTTTTGGGATGGCTAGATGTTCAGTCGCGGCATTTGATGGGCGGAGTCAAAGCTGAAGCGTTTGGGCTCCTTGAGCCAGGTTTTGCAAATGATCTCGTAGGGACTGAGGCCCTGCAGAGTCTTGAGCCGTCGGGCGAAGTTGTAGGCACTCACGAAGTCTGCCGGATGCTGCCGGAGCTGGTCATGGCTGTCGTAGTAGTAGCGTACGACCGTCGCGTCCTTGAGGGTGCGGTTCATCCGCTCGACCTGACCATTCGTCCAGGGATGCCTCGACTGGGTCAGGCGATGGTCCACATCGTTCTGGGCACAGGCATACTCAAAGGCATTGGCCCGGAAGAGCTCGCCTCGTTTCATCGCTTTCTTGATCAGCGGGGCTGCAGAAGCCGTGTTGCTGGGCGTGGTGAAGTGAATGCCATGGCCGGTCAGGACCGTGTGAACCTTGTAAGGAACAGCTTTGATCAGCGCACGCAGGAAGTCGCCGGTGATCGCGGTTGTCTCCTTCTCGTGCAGCTCCACGAAGGCAAACTTGCTGGTGCGATCAATCGCAACCAGCTGATAGAGCCGTCCCTCCTCGGTGCGCACTTCGGCAATGTCGATATGGAGGTAGCGAATGGGGTGGGCCTGGAACTTCTTCTTGGCCGATTTGTCGCCGGTGACCTCGGGCAGGCGGCTGATGCCGTTCCGCGCCTGGGCGGAGCGGACCATCATGCCCTGCTTGCATTCGAGGAGGATCGCCCGCATTGCGATCCTGTGCCTGCGCGGGGACGGGAGACGTCCGCGAGGACTTCGATGGCCTGCAAGAGATGCTCTGCCACGTCGAGCCTGTTCCCGGCAGCGGCCTGCTTCAGTGCCGCATGGATCGCGGCTTCCAAGTCTGCCTGTCGGTGGCCATAAAGACCTCCTGGCCGCTGAATTTGGCTCAGCATGGGCCTTGCAACGGTGGCAAGATCAAGCGGTGTGTCGTGACCGATCGACGGCGGACATGTCTGATCCCGAAGGATCCTGGGGCAAGTGGTCGAGAGAGCCCGACCCGCGGCAAGGATTGGGATGACGTCGGCCAGAACGGCCGGACAAGGACAAACTCGGTACGCCAGCAGACCAACGGAACGGTGACGCCCCGCTTGAGCGGGACAGCACGGCATGCCTGGAGGAACCGGTCAGCGCTCCTACGGTTCTCCGCATGGTGAACGGGGCCCTTGGGAGCGCCTGGGCGCTTGGCCCCGCATCGTGGAAATTGTGCCTGAACGGATCACCCATGCGGATCCTCACCTCAACCTTCCTGTTGGCAGCCCTATTCACGGTCCTCGGCTTCCCGGCACAAGCCCAGCCGATGCCCCAGCCCGGCGACCTGCAGGTGCAGGCCCAGCCTGCGGCTCCGGCGGCCAACGCGCCAACTCCTCCAGGCCCGGCAGCCGGGCCTCGCCCGCCGGCCACCCTGCGGATGCATGCCCCGGCTGTGTTCACGTTGCGCTCCGGCGTGGCTCAGGGCAAGATGGTGTTCATCGGCGTCGGCGGCGACATCGACGGTCGGGTCAATCCGACGCTCAGGGTCCACGAGGATGAGACCGTGCAGGTCAACCTCATCAACGGGGAGGGGGCCGAGCACGACGTCGTCATCGACCAGTATGCCGCCCGCTCGGAGAGAGTAGTCGGCAAAGGGGCCAGCACCACTTTCGCCTTCCTGGCCGACAAGGCCGGCGAGTTCGCGTATTTCTGCTCCGTGCCGGGCCACCGAGAGGCCGGCATGGAGGGGCGCCTTCGGGTCATGCCCGGGCCGCGGGCCGCCATGCAAGCGTCGGCTCCCGATATCGTGCATGATCCGATCGACCTGCCGCCGCCCATCGGGGTCAGGTCACCTCAGGTGGTGCGCGTCGATCTCCAGGCTGTCGAATTGAAAGGGCAATTGGACGATAAGACCACTTACGGCTACTGGACCTTCAACCGGAAAGTGCCTGGTCCATTCGTGCGCGTGCGCGTCGGCGATACGGTTGAAGTGCATCTCAAGAACAGCGATGACAGCCTGATGGTCCATTCCGTAGATTTCCATGCCGCGACAGGCCCGGGGGGCGGCGCTGAGTTCACGCAAACCGATCCGGGGCAGGAGAGTATCGTCACATTCAAGGCGCTGACACCCGGCCTCTTCGTTTACCATTGTGCGACACCCATGGTCGCGCACCATGTCACCAATGGCATGTATGGCCTGATCCTCGTCGAGCCGGAAGGCGGCCTTCCGCAGGTCGACCGAGAATTCTACGTCATGCAGGGCGAACTCTACACGACACAGCCATTCGGATTCCAAGGCGACCAGGAGATGGATTACGAGAAGCTCATTTCGGAGCGGCCGGAATACTTCCTGTTCAACGGATCCGTCGGTGCGCTCACGCGAAGCCATCCGCTGCGGGCGCGGCCAGGAGAGACAGTGCGCCTGTTCTTTGGAGTCGGCGGACCAAATTATGCCTCGTCGCTCCATGTCATCGGCGAGATGTTCGATCACGTCTCCCAGGGCTCCAGCCTTGGCGGGTTGCCGCTGACGGGCATGCAAACCGTCCTGGTGCCCCCGGGCGGCGCCGTCATCGCCGATTTCAAGATCCGCCGGCCCGGTCGCTATTCTCTGGTCGACCATGCGCTATCGCGGCTGGAGCGTGGGCTTGTCGGCTTCCTGATCGTCGACGGTCCCCAGAACGATGACATCATGCATGCCGGGCCGGCGCGGCGGTGACTGCCTGGGGTCAGGGCGTCCATTCCGGGTCGAACCGACGAAAGCGGCAACAGATCCTGCGGCAGGAGGAGCATCTGAATGGCCCAGTTCACGCTTCCCAAGAATTCCAAGTACACCGAAGGCAAGACCTGGCAAAAGCCGGCCGGGGCCAGCAACGTCCAGAAGTTCCGCATCTACCGCTGGAACCCGGACGACGGCGCCAATCCGCGCATCGATACCTACTTTATCGACCGCGACGATTGCGGCCCGATGGTCCTCGACGCGCTGCTCTGGATCAAGAACAACGTCGATCCGACGCTGACCTTCCGACGCTCCTGCCGCGAGGGCGTCTGCGGGTCCTGCGCCATGAACATCATGGGGCTGAATACATTGGCCTGCACCTTGGGCATGGACGATTGTCGGACCGACACGATCAAGATCTATCCGCTGCCGCACATGCCGGTGCTGAAGGACCTCGTGCCCGACCTCACGAGCTTCTTCGCCCAGCACGCGCTTATCGAGCCCTGGCTTCAGACCGAAACCCCTCCGCCGGAGACCGAGTGGCGGCAGACCCCTCAAGAGCGCTCCAAGCTTGACGGCCTGTACGAGTGCATTCTCTGCGCCTGCTGCACCACCTCCTGCCCGAGCTACTGGTGGAACGGCGACCGCTATATCGGGCCAGCGGCCCTGCTCCAGGCCTATCGTTGGCTTGTCGATTCCCGCGACGAGGCTACGGATCGACGGCTTGACACGCTGCATGATCCATTCCGGCTCTATCGCTGCCACACGATCATGAACTGTTCGAACACCTGCCCGAAGAGCCTGAACCCGGCGAAGGCCATCGCCGAGATCAAGAAGATGATCCTCGCCCGCCGGTTCTAGGCCGTCTCAGATGGATCCAGCGGCCGTGCGCCATAGATGACCGATCTCCCCCGTGCGGGAGTGAGCCAGCATACGCTGCGACCATACGCTGCCATCCAAGGGAGGCGTGATGAGATCAGAAAGGAGGATTTCGGGCCGGACAGCCGGACGGGAAATCGACCCCACGTTCGATGCTGTAGAACGACCTCGATGATCGTCGCAGTCGGAAACCCTCACTGGACGGTCATAGGATTAGGGCAACGGGCGCTGCCATTCACTGCGAAGCATTCTGGTGCGGTCCGCTCTCCTCCGGCAGGACCACGATTCCCGAATGCGGCTCGATCCACGCCACCTGATCAATCACCGCCTGCACCCCAGGCACGTTCTCGGCCACGACCTTGGCGGCCTGCCGCATGCGTTCATCGAAGATTGCGCCCGTCAGGGTCACCACGCCATTCTCGACATGAACCCGGATGAACTTGCTGCCCCACTTCTGCGAGTCGAGCTCCGCCAGGACGGCTTCGCGGATCTGATCATCGGCAATGGTGGCGGGGGAGGCCGTCGGCAGGGTCCGCGCGAGAGCCCGCAACACGTCGGAGCGGGCCACGATTCCGATCACCTTCCCGCCTTCGAGCACCGGCAGCCGCTTGATCTGGTGGCGGCTCATCGCCGTGACGACCTCTTCGAGCAGCGCATCCCGGCGCGTCGTCACGGGATCCGTCGACATCACCTGCTCGACCCTACGGCCGTGGGTCCGCACGTATTCATCGGCCAGTTTTCCGGGACCGACGAGGAATCCGAGCCATGAGGACCGCCTGCGTTCGGTGCCGAGCTCCCCTCTGCGCAAAAGGTCCCCTTCGCTGATCATCCCGACCAGCGTGCCGTCCCGCGTCGTGACGGGAAGGCCGCTGATCCGATTCGCCAGCATGAGCTGTGCGGCTTCGGCGATGGTGGTGGACGGCTCTACGCTGATCACCGGTGTGGTCATGACATCTGCGACAATCACGAGGTCCTCCTGACGATAGGGTCACGAGCGGAAAGAAAGCGGGCGCGGGTCAGAGGGCGCGCCGGAGCACCGCCGTTGGCGCGACTGCCGATATCGAGCCGTCGCTGGATCGCGCTCCGGTCCCGCGGGGTGGGATCGATATCGTCGTGGCTGAGCATGGGAGAGCCCTTCCTCCGATCGGGCCAGTTTACTCCCACTCCGCCGATCCCGCAGCTCCCCTGCCGGACCGGGACCCGCAATGCGGTGCGCCGTCGGATTTTCGCCATCATGCGGCGGTTAAGTGAGCGAGGAAAGCCTCAGCCGATCGAATCGAGGCCCTCGCGCCGGAGAGAGGCGCGTGCGGCATCAGGGTTTTTCCCAGGTAATCTTGGGGGCGTGTGTGGCGTCGGGGGTTTTCTCAACTGTCCCGCAATCCGCGGCCGACATCCACGTTGCTCACCGGACAGGGGCCGCACTGCTTCCAGAGGAGGCCGGTCGATGGCTGAACTGGTGGTCGTCGGGTTCGACAACCCGACCGATGCGGACCGCGTCCTGACCGAACTGACGCGCCTGCAGAAGGAATACCTGATCGATCTCGAGGATGCCGTCGTGGCGATCCGCGGCCTGGACGGCACGGTGCGCATCAAGCAGAGCGTCAACCTGGTGAGCCTGGGCGCGGCCTCGGGCGGCCTGCGCGGCGCCCTGTGGGGCAGCCTGATCGGCCTGCTGTTTCTCAATCCGCTCGCCGGCTTTGCCATCGGCGGTGCGGTCGGGGTGGGCTCGGGGGCTTTGTCCGGGAGCCTGATCGATTACGGCATCAACGACGACTTCATCAAGGCGATCGGCCAGACGCTCAAGCCCGAGACCTCGGCCCTGTTCCTGCTGATCCGCAAGTCGCAGCCCGAGAAGGTGCTCGCCGGGCTGGCGGGGTTCAAGGGCCATGTGATCCGCTCGTCGCTGTCGCCCGAGCAGGAGGCCCGGCTGCAGGCCGCGCTGGCCCGGGCGCACCCGCCGAGCCCGAGCGAAGGCGTCGCGACTGCCGGCGCCATGGCGGCGCCATGAAGGCCCGCGCAGGTCGGCACAGGAGAGCGCCATGCTGTCACGACGGTTGTTTCTGACGTGGATTGCGGGCACGGCGGCCGCGACGGTCGGGGTCGCGACCGAGGCCGCGGCCCAGCCGAGCCCCGAACCGCGCCGGCCGAGCGGGCCCGGCCCCGGCCGCCCCGGTCGCCCGGGCGGGCGGCCGCCGCCGCCCCGGCGGCGCCCCGAGCGCCGGCCGCGGCCGCGTTCGGGCTTTGTCTGGGTGCCGGGCCGCTGGGTCTGGAGCGCCCGGCGCGGGCGCTGGGTCTGGAGCGACGGCCATTGGCGCCGGCGCCGGCGCTGGTAGCCGCATCGCGGCCCGCGCAAGAGGAGGAGCCGATGCGGCTGGGCGTGAACGTGTCGGCCCCGCTGATGTACGGCCTGAGCTGGATCCTGCTCGGGGCCGCGGTCCTGATGGTCGTGCTCGCCGCCGCGACCGCTCTCGGCCTGGACTGGCTGCCTGTCGCGCCCGTCACGGACCTGATCGCCGCCGCGCTCTGCGGGCTGCTTGCCGTGGCGTGCCGGTCGCTCGGCCGCCGGTTCGAGCAACCGATCTAGGGCCACGGGCGATTCAGGGTCCCGGGCGATCAAGAGCCACGGGAAGAGGGCGGGTCGCGGTCGCTCCGTCCATCAGGCCGCTCCTTATCGGGGTGACGCAGACGATTGCACGTTCGGGCGTTAGAGCATCGGACGCAAAACCGGTTCCCACTTTTGCGTGAAAAGATGCTCAAAAGCATCAACTGACAGCATCGGATGTGGGTCCGATTGCACGTCCCATGCTGTAGCCTCGCCGATGTTCTGTGCGTCACCGGTGACAAGGGTGACGTGCCCGTCCACGCGAAAGTCCGCGAAAGAATCGAATTGCGCCATCGGGATCTCCAGCCCACGGGACGCTCCAGCCCTTCTGAAATGTCAGTCCAGCTCCTGGATGCCTCCGCCTGAGACGGTGAGGACCTGGCCGCTGATCCAGGACGCGGCTGGTGAGCACAGGAACAGGGCGGCGTTGGCGATGTCCTCGGGCCGCCCCAGGCGTCCGAGCGGGGTATGCCGCAGCATCGCCTTCTCGACCTCGGGCGTCAGCACGCTTGCCAGCGCGTCCGTGCGGATCGCGCCCGGCGCGATGGCATTCACCCGGATGCCTTGCGGTCCGAGGTCGAAGGCCATGTTTCGGGTGAGGTGGTTCACGGCCGCCTTGGAGGAGCCGTAGGAGGCCATCCGCATGTTTCTGTTCTCACCGGCCATGGACGAGATGTTGAGAATCGCGCCACGGCCTTTTGAGGCCATGTGAGGCGCAGCCAGTTGCGACAGGCGAAAGAGCGAGAACAGGTTGAGCTCGAAGGCCCCACGGAAATCCTCCATCGGCATGTCGAAGGGCTTGGGGCCGCCGCCACCGGCATTGTTGACGAGGATCGTGAGGGCGCCGAAGCCGTCGACGGTTGCCTGGATCGCAGCCTGAAGGTCGGTCTCCCGCGTGACGTTGCAGCCGATCCCCACAGCCCGTCCGCCCGCCCGTGCGATCTCGGCAGCGACCGCCTCAGCGGTCTCCGCCTTGAGGTCGCTGACCACCACGGCCGCGCCGGCCGCGGCGAAGATCTGGGCAATGGCCTGGCCGATACCGGCGCCTGCTCCCGTGACCAGAGCCACTTCACGATCGAGACGGAATTGCCCGGGATCGTACATGCCAATGCTCCGTCGGAGATCCGCAGGCTCAGGGTGCCACTCCTCAAAACATCAGGTCAATGAGAGACTTTGCCCACGTCCTCATAGGTCTTCCCCTGATGCACCCGCATTCGGGCCACATAATCATGCGATGGTGGATGATGATCATTCGACTTCGAGGATGCAGCGTGGAGGACGGGCGGCCATGTTTTTTCCGAAGGGCAAGCGGCATCTGCTCGCCCTCGCCCTCGCCCTCGCCTTGGCCTTGGCCGTCGACGTGAGCGGCCCCGCATGCACCCTGGCTCAGCCGGCATGGACGGCTCAGGCGTCCGACCCGATCGCTCTGGGGTGGATGCAGGGCTCGCCGCCGCCGCCAGACCGGATCATCCGCTTCGCGGACGGCACCTATCGTTCGTTCCCGCAATGGCGTTGGTCCGTCTGCCATTTTCAGCAGCTGATGCCGACGACGCCGGTCTCGCGAGGCCTGGGGGCACCGCGTCCGCTCGAGAGGGCTCCACGGGCCGACATCGAAACCGTTCGCTTCACCCCGACAGGCGCGACAGAGCCGATGACGTTCATGGAAGCATTCGACCGGAACTTCACTGACGGGATCGTCATCCTGCACGAGGGGCGCATCGCCTATGAGCGCTATGCCGGTTGTCTGTCGGAGCAGAACAGACATGCGGCGATGTCGGTCACAAAATCGCTCATTGGCCTGCTTTCGGAAATCCTCATCGCCGAAGGCACGCTCGACGAAAGCCGCCGCGTCGATTCCTATGTTCCCGAGCTTGCGGCAAGCGCCTTTGGAGACGCTACCGTTCGACAGGTCCTCGACATGACCACGGGCCTCGAATTCAGCGAGGATTATGCCGATCCCTCAGCCGACGTGTGGCGGCATGCGATGGCCGGCAACCCACTACCGAAACCGGCTGATTACGCGGGTCCCCGCAACTATTACGAATACCTGGTCACAGTTCGTCGAAGCGGCGCTCACGGTGCCGCTTTCGGCTACAAGACCGTGAATACCGACGCGATGGGCTGGATCCTCAGCCGAGTGACCGGCCGGCCGGTCGGCGATCTGCTGGCGGAGCGGATCTGGAGCCGGATCGGCGCGGATCTGGAAGCCTATTTCACGGTGGATTCCATCGGCACCCCGTTTGCCGGAGGCGGCTTCAACGGGGGCCTCCGGGACCTTGCACGCATCGGGCAGCTGTTCCTCGACGGCGGCATGGTCGACGGCGTTGCGGTCGTGCCGGAAGCGGCGTTGAACAGCATCAGGCGCGGCGGCAGCAGGAGCGCCTTCGCACAGGCTGGATACTCTCAACTCGCCGGGTGGAGCTACCGCAGCATGTGGTGGGTCACTCACAACAAGAATGGTGCATTCATGGCGCGCGGCGTGCACGGTCAGTCCCTTTATGTAGACCCCACCGCCCATGTCGTGATTGCCAGGTTTGCCTCGCATCCGGAAGCGGGCAACGCCGCCAACGACCCGACAACACTGCCCCTTTATCAGGCCATCGTTGACCGCCTGCAGGACTCGACCCGGTAGAGCATTTTTTCGGCGAAGCGGATCCGGTTCGCCGTCAATACCGATGCGCTCTTTCCAAGGAGGGAGCATCGAATGCTCATTGCAGGATGTCGTAGGATCCGTGCCGGTACACGCGACCTGCCTTCATCACGAAGTCCACTTTCGTCGTCACCGAGATGTCGGCCAGCGGATCTCCCGGCATGGCCACGATGTCCGCTTGTTTGCCCGATGCGAGGACCCCAAGATCGTCGCGCTGCAGAAGCTCGGCCGCGACACTGGTTGCCGCCTTGAGCGCACGGGCCGGCGACAGCCCGGCGGCCACCATCGCCTGGAACTCGAGAATGCCGTGGCTGAACGGAAACATGCCGCAGTCCGTCCCATAGGCGACCTTCGCTGCGCTCCGGGCAATGCGTTGTTGCGCCGCCTCGATCGCATCCACGTCGCGGCGGAACTTCCAGACGGCCTGCTGGGGCAGCTTCCCGCCTTGCAGCAGCTCCTTGTCCTCGCGCGTCATCTGCATGGTGGGGACGAGAAACGCCCCGGCCCGCTCGGCCATGGCAATACCCTCGTCGTCGATGAGGTAGCAATGCTCCACACTGCGCGCTCCGGCGCGCAGAGCCTGCTTGCAGCCCTCGGCAGCGCCCGTGTGGACGGCCAGTGGCAGATCGAGTTGCTGGGCCGTCTGCGCGAGGCACTGCATCTCGTCCTCGAACCAGGTGACCTTGGCCGGGTCATCTCCGAAACTCATGTAGCCGCCGGTGTTCATGGTCTTGATCCAGTCACCGCCGAATGCGTGCTCCATGCGAACGAGCTCGCGGATCTTGCCGGGCGAGTCGGCGACTCGCGACAAGCCGAGGCGGCAGCGGCACGGGAACATGCCCTGTGCGTCCGCATGCCCGCCCGTGGCGCTGATCATGTGGGCAGCCACGATCAGGCGGGGACCATGCACCCGGCCCGTCGCCAGGGCGTCACGCAGATTGATCGTCGGCCAATCGGGGTCCAAGGTGCCCATATCCCGCAGAGTGGTGAAACCGTAGCGCATGTACTGCTGAGCGTGGTGCAAGCCGTCGAGGGCCTTGACCGCGGAGCACTGCAGGGTCTGCTGCTTGAGGTTAAGGCCGTCCAGACAGAGGTGAACGTGGGTGTCGATAAAGCCTGGAGTGACGGTTCGGTTGGCGAGCTCGATGACGGGCGCGCCGTCCGGTCGTCCAACCGAGCTGGAGACCTCAGCGATGGCGCCGTCCTCGATCAGGATCTCCGTGGGCCCATGGAGCGTGTCGTTGATGCCGTCGAAGACCTTGCCGCAGATCAGCACCGTCGTGGCCATCGATCGCCTCCGCGAGCAATGATCGCGCCAACGCGCTGGCGCCATCATCGGTTCCAGCCCGCACGAACGAGTACCGGTGTCTGCCGGCCATACACGACCGGCACGCCCGCCTCCAGCGCGGTCGAACCCATCAGCCGCCGCCATTGTAGTGCCGCCATGCACCCGTTGGGCCCGCCGGTCGCTGGATCCGGGGATGTCGGCCAAACGCCAGCTTTCTCACATGGGCTCAGGTATCGCAGATTGAGATCACCGGGCCGGCACGTTGGCGAAGAGGACATTGAGGCCCTCGGCCATGGTCGGGTGGGTGAAGATGGCGTCGCGCAATCCAGTGTAGGGCAGCCCGGCCAGCATTGCCGTCTGCACCACCGCGATGACCTCGCCCGCGCTGGGACCGAGCATGGTGAAGCCGAGGATGCGGTCGCTACGCGCGTCGAGGAGCACTTTCATGAATCCGCGCGTTTCGCCAAGGGTCTGGGCGCGCAGGACCGAGCTCATCGGCAGCGTGGCGACCCGCACCTCGAGACCCTGCTGGCGCGCCTGCGTCTCGCTCAAGCCGACCCGCCCGAGTTCGGGGTCGATGAACATGCAGTATGGCACCAGGCGACCGCGCGTTGTGTGATCGCCGCCGGCCAGGTTGTCGCGCACGATCCGGAAGTCGTCGAAGGCCGCATGGGTGAATTGCGGGCTGCCGGCGCACTCGCCCATGGCCCAGACACTGGGCGCGGTCGCTTCGAGACGCTCGTTGACCTTGATGAAGCCGCGCTCATCGAGTTCGAGGCCCGCAATGTCGAGCCCGATCCCGTGCGTGTTGGGCGTCCGGCCGGCGGCGACGAGGAGATCGCTGCCCTCGATCGTCCGCTCGCCTTGCGGTGTCTCGATCCTGAACTGCACCGTGTCGCCGGAGCGCCCGGCAACCGCTTTCGTCACCGCGCCGAGAACGACCGCGATGCCGTCCGCCTCGAAGATCGCCTTGACCGCCTCGGCCACGTCGGGATCCTCGCGCCCCACGAGCTGTGGCCCAAACTCGACCACCGTCACCTGGCTGCCCAGCCGGCGGAAGGCTTGCGCGAATTCCGCCCCGACATAGCCGCCGCCGAGCACGATCAGGTGCTCGGGCAGGCGGTCGAGCTCGAGAATCTCGACCGGGGTCAGGGGAGACGCATCAGCCAGGCCCGGCACGTCGGGGATGGACGCGTGCGTCCCGAGATCGAGGAAGATGCGCTCGGCCTCGATCCGCCGTGTCCCACCCGCTTGCAGGGACACCTCGGCCGTGCGGGGCGCGACGAAACGGCCCTCGCCGAGGATGAAGTCGAGACCATTGGCCGCGAACTTCTTGCGGTGGGTCTCGATCAGGCCCGCGACCATCGCGCGCTTGCGCTCGCGAACGCCCTCCATGTCGGTGGCCACTGGCCCGGTCCGCAGGCCATAGGCGGAGGCGTGGTGGAGCAGGTCTGCGACCTTGGCGCTGTGTATGACGTTCTTGCTCGGCAGGCAGGCGATGTTCGGACACGATCCGCCGATCAGGCCGCGCTCGACCACGGCGGTCGGGCGGCCTTGCCGCGCCAGCTCCCAGGCAATGTACTTGCCCGGCTCGCCACCGCCGAGGATGAGGTTCTCGACTGTCACGGTCTCGGACATGGTAGCCTCCGCCGGCTAGAGCATCGATCCCAAAAGCGGACCCGCTTTTGGGATCGATGCTCTACTCCTCAAATGGCGCATCGCTCGGAGCGGATCCAGCGGGCCGTACGATGCGCTAGGCATGGGCATCAACCTGGACACGGTTCACGGCTTTTTGAGGGATGTGGTGGCGTGTGAGGCCGCAATCAGATGCGTGACCTGCGGAGGTCCCTGTGTCAGCCGCAGGATCTCCTCTTCCTGGCTGCGGTCCGCATTGGTCACGCGCTGGTGCTGGCGCAAGTGCTCGAGCCAGGATTCGACCAGGAAGGTCTCCACGAAGCGTCCGGGATGGGCGGCATCTTCAAAAACCCCGTATGCATAGGCACCATCGCGCTTGCGCTCGCGGGACAATGTCTCCATCGCGAAGAGGAATGCATCGCGGTTCTGAGGCAGGACCTGGTACGCGATCGTGATCAGAACCGGGCCCTGATCGCCCTCGATTTCATGGGCCACCACAGGTGGCGGCCAGTGCATGGAGGGCGCAAGGTCAAGTCCAGCGGCCGTCAGCAACCGCCAGCGCGACGAAAGCGGAACCGCCAGGACGGCGCTGGCCGCCGCGATGTAGAGCGTGGGAGGGAGTCCCGTATGCGCGGCGAGTTCGCCCCAGACGATGCTGCCAATCGTCATCGCGCCGAAGAACACGGTCACATAGATTGCGAGGCCGCGGGCGCGCACCCAGTCCGGCAAGGCGATCTGGGCCGACACATTGAGCGTCGCCACGACACTGATCCAGGCGACCCCGGCAATGGCGCTGGCCGCCACGGCCGTAGCCGGCCCGCGCGCCAGCCCGAACAGCAGGAGGGCCAGCGCGGTGCCGAACGTTCCAAAGGCGACGATCCGATCGGGACCGACCTTGGCCTTTATCCAGGACAGCGCGATAGCCCCTGCGATGGCCCCGGCGCCGATCGCGCCGAGAAGAAGCCCATAAAGCTCGGCCCCTCCAGCAATCTGGAGGCGCGCCACGAGCGGCAGCAGTGCCCAGTAAGCGCTTGCAACCACAAAAAACCCGGCGGCTCGCTTCAGCGTCGCCCGCAGAGGCAGATTGTTTCGTGAATAGCGTAAACCCATGCGAACGGCGCTCGCGAACCGCTCCGCCGGAACGGAGGCGGCCGTTCTTGGTGGCGGGCGCCACCATAGCAGGGCCGTCACGGTTGCCAGGTTGGCGATGGCATTGGCCCAGAACGGCGTCGCAATTCCGACAACCGCGATGAGAACGCCACCAAGGGCCGGGCCGATGGCGCGGCTGATGTTGATGCCAACGCTGTCGGCCGCCACGGCGGCTGGTAGATATTCCCTCGGGACGAGCTGCGGCACGACCGATTGCCAGGCGGGTGCCCCCAAGGCGGAGCCTGTTCCGGCCAGGAACACAAAGAACAACAACGACGCCGGAGTGACGAGGCCGAATGAGACGAGGGCGGCCAGGACCGTGGCGGTCGCGGTCGTCCCGACCTCGACGCCGACCAGGAACTGTCGCCGGTCGACGATATCGGCGAGCGCGCCGGCCGGCAGGGCGAAGAGAAACATCGGCAGGCTGGCTGCGACCTGGACCAGCGACACCATCAGCGGGTGCGCATCCAGGCTGGTCATGAGCCAGCCGGACGCCGCGCTGTACATCCAGTAGCCGATATTGGCAATGAGCGTCGCGGTCCAGATTACCGCGTACGCCCGGTGCCGGAAGGGAGCCCACGGCGAGGCGGAGGCCCCCGCAACGGATGTTCGCTTCTTGGCGGCGCCGGTATCTCGAGACATCTCATGCG
The DNA here is from genome assembly GCF_047497095.1 of Microvirga sp. M2. Taxonomy (NCBI): domain Bacteria; kingdom Pseudomonadati; phylum Pseudomonadota; class Alphaproteobacteria; order Hyphomicrobiales; family Methylobacteriaceae; genus Microvirga; species Microvirga sp. M2. The sequence goes on from NZ_CP134064.1 coordinate 1,136,053, forward strand.
TCGCGCGGCAGGGCGGTGTAGACCCGCACGATGAACCGGTAAAACTCGGCCATGTCGTTCCGCAAGAACGTGGCTGTGGCTTCGTTCGTGACCTCACCCTCGTCGGTGATGAGCTCAGGCTTGAACTGAATGAAGGCCTCCGGCGCGGTCGTCCGGGGCGAATTGCAGAAGCCGAGTACGCTTCGCGGCTGTTGCTGGGCGATGGCTGTGCCGCCGATCGGAGAGCCGGCTTTGAACGTGGTCATGGGACACTCCTCTGCATAGGTTGACGCCTCTTGGGCGGCTCATTCGGGGAAACGACGATTGCGTTCCGGCCGCCTATTCCGCGATGGGAACGATCATGCCGCCCGTCTCGCCGTCCTGCGCAGCCTCATTGAGCTAGAACCGTGATCGGAGGGAGCGGCGATTGGCTGGAGGCGGGCATTGCAATCTCCGTGCAAGCCACACGCATCACCAACGCAACAGCACCGCCGTATCGGACGCAATGCCGGGCCTTTTTCTCGTCTCAGCCCGGACAGCTTGCCGACGCACGCACCGTGGTTCTAGAGGGCAGGAAGGGGTCGGCAAGCTCGACCCCAGAAACAATTTCCTGCAAGCCACCGATCTGACGGCCGGCCGGGGAACTCGCCGCCCGCATTTCCCGTTTGGCACGGATGGAGCCTGATCCGGAGCAAGGCCGCTTCAACGGGAAGTCGGGCGTCGAGGCGTTCATCATGGACCACTGGATCATGATCCAGCACATCCCCCGGCCTTTCCCGCCCGACGCCCGGGCGATCAAGGGCCCCTGGGCGGGAGGATGACGGTGCGGCGGATCGGGAGTGGGTCGCAGCGGAGCCGCCTTACGCACGGTGGAAGGAACGACCTGCAGCCGACGCTTCAGTCTGGGCCACGGCCCTTCATCGGCTCAATGTCCTGAAGGCGCGGACACCATGGATCAGCATCAAGTGTCTTTCCTGTTCGATCTTGACGGGACTCTTGTCGACAGCGTCTACGAGCATGTCCTGGCGTGGCACGATGCGCTGGAAGCCGATGGCATTGAACTCTCGGTCTGGCGCATCCATCGCAAGATCGGGATGTCGGGTGGGCTCTTCACGAACATGCTGCTGCGTGAGACCGGACTGGCGATCGAGCCTCAGCGCATCGAGCGGCTGCGGCAACTTCATGCCGAGGCCTATCATCGTCGTTCCGGCAATATCCGGCCGCTGCCGGGCGCCCGTCAGCTTCTCTCCTACCTGACGGAAACGGGCATTCCCTGGGCCATCGCAACGAGCGGCCGCGTCGAAACCGCGGGACCTGTCTTGAAGAACCTCGGAGTCGATTCCGGGACAGTGCCCGTCATCACGCGCGACAAGGTGAAGCACGCCAAACCGGATCCCGACCTCTTCCTGGCCGCGGCCGATGCGCTCGGGCATCCGATAGGGAGCGCGTGCGTGGTCGGCGACAGCATCTGGGACATGCTGGCTGCCCGTCGTGCCGGCGCACTCGGGGTGGGCCTGCTGTCGGGCGGCTATGGAGAGGACGAGCTTTACCGCGCGAGCGCCTATCGCGTCTACGAGGATCCGGCCGATCTGTTGAAGCATATCGACGAAGTAGGCGGAAGGCGGTGAGACGGCTCGTGGCGCCTGGGCACTCACAGAGTGGGTGTCGCGCTGCGAGTGCGCAGGGTGATCGGGATTCGGCCTTTCCGAATGTGAAAACGGCCACAACAAAACCGCCTTCCCGATGTGGCATGGAGAGCCTGTGTTGTGAGTTGCGGGTCGAGAGGCCAAGCGGATTGAGAGGCCGAGCGAGTCGAGAGGCGAAGCCCGTGCTTGGCAGAAGCCTTGGATGCTCCACCACCGGAACCAGGGAGTTGCCGATATGTCGAACCCAGCGACGGCCGGTGAGCATGCCATGCCGAAGGTCGGCGATCCGGCTCCGGACTTCACGCTGCATTCGACGCCGGACCAGTGCGTGACACTCTCCGAGCTGAGCGGACACCCGGTGATCCTCGCGTTCTACCCCGCCGATTGGAGCCCGGTCTGCGGCGATGAACTGGCCCTCTTCAACGAAGTCCTGCCGGAGTTCAGACGCTACGACGCCGAGCTGATGGGCATCTCCGTTGATGGCGTTTGGTGCCATGCTGCGTTCGCACGCGAGCGCAAGCTGCATTTTCCGCTGCTTGCCGACTTCGAGCCCAAGGGAGCCGTGTCCCGCCGCTACGGGGCTTACCGGTTTCACGAGGGCACATCCGAACGCGCTCTCTTCGTGATCGACCATGCCGGTCTCGTCGCTTGGCATTATCTGTCACCGGTCGGCATCAATCCAGGCGCCGACGGAGTCCTGACGGCCCTCGAGCGATTGAGCCAGCCCAGGAGCGACTGACATGGCCCATCTGACACCTCCTGTCGGCCCGAAGGACAAGACGCAGGGGCGGGCGACGGCGCCGGTTACCCTGGTCGAGTACGGCGACTACGAATGCCCGGCCTGCGGAATGGCCTACGGCATCCTCAAGCTGGTGCAGAATGAAATGGGGGATGACCTGCGCTTCGTGTTCCGCAACTTCCCTTTGACGGAGGTTCATCCGCACGCGGAACACGCAGCCGAGATCGCCGAGGAAGCCGCGGTTGCCGGGCGCTTTTGGCCGATGCACGACATGCTGTTCGAGAATCAGGAAGCCCTCAGTGATCCGAGCCTCGTGACCTATGGCGAGCAATTGGGCCTTGGGGAACGGGACCTGTTGGCCGCCCTCGGTGGCAGCCATGCCAAGCGCATTCGCGAGGATTTCCTCGGCGGTGTCCGGAGCGGTGTCAACGGGACCCCAACGTTGTTCGTCAACGGACAGCGCTATGACGGCCCCGTGGATCCGGAGAACCTGCTGGTCGTCCTGCGGCGGCAAGCTCCATCGAATAATCGCTAGAGCGTCGAACGCAAAAGTGGAAACCGGTTTTGCGTGGAAAGATGCTCAACAACAGAGACTGACAGCATCGGATGGGTGTTCGATGTCACACCCGATGCTGCAGGCGCTTTCGGCGCCGACACAGCACCTCAATGCTCCTTGGCGGAAGGAGGATGCCGTGGCAGATCCCGCTTGGCCGGATCCTCGAACGCATCCTCACCGGGTCCGAGCCCCGACCCTGCCGTTTCCTGACCGTCCGAACCGCCGAGATCGAACCCCGGGCGATCCTCGGAACCGGGGCGGGGAGGGCGATCGGCCGCTTTCGGATCGGGATACTCGGCCGGCACGTTCGGCTGCTCCGCGCCCGGTCGCTTGCCAGTCTTGTTCATGGTGATGTCCTCATTGGCTGTGGGAGTGCCGATCCCTGCGGGGAATTGTCTCATCCTAATCCAGGGTCGACATCGTCGCCCTCTGTGGGCAACGGTCCCGCGCCTTCTGCAGGGGTCGAGATCTCGCGGGTCGCTTCGGGCGAGACGGTCGGATTGCCATCACGCCGATGCGGGCTGATTTCGTGCCAGGGTGGCGTCAGGCCCGGTTCGATCCTGGCGAACTTGGCATGATCGACCTGGACTTCACGGAACGGATCCGCGCTTTCCGACCCAGGGGGACCCGCGCCCGGTGTCGCCCCACCCGGTGGGCTCTCCTGTGGGAGGCTCTCCTGCGGAGCATCCGGCGGTTGAGGCGGCTCGGAGTGGTTGCCGTAACCTGCGTAGCCCATGGCGGGCTCCTTTGCTGGACCAGTCGTCAGCTTTCTGCCCGGGTCAGGATCTCCCGCGCCCCGGCTGCTTCCAGTTCCGCGCGGGCGAGATCATGTTGTTCCGCCGTTCGGGGCTGGATCCACAGCACCAGCCCGCCGTGTTCAAGCTGATCATGGATGGTGCGGGCATGCTCGTGGTGAAAGCCGTAGGCCAGCAACGCCCCGAGCAATCCCCCGGTTCCGCCAGCCGCCGCGACCCCTGCCAGCGCAACCCCCAGGCTGCCGCCGGTCAGAATGATGCCTCCGGCCGCGAGCCCGGCACCGAGATAGAACAGGCTACCGATCAAGCCACCTGCGGCTGCGCCTTCGCTCTCCGGCTCCATGTACGCGCCGGTCGGCGCAGCGGGATCCAGCGCGACATCCGTCGCGGTGGCGGTGGGGTGGCGGCGCCAGCCCTCGACGGCCGCCTGAGGGGCAAGTACGCCGAATTGAGCTCTGTCGAAGCCGGCAAGTTCCAGGCGGTCGACGGCGGCCTGCAACGCCTCCGCCGAAGGGAGAACGCCGATCACCCGTTCCTGCGCTCCATCCGGCATGATCCCACCTCCCGATGGGTCGTGATTACGGGCGCTGATTTCGGCATTCCCATGGTCAACGAGAAGGATCTCGGATTTTTCGCCGACCGGCTGGAACACCCGTATCCAACCCGGCTTTATTCGCTGCCATTCAAACACGGAGTTCGACCATGGCGGAACTCGTGGTGATCGGTTTCGACACGCCCCATGAAGCGGATCGTGTCCCGACCCAACCGAGGCGTCTGGAACAAGACGATGTCACCGACCTTGAGGGTGCGGTTGCCGCCATCCTCCCGCCGGACGGCAAGGCCCGGCTCAAGAAAAGTATCGATCCTTTGGGAACCGGAGCCGCAATGATCCTCCGCGATGCCCACGATGCCACAAAGCGCACGGCCGGGCAGGGCGATGATGGCACCAACGATCTGATCGTCTCGGAGATGATCCGCATCAACGAGCTCGAGACCTGATTCTTGGCCCCGCAGCGGGTCGACACGCCGCTGGTGCGGGTGTGATTGAACCCTTTGCCGGCCCGCGTGACCAATGAGCGTAGCGACGCCAACGGGAGATGAGCCATGGCGAACGGAATCTGCGATATCTGCGGTATTCGGCCGGCGACCGTCCGGGCTCAGGTGGTCAGGAACGGCCACCGTGAGACCATGGAGCTGTGCGACATCGACTATCGTCGCCTGGCCCGCCAGCAACACCCGAGCTCACCGCTGGAGTCCCTGTTCGGCCGGCGCGGCAGTCTGTTCGACGACTTCTTCAATGATGAGTTCTTCGGGGGCAGCCCGCTCGCAAGCCCGAGGGATCGCGCCGATGAGGCTCCGGAGACGGGCGATGGCGGTGGGACGCCCGTTCCGGTGCGATCTGGGCGCGGACGCGCCCGTGGCCGCGGAGCCGCCGCCAACGTCGCCGATCGTCTGAGCGAACACGCGGAGGAGATTCTTCAGTCCGCGGCTCGCCGGGCCGGCGATTTCGGCCGCAAGGAGGTCGACACCGAGCATCTGCTCCTGGCGCTCACCGAAAGCGATGTCGTCCGCACCATCCTGGAGCAGTTCAAGGTCTCGCTCGACGACCTGCGCAACCAGATCGTTGCCGAGAGTCCGCGGGGCGACTTCAATCCGGAGGAGGGGGGTGAGATCGGCGTCTCGCCGCGGGTGAAGGACGCGCTCTCCCGCGCCTTCTCGGCGTCCAGCGAGCTCGGCCATTCCTATGTCGGCCCCGAGCACCTGCTCATCGGCCTTGCCGAGGAAGGGGAAGGCATCGCGGCCGACGTGCTGCGCCGCTACGGCCTCACGCCGCAGGCCATCCGGCAGCAGGTCACCAAGGTGGTCGGCCGTGGCGCCGAGGAGGGTCGCGTCGAGACGCCCACCAACACGCCCAATCTCGACAAGTACTCGCGTGACCTCACTCAGCTCGCCCGCGATGGCAAGCTCGATCCGGTGATCGGCCGCGCGCAGGAGATCGAGACCACCATCGAGGTGCTGGCCCGGCGCAAGAAGAACAACCCGGTGTTGATCGGAGAGCCCGGCGTCGGCAAGACCGCCATCGTCGAAGGTCTCGCGCAGCGGATCGTGGCAGGCGAGGTGCCGGAGAGCCTGCGCGACAAGCGTCTGGTCGAGCTCTCCATCAACTCCATGGTGGCCGGCTCCAAGTATCGCGGCGAGTTCGAGGAGCGTGTGCAGCAGATCCTGAAGGAGGTCACCGAGCGCGAAGACGAACTCGTCCTGTTCATCGACGAGCTTCATACCATCGTCGGCGCCGGCCAGGGGGGTGGGGAAGGCGGCCTCGACATCGCCAACGTGTTCAAGCCGGCGCTCGCCCGCGGCGAGCTCAACCTGATCGGCGCCACCACGCTCAACGAGTACCAGAAGCACATCGAGAAGGATGCCGCTCTGGAGCGCCGCTTCCAGCCGGTCTTCGTGCCCGAGCCGACGGTGGCCCAGACCATCATGATCCTGCGCGGCCTGCGCGATACCCTCGAGGCGCACCACAAGGTCACGATTACGGACGACGCGGTCATCGCGGCGGCGGAGCTGTCAGACCGCTACATCACAGGACGCTTCCTGCCCGACAAGGCCATCGACCTGATCGATCAGGCCGCCGCCCGGGTGAAGATTTCGGCCACCGCGCGGCCCGTCGACGTGCAGGAGCTGGAGGCCGAGGTGCGCCAGCTCAAGCGCGAGCAGGACTATGCCGCCTCGCGCAAGCAGTTCGACCGCGCCTCGGAGCTCCAGGCTCAGCACGATGCCCGCAACAAGGAATTGCAGGACGCGACCGAACGTTGGCGGCGGGAACGCGGCTCGGCATCGACGGAGGTGCGCACCGAGCACATCGCTCAGGTGGTGTCGAAGCTCACCGGGGTTCCGGTCAACGAGCTTACGACGGAAGAACGCCAGCGCCTCGTGAACATGGAGGAGCGTTTGCACCAGCGTGTGATCGGTCAGGAGGAGGCCGTCAGGGCCGTGAGCGACGCCGTACGCCTGGCGCGGGCGGGCTTGCGCGAGGGAAGCCGCCCCATCGCGACCTTCCTGTTCCTCGGCCCGACCGGCGTCGGCAAGACCGAGCTCGCCAAGGCCCTTGCCGAGACGGTCTTCGGCGAGGAGGACGCGATGATCCGCCTCGACATGTCCGAATACATGGAGCGGCACGCGGTGGCTCGCCTGATCGGTGCCCCTCCCGGTTATGTCGGCTACGAGGAAGGCGGGCAGCTTACCGAGAGGGTTCGGCGCAGGCCATACTCGGTGGTTCTGCTCGACGAGATCGAGAAGGCGCATCCGGACGTCTACAACGTGCTGCTGCAGGTCTTCGATGACGGACGGCTCACCGACGGCAAGGGCCGGGTGGTGGACTTCACCAACACCGTCATCATCGCGACGAGCAATCTCGGCTCCGACATCATCCAGCGCCACCTCAACGTGCGTGGCACGGCCGAGGAGGATCAAGCCCGTCTCAAGCGCGAACTGATGGACGTCCTGCGCGGTCACTTCCGGCCGGAGTTCATCAACCGCATCGACGAGATCATCGTGTTTCACGCTCTGGCTCGCGGTGAGATCCGCTCCATCGTCGAGATGCAACTGGAGCGGGTGAGGCGCACGGCCCACGGCCAAGGCGTCGATCTCGATATCGACGGCAGTCTCGTCGATCATCTGGCTGCGGCGGGCTTCCGACCGGAGTTCGGCGCCCGCGAGCTTCGCCGCCTGATCCGTTCGGAGCTGGAGACGCAGCTTGCCCGCGCCATGCTGGCGAACGAGGTCCACGAGGGCGACCGGGTGCTCGCCCGCTGGGACGGCGCCCAGCGGAGGGTCGTGATCGAGCCGCAGGCAAAGGCATCTGAGCGGACCGATACTTCGGTCGAGGTCGAGCGAAAACCATCGGAGCGTCCCGGCGCGCACGAGGCGGCCGAGTAAAACAGGGCTGTTCCGGGTCGCTGCTCGGTGCCTGCTTGCCAACGCCAAGAGAACGCGAGAGAGGCGATGAGCGAATTGGTTGCTATGGTTTTTCCGGGTGAAGCACAGGCGGCCGAAGGGATCCGGATTCTGAAGGATCTCCACGCCGAAGGGAGCATTGCCCTGGACGGACTGGCTGTTGTCGAAAAGGATCGCTCGGGACGCCTGCAAGCCAGGCGGCTGGCCGACGAGGGCCCCATCGGAACCGCCGTTACGGCTCTGATCGGAGCCGTTGCCGGCCTGGCGATCGGCCCGGCCGGGGCCGTGATCGGGGCGATCGGAGGAGCCGTGGTCGGACAGGCCGCGGATCTGATCGCTCAGGACGACCGCACAGGGTTTCGGCAGGAGATCACGAGCCGGTTGAAGCCCGGTGAGGTCGCGCTGGTCGCCGAGATCACCGAGAATGGTTCGTCGCCGTTCGCGGGCCGAGTGCAGGATATCGGCGGCGTGATCGTCCGCGGAGATCCGGCATCGCATTTGACCCGTCCCGCGACAACCAATCGCGAACCCGATCCCAGCGCCGATCCCGTTGAGGAGGCCGACCGCGAGTCGTTTCCGGCAAGCGACCCTCCCGCCTGGACCGGCGTCACCGGCATTCGGGAGGCTCCGGTCGAGCCCGAACCCCGAGGATCCACCAACAAATAGACAACCCCAACCGGCAAGCGGCGAGAATAGCGGTCGCTTCTACCCTTTGTCGGAATCCGGACGCCATAGCTGTCGCGGGAGCGGCATCTGGAGCCGAAGGCCGCCTGACCGCCCTACCGGCAGCTGGGATTTCCGGCCTCCGGGACGGCGAGAAAGGTGATGCTTGCGGGCGCGAGCTCAACCGGCCCCGCCTGAACGCGGCTGCCCCGCAGGTCCGGGAACTCGTCCTGGGGCCCGAGCCTCAGCTCCTGTCCGTTCAACCGGACGCTGGCCGAATCCGGCTGTGGCGCCGTTAACGTGTAGCCTTCCGCCGCATTCGGGATCTCGATCGCACTCGGCCGTGTCCGGCTGTTGTTGATCGCCAGCACCGCGACGCCTCCGGGTGCGCCGCGCAGGCAATGGGCATAGACATGCCGGCCCTCCTCGATTGGCACGCCCGCCTCCAGCACGGTCGAACCCATCAGCCGCCGCCACAACAATGCCGCCCAGTAGTTGGGCTTCGGCTCCAGGGTCCTGTCGTTCAGCAGACCATAGTCGCTCGCCACCAGCGTGTTGTGGGCGACAACCCTGACCTCCTGCTTGGCGAGGCGGCCGAGCTGGTCGAGGTAGCGGAAGGTGTCGAGGAAGGTGTTGGCCCACAGGTTGCCGCCGCAGGCCGCGTCGGCCGTCTCCGTGTTCCAGAACGGCTTGCCGGGCTCGAACTCGTCGCGGACCGGACGGTAGAAGGCGAGCGTCTGGTCGGTGCGTCCGAGCCAATTCTCCGTGAGAGCCGCCTCGGGCGTGGTCTGCGTGCGGCCCCGTCGAGAAGCAGCGCCGTGAGACGGCGCCATAATGGTGGTACGAGAACCCGTCGACGTGGGCGGGCTGGATGGCGGCCATCAGGTCGCGCGCCTTCAGCAGAACATCACTGCCGTAACCTGCGGCGACAGCCCAATCGCCCGTCGCCTCGCCCACTGAGCCGGGTCCGAGGATCAGCATGTCGGGCGCCGCCTGCTTGGCGAAAGCGTGGAAGATCTTGAAGTCGCGCCCGTATGCGGCCGCGTCGTAGCCCTGGGGCGCTCCGCCCATGGCCGCGAGTGTGGGCTCGTTCATCCACTCCGCCGCCGCGATGCGGCCGCCGGCCGCACGGGTGAAGGCGAGCCACCGCTTCGCCAGGTCGGGCGTCCAGACGCCGGCGGCATCGCGGGCTCCCTTCCCGGTGGCGAACGAGGTGACGATCTCCGCGTCCACCGCCATGGCGAAGTCGATCACGCCCTTCCACTGCTGCTGGGTCAGGACGCCCATGAATCCGGCCGGCGGGTTCGCGGGCGCCTGTTCGGTTTCGGGGAAGTAGGTGGTGTTGGCCCAGGTGCCGCTGACGCGGACATAGGCCGGTCCCAGAGCAGCGGCCAGCTTGCGCAGGCGTGGATTGGCCAGATCGATGGGGGGCCGGTATTCGTACAGGGCCGGGTTCATGCCGGCGGGCGTGTCGCCGCTCGCCCGGGCCGCAGGAGCCGGGGCGGGCTGGCGCAGGGCGGCTTCGAGGTCAGGGCCATAGGGCCGCCAGAACTTGCCGCCGGTGACCTCCAGCATCTCGACGTTGTAGGACTGGTAGCGCTCGGCGACCGTGCCGATCTTCGGCATGCCGGCCGGCCTCAGGGAAAGGGTCTGGGCCACGGCAGGACCTCCCCCTGTCATTGCCACGGATGCGAAAACCACGCCGACAGAAAACCCGTGCGGCCAATCCCTGCTCATCGCCCGTCTCTGCAGAAGGTTAGCCAAGACAACGGATCACGCCTGCCGCTGTTCCGGCGGGTTTCCCGCTAAAACGGTTCAGCGCCGCGCTCCATCGGGCCAGGGCCTTGCCCGCTCGGTTATTGGTCACCAGGCTGGCGCCCCTATGAGGCCCCGGTCCTTCCGCGGGGGGCAGCGGCGTCATGGGAGATGGCAGATCGGCCGCTCGTGGGTCGATCGGGCCATGTCCCGCCTCGATGCGAGGACTCGGCGTTTCCGATCCGGGAAACGGAACTAAGTCCAATGTCCGTACGTCGAAACAGCGAGCAGCCGGGATTGCTGCAGGCAATCCCGGGTCAATCCGGTTCCAGGCCAACCATCACCATGACACTCAGCGCCATTCTGATCGCCCTTGTCGTGCTCTTCATCATCGCCACCGTTCCCGTGTGGCCCTACAGCCGCACGTGGGGGCTGTGGCCGAGCGGTGCGTTGGGTTTGATCCTGGTGGTCCTGCTTGGCCTGTTGATGCTGGGTTAGAGACCCTGCACTGGAGGAGGCACCCGATCGTTGACGGTGGAAGGAGGTGCCGGCGGGATGACCTCGGCAGCTGCGGTCGGCTGGTTCTTTACAGGCTATGCGTTGCTCACCGGCATCTTCCTTCTTCTGGACTTCTTCTGGAAAACCGGCGGCCGCAGGCGACCCTGGCCTGGATGCTCCTGTTCCACACCCTGCCCGGAATCGGCGTCCTGCTCTACATTCTATTCGGCCGTGGCCGCAAAGCCTTCAGCAAACAGAGCAAGCTCCTGATGCAGGACCTCGTGGGCCATGGCGCGAGCCGCGGGAAGCTGATGATGCTTGTGAGGTGCAACTCCCGTTCGGGCCGCGGATCCGTTCACCGAAACCCGAAAGCCAGCGGAGAAGGCCGCCAGGATGGTCATCGGCGCCAGAGAAGATCGGCGCGACCGTGCTTGAGAGCAGATCGTCCGGTGCAATCGCGAGGACAATGACGCTGGCGTAAACGGCGGCGAGGAGCGATCCCGCGAACTGGTCGAAGGCGACCTTGAGCGAACTGCCGACGTTGCTCTGGATCACGATAATCGCCGTGATCACGGCCCGGAGCCCTCCCGAAAGCCCAAGCGGGTGGGGGCCAGGACAAAGGCGGTGACACATGACGATCAGGCTGCATCCAGGACTATCGCGCGGTGCCGATCGTGGAACCAGAAACCGACGACATCCGTTTGCCATCGCTGGGCCGGAGAGCTTTCTGGGGAGGCAGTGATGCACGCCTCTGCAATCCTGACGAGTCTTCCACTGGCGTTCACCTTGCTGGCGCCCCTGCACGCCCAGGAGGTGCGCACCGGGTCCAAGGCCTTCGGCACCTGGCAGGACGATGCCCCCGGCGTCAGCCGGCACATCACGCCCGCCGACCTGCCGCCGCCGAGCCTGACCCAGAACGACCCCGAAGCTCCTGACTTCGAGAACATGGCCACCGTCGTCCCGGCGCCGCAAGGCAAGCTGCCGGCCGTGCCGCAGGGCTTCACGGTGCAGGTGGTCGCCCGTGACCTGAACCAGCCCCGCGTCATCCGGATCGCCCCGAATGGCGACGTCTTCGTGGCCGAGAGCGGGAGCGGACGCGTCCTGGTCTTCCCTGCCGATGCGGCCAAGGCTGGGCCGGCGAAGCCCGAGGTTTTCGCCGAGGGGATCCAGAAGCCCTTCGGCATCGTGTTCTACCCGCCGGCCGAGCCCCGCTATGTCTATGTGGGGGCGACCAACCAGGTCGTGCGCTTCCCGTATCGGCTCGGCGACCGCAAGGCGAGCGGGCCGGCTCAGGTCATCATTCCGGACATCCCCACCAAGCGGCATTGGACCCGCGATTTGGCGGTCTCGCGGGACGGCCAGCGCCTCTTCGTCTCGATCGGCTCGTCGACCAATGTCGCCCCCGACATGCCGAGGAAGACCCCTGAAGAGATCAAGGCCTTCGAGAAGACGCACGGGTCCGGTGCGGCCTGGGGCGACGAAGAGAACCGGGCCGTGGTGCGTGTGTTCGACCCGGAAGGCGAGAGCGTCCGCAACTATGCGACCGGGCTGCGCAACTGCTCCGGCATGACCATGCAGCCGGGCACCGACACCCTGTGGTGCACGGGCAACGAACGCGACCACATCGGACCTAACCTCGCACCCGATTTCCTGACCAGCGTGCAGAGGGGCGGGTTCTACGGCTGGCCCTGGTACTACACGGGCGGCAACGAGGACCCGGCCCATGCCGGCGAGCGCCCGGACCTGAAGGACAAGGCTCTCGTGCCCGATGTTCTGCTCCAGGCGCATTCGTCCACGCTCCAGCTCGTCTTCTACGATGCGGACGCGTTCCCGGCCGAGTACCGCGGCGACGCCTTCGCCACGATGCACGGGTCCTGGAACCGGGAAGAAAGAACCGGATACAAGGTGATCCGCGCCCGCATGAAGGACGGCAAGCCGACCGGCGTGTACGAGGACTTCATGACCGGCTTCGTGCTGGATGCAAAAACGGTCTGGGGCCGGCCCGCCGGCATCGCCGTCGCGCGCGACGGCGCCCTGCTGGTCAGCGACGACGCCAACGGCACGATCTTTCGGGTAGCGTATGGCGGATCCAAGTAGCCGATACGGCTCCTGCCGGATTCGAATGGGTTTCAGATCTCGCCGTACTCTATCCTGGGGCCGATCGGCCGTATCGCAGGAGAGGATGGCTTCACGGTTCGCCTGGCTGCCATCGATCACAATCGGCTCGGGCCGGCGTGGCGCTTGAGCGCCTTGCGCAGGAAGTGCTTACAGCACCGGACGTGAAATCGGACCCACATCCGATGCTGTCAGTTGATGCTTTTGAGCATCTTTTCACGCAAAACCGGTTCCCGCCTTTTCGTCCGATGGTCTAGCCGCCATCAGATTGCGTCTTTCGCACAACCAGAATTCGACCGTGTCGCCGTTGCTGTCGATGGCCCGATAGCGGTGCAGCCTTCATTGGCCGAGCAGTTCGATATCCTGTCTGCACGAGGCTCGCGGGTGGAATCGCAATCGGACTGTCGTCATCGAAAATTCGCGACAGAACCCCGCCAGCGGCCCATCCGATGTTCAAGAACCCGGATCAGATAGGTCACTAAACCCCCGATGAGCGCCAGGACCAGAACCACAACGAAGTACGGCGCCATCTGAAACGTGTTGCCGTAGACCGAAAGCAGGCCGCCCAGGCCGCTGACTGCCGTATACACCTCGGCCACGATCGTGTTGATGAGGCCGATGGCGGCACCCAGGCGCAGTCCTGCCAGGACGAACGGAATCGCGCCCGGCAGCATGATCTTGAAGAAGATCGCCATTCGTCCCGCACCGGCCGAGCGAGCCATCTCCACGAGCTCGTCATCGCTCACTGCCACTCCCGCATAGGTGTTGATCAAGATCGGCATGACGGCACCAAGGAAGATGATTGCGATCTTGGCCTCCGCGTCGAGGCCCAGCAGGAGAATGATCAATGGAATGAAAGCCACCCGTGGGGTTGCCGCAAGCGCATTGACATAGACCTCCAGAGTCCGACCGAGAATCCGGAATCCGCCCATCAGGAGGCCGACAGGAATGGCGATCACGGTGGCAAGAAGATAGCCGCTTAGGAAAACGAGCAAGCTCTGCCCGAGCGCCTTCTGAAGAACCCCGGTGGAGATCATCCGTGCGCCAGCGTCGAGGGTTTCCAGTGGTGTCGGGATGAACCTGCTATCGGCAACCCGGGCGACGCCCCACCAAACGCCTGTCACAATGACGAGAACCAGGAGTCGGAGGATCGACACGTGGCGGCTCGAAGCGCTCATTGACGTCGTCTCATATCAGAGATTCCTTTGCTGACCAGAGATAGCCCGCCGCATTGCGGCAAACGGAATCGGGACCCGGCCTTTCTGCTTCACCGGACGTTTGCCGCTAGCCCGCGGGCCTGGCCCGCCGAATGTAACCTCTCTGAGGATCGTAGCCGAGAACGGCCACAAAGAAGGCGATGATCGAGCAGATCACGACCACGGCCAACGATACGGCGTTCAGCTTGCCGTAGGCCGCGAAGCGGACCAGCTCGACCACATGCGTGAACGGGTTCAGCAATGCGACCAAGTAGAGCGCTTCCGCGCCGGCCTCGCGCAGCTTCCAAAGCGGATACAGCGCCGAAGACATGAAGAACATGGGGAAGATGACGAAATTCATGGTGCCGGCAAAATTCTCGAGTTGCCGGATATAGACGGAGAGCGCCAGGCCGATCGATCCCAGCATGAGACCCCCGAGTATGAGGCAGGGAAGCATCGTGATCCATCCCGACCAGGGAAGCTCGACTCCGAAAAGCAGCGCAATCACCAGGAAGGCGTAGGCTTGGAGAACCGAGAGAATGGTTCCGGCCGTCAACTTGCAGAGCAGTGTGTACCAGCGGGGGAGAGGGGCGGTCAGAAGAAGCCGCATGATCCCCATTTCCCGGTCGTAGACCATGGAAAGCGAGGATTGCATTCCGTGGAACAGCAGGACGATTCCGAGCAGTCCCGGCACCACATAGACCTGGTAAGGAATGTATGTTTCGTAAGGCGGGATGATCGAGACGCCGAACACGTCCTGAAATCCGACCGCGAAGCAAACGAGCCACAGGGTAGGCCGCACCATGGCCGAGAACAGCCGCCCTCTCTGCTGCACGAACTTGACGAGTTCCCGCGCGGTCACGGCTTCAAGGGCTTGCGAGGCATGATCGAATTTCATTTCACTCCGTTCCGTTCAACTGACCCTCGATCCGGCCTCTCGAGCGTTTACTGCCGACATTGCGTCTCGGGCCGATCGATGCCCAGCGTATCGAGGTCGTTCGTCTGATGCAGGAAGCCCCTGATGGGAGCCCGTTCGATCACCGCATTCTGGGTGACAAGGAGCATGGGCTGGCGGAGCTGGCCGTCCCAGGAGCGGAAGCTCATCGGGTTGCCCTTGGATCCGTCGAGATTCATCTTGTCGCCGAGCAGGAACTCGCGGTTGGTCCCGTAGGCAACCGAGCGCGTCCGCAGGGCCGATTGCACAATGGCCTTCACGGCGATCCAGGCCGCCCAGTCCGTGCCGGTCATGCGATGACTCGCGCGCTTCTCGAAGCGGCTGCTCACCTGCGGTCCACCGTTGCGTTCCCAGGACCAGTGCCAGGCATCGGGCACCAGGCCCACCGTGCCGACCACCGGCCGCGGGTGCAAGGTCTGGTAGGGCACATAACGGCCGTACTCACCGTCGCTGTCGGCGACGAACACCACGTCGTAATCGGCGCCGCCGGTGAGCAGGCTGACATTGCTCTGCTCCCGCTGCCGCGGGTCGTTGGTCAGCTGGAACTGGCGCACATCCACGATCTTCAGGCCGAACCGGGTCGCCGATCGTCGTAGCGCGGCGGCAATCCGGGCGTCCTCCGGGCGCGAGCCCTGCAGCACCAGTACATTCGGCCACTTCCGAGCCACGAGGTACTGGGCAACCGTATCCGCCTGCATGGCGTGGCTCGGGATCGTGTGCAGCAGGTTGGGCTGGCAGTTCTTGCCGCGGAGGTCGTCCTCCGCGGCCGACACGTTCAGGATAAGCGCCGGCTTGTCCCGCATGCGTCGGGCGAGTTCGGCCAAGTCGTCCGCGGGCAGATCGGCGAGAATGAAATGAATGCCGTCGTCAGCAACCCAGCGCTCGGCTCTTGCGGCGATCTCGTCGAGGTCGACGCCGGAGAAGCGCTCGAGCGAGAAAGTCGTCTTGATGACCCGGCTGATGGGTTCGGCCTCGGCCATGGCGACTTCAGCGCCGGCGAAGGGCCGATCCAGCGGCCGCAACTGGATGCGGGCATAGGCTGCATCCGCGTCGTAGCGGGGATCGCCGGCAAGCTCCACGTACCCGATCCGAAGCGCCTGTTGCGATTGTGCCGGGCGGGCGAGGGGAGGCGAAGGAGCCGGTTGCTCCTGAGCCTGGCCTGTCCCGAAGCATAAGGTGGCTCCTGCGGCAACGCACAGAAAGAGGCCGCAATATCTATTCATCGATAACGATCGAATGAGGGACGCGGCCGACGGGAACGGACTTAAGGACCTTTCGGCTAGCCACGTCAACGATGGATACGTCGTCGCTCAAGCCGTTGGTGACATAGAGCGTCTTCTCGTCCTTGGTGAGGTGCAGGCCCCACGCCCGGCTTCCGACCAGGACGTAGCTTTCGATGTTCCGGGTCAGGACGTCGACAAACGCGATGTGATTGGCGCGGCCGAGGGTAACGACAGCGGTCTTGCCATCTTGGGTCATGGTCAGGTCCACCGGAGTGACGTCGACCTGGCGGAACCTGGGGGGCAGGAATTTGAGCACCTGCTTGATCTGGTTCGTGGCGCGGTCGATGATGTAGACCTCCCCGGAAAGTTCGGCCGAGACCCAGAGCTCCTTCCCGTCCGGAGTCAGCGCAAAGCGCCGGGGACGGGTTCCCACGATGATGTTGTCCGTGACCGCACCGCTCTTGGCATCGACCACGTGGACCATGTCGGCGACCTCCGAGGTCACGTAGATGGTTCCTCCGTCCTCGCTCACCACCACGCCTTCGGGCTCCGCGCCGGTCGCGACCTCGTGGGTGATGATCTTGTCCTTGACGCTGATGATCTGCAGCGAGGAGTTTTCCTCGTTGGAGACGTAGATCGTCGACTCGTCGGCACTCAGACGGAACACCTCGGGGCTCGGCCCTGTCGGAATGTGATCGACCACCGCCTGCTTGCCGACATCGATCACATCGATCACGTCGTCGTCACCGCAGGCGACGTAGAGCAGGGTCCTGTCCTTGTTGAGATGCATATCGCGCGGCCGGCGGGAGGTCTTGATCGAGTTGACGACCTTCATGGACGTCGGGTCGATCACCGTAATGTCGCTCGTCTTCTCATTGCTGACGAAGACGAGCCCGGTATCCTTGGCTTGGACAGAACCCGCGGCCAGGGCTAGCATGAGCGCCAGCGCGCAAGGCGTCGGGCGCGCGAAAAACGATAAGGATATGCGCATGAAGGAGCGTCCTCAACCGGTACGGCGCCGTCACCGCACGATGAACTTGCCGATCATCCCACGTTCCTGCTGACCCGGTACATAGAACTCGTAATTGCCTGGGCGCACGGGGACGAACCAGATATCGGCCTTGCCGGGCTCGTCGAATTCGACGCCGTAGATGCCGCCCATCGGCTTGACCTCGATATCGTTGATCACGATCTGGTCGATCCAGGAGTTGCGGAATAGCTCGGGAGCAGAGATCCGGAACTCGTCACCGCCTTTGCTTTCGACTGTCCACTTGTAATACTTGCCGGTGCTGAGTTGGTATTCCTTCACCGACATGGAAAGGTCCTTGTTCAGCACGAGCGGGTCGAGACGTGTCGGCTTGGACGCGAGATTGCCCTCGGCTAATGCTGCGCCGCACGATATCAGACCTGCGGACAAGGCTACGAGTACTGTTCTCATTCGCTTCTCCCTTGCGTGTACCGCTTCTGCGAGCGGCTTGTCGGTGAGAAATCTTGCACAACGATAGACCAGCAGTCTAGTCTTCTGATGTCTAGGCAGATACGCTCTGGAGACAAGGCTCGAATAGAAGTGTCCATCTTCCTTCATTGAGCCTCCACCAAAGAACATGGTGTACGACCGTGAATGTCCTTGAGGTTCGAGACGTCAGCAAATCCTACGGCGCCTTCCGCGCTCTGGATGCCGTGAGCCTGACCGTCGGAAGAGGTGAGTTCGTTGCGCTCTTGGGTCCCAATGGCGCGGGCAAGACCACGCTGTTCCAGGTCCTGACCGGCCTTTTCGTGCCCGACACCGGCACGGTCACACTTGCCGGGCACGATCTCAGACGACGTCCGGCCGCAGCGCTCGCGAGGCTCGGAATCGTGTTTCAGCAGCCAACGCTCGATCTGGAGCTTTCAGTCGCCGCAAACTTGCGATTTCACGCAAGGCTTCATGGTCTGAAAAGGCGGTTGGCATCGGAGCGAATCGCCACGGAGCTCGCCAGGTTCCATTTGGCCGACCGCGCCGACGCTCGGGTGCGCTCGCTGAGCGGCGGCAATCGACGGAGGGTCGAGCTCGCCCGTGCGCTGATCCAGGATCCCGACCTCCTCCTGATGGACGAAGCGACGGTGGGGCTCGATCCCCAGAGCCGGCATGATCTCCTGAAGCATGTTCACGCCCTCTGCATGGAGCGCCAAGTCGGTGTTCTCTGGGCGACTCATCTGGTCGACGAGGCTCAGAATGCGGACCGTGTGCTGGTCCTCCACCGGGGCCATCTCCTTTTCAATGGCCCCCCTGGCGAACTCATCCGGCGTACCAAGGCGTCCGATCTGGACGCTGCCTTTCTGTCCCTTATCGAGCCGGCCAACCGTCCGGCAGAGAGCGCTGTGGCCGTGTAAAGCCGAACCCGCTTTTCGCTACAGCATCGGACGTGGCTTCGAATTCGTGCCCGATGCTTCAGATGCCCCGTCCATAGAAATCGGACTCGGGATCCGAGAGCACCATCGTCCTGATGCGGGACCAAAGATAGTCGCGCAGCTCGTTGTAGATGGGATTGGAGCGGATGCTGTCGCTGGTCCGGGGATAGGGCAGATCCACCTTGACGACTTCCGCAACCCGGCCGGGACGGGCAGCCATGAGAATGACCTGGTCACCCAGCAGGATGGCTTCGTCCACGCTGTGGGTGACGAAGACGACCGCACAGGGACGACCGATCCAGACACGAGTCAGTTCTGCCTGCATCAGCTCGCGGGTTTGCGCATCCAGGCTGGCGAATGGTTCATCCATGAGCAGAATGCGCGGCTCGCCGACGAGAGCTCTTGCGAGTGCCGCCCGCTGCTTCATTCCGCCGGACAACTCGCCGGGATAGGAATCGGCAAAACGACTCAGCCCCACCGAGGCCAGGACCTGATCCGTTCGCTCCAGTCGTTCATGCGCGGGGACGCCGCTGACTTCCAACACGAAACCGACATTGTTGCGGACGGTCCGCCATGGGAGCAGGCGAAAGGATTGGAAAACGAATCCGATATCCGGACCCGGGGCTGGTCTCGCTCCGGCCACCCGAACCTCGCCTCTGTCGGGCGCGATAAGCCCGTTCATCAGACGCAGCAGAGTGGTCTTTCCGCAGCCGGACGGCCCGAGAATCGTCGTGAAGCTCCGCTCGTCAATAGTGAGCGAGACTTGCCTGAGCACCTCGACACGGCTGCGCTCGCCGCGCCGGGCGAAAGACTTGGAGACGGCGTCAAGCGTGATCAACGGATCCTGGACGGCTTCGATGCGGGCTTCTTCGATACGGCTGGCGGTCGTCATGAGTGAAGGGGCGGGTCCTGATCCGGCTGCACGCCGACCTCCTTGAGGACGTCGGCAAGGATGCGAAAGTCGATCCAGTCATGGACCGCGACCTTCGGCAATCCCTTGAAATCATCACTTTCGTAATTCCAGTCGATCGTTGCGGCAATCTCCTCCCGATTGAGCCCTCCATTGACGCTCCAAGTCCGGCGATAGGCTGTGGCAAGCTGCTCCAGATCCTTGGCGGATACGTCGGGGCGGGCCTTTTTCATGGCCTCGGCCCATCGTTGCGGCTCGCGGGCGAAATCGCGGGACAGGCGGATGATCGCCCTGGTGACGGCCTTGATCTCATCCGCCCGGCTGCGCAGGGTCTCGTCGGTGACCACATTGACCTTGTTCAGAACCGGGGCGGCGGCATAGAACTCGGACTCAGGGACCAGGACCCTGAGGTGACGCTGATCGGCGATCGTCAGCCACACGCCGATGGACATCGTCGTGGCATCGATGCGTCCTGCCGCGAGGGCTTGAGCACGCACATTGGGCTGACCCAGCGATACGAATCTGATGGCCGCGTCGTCGATGCCGTTCTTCCGCAGGACCAAGGCGCTCAAAGCATGGTCGAGACTTCCCACCCGTCCGACGCCGAACGTACCGCCGGCAAGATCCTGTATCGTCTTGATCGAGGATCTGCCGGCGATCAGATAGGGCAGGGACTTGTTCGGTGAGAAGACGGCCTTCAGGGGAACCTGCTTGCGGGCGGTCAACTGCAATGCGGAATCGACCGATATGTTGGCCATATGACCTTGCTTCGAGACCAGCGCGGCTACGGCGGACGGCGTTTGCTGCACCCGCACGATCTCCACATCGACGCCTTCCTGCTTGTAATAGCCCAGGTCCGCGGCCAGTTCGAGGACAGAATTCGGGATCAACGGCGTTTCCGTCGTCGTGACCACGATCTTGAACGCTTCGGAAGCCCGTGCCGGTTTCCGGCTTGCCGCAAACGCCAAAGCGCCCAGGCCTGCTCCGATGCAGTCGCGACGGTTGATCTTGATCATCATTGTCTACCTATCTGCGACGACCGCGTCGGCGTCGTCCCCTCGTAAGGTTGCATTCCCGGACGGCATTTTCGAACCGGCCCGGATCACAGACGCGGCTTTTCGGGCAGGGTGGGCGCCGGCATGTCCTCGAACTGCACCTGCTCGCTGTCGTTTCTGAAGGGAACCGTGTCGACGCCGTTCACGGCCTGAGCGTCGTCTACGGGCGGCTGAAGCATCTTGGCCTGTGTTTTCTCTCCCGCCTGCTCTTCGCCATTTTCGACTTTTCCCGCGACGTCTTCACCCGCTTGCCGTTTCTCCTGCGCGCCTGCCACCTTCTTGGCGAGCTCGGGATCCCAACGCATTTCATAAGATCGTGGCTTTCCCAGCGGCACATTGTTCTCGTCCAGCGGGTCCACCCACAGGAAGATCCCTCCGGGGGTGCCCGAGTGCCTGTCCGGCTCGACGATCTTTGTCCAAAGCAATTGAAACCGAGGCGGCAGAGGCGATCTGCTGGGCCATCCGAGAAGCGAGACGACGCCGAAATACGAGACCGCGAAGAAGGCGGTCGTTACGGCGATCGCGCCCGCCTTGATGGGCCACCACCATCTGGACGCGATGTTCAAGCTCACGAGCAGGACGGCCAGAACGATATAGGCGCCTACCATGGGCGCTATGGCGGCTGTCATGACCCCCTTCTCCCCTACTGACCGCTACCGGAGTGCGTTGCCGGCTCCCGGCTTGCGAACCTGCTGAACGAGTGATTTCGGGCGTGTATTGACGTCGGTGACGGCCCCGTCATCGGCAACGGTGAAGCGAACGGCCGTCAGCTCCTGGCCTTTATGGTCGAGTTCGAGCGTCGAGTAGTAAACAACCTGCAGACGCGGGTTCACTTTTTCGACTTTGACCCGAACCGGAACCTTGTCGGCCGAATTGGCGATATAATGGAAAACGTTGACGATATACTCGCCCGGAACGACTTTTCGGATCGTGACCGTCTCCTGGTTCAACGGGTTCTGAATGACCTTGCCATTGACGGTCAACGTGTCGCGATAATTGCCTCGATCGTCCCGATCGAGAACAAGAAATCCCGATTCCCGAGAATGATACCAGACGAGGTTGCCGAGCGGATCCTCGACATAGGTATCGATGTCGTCGGGATGGTTGTCCGGCCACTGGACCGTCACGATGAACTCGGCCTTGATATCGACGATCCCGGTCTTTGCCTCGGGATTGATCATGGCAAACGCCACGAACACCATAACGGCAAGTCCAAGCAGCGCGTTGAACAGAATGTCCGTAAACGGAACGAAAGTGCCGTCGTCGCTGCTGTTCACGGATAGGCCGAATTCCTCCATCTCAGGCTCTCTCGAGAGCCGAGACGACATGCACCTCGGTGGTCTCGGTGATGTTGTGGAAGAGTTCGCTGACGGAGGCGTTCAGCAGGTAGTACTCGAGTTTCAGCAGCAGCGCACAGCCGATCCCGCTGACGGTCACATTGAGGGCGACGGCCATACCCCCGCTCATCCCCGCCAGAGCGCTTCGCAGCGTCTCCACGTCGAAGGACTTGAGCGACGCGATCGGCACTAGCATGAAGATGAAGCCGACCGCCGTGCCGAGCAATGCGAGCCGCAGCAACGCCTCGGCCACGAACCAACCAAGCTTTTCCCGGTTTCGGAGTTGGTCCGCGAGCGACCGAAGAAGAAGCGTCTGATCGAGGCGACGCCCTCCCTGAGCCCTTGATTTCTCGATGAGGTTGGCGATGTGCCGTGTGAGAATGCTCGGCTCGAGCATGACGCCTTCGGCGGTGACGACCTGGCCATCGACAATGCGGAACTTGCCCGCGCTGCCGTGGACGGCCCGAGCAATCCGCCGGGTCGCGGTGAGCTCCCGGGAGATGAGCAGCGTCTGCCACACACAGTGAAGCGTCGTCGCCAGAAAGATTGCGGCGATGAGGCTCGAAACGTGACTGCGGTCAGTTTCCAGAAGCGCCTGCGCCAGCCCGAAGAACGCGAGGACGATGACGCCGAAGGCGATGAGCCCGAGAAGGATCAGCAGCCGTAGAAGCGGAGCGTAATCCATAGCCTCGTCAAAGCCTGTCAGAAGCCGAAAGGATTGTGCTTCCCTCAAGTGCAGTTCCTCCCTCGACAGATCGCGAAAACGATCCGTGCAGATGTTGCGGCGCACAATCGGCACTGCATCGCCTGACTGTTTTTATTGTCTCGTTGAGCAGAATAAACCCGGGATGGATTCGATTTCTACTTTGAGAAAATGTCTCCATCACGGGCTACTTGTCCAGCCCCTTCCGAATCTGTGCAACTGATTTTGCTGCGCTGACGCATCGATGTGAACAGTAATTGTGTAATATTCGTGGGGCTTAGAGTTGCAAGAAATGCATAGCTCGGATTGCGGGGAATTTCTTGTTGTTGACTTCAAGGAATTCAGGCGCCCAAATTGTGGAAGCGAAGCAGTGGAAGCCTTTTCGTCGTGTAATGGCGATGAATAGGCTCGCTTCGATCAATGCCCTATCGGGGAGGAACAAAATGTCCACAGTAACGCCAAATGCCTTGAAGCTACTGACCGCAGGTTTGCTCGCGAGCGTGTTCGCAGGCCCTGCATTCGCTATTGATACGCAAGCTGCCGCGCCAAAGGCGGCGCCAGCGGCAACTCCGGCCGCAGGGTCGTCGGACGTCACTCCGGAGCGGCTTCTGAACGCGGACAAGGAGCCTCAAAACTGGCTCATGGTTCACAAGGAGTACAACAGCAACCGGTACTCCCAGCTGACCGAAATCAACAAGGACAACGTCAAGAATCTCAAGGTGGCGTTTACGACCGCTCTCGGCGGTGTCCCCGGTGCCGGCAACAATTCGACCGGCAACCTTCAGGGAACTCCCCTCGTCAACAACGGCTTCATGTATGTCGTCGATGGATGGGGCACGGTCTACAAGATCGACGTCCGTGACGGCAAGAAGGGCCGGATCGTCTGGGTCATGGATCCCGGCGTGAACAAAGCCGACGTATGGATCAACTCGAACCGCGGGGTTGCTCTCTACAAGAACTTCGTCATCTCGGTCACCGGCCCCGGCCAGGTGATCTGGACCAACGCCGACACGGGCGAGCAGATCCAGTCGGTTCAGGTCGACGATCCGAAGAACGGCTATGCGCTGACCGCGCCTCCACTCGTGATCGGCAACAAGCTCATCGTCGGCGGTTCGGGCGGCGATCAGGGAGCGCGCGATCACATCACGGCGCTGGATGCCGACACCGGCAAGCAGCTTTGGCGCACCTATTCCGTTCCGGCGCCCGGGGAGCCCGGTTCGGAGACCTGGGGCGGCGAAAACAATGCCTGGATGCATGGCGGCGGCGCTTTCTGGGTGACCGGCTCCTATGACCCGGAAACGAAGCTGACGATCTGGGGATCGGGCCAGCCGGTGCCGATGTTCGATCCGGAATACCGCCCAGGCGATAACCTCTTCACCAACAGCACTCTCGCCCTGGATACCGATACCGGGAAAATGAAGTGGTACTTCCAGTACACGCCCGGCGACTTCATGGATTTCGACGAGGTCGGCTCCAAGCTGTTGATCAACAAGAAGGTCGACGGCGAAGACCGGAAGCTCATGAGTTATTTCGGGCGAAACGGGTTCCACTACGTTCAGGACCGCACGAACGGCCAGTTCATCAAGGCGAGCCAGTACGTCCAGAACCTGACCTGGACGGACGGAATCGATCCGAAGACCGGCAAACCGCTTGAGTACGACGCAAACAAGAAGCTCCAGACCTACAAGGTCGGCGCTCCATCGCGACGTGAACAGGGCGCAATCGTCACCTGTCCTCACATTCAGGGCGGCGTGAATATGTTCCCGACGTCCTACAGCCCGAAGACCGGTTTGAGCTACGGCGCCGGCCTTGAAGGCTGCGTCAAGGTCTCGACCGACCAGAAGCGCTCCGACGGCAAGATCGCATTCAACGGCGGCAGCTACGTCGACGAAGGCAAACTCGGCGGCAGCCTGACGGCAATAGATCCTGCGTCTGGCGAGAAGACAGGCCAGCATATGTTCGAATACCCGGTCTATTCGGGTGTGGTGAGCACGGCCGGTGGTCTCGTCTTCACCGCGACCCTCGACGGCACGGTGACGGCTCATGACGACAAGACCCTGGAGACGCTCTGGAGCTTCAATGTCGGCTCCGGCATTGCGGCGCCTCCGATGACCTATGCGGTGGACGGAAAGCAATACCTCGCGATCATGGTCGGCCACGGCCGCATTCCCAAGGCACGTCTGTCGACCCATCCGGAACTCGAGGATCTCCAGACGACCTCGATGGTCTACGTATTCTCCCTTTAAGCTCTGGGCTGGAACCCGTTCGAGCATCGGCATCGGGCAACCGACAAGAGGCCGCGGCATGTCGCGGCCTCAACCTTGATCAAGTGAATGAATTCATCGAACCGACGGAGCCTGCATTGAGTTTCGGACTTTCCATTCGTGCAAGACGGCCTCTCCCGGCCCTCATGCTTCTGACAGCCTCGGCCTTTGTTTGCATGATGACGGCGGCGTCGGCACAGGACGTTTCGCGCGGAAAATCGCTTTGGGAGACCAAAGCGGGCTGCGGCTTCTGTCATGGCTGGGCCGGAGACGGCAGAGGGGATCCCCGCTCGGAGGGAGGCGCGCCGAGCCTGCGGACGTCTGCTCTGACACGCGACCAGATCGCGGAGGTGATCCAATGCGGTCGCCCTGGAACGGGCATGCCCTACCATGATCGTTTCGCATATACCGACAAACGCTGCTACGAAATGACCGCCGCCGACGCGGGAGACATGCTTCCGAAGCGCGGGGCTCAGACTCTTCAGAAGGCCGAAATCGAGGCGATCGCCGATTACCTGATGACGAAAGTCGTCGGGAAGCCGCAGCAGGTGTCCAAGGAAGAATGCATCGAGTTCTTTGGCAGCGAAGTGAACGAATGCCGCCTGATTGCCGCTGGCGTCGTGCACTGAGGCCCGCACATCCGTCAATCAGTTGAGAGAGGTGAGGAGTGAGGAATAGACTGAAGCGGTGTTCCGCAGGCTTGCTGATCGCATTGGCTCTTTCGTCTCTCCCTCCTGCCGCTGCCCAGGAACGGCCTGCACGCCGCGACGTTTGGGATCTCAGGATCGGCACCAATGCGGCCGATCTTCCCAACGAATATGTCGACTTCGCATGCGGCACGAATGGCGGGCCGCCTTCGATTCCGCTCAAGGGTTTTACGGATTACGGGCGGTGCAGGGCGGAAAGATCAGGTCTCCACGAGGTCTATTTTCGGTACGATGACGAGCTCGAATATTGGGCGCGTGCACTCGGCCGCGAAGCGGAAATCCGGCGTTTCAGCGGAACTACGGTTTTCGACTTTCCGGTGATCGTCTCGGCTCTGATCGATGATCACGGAGTCCTCCAAGGCGTCCGAATCGTCACTGACCCGCGGGATGATTCCATGCCGAGGATCAAGCTCTGGACACTTGCAAACTTCCTTCGTCACAACTTCGGCGCCCCTGGATGGGAGTGTGCCGATCTTCCCAAGATGGAGGGAGAGAGCCCGGTCGGTATGCATTATGTGAAAAGCCACTGCGAGAAAGCGTTCGAGGGCAAACGCCTCATTCTTGAGAACCACTTCTATCGGAGGCCGGGCCAGAGGGCTGTCGACGACAGCACGGGCCAGGCTCAGAGCAACAATTTCGAAAGCTCAACCCGCTTCGAGTATTATGCTGCAGATCTCCCACGCACCCCCGAGTGAGTTCTCCGGCCTCACTCTCTTGTGGTTCCATCGGGCATGATGGCACCTGCGAAGTTCGTCCTGCTGAGATCCACATTCGTCATGTTCGCGCGTTCAAGCCGACATCCTCTCAGGTCGGCCGAGTCCAATTTCGCGCCGGTCAGATCGGCGGCAAGAAAGTCCGTCTGGACGGCCGAGGCGCCGGCCAGATTGGCTCCGACGAGTTTGGCCTCCACGAAACCGGCGCCGTCGAGTTGCGCTCCCGTGAAGTCCACTCTCTGTAAATTGGTTTTCAGGAAGTTCGCACCCAAGAGGTTGGCGTTGGCAAAGTTGGCGCGGGGTGCTCTTGCGCCCATCGCATTGGCGCCGCTCAGATCCGCGCGTTCGGCATTGAGCCCGGCGAGGCGGGCCTCTCCGATGCGCGCATGGGTCAGAACTGCGCCCGAAATATCGGCTGCGCTCAGGTCCGCCTCGTACAGAAGTGCTTCCGTGAGGTTCGCTTTCGTGAGTGTGGCCCGCCTCAGATCGGAGCGATTCAAATTCGCGCGCACGAGCTTGGCACCATCGAGCTTCGCGCCGGACAGATTGGTCCGGTGCAGCACCGCATCGGTCAGATCGGCACCGGTCAAATCCGCTCCCGAGAGATCGCGCCTCTTCAGTTTGGCCCCTGTGAGATCGCACGACCGGCAATCTTTGACCGTGCCGGCCAGGAACGCCTCCCTCTCCTGCGCGAGGGCCCCGCTGGACCAAAACGAGGTACCGCCAGAAGCAAGCGCAGCGATAGCGGCGATTTGCGTAAAGCGAGCGAACATGTCGGTCATGACGGCATCCAGGAAAAGGACAGGTTGATGCGAGTATTTGCTATTCTGCTTACTACTCTTACTACATCCATCACTCCCGTGCTGGCAACCGAACTGAGCGGCAAAGCCAGTGCTGTTGACGCCGACGTGATAGAGATTGCGGGCACGCGGATCATGTTGTTCGGGATGGAATCCGTCGAACGCAAAGAGACCTGCACGATCGGCGGCAAAATCTGGGAGTGCTGGCCGGCCGCAGTCCGCCAGCTCGAGACGCTGGTCTCGCAGGGCGACACCACATGCACTCAGGTCAGACCGCCGGATCGCTACGGTCGCATCCTTGGAATCTGCACCGTGAATGGGCGCAATCTGAACGAAGCGATGGTGCGGAGCGGATTTGCGGTCGCACGAACGGACGAAACGACAGACTTCGTCGAGGCAGAGAAGGCGGCTCGGAACGAGAAGATCGGGCTCTGGCAGGGCACATTTCTCAAGCCGTGGGATTTTCGTGCTGCCGCCGGTATTCTCGTGGACAGGCCTTGAACAATTTGTCTGTGGTCCGAGCCGTCGGGGTCCGACGGCCTCTCATGCTCCGTCCGACGCGGGTAAAAGGCTGTTCGGACTCATGACGTGACCGGTGCGCCAAGCCAGGGCCCTTCGCCGATGCTCCCTCCTAGAGCCTTTTCCGCAAAAGTGGATGCCGGTTTTGCGAAGAAAAGGCGTCTTTCTCAAACAACAGGAGCCTTTTCCAACAGGAGCCTTTTCCATGAACCGAAGTTCATGGAAAAGGCTCTAGAGGAGCGCATCGCTTGCGAAAAACCGGCGACACCTTCTCGCATGATGCGCCAGCGGCACACGGCGCGGGAGAGCCGCAGGCATGCGGTCTCAACGAGTGTTTATCGCCTTCTTACCGAGGAGAGGTCGTCACGGCATTCTTGTTCTTGTCGAGACTGGACTCCGGTGCACTCTCAGGTGAGCCAGGATCGTTGTTGGGACGGGCAACGGGCGGGGGATGTCCAGTGCTGCCCGTTCGGCTCCTGTCGGCTCTGCTCTTGTCCATGCCTGATTCACGAAAGGTCCCGGATCCTGTGCCCGACAAGGGCGCAGGGCCGGAGGAGTCCGGCGAGGGACCCTGGGCGGACCCGATCACGGTTGAGCTCAGAAGGAAGCCGGATCCGGCGCAAATCGCCATGACTGCTTTCGTGAACGAAGCCGACATCGCTGTGATCCTCCAGGACAGGCGTTCAACGGGCATCCGGTTCAAGCGTTCCGTGAACGCTCGGCTGTGAGGAGGCAAACCGTTGGCGCACCAGGTTCCTCGCACAGTCGGGATATCAGCTTTGGGCGGCGCACTTGATGAAGGGTGGCGTGGCGTACATGGGCGGGAACTCGACGGTGCGAGCAACATCCTGAAGGGCAAGGATGAAACTACGGAAGGGTTCGAGGCGGGTGTACTGGGCCGGCGCCATGGCAACGATCTCCCGATCCGGTTGATCGGTTCGGTAAAGATCGACACCGGCCATGGGACCGGTTCCGGAGTGGGCCGTGAGGGCAGGGGCCATGCAGACTCCGAGCCCTGCCTGCACCATTCCAAGCGCCACCTCATAATTGCGGCACCGGGCGATGACCTGATGTTGCGGCAGAATCCTCTGGTACCAACGCTCGACACGCAAGGCATGCTGCGTTCCGAAATTGAACTCGATGCAGTTGTTCAGCACGTCTCGCTCGTCTGCAGAGAGATCCGATTCCGGATTTTCGATACGAGAGATATCCAAGCCGCTTGGGACAGCCAACACGTAGGGGTCCCGCATGATGGGGATCTGCAGGAACGAGGTGCTGCTCTGCGATACCGAGTTCGAGGCAATGAGGCCGATCGCAACACGCCGGGCATAGAGCAATTCAAGCGCTTCGGCCGGGGCGACCTCATGCAGGTCCACCTCCATCCCGGGCAGAGTGTCCCTCATCTTGGAGACAGTTGCGGGCATCAGTACTCGCAGGATGGAGTTCAACCCTGCGACCCGGATGACACCGCGGGCGCCAGACGAAAACTCGCGCAAACCCACTTCGGCTTCATCGACGGCATTGAGCACGAGAAGCGCATGACGAAGAAGAAACTGCCCGGCATCGGTCAGGATCATTTGATTGTTTGTGCGGTCGAACAACCTCGTTCCAACGATTGCTTCCAGTCTTGAGAGTTGCTGCGACAGGGAGGGTTGCGCGAGTCCGAGTTGCTTGCTTGCCCGGGTAAGCGTCAGGGACTGCGCCACTGCGCAGAATATCTCGAGTTGATGCAGAGTAATCCTCGGACTCCCAGCCGCCGCCGCCGACCGAAAGCGGAGGTTCGTGTGAACAGTTATATCGTTCATCGGTGGTCTGACCCGAGATGCCGTGTCCGTTGACAAGACTATACAGGACCTCTTCTACGTGGGAAGTATTCCATTGGTCTCAATTCCGTCTGCCGGACCGTTGGCATCGGCAGTTTCCGGCTTTCCCAGGAAGTCTAACGCACGATGCGATGGATGGGCGCCGGGAACGAGGCGCCGTAAAGGCGACATCGGATGAATCCACAGCCGAGTTCTTGATCGGGGCACTCCTCATCTCTGAACCTGAACCTGCGCATGATGGCTGCCAACCGCGTTGGCAGGGAACTATTGCAAAACCGAATAGCAGCCATAGTGCGTTCCTTTGCGTGTCTTCTGTTAGCGTGGCATTGGCTGACCCTAAAGGCAGCCTACCGAGTGGATCCGCCAATGGAGATTGTCATGGCATGGTCTAAGCCCAACGTCACTGAAGTATGCGTCGGCATGGAAGTCACGAGCTACGAGTCTGCAGATTTCCCGATCGATCCGATCGACTCGATCTGACGATTACTCCGTCGAACTCGGTACGACTGCATGCACGCAATCATTATCGGGTCGGCGGCGGGCGGTGGAGTTCCACAATGGAACTGCCGCTGCCCGGTTTGCCGAATGGCTTGGGAGGGTGACCCACAGGTCAAACACCGTACACAATCCAGTCTCGCGGTATCGCCGGATGGAGCGCGCTGGGTGCTGATCAATGCTTCGCCGGATCTTCGTCAGCAGATTGTCGCTACGCCGGCTCTGCACCCAGGAGACGGGTTGCGCCACTCGCCCATAGCGGCGGTCGTATTGACGAATGGCGACGTCGATCACATCGGCGGACTGCTCACGATGCGCGAAGGGCACAGGTTCGGCCTCTATGGGACAAAGGAAATTCTGGACGCTCTCGCGGGCAATCGAATTTTCGATGTGCTGTCGCGGCAATCCGTGCTCCGTCAGGCAACGGAACTGGACCAATCGTTCGAGCCCGTGGATGGGCTCTCCGTAACTCTCTTCCCCGTTCCCGGAAAGGTGCCGCTCTGGCAGGAGGGCGCAGAAACCGACATTGGAGCTGCGACGGAAACGACCGTCGGGGCGATGATCGAAGCGGGCGGGCGACGCCTTGCCTATATACCCGGCTGTGCCGCGGTGTCCGATGCGTTGCGATCGCGCCTTCGAGGAATCGATGCGCTGCTTTTCGACGGCACCGTTCTTGAAAATGACGATCTCATGCGCACCGGAGTCGGCAGCAAAACCGGGTGGCGCATGGGTCACGTCCCGATGAACGGCGACGAAGGCTCGATCGCGGCGCTGTCCGGCGTCCCTGTCAGGCAACGTGTCTTCGTGCACATCAACAATACCAACCCTGTTTTAATCGAAAACTCGATCGAACGCCGCCGGGTCGAACAGGCTGGCTGGATGATCGCGCATGATGGAATGGTGATTTCTCTATGAATCGCTCCTTTGACATCCCATCCGACATGCCGGCCGGCCGGCTCCTCTCGCCGGAGGAACTCGAGGCGGCCCTGCGCGATATCGGCGCGCGCCGCTATCACAACCTGCACCCGTTTCACCGGCTTCTGCACGGCGGCGAACTCAGCCGGGATCAGGTCCGTGCCTGGTCTTTGAACCGCTACTATTATCAATCCTTGATCCCGGTGAAGGACGCGACCATCCTGGCCCGCATGTCGGATCCGCATCTGCGCCGCATCTGGCGCCAGCGGATCATCGATCACGATGGTGAGCACGAGGGAGACGGCGGCATCGAACGTTGGCTGCGGCTGACGGAGGGGCTTGGGCTCCCGCGCGACTATGTCACCTCGACATCTGGCATTCTGCCGGGAACTCGATTCGCCGTCGAGGCGTATGTGCATTTCGTGCGAGACCGGACATTGCTGGAGGCGATCGCCTCTTCGCTCACAGAAATGTTCAGCCCTTCGATCATTTCGGAGCGGGTCTCGGGCATGCTCGCCAACTACGATTTCATCTCGAAGGACACGCTCGTCTACTTCAATAATCGCCTCTCCCAGGCGCCGCGCGACGCCGATTTCGCTCTGGAATACGTCAAGCAGAACGCAACGACGCCTGCCATGCAGCAAGCCGCTCTCCGGGCACTGAGCTTTAAGTGTGACGTGCTCTGGTCGCAGCTGGACGCTCTTTATCTCGCTTACGTCAACCCTGGGTTCGTTCCGCCGGGCGCTTGGGTCCCGGGTGCGGAGAGCAGGCCATGATGCTGATCATGCCGGATGACGTTCCATCTCTTCCCCGCGGTGTGAGGATGCACTTCGATCGTGTCCGACAGACTCATGTCCTTCTTGCGCCTGAAAGAGCGTTCAACCTGGACCAGCATGCCGTCGCCGTTCTCGGGCTCGTGGACGGGCAGCGCCGGGTCAGTGACATCGTCGACGCCCTGAGCGCCACTTATGCGGCGAACCGATCGTTGATTGAAGCCGATGTCCTGTCGATGTTGTCGGATCTCGCAGGAAAGAGGGTCCTTGTCACCGTGAGACCACCGGCCGAAGCGGCCATTCATGAAAGCCTCGCACGATGAACCAGCTGAGGCCTTCCCTCCCTGCACCCATCGGTCTCCTCGCAGAGTTGACGCATCGCTGCCCCTTACGCTGCTCCTATTGCTCGAACCCGCTGGAATTGGACCGCCGGTCGGCAGAACTCCGGACCGAGGCATGGTGCAGAGTTCTGAGCGAGGGGGCCGAGCTCGGCGTTCTCCACGTGCACCTGTCCGGCGGCGAGCCGACGGCCCGCTCCGATATCGCTGAAATCACGGCACATGCGGCGCGAGAGGGCCTCTACACCAATCTGATTACATCCGGCATCGGACCGGCCGTCTCCAAAATCGAGGAACTGGCCGCGGTCGGACTGGATCATGTCCAACTCTCCGTTCAGGCCGCCGAGGCGACCAATGCGGACAGGATCGGCGGTCTCAAGGGTGGACATCACCAGAAGCTCGCATTCGCCGAGAGAGTGGCTGCTCTTGGATTGCCGCTCACGCTGAATGCCGTCATTCACCGCGGCAATATCGACGAAGTCGAGCAGATCATTCAGTTGGCCCTCGATCTGGGCGCAAGGCGCCTCGAGGTCGCCCATACTCAGTACTATGGCTGGGCCTATCTGAACCGGGCCGCTTTGATGCCGACGCGCTCCGATGTGGATCGCTCCATCGAAGCCGTCAAGGCTGCCCAACTTCGCCTCTCGGGCTCTCTCGTCATCGATCTCGTCGTTCCGGACTATTACGCCCGCTATCCGAAGGCATGTGCCGGGGGATGGGGACGGCGTCTGATGAATGTGACGCCGTCGGGGAAGGTCCTGCCGTGCCATGCGGCCGAAACGATTCCGGGTCTCGAATTCTGGTCCGTGACCGACCATCCTCTGAAAGACATCTGGACACATTCTCCCGCGTTCCTTGCCTATCGTGGTACGAGCTGGATGCCGGAGCCCTGCCGCAGCTGCGACCGCAAGGAACAGGATTGGGGTGGATGCCGCTGCCAGGCCCTGGCTCTGGCAGGCGACGCATCCGCCGTCGATCCGGCCTGTTCGAAGTCGCCGCTCCACACCAGGATCGAAGCCATCGCCACGGCCGAGTCGATGGCCTCTGCGCCGCCGGCCTATATCTATCGCGGCAGCCGGTGACAAAACCCCGCTCGACGCGCCGATGATGTGAACCTGGACGGAACGGTCGCAAACCTGTCGGTCATTGAGTTCGGTCTATGCCTCCAGCCAACTCCGGAGGATTGTGATGTCCAAAGGCCGCTTGGCCCGATGGCGTGGATCTGTCGGCACGGGGACGGATGGCCATTCATCCCTCATTTTCTTCCGGCAGGACCCGGCCTTCCGGATGTCTCCAATGACCATTCTCCTTCCCGGGGCGCACCGCCGGATCATAAGCGGCATGCGTCGGACATCCGGAGCCAAGTAAGTCCTGGAGCGGTCCATGCCTCGCATTACGGTTGATCCTACCCCGACATTTTCCATCTCGCCGCGCCTCTACATGCAGTTCATGGAGCCCCTCGGCGCAACCGACGCTTCGGTCCAGGCCGCATGGGATTACGACATTGACGAATGGCGCAACGACTTCGTTGCAACAGTCCGCGACTTAGCTCCTGGCGCCATACGGTGGGGTGGGATCCTGACCAGCTATTGGAGGTGGCAAGAGGGTGTCGGTCCCCGCGAGCGCCGTAAGCCAATGATCAACTATGTTTGGGGAGGCGTAGAGCCGAACCAAGTCGGTGTCCATGAATTTCTCGGTCTGTGCCACGAGGTAGCAGCCGAGCCCATTCTGGCTGTCAATTTTGCAGGCGATGGCCGGCCCGAATACGTCAACACGGTGCGTGGGGAAAGGAGAGCGGGAACTGCTCGAGATGCAGCGGATCTTGTCCGCTATTGTAACGATCCGGATCATAGCAAACGCCGGATGAATGGCCGAAGTGAACCGTGGCGTGTCAAGTTCTGGCAGATCGGCAACGAGACATCCTATCCGCAAGAGGGCCACCGGTTCAGCAGTGCGGAAAGCGTTCGTGAATACAGAACGTTTGCTGAGGCCATGCGGTCTGCTGACAGCTCAATCCAGCTCATCGGATGGGGAGATCGGGAGCGCGGCACCGGCAAGTGGTGGGCCGAGGATCTCCTGCGCGAAGCTGGAGACCTTGTCGACTTGGTGGCAATGCACATGATGCATCAAAAGCCGGACAATCCCAACACGGTTTTGAGAGGACGTGAGTATCGGAAAGATTACCAGGCAAGCTGGACCGAGCTTTGTTCGATCCATGACAAGGTCGATCGCAAGCTCGCCGAAGCCCGGAGCGTGATCCAGTCGATAGACGCTTCAAAACGAGTGGCGATCACGGAGGGGCATCTCTCCCTCCAGCCACATAACAAATGTGAGATCCTTCGCGAATGGATTTCAGCTCTCTACCACGCTAGAGTCCTGAACCTTTATGAACGCAACGCGGACTTCGTCGACATCGCGACCTTGGCTGATTTCGAGGGGGTATCCTGGTTGGTCAATGCGGTGATGCTTGGTTCCCCCGGCGAGTCCCCCTATCTTCTCCCGGTCGGACACGTGATGCGGCTTTTCAGAAAGTACGGAGGCGACACCGCCCTCAATGTGACATGCGAGAGATCGGCACTGGATGTGACAGCGAGCCGACGCGGCCGGACTCTTTATTTGCATGTCGTCAACACCGACCTGCATAATGCAACAGATGCCGAGCTTACTGTGACTGGGATCCAGCCCAGCTCAGCCGCAGCTCATCAAATCGCGCCTGATGATCTGTCGACTGCAATCGATAGCACTGCTCTGAATGTTTTTGACGTCGAGACATGGTCGGTGCCTGTCGAGAATGGAACGATTGTTCGGCGTTTCCCGAGAGCGTCGGTGACAGCGCTCGAAGTCCGGGTTTGAATTGAATGTGCGTGGTGAACTCGAACGAGATGGAAAGTCACTGCTCCTATAAGGCATCGTCAAGGCGAACTGGCAGCCAGGGCGTGAAGCGCGTCTCTAGACAGCCTCGGGCAGGCGGTCGATGAGCTTGTCGAGCGTAAGCGGATAGGCACGGACGCGGAGACCGGTGGCATTGTGGACCGCATTCGCGACCGCCGCTCCGACGCCGCAGATGCCGAGCTCGGCGACGCCCTTGGCTTTCATGGGCGAGGACATTGGATCGACCTCGTCGAGAAAGACGACTTCCTGGTGCGGGATGTCGGCATGGACCGGCACCTCATAACCCGCAAGGTCGTGGTTGACGAAGAAACCGCGCCGTTTGTCCACGGCCAATTCCTCCATCAAAGCCGCTCCGACGCCCATGGTCATCGCGCCGATCACCTGGCTCCTCGCGGATTTCGGATTGAGAATGCGCCCAGCCGCGCATACCGCAAGCATCCGCCGGACCCGAATCTCGCCGGTCGCCGCGTCGACCCCGACCTCGACGAAATGGGCCGCAAAAGTCGACTGCTGGTGCGTTTTGGCGAGATCGCCGTACTCGATGAAGTCTTCCGCGACAAGCTCGCCCGCGCTCGCGGCCTCGGCCAGCGGCACAGTGCGGTTACCCGATCGCACCTCGCCGTCCGAGAACATGACGTCAGCGGCGTTGAAGCCGAGCTGCTGCGCAATGGTTTCGCGCAGTTTGACACAGGCAGCGTAGACACCGGCGGTCGAGTTGTTCGCGCCCCATTGGCCGCCAGAGCCGGCGGAAACCGGAAAGGCCGAGTCGCCGAGCCGCACGGCCACCTTGTCCAAGGCGACGCCCATCATTTCGGCCGCGGTCTGGGCGATGATGGTATAGGAGCCGGTTCCAATGTCGGTCATGTCGGTCTCGACCGTGATCCCTCCCTGGCGGTCGAGCCGGACCCGCGCCGCGGACTTCGTCAGGAGGTTGTTGCGAAAGCCTGCCGCCACGCCTATTCCGACGAGCCAGCGTCCGTCCCGCATCTGGGCGGGGCGGGGATTGCGCTTGTCCCAGCCGAAGCGCTCGGCGCCAAGCCGGAGGCAGCCGACGAGATCGCGATGGGAGAAGCGGCGGTCGAGCTTCTCCGGATCGACCTGAGTATCGTTCAGGATCCGAAAGTCGATCGGATCCAGGCCGAGTCGTTCCGCCATCTCGTCCATGGCAACCTCAAGCGCCATCATGCCTGGCGCCTCGCCCGGTGCGCGCATCGCGTTGCCTTCCGGAAGATCGAGCGCAGCGAGCCGCATCGCCGTCAGGCGGTTTGCGCCCGCGTAGAGGAGTCTCGTTTGGGATACGGCCGTCTCGGGCTTGCCATCAATCAGATTGCCGGAGGTGCTCTCATGCGCGATTGCCGTGATCGTGCCGTCACGGTTCGCGCCGATACGGATGCGCTGGATCGTGGCAGGCCGGTGGGTGGTATTGTTGGCGACGAGCGGGCGGGCGAGTGCCAGCTTGACGGGCCGACGCGCCGCTTTGGCCCCGAGCGCCGCCAGCACGGCATCGGCCCGGATGAACAGTTTCCCTCCGAAGCCACCGCCGATATAGGGCGAGTCGAGCCGAACGTTCTTTGCCGGAATGCCGAGGATTTTGGCAATGCTGCGTTTGCCCCAGGCGATCATCTGGTTGGACGTCCAGAGAGTCAGTCGATCGCCGTCCCATGCCGCGATCGTGGCGTGCGGCTCCATCATGGCGTGGCTCTCGTCGGGCGTCGTGTAAGTCTCATCGAGCTTCACCGCCGCCGCCTCGAACGCATCCTCGAAGTTGCCGACCCGGACCTCAGGAGGTCCGCTGCTGCCCTCACCGCTGTCGTCCCCGACAAGCGGGGCGTTCGGCGCCTCAGCGGCGAGGTCGAACTTGCCCGCCTCCGGATGGTAGTCGACGCGGATCAGATAGGCCGCGGCGCGGGCCTGCTCGAAGGTCTCCGCGACCACCACGGCGATCGCTTGGTGGTAATGCTGAACGACCGGCCCGCCGAACAGGTAGGCGGCATTCATCATGCCGCGCTCCAATCGGGGCATGTCGAGCGTCGTGACGATCGCCAGAACGCCTGGCGCTGCCTTGGCCTCCTCCAGGTGCATGGCAGAGATCCGGCCTTTGGCGATCGACGAGCCCAGCACGAAGCCGTAAGCCTGGCCTGGTGCAACGTCGTGCCGCTCGTAGGCGTAGGGCGCCGTGCCGGTTGTCTTGTATCGTCCATCGATCCGGTCGTTGGGCCGGCCAACGATCTTGAGCTGGTCAATCGGATTGGTGGCGGCGGGAGTGTCGAACCGCATGTCTCAACTCCTCGCTTCGGAGAGGACCGCGCCGAGCGTGCGCTCGACCAGCGGTACCTTGAACGCATTGTCATGGGTCGGCTTGGCACCGGCGAGCAGCTGTTCGGCGACAGCCTTGGGCCCGCGCGGCAGAGCAGATTCGGCCGCTTCGATCCGCCAAGGCTTATGGGCTATGCCGCCCACAGCCACGCGTCCCGTACCGTCGCGCTGAATGATGGCCGCCACCGCAACGAGAGCAAAGGCGTAAGATGCGCGGTCGCGCACCTTGCGGTAGATCTGCCGGCCGCCGACGGGCGGGGGCAAGGTCACGGCGGTGATGAGTTCACCCGGCTCCAGCGCAGTCTCCACGTGGGGCGTGTCGCCGGGCAAGCGGTGAAACTCAGCAATCGGGATCGTCCGGATAGCGCCGTCGGGACGCACGGTCTCGACTGTCGCGTCGAGCGCGCGCATGGCGACCGCCATGTCGCTCGGGTTGGTGGCGATGCAGGCATCGCTCACCCCAATGATGCCGAGCTGTCGGCTGAACCCGTCGATGGCCGAGCAGCCGCTGCCGGGCTGTCGTTTGTTGCACGGCTGAGCGGTGTCATAGAAGTAGGGGCAGCGGGTGCGCTGGAGAAGGTTCCCAGCCGTCGTTGCCCGGTTGCGCAACTGTCCGGACGCACCGGCGAGCAGCGCCCGGGACAGGACACCGTAGTCACGCCGGACACGCTCATCGGCGGCGAGGTCGGTGTTACGGACGAGCGCGCCGATGCGAAGCCCGCCTTCCGGGGTTGGCTCGATGGTGTCGAGATTGAGCCCGTTCACGTCGACGAGATGGGCAGGTGTCTCGATCTGCAGCTTCATCAGGTCAAGCAGATTCGTGCCGCCCGCGATGAACTTCGCGCCGGGCATGCGGGCGACGGCGGCAGCGGCCTCGACGGGCGCGGTCGCGCGCTCATAGGTGAAAGCTCTCATCCCTGCCTCCCGGCGACCTCGACGATTGCTTCGACGATGTTGGAATAAGCGCCGCACCGGCAGATGTTACCGCTCATCCGTTCGCGGAGCTCGGCCTCGCTGAACTGCACCGGAGCGGTGAGGTCGGCCGTGACGTGGCTCGGGATCCCGGCCTTGATTTCATCCAGCACCGCCACACCCGAGCATATCTGTCCGGGCGTGCAGTAGCCGCACTGATAGCCGTCGTGCTTGACGAAGGCCTCCTGCATCGGATGCAGATTATCTGGCGTGCCGAGCCCCTCGATCGAGGTTACCGCGCTGCCCTGGTGCATCACGGCGAGGGTCAGGCAGGAATTGATCCGCCGCCCATCGACCACGACCGTGCAAGCTCCGCATTGGCCGTGATCGCAGCCCTTCTTGGTGCCCGTGAGATGCAAGTGCTCCCGTAAAGCGTCGAGGAGCGTTGTGCGGGTGTCGAGTTCGAGCGTGCGAGCCTGCCCGTTCACGTTGAACGAGACCTGTGTCATCACAGGCGTTCCCACCGGGGCGGGGTGCGCCCTCGCCGAAGGCGACGCCGCCACGATCGCCGCACAGGCCCCAGCTCCGACCATGACCTCGCGCCGGTTCACATTCAGCTCGCCAGGATCCGACATGTGGTCTTCCTCCCCTGTTGTCTGCGCGGGCAGGTTCCGCTCCGCGGCAGCTCCGACCTAACCTCGCTCGCCAGAGTCGCAGCCGGGCTTGGCCTTCAGGCGACAACAACCTCTCGCCCATCGTGGTTCCAACCTTGTTGACGCGCAGTTGAGGACCTAGCGACCTCCGCGACGTAGCCTCATACGCAGCATTCATGAGAGAAAAACAGAGGTATCGCAAGAATTGTGCCTGATTTTACGGGGCCACGGACCTGGCAATAACTTACCAATGCAAGATTATTCGTAGCACTCCAAAGTTATCCTCAGGCTTGGCTTCGGCAAGATCCTGTCCGGTCAGCCGGCCCACGACGGAGATATTGGGGGGCGTGGCTGCCATCATGGCATGTCCCCTCTACGGGGCAGGCGTTTCGCGTCAACAGCAGCGAAGACCGCTCCCACCCGCGGCGCCATAGCGGGCGTTCTGGCGCTCACGGAAGAACTCCGCGTAGCTCATGACCGGCCGGTCAGGATGTGTCCGCAGCATGTGCTCGACATAGGTGTCGTAGTCGGGAACGCCCACCATCAGGCGGGCGCCCTGGCACAGGCATTTGGCGAACCCGCTCCAGCGATTGCTGAGATTGGTGTCAGGCATGACGGCTCTCCTCAGCGCATGGCGGAGACCGCGGCGGCGGCATCCTCTTCCAAGAGATCTCCCGCAGCCGACGCCTCCCGGGCGGTCCAGCGGTCAGCCCGATAGGCCTCCAAGCACGACCGGATACCGTAATAGAGGATACTCACCACCACGAGCACGAACAGAACCGACAGCGCCGCGTCGATGCGATCGTTCCAGACGATCTGGCTCATCTGGCCCGGATCCCGGGCCGGCGCCAGCACCTCGCCCCGGGCAAGCGCGTCCGAGAACCGGCTGGCGTGCGACAGGAAGCCGATGGCCGGATCGGGATGGAAGATCTTCTGCAGACCGGCAGTCAACGTGCACACGACCAGCCACGCCGCCGGCAGGATCGTCACCCAGGCATAGCGCTCCCGCTTCATCCGGAAGATCACCACCGTGCACAGCACGAGGGCGACCGCCGCCAGCATTTGATTCGAGATTCCGAACAGGGGCCACAATGTGTTCACTCCGCCCAGCGGATCCGTGACACCCTGGTACAGGAAGTATCCCCAGGCGCCGACGCACAGGGCCGTGGCAGCGATGCTCGATCCCCATGAGGCCGTGTCACGGAACCTGGGCATAAAGACCCCGAGCAGATCCTGCAGCATGAAGCGGCCGGCCCGCGTTCCCGCATCCACTGCGGTGAGGATGAACAGCGCCTCGAACAGGATCGCGAAGTGGTACCAGAAGGCCATCATCGTCTTGCCGCCGGCGAGATTGGAGAAGATCTGCGCCATGCCCACCGCCAGCGTCGGTGCGCCGCCGGTGCGGGAGATAATGCTGTGTTCGCCCACGTCTCGCGCCGTTTCCTCGATTCGCTGCGGCGTCACGGGAAAGCCCCATGCGGTGGCTTGGGCAGCAGCGCTCTCGGCGGTTGTCCCAATCTGTGCGGAGGGGCTGTTCATGGTGAAGTAGATTCCGGGCTCGATGATGCTGGCTGCGACCAAGGCCATGATGGCCACAAACGACTCCATCAGCATGCCACCATAGCCGATGAAGCGGGCATTCACCTCGTTGTCGATGAGCTTCGGCGTGGTGCCGGACGCGATCAGGGCATGGAAGCCCGATACGGCCCCGCACGCGATGGTGATGAACAGGAACGGGAACAGGGTCCCGGACCAGACCGGCCCGGTACCGTCCACGAAGCGGGTGAGAGCTGGCATCTTGAGGTCCGGCGCCACCACCACGATGCCGAGCGCCAGTGCCGCGATGGCGCCGATTTTGAGAAAGGTCGAGAGATAGTCGCGCGGTGCCAGGAGCAGCCAGACCGGAAGGATCGAGGCGATGAACCCATAAGCAATGAGGAGCCAGCACAACTGCGTGCCGGTGAACGTAAAAGCGGGGCCCCAGGTCGAGCTCGCGGCAACAGGTTGGCCGTACACGATGGCCAGCATCAGCAGCACGAAGCCGATGACCGAGACCTCGCCGATGGCGCCCGGCCGGATGTAACGCAGGTAGAATCCCATGAAGATGGCAATCGGGATTGTGGCCGCGACCGTGAAGGTGCCCCAGGGGCTCTCGGCCAGGGCCTTGACGACGATCAGCGCGAGCACGGCCAGGATGATGACCATGATCATGAAGGTGCCGAAGAGGGCAATGATGCCCGGCACCGGCCCAAGCTCCGCTCGGATCAGCTCACCCAGGGAGCGGCCATCGCGGCGCATGGAGACGAACAGCACCATGAAGTCCTGCACCGCGCCGGCGATCACCACGCCGGCCAGGATCCACATGACGCTGGGCAGATAGCCCATCTGGGCGGCGAGCACGGGTCCGACAAGAGGTCCCGCCCCGGCGATGGCGGCGAAGTGGTGGCCGAACAGCACGTAGCGGTTGGTCGGCACGTAGTCGAGCCCGTCATTGTGCCGAACGGCCGGGGTGGCGCGATCCGGATCGAGCTGTATCACGCGCCGGGCGATGAAGAGCGAGTAGTAGCGATAGGCGATG
Source organism: Microvirga sp. M2 (assembly GCF_047497095.1). Classification (NCBI taxonomy): domain Bacteria; kingdom Pseudomonadati; phylum Pseudomonadota; class Alphaproteobacteria; order Hyphomicrobiales; family Methylobacteriaceae; genus Microvirga; species Microvirga sp. M2. The sequence continues at coordinate 1,177,187 of NZ_CP134064.1, forward strand.
AGATAGGTTGCGATGGCCGCCACGACGATCCAGAGCGCATTGACGTGCTCGCCGCGCTCGACGGCGATCAGCGCCAAGGCAAAAGCACCGAGAATTCCAATGAAAACCCAAATGAGGTGAGATCGAACGGCACCGGCCATGGCAGCGTCCTCCGTGAAACCGCTGACGGCTGAGCCGTCGCGATGTCTCGTACCAACGCCGTAAAATGGTCCCTGGTTCGGGACTTGTCTCCACGCGGAGCACGAGAGCCGTCGCCGAGCCGGCAAGGGGGCTCACGAGACCGACAACAATGGCCCCGGCGCTCTCTGTTGAGCTCCGACGGGGAGCCGCCACTCATGGCCCCGACATGCCGTAGAGAGGTGCCGGGCATTGCGTGAGATCCGCGCCACCAGCAGTCGCTGGTTGTATGGTTCCACTCAAGCCATCTGATGGCGTCGCTTGCGGCCAAGCTGCTGCAGCTCACATCCAAGGCCATCGGCCTGAGGCCGCGCCGGCGTGGCTGAGCCTTACCGAGAACTCACCGGCTGCAAGCGCTATCGGGGTTCAAGGTCGGCCATGGTCCCAGGCGCTGCGGGTCAGAAGCTCTTGAGGACAGCGACCCTCCGGCTGCCGCATCGGCGGATCGCTTGCTCACGAACACTGATCCGAGCAAGGCTGTCCAAGATAAAAAAGCCACTCCGCAACGATAGCGCCATCGGCTCGATCAACGCGGCTGGCCCTCGGATCGGGTTGGCGCATCCAATGTGGAAGGAGCGTGATCGCAAGAGTTCCCGTTCCGCTGCGCTCAAGCTGCACCAGGACTCAGGCTGCAACAGGCAAGATGCAGACTGGGATCCTTGTAGAAGCCCCACCGGTCGCCTCGCGGAAGTGCGTCGGCGGGCACCGCCACCTTCCAGCCTTTGAGCTCCTTGTAGGCTGCGGGAACTGGTGCAGGCTCCGGCATGTAGTCAGGCCCGACTGCGCATCCCACGAGAGTGGCCATAAGCATGAATACTGGAGCGCGCGTTTGTGCGCGCAAAATTGCCGCTCGCTGTGTCCGACAGTTTTGTTTGTACACCCGCAGACTCCCACCGGGCCGGCGCCACCTCCATCGCGCCGTGTTCATTATGCCTTATCAAAGTATTGTGCTGAACGATCCTGATAAATACAAGAACTTGTCGTTATTTCATAATAGTATCCAATCGAAATAATAGCAGTTGCTGCCACAAATTCAATTATGGATATGAAAGATACGAAGCCAATACTATTTTTCACTAACCCGGTGAAAGCGGCGCTCGTCCTTAGGGGGTAGCGAGCGATCTGTGCATGGGTCGTGAAACCCAGATCGCTGCGGATTCTGAGCGATCACGTCCACCTCGCTTCGCCCAAGCCCCCCCCGTGTCAACGCCCATTTTCCCTCTGGAATGGTTGAGCGTGCCCCTTGGCTTTGCAGCTGACATGCGGGATGCGGTGGCTCACGCCCGTCGATTGCGAAAGGCGTTGACGCCGGGCCGGCCCCATGCCGGTCCGGAGAACATGCAGGTTCCGCCGCTTGACCGAAGCAGGTCATCGGGCCCTTTGAGGCACCGTTCCAGTTCCCAGGACAGAGCCTTCCACCGCCAACGACGGGGAGTGCACGCATCCGGACGGTATCGTTACTGCGTTCCGGCGGGGCACTTTGGCTCGTGGGTAAGTGGTCCTGTTACAGTTGTATGCGCTAGGAAGATATGCTTTGTCGCCGCCGGACGATGCAGAGATTCATGGCCGGGGCACACGATGGCACGCGACAACAAGAAACCAATCAATAATTCGTTCAAGCACAAGGCAAGGTTGTCGAGCGGCACTGCGCTCCCGATTCTTTGCTCCGCCCTTGGCCTCTTCGGTTCCGGGACTGCCTTGCAGGCTGATCCTTGGCATGTGACCACCGGAACGCAGACCGAAACCGGCAAGGATTTCTCGACCACGACCAACAACGCGAGGACGGTTGCCGTCGACCAGGGCGCGACTGGGGTGATGTACGGGGGCAGCATCACGACGACAGGCAACAACGCGGTCGGCCTGTACGTTGAGGGCACCGCGACGATGAACGGGGTTGCCGTCGTTTCCCAGGGATCCGATACCGTGGGCGGGACCTCGTCCTCGGCGGTGTTCGTCAAGGGCGGCGACGCCACCTTCAACGGCGGAAGCATTCTCTCGAACATGCTGAACGCCGGGGCCGTCATTGTGAAGGATGGCGGCCGCTTCACCAGTTCGGCCGACATCTCTGCCAGCAGGGATGGCGATTACGTGATTTCGATTGAGAGCGGCGGCACGCTCAATCTCATCGGTGGCAGGATCAGCAACAGTGCGTATTTCTCATCTGTCGTGAATGTCCGGGGCGACGGATCGTCGGCCATCGTCTCGAACGCTGAGATCGTTGGTTCGCTGAATGCCGACGGAATTTTCCTCGGTTATGGTTCCGGCATCCAAGGGACTGTTGTTAACAGCAGCATCACGACGTCCGGAGACTACGCATCCGGGATTCTCGCCCAGGATGGCTCCGATCTCGATCTCTCGGGCAGCACGGTCTCGACGACAGGGGAGGGCTCACAAAGTCTCTGGGTGCAGAGGGCCAGTGCCGGGATTACGTCGTCGACGCTCTCGACCAGCGGTGATGATGCGCTCGGACTGGTGGTGGGCGAAGGGTCGTCGGTCTCACTGATCGACACGGGGGTCACGACTGAAGGCCAGCAGGCTCACGGGATCGGGAACACCAACTCCGCTGTCACGATGGAGGGCGGCTCCATCACGACCCATGGAGCCGGCTCATACGGGGCTTATGCGCAGACATGGGCGGACGAATACGCCAATCCGCCTCCGGTCTTGCATGCGAGCCTCCTGTTCGACGGCACAACGATCACGACCAATGGCGATCTGAGCTATGGCGTCGCCGCTTTCACCGGCAGCGAGATAACCCTTAGCGGCGGCACCTCCGTCCGCACCAAGGGAGTCAATTCGTTCGGTGCCGTTGCGGGCCCTGGCGGCACGCTCAGTATCGTCGACAGCACCATCACGGCGGAGAAGGCTGCCGCGATCCGCGTGAATGAGGGTGGCACCGTATCGATGGAGGGCGCGGTCATCCGCTCGGGCGGGCCATCGATCTCGGTCAATCTGAGGGATGTCGGATCGGTTACAATCGATGCGTCCGAGCGTTCGTCCCTGACGGAGAATAACGGACGTCTTCTCGAAGTCATTCGCCCCGCTATCGCCTCGCCGGCAACCGTGAACCTGGTCCTTGGCGGCGGCACTGCCGCGAGCGGCATGATCGTCGACGACAACTTGGCCGTTCCGGCAGGTGGGACGGATGTAACCTTGAAGACAGGTGCGCGGCTGACGGGCGGTTTCCAAGGCGTCCGCAACGTCCTGCTTGATAACGGCACCTGGGTCATCGCGGGGAGCACGGGGTTCAAGAGCCTCATGCTCGGCAGCGGCGGCGGCGTCATCGACACCAACGGCGCCGATGCCACCCTATCGGGGACGATCACCGGCACGGGCGGCCTGAGGAAGAGGGGCATCGGAACCCTTGCGCTGACCGGCAACGGCGGCGGCTATGGTGGGACCCTGTCCATCTCGCAGGGCGCAATCCTCCTGACCGGGAGCCTCGGCGGCAAGGTCGATATCATGAAGGATGGTTCCCTGCTGGTCGGCAACGGCACCGTGAGTGGCGACCTGAAGGCGGACACCAAAAACAATGGTACGCTCGTTTTCAACCAGACAGGTGACTATGACTACACAGGCGACCTCGACGGCAGCGGCGCGCTGGTCAAGAAGGGAACCGGACTGCTCCTCCTGAGTGGCGAGTATCGCTACACTGGGTCAACGGTTGTCCAGGGTGGCTCGATCCAACTCGCTTCCGGCCTCAATCCTGAGACCGACCTTGTCATCGACGGCGGCACCTTCGATCTCAGTGGCCGAAGCCAGACGGTCGCAGGTCTCTCGGGGGGCGCCGGACGGCTCAACCTCGGCAACGGCAATCTTGTCGTGAACCAGAATGGCGCTTCGACCTTTGGTGGTTCCCTCACGGGCAACGGGACGTTCACGAAATCGGGCGATGGCCGACTTAACCTGACGGGCACCAGCACCTTCAGCGGCAGCACGCTCGTGAATGGCGGCACGTTGGCGGTGAACGGTTCCCTGGCCAGGTCTCAGGTCAACGTCCGATCCGGTGGCATCCTCGGCGGGAATGGCACGGTTGGCGGTATCGCCGCTGGCTCCAACGGGACCGTCGCTCCCGGCAACTCCATTGGCGCCTTGAAAGTCGCCGGGGATGTGAGCTTCGGGGCAGGGTCGATTTACCAGGTGGAGGTGAATGCCGCCGGTGAGAACGACCGGATCGATGCTGCCGGCAAAGCCAACCTGACTGGCGGCACGGTGCAGGTTCTGGCGGCTTCAGGCGCTTACGCACCTCTGACCAACTACACGATTCTAACGGCCCAAGGTGGTGTCAGCGGGACCTTCGCCGGCGTGACATCGAATTTCGCCTTTCTCAAACCCTCGCTGCTCTACACCGCCGATACCATTCAACTGGCCTTGTCGCGAAATGCGGTCTCCTTTGCGGAGGTTGCCGAAACAAGAAATCAGTCTGCGGCAGCGGCGGGCGCAGAAGCTCTTGGGGCAGGCCACATGGTCTACAATGCCCTGGTCCAGCTCGATGCTGCGAATGCACGGTCCGCTTTCGACGCGCTCTCAGGCGAGGTGCATGCCTCGGCGGCCACGAGCGCCTACGGCGATGCGCGCGAGATCCGGAACGCCGTGCTCGGCCGGTTGCGGCAGCCGGCCGGCTCGCCCGCCACGGTGGCGGCGGCGTTCGCGGCCGATCTGCCCGGCGTGGCGCCGCTCCCGACGCCGGTTCCGGTGCCGACCCTGGATCCGCGCCGTTTCGCCCTGTGGGGCACGGCCTTCGGTTCATGGGGCAAGCTCGACGGCCATGGCAATGCGGCCGGCATGGACACGGCCACGGGCGGCTTTGCGATCGGCGCGGACGCAACCTTCGACCAAGCCTATCGGATCGGCATTGCGGGCGGATTCACGCGCACCACCTTCGACATCGACGGGCGCCTGTCCTCCGGCTCGAACGAGAGCGTGTTCGGGGCGCTCTACGGCTCCGGCACCTGGGGCGGGCTGAACCTGCGCCTGGGCACCTCCTATGCGATCCATGACATCGACACGAGCCGCCGGGTCGTCTTCCCGGGCTTCAGCGATAATCTGAGTGCCTCTTACAACGGCTGGACGGCGCAGGCGTTCGGTGAGCTCGGCTACCGCTTCGAGGCCGGTATTGCGATCCTGGAGCCCTTCGTGGGCGCATCGATCCTGCGCCTGCACACCGACGGTTTCGGCGAGACGGGCGGCGCGGCGGCTCTCACCGGCTTTGCGCGCGGCTACGATCTCGGCACCACGACGGTGGGGCTGCGGGCCGAAGCCCGGCTGGGCGCCGACGTGCCGCTGATGGTGCGGGGCCTGGTGGGGTGGCGGCATGCCTATGGCGATGTCGAGCCGGTTGCCCTTCTGGCCTTCGGCAACGGCACGGCGGCGTTCGCGGCGGCCGGTGTGCCGGTGGATCGGGATGCGCTGGTGGCCGAGGCCGGCCTCGACTGGCAGGCGACACAGGATATCAGCCTGGGCGTGAGCTACCAGGGCCAGATCGGCGAGCGGGCTCAGGACCATGGCCTGAAGGGCAACTTCACCTGGAGGTTCTGAGGCCTTGCTGGTCCAGCGATAATCATTCGGGACGCCGCCTCTGGGAGGGAGCGGCGTCTCAGTTTATGGCGCCGACATGCTGGAGCATCGGACGTGACGTCGAACCCACGTCCGATGCTCCCTCCTTAGATGAGCGCATCGTTCTGGCGAAAAACCGGGTCCACTTCTTCGCACGATGCGCTAGGCAGTCGAGTCGGCAAGCAGACGGGAGAAAGCTTCGCCTAGAAGTGACGGAGCAAGCGTCATGGAGCGGGCCAGCGATACATCGACGCGAATGGAGGGACGCAGTTCCTTGATGACCAGCCCTTGAGACATGGTGTTCGCGATGTAGGGATTCACGATTCCGACGCCCACCCCCGCCACGACGAGCGCGCAGATGGTAATCGAGGAGTTCGTCTCGACCACGATGTTCTCCGGAGCGCCGAGCCTAGCCAGCAGCTCACGCATGCGGATCACTATGTTGTCCGAATCGTTGAGCAGGATCATCTGATGCCTGCGCAGTTCTTCCAGATCGACCCATTCTGCGCGCGCCAGCGGGTGGTTCTGCGGAACTATGCAGACGGCTGAGGTCGTCGTCATGATACGGGTTTCAAAGATCGATGGGTCCACATCACCCGTGGTCACGGCGAGGTCGATCAGGTTTTGGTTCAGCAGATCCGCAAGCTGAGGCGTCGGCAGGGTCTGAAGCCCGACGAAGGTACCAGGAAACTGAGCCAGGAAACGCTTGATCACCTGCGGCAGCAGGCCTGTGGCCAAGGTGGAGGTGCTTCCTAGACGCAGAACGCCGGCGCCTGACTTGCGCAGGATGCCGACGGCCGTCTCAATCTTCTCGAGCCCTTCGAAATTCCGCCGAACGGATTCATAGAGCTGGCGCCCCTCCCGAGTCGGCCGGAGCCGGCCGTGATGGTGCTCAAACAGCTTGAGCCCAGTCGCACGTTGGAAATCTGCCAGCTTCCGGCTGATCGACGGCTGCGTCGTGTTCAGCGCTATCGCGGCGGTGGTGGTCGTGCCGGTCTCCATGACAGCCTTAAAGGCTTGAATTTGTTGAAAACTATAAGGCTTAGACACCCGCTCTCACCCTCGGACTTGCGGCAAAGACTATACCAAACATGCATAGAGATGTGTCAATAAAGTATTTTTCAGCATTCATGGTCGCCACTAGGTTGGCCTCTGGCAGGTCCAATATGACGCGCTGACCAGTGAGGCATCTGTGAATTTTACCCTTGAATCGTCGAACAAAGCCCTGAAGCAAACTCCGCTTGTGCAACGGGTTGGCAACGATGCGGGACATCACTTTTTTGGCTACTACGACAAGACCAACTGGGGCGCGCAGGATCGATTGCTGCTTGGTCACCGCGTCCCGGCACGCGACTTCGAGATCAAAGCGGATTCAGTTGCCGAAGTCGGCTTTTTCGATATGGCACGCGACGGCGCCTTTCACGTCATAGGCGCAACGACCGCCTGGAACTGGCAGATGGGAAGTCAGCTGCAGTGGCTGGACGCTGCGACCAGCCGTCGCCTGATCTACAACGTGCGTGCAAAGGGCGGCCTGTATCCGGGCTTCGGCTCGGTCATCCACGACCTGGATACCGGAGAGTCGCGCGCACTCGACGCACCCATCTATGTCGCGGCGCCGAATGGCCGCTATGCCCTGGCGGTCGATTACGAGCGGCTGTACATCACGCACAAGACGATCGGCTATGTCGGGCAGGATGGCGCGAAAAGCGACCTGCCACTGTGTCCCGACGACGACGGCATCCACCGGGTCGATCTGGAAACGGGCGAGATCCGGCTGCTGATCAGCTATGCGGAGCTGAAGGCGCTGGATCACCGGCCGTCGATGGACAGGGCAATGCACTGGGTCAGCCATATCGAGATCAACCCGTCCTCGGACCGGGTTCTTTTCCTGCATCGCTGGACCGAACGGGTCGAGGATGAAACTTGCTTCCTGCATCGCCTGATCACGATGGGTCCCGGCGGCAACGACGTGCGGATCCTGGAATGTTCGGACCACCCGCTGCCGCAACTGGCCGAGGATTTCGATCCGAGTCAGGTCGGCACCTTCGATTACGAAAAGTCGGAGTACCAGATTTCCCACCCCCTGTGGCGCGATGATCGCCATATCATCGTGTGGGGGCCGCATGGCGGGGCAATCCACTATCATCTTTACGAAGATGTTCATCCAGCGCAGGTTACGATCGTCGGTGACGGCATCCTGACCGAAAACGGTCATATGACCTATTCCCCGGTCAACAAAAGATGGCTTCTGACAGACACTTACCCGGATTCAGCGACGAACGAGAGGGTTCTCATCCTTTTCGATGTCGAAGGGAACATCCGTCACGATGTCGGCAGCTTCTATGCCGATCCGAACCTGACCAAGGAAAATCGCTGCGATTTGCATCCGCGATGGAGCCAGGATGGCCAACGCGTCTGCATCGACTCGATGCACGAACACGAGCGGCAAATGTACGTGATCGATGTGTCCGCAATATTGAACAACAAGGGAGAAACCGAATGAAGATGGCGATTGCAAAATATCTCGCGGGTGTCGCGACGGCCGCGCTGATCGGCGTGGGCGCAACGACCGCTCACGCACAGACGACGGGGCTGGACGGCACCTTGGCAAAAATCGCGGAGGACGGCGTCGTCGTGGTCGGATATCGCGAGGCATCGATACCCTTTTCCTATTACGACGACGCCAAGAACCCAATCGGCTACTCCATGGACGTCACCGACGCCGTCATCGAGAAGATCAAAGCAAAGATCGGGCGCCCGGATCTGGAGGTCAGGAAACTGCCGATCACGTCGCAGAACCGCATCTCGCTTCTGCAGAACGGGACTATCGACTTTGAATGCACGACTACGACGCATAATGAGTCCCGCGAGAAGCAGGTCGACTTCACCAACAGCATCTTCGTCGTAGGAACGCGGCTGTTGACGCCGAAGGACTCGGGCATCAGCGATTTGCCCGACCTCAAGGGGCAGAATGTCGTTGTCGGCGCGGGGACGACCTCGGAAATCCTGCTGCGAAAGATGAACACCGAGCGACAGATGGGCATGAACATCGTCAGCGCCAAGGACCACGCTGAATCCTTCCTGATGCTGTCGACCGGGCGTGCCAAAGCCATGATGATGGATGATGCGCTGCTGGCTGGCGAGCGGGCAAAGGCGAAGGACCCTTCCAAATACGCCATCACCGGCACGCCGCAGTCCCGTGAAAGCTATGCCTGCATGGTGCGCAAGGGCGATGCGCAGATGAAGCAGCTTCTGGACACGACGATAGCCGACCTGCAGACCTCGGGTAAGGCTGCTCAGATCTACCAGAAGTGGTTCATGTCGCCGATCCCGCCCCGCGACCTCAACCTCGATTTTCCGATGTCGGATGATCTCAAGGGCCTGTTCGCTCAGCCCAACAGCAACATCCTGAACTGACGGAGCGCGGCGGTCGGCTGAAGCAGGGAAACCAAAATTATGGCCTATAACTGGAGTTGGGACGCTCTGCTGCAGCCGGTCGCCACAGGCGAAAACTCGACATATCTCGGCTGGGTCATCGACGGGCTCATCGTGACGTCGGCACTGACGATCGCGGCATGGCTCCTTGCGCTGCTGCTTGGCACCGCGCTCGGAATTGTCCGGGCGTGGCCCGGCCGGGTGGGCGACGTGATCGGTGCGGTCTACGTCTCGGTCTTTCGAAATACCCCACTGATCGTGCAGTTCTTTATCTGGTACTTCGTCGTGCCCGAGATCCTGCCGACCGCTGTCGGCGACTGGATCAAGAGCATCACGCCCATGACCCAAGTCTTCATGATGTCGGTGCTCGCGCTCGGCTTCTTCACCAGCGCCCGCATCTGCGAGCAGATGCGGGCCGGCATCGGAGCGCTGTCGCGCGGTCAGCTCCAGGCGTCCCTCTCCCTCGGCTTCACGACGATGCAGAGCTTTCGCCATATCCTCTTGCCGCAGGCCTTCCGGAAGATCCTTCCCCCATTGACGTCGGAGTTCCTGATTATTTCGAAAAACTCGGCCGTCGCGTCCACGATCGGATTGCTGGAGCTTAGCGGACAGGCGCGGCAATTGGTCGATTATACCGCTCAACCCTACGAGTCCTTTATCGTCGTGACCGTCGCTTACATGCTGCTCAATTTCGTCATCCTGCAGGTGATGGGTCTGGTCAGGCGGCGTGCAGCCCTCCCTGGCATGGTGAGAGGATAACGGAAATGGAGTTCTTCCAGAACATTGCGTCCGCATGGGGTATCATAGGCACCGGCATCACGATCACCCTTCAAGTGACATTCGTTGCCATCATCGGAGGGCTTCTAGGGGGGACGCTGCTTGCTCTGTTCGCAGCGTCGAAAAGCAGGTTCCTGCAGGCATTCACGCGGATCTACGTCACCCTTTTCCGATCGATTCCCCTGGTGATGCTGCTACTGTGGTTCTATCTCATCGTGCCGCAGGCCCTGAAGGCCGTCTTCAACATTTCGCCCAGCGTCGATATTCGCCTGGTGTCGGCGATGGTGGCGTTCGTGCTGCTTGAATCGGCGTTCTTCGCCGAGATCGTCCGTTCAGGCATCATCGGTCTGTCCCGGGGCCAGTTCAACGCGTCCGCGTCGCTCGGCATGACCTACATGCAGTCGATGCGCCATATCATTCTGCCGCAGGCCTTCCGCGCGGTCCTGCCGATCATCATGACGCAGTGCATCGTGATCTTCCAGGATACTTCGCTGGTTTATGTGATCTCGCTCGGCGATTTCTTCCGCAACGCGGTCAGCATCGGCGAGCGCGACGGCAACCTCATGCAGATGCTGGTTTTCGCCGGACTTGTTTATTGGGCCATCTGCTCGAGCCTCAGCGGCCTGGTCCGGAAATTGCAGCAGGGATCGACAAGATGATGATCGAACTGAAGAATGTCTCAAAGTGGTATCAGGACTTTCAGGCCTTGCACGATTGTAGCGTGCAGGTGGGAAAGGGCGAGGTCGTCATTTTCTGCGGTCCGTCGGGGTCGGGCAAATCGACTCTGATCAAGCTGATCAACGGGCTTGAGAGCTTCGAGAAGGGGGACATCCTCTTTCAGGGCCGGTCCATCAAGGCGGCCGGGGTGAAATTGCCGGAGCTGCGCCGGAGGATCGGCATGGTGTTTCAGCACTTCGAACTGTTTCCTCACCTCACGGTGCTGGAAAACCTGACGATCGCCCAGATCAAGGTGCTAAAGCGTTCGCGTGGAGACGCTGAAGCCAAGGCTCTCTCTCTGCTGGACCGCGTCGGCCTGACGGCGCATGCACGGAAGTATCCCAGCCAGCTCTCGGGCGGCCAGCAGCAGCGGGTCGCTATTGCCCGTTCGCTGTCTATGGATCCCGAAGTCATGCTGTTCGACGAACCGACCTCGGCGCTCGATCCCGAGATGATCAACGAAGTCCTAGCCGTGATGGCGGAACTCGCCCGCGACGGCATGACCATGCTGTGCGTCACGCACGAGATGGGGTTTGCCCGCCAGGTGGCTGACCGGGTGGTTTTCATGGATGCCGGCTCGATTGTGGAGATTTCGCCAACTCAGGAATTCTTCTCGGCACCGAAATCCGAGCGAGCGCGAGATTTTCTGGGCAAGATCCTGCACTGAGAGCGCCTAACGAAGCCGGCGCGAGCGTGTTGGTTTCGTATGGCCAAACCGGCGCTGCCACGGTAACCGGTCCCGGGCGGAGTGAGCCGATCAAGATCGGCTGCTGCCGAACGGGAACAGGACCGTCGTCTTCCGGTCGCACGGGCGAGGCGCATACGGCGTCGCCGACCCGGGTCCGATCGCTGCGCGACCTCAGAGCGGCAGCCGCTGCTGCAAGAAGCCGGCACGTCTCCATTTGATGCACACATCGGCGACGGATGCGTCCGACCGATGGTCCGGCATCTCATGGTTCGTCACCTCCCTTGGCGGGTGCCTTGCGCCCTGTGCGGTCCGCCATCCGGTCACTCTTCTCAGGCGCGGCTTTCTTGGGAATGACGAAGCACCGGCCCGAGAATGTGACCACCCAGCCATTGGCCTCGGCGTCGCTGATCACCCGGTCGAACCAGCGGGAAAATCTCATGATCGTGCTCCTGATTGAACTTGGCATGCGAGGTCCGTAAGGAGTATGCGCCAATCCTGTCGGACCGGATCAGCCTTCCGGGAGAACGTAAGCACTTTCCGTCTTCCAGGAGAGGCCGACCCGCCCGCCGCTCCGGACTTGATTCTCGCGGAAGGTCAGATCTGGCACCAAAACCTTGATCTCCTGACGTTCGTCCGTCTCGACGTAGACTCTTATGGCGGCGCCGACGAACTCTTCGCCGATCACTCTCCCGGCCATTGCATTAGGGCCGGATTGCGGAGAGGCAGGGCTGATCTGGATGCGATCCTCGGGAACGACGAACGAGATCCGCTGCCCGGCCGATATCGGCTTCTGGGGATTCACCGGAGCCTCGAAATGGGCGCCCGGCGTATGCACTGAAACCGTCACGTCGCCGATCCTCTGGACCGTTCCCTCGAAGATGTTGGAGGAGCCCAGAAACTCGGCCACGAACCTGTTCCGGGGCGTCCGATAGATATCGACAGGCCGCCCGATCTGCTCGATCCTCCCGCGGCTCATGATGATCACGCGGTCGGCCATCGAGAACGCTTCCGATTGGCTATGGGTGACATAGACGAAGGTGATGCCGAGTTCCTTCTGCAACTCCGTCAGGACAGCTTGCATGCGCACCTTCAGGTGAGCGTCGAGGGCACTCAGCGGCTCGTCCAACAGCAGGATCTTCGGCTCGGTGACCAAGGATCGCGCCAGTGCAACGCGCTGCCGCTGACCACCGGAAAGCTTCGCGATATTCCGGTTCGCGAATTCCGAAAGACCCATGCGATCCAGCCATCCCAGGGCACGTTTACGCCTCTCGGCCGACGGCACTCTCCTCATCCTGAGGCCGAACTCGACGTTCTCGATGACAGTCAGAAAAGGGAACAGCGCAAGGCTTTGCCAGACCAGCGGCGTCTCTCGCTGCCAGGACGGGAGATCGTTCATGCGCTGGCCGTCGATCCGGATCTCTCCCTCCGTTGGCCTTTCCAGCCCCGCCAGCATCCGCAATGTCGTCGTCTTTCCGCATCCGGAGGATCCCATGATTGCGAGGAATTCGCCGCTGGAAATCTCAAAGCTCGTGCGCTCGACGGCCGCGACGGCCCCGAAGCGCTTCACGACGTTATCGACGGCAACGAGAGGGATGTTCGACATGATTTCCTCTTAGTGCGGTGTGTCGGCGGGATCGGACGCCGTCGCGCGGCTTCGCAGCAGGACCTGTGCGAGGACGACGAGGGTGATGCTGGACAGGAAGACGACCGTTCCGATGGCGTTGATGCGCGGGCTGACCTGCCCCTGGAGAAAGCCGAGAACCCGTACGGGGAGCGTCTCGTTGAGGCCGGACACGAACCAAGCCACCGCGAATTCGTCGAATGACACGGCCATCGTGATGAACAGCGCAGCCAGAATCGAGGGCATTGCAAACGGCACGATGACACACCGAACCGCCGTCCATTCATCCGCTCCCAGGTTCCAGGCCGCGGCCTCGAGGCTCGGATCCATTTGCGACAGCCGAAGCCGGATGATGGCCATGGCGAAAGGCGCGCACATGACCACATGGGCCAGAATGACGGACCAGAGCTCGCCGGCTATTCCCATCCGGGCGAAATAGGCGAGCAGTCCGAGGCCCAGAATCACGACCGGGATCGTCGGAGGAAGGAGAGCAAGCGCCAGATAAAGGCTCTTGCCGAGGAAATTGAATCGATAGTCCGTGTAGGCCGCTCCGAAGCCGATGAGCGTGGAGATCACGGATGCGCAGATCCCTACGACCAGCGTGTTCTCGAACCCCGCGATGACGAGCGGATCGGTGAACACGGCCTCGTACCAGGCGCGAGTGAAATGTCCGAGAGGGAGAGACGGGAACCGATCGGAGTTGAACGAGAAGACGAAGCTTGCCGCAATCGGCGCGAAGATGAAGAGGAACACGAAACAGACATAAAGCCTGAGCGCCACCGATATGGCGCGGTCCACATGGACGATTTTGGGCTTTGCCGGAGACACCCGCCCCAGTCCGAGCGAGCGTCGCTCGGCGGGTGCGCTGTTTACGGCCATTGTGTGCTCAATGGTCATCGTCCGCGCTTTCTGTAAGCATATGCGATCGAGGCGAATGCAACGGCCAGCAAGGTGCCGATCATCATGAGCGCGATGACCGCAGCCCTGGGCCATTGCTGTCCCGATTTGGTCGTATCGGTTATGAGAATAGGAAGCGTCGGGGATTGGCCGCCGCCGAGGTACAGCGGACTGACGAAATCGCCGAACGTGAGAATGAAGCAGAACAGGGCCGCCACGACCAATCCTATCCTCGCGGACGGAATGACCACGGTGAACACGGTGCGCATCCTGCCGCAACTGAGGTTGTGGGCAGCCTCGATCAGACTGCGGTCGATGAACATCAGGCTAAACGCCTGAAGCAGAATGACGAGCGGAAGTGTCAGGGTCACATACCCGATGAGAGTTCCGAAGAAGTTGTTGATCAGCGGGAGGGGACCGAAACCGGCATATGCCAGAAGACTATTCACGATGCCATTGTCGGTCAGAAAGATCTGCCACGAATAGATTCGCACGAGGTAGCTGGTGAAGAAAGGAATGACGAGAAGGAAGATCGCAAGCTGCCGCGTGCGTGGCTGCAGCTTGAAGGATATGGCGTAGGCGCAGGGAAAGGCGATCAGGCTTGTCACGATGGTCGCGACGATGGAGTTCATCCATGTGCGCGAGTAGGTGGACCAGAAGATGTCGCTTGCCAGGATGTATTCCCAATTGACCGACGTGAAGGCTGGCTCAAGCCGGAAGTTCCTGACCCGCCAGAAGCTCAAAGCCACCAGAAAGAGCAATGGCGCGACGAAGAACGAGAGCTGCCACACCAGCATCGGAAGAGCCAGGGTCAGGCCAAAGACGCGAATTCGACGCATGTGACGACGGTCTCCGGGATCCAAGAGCCTTCTCCAGCCGCATCGCGCCGCCGGAGAGGCGAACGGAGGCGGTTACGGAGCTGGGGACCGGGGGGCCCGGCTCCCAGCCACGGTGAAACGAACGGCGCTAGCCGCTCATGCCCTTGTAGCGCGTCCAGAAGTCGTTCCAGACCTCCAGGTCCTGCTGGATGGGCAGCTCGCGGAATTGAATCTTGCCGGAGCGAATGTCGTCCATGACGTTCGGCTTGTTCAATTCCATCCGCTGGCGCTTGGCCTCTTCGGGCGTTTCCCTGGCGAGGAGATCCCAACCCTTCTTGTTCGGGATCAGGGCCGGGTAAGCGGCCATGTTGGCCGATCTGACTTGGCCGTGGGCCGACGTGATGTACTGGATCCACTTTTTGGCAAGGTCCTGCTTCTTGGTGCCTTTGCCGATGCAGAACGATTCCGTCCATTGCAGTCCGCCCTCATCGGGGATGACGGTGCGCACGGGGGCGCCATTCTTCTCGAGGACGCCGGTGATCCAATCGCCGATGCCGCAGAACGCAAGCATCTGCCCGTTTTTGAGGGAGGCGAATGTGCCGCCATAGTCGAAGAACCCACCGATCTGGGGCCGGAGGGAGATGGTCGTCTCCTGAACTTTCTTCCAGGCCGCCGCGTCGATGTCGTACGGCTTCCTGTTTCCTGCATGGAGGCTCAACTGGCCCAGATTGGGAAGGTGCCAGTCGAAATGCCCCACCTTGCCTTTGAGCTTCTCGTCCCAGAAGATCCGATAGGATCGGGCCTGAGCCTCCATGACGGCGTTCGTGTTGTACGAGACGCCCAGAAAGCCAAAGCGCGTGATGACAGAGTACAGCTTGTTGCCGTCCCAGTGCCCTGGGAAGCGGTGAAACTCGGGGAAGAACTCGTCGAAAGCGTAGTCCTTGGGGTCGAGCTGTTCAATGTAGCCCGCTTCGCGGAGCTGCTGGACGTATTCCGCATCTGACAGAATGATGTCGTAGGTGCCAGGTGGCGATTGCGATATGAGGGCCAGCATGTTGTCGCCGCCGGTGTAGTATTTCGGCACGAACTTGACGTTGTGCTGCTTTTCGAACTCCTGAACGACGTCGGGCTCCGCATGCCCATACCAGGCCAGCATGGTGAGCTGGACGGGCTGGGCCGATGCGGGGCGGGCGAGATACGGCATGCTGAGCGCCGCAACCCCGGTCGCTTTGAGGACCGTTCGCCTTGAGATAAGACCGGAGGCAGTTTTGCTTTCCATCTTAGTTCCCTCTTATATGTGCTGCACAGTCGTCAAGGACAGGTGCGCCAGTTTCTGATGGTAGATGGGTCGAAGCAATTTTTGAAATTGATCTGCCAAATATATCGATTAGTTCCGCTTATTCTGGGGGCTCGTGCCGACATTGCGGTCGATCCGGATGACATCATTCTGGCCGGAGTCATGAAGACATTGGATCATGTGGCTCGCCAGCAGGAGCCCAGCCGTCGAGAGTTGCGAGTGCTTGTAGTGCAGCCCGACGCGGATATCCGCCATCGGCGGGAAGCCGTCGGCCTCCGACAGAACACGCATGCCGCGCGACAGCGTCCTCGACGTCATCGCGCTGATCCCCAGGCCGGTCTGGACGGCTTCCTGCAACCCCGAGATGCTCGGACTGGAATAGACGATCCGCCAGGCACGATCGACCGTATCCAAGGCCTGGATCATCCTGCTGCGATACTCGCAACCCTTGTGGTGGGCCGCTATCGGGACAGGGGTCAGGGTGTGCACGTCGCTGCCGGACGCCGCTACCCAGATCGGACGTTCAGCCCATGAGAATGCCAGGCCCGGACCGGGCTGCGACCCGTGCATCGCCACGACGATGTCGGCCTCGTCGGCGTCCAACCGCGCCAGGAGTTCCTGGCTTAGATCACAGATGACCTCCAACTGAACATCGCGGTGTTTCTTGACGAAGTTCGTGAGCGCTCGCTGCAGGAACGCCATGGCGTAGTCGGTTGGAAGCCCGACCCTCAGGATTCCGCTGGACTGCCGGCGCTGAAGAAGAGCAGCGGCTTCGTCGTTCAGGCGAAGAATCTGACGGGCAAATCGCAGGAGCACATCGCCCGACTCCGTTGGAGCGATGTCGCGCCCTGTCACCTGAACGAGAACGCACCCTACCAAATCCTGAAGCTTCTGCATCTGGAGGGTGATCGCGGGTTGGGTGCGCCCCAATACTTGGCCGGCCCGAGTGAAGCTGCCCAGTTCGACAACTGTCACGAAGGTTCGAAGTATGTCGACCGGAAGATTCGTGAAACGCATCCGATCACCGCCTTGCTTATGGAACTATAATCCGAATTTATTTTTCTTATTATCGGCTCAAGATCAAGATGCTTCCAGGATCAATTTCCATTGGAGGTATCGGTGCCGAGCAAAACAGTCTTCGCCGCTGAGATGCCCTGGCCCGACTACGATGCCGCGGTCCGCGACGGAGACACACCCATCCTTATCCCGTTCGGATCCATGGAGCAGCATGGCCACCATATGCCTCTGCACGTGGACGTACTGCTTCCGACGGAGTTCGCACGCCGCGCGGCAGGCCAGATCGGGGGCCTCGTCGCCCCTCCATTCACGTATGGATACAAGTCTCAGCAGAAATGCGGCGGCGGCAATCACCTGCCCGGAACGACCAGCCTCGATGGAGCGACGCTGGTCAACGCCCTGAAGAACCTCATCACCGAGTTCGCGCGCCACGGCGTCCGCAGGTTCGCCCTCGTGAACGGACACTATGAGAACTCGTGGTTCATCACGGAGGGCGTCGATCTTGCCCTCAAGGAGCTGCGCTGGGACCGCGTCGAAGGGGTCAAAGTCGTCGTCCTGTCCTATTGGGACTTCGTGAACGACGAAACGATCGCACGCCTTTATCCTGGCGGATTCCCGGGGTGGGCCGTCGAACATGGAGGCGTGCTCGAGACATCGTTGATGCTCGCTCTTCATCCCGAACTTGTTCAGCTCGAGCGTGCGCTCGATCATCCGCCCGCGACCTTCCCGCCCTACGACGTCTATCCCGTCAAGGCGGAATGGACGCCGGCGAGCGGAACGCTGTCCTCTCCGAAGGAGGCCAGCGCCGGGAAGGGCGAGATCCTCCTTGAGGTCTGCACAGCGGGCATCGTCGGCGCTCTCAAAGCGGAATTCGCCTGAGGAGCGAAGCCATGGCCCCCGGGCGCCTGCACCCGGGCCGTCAGAGAACTTTAAATTCATCAGATAGGGAGAGAGACCATGTACCAAGAGCCTCAAAACCTGCTTCGCCGCGGCGACGGTGAGCCGGGATCCATGGGCGACATGCTTCACGTCATGAAGTGGCACAACGGGGAAAAGGACTGGTCGCCCTTTTCCGATGCCGAAATGACCCGGCGTCACAACGACCTGCGCCAATATATGGCCCAGAACGATATCGACGCCGCGCTCATGACCTCCTATCACGGGATATGCTACTACTCCGGCTTCCTGTATTGCTACTTCGGCCGGAAGTACGGGATGGTCATCGACTCGCATAACGCGACGACGATCAGCGCCGCCATCGATGGAGGCCAGCCGTGGCGTCGGACCTTCGGGGACAACATCACGTATACGGATTGGCGCCGGGACAATTTCTTCCGGGCGGTTCAGACGCTCACCGGAGGCGTCAAGCGCCTCGGCATCGAGTTCGACCATGTCTCGATCGATTACCGCAGGCAGATCGAGGATGCGCTTCCAGGCGTCGAGCTGGTGGATATCGCTCAGCC
Organism: Microvirga sp. M2; assembly: GCF_047497095.1. Taxonomy (NCBI): domain Bacteria; kingdom Pseudomonadati; phylum Pseudomonadota; class Alphaproteobacteria; order Hyphomicrobiales; family Methylobacteriaceae; genus Microvirga; species Microvirga sp. M2. The sequence continues at coordinate 1,195,650 of NZ_CP134064.1, forward strand.
CGCGATGTGGATGAGGACCGTGAAGTCCTCCGAGGAGCACAGCCTCATTCGTGAGGGGGCCCGCATCTGCAACGTCGGCGGACGCGCCGTCATGAATGCCGTCGAGGCCGGCGTGCCGGAGTTCGAGGTCGCGATTGCGTCAACCAACGCCATGGTCAGGGAGATCGGGAAATCGTTTCCGTTCGTCGAGCTCATGGACAGCTGGACCTGGTTCCAGTCCGGCCTCAATACGGACGGGGCGCATAATCCGGTCACGAACCGGACGGTGCGGGCGGGCGACATCCTGTCGCTGAACTGCTTCCCGATGATCTTCGGCTACTACACGGCCCTCGAGCGGACGCTGTTCTGCGAGTACGCGTCCGACGCGCACCTCGACTACTGGCAGAAAAACTGCGAGGTCATGCGCGTCGGGTCCGACCTGATCAAGCCCGGGAAGAAGTGTTCCGAGATCGCGCTTGAGCTGAACGACATGTACCGCCAATGGAACCTCCTGAAGTACCGTTCCTTCGGGTATGGCCACTCGTTCGGTGTCTTGAGCCACTATTATGGAAGGGAAGCGGGGGTCGAGCTCCGCGAGGACATCGATACCGTCCTGCAACCGGGAATGGTCGTCTCGATGGAGCCCATGATCATGATTCCCGAGGGGCTTCCAGGCGCGGGAGGCTATCGCGAGCACGACATCTTCATCGTGACCGAGACCGGGGCGGACAACATCACGAACTTTCCCTATGGGCCGGAACAGATGATCATCAAACGGCACTAGGGCCAGCCTCAACCGGTCGCCTAAAGTGGAGCATGCCGAGGCATCGGGCACCGGTGTCGATGTGGCAAATGCCCGAGGCGGGCTCCTGTATCGGAGCCCGCCGTCTACAGCATCGGATGTGGGTTCGATGTCACTCCCGATGCTGCAGCCCTTACCTCCGGCACAGCGGCTCAGGATGCGTCCTCGTCATCTGACGTGTCCGCGTCAGTGCGCTTCCGGGCGGACCGATGGGCGGTCGGCAGATGCCAGCCATATCTGATCGCCATGAAGCGAAGGCCGAAACACAATGCCGCTCCAGCCATAGCCGAGACGCCATAAGGGAGGCCGAACATATCCCCGATGACGACAGCGGATGCGCCGGCGAGCGCTGCAACCGCATAGAGGTCGGAACGCAATACCTGTGGAATCTCGGCGAGGAGAACATCGCGCATCATGCCGCCACCGATCCCGGTCAGCATGCCGAGAAGGGCGGCCATGATCGGGTTTAGCCCGAACCCGATCGCCTTTTGAGCGCCCGTGACCGCAAAGAGCGACAAACCGGCCGCATCGAACAGCAGGACAGGGCTGCGCAGCCGTCCGACGTCCGTGTACCAGAAAAACGTCATCAGCCCGGCCAGGACCGAAACCAGGAGATACAGCCCGTCCGTGAGGGCCGCTGGGGGCACCGCGCCGATCATCACGTCGCGGGTGATTCCACCGAAGTTTCCGGCCACGAAGGACAGGACCAGGACACCGAAAACGTCGAGGCGGCGATCAATGGCCGCAACGGCTCCGCTGATCGCAAACACGAAGGTGCCGGCGAGGTCGAGAATATGCACGAAGGCATCAATGGTGATCATACCGACCCGTCAGCGAGAGCCCCGAAGTCGCGCCATCCCGTCACCTATCCTTCAGCTCGCTTTCGTTCCAAGCCAGGCCAGCACACCGACGACCAGCGCCTCGATGCCCGTCTCCAGGGTCGGGTGCAGGACCGGTGCGAATTGCGGGCTGTGATTGACCGGCAGGTCGTTCAGTCTCCCCTCGGCCTTCGCCTTGGTATAGGTTGCCGGATCGGTGCCGCCGACGAACCAGAACACCGACGGCACCTGCCATGCGGTGCCGAAGCAGCCGAAATCCTCGCTGGCCGGCGCAGGCCCGGTGTGTTTCACCCGCTCGGGCGAAAAATAGCCGCGAAACGCCTCGGCGATGCGGTTGCTTGCCGTCTCGTCGTTGACATTCAGCGGATAGCGGTCGAGCGGCGTGATCTCCGGCTTGCGCGGGGCGCCCGAGGCTTCGGCCTCGGCATTCACGATCCGCTCGATCGCCTTGAGCACACGCTTGCGCACTCCGGCGTCGAAGGTTCGCACGTTGAGCTTGATGGTCGCGTCGTCAGGGATGACGTTCTCCTTCGTGCCGGCCTGCAGAACGCCGATGGTCACCACGGCGGCCTCGGTGGCGGCGACCTCGCGGGACACGATGGTCTGAAGCCGCAGGACCACGGACGCCGCCATCACGACGGGATCGATGCTGGCTTGCGGCATCGACCCATGCGCACCGCGCCCGAACAGGCGGATCTGCAGGCTGTCGGCCGCCGAGGTGATCGGGCCGGCGCTTCCGGCGACAAAACCGGCGGGACCAACCATGACGTGCTGGCCGAGCACGACCACCGGCATGGGGAAGCGTGTGAGCAGGCCGTCGTCGATCATCGCCTGCGCCCCTTGGGCGGTTTCCTCGCCCGGCTGGAAGACGGCCATCAGCGTTCCCTTCCAGGCATTGCGCGCCTGCGACAGCAAGGTCGCCGCACCCACCAGCCAGGTGACATGCATGTCGTGGCCGCACATGTGCCCGACCGGTACGGTTTTCCCGTCGGCATCGACCGCCGTGACCTTGCTGGCGTAGGGAAGGCCCGTGTTCTCGGCGATCGGCAGCGCATCCATATCCGCGCGCAGCATCACCGTCGGTCCATCGCCGTTGCGGAGCAGCCCCACGACGCCGGTCCTGCCGACCCCGGTCGTCACGTCATAGCCGGCTTGCTTGAGCCGGTCGGCGGCGATGCCTGCCGTCCGGGTCTCCCGCATCGACAGTTCGGGATGGGAATGGATGTCCTTGTAGAGTGCCTCCAGGTCGGGCAGCAGCTTGCCCATACCGGCCAGAACCGAGGATGCGCCGTTTGGGGTGGTGTGTTCCGGCATCGTGATCTCCTAATGATGGTTCATCGCCAGCGTCGCGCACGTCTCACGGGTGCAGGAGGGGGCGGCCCGCCGTGTGGGGGGGCGGATGGGTTCGTGATGGGTGTTCTTCAGCTCCATCGCCCGCTCGTCATCCCGGCGTGACAGTTCATCCTGATGCCCACGAGCCTTTCTCAAAACTGCGGTTTTATTCCGCCAGCGTGAGCGCCGATCCCGGATGCCCGGCCGTGATGGCAATGCCGGCCTGGCCTCATCGATATTCCTTTTGCGGCAGTCATGAATGGGTGCCTGAGCGCGACAACCAAGCCAGAACCTCGCGCGTTAGGACAAGGAAGAGAGATGGCCGTGAAGCCGCGCGTTTCGATTGCCGCGGGAGCTTCCGGCATTGGACGGGACATGGCGCCGGCCCTCGTGGGAAAGGGAGCGAAGATGTTCGTCTGCGGTCCGATCCGCAACGCCGGCATCGCCGGCCAGGCCGCGCCAGTCGCCGAGCCCGATCCCCTGATCCTTGCGGGCTATCGAGACACGTTGTCGAAAACACCTGCCTGCAGGGGCGTGCCCGTTCGCACCCGCCCCGATGGAGGAGACGCATGATGACGGCACTGGAGGGGACTTATTGCGGCCCGGCGCCTCTCCGGGCGGACATCTGGTCGCGCTGGAATCTCGACCCGGCGCTGCTCCTGGTGCTTGGGCTCGTGGCGCTTGGGCTCCTGGCCCTCGCACCAGGGCGGAACAGGGCAGGGGCGCTCGCCGTGCTCGTGCTGTCAGTCGCCTTCGTGTCGCCGCTCTGCGCGCTATCGGCGGCGCTGTTCTCGGCGCGGGTGGTGCACCATGTCCTGCTCATGGCGGTGGCCGCGCCGCTCCTTGCGCTCGGCTGGCCGGGGCGCAGGCCGAGATCCCCGGTGGTGCCGCTCCTCGCCGCGACGGTGGTGCTCTGGGCCTGGCACTGGCCTCGGGCCTACGATCTGGCGCTGTCGAACGTGGCGGCCTATTGGGCGATGCAGGCGACGATCCTCGGCTCGGCCTTCGTCTTTTGGCGGGCGGTCATCCATCCGGACCAGGCCCTGGGGGTGGGCCTCCTCGGGGTGCTGGGAGGCTATATGCAGATGGCGCTCCTCGGGGCGCTCCTCACCTTTGCGCCCCGGGCGCTCTACGCAATCCACGCGGTCGCGCCCCCGGACTGGGGCTTCACGCCGCTCGGCGATCAGCAATTGGGCGGGCTCATCATGTGGGTCCCGGCCGGCCTCCCCTTCGCGGCCTGGGGCGCTTTCGTCGCGCGCCGGGGATGGCAGACGATGGCGCAAGGACTCGCATGATCCCGTGGCTCGAGAGCGCGATCCCCTATCTGAAGGCGCTCCATGTTGCAGCCCTGCTGCTCTGGTGCGCGGGACTGTTCGCGCTGCCCCTGGTGCTCGCCCGTCACGACCCGGCGATCGGGCAGGCGGACTACAGCCGGATCAGGCTTGCATCCCATTATGGCTATATCGGACTGGTCACTCCCGCGGCCCTGGTCGCTATCGCAGCGGGCACGCTCCTGATTTTCCTGCGGGACGTCTTCGTCGTCTGGATGTTCGCGAAGCTCGTCTTCGTGGCGCTGCTCATCGGCTTCCATGCCTGGGTCGGCCACACGATCGTCGCGGTGGCCGAAACCGAGGGAGAACACCAGACGCCCGAGCCGCTGGTGCCCCTGCTCCTCCTGCTCCTCCTTATCCTCGCAATCCTGATCCTGGTCCTGGCCAAGCCTGCGCTGAAGGAGGTTCCGCTGCCGAACTGGCTCATGCAGCCGAGGGGCGGTCAGCTCCCGTTCGATGTGCCCAGGCGATAGTCGAAGACGAGTTTGCCGCCATGCCATCCTGTTGCGCCCACCATAACGACGCAGAAGCCCGACAGCAGGATGCCGTAAGGCAGCACCGCCGTCTCGTAGCCGTGGAGCCGATAGCCCCAGTTCGCACCCAGAATCGACAGGAGCGCAACCGCAATCGCCGCGTGAGTCCAGGCGGAAGCCCGTGCGCGGATACCGGCGACCATCAGCAGTTCCATCGTCCCCGAGGCCGCGGCGGCAAGGCCAATGAGGAAGGCCATCCCGGCCGCCCACACGCCGGCCCGTGCCCAGAACACGTCGCCCGTCCACCAGTAGAACGCGTCGGCGCCGAAATTGCAGAAGGTCAGGGCGATGGGAAAGGCCACGGTCATGGCATGGATCGGGTGGCCGGCGATCGCGATCATCGACCTGGTCTCATCGAAGCCAGGTCGCTGAGCGACAGGGTCGACGAGCGTATCGTCCTTGGTCTGGAGCTCGGTCTCGGACACCGGCGGCGGCTCCTGCAGAGTCTGGTCGGGGGCCTAACGCCCGTTGCACTGGCTGGTTGCCAGGAACCCCTCTCCACGGTCGATCCGGCAGGACCCGCCGCCGACACCATCGCCACCTTGTGGTGGATCATGCTGACCGGGGCGGCGGCGATCTTCCTGCTCGTCATGACCCTGCTCGTGCTGGCGCTCCGCCGCGGCGAAGGGCCGTCCGGCTCCGAGGCGGATATCCGGCGCGAGCGGGTCTGGATCCACGGGCTCGGTCTTGGCTTCTCGCTCGCGATCCTGGCTGCCCTGACCGCCTACGGGCTCTTGATCGGCGAGCGGCTCCTGCCTCGGCCAGGACCGGAGGTCGTGACCGTCCGCGCAGAAGGACGGCAGTGGACATGGTCCTTCGGCTACGCCGATGCACCGGGACACGAGACCGAGGGTCTCCTCCACATCCCGGCCGGGCGGCCGGTGAACGTGGAGATCACCAGCGCCGACGTCATCCACAGCTTCTGGGTGCCGCGGCTCGCAGGAAAGCTCGACGCGATCCCGGGCCATGTGAACGTTCTGCGCATCGAGGCGGACGCCCCGGGCGACTACGCGGGCGTCAGCGCCGAGTTCAACGGCCGGGGCTACACCGGGCACCGCTTCACCGTGCGGGCGCATGACGGCGCCGCCTGGAGCGCCTTTCTCCGCGGAGAGATCCGATGAATGCGCTGCGCCGCCACCGTACGCTCGAACGCATCTGGGCCTCCCGGCCGGGCTGGCGCGGCAAGCTCACGACCGTGAACAACAACGACATCGGGCTGATGTTTCTGTCCCTGGCGGTGACGTTCTTTGCGGTTGGCGGCATCCTCGCGATGCTGATCCGCGCGCAACTCGCCACGCCGCGCTCGGCCTTCATGGGACCTGACGTCTACAACCAGGTCTTCACGATGCACGGGACCATCATGATGTTCCTGTTCGCGATCCCGCTCTTCGAAGGTCTGACGGTCTATCTGCTGCCCAAGATGCTCGGAACGCGCGACCTGGCCTTTCCCCGGCTCAGCGCCTTCGGCTTCTGGTGCTACGCCTTCGGAGGCTCGCTGCTGATCTTCTCGCTTCTCGCCGGGATTGCGCCCGCGAGCGGCTGGTTCATGTACCCGCCGCTCTCCTCGACGCTTGGCTCACCAGGGATCAACGCGGATTTCTGGCTCCTCGGGATCACCTTCGTCGAGATTTCCGCGATCTCGGCTTCGGTCGAGATCGTCGTGACCGTGCTGCTCTACCGCGCCCCCGGCATGTCGCTCGACAAGCTGCCGATCTTCGCCTGGTACATGCTGGTCGTGGCGGTGATGATCCTGACGGGCTTCCCGCCGCTGATCCTGGGCTCGCTTCTCCTCGAGCTTGAGCGCGCTTTCGGAATGCCCTTCTTCCAGGCCGCCGCCGGAGGCGATTCCATTCTCTGGCAGCATCTGTTCTGGCTCTTCGGACACCCGGAGGTCTACATCATCTTCCTGCCAGCCGCGGGCGTCGTCTCCACGGTCCTGCCGGTGATGGCGCGAACGACGCTCCTGGGCTACGGCTGGATCGTGGCGGCGGCCATCACCCTCGGGGTCATGAGCTTCGGGATCTGGGTCCACCACATGTACGCGACCGGCATCCCGCATATGGGCCTGGCGTTCTTCTCGGCGGCCTCGACGCTGGTGGCCGTGCCCACAGGGGTGCAGATCTTCGCCTGGATCGGGACCCTCTGGAAGGGCCGGCCGGAGATGCATCTGCCGATGCTCTGGATTCTCGCCTTCTTCGCGACCTTCGTGATGGGAGGGCTCACCGGCGTCATGGTGGCAATGGTTCCCTTCGACTGGCAATCGCACGACACCTACTTCGTCGTGGCGCATCTCCACTATGTCCTGGTCGGCGGCTTCGTATTCCCGATGCTCGCCGCGCTCTATTACTGGCTGCCGCACTTCACGGGGCGGCAGCGCTACTTCAAACTGGGCAAAACGGCGTTCTGGCTCATCGTCCTGGGCTTTCACGGGACCTTTCTGCTCCTGCACTGGGCGGGCCTCCTGGGGATGAGGCGGCGGATCGACAGCATCGAGCCCGGGGCGGGCTGGGAGCTCATCAACCTCCTGGCCTCGATCGGCGGCTTTGTCATGGCGATCGGCTTCGCACTCGTGCTCATCGACGTGGGAGTCAACGTGGTGGTGACGGTCCGCGGCCGCCGCAATCCCTGGGATGCGGGAACCCTGGAATGGGCCATGCCGTCGCCGTCGCCCTCCTACAATCTCGCCTCGCTCCCCAAGGTCCACAGCCGCAACCCTCTCCAGGATGATCCCGACCTGCCGGTCCGCATCGCGCGTGGCGAGGGATACCTGGGAGACCCGGGCAGCGGCTTGCGCGAGATCCTCACGGTGGAGATCGCGAGCGGGTGGCCGCGTTGCCTCGTCATCTTTCCGACCAATTCGGCGCTGCCCATCGTCATGGCCTTCGTGACCGGCGGACTTTTTGTCGGAATGCTGATCAAGGTCTACTGGCTCGTGCCGCTTTCCATCCTGGGCGTGGCGGCGCTCGCGGCCTGGTGGGCCTGGAGCCTGGGAAGCCGCGAGGACCTGGGGCTGCAGCCGGTCGGGCATGGGCTTGTTCTGCTGCCGGCTTCGGAGGTGGCGCGACCGCCGGGCTGGTGGGGCTCGCTGTTCCTGCTCCTTGCCGACGGGGTGTTCTTCGGCGCGCTCCTCTTCGGCTACGCCTTCCTCTGGACGGTTGCGCCGAACTGGCCGCCGTCTGCCTGGCTCGAGCCCGGCCTTCCCGGGCCGCTGCTGGCGCTCGGCGGCGCGGTCCTGGCCTTCGGCGGCATCCGCCTTGCCGACCGCGCGATCCGCCGCCATGCGGGACCTTGGTGGGGTCTGCTTCTGAGCCTCGCGGGCCTTGCCGCCCTCGGGTCCGCCGCCATCACGGTGCTCGCGCGGACGACCCACGATGCCCATGCCTACGACGCGACGCTCTGGGTCGTGGCGGGCTACGCCGTCTTTCATGCCGCCGTCGGGGGGCTCATGAGCGTGTTTCTCATGCTGCGCGCGGCCGCCGGCTATCTCTCGGCCCGGCGCATCGGCGAGGCGCGGATCGTACGCCTTTGGATCGACTATGCCGTCGCGGCCGCGGTGCTGGGCTTGGGCGCCGCCTGGCTGCCGGGGGTGCTGACGTGACCGACATCCTCCGCCTCTCGGTCCCGCTCACGGCTTGGCTCGCGGCCTTCAGCGCCGTCTATGGGCTCCAGGGCCTGGTCTGCTCGGACCGCTGGGCCGAGGCGGGGCTTGACCTTGCCGCGGGCCGTATTGCCTTGAGCACGGCCTGGGCCGCCGCCGTCGCGCTCCAGCTCGTCTTCCTCCTCGCCCTGCGCTCACCCCGCTTCACCTCGCGCTCGGCCTTCGTGCACGGAGTGAGCCGAACGCTGGCCGTCGCCGCACTGGTCGCCACGCTGTGGACTCTGCTCCCGGTCGTCACGACCTCGGCCTGCCTGTGAGCGGGACCGATCGGGCTTCGCGTTCATGACCGGGCGTGGCGCGTGTGACGCCTCTATGGATATGCCTGATCCCGAACCTTCGCAGCGTAGAACGAGGCATTCTGTTCTCCACGGACCGCCTCCCGCGAGAACGCGATCAGATGGTACGCGACCAGCCCCATACCGAAGGCGGCATCGATCTGTCCGCGTGAGATTGCGTATCTCACAGCCCGCCAGAAGGGCCGGCGGTAGGTGGAGAGGAGTCCGGAACGGACCGCAAGGTTGAGTGCAAGCCTGAAGGCATGGCGGAGATTGCTCGCCGTGAGCTGGCCCCGCGCAGGACGTCGGATGCGATTAGGGTAGGTTGCGTCCACCTGGTGCATGAAGCGGGAGAACAACCAATCGGGTTCGTAAACCTCCTGGACGCATCGACGCCACATCTCGACCACCTCTTCATAGGGTCGAACAAAGCGGACGTTCGATTCCCGACAGGGGTCATCGACGATGCGGTCAGCGGCCCTCAGACGGTCCCACAGGGGTGTCCGGGGGAGAGCCTGCAGGAGATTGATCGTCAGCATGGGAATGTGTGATTGCTCGACGAACGCGATGAGGCTTGCCCCCGTCTCCGCGGTGTCGGTGTCCAGGCCCAGGATAATGCCCGACACCACCTCCAGACCGTAGCTGTTCAAGGTCCGGATGGCATCCAGCATCGGCACCGCCGCGTTGTGCCCCTTGTCGATCGCCTTGAGCGCGACTGGATCCGGTGTCTCAATTCCAACAAAGACGGTATGGAAGTTCGCCTCTCGCATCAGTTCCAGGATGTCGGGCTGCTTGGCCAGATTGAGCGTCGCCTCGCATGCGAAGAGAATCGGGTAGCCACGCCGCTGCTGCCAGGCAACAAGATGTGGCAGCAATGTGCGCGCTGCTTTCCGATTGCCGATGAAGTTGTCGTCGACAAAGTAGATGGCCATCGGGTGGGGCTGGCCTACAATGGCATCCAGCTCGGCAATGACCTGTTCGGGTGCTTTCAGGCGCGGCTGCCGACCGTAGAGCGCCGGAATATCGCAAAACTCGCAGCGATAGGGGCACCCGCTTGAGAACTGCAGGCTTCCGATGAAGTACCGGTCGGCAGCCGTCAAGTGGTAGGCGGGAAGAGGGAAGTCATAGAGCGGCAGGCGTTCGATGGTCTCAAAACGCACCTGCGCCAGGGGAGCGGTGGTGCTCTCGTCCAGGCGTGCGATGAGGCGGTCGGTCGCGTCGCCGATTTCCCCGATATGGAGATAATCGAATTCGGGGTAACTCTCAGGAGTGCTCGAGACGGACGGGCCTCCAAGCACGGTGATCGTACCGGCCATTTTCGCTCGGGTCTGAATATCGCGAATTTGCGGCGCCTGGATATGCATACCACTGACGAACACCACGTCGGCCCAAGCAAAGTCGCTCGGGCCTGCGGACACCATGTTCTCGTCGATGAAGCGCACCTGCCAGCGCTCTGGCAAATAGGATGCGATGACGAGCAGACCCTGCGGCGGCATGAAGGCACGAACCCGCCCGAGCAGGCGATAGGCATGCGAGAACGTCCCGAATGACGGGCTGTAGGCAGGGAATACACAGAGTACGCGCCGCTCGTTTCGAGCCTGCACCGGACTTCGCATGGTTGAAGAATAACCTAAGTCAGCCGTCGTCGCGAGCGTTCTGATGATGTCGTCTGATCGCAGGTCGCTTTGCAAATGGCACGGCGACGCCTCCAATGATCCAATGCTCACTCCTAGAAGAGCGCATCGTTCTTGCGAAAAACCAGGTCGACTTTTCGCACGATGCGCCAGTCTGCCTGAATTTCGGCCACAATATAGCATCAAGCTGCCGATTGTTCGACCGGTGTTTATGGTTCGTCCGAATTGCTGAGGTTTATCGAACAAACCTTGTACGCCTCCCCGGCGCGCGCAGAGGCTGGCGCCGAGCCGGGCGACCGCGTGACGGTCGTCACGCGTGCCGCGCTGGCGCAGTGCCGTTGCTGGGCTTCCGCCTTCGCGAATGAACGCAAGGACCATCGCTTCTACGAGATCGTGGAGGATACGATTCATCCGGAGTTCGAATACCGGTACTTCATCATTCATGACGACCGGGGCAAGCCCTGTACGGTTCAGCCATTCTTCGTTCTCGATCAGGATCTGCTGGCCGGAGCGGGTTCGCGCGCGCAAGCTGTCGCGGCGACAATCCGCCGCCTGTGGCCCGGCTTCCTGAAGCTGCGAACGCTCATGGTCGGATGTGTGGCTGGCGAAGGTCATTTTGACGGCGCCGATGAAGCGTCCCGTCAGGAGGGGGCGCGCCGACTGGCGTCCGCTATTATGCATCATGCGCGCGCGATGAAGATCCGTCTCGTGGTGATGAAGGAGTTTCCGGCGAAAGACCGGCCAACCCTCGCGTGCTTCATGGAGGCCGGTTTCGTTCGTGTGCCGAGCCTTCCGATGACTCGCCTCGAGATCAAGTACGGTAGTTTCGAAGACTATATGTGTCGTGCCCTTCACTCGTCGCGGCGCGCAAAGCTGCATCGGACATTCCAGGCTCTGAACCGTGCACCGCCGGTCGAGGTGAGCCTGGAGACCGACGTCACGCCGATCATCGACGAGATCTATCCGCTGTACCTGCAGGTCTATGCGCGATCCAAGCAGCACTTCGAGAAACTGACGCCGGAATTTTTCTGCGCACTCGGGCATGTCATGCCGGACAAGTCCCGGTTCTTCGTTTGGCGTCAGTTGGGCAGGATCATTGCCTTCAATCTCTGCATGGTCCAGGGCGACGCCATCTACAGCGAGTATATCGGTCTCGACTATGCCGTCGCACTCGATCTGCATCTCTATTTTGTTGCTGTTCGCGATGTGATTACATGGGCCATCGCCAACGGTTACCGATCCTATCGCAGCAGCGGATTGAGCTACGAGCCGAAATTTCATCTACGCCACCGGCTCGATCCGATTGATCTCTACGTGCGGCACACGTCGGCCGTCATCAATCCTATCCTTCGCCGTCTATTGCCCTGGCTCGAACCCACGCGTCAGGATCCGCTCCTGCGGAAATTTGAGAATTACGCCGAGTTGTGGGATCGCTCGTGACCCGATGCCGCCGTCCGGTCATCGCAGAGTCTTCTCCGACCCTCCATCATTGAAGACATGCGGGAGTTCGCGAAAGTCCAGCTCATGACCTTCCATGGTCCCAGTGGCTGGGTGCGCCATCGGACCACCTCACTCATCGGTCCGGCCGCATTTATGCTCTTCCGGAAACTGGACGTTACCGGGTTTGCCCTATCGGCGAAACCCGACGATGCAGGCTGTGCCGTTCTGCGCAAACCGACAGCCAGGATGCAGCGGCTGGATGTCGTTGAGGATATTGATCACAAGGTGTCCGGCCCGGGAGGAGTTTCATAGATGCCCCACACTTCAGCGCCACCGGAGAGGTACTTCCGGAGTTCCGGCTTGTGGCAGCGGCGCGGCTGGTACAACGGCGTCAACCAAGGGCTCGTTTCAGAGGCCCGCTCGGCCCCCATGCCCCTGACATCTTGGAGCGGATGCGCCGGTGGCAGACAGCCTGATCAATGAAGCCGCTCAAGAGGCGTATACCTGGACGGAATATCGGTGGAGCTCGAATATGACGCCTATGACGCCTATGACCCCGGAAGAACGGGCCGAAAGCCTGCGAGGGGCCCTTCAGATGCATATCGCTTTTTCCGAGGGCGAGGGAACTGGGCACTCTTGGATGCTGACTGATAAGGGGATCGCTAGGATCGCCGCAGTCATTCGGGATGCCGAGAACGATGCCTTGGAGAGAGCTGCAAAGCTGTGCGACACGTTGCGTCTGGCGAGCCGAAACCGATACAGCAGGCTTCTGGGGCCAGATTACCAAGTAACGCGAAATCTCGTGTCGCGGGAACTTGCTGCGGCCATCCGGGAGCTGAAGCACAAGGACGAGAGATGATGCGATGTCATCACTTCCTTTCGCCCGGGCCCGTTGGAATCGGGGAGACAACGTACGACCAGCAGGGCCGCTCTGCGATGCGGTTGAGGAGGAACTCAAAAGCGCCCGGAGCGAGGCGCTCGGGGCGGTGCTAAGGCAAGGCTGCGGACTTAACGGCGATCATCCGTGTGCCAGTGCGGGAAGAGCGATTGTTGCGCTCGTCCTCGACCTCAACTTCAGTCTTACGCACCGTGTCGGAAATGGTTTCCATGTCATTTGACGAGACGCCGATACTCGCTCCTGATGAGGGCATGGCAGTCACAGGCCAAGCTCTCCAGGCGCTCTTGATCGTCCACGCGGATCAGGGCGCGGGTGTTGTCGAGGGCGCCCTCGTCGCCGAGAGCCCGCAGGCATTCGGTGATGCTCGCGCGCCTGACCCCGAGCAGCCGCGCGAGCATCTGGTGGGTGAGCGGGATGTCTTCGCCATCCAGGGCATCCTGGGCCACGAGAAGCCACCGGCACAGCCGCTGCTTCAGGGAGTGGTGCGCCTCGCAAATGGCCGATTGCGACGTCTGCAGCAGCACGAACTGGGTATATCGGAGCAGGCTCGTCCGCCAGGACGGGATGGTCTCGATCACGCTCTGAAAGTCGACCCGGGAGATCCGGTAGGCGCTGCCGCCGACCTGAACGACGCGGCGGAACGGCGGGCACTCCGTGTCGGCCAGCAGGACGGGCAGGCCGGTCATGCCCTCGGAGCCGATCAGCCAGACTTCGACCCATTTGCCGGGCGACGCCTTGGCTGAAACGGCCACGAGCCCATTCTCGATGAAGTAGATGGTCTCCATCGGGGTACCGGAGTGATGGAGGATCTGCCGCGGCTTGAGCTCGACCCGGGTCAGACGCGGCCAGAGCATCTGGAGATCGCCGGGCGAAAGGGCCTGCAGCAGGCGGTTCTTCACCAAAGTCTGGCAAGATGTTGCTGCAGCAGCGAACTCCGGCACGGCGGCACTCCAGCTTGGACATGATCGGCTTACGTCGCCTTTGCCCGTCCTATGACCCCAGGACGGCAGCGGACAAAGGTTCTCCCGCTCCGGAACTATGGGGCTGCACCCCTCCTTTAGTCATCACTCAACTTGGCCCCAACAGAGGAGTTCCCCATGAGAGGCGTTGTCGCCGCGCTCGCGCTCGGGCTTGCCAGCTCGAGCATGGCAGGGGCTCAGTCATCGACTCCTTCCGCTTCGCAACCTCCCGCAACTGCCCAGGGAAAGTCGGCCTCTCCTCACAGTCAAGCCGCTCCGGCGAGCGGGCAGAACGGGCCGATCACGAGGCAGAAGCTGACGCAGGATCTTCAGAGTGCAGGATTCTCCGACGTCAAGGTCGTCGAAGAGGCCTTCGTCGTTCAAGCCAAGACGCGGGAGGGCAACCCGATCGTGATGACGATCGGCCCCAATGGCATGTCCGCGTTCGAGGCGATCACGAGCGGACCGGCAAGCACAGGATCTACGGGAAGTTCGGGAAGCTCGTCGACCAATCCGAATGCGAGCGGGGGAGCGACCCAGCAGAAATAGCCGGCGGGACGAGCCCTCGCGTATTGCGCGAAAAAGTGGACCCGGTTTTTCGCGAGAACGATGCGCTGTTCTATGAAGGGAGCATCGGGGCTTGACGTTAGCGACCCGAGAGGCGCGTCAGGATGTCGCTGAGCGTCAGCGAGAAAAGAACGATCAGCCAGAAAATGCCGGCGGCCGCCGCAAGGCGGATGAGGGCGCTCGAGCGAGCAAGGCCCATGAACAGAAACGAGACCAGCCCGACCTTGATCGCCGCAATGCCTAAGGCGGACACGATATTGAACGGGCCCAGCGGTATGTAGGCGAGCGCGAAAGTCAGTCCGAGCAGGACGAGAAGGGCCAGCCAGACGAGAAGATTGCGCCGCCAGAGGGACCAGACGCTCACATTGCCGGTCTGATCGCTCATGAGGCCCTCCCTGGAAGGTAGATCAGCGGATAGAGGATGATCCAGATCACGTCGATGAGGTGCCAATAGAGAGCCGTGACTTCGACCTGGGGATTCCCACGCAGGACGATGCGCCCGAGGGCGCCGAGAAGGCACAGGCGTCCGACGAGGCAGATACCGATGGTCAGGTGAATCGCGTGCAGGCCCGTCATGGCCCAGTAGAGAGCGAAGAACAGCTGGGCGGCCGGTTCCTGCAAGGGGAAGCCCGGTCCGGGAACAAGGCTCTTTCGGATGTCCTCCGCATATTCAAAGCCTTTCAGGATGCCGAACGTGAGCCCGAGCAGGGCCGTTGCGGCAAGGCACCAGACGGCGAGACGCCGCCAGTCCTGCTCGGCGCCCTGTGCGGCGACCGCCATGGTGAGACTGCTCGTCAGGAGAACCGCGGTATTGATCGTGCCGTACCAGATGTCCGTCTCGCGGGCTGCCTCAGCGAATGCTTGCGGGTTTTCGACCCGGTAGACCGTGTAGAGGAGAATCATGCCGCCGAAGAAGAGCAGTTCGCTCGCGAGAAAGACCCATATGCCGAAGGCAGCCCCCTCGCGCTGCCGGCCAAGATCCTGCCAGGGCTCCTTCAGGACAGCAGGCGATTGGGTCACGCTCGGTCTCCTTGCCCACGATGCCGAGGTCGATTCGGCGCAGGCGACATGCCTTCCGGGTGATAACCATAAGGGCCGACTTCGACATTGGGTGTCCGCGGGAAATTCTCGCGCGGCGGCGGAGAATCCGTCTGCCATTCGAGGCCCGTCGCATCCCAAGGATCGCGGCCGGCCCTGGCGCCCCAGACCAGGGACCAGGCCAGATATCCAAGCGGCATGAGATAGGCGGCGGCAAGAATGACCGCGCCTGCCGACGACAGGACGTTGTAGACTTGGAACTCCGGAGGATAGACGTGATAGCGCCGCGGCATCCCGAGATAGCCCACGATGAACTGCGGGAAGAATGTGAAGTTGAACCCGAAGAACATCAGAATCGCCGCAAAGCGTGCCCAAGTTTCGGGATAAATGCGGCCCGTGATCTTGGGCCACCAGAAATGCAAAGCGGCAAAGAACGCCGATACCGTGCCGCCGACCACGATGTAGTGGAAGTGGGCCACGACGAAATAGGTATCGGTCACGTGCACGTCGACCGGGATCGAGGCAAGAAACAGGCCTGTCAGTCCTCCGATCGTGAAGAGGCCAAGAAAGCCCAGAGCATAGAGCATGGGCGCATCGAAGCCGATCTGTCCGCGATAGAGGGTGGCGGTCCAGTTGAAGACCTTTATGGCCGACGGCACGGCGACCACGAAGGACAGGAACGAGAAGATGAGGCCCGCATAGGGCGACATGCCGGCGACGAACATGTGGTGTCCCCACACGAAGAAGCCGATGCCGGCGATTCCGATCATGGCGTAGACCATGAAGGTATAGCCGAACACGCGGCGCCGCGCGAAACAGGTGATGACCTCCGAGACCACACCCATGGCAGGCAGCACCATGATGTAGACCGCCGGATGGCTGTAGAACCAGAAGAGGTGCTGGAAGAGAACCGGATCCCCGCCGCGTGAAGGATCGAAGATCGGCAGGCCGAGCCAGCGCTCCGCCGCGATGAGAATGAGCGTGATGGCCAGAACGGGCGTTGCGAGCACCATGACGATACTGGTGGCGTAGATCGCCCAGACGAACAGCGGCAGCCGGAACCAGGTCATGCCCGGCGCGCGCAGCATATGCGTCGTCGCGATGAAATTCACTCCCGTGGCGATCGACGAAAACCCGGCCAGGAACACGCCGGCAGCCGTCGCTAGGACGTGAGTGTTCGAGAACATGGTCGAGAAGGGCGTGTAGAACGTCCACCCGGTATCGACCCCTCCGGCGATCAGAGCGTAGACGGTCAAGAATGCGCCGCCGATATTCAGGTACCAGCTCATCAGGTTGAGCCGGGGAAATGCGACGTCGGGCGCCCCGATCATCAGCGGCAGGAGGAAGTTTCCGAAAATGTTCGGAATGGACGGGATCATGAAGAACCAGACCATGATCACGCCATGAAGCGTGAACAGCCTGTTGTACGTGTCGGCCGTGACAACGTCCGCTTCCGGCGTAAAGAGTTCGATCCGTACAATCGTGACGGCGATCCCTCCGAGAAAGAAGAACAAGGTGACCGAGATCCCGTAAAGGATTGCGATCCGCTTATGGTCAGTCGTCCCAAGCCAGGAGCCGAGCGTATATCCCGCGCCGAGATAGCTGGGCTCAGAGGAGGCGGGCAGGTCGCCGGACCGAGCGGCGGTGGTTGTCATGGCTTGCCTCCATCGAACTCGCCAGGGGGCTGCCTGTTGACGGCGTTGCCCGGTGTCATGGCCGGGCTGCGCTCCGAGGGCGTCCCGGGAACAAGCGAGCCGCTCCATGCGCCGCCCGGTTGCACGCTTCGTTCGGGGGGGCTTGCCAGCGAGCGGATATAGGCGATGAGGCTCTGGATCTCCCCGTCCGAGAGGATGCCGGCGAAGCTCGGCATGATGGGATCGTATCCGGCGACGATATCGCGGCGCGGCAGCAGGATCGAGTCCCGGATATAGGCTTCGTCCGCCGTGACGGTGCGCCCGTCGGAAAGCGCCACGGCACGGCCATAAAGCCCGACGAGTTTCGGAGCGTGGACAGGGGAGGATGGGGCATGGCACCCGGAGCATCCGCGCGCAGTGAAGAGTGCGGCGCCCTCGCGGGCGAGATCGTCGCCTTCGGGCTGGGATGTGAGCCATTGCGCATAGTCTTCCGGAGTCATGATGACGATCCGGCCGAGCATGCGCGAGTGATCCGTGCCGCAGAACTCCGCACAGAAGAGGTGATAGACTCCGACCTTGTCGGCCTCGAACCATGTATCGGTATAGCGCCCTGGCAGAACATCCTTCTTGATCCGGAATGCAGGGATGAAGAAGGAGTGAATCACGTCCTGAGAGGTCATGACGAGGCGCACGGGAACGCCGACTGGTGCGTGCAGCTCGTTGATTTCGCGAGCGCCGTTCGCATGCTGCGTCTTCCACATCCATTGCTTGGCGACCACATGGACTTCGAGTGCGTCCTTGGGAGGGATGAGGGCCGAGAGCTCCGATGAGCCGGCCCACCAGAACAGGAAGAGAAAGGCGAACAGGGTCGTGGCGGTCCAGCCGAGCTCGAATTGCCGGCTGATGATCGCAGGCAGGGGGCCACGATCGGCTTTCGAGCCCCTGCGATAGCGGATCGCGAAGGTGATGACGAGCGTGAGGACCAGGAGGATGATCACGGCCGAAAGGCCCAGCAGGGTAAAGAAGATCGCGTCGGTCGTGGCGCCTTGGGTCGAAGCGCTGCCGGGCATTAGGGCGGACAGCATCAGGATCTCCCCTGCGAAGAGGATCCGACACGGCGCGAGCGAACATGGAGGGCTGCAAGGGCCAGCATGAGCACGGCGAGGGTGCCGGCACCTGCCGCCTGGAGGATCCGGTGGATTGCGGGCGTATAGACGCCGTGCACGGCATCGAAGCCGTAGCACAGCAGCATGAGGCGGTCCGTGATTCCGCCGATACGTCCCTCTCCGCTTTCGACAAGGGCGAGGCGAAGGTCCTGCGGGTCGAGAGCGAGAGCCGAAAGAACACGCGAAACCCGACCGTCTGGCAAAAGCGCCACCGCGCCGCTCGGATGCGCGAACTGATCGTTTCCGGCATCATAGAGCGCCCGGTAGCCGAGAGATGCCGTGAGGGTCCGAACCGCGGAAGGATCCCCCGTCAGGACCGATATCGATGCTAGGAGTGCGTCGTCGTCGATCCTGGCCTGAACGAAGGCGCGCGCGTCGTCCGGGCTGTCCTTCGGATCGATGCCGACCACGATCAGGCAATAGTCGCGTCCGGCTTGGAGACCTGTCTGAATGAGAGCGCCTTCGATGATCGAGAGTGCCGGGCCGCACATGGACCGGCATGTATAGTCGACCGGGATCAGGAGGGCCGGGCGGCCCGCAAGCGCCTCGCCGAGTGTCATGTTCCTGTTCGAGAGGTCTCGGAAGCTCAGCGAAACCGGCACCCGTGCTTCCGGCTGGGGAACGAGGGCCACTTGGGAGAGATCGCGTTCGGTCAGGCCTGCCAGAGCCGGGCGGCAGAGTGCAAGGGCGAGGAGCAGACCCGAAAGCCGTTTCATGGCTGCGTCTCCGGCGCCCGAACGGGCGATGGCTCCGTCGGCGGGTCGAGCGGCGCATAGGCAGCGGCTCCCCGTGCGGCGATCAGGTTCATGGCTCGGTCGATCGGGATGCGGATGAGGCCTTGGTCGCGGTCCACAAAAGCGTAGCCGTTGAGCTTGCGCTGCTGATCTGCCTGGAAATGGGTCAGATCGGCCGACGGATCGGACTGGAGCCGCGGTTCGGCAAAGGAACGAGGCGGGGTGAAGGTCGCCTCGCGCATGCTCCACGCGTAATAGGCACGCAGAGCAGCCAGTGACAGGCCGACGAAGACAAAGAATCCGATCACCGTGAACAAGACCGGTCTCGCCGCAACATTGGGTGCGGCATCACGGGACGGCTCGGAAGGGGCCGAGGTCCGAGCGGCCGCTGGTCGGCGCGCTGTGCGGCCCTGCCCGGCACGGCCGCTTCGAAGCATGAGGAGCAATGCCAGAGCCGCGTGTCCGAGCACGGACCAGAGCGCGGACCTTTGTCGCCCATCGGATCTACGGGGCGCGTCCTTGGCCGATGGTGATCTACTCGGCATGATCGGCACTCCTGCCGGACCGTATCGTGATCCTCGTCATCACGCCCAGCGAGATCCCGCCCATGGTGACGAGGCCGAGTGCTGTCGCCGGCAGCCAGCCGGGATCGAAGGACGGCGCGAGGAGCCATGCCAGATGGAGCCAAATTCCGATGAGGATGAGCCCGCCGACAAGGCGCAGCGCCTGGTGATTCTGCCGGATGCTGCGCCTCAGCAGCATCCCGAGCGGAACGACGGCTCCGATCAGGACCGCCATCGCAATCACCCAGCTCCACCCGCTGCTGTTGCGCATCAGGTACCAGGCAGCCTTTTCCGGCAGGTTGCCGTACCAAATGACGATATAGGACATAAGGCCGAGATAGACGACGCCCAGCAGAGCCGCGATCAGCAGGCCGCCGATATCGGCGGCAGACTTGTCCGGAACCGCGGGAGAGGACAGCGCCGCCCAGGCGAGCGCCGCCAGGATCTGCTGGATGGCGATACAGGCTGCGAATGCGGTCGACGTGAAGGTCGGATCGACGGAAAGGATCCAGTCGACGGCGAGGAGGCTGACGGCGAGACCATGGAAGGCAAGCCCGAGGCCTGCTGCGAGCATCGTGCAGCGGCCCCGGATCACCAGAATGGACAGAACCGTCCAGCCTCCGAGCCCGACGAGGGCGCGCACGAGGAAGCTCCAGGCATTGAGATAGATGTGGCCGACGTCCGGCGGCACTGAGGCCGGCTGCGCAGCCCATGGGTAGATCGACGTCAGGCCAAGGACGATCGGGAGAAACGCGAGTGCGGCGAGCGGCACCAGGCCCGCTCCAGCAAGAAGCGCCGGTGCAAAAGCGTCTCCCCATCGGCCGCCGACGAGCCGATGGATCAGCAAAAGGACAAGGCTCCCGACCGGGATGCTGCTCCAGAACAGGAAGGCCAGGAGCCAGCCCTGCGCCATGGCCGCGGGGGCGAAGGCCCATCCGATCGCGACGATCGCGAGGCCGGAAAGGCCGATCGCCAGGGCTGTCATCGCAGAGCGGCCGCGCGGAGAGGGCAGGGCCATGTCCGTCATGGCAGCTTCTCCCGGGCTTCGGGGATGCTCGCGAGCTGAGCGCGCTGCGAGAGCTGCAGGGCGCGGATATAGGCGATGATGGCCCAGCGGTCCCGAGGCGCCACACGGGTCGCGTAGGAGTACATGACGCCATAGCCATTCGTGATAACGTCGAAGAAGTGCTGGGCCGGCGCGGACCTGAGGCGGTCCGTTTGATAGGAGGGCGGTGCCGGAAAGCCACGGGCCACGATCATCCCGTCGCCGAAGCCCGCGGCGCCATGGCACGGGCTGCAGAAGATCCGGTAGCGCTCCTGTCCCCGGTGCAGGAGTTCCGCGTCGGCAACGGGAGGCTGGATCGCCTCCTGTGCGCGGGCGATATCGCCGCGGGCGACGACGCCCTCCGGGAGTGGACGAGCCGAGGAGCCGTCGGGCCAGAGGGCTGCGGGCGCGTAGACGTCATAGCGGTTCTGCTGGCGCATGGATTGATCTTTGCAGCCCGCGACGGCCAGCGCGGCCAGGACGAAGGCAGCCCCTCTCATGGCCCGACCTCCGAGACCATGACCGCACCGGCATCGAAAAGGAGTTCGCGCAGGTTTTCCTCCTGCCTGTCGGGCGCTTCCTGGATCAGCAGGAAGAACCGGTCCTGGCTCGTACGCTCGAATCCGGCAACGTCGAATATCGGATGATGAAGACGGGGCAGGCCGCATTGGCGAAGGAAGGCTATGAGGCCGGTAAACGCGGCGGCGAGCATGCCGACCTCGAACGGCACCAGCAGGAAGACGGGCCAGCTGTTCAAGGGGCGTCCGCCGACATTGAGCGGGTAATCCTGAACGGCGCTCCACCATTGAAGTCCGTAAGCGAAGGCCGCGAAGGCCATGCCGGCGATCAGCATGGTCCAACGGATGCGCGAGGGTTTCGCATCGAAGATCTCGGCGAGCCCCTCGACCGGGAGGGGCGTGAAGGCATCGACCAACTCATGACTGGAATTCCTGATCCGCAGCGCGGCCCGGGAGAGCGCGTCCGCATCTCTGAACTCGGCGACAAGGGGCCTCGTCATGCGACCCCCTCATTCCGGCAGAGCCCGCGCATTTCGTACATCGAGACGGCAGGGAAGAGCCTCAGGAACCAGAGGAACATGAAGGTAAAGACCCCGAGCGGACCGATCAGCAGCACCCAGTCGGAAAGGGTCGGATGAAACAATCTCCAGAGACTTGGCATGTAATCATGGGAGAGGGTGTTCCAGATGATCAGGAGACGTTCGAGCCACATGCCGACAAGGATCAGAATGGCAACGACCGCCAGTGCCGGAAGGTTGCGGCGGGCCGGCCTGAGCCACAGGATCTGCGGCAGGAGACAATTGCAGAAGAGGAGGCTCCAATAGATCGGAGCATAGTCGCCGGTGAACATGTAGGCGACCAGGCTGCGGTCGGCCTGGCTTCCGCCGTACCAGGCCAGGAACCATTCGGTCGCATAGGCGTAGGTCATGACGATCGATCCGGTCAGAATGATCTTCGCCATGGCGTCGAAGTGATTGACCGTGATGATCGATTGAAGCTGCTGGCCCCAGCGGACAAGCATCGTCAGCAGCAGGACCATGGCGAAGCCGGAATAGAGAGCGCCGACGACGAAGTAGGGCGGAAAGATGGTCTCCTGCCAGCCGGGCATGAGGCTCGCGGCGAAATCCAGGCCCACGATGGAGTGCACCGAGGTCACGAGCGGCAGAGCGAGTGCCGCGAGCGTCGTATGGAGGGTTTTCAGAGATGTCCAGTGCCGGACAGAGCCTCGCCAGCCGAGTGCGAGGCTACCATAGAAGACCCTTCCGGCCTGTGTCTTGGCTCGGTCCCGCATGGTGGCGAGGTCGGGGAGGAGACCGACATAGAGAAAGACGATCGAGAACAGCAGATAGCTGAGGATCGCCCAGAAATCCCAGACCAGGGCGCTGCGCCATTGCGGCCAGAGCGACATGGTGTTGGGATACGGCGCAAGCCAGTAGAAATACGTGGGGCGGCCAAGATGAAGGATCGGGAAGACCCCAGCGATCGAGATGGCGAACAATGTCATCGACTCGGCAAATCGGTTGACGGAGTGGCGCCAATCCTGCCGTGTCAGAACCAGGATCGAGGAGATGAGAGTGCCGCCGCTGCCGATGGCGATCCACCAGACATAGCTTGCGATGGCATAACCCCAGACCACGGTGGAATTCACGCCCCAGGAACCGATGCCGTTGATGAACAGCCAGCCGATGGCGGCGATCGTTGCCAGAAGGAACAGGAAGCTGCCGCCGAGGGCGAGCCACCACACCCGTCCGAACCTGTGCTTGAGAATGGGATCGGCCACCTCGGCCGTGAGGGTCTCGTAGGTCGCGTGTTGCATCGCGAGCCAGGGATGCTTCGTCGTCGACGCGCTTTGCCCGCTCTCTCTCACGTCGCATCTCCATCGATGGCCGGATTCGGATTCTTGACGTCGGCGAGATAGGTCGTGCGCGGGCGGGTCCCGAGGTTGCCGAGAAGCGTATAATGGCGCGGATCGCTCTTCGCGGCGCGGGCTCCCGATTCCCTGTCGTTGAGATTGCCGAAGGTAATGGCCCGAGTCGGGCAGGCGGCCTGGCAGGCGGTCACAACTTCGCCTTCCGCGATGGAGCGGTTATGTGTCTCGGCAGCCTGCCGGGCGCGGCTGATGCGCTGGACGCAATAGGTACATTTCTCCATCACGCCGCGCGTTCGCACCGTCACGTCGGGATTGCGTTGCGCCTTGATGGATTCAGCGCCAAGATTACCATATTCCTGACCGTCGGCATAGGCGAAGAAGTTGAAGCGACGCACCTTGTAGGGGCAGTTCGCCTCGCAGAAGCGAGTCCCGACACAGCGGTTATAGACCTGCGCGTTGAGACCCTCGCTGTCATGGACCGAAGCCGCCACGGGACAGACCGGTTCGCAGGGCGCCAGCTCGCAATGCATGCACGGCACCGGCTGAAATCCCGGCTTGGGCCTCTCGGGCGTTCCATGATCGTAGACGTCGACGCGCAGCCAGTGCATGTCGCGTCCCTGAGCAATCTCCTCCGGGCCGACCACGGGGACATTGTTCTCGGCCTGACAGGCAACGACGCAGGCATTGCAGCCGATGCAGGCGGCGGCATCGATCACCATGCCCCAGGCGTAGCCGGCATATGGCCAGGGCGGATAGAGGCTCGACTGCGCACCGGCACCCTGTCCGATGCCCCCGCCTTGTGCGAGATCGGCTTGCAGAATGACCGGATAGAGATCCTGTGCCTCACCCTGAAGCCTCACGTAATTCTGCGTATTCAGGATTTCCTGCCGGTCGCCATTTTTCGTCAGCTGTACGCCTTCGACGAGCCAGGGGGTGCGAGAGGTCCGCAACGCGTACGCGTTGGTGCCGACCGACGTGCCGATCCGGCCCGCCTGCCTGCGGCCATAGCCGAGTGTCAGGCTCGCTACTCCGGGCGCGTGACCCGGCTCGACGAGCACCGGACCCGTTACGCGTCGGGCGCCTGCCTCGATCCGGACGACATCGCCCGTCACGAGCCCGAGCTTTTCGGCATCGGCCGGTCCAAGCGCCAGAGCGTTGCCCCAGACCTGCTTGGTCAGCGGCTTCGGGCATTCCTGCAACCAGGCATTGCTGGCAAAGCGCCCGTCCCAAAGGCAATCGTCGGGACGCAGCACGATTGTCAGGCGGTCCGGCACCGTCGCAGGCACAATGGCTGGAAGAGGGGGCTTCGCGGGCGCGACGGCCTTCGCGGCGCTGCCTGCCAGTACCCCGTCGTGAAGAGCCTGACGCCACCAGGCTTCGAAATCGGCAACCCCCGTGGCAGCCCAGGTTTCTCGCACGAGTTCATAGGATCGCGCCTCGCTCCGCCCGAGCAGACTTGCCAGCAGTTCATGTGCCGTGCGCGTGGCGTAAAGCGGACGGATCAGCGGTTGAACGAAGCTCGCGGTTCCATCGATCGCGCGCAGATCCGACCAGCTTTCGAGAGGGTGGGATTCCGGAATATGCCACCGGCAGACGCCGGCGGTCTCATCGGCGTAAGGCCCGCAATGAACGCTGAACGGGACCTTTGTCAGCATCTCCTGCAAGCCGAGGTCGGCAGGCGCATCGTAGGCCGGATTGGCGCCGATCACGACGAGCGTCCGGACACGCCCCTGATCGAGATCCTGCGTCAGGACCTGAAGCGGTTCAGGCGTGCCGGGGAGCGTATCGATGGGCTCGATGAAGTCGACCTTTGCTCCGAGTTCCGCATTGATCCAATGGACCAGCGCATGCGTTTCCGGCGGAAGCGTCCGTCCGGCAAGGACCAGCGCGCGCTCGCGATGGGTGAGGAGGTCCTGCACGGCGGCATCGATGAAGCGGCTCGCCACTGCGGACAGGTCAGGCACCGGCAATCCGGCGCCGAGGGCATTCGCGACGGCAATCGCAGCATTGTGGATCGATCCTGGATGCAGCATAAGGCGCTGATCGGCTTTCGCGCCCGTTGGTGTCGGCGCCGCCTCGACGACATAAAGGCGCGAGGGGGTGGGGCCATGGAACGGCTTCCGGCCGCCGATCCATGCTCGTGCATATTGGACCTGCCCCGGTCCGGGCCCCAGCGGGTCGGCATCGAGGCAGAGGATCGCCCGCGCTTGTTCGAGCCGCGGCAGAGGCAGCAGAGGGCGGCCGAAGGCCAGAACCGTCCCGGCGCGCTCGATTTCATCGCCAATCGGCTCGTAGCTATGCCAGCGCGCCCCAGGATATTGCTTGAGAACGAGATCGATCTGGCGCAGGAGAGTCGGAGAGCTGACGCGGCCTGTCAGAAGCCGCAACCCATCGCCCCCGTGGGCCCGGTGATGTTCGATTTGCGGCAGAAGCGCCTGAAGAAACATCTCCCAGGATGCAATGGAGCCCTGCTGCAGCACGGTTCGCGAGCGGCCTGGGTCATAAAGTCCGAAGATCGCGGCCTCCGCGAAGACATCCGTCGACCCGAGACTCGCCGGATGAAGTGGATTTCCTTCGACCTTGATCGGCCGTCCATCGATCGAGATGCCAACGACGCCGCGTCCATAGCCGCCTAGCGGCAGCGTCGTCGCGAACCGAAGAGGTTCCCCAGGGATCAGTCTCTCGGGCATGCGGACGTATGGGAGGATTTCCTCGTCGGGCTTGCTGCAGGCTCCAAGCGCGAGCGTGATCTGGGCAGCGAGCATCTTCAATGCATCACGGCGGGAGAAGGCACCCATTTCGGTGTCGCCGGATGCCGCAACAGAAGGGGGGCCGTCAGGGGGGGCGGTCAGCGGTGGCATGTCGAGCAATCGGTGAGATGCTGCGTGTCGATATGATAGGCCGTCATCAGATTCCGACCCTGCTCGGCTTGGTTCCGAGGCGGCGTCCAGGTCATGTCGAACACGTTCTCGCGCGGACGCAAGTGCGGGGCGGGGTTACGATGGCAATCGAGACACCAGCTCATCGTGAGCGGAGCTGCCTGACGCATCAGAGGCATCTGATCGACGGGGCCATGACATGTAGAACAGCCGACACCGTTGGCCACATGAGCTGCGTGGTCAAAATAGACATAATCCGGAAGATTATGGACGCGCCGCCAGCGGAGGGGCCGATCGTCGGCAAGGCTCGTGCGGACTGGTGCAAGCATGCCGGCATTGGTCCATATCTGCGAGTGGCAGGTCATGCAGGTTTCCGTAGGTGGAATCCCTGCGAAGCGAGCTTGTTCCACTGAGCTATGGCAATAGCGGCAGTCGATACCCAGCCCGCCGACATGGTGCTGATGGCTAAACGGGACCGGTTGTTCCCGCACGACGTCCTGCCCTGTGACGTAAGGCGAACGCGCGATCATGAAGCCCACGAAGATGAACAGGAACGGCGCCGTCACGAGCAAGATAAACACGAAGCGCGCTATCGTGTCCGCTCGTGGATGAAAGACCTGCATCCTGTTCCCCTAGTCTTCAAGTCGGCTCGCATTCGGACCGGCTGCAACTTGCGACATCTGGTGGCCGAACTCTTGGCCTAAGGTTCCGCGGCTCTGAGGACTGTCTCGGGCGTTCCGAAACAGTGGCGCCGATCTTGTCGTGCAAACGCTATATCGTACAACGGCCGCTGAACCCAAAGGCCATGACGGCAGGCCTCAGTCCGGTTCGCCACCTTTTCCAGCGCCGACCCTCTGCGCGACCCTAAGGCTTCATCATGGCAGCATTCTGGGCCCGATCAAAAACTCTGAACCCGTCTTCCATTACAGTCCATGGAGGGCAACTTTGCCTTGGCTTTAAGCTTCGAGCGAAGGACCTTGACCCGCTCGGCCGTGACGGCAGGGCCGTCTTGTCCGAGCCTCGACGGGGGAATGTTGCCATGGCCGCGATCTGCGCAATCGTCGACTTCCCGTAAGGCCGGCATGAATAGAGGAGTAGACCGAACGTTCGGGGAGACGGACGGTGCTCCATTCAGAATATCCCGGATCGTTGGCGTCGGATGATTCGCGGGGCGCGGGCCTTGCCTCACGGGGGCGGGAGAATTTCGGCCGCCCTCGGTAGATCAGTGGCGTTGGGTTGAACGCTGATCGGGACATATCCCCGCGTTGGATTCATGATGCTGAAGATCATCGATCGCCTTGATACGGCGCGGCCTGCACCGGCACGGCAGGCTGTCGACGTCATCAGCCTCGTGGCCGATCATGCGCTGCCACAGCCCTCGTCGGAGCCACCGGTCGTAGGGGGTGTCGGCTGTGGCGGCTGGACTTTTCCGTTGGAAGCGGAGTCAATGGTTTCTCGGATAGCCTCAGAGTCGCAGGACGACCGAAAGGATGAGACGGGCAGCGCAGGGCCCTCAGCGGAACCTTTTGGTCGACGCATCCAGGCGCATCCTGCAAGCGCTTCAACGTCGATTTCGGAATCGGCGGCTGCAGGTGCGATCTGGGATCCGGAGGCGCTCACGGTCAACGACCGCGATGACCGGGCAGAGCGCGCGGATCCGTCAAGAAGGCCGCTGAACGCAGGGCAAAGGGGGAGCCGTGACGACGCAGGATACCTTACATTCCGGTAGGAGAACATCGATGGCTCCGATTCCCCGGTTGCGGGACTACACGGGACCCGCGCTCTTGTCATACGGATTTCGTCCCTTCTTCCTATTCGGCTCGCTCTATGCCGGCCTCGCGATCCTGGCATGGCTGCCGATGTTCTATGGCGAGCTGGAGCTGCCCACCTCGTTCGCTCCGCGCGACTGGCATATCCATGAGTTGCTGTACGGCTTTCTTCCAGCGGTGATCACCGGATTTCTCCTGACGGCGGTGCCGAACTGGACCGGGCGCATGCCGCTGCAAGGTCGACCGCTGCTCGTGCTCGTGCTCGTCTGGGCCGCAGGACGCGTGGCCGTCGCCTTCTCGGCCTGGATTGGCTGGCAGGCTGCTGCGGTCGTGGACAGTGCATTCCTGGTGCTGGTCGCGGCCGCCATGGGGAGGGAAATCGTCAAGGGGAGGAATTGGCGCAACCTCAAGGTCCTTGTCGCCATCGGAGTTCTCGTCCTCGGCAATGGTGCGTTTCACGTCGAGGCGCACATCCTGGGAGCTGCAGAATACGGAGTGCGCCTCGGGATTGCCGCCACCATGATGCTGATCATGCTGGTCGGTGGCCGTATCATCCCCAGCTTTACCCGCAACTGGCTCGCCCGAGAGAATCCCGGCCGCCTGCCTGCGCCGTTCGGCCGCTTCGACACGACGTTGATGATTGCCTCTGGTGTGGCGCTGCTGGCGTGGATCGCCGCTCCAGAGGGATGGCTCACCGGGGCGGCCCTCCTCGGGGCCGGGGTCCTCCAGACGGCGCGGGTGGCCCGCTGGGCGGGAGATCGCACTTGGCGCGATCGTCTCGTCCTGATCCTCCATGTCGCTTATGTCTTCGTGCCGCTCGGTTTCATCCTGACGGGACTGGCCGCCCTGAAATTTCTGCCCGCAGCGGCGGGCATTCATGCCTGGACCGGAGGCGCCATGGGGCTCATGACCCTGGCGGTGATGTCGCGGGCAAGCCTCGGGCATACGGGCAGGGCGCTGGTCGCATCGGCAAGCACGCAGGGCCTGTACCTTCTGCTGTTCGTCGGCGTGCTGGCGCGGGTCTGCGCGGCGCTTCATCCGGGCTCCAGCGACGTGCTGCTGCACGTCGCCGGCCTGTCGTGGTCCGCCGCGTTCGTCGGCTTTGCGCTGGCCTACTGGAGCGTCTTCACGCGTCCGCGTGCGTCATCGTAAGGCCGCACCTTGTCGGGATTGCTGCCTTCATGTCGGTCGTGATGCGGGGGCCGATCAGGCCATCAGAGAGTTGGCGACAATTTTCTCCGTCGACGCGAGCGTCTCGGCCAAAATATCGCCGAGCCGCTCGGCCCCGGCTGAAAGCGGTGATCCGATGCCTTTGACGAACAAGGTTCGAACCGGCAGCGACCGCTCGAACCTTCGCAGCGATACACCATGGCCGAGGAAGTCGTATGCCGCGATGGGATGGACAAAGCCGACGCCGGCGCCTTCACGGACGAGGGCGCAGATGTTGACGGAATACGGTGTCTCCACCGAAGCGCGTGAATAGCTGATCCCGACCTCCTCCAGCACGTTCGTCAACCCCCATCGGACCATGTCCTCGCGGGGATAGGCGATGATGGTCTGATCCCGCAGCATGGCTGCCGTAATGGTCCGGTTCTTTGCGAGAGGGCTGTCGCTCGGGAGTGCACAAATCAGATCCATCGAGGCAAATACCGAACTGGAGACCGATGAGACATCGGCATTGTCCGTGACAAGACCAAGATCGCAGGTCCTCATCGTGACCTGATCGGCGATGAGGGCCGATGATCCCGTGGTGTGTGAGATTGGAATCTGCGGATGTTCCGCCTTGAAGGCGGCAATGGCCCGAGCCGCGAACCCGATGCCGAACGACATGACGGTCCCGAACCGGACAGGTGACGAGGCGCTGTCCTTCAGGCTGCGCGCGAACTCCCGGATGGCCTGCAATCCCGCGTAGCGGCGTTCAACTTCCTCCAACAAGACGTGAGCTTCCGTTGTCGGATGTAGCCTTCCGCGACTCCGGTCGAAGAGCTTGAGGTCGCTCAGTCTCTCGAGTTCTGCGATGAGCCTGCTGATGCCGGGTTGGGAGATCCCGGTCAATTTGGCGGCTTGAACCATGGTCTCGGATTTCATGACCGCTCTGAACGCGTCGATGTGGCGGAAGTCGATCATGGCAAACTGACGTTCTTGAAATTCATGGATTGGAAGAGCCTCTATGTCAGTCCCGGCCTGCACTGCGCAAGGTGACGCTCGTCCGGATAATGTCACACATATTCATATTTGGATATGTCTTGCATTGTAAATTCTCAATAGCATAGTATCGGACCTGACCGGGACATTGCTGACGCGACTCTGATGATCATTGTAACGAATAACGAAGGCCGATCCGGAATTCCGGCTACGGCCAAGCTCCTTGCGCAGGGTCTTGCCGGCCTCGATGCGATCGAGGCCGGTGTCCGCTTGGTCGAGGCCGATGAGACCGTTCGCACGGTCGGTCGCGGCGGCTGGCCCAATCTCCTCGGCGACGTCGAACTCGATGCCTCGATGATGGACGGCACGACCCTTCGGACGGGGGCTGTCGGCGCACTCACCGGCTTCCTGCATCCGGTGAGCGTGGCGCGTCAGGTTCTTGAGCGGCTTCCGCATGAACTCCTGGTCGGCGAGGGCGCGAAGCGCTTTGCGACCGAGATCGCTGCCGAGGCGGGCGAACTCCTCATGCCGCATGCCCGGACTGCCTGGCAGCGGTGGTTCAACGATGAGGTCAGCGAGAGAGAGCGCGAGCAATGGCCTAACGTGCCGATGACCGACTTATGCCGGCACGCCATCGATCCCGAGATCGGTCGCGACACGACGGTTTTCATCGGTCAGGACAGGCAAGGAAACATCGCCGCCGGAACGAGCACCTCGGGGTGGGGATGGAAGTATCCTGGCCGCCTCGGCGATAGCCCCATCATCGGGGCGGGATCCTACGCGGACACGCGGTATGGCGCGTGTGCGTGCACGGGCGTCGGAGAGATGAGCATTCGCGCCGGAACGGCACGAGCCGTCGTCCTCTACATGAAGATGGGCATGAGCGTCGATGAGGCGGTTTACGAAGCCGTAACGGACATGCGCGCGCTCAAGGGGGGCTTGATCGGACGTGTGACCATTCACGCAATCGATGCGGCGGGCGGCCATAAGGTCGTCGCTGTGAACGGCCTGCCGGAGAACCACTACTGGATCTGGCACGAGGGGCTGGAGATGCCGGTCAGTCGCCCGGCCGAGATCATCGCGATCAGCGAAGATCCGGCCCCCAAGCCCACGGCTCATCGGCGCTACGAGCAGATGGATCTTTAGCGGCCGCTTCCGAGCATCATGGATGCGTCGCGTCGAAGATTATCTGGCGGATCACAGCCGCAATCATTCTTGCAGGAGGAAACAACATGCCACCAACCATGAAGACCGCCTTGTTCGCACTGGCAGGATCGATCTTATTGAGCTCCGCTGCGTGGGCGCAGGGTACGCTGCAGAAAGTCAAGGAGCGTGACCATCTCATATGTGGCACGAGCACGGGCATTGCGGGCTTCAGCCTGGCGGACAGCCAGGGCAACTGGGCCGGACTCGACGTCGACATATGTCGTGCATTGGCGGCAGCCATTTTCAATGATCCGGCTAAGGTCAGTTTCATTCCCTTGGCGAGCAAGGATCGCCTGACGGCCCTTCAGAGCGGCGAGATCGATGTGCTCCCGAGGACCACCACATGGACGTTGAGCCGCGATGCGGGCCAAGGCCTGAACTTCACGGCGGTGAACTACTACGACGGGCAGGGCTTCCAGGTCCGCAAGAGCGCCAATATCAGGACGGTCAAGGAACTCGACGGTGCGACCATCTGCACCGTGCAGGGGACGACGAACGAACTCAATCTTGCGGATTATTTTCGCACGAACAAGCTGAAGTATGATGTCGTCACCTTCCAGGGGATCGACGATACCGTGAAGGCCTATGAGACGGGGCGCTGCGATGCGCTCTCCACCGATATGTCGCAGCTTGTCTCGTATCGCCTGAAAATGGCGAACCCGGACGAGCATATGCTTCTGTCGGAGGTGATCTCGAAAGAGCCGATTGGTCCATATGTGCGTCAGGGTGACGATCAGTGGTTCGACATTGTCCGCTGGACGGTCTTTGCGTTGGTCAACGCGGAAGAGCTCGGAGTGGAACAGGCGAATGTCGATCAGATGCTGAAATCGGAGAATCCCGAAGTCCGCCGCCTTCTCGGAACCGAAGGTAAATTCGGCGAAGGATTGGGACTGACGACGGATTGGGTGGCTCGTATCGTCCGCCATGTCGGAAACTATGGCGAGTCCTTCGAGCGCAATCTCGGCTCGAAGAGCAAGATCGGTCTTCCGAGAGGTGTGAACAATCTCTGGACCAAAGGCGGCATTCAGTTTGCCCCTCCGATCCGTTGAGGGTTGAGCAGAAAGCGTAGACAGTGCGGCGCGCCATGCGCGCCGCTCAAAGGAGGCCGATATCGGCCTCCTTTTTTGTGTGAGCGTCGGCGGCCCTGGACGTTCAGGTGAACGGTCACAAGGAGGCTGAGTATTGCCACCCGCTATCGGGCCGCGCCGGCTCGAGTATCGATCCTAAAAGTGGGGGCCGGCTTTGCGTGAAAAGATGCTCAGGAATATGGACTGACTGCATCGGATGTGGGTTCGATGCCACGTCCGATTCTGGAGGTCAGCGACCCGCCGTGGCAACAGGTGACGCAATGGCTCTGCCCAGCGAGACCCAGGCCGATCCTGTGTCGCCTTCCCGCTGCAAATATACGTATCCGGTCTCTCGCCACGGCAGGACTGCGCTGCGCTTGTTGTCGAGAATGAAGTCACCGCGGTCGGTTCGCACCATCATGACCGCATGCGGCGCGCCGTCCTCGTCAATCACCGCCGTCATGCGCAATGCTCGCCGGGGCAAGCCAGCCGCAACGAGGCGCTTGCGCTTGAGGAGCTGATAGTCCTCGCAGTCGCCGTAGCTGTCCTCGGCAAAGTCCCAGCGATCGTCGACACCCCAATGCTCCAAATCGGTCAGGGGTTTGATCGCGGCGTTGACCTGGTGGTTGATCCTGACGAGGGTCTCCCAGACCTGTGGCGTGAGAGCGATTGTTGCTGGTTCTGAGGGGTCTATCGCGCATTCCTTGGGCCATTGCCTGCAGAAGCGGGCCCAGCCCGGGACTTGAGCGACCGCGTTGCGCTTCGTGACGATCGTACCGGATCGGGACGGGAGGGAAGAAAGAGTCTGGGCTTCGGACCCGCGGCCGACCAGCATCACAACGAGGATCAGCGGTATCGGCCGAAGGATGTTTTTGAGAAAAGGGCGAGCTTTCAGAGGCCCGCAGAGTGGTGGTCGCATTACCCCCGTCCTTGTGCTGTTAAGGTATTGTTGCTTGAAGCTGACATGGCAACTCGGGCAATCTCAAGGCAAGGAGATGGCCACCGGTGCTTGCCTTTCCATGAGGGGTGCCTCGGCAAGGGTATGAAGCTCGAAGCTCCGTGCATTTCGGAACCAGCCGTGACGATCCGTCATCTGTGACATGGCGGACTGTCCGGGGATGGATGAGGTAAGGTCCCACTGCACCTCATTCCTCAACCGTCTGGTCGAAACGTCTCGAACTCAGATTCCGGTCACGCGATACCGTCTGCCAACGGCGGCCGAGCGACCGGGCTCTCCGTCCTTGAACATAGGATCTTTGGACCTGGGACTTTGGGCTGGATCTTGAAGCTCCGAAGCAGACGGTTCGTCACGGAGAGCGGCGATTCTTCTCGTTCATAATGGGGGGGAAGACCATTTCCGCGACTCCGCGAACGCTGGCAACGCCGCCGTTCGCCTCAAACGGTGTTGGCTTGGCGCGCCAGAATGAATATGCGCCGTCCATCCTGGGATGCCGCTGCAGAGGCCCTCTAGCGCAATGTATAAAGGTAGGCTGCGATGTCGCGGGCATCGCGCTCGCTCACGCCCAGATTCGGTATGGCGGAGAGCGGTTTGACCTCCTGTGGGTTGCGGAGCCACGTGATCATATTGGCAGGCGTGTTCAACAGAACGCCGGCAGGATAGATCCGCGCCGCAAGGCCCTCCAAGGGAGGGCCAACCTGTGCATCGGGTCCCCTTATTCCCAGAATCACGTGACAGGCAGGACATGCGTATTGCTGAATCGCAACTTGCCCTCGTCGTACCGCGTCTTCTGGCTTCCAGAAGACCTCGGGGCTGCGAGGCGTCGTCTCTTCCAAGGTCGCGGATAGCAGTCGGGCCCGTCGCTCCTGGTATTCAGCGGGGGCCAGTGCCGGAGAGCTATTCAGGAGCGCTACGATGGCCCAGCGTTCACTCTCGTTGAGGCGAAATTCCCACGCAGGCATTCCGGTCAGCTTGATCCCATTCGAGACGGCCCGGTAGATCTCCGGCGCCGGCAGATCTCGACCCATTTGGGCGAAATTCGGCGGGGAAGGATTCATCCCGAGACCGATCGCATCCGGTGCAACCCCCGGTGCTCCATGACATTGTCGGCAATGCCGGTCGAACAGGAGCAGCCCTCTGGCCCGGACATCCGCATCGGCCAGGTCCGGTGGCGATTCTCCGGCGGTATGAGCCTTGATCGACTGGCGTCGTGCCGTACTCAAGACCCAGTAGGTGAGCGCGTATGCTGCTTGAGAGCGGATACGTCGTACACGCCGGAATAGATATAGGCCAGCAGGCCCCCAATGCCGAACGCCAAGACTATAGTAAGCCAGAACAAGAGCGATAAAGACGAACGTGGCATCGAGATCGACATCTAAGAGGCGCCATCCGCCTCGCGTGCGCGCTATCGAGTGGCCGTCGATGCCGAGGCAATTACCGTCCGCGTGGCAAAAGTCCTACCAACGCGTCCCCATCTGCCGGGAGCTCAAAGGCCTTGTTGTCCCATCATCGGACCTCTGGCACAGCGACAGGCCGAAGACCACGGCACGTTTGCCGCCGCGATAGAGGCGCAGGGCCAGTGCACGGCGAGGTCGAGATACCGAGCCCCCGGCTTTGGCATTTGAAAGAGCGCCCCCTGCACCCATGGCAGCCTTCACTCAGGCAGCGGTGATGAGTGAGGGTCTGTCGCCATCCACCCAATAGGATCCAGCATATCTGATGCATTGGAAGGTGTTTCATTGCCGGTAGGTAAAATAGAATTGTTTTAATCTGATGTTTTTTAATTGAAATAGTTCCAAACTATAGTATTTGACTCCTCGTCAACTGATCGATAGGCGGATTACATCGCTACGAACCGAAGGTTAGTGCTGTGAAGATCCCGCTTGCTCTGTTGGCGTCATCCGCTCTTTTTCTTGCCTCGCCCCCTGCGCTCGCTCAGGCGAACGAGATGCGGGCCATCGAGCTCGAGGAGATTGCGGTTCAAGGCCGCGCCAATGATCAGACGGGTCCGATCACGGCCGATGGCTATGTGGCCATCTCGTCCCGAAGCGCGACCAAGACCGACACGCCGCTTCTCGAAATACCGCAATCGATCTCCACGGTGACGCAGCAGCAGCTTGAGGATCGCAAGCCGCAAACCTTGCTCGATGCGGTATCCTACACGCCGGGCACGCGAGTGGGGGGATATGGCTTCGACCCGCGTTATGACGCTTTTACGATCCGCGGTATCGATGTCACCTACACGGGCGTTTTCCGAGACGGCCTGCGCCAGGTCAACAGCCCGAATGGTCTGTTCAGGCTTGAGCCTTATGGCCTCGAAGGCATTGCCGTTTTGCGCGGTCCCGCGGCTTCGATCTATGGCGCGAGCAGCACCGGCGGCATCGTGGACCTGATTTCGAAGCGGCCGACCTTTCTGCCCTTCCACGAGGTCGAGGTGCAGACCGGCTCCTACGGGCGTCTGCAGGGCAGCTTCGATCTCTCCGGGCCCGTCACCGCCGACAACACCCTGTTCTATCGGATGACGGGCCTGTTGCGCGAGGCCGGAACCGAGATCGGCGCCGTCAAGGACGATCGGATCTTCATCGCGCCGGCCATCACTTGGAAGCCGACGGATGCGACGACCCTGACGATCCTCGGCGAGTACATGGATGCCACCACCGGTGGCACGGCCGCCTACATCAACGACTATGCGATCGATGCTGCCGGTAATCCCACGAGCCTGTCCATCGGAGCGACGAAAACCTTCGCCGGCGATGCCCGCTACAACGATTTTCGCCAGAAGCAGGGACGTGTCGGCTATGAGTTCGCGCACCGCTTCAACGACATGTTCACCCTGCATCAGCGCACGCGGTTCTCGGCGCTCGGGACCAGCCAGGAATACTATTACGGCGGATCCGGTCTGACACGCGAGAACAACTGGGGCATCGTCAGCGATACCTATCTCGAAAGCCGCGTGAACACCGGCCCTGTGGAGCATACGATCCTGACCGGACTGGATGTCAGCCGCTTCAGCTATGTGTCCAAGCAGGGCTTCGGCGTGGTGCCGATCGGAACCGATCCGGCTCTCAGCTATCGGGAGGAGCAGACCCAGACCCTGACGGGCCTTTATGTTCAGGACCAGCTCACGTGGCAGAACTGGCGCTTGACCCTGGGCGGTCGCCAAGACTGGCTGTCGAGCGAGTACAACACCGCCGGTTTCGAGTTCGATCGTGACGACGCCAAATTCACGGGCCGCGCCGCTCTCGGGTACGTGACCGATTTCGGCCTCGCGCCCTATGTCAGCTACGGCACGTCGTTCACACCCAATCCGGGCACGCTTCTCAGCGGCAGCGTGGCGGAGCCCACGACCGGCGGACAGGTGGAAATCGGCGTGAAGTACGATGTGCCAGGTGCGAATGCGTCGCTGCGCGCGGCGATCTTCGATCTCCGCCAGGACAACGCTGTCGTCTATCAAGTGGTCGACGCCACGAACCAGCAGATCCAACTCGATATCCGTTCTCGGGGCTTCGAGCTCGAAGGCGTCGCGTCGCTGGCGGACGGTCTCAACATCCAGGCGTCCTATTCCTACACCGACGCGCGCATCCTGCGCCTGACCCCGGACACCGAGGGCAACCGGCTCACGAGCGTCCCTTACCATATGGCGTCGCTCTGGCTCGATTACACGGTGCAGGAAGGGCCCGCCACGGGCCTCGGCGTTGCAGGAGGCGTCCGCTATGTCGGCTCCAGCCTTGGCGACAACCTCAACCGGCCGATCCTTGAGAACGAGCCGCGCACCTACTTGGATGCAGCAATCCGCTACGATCTGGAGAATTTCGATCCGAGCCTGAAGGGCATGCGCTTCCAGGTGAATGCAATCAACCTGCTCGACGAGAGGGGGCAGGTCTGTTCATCCAACTATTGCTATTTCGACGAGGGCCGCAAGGTCATCGCGAGCTTGCGGTACCGCTGGTGAGAACGGCGTTGGCCATGAGCCGCGTTGGCTCGCCCGCCGCCATCGTCCTGAGCGTCGGCGGGCTCTATGTCGGGCAGAGCATCGTCTCGGGCATCACTTTCAGTGCCCTCCCGAGCGTGCTGCGCAATCAGGGCATGTCGCTCGACAGGATCGGC
Organism: Microvirga sp. M2; assembly: GCF_047497095.1. Taxonomy (NCBI): domain Bacteria; kingdom Pseudomonadati; phylum Pseudomonadota; class Alphaproteobacteria; order Hyphomicrobiales; family Methylobacteriaceae; genus Microvirga; species Microvirga sp. M2. The sequence continues at coordinate 1,232,596 of NZ_CP134064.1, forward strand.
CTGACTTATCTGGCGGTTCTGCCGTGGGTCCTGAAGTTCCTCTGGGCTCCGGCGATCGAACGGTATCGGCTGCCGGCCATCGGTTCGAGCCGGTCGCGGTGCATTGTGCTCGTCGGAGGCATGATCTCGGCCGTGTGTCTGGTTTCTGCAGGGCTGATCGGTCCTAAGATTCTCTTGCCGCTCATGGCGGTTCTCATGATCCTCGCCTTTGCAGCCTCCACTGTGGACATCGCCTGCGACGGGCATGCTGTCGAGAGCCTGTCGGAGCGCCACCACGGTTGGGGCAATGCCGCTCAGGTCGGCGGCGCCTATATCGGCGCAGCGATCGGCTCGGGCTTGTTTCTCGTCCTCGTCGATCGGCTCGATTGGACCCAGGCGACGCTGATCATGGCCGCTCTCGTCGTGTTGCTTGGGCTGCCGTTCGTCCTGTCACCTGTAGCCACCCCCGACGCGCCACGCATCCATCGGCCTTCACTCCGTGATGCACTCAGGCGTATCGAGATGCATAAGGGCCTTGCGCTTGCGGCCGTCTACACCCTGACCCAGAAGTGGGGATTGAGCATGATCGGTCCCTTCCTGGTCGACAAGGGTCTGGACCTGGGCTCCCTTGGGGTTGTCAACGGCATTGGAGGCTTGGCCGTCGGCTTCACCTGCGCGCTCCTCGGAGGTGTACTGGTTCGAACATGGAGCGCGCGTCCCATTCTGGTGATCGCACTCGTGCTGCAGGCAGGCGCATTGGCGGGGCTTGCCATAGCCGCTTGGTCGGACGAAGTCCCGAAGGTGCTTCTGGTCGCTTTGTCGCTTGCAAGCTCCTCCGCCGTGATGGCGCTCGGATATGTTGCCCTCTACGCCCACTTCATGGCGCTGTCCGATCCGCGCCAGGCCGGCATCGACTTCACGCTGCTGCAATGCATGGATGCAGGCGTGAGCATGGTCGGGGGGATTGGGGCGGGTTGGATCGCTCAGAACTCCGGCTATGTGGCATTCTTCGGAATTGCCGGGACCCTCGCCGTTATGGCGGTGCCCGCGGGAATCTTCCTGAGCGCTCGCTCGAGCGAGCCCCGTCGGTCGCAGGATGGTTCCCCGTTCCGACACCAGGGGGCCTCACCGTCATGATCCCCTCGCTCGCACCGTGCTTCAGCGGCGCCTTCGTCCGGTTCAAGGATGGTCTTGCACTCCCCGGCGAGCACCTTTCAGCCGTTCCATGCCGCGATCTGCTCGAAGCAGACGTCATTGAGCGTCTCATGGTCCGGTTCGCGGAGGTGTATCCCGGCGGCGATCGGCGGGCACTCGTGTCCATGTGGGCTCAATGGCATTTCGGGGCACTCATTATTCCGACCACCGCGGCGATCGTTTTCCTTGACCGGGATCTGCCGGTCGCGCTCGATCAGGTCAGCGTTGCCCTGCACGAGGGCGGGCAGACGGCTGCGATCATCGTGCCGGGCGATGGGGCACCGCTGCCGCCCCGCGGAACCGACAGATTTGCGCGCCTTTTCGCGGGGCATGTTGGACCGCTCGTCCGCCATCTGGCAGGCCAGTTCGGCGTCTCCCCCCGGCTGCTGTGGAGCAATGCCGCCGACATCTTCGAGTGGACGCTTCAACAGGCTGTCGTGGACGACAGGGCCAATCCAAGCGCGCTCGCCGAAGGACAGGCGTTGCTGCAGAGCAGGTCGGATGGGGGCTGCAAGCCCAATCCCATGTTCGGTCTGATCAAATACCTGCCGCAGGATGGGCAGACGATCAGGCGTCGCAAGGTGTGCTGCCTGCGCTATCTGCTGCCCGGCGTCGAATGCTGCGGTGGCATCTGCCCGACCCCGCCAAAGTCAATCTGATCGCAGAGTAGCGTGTGGTCGTCGGGGAAAAAGCCCCGTGATGGCTAGAGCGGCGGGAGCAACGGATCGACGAAGGGGGAAACGTCCGTCATTTGCGCGATGCCGGCCGCCGCCTGTCGAGACTTTCTACGTCTCATCCGACGCTTCCTCCAGATATCTTGAGTCGACGCATGTCCCGGGAGCTGTAGGAGGTTCGCCGCATCCATCGATTCGATCTGGGCTACCGTACGAACAAGCGATTGCCCTTTTCGACAAGCGACCTTTTTCCAGCGGTGCGGTAAGGGCCTTGATGTCGGACCGGCCTTTGGTATCGCTCGCGGCCAATATCTCGTCATAGAGCTTCTGCGCTGCCGGCGAGAGCTTTGATCCCGCTCTCCGGATCAAACCGATCTTGCGCGATACGACAGGCTCGACCAGGGGAATGCTCACCAGGTTGGGGTGGGCGGCGCTCGGCATGCAAATGCTGGGAACGGCTGCAATGCCGACTCCTGCTTCGACGAGGGCGACGAGAGTCGAGACATGCTGCGTCTCGAAGAAGGGTTGGGGCTTGTTCTCTATGGAGGACAAGGCGAGGTCCATCAGGAAGCGGTTGCTGCTCGCCCTCGTCACGCTCATGTAGTCGTACTTCGTGAGATCTGACCAGGCGACCTTTGATTTTCTCGCGAGCGGATGGGTAGGCTGGCACGCCAGGACGACGCGCTCGTGCAGGACCCGGGCGAACGATAACTGTCGGTCCGGCGCCTCGAGAAGGTTGAATGCAAAATCGACTTCCTGCCGTTTGACGGCGGATATTGCATCCGTCGCGCCCTGGTCGATCACGCGGACGACAATGCCGGGATACCTCAGGTGGTAAGAGCGCAGGATGGGCGGTAGGAAGAAACGGATGGCCGACGGCATGCAGGAGATCGTGACCTCTCCATTCGTATGCTTGGTCAGGTCGCCGATGCCAAACAGGGCCTCGTCAAGGTTATGGAGAAGTTCGGTTGCACGACGATTGAACTCCATCCCGATCAGCGTGAGGCTTACCCTCCTCGTCGTGCGCTTTAAAAGGCGAGTGTTGAGGGCAGCTTCGAGCTTGTCAATTCGCCGAGAAAGGGCAGGCTGCGATATGTGCATCTCCGCAGCCGCTGCAGTGAAACTCCCGAGTTTCGCGACAGTGACGAATGCTTTGATGTCCGCGAGGTCAAACTTCATGGTTTGCCCAGGGAAATGATGCTGACCTTGTTCGGAATATCGGCAGTCCTCGGTGGTCGGTGATGCGTATTCTGTAGAGCGCGCGCGAGTATAGCATCGGTTCAGTATTTGCAAAGTGTCAGTACGCCCCGATCCGCTGCGCTTTCGGGCCGTCCGACTCCCTCGACGCCCGCCGTGCCCCCGGCGCGAATGTGTTCGCAGAGTTTCTCTCAGGCCGTCGTGTATTTATGCGTCTCGCACATAAATCCATCGGTTAATTGCAATTAACATTATAGATGCCTTGGCCTAAGCATGTTGGATAAGAGGCGTGTAATCGCCCAAGGCGGTTCTCCGCAAGACCATAAAGAGGGAATTCGAGTGAGATACAATCGCACGATTATTGTGTGCGCGGTCGGTCTGGCCGTCATTTATCTGTACGCGACGCTTCAGATACCGTCGCGTGACGACGTCGATCCGCTCGGTCCGCGCGCATACCCACTCCTAGTCTTCGCCGGCATGATGGTTTCGGCAGCGTGGATTTTCATCGAAGGCCACAGGTCTGAAGACTCCATCGAGGTTAGCGAAGCGAAGGAAGACCTTGTGGTGGGTCATAGACACACCGCACTCATTGGAGCCTTGGTAGCATGGTGCATCGGGTATTTTGCCGTTCTCGAGCATGCCGGCTTCATTGTCAGCACGCTCATGTTCCTCTTGGGTCTGACCACGTATTTCAATCGCGGCCGTCATCTAGCGAACGTGACGACCTGCATCGCCTTCCCGGTCGGGATCTACCTCATGTTCACGAAGGTCCTCGGAGTCCCGCTTCCGAGTGGCCTGGTTGCCCTCTAGCGCCCGAGTGACATCCCATGGAAGCTCTTATCCAGGTCCTGAACGGTTTCAGCGTCAGTCTCCAGCCCCATAATCTCTGGTACACGTTCATCGGCGTGTTGATGGGCACTGTCATCGGCGTGCTCCCAGGCATCGGCCCATCGGCCGCGATGGCTCTCCTCATCCCCTTCTGTTACGATCTCAGCCCGACCTCGGCCCTCATCATGATGGCGGGGATCTACTACGGTGCACAGTATGGCGGTGCCATAACGTCCATTCTCATCAACACGCCAGGCGAGTCTTCGTCCGTCATGACCGCGATCGACGGATACCAGATGGCCCGCAAGGGCCGTGCGGGTGCCGCACTCGCAATCTCGGCATGGGGCTCCTTCATCGGAGGGACCTTGGGCGTTGTCGCGTTGACCTTGCTGGCCGTTCCACTGACGACAATGGCACTTGGTTTCGGGCCCGCCGAATACTTTATGCTGATGCTCGTTGCGATGACGGCCGTTCTTAGCCTCACTGGCCAGTCTCCCGCTAAGGGCATGCTGTCGACCATGTTGGGCCTCGCCATTGCAACGGTCGGGACCGATCTGCAAAGCGGGCAGATCCGATACGTTCCAGGGATTCCCGAGCTTCAGGAGGGAATCGACTTTATCATCGTCGTCATTGGGCTTTTCGCCGTCGGCGAGGTGTTCCATGCCCTTGAGGAGGGCATCAGCGACAGATCCGAGATCATTCGCCTCAAGGGTAAGCTGATGCTGAACCGGGAGGAGTGGCGCCGCTCGGTGAAGCCTTTGGCGCGCGGCAGCCTCATCGGATTCCTGGTTGGGGTGCTTCCGGGGGCCGGAGCTACCATCGCGTCCATCATGTCTTACTCGGTGGAAAAGAACAGCTCCCGGCATCCAGAGGAGTTCGGAAAGGGAGCCATCGAAGGCGTTGCAGGCCCTGAGACCGCCAACAATGCGGCCAGCTCCGGCGCCATGGTGCCCCTCCTGACGCTCGGCGTACCTGGATCCGGTTCGACAGCCGTGCTGCTCGGGGCGTTCATCATGTTCGGCATCCAGCCGGGCCCGATGCTCTTCCAGACGAAGCCCGACCTCGTCTGGGGCCTGGTCAACAGCATGTATATTGGCAACGTGATGCTGCTCCTCCTGAATCTGCCGTTGATCTTCATCTTCGTGCGGCTGCTCTACATCCCGAAAGGCATTCTGCTACCGATCGTTCTGGTGCTTTCTACGATCGGCATCTTCGCCATCAACAACAACGTTCTCGAGCTCTACCTTTGCCTGTTCTTTGGTGTGCTCGGATACGTTTTCAGAAAGATCGACGTACCTCTGGCTCCGCTCGTTCTTGCCGTAGTTCTCGGCGACCTCATGGAGCAATCGTTCAGGCAGGCGATGACGATTTCTGGCGGGAGCCTCGGGATTTTCCTCGGAAGCTGGCTGACCATGGGGCTCGCCGCAATCGGCGCCGGCATCCTCGGATACACGTTCTACAACTCCTCCTCTCGGAAACGGCGCGGAAGTCGGCCTCCCCGAGAGGCGGTCATAGCGTCGAAATAAATCCAGAGAGGGAGCAAGACGATGCAGAAAGACGTGATCAGAAGGAACGGGCGTATGGTCGCGGCCACGGCCTTGGCGCTGCTGCTTGGTTCGGCCGTGAACGCAAATGCCGAAGGAGAGTGGAAGCCCACGAAGGCAGTCGAGATCGTGGTCGGTTCGGCCGCAGGCGGAGGAAACGACAGGTCCGGACGCACGATCCAGAAGGTGCTCAGCCAGGACAACATTGCCGAGAGCGTTGTTCTCAACAAGGTCGGTGGTGGCGGCGGCATCGCTTATGGCTATGTCAGCCAGAAGAAGGACCCGCATTTCATTGGCATCGCCCAGGGCGGGATCATGAGCAACCACATTAGCGGTCGTGGCAATCTTGACCCTCTCTCCGACGTGACACCCTTAAGCTACCTGGGGCATGAAGCTGTTGCCATCGCGGTCCGGGCGGATTCTCCCTATAAGAACATCTCGGAGTTCCTGGACCAGCTCCAGAAGAATCCGGCTTCTCTCAGCATCTCGGTCGGAAGCGACAGGGGCGGGACCAACCATAGCGGCATCGCGCTGCTGGCCAAGGCGAAGAGCATCGATCCCAAGCAGCTTAAAATCGTGATCTTCGGGGGCGGCGCCGAGTCCGTGACGAATCTCCTCGGCGGTCACATTGACGCGATGTCGCAGCTTCAGAACAACGCCATCCCCCACCACCAGGCCGGAACGTTGCGGATCCTTTGCCTGACGTCGGACCAGCGGATCGAGGCTGTGCCGGACGTTCCGACCTGCAAGGAGGAGGGATACGACGTCGTTGCGTACAACTGGACAATCGTCATCGGCCCCAAGGGCATGACACCGGAGCAGATCTCGGGCTGGGAGCAGATCCTCAAGCGCGTGCATGAGCACGGGACGTGGAAGGAAATGATGAAATCGGTCGCGGCGATCAACGAATACAAGGGCGCGCAGGACGCATCGGCATTCCTGGCGGAGGATTACAGGCGAGCCAAAGGACTGATGATCGAGCTCGGCTTGGCGAAATAAGTCGCAGAGCCGCCGGATGGCCTCGATGCCCCGGCGGCTCGCACAACCGTGAAACGAGGGAAGCAGAAAGTATGGTCTCGACCGATGTAACCTACCTGACGGGCAGCGAGCAGGCGCGGCTGATCAAGGCGCGGCAATTGTCGCCTGTTGAGTTGATGAAGGAAACCCTCAATCGCATCGATCGCTACGACCCGGTTCTTCGAGCGTGGATCACCGTGGATCCCGACCGGGCCTTGAAGCAGGCCCGCGAGGCCGAAAGCGAAATCATGGCGGGGACGTATCGCGGCATGCTGCATGGGTTGCCGTTCGGTGTGAAGGATCAGATGCACGCCCTTGGCTTCCCGACGACGCTGGGCACCAAGGTCATGGACGAAAGCGAGATGGTCCCACCATATGACTCGACCGTGATCAAACGGCTCGCCCAAGCCGGAGCTATCCTGATCGGCAAGCAGAACCAACATGAATGGGGCAAGGGCAGCACGATCGTGTTTCCCTATGGTACCCCCCGCAATCCGTGGAACCCGGATTACGATGCATCCAGTTCGTCGACAGGGTCGGGGATTGCTCCGGCCGCCGGTCAGTGCAGCTTTTCGATCGGTGAGGATACCGGAGGATCCATCCGTGGGCCAGCGTCCTGCAACGGTGTCGTAGGCTTGCGCCCCACGTTCGGCCGAATTAGCCGCCATGGTGGCGTGATGGCGGGCTATACGAGCGACACCTTCGGGCCTCTGGCGCGCTCGGTCGAGGACATCGCTGCGATTATGGAGGTCGTCAGCGGCCACGACCCCAGCGATGTTCTCTCGAGTCCACGCCCGGTGCCTCCCTACACGAAGCAGCTGGACGGCGATTTGCGGGGTATGAAACTCGCCGTCGTGCGGGAGCTGGCTTATGGACAGGGGGTCGATCCCGAGGTTCGTGCCGCATTCGAGGTCTCACTCGATGTTCTTCGAGGGCAGGGCGCGACGATCGAAGAGATCTCTCTTCCATTGGCCAAGCACGCGGTAGCGTTGCAGATGCTGACGACCGACGCAGATGTGGCCTCCTGGTTTCTCGCGAACTTCCTGCGGGACCGTTATGAACGCTTCGATAAAGGCACCCGGACGCGCCTGGTCGCCTCCAGCCTGATACCGGCGACGGTGTATCATCGGGCCATGCGGGCCCGCACGATCGTTCGCGCGCAGGTGCTCGACGCGATGCGCAGATACGATGCTCTGCTTTCACCCACGGATGTATTCCCGCCTAGGCAGATCGAGGAGGCTCGCGAGAGAATCACAAACCGTGCAGACGTGCTTCCGAAGCTGATCATGCGCAGAATCGCCCATTATCCATTCAGTCTCTCCAACGTGCCGGCGATGTCGGTTCCCGGAGGATTCTCGTCCAAGGGGCTGCCGCTATCACTGCAGATCGCGGGACGACCATTCGGCGAGGACCGAGTCCTCAAGATTGGCTACGCCTATCAGCAGGCCACCGCCTGGCACCGGCGCCACCCCGATCTCTCTGCCACATTGGCGGCCGCAGCATGAACGGATGATAGACAAGGAGACGATGATGGACTTGAGCATAGACCAGCTTCGCGTTCTAACGCAGCTTCAGGGCCTGAATGTGCCCGAGGAGGATTTCGAGAGCATCGCGATCCGTCTCTCTACGTGGCTCACCGCGATGGAGGATATCGAGGCCGAACTCAGGCCGCTGATCAATGCGGCGGAGCCTATTCCTCCGGTGTATCCAAGAGAGGAATTCTAGAGCATCGAACGTGAAAAGTGGATTTGCGCTTTTGGGATTCTCTCCGATGCTCCCTCCTAGAGGAGCGCATCGTCCTTGCGGAAAACCGGGTCCACTTTTCGCTCGTGCGGACCCGGCGGGGCGGCTTCCATCCCGGCACCGCTCACCCATCAAGAGAAACGGATATGAACGGACCCCTCGAAGGAAAGGTCGCTGTCGTCACGGGCGCGGCGAGGAATATCGGCCGGGCGATCGCTCTGGCGTTGGTCGAAGACGGCGCATGTGTCGTCGTCCATGCCCGGTCGTCGCGGCAGGACGCCCAGAATGTTGTAGACGAAATACGGGATCGAGGTGGTCGAGCCTGCCTCGCCTTGGCGGAACTGGGCGATCAGAGCCAGGTCGAACGTCTGTTCGATGACACGGTAGCCGAATTCGGGCGTGTCGATCTGCTTGTCAACAATGCCGCAATCCGGAAGGAGACCCCTCTCGGCGATATCAGTTACGCCGAATGGCGCGAGGTCGTTGCCAGCATTCTCGATGCGAGCTTCCTGTGCGCTCAGGCTGCAGCGAGACGCATGGAGTCCGAAGGACGTATCGTCAATATCGGTGGCATGACTGCTCATTCCGGCGCCGCCGGGCGAACGCATGTCGTAGCGGCCAAGGCCGGTCTCGTCGGGCTGACCAAAGCGCTTGCCGTCGAACTTGCCGCGCGGAGGATCACGTCGAACCTTGTGGTCCCTGGCCGGATCGCGACCAACCGCCAAGAAAGTGGCCTCGTCGAGCCGTCGCACCATGCCTACCATCACTCGCCACTGGGCTTCGAGGGGTCCGCGGCGGACGTTGCGGGCATGGTCCGTTATCTTTGCGGGCCGGGTGGACGCTACGTCACGGGACAGACCATCCATGTCAACGGCGGGATTTACTTGCCATAAACGGGGCATCGCGCGGCCGTTCGCGGGCAGGAGGAAGGATGCGAAATCGGGCACGATCGGACCTCACGTCGTTCAAGAATAACAATATGGGGGCAGCGGTAACTCTGCTGATCTCTGTTCTGACAGGTTATCTTGCGTCCCGGGCCGGCATCCCGCTGGCATGGGTCCTCGGGCCTTTGATTCCGACGGCCGCTGGCGCCGTTCTCGGAGTGCGCGTCTTCGCGCCGAAACAGGGGCGCCAGTTGGGCCAACTGGTGGTTGGAACTTCCATCGGCCTTTCCCTGACAGTGGCCTCGGTTGATCTCATCGCATCCTGGTTCCCGGTGATCCTGCTGACGTCTGTCGCCTCCGTCATTGTCACGGCGCTCATGTGCGTGCCATTCAGCCGCGTCGCTCGGATCGATATTGCTACCGCCTACTTCTCGCTCACTCCGGGAGGACTGTCCGAGATGGCAAGGACCGGGGAGAAGGAGGGCGCCCAGAGCGAGCCCGTCGCTCTCTGCCAGACGATCCGTGTCGCAGTGCTCGTCTGTCTTATGCCATGGCTCCTCCTCACATTCGGGGCTGATGGAGGTCTTGCGCAGATCGTGGACCGCGCCCAGCTTCCCTACTGGGAGCTTGGTCTCCTGCTCGCATTCACGGCCGCCAGCGCCTGTATCATCCGCCAAACCGGGGTTAACAACCCGTGGATGATTGGTGGTCTGATCGGCTCAGGAATCCTCTCTGCATCGGGACTCGTCGAGGGGCGGGTCCCTTACGTTCCCTTCGCGCTTGGCCAGTTCCTGATTGGGATCTCGATCGGCGCTCGGTTCAGACGGGAGAATCTCGCCAAGCTGCCGCGGGTTGCCATTGCATCCTTTGCATTCATCCTCATGAATACGGCAGTGCTGCTCGGTTACGCCTATCTGGTGCACATCGCTACAGGCATCGATCTGTCTACCATGGCCTTGTCGTCCTCACCCGGCGGCCTAGCCGAGATGGCGCTTACCGCTCAGGCACTGCATCTGAGTACGGCGCTGATAACGTCCTTCCATGTCATTCGGTCATTCACCGTCAACGCATTCAGTCAGCATTTCTACCGCCTGTTCCGGCGCATCAGGCTGTTTGACGGCATCGGAAATCTCCTGGACCTGGCCCAACGCCGACCTTGTGGTCGATGACCGCAGCGGGAGTTGAATCCGATGCTCCCAGGATAGAACAGCGCATCGTTCTTGCGGAAATCCGCGTCCGCCTTTCGAACGCGCGGCTCGCAGGGTCCGCGCGATGCGCTGGAGCATCGAACGCAAAAGTGGGTATCGGGTTTGCGTGAAATGCCGCCGCCTCTCACCTGAAGAAGCGCAACGCATGGCGCGGAATCAGGGTCACGGCCACTGCCAGGACCTAAGTCGAGCCAGCATTCTCAGCGCCCATCTTTCGCTCAAGCGGTTCCGATTTGATCACGCGTCGGCATGCCGGCCTGAGCGCCATGGGCAAGGCAGGTGAGCGATGCACCGTGGCACGCTCGCTCGAGAGCCGTCGCGAGGGGAAGAGCCTCGTCGAGGGCGCTGGCCAAGATGCCGACGAAGGTGTCACCGGCTCCCGTCGTATCGACGGGCTGGATCGGTTTCGCTTCGACCCTCTCGCGTTGCCCGTCGGGATGAAACGCGAAGGCTCCGCGCGCACCTGCCGTGACAACGCAAATGCAGCCGCGTTCTGACAGGAAGGCGCCTGCCTCCTCGAAGTTGCCGGCCGTGCCGCCGAGACGTTCCGACGCTGTGATGGCTTCATGCTCGTTGACGACGAAAATATCGGTTTCGTCAATCAAATCGGAGAGATCTTGCGCCGGGAATGTCGGCGGGGCCGGTGCGAAGTTCCAGATCACCCGCCCGCCCGATTCCCGCACCTGCCTGGCGACATTGAGGGATGCCGAGAAGGGGACTTCCATTTGAAGAACCGCGATCGTCGATGCATCGATCCGGAACCCGCGAATCTGGTCCTCGGTCAAAGAAGTATTCGCTCCACTGGCGACGGTGATTGCATTCTCACCGTGCTCATCGACGGTGATGAATGCACATCCGGTCGGTTCAGAGCCGGTGGCAACAAGATCAGCGGCGACACCGTTGCGAACAAGGTTGTCGCGTGCAGATCGCCCAAAAGAGTCGTCGCCGACGCGAGCCGCCATCGCCACACGATGCGGTAAGGAAGCGCGTGCGGCCGCAATTGCCTGGTTCGCGCCCTTTCCACCGAACACGATTTGATAACTAGGGGAAAGGACAGTTTCGCCCGGGCGTGGAATCGCAGCAACGCGCGCAACAAGATCGATATTGACGGAACCGAAAACAAGGATCATGTGGCACGCGCTCCCTTTGAAAATTTAGAGGTTGGTTGCTGTCAGCCTTCGGCATCCATCGCGTGGAGCTTCTCCACGCGGCGGCGGCAGTCCTCATCGGTGGAGAAAGTCGCAGAAAGATAGGATGAGACGAGATCCTGCGCGAGCCACGATCCGACGATCTTGGCGCCGATGCACATCACGTTGACGTCGTCGTGCTCGACCGACTGGTGTGCCGAGTGGATATCGTGGCAAACAGCCGCGCGTATCCCTTTGACCTTGTTGGCCGCGATCGACGCGCCCACACCCGTTCCGCAGACCATGATGCCGCGCTCGGCTTCGCCGGACTTCACTTTTTGAGTCAGTGCGCGGGCGATGTCCGGGAAGTCGACAGGTTTGTCATCGAATGACCCGACGTCGATGACCTCATGCCCGAGTGTCCGGACGTGATCGATCACCGAATTCTTGAGGGACCATCCGGCGTGATCCGACCCGATTACGACGCGCATTGAAGAGCCTTTCTCTTATCTTTGAAGGGTGAGTGGTGCCGAAGCACCACTCGAATTCTCAGGAATTACGTCCGCATTTCCGGCGGAAGCTCGCTGCCGTGGAACTTCTTGTAGATCTCGTTCAGCTTGCCATTCTTCAGGTTGACCGAAATCCATTCATTCAGCTTCTCGATCAGGCGCGGCTCGCCCTTGCGCACGCCGATGGCAAGATCGAAGGTGCGAATGAGGACCTTCGGCTCGAACGTGCGGGTCGGGTTCTTGACGCCGATCTGGTTGGCAATCGTCGCCGAAGTCGCAACGCAATCCGCCTGTCCGGAGACGGCGGCCGTTACCATCGTGGCATCGTCGTCGAAGCGGGCGAGGGTGAGATTCCGATCCTTCATGTTCGAAAGCTCGGTATCCTGGGTCGTGCCACGGGAAACGGCAATCGTCTTGCCCTTCAGGTCCGGCCAGTCCTTTGCCTCGACACTCTTCAGGCATGCAACGACGGATTGCAGCGCTGCGTAGGCCTTGGTGAAGTCGATCACCTTTGCGCGCTCCGGCGTAACGGACAGAGTCGAGATGATGATGTCCGCCTTGTTGGTCTGGACGTTCGGAATACGGGTCGCACCCGTGGTCTGCACGAACTCGAGCTCAAGCCCCAGATCCTTCGCGAGAAGCTGAGCCGTTTCCACATCCGATCCCGTCGGCTTGAGATTGGCGTCCATCATGCCGGAGGGCGGGATCGCCATGTCGGTTGCGACGCGAATCTTCTTCGCATTCATGATGTCGTCAAGAAGGTCGGCACGTGCAGCCGTCGTGCCGAGAGCCACCATGCAGGTCACTGCGACCGCCGCAGCGGAAAGTGGGCGCTTCATCATTATCGTTGTCTCCCTAAGTCCTGGTTGTCGTTCAGAGCCCTGTGCCAACGAACTGGGCGAGTTCCGGAGTTGCGGGCGTGGTCAGGATCGCAGCAGGTCCCGTCTCGTGGACCTTGCCGCGGTGCATGAACACGACCCGATTGGCGATACCTCTGGCAAATCCCATCTCGTGCGTGACCATTACCATGGTCATGCCATCCGCAGCGAGCGCCTCGATGACTTTCAGAACCTCGCCGGTCAGCTCCGGGTCGAGGGCCGAGGTCACTTCGTCGAACAGCATCACCTTGGGCTGCATGGCAAGCGAGCGGGCGATCGCCGCGCGTTGCTGCTGGCCGCCGGAAAGCTGTTCGGGATACTGGTGGAGCTTGTCTTCCAGACCGACCTGAGTCAGGACGCGCCGCGCCTGTTCCTTCGCCTTGGCCTTCGGGATGCCTTTTACGGAGCAGGGGGCGAGCGTGATGTTCTCCTCGATCGTGAGGTGAGGAAACAGGTTGTAGCTCTGGAAGACGATGCCGACATCCTGACGCAGAGCTCTCAGGTCGAGCTTCGGGTCGCTGACGCGATGACCGCATACGTGGATCTCGCCGCTGTCGATCGTTTCGAAGCGATCAATGCACCGCAATGCGGTGCTCTTGCCGGAACCGCTGCGTCCGATCAGGGCGAGGACCTCGCCGCGTCCGACCTCGAAACTGACACCGTCGAGCACTTTGAGCGTACCGAAGCACTTGTGCACGCTCTTGAGGGAGACGACGGGCAATTGTGTCGTTTCGTTCGAAATCCTGTGCATGTCAGACAGTCCCGAGTGAGAGGCGGGTAGGGCCGCCGCGCTTTTCCAGGCGACGGCTGATACGCGAGATCGGATAGCAGAGGGCGAAATAGATCACGGCGATGATGGTGTAGATCAGGAACGGCTCGAACAGCGAGTTGTTGATGATCTGCCCGGATCGCGCGAGTTCGACGAAGCCGACCACCGACGCCAGGGATGTGTTCTTGATGATCTGCACCATGAATCCGACGGTCGGAGGCGTTGCGATCCGGATTGCCTGTGGCAGGATGACCTTCATCATCCGCTGGGCGCGGCTAAGGGCAAGTCCTTCGGCCGCTTCCCACTGTGGTCTCGGCACGGATTGGATGCTGCCGCGCCAGATCTCGCCCAGATAGGCTCCGACATAGATGGTGAGCGACGCGCCCGCGGCCGTCAGAGGGGAAACGGTCAAGCCCAGCGTCGGCAGCCCGAAGTAAGTCAGGAACATGATGACGAGAAGGGGCGTCCCCTGGATGAGCTGGACGTAACCCGCGCTGAGAAGCCGGATGGCCCTGTTCGGTGAGATACGGCAGAGGGCGATGATGAACCCGGCGATTCCGCCGCCCAGCAAACCGATGAGAGATAAGCCGACCGTCCACAATGCTCCGTAGCCCAGGAACATGAGGTGATTGGCATTCAGCGAGCCGCTCATGATTCCTCCTTACAAAGGGGTGCCAAGGCGCCGGCGACGCGGGAAGATGACAAGTCCAAGCAGCCAGAACCCGGCACGCATGATCAGCGACAGAACGATGTAAACCAGTGCGACCAGGATGTAGGTCTCGAAAGCACGGTAAGTGTCGGACTGGACGTAATTTGCAACCGCGGTCAGTTCCTCCGCCGATATCTGGGAAGTGACCGACGAGGCAAGCATCAGCAGCACGAACTGGCTCGTCAGGGACGGATAGACCTTCTCGATCGCCGGCCACATGACCACGTGCCAGTAGATCTGAGTGCGGGACAGGGCAAGGCCTTCCGCCGCCTCGATCTGCCCGCGGGGAATGGAGTCGAATCCTGCGCGGATGATTTCGGTCGTGTATGCGCCGACATTGATGGTGAGTGCGGCTGCCGCAACTGCGAACGCTGAGAATTTCAGCCCGAGGCTCGCCAAACCGAAATAGACAAGGAAGATCTGAACCAGAAGCGGCGTGTTACGGATCGCCTCGACATAAATATCGCAGATCCTTGACGCGACCGGATTGCGACTGCGTCGCCCGATGGCGCCCAGAACGCCGATGGCGGTGCCCAGCACGGTTGCGATCAAGGCGAGTTGAAGGGTGAGCAGCGCCCCATCGAGGAAGGTCGGCCATCGCTCGATGATCGTTGCAAAGTCCAGATTGAGGTTCATGCCTGCCGATTCCTCGTCAGGTTGCCGTTTGACCGGTCATCCGGTCGTAAACGCGGAAAAGAGCCTGGTTTCCGTTCGCGCCCTCGCCGTGGGCGCGCGCCTCGACGTATTGGGAGGTCACAAGCGCCGTTCCCGGCAGCGGGACAGAAAGCGAAAGGGCCTGCTCCTGAACGAGACGCAGATCCTTGAGCATCAGGTCGATCCGAAAGCCCGCGGAAGCATCGCCGGCGATCATCGCGGGACCTAGTTTATCGAGCATCCACGATGCGGCCGAACCGCCGAGAAGCACATTCCGGAGCTGGTCGAGGTCGACGCCAGAGGCGCGGCCAAGCGACAGCGCTTCGCAGATTGCCTGGAGATTGATCGCGCACACGAGCTGATTGCAGAGCTTGACCGTCTGCCCGGCTCCGGCCTCGCCCACATGGGTAATTGTCGTCCCCATGGCTCGAAAATACGGCTCGGCGCGCAGGAAGGCGTTCTTGTCGCCTCCGACCATGATCGAGAGCGAGGCATTCTTCGCGCCGACGGGGCCGCCTGACACAGGCGCGTCGAGGAACGCGACGCCCGCAGCTCCCAGGTCGGCGTGCATGCGCCGGACTGCAACGGGCGAGATCGTGCTCATGTCGGCGAAGAGGCGGCCGCGTGGCGGCGATGTCAGGAGCCCGCCTTCGCCGTAGACGATTTCTTCGACCTGCGGCGTGTCCGGGAGCATGGAAATGACGATATCCGCGTGCCGCGTGGCGTCCATCAAGTTCTCGGCTGCCGTTGCGCCGTGGGAGCGCAGGTCATCGACGGCATCCTGGCGGACGTCGTAGGCGCACACGGCATAGTCCGCCTTGAGCAGATTGAGGGCCATCTCGCGCCCCATCGTCCCCAGTCCGACAAACCCGACTGTTCCCCTATGGCCTCTTCGTTCCATCATGGCGTCTCGCTCTCGTCCTGTTATCATAGAGGATTCCGGGAACCCGGTTCACCGATGGCCGCTCGGCGCCGGAAGTCGTCGCCGATTGCGAAATGCTCGCGCATGACCTTCTCTGCATGCTCTGGATCGCGCCCGACGATGGCGTCGAAGATGCGGCGATGATCCTCGATCAGGTAGGTCTTCATCGTATCGAAAACCTGGAGGAGTTCTCGTCGCCCCTGGTGGGAGCG
Organism: Microvirga sp. M2; assembly: GCF_047497095.1. Lineage (NCBI taxonomy): Bacteria > Pseudomonadati > Pseudomonadota > Alphaproteobacteria > Hyphomicrobiales > Methylobacteriaceae > Microvirga > Microvirga sp. M2. The sequence goes on from NZ_CP134064.1 coordinate 1,248,644, forward strand.
CATCAGGATCCCGGACATGGAATCATGCAGGACGGTGAGCGTCTCGGATTTGCCCGCCATCACGACGGTGCGATGGAATTCGAAGTCGGCTACGCCGCCGGCATCGGCGTCATCAATGGTTTCGGTGATGCGCGCGAGCGCTTGCTGGAGCTTCTCAAAATCTGCGACGGTGGCCCGCTCCGCGGCAAGTCGGACGGCTTGGCATTCAATCGCGATGCGCGCCTGCATGACATCGTCGATGACCTCGGACTGCTGTGCGAACGCGAATGTGAAGAAATCGTTGAGAACGGAAAGGTCCGGACGGCGAACGATCGTCCCGACGCGGTCGCGGATTTCCACAACCCCGAGAACCGTCAAGGCACGCAAAGCCTCGCGCAGGATAGGCCGGCTCACGCCGAGCTGCGCAGCCAGATCGCGTTCAGGGATAAGCCGATCGCCCGGTCGCAATGAGCCTGCGAGCAAACGCTCGCGCAAGAAGGCAAAAACCTTCTCAAACCCTTTGCCGCCGCTCTCCCTGAGCCGCGTGATTTCGAGATCAGCGGACATATCTTTATCTTACCGTGGTCAGACCACAATACATACCACGGTTTGCCAGTCAAGCATAGCGGTCGGTGTAATCCCTATGGCGGTAGGATCGCATCCAGGAGAGCATCCCGATGCCCAAACGCAGGCGAGAGGAAAGCGCGGATTTCTGTCATTAACGATAGGGCTGGGCGTGTCGCCAGACGTGCCTTGCCATCCATAGGGGCACTTGTTGCGACATCGGCGGCGCTCTCGGGCCGGGTGCTCCCCCCTGGAGGAGCGCATCGTTTGAACGGACCCGAAGGGCCACGTTCGGGAAAACCGGGGCCACTGTTTCGCACGATGCACGAGCCTATTCTGCGGTGACGAGGGTCGCTACGGGCGCTGACGAGATTTCGTTCGGCCCTTTCAGCATGTTCATCGTCGCTCGATTCCTATAATGCTTTGCATTCGCTTCATGATCCGCTTTGCCGCGAAGCGTTGGAAGCTCTTGTTCCCGTCTGCCTCACCGAATAGGAAAGGCAGCGGCAGGTGCAAGTCACGGGAGCGTATCGGACGTGCAGGACTACATACGAAAAATTTTGGCTGCCCGGGTTTATGATGTGGCGATCGAGAGTCCCCTTGATCCGATGAGGCGCCTGTCGCAGCGGCTCGGCAGCCCGGTCTGCCTCAAGCGCGAGGATCTCCAGCCGGTCTTTTCGTTCAAGCTCCGCGGGGCCTACAACCGGATGGTGACTTTGGCGCGGGAAGCTCTCGAGCGCGGAGTCATCTGTGCCTCAGCCGGCAATCATGCCCAAGGGGTTGCGTTGGCGGCCCAGAGGCTGAATGCCAAGGCGACGATCGTCATGCCGCGGACTACGCCGGCGATCAAGGTTCAGGCGGTCAAAGGACTGGGCGGCCGCACGGTGCTCCATGGCGAGAGCTTCGATGAGGCCTATGCCCATGCCCGGCAACTCGAGAGCGAGAAGGGCCTGACCTTCATTCACCCCTACGACGATCCGGATGTCATCGCCGGACAGGGCACGATCGGGATGGAGATATTGCGCCAGCATCCCGGTCCGCTTGAGGCTGTGTTCGTGCCGATTGGAGGAGGCGGGCTTGCCGCTGGCATTGCCGTCTATACCAAGTTCTTGCGCCCCGACGTGAAGGTGATCGGGGTCGAACCCGAGGACGCTGCCAGCATGGCGGCCGCGCTGGCAGCGGGGGACAGGGTCATCCTGAACCAGGTCGGCCTTTTTGCCGATGGAGTAGCCGTGCGGCAAGTCGGCGAGGAAACCTTCCGGCTCTGCCGTGAGCTCCTGGATGAGGTGATCACCGTCAGTACAGACGAGATCTGCGCGGCCGTAAAGGACATCTTCGAGGACACCCGAGCAATCGCCGAGCCCTCCGGTGCCGTCAGTCTCGCTGGGTTGAAGAAGTATGTGGAGCGCGAGGGCACGCGGACACACGGACTGGTCGCCATTAACAGTGGCGCCAACATGAACTTCGACCGGCTCCGCCACATTGCGGAGCGAGCGGAGATCGGCGAGCATCGGGAGGCTTTGCTGGCTGTCAGTATTCCCGAGCAGCCGGGCAGCTATCGTCGGTTTATCCAGCTGTTGGGCAAGCGCTCCATCACCGAGTTCAACTATCGCTACGCCGACCCTGGTGCGGCACAGATCTTCGTTGGCGTACAGCTTGCGGAAGGAGATCTGGAAAAGCACCAGATCATCGGGATCCTGCGGGAGCAGGGTTATCCTGTGCTCGACATGAGCGATAACGAGATGGCCAAATTGCATGTGCGCTACATGGTTGGCGGGCGGGCCCCTGGACTGGAAGACGAAGTGATCCTCCGGTTCCAATTCCCCGAGCGGCCCGGCGCACTGCTCAAATTCCTCAACGGACTCTCCGGCGCCTGGAATATCTCGCTGTTCCATTACCGCAACCATGGAGCCGATTATGGACGGGTTCTGGCCGGTATTCAGGTCCCGCTCGCCGAACGGCCATTGTTGAAACGCAGCCTGGATCAGCTCGGCTATCCATATTGGGACGAGACGGGTAATCCTGCCTATCGCGGCTTCCTGAGCGGCGGCGGACTGGAGAGCAACTCTCACCCCATGAGGAACTCTTCATGACGGATCATAGCGCATCGTGCGCAACAGTGGCCCCGGCTTTTCGCAGGAACGATGCACCCTGTCCAAGCAAGAAGGGAGCATCGGATGGAACCTCGAAACGGCAAATCCACGTCCCGCGTCCGATACTTTCGTGAAGCGCCGGATCCGTGATCCTGTAGAGGAAAGCCTTCCCTTCGGGCGCCGCCCAGGTCTCGGCCGAGTGAACGCTGAGGCGGCCAGAGTGAGACATAGGGGAGGAATGAAGACGCTCCCTCATTCCCGCTTCGACCTGCCATCGCACGCCTGCTGAAGACATCAGCAACCAGCCTGTGGATACCTCACCGAGGGGGCGTGGTCCGGCCAGATTGGCTCCCACTGTTGGGCTGTTCTGTCCCGGCTAAGGGCCGGGGACCAGGCATCCCCGCAGGGATGGCAACATTATTTCGCTTGGAGTAACCATGATGAGCGCGCCAAATCCCCCATCGGAAGCTATCGTCTCCTTGCGTTGAAGGGATATGAGCGATACGTCTGTGTTCCGCACGTTAACGTGTTCCCGCTTACTAAAGACAGAGGATGCTCCTGATGGGTCGGGGCAACGAACATCGTGATCGTCGACGTCAGTTCGGCGCTCAACCCGCAGATTCCTGGGGCGAGTACGCCCCTCCGACATCGTACGAGCGACCGGCACGACAGCAGGGAAGTTCCTACGGCACCGGCACCGGCAGCGAAGCCGAAGCCCGCGTCAAGTGGTTCAATTCCGATAAGGGATTCGGCTTTGTCGAACTGACGGATGGCTCCGGTGAGGCATTCCTGCACATCAGGCAGGTCGAGGCCGCCGGCCATTCGGCTCTGGAGCCCGGAACGACGCTGCTGGTGACGGTTGGTACAGGTCAAAAGGGTCCGCAGGTGACGAACGTCCTCAGTGTCGACGCCAGCACGGCCACAGTTGAACCGCCTCGACGTGCAACGCCGAGCAGAGCAGGTCAATCGGGTGGGATCGCACGGCAGGGTGCGAGCCGTCCCGAGCCTCATGCCGCGACAGTGCCGGGTGCGGTAAAATGGTTCGACCCGGCGAAGGGGTATGGGTTCGTCACCGTTGAGGGCGAGAGCAAGGATCTATTCCTGCACATCTCCGTCGTGGAGCGGGCAGGGCTTGGGGGGCTGGCGCAGGGGCAGCCGGTCCGAGTCGCCATTGTGGAAGGCCGCAAGGGGCGCGAGGTCGGGGCAATCGAGGCCACCTGACCGATCTTCCGCCGTCTCAGGCATAGACCTCTCGAGGAGCAGGGTGGCGAATATCCACGTCGATCCTGCTCCACGGACGCGAGAGCCCGGGCCGTAGGATTCTCGCCTCTGAAAAGAGGTCGGGCATGCCGCTAATCTGAGTTTCCGGTCTGGCGTGGATCACGCCGCTGAGATCCCATTCAGCTGAATGGGATATAATGTGATGTCGGTGGAGAGGTATGGGGTCGGCCGGTAGCTGAGGTCCGTTGCTGCCTGACAAATCGGCCCGCGCCATGTTCTGAGATATCATTACGCCAGTAAGCCCTTTGACGAGATTTCGTCATAGGTTCAGCAAAAGCATCCGTTCCCTTCCTGATCCTCTCATGGCATTAATCCACCATACGTCGCGCTGGGGCTCAATGGCGCTGTCATTGGACTTGGATATTGCAAGCGCTAGAATAACGGCCAGCCTCGGCATCAAGCAAAAGGCCTCGACATCGCCGCGTGAGCACTCCACTCGCCTGAATTGAAGGATAGAGCGAGGCATATGGAATCCGACGGCGACGCGTCTGGAGATCGATAGTCCGAGGCAGCTTCTACTCTAAGATGAGTTTCCGATCCGGGAAGATTTCAATGAAATGCATGAAGATACTAAGCGTTGCCCTTCTCTCCGCAGCACTCGTCGGCGGCCCCGCGACGGCTCAGGACCGAACGGTGAAGATTGCCGTCGAAGGGGCCTATGCCCCATGGAATTTCACGGGGGCCGGCGGAAAACTCGAAGGCTTCGAGATTGATCTTGCCAACGATCTCTGCACCCGCATGAAAATGACGTGCGAAATCGTTGCTCAGGATTGGGACGGTATGATCCCGGCACTGAATGCCAAGAAATTCGACGCGATCATGGATGCAATGACGATCACGGATGAGCGCCGGAAGAGCATCGCCTTCAGCGACCGCTATGCGGACTCTCCCAACGGCTTCCTTGTCGCCAGCGACTCTCCGCTCGCCAAGATGCCTGGGACGGGACAATCGTACAATCTCTCCAGCCAACCTGCCGAGGCTGAAAAGGCCATCGAAGCCATAAAGCCTCTGCTGAAAGGCAAGACCATCGGTGTGCAGGTCTCGACTATTCAGTCGGCCTTCGTTGACAAGTATCTCAAGGACAGCGCGGATATTCGCGAGTACAAGACCGTTGAGCAGCACGATCTCGACCTTGCCGCCGGCCGGTTGGATGCCGTCTTTGCGGGCGCGACGCAGATCATGGGTACGCTTGAAAAGCCCGACTTCAAGACCGGATACGCGCTTGTCGGACCCTCTCTCACCGGCGGGGTGCTCGGGGGTGGGATCGGTATCGGCTTGCGGAAAGACGACACCGAGTTGAAGGTGAAATTCGACGAGGCCATCCATGCTGCCATCGCAGATGGAACTGCCAGAACGCTGTCGATGAAGTGGTTCAAGGTTGACGTGACGCCGAAGGGCTAAGGCCTGTTACGCAACCAGTCGAGGCTATCGGCGACGTGGAGAGCCGAGACAGCTTGTCGCTGTCTTGTCGGTGGCCACCGGCGGCCAGTCCGTGAGCCGCGCCCGGAGGTTCTCGATGCGATAGCGCCCGTGGCAGGCGGCACGATCGTAGAGGGGCCAGGATTGCCGCAAGACGATCGGGATCGGCACCTCATCTTTGGCTAAGGCTCGGAGGGTGAAGGTCACACCGCGGCCCGCCTGCCCACTATCGTGGCGATCATCGGAGCGTGCCGGTCCGCGCGTTTCCACACAGACTTGCTGAGTAACCCGAATTCTCAATTCGCTGTCCTGTTAGGTCAAGCACGAGCCCCGGCTTTGGGTATGTTGGGACGCTGGCAAATCCGTTTCCCTGTCCCGTTGCCGAAAGCATCGCTGACATGACGCCGACCAAATTCGGATCCGCCTCGATCCCCCATCGGACCGAGCCCTTGCATCCCGGCATGGTGTGGATTCCCGGCGGCAGGTTTCGCATGGGCTCCGATCGGCATTACCCGGAGGAGGCGCCCGCCCATTGGGTGACCGTCGATGGATTCTGGATCGACCGCACACCAGTCACCAACCGGCAGTTCCGCGAATTCGTTCGCGCAACCGGCTACGTCACGGTTGCCGAGGGGCAGCCGGATCCGAAGGATTATCCGCGGGCCTTGCCGCATATGCTCAAGCCCGGTTCGCTGGTGTTCAGCCCGCCGAACTATCCGGTGAATCTGCGCGATTGGGGACAGTGGTGGGCGTACATCTTCGGCGCCAGTTGGCGCCGGCCCCATGGGCCAGGCTCCTCGATCAAGGGGCTGGAGGATCATCCGGTGGTGCATGTCGCCTATCGGGATGTCGAGACTTATGCAGCGTGGGCCGGCAAGGACGTGCCGACGGAGGCCGAATGGGAATTCGCAGCCCGTGGCGGGCTGGATTGCGCCGAGTTCGCCTGGGGCGACGAGTTCACGCCAGGTGGGCGCCACATGGCCAATACGTGGCAGGGCGCATTCCCGTTCCAAAACACGCGCGAAGACGGGTTTGAGCGGACCTCACCGGTCGCGACCTACCCGCCCAATGGTTATGACCTCTCCGACATGATCGGCAATGTCTGGGAGTGGACGCTGGACTGGTACGTCCCCAAGCATCCCGCCGATGCCGCCAAGTCCTGTTGCATTCCTGCCAACCCGCGTGGTGGGCAGGAGGGCCAGAGCTACGACCCGTGCCAGCCGGAGACCCGGATTCCCCGCAAGGTCGTCAAGGGGGGCTCGCACCTGTGCGCCCCGAGCTATTGCCGTCGCTACCGGCCGGCGGCGCGCCACCCGCAGCCGGTCGACAGCTCGATGAGCCATGTCGGCTTCCGCTGCACTATCAGAGAGAGGAGCACCCCATGAGTCATGATCGTGCGTTCTCAGCGACGACAGGCGGCAGACACCACCTGTCGCGCATCCGGACGAGGGCAGTTCTGATCGGGGCCACGGCGCTGATTTCGGCGACGATGGCCATCCCGGCTCTCGCTCAGGCGCCGCAACAGCCGCAACCGCCGCAGCAGCAAAAGCCCAACATCCTCTTCATCATGGGCGACGACATCGGCTGGATGCAGCCGAGCATCTACCATCGCGGCGTGATGGTCGGGGAAACGCCCAATATCGACCGGATCGGCCGGGAAGGCGCCATGTTCACGGATTATGTGGCCATGCAGAGCTGCACGTCCGGCCGCAACGCGTTCTTCACAGGCATGTACCCCTTGCGCACCGGCATGATCCCGCCGCAACTGCCCGGCAGCCCATCATACCTCCAGCCCGGCACGCCGGCACTCGCCAAGTTCCTGCTCGATCTCGGCTACACGACCGGAGAGTTCGGAAAGAATCATCTCGGCGACCACACGGCGGCGCTCCCGACCGCGCACGGCTTCCAGGAATATTGGGGCTATCTCTACCACCTCGATGCCATGCAGCAGGTGAGCTTCCCCGACATCAACAAGAACGCCAACACCCAAACCGTCGCCCCGCCCTGCCGCAATACGCCGATCCCCGGCATCGCGGAGGTTCCCGGCGCGGTGGATCCCAAGACGACAGTCTGTCTCACGCCGCCGCGCAATGTCCTTGCCTGCAAATCCTCCGACGGCACGGAACGGAACCAGATGTGCTCCGACGAAGGGCCGCTGACGCTGGAGCGTTCGAAGACCGTGGATGAGGAAATCTCGGACAAGGTCGTCGACTTCCTCGACCGCAACGATCCCAAGAAGACCAACAAGCCGTTCTTCGTCTGGTACAACCCCGCCCGCATGCACGTCGTGACCGTTCTGCCGCCGAAATACGAGGCCATGGTGGGCGAGCGTGGCGGCAAGGATTGGGGCGTCAACGAAGCCGGCATGAAGCAGCTCGACGATAATGTCGGCGTGGTGCTCAAGAAGCTGGAGGACATGGGCCAGCTCGACAACACCATCGTCGTGTTCACGACCGACAACGGCGCTGAGGCGATCAGCTTCCCGGATGGCGGCGTCACCCCGTTCAAGGGGCAGAAAGGGGAGGCCTGGGAGGGCGGCTATCGCGCACCGATGGTGATCCGCTGGCCAGGGGTCATCAAGCCTGGGACCGTCAAGAACCAGCTTTTCGCTGCGCTCGACTGGTTGCCGACCCTGGTCGATATCGCAGGCGGACCGAAAGGCGACGGTCTGAAGCAGCAGATCGAGGGCGGGCAGTATCCCGGCATCGTCAAGACGACGCTCGACGGCTTCGATCAGCGTGACCTCCTCGAGGGCAAGACCGACAAGTCGGCTCGCGACCACTTCTTCTACTACTCGGGCGCGACACCATCGGCGGTGCGCTACAAGAACTGGAAGATGTACTACACCATGTCGCAGCCCGGGCCGGCCGGCTGGATCATGCCGCTCGTGCCGTTCCACTTCACGCTGGTGCAGAACATCAAGCGTGATCCGTTCGAGCAGGCGGTCGGCATCGATCAGAAGACGGCAATGAGCCTCGGCGGTGCCCTGGGCAGCCCGTCGACCGCATTCCAGTACGACTGGAACATGCTGCCGATCGGACAGCAGCTCTGGCTGCAACATCTCTCGACTTATGAGAAGTTCCCGCCCTTGCAGGCTCCCGAGAGCTACAACCTCAGCGGCATTCTGGCGGAGGTCAAGAAGGCCAATGCCAGCCACGCGAGCGACTAGCGCATCGTGCGGACCCGGCGGGCCGCGCGAGCGAAAAGTGGACCCGGTTTTCACGAGCGTGGCGCTTCGGGTCGCTGACGCGGCCCGAAGGGTCCGCTCGAACGATGCGCAGTTCTATCGTGGGAGCATCGGAGTCAATCCCAAAAGTGCAAGTCCACTTTCGGGTTCGATGCTCTGGTGTCGGCAGACGGAAGAAGATCGAATTTCATGCAGTCAATGGCGCGCCCGAAAGGATTCGAACCTCTGACCCCCAGATTCGTAGTCTGGTGCTCTATCCAGCTGAGCTACGGGCGCGTGCTGTCCCTTGCCACTAGCTGAAGACGATCCGGAAGGAAACACATTTTTTATCGTCATCCCCGCCAAGCAGGACCTGCTGAAGCGTCGATGGACCGCGTTTGGTGTTCGAAGGATGTGATCTGTCCGAGCATGAACCCGCCTTGCGAATCGCGCCTCCCGATTATGACTGGCCCGATGCTCCCTTCTTGGAAAGAGCGCATCGTTTGCTGCGAGAAACCGGTTTCCACTTTTGCGTTCGATGCTCTAGGATCCCTTGCCGATCCTCTCGCACTCGATCGCGCTCGGGGCCTTCGTCGCTGTCACCTGATCAGATGTCGGGGACCTTCCCCTTGTTTTGACGCGATGCGAACCGGGCAGCGACTCTCTCGAGATTGTCCTCCAGTTGACGTTTCCCATCCTTGATGGCCTCTATGCAGTTCTCCGCAAAGGCGTTCAGAGGCTGTGGGCTGACCGCACTCTGGTTCCGGTGCAAGCGCACCATATAGGGAACAGAAAACGAAAGGCGGCGCATCTCCACACCTTGGTTGAGGCAATGCATGGCGCTGATCGGGTTGATGATCGACACTCCAATGCCTTGCGATACGAGGGAGCAGACGGCGGCCGCCGTCGATACTTCCATTGTCAGGTGACGGGTGACCCCATGCTCCCTGAAGACATTGTCGAGGTTGCGCCGATATGTATCGTCGGCTGAGAAGTAGATGAAACTGACGCCTTCAAAATCGGCGGGAGAAAGGACGGACTTCCGGGTGAGCGGATGCCCCTTCGGCAGAATGCAGACCTGCTCTCCGGCGTCGATGCTGACGGACGTCCAGCCTGTAAAGCCGAGATCGGCCTCCACGATGCAAAGATCATAGTGCTGAGCCGATACGCCGGTGGTCGTCACTGCGTTGCCAAGGGCGAAGATGCTCAGGCGTATGGAATCGTTCGCCTGGAGAAAGTCTCGGCATAGAGGGGGCAGAAGAGTGGTGCTGTAAGCGGGCATGCACACGATCTTGATCTGGGCGGACGCGTTCGCGCGGATGGCTTCGGCGGTTCTCTCGATCTCCTCCAGCCCGATAAACGACCGGCGCACTTCCCCGTGCAACGAAAGAGCGGCCTCCGTCGGAACAAGAGACCTGCCTTTCCTGGCGAACAGAAAAAACCCGAGATGGCGCTCGAACTCCTTGAGCTCTCGGCTCACGGTCGGCTGCGAGGTGCGCAGGACCGCGGCAGCTTGCGTGACACTGCCCGATGACATGACGGCGTGGAAAATCTCGATGTGGCGAGGGGATATTGTCACACTTCTTCGGCTCCTATATCAAAAATGAATGTATTGAGCAGAAGTTGATATTTGAAGAATTATTTCGCCTTTGTCACCATTCCTCCCAACAGGCTGCATCAGGCCGCCTGGGAAAGCTGGGCGGGCCGGAACCGACAGGTAAAAGCTCCGGGCCCGTGGGGAGTGAAAAAATGACGAAGTGCGTTCTTGTGGCCGAATTCATGCACGAGACGAATACGTTCAGTGTGCAGGTCACGGACGAAGACGCCTTCAGGAACAGTTGCTGCTATCTCGATGACGAGGTTCCCGGCGCGTTCGCCGGTACGCGGACTTCGATGGGCGCCGCATTCGAGGCGGTGCAGAAATTCGGCTGGAGAGCGGTCCACCCCATCGTCGCCTCCGCCAATCCGTCCGGTCGTGTGACCGATGCTTTCTTCGACGCCGTGTCCGAGCGGATCCTGAACGCCTGCAATGGGGTCGACGGCATTTTGTTGCACCTGCACGGATCCATGTCGACACAGTCCCATGACGACGGGGAGGGGGAGCTTCTCGCCCGCATCCGCTCGCGGGTCGGCGTTGATATCCCGATCATCGCGGTGCTGGATCTGCATGCGACGGTGACACAAAAGATGGCGGATAACGCCAACTCGCTCATCTCATACCGGACCTACCCGCATATCGATCAGTACGAGCGGACCTGGCAGGCCGCGGAGCTTCTCGAAAAAGCGCTGTCGAAACGGGCTACCCCGCAAGTCGCAGTTGCCCGCCGCCCGATCCTGTATGCTCTGGATGGCGGGCGCACCACGTCACCGCCCATGATGGAGCTCCTGCGCCGGGGCGATCAGATCGAGGCCGAGGGCCGAGCCCTCGTGGTCAGCATTCAGGCGGGGTTCTCGTCCGCCGACGTCCAGGACATCGGCCCTTCGATCGCCGTGACGGGCAACGATCGCTCCTCCGCCCAAGCCATCGCCGATGAGCTCATGGATTACGTGTGGGATCAGCGGAAGTTCTCGTCTATCCATTTCACCCCCTTGGACGAGGCCATCGCTCGGGCGAAGTCAGGCGAGGCCGACGCGACCAAGCCCCTCATTATTGCAGACTACTCCGACAATCCCGGCTCCGGTGCCTATGGGGACGCCACCAACCTTCTCAAGGCCGTCTTGGATGCCGATCTTCAGAATGTCGGATTCCATGCGATCTGCGACCCTGAAGCCGTTCTGCGGGCACAGGCGGCCGGGGTCGGCAATCGCGTGACGCTTCAGCTCGGCGGGAAGGTCGATCCGACCATGGGCGGCGGGCCCCTCGAGGTCACCGGCCATGTAGTTGCGATCACGGACGGCTCGTTCATTGCCTACGGTCCAATGGGGGGCGGTGCCCGGCGCAACTATGGCCTGAGCCTGCTGTTGCGGGTCGGCGGCGTAGAGATCATCGTGATCAGCCACAACGGGCAAGCGACCGATCCCGGGCAATTCACCTCATTGGGCGTGGATCCGACGCGGAAATCGACCCTCATCGTCAAGTCCATGCAGCATTTCCGCGCGGCCTTCGAGCCGATCGCGCGCGAGGTTCTCGAGGTGGACACGGGCGCCTTATCGACACGCAACTTCAGGGAACGGCCCTATAAGAAGGTCAGGCGCCCGATTTGGCCTCTGGATGAGATCTGAACCCTGTGGTTTGATCCGGGAGCTTGGCCTTTCAATCGAGGAAGATCGCCTGGGACATCGGGCCACAAATGGGGACAGGGAATGAGCATTTCTGGTGATCGGTCGCGTGCCGCCGGTTCGACGAAGCCGGACACGACGTGGCCCAAGGCCGATATCATCCTGAGGAACGGTCCGATCTGGTGCGGCCGGGAAGAGGGTGTCGTCGAGGCAGTTGCGATCTGGCGGGATCGTATTCTCGCCACGGGCCGCGAAGCCGATATCGCAACACTCGCCGGTCCGTCGACACGCACCATCGACCTCGGAGGGCGCCTCGCGACGCCGGGTCTCAACGACTCGCACCTGCACCTGATCTCCCTCGGGCTCATGATGGACTGGGTCAATGCCAAGCCATCCTCGGCTGCGACGCTCGACGCTCTCCTTGCGGCGATCGGCGAGCGAGCGGCAAAGGCGAAACCCGGCGAGTGGATCCTGGCGCGCGGCTACGACCAAACGAAGCTCGACGTGAAGCGGCATCCGCACCGCGATGAGCTCGACCGGGTCAGCCCCGACAATCCCGTGATGCTGGTGCGAACCTGCGGGCATGTCTCCGTCTGCAATTCGCGTGCTCTGGACCTGGCTGGAATTGACGAGGCCTCGCCGACACCGCCCGGCGGGCTCATCGAGCAGAGGGAGGGCCGCCTGACGGGGCTTCTGGCCGAAAACGCCCGCGCACCGGTCTGGGCCGTCATCCCGCCGCCTACGGAGGACGACCTCGTCAACGCCATCGAGCGCGGCGGGCGTCATCTGCTCTCGTACGGCATCACCAGCTGCATGGATGCCGCCGTCGGACAGCGCGGCGGCTTCGGCGAGATTGCGGCCTATCACCGGGCGAAGCGCGAAGGCCGGCTGCCGGTACGAACCTGGCTGGCCCTCCTGGGCGATCCCGACACGTCCATCGTCCCCCAATGCTACGAAGCCGGTCTCGTGTCAGGCACAGGCGACGACATGCTCATGATCGGAGGAATCAAGTATTTCCTCGATGGATCGGCGGGCGGACGCACCGCCTGGATGTCCGAGCCCTATCTCGGCGACGACAAAACGACCGGCGTTCAAATGATGCCGGACGACGCGTTGAACGAACTCGTCATGGATGCTCACGCAAAGGGATATCAGCTGATCTGCCATGCCATCGGCGATGCGGCCATCGAGCAGCTGATCTCGGCCTATGAGCGTGCGCTCTCGGCCCTGCCCGATCCGGACCGGCGGCATCGCATCGAGCATTGCGGCTTCTCGACGCCCGCCCAGCACGAGCGCATGATCAAGTCCGGCATCTATCCCTGCCCGCAGCAGGTCTTTATCTACGACTTCGGCGATGCCTATGTGTCGGTTCTGGGAGAGGAGCGAGGCCTTAAAAGCTATCCGTTCAAGACTTGGATGGATCTCGGCCTCAGGCCCGCCACGGGCAGTGATGCGCCGGTCTGCGAGCCGAACCCGTTTCCGAACTTCTATGCCATGCTGACCCGCAAGACGTGGAAAGGCACCGTGATGGATGCGAGCGAGCGGGTATCCATCGAGGAGGCCCTTCAAGCCTACACGGAATTTGGAGCCTTCTCGCAGAAGATGGAGAATGTGAAGGGGCGCATCGTTCCCGGACAACTCGCGGATATCGCTGTTTTTTCCCGTGATCTTCTGAGCGCTACGCCAGAGGATATTCTTGACAAGACACAATGTGATCTTACGATCCTGGGAGGTTCGATCGTTCACGATCGTCTTGGCGTCAGCTAAAACCATAAAGGGAACGCGCCTTGACATAGAACTGCATCGACGAGGGTTCGTATCTTGCGGGCCGGCATCCAGCCGGCGCGTCCGCAACTGCCACAGCTTGGAGGATCAGCCGTGCTCAAGAAGTTTGTCATCACCACTGCGCTCGCTCTCGCCATGAGCGCAGGCGCCTATGCGGAAACCCCGAGGACGGGCGGTACGATCCGCTTCACCGCGCCTTACGGATCGAGCTTTGCGAATCTCGACATCCACACCTCGAACCGGGCCCAAGACGAGATCTGGGCCAAAGCCATTCACCGCGCGCTCTATAACTGGGATTCGAATGCCAACAAGCCGGTCCTTGATCTGGCGAAGGCGGTTGAAGTCTCGGGCGACGGCCTGGTGTATACCTACAAGCTGCGGGACGACGCCTATTTCCACAACGGTCGCAAGATGACGGCCGACGACGTGATCTGGACCTATACCCGCCTGATGGACGGCACGAAGGCCTTTCCGGGCGCGCGCTACGTGCGCATCATCAAGGGTGCCATCGACGTCGAGAAGGGACAGGCAAAGGAAATCTCCGGTCTGAAGAAGATCGACGACTTCACCCTTGAGATGACTCTCTCCGAGAAGGTCGATCCCGGCTTCAATTTCTATGCCGCCCTGACGTCGATCTACCCGGCCGACGAGGCGTCGAAGGATTCCTTCGCGACGAAACCCATCGGTCTTGGACCGTTCAAGTTCGTCGAGTATGTGCCCGGTTCGCGCCTCGTCGCGGAGCGCTGGGAGAAGTTCTATCAGCCCGGCAAGCCCTATGCCGACCGCGTCACGGTCTCGATCATGGGCGAGGCCGCGGCCCGGGATGTCGCTTTCCGCAACAAGGAGATCGACGCCTCCATCCTCGGTCCGACGCAGTACGTCGCTTACAAGGCCGATCCGGACCTGTCGAAAGGGCTGCTCGAAGTCGCCGAGGTCTATACTCGCGTCACGGGTTTCAATCCGAATTTCAAGCCCTTTGCCGACAAGCGCGTACGGCAGGCCATCAACTATGCGATCGACTCCGATCTCATCATCAAGAGGCTTTTGAAGGACAAGGCCTATCGCGCGACGAGCTGGCTTCCGATCTCGTCGCCCGCTTACGACAAGGACATGAAGCCTTATCCCTACGACCCGGAGAAGGCGAAGAAGCTCCTGGCCGAGGCCGGCTATCCCAATGGGTTCGAGTTCGAGTGGACGGCGACCTCCAACGAAAGCTGGGGCATTCCCATCGCCGAGGCTGCCATTCCGATGCTTGAGAAGGTCGGAATCAAGGTCAAGATCAAGCCTGTCGAAGGCACGGTGCTATCCGAGGTCGCCCGCAACGGTGATTATCAGGCATTCAACTGGTCTCTGACTTCCGGGCCTGACCCGTTGACATCGCTCAAATGTTTCCATTCGGCAACGCCGCAATCGGCCTGTAATTATACTCAGTTCAAGAACGCCGACTTCGACAAGATCCTGGACGAGGCGACTGCGACCGACGATCCGGCCAAGAAACTCGAGGGTCTGAAAAAGGCGAACGCCATCCTCCGCGAAGAGGTGCCGATGTGGTGGTTCAACTACAATAAGGCCATCATGGCCTACCAACCTTGGCTCAAGGGGCTGCAGCCGAATGCCACCGAGCTGGCGATTCAGAACTATGAGGATATGTGGGTCGATAGCTCTTCACCTGCCGCGAAATAGACTGCGTTCGAACAAGCGCACATTTTTTCGAATGCAGATCCCACCATCCCGGATCCATGGCCCGGGATGGTGGTCAGGAGCCTTGAATGCTTTCATTCATCGTGCGGCGCTTGCTGCAGACATTGCCCATCATCCTGGCCGTCGCGGCTCTGATCTTCGTCCTGTTCAGCGTCATTCCGGGTTCCTTTGCGTCGAGCATGAGCGACGACGGGCGCAGCGTGCTGGACGCTGACGTCATGCAGCGCATGAACGAAGAGTTCGGCCTGAATGATCCGGTCCATGTCCGGTTCGGGAAATATGTCGCTCAGCTCGCAACCTTCGATCTCGGTAACTCCTTCCGAACAAGGCAGCCCGTCACGCATGTCATTGCCGATCGCTTGTGGCCGACCGCGCAGCTCGCGCTGGCCGCGATGCTGTTCGCAATCCTCGTCGGAGTGCCGTTGGGCTTCATCGCGGCCTTGAGACCGGGAAGCTGGATCGACACCATCTCCATGATCGGCGCGGTATCGGGATTGTCATTGCCGAAGTTCTGGCTCGGCCTGATGCTGATGTACGTGTTCGCGTTGCTGCTCGGCTGGCTTCCGAGCTTCGGCTATGGCGGCGGGAACCCGCGCTATCTCATCCTGCCGGCCATCGCGCTCGGCGTCGCGCCGTTGGCTCTGATGGCTCGAACCACCAGAGCCGCCGTGCTCGAAATCATGAACGCCGATTTCGTTCGCACGGCCCGCTCGAAGGGCATGAGCGAGGGCAGGGTCGTGCGCTGGCATCTCACCCGCAATGCGCTCGTCATCATCCTCACGACCATCGGTCTTCAGTTCGGCACGGTGATCGGCCAGGCTGTGGTGGTCGAGAAGCTGTTTTCGTGGCCGGGGCTCGGGTCGCTCCTGGTCGACAGCGTGACCTTGCGCGACATTCCCGTGGTTCAGGGCTCGATCCTGGTGATCGTTCTCCTGTTTCTTTTCATCAACATGCTTGTCGATGTTCTCTGCGCGATCATTGACCCGCGCATCAAGTACACGTGAGGCCATGACATGAAGTTCAGAGCCAATCTCGTGATTGGAGGCGTGCTTTTCGCCGGCGTGATCATCGCTGGCCTCTGCGCTCCGCTCTTGGCGCATACCGATCCGGTCATGGGTGCCAATCTGATGTATGCGGAGGAGCCTCCCGGCGGTGAATTCTGGTTCGGCACCGACGCGCAAGGGCGCGACATCTACAGCCGCGTTCTCTATGGTGCCCGGATCTCGCTCACCGTCGGTATCGTCTCGCAGCTCATCAACACGGTCATCGGGGTGTGCTTGGGGCTATCGGCAGGCTACTGGGGCGGCTGGTGGGACGATTTCGTCAGCGGCCTGACCAACATGATGCTGGCGATCCCGTCTCTCGTCTTTGCGCTGGCCATCATGGCGATCCTCAATCCGGGCCTGACCAGCCTGCTGATCGCGCTCGGCCTCACCAACTGGTCGTTCACGTGCCGGCTGGCGCGGGCCTCGGCGCTGTCGCTCAAGAGCCAGGGCTATGTCCAGGCAGCCAAAGTGCTCGGATACGGCGATATCCGGATCATGCTGACACAGCTCCTGCCGAACATGCTGGGGCCGATCATCGTCATCGGCACCCTCGGCATGGGCGGCGCGGTCCTGGCCGAGGCCGCGCTCTCGTTCCTCGGTCTCGGCATTCGGCCGCCTTATCCGAGCTGGGGCAGCATGCTGTCGGATGCCCGCGATCAGATCACCACGGCGCCATGGATTTCGATCTTTCCCGGGCTCGCGATCTTCATGACGGTTCTGGGGCTGAACCTGCTCGGAGACGGCCTGCGCGACATCCTCGATCCCCAGGCACGGACAAGGCGCGCATGACGGGACAGCCGCTTCTCGAGGTCGACAATCTCAGGATCGATCTGGCACTCGGCAGCAAGCGCTTTGCTGCCGTGCAGGATGTTTCCTTCACCATCAATCGGGGCGAGACGCTCGGCCTTGTGGGCGAATCCGGCTGTGGCAAGAGCATCACGGCCCTCTCGCTGATTGGCCTCCTGCGGGAGCCTCTTCTGGTCGGGGGTGGAAGAATCCGTTTCGACGGTCGCGAGATCCAGGGGCTGCCGGCCTCGGAGATGCGCAAGCTGCGCGGCAACCGCATCTCCATGATCTTCCAAGAGCCGATGACGGCGCTCAATCCTCTGTCTCCCGTCGGTCGTCAGATCGCCGAGATGTTCGTCCTGCATAAGGGGGCGAGCTGGAAGGAGGCCGAGGACCTGGCCGTGGAGGCGCTCGCCAGCGTGCGAGTTCCGGCGCCGGAGCGCCGGGTCAAGGATTATCCGCACCAGCTGTCCGGAGGCATGCGCCAGCGTGTCATGATCGCGATCGCCCTGGCGTGCGGCCCGGACCTGCTCCTGGCCGACGAGCCGACGACCGCGCTCGACGTGACTGTACAGGCCGAGATCCTCGATCTGATCCGGGAGCTCTCGGCCGCCAAGGGTACCGCCGTCCTGATGATCAGCCACGATCTCGGCCTCATCGCCAATATGTGTCGCCGGGTCGGCGTGATGTATGCAGGGAAGCTCGTCGAGGAGCGCCCTGCGGAGGATGTCTTTCGTTCGCCGAGCCATCCTTATACGAGCGGCCTCGTGGCCTCGCTGCCATTGCTCGGAGCCCGTGCGCGCCATGGCCGCCAGCGCCTTAAGGAGATTGCCGGCGTCGTCCCGCCTGTGTCGGCGTTTCCGGCCGGGTGTCGCTTCAATCCTCGCTGCTATGCCGCCACCGAGCGCTGCCAAGCGGAAGATCCCGGCATAACGGCGCTTGCCGGCGGCGGCTTCGTACGGTGCCACTACCATGAATAGTTCCCCAATCGACCCGATCCTCAAGGTCGAGGACCTCGCCGTGCATTTCCCGATGGGAGGTGGGCTTTTCAGCGGCCCGCGCCGCTTCCTCCACGCGGTGGATGGCGTCGATCTCGAACTGAAGCGTGGCGAATGTCTCGGCCTCGTGGGTGAGTCGGGCTGCGGAAAGTCGACCCTGGCACTCACGATCCTCGGCCTTCAGGAGCCGACCCGCGGACGGATCGTTCTCGACGGGCATGAGGTCTCCGGCGAGGGGATGGACCGGAAGACCCGTGCGCGCATCGCCCAGATGGTGTTTCAGGATCCGTATTCGTCGCTCAATCCGCGCCAGACGGTCCGCAGGACCCTCGAAGCACCGCTTCGCCTCCATGGAATCACGACACCGAGCGAGATCGATGGGCGTATCGCCGAGATCCTCGGGCGTGTCGGCCTGAGGCCGGATCATGCAGCGCGTTATCCGCACGAATTCTCCGGTGGCCAGCGCCAGCGCATCGGGATCGCGCGCGCGCTCATTCTGGAACCGAAGATCATCATCCTCGACGAGCCGGTCTCGGCCCTCGACGTCTCCATCCGGGCGCAGATCATCAACCTGCTCCTGGAGATCAAGGAGACGCTCGGCCTCTCCTATATCATGATCAGCCACGATCTCGGCGTCGTCGAACATATGAGCGATCGGGTCGCCGTCATGTATCTCGGCCGCATTGTCGAAACCGGCGGCTGGGAATCGATCTTCACGAAGCCGCGGCATCCATATACGCGGGCGCTCATCTCGGCGATTCCGGATCCGTTCAGCCGTAGCCGAGGCGAAAAGATCAGTGGCGAGATTCCCAATCCGCTCCATGTCCCGGCTGGATGCGGCTTTCACCCGCGTTGCCCCGAAGCGCGTGAGATCTGTCGCGTTCCGCCGGTACCAATGCTGGAGGAAATCGGCGAAGCCCATCTCGTCCGATGCCGCCGGGCTCACGAGATCACCGTTCCGGACGAAATGCTGATCTCGCCGGGCTGACGGGACCTTCATGAGATCTTCCGCCGATTCATTGTGAGTGACAGCCCGAGAGCAGCATACCGCCATGACCACCGTTCCCAAGATCATCGTTCGCGTCCCCCGTCAGGAGGGAGGCTCCCATCTTGGTCAGTTGACGATCGGCGACTGGACGATCCCGTGCACCGTCGGGGCAGGCGGGCTTATCCATGCGTCCTTCAAGCGCGAGGGGGACACGCGAACCCCGATAGGGGTTTTCCCATTGCGCTATGGCTTCTTCGATGGCTCTGCCCTTCCGGACTTCCCGCGCGATCTTGCTTTTCCGTTCGTTCCGCTCTCGGACGACATGATCTGGGAGGAGGAGGGGAGCGAGTACAATCGACTGGTCTTTTCCGAGAACGACGAGCGATCCGGCGAGAGGCTGTCGAGACCCCGCCCCGAGCGCCTCTTCGATGTGATCATTCCGATCGGGTTCAACGATTCCGTTCCCGAGATCGGTCGCGGCAGCGCCATCTTCATCCATGCCGCCCGGGCCGATATGAGCGGCACAGCCGGGTGCATCGGGATTCCAAAGGAGCGGATGCCCGATCTGGTCCGACGCCTGAGGCCCGGAATGCTGATCGATATCGGCTATGCGCAGGCCGATGATCGCGAACGGCTTGATCCGGAGACCCCCGTCGAGACGGTGCGCTTCACCGGACTCGACCGAGGGCCGAAGCTGATTGTCATCGGGGCCGTCCACGGCAACGAGACTTGCGGGCCGCAGGCCATTCTGCGCGCGATCGACGATTGCCGCGCGGGCCGTCTTGCGATTCGGCGGGGCGAGGTCACCTTCCTGCCGGTCGCCAATATGAAGGCCTATCGCCAAGGCACGCGGGAGGGAGACCGCAACCTGAACAGGGATCTGCGCGAGAAGACGATCCCGGAAGATTACGAGGACCGGGTCGGCAATCATATCTGTTCGCTGTTGCGGGAGCACGAGGTCCTTCTCGACCTTCATTCATTCCGCGGCGAGGGCGAGCCGTTCATTTTCGCCGGCCCTCTCGACAATACCGGACCCATCGAGCCGTTCCGGCATGCCACGGCCGAGGGCGCCTTTGCCGCAAGGCTCGGTACCGCCGTCGTCATCCACGGCTGGCTTGACGTCTATGGCCGCTTTCTCAAGGAGCGCGAGCGGCTCGGTCATGCGAGCAGGACGATTTCGGAAGGCGTCGGCACCACGGAATATATGCGTTTTTCAGGCGGCTACGGCGTCACTCTGGAATGCGGCTCGCATGACGATCCCCACGCCTCCGAGGTCGGGTATACGGCGATCGTCAATGCTCTCGCGCATCTCGGGTTGATCGATGCTCCGCCGCCGAAGGTTGCGGCCGAGACCGTGATTCAAGTGACGGATATCTTCGTCTGCGAGGCCGAAGGCGATCGGCTGGAGGGAGAATGGAGGACAGGTGATGCGATTGCTGCCGGACAGGTGATCGTCCGCCGCACCGATGGGGAGACGATAACCGCTTCGAAGGATGGCTTCATCATCTTTCCGAACAGCACGGCAAAGCCGGGAGACGGACTGTGCTATTTCGGGGTGGCCAGCAGCCGCTCCCTTTCCGAATAGTGCGCGATCTCATGCGGGTTCCAAGTCCCATGGAGCATTTTGAGGCTGCACGGATTCGGCCAACCTGAGTCCCCGATGGAGGGGTGCTCCTCCGTCTCAGGACTTGCGCCATCGTCTCGTCTCATCAAACCATCGAGTCTCGCGTCAACGGGAAACCTTCGAGCCTGGTTTACCGGGATTGCCGCTGTCGTCCGGGTCAGGGTCATCCTGCCCGTATTGTGGCTGCGGCTGGCCCGTCACGCGCTCCCACCAGGCATCGGCCCGTGCCTCGAACGTCTGACCGCCGCGGCCGTCGCTCTGATAGAACTGGCCGGATCGGATTCCAGGAGCGTAGGTCTGATCAACCCATCCTCGGGGATCGTCATGCGGGAACTGGTAGCCGATATGGCCCAGTTTGGCTGCTCCGGCGTAATGTCCGTCCCGCAGGTGCGGTGGCACGGAGATCATCGGCTGGGATTTGACATAAGACATCGCCGCCCCGATGCCGCGGCACGCCGAATTCGATTTCGGAGCCCGCGCTATGTGCAAGGCGGCATGTGCGAGGACGATCTGGGCCTCCGGGTAGCCCACGTGCTGGACGGCCGTGAGAGCGGCAGCAGCCGTTTGAAGCGCTGTGTTGTCAGCAAGTCCGACATCTTCCGAGGCATGGATGAGGATGCGGCGGGCGATGAAACGGGGGTCCTCGCCCGAATGAATGAGGCGGGCCAGCCAATAGAGCGTCGCATCAGGATCCGATCCGCGCATCGATTTGATGAAAGCCGAGATCGTATCGTAGTGAAAGTCGCCCTTTCTGTCGAAGGGGAGGGGGGAGGCCTGATAGACCTCGTCCACCATCGGCCCGGTGATCGGGACGGTCGTACCGGGGGGCGATCCGAGCACCAGGGTCTCGAGGGCATTCAGGACCCGGCGGGCGTCCCCTCCCGCTCGTCCGGTAAGTTGCTTGAGCGCCTCGCCGTCGAGACGGACATCCAGCCCCTTTTGCTGCGCGAGAAAGTCCACGGCCCGCGCGACGACCTGCTTCAGGTCGTCCAGAGAGTGTGGTTCGAGCTGGAAGATCGAGGCCCGGGACACGAGCGCAGGCGTGAGCACGTGATAGGGATTGCCGGTCGTTGCCGCAATCAGGTCGAACGTGCCGGTTTCGGTGAGGTCGAGCAGATAGTCCTGTTGCGCACTGCTGAATCGATGGATCTCGTCGATGAAGACCAGGACGTCCTTGGCACGAGCTTCCTGAGCCACCGCCTTGATATCGGACACGTTGCTGCTGGCCGGGTGAAGGGAGCGGAATTCCTTCCGCATCTCCTGGCCGATTGCTCGGGCGATCGTCGTTTTTCCGACCCCTGGCGGGCCGAAGAGGATGACCGTTCCGAGACGTCCTGCCTGGACGCGTCGGCGTAACGGCCCGTTCGGCCCAAGAATGTGCCGCTGTCCGATAAGCTCATCGAGTGTGTGCGGGCGAATCTCGGCGGCAAGGGGCTTGGGACGCCGTTCCTGGGCTTTCGAGAAGAGATCGGATGTCATCTTGGTGAGAAAAGCGTTGAATGATGGAAGGTCGAGCCTTCCAATACAGGCAAACTCGATTTGAGGCGAATGAGGAGCGGAAGACCCCCGCGATTCCGACAAAGCCTCATCCGGTCGTGAATAATCGACAGGGTCGGCCCGCTCGCGGCGTTCCTGGGATTGCAAAAAGAAAGCGCCCGCTGTCGTAAGGGGCGCTTCAAGGTCCCGCTCGAAGGGGCAAAGCTCACAGGGTCGGGAGCCCTGGATATTCAGGAATATTCACTCCGTCATGTCGGGACACTACGACGTAGGAATACGGGTTCTACCGTGGCTGGGACGATTGGCGACGCATCCTGACGACGATCTCCCGCGCCCGGCGATGAAGGCGTATATTTCGGATGCATCAATGGCAGTGCGAGATGGTCAAGATTGACCGAGATTGATCTGGCGTAGTCAACTGAGGAAGGAGGTTCACGGCTTGAACACCATGCAGCTCCTGACGAGTGACGGCACCATGGGCGCCCGAATTCAGGCCCATGACTGGTCATCCTCCCCGCTCGGCCCGATCGAGACTTGGCCGCCCTCACTCCAGATCACACTCGGCAACCTGCTCCGAACCAAGATGCCTACCTACCTGCTCTGGGGGGCGGAACTGATCACCTTCTACAATGATGCCTGTCTCCCGTTGCGTGGCATCAGACCAGAGGCACTCGGGCAGCCCCTGCCGAAAGCCTGGGCCGAAATCTGGGATGTCGCCTCGCCGCTTGTCGCGCGCGCGCGTCGCGGCGAAGCGATATACATCCCCGATGTGCCTGTCTGGATTGTGCAGCGCAAGGGCTATCCTGAGGCCACCTGGTGGAATGCCTCGTTCAGCCCGGTCATGATCGAGACTGGCGATGTGGGGGGTGTTCTCATCATCATCCATGAGACCACGGAGCGGGTCCTTGGAGAGCGGCGGCTCCGGTTTCTGATCGACCTGAGCACCCGCTTGCGCGGCATAGCCGAGGCTCGCGATGCCATGGCCACGGCCGCCGCAATGCTCGGGCGGCATCTGAAGGCAAGTCGCGTCGGCTATGCCGAGTTCAGCGAGTCCGGTGAGTTCTTCACCGTCGAGCGCGAATGGAGCGAGGGAGAAGCCCCGGCCTTTGCGGGCCAACACCGGGTCCGTGACTTCGAGGCGCTCCTCGAGGATGAATTGAAGGCCGGGCATACGGTGCGGATCGACGATGCCTTGACGGACCCTCGCACGGCGGAGGAGCGCTTTGCCGGTGCGTTCCTCCGCGCCGGCAAGTGTGCCAGCATTATCGCGCCGCTCCTTCGGGACAATCGCCTCGTCGCGGCCCTCTACGTTCATCAGGTTCAGCCTCGTCATTGGCGCGACGATGAGGTGACGTTGGTGCAGGAGGTGGCCGAGCGCACCTGGACTTCGGTCCTCAGAGCGCGGGCCGAAACGGCCCTTCGGGAGAGCGAGGAGCGCTTCCGGCAGTTTGCCGAGCACTCGACCGACATGCTCTGGATCCTGAATGCCCAAACCTTACGGATCGAGTACATCAGCCCGGCCGTGGGCCGGATCTGGGGCCAGCCTCCGGAAAATTTCCAGTACCGCGACCAGTGGGCTGAAACTGCCCATCCGGAGGATCGAGCGCGTGCGCTCCAAACCACCGAACGTGTCCTGAAGGGCGAAACCGTCGTTTACGAGTACCGCATCGTTCGGCCGGACGGAAGCATGCGTCACATTCACTCCACCAGCTTCCCGATCCTCGATGAGCAAAGGCGGATTCGGCGGATCGGCGGCATTGCCAAGGACATTACCCTTCATGATGGTACCGCGGTCTACGTGGTCGACGGCGACCCCGCGTCCCGCCGGGATCTGTGTCTGCTGCTCCAGGAAGCCGGCTATGTGGTGAAGGCGTTTGCCTCGGCTCAATCTTTTCTGGAGATCGCGCCAGTGCTGGTGCCCGGCTGCGTGGTGATCGATATCCGCAATCCCGGGGCCGGGGAATTGCTGATTCCGAAAGAGTTGAAGGCTCGACGTGGCGGCCTGCCCGTGATCGTGATCGGTGAGGCGCGTGGGGATGTTACGGTTGGGGTCCAGGCCATGAAGGCGGGCGCAGCGGATTTTCTCGACGTGCCGTATCGGCCCGGGCAGCTTTTGGAAGCGCTCGCCTCCGCTCAGACGACCATTCGCGAGCGGGCCGAGCGCGATCAGGCCACCGAACGGGTGAAGGGGCTCATCGCGGCGCTACCGGTGCGGGAACGGGAGGTGTTGGACGGATTGCTGGCCGGAGGCACCAACAAGACGATCGCACGAGATCTTGGGCTGAGCCCGCGGACAGTCGAAGCGCATCGGGCCCGCATCATGGAGCGGCTTGGCGCGCATAGCCTTCCTGAATTGGTACAGCTCGCCGTTATGGCAGGCTTACAGGCGAAATCATAGGATCGCCAAAGCCGACGACCTGCTCAGTCGGCCGATAAGGTTCCCAGAATCCCATCCTCGATATCTGGCCCCGCATCAACGCTCCCGGCCAGTGATCCGGGAGCGTTTCTCTTGAACCGAGAGGCTTACGCTGCGCGGCCGACCCGCTCAGCAGCTCTTTCAGCCTGCATGGTCACGACCCGTGTGGCTTCCTCAGCCATCTGGATCGTGATCTCGGCGATGCGCCGGCTGTTCTCCATCGTCTGCTCCAGGTTATCTCGAAGGAGCGTTGTGTGCGCCTCGACGAAGTCTGTCATCGTTCGGGAGCGAGCCAATACCTGCAGGCCATCAAGGTTTCGTTGCAGGCGCTTCTGACTGCGGTCGACCACCTCGCGAGAGACCTCCTGTAGGCCCCGGGCGAGTGCCGTGCTTGACTGAGCGACCGCACGCAAATTGTGCGCTGCCTCTTCACTCAGGCCCAGCGCCCCGTTGTCGTGGTGGCCTCCGAGCGCCAGGCCATGGCCTGTCGAGTGACGGGTCAGTTCGGAAAGCGCCCCGAAGCCGGTCTCTATGGCTTCCTGCATGGCTTGAGCCAAGGTTTGGGCACTTTCGACGCTGGCCCGCAGCGTGTCGGCCACATCTTCCGTCACCCGTTGAACAGTCGCAACCTGCTCGCGGGCGCGGCGGGCCTCAGCGCGTTTTGCCTCATCGATACTTGCCATATCATCCTCCACTTTCTCGACAACGGCCTCGACCTCTTCGTGGCTCAGAACCTTGAGCACGGCCGGAAGCAGTTCGTTTCTGTCGTCTCGAATGTGTTGTTGAAAAATGCGTCTCAGCTCGACGACCTTGGCGAGAAACTCCGTGCTGTTCTTAGGCATTGTGTCGAGATCGCCTAAGAGGGCACTGGTTTGCTCATTATCGTTGTTGGCCTCGCGCGCGAGTTCCTGCATTCCGTGCTCCCGGAGGACAGGAAACAGATATTCCTCCTGCAAGGAGGCCAAAAGTTCCAGTTCTTCCTTCAGGTTGGCGAATAGACGCTCACGGGTCTTGATCGCACTATCGGAGGTCGCAAGTAGCTTTTCAAAGAGCTCATTCGCCCTATCGGGCGGTGCCTGGCTGAAGCGTTGGGTGGCGGACATTGTCTCTCCCTGACAATATGAGGGGACTGGTCTGGTGTCTGAAACGGAATTACGCAATCTGACATGGGCCGCAGCGGCGGGTCCTCGCAAGAACCGAAACAATGGCAGCGCTTGCGTGAAGTCCCCGTGAAGTCCCCTTGCCGTCCTGGTCGTCGGCAATACAACGCGTCGACCACCCCGAGGCGTTCCTCACTTTTCCACCTATGTTAATCTTTCGATCGGCCGAGCTTGAACACACCCGTCGGCGATGCCCGCCGTTCGGGTGCTATACTCACCCATCATGAAAGGGATGTTGCAATTCCTGACGATACTTCTGGGCTTTCTGAAGCGCCTCAGCAGCTCGCCTCTCGTGAAATAACCGTTGAAACTCGGTATCTGCCCGCCGCGCATCGGCAATGTGCGTCTGAGCCTCGGACTCGTAAGCTCGGATAAGAGAGCCCAGTTCGTCACGATTGTCGATCATTGTCGTTCCTCCCGAACTTGAATGTTGAAGCTGCGCACAGTGAAGCGCCTAATGTCCCTTCTCAGGGTACAAGCCTCGTGAGAAGTAAGCGCGCCTTTGAAGAGCATCATCGTGTCGCGCCTGGTTCAAGATCTTGATCCGTTGACGTCGTACGATCTCCCCTTCTAGGGCCGCAAGCTCGCGCTCAAGCCAGGCAATGCGCCTCAGAAGATCGGATTGAGGTTCTGCTTTCATGCTCGCCACTATGTGCCTCCCACGATAGCCCTGCCGGTTCCTGTACAATTCCGGACGCGATCCATGACGGTCCCCACGCTTCGTGCAGCTGGGCTGCTCAGTTATCCGGGTTGAGGATTGGTCATCTCAACCTCGACGCCTTCAGGATGCGAAGGGTCGGCGGTGCTGTTGCCATCGCAAAGTCTCAAGGAGGTCCAGATAAGGCTGACGTCTCTCCCCATGAGCGGCCCTGATCTTATCCTTGATGTACGCTTTCAGCTCCGGGTCGATAGCTCTCGACTCGGCATTTTCCAGTTCGAGCTCGGCAGCGAAGTCGATGTTCCCGAGAGTATGAGTAACCTCCCGCATGGTGGCAGTAAGGCTTAGCGAGTGCCTGTGATAGATCTGATGAGGCCTGTGGGGCATTATTTCCTCTTGTTGTTATTGCTGCTTGGGCTGAAGAGATGGCGGAGTTAACATAGATTAACAAGCGTAGCAGGGCGGGTAGGATTACGACGGATTTTTACGTAACCCTTTGGAGGCTTCCTGGGTGAAGGCCGACGCTCGTTCGAACCGGACCCTTGCGGAACAATCCGTAGGTATTGTCCGACTAGCGTCCTGAAGCGCCCAAACTAACCGCGATCAATGATACGCAGTGACCCGGGCCTGCGGTTTAGGGAGAACTGCCCAAAGCGGCAGCAGGACGTCACAGCAATCGAGGGACGGCTCGCGGGGGTGGCAAGGCTTCATTTGCCACCCCTTCGAACCCTCAGATTTTCACAACAGCCCGTTGGACGAGAGGCCATTCGGCGGGCGCAATGCTGCCGTCCGCCCGTACGGACAAGCCGCAGGCTCTTTTGGATCCGTTTAGAGCACCGGACGTGAAAAGTGGAAACCACTTTTGGGATCGAATCCGATGCTCCCTTCTGCGATGAGCGCATCGTTCTGGCGAAAAACCGGGACCGCTGTTTCGCACGATGCGCTAGCGCTTTCTATGCGCCCGTGCCGCCGCAGGATTCACGCTCGTTCAGGTCGGACGCAGCCATTCGATGGCATACGGCGACCGCGATCATCGAAGCCTTTCACGATCCCATTTCTCACGCCTCGGACCCGACCTCCCACGACAAAGCCGGCCAGCGGAGAGTGGATGTCGTGCGGCAGTTGATCGTCCGGCAGGCACCGCGTACGGCAACTATCATTTGGAGTAATTCTCGCTCGCAACAACTTCGTCTTTCTAGATATGGTCTGTCTATGCGGGATTCGGCTACAATTATGCCGATGGCGACGTAAGAAGATGCAGAGCTTTCTCCAGATCGCTCTGTCACCTCATCAGCTACGGACAACGCATAATCCCAGGTGGCGGAATTGGAAGACGCAGCGTGCTGTTGACGCGCGGCCGAAAGGCGTGGGGGTTCGAGGCCCTCTCTGGGAGCCATTTTTTCGTGAGAGCGACGAAAGCAGCGGACGTGGAACGTGGAATCCGCTTTTGGGATTCTATCCGATGCTTCCCCTAGAGAACGCCCTAGAGAACGCCCTAGAGAACGGCGCATCGGTTGCCGCGAAGAACCGCGGCGACATTGCCGCCGCCATCCGACGCGGATCAGGACATCGACGCGACCACGTCCAGCATCACCTCCGTCGCGCCACCGCCGATCGACAGAACGCGGGCATCGCGCGCCATGCGTTCAATCGGGCTCTCCCGCATGAAGCCCATGCCGCCGTGGAACTGCACGCAGGCATACATGACCTCATTGACGAGTTCCCCGCAAACGGCTTTCACCATCGAGACCTCGCGCATGCAGTCCTCGTCCGCTGCCATGCGATAGGCCGTGGCGTAGACGAACTGGCGGCTCGCTTCCACCTTCGCGGAAAGCATCGCAAGACGTTGTCGGATGGCCTGCATATCCCACAGAGTTGCTCCGTATATGCGGCGGGTTTTCAGCCAGGCGAGCGTCAGTTCGATCGCGGCTTGAGCTGCCCCCATCGCCATGGCACTGAGAACGAGGCGCTCGTTCTGGAAGTTGCCCATAATCGAGTAGAAGCCTTGTCCCTCCGCGCCGAGAACATTCTCGGCGGGAACGCGACAGCCGTCGAAAACGAGCTCCGCCGTATCGGACGAGCGCCAGCCGTGCTTGTCGAGCACGCGGGCGACCCGGAATCCCGGCATGCCCTTCTCGACAATGAACATCGTGATTCCGTTGCTCCCGGCCGATGGATCGGTCTTGGCGGCGACGAAGATGAGATCCGCATGGGCGCCGTTCGTTATATAGACTTTCTCGCCGTCGATAACATAGGATCCGCCGTCCCGGCGGGCGCGCGTGCGGATACTCTTCACGTCCGAGCCGGCATCCGGTTCCGTAATGGCAACGGCCGTGATCACCTCACCGGAGATGATGCCGGGCATCCAGCGCTCCCGCTGCGTCCTTGTTCCGTCATGGAAGAGGTGCACGGAGGCCATGTCGGTGTGCACCAACGTCGCGATGCCGACGCCGCCATAGGTCGAACGCCCGAGCTCCTCGGCAAAGATTGCGGATGCGATCGCATCCATCCCGGAGCCACCGTATTCCTCCGGATATCGGATGCCTAAGAAGCCGAGTTCACCCATGCGTCGCAGGACCGGGCGGGGAATGAACCCTTCCTCTTCCCAGCGATCCGCATGCGGTTTGATCTCCTGCTCGACGAAGCGCCGCACCTGGTGTCGCAGGATCTCGTACTCCCCCGACGCCCAGGGCAGCCTCAGACCCCGTGCTTCTCCCCCGGCTCCGCTCATCGTTTTCTCCACTCGTGAAGAGCGCATCGTTCTTGCTGAAAACCGGGGCTACTTCTCACTCATGCGGCCCGTCAGTTCCGTACGATATGACAGCATCGAACGTGAGATCGCCCCCCATCCGATGCTGTCAGTCTCTGGTCTTGAGCACCATTTCGCGCAAACCCGGTTCCCGCTTTTGCGCCCGATGCTCTAGAGTTCGATTTCCTCTCTCGGTCCATGAGACGGTGAGGAGGCCCGCGCCCCAGCCATCCAGAGCATTCCGTCGATGACCTCCGCCAGTCCGGCCACCGTCGGACGCTCGAAGAGATTGCGGAGCTGAACATCCACGCCGAATGTTTCCCGTAGGCGAGATACCGCGCGCATCACCAGCAGCGAGTGCCCTCCCAGATTGAAGAAGTTGTCGTTGCGACCGATCGAATCGACCTTGAGGAGGTCGCACCACAGAGCCGCGAGCGTCTTCTCTGTCGCCGTTTCCGGGGCGATGAAGTCTTGCTCGACCTGAATGTTATCCGCAGTCGGGTCGGGAAGCGCCGTGCGATCGATTTTGCCGTTGGTCGTGAGCGGCATTCGCTCCAGGCTGACGAAATGTGTCGGCATCATGGCTTCCGGTAAGTGTTCGGTAAGATGAGCACGCAGGTCCGCTACGCTCACGTTCTTCGAAGGGACATAATAGGCGACAAGACGCGCGATGCCGTCTTCGGTCGCGGCGGGTTCGACGTAGCCGATTTCGGCCATGATCTCCTTGATACGATGCACGTCTATCTCATCGTTCAGTTCGTCAATGGCCTCGTCGCGCGTCTTCTGGCCCAGCCGCACATCCCAACTATAGGGCAGGGAGTAGTTGTGGTATCCGCGTTGCTTCTTATGAACGTAGATGCCCAGATCGTTGATGAGGCAATTCGTCGAGCGTCCGGTGTCCGAGGGCCGGCTCCATCCCACCTGCGTCTTCAGGAATTCCAGCATATCCTCTAGTGGAACGCTCCAGTAGCGATAGAAATCGATGAACTTTACCTCTTCGAAGACGGAGTCGCTCCGGAAGATGTCCACATCGAGATAGCGCGACACCGCGTCATCGCGGCGATGATATTCCTTGCGCGCCTCAACGACGAGCGCGTCCAGGCGCTCTGGAGCATAGTCATCGCGCTTGAAGACTTCTTCGGTCAGCCGCGTCTCGAAGAACTGACCGCGCGATAAGCCGGTGACGATATAGCTGATGCCCTTCTCGCGGGCGAGGTTGGTAGCAAGGGTATAGATCGTCTTGAAGCACCCGTTGCAGACGTTTGCAAACCGCTTCAGGCTGTCGACGAAGATCTCATTCATATGCGGCGTGCTCCCCCAATGGAGATCAACGCCGAGTGTGTTCACCAGCCTTCTGATGTTCGTCTTGGCCTCTTCCGAGATGAAGCCGTTATCCAGAGTGAAGACGAGAGGATTCACTCCCATCGCGCACAGTTTACTCAGCATGAAGCTGCTGTCTTTTCCGCCGCTCAGAAGAACGATGCAATCATAGGGACCTTTCCGCTTCTCCTGCATCTCCCTGATAAGAGCCTCGAGGTCATCCGGTGTCTTGAAGTAGCCTTGCGCCTTGTCGACATAAGTGTCGAAGGCTCGACACAGATTGCAAACACCGGCCGAGTCGTAGGTCGCGCCGGGCATGTCGGACGCGAGGCCGCATCGCTCGCAATAGCGCAGTTGCGTATGCGGCTTCTTCGCCGCGGCAGTGACGAGGGTGACGGCACATTCCTGGATGTGAGGATGCTTCAGGAGCTGGGCCTCGATCTCGCCCAGTTCCACGCGAGCTCCGCCGATCTGAACTTGATGGTCCGCGCGGCCGAGGAAGTCCAAGCGCTTTTCCGAGTTCCAGCGGGCAAGATCGCCTGTCTTGTACAGGCGCAGCGTCGAAACCTGATCCCGGGGATCGGCGGTCGTCAGGAACCGCTGAGCGGTCATTGCGGGTTGATTGAAATAGCCCTTCGCAAGTCCATCACCGGAAATATACATCTCGCCGACGATCCCCGTGGGAACGGGCCGATGTCGCTCGTCGAGGACGTAGATTCCGGCGTTGGCCGCCGGAGTGCCGATCGGAACGGATGGCGACTGATCCCGTTCGAAATCGAACCTGTGGATCATGCAGCCCACTGTCGCTTCGGTGGGGCCATATTCATTGTAGATCTCGACCGGATGGGGAATGGCTTTCGTAATATCGCGAGCCAATTCGGTCTTGAAGTCCTCGCCGCCGACGATGAACTTGCGCAGACGGGTGGTGCTGAGATCGCGGTCGCGGATCATCGCAAGATGCGCAGGCGTCAGCTTCACGATATCGACGGCATTGTCGTCGACGACCTTGAACACGACCAGACTTTGCACGCCGGGATCCCCGCGGTACACCACGATGCGACCGCCGGTGATGAGGGGGGTAAAGAGTGAGGTGACGGTCAGGTCGAAGGCCAAGGATGAGAACAAGGGCCACGCGAGGCGTTCGCCGGGGCTATACATCCGGGCCGCCCACCAGATGTAGTTCACCAGGCTCCGATGCTCGATCATGACGCCTTTGGGCGTGCCTGTCGATCCGGAGGTGAAGATGATGTAGGCGAGGCCGTCCGGAGAGGCTGCAGACGGCAGGTCGGACGCAGGCTCACCCGAGATCGACCGGAAATCCGCATCGAGCACGAGCGTCTTGGCAAGGCCCAAGGGAATGACAGGCTGCAGGCTCGCCTGTGTGACCGCAACCGGGATCTGCCCTCCCATGCCATCGGCGATGTCCTTCAGGATCGTGGCGAGGCGTCCCTTCGGCGTCGCTGCATCCACCGGCACATAGGCCGCGCCGGATTTGAGGATGCCCAGGATCGCGACGAGAACCTCGATGGAGTGTTCCATGAACACGACGACGATCCGCCCGGGCTCGACACCGCTCGAGGCCAACCGAGCGGCCATCTGATTGGAACGCTCATTCAGTTGCCGGTATGTCAGACTTTCGGCCCCGAAGCGAATTGCTTCGGCATCCGGGCTCTGCGCGACTTGCGCTCGGAAGAGATCCACGACCGTCTGGTGCGACGGATAGGGCGCGGATGTTGCGTTGTACTCGACGACCAATGCTTGATGATCGCGATCATGCAGGTGAGCGAGAGGCACGCTCTCTGTGGTTAAAGGCAGGAGTTCATTCATAGGACTCGCTCTCCGTCGCGGAATGTGGGGATCAACTCAAATGCCTCCTGCGGCTCTTCGGGTGGAAGAACGATATAGCTCGGCAATGGCCGGCGCGTCCGGCTCCTGGAGCATATGAGGGCCGTAGCAATCCTTCGGCCCGTAATAGAACTCAGCATGAGGCGCTGCCCGCAACCACCGGTGCGGCGCCGCACCGGATCGAACCCAAGCCTTGTTTGGAAGAAAGATGCAGACACGGCCACGGTATGGAGCGGGAATGTACCGCCGCAGGGCTGTAATGGCTGTATCCTTGAGCCGGGCTCTGCGCTCCAGCACCGGATCGTCTTTTACCGGTTCCCCGCGGTTGTGACCCTTGGCCAGAAGCGATCCGGCTTCCTCGCGGCGCTTTCGGAGGCGATCGGTGACATACCGGACGCGCGCTTCAAGCGACGGTAGCTTCGCCAGCTGTCGCAGGTGCATGACAACAGCGCCTGCCTGGCGCCGGGCATAGAAGAACAGCAGCCGGGGCAAAGTCTGGTAGGTGCTCGGATGAAGAGGGCCGAAGAGGGCCGCGCATCGGACGTCCGCCCCGCGCTGATCAAGAAGCCGCGCCAGTTCGTATGCCGTCGCGGCGCCGGAGCAATAGCCGGCAATGACATACGGCCCCCTCGGCTGGAACTCAAGGATCTGGTCGGCGAAGTACTCGGCGATGTCCTCGACGCGATCCATCGGCTCGGTTCGACCGTCGAGGCCCGGCGGTTCCAGCGCGAAGAACGGCTGATCCTCGCCCAGATGCTTCGAGAAATCGGAGAACGAAATGACGGCCCCGATGTGCCCGGGCACGGCATAGATGGGTGCTTGCGTCCCGTGGGGCTGGAGCGGCACGATGGCGGGCTGTTGCCGGACCGTCGCTGCGGCCATGTTCAGGAACCCGATGATCTCGCCTTTGCGGTCTCGCAGCTGGTCGCGAAACTCCGGCGTGAGCGCGCCCGCGGGCGCATTGCAGCGCAGGCGGTCGCCATCCACCCAGACTGTGATGTCTTTGCTCGCGAAGTCTGCGAGAAGGTCCGGGATCTTCAGCACGTGCGTGTTCATGAGAGCCCTCCCATCACTTCTTCATGATTGACAGCGGAGACGCAGCAAATTCCCGCGCGCCGATGATCCAGGTACGACCGATTTGTGCGGGCGTCCCATGGCCGCGCTGGAGCCGTCCGGCGCGCTCGATTTATGGTGGAAATAGAGAACACCTGTAGTCCGGATGAACGCACATGCTTCCGGATGGAAGAATCTGAGTTTCCGTACATCGGCGTCGATCTATAGGCGAAGGATGTCATTGCATGCACTTCAACTCTCGACGACCACGGTCCCGATGTAGCCCACTTTCGG
The DNA here is from genome assembly GCF_047497095.1 of Microvirga sp. M2. Classification (NCBI taxonomy): domain Bacteria; kingdom Pseudomonadati; phylum Pseudomonadota; class Alphaproteobacteria; order Hyphomicrobiales; family Methylobacteriaceae; genus Microvirga; species Microvirga sp. M2. The sequence goes on from NZ_CP134064.1 coordinate 1,282,285, forward strand.
AATGAAAGTGTGGAGAGACCAATCCCGGTCGTCGGGGGCGGTCGGATCCCCCAGACCGCACCCAAGGGCTTTGGATATGGCTTCGAGTCGAGTCCAACGCCGCATGAAGCCATCCGGACGGTCCTCGGGAGGAAGAGCTCGATAGGATTCCTGCTCAGCGACGGAAAAGCAGAGAGCTGCGATGTCGTCTGCTTCGGCGACAGGGCGCACCTCTTCGATGTCCACTCCCACCTCTCGTGCATCCGAGAGGGCAATGACGGCGAGGTCGCCGGATCGGGAGACTCCAAAGTGCAATCCCTGCACGGGCATGCGGCGCGAGAGGCGGGGCTTGCCATAGGGACCATACTCCAATTCGATATCGGATGGCGGGATCCCCAATCTGGAACCGAGGACATGCCGCAGCCGACCCCGGGTAACCATGAACCGGCGCCGATCTCGCTCCCATGTCAGGTCCCTTGCGCGCCGGTGTTCGTCCTCGGTCAGGCAAGCGCCAATCTCGCGGACGAAGTCGGGTCTTGCATCGAGCATGCAGGCTATTACCTCTAAGCCGTCATTCTCGAAGACCGGCATCGCGGTCCCGGACCTAGGGTCTGCAGCCAAAGTCATAGATGGATCCCGTCTATTAGGGGATGCTGGTATGCGCAAATGCAGTCAATCCTAGTGAACGGCATCGTCATTCATGCGAGGCTCTCCAATGGAACATTCAAGATACAACGGAAGCAAGTAAGGGCACCCGGATATTTTGATGTATGTACACTCTACATCGAAAGATATGAGCAAAGGCCGATGCGGATACGCTATTGCTCTTGGCTGTTCGATAAGATGGCGAAGGAATGAGGCTTAGCTTGGGGGCTCAGGAACTGATCGCGGGCGATGGGATGCGCTTCCCGTCTCGGCGATACGAGGATGGGCGTCGATGCGGTGGGATCGCTCCGGCTCACAATGTGAAGATCGCAGTTCGATTGTCCACCTCGATGCTTATAGTTTGGACCAAATTATACGATATCGGCTTCGTAAGCGGGCCTAGCCCATAGTGGTATCGAAGTATCGAATTCGGGGAGAGGGGGCGGCTTTCTGTAGAAAGCAACCCCATATGGGGGCAATGGGCGAACCGCCCGGGCCGATCCGATAGAGACAGCAAGAATGGAGAGACTTCGCCAAATCGAACCTCAAAGCATCCTGCAGCGTCGTCATTCATTACCATTGTGGTGCAAAACACGTATGAACTCCTGGAAACTGGCTAAGCGGATCAAGATGCCGCCTCAGAATGTCTCTCGTGTAGCGGCCTGGCTGCTTCTTGGTGCTATCGGGGTCGTTACCCTCTCACCGATCGGGATGCGGCCCGTGACACAGGCGCCCGTCAGTCTGGAGCGTCTTGGGGCATTCGCGCTCATTGGGGCGGCATTCTGCTATGCCTACCCGAAGCACCGATATGCGATCCTGATTTCCCTTATCGGGGTGACCGCTTTCCTTGAGATCGCTCAAAATTATGTCCCGGGCCGCCATGGCCGTCTTTCAGATGGCCTGGTGAAGGCGTTGGGGGCTTTTCTCGGAGTGGCGCTCACAACACTCATCGCCCATCGGGAGCGCATGAAGTGATATGTGTTGAAGCATCGAACGCGGGAAGCGGGAACCGGCTTTGCGTGAAAAGATGCTCCAAACCAAAGGGTGAAAGCATCGGACGGCTTCGATTGCACGTCCGATGCTCTCGCTGACGCATTCGACAAGTTCGACCACTATCGCGCGTCGATCCGCTCCAAAATCTTCCGCGGGTCCAGTGGAGCATGAAGCCGCAGGTTCGACTGCGCGTCCTCCGTATAAAGATCAGCGCTCAAGTTTTGGTACCTGCCTGTCGGCTGTATTGGTCGAGTGTGGCGAAGGCGTCGCGTTTTGTGCGCTTCCGGAGGGGACCGCGTCCCAGATCTGGACATCGTCGAGCCAGACGTCGATGGGGTTGTTGGCGTAGGGGTTGCCCAGGAAGATGCGGTTGATGGGAGCGTTGTTGGCGCCGATGTTGTCGCCGGTATGGTCGAACACGGTCTCGCCGTTGATCTTCAGCCAGGTCTTGCCGTCGGTCTTGCTGCGGTGCGAGAAGAACTCGACCTTGAACCACTCGCCCTGGGGTACCGGCACGCTGGTATTGACGCCGCGCCAGATCGTCTCGAGCGGCACGTTGCCGTTGGCGTTGGTGTCCCACTGCATGTTCCAGGCGAGCTGACCGCTGTCGAGCGCGATGATCGAGTTCACCACGCGGAAGTCGCCGGCGGTCTTCCACTCGGGCAGGGACGCCGTCCAGCCGCCGGCGCCGAGCTTGGACCACAGATTGTCGGGCAGCTTCATCCAGGCGCTCATGTAGAAGTCGCCGGGCTCGGAGGTCGGCTGGAACAGCAGCGGCGACTGGGTGTAGTCGGCGGGCCTGGAGTTCACGTCGAGATGCAGGGCGCGGGTCTGGTTGCCGTCATGGCCGGTGGTGGTCGTGATGGCGTTGGAGAAGACGATGTTGTAGTTGCCGTTGCCCGAGAGCATCTGGATGGTCGGGGCGCGGCCCCAGACGGTGCCGGCGTTCTGCAGGCTCTGCAGCGCCTCGGTTTTGCTGTTCACCTGCATCGGGGCCAGGAATACAGGGCCTTCAAACCCGGTCGAAAACAATAGGCTCGCCATCTTCTTCCCCTTTCGGCCGGGTCGGTCTTCATATCCCAGTGACACATCAAGGACAGCTCGAGACGTCCATCGCATCGAAAAGAATCTTTCAATACCGGACGGCTAGATAGCCATTTTATATTCCCGGCAGAAGATCTCGAGCGTCAACATCGTCCACAGAAGCTTCTCGTGATTTCGCTGCCGCTTCTCGTGCTCATCAACGATCTTTGCCACGTGACCTCGTTTATAGAAGGAGCGCGTAACGGCTGCAGGCGAACAGAGCGTGTCATGAACGAGGCTCTTGAGGGGGCCTCGGAACCATTCATCCACGGGGACCTTGAATCCTATCTTCCGCCGATTGAGCACGGCCGGGGGCAGTCTAGGTCCCAACGCCCGCCTCAGGATGCGCTTTCCCTGACCTGAGCTGATGAAATGATGGGTCGGGAGATCGGCCACGCACCGGGCAAGTTCGACATCCATGAAGGGCATGCGCCCCTCGATGGAATGGGCCATCATCATCCTGTCGCCCCTTTCAAGGAGATTGTCCGGCAGCCATGACGTCTGATCGAAGAACAAGTGGCGTTTGAGACCAGATGTTCGAGCCGAAAACGGAAAGTCAGAACTCCTTCGATGGTCCGGCGCGTTGATCATGATCCGACACTCATCGCTACTGAGAGCGCCGAACCAGCTCGGGAGCTGCTGCGTGGGGTCCCGGTGTGAAAGCGCTCGCGCGAGAACGGAGATACGCCCGCGGTTCTTGTAGGGTGCCATCTGTACGAGCGAAGCGAGAAAAGGATCCAGAGCCGACGGCAGCAGCCCTTGCAACGCCTTCACATAAGGCTCGGCTCTATGTTTGGGATAGCCGCCCAAAAGCTCGTCGCTTCCTTCTCCCGTCAGAACCATCTTGACTGTGCGCGAGGCCATCCGCGACAGAAGGTAAATCGGGATATCGGAGGGCTCGGATACCGGAGCCCCTCGGAACCTCGTCGCAGAAACGAGATGCTCCGAAATATCGCCCGACTCGATGACGTGCTCGTTATGCTCGGATCCATAGAACCGGGCCGTTTCTCGGGCGGCGGACAGTTCCGAGAGATTAGAGCCTGAAAACACCGCGGTGAATGTCCTCACGGGGCGCGTGACGGCCCGGGAGACCTCAGAAAGGACGGCGGCAGAGTCGATGCCGCCTGAGAGAAATACCCCGTAGGGGGCATCCGACCTGAGGCGTACTTTCACCGCTGTCTCAAAGGTACTCCGAAATCTCTCATCCGCCTCCTCTATGCCAACGTCCCGGTCTTCGGCCGTTTGAAACGGGGGAGTGTAGAACCGCGTTACGCTGAGCTTCCCTTTACGCCATCGGGCAAAGGAACCTGGCGGAAGCTTCTTGATTCCTTTGAAAAAGGTGTTCGGGCCCGGGACATACCGGTAGCGAAAATACTCCGAGGTGGAGTCTGCATCCATCTCGCGCCGGATGCCCGGGTATCGGAGCAATGCCGCGATCTCAGACCCAAAGACAATTCCGCCGTCCGGAAGCTCGCTATAGAACAGAGGCTTCTTCCCGAAATGATCTCTCGCCAGCAAGAGCTCCGACTTTTCCTCGTCCCAGAAGGCGAACGCAAACATTCCGCGCAAGCGGGATAACGCGTCTGTCCCGAAGCGATTCAGCAGGTGCCACAAGACCTCCGTATCGGAGCCTCCGCGAAAATTGATGTCTGGAAGCTCATTTCTAAGCTCGATATAATTATAGATCTCGCCGTTGAATGAGAGAACCCGCCCCGGCTGAAGAGCCATCGGCTGACTTCCCGCTTCAGAGCACTCGATAATCGCAAGCCGGGTATGGGCAATGCCGATATGCCAGTCGCCGCTCTCATGGAAATAATGCCCCTGCGAGTCAGGCCCTCGATGCTCGAGAGCAGCATGAACGTCGTTTATGAAATCGTGGTGGGGGCCCAGGGCGGGACGGGTGCACCAACCAAATATTCCGCACATGACTTGCTTCGCTTTCCGTGGGGGATTGTGCTAGGCGTCTTCGATCTACTTTGTGAGTACCTATTTCGGATAGGAGGGTCGTATTGCTAAAGTAGACGCATACGACTCTTTCTTGATTTTGTCTCCCTGCGAGACATCATAATAATATACGGCATCTCCATAGACAATTGCTTGTTCGGGTCGGGAGTCCGAGTGCACGGCAACGCGTGTGAGTTGGCAGAACCGATCAATATGATGATGCAGATATGCGAAAATCATTCATCTCCCATGGGCGACATACATGATCTGGCCCGATCAAACCGATCAAACCCATGTGATGGCAAGAATTGAACCGACCAAAGGTCTACACCGGAATGTGAGCAGGTCCCCAATCGTTGCGTCGGTGGTAACTCCAACTTGCCGCGTAAAGCGCCCGAGAGCGGCAGAATAGGTCTGTCCCGTCAAAGAGTTTAGCTTTAGCTTCGCGAAGTTTCGACAAACGCCATGCGAGAACATCGTGCTCGATGCTGAAAAGCTTCCACCAAACCAGCCCCGCAACTCCTGGCAAGAAGCAGCAGGAGACGCTGCAATGACGTCGACAAGTGGAGTTCTCGCTCAAAGGAGCCAGTCAAAAACAGCTAACCGCGTGCTGTTCATCGTGGAGAACCTGCCGGTTCCCTTTGATCGAAGAGTGTGGTCCGAAGCGACGACGCTCCGGTCGGCAGGCTACGAGGTATCCGTCATCTGCCCGCAGCGCGACAACTACTCTGCAAAATATGAAGTACTGGAGGGCATCCACATCTACCGGCATCCGCTTCCAGAGGCCTCACGAAAGATCGGGTACCTTTGGGAGTATGCCAATGCCCTGTTCTGGCAGTTTACGATTTCAGCCAAAATATATCGGGAGCGCGGCTTCGACATCATTCACGCTTGCAATCCTCCGGACCTGATTTTTCTCGTCGGGGCATTCTGGAAGTTCCTGTTCGGTGTGAAGTTCGTTTTCGACCACCACGATCTCAATCCCGAGCTTTTCGAAGCAAAGTTCGGACGCCGGGGGATTCTCTGGCGCGTACTGGTCTGGCTCGAGCGGCTGACATTCGGGATCGCCGATATATCGATTGCGACCAACGATTCATTCCGGCGTGTTGCGATACAAAGAGGGATGATGAGACCGGAACGGGTTTTCACGGTTCGGTCCGGCCCTAATCTCAGTCGGATCAAGGAGCTCCCGCCCGATTCCCGTTGGAAGAAGGGGAAGCCTTATCTCGTGGCCTATATCGGCGTGATCGGTGAGCAGGAGGGCATGGATCTTCTTCTGGCTTCGGTCGACTACATTGTAAACACGCGCGGCCGCAAGGACGTGCAGTTCGTCATCATGGGATCCGGGCCCTCACTAAGCGCTACAATCCAGCAGGCGGCGGATATGGGGCTCAACGAATGGATGGAGTTTCCCGGAAGGGTCGACGACAAGACCCTCTTCACCGTGCTGTCGACCGCCGAGGTCTGTGTCAATCCCGACCGCCCGAACCAGATGAACGATAAGTCGACCATGAACAAGATCATGGAGTACATGGCGCTCGGCCGTCCGATCGTGCAGTACGATCTTACTGAAGGGCGGGTCTCTGCTCAGAATGCCTCGCTTTACGCCCGTAACACCGATCACAGCGACTTCGGCGACAAAATACTCGATCTTCTCGACGATCCTGACCGGCGAGCGACGATGGCCGCAGAAGGAAGGCGACGTGTGAGCCAGGAGCTTTCTTGGCCCCACGAGGCGCCTAAGCTCCTGCACGCGTATCAATCGCTATCCGCCGCGCGGAATTGTTGATCCATTCGAATTTCGAGAGAGAATTGTCCGGCGTCCTGCAATGAACAAGATCTACAAGAGCCTGAAGCTGCGAGCCGGAGTCTACTATTGGTATTGGCAGCGCGCCAGTGCAATGTCCCCTCCTGAAGTGCTGCATCGGGTTTCGGAGCAGGGACGCCGCTTCGGATGGAGACTTAAGCGCTTCGGATGGCGGAGGTTCGACGCACCCGACGGCAATCTTGAAGCAAACCGGAACCTGATGGCGGCACTTGCGTCACCGGTCGGCGCGGATCACATCGACCTGCTGACCCGCGAGGTCGAGAACATTCGGGCACGGGGTGTGACCCTGCTGGGCCTGGAGTGGCCTGCAGATGCGCTGAAAACTCTCAGCCCGGATCTATGGCTGCAGGATCCGGTCACCAAGAAGCAATGGCCGGGGAAGCAAACGTTCTGCTTCGATATCAACTACCGAAGCGCTTCAGAGCATAGCGACGTCAAGTTCGTATGGGAGTTGAACCGGCTTCAAATGCTCCACCCGGTCGCCATGCTCGCTCGTATTCGAGGCGACCGGAGCGACGTCGCCTGGATCATGAAAGTCATCACCTCATGGATGCAGGCAAATCCACCATTCCGCGGGGTCAACTGGTCATCCGGGATCGAGTTGGGCCTGCGAATGGTCTCGATTGCCATTATCGTTGCCTGCATCGGCGAGTACCTGACGCCGGATCAGAGGCGCCAGATCCGTACGTTCGTCGCGGCCCACGGGTTCTGGCTTCAGCACAATCCGTCCCTTTACTCCTCTGCGAACAACCATCGTGTCGCGGAAGGTCTGGGCCTCCTCCTGGCCGCTCAACTCACACCCGATCTGCCGGAATCGCCGCGACGCTATCGTGAAGCCGTCTCGATCCTTCAGGATGCAGTTCAGACACAATTTTTCGCCGACGGAATCGGAGTCGAACAATCCCCATCGTACACGGCATTCACGCTTGAAATGCTCGCTTTCGCGGCTCTCGTGCTGAAAGATGAGCCTGAGGCTACGCGATTGAACCCAGCCTCGCTGGTAAAGCCGGCAACGGCACTGCGATGCTTTCTGAATGAGAAAGGGATCCCTCCGAATATCGGCGACAATGATGAAACTCGCGTCGTTTCGGGGCCCCTCGGGCGCGAACCAAGGTATGTTTCTTCGATCATCGCCGCAGTCGAGGGGCTATCTGGAAGCAAGGAGCCTCCGCCTCCACACGATCTGCATATCCGCGACCTGATCTTCGGGAGCAGCAATGCATTCCGCTTTCCGGAAACCCGCCTGGCGACTTTCGCGGCAGGCGGGTACACGACGTATCAGGAAAGCTCCCCACGGCGCCATATTCATCTTGTCTTCGACCATGGCCCATTAGGGTTTGGAACCATCGCCGCACACGGTCACGCCGATGCATTGGCCCTTTGGCTGTCTGTCGATGGTGATCCGGTCCTCGCAGATTGCGGCACATATTTGTACTACTCTATCGGTCCTTTCAGGGACGTGTTCAGGGCAACCGGATCCCACAGCACTCTGCAAGTCGGACAGGATAGTCAGAGTGAAACGGCAGGTGCATTCAACTGGAAGAGGAAGGCCATGGGCCGTATCAGCTCCTCGGCCCATTCCGGAACGGCCTGGGAAGTCGAAGGGGAACATGACGGATACGCGAGACGCTATGGCGCCGTCCATCGACGGCGAGTTTCCTACGATGGCGACGCAATCGAGATCGTCGATCGATTGACGGGATCCTTCCGTGATGTCGACACCTGCATCAGCTATCTGCTGGATTCAAGCGTGGTTCCTGAACTCAGAAGTGATCGCACGGTCGTGCTGAGACGGCGAGGGAGCGTTCTTGGTCGGATCATATTCTCTGGCCCTGCTGCCCACACGGAGAGAATTTCACTGTCTACCGTACCGTTCTCGCCGCAGTTCAATCGGTTGACATCGACTTCGCGGATTGATGTCCGGGTAAATTCGCGTCCAAGCGATACAATCAAGACAAGAATAGAGTTTACGTAACCGTATGGTCGGTAGATCCGTTGCCGCGAGCTATTCGTCATCGTTGCCAATGTGCCTAGAGAGATGGGGGCATGAGCACTCTCGCGCGGTAACCCCAAAGTCGAGCCCGAAGAGTGCCATGGGCGGGAGCCTCGGCGAAGGCTGCTTTGGAGAGCTATCTCTGAATCTGACAGAGCCCCCCAGGATATGCGAGGGAGCGTTCCTTGAAACTGCTTCGCCTCCTTTTGGGCTGCGTGAGGGGACGAAGCGTGCTCCACCGGCCTGTATCGAGGTCGGGTGGTGGGGCATTCCCAGTCTGACGTGAGCGGGAGCCGCCGACGATGGAGCCGTATAACCCTTATGTATACGGAAACTCTCCAAAATATGTCTCGGCGTAGGCAGAGGGTTCTCTATACTACAGATTATAACGATGTCTTGGTTGCGCAGTTTAGGAGGGCGCAATGCTGCCTTATGGCATGACACACTAAATCACATAATCAAGCTGGATACGTGACTGGCTACAATCTCCTCCACTCCAAGAGCATAGGTATGGCGAGCGTCCGCGAAATCGAAAAGGCGGATACCTTGCCATTGGAGGCGGCTTTTCACGGAAAGATCGTCAAAGACCACTCCATACAACCGGAAGATTCACGTCATGAATGCACCCGCTAAGCAACTCCTCCTTCATGACGATCCTGCACCCCATAGGCCGAGCAGTTCCGTCGGATGGCGTAGTTATGCCTCGGTGGCAAAGAGGGGGATCGACCTCGTCATTTCGATATGTGCGCTGCTGCTTCTCCTCCCCCTGTTCCTTGCCGTTGCTCTGATGATCAAGATCGACTCGCCGGGGCCGGTGTTCTTTTGGCAGACACGGCGAGGGTTACATGGAAAACCTTTCAAAATCATCAAATTCCGGACGATGTCCGTTCTTGAGGATGGGGATGTCGTACAGCAGGCGAGGCGCGGAGACAGCCGCGTCACGAGAACCGGCCGCTGGCTTCGGAGCTCGAGCATCGATGAACTCCCTCAACTCGTGAATGTTCTTCGGGGTGAGATGTCCCTCGTCGGACCCCGCCCGCATGCGCTGGCGCATGACAGCTACTACTCGCAGTTGATCGGGGAGTATAATGCGCGGCAGCAGGTCAAACCCGGCATAACAGGATGGGCTCAGGTCAACGGCGCCCGGGGTGAGACTCCTGAACTCAGTCAGATGAAGCGTCGCGTCGAACTCGACCTCTGGTATGTCAAACACTGGACGGTGATGCGCGATCTAAAGATCATCGTCATGACGGCGATACAGATCCTGAGGCATGAGGCATTCTGAGGGACCTCTAAAGTATCCGGAGAGAGCCAGGGACAGGTTGGTCTTGCTTTACGGTCGCGTCTGGGCTGCAGAGCTCTCCCGGCCTCTCTCACCAGTCCGTCCTCTACCCCTAAAATTCCGGAGCAGCCCTTGAGATACCCGGATAGGCTATTTCGACCCTGTGCGCATGAGGGTAGCATACAAGAAAGGTTGCACCACGCAGGTCGATTGTTCGCATGCTTTCTCCGGATTCGCGAAGTTCATACATGAGGCGTGAATCACACTCGTGGTGCTGGCCCGGCCGTCTCGTGAAGACCCAGTCCGGCTTCGCCACCTCAGCTTTCCACAATGTGTGTTTCGTGGCCTTCGCATTCGGCGCCGGCCGGATAGCTCTCTCGTGATCCGGGGACATGGCATGAGCTCGACATCCGGCCGATCAGGTGGAATCGCGTTGGCTGCGGCCGCGCGATTGGGGAGTCTCGTCCTCGGGATTGGATTCCAGATCCTTGTCGCCAAGGCGATGATGACGGGCGAATACGCATCGTATTCGGTCGCGTTAGCCATTTCGGTTGTCGTCGGAACTCTTTCGGGCCTGGGAATTGCACGCTCTCTGTCCCGTTTCCTTCCTCTTGTCATTGCCTATGGCTCGGGTTCCGACTTGGTCCGCACGCTTGCCTTCTACCTTTGCCTCAAGGCGATCGGCCTGGGGATCATCATCGGTGGACTGCTACAGTTTGGAGTGCTCGACATTCCGACGTTGTGGAGCGGGCATCCGCTCGATCAGGGCATATTGATCACCTGGATCCTTATCCTGTCCCTCCAGCTGGATATCGAGGCCGTGGCGCAAGCTCTGAAGGCCTATCGTGCTTGGGCTGTCACCGCATTTCTCGAAGTAGCATCCAGAGCCTGCATATGTTTATCCATTGCGGGATTCGGCCGGCTCCATCCGAACGATCTCATGTTCATCTGGGGCGCCACCTCAGCCACACAAATTTTGATCGTCATCCTGATCCTGTGCGCCAAGAACAAAAATTCTGTCAGGCCGGACTTCAATCCGGCTGACCGCAGCCTGATCCCCTCCTTCGGGCAGCAGCTCAAGTTCTCGATCAGCATCTATATGTCGGCTCTGTCGTGGCTCGCGGCCAGTCCGTTCTCCGTACGCTTGATGAGCGCTACCGCCCTGCCTCCGGCCCCGCTCGCCGCAATATCTTTCGCGCAAGCCTTGGCGACCTCGGCGTTACGTGGGCTCCCGGTCCATCTGCTGTCTCCTATTGTCGAGCCTCTCCTCGTCGGGAAAATCATCGTCAATGGGGATCGGCCAGCTGCGGAGATGACCTTGAGTGTCTTGATCAAGCTGGAGACGATCATCGTCATGGGCGCCATTGTGGTTGCCGCACCTCTTGGACCCTTGCTCATAACCGCACTCGGAAAGCCGGATTTCGCTCCTTACGGCTTCATTCTGCCCATCCTCCTGGTTCAGTCGCTTGGAACGAGCTATTTCAGGGCGGCGGAGATATTGGGCAGCATTCTGCAAGTCCATGTGACTTTCGTCGCGATGCTGCCAATCAGCCTGCTTTCCCTTGTGCTCGTGTATCTCACGAGCTCGTCCCTAGGCCCGGCAGCACTGTTGATTTGGCCCTGCGCCGATACAGCCGCGAAGCTTGCGATTATGATCTATGCATTGAGAGCACGCGGGGCCGCACGGATCTTTGATGTCGCCCGCCTCAACGTGGTGATTGCACCTGCCATCATCTTGATTCTTACGACGGAGGCGCTGATTTGGCGGTTCGGTCTCGACAGCCTGGGAAGGATCTGCCTGAGTTTGTTGGCTGGCGTGACATTCATGCTGACGCTCCTCCTGTCGAGGCCGTTCCGCCGTCAGGAGCACCAACTCATCGATGGTTTCTCGCCAAGGAATAACGTCAGGGTCGGAAATATGGTGGGTCTCCTTGCGAAATAGCGTCCAGGACTGGTTCGGCCCGTTTCCGCCGAGTGGAGCATGGCGGCGGCGTTTCGAGGCGAGACGCGGAATTGGGCCTACTGGCCAGAGACCGCGATCGCCTGCTCACGCCCCGCAGGATGACGGCGGTCGTGACGTGTCGGCGGTCGAACAGGATTGCCGCCATGCTGCATCGCCGCCAGCCTCATTGATTCCGCCTCAGCGTTGTGCAGACTTGGGAAGCTTAAAGGCGGCAGTTGATCTGACTTTCCTGCGAGGGGCGGCCGATGACGCATCAAAAAGGTGCCTTGTTCAGAACGTCAAATCGAAATCGTTCTTGGCTCCCCGTGCAGGAGCACCGTGCGGGGTCTGAGATGAACTTTAGTATTTCATACCTATTGGGCAGTTTGATGGGCGAGGTTTTTGACGGATCATTCGTCGGTTGGCTCGACAGACCTCTCGACTGCATCTTGGAATATTGATCGCCACAATGCGAACACTTTACCCCTCCCGAATTCTTAGGCTAGCCACCGTCATCTCCAAGAAAGACAGCGTCGAGGATAGACCTAGGATGGAAGCGAGCAGCCCTGGTGCCACCGAGGTATGCATTCTGTCGAACTCCTGGCGAGGCGGAAGCGGGTGGTTCACGCACGAACTTGCGAGTTCCATCGCGAAAGCAGGTCTCCGGGTGACGCTCATCGCTCCTCCGATGCTCCCGCCATCGAAGGAGGCCGTCGGCAAAGGCATCGACAGACGGCAGACACCGCGCGTCGAATCGGCCGATGCGGGCTTGTTCGAGAGACGAATGGCGACACTCAAGCGTCTCGCTGCGAATGTTCGGGAACTCTGGAGGGCTCGAGGGAAGGCGCAGGTCTATCTCTTCAATTTCGTTGGGCATGCCGGCTTCGAACTGCCCATCTCTCTCCTGGTACGCTTGTGGGGCCAACGCCTGGTTCTTGTGGTGCATGATCCTGTGCCGCATATGTGGGTGCTTCCAAGCTGGGCGCGCTTCCTGGAGCGGTTGGCTTTCAGGCTCGATTTTTCTCTTGCGACTCATATCGTATGTTTGTCGAGCGCGTCGCGAAACGTTATGCTCAAAGAATATGGCCTGGCTCCTGAGCGCGTAACGGTCATCCCTCACGGGGCCTATGATCTGGGTACGCCCAGTCCGCTGCCAAGGAATGGAAAAATTCTCGTGTTCGGCTTCATCCGGCCGAACAAGCTCGTCAGGGAATCGATCCTCGCCGTTCAGAAATATCGCCGTGGAGGCGGAAAGTTACAGCTCCTGGTTGTTGGATCAAGCGGCCCCGCCGCCTACACGACCGAATGTCTGGAACTGGCGAAATGCGACCCGACGGGCACTGAAGTCGATGTGCGTTTCGTTCCGGAGGAGGAGATTTCATCGATCATCGCAGAGGTCGATGCCGTTCTGCTTCCGTATCGAGACTTCAATTCGCAAAGCGGCGTCGCCGTCCTTGCCGGCTTGAGTGCGCGTCCGGTCATCGCAAGCGACGCCGGCGGCCTGGCGGACCTGTTCGAAATGGGCCTGGCCGGCGTCAGGATGCGGGACGATCCGTCCGTCGACGCAATTGCAGACGCGCTGCACCTCTTCCAGAAACGCCCTCTGGAGCATTGGGAGCGGGAAGCTCGCGCGGCACGCGGTGCTCTTCTTCAACAATTGGGTTGGACGGCAATCGGCGGGAGCTATGCATCCCTCATCCGCCGGGTTGCCGGTTCGGCGATGAACACTCGGCAGTTCAGCCGCATGTAGTCCACGGCTTCTTCAGATCGTCGCTTGCGGCTCGTTCGCCCGAAGCGGGGGGTGTGTCTGCGAGACGCGATGTTTCGTGCCGGCGCGGTGAATTTTTCTCCGCGCCGGCAGAATTCGTGAATGGGGAAGGCGGGGCCCGTTGGGGCCCGGCGAGAGCCCGGATACGCTACTCCGCGGACTCGTTTCGCCAGACCTCGACAAGTTCCCGTCTTGAATGCCTTTAGTAGACGAAGAAGTCGTTGTAGGCGAGCTTGAGATTGGGGGCGAGCTTCGCAAACTGGATTTGCGCGGCCGATCCGTTTCCGTCGGGATCGTAGTACAGCGCGCCCGTCGTCTTGTTGTAGATAATGTGGTCGTCGCGATCCAGCGCCTTCGTGCCGATCCGGAACTCGCTGGCCCTCAGCGTGCCGCTCGTCAATGACGAGAATGCGAAGCCGAGATCGATGATGTCCTGACCCGGGGTGAAGTCCGTGATCGTGTCGATCCCGCCCGCTTTGACCGTTTTGCTGTCGAACACGAAAGTATCGCGCCCGCTGCCGCCGGTCAGAGTGTCGTTGCCATCCCGGCCGTAAAGGGCGTCGTTGCCGGCATTGCCCTTGATGACGTCGTTGCCGGCGGTGCCGATGAGCGTGTCGTTTCGAGCCGTGCCGTTGATCGTCTTGCCGGTCGTCGGCGTGGGCGTGGGGGTCGGCGTCGGCGTCGGAGTGGGAGTAGGCGTCGGAGTGGGTGTCGGAGTGGGCGTCGGAGTCGGAGTGGGCGTCGGCGTCGGGGCCGGGTTGCCTGTATTTCCGGAGGGGACGCCGTCCCAGATCTGGACGTCATCGAGCCAGGTGTCGATGGGGTTGTTGGAGTAAGGGTTGCCCATGAAGATGCGGTTGATCGGAGCGTTGTTGACGCCGATGTTGTCGCCGGTGTGGTCGAACACGGTCTCGCCGTTGATCTTCAGCCAGACGCGGCCATCGGTGTTGTCGCGGTGGGTGAACATCTCGACCTTGAACCACTCGCCCTGCGGCACCGCCACGCTGGTGTTGGTGCTCTCCCAGAAGGTCTGCAGCGGCACGTTGCCGTTGGCGTTGGTGTCCCACTTCATGTTCCAGGCGAGCTTGCCGTTGCTCATCGCCTGGATCGTGTTGACCACGCGGAAGTCGCCGGCGGTCTTCCACTCGGGCAGGGCCGCCGTCCAGCCGCCGGCGCCGAGCTTGGACCAGAGATTGTCGGGCAGCTTCATCCAGGCGCTCATGTAGAAGTCGCCGGGCTCCGAGGTGGGCTGGAACAGCAGCGGCGACTGGGTGTAGTCGGCCGGACGCGAGTTGACGTCGAGATGCAGGGCGCGGGTCTGGGCGCCGTCATGGCCGGTGGTGGTCGTGATGGCGTTGGAGAACACGCTGTTGTAGTTGCCGGCGCCCGAGAGCATCTGGATGGTCGGGGCGCGGCCCCAGACGGTGCCGGCGTTCTGCAGGCTCTGCAGCGCCTCGGTGTTGCTGTTCACCTGCATCGGGGCCAGGGACACCGAGCCTTCAAACCCGGTCGAAAACAATTGGTTTGCCATACGTATTTTTCCGATTCTTGTTGCTGTGTGCGTGCGGAGACACGCTCAGGAAGCGCAGAAGGCGCCTCCAAGGTGGGGGTAGGTCCTGCAAAAGCAGCCGGGGCGTCCGCTTTTGGCCCATCAAAGGACCAATCGGCTTCCTGGCTATCGATCCGCTGGGTCGCTGTTTTTCGGCGTCTGAACACGCGCACTGCATGGGAACAGACGAGCCAAACAACGGTCCGGCGAGCCGCTGCAATTCCAAGATTGAGGGTGAGTGTTCGGGTGAATGAAGAAAATTATTGTTTAAAAATTAGCGGCAGATGGATGAGCTGTGAAATGGACGCTCGCCGCTCGATTGACCAAACGTAAAGTGCTTGGATAATGTGAATATAAACATAGATTGTCTGCCCGTTATATGTTCACGATTGATTTTTTATCTGCCGTTTTACTGGCAAATCGGGATTAAATATCAAATAAGGCGAAGTTTAGGCAACAATATCTTCCTACTTTTGCGCATAATTCCTAATTTCTAGTAAAATCAACGACTTGGTCTGTTAGCGTTCGTGTCCGTCGTGCCGGTGATCCAGCACTGCCTGTTCATGCGGCTTCGGTGGGAGCTGCCCCGTGAACGAGTGCAAGTTCCGCATGTTCGCCCTCACCGGAGAGTTGCGCGAAGGGTGTTCCTTCAATTGGACCGGAGGCTCTGATGGTTCGATCTGACCGACGCCACTTTCGGACATGTGCGTCCAGCGCGACGCCAGAAGCCATACTCGGGCTTTGAAATGGACCTGCAGATCTCGCCAAAGCACTCCGCCAACGGAGCATGCAGCGGCGTCCGGATCGGTTTGAGTCGTATCGGGTCTGTCGAGAAGAGCGGTGGCGAGAGTTCCGGCTCAACGCCGTTGGGTGTCGGACCCGAAGGGGAGACCTTTTGCATGCAGCTGAACGCTGGAGCATCGAACGTGAAAAGCGGGCACCGGTTTTGCGTGAAAAGATGCTCGACACCAGAGACCGACAGCATCGGATGTGGGTTCGATGTTACGCCGGATGCTGCCAGACCGTCATCGACACTCGTTCGGTATATGAGGCGCACCCATCAGCGCTTCGAAGATGCCGCCCAGGCATTCTGTAATCGCTCAAGCGCTTCTACACCCGAATGAGTTATCCCGAGGGAGTAGCGCAAACTATACTTATGTGACGCAACCCAGGTTGCGTTCCAAAGTGCGCAACTCTATCATCATTGCAAGGATACTTGTTGAGGCAAGCAAGAGTTTGCAGATCGTTCTGGATTTACGATGCAAAACTGGGCGTATCTGGACTGTTTGAGAAGCAATAAAAATTCTCGATCAAAACACAAGTATCAATCACAGCGGCAATATTGGCTCTCACTGCAGCGAGGTTAAGTTGAACTATGCTTGATAGAGTCAAGTGGCCGATTGAAAACGAGTATGAAGCCGTTCCTGCCGGATGGGATAAACTGCAGCCGCAGTTTGGAGCCCGTGAACTCTTCACCGTTCTAAGGCGGCAGTGGACGATCATTGCGAGCTTTCTGGTTCTCTGCATTTTCCTCTCGATCTGTGTCCTGCTCATATGGCCGGTTCGCTATCTCGCGACTGCGCAGGTCATGATCGATCCGGCGCGTGTGGAAATGGCATCCAACGCGAGCGGTCCCGACAGACAGCTCGATACGCTTGCAATCGAGACGCAGGTCGAGGTCGGACGATCCGGGAATGTACTGCGGCAGGTGACGCATGCATTGAATCTGGTCGATGATCCCGAGTTCGGCTCCTCTCCGGAAGGCTCCGGTCTCGGGCTTGGATCGTTGCGGAAGCTGAAAGATCATCTTCTCGGCATCTTCGGGGCGAACACTCATGACCAAGCAAATGCCGATGCAAGCCGGGATGATGTTCAAGCGGCGATTGAAAAGTTGCGGCGCTCGCTTGCCATCCGTCGTGTCGGGGCGACGAACGTTTTCGAGATCGAGGTTCTGTCGCGGGACCGTGTCAAGTCTGCGGAAATAGCCAATACGGTCGCTGACGAGTACCTGGCAGACCAGGCACGAGCACGCAGCGACGCGATCGACAAAGCAAGCAAATGGCTCGATGAACGGCTCGTTGCGCTTCGCATGGAAGCACAGAATGCCGAGGATGCTCTTCAGGACTTCAAAGCCAAGAACCGCAGTGGCCAATCGAGCGCGGTGCAGCTGGATCTCGAAGCTCAGGCGCAATCCTATAGAAAGCTCTATGAGGGCTTTCTCGATCGCCACATTGCCGTCGAGCAGCAGATGTCGGCTCCGACTCTCAGCGCGCGGATCATCACGCGAGCGACGCCGCCGCAGAACAAGAGCGAGCCGAAGTCGATCCTGATCCTGGGAGCCGGAATCGGATTAGGTGGGATGCTGGGGCTCATCGTAGGTCTTATCCGGGAGCGCCTCTTCCGCAAGTTGCGCTCGGCGGAAGACGTGCAATCGGCACTCGAACTTCCATGTTTGGGGACAATCCCGGACGGTGGAAAGCTCGGCATTCTCTCCCTCTGCGAGCCGGGATCGCAGCAACTCTCCGGAAAGGCGGCTTCCAGTCAGCTGAAAATGCAGAGTGGATTGGCGCATCTTACTCTCGCTCTTCTGGCTGAGACGAAACCTCTCGACAGAAGAGTCCTTACGGTCACATCCTTGAGAAAAGGGGAGGGCGTGACGAGCATGGCAACCGCCTTGGCGTACAATCTTTGCCGGCTTGGCAAGAAGGTATCCTTGATCGATGCCAATATAGGCGGCTCACATTCCGAACGATCCGAGTCTCCCAAGACAGGAGCAGCATCCGGATTACCGGCAAGCGGAGCCCAGGACGATCACCCACGTTTCTATCAGGATTGGCCCGGCCTTGTGTTCACGCCGGCGGAGGCGATCGCTGATGTTTCGACCCTTGAGAGAATGATCAATACGGCGAGGAACGCCTTCGACTACGTGATCATCGATGCTCCGCCCCTTGAGGATGGTCTTGATGTGCTCCCAACCCTGAACGCATCGGATGGTGTTCTGCTTCTGCTGAATGCGACAACCGCGCGGAAGTCGCAGGTGGTGAGCGCGCTCGCATCATGGTCCTACATGAGCGGAAAGATCTTGGGAGCCATCTTGAATCGAGCTCGAAAGTAATCCCGATCACTGAAGCCAAGTGAGTGTCATGCTGCTCATGTTCCCGCCTTTCCGACGCAAGGCCATCGTTCATCCGGCGTTCCTCGCGTCGCTCGCCTTAGCCATATTTGCTCATGAATCGCCTGCAAGAGCCGAGTACAAGCTCGGAACGGGCGATGTTGTTGAGCTCTCGATCGCAGGAATTTCCGAAATGACGGCGCGAGTGCCGGTCGATCTCGATGGCTCGGTGAACGTTCCCATCCTCGGAAGCTTCCCTGCGAAGGGTCTTTCGCTCGATGATCTGCGGGCAAATCTGCAAACAGAATTCACGAAGCGTCAGATACCTGTTCGTGCGCCGGATGGCAGAACCGGATTGACGTCCGTTGCTCCAGAGGATGTCTCGGTGAAAATCGCCGAGTACCGGCCGGTTTATCTTCACGGTGACATCGCCCGGGCCGGAGAGGTCCCGTACCGGCCCGGAATGTCGATAAGGCAAGCGATTGCCCATGCTGGCGGGTTTGACGTCGCGCGCCTGAGAATCAGCAATCCGTATGTCGATACGGTGGAGTACCAGGCGCAGAGCACGACGCTCATCCAGGAGCTCGCCGTGGAGGGCGAGCGGATCAAGCAGCTACAGACGCAGCTGCAGCAACCAACAGCTGTCGGCGTCGAAAGCGCCGGTCAACCCGTCCGCTCTCCTTCCGGTGAGGCGAATGTTCTCGCTGAACGGCTCAAGCTGCAGCAGCAAGATTATGCGAAGCAGTTGCGCTATGTCGTCAGTTCAGCAGAGTTTGCCTCCTCGCGAGCTACCCTCTTATCGGAGCAGAAATCGAAGGAAGAAGAGGGGAGCAAGGCCGACTTGGAAGATTTCGAGCGCTCGAGGAGCCTGCTCGAAAAGGGCACGGTGTCGACGCAACGGGTCAGCGATGCGCGTCGCGCGATGCTCCTGTCCTCGACAAGGGCGCTCCAAACGGCCGTTGAGGCGACCCGCGCACAGCGGGAATACGAAGAGGCGACCCGCGCCTCTCAGCAATTGGAGGACCAGAATAATATTCGGCTTCTGACGGAGCTCCAGGACGCCTTATCCCGCCAAGCGAGGATCAAGGCTCAGCTATCGGCGGCACAGCAAAAGCTGGCAATCGCAGGTGCGCTGAAATCCGTGTGGACGGAAGGACCGGGAGTCATTGCGATCACCCTTTTCAGGGTCGACGAGGCAGGGGTGGAAACCAAGATAAACGCGACAGAATCTATGGCGCTTCTGCCCGGCGATGTCGTCGAGGTCGCGATCAAGCTGCCTGCTCTCTAGAGCAGAGGACGCAAAAGTAGGAACCGGTTGTGCGTGGAAAGATGCTCGAAAGCGGAGACTCGATGCATCGGATGTGCGTTCGCTGTCACACCCGATGCTGTCGGTAGCTTAGACGGGATCATCGCATTCTGGGCTCCAACGTCACGACTTGCAAAACTGCCTGCTGGCACGTGCGCATCCGGTTGCTCGCGGCGTAAAGCGGTCTTTATCCACTTCAAGGCGAGGGCGGGAATGCCCCAAGGTAGCTAGGCTTATGGACGGACAGACGCGGAGCAAGTGGATAGACTATTTCTTCATTTACTGGCTTCTGATCAGCACCGGCGGATTCGTATTTCTCCTGACAGGCGCCAATCCTATGGACCCCCCCGGGAACGACCCTGCCTCCTACTTGGGTCGGGCTAACACCATTCTCATTTCACTTGCGACGTTCTGGATATACTTGACCAACTCACGGGCAGTGAATGCCGTGATCAGAGCATCATGGCTTCCCTTTCTGTTTCCTCTCCTGGCCTTTCTATCATGCATCTGGTCCGACAATCCGGCGATCACGTTCAGACGGGCCTATGCTCTCTCCTTCAGCTTTCTCGCCGCAGCTTGCCTGATCGCCCTGGTTCCTCCGCCGCGGGTCGCCAGAGCGATGTCGCTCGCTCTGGGTTGGGCTATATTGCTGAGCGTGCTCTTCGTCTTCGTCGATCCTGCCTACGGTGTCCATCAGGCTAGCGACTGGGTCGAGCCTCATTGGGCGGGACATTGGCGGGGTATCTACAGCCATAAGAACCCGCTTGGAAATACGGCGAGCATAGCCCTCCTGGTCTACGTGGTGTTCGCAAAGCGCGTGCTTCGCAGCGCCATCTTTCGAGCTTCCGTGCTGCTTGCTATTGCTGCGTGTCTCTTCGGCTCTGGATCGGTGACGGGTCTCGTTGTGGGCATGGCCATGATTGCCGTCGCAAAAGGGTTCTCGCTGATCCTGGAGGCAAGGCAGGAGGCAAGGGTCCTGATTTTGGGAAGTGCGTCCTCGATCGTTGCGCTGGTACTTATAACCGCCGTTCCCGTCCTCACCGTCGGGCTCGAGATGCTCGGCAAGAAGCCGGATCTTACGGGGCGTGTGCCAATATGGGGTACGATTCTTCCTTGGGCGAACGAGCACCCATGGCTTGGTACCGGCTATGGGAGTTTTGAAGAGACCCTCTTGCCACGCTTCTTCGCCATCACGGGAGAAAATCTGGTCAACGCCCATAACGGATACCTGGAGACATTCATTAACTTCGGATATGTGGGGGTTCTTCTTCTGGTCGTCGTGCTGATTTCCTTTGCCTCGAAGGTCGTGAAGATCCTCAGATCGCAAGCTCCCTATGAGAAGCTGGTCCTTCCGCTCGCCATCTCGCTCTTCACGGGTATCGTTCTCTCGAATATCACTGAGTCGTTCTTTCTGGCCTACGCATCGATTCACGGTACGTGCTTCGTGATCGCGTATATCATGGTGTCCGTTTCTCTCGCACAGGCCGAGGCGGCGGAGCGGTCTTCGCTGCAGAAGCGCAGTACCGGAGCGAGAAGGCTCAAGATGATGACGCGGGTCACGGGACTTCCGCGCGCGTCGTAAAGTGTGAACTCTCCGAATTCAACTCGCCCCATCCCATCTATATCCGAGAAGACCCCCGGGTAGGGCGCAGCCGTGCAGGATGTCCGCGCGCATCCCGGCGCAAGACGCAATTCCTGAGCATCGAACCCAGAAGTGGGAGCCGGTTTTGCATGGAAAGATGCTCCAGATCAAAATCGTAAAACGTCGGACGTGAGTTCGACGTCGCGTCCGACGCTGCAGCGCAGCGTGCGGCCGTGGCGGCGGCATGAGGAGGTGAGGTGAGCCGTCATCCCTCCAGCGTCGCGCCCGGCCTTGAGCCTGGCATCCCCGTCTTTGTCGTGCAACGGTGCGTGAGGAGTTAGCGGTGTTCTCAGGCCACGGCCTTGAGGTCCGGCGCGGTGGCATAGGCCCACGGCAGTAGATCATCAATGCGGGTGTTGAGATGGCCGGTGGCGATGCGGCTCAACACGTCGGCGAGATAAGCCTGCGGATCCACCCCGCACAGTTTGCAGGTCTCGACCAATGAGGCGATGATCGCCCAGTGTTCGCCCCCGCGATCCGAGCCGGCAAACAGTGCATTCTTGCGCGTCAAGGCCAAAGGCCGGATTGCCCGCTCGACCACGTTGGAGTCGATCTCAATCCGCCCGTCGTCGACAAAGCGGGTCAGCCCGTCCCAGCGCACAAGCGCGTAGCGGATCGCCTCGGCCAGCTTGCTCTTCTGGCTGATCAGACCGAGTTTGCCGCGCAACCACGGCTCGAGAGCGTCCAGTACCGGACCGCTCTTGGCCTGACGAATCCGGCAGCGCTCCGCCGCACTCATGCTACGGATCTCGCTCTCGATCCGGTAGAGCTCCGCAATCCGGGTGAGCGCTTCGCTGGCAATCGGCGCCGCTCCGGCCACGGCCAGTTCGTAAAAGCGCCGTCGCACGTGCGCCCAGCAGAACGCGAGGGTGACCTGATTGCCTCCAGCTAGAGCCCGATAGCCGCTGTAGCCGTCCACCTGCAGCACGCCGGCAAAACCGCACAGATGCTCGATCGGCCGGGCCGCCTTGCGATCCGGCGCATAGACGTAGGCCACCCCAGGCGGATCCGTGCCGCCCCACGGCCGATCGTCCCGCGCATAGGCAAACAGCTGCCCGGTCTTGGTCTGGCCGCGGCCGGGATCGAGCACCGGTGCGGTGGTCTCATCGGCAAACAGCCGGGGTGAGGTCTTCAGCTGCGCCAGCAGGCGCTCATGTACCGGCCGCAGGTGCCAGGCGGCGCGCCCGACCCAATCAGCCAGGGTCGAACGATCCAAAGTGATGCCCTGACGCGCGTAGATCTGAGACTGCCGGTAGAGCGGGAGATGGTCGGCGTATTTCGACACCAGCACCTGCGCGACCAGCGCGTCGGTGGGCAGGCCGCCTTCGATCACGCGGGCCGGAGCCGGGGCTTGCACCACCCCATCCTCGCAGTGGCGGCAGGCGGATTTGGGCCGTCGCATCACCAGCACGCGCAGTTGCGCCGGCACGATGTCGAGGCGCTCGGAGACATCCTCGCCGATGCGGTGCAGGGCATTGCGGCAGCAGGGACAGGTTGGATCCTCGATGTCGATGATCGTCTCAATGCGCGGCAGATGGGCCGGCAAGGATCCGCGGTTCCGACGCCGCTGGGCCGCTCGGCTTTGACGCTCGGCCAGATCCGCTTGCTCGTGTTGGGCGCCTTCGGCGGCCTCAGTCTGTTCGGCCTCTTCCAGCCCGAGCAGCAGTTGATCCTCAGGCAGGCTCTCGGCCC
This sequence comes from Microvirga sp. M2, assembly GCF_047497095.1. Lineage (NCBI taxonomy): Bacteria > Pseudomonadati > Pseudomonadota > Alphaproteobacteria > Hyphomicrobiales > Methylobacteriaceae > Microvirga > Microvirga sp. M2. The sequence continues at coordinate 1,305,043 of NZ_CP134064.1, forward strand.
TGCGGCCGAAGCGATGACGCTGCATCGCCTTGATAATCTGCTCCAGACGTTCAGCGCGGGCCCGCTCGGCCAGGAGCATGGCTTTGAGCAGTTCAGGATCATCCGGGAGAGTTTGCATCGCGCTGGTCACAGGACGAAGTGAATCATGCTTCGACGGGAGCCGCGATGGCTCTTATGGATGGGATCGGGTCAGCTGGGCTCCACAGGCACAGAGGTCGGTCGTGGCGCATGCACGCGGCGCCAGTCCAGACCCTCGAGCAGAGCGGAGAGCTCGGCGGCTGACAGGTGAAGGGCACCATCCTGCAGCTTGGGCCAGCGGAACTCACCATCCTCCAATCGCTTCGCGACGAGAACCACGCCGGTGCCATCCCAGAACACCAGTTTGACGCGATCCGTGCGTTTGGCGCGGAAGACATAAACCGTCCCGGAGAACGGATCGGCCCCCATGGTGTCGCGCACGAGCGCAGCGAGGCCATCCGCCCCTTTGCGGAAGTCGACGGGCTTGGTGGCCACCAGGACGCGGACAGTCCCGCTCGGCCCGATCATCGCAGGCTCTTGAGCGCTTGCAGGACCATAGCCAGCGTTGCGCCATCGGCCCCCGGAGGGATGCGAATGACAGTGCCCGCCACAACAATCTCGATCACCGCCTCCCGGCAGGCTGCCGGGGTGGGCTGCGGCCCGTCAGGGGCGACAATAACCGGGGTAAAGGCGAGAGGATGATCGTCCGCCGCGCACTTGGCCTGACGGCGCCAGGTGAACAGGTGCTGCGGCGCTATCCCGTTTCGGCGGGCCACCTCGGACACCACCGCGCCCGGCGCCATGGCTTCCTCCAGGATCCGCGCCTTCTCATCGGCTGACCAGCGCCGGCGTCCACTGGCTCCGGTGATCACTTCCAGGCGCCGCACCGGCCGCGGCGGCTCAAGCATATGGTCAACCATCGGCACAAAACGATCCTCAATCCAAGATCGTCAGTCTCGCTGCTCACACATGCGAATGTAAGGTGCGGCGAGAACACCGCTTACCGTGAGGACGGGGATGGCCGCAAACCAAGTGCGGCCGCGACGGGAGAGCCAGGATGAAGGGAGCGGCATCGATCCCAGGCGTGCCAAGATCCCAGGCGTGCCAAGATCCCAGTCGCGCCAAGCCGCCTGTCTGGCCGATGCGCTAGGACGCTTCGGCGGCTCCGGAGGTCGGAGCGGCATGTTTCCAGACCCCGAGAAGCCGGTCGGCGTACGATTCGATCGTCAGGGAGCGCTGATAAGTCACTTTCGCGTTTCGACCGAGCCGCTCACGAAGACTGCGGTCGACGATCAGGCGCTCAAGTGCCGCAGCCAAAGCGCGGGGGTCCCGCACCGGCACGAGCAGGCCGTTCTCCTCATGTTCGAGGATATCGGGAATCGAGCCAACGGGCGTCGCCACCACGGCGAGCCCGTATGCAAAGGCCTCCACGACGGACATCGGCAGATTCTCGACATGCGATGGAAGAACAAGGATATCGGAAGTGCCGAGAAGCCGCTCGACTTCCGCGGCATCGACCCAGCCCGGCACCGAGGCGCGTCCCGGGAACCTTTCGTCGGTGAATGCTTTCGTCTCCTTCACCGCTCCATCTCCTGCGAGAACGCACTCCCATTCGGACAGGGCCGTCAGGTCGGAAAGGGCCTCGAGGAGTTCGGGAGTACCCTTCTCCGGTCCCAGCCGTCCCAGGAAGAGAATTTTCACCCGCCCGTCGGGGGAGCGAGAGATTGGTTGACTCCGGGAAGCTCGGGTTGCGTTCGGAAGCACCACAATTCGATTTGCACATTCGGGGACATGCTTGACGATCAGGTCCCTCCAGATCGCTCCCAGCACGACGACGGCACCGGCGTGCAGGAATATGCCATGGATAAGGTCCTTGTAGAACTTAGGCCGAGACTCCCAATACTCGCGAAAATGCCCGCCATGTAAGTGGACAACATAGGCTTGGCCGCATGCTCGGGCGATAAGAACCAGAACGAGCTTTCGCATCGTGCTTCCAAAGGATCCGAGGTTGATATGCCATACATCGTATGTGCGCGTGAGTCCGAGCATGACGGCTTGCACGATGCATAGAACGTACCTCAGGGGCCACAATAGCGAGGAACGGCCTCGCGTGGTGATGAAATGCACGCTTACGTCATCGGGATTCTGGCGCATCAATTCTTCGTGCAATCCGTCCATCATACGGTCGACGCCGCCTTCGCCGCCAGGGCCTAAAGGAGTAAAGACAAGTATTCGCATGTCCCCCCGCTCGCGAGAAGTAAGAGCCTCTGATCTCAACGTCCGTCCTCTTGGTAATACCCGGCCTTCTCCCCGAGCGGCCTCGCACCCTTGCGCGATATTCGTCGGCACCGCTCATCGAAACGTTCATAGCTCCGGGACGAAATGGAATGGCACTCGTCCGCCGCACAGGTCCGCCCGCACCGTTACAACCGGGAAACTATGCGCTCCAGCATTGTCGCACTCAATACACGTATTCCCTACCTTCCGGCGTGCCTCTTTCAGATGATGGACCTCTTTGACATTCGGCGGGTCCATGTCGACTTGGTCTCGGAGCGTGAATCGGTGAGTTGCACGGGATCGCGGGCTCATGAACACAAATTCGACAGACCCGGAGGTCACAACTTGAAATTGTCGTATGCGATATAGTCGAATGCCGTAACCGACCCGTTGCTGTGCAAGTGATGGGTACCTTTGGCTTTCGGCTTGAAGTCAGGTTTAATCGTCAAAGCGCATTCCTCGACATAAGTCGTGCTCGTAAGCTCGATGATCTCGTTGACGCGGCTTCGCCGTCCGTAGAAGTCGAAGCCTTGGCATTGACTGACGCGGTACAGTTTTTCGCCTTGCCGAACGAGGCCGGCGTTCCTTGCGCAGGAGGCGTCAATGAGCACCGGGTTCTGCTCATGGGCCGTCCATTCGGTGGAGAGAGGCGAATCCGCGTAGAAAATGGAAAGTTCGGACCCGTGATCGTAAGTTCCAAAGGGGTCGACATTGGTCAGCATCCACCATCGGCCATCCTGCTCGAACAGCATCGTATCGGCAGCATGGACACCGGTGAGAATGATCTTTTCCAAACGCCAGTGCAGTGGGAACGAAATGCAGCGGTATACTCGAATATCCTTGTTGCTCGCAGATTCGGGGCACATGTAAAGTTCGCCGTTGTAGGTGAACAGGTACGGGAACGAGAGGTGAAAAGGTTCGGTGATGACCGTTCCCAATCGCGTGGCGCCGTCCGCTGCAAGCTCATATACGGCGATGTCGGCTTTACCCGTTTTGTAGCTGAAATCCTCGACAAAGCAGTAATGCTTTCCCTCTCTGGTGATCACGAACGGGTCTGCCAGGAACCGGGAAGGGGGATTCTTGATGTCGATACCGCGCCATAGGACGGCGTCCGCCCAATTGGTTGGTACGTAAGCGACCCTCCAGCGAAAGTCCCACCCCAGGCGTCGCATGAGCTTCGTTGCGACCTTTCTCACAATATGGCGGGCAATGTTCCCACCGTACCGAAGAAACTGAGGGAGCGTCGGGTACTGGGCCGAGGGGCCCGGGTACGGCAGCTGGGGTAGCGCAGCCGGCAGGCTGTCCTTTTCCGCGATCTCCTCGACGAGGCGCTTGAGGTGATACATCGAGCGCTGAAAGATATTGGCCTCGTTGTATTTCCAGAAGAACTTGGTCGAACAGCGGCCATGGCGCAAGGGAACTCCGCTATTGGCTTCCTTCGTGAATAGGATGAAAGAAAAACTGCTCGTCTCGTTCCTGTGGTAGACATCCCAGAATCCGGGAGGAGAGTCTCGACCACCCCTATTGTCAGAGTACTGAACGGCGATGATGCCAAGCCGGGCCGCCTTGAGGATATCGCCGCTGAGATTGACCCCGACCGGCATGATCAGAAGGTCAAGGTCCAGCTCCCTGATCTTTGTGACATCGTCCGACCTGAAACGATGCGTAAGGTCCGGTGATGAGAGCGATGTGGTCGTGCAGATCGTAAATGGAATGAGTTCGGATATGTCGAACTCGCTGACGTATTTCCTGTGATGAGTCGACGCCCGCAGGACCGCTTCTTCGATCAAGCCCAGTACGCGCACGAGTGTCAGGGACGGAGATCGGGCAGTGCTCCGTTTGGAATGAGCGGAAGGCGGATAGTGATCATGACCATTCGAGCCCTTCACATCGGCAATGCGCTCCCGCATGATGATCAGGTGAGACAGATCTATATTCGGGTGGGAAAGGCACCACTTCAGAAAGTCGGCATGATAGACCGATAAAGCCGTGCTTCTCGATAGAAGGCCTATTCGAAGTTTCCTGTTTCTGATCATCGATCTATGAACCGACCAACTTTCCGTCGCCGAGGGCCTTTCTCTTGATGAATGGACATCGAAAGGCTTCAGGCGCGAGTACCGGGTAAGGGATAAAGCCGACAACTTGGCTCTACGACATTCGCCATCCGCATGTGCCGTGAAGGCTTTCGCGTCACGCCATCGGCGAAATGGATCTACCTAAATCTAGCCCACTGCATGAGTCTTCTCATCGGCGGGATGATGTAATCAGAGGCTGGCGAATTCTTCGCAAGCTGCTTCAATTTCGTCTGCGTCTGCGTGACCATCCAGAGAGGGTGGTTGATGGTAACGCAACCTTCCAGAAGCGGAACCCGGCGGTTGAACAGTCGTAGCTTGTAATGATTCTCTCCTTTGCCGAAGTCGATCGCTTCAATTCCAAGCGCCGGTGCGTCTTTAATCATTTTCAGGAGCAGGAGTATCCCGGGCGAGAAGCGCTGGAACTCCGGATCGTATGCAGGGAACCAGTAGTGCCAGAACTTGAGCGAGCGCATCCCGAAATGCACCGCAATCGGCCGGCCGTCGACGCGCAGCACCGATAGCATTCCGGCAAAATGCGGCTCATGGTAAGTGGATATGATGTCTGCAAGGGCTCGCGTCCATGGGCGTGAAAAAAGGTCGACATTACCGGTGCGGCGATATTGTTCCGATTTCCACTCGATGCAGGTCGCGAGAAGCGCGGGATCCTGTACGTCGAGGTCTACCTGGATTTGGCCGTGCGCCTCCTCAAGACGGCGCCACTTTCGTCTGTGGTTCGAATGCAGATTGGTAGAGCCGGCGTGGTCCGCCTCTGAAACGTCCAGAATGGGCGACGAGGTGCTGACGGTCTTCCAGGGTGCGAAAACCGCCTGATCCGCGGGGACGTGGTCGAAGATCCAGCGCTGCAGCCGGCACGCTCGAAGGACCTCGACCATGTCGCAACTGTAGGCTGGTGGCGCGATCAGACCGTGATAGTCCGACATGGCGCCTCCTACCGGTCGCCCCAGTCCGAACGAGCTCCGTTGAAAAGGGAAGAACGCAGCGCCGTCATCGATGCACGCAACGAGGACATCTTCCCGAACCCTTGCAACGGCCTGTGTGAATTCAGGTCGGAAAAATGGGCTGGCAAGGCCGGGATTATTCTCTTGAATCTCCGCCCAGCGGATTGCTAGTTTGTCTGGGAGCTGGTTCGCCGGGGAAACGACTACCCTCATGAATGCTCCTCATCAATGGGTACTGGCTGCGAAGATTGTACAAGTCTATATGCGCGCCCCTTTGGAAGAAAGGATACAAAGGGGCTAGCCGCGTTCGGGAATTGCTTCTGAAGTACAGACGGCAGACCGTGGTTTCCCCGACGAGCACGCAGTCATCAAAACGCTCACGCAGAGCGTGTTCTTGGCAAACAGCATGGGCAGTGGGTCGTAACCCCGATGGGTCCTCCGATGGTTGACCCGGAATCGAGAATAGGGAGTAATCCCTCTGATGCGCCGGGACCTTCTACCATTTGAGCCTCGGACCGGTCATAATTCGTCTGCCTCACGGACCAGGCAGACGAAATAGAACCGATAGACTGTCATAACGCTCCTTCCCGATGCCTCTGTACTGATCCATGCACTCTTCTGTTTAGAGATCAAAGGTAGTTCGGATGCTCTCGCTGGATAGCGTCATTCTAGTACGGTCGAGAGCTCGGCTTCGTCTGGGACACGCCAGAGGACGGACGGATCTCAGTCGCTTCTGCGACCAGTATGGAGGGGCCGTCTTGAATGTATCGATCGACCGGTACGCATTCGCGGCGATCGAGCCGGCCTTGCACGGTCGCATTCATTTCCAGGCGCGGCACCTCGGAATTGAGGAGTCCTTCGCAGCCAATGGCAAGAGCCTGCCGGACGCGAGGTTGCAACTCCATGCTGGAGTGAGGCGGAGGATCGCGTCGCAGCGCATGGGCGATTTCTCTCATCCACGGCATGTGCGGTTACTTTCTCGCCGCATCGGCGCGCGCTACACCCATCATACGGCAGATGTACACCGTTGCCGCCCACATCATTTGCGCCTTGGTCGAGCAAGATCGATTTTCGTAGCAGGCCACCTAGGAGCGTGAATGCCCTCTCCCGTAAAACAAGTTGCCATCCTGGTGGGGGGACTTGGAGCCCGTCCCGGCGAGCTGACGGCCGTAAAGCCGGAGCCCCTGCTCATCGGTGGCGATTGCCCCTCTCCGGGATGGGTGATGCGGGAGCGCGGTCGATTCAACATCGAAGAGGCTGTGCGTTCAGCCGGACACAGGGCGGAGGAGGTTCATAGGGGTTCGCCTCACTGTCCGCACCATCCGGTTGGGGCAATCGAAACCTTTCGAGTCCAATGCGACCGCCGCAGGCCGGCACCTGGAGTGATCACAAGCCTGCTGGGCGCGTGGCAGCCGAACCCGGCCCACTGCGTTCTCACCGGAGATAAAGCGGCCGATCTGGAGGCCGCGCGACGATCGGGAGCGAAGGGGTTCTTCTCGAAGGAGAAGAGCTTTACGCACAGGTGCAGGATGTCCTGGCTCGGCATTAACTTATCCGGCCGCTCGATCTCGAATTCCGGACACTCCATGCGGGCGATGGGTCCTTGGGTTCTCTCGCGCAATGGCCGCCGGTCGGTATCATCGCGTCACGGAAGCGATCTTCATTTTCCGGCATTACGCTTCGACGGCTCGAGCGACGTGCCCTATCAATGAAGCCGGCCAAGTCCTAACCCAGATTTGCAATAGGAAAGATCAAGCGAGTTCTGTAGTTCTCTTCGAGAGGAGATAGTCGGTATGCAGGAAAGAGACATAGATCCGGCCTATCGGACGACGGAGGCCAACAAGAGTTTGGCCCTGATCGAAGTCATCAAAGCGTGTACGAATGCGCCCGTGGGCAGGGCCCTTGTCGTCGGCTGCGGTTCCGGCCGCGAGGCCGGTCTCATCGCGCGAGGTCTCGAGGCCAATACCGTTGGAATAGATATCGGAGGAGACTTCGACTTCGACTATGCCGGGTCGAAGCCTGCGGAGTTGATGATCATGGACGCCAGGGAGCTTCACTTTCCCGCTGGGTCGTTTGATTTCATCTTCTCGTTTCACGCACTCGAGCACATTCCTCATCCGGAAAAGGCCCTCGCCGAAATGGCGCGCGTTCTCAAACCCGGCGGAAGCTATCTGATCGGAACACCCAACAAAAGTCGATTGGTCGGCTATGTCGGATCGGCCGCCTCGTTCAAAGAGAAGTTTCAGTGGAACCTCACCGATTATAGGCAACGCCTGAAGGGGAAGTGGAGCAACGAGGCCGGTGCCCATGCGGGCTTCACCCAAAAGGAACTGTTCGACATGTGCTCGGCGGCGTTCGGGCGCAATCCGATTGCCGTTTCTAGCGAGTATTACTCCAAGCTCTATGGGAAGCTCGCGACTTGGATGAAGGTGACCCAGCTCGACTCGGTTCTCTACCCCTGCGTCTATGTTTTCGGCACGCGGGCCTGACGTGGTACGGAACGGGACAATGAGGCATTCTCCTGCTGCTTCAGCCGTGTACGGCATTCGGATCGAAAAGTTTCTCCCGCGAGGCGCGATCGGGCGGCGACGGCCATACGCAGCGACGATCCCTTATAGGGCGGCACGTCCGTGGCCGCCTCCGGTCCGCTGAGATCGAACCGTCCTCCGCCTTTTTCTCAGACCGTCGAGAGCATGCACGGCAGGCCGGTATGCCTTGAGCCGGATGGCGTGAATTGAATCCGATGCCCCCACGCTAGAACAGCGCATCGTCCTTGCGAAAATCCAGGGCCACATTTTCGCACGATACGCTAGTGCCCCGTCATCGTATGCGGCGCCGCCACGGGTTTCGATTCGGGAGATCCCTTCTCGCGCAGCGCGATGCCGAGCAGCAGCAGCACGCCGATGGACAGGAACTCACTCTGCCAGTTCTGGAAGCTCTCATACCAGAATTCCGGGTTCCCGAGAGTCCCGGTCATCGTCTGCGGGGGGCGGTGATGCTCGAGCGCCTCCTGGTTCATCCGGCGCGTGCTGCCTGCCAGATGCAGCCAGAAGGAGACGAGGAACAGTCCGACCAGGGCGAGGCTCAATGAATGCGAATAAAGCTTCAGCAGCAGGCCGCCGCGATGAACGGGCCAAGGCGCATCCGGATCGTTGCGATGGGCGGAGGGCGGCTCGTCCTCCGCGTTCGCCTCATCCGGTTTCTTGGATTCCGAGGCGCCTTTCTGGAACAGAAAGATCGTGAGCAGCACGTAAGCCGCCATCTGGAGGAACTCGCTCTCCCAGTTCTCGAACACGGCCGAGATGAAGTGGCCGCTTCCGAGATAGGTCAGGAAGTCGATGGCGGGCCGTTCGTGAAGACGCAGGTCCTCGATATGGGCCCTCCATCCGGTCAGCGCCTGACCGGCAAGCGAGATCAGAAACAAACTGAACAAGGCTATCGATAGCCCGTTGTCACGCAGGAATCGCCGCATACGCCCAGCCTCACGCACTCGAACTGCTGCGGTTGGGGAACGCTCGAAGGGAATGTTGGTTTCGTTTCGTCCTTGGCTGGCTGAAACCGGCCGATCGGGGATTGGCCGGACAGACAGGACAGACAGGACAGGCGGAATGCCCGGTAGCCGGGTCAAGGCCCTTGCGGCGGGCAGAAGGCCCTTCTATATCTGGCCCTTGATGCCCCGACAGGGAGCGGCATCAGTTCTGACAGGATGTGCACAGCAATGGATTTCAACCCGACCGCAACGCCGCTTTGCCTTGCCACCGGGGATTTCCGTAGCCATGCCTGCCTCGATTTCACTCTCCCATCTGTCCTGGTCCACGCCTGACCATCAAACCCTCCTGTCCCATGTCGATCTGAATTTCGGCGCCGAGCGGACGGGACTTGTCGGCCGCAACGGCGTCGGAAAGACCACGCTTCTCAAATTGATCGCCGGTGACATGCGGCCTCATTCGGGCACGGTCGCCGTCGATGGCAGCCTAGGCGTTCTGCGCCAGACGGTTCAGGCCGATCCGGATGAAACCGTCGCCGGCCTGTTCGGTATCGCCGAAGCGCTGGCCGTTCTCCGGCGCGCCGACAGTGGCGAAGCCACGGCTGATGAGCTCGCAAGCGCCGACTGGATGCTGGAAGCCCGCGTCGCGGCGGCTCTCGGCCGCGTCGGCCTGTCCACGGAGCCGGACACGCGTCTCGCCACGTTGTCGGGCGGCCAGAACACGCGGGCCCGTCTTGCCGCGCTCATCTTCGCGGAGCCGGACTTCCTGCTTCTCGACGAGCCGACGAACAATCTCGACCGGGAGGGGCGTCAGGCCGTGATCGACCTCCTCGCCGCCTGGCGGGGCGGGGCGGTCGTCGTGAGCCATGACCGGGAGCTGCTCGAGGCCATGGACGCCATCGTCGAACTGACCTCGCTGGGCGCCACACGCTATGGCGGCAACTGGAGCCGCTACCGTGAGCGCAAGGCCTTCGAACTCGCGGCTGCCAGGCGGGATCTGGCGGATGCCGAGAAGCGCGTCTCGGAGATCGATCGGAAAACGCAGGAGACGGCGGAGAGGAAGGCGCGCAAGGATGGAATGGGCCGGAAGAAGAGCGCGAAAGGCGATATGCCCAAGATCCTCATGGGTCTTCGAAAGGACCGGAGCGAGGACACGGCCGGAGAGGCCACGCGCCTGGCCGAACGGCGTCGGGGGCGGGCCCTCGAGGCGGCGGCCTCCGCCCGCGAGCGCATCGAGGTGCTGCAACCCCTCTCGTTCGTGCTTCCGCCGACCCATCTGCCGGCCGGTAAGACGGTGCTGAGGATCGACGGCGCGAGCGCGGGATATGAGCCGGAGCGGCCGATCCTCGAGGATCTCTCGCTGACCGTCAGCGGGCCCGAACGTGTGGCCGTCATGGGCCCCAACGGCTCCGGCAAGACGACCCTTCTGTCCCTCGTCACCGGACGGCTGCGGCCCTGGACCGGGTCCGTGCAGGTCATGACCGACTTCGCGACGTTCGACCAGCGGGTGAGCCTTCTGGACCCGTCGGCGTCGATCCGGGACAACTTCCGGCGCATCAATCCGGACGCTCACGAAAATGACTGCCGGGCCGCTCTCGCCCGGTTCATGTTCCGGGCCGACGCCGCGCTCCAGGTCGTTTCCGGCCTCAGCGGCGGGCAGATGCTTCGTGCCGGTCTGGCGTGCGTTCTGGGCGGGCCGCGGCCTCCCTCCCTCCTGATCCTCGACGAGCCGACGAACCATCTCGACATCGATTCCATCGAGGCGGTCGAGGCCGGATTGCGGGGCTATGACGGTGCGCTGCTCATCGTCAGTCACGACGAGAGGTTCCTGGAGGCGATCGGCGTCACGCGCAGGCTCGATCTGACGTAGGTCCGGGCCCGGGCGTTATCGGGCAGGAGACCGCCCTGCCATGTGGGTGACGATCTCCTTCAGGATCAGACCGTCCGGGTTCGCCAGCTCCTCGAGGATGCTGAAATGATTGTGCCCGGAAAGCGGCATCAAGGGGGAAACGAGCGTGTTGGCTTTCCGGGCGGCGTGGAAGTCCTCCGACTGCCGGCGGAGCTCCGGAAGCTCCTCCTCGCCGTAGGCGATAATGAGAGGAGGGGAGGAGGCGGGGATGTGACGCTGCGGGCTGTAGCGAACCACATCCTCGGGCGTCAGCCTCAGCGCCTCGTCGAGATAGCTCAGGCGGATCGGCTCCAGATCGAAGATTCCGCTGATGGACGTGCCGCTCCCGACGCCCTTCTCGTCGAGGTTCATCGCCACGAGATGGCCCCCGGCCGAGTGGCCGGAAATGTGAAGGGCCGCATGGTCGGGAATGATCTGGACGAGGTGCCTGTTCAGGCAGGCGATCGCATCCCTGATCTCAAGAACGATTCCGCCGAGGGTCTTTTGCGGCGCGAGGGTGTATTCGATATTCGCGAAGTTCAGTCCGCGCGCGAGAGCCCCCTTCGCGAGAAAGCGATAGGTCTCCTTGTCCTGACTTCTCCAGTAGCCGCCATGGATGAAGGCGAGCGTCGCCCGGCCCTGGAAGCCTGCATCGCGGGGCGCCTCGAAAACATCGATGCGGTTCCGCTCTCCTTCGCCATAGCGGATCTCCGTGAGGCGGCCGGATGACGCGATAGTCTGGCCACGGGCGATCCAGTCGGCCATCATGGCCTGCAGGGTCGACAGTCCGACCGCGCGGGGATTGTCGTAGGCCGCATCCAGCGCGGCCTGGTCCATTCCACGATAGAGCATTGATCCACCCTTCAGTGCCGGAGCCGTCTTCGCGCCGGTCGATGTCCATGCCGACGCACATTGCCGTCTCAGACGTGGAGATACCGTTCCTTGATCCCGGCATCGGCCACGAGTTCGGCACTTGTGCCCGTCCAGACCGAGCGGCCCTTCTCGATGATGACGTGCCGGTCGGCGAAGCTTGCCAGCACGTCCACGTTCTTGTCGATCACCAGGATCGACTGGCGCTCGTCCCGCAGACGCTTGAGGCACGACCAGATCTCCGCGCGGATCAGGGGAGCGAGCCCTTCGGTCGCCTCGTCGAGAATGAGGAGCTTCGGGTTGGTCATGAGCGCCCGGCCCACGGCCAGCATCTGCTGCTCGCCGCCGGACAATTGCGTCCCGAGATTGCTCCGGCGCTCCTTCAACCGCGGAAAAAGCGCATAGACCTCGTTCAGGTTCCAGCGCCGCGCCCCCGCCCGCGAGGCGGCGGTTGCAACGAGATTCTCCTCGACCGTCAGGGTCGGGAAGATCTGCCGCCCCTCCGGAACGAGGCCGATGCCGGTCTGCGCGACCCTGTAGGGTGCGAGGCCCGTCACGACCGCTCCGTCGAACCGGATATCGCCGCCCCGTGGGCGCAACAGGCCCATGATGGATTTGATGGTCGTGGTCTTGCCCATGCCGTTGCGCCCGAGCAGCGTCACCACTTCGCCGGCGCCCACATCGAGGGAGACGTCGAACAGGACCTGAGCCGCACCGTAGGATGCCTGCAGATGTCGGACGGACAGCACTAGACGACCTCCCCCTCGCCCAGATAGGCGGCACGGACCTCCTCGTTCGCCCTGATGCGCCCCGGCGTGTCGGTGGCGATCACGCGCCCGTAGACGAGGACGCTGACGCGGTCCGCGAGGGAGAAGACCGCGCCCATGTCGTGTTCGATCAGCATGATGGTGATGCGGCTCTTGAGGCGCTGCAGGGTTTCGACCACGCGCAGCGATTCCTCGTGACCTGTACCCGCCAGCGGCTCGTCGAGGAGGAGCAGCTTCGGCTGCGTCGCAAGTCCGATGGCAAGTTCGAGCTGCCGCTTTTCCCCGTGCGACAGGAGACCCGCGGCGATCCGGGCGCGGGGGCCGATCCCGACCATGCTCAGATAGTCCATGGCGGCCTCGTTCAGCGCTCTCTCCCGGGCCGCATCGCCGAAGAAGCGGAAGCTCGATCCCGAGCGGGCCTGAACGGCGAGCGCCACGTTTTCGAGAGCCGAGAACGCGGGCAAAATCGACGTGATCTGGAACGAGCGGGCAAGCCCCCGCCGGACCCGCTGGTGCATGGGCAGATGAGTGACGTCCTCGCCATCGAACAGGACCTGTCCCGAATCGGGGCTCAGCATGCCCGAGATCTGATGAATGAGCGTCGTCTTGCCCGCGCCGTTGGGGCCGATGATGGCGTGCAGCTCGCCGGGGCGAACGGAAAGGTTCACATCGTCGGTGACGACGAAGGCGCCATAGGTCTTGCGGAGGCCGCGCAGTTGCAGGAGAGGTTCAGCCATGGTGGCCCCGCCGCAGGAGACCCGTGATGCCGCCGCGGGCGAACAGCACGATCAGGATCAGGATGGGACCGAAGACCATCTGCCAGTTCTCCGTCAGACGCCAGCGGAAGTCGTCGTTCAGGAAGAAGCCGGCCGCGTGAAGGATCTCAGGCAGGAATTCCTCCATGAGGAGATAGGCTGCCGCGCCGATGATCGCACCATGGAGCGAGCCGAGCCCGCCGAGCACGACCATGAAGATCAGTTCGCCCGAGCGCTGCCATGTCATGAAGGCCGGGCTGACGAATTCCGCCTGATTGGCCAGGAGGCATCCGGCAAGGCCCGCGATCATGCCGCTGATCACATAGGCCGTGAGCTGAAAGGAGAACGGCTGGAACCCGATGGCTTCCATGCGGGTGACGTTTTCTTTCGTTCCGCGCAGGACGCGTCCGAAGCGGGAGTTCACGACCGACCTCAACAGGATATAGACGCCGAGAAGGCAGGCGAGGGTCGCGCCATAGAGCGCATAGTCGTTCTTCAGGAGGCTCGAGCCGGCCACGAGGCTGCGCGATGGAAGCGTCAGGCCGTCGTCGCCGCCATAGGCGGCCAGCGACGAGGCGAGGAAGTAGAGCATCTGCGCGAAGGCGAGGGTGATCATGATGAAGTACACCCCCTTCGTCCGCAGGGAAATCGCGCCCGTCACCGCTGCGAAGAAGGCCGACGCCGCGAGGGCGACGGGAACCTGAATGAGCGCATCCTCGATGCCGTGGCTCGCCAGGATGCCCACCGAATAGGCCCCGATGCCGAAGAAGGCCGCGTGACCGAAGCTCACGAGCGCGCCGTAGCCGAGGATGAGATCGAGGGACATGGCCGCAATGCCGAAGATCATCACGCGGGTGAGGAGCGACAGCACATAGCCTTCCGCTCCGGATGCCGGAGCCAGGAAAGGCGCCGCCGCGAACGCGGCGAAGACGATGACGGGCAGAAGGTCGAGCCGCGCAGCCGCGGACGGCACGGAGGCGGACCGGATGTGAGTCAGTTCTGTCATTGCTCCGCCTTTATCGCTTCGCCGGGAACAGACCGGAGGGGCGGAAGAACAGCACGGCGGCCATGAAAATGTAGATCAGCATCGGGGCGATCGCCCGCCCAGTCTGGCTCGCGGCGGACGGGTCGAGGACGAGGCGCAGGAGGTTGGGCGCGAACGAGCGCCCGAGCGTGTCGACGAGACCGATCAGGAGCGCTGCCAGGAAGGCCCCGCGGATCGATCCGATGCCGCCGATCACGATCACCACGAAGGCCAGGATGAGGATGTTGTCGCCCATGCCGGGCTGCACGGAGAGGATCGGCGCCACCATGGCTCCGGCAAAGCCGGCGAGCATGGCCCCGAAGCCGAAAACGATCATGAAAAGCCGCCGGATATTGACGCCGAGAGCCGACACCATCGCGGCATTCGTGGCGCCTGCGCGCACCAGCATCCCGACGCGGGTGTGGCTGACGAGGACATAGAGGAGCGCCGCCACGAGAAGGCCCGCCGCGATGATGGCGATGCGATAGACCGGATAGAGAAGACCGTCCATGATCTCCACCGAGCCCGACAGGATCTCCGGCACGGGCACGCTCAACGGAGCCGCTCCCCAGACGAACTTCACGGCCTGGTTCAGGAACAGGATCACCCCGAAGGTCGCGAGAACCTGGTCAAGATGGCTCCGGTCGTAGAGATGGCGGAAGACAAGCACTTCGAGCAGAAGGCCGAAGGCGAGGGCGGTCGGGAGCGCCAGAAGAAGGCCCCAGCCGAAGCTCCCCGTCCAGGCGCTGAAGGCGGCGACCAGATAGGCCCCGACCATGTACTGCACGCCATGCGCCAGGTTGATGAAGTCCATCACCCCGAAGACGAGGGTCAGTCCGGCGGCGATGAGAAAGAGAATGAGGCCAAACTGAAGGCCGTTCAGAGCCTGAATCGCAAAGAATGTCGCAGTCATCGGCACATCATCGGCAGCAGGCCCGGATCGGGTGAGCGCCCGTCCGGGCACTCACGCAAGAGAGGAACGCTCATGAAGTGAAAGGCGAGAGCCTGCCCGCCCGAGATCGTGTCAGGAGCAGACAGGCCCATCGCTTCACACGTCAGTTGGTAGGGGCGCATTCCTTGGCATAGGCGTCCGTGTAGTCGTCGAACACCTTTTCCACCACTTCCGTCTCGAGCTTGCCGTCCGGACGCTTGGCGGCCTTCACAAGATAGAAGTCCTGGATCGGGAAGCCGTTCACTCCGAACTTGAAGTCGCCGCGCAGGGATTTGAAATCCGCTTTCTGGAGGGCCGCGCGCAGAGCCTCCTTGTCATCGGTCTTGCCGTTCGTCGCCCTGACGGCACTGTCGATGAGAAGGGCGGCGTCATAGGCGTGCATGGCGTAGGAGGCAGGCACCGTGCTGTAGGCAGCCTCATAGGCCGCGACGAACTTCTTGTTTTCCGGGGTGTCCATGTTGGGAGCCCAGTTCGAGCCGCTGAGCATGCCGATGGCGGCGTCCTGCTGAGCGGGCAGGTTGGTCTCGTCGACCGTGAAGGCTGACAGGAACGGAATGCGGTCGGCAAGGCCTGCGGCGCGATACTGCTTGACGAGGTTCACGCCCATGCCGCCCGGCATGAAGGTGAAGATCGCGTCGGGCTGCATGGAAGCGATCTTCGCAAGCTCCGACTGGAAATCCAGGGTGTTGAGAGGAACATAGGATTCCTCGACGATCTCGCCCTTGTAATGGCGCTTGAAGCCCGCGAGGGCATCCTTGCCGGCCTGATAGTTCGGAGCGAGCAGATAAACTTTCTTGTAGCCGCGGTCCTGAGCCACCTTGCCGAGAACCTCGTGGTTCTGGTCGTTCTGGTAGGAGGTGGCGAAGAAGTAAGGACTGCAGCTCTTGCCGGCGAGATTCGAGGGGCCGGCGTTCACGCTGATGTAGAACGTCTTGGAATCGACGATTGGTTTGTGGGTCGCGACCGCCACGTTCGAGAAGATCGGACCGACGACGAAGTCGACCTTGTCGCGCTCCAGAAGACCTTTGACCTTCGTGACCGCCACATCGGGTTTCAGCTCGTCGTCGACGACGATCACTTCGACATCCCGTCCACCCAGCTTACCGCCATGGTCCTTCAAGGCGAGCTGAAAACCGTCCCGCGCATGCTGCCCGAGAACGGCCGAAGGGCCGGAGAGGGTCAGGAGCAGGCCGATCTTCAGCTTCTCCTGCGCCATGGCCGGGGCCGCCGCGAGTGTCACGGCCGCTGCCAGGCCAAGGGTCTTGATCGTCACGTTCATCATGGTCTCCCGAGTCGCTGTTCCCTGCGCACGTTCGCCGTGCTGCATCGTTGTTCCCGGCGGGACGTTCAGACGCCTCGACGGAAGGTCGGCGCTATACTGCCGTAAAACGCTCCTGTCGAATACTCCGTTTTCGACAATGAAGGAATGTTAGATTCGATCTCCGGGATTGCCAAGGAATATTTTAGGCTTTAAATAAATCGGCAATAAAGCCACCCGGATTCTTTGGTCAACAAGCAGGTGGCGAGAGGGGCTTGAACGGCGAACCCCGGCCGAGGCTCTGGTGATCGTGAAGCTGCGCATTGTCCCGAAAGAGGTCGATCCTAGCCACATCACTCCTCGCGGTTCGTCGTCTGTCAGGCGGAACCAGAGGAAATGCAACGATGGCGCACACGGCACATGTCGATACCTTCACACGCGACAACCTTCCGCCGCAGGATCAATGGCCGGTTTTCCTGCTGAACCGTCCGGAGCTTCAATATCCGGAACGGCTCAACTGCGCCGTGGCCTTCCTCGACCGGTGGGTCGATGAGGGCAGGGGCGACGAGCCCTGTCTCATCAGTCCCGCCGAGACGCTCACCTACCGCGAACTCCAGGAGCGCGTGAATCGGATCTGCAACGTGCTCGTGCACCGGTTCGGCCTCGTGCCGGGCAATCGTGTCCTGCTTCGCTCCGCCAACAACCCGATGATGGTTGCGGCCTATCTGGCCGTGCTGAAGGCGGGCGGCGTGGTCGTCGCCACGATGCCGTTGCTGCGCGCCAAGGAAATCGCCTTTCCGCTGAACAAGGCCAGGATCGGCATCGCGCTGTGCGACCATCGCCTCTCGGACGAGATGGAGCGGGCGAGGGCCATGGCGCCGGAACTGCGGCATGTGGCGTATTGGGGTTCGGGCCGGCCCGATGGTCTCGAGGCGCTGATCGCCGAGGCTTCGCCCGAATTCGATGCGGTCGACACGGCGGCGGACGATGTGTGCCTCATCGCCTTCACGTCCGGTACGACCGGCGAGCCGAAGGGCACCATGCATGTCCATCGCGACATGCTGGCGATCTGCGATGCCTATTCCGGCAACGTGCTGCGCCCCGAGCCGACCGACCGCTTCATCGGCTCGCCGCCCCTGGCCTTCACCTTCGGGCTCGGCGGGCTCGTCCTGTTTCCCATGAGGGTCGGGGCCTCGACCGTTCTTCTGGAAAGGGCGGGGCCCGACGATCTCCTTCCGGCTATCGCGCAATATGGGGCCACGATCTGCTTCACGGCGCCGACCGCCTATCGCGCCATGCTGGCCAAGCTGGAAAACAACGATTTCTCTTCGCTGCGGAAATGCGTGTCCGCGGGAGAACCGCTGCCCAAGGACACATTCGACAGCTGGAAGGATGCAACAGGCCTCAAGCTGATGGACGGGATCGGCGCGACGGAGATGCTCCACATCTTCATCGCCGCGACCGAGGAGGAGATCCGCCCGGGCGCAACCGGAAGGCCCGTTCCAGGGTACGAGGCGAGAATCATCGACGATGAGGGGCGCCCGCTTCCTCCAGGCGGCATCGGCCGCCTCGCGGTCCGGGGGCCGACCGGGTGCCGGTATCTCGCCGACGAGCGGCAGCGCAAATATGTGCAGAATGGGTGGAACGTCACCGGCGACACCTACCTCATGGATGAGGATGGCTTCTTCTGGTACCAGGCCCGCTCCGACGACATGATCATCTCGGCAGGCTACAACATCGCGGGGCCGGAGGTGGAGGCGGCGCTCCTTACGCATCCGGCGATCGCCGAATGCGGCGTTGTCGGGGCTCCCGACGATGGGCGCGGAGCCGTCGTGAAGGCCTATGTGGTCCTGCGCTCCGACGCCAGGGCCAGCGCCGAACTGACGAAGGCGCTGCAGGATCATGTGAAGGCGGAGATCGCGCCTTACAAATATCCGCGCCTCATCGAATATGTCGATGCGCTCCCCCGCACCCAGACCGGGAAGCTCCAGCGGTTCCAGCTTCGCCAGCTGGCCGCGCAGGAATCCCACGAGGCCATCGTCCCGTGAGGGGATCAGGTCGAGCGGAAGGGGCGCCTCGCATAATCTCCCGTCCGGGCCATCGTGACATTGCATCAGGCAAGCGTCTGGACATGAACACGAATCCCCCCTGGCTCCCGGAGGGAGCAAGGGGGGCGCAAACGCGCGATTCGGCAGCATCCATCGGGGTTGTCTCGATCCGGAGTTGCCTCGCAATTATTTTATGCTTAAAATAAATCCATCTTGCCCTGGAGACGTCTTCGCATGAAAACGGCGATCATCGGCGGGGGGCCTGCGGGTCTCTATTTCGCCATTCTGATGAAGAAGCTCCAGCCGGGGGCGGATATCACGGTCTATGAGCGCAATCGCGCGGACGATACCTTCGGCTTCGGCGTGGTCTTTTCCGATGCGACCCTCGACGGTTTCGAGAAATACGATCTGCCGAGCTATCAGAGGATCACGCGCGAGTTTGCCTATTGGGATGATATCGCGATCCATTTCAAGGGAACCGAGCACCGCATCGGCGGGAACGGATTTTGCGGCTGCTCGCGCCGCACGCTGCTGCTGATCCTGCAGGACCGCGCTGAGGAGCTCGGTGTCAGGCTGCGCTATCAGGTGGATGTCGACGACGAGAGCCTGTTCGCCGATGCGGACCTCGTCGTCGTGGCCGATGGCATCAACAGCCGCTTCCGGGACCGGTATGCCGATCACTTCGAGCCCGAGGTGGATCTGAGGCCCAACAAGTTCGCCTGGATGGGATCGACCAGGCCGCTCGACGCCTTCACCTTCATCTTCCAGGAGACCGAATGGGGACCGTTCATCGCCCATGCCTATCAGTACGAGGCTGACCGCTCCACCTGGGTTTTCGAGACGGATCCCGACACGTTCGACCGTGCCGGGCTCGGGCACAAAACGGAGGAAGAATCCGCGGCCCTCATGGAGCAGATCTTCGGCTGGTTCCTGAACGGGCATAGGGTTCTCACCAATCGTTCCCTTTGGCGCAACTTCCCGATGATCCGCAACAAGCGCTGGGTCTTGGGGAACAAGGTCCTGATCGGCGATGCGAAGGGGTCGGCCCACTTCTCCATCGGCTCGGGCACCAAGCTCGCCATGGAGGACGCCATCGCTCTTTACGAAGCCTTCCGCCGCGATTCGAATGTCGAAAGGGCCTTGTCGCTCTACGAAACCGGTCGGCGCGAGGAGGTCGAGAAGACCCAGCACGCGGCCGATGTGTCCCTCGTCTGGTTCGAGCATGTCGCCCGCTTCTGGGATTTCGAACCGGTGCAGTTCGCCTTCGGGGTGATGACCCGCGCCAAAGCGATCACATACGACAACCTGCGCCTGCGCGCGCCCGATTTCGTGGCCGCCGTGGACCGCACATTCGCCCAGCAGGTGAGGAAGAAGGGTTTCGACGTATCCGTCGAGAAACCGAGCGTGCCAATGTTCCAGCCGTTCCGGCTCCGCGACATGATCCTGGAAAATCGCGTGGTCGTCTCTCCGATGGATATGTACTCGGCCGAAGATGGCGTTCCCGGCGACTGGCACCTCGTTCACTACGGCTCGCGTGCGACGGGAGGCGCGGGGCTGATCTTCACCGAGATGACATGCGTCTCGCCGGAATCGCGCATCACCCTCGGCTGCACGGGTCTGTGGAACGACGAGCAGGAGGCTGCCTGGAAGCGCGTCGTCGACTTCGTCCACGGCAACTCCGCCGCCAAGTTCTGTCTGCAGCTCGGGCATGCGGGCCGCAAGGGCGCCACGAAGCTCATGTGGGAAGGAATCGACCGTCCCCTCGAGAGCGGGGCCTGGGACATCTGCTCCGCCTCGCCGATTCCCTATTTCCCGGACAGTCAGGTGCCGCGAGAGCTGGCCCGCGCCGACATGGACGCCATCAAGAGCCAGTTCGTGGATGCGACGGAGAGGGGCGACCGGGCAGGGTTCGACATGCTCGAGCTCCATTGCGCGCACGGCTACCTGCTGGCGAGCTTCATCTCTCCCCTCACCAATCGACGCACGGATGAGTATGGCGGCTCCCTGCAAAACCGCCTGCGCTATCCCCTGGAGGTCTTCGATGCCATGCGGGAGGTCTGGCCGGCGCACAAGCCCATGTCGGTCCGCATTTCCGCCACCGACTGGGCCGAGGGCGGCATTACAGGAGCGGATGCCGTGGAGATCGCGCGCGCCTTTGCCGAGCATGGCGTCGACCTCGTCGATGTCTCGGCGGGGCAAACTGTGCGGGAGGCGCGGCCGGTCTATGGGCGCATGTTCCAGACGCCCTTCTCCGATCAGGTGCGCAATGAGGCGCAGGTCGCCACCATGTGCGTCGGCAACATCACCACGGGCGATCAGGTCAACACCATCCTGGCGGCAGGACGGGCCGATCTGGTCGCGCTGGCACGTCCCCATCTGACGGACCCGTTCTTCACCATGAAGGCGGCCGCGTGGTACGGCGCGAAGGACACGTTCTGCCCGCCGCAATACCTCGCCGGGAGGGACCAGATCTTCCGCAACAGCGTTCGCGACCGGCAGGACCTGGACGAGCTGAAGATCAAGGCCAAGCCGAAGACCCGAGCCGAATTGAAGATGGAGGCCGGCGGGAAGCCCCTCGCCGCGGAATGAGATGAACACGAACGCTCTTCAGGGCCGGCACGCGATTGTCACAGGTGGTGGGCGCGGCATCGGTCGCGCCATTGCCAAGGCGCTTGCGGGGGACGGTGCCAAAGTCACCATTCTCGGTCGGGATCAGGCGACGCTGGATCGTGCCGTCGCGGAGGGCGATGCTCATGCTGCCTTCGTCGCCGACGTCACGGATCCGGATGCCTCTCGGGCCGCCGTTCAGGCTGCGATCTCAGGGCATGGCCCCGTCGATATCATGATCGCCAATGCCGGATCGGCGGTTTCGGCTCCGTTCCTGAAGTCCACTCCCGATGTGTTCAGACAGATGCTGGACGTCAATCTGCTCGGCGTGACCAATGTCACGCATGCCGTCCTCGGCTCCATGACCGAGCGGCGGTTCGGGCGCGTCGTCGCAGTGGCTTCGACGGCGGGTCTGAAAGGATACCCTTATGTGAGTGCCTATTGTGCGGCGAAGCACGCGGTAATCGGCTTCATACGGGCGCTCGCGCTGGAAACGGCGACGACCGGCGTGACCGTCAATGCCGTCTGTCCCGGTTTCACCGATACGGATCTCGTCGCCGACAGCCTCGATCGCATCGTGGCGAAGACCGGCAGAGACCGCGAACAGGCTTTGAGCGAGCTGGTCAAGCATAATCCTCAGCAAAGACTGATCGATCCGGCGGAGATTGCCGATGCCGTCTTGTGGCTGTGCGGAGAGGGCGCTCGCTCCGTGACGGGCCAGGCCATCGCTGTGGCCGGGGGAGAGATTTGAAATGACCCATCAGACGATCCCGCTCGATGCCGAGACGAAGGCCATCGAGATGCCGGACGATCACCGTGACGAGCTTCGGCTCTGGCTACGGCTCTTGACGTGCTCCACGCTGATCGAAGGCGAAGTCCGTCGTCGTCTGCGCGACCGGTTCGACGTGACGCTTCCCCGCTTCGATCTGATGGCTCAGCTCGACAAGGCTCCGGACGGGATGACGCTCTCGGACCTCTCGAAGCGGATGATGGTGTCGAACGGCAACCTCACCAGCTTGGTCGACCGGCTCGTTGCCTCCGGGCATCTCGAACGCCGCGTCTCCGCAACGGACCGGAGGGCTCAGATCATCAACCTGACGCCGACCGGCCGGGCGGAGTTCCGCGCGATGGCTGCCGAGCACGAGGCGTGGATCGCCGAGATCTTCGGAGGCCTCACGCAACGGGAGCAGAAGGATCTGATGCGCCTGCTCGCCAGGACAAAACTTTCCGCCAGAAATGTCATCGTGGGAGAAGCTCCGTGACGCAGTTCGCCAATCCAGTCAGGTTGCCCCTGGTCGAGTATACGCCTCGTCACTTTCTTCTGTCCGTGGACGGTCCGGTCGCGACGGTCACACTCAACCGTCCGGACAGGAAGAACCCCTTGACGTTCGAGAGCTATCGCGAACTGACAGACTTCTTTCAGGCCTGTACGAAGGACGATAGCGTCAAAGCCATTGTCGTAACGGGGGCCGGCGGCAACTTTTCCTCCGGTGGCGACGTGCACGAGATCATCGGCCCATTGGTCGAGATGGATACGAAAGGCCTGACGGCCTTCACGCGCATGACCGGCGAGCTGGTGAAAGCCATGCGCGCGGCTCCGCAGCCGGTGATCGCGGCTGTCGAGGGGATCTGCGCCGGTGCGGGGGCCATCGTCGCCATGGCGTCCGACTTACGGCTCGCGGCACCAAGCGCCAAGGTCGCTTTTCTCTTCAACAAGGTAGGCCTCGCCGGCTGCGACATGGGCGCCTGTGCCATCCTGCCGCGTCTGATCGGACAGGGCCGGGCTTCGGAGCTTCTTTACACGGGCCGTTTCATGAAGGCCGAGGAGGGCGAGCGCTGGGGGTTCTTCAGCCGTATTGTCGGTGAGGCGGAGCTGCTTCGCGAAGCGAGGGCCTTGGCTCATGAAATCGGGACGGGGCCGACCTACGCCAATACGATGACCAAACGCATGCTGGCGATGGAATGGGCAATGTCCGTGGAGGAGGCGATCGAGGCGGAGGCCGTCGCACAGGCCCTCTGCATGACGACGGAGGACTTCGCTCGCGCCTACCGAGCCTTTGCGGCGAAGGAAAAACCAGTCTTCCGGGGAGACTGACATGATCGACACCACATTCCTGAAATGGCCGTTCTTCGATGATCGCCACCTCCGCTACGCGGAGGCGCTGAGAACTTGGGCGGAATCGGAAACGCATGGCCTCGTCGACCACAACGACGTCGACGAATCGTGCCGTCGGCTCGTGCGCAAGCTCGGCGACGATGGATGGCTGAGGGCCGTCATCCCGGAAGCCTATGGCGGCCTCTATGCGACCCTCGACGTGCGGACGCTCTGCCTGTCCCGCGAGACACTGGCCTACCAGGACGGACTTGCGGATTTTGCCTTCGCGATGCAAGGGCTCGGCTCCGGCCCCATCAGCCTTTTTGGTTCCGAGGATGTGAAGCGACGCTACCTTCCGAAGGTGGCTCGCGGCGAAGCCATCGCGGCCTTCGCTCTATCGGAGCCCGAGGCCGGCTCGGACGTCGCCGCCATGAGCACCACCGCTACTCCGGACGGCCCTGATCACGTACGGATCGATGGTCTGAAGACGTGGATCTCCAACGGGGGAATTGCAGATTACTATATCGTTTTCGCACGGTCCAGCGAGGCGCCGGGTGCGAAGGGATTGTCGGCCTATGTGGTCGATGCCGACACGCCCGGCTTCAGCGTCGAACAGCGTATCGACGTGATCGCGCCGCATCCGCTCGCAACGCTGCGTTTCGAAGGGTGCAGGATTCCCTTGACGAAGCGGATCGGGGCTCCGGGAGAAGGGTTCAAGGTCGCCATGGCGACCCTGGACGTTTTTCGTGCGACCGTGGGAGCCGCATCGCTCGGCTTTGCCCGTCGCGCCCTGGACGAGGCCTTGCGTCACGCATCCTCACGTCATCTCTTCGGGGCCCCGCTGGCGGATCTCCAGATGACGCAGGCGGCCCTGGCCGACATGGCGACGAACGTCGATACCGCGGCGCTCCTCGTCTACCGCGCGGCGTGGACGAAGGACCAGGGCGCGCCTCGGGTGACGCGGGAGGCCGCGATGGCCAAGATGCACGCGACCGAGGCTGCTCAAAGCGTCATCGACAAAGCCGTCCAGATCTTCGGAGGCCTCGGGGTCACCAAGGGCGTGAAGGTCGAGGAGCTCTACCGTGAGAACCGCGCGCTGCGCATCTATGAGGGCGCAACCGAGGTGCAGAAGGTCGTGATCGCGCGCGAACTTCTGAAAATGCTCGATGGATCCGAGTCCGGCACCCCGGTTACAGGCAGAGTGCGGCGTGGATAACCCCTTGGATAATCCCTTGCCGACACCTAAGGATCCGGCGCTTGGCGAAACGGTCTGGCGAACCGCCGTTCCCATTCGGTTTTCTCACTGTGATCCGGCCGGGATCGTCTATTTTGCGCGCTATTTCGACATCCTCAATGGCGTCATTGAGGATTGGTTCTGCCAGGAACTGCACATCGACTATCATGAGGTGATCGGCAGGCGCAGAGTCGGGCTGGGATATGTGAATGCCAGTGCAGAGTTTGCAAAGCCCGGCTTCATGGGAGATAAGCTGGACTTTGCAGTTGTGGTTCGTGCTATCGGACGGTCATCCTTCAGGCTTCGTATCCATGCCTCGCGCGGGCCCGAGCCGGTGCTTCTGGCGGAACTCGTCATTGTCGCAACGTCGCTCGAAACCCATCGATCGATTCCGCTTCCCGATGATATTCGCGCAGCCTTGGAACTCTATCAGGAGAAATGCCAATGACGGCCTCTAGAGGCTCTCCCATCACGTCGGCCCCAGACAATGGGGTCGAAATTCTGCAGCCGAAGAATTGGCCGGTTCCCAAGGGCTATTCGAACGGAATGATGGCAGAGGGACGGATTGTCGTTACAGGTGGGGTCGTAGGTTGGAACGAGGCCGGCGAGTTCCCTGGGGGCCTCGTCGCACAGGTGCGCCAGGTATTGGAGAACATCTGCGCCATCCTCGCAGAGGGCGGGGCAACGCCCCGGCATGTCATCCGGCTCACCTGGTACGTGGTCGACATTGACGATTATCTGGCGAATCAGCGTGAATTGGGTCGAGCCTACCAGGCTGTCTTTGGAGCGCATTACCCGGCGATGGCTCTCGTCCAAGTCGTGCGGCTGGTGGAACGGAAGGCACTCGTCGAAATCGAGGCGACCGCTGTCGTGCCTTCAGGGCAATAGGAACGTATCTCCAACAATCTGGAACGATTCCCGTCGTTCACAGTGGCGCAGTCGCGGAGAGATCCCGTGGGTATGCATGCTCCCCTCCCGTCGAAGGTCGGAGAGTTCCTTGGGGCGTGGCGCCTGGCTCCTGACGGCTCTCTGCTGACCACACGCTCCAGTTGGGTCCTTCCGGTCCTGCACGAGGGTGCGCCTGCTATGCTGAAGGTCGCTCGCACCCCCGACGAGCGGGCGGGTTACCGTCTCATGACGTGGTGGAATGGTCAGGGCGCCGCCAAGGTCGTCGCCTCGTCCGCGGACGCCCTGCTCATGGAGCGGGCTGCAGGCGCCCGCAATCTCGCACGGATGGCCCGGGCCGACCAGGACGAGGAGGCCTGCCGGATCCTGTGCGACACTGCGGCTCGGCTGCACGCACCGCGCTGCGATCCGCTTCCGGAACTGCACCCGCTGGAGTCCTGGTTCCAGCCGCTTTTTCACCTCGCTTCGACGCACGCGGCGCTTGCGCCTGCGGCCGAGACCGCGCGCCAGCTTCTCGCCGCTCCGCATGCGGTCGGTCCGCTCCACGGCGACCTGCACCACGAGAACGTGCTCGATTTCGGCGAGCGAGGGTGGCTGGCGATCGACCCCCATGGATTGCTGGGCGAGCGAACCTTCGACTACGCCAATATCTTCACGAACCCCGATCTCAGCGATCCGAGCCTGCCGCTCGCCACCTTGCCGGGCCGCCTGGAAATCCGGCTGGATATCGTGAGCGGCTTGATGAAACTCGAACCCGAGCGGCTCCTTCGCTGGGTCGTTGCATGGACTGGGCTGTCCGCGGCCTGGTTCATCGGCGACGGCGACGACGAGGGCGCTGCGATCGACCTCACAATCAACGCGATCGCTCGGCGCTTGCTCGGCTAGAGCCTTTTCCATGAACTTCGGTTCATGGAAAAGGCTCTTGTTGTTTGAGAAAGACGCCTTTTCTTCGCAAAACCGGCATCCACTTTTGCGGAACTAGCGCATCGTGCGGACCCAGCGGGCCGCGCCAGCGAAAAGTGGACCCGGTTCTCCGCTCCGAACGATGCGCTATTCAAGGAGTGAAGCATCGGACCCAAAAGTGGGGCCACTTTTCACGTCCGATACTCTAGGACGGGCCGCGTCGTTGACGCCATCGAGATCCGGAGCCTGCCCGTAGCTCATGTTCTTCATCTGCTGAATGACCCGGGCCATCTCGTCGTCGGGAAGGATGGGCGGATCCCCGAGGGTGAGTGCCTGGACGTAGAGGCGGGACAGGGTCTCGACCTCGACGGCCAGAGCGAGCGCCGAGGACAGGGTCCTGCCGAGGGAGATCTGGCCGTGCTGGCCAAGAAGGCAGGCGAGCCGGTCTTCCAGGGCCTCGAGGGCGGCGTCGGAGAGCGCCTGCGTGCCGAAGGTCGCGTAGCGGGCGCAGCGGATCGTGGTGCCGCCGGCGACGGCCGTCATGTAGTGAAAGCTCGGGATGGTCTTGTGATGTACCGCAAGCGTCGTCGCATAGACCGAGTGGCAGTGAAGCACGCAGTCGATGTCCGTGCGGGACCGGAGGATGTCGCGATGGAACCGCCATTCCGAGGAGGGGCGGCGCTCCCCTTCGTAACGGCCGTCGAAATCCATCTGCACCAGGTCGCCCGGCTGCATGTGATCGTAGGGGAGCGAGGTGGGAGTGATGAGAAAGCCCATCGGGTTGCGCAGGGAAATGTTGCCGGCCGTGCCCTGATTGATGCCGGTTTCGTTCATGCGGCGGCAGGTCGCCACCATCTCGCTGCGGGCGGCGTCGTCGTCATACGCGGTCAAGATGCGTCTCCATGGTTTTCGCCCGTGCGCGCCAGCACGCACGGTACTCCGTCAGTTCGGGCAGGTGGAGCGGGGCCGGCGTCTCCAACTCCAACGGCGCGGGTTCGCGGCGGATGGTGTGGGAGGCGAGGAGGGCGGCGCCGGTCGCCGTCCCGGTCGTACTTCGGCTCACGAGAATCCGCATGTGGGGCAGCAGGGCCGCCACGCACGCACCGTAAAGCGCGTCCTGGACGAAGCTCCCGTCGAGGACCACGGTTTCCGCGGCCGGCAGGGCCTCGATGCATTCGGCCGTCAACAACGCCACCGACAGCACACCCAGCGTGAAGCGCGCGCCCGGATCCTCCGTGGAGAGGCCCTCGATGCGGCCACGCCGCGCGGCGCCCGGGAACAGGCCGTCATCCGAGCCGAAGAACGGCACCGCAAGCGCCCTGGATCGCACGAGGCGCTCCAGGACCTCGCGCGACGCCGGCCCGTTGCTGCCGGCGGTGATCGCCGAGAACTCCCGTCCGCCCATCGTCAGCATGCCCGGCACCGGTCGCCCGAACACGTCGGCATTGCATGTGCGCCCCGGCTTCTCCACGTGGAGGTCTGGGGCTTCCCGGTCGGTGAGCGCGACGATCCAGGTGCCCGTGGAGACGACGGTCAGGTCGGAGAGGCCTGCCGCCTGGTAGCGATAGAAATTCGCCGATGAATCGTGAATTCCACACAGGACGCGCGTTCCGGGCGCAAGCCCGGTGCGATTGGCGATATCCGGCTTGAGCCGCCCCAGCCTGTCCCATGCCGGGCGAAGCGGCGGTATCAGGCGCTGCCACTGCCTCTTCGCCACGAGGGCGGCCGGGCATCCGCCCGCGGGAGACCAGAGATGCGATTGCGCCGACAGGCTCGTCACCTCGCTCGCCGGGACCCCGCACAGTCGCCAGGCCCAGTACTGCGGGGTGGCGAGGAACGCCTGAGCCCGGTGAAATCGCTCCGGCCAGTGCATCTCGATCCAGAGCATCTGGCGGGCGAGGTGAGCGGCCCCGAGCATGATCCCGCTGCCGCGGTCGGAGAAAGGGCCGGCGAGAGCCGGATAGGCGTTCTCGACGTCGGCCGGCAGCGATTGCTCATAGTCGATCATCGGCATCGCGGCCCCGTCCGGGCCCACCAGAACGCCGCCCGATCCGTGGGCGCAGGGAGCGATCGCATCGATGTCGAAACGATCGGCCAAGGAGGAGAGGCCGTCGATCAGCCATTCTTCCAGCGCCGCCAGGTCGTGGTGCCGGTAGGGCGGGCCGTCCCGCACGACGTTCGGCGCCGACAGGGTCTCGACGATGACGCCGTCCGCCGACGCGGCGGAGAGCTTAACGTTCGTCTTGCCGACGTCGAAAACTGCCACCATGCCCATCGGTCGATTTCCATATGCCGGCCAAGACATCCACGAGATAGGGCCGCGCCGTCTGCACCATCACCACGACGATGAGGATGGCGCCCCAGATCGCCACGGTGAGGTAGTTGCTCAACCCGAACTGATTGAACCCTGACGAGATCACCTGCAGGATCGACAGCGCAAGCATCAGCCCGGTCACGGTCCCGAAGCCCCCGAAGGGATCGACGCCCCCGAGCACGGCCGCCAGAATCGTAACCAGAAGGTAGGATTGCGCGTAATCCGCGCTCGCCGTGTTGAAGGTCGCGAGCATGACCAGGGCGGCCACGAAGCATGTCAGGGACGACATCACGTAAACGCCCACGAGGACCCGGCGTGTGTCGACCGCCGAGTAGCGTGTGGCCTCGGGGTTCGATCCGATCATGGCGCAGGCCACGCCGAAGACCGTATGCCTGAGGATCGTCCCGATCAGGATCGCGACTCCGATCATCAGGAGAAAGACGAGCGGGATTCCGAAGAGGGTCGAGGAACTCGCGCGGGTAAACATCTCCGGCAGTCCGGACAATGCCATGCCGCGCGTCAGATAGATGCTGATGCCGTCGATCAGCGATTTCGTTCCCAACGTCACGAGGATCGGGTGGACGCCCGTATAGGCCACGAGCGCCCCCGTGACGAACCCGATGACCAGGCACAGGAGAAAGCCCGCCGCCATGGCAAGGCAGATGACGCCGAGCGTCGTGGCCCCGCCGGAATCGGCCGCGATCATGGATCTCATGACCCAGACCATCAGAAGAGCGCATTGGTTCGTCGTGGCGATGATGGCAAGGTTCAGGCCGCCGCTGATCAGGGGAACGACCATCGCAAGGGAAAGAAGACCCAGGAGCGGCAGCTGATACATGAAGGACTGCAGGGTGCTGGCGCTCAGAAAGTTCGGCACGAAGGCCGTGAACGCGACGAGCAGCAGGATCAGCAAGGCGGCAAGGCCCGCGTGTCCCCCGGGCAGCCCGGGCCGCAGCCGCGCCATCAGATGGGCGAGACCGCCTTTGTCGGGATAGTTCCGGGACAGGCGGGAGTCAGCCATGGGCGGGCGCTCCCGCAAGGATGCGATGGCGTCGGCCGCGCCGCGAACTGAGGACCGTGATCGACGTGGAGATCAGGATGGTGGCGCCGATGACGATCTGGAAGAAATAGGACGACACGCCCAGCAGATTGAGCCCGTTCTGAAGGATGGCGAGCAGCATGATGCCGAGCAGGACTCCCGGAACGGTGCCGATCCCCCCGGTCAGGCTCGCGCCGCCCAGAACGGCCGCGGAGAGAACCGTCAGTTCGGTATTGACCATCGCATTGGGGACGCTCTCGCCGACGCGATGCGCCTGCAGCAGGCCCGCCAGGGCCGCCGTGAGACCGAGGTAGCCATAGGCGACGAACTGGAGCCGCCCGATATGCATGCCGATCCGGCGCGCGGCTTCCGGGTTGCCGCCCAGGGCATAGAGCTGGCGCCCGAGGGACGAACGCGTCATCCAGGCCCAGGTGAACAGGGCGACGGCCGCCATCAGAACGATCGGAAGCGTGATCCGCGCGGGATCGCCTGAAGCGGACTCGGTCTGGTAGAAGACGATGCGATCCATCCACCAGTCGGGAAGACTGTAGATCGAGCGCCCGCCGGAGAAGTACATCAGCAGGGAGAAGCTGATGCTCATGGTCGCGATGGTGGCGATGATGGACGTGATCCGCACGTAGTGAATGAGCGCCGCGTTCACGCAGCCCAGCAGAATGCCGATGGACAGCCCGGCCGCGATCACGAGCGGCGCCGGCAGGCCGACCTGCGTGGCGAGCTTGGCGGCCACGTATTGCGCGACCGAGGCCGTCGCCGCGAAGGAAATGTCGATGCCGCCCGATACCAGCACCACGAACAGGCCCATGGCCATGATCGCCTGGACCGAATAGGTGTCGAGGAGATCGATGATGTTGGGGAGCGACAGGAAATCCCGCGCCGTGAGGCCGAGCACCGCGCCGACGACGAGGATCACGGCCATGAGCCAGAATTCCGGTCTCCGGCGCAGTCTGCGCAAAACAGCGGAGGAAGCATTGGCGGCATGGACGCCTTCAGGCATAGATGTGCTCCTCCAGTTCGTGTTCGCTGATGCGGCCGGGCACGACCTCGTCGGCGATCCGCCCGGCCCGCATGTGCAGAACGCGGTCGCAGGTCGCGAGAACCTCGGACACCTCGTCCGAGATCAGAATGATCCCGACCCCTTGATGCGCCAGTTCGGCGACGACCTCGTAGATCCCCTGCTTGTTCTTGATGTCGACACCGACCGTGGGCGAGTCGAGGATCAGCACCTTCGGCGATGTCGCCAGCCACTTGGCGAGCACCACGCGCTGCTGGTTTCCTCCGGACAGCGTCTGGACCGGACGGTCCATGCCGGGCACCTTGATGGCGAGGCGCTTCACCCATGTTCCGGCGATCTCGCGGCGGCCTCGGTTGCCGAGCAGGCCGAAGGGCCCGGCCACGCTCCGCATCACCGCGAGAATGATGTTGTCGCCGATGGACTGAGGCAGCACGACGCCGAGCCCGAGCCGGTCCTCGGACACATAGGCGATGCCGGCCCTGACGGCATCGCGGTTGGAGCGCAGCGTGAGTCTCTTTCCGTCGAGAGTGAGCGTGCCGGAATCGGCCCGGTGCATGCCGAACAGCGTCAGGGCCATTTCCGTGCGGCCCGACCCGAGCAGGCCGACGATGCCGAGCACTTCGCCGCGCCGCAGGACGAAGTCCACATCCGCAAACTCGCCGCGCCGCGAAAGGCCCTCGACCTTCAGGAGGGGCGGCGCGCTCGACATGTCGCGGGCGACGACCGCGTGAGAGATGTCGAGACCGGTCATCAGATGGGCGATCCGGCGCTGATCGACGTCGGCCGCATTCCAGGTTCCCACCTTTCGCCCGTCGCGCATCACCGTCACGCGCTCGGCGATCTCGACGACCTCGTCCAGGCGATGCGAGACGAACACCACCGCGATGCCGTCGGCCTTCAGCCGCGACACGATGTCAAGAAGCCGGTTCACCTCGGCGCGGGTGAGGGAGGCGGTCGGTTCGTCCATGAAGATCAGCCGGGCCTGCGCCGCGAGGCCGCGGGCGATCGCAACGATCTGGCGCTCCGCCACGCTCAGGTCGGACACCACCGTGTCGAGATCAAGATCGAAATCGAGGCGGTTCAACACCGCCTGGGCGATCCGGCGCATGAGTCTCTTGCGGACGGGCTTCAGCGCGTGATCCATGTGGTTCTCGATGGCGATGTTCTCCGCCACCGACAGATTGGGAAACAGCGAGAGATCCTGGAAGATCACCTGAATTCCGAGGGCCTTGGCGCGCGCCGGATCGAGCGGCGAAACATTTCGGCCGTCGATCTCGATCGTGCCCGTGCTCGGCTGGTGAACGCCCGCAACGGTCTTGATGAGCGTGGACTTGCCGCAACCGTTCTCGCCGACCAGGCAGTGGATCTCGCCCGCGCGCACATCCCAATCGATGCTCTCGAGCGCGCGCACGCCTCCGAAATGCTTGGAAAGGCCGGTCAGGCGCAGGAATGGGGCGTCATCGCGCATGTCGCAGACTCCGGAAACTCCCAGGAACGCTGAAAGAGGAACCCTGAAAGAGGAACCCTGAAAGCGACCGGCCCGAGGGGTTCGGGCCGGTCGCGGGCTTTCGCTCAGAGCCCCAGCGCGACGAGGCGGTCGATGTTCTCCTTGTCGAGCGATTCGAGCTTCTGCGCCTGGATCAGCTTCTTGCCGGGGTCGACATGGACCGGACCCACCCCGGTCAGCTCCATGTTGTCGGTCGGCTCCTTGCCGGCCGCCAGCATCGCGGCGAGCTGAACGAAGATTTCGCCCGCCGTCATCGGGTTCCAGATGTAGCCGCCGCGAATGGTGCCGGACTTCACGTATTTGACGCCCTGGCCCGGAGAGAAGCCGCCGACGAGGGCGATCGACTGAGCCTTGCCGCGATCCTCCAGCACGCGCGCCGCCCCGATGGGGCCCTGCGACCCGAAGGTGAGAATGCCCTTCAGGTCGGGATTGGCGCGAATCTGATCCTGCGTGGTCTTGATGCTCTCGTCCACGCTCTCGGCCACGCCGAAGCGGTCGCCCACCATCTGCATCTTGGGATACTTCTCCTTCTGGTACGCGATCGCGGCATCCGCCCAGGCGTTATGCAGCGGCACCGTCAGGGATCCGACATAGACGATGTACTTGCCCTGCTCGCCCATCTGCTTGGCGAGCAGATCCATATGGGCGCGGCCATAGGCCTCGGTCGTGGTGAGCTCGAAGTCCCAGTCCTTTTCCTTCTGGTCCGGACCCTCGTGCGCCAGCACCTTGATGCCGGCCGCGCGGGCGCGGGCGAGCACGGGTTCGAGCGCGGCGGAGTCGTTCGGCACGATGCCGATGACGTCGACCTTCCGGGCGATGAGATCCTCGATGGCGCGCACCTGCTGCGCCGCGTCGGCCTGGGTCGGGCCGACCATCCATGCATCGACCTTCGCGTCCGGCGCGGCCTTCTTGATTCCGGCCTCCATGGCGTTGAACCAGGGGATGCCGCCGATCTTGACCACGACGCCGACTTTCGGTTCGGCCGCCCAGGCGTTCTGCGTCGTTGTGCCGAGCGCGCCGGCGACAAGGCCGGTCGCCAATGCCATCATGGTAAGGCGCCTTGAGACTCCCATAACTACCCTCCCGTTGTCGTTGCTGCGATCTCGCCCTTCGGCGAGGCATGGTACCGCGGTGTTGAAGCGCGGATCTCGACGATGCATTTGAGGCGTCTGGTCACCGGACCGCTCGCCGGGCTGCGGAAGCGCCTGTTCAGGAGCGCCCAGGATTGCTCCGCCATCTCCTCCACCGGCTGGCGCACGGCGGTGAGGGGCGGCGATACGAGCCGCATCCACTCCATCTCGTCGAAGCTGGCGAAGGCGACCTCCTCCGGCATCCTGATCCCGATGTCGGTCATCAAGCGGTATGTGAGGAGCGAGGTCGTATGGTCGAGAGCGAAGATCGCCTGCGCCAGGCGACCGGATCGCAGATAGCGTTCGAGGCGATCCATGCCGGCCGGATCGTCGATCCCGATCTCGATCATATCCACCTGCATGCGTTTCGCCTTGGCGCGCACGCCTTCCCAGCGCTCGCGTACGTTGCTGATCGACAGCGTCGATCCGATCACCATGCAGGTTTCGTAGCCGTGCCGGTCGAGGTGGCGGGCGACCGCGCCCGCAGCGGCGGCATTGTCCACGGCCACGAGATCGAAATCGGGCTCGTCGGGGATGCGGTCCGCGAGAACGGTCGGTATCGCGAAGCCCGCAGGCCGGCGCGATTTGAAGGCGCCGTCACAGGGAATGACGATCAGGCCGGCGGGTCGCCAGGATCGCATGTCGGCGAGACGGGCGGCTTCTTCCGTGCAGTCGTTGCGCGAAGAGACGACGACGAGATCGAATTTGTCGAGGCGCGCCAGATGCTCGAGTGTCGACACGAAGGTGGCGAAGAGCGGGTTGGTCAGGTCCGGCACTACGACACCGGCCAGCATCGACTTGCGCGAGCGCAGGCGGGAAGCCGCTATGTCGACCGTATAGCCCAATTCCCGCACCGCCTCGTTGACGCGGTCCGCCACGTCGGCAGACACGTTCGGCTTTCCGTTGAGCACATTGGAAACGGTCGCGACCGAAACGCCGGCCCGGTCCGCCACCGTGCGGATCGAGGGAATGGAAGGGCGCGGGGCTGGCGTGTTTTTCATGGCATGATGCCTAGTAAAACGTTTAAAACTACGCTAAGTCTTAAGTAAACATGTGTCAATTACGTTCCAAAGTTGCCGTTTGTGTAGATATTCCTGAAAATCACAAAGTTTTCGACTCGAGAAAACTATACTGGGGAGGTAATCCATGAATAGACTTGGGGTCCATGCCTTGGTTTGGGAGGCAGGATGGAGCCACGACCAATGCGCGCGGGCCATCGCGAAGTCAGCGGAAGTCGGCTACGATTTCATTGAGGCTCCCGCGCTCGATCCCGGCTCCATCGATCCGGATTTCACGAGGCGGGAGCTCGAGAAGAACGGTATCGGGATCAACTTCTCCCTCGGCCTCGAGTTCGACACCGACATTTCCAGCGGCGATCCGGAGAAGGTGCGCCGGGGCCAAGCGAAGCTCGAACAAGCCATCGCGGTCTGCCGGGACTGCGGAGGCCAGTACATCGGCGGCATCCTCTACTCGGCTTTCGGCAAATATACCAAGCCGGCCACTCCCGAAGGCGTCGCTCAGGCGGCGGACGTTCTGCGCGAGGTGGCGGAGATCGCGGCGCGGAGCGACATCACACTCGTGCTCGAGGTGGTGAACCGTTACGAGACGAATGTCCTCAACACCGCAGCGCAAGGCGTGGAGATGTGCAAGCGCATCGGCGCGAGCAACGTGAAGGTCCACCTCGATGTCTATCACATGAACATCGAGGAATCGGACATCGCATCCGCCATCATGGAAACGGGCGACTATCTCGGCTATTTCCACACCGGCGATTCCCATCGGGGCTATCTCGGCTCCGGAACCGTCGATCTCACCGGCGCATTCCGCGCCCTCGTCCGGTCCGGCTATCAAGGGCCGATCACCTTCGAGTCCTTCTCGTCCCGTGTCGTCGGACAGCCGCTGGAGGGTATCCTCGGCATCTGGCGCAATCTCTGGGACGACGGTCACGATCTCGCCTCTCACGCGCTGATGTATACCCGCGCGCAGTTGAAGGCCGCCCAGGAGGCGCATCGCCAGGCCACCGAACGCAGCCGCTTGCCATAAGGCGCGCCTGCGGCCCGCAGAGCATGCGATCTTGAAGCGTTTTCGGTCAGCCGAACCGGGACCTGTCTCGCCGGTGCATGGGTTCCGCCCGTCGCGATGGGAAAGGGGCAGGCGGGCATCGGCTCTCGATGCCCGTGCCAGGTTGCTGCCACGGAGCCGTCAAGCCCGAGTCGACGGCCCGGTCAGTTCGTCGCCCTGTCGAGGAGGCGACGCATGAAAGCCTCGCATTTGGCGACCTCGCCGAGTTCGATGTATTCGTCAGGCTTGTGGGCCTGGGCGATGTTGCCGGGGCCGCACACCACGGCAGGGATGCCGCCCAGCTTCTGGAACGGACCGGCTTCGGTCGCAAAGGCGACCTTGGCGTGGCCGTTCTGTCCGGCCAGGGCCTTTGCCAGAGTGACGACGTCGTCCTCCGGCTCCGAAGCGAGGCCGGGAGTCGAGGACAGCTGCTGCCAGGAGAAGCCTGCATCGGGGGCGATGGCCTTCATGGCCGGCTCAAGGACCTCATGGGCGTAGCGCTTCACCTCGGCCAGCAATTCTTGCGGATCCTGTTCCGGGAGATGACGGAACTCGAACACGAACTCGCATTCCGAAGGCACGATGTTGAGCGCCGTGCCGCCGCGGATCACGCCGGTGTGCACCGTGGTGTGGGGGATGTCGAAATCGGCATCGAACGGTCCCTCTTTGGCGATCCGCCGCGCCATGCCGCGCAGGTAGGAAACCACCTCGGCCGCGTATTCGACCGCATTGACGCCCTGCGGGGCCAGGGAGGAGTGACAGGAAAGACCGCTGACCCGGCAGCGCATTCCCAGCTTGCCCTTGTGGGCGCTGATGACCTGCATCCCGGTCGGCTCGCCGATAATCGCCATGCCCGGCCGCACGGACAAGTCGTTGAGATGGGCGATCAATCGTCGAACACCGACGCAGCCGACTTCTTCGTCGTAGGAAAAGGCATAGTGAATCGGTGTTTTCAGATCGGCTTGTGCGAAGGCCGGCGCGAAGGCGAGCGCGATGGCCACGAAGCCTTTCATGTCCGCGGTGCCCCGCCCATAGAGCCGGTCGCCGCGCCGGGTGAGCGTGAAGGGATCGCTCGTCCAATCCTGCCCGTCGACGGGCACGGTGTCGGTGTGGCCGGACAGCAGGATGCCGCCCCGGTCACGTGGGCCGATAGTGGCATAGAGATTGGCCTTCTGGCCGGTTTCGTCGAACACGAGCGTGCTCTCGATGCCGATCCGGTCCAGATAGTCGCGGATATAGCCGATCACTTCCAGGTTGGAATTCCGGCTCGTCGTGTCGAAGCCGACGAGGTCCCGGATCAGTTCGAGGCTGACGAGGGTATCCGTATTCATCATCGCTCCAGGCTCGCCCGCAATCCGCTTAGCGAGCGTCATTCAGGTGGCAGGCCGAGAAACGCCCGGGCGCGACTTCGCGCATTTGGGGGCGTTCCATCGTGCAGCGCGGCAAAGCATGCGGGCAGCGCGGGTGGAAGGCGCAACCGGACGGCGGGTCCAGAGGCGACGGGATTTCGCCCTTGATCGGCGCGAAGATCCGCTTGCGTGTGTCGACCCGCGGCGCCTCATCGAGGAGCGCGCGGCTATAGGGATGGTTCGGCTGCGAAAACAGCTCGGGCGTTGGCGCGATCTCGACGACCCGGCCCAGATACATGATCACCGTGCGGTCGGCAATGTGCTCGACGACGCCGAGATCGTGGCTGATGAACAGGTAGGTCAGGCCGAGATCGCGACGCAGTTCCATGAACAGGTTGATGATCTGCGCCTGAATCGAGACGTCGAGCGCCGCAACGGATTCGTCGCAGACGAGGAAATCCGGTCTGACCGCCAAGGCGCGAGCGATGCCGATCCGCTGGCGCTGACCGCCGGAGAACTGATGCGGGAACCGTGCCGCATAGGTCGGGTCGAGACCGACTTTCTCCATGATGGTGGCGACGTGATCGGCCTGCTCCTTCCGTGAGACGATGCCGTGAACGCGCGGCGCTTCGCCGATGATCTCGGACACGCGCATGCGCGGATTGAGCGAAGCCATGGGATCCTGGAACACCATCTGGATCTTCAGCTTGGCCTGTCGTGCCTGTTCGGGCGACATGACGGCCATCGGTTGTCCCTTATAGAGCAGCTGACCGCTGCTGGGGGGCATGATCCCCGCCACCATGCGGCCCAGAGTGGTTTTGCCGCAGCCCGATTCGCCGACGAGGCCCACCACCTCGCCCGGAGCGATGCTCAGGCTCACGTCGTCGACGGCATGGACGTCATATTCCTGCACCTTGGCTCCGAGCCGTTTCGCCACTCGCTCGGCGAAATCGAGGCTGCTGGAGAAGCGCTTGGTCAGATGCGCGAGTTCCAGGATCGGCTGGACTCCGCCGGTCGCTGCACGACGCGGTTCAGGATTGGCTTGTGACGATAGAGCGTTGGTCATGCGGCGGCCCCATGGGGATGAAAGCAGCGCCAGTCATGGCCGCCGTCTCCCGCAAGGGAGGGCAGGGCGAGACAGGCATCGGTGGCGCGCGGGCAGCGTGAACGGAAGGCGCATCCTTCAGGCAGGTAGAGCAGGGACGGCGTCATCCCGGGAATCTGGGCGAGCGGTTGGCCACGCTTGTTGCGGCTCGGAACGGAACCGAGAAGGCCGTGGGTATAGGGGTGGCGGGCCCGGTCGATCACCTCTTCCGTGGTGCCGGTCTCAACGATACGTCCGGCATACATCACGGCGATCCGGTCGGCCAATGCCGACACGATGGCGAGGTCGTGCGTGACCCAGACCAGTGCGGTTCCGGTCTCTCGGCACAGCTTCTGAACCTCGAAGAGAATCTGGGCCTGGATCGTAACGTCGAGCGCGGTCGTCGGCTCGTCCGCGATGATGACCTCGGGCTGGTGGAGCAGGGCGATGGCGATGGCGACGCGCTGGCGCATGCCGCCCGAGAACTGATGCGGATAGGACGACAGCCGTTCGTCGGGAGAGGGAATGCCGACACGCGCGAGCGCCTCTCGGGCACGGTCGCGGGCTGCGCGGCGAGAAACACGCTCGTGGGCGAGAACGGTCTCCACCATCTGGGTCTCGACGCTGAGCACCGGGTTGAGCGTCATCATGGGGTCCTGGAAGATCATGGCGATCCGGGTGCCCCGCAACTGGCGCAGGCGTTTTTCGTCCGCCGTCACGAGGTCCTCTCCCCGATAGCGGACCGAGCCTCCGACGATGCGGCCCGGTGGATCGATGAGGCCGATGATCGACATGCCGGTGACTGACTTGCCAGAGCCCGATTCTCCGACCAGGCCCAGGATTTCACCGCGGTTGAGGGTGAAGCTCACGCCGTCCACCGCCTTCGCAACGCCGCCGCGCGTGAAGAAGTGGGTGCGCAGATCCTCGACTTCGAGCACTGGAATCTGTTGAGTCACGTTCGCCTCCTCAGTGCTGCAGGCGCGGGTTGAGGACATCGCGCATCTGGTCGCCCACCAGATTGATGCTGACGATGGTGATCAGCAGCGCAAGGCCGGGGAAAACGCTGACCCAGTACTCGCCGCTCAGCATGTAGTCGAAACCGGACGCGATGAGCATGCCGAGTGACGGCTCCGTCACCGGAACGCCGACGCCGAGGAAGGAGAGCGTCGCCTCCAGCGTGATCGCATGGGCGACCTGCACGGTGGCGACGACGATCAGCGGCGGCAGGCAGTTCGGCAGCAAATGACGCAGCACGATGCTGCGGCCCGGCAACGCCAGACATTGCGCAGCCTCGACATATTCCTTGCGACGTTCGACCAGTGCGGCACTGCGTACGGTGCGGGCATAATAGGCCCATTGCACGGCAGTGAGCGCCACGATCACCTTGTCGACGCCCTTGCCGAGCACGGCCAGCAGAATCAGCGCGATCAGAATCGCCGGGAAGGACAGCTGGATATCCACGAGCCGCATGATCGCGGAATCCGTGCCGCCTCCGGCATAGGCTGCGACCATGCCGACGATCAAGCCGATGGCGAGCGCCATGGCCGTGGACGAGAACGCGACCAGGAGAGAGGTGCGCAGGCCGTAGAGAATCGCGCTCAGCAGGTCCCGGCCCTGCTCGTCCGAGCCGAGCCAGAATGTGATTCCGTCGAAGCTTTCTCCGCCGGGATGCAGCATTCCGTCCATGATGTTCAGCGTGCTGAGATCGTAAGGATCCTGCGGCGCGATCAGGGGAGCGAACAGGGCCGACGAGACGACCAGAGCCAGCGCGATCAGGCCGAGAAGTGCGGTGCGGCTTTCCAGAAACTGGGAGACGAACCGCCTCAGGGGCGTCTGCACCTTGGGGGGCGTGGGAAGCGAAGTTGCCGTGGTCATGCCTTGCCGCCTCCCAGGCGAATGCGCGGATCGAGCAGCGAATAGATCAGATCGACCACGAGGTTGATGACGATGAAGAGGAGCACGGTGACCAGCAGGTAGGCCACCACCACGGGGCGGTCGAGCACCAGAATGCTGTCGATCAGGAGCTTGCCCATTCCCGGCCACGCGAAGACCGACTCGGTAACGACCGAAAAGGCGATGACGGAGCCCAGCTCGAGGCCGAGAACGGTGACCACCGGGATCATGATGTTCTTGAGAATATGGACGCCGATGACGCGCCGCATCGGCAGGCCCTTGGCGCGAGCGAAGCGGACGTAATCCTGCAGCGCCACCTCGCGGGTTCCGGCGCGGGCGAGGCGTATCACGAGAGACACCTTGAAGAGAGCCAGGTTCAGCGCCGGGAGAAGCAGGTGCTTGAGGCCGTCGAGCGTCAGAAAGCTGAACGGGACGCCAAACACGCTGACGGTCGATCCCCGGCCGCTGGCAGGGAGCCAGCCGAGAGAGACGGCGAAAGCCATGATGAGAAGCATGCCGACCCAGAAGGTGGGAAGACTGAATCCCAGGATCGATCCGGCCATGA
This sequence comes from Microvirga sp. M2, assembly GCF_047497095.1. NCBI lineage: Bacteria > Pseudomonadati > Pseudomonadota > Alphaproteobacteria > Hyphomicrobiales > Methylobacteriaceae > Microvirga > Microvirga sp. M2. The sequence goes on from NZ_CP134064.1 coordinate 1,345,141, forward strand.
TGATGCGGCCTGCGCGGGAGTCCGGACGAAGTCCTGCCCACATGCCCAGCGGAATGCCTGTCAGCACCGCGATGATCATGGCGAACAGCGCCAGTTCAAGGGTCGCCGGAAAGCGCTCGAGGACCAGGTTGACGGCCGGCACGCCGTGGACGAACGAGGTTCCGAGGTCGCCGGAAAGAGCATTCTTGGCGAAGGTCAGGAACTGCTCGTGCATAGGACGATCGAGGCCGAGGCGCGCAATGGCGGCGGCTCGCTCGACTTCGTCGGCCTCGGGGCTGATCAGCACGTCGATGGGGTTGCCGATCGCGAAGATGCCCGCGAACACCAGGACGGACATGATCGCAACCACGATCGCGCTCTGGGCGATGCGCCGGATCAGAAAAACCAGCATGTCGAATTCCACATGGCGGACGGGAAAATGGATCGGGGACGGCTGATGCCGCCCCCGACAGGCGAATGGCGGGCGCCCTTACTTGGCCGCGTGGATCGCTGCCGCCAGCGTGTACTGGTCGGCTCGGGGTTCGTAGCTCAGCCCCTTGCGCATGGCCCACGAAGTCACCTCGTAGTGCAGGGGCAGGACGGCGTAGTCGTCCATCGCGACCTTCATCGTCTCGGCCAGGAGCTTTTCCCGTTCCTTGTCGTCGACGGTGGCAAGGGCCTTGGTGAGCAGCTCGTCGAGCTTCGGGTTGGAATATCCCGTGTAGTTCGTCGGCCCGAAGCCCTTCTCCTTGATCCTCGTGGCGACCAGGGACTTCAGGGGTGAAGACGCTTCACCGGTCGCGGCGCTCCAGCCCGCGAGATACACGCTGAACTCGCCCTTGTTGCGCCGTGAGAAGAAGACGTTGACGGTCGACGCATCCACCTGGGTCTTGATGCCGAGCCGGCTGTACATCTGGGCGACCGCCTGGGCGATCTTCTCGTCGTTGATGTAACGGTCGTTCGGCGTGCCGATCGTCAGTTCGAAGCCGTTGGGATAGCCGGCTTCGGCCAGCAGCTCCTTGGCCTTCTTTGCATCGCTGACGACTGTCAGGTCGGGGTTCGTGCCGAACAGGCCCGGCGCCAGGAGCTGAGCTGCGGGTTCCGCGGTATTGTTCATGATGCGCTGAACGATGGCCTTGCGGTCGATGGCCAGCGAAAGCGCCTGACGAACGCGGATGTCGCGCAGCGGGTTCTTGCCGTCGGTGCCCTTGATCGTCGGCGTCGGTTCGGCCTGATCGAGGGCGAGATAGACCACGCGGTTCGACATGGTTTCGACGACCGAGACTTTGGGGTCCTTGCGCAGCCGCTCCAGGTCCTGCAGCGGTGGCTCGTCGACCAGGTCGACGTCCCCTGCGAGCAGTGCCGCGACACGCGGACCGTCGCTGGTGATCGGGCGGAACGTCACCTTCTCCCACTCGGGCTTTTGGCCCCAGTAGTCGGGGTTGCGAGCAAGCACGATCCGCTCACCCTTGACGTACTCGGCCAGCTTGAAGGGGCCGGTGCCGATGGCGAGCGTTCCATCGTTGAAGGCTTGCGTCGTCGGCCAGGAATCAGCCTTGCAGCCCGCCTTGTCGAACGCGACCTTCTCGCCGCCGGCAGCCTTGGCCGAGATGATGCCGAAGGTGGTCAATTCCACGGGCAGTAGGGGATAGGGTGCCGCCGTCTTGATGACGATGGTGTAAGGATCCGGCGTCTCGATGGCGTCGATGCCCTTGGTGTAGAGCGTGAACGACGACGGGCTGTTGGCCACGTTCGGGATGCGGCAGACCGAATAGACGAAGTCCTGTGCCGTGAACTCCGTGCCGTTGTGGAATTTCACGCCCCTGCGCAGCTTGAATTCCCAGGTCGTGTCATCCACCGTCCGCCAGGATTCCGCCAGCGCCGGGATCAGGCGCTGCTTGGCGTCCTGATCGACGAGCGATTCGAAGATGTGCCGGCGCACCGTATTGTTGGGTGTGAGGTTATGGTAGTGCGGATCGAGGGAGCTCGGCTCAGAAGCGGTGCCGATCTTGATCTCCGCCGCCAATGCGTGGCTGGCGAGGAACGACGCGGCGAGGACGCCGGCAAGGACGCTTATTGGCTGTTTCATGGTCTCTCTCTGATGGTCGCTCCTGAGCCGGTCGGCCTGGAGCTTTTGTTACTTGAAAACAGATATCTGTTATCGCAATGCGATAGGAGAGTAGCGCAACGCGATTATTTCAGATAGAATTGCCTAGCTTGTCAAGGGATCTGCCGCGAAGCGGACCCTGGCTGAACGCATGGAGGAAGCCGTCATGGCGCCGAGACGGTCCGTCGCAATCAAGGATCCGGCAGAGATGCCGGACGTTCTGCGTGCCGAGGGCGTGACTAGCGGGACGTCCCGGGAAGACCCGCTGTTCATCAACTCCCTCGCGAAGGGCCTAGGGGTGCTGAAGGCCTTCGATGACAGTTGGGATGCCCTTGGCCTGCGCGAGATCGCAGGGCGATCGGGAATCAGCATGGGAGCCGCCCAGCGCATCACGCATACGCTGGTCCGTCTCGGCTATCTGCACAAGGATGAAAGGACGCGCCGCTACCGCCTCGCGGTGCGCATGCTCGATTTCGCATACCATTATTTTCACGCCAGTCCGCTGTACGAGGTCGCAATCCCGTTCGTGGCCTCAGCGCGGGACGATTGCCGAGAGACGATCAACGTCGCTGAACTCGATGGCCCGGAGGTCGTTGCCGTCATCCGCATGCCGAGCCGCCGCTTGATGAATCCGACATCGACGATCGGGCGCAGGCTGCCGGCCTTCTGCACGGCCGGGGGCCGGGCGCAACTCGCCTGGCTGCCGGCCGAGGAGGTAAAGCTCATTCTCGACAAGACGAATTTCCAGCCACGAACCCCACATACGCTTATCGACCGCGCAGCGGTGGAGCAGCGCCTGACAGCTGCGAGACGTGATGGCTTCGCTCTCGTGGAGGAGGAGGTCAATCACGGTGAGATTGCACTCGCGGCGCCGATTCTGGATGGAAGCGGACGCCCGCTGGCAGCGGTCGGCGTTTCGACATCCACCGCAGATTGGACGGCTGAAGCGGCGCGCGAGAAGCTTGCTCCGATCGTCATGCAAACGGCACGCCTGATCTCACGTTCTCTTCAAGGCTGGAAGCCATTCTAGAGCATCGTGCGAAAAAGTGAGAACCGGTTTTGCGTGAAAAGATGCTCAAGATCACAATGTGAAAGCGTCGAACGTGAGTTCGATCTCACATCCGACGCTGTAAATGGCCGCTCCGGTCAAACGGCCGCGGTCAAGGCGACGGTGCCGGCCTCACTGACGTCACTTCATTATTTTTTGGCACAGATCGCCCTGGCCCGCGTGCTGCTTTCATCCTCGTGCACGGAGAAACAATAGACGCTGTTCTCGTCCATGGCGAAATGGTCGTTGCGGTTGCATGTCCCGCCGATCGGAAACTCGTCTTCGTCGCAGCGGGCGGCGCATCGCCCTCCCGGCGCGCATTGCTGCACGAGCACCCGAAGGATCGTTCCGGCCGCTCCTGGTCGTCCCTCCGGCCCTATCGGGCCAGGAGGCCCCGAGGGGCCAGCCGTTCCGGCGGGACCCGCTGGGCCAGCCGTTCCGGCGGGACCCGCTGGGCCAGGAGGGCCGGGCGGTCCGGCTTCTCCCTGCGGTCCAGCCGGCCCGCCTGGACCGGCCGGACCTTCCGGTCCAAGAGGTCCCACCGCGCCCGAGTCCCCTCTCGGGCCAGGGGCTCCCTGCGGTCCTTGCGGCCCTTGGAGTCCCGCGCCCCCTTGGGGTCCCTGCGGTCCCGTTGGTCCGGCGGATCCCTCCGGTCCAGGAGGTCCTGGAGGACCGAGCGGGCCGGGAGGTCCTGGCGGGCCCTGGGCGCCGTCGGCTCCGGCCGGCCCGCTTAGTCCTTGGGGGCCGAGTGGACCCTCCGGCCCGGGAGTGCCGGCCGGTCCAGGCGGGCCTGCCACAGCCTGCTCGAGTGACGCCTGTTGCGGCATCGTCTCGTTGCGCGGCCCCTCGGGGCCCCTCTGGCCGCAGAACCCGACCACCGCCTCGCGCTGCTCCTCATCGGCCCGGAGCGTGACGATGCAGTTGGCAGGATGGTAGATCACCCGGAATGCGAAGCGTCCATTCGCGTCGGTTTTCGTCTGGTGGTCGGCGTCGAGGGTAATTTCCGTCTGACGCGGTTTGTTGAGCCGACCGACGACCCGCAACTCGCCTGCCGTGATCATGGCCTGTTCCACGATGATATCCGCCACTGCAGGACCAGCACTCAGGGCCAGGGTGCTCGCAAGGAGCCAGCGTTCAAGCTTCACCATTTCCTCCCGCCTTGTCTGCCAAGCTTCGCTCGGGAGGGCTCCGGCGTCAATTTGGGAAGCGTGGCGAAACAGCGGTAAGCCGATCGCGCAAAAAAGGGCCTCATGAATCGTCTTCGGCATTTCACATCGAAGCGATTTATTGCAGTCAGGCTCGATCGGGTTCCTTCCAATGGAACCGGAGGTCCATGTCGGAGCAGCCTATATTCGAGTTGATGGTTCGATGTGGCGGATTGGCCATCGGGCGTGAAACGAGTTTATTCGAGGAGCGTGAATTCCCAACAGCGCGCGGGCCCATCCGCCCGTGTCGGGAATTCCCCTCGTTTCGCGCGAGGGCTAAGCCGTCATGACGACAGCAACCATTGTCCGAATGCGGTTGGTATCGAGATTTCATACGAAAAGGGCGGCCCCGCTGGGCCGCCCATTCCAGTGTCCACGTATGTCGCTTAGCGGATGACCTGGACGATCTTGCGGGTGCCCGGTTCGACCAGCACGGGAGTGTCGTTCACCACCGTGTAGCGATAGCCCTTCACTTTGTACTGAGCGGGAACCTCGTGGAAGGTCACGCCGGATTCCGGAAGCACGGCGCCCACGCGCACCTCTTCCTTGTAGGTGTAGGAGGGAACGTGCTGGGTGGTGACGTACTGGCGGAACTCCGGCTGCTGCTGGTCGGCGATGCCGCCCACGATGGCGCCCGTCACGCCGCCCACCGCAGCACCGACAGGACCGCCCACGATGGCGCCGCCGACCGCACCGGTCGCCGCACCGGCCGCGGCGCCACCGGATTGGGCGAAGGCTGCCGCGGGGGCGAGGGATGCAAGGACGGCGCCAGCAAGAAGAAGCTTCTTCGACATGGATTTTCTCCTGAATTTCTAGCTCGGGTTTTTGGCCCGCTGTTCACTTAACGTCTATTAGCGAGAATAGTTTCGCCAGCGGCGGTATAATTTAGCGTGTTCCCATAATATTCATGAAGATGAATGCTGCATTAATATCTCCAATATCTTGTCGATTGTCGGAGATGGCTCGGGCCGTGAACTGTAATTCCATATTTTCGAGGCGCATTCCTAGAGCCGCGTCTTGAAGGAGCCACGGTGGTTGCCGGAGGCTTTGTCACTCGATCCAGAGCGGCTGGTCGGTTCCGCCGCTTGAACGGAGGGGTTGGAGGGAGGTGCCTCCCTCCAACCGAATGACTTATTCGATGACCTCGATCACGCGGCGGGTCTCGGGCTCGACCAGCGCGACTTCGTCACCGATCACCACGTAGCGATAGGTCCGGAGCTCCGGCATTTCGCTGACGACGGCTTCCGGCACCTCCATGATTTCGACGTCCTGCGGAAGCGTCGCGCCTTCGCGGATCTCGATCCTGGTCGACGTGGACGGCCGAATCGAACCCGTGGTCTCAACGGTGCTCTTGAACTTCTTGCGCTGTTCGCTGTTCAGGCTCACCGAGGCAGACTTGCGCGAGCTGCCCGATTTATGGATCACCTCGACGATCTTCTTCGTCTTCGGCTCGACGATCACGATCTCATCGCGCACCACCACGTACTGATAGGTCCGGTACTGCGGCACGATCCGCACGACTTCCGGCGGCAGGGGCGACAGACGCACCTCCTCGGTGATGGTGGTGCCGACCGACACGTTGAAGCTCACGTTCGAAACCGTGTTGACGCTGGTCCTGCTGAATGCCTGCGTCACCTCGGTGCGTTGCTCCGTGTTCAGGCTCGCAACTGCGTTCGTCGAGGTGTTCGACGAGGCGGAAGTGGATGGCGGGTTGCTCTGCCGGGCAGCGGAGCCCGAGGGCTGCGCGGCCGCATTCGAACCGGACTGGGTGCTCTGCTGCTGCGAGGAGCCGGTGGTCGAGCGCTGCTGGCTTTCCCGAGGGGCCTGCGATGTGGCGCTGGAGCCTGTCGTAGCGCTTTGCGAACTGCTCGTCGATTGAGAATAGCCTTGCTGCGGACGCTGCTTGTGATCCGAGGATTGGGTCGAGCTGCCGGAGACGGTCGGGCGCTGGGTCCGCTCAGGCGAAGTCGCCGAACCGGTGCTGGACGTATCTTGCGAGGATGAACCCTGGCGCGATTGCACCTGACCGGTCGATGATCCGGAGGGAGCCGAGTTCTGGCTGCGCTTCGGGTCAGTGGTCACGGAACGGGGATGATCCCGGCCCGAAGCGCCTTCCGCAGTACCGGATGCTTCCGTTGAAGACGCCGGTGGCGTAATCTGAGCACGCGAGGTGCCCGACGAGCCGGGGGCTTCGGCCTGTGCGAGGACCGGAGCGGCCCCGAGGACCAACGCTACGGCGGCGGCCGTCGAAAGCAGGGTTGAACGCATCGAACATGCTCCTTTAGATCAATTCCAATCGGGAATTGTCTAACGGAGCTTGACAGCTTCCGTTCCCATGATGATCGGCAGGATACCGCAATCATTTGCACGCCATGGGGCAAACCGCGCGGTGTCCTATGGACTGTCCCGATGCCAGTTTGCGGGATGGGGGCCGAAGCCAAAGGTGGATTCCGACCGGGATCGCGAGCGCTCTCCTCCGGGGTGGCTGCGAGGACGAGATCTGGTGACGGGGGCCGGGCTGTGCAGGATGTCCCTGTTCCCAGCAGGCCACCGTCGCGGCCGAATAGGCTCGGTCGAGATCGTGTTCCCTCCACGATCAATATTCGGGCACAAGGCGTTCCTCGACGAGGGGAATGTCCATATGGCAAGACAATCCCTCGCGCTCGTACGAGATACTGATTTCCGCATGGCACTGATGGGTCAAAACCCGGTGCAGGAGCGTCGAGCCGAAACCCTTTCGCCGCGGCGTCTCGACAGGCGGGCCGCCGCGCTCTACCCACGCGATGGCGAGCCGACGCTCTGCTTTCAGATCCCGGACCCTCCAGACCACGGAGATCTCCCCACCTGGAACCGATAACGCCCCGTGCTTGGCAGCGTTCGTGGTGAGCTCATGCACCGCCATGCCGATCGGAACGGCGAGATCGGCCGAGAGCTCCACGGGCGGCCCATCGAGGGTGATCCGCCGCTGGGCGCCATCGTCGTAATGCGACAGCTCATTCCTGAACATTTCGATCAGCGGTGCCGTCTGCCAGTAGTCCTCCGTGAGGAGATTGTGCGTATTGGACAGGGAAACGATCCGGTCCGCGAACGAGCGGTAGAATTCATCGACAGAGTGTGTCGAGCGGGCCGTGGCCCCGAGCAGGCCCTGCACGGTCGCAAGGGTATTCTTCACCCGATGATGCAGTTCGCGGATCAACAGGGCTTGGCGCTCATGGGTTCGCTGACGGTCCTCGAGATGCAGCTCCACCTCTCGCTGCCGCTGCCTCGCCCGTAGAGCAGACCTGGCGGCATTGACCAGCACGGCCGGATGGAACGGACGCTCCAGCACCGTCACGTTCCCAAGCAGCTCGGTCAGGCGCTCGATCGGTGAGCCGCCGCGATGGGTGAGAAGGATAAAGGGAAAATCGGACCAGGGCGGCTGCCGTTCGACCCACCCGGCGAGCTCCCGCCGGTCGGCGTTGAGAAGCGCCTCCTCCGTGACCACCGCGCAGGCTGCCGCATCCAAGCCACCGACAAGCGTCTGGAGGCTAGGGCAGATCTCGGCTTTGATCCCGACTTCGCTAAGGATGGCCCCCGCCACCGCGCAATCCCGCCCATGCGGGGCGAGGATCAGCACGGATCCGTCATCGGCCTTCTTCATCGCCGGCCTCACGCTCCTCGAGAAGGGAGGCGCGCTGGCCCTCGAATGTCGGTACGCCCGTCAACACGCCCCGGAATTGCTCCAGTGGCGGACCAACGCGCAACCCCTGGCTGTCGATCCGGAACTCCCGGATCGTGTCCTCGTGCGGGCCCGTCCGCCGCTTGACGACCGACAAGGCCCGTCGGATCCGCCCGCCGGCCTCGAAAAAACGAAGCAACACGACCGCATCGCTCAGATATGTCAGATCGATCGGCGAAACCATCTGGCCGACCATCCCGTGCTGCGCCAGGATCATGATCGTCACGATGCCCTGCTGGTTCAGATAGGTGAGCAGTTCGTGCATCTGGAGCACGATGAAGGGCTGCTCCGGCATGGCATTCAGATACCCGGTCAGGCTGTCGATCACGACTGTCTTCGCACCACCCTGCTCGACAGCATCCCGCACCCGGTAGGTGAACTCGCCGGGCGAGACGTTGGCCGGATCGATCTGCTCGATGCGCAGTCGCCCGGCTTCCACGTGAGGTGTCAGGTCGAACCCGACGCCTTTCGCCCTCTGCAGGAGGATGCCGGTGGTCTCGTCGAAACTGATCATCAGGCCGGGCTCGCCCCGCTCCAGCGCGGCCCAGAGATAGCCTAGCGCGAGCGTGGACTTGCCTGCGCCCGAGGGGCCCACGACAAGGGTGCTCGTTCCGCGGCTCAAGCCCCCACCCAGGATGCTATCGAGCTCATCGATGCCGCTGGGAATCGCGTCGAGTGCGAATGGCGTGTGATGATCGGCTGCCACGAGACGGGGAAAGACCCGCAGACCGCCGCGTTGGATCTTAAGATCGTGATAGCCGCCCCGGAAGGCGGTGCCGCGCATCTTGGTGACGCTGAGCCGGCGCCGTTCCGACCCATAGGCCGGAACGACCTGCTCGAGACGAATTACCGCGTGGCTGATCGAGTGCAGATTAAGGTCATCCTGCTCGGACGTGAGGTCGTCGAGCATCAGGACCGTGGCATCGTTGAGCAGAAAGTAGCTCTTCAGCGCCAGCACCTGCCGACGATAGCGCAGGGACCCTTGCGACAGAAGCCGGATCTCCGAGAGCGAGTCGAACACGACCCGGCTCGGCTTGACGCGCTCGATCTCCGCCACCGCCATGTGCACCGTCTCGCCGAGTTCCAGATCGGAGGAGTGAACAAGACTCTGTTGTTGTTGCGGATCAAGGCTGAGTTCCGGCGGCACCAGTTCGAAGATCTCGATGCCATCAAGGGACCAGCCATGGCGGGATGCTACGGACAGGAGTTCCCGCTTGCTCTCGGACAGGGTGATGTAGAGACAGGTCTCTCCCTGCTTTGCGCCCGCGAGAAGGAACTGCATCCCCAACGTCGTCTTTCCGGAGCCGGGCCGCCCCTCGATGAGGTGAGCGCGGTTGCCGGCATATCCTCCGGCGAGAATGTCGTCGAGCCCTGCAATGCCTGTTGGGATCGGGGCTGCATCGGAATGCGTCTGAAGCGTCATGGAAAGCCTCAACGGGTGAACGGTTTCGACAGAGCCCGAGTTGGCGCCTCGATCCTCATCCGACACATCGGGACGACACGGGCGCTTGTCTCTGGTGTGTCCCTCATGGAGGGGACGCTCGCGTGTCCTTGTAGACAGGAGCAACGGGCCTGTCTGTGCACATGTGCACACAGGATCGGGGTTATGTTCACAATTGAACGTAAGTTGCCCTGGCGCGTTGGAACTGGCGAAGCGGTGGAGGAAAGTGGAGGAAAGACGCCTGATGCAGCCCGCAATGATCTCGTCGCACCTCAGGAAAAGGATTTCCAGCAACAACCTGCTGAGTGCTCTCAGGCCGGAAGACCTCGCCATCGTGGCGCCTTCGCTGCAGGAGTGGGAGGGCGAAACCGGAGTTAAGCTGTATCAGCCGGGAGATGAGGTCAGATTTGTTTACTTTCCCTGTGGGCCAAGTCTCGCCTCGTTCGTCGTCGAACTCGAGGACGGCCTCACGGTGGAGACTGCCCTGATCGGACGCGAGGGCGCCGTCGGCGGGATCGTGAGCCAAGGACGCCTGCCGGCCTTTGCCCGTTCCGAGGTTCAGTTTCCGGGTCCGTTCCTGCGCCTCTCGACCGCGGATCTCGAGGAGTTCGAAACCCGGTCGCCGAGCCTGCGGCACCTGTTCGCCCGCTACGCGGATTGCATGCTGGCACAGGTGTTCCAATCGGTGGCCTGCAATGCGGTGCACACTATCGAGCAGCGAACGGTGAAATGGCTGCTGGCCGCCATTGATCGAACGGGCGATCACGACATCCCCCTGACCCAGGAGCAGTTGGCCAGCATGATGGGTGTCGGCCGGAGTTACGTGAGCCGGGTCATTCAGTCCTTGAAACGCCGCCATCTCCTGGAGACCCGCAGAGGCGGCGTGCGCGTGCGGGATCTTGAGAGGCTGGATACGTTGTCCTGCGGCTGCAACAACGCCTTGCGCCGCCATTTCGACCAGGTCCTGGCGGGGGTCTATCCAACGGTCGAAGAAAGTTCGGCTCAGAAGGCTGAAGCCGGTAGCAGCCGCCCTGGATCCCGGATGAAGGCGTAAGGACCCGAAATCCGCGCAGCCGATCTGTGGTCTTGCTTCAGCTCTGCGCCCCGGAGCTACGCTTCAAGGCGAGGCGGAGCGGCCCCGCCGGGAACAGGAGTATGGGGTGCGGCTTTTTGGCACCCAATTCAGTTGAGCCGCTTTTCCCTGCATCCGGTGCTTGACGCACGGCGACGGATGCCCCTGGATCGGAAGGAAGAGATGATGCCCCAGTCTCATTTTGCGCCGCCTGGCCCCTTAGGTTTCGGTGGTGCCCCCCTCGGTAACATGTTCGGCGTGGTGTCCGAGGAAACAGCAGAGGCCGCGCTCGGTGCAGCCTGGGACACAGGGGTGCGCTACTTCGACACCGCGCCTCATTACGGCAGTGGCCTGTCCGAGCACCGCTTCGGCCATGTGCTGCGTCGGTACCCGCGTGAGGAGTTCGTCCTTTCCACGAAGGTCGGCCGGATCATGCGGCCTGACCCCAGCGCGCCGGAGAATCCGCCTTTCGTCGGGGGCCTGCCGTTTCGAGGTGAATACGATTACACCTATGACGGGACGATGCGCTCGGTCGAGGATAGCTATCAGCGCCTTGGCTTGGCCCGGATCGACATCGTCTACATCCACGATCTCGCCGCCGATCACCACGGCGACGCGTGGAAGGCGTTGTTCGACGTGGCGATGAACGGCGCCGCCCGGGCTCTCATCCGCCTCCGCGACGAGGGTGTCATCAAGGGATGGGGCATGGGGGTCAATCTGACCGAACCCTGTGAACGGGCCCTCGAGATGTCCGACCCTGACGTGTTCCTCCTCGCCGGACGCTACAGTCTCCTCAATCAGCCGGCGCTGGATCGGCTTTTTCCGATGTGTGCGGATCGGGGCGTGCATGTGGTCGTCGGCGGTCCGTACAATTCCGGTCTGCTCGCGGGAGGGCGGAACTTCGAATACCGGGAGGCGCCCGCCGAGATGATCCGGAAGCGGGACCGCCTGGCGGAAATCTGCGGCCGCCATGGCGTCGATCTGCGGTCGGCAGCCCTTCAGTTCTGTGCTGCCCATCCGGTCGTCGCCGCCATCATTCCCGGTGCCAAGCACGCCGACAAGGTGCGCGAGAACGCCCGGTTGATGGCGGCGAAGATTCCGCAGGCTCTCTGGGAGGACCTGAATCGGGAGGGGCTCATTCCGGCCGACGTTCCAACTCCGGTCTGATGAGCAACCTGCAGGGGTGACTGACTTCCGCCTCCCCCGCGGTCCCTGGCCTTGGCGGCCAGGAGGATGATCCCGGGCGTTGCTCTATATTCCCGTCGGGATCAGCAGGGCAGGCCGCGGACCCGCACGGGCCATTCGTCTCCTGTCCGGTCACATCGTTGGACGGCATGAACCGATCGAAGCCGTCGAGGCGGTCCGGCGTCTGCGGCCCGATGGGAGTACCGAGGTCGGAGGGCCTCGCGATCTGAGGCTTGCGCACGGCCGCGCTTCGGTCAACCATCGGCTCATGAAACTGCCCTCGCTCCTGCTTGCCGCTGGACTGATCCTGGCGGCCGCGCCGACCGGCGCCTCGCCCCTGCTGCTGGTGGACGCCTCCACGGGCGATATCCTCGCGGCCCAGGAGGCGACCCGTTCCTGGCATCCGGCCTCGCTCACCAAGCTGATGACGGCTCATCTTGCCCTTGCGGCAGTTCAATCGGGCCGCCTCACCATGGACAGCTCCATCGTCCTGAGTGCCCGGGCCGCTGCTCAGGCGCCGTCCAAACTGGGCGTCCCACCAGGGACCTCGCTCCGGCTGGAGGATGCACTCCTCGTCATGCTGGTCAAAAGCGCCAACGACGTGGCGGTCGCCATTGCAGAAGCCATCAGCGGGAGCGAGGCATCGTTCGTCACCGCGATGAACGCGGAGGCGAGGCGTCTCGGCATGAGCGGGACGTATTTCGTGAATGCCAGCGGCCTGCATCATGACCGCCAGGTGACCAACGCGCGGGACATGGCCGTGCTGATGCTGGCTATTCTGAGCTACCATGGGGACCATGCCGAACTGTTTCGGACGTCGGCGGTCACGGTCGACGGCCGGACGCTGAAGAACACCAACAAGCTGGTCGAGGACTATTCCGGCCTCGAGGCGACGAAGACCGGCTACGTCTGTGCCTCCGGGTTCAATGCGGCCGTCTCGGCCGTCCGCGGAGGCCGGCGGGTTGTCGGCGTGGTCCTGGGCTCTCCCAGTGCGGCAGCGCGAACGCGGATCATGCGGGAGCTCCTCGACACAGGCCTGTCGGGAACGGCAGGGCCCCTCGGCCATCTGAGCACGGTGAAGGCAGAGGCGCTTGCGCCGGGGACGGATCTGCGTCGCCGCAAGTGCGGTCGAGAGGAGCCTGTGATCGGGACCACCGTCGCCACCGGTGGCGATGTGAAGCGGGCGGGATCCTCGCCGCTTCGTCGCTGACGCTTCCATGGGGGAGCCGATCGGTCGCCGAGTCGACGAGCCTGCACGATGTGAGGCGGGGACACACTTGAGGCGTGTGCGTTTCGATCAGCCCATTCCGGCAGGCGGATCCCGTTCCCGCCCCGGGGAACTTGTCAGGCTCGCAAGGGTTCAGCTTGCGGTGCTCCATCGTCCCGTCGCCAGCAGATGCCGACCTTCGGAGCGTCAGTCCAACATCGGAGATTGCGCATGGCCAGGGCCCTCTCTTCACGTAAATCCACCAAGACAAAGAGCGCGACCAGTATCGCGGCAGAGCGCAAGAGCCGCCCTGCACCCCGCCTTGAAACTCCAACCTTTCTGTCGTCCCAAGCCAGTGAGGAAATCGCGGCGGCGCTGACCGCACTTCTTGCGGATACCTTCGCTCTGTACCTCAAGACCAAGAACTTCCACTGGCATGTGAGCGGCCCCCATTTCCACGACTATCACCTCATGTTCGACGATCAGGCGGACGAGATCTTCGCCATGACCGATCCCCTGGCGGAGCGGGCGCGCAAGGTCGGCGGAACCACCTTGCGGTCGATCGGTCACATTGGACGCGTGCAGCGCCTTCTCGACAACGACGCCAGTTATGTCGAGCCCGCCGACATGCTCGCCGAGCTGATGGACGACAACAAACAGCTCGCCGCCTTCATGCGCCAGACGCACGATTTGTGCGACGATCATGACGATGTCGCGACCGAGAGCCTTCTTGAGGAGTTCATCGACCAGACCGAGAAACGCATCTGGTTCCTATACGAGACGAGCCGCGGAATGCAGACCTCCGGACACTGAGCGTGAGCCCAGAGCATCGGACGCAAAAAGTGGATTTGCACTTTTGGGGTTGAATCCGATGCTCCCTCCTCAAGGAGCGCATCGTTTGATTGGATGCACAGCGACAGTCTAACAGCGTGTGATCAAAGTGCCTATGCCAGCTGGAGGGACGAAGCAGGAATCCCGAACATTCGCTGAAACGTCCGGCTGAAATGCGCGGAATCCGCAAACCCGGCCTCGTATGCAGCAGCTGTCAAAGATGTCCCGGAAGCGATCCGCTCCACCGCGGTCATAAGGCGCCGCCAGAGTAGGTAAGTCTGGAAGGGCAGACCGACCTCGGCGGCGAAGAGATGGCTGAAGCGGCTGTCCGAGAGGCAGGCGATGGATGCAGCGTCCGTAAGCATGATGCGGCCGCTGAGGCGCGCGGCAAGCCATTCGAGCGTTCGCGCGATCCGCGGGTCGAGCGTGCTCATCGGAGGAGTCTCGCCGACAATGTGCTGCAGGACGGACCTGCCCATAGCTTCAACCGTCGCATGGTCCGGCCTCCGGTCCGCCCAGATGGCGGCGAGATTGCTCGATGGGTCTCCGAGGAGCGAGGCGTCGAGGCGAGTCGCAGGAATTCCCATCATCGTGCACGACAGCGATCTGCCCAGCCGGCTTTCGGGCTCCACAAAGAGAAGCGCGATCTTGCCCTCCGGCTCGAATGCATGGGGCACGTTCGAGGCGATGAGGACGGCGGGTCCATCCAAGCGCTTGTCCTGGGTCTGGATGGTAAAGCGACCGCCGGCCGAGAGGGTAACCTGGATGGCGTGATGGGAGTGGACGCGGTTTGTCGGCTGGCCCGCCAACTCAGCCGGCACATCGAAGGACCAGAGGCTGGCACCTTCCCATAGCACTATCCTGCCAGGAACTACGGTCCTCATCTTGTCGCTCAGCCGTTTCTTGCTGTCACGTCATTACCACATTGGGCGCTCAGGCCAAAGTTAGCAGAATCGTTCAAGTACCCTGCCGGCTCCGAGTATAGGTTGCGCCCCTGCAATACCGCCCCCCACATGACGCCGTACAAGGATCCATCATGCCGACCCTCACCTCGCGCCGTGCGCTCCTGTTCGGCATTCCCGCACTCGTGCTCGCCGGCGGCATCGTCACCGCCGGCGCGATGATGCGATCCGTTCCCGACAACGTCGATCTGGCGCTCGACAAGCCTACGGCCGGGGGCCTCTATAAGACGGCCATCACGCCGGAGGCCACGCCCATCACGGTCGGTTCAATGCATGCCTGGACCGTGACGCTTCAGACGGCCGACGGCGCGCCGGTGAAGGCGGCAAAGATCGGGATCAACGGCGGCATGCCCCAGCACGGCCATGGCCTGCCGACATCACCCCAGGTGACGAAGGACCTCGGCGATGGCCGCTACCTGATCGAGGGCATGAAATTCAACATGCGCGGCTGGTGGACGCTCGACCTTGCCATCGACGGCCCCAAAGGGCCCGACACCGTCAGCTTCAACCTGGTACTCTGAGGAGGTTGCCATGCGCACGGAGGCCACCATTCTCGCATCGGTGTTGCTTGGCGGCGGCCTTCTGGCGGCCGGGCTGCAGGCCCTCTCCGCGCCCGACGCACGGTGGGGGGCGGAGGAGCGCGCCGTCATTCGATCACTCGCGTTGGATGCGCTGCCACCGCTGCCCAAGGACCCCTCGAATCGGGTCGCCGACGATCCCCAGGCCGCGGAGCTCGGCCGCGCTCTGTTCTTCGACACGCGATTGAGCGCCAATGGTAAGGTCGCGTGCGCCAGCTGCCACCTGCCCGGACGCCAGTTCCAGGACGACCAGCCGCTCGCACATGCCATCGGCACCACCACCCGGCGCACGATGCCGATTGCCGGTATGGCACACAGCCCGTTCCTGTTCTGGGATGGCCGCAAGGACAGTCTCTGGTCGCAGGCGCTGGGGCCACTTGAGAGCCCTGTCGAGCATGGCGGTAACCGCACGCAGCATGCCCGCCTGATCGCCGAGAGTTATCGCGCAACTTATGAGGCCGTATTCGGGCCTCTGCCCGACATGGTCCGTATGCCCCTCCATGCGGGGCCTGTCGCGGATCCAGACGCCGCCACCGAGCTGGAAGCGGCCAGAGCCTGGGAGGCAATGGCGGAGGCGGACCGCAAGAGGGTGAACCGGGTGTTCGCCAACATCGGCAAGGCGATTGCCGCCTTCGAGCGCAGGATCCAGCCGGCCCCGACGCGATTCGACGCTTATGCGTCTGCGCTCGGATCCGCCAATGGTGCCGAAATTCTCACTGACGACGAGATTGCCGGCCTGCGCCTGTTTATCGGCAGGGGCCAATGCGTCAACTGCCACAACGGCCCGCTGCTGACCGACAACCACTTCCACAACACGGGCGTCCCAGCGGCACCCGGGTTGCCGGAGGACCGGGGCCGGGCATCGGGTGCGAAGCTGGTGCGGGAGGATCCGTTCAACTGCCTCGGCCCCTACAGCGATGCGGGCGAGGGCGATTGCACGGAGCTGCGCTTCATGGCGGCGGACGGGCACGAACTCCTGCGCGCCTACAAGACTCCCTCGCTGAGAGGCGCTGCGAGCCGTCCGCCGTACATGCACGCCGGCCAGATCCGCACGCTGGCGGACGTGGTAGCGCACTACAGCGCCGCGCCGGAGGCCCCGGCCGGTCACAGCGAGCTCCGCCCGCTCATCCTGAGCGAGAGCGAGCGGCGGCAGTTGGTCGCCTTCCTTGCAACCCTCATCCCGAGACCGGACGACGAAAGCCGAAATGGCTTCTGACACAGGCTCCCTGGATGTGTTGGTCATCGGAGCGGGCTAGGCCGGTCTGCCGCCGGGTACCATCTTCGCAACAGCGGCTTCTCTCTCATGCTGTTGGACGCCAATGCCCGTGTCGGCGGATCTTGGCGGGAGCGCTATGACTGGCTCGTGCTGTTCACGATCCTTCGTTAGAGCGCGTTGACTGGCCTTGCTATGCCGGGGATCCCAACGGATACCCGACACGGGACGAAGTCGCCGCTTATCTCGCGCGCTATGCTGCATCCTTTCTCCTCCCGATCCTGCACGGACGAGTGGTCCGACTGGAAACCGCCAGCAGATACTCAAAGGGTAATGCGGGAGCCGTTCGAGCATCGGACGTGAAAAGTGGATTTGCACTTTTGGGATTGAATCCGATGCTCCCTTCCTGGAAAGAGCGCATCGTGCGAAAAACCGGTGCCCCTTCTTCGCACGATGCACCAGCATCGACATCCCGGTCAGCCGACAAAGGTCGCGAAGTCGTCTGATCACGGGCTCGTCATTGAAGGTGAATAAACCCGCTTATGATCCGGTAGCGCGGGCATTTACATGCTCTGGGATGTCTGACAATATTTGCGCATACCAAGGTTCGCATCACGCCATCCGTCGTTTTGAGGCCTGAACTCTCGCTCCTGCATCGGGATCTTCCATGCTCCGCCCTCTGCCGCACGCAGCCAGTCGGACAGTTCCGCAGTACCGTTCGTCGGGCTCTGCCCTTTCCGCTCGCTCGGTCGTGAGCCGGATATTCCTTTGCTCCTGCTGATCGCGTCAGTGGTTCTCCCGATCCTGATCACGGTCGGGGTCGGGTTCGTGTGGACGCGCCTGGGATACAAGCTGGAATCACGAGATCTGACGGCTCTCATTGCCGACGTAGCGACCCCCTGCCTCGTCGTCAGCACATTCCAGACGTCGCGTCTCTCGTTCGAGGCTTTTACGGCCGTTGCAGCGGCTGCCACAACCGCCATCGTCCTCTTTGCCTGCGCGGGAGCGCTGCTCCTGAGGGCCACGAGACTGCGCCTCCGGACGTTCCTGCCGTCCATCGCCTTTCCCAATGCCGGCAATCTCGGCCTCCCGCTCTCGCTCTACGCCTTCGGGCCCGAGGGACTGGGCTATGCCATTGCGTTCTTCTCGATCTCTTCGGTCGCCAACTACACGTTCGGCCAAGCCATTGCGGCCGGTAAGGCGAACTGGCGAGGATTGCTGCGCTTGCCGCTGCTCTATGCTGTTGCGATCGGAATCGCACTGTCCTTCTGGGGGATCGATCTGCCTGCGCCGATTGCCAAGACCCTTGCGTTGATCGGCAACCTGACGGTTCCCCTGATGCTGTTGATGCTGGGTGCCTCCTTGAGCCGATTGAAGGTGGCCTCATTTGGTCGCGCGGCTGCGGTTTCGGCATTTCGGATCGGGGGAGGGGCGCTGATCGGAATTCTGGTCGCAACGCTGTTCGATTTGTCCGGAGCCATGAAGGCCGTTCTGATCCTGCAATCAGCGAACCCTGTCGCGGTCTATAATTACCTGTTCGCTCAGCGCTGGAACAATGAGCCTGAGGAGGTGGCCGGCGTGGTCGTGCTGTCGACCGTAGCCTCGATCGTGACGGTCCCACTCCTCTTGGCCTGGCTGAGTTCTCCAGCCTAACATCAGGTATTTTCCCCGTAGGCGGCCAAGATGACTTCTTTTTTCCCGTAGATATGGTCGCGCATGAGCTTTGCGAGACGGTCGCTGTCGTGGGCTCTCAGAAGTTTGATCATCTGCTCGTGCTCAGTGACGGCCCTGCGCCATTGTTCGGGTGTCTTGTGGGCCGAGTAGCGGGTCCGTTGAATGCGTCCCGACAGATTCTCGTAAATCCCTTGCAGCGTCGCATTGCGGCTTGCCGTCATGATCGCCTCGTGAATCTGACGGTTGAGCGTAAAGTAGCCTGAGTGGTCCTTCTGCTTCCAAGCTGCGACCATCCGCTGATGTAGTCCCTCGATGACGGCAATCTCGGCATCGGTAATGCGTTTGCAGGCAAGGTCGGCAGCGGTGGCCTCAAGCCCCGCCACAACCTCGATCATCTCGTCGATTTCCTGGTTCGTGATGCTGGCAACGCGAGCGCCACGATTGGGCAACAGCTCGAGAAGTCCTTCCGTCGCCAGGATCTTGATCGCCTCGCGCAGCGGCGTGCGCGATATTCCGAAGCGCTCTGCGAGTTCAAGCTCATTCACCCGCGACTTCGGCTCAAGCTCGCCGGAGCGGATCAGGTCCCGCAGGCGCTCCGCCACCTCATCATGAAGGTAGCGACGGCTGATACTGAGAGAAGCTTCCATGGGGTCACCGAACCACTTGTTTGAGTCAGTATATCACGTTCATGGCGTGTTTAACCCCCTGTTTGCGAGCGCATTGTCGAGTACGCGGACGACGTGAGCCGCTTTGCGGCCGGCGCCATCGTAGATCTGATGGCGGCAGCTCGTACCGTCGGCAACCACGAGGTCATCGGCTCGGGCCGTGCGAACAGCCGGCAACAGCGACAGTTCCGCCATGGCGAAAGAGGTGTCAATCGTCGTGGCGCCATAGCCGAACGCCCCGGACATGCCACAGCAGCTCGACTCGATGGTTCGCACGTTGAGGCCAGGAACCTTGCGCAGGACGGCCTCGGTCGGTCCCATGATTCCAAACGCCTTCTGATGACAATGACCATGCAGGTGGGCGGTTCGCCGGCCTTGGTCCTTCAACGCCAGAGAGGCCGTACCGGTCTCCAGGTCCGTCGCCAGCACCTCCTCCAGCAGGAAGGCGGCTCTTGCCAGCGATTCGGCCTCCTCCTCGGGGAGCAGGGACGCAAATTCATCTCGGAAGGTCAGGAGGCAGGATGGCTCGAGGCCGATGACCCGGGCGCCCCGGGCAACATAAGGTGCAAGGGTGTCAAGGGAGCGCCTGGCTTCCTTGCGCGCATCGTCCACCAGTCCGGTGGAGAGATAGGTCCGGCCGCAGCAAAGAGGCCGTCCGCCTCCCGACGGCAGGACGTGATGCAGGCGATAGCCGGCCGCCGAAAGGACGCGTTCCGCAGCTTCCAGGTTCTCGCGCTCGAAATAGCGATTAAAGGTGTCACCGAAGAGAATGAGGTCACGGCCGTCACCGACCACGTCATCCGGCGACGCCACTTTGCCCGACTGCCTCCAGGGGCGGCGCCACTTCGGGAGCGTGCGCCGCGCGCTGAAACCGAGCCAGCGCTCCGTTGCCTTCGCGAGAAAGGGGAGCGAATCACGCAGATTGAGGAGCGGCGCGACGTGTGCGGCGAAGGGGGCGTAGCGGGGGAGGTGAGCGATCAGCCGCTCCTTGAGCGCAAGGCCGTGGCGCGCATGGTAGTGATGAAGAAACTCGATCTTCATTTTCGCCATATCGACGCCAGTGGGGCACTCGCGCTTGCAGCCCTTGCATGAAACGCACAGGTCGAGCGTCTCCTTCATCTCAGGAGAGGTAAACGCATCCGGTCCAAGCTGGCCCGATATGGCCAGGCGAAGGGAGTTGGCGCGACCACGGGTGACGTGTTGCTCCTGGCGGGTGACGCGGTAGGATGGGCACATTGTGCCGCTTAGCGTCTTCCGGCAGGTGCCGTTGTTGTTGCACATCTCGACGGCTTGGCCGAAGCTGCCCCATTCCGACCAATCGAGAGCTGTCGCAGCAGGCTCTACAGCATCATAATCAGGCGGGAAGCGCATCAGGCTGCGATCGTCCATGCGATAGGGCCGGACGATCTTTCTGGGATTGAGCTGGTTGGCCGGGTCGAATCCATCCTTGACGGTCTCGAACGCTTGGACCAGGCGGGTTCCGAACATGCGCTCGTGAAACTCGGAACGCGAGATGCCATCCCCGTGTTCGCCGGAATGGGAGCCTTTGAAACGCCGCACCAGGTCGCAGGCCTCTTCGGCGATGGCGCGCATGGACCTGATATCCGCTTCGTCCTTCATGTTGAGGATGGGGCGAACATGCAGGCAGCCGACAGAAGCATGCGCATACCAGGTTCCGCGAGTGCCCCGGCGCTCGAACAACGCCGTCACCGCATCCGTGTAATCGGCGAGATGCTCCAGCGGGACTGCGCAATCCTCGATGAAGGAGACGGGCTTTCCGTCTCCCTTCATAGACATCATGATGTTGAGGCAGGCTTCGCGGACCTCCCAGACCTGGCGCTGACGAGGCGGTTCGATGACCTCGACGACGGCATCTGGAAAACCATGATCCGCCATGCATTGGTCCAGGCGCTTCAAGTCCATCGTGAGCGCATCGAGGTCGTCGCCCGCGAACTCGACCAGAAGCAGACAGTTGGGCGTTCCGTTCGTGATGTCGGCAAGCGTTCGCCGAAAGAGGGGAATGTCGGCTCCGAGGACCAGGATGTTGTTGTCCACGAGCTCAACGGCGGTCGGGCCGAGGGCGACGAGGTGGCGGGTCGTCTCCATGGCCCCCCTGAAAGACGGGAAATGGCACACGCCCATGACCCGGTGCGTCGGGATCGTCGAGAGTTTCAGGGTCACGCCCGTCGTGACGGCAAGCGTGCCCTCGGAGCCGACGAGCAGGTGTGCCAGGTTAGGCTGTCCATGCAGCAATGCATCGAGGTTGTATCCGCCGACCCGGCGCTGCACTTTGGGGAACATGCGCTCGATTTCGTCACGCTCACGATGGGCGAGAGCGATCATCTCAGCCGACAGACGCGTTGCACGTTCGGATCCGGCGAGGCCGACGATATCGGCGGTGAACGCCTCTCCATCGGGCAGGAGAGCCGAAACGGCAAGGACGTTATCGACCATCTTGCCGTAGCGCAGGGACCGCGCGCCGCAAGAGTTGTTGCCGGTCATCCCGCCAATCGTGCAGCGACTTGCCGTCGAGGGTTCTACCGGAAAGAACAGGCCGTCAGCCTTGAGCTGCGCATTGAGATGCTCCAGCACGATTCCCGGTTCGACCGTGACGGTCCGGGCCTGGGGATCATAGGCGGTGATCGCATTGAAGGTCAGGCTGCAGTCCAGGATGAGCCCGGCTCCAATCGGTTGTCCGTTCTGGGATGTTCCGCCGCCGCGGGCGATGACCGGAACCCCATGTTCACGAGCGATCTTGAGGGTCGCCTCGATATCCGCAGGACCCTTCGGGAACACCACGCCGACGGGCATGACCTGGTACACCGAGGCGTCTGTCGCATACCTCCCGCGCGTGAAAGCGTCGAAGCCGACGCTTCCCTTGAGGGCTTTGGCGAGCTGCCGCTCCAGGCCTAGGTTTCGTCCGCGGGGCGATGCAGACGTGATAGGAGACGAGAAATTTCCCTGCATGGAATGACCAACTGCCGTCAAGGCGTTCCGAAGTTGCGTCTACCGAACACGGATTCGACGTTCGGTCTGAAGCCGTCCGGCGATGGGTGCTCAATTTCGGAGAAACTCCTGCAGGTGAGGATAATTCACTGCATGACCCGGCGTCGGATGGTGCGTTTTACCCGGGCGCCGCCTAGCCTGCATCCGGCTGCAAGGACACGGCGTTGATCGATACGACAGCGCATGCTTCATCGTTGTCGGAGGAATCGCCGGAGATCCCTACGGCGCCGAGGGTTTCGCCGGAGGAGTCTTTGATAAGAACGCCGCCCGGTACGGGAACGAGCGAGCCGCCCGCGATCGCATTGACGGCAGAAACAAAGTAGGGCTGCTCTTGGGCGCGGTTGAAGATCGCCCGTGAGCCGAGGCCAAGGCCCAAGGCTCCGAACGCCTTCCCGTGAGCGACCTTTTCCCTCAACAACGATGTGCCGTCCTGGGTCGCCGATGCCTTGGTGCTGCCCCTGCTGTCCAGAACCACGACGGCAAGCGGCTTCAGCCCGCGCCTGTCAGCTTCGTCGAGGGCGGCATTGATGATATCCTGGGCAACCTTCAGCGTCAGCATGGACAGCGCTCCGACATGCGTTTGTTCCTGAGTCTACAGTAACCGTTTCGAGGGATAGGACACGCTCGGCGTTTCCGCCGCTCGCAGTCCCTCAATCGGCAGATGCCCTATTCGGCGGCCTGCGCCGCAGGCCCGGCATTGCCACTCAGGTAATTCATGGCCGCCTCGACACCGCCGGAACGGTGGGGAATGCCGCACACGCGCAGACCCATTTCGACGCCGGTGAGCGCGCCCGTGACCATGAGATCGTGGAAATCGCCGAGATGGCCGACCCGGAAGACACGGTCGGCGAGGGGGCCGAGGCCATTGCCGAGGGACATGTTGAAGCGGGTCAGGATTTCCGCCCGCAGGTTGTCCGCAGAGTGCCCATCAGGAAGCCGCACTGCGGTCAATGACGACGAATACTCCGCCGGGTTTTGGCACTGGATATCAAGCCCCCAGTGACGTACGCAGCGCCGGGTTGCTTCGGCGGCGCGGTCGTGGCGGGCGAAGACGTTCTCGAGACCTTCTTCGTGCAGCATCCGGATCGCGACCTTCAGCCCCTGCAGCAGGTTCGTCGACGGGGTATACGGGAAGAAACCCTTCTCGTTGATGGCGAGCATGTCCTCCCAGTCCCAGAAAGAACGCGGGAGTTTTGCCTTCTTGGAAGCTGCGCGTGCTTTCTCGGAAATGGCGTTGAAGGACAGCCCCGGAGGAAGCATCAGGCCCTTCTGCGATCCGCCGACGGTCACGTCCACGCCCCACTCGTCGTGCCGAAAATCGATGGAGCCTAGGGACGAGATCGTGTCGACGAGGAGCAGGGCTGGATGGCCGGCGTTATCGATGGCGCGGCGCACGGCGGCGATGTTGGAGGTTACGCCTGTCGATGTCTCGTTGTGCACGACGGCAACGGCCTTGATCGTGTGGGCTTTGTCTTCAGCCAGTCGTGCCTCGATCGCATCGGCCCTCACGCCGGAGCGCCAGTCGCCCTCGATGAACTCCGCCTCGATCCCGAGCCGCTTGGCGATCTTGTTCCAGAGGGTCGAGAACCATCCCGTCTCGAACATCAGGACCTTGTCGCCGGGCGAGAGGGTATTGACGAGGGCGGCCTCCCAGGCGCCGGTGCCGGAGGCTGGATAGATGATCACCGGCTGGGCCGTCTTGAAGATCGAGCGGATGTCCGAGAGCACCTCCCGGCCGAGCTGGCCGAACTCCGGTCCACGATGATCGATGGTTGGTTTCGCGATGGCGGCGAGCACCGGCAGCGGAGTGTTGGTCGGCCCCGGAATCTGAAGAAAGTGCCGACCGGCCTGATAGCTCATGGGATCCTCCGCCAATGCGGGCTTCGTCGACCTGCCCGTTTGAATTCTGATTTATGTATTATGAATGCAAAAATGGTCGAGTCAATTCGTCGGCCGGAGAACCGCCGGATTCCTCCATGTCAGCCCGTCCGCTGAGATCGCCGTCCATAACGGACGATCTCGCGCCGGGTCGGTCTTTGCCGCTCGCCGGCGCTGCAAAGAGAGTAAATTGCTGCAATTCTGGTGATATTTCCTTGTTGGCGAGCGGCGCTGCCCGTATTCGCGTTTGCAAGCTCCGGCATCATGACGGTGCAGTCATTCGGAACCGGATGAAGCGCAGGTGGCCTTTGAATTCACGCATGAGCGTCCAATGCGACGACAATCTGCATGCTCATTCACAACACGACTGCTCCCGATCGAGGGCAGTCCCCATCATGCAACGGCGAGGCTCCATACGGAGCCTCGCCGTGTGACTTGCGAGAAAATGCAGAGGATCCGAATCGTCCGACTGAATTTCTGCCTGCGCACTCCTCGAGGATGGAAAGACGGGCTGGCACTGGCCTTGCGGCGTCATTGCGCAACAGGGCCCATGGAGCCCGGAGTCTGAATATTCCGAGTGCAGTGGTGCTTGCATCGAGGCTCTGGAGCCGATGCCGGTTGCCGCTCCTGGGTGTCTACGCCACGGGCGCGCTGAAGCCCAAAAGATGCTTTGTGAGACAGCGCTCGTCATGGGCAGCACCGAGGAACTGAAAACAAAATCGGCCATGCAGGACCAGCTTTGGGAGAAAAGGCTTGTCACATGCGCAATTTTGAATTCATAATTCCTTCAACAATAACAATAACTGCAAAGTCACCCAAAGAAGGTGGCGAGTGGGGAACGTAACGTTGCGTCCGCCACACCGGCGCATGCGCAAGGAGGAAAGTATGATCCCAAAGGGTATTGATGCGCCGCGCGCGCTCGGCATCTTCGCGTCCGCTGCCATGGCGCTGGCGCTGGGGAACGCGCCGGCATTGGCGCAGTCCGAGTGGAAACCTACCAAGCCGGTGGAGTTTATCGGCGCGGCCGGTCCGGGTGGCGGTACGGACATCTTTGCACGTGCAGTGCAAGTGGCGATCCAGAACAACCATCTGATCGACCAGCCGGTCCTGGTGTCGAACAAAGGCGGCGGCAGCGGAGCCGAGACTTTTGTTTATGTGAAGGCGGCCGAGGGGGATGGCCACAAGCTCGCATTCGGAACGTCGAACCTGTACACGCTTCCCATGGTTGCCAAAGTGGCGTTCAAGCACACGGACTTCATGCCCGTGGCCGCGATGGTGTTCGACGAGTTCGTCCTTTGGACGAAGGGCGACGCTCCATACAACGACTACAAATCCTACACCGCGGCCGCCAAGGACGCCAACGGCACCTTCAAGATGGCGGGGGCTCTGTCGAAGGATACGGACCAGACCCTCACCCGCTTGATCGAGAAGGATACAGGCGCGAAGTTTATCTATGTCCCCTTCAAAAGCGGTGGCGAGGCATCGGTCCAACTCACGGGCGGGCACGTACAGTCCCATGTCAACAATCCAAGCGAAAGCGTGGGCCACTGGAAGGCCGGCCAACTGAAGGCGCTTTGCGTGTTCTCAAAGGAACGCATGGCGTCGGGGCCGAAGGTTACGGAGACGCAGAGCTGGCACGAGATTCCGACCTGCAAGGAGCAGGGTGCGGGCATCGAGTCGTATCAGATGCCGCGCACGGTCGCGCTTCCGCCGGGCACGCCTCAGGCGGCCGTCGACTACTGGGCGGGCGTCCTGAAAAAGGTAACCGAAACTCCCGAGTGGAAGGATTACCTCGCCAAGACGGCACAGACGGGCCGCTTCATTGCCGGTGCCGAGCTCAAGACCTTCATCGATGAGGACGAGAAGCGCACCCGCAAGGTCTATGAAGAGGAAGGCTGGCTCGTGAACTGAACCGTCAGGTCCGTGTGAAAGGCACGGGCAGCAACCGTGCCTTTCATCCTTCAAACAGGAGGTTGGTTCGGTGATGAATGAACGGGCGCTCATATCGCGCACAAGCATGGAGGTGGCAACGGCGCTTGTCACCGGGATCGCCGGCGCAGCCGTTTTGTTGGGCGCCGTCGAGCACGACATCGGATGGGGAGACTCCGGGCCCGCATCAGGTTACTTCCCGTTCCGTATCGGCGTACTCATCGTCTTGGCGAGCCTCATCAATCTCGTCATCGCTCTCCGGCGCCGCAGCGCCGATCATTCCACCTTCGTCACGAATGTGCAGATGCGGAGCGTTCTTGCGTTCGGACTGCCGATCTTGGGTTTCGTAATCGTCTCGTCCTTTCTTGGTCTTTATGTCGGGACGATCCTTTACCTTGCACTCGTCATGATCTTCCAGGGGGGCTATCGCCCCGTTTACGCCATTGGATTCGCGCTCGCCGTTGCGGTCGCGATGCGGCTCTTATTTCCGATCTGGTTCAAGGTTCCCCTGCTGACGGGCCCGCTCGAAGCTCTGCTCGGGCTTTACTGAGGTGTTTCATGGCCAATATCGAGTCGCTATTCCATGGCTTTGCGGTTGCGCTGACGTTCCAGCACGTATTCTTGATGATGATCGGCGTGCTGCTCGGTATTCTGGTCGGCGTCCTGCCGGGGCTGGGAGCTCCGAACGGAGTGACGCTCCTGCTGCCTCTGACGTATTCGATGGATCCGGTTGGAGCCATCATCCTTCTCACCAGCATGTACTGGGGGGCCTTGTTCGGCGGCTCCACAACGTCGATTCTGTTCAACATTCCAGGCGAGCCGTCCTCCGTCGCGACAACCTTCGACGGGCATCCGATGGCCAAGCAGGGGCAGGCTATCCAAGCACTCTCCTTCGCTTTCCTGTCAGCCGGGTTCGGCGCAATGATGGGAGTTATCGTCACGACGCTTCTGTCTGGCTGGGTGACGAGCTTCGCGCTGCAGTTCTCATCGCCTGAGTTCTTTGCCGTCTACTTCCTGGCCTTCGCGAGCTTTGTCGGCCTGTCGAGCGCACAGCCCTCGAAGACGATCGTGTCCATTCTCCTGGGCTTCGCGCTCGCAACGGTCGGAATGGACACGATTTCCGGCAGTTTGAGACTCACCTTCGGGTTTGACGAACTGCTGCGCGGTATCAGCTTCCTGATCGTCGTGATCGGCCTCTTCGGGATCGGAGAACTTCTGCTCACGATGGAGGAGGGGCTCAAATTCGATGGTGTGAAGGCCAAGGTGAGCCTTGCTGGCGTCATGGAGACACTCGTCCAAATGCCGCGGTACTGGGTTGCACTGCTGCGGGGAAGCCTCGTCGGCGTCTGGATGGGGATCACGCCGGGCGGACCCACTGCGGCGTCGTTCATGAGCTATGGTCTGGCCAAGCGGTTCTCGCGGCGGCGTGACCGGTTCGGGACCGGTGAACCGGAGGGTATCATCGCGCCCGAAACGGCCGATCACGGTGCCGGCACAGCCGCCATGCTGCCGATGCTGGCGCTGGGCATTCCCGGTTCCGCCACCGCTGCCGTGATGATGGGCGGATTGATGATCTGGGGGCTCAATCCCGGACCCATGCTGTTCATCGAGAGGCCCGACTTCGTCTGGGGTCTCATCGCGTCGATGTATATCGGCAACGTCGTGGCCGTGATCCTTGTCCTTGCGACAGTGCCTCTCTTCGCGTCGATCCTGCGCATACCCTTCGCGATCATCGGTCCCCTGATCGTTGTGATCTGCTTCATCGGCGCCTGGACAGTTGCCTCATCGAAGCCCGATCTTTGGATTGCTTTCATCTTTGGTGTCGTCGGCTACGTGTTCAAGAAGCTCGATTACCCGATTGCCCCGCTCGTGCTCGCTCTTGTGCTCGGCGACAAGGCCGAGGATGCCTTCCGCCAGTCCATGCTGATGTCGCAGGGCAGCCTGAGCATCTTCGTCTCGAACCCGCTCGTGAGCACGATCACCATCCTGGCGACGCTCCTCCTGACTTGGCCGCTTCTGGCCAGGCTGATCAGGCGCGCGAACATACTGCGCCTTGGCCAAGTCAAGACAGTGAATTGATGGAAGAGGACATGCCGTCCCGGGTGACGGCTCGGAGCGGCATGCTGCCTGTCCTACAGAGCGGATTGCTCCTGCTATCTTCGATGCGCCGAGGGAGTACCACATAGAACCGGCGCCAACGCATCGCGGGAGATCATGCAGGGATTAGATCTCCGTTCTCATCGAAAAAGGCTCTTGTTGTTTGAGAAAGACGCCTTTTCTTCGCAAAACCGGCATCCACTTTTGCGGAAAAGGCTCTAGCCGAAAAGATAATCCCGGCGGGACTATCCCATAGATCGGGCGGAAGCTGGCTTCCTTCGGGATCCTCTCCGGATCCTAGCTCACTCTCCGCGACTCTGTCCGAGTTTCGAGATCGGCGCAAACTATGGCGCCCTCTTCCTGGAAGGCTTCGATTTCCTGGTCCGAGAACCCGGCTTCCGCAAGAATCTCCCGCGTATCCTCGCCAAAGACGGGAGCGCCCTTGAGGACATCACCCGGCGTGCCGGAGAACTTCACCGGAAGGCCCAATGTCTTGACGGGACCGAGTGTCGAATGTTCAACCTCAACCAACATCCTGCGGGCGGCCGTCTGAGGATCGTTGAGGGCCTGCAGCATGTCGTAGACGGGTCCGCAGGGCACGCCCTTCTCGTCGAGGATCCCGAGCCAGTACGCTGCCGGTTTGGTGCGGAAACGCTCCGCGAGTTTCGCCTCGAGCTCGGGCAGATGTCCCATGCGGTCAGCGCCGGTCCGGAACCGGGGATCATCGGCCAGCTCGGGTGCGCCGATGGCGTCGAGCGTACGCAACCAGTTCTTTTGGTTCGCGCCGCCGACGACGATCCAGCCATCCGACGTCTGGAAGGCTTGGTACGGAGCGTTGAGCGGATGCGCCGAGCCCATGGCTTTTGGGACGGAACCGGTTGCGAGCGCGATCGCCGATTGCCAGTAGGTTTGAACGAGAGCCGCTTCGAAAAGGGAGGTCTCGACCCACTGACCCTCGCCAGTCTTGAGACGGTGAGCGTAAGCGGCCAGGATTCCCATGGCAGCAAGAATGCCTGCTGTGATGTCCGAGAGTGGCGGACCGCATTTGGCGGGTGCTCCACGCGGCTCTCCCGTGAAACTCATGATGCCGCTCATGGCCTGAGCCACAAGATCGAAGCCGCGCCGATCCTTGTAGGGACCGGTCCGGCCGAAGCCCGAGAGCGAGCAGTAGATGAGGCCGGAATTCTCCTTCTTGAGATCCTCGTATCCGAACCCAAGGCGCTCCATCACGCCCGGACCAAAGTTCTCGACGAGAACGTCGGCGGTCTGCACGAGCTGGCGCAGGACCTTCTTGCCGCCCTCGGTCTTGAGGTCGAGAACGATACCTCGCTTGTTACGGTTCATCATCATATAGGCGGCCGCCTCGTCTCCAATCTTGGGAGGCAGCATGCGCCGCGTATCGTCACCATCCGGAGATTTCTCGATCTTGATGACGTCTGCGCCCATGTCGGCGAGCATGAGCGTGCAGGTGGGACCCGCCATGACGTGCGTCAGATCGATGACCTTCATTCCATTGAGCGGACCCATCATATCCTCGTCTGTTGTCGCAACACTGGCTTCAGGATACAGATACGTCCCTGTCAGCCGGCCTGGCGGCGGTCGTAAAGGGTGCTGTACTGCTCGCGCAGCACGTTCTTCTGGACTTTGCCCATGGTGTTGCGCGGCAGCTCGTTGACGAAGAGCACGCGCTTGGGCTGCTTGAATTTGGCGAGCTTCTCACGCACGCTCGCCATGATCGTTTCCTCGGTCAGATCGGCATCCTTCACAGGCACCACGATGGCTGTCACGCCCTCGCCGAAATCCGGGTGCGGCACACCAATGACCGCCGATTCCTGCACGCCTTCGACGGCGTCGATGACGAGCTCGATCTCCTTCGGGTAGACATTGAAGCCGCCCGTGATGATGAGATCCTTGCCTCGTCCGACAATATGGACATAGCCGCGCTCGTCGATTTTCCCGATGTCGCCGGTGATGAAGAAGCCGTCCGGCCGGAATTCGGACGCAGTCTTCTCCGGCATGCGCCAGTAGCCCTTGAACACGTTGGGGCCCTTCACCTCGATCATGCCGATCTCGCCCGTGCCGAGCAGACGGCCCGTTTCGGGATCGGCAATGCGCAATTCGACACCGGGCAGGGGGAAACCCACGGTTCCGGCAATTCTGTCCCCGTCGTAGGGATTGGAGGTGTTCATACCCGTTTCGGTCATACCGTAGCGTTCAAGGATCGCATGGCCAGTGCGCGCCGAGAATTCGTCATGGGTCGCTGCCAGGAGCGGCGCCGATCCCGAGATGAAAAGGCGCATATGCGCGGTGCGTTCGCGCGTAAAATCCGGATGCTCCAGCAAGCGCGTATAGAAGGTGGGAACGCCCATCATGGTGGTGGCTCGGGGCAGAAGCCGGATCACCTCGTCGGCGTCGAACTTCGTCAGGAAGAGCATGGAGGCATGGGCGGCGAGCACCACGTTAGTCGCCACGAACAATCCATGGGTGTGATAGATCGGCAGAGCGTGGAGAAGCACGTCGTCCGCCGTGAAGCGCCAGTAATCGACCAGCGTCAGAGCATTCGAAGCCAGATTATAGTGGGTCATCATGGCACCCTTGGAGCGCCCTGTCGTACCCGAGGTGTAGAGGATTGCCGCAAGATCGTCTGGGCCGGCCGGGTGATCCTCGAAGGTTTCAGGCTGATCGGCTGCAAGCGCGATAAGGCTTCCGTCGCCAGCCGTGCCTAGGGTTTCGGCCTGGCCGCCGACCTTGGCGGCAATGGCGCCAATCTCGGTTTGGGCGGAAGGGCGGCAGACGACGAGGCGCGGCTCCGCGTCTCCCACGAAATAATCGACTTCGCTTGCGGTATAGGCCGTGTTCAGCGGCAGGTAGACGGCTCCGGCTCGTACGCAGGCGACATAAAGGGCGAGCGCTTCAGGAGACTTGTCGACCTGAACGGCGACCCGATCGCCGGGCTTCACCCCGCAGCTTCTCAAGGCGTGGGCGAGGCGAGCCGTGATCGCAAAGAAGCGCCGATACGTGAGTGTGCTGCCGTCCGCCGTCTCCAGGAAGATCGTGTCCGCTATTTCGGGTCGTACATGGAAAAGCGGAAGCAGCGTCGTTGTCATGTCAGGATCAATCTGTCGTTCGTTGAGTGGAATGAGAAAGCGAAGGACGGTTCACTTGCCTTCGAAGTTTAACTCGCCTTCGAAGTTCACTTGCCTTCGAAATTCGGAGGGCGCTTGTTGAGGAACGCGTCGATGCCCTCGCGAAAATCCTGGCTCATGTAACACATGAGGATCAGGTCGTCGCCTTGGCCCGGAGGAATCGTCGGCCGCAACCGGCGCAACGCCTCCTTGCAGGCCTGGAGGGTGAGCGGAGCATGGCTCGCGACGGTGCGGGCGAGCTCCTCGGCGCGCGACATCAGTGCGGCCGGATCGGCCACGACTTCGCTGACCAAGCCGATCTCGAGCGCTTCAGGAGCCTCCACCAAGCGGGCCGTGAAGATCATTTCCTTCAGGCGGGCAGGGCCGATCAGGGCAGCGAACCGGCTGTAGTTCGACATGGAAAGGCAGTTGCCGAGTGTCCGAGCAATCGGCAGGCCGAAGCGCGCGTTATCGGCGGCAATCCGCAAGTCGCAGCAGCCTGCAATGCCAGCCCCGCCGCCTGTGCAGGCCCCGGCGATCGCAGCGATCGTCGGCACGCGACAGGTCTCAAGGGCGTTCAACACGCGGTCGATGCGGCCCTCATAGCCGAGGGCGTCCTCCGGGCTGTCGAATGCGCGGAACTGGGATATGTCCGTACCGGCCGCAAAGGCCTTGCCCCCCGCTCCGGTGAGCACCATGGCCCGGATCGAGCGATCCTCGTGGACCTCGGCGCAGATTTCCGCAAGGCGCTCGTACATGGCGAAGGTGAAGGCGTTGCGGGCCTGCGGCCTGTTGAAGGTGACGAACGCCACCCCATCGCGTCGCTCATAGAGAATTTCATCGCTCGGCGTGGTGGTCGGCATCATTGTCGTGTCCATTGGCAGTTTCGATCCTGTCATCTCCGCTCCGTCAATCCCTGAATCCCAGTCTCGTCGGAATGCAGGAGCTTTCCGGAAGCGCGATGGAGAGCAGGCTTAGTTTGAATTCAAAAAGTCCATAACGCAAGATTGCAATTGCGAAATTCGAGATCCATGTGGCATAACTGCATTCAAATTGAGTGGACCTTGACGTTATCCAATACCGTCGGAAACACCGTGCGAGGCTGGTGACGCATAAGGATTAAGGCGCAATGTTGCATGATGAGGTGGTGTCCCGGGTGAGGCACATGCTGATGGAGGGTGAGATTCCTCCCGGGGCGCGCGTCCCCGAGCGGGACCTATGCCTGACGCTGGGAATTTCCCGGACGCCTCTGCGCGAGGCGCTGAAAGTCCTCGCCGCCGAAGGTTATGTGGTTCTGTTGCCCAATCGGGGCGCGCGAGCGGCCAAGCTGACACAGAAGGACGTGCAGGATCTCTTCGAGGTCTGCGAAAGCCTGGAGGCTGCCGCCGGGGAACTCGCCTGTCAGCGCATCACCGACGACCAGGTCCGGCGAATTGCGTGTCTGCACGACGAAATGGTCTCGCACTACCGCAACAGGGACCTATTGCAATACTACCGCTGCAATCGGTCGATCCATGAAGCAATCGTGGACGCGGCCGACAATGCGGTGCTGGCTTCCCTCTACGAGTCGGTGACGGCGCGCATCCGGCGGGCGCGGTTCGTGGCCCCCATGCCTCCGAGCCACTGGGAGCTGGCGGTGCAGGAGCACGAGGCAATCCTGAACGCCCTGCAGCGGCGGGATGGTGGGGGGCTCTCCCACATTCTTCGCCGGCATCTGCGGCACAAGCGTCAAGAGGTGGAGCGTGCCGGCTTCGCAGAGAGCGCAGAAGATGCACAGCCGCAGACCAGGAGAATGCCACGGACCGCTTCGGCCTAGGTGTGCGGATCGTTCAAGTTCAGCAGGCCGGCCTGGTCAACGAGAGGAACGAGGGGAATTGGGATGCCGATCTACGAGTTGAATGGTGAGAAACCCGCATTGCCGCCGGCCGGCCAGTATTGGATCGCACCTGACGCCCATGTCATTGGGCGCGTTCGTCTGGGACATGAGGCGGGAGTCTGGTTCGGCGCCGTCATCCGGGCGGACAATGACACGATCATCGTCGGCGATCGGACCAACATTCAGGAAGGAGCGATGCTGCATGCCGACGAGGGATTTCCTCTGACCATCGGCGAGGGCGTCACAATCGGGCACCATGCCATCGTGCATGGCTGTACGATCGGTGACAATTCGCTGATCGGTATGGGGGCAACCGTTCTGAACGGCGCGCGCATCGGCAGGAACTGCCTTGTGGGAGCCAATGCGCTTGTGACCGAGGGCAAGGAGTTCCCTGACAACTCCCTCATTGTCGGCGCGCCTGCGAAAGCCGTGCGGACGCTGGACGCGGAGGCTGCCGAGAGGCTGCGTGCATCCGCTTTGGGTTACGTGGCGAACTGGCGGCGGTTCGCTAAGGGCTTGAAGGTGATCGGATAGCGACCTTCGATCCTCGAGCATCTGACGCGGGAAGTGATTCCGGTTTTTGGGCCCGAAGCCCTATCGCACCGATAGAACCCGGGCGATTGCGGCTGCCGCCGCCAGCGTGCGCTGATCGTCGCCGATGCGACCGACAACCTGGACGCCGATCGGCATTCCAGATGGCCCGGTCAGGCCCGGCACATTGACGCAGGGCCCTCCCAGCAACGTCCAGACGCGGTTGAACACCGGATCGCCGGTCGCCTCCATTCCCTGGGGCGCTTCACCCGGCGCACTGGGTGTCAGCAATACATCCAGGCCGTCCAGCGCGTCTGCCATGCCGGCCCGTGCCTCTGCCGCAAGAGATTTGGCGCCGTCGTAATCGTCGGGCGCGATGGCTGCGCCGATCTGAAGGATTTCACGCAGCTTGGCGCTGAGGCGATCCGGGCTGGTCAGCATCTCGGGCGCACAGGCTCGCGCCCCCTCATACGCCATAATGGTCTTCTGCGCCTCGAACAGACCTCGCCAGCATTCCGGAAGCACCACCTCGCGTATTTCCAGTCCGGACGCTCGCAGGCGCTTGACCGCTTCTTCCAGGACTGCCGCCGTCGCCGGTTCGGCTGCATCCCACTCATGGGTTCGAGACAGGCCGATACGTGGGCGCACAGACCGGTTCTCGATGCGCAGTCCTGGCCGCCCTGCGAGGACGGAGGCGAAAAGGGCCGCATCCTCGACTGTTCTGGCAAAGACCCCGACCGTATCGAGACTATCGGCAAACGGCCGCACACCCGTACGGTCGATCAGGCCATGTGTCGGCTTATAGCCGACGCAGCCGCAATAGCTCGCTGGTCTGATGACAGAGCCGGCTGTCTGGGTCCCGAGAGCCAGCAACACCATGCCATCGGCGACCGCAGCGGCCGAACCTGAGGATGAGCCGCCTGGGGTCCGGCCGTACTCATGCGGATTGTGCGTCTTGCCGGGTTGGAAATAGGCGAATTCAGTCGTGACGGTCTTGCCGAGGATCAATGCACCAGCGTGCCGTGCCAGTGCCACACAGGCGGCATCCCGCGCCGGTCGGTGTCCCGCGTAAATGGGCGAGCCGTAACTCGTCGGCATGTCCGCCGTATCGATGATGTCCTTGACGCCGATCGGCAGCCCCTTCAGGGGCCCCGTGCCGGCGCGATCGATGCGGCGCGCTGTGTCGAGCGCCGCATCCGGCTCCAAATGCTGCCATGCTTGCACGGCAGGTTCCCGCTCGACGATCCGCTCCAGACAGGCGCGGGCCAGGGCTTCGCAGGTCATGCTGCCATCGGCGATACGCCGGAGGGCCTCGAGAGCGGTCGGAATCCTGGTCATTCGAACCCATCCTCAACGATATCCGTGTATCCCTACCGCTGGATTGCTCCGCAAGGCAAAAGCGGGGCAGGCCGCTCCTGCCCCGTCCCTGGCTCCTATGCCTCTCGGTCGAGAGGAGGCGTGTCGCCGGTGCCGAGATCCCAATACAACCCCGCCATCACGGACAGACCCTCGCGGGCGATGGCGACGGGCAGATGCTCGTTGGGGGCATGCTGGGAACAGCCGGGGTAGGAATGCGGGACCCAGATGGTGCGCAGGTTCAGGATCTCCGAGAAGATGTCGTTCGGGAGCGATCCGCCGAGATTGGGCAGAAGCGCAGGCTTCTTGCCGGTCGTCCTGGCAAGAGAAGCGAGGGCCCAGGTCACCCAAGGGTCCTCGGGATCGAGGCGCGTCGCGTGGAAGATCTCTTCGCGGCTCTTTGCAATCTGAACCATCGTGAAGCCGTGACGATCGAGGTGACGACGCAGGGCCGGCAGAACCTCGTCCGGGTCGATGCCGACCACGAAACGCAGTTGGCAGCGTGCCCAGGCGCTCGGCGGCACGGCGTTGACGGGAGTTTCCGGTACGCCGGATTTCATGGCGAGCACATCGAAGGAGCACCAGCCGAAGACCTGCTCAGCCGGTGTCAGCCCCTGCTCACCCCATTCCGGGTCGATGGT
Organism: Microvirga sp. M2; assembly: GCF_047497095.1. Lineage (NCBI taxonomy): Bacteria > Pseudomonadati > Pseudomonadota > Alphaproteobacteria > Hyphomicrobiales > Methylobacteriaceae > Microvirga > Microvirga sp. M2. Next base: position 1,380,465 of record NZ_CP134064.1, read on the forward strand.
CGGGCCATCGGGGCCGCCATCGATCTCGCAATCCGCGAGCGCCCGGCGCACTGCCGCGGGGAGTTCCTTCGGAACCCATTCGTGGATGCGAATCTGGCCTGTCGGCGAGGCGATGCTGGCGATCGCATGGGCGAGCTGGATCGCCGGGTCCGAGAGAATGCCTCCCCAATTGCCTGAATGATGCCCTCCGTCGCGTGCGTTGATCGAGAGATCGAAGGTGACGCCGCCACGCGAGCCGAGAAAGATCGTCGGCCGCTCGGCATTGAGACGCGGCCCATCGGACGCGATGAGAACATCGGCCTTCAGCAGGTCTTTCTGCTCTGCGCACAGCTCGCGCAGGCCGGGAGAGCCCATCTCCTCGCCCATCTCGATCAGATACTTGGCATTGAAGCCGAGCTTGCCGCGGGTCTCCAGGACGGCTTTCAGGCCGGCGATATTGATGACGTGCTGACCCTTGTTGTCGACGACGCCGCGGCCATACCAGCGGTCTCCGACTTCCGTGAGCGCCCAGGGGGAAAGGCCCTGGTTCCAGTCTTTGTCGAGACCCCGGATCACATCGCCATGGCCGTAGCCGAGGATCGTCGGGACATCAGGGCTCTCGATGCGCTCGGCATAGAGGAACGGCCCCTTCGCCTTGGGATGATGGAGCGTCCTGCAGGTGAAGCCGAGGCTCTCGAGCAGGGGGCGCATCTCGGTTTCGATATAGGCCGTGAGCGTTTCAGCCCGTTCTGGATTTTGGCTCTCTGTCGGCATCGCGACGAGGCGGGCCAGATCGGTCTTGAGGGCGCCCGAGTCGAAATAGTTCTCAGCCTTTGCGATGGCTGTCTCGCGAGTCATTGGGTTATTCCTTTTGTTGACAATCCGATCGGCAGGGTCACAGGTTGGCGGGAGTGTCCTGTCCGGGATCATGGAGATGGCAGGCAACCATATCCCGCTCGAACCGGACGAGGCGCGGTTCAGATGTGCTGCACTGAGCCATCCGCGCCGGACAGCGCGGATGGAAGGGACATCCCGGGGGCGGGTTGAGCGGATCTGGAAACGCGAGGCCGAGCCCGGTTTCCGGAATGCCTTGTCCAGGCTCAGGTGTCAGGACGGATGCCAAGAGCGCCTTGGTGTAAGGGTGCCGGGGCGCTCTGAAGAGGGTTTCCGTTTCGGCCAATTCGACGACGCGGCCGAGATACATCACCGCCACCCGTGTCGCGATGTGCTCGACCACGGCGAGGTTGTGGCTGATGAACACGTAGGTCAGGCCGAGTTCACGGCGCAGATCCATGAGCAGGTTCAGAATCTGCGACTGAACCGAGACGTCCAGGGCGGAGGTCGGCTCGTCGCAGACCACAAGCTCCGGATTCATGACAAGCGCCCGCGCAATGGCGACGCGCTGACGCTGACCACCTGAAAGTTCGCGGGGATAGCGGTCGGCGAAACGCTGTGGCAGCCCCACCTTGTCGAGGGTCTCGAGCGTGCGCCTGCGCCGCTCCGCCGCCGTGCCGATGCCGTGCACTTCCAGCGGCAGGGCCACGATGGACGCGATGGTGCGGCGTGGGTTGAGCGAGGAATAGGGATCCTGAAAAACAGGCTGCACGCGCCGGGCCATGCCTTTGCGGCTGAGCGAGCGGATATCCGTTCCATCCAGCGTGATGCCGCCGCCCGTGGGCGGCAGGAGGCCGAGCAGCATGCGGGCAAGCGTGGACTTGCCGCAGCCGGATTCGCCCACAATTCCCAGCACTTCCCCTTTGCGGATATCGAGGCTGATGCCGTTGACCGCATGAAGGGTTCGCCGGGACTTGAACATGCCCTGACTGACCTCGAAGGAGCGGGTGAGATCTCGGGCTTCGAGGATCGCCGTCATGCTGCGTTCTCCAGAATGCAACGCCATTGATGGCCCTCCGCAGCTTCGTTCACGGGCGGTGCCATGGCGCAGATGTCGCGGGCATGGCTGCAGCGGTCGCGGAAGCTGCAGCCGCGAATCTCACCCACCAGAGAGGGTACGACCCCGGGAATGACGCCGAGCTTTCCGCCTCGAACCGTGCGGCCCGGCACGGGAATGCAGTCGATCAGCCCCTTCGTGTAGGGATGCTGCGGATTGGCGAAAAGCGATGCGGTCGGCCCTTGTTCAACGATCTGCCCGGCATACATGACGGCCACCCGATCGGCGATGCGTGCCACGATGCCGAGATCGTGAGTGATCAGGACCATGGCGATGCCGAGCTCGCGCTGCAGGTCGGCCAGAAGGTGCAGGATCTGTGCCTGGATCGTCACATCAAGGGCTGTCGTCGGCTCGTCCGCGATCAGCAGGTCGGGGCCGCACATCAGGGCCATGGCGATCATGATGCGCTGGCGCAGGCCGCCCGAGAGCTGGTGAGGGTATTGTCCGAGACGCTGGGCCGCCGAAGCGATGCCGACCTTGCCGAGCAGATGGACCGCCCGTTCCCGCGCCTCCGCCTCGCTCACATTGCGGTGCTGGCGGTAGGCTTCCACGAGCTGATTGCCGATCGTATAGGCCGGGTTCAGCGCCGTCATGGGTTCCTGAAAGATCATCGCCATGCGGTCGCCACGCAGGGCGTTGATTCGCTTCCGGCCCGCCTTGCCGAGATCTTCGCCCGCAAAGGCGATGCGCCGGGCCTTCCGGGTGGCTGCCTTGGGCAAAAGGTCCATGATCGCGAGCGAGGTCATGGACTTGCCGCAGCCGGACTCGCCCACGAGGCAGAGCGTCTCGCCGCGCTTCACGGAAAACGAGATGTCGCGAACGGCGTGGAGGGCGCCGCGGGGAGTGGCGATGTCGACGTTCAGACCGTCGACTTCGAGAATAACGTCGCTCATGGGTCAGGCCCGTCCTTCCGGTGAGATCACGTCACGCAGGCCGTCCCCCGCCAGGTTGATGGCGAAGATCAGCAGCGCCAGCGCCGATCCCGGGATTGCAATGAGCCAGAACGAAAAGAACATGTAGGCTTTTGCCTCCGCAATCATGAGCCCCCAGGAGGGCAGGGGAGGCTGCACGCCAAGGCCCAGGAAGGAGAGGGCTGCCTCGAGCAGGATTGCGCTCGCAGCCTCGAGAGTCGCAATGACGATCAGATGAGGAGCGATGTTCGGCAGGACCTCCTGGAGAACGATACGCGTGGTCGACGCTCCGGCCGCCTGTGCGGCCGCCACGTAGTCGAGGGAGCGGACCTGCTGGGTCGCGCTGCGCATCACCACGGCGAAGCGGTCCCATTTGAGGAAGCCGAGCACCAGAATGACGACCCACAGGGAGCCACCGACCATCGCCACCACGGCAAGTGCCACAAGGATGACCGGCATCGAGAGACGCGTCGTCACGATGAAGGTCATCAGAAGGTCGACCTTGCCGCCGAAATAGCCGGCCGCCAAGCCCATCGCCGTTCCGATGATGCCGGAAATCAGAACCACGCTGACGCCGATCAGCAGGGAGATGCGCGCGCCGTAGAGCACGCGGGACAGATAGTCGCGCCCGAGCTGGTCGGTGCCGAGCGGATGCAGCCACGATCCCTTGGCGTACCAGACAGGGGGGACGTTGCGGAGCGCGAGGTTCTGCACATAGGGATCGTGCGGCGAGATCAGGGGCGCAAGCAGAGCCAGCGCAACGATGACCGCCAGGATCCCGGTGCCGATCACGAAGGCCTTCTGGCCGAGGAAGCGGCGCACGAGGCGCATGCCGGGCGAGGGTTCCGCGATGGCGGGGATGGAGAGCGGAGTGTCGGTCATGTCAGGCCACCCGGATGCGGGGATCGAGCCACGCGTTGGCGATGTCGGAGGCAAGCGTCAGAAGGACATAGACCACCGAGAGCAGCAGGACGACGACCTGCATGACAGGGAAGTCCTTGTAGGTGATGCTCTGGTAGGCCAGATAGCCGAGACCATCGAGGGCAAAGATCGTCTCGATGACGACCGACCCGCCAAGCAGGAAGCCGAGCTGCACGGCGGTGAGCGCCACAACCGGCACGACGGCGTTCCGCAGGGCATGCTTGAAGATGACCTTGTAGGCCGGCAGGCCCTTGGCCCGGGCGGTCCGGATGTAATCGGAGGATAGAACCTCGATCATTCCGGCGCGGATGAGCCGCATGAAGGCCGGAGCGACGTAGTAGCCGAGAGCAATTGTCGGCATGATGAAGTGCAGCCACGTGCCGGAACCCGAGACAGGCAGCCAGCGCAGCGTGATGGAGAAGATCATCACGAGGATCAGGGCGAAGAAGAAGTTCGGAAGCGCCTGACCGACCACGGCGACAGCCAGCGCCACCCGGTCGATCCAGCTGTTCGCGTACACGGCGGCCAGCACGCCCAGGGGAACGGATATGAGGAGCGCGAACCCGAGCGACGTGAAGCCGAGAATGAGGGTCGTCGGCAGCTTGTCGAGAACGAGCTTGCTCACCTCGGTCTTGAAGTACAGGGACGTTCCAAAATCGCCCCTGATCGTCTGCCAGAGCCAATCGAGGTATTGCACGATGACCGGCCGGTCGAGGCCGTAGGTCTTGCGGATGATATCGAGATCCGCCTTCTGCGCACCTTCGCCCGCAATGGCCACCGCAATATCGCCCGACAATCGCAGGAGAAAGAAGGCGATCGCCGAGACCGCCAGCGCGACCAGGAGCGCCAGACCCAAGCGTTTGAGGATGTAGCCGATCACGGCATTCTCCGTAGAGGCCTAAAGAATGGGACAAATCGCCCGTATGGCCGCAACAGCGGCACATGGAGCCGGAATGCAATCCGCTCAAGCCGAGGATTTCGGGCGCGCCGCCGCAAGAGGGACGCGTGCCCGCGTTTTCGCCAGCGGATTGCCGGGGCGATCCCTGAGGGCCGCCCCGGCTTCTTCGGCTTACTTCCAGCTCATTTCCCAGAAGCGGGGCATCTCGTCCGGATAGGCCTTGAAGTTCAAGTCCGATGTGGCGACGTAGTAAACCGGCAGCGAGTAGAGCGGCACGGCGTACGCCTTGTCGGCGATGATCTTCAGGGCTTCCCGATAGGACGTTTTGCGGATCTCCGGATCGACCGATGTGTCACCCTTGGTCAGAAGATCGCGTACCTGCGGGTCGCGGGTGATGTCCTCGGTCCGGAAAGCGAAATAGTTCGACGTCGCCGCGGACACGTCATTGACCGAGAACGAGCCCCAGGTCTGATGGGTGAGCATCGCCTTGTTGCCGGCGACCTGCTCGCGCATGGCGGCATATTGCAGGAAGCGCAGGTTGGTCTTGATACCGACCGCCTGAAGATAGCCGATCAGGGCTTCGGTCTGGTTGCGCTCACGGTAGGCCACGATATCGAGATCGAGGCCATTCGGATAGCCGGCCTCGGCAAGGAGCTGCTTCGCCTTGGCAGGATCGTACGGATAGCGCGCGGCGCCGTCGTCGGTGCAGCCGAACTGGCTTGGGAAGCAGATGGTGTGGATAACGCGCGAGCCTGCGCCGACGATCTGCTTCACCATGCTTTCACGATCGATGGCATGGACGATGGCCTTGCGCACGCGCTCATCCTTCAGGGCCGGAGCCGGCGTGCCCTCAAGCGTGTTCATCTGCATAAACACGATGCGCATGGTTTCGCCGGAGACAACCTGGAGGGTGGGAACGGTTTCCAGCTGTTCCGCCTGATCCTTCGGCACGCTCATGATGAAGTCGAGGCCGTTGGAGAGAGCTTCCGCCATCTGGGTCTGACGGTCCGGAATGAAGCGGATCTCGATTTTGGCGATCTTCGGCTGGGGCTTCGGCGAGTCCTTGAAATAGTCGGTGTTCTTTTCGAGCGTGATCGATTTGCCCGGAACGTAGTTCGTCACCTTGTAGGGTCCGGAGCCGACGGGCTTGTCGTTCTGCCCCTTTGGGCCAACCTTCTCGTAATACTCGTTCGGGTGGATGACGACCGGACCGGCGAGATACTCGATGGCGGCCGGGAAGACCTGCTTGGTCGTGATGCGGACCTTGTATTTGTCGATCTTCTCGGCCTTCTCGATCCAGCTGACGTTGGCCTGGGTGACGACCTTGTTCTCAGGCTTGGAGATGAAGTTCATCGTGTAGACGACATCGTCCGCATCGAACTCCTCGCCGTTGTGGAACTTCACACCCTGTCGCAGGTCGAACTCGAGCGTACGGTCATCGATCTGACGCCAGGCGGTCGCGAGTTGGCCCTTGTATTCGTTGGTGTTCGGATCGCGGTAGACGAGCGTGTCCCAGACGTGCTGACCGATGATGACGCCGATGCGGACATTGTTGAAGAACGGATCCACGCTCTCCGGCGCCTGATCATAGGCGAACCGGATGGTATTGTCGGCTTTGCCCGCGAGGGCAGGGGCTGCGAAGACGCTGGTCAGGAGCGCGGTGGAAGCCAGGCTGAGCAGGGCCGCCTTACGTATCAAACTCATCTTAATCCTCTGGAATGCTGCTTGTTATTGTGTTTCTCATCACCCGCGCCAGCGATCGTTTCCGATCAAAAACCAGCGCGGAACCATTCCAAACCTGCCAAGAATAGGGGCTTGCTTCAATTAGAATGATTAGAAAGGATCGTTGCTGAAGCGGCAATACAGTGAGTCCAACCATGCAGCAGTCAGCCTTGCGCTATTTCCTTGAAGTTGCTCGGACCGGGTCCATCAGTGCGGCGGCCGAACGGCTGCGGGTCGCTGCATCGGCCATCAGTCGGCAGGTGGCGAAGCTCGAGGAGGAATACGAGACACCCCTGTTCGAGCGACGCTCACGAGGTATGGTCCTGACCCATGCAGGACGTCTTCTGGCATCCTACGCGCAACGCGCCGCGCTCGAGAGCGATCAGATCCAAAAGGAGATCAGAGAACTCAAGAGCGCAACGCGCGGCCTCATCCGCCTCGGCGTGACCGAGGGGTTCGCGGTGAGCTTCGTTCCGGAAATGATCCACACCTTTCGCAAGGAGCGTCCGCATGTCCTGTTCGACACCAAGGTTCTAGGCCCAGCCAACGTGGTGGCCAGCGTTCAGGAGGGGGAGGTGGATATCGGCATCACGTTTTCATTGTCTCCCGAGGGCGGGGTGCGCATTCAGTGGCAGCGGGCCATGCCGGCCTATGCGTTGGCAAGCACGGATCACCCCCTGATCGGACGGGGGCGTGTCTCGATTGCCGAGCTGTTCGAATATCCCATCGCGATACTGGACGATGCCGCAACCATCAGGAGGGTGTTCGATATCTTCTGTGCGACCAAGGGCATCTCCCTCGAACCTGTCGTCAGTTCCACAAACGTCGCCAGCCTATTTACTCTCTGCCAACTTGGCGGCGCCATAACCTTCTCAACCTATCTTTCGGCCCGCAGGGCGGTACGCGACGGCCATCTATCGATCGTTCCCTTCGAAGAGGCGAGCTTTCTTGAGCGGAACATGCAGATCCAGACCATGCTGGGGCGCACCCTGCCGCAGACGACGCAGGACTTCATCGGATTTCTCATTGCGGAGCTGGAGACGCCTGGCGCAATACAGCCTTCGTAACGCAAAAGGTGGGCAACGAAATCGACCCGGCGCCGCTCGTTGCCGCATCAAATGGGACGCTTCGATCGGAACAACACCGGACAGGAGGCAACCCCTTGGGCGTCAGCCTGGAGACGCAGATCCTCGGATGGCCGGCAATAGGGAGCGATCGATCACTTTCCGTGACGGCTCATCAGAATGTCCTTGGCTTGGTTCACGCGAGCCGCGAGATAGGTCGAACCGCCCTGATCGGGGTGGAGCTTCTTCATCAGGCTCCGGTGCGCCCGCCGAATTTCATCTCGGGTCGCGCCCGGATGCAGGTTCAGGATCTGGTAGGCCTCCTCCGGTGTCATGACGCCTGATGCGGACCGGGTGTCCGACCGTGGCTGATCCTGATCCCGTGAATCTTCACTCCAATGAGGAAACCGACGGTCGAGATAGGCCGCGAGAAGGCGAGCGCCGTCCGGATCGCCGGTATGGCACTCCGTGAGAAGGTCCCGCAAATGTGCAGCATCGAGAGAGGCGAGCTGCTTGCCTGCGAAAGCACCGGCAAGCACGCAGCCTTCAATGGCGCCGGTGTCATGATCGAGCGTCATTTCGAGCAATCGCGAGCGGACGCGCGAAGCGCCGCCGGAGGTCCGCTGCGCTCGCCCAGGAAAATTTGGAAAAGGTAGGCGGCTCCACCCGAGAAGCCAGGCCCCGAGACCTCCGGCCAGCAGGGCGAGGTCGATCCGGCCTCGCACGGCGACCAGCCCGGCAATGCCGAGAGCCACAATGGCGCCGATGACCTTGAGGACCTTTGCAAGGGCGGCAGGGTTCGCATGTGCAAAGTTGCTCAGGATGAACCACAGCACCGCAACGGCCGCGATGCCATACAGAAGCATCACGGCTTGTGTCCGGTCATGGCGGTGAGCAGGCCACGGGCTTGCGCGCTGCTGGCGGTCAACCGGGCGAGACCCTCAACCCCACTGGTCGCGTAAGTAGCGGCGGCACGCAGGAGCTCGGACAGGATCCGGGGCGCCCCTGCGTCGAATTGGGCATAAGCGCCGCCGCTCAAACGGGCGATCTCCCGGAAGGCCCGCGCCGCCTCCGGGTCATGCCCCTCGTGGAACATGAAGGCCTTGACCCCGATCAGGCCGAGTTCGCCCGCGACGGCGCAGAGATCGTCGATCGGCTCCTCCATGGCATCGCCGACATAGACGAGCACCTTCAGCGGGGCTCGGCGCGCCTCTGTCCGGACGTGGCGGAGCACCCGCCCAATCTGGGTTTGCCCACCGCGGCAGCTGATCTTTGTCATGAGATCGGTGAGAGCCCGCGGATCGGCGACCCAGCGGGAAAAGCGGCACTCCCCGAAGCCTCGGAAGTAGACCAGTTGCACCGAGAGGCCTCCGGCATCGCTCGCTGCAGCGAACATCTCGCCCTGAACACGACAGGCGAGATCCCAAGTCGGCTGTCGGCTCATCGTGGCGTCGAGAGCGAACACGAGCCGCGCGCGGGGCGCGTTGCTCGTCAGCGGTCCCAGACGCTTTGCCCTCGCCAGGAAGGAATCAATCATCGAAGCCGGGCTTCCAGCAGCAGACGTTCGTGTGAGATCCTTCTCGTCGGTCATTGTATGTCCCTCCCTATGGATGTGGGGCTTGAAGGAGCGGCTGTAAATCCCTGGAACAACGGCACAGCTTGGGATGGCTTGGCCTGGAGATCCGCGAGGACGGGGAGAACAGGTCACGTCGCGGTCATGTCCAAGCTGCACTTCATGAGCGGGCATGGAATGTGCCGGGCATGACTTTCTCTCCCACGACGAGGTTGGAACTCTTGTCCCAAATCCGGCTTGGCTTGGGAGCAGCCTCTCTCCGCAGGGATGGAGGAGGCAAAGCTCATGAGAGGGACGGCCATGGGGCAAGCGAAAGCAAACCCTGCTTCCGGGACAGGCGCGGCTCTTCCCGCAGCCGCCATGCTCGGGGCCTTGGGAGTGGTCTATGGCGACATCGGAACGAGCCCGCTCTACGCGTTGAGAGAGGCTGTGCGAGCGGCCAGTCCGGACGGCATGCTCCCGCCCAATGCCGTCCTCGGCGTCGTCTCCCTGATCCTGTGGGCCCTGATCCTCATCATCTCCCTGAAATACGCGATTCTGATCCTGCGCGCCGACAACCGCGGCGAAGGCGGCATCGTTGCCATGCTGGCCCTGCTGCATGCCCGCCGGGCCCGGCCGGGCACATGGCGCGCCATGTTGCTGGTTGTGGGGCTTGTCGGGGCTGCGTTGCTCTACGGCGATGGGGCGATCACCCCGGCCATTTCCGTGCTCAGCGCCATCGAGGGCCTGAAGGTCGATGCGCCAGGCCTTGCTCCTCTCGTGCTCCCCCTGACCGCCGCGGTGCTGATCGGACTGTTCCTGATGCAGCGCAAGGGCACAGGCTACATCGGCGGAATCTTCGGACCGATCATGCTGGGGTGGTTCGCGGTGCTTGCCCTGCTCGGCATTCGCGGGATCCTGCTTTCGCCCTCCGTTCTGGCCGCGATCAATCCTCTCATGGCCCTCGATTTCCTGCTCTCGGCCGGGCCCGGCGTCAGCTTCGCCATTCTTGGTGCTGCCTTCCTGGCCGTCACGGGCGGTGAAGCGATGTATGCCGACATGGGCCATTTCGGCCGGGTGCCGATCCGGCTGTCGTGGTTCTGCCTCGTGCTGCCGGCGCTCGTGCTCAACTACTTCGGCCAGGCGGCTCTCCTGATCAACCATCCGGAATTCGCCGAGAGCCCCTTCTACCAGCTTGCGCCTGATTGGGCCCATTACCCGCTTGTCGCCTTCGCGACCGTGGCGACCGTGATCGCCTCGCAGGCGATTATTTCGGGGGCCTTCTCACTGACGCAGCAGGCGATCCAGCTCGGTCTCTGCCCCGGGCTCCACATCCAGCATACGGCAAGCCACGAGATCGGCCAGATCTTCGTACCGATGGTGAACTGGCTGCTCGCCGTGGCGACCCTGGGAGCCGTTTTCTTCTTCCGCTCGTCCGATGCCCTTGCCGGGGCTTACGGCATTGCGGTTTCCATGCTCATGGCGATCACGACCCTGCTTGCCGCCATGATCGCATTGCGCTGGGGTTACAATCCGTTGCTGGTCATTGCCGTCAACGGATTCTTCCTGCTCGTCGATCTGATCTTCTTTGCCGCGAACACGACGAAACTCTTCGAGGGCGGCTGGTTCCCGCTGCTGCTGGCCGCCGCGGTGGCGTTCCTGATGCTGACGTGGCGCAGGGGCCAGAACCTCGTCCAGGCGGCCCGCGCCCATATGCGCCAGCCGGAGGCGGAGTTTCTTGACGCGCTGGCCCGCAACCCACCGATCCGCCTGCCCGGAACGGCCGTCTATCTGACGGCGTCGCCGCGCGGCATCCCGCTGCCGCTGACGAATTTCGTCCGGCACAACCATGCCCTTCACGAACGCCTGCTGCTGGTCACCGCGTTGGTCGAGGAGGTGCCGCGCGTCTCGGACGAGCATCGCGTCGAGGTGACGGAGATTGCCCCGAATGTCTGCCGGGTCGTCCTGCGTTACGGTTTCATGGAAAGCCCCTGCATCCCGGATGGCGTGCGCCAGGCGATCGAACGCGGGCTCATCGCCGGGATCGATGCAGACGATCTTTCCTACTACATCGGGCGGGAGACGATCATTCCGACGGAGCGGGTCCGCGGCATGGCCGTATGGCGGGAGGCGCTGTTCGCTTTCATGCAGCGCAACGCGGAGCGCTCGGCCGCCTATTTCCAGATTCCTGCCCGGCAGGTTGTCGAGGTGGGAACGGAAATCGAGATTTGAGAGACCCTCTCGATCCGGAACTCGTTACCGGGTGTCAGCGGGCCGCGCGGCCTCCTCAAGAATGACCTTCAACCTGGTCAATTCGGCCCCGAAGCCACCCCAATCCCCGGCCCTTAGCCGCTCCAGCGCCTTATTATAATGGTCAAGAGCCTCCTGGGCCCGGCTGAGACCCGCCGATGTGGATCCCGTCTCCGGCTCCGGGAGCGGGGATAGGTTCGCCGTTGGCTTGAACAGGGCTGCCAAGGCGTCAGGGAGCGTTTCCTCCATCACCACTTGATCGCCGTAGGCGGCGATGACCCGCTTGAGTTCGGGAATCTGTCCCTTCTCCGCGCGCAGATACAGAGGCGAGACGTACAGGAGCGAGGTCTCGACCGGGATGACATGCAGGCTCCCTCGGATGACACGGGAGCCCATCTGGTTCCAAAGAGACAGCTGTTGTGAGATGGCCGTGTTCTGGTTGAGGCGAGCCTCGATCTGAAAGGGCCCGAAGACCAGCTTGTCCTTCGGAAACTCATAGACGATCAGTTCGCCGTAGTGAGGCGGATCGCAGCGTGCCGCCAACCAGGCGATCATGTTCTCGCGCTGGCTCGGCGCCATCGGCAGCATGAGAATATACTCCGCCTGCGGTTCGCCGGGCAGACGCATGATCATATAGGACGGATCCATCGGAGCTGTCGTTCCGTCTGCCGCTTGGCGCGGAAACTGCCAGAGATCCTCCCGGTTATAAAACACCTCCGGGTTTTCCATGTGGTAGGATCGATAGACCCGAGCCTGAACCTGGAAGAGATCCTCGGGGTAGCGGATGTGCCGTTGCAGATCCTGCGGCATGGCGGAAATCGGCTTGAAGAGGCCGGGAAATATCCGCTGATATGTATTCGCGATCGGATCGGACGGATCGGCGACATAGAAATCGACCGAGCCGTTGTAAGCGTCGATCACGACCTTGATCGCGTTGCGGATGTAATTGAACTCCGCGTCCGGGAGCGGCGGAATGGAGGTGAAGGAATAAGGGAAATAGTCGCTCGTCGTGTAGGCATCCTGGATCCAGAAGAGACGCCCGCCGCTGATCACGAGATAAGGGTCTCGGTCCAGGCGGAGAAACGGTGCGATTACCTGAACGCGATCCTGGATGTTTCGGCGAAAGAGGATCCGGCTGTCGCGGGTGATATAGTCCGTCAACATCAAGTTCAGGTCGTTGAAATACCAGGCGAACAAAGCGCGCCTGACGGACCCGCCGACGGCAATTCCATCCGCGCCGGCATAGGATGCGTAGACGTTGTCCTTCCCCTTGGGATAGTCAAATTCCGGTGTGCTCGCCTTCACGACCACATAGCTGTCGCTCAATTCCCCGAAATAGATCCGAGGCTCCTCGATCGAAGGCCCGCCGGTCGCAATGGGTGGAACGTCCTGGAGATAGAAGACGGGCAATCCTTCCGGGCTTTTGCGGGTGACCGGGCTCATGACCGCCCCCGAGCCGTGGGTGAACAGCAGGTGCCGGTTGACCCAGGTCTGGGCATTCGGTGGGAGGAGCGCGGTTTGAAGTTCGCGGGCCGACAGCATCACTTGCCGGTAGGCGCCATCGAGCCAGTAGCGGTCCACATCCACATCGTGGAACTTGTAGTAGGTCCGGATCTCCTGCAGCTGGGCATAGGTGTCCATCGCCGGCTGCCAGTCCCACAGGCGGATGTTGTCGATGGTGGCCTGGTTCGCTTGCAGCGACGAAAACGTCAGGTTGGACTCGGCCGGGAAAGGCTTGGGGATGAACCTGTTCAGTCCGTAAGCCTGCCGCGTGAACACGATATTCCGCTCGATATAGGGTTTCTGGAGCTGGAGTTCGTTGGGTCTCACATACACCCGCTCGAACAGAGCAGGGTAGATGCCGTCGAAAGCCCAGGAGCTTGCGAGAACCAACGCGATCGCAATCAGCGGCAATCGATAGGTGCGTTGCCAAATATTGAACCAACAGACCAGGGCGGCCACGATCGAGAGACCGATCAGGAGCCAGAGAACAGGCAGCCGCACATGGAGATCGGTGTAGCCGGCGCCGACCACCACGCCGTTGTCCTGGTAGAGCAGCAGAAAGCGATCCAGCCCGTAAGACCACGCCTGCACGATGAAGACGATTCCGAGCAGGATGGAGCCATGACGGATGGCCGTCGGGTGGATCGACCAATTCCGGCCGTCCACGACGATATGACCGCGGGACCAGTACATCGCCGCCATGACGACGAAGCTGAGACTGGCCGTTACCAACATCCAGTTGTTGAGGGCAAGGTAGGCGGGAAGGGAGAACAGGTAGAACCCGATGTCCTTGCCGTAGATGGGATCGCTTTGCCCGTAGGGAGCCTGATAGAAGAACCGGAGAAGCACCGCCCAGTTGGTCATTTCGAATGCGGCGATCAAGGTGCCGGCGACAAGCGCAGAGCCGGCGACCAGGAGTGCCGGACCCTTTCGCAGGAAATCATGCGGGCCGGGTGGGGTCGAAGGCGGCGCTCCTTCTCCCGCGGGGTAGATGAGTTGCCGGCTTGTCTTTTGCGGAGCCAGCCGTGATGCCAGCCATCCGTTCATGCCTACGACGAGCGCCGTTACCCCGAGGGCGGTCAGGAAGAGAATGAGCCTCGTTCCGAAGACAGTCCAGAAAACCTGTCCGTATCCGAGCGAGGAGAACCAGAGCCAGTCGACCAGATACCCGACGGCAAGGTTCGAGACCGCCAAGCCGGCCACGATGGCGATTGCCGCGACCGCCGTGCTCCTCCACGACATAGCCCACCTCTGCTGCTTCCACGATGCCACTGAGGCCCCCTCCAATCGCCGTGCACGGCCTTACTCGAAGCTGACCTTGACCGACCCCAGCCCACCAAACTCGGCCTCGAAGGTCTGTCCCGGCACGACCTGGAGGAGACCGGTACAGGTCCCCGTCGACACGAAGTCTCCCGCATCGAGCCCCTGGCCGCGGGCCTTGAGGAGGCGAGCGAGCCAAGCGATCGCCTCCAGCGGGTGTCCGAGGACATCCCTGAGGCAGCCGTTGGCGACCAGCTCGCCATTGAGCCGGACCGAGCCTCGCTTGGACGCCAGATCCAGACTGCCGCGGCGCCCGATGAACGGCCCCTGCACGTGCAGGACCTCCAGGCCGAAATCGGCAGTCGCCGTATTGGCGTTCAACGGCACGGATCCGGGGACGCGCCGGCCGAGAACTTCGATCGCCAGCCGGCAGCCCGCGACGGCTCGTGAGGCTGTCTCCCGGGAAATCTCGCCGTCGTCCAGAGGATATGGCTCGCCAATGGCAAACGTCAGGGTGCATCCGGCGCCAAGAACGCCGTACGGAAGGCGCAACGAGCCTCCGCTCAGCGCCAGGTCGGAATCAAGGAGGGGGCCGAAGAACGGCTCGTCGCAGCGCAGCAGGCGTCGGGACAGGGCTGTCGTTGCGCGAAGGGCATAACCTCGCTGGACGCCGCCATAGGCTTCGACAGCCGCCGCCTGAACCGCTTCCGCGTCCTCCGCGGAGGCGATCCGGTCCAGCCGCAACGGAGACACGGTCCCGCTCTGACGGCATCGGGCCAGGGCAGCGCCCAACTCCTCAACCTGATCCGGCGACATGGTCTGGCACCTTTACATACAGCCTGGACTCAGCGATGCGCCCCGATTTTTTATGATTTTTTTATTTTGACGAAAGTCATTCCGTCTCGAATTTTTACGCCCAATCATGATTTCATACAATGGTTCGAAGCAACGCCTTTCGCTCATGAACGATGCGCAGGGCGAATGAGCGCGCACTGCTTGATGCGCGCCGGAATTTTACTGGCCAGGAGGGCTCTCATGCTCGATATCGCCATGCTGCTGCTCGGTCTTGGGTTCTTTGCTCTGTCCGTGGGTTACGCCGTGGCCTGCGGACGGCTCTAAGGGATTGGCGCCATGCTGATCGACTATGCCCTCGGCGGCATCGTGACCGCCGGCCTTCTCGTCTATCTCGCATCCGCTCTGCTGCGGCCTGAACGCTTCTGACGGAGAAAGCCATGACCCTCAATGGATGGCTGCAGATCCTGCTTTTCATCCTGATCGTGACCGCGCTCGTGAAACCGCTCGGCTGGTACATGACGCGCGTTTTCGCCGGAGAACGCACCTTTATGTCCCCCATCCTGAGGCCGGTCGAACGCGGCCTGTATGCGCTGGCGGGCATCCGGGAGGACCTGGAGCAGCACTGGTTCACCTACACGGTCGCGATGCTGTTCTTCCATGTCGGAGGATTCCTGATCCTCTACGGCCTCCTGCGCCTCCAGGGCTTCCTGCCGTTCAATCCTCAGGGGATGACCGCAGTGCCTGAGGCTCTCGCCTTCAACACCGCATCGAGCTTCGTCACCAATACCAACTGGCAGAACTACGGCGGCGAAAGCACGCTGTCCTACCTGGTGCAGATGCTCGGGCTGACGCATCAGAATTTTCTGTCGGCAGCCACCGGCATCGTGCTGGCCATCGCCCTGATCCGGGGCTTCGCGCGGGCCTCGTTCCGCACCATCGGCAACTTCTGGGTCGATATCACCCGCTGCACCCTCTATGTGCTCCTGCCGATCTGCGTCCCCTATGCCTGGTTCCTGGTCTGGCAGGGGATTCCCCAGACCCTTGGAGCCTATGTCGATGCGACGACGCTGGAAGGCGCCAAGCAGACCATCGCGGTCGGTCCGGTGGCCTCGCAGGTCGCCATCAAGATGCTGGGCACCAACGGCGGCGGTTTCTTCAATGCCAACGCGGCGCATCCGTTCGAGAATCCGACGGCTCTGTCGAACCTGGTCCAGATGGTGTCGATCTTCGCCATCGGAGCAGCACTCACCAACGTGTTCGGCCGAATGGTCGGCAATGAGCGTCAGGGCTGGGCGATCCTGGCCGCCATGGGCGTGCTGTTCGTCGCCGGCGTGACGGTGGCGTACTGGTCGGAAGCGGCCGGCAACCCGGGCCTTGCTGCTCTGGGGCTCGATGGCGGCAACATGGAGGGCAAGGAGGTCCGCTTCGGCATTGCTCTGTCGGCGCTCTTCGCCACCGTCACGACGGCGGCGTCGTGCGGCGCCGTGAACGCCATGCACGACAGCTTCACGGCACTCGGCGGCATGATCCCCCTCATCAACATGCAACTGGGCGAGATCATCGTCGGGGGCGTGGGCGCAGGCCTCTACGGAATCCTGATCTTCGTCATCGTGGCGATGTTCGTCGCCGGCCTCATGGTCGGCCGCACGCCAGAATATCTCGGCAAGAAGCTCGAAGCCAGGGAGGTCAAGATGGCGATGCTCGCCATCCTGTGCCTGCCGCTGATGATGCTCGGCGGGACGGCCGTCGCAACGGTGCTGCCCTCGGCCGTCGCGTCGATCGCCAATCCAGGGCCGCATGGGTTCTCCGAGATTCTGTACGCGTACACGTCGCAGACCGCCAACAACGGCTCGGCGTTCGCGGGCCTGACCGGGAACACGCTCTGGTACAACCTGAGCGGCGCCGCCGCGATGCTGGTGGGGCGCTTCTTCGTGATCATCCCGGCCATGGCGATCGCCGGATCGCTCGCGGCGAAAAAGACCGTTCCGGCCTCGGCCGGTACCTTCCCGACCGATGGCGGGCTGTTCGTCGGTCTTCTGGTCGGGGTCATCCTGATCGTGGGTGGGCTGACGTTCTTCCCGGCCCTCGCGCTCGGGCCCATCGTCGAGCATCTCGCGATGATCGCCGGTCAGACCTTCGCATCGGGGAGCTGATCATGGTCGCGATCACTCCGAAACATGCCCGGCGGGCCCGAAGCGACCATACGCGGCGGCTCCGGAGAGCGCTCATCGAGCGCCTCCGCCCGGGCCTCGGGTCGGCGCCACGAGCCTCAACGCTCGTCCTCGCCCTGACCGCGGCGGCCATGCTTGCAGGGCTTATCCTTTCGATGATCGCGCCGCATCTCGGCGGCGCCCAATAGAACTTCCTCGACCGACAGGCTCTGGAGACACTCTCCGATGGCTAAAGCAACGCAGACATCGCTCTTCGACCGCCGCATTCTCCTTCCGGCGATTGGCGCGTCCTTCCAGAAGCTCGACCCACGGCTCATGATCAGGAACCCGGTCATGTTCGTGGTCGAGGTCGTCAGTGCCCTTGTGACGGTTCTCTTCATCCGCGATCTGGCGACGGGGGGCGGTGCTAACCTCGGCTTCGCGTTCCAGATCATCCTGTGGCTCTGGTTCACGCTTCTGTTCGCAAACTTCGCCGAGGCCGTTGCCGAAGGGCGAGGCAAGGCCCAGGCCGAGTCCCTGCGCCGGACGCGCACGGAAACCCAGGCCAAGCTGATCGAAGCCACCGGCGCCGATCCTTACAGGCTCGTGCCCGGGCCGCGCTTGAGGCCCGGCGACATCGTGCTCGTGGAGGCGGGCGACATCATTCCGTCGGACGGCGAGGTGATCGAAGGCGTCGCCTCGGTCAACGAGGCCGCGATCACCGGCGAATCTGCTCCGGTCATCCGCGAGTCCGGAGGAGACCGCTCGGCCGTGACGGGCGGTACGCAGGTGCTTTCGGACTGGATCAAGGTGCGGATAACGGCGGCGCAAGGCCACACCTTCCTCGATCACATGATCCGTCTCGTCGAGGGTGCCGAGCGGCAGAAGACGCCCAACGAGATCGCATTGAACATTCTGCTCGCCGGCATGACGATCATCTTCGTCTTCGCGACGGTCACGATCCCGAGCTTCGCCGCCTATGCCGGCGGCTCGATCCCGGTGATCGTACTGGTCGCACTGTTCGTGACCCTTATTCCCACAACCATCGGCGCGCTGCTCTCGGCCATCGGCATCGCCGGCATGGACCGGCTGGTACGCTTCAACGTGCTGGCCATGTCGGGTCGGGCGGTCGAGGCCGCCGGAGATGTCGATACGCTCCTGCTCGACAAAACTGGCACGATCACGCTCGGCAACCGGCAGGCCGCGGAGTTCCGGCCGGTGAGCGGCGTCTCCGAGCGGGACCTGGCGGATGCCGCCCAGCTCGCATCCCTTGCGGACGAGACGCCCGAAGGCCGCTCCATCGTGGTGCTGGCGAAGGAAAAGTACGGCATCCGCGGTCGTGAGATGAACGAACTCCACGCGCATTTCGTCCCATTCACGGCCCAGACCCGCATGAGCGGGGTCGATGTGGAGGGCTCTTCGATCCGAAAAGGGGCGGTCGATGCGATCCTGAATCATGTCGGTGCATCGAGACCACCCATTGCCGCGACGGGAGGCGCCGCCGTTCAGGCCCTCCAGCCTCTCGTCAGCAGCGAGGCGATCCGTGAGATCCAGGCGATCGCGGATGAGATTGCCAAAACCGGCGGGACCCCGCTGGCCGTGGCCCGCGATGGGCGCCTGCTCGGCGTCATTCACCTGAAGGACATCGTGAAAGGCGGGATCCGGGAGCGCTTCGTCGAGCTGCGCCGCATGGGCATTCGCACCGTCATGATCACGGGCGACAATCCCATGACGGCAGCCGCTATCGCGGCCGAGGCCGGCGTGGATGATTTCCTCGCCCAGGCCACCCCCGAGAACAAGCTCCAGCTCATCCGGGACGAGCAGGCCAAGGGCAAGCTGGTGGCCATGTGCGGCGACGGCACCAACGACGCCCCGGCGCTGGCCCAGGCGGATGTCGGGGTGGCCATGAACACCGGCACAGTTGCGGCCCGCGAAGCCGGCAACATGGTCGACCTCGACTCCGATCCGACCAAGCTCATCGAGATCGTCGAGATCGGCAAACAGCTTCTCATCACTCGCGGCGCGCTGACCACGTTCTCGATCGCCAACGACGTGGCCAAGTACTTCGCCATCATCCCGGCGATGTTCGTGATCATCTATCCGCAGCTCCAGGCCCTGAACGTCATGCGCCTGGCGAACCCGCAGAGCGCGATCCTGTCGGCGATCATCTTCAATGCGCTGATCATTATGGCTCTGATCCCGTTGGCGCTGCGGGGGGTGCGCTTCCGCGCCGTGGGAGCGGCGGCGCTCCTGAGGCGTAACCTGCTCATCTACGGGTTCGGCGGCATCGCCGTGCCGTTCATCGGCATCAAGGCGATCGATCTGATCGTGACCGCCCTGCGCCTCGCGTGAGGAGAACAGCGATGCTGAAAGAAGTTCGTCCCGCTATCGTTCTCGTGGTGCTGCTGACGGCCATCACCGGATTGGCCTATCCCCTTGCCGTGACCGGGCTCGCTCAGGTGCTGTTCGCGAGACAGGCTGAAGGGAGCCTGATCGAGCGGGATGGCAAGGTGATAGGATCCGACCTGATCGGCCAGGCCTTCACGAGCGACCGCTATTTCCATGGGCGGCCGTCCGCAACGCTGGGAGCGGATCCGAACGACCCGAGCAAGACCGTGCCTGCCCCCTACAATGCCGCGAACTCCGGCGGCTCGAACCTCGGCCCCACCAATAAGGCACTTGTGGAGCGGGTTCAGGGCGCCCTCGAAAGGCTGCAGGCCGAGAACGGTTCGGCTCCTGTGCCGGCCGACCTCCTGACCACCAGTGCCAGCGGCCTCGACCCTCACATTTCGCCCGAGGCGGCATTGGTCCAGGTCCCACGCGTCGCCAGGGCCAGGGGCTTGCCGGAGGAGCCATTGCGCCAGGTGGTGAACGGGCTGGTCGAAGGGCGGCAGCTCGGGCTCATCGGGGAGCCCCGGCTCAATGTCTTGGCCCTGAACCTGGCGCTCGACCGCATGGCGGCGCAGCCCCGCTAGAATAGTCGGCGGATCCGTGACAGGAGGATAATCCGGACAGGAGCTGTGATCGATGCCTGAGCCATGGCGTGAGGAACAAAGGCCGTCGCCGGAAGCGTTGCTGGAGGCCGCCCGTCGCGAGGAGGGCCGCCGTGGCCGCCTCAAGGTCTTTCTCGGCGCCGCTCCCGGCGTCGGCAAGACCTACGAGATGCTCGTCACGGCCCAGGCGCGGCGCAGCGAGGGCATGGACGTGGTGGTCGGGGTTGTTGAAACCCATGGGCGCAAGGAGACCAAGGCCCTCTTGGAAGGGCTGGAGGTCATCCCCCGCCGGCGGATCCCTTACATGGGCCACGAACTCGAGGAGATGGACCTCGATGCCATCCTGGCGCGAAAGCCCCAACTCGTCCTCGTCGACGAGCTGGCCCATACCAATGCGCCCGGAACCCGCCATCCCAAGCGCTATCTCGATGTCGAGGAACTCCTCAGCGCCGGGATCGACGTCTACACCACGGTCAACATCCAGCACCTGGAGAGCCTGAACGACGTCGTCGCACAGATCACCCGGATCCGGGTTCGGGAGACGGTTCCCGATTCGATCATCGACCGCGCCGATGACATCGAGGTGATCGACCTGACCCCGGATGACCTGATCCGGCGCCTGAAGGAAGGCAAGGTCTACGTTCCGGAAACCGCCGCGAAGGCTCTCGATCACTACTTTTCGTCCGGAAACCTGACGGCTCTGCGGGAACTGGCCCTGAGGCGCACCGCCCAGCGCGTGGACGAGCAGTTGCTGACGCATATGAAGGCCCACGCGATTCCGGGGCCGTGGGCCGCCGGCGAGCGGGTGCTGGTCTGCATCAGCGAAGACCCTCAATGCGCAGGCCTCGTGCGCTATACCAAGCGCCTCGCGGACCGCCTCCATGCCCACTGGACGGCGCTCTACATCGAGAGCCGCAGGAGTGCACAGCTGTCCGAGGAGGAGCGCGACCGCATTGCCGATACGCTCCGCCTGGCCGAGCGGCTCGACGGCGAGGCCATGACCGTGCCGGGTGGAGTGCACGGAATCGCCGACGACGTGATCGCCTTCGCGCGGGAAAACAACATCACGCAGATCGTCATCGGAAAATCGGCCCGCTCGCGCTGGTTCGAGATCCTGCACGGATCCGTGGTCCATGAGCTCGTCAGGTGGTCGGGCGACATCAGCGTCCACGTGATCAGTGGCAGCGATGTCGCGCAGGATCGCATCGACAGGAAGACAGTTCGGACCGAGAAGACCAGCCGGCCCTTCGAGCCTGTTCCCTACGGCGTGACCCTGCTGACCGTTGGGGCGGCCCTTGGCATCGGCAAATTGATCGAGCCGTTTGTCGGGGCTCAGAATGTCGACTTGGTGTTCATGACGGCTGTGGTGGCAGTCGCTGTGCGTCTCGGCCTCTGGCCATCGCTGCTTGCGGTCGTCGTTTCGGCTCTCAGCTACAATTTCTTCTTCCTGCCCCCACTCTATACGCTCACCATCGGGGATCCGGCGAATGTCGCAGCGCTGGTCTTCTTCGCCGTGGTCGCGGTTCTCGTGTCCAACCTTGCGGCCCGCGTGAGGGCGCAAGCGGTTACGGCCCAGGCGCGGGCCCGCACCACGGAGGCGCTTTATGCCTTCAGTCGCAAGCTCGCGGGTGCGGGAGCACTCGACGACGTGCTGTGGGCGACGTCGTACCAGATCGCCCTGATGCTGAAGCTGCGGGTGGTGCTCCTCCTTCCGGAGAAGGGCGTGCTGACCGTCCTGTCGGGATATCCCCCGGAGGACACGCTGGACGAGGCTGACCTGGCGGCTGCCAAGTGGGCCTTCGAGAGCAGCCGCCCGGCCGGACGTGGAGCCGATAGTCTGCCGGGCGCCAAGCGGCTGTTTCTGCCCATGCGCACGGGGCGCGGCACCATCGGCGTGATCGGGTTGGACAGCGATAAGCCGGGCGCGCTGCTGACGCCGGACCAGCGCCGGCTGTTCGATGCCCTCTCGGATCATGCCGCGCTCGCCATCGAGCGGGTGCTTCTCGTCGAGGATCTCGACCGTGCGAAGCTCGCGGCAGAGACTGACCGCCTGCGCCAGGCGCTCCTGACGTCGATCTCGCATGATCTGAAGACGCCGCTCGCGGCGATCTTCGGCTCGGCCGGGACCCTGCGGGATTTCTCGAATGCGTTGGGCGACGAGGCAAAGGGGGAGTTGCTGGCCACCATCATGGATGAATCGGAGCGGCTGAACCGCTTCATCGCCAACCTGCTCGACATGACGCGTCTCGAAGCCGGTGCCGTTAGGCCCAACCTTGCCCTGCACGACGTGGGCGAGATCGTCGGGACCGCCCTTCAGCGGGCCGGCAAGGTCCTGGCGCAGCATCGCGTGGAGGCGGAGATCGCGGCCGACCTTCCCATGCTCAGGCTCGACGCGATTCTGTTCGAGCAGGTCCTGTTCAACCTTCTCGACAATGCCGCCAAGTACGCACCTGAGGGCACGACCGTTGTCCTGCGCGCCTGGCGGAACCGGGACACGATCCGCCTCCAGATTCTCGATGAAGGTCTGGGCATCGCGCCCAACGATGTCGAGCGGATCTTCGACAAGTTCTACCGCGCCCAGAAGGGGGATCAGGTCCGGGCCGGGACGGGATTGGGGCTTGCCATCTCCCGTGGATTCGTCGAGGCCATGGGGGGAACGATCACGGCGGGAAACCGCGCCGACCATTCCGGTGCGGTGTTCACGATCAGCCTGCCTGTGCCGATTGAGACACAACAGATGGATACTGCCGCATGAGTGCCGCTCCTGTCCGCGTTCTGGTCATCGACGACGAGCCGCCCATCCGAAAGCTGTTGCGGATGGGGCTCGGCACCCAGGGATACCAAGTGGTCGAGGCGCCAGACGGCCAGGCCGCCTTGGAAAGGCTCGACGACAAGCCCGACCTGATCATTCTGGATCTCGGCCTGCCCGACATGCAGGGGCTCGATCTGCTCCGGCGATTCCGGGACCAGGGAGTGACCGCACCCATCATTGTGCTGTCGAGCCGTGGTGATGAAGCCGGTAAGGTGCAGGCGCTTGATCTCGGTGCCGACGATTATGTGACCAAACCCTTCGGCTTGAACGAGCTCCTGGCCCGGATGCGGGCCGCCATGCGCCATCGGCTCCAGAGCCAAGGCGAGCATCCGGTGTTCCGTGCGAGAGATCTTTCCGTCGATCTCGTGCGTCGCATCGTGAAACTCCGTGACGCGGAGGTGAAGCTCTCGCCCAAGGAATACGACCTGCTCCGGCTGCTCGTTCAGCATGCGGGCAAGGTGCTGACGCACCGGTTCATGCTGCGGGAGGTTTGGGGGGACATCTCGGATCCTCAGTATCTGCGGGTCTATATCCGGGCCCTGCGCCAGAAGATCGAACCCAATCCCGATCGCCCGGAATACATCCTGACCGAGACAGGAATCGGCTATCGTCTCAAGGATCCGGATGAGGCCCCGATTCAAGCCTGACCGGACCGGCAACGGCAACTCCCCATATCCGCAATCATGCCGTCGGCTCTCGACCCACCTGGTTCAAAACCCCGGTCATGCGGGAATGGGTTCCGGCCCCAGCAGTCTGGACAGGTCGTCGCGGGCGGCCACAGAATGGTCCGCTCGCGAAGCGGGGTTGCCACCTTCGGCGCTGGAGCATGAGCGCTGGAGCCGGACCCCTCCGAGGAGGTTGGCGATGTCTCAAGAACCGCCCCCCATGTACTCGCATCTGAGGACGCCAAGGGCGGCGGCTGTGGCGGGCATCGCCTTTTCCGTCCTGCTGGTCATCATCTTCTGGGTCTTCCGCAGCGCGGTTCCGGCCGATCCATTGGATTCCGGCACCTGGCTGGTCGGCAGCTCCAGGCACGTTGCGTTGGCGCTGAACCTCATTCCCTTTGCGGGCATCGCCTTCCTGTGGTTCATCGGCGTGCTGCGCGACCGTCTCGGTTCGGAGGAGGATCGCTTCTTCGCGACCGTGTTCCTGGGGAGCGGCCTGTTGTTCCTGGCCACCCTGTTCTTGGCCGCGACCATTGTGGGCGCCCTGCTTCTCATTGCTCCGTCAACCGAGCTGACCGGGACGGGGGCCAGTCCGACATTCCACTTCGCACGCGCGGTCGCCTATATCCTGATCAATGTCTATGCGATCAAGATGGCCGGCGTCTTCATGATCTCGACGTCCACTGTCGTGATCTACACCGGGATCGCTCCGCGATGGATGGCCGGGCTCGGCTACGCCCTGGCGGTGCTTGTGCTGCTCGGCAGCTTCTATCTCAACTGGAGCATCCTGGTGCTGCCCGTCTGGGTGCTGCTGATCAGCGCGCACATTCTGATCGATAACTTGCGCCGGAAGGACGGCAGGCCCCATCGGCCATAGCGCCGAACCCGGTGCCCAGGGTCGAGCGGAAGGGATCCGAGCGGCCTCCGAAGCGGCTTGCCAGCAGCAATGGGTAGGCGCAATGTAGGCGAGGCATGGTGGGAACATTCCATGCCCCATGATACGCCCGATCGCTCGGATCGGACCATCTGCGGCAGGCAGGGGCGGGTAGCCGGATCTGCGCCGCTTGCCCCGACGTCCCGGTGGCTTGTGCTGCGGTCCGAATCCAACCGGACTGCGGCCCGCTGACCGGATGGGGGCCTTCCACGGCAGGAAATTCGGAGAGTTTCGATGACCGGTGTCGACGATACGGGAAAGGCGATCCTCCGCAACATGCTCCTCGGCCGGTGGGCCGCCGAGAAACTGGGCATGACGGGCCAGGATGCAGAGGCCTATTCGGACGCGCTTGCCAGAGCCACGGTCGATCCCGCGCATAGCGACGTGTTCAGCCGGATCCGCAGGGACTTCGACGCCGCTGGCGTGGATCAATCGGACGAGGAGATCCTGCGCGTCATGACCGAGCTCACACTCAAGGCCGGCAATCTCATGCCGACGGCAACGGGGAGCTCCGTCGATGCCGCAGCCGTGTCCCTCGCGCGCAAACTCACGCCGCATTGAGCCCGGCTGTTGCGTGGGCCCCTGCGTGCGTGCGCGAGCCCACTCTCCCTACAGGCTGACCAGGGCTCAGGGCACCGATGCGCCTGCAGCGCCATCGTCACTTGCGCCATGTTGGCGCGGGATCGTCGAGGCGTTCGCTGCGGGCAAAGCCCAGCCCCTGCGGATCCTCCTGGCGGGCGGCCGCGCGGTCCTGTGCGTCGAGACCCGAATGCCGGATCGTCGCGTCGAGATGGGCCAGATAATCCCTCACCGCGATGCGGTGCTTCATGTCGCCCGTCTCGGCCAGTCCAGCGAGGGCGGCGCGCAGCCGTCGCATGACCTGAACCGAGGTCAGGCCATACTGGCGGATCTCGTCGAAGGCCAGCGCCAGGTAGCCCTCCCATCCCGGCATGGGAACGAACAGGCGCGCGACGCCCGCCCGGTCCTTGATCCAAAGGTTCCCGAGCGGCTGGTGGCTCAGGCGGCGCAGGAGATCATCGATCTGATCGAGCGCCTGCACGGCCGTGGTTGGATCGTTGATGGCCGGCGACAGGGCCTTGATGGCGATATCCACGAGAATGCGGAAGGCGTATTTGGGATCTTGCTCGAAGGTGCGCTCGCGACCGGTGTGAACGCACCGGGCCAGCTCGGCTTTCGGCAATGGCTTCGCCGCGGCATAGATCCTGAGGATGGCATCGCCTTCCACCAACGTGTCGCCGACAGCGGCGACGAGGTCGACGAAGGTGTCCGTCGTTTCGGCAAGGGACGCGAGGGCACGAAAGTCGATGCGCGTCACGCAGCGCGGCGAGCCGCGATGGACGACCGTCTCGACCGGTCGCGCCACTCGATGAGCTTCGGATCGGTCGTCGCCCACCCACGCGATCGCGGCGGCGTCGAACAGGTGCGCCTGGGCCTCGATCACCTGTCGGCCCTCGTGGCCGACCAGCACCAGGACCTCGGTGATCTGCATCCTGGCCAGGTTCTGCACCAGGCGCGAGAACATCAGCATGCTCGCGACAAGGAGCACCAGGACCAGCAACGTCGACAGCAGCGGGACCTCGCCGCTGCCGCCGCGATCGGTCCACAGGAGCGTGGCCATGGCATAGGTGAACGTGGCAACGAAGATCCCGAGCGCGTGGTGGAGTTCGTGTTTGCCGGCGAACCACACGACCAGCCGGGGCGAGTAGGCGATGGCGCTGAACTGCACCATGACGAAGGCGACGGAGAAGATGATGGCCGTGAAGGCGAGAATGCCGGATGCCGTTGCCGACAGGAACGCGATCGCGGCGGCAGGCGACATGGCGTGCGTATAGCCGAACAGAAAATGGTGCTCGAGCCGCGGCAAAACGGCGGCCGCGGCCAAACTGGCGATCGTGTAGACGGAGGGAATTGCCCAGGGTCTCAAAGCCCGTGCCTCACTGCCCGCAAGCCGCGATCGGATAGAAGCGCGCTTCGCTGCCTCCGGATTTTAGGCGTTCGTGGCTGTGCTGGCCAGATGCCGGCCCTTCGCGCCACGGATGCGTGCCGAAAGACCCAAAGCCGAGCTTGTCAATCGCGGAGACTTTCGACGGCACGGCTGATCAGGCCATACTTCGTCTGGGTCACCTTCAGATCGCGGAACCAGTTCACGAGGTCCCCCCACGGGTCGTTGAGTTGGCCCAGTCCGGAGATGAACGCGACGACCGTCCCAACCTCGGCCTCGCCCTTCACCACGTAGTAGCCGCCGAGCGCAAGGATGGCGGCAATACCCAGATGGTGCATGAGGTTCATCAGGAAATTCATCGAGAATTTCAAGCGAATGACGCCCATGTTGACGGTGAAGACCTGCTGAATGCGCTCCTGCTGAGGGCTGCCCGCGGCAGCACCCGCACGAGGTTGGTCGATGATGCCGACGCTGACCTGGCGAAGCGTGGCGATCCGGTAGGCGACCCGCCGGTTGATGGCCTTCTGCATCAGCGGCACGAAAACAAGCTGCGGTGAGAAGACGGCCAACGCGACCAAGGCCATCGGTGGCTGGAGATAGACCATGTAGGCAAGGACGCCGATGAGCAATCCGCCTTGGAGAAGGGGCTCAGACACGCTCGTGCCGACAAAGCCCCCGACCGGGTCCGCCTCGTCGACGACCAGGGAGACCTCGACACCTTCGGTTCCGGCTTGACAGAGCTCGGGCCTGATCTGGCGGAAGTCATCCAGAAGGGCGGTCCGGAGCCAGCGCGTCGCGCTCTCGCCAACGAAGCCGCGGTAGATATTCAGCCCAAGCTTGAGCAGCCCGGCCAGGACGGCAAGACCTGCATAGACGACCGCAAGGCGGATGATCGGTCCGGGCGCTGCCCCGACGAATGCATCGTTGACGATCCGTCGCTGAAGCTCCAGCGGTGCAATTCCGGACGTGAAGACAAGGACTGAGAGCAGGGCCAGCCCGAACTGGTCGCGGGCGCTGACGCGCCAGATGAAGCGGGAGAGACTGTGAGGGGTTCTCGCGGCAGAGCGCACCTGCCCCGAAGCGACCTCGAGCGGAAGCGCTTGTCCATGATGCGGCGAGGCCTGAGGCAGCACGGCACGGTCTCCCAAGTTCCACCGGCCCGGAAGGTTATCATCTCACCGATCGGCCGGTCACGCCTTGTGCCAGATCAACGTCCTCTTGGATTGTCCTCATCCTGCGGGTTCACCGTGGCGCGATTGAGGTCCACGGGTCAGGAACGTGACGCTGTCACCAAGCCCGACGCCATGTGGTCGTGCCTCGGATGCAGGGCGAAGAATCGCTGGCAAACCGCAAATGGCCATTCCTCCGTAGAAGTACGGGGTTTCGCTTGGCGCCGGATCGGAGATGCTATCCGGAACGGCATTCGAACCAGCATGTCTCCACGCCATGGAGGAAACCATGTCCGACGAAGCCAGCCATCAGGGTCGAATGGACCCGCCCGGTCTGGACCTGATGATGAAGGAAATCGAGCGCACGCTGGGCGCTATCGATTTCGAGCACGCGATCGAGTTGGAGAAGCTCGACAGGAGTGCGACCGCCGAAGACCTCAAGCAGCATATCCGGAAGACGCTCAGGGACGCCCATCGCGAGAGGCGGCAGCCCTATGTCGACGTTCTGTACAGGCTCTGGATGCAGCAGCGCGGCCGGCCCTTTGCGTCCTGAACGAAGCAGGCGCAGGCGCGGCCCGTTGCCGCGTGGCTCCCGGCTTTGTCGGGTCGCCGATCGGCTGCTCACGCAGGGTCCAATTTGAGCTGTATTGGCCTTCCGGCGCGGGGCCGCCAAGCCGGGCCGGATCGCAACTCCAATAGGAGGAGCCCACAATGGCCCGCAATCCGATGACCCCCTACCGCCCCGGCGGCGGAATGTTCGCAGGCGACCCCTTCCTGTCCCTGCATCGCGAGATGAATCGCCTCTTCGACGATGTCCTGCGCGGCAACAATCTTCCCGCCGCGCCGGGCGGTCAGGGCGATGTCGGCAGCTTCGTCAATGCCAGCATGAACGTGTCGGAGACCGACAAGGAGATCCGCGTGACCGCGGAACTGCCGGGCGTCGCCGAGAAGGACATCGACGTGAGCCCCGACGACGACGTGCTGACCATCCGGGGCGAGAAGAAATTCGAGCGCAAGAACGATCAAGAACGATAAGGAGAACTTCCACTTCGTCGAGCGCTCCTACGGCACGTTTCAGCGTTCGGTGCGTTTGCCCTATCGGGTCGACCCGGAGCGGGTGCAGGCCAGCTTCGAGAACGGCGTCCTTACCGTGACGGTTCCGAAGACCGAGCGGCAGGAGCGCTCCCGGCGCATCCAGGTGCAAGGGCGGGGTTCGACGGATCAGGGCGCCGGTGGCGGAGCGGTGGGACAGCCGAGAACCAGGTCATCGGGCGAATCCGGGGTCACGAAATCCGCCTGACGCCCGAGCGACGTGATTGGTGCTCCGCGACGGACCAAGAGGATGGCGGGCGTGCACTGCCGCGCGGCCTGCCGAGCCGGAATTATGTTTGGGAGGGATGATCATGCCCAGGATGAAAGTCGCCATTTTCGTCGAGCCCGGACGGATCGTTCTCGACGAGAAGCCGATCCCGGATGTCGGGCCGCTCGACGCTCTCATCCGGATCACCACCACGACGATCTGCGGCACGGACGTGCACATTCTCAAGGGTGAGTATCCGGTGGCCCGCGGCCTCACCATCGGCCACGAACCCGTCGGCGTGATCGAGAAGCTCGGCTCAGCGGTGCAGGGGTACCGGGAAGGCCAGCGCGTCATTGCCGGTGCGATCACCCCGAGCGGGCACAGCGAGGCCTGCCTGTGCGGCTGCCATTCGCAGGATGGGGCGGGCACGAAGCACGGCTGGAAGCCGATGGGGGGCTGGAAGTTCGGCAACACCATCGACGGATGCCAGGCCGAGTACGTGCGGGTTCCCGATGCCATGGCGAACCTTGCCCCGGTGCCGGATGAGCTGACCGACGAACAGGTGCTCATGTGCCCGGACATCCTGTCGACCGGCTTTTCCGGAGCGGAGAGCGGGCGCATTCGCATCGGCGATACGGTGGCCGTCTTCGCCCAGGGTCCGATCGGGCTCTGCGCCACCGCAGGCGCCCGGCTGATGGGCGCGACGACGATCATTGCCGTCGAAAGCGTGCCCGCGCGCATGGAGGTGTCGCGCCGCATGGGCGCCGACCACGTGGTCGACTTCACGAAGGCCGATCCTGTCGAGGAAATCAGGCGTCTCACCGATGGGCGAGGGGTCGATGTCTCGATCGAGGCGCTCGGGCGCCAGGAGACCTTCGAGGCGGCTCTGCGCGTGCTCCGTCCCGGCGGGACGCTGTCGTCTCTCGGCGTCTATTCGAGCGACCTCAGGATTCCGCTCGACGGCTTCCTGGCCGGGCTCGGCGACCATACGATCCGGACGACCCTCTGCCCGGGCGGCAAGGAGCGCATGCGGCGTCTCATCGGAGCGGTCGCCTCGGGGCGGGTCGACACCCGTCCGCTCGTGACGCACCGGTTCACACTCGACCGGATCGAGGAGGCGTACGACCTGTTCAGTCATCAGCGCGACGGGGTTCTGAAAGTGGCGATCACGCCGTAAGCCACTGTCGGATGGATGCCGCCACCGGATTGCTCTGGATCAAGGTGCCCATCCGACATCGAGTGCAAGATGATCGCTGTCGGACCCGGCACGGGACCGTGTCCGGGCACATGGACGGAGGGGCGATGATCAAGGACATCGTGGCGCATCTCGACGGCAGTTCCGAGGACGAGATCCGATTGGAGCAAGGTCAGGCTCTCGCGTCGGCGGATTGGGCTCTTCACCAGCCCGCTTCCTGATCTCTCGGTTGTCATGTCTATGGACGGCGGCGCAGCCGAAATCCAGATTCCGACCGAGCTCCAGGGCCAGGCCTTGAAGAACGGTGATGCTGGCGCAGCGTGCGAAAAGTGGACCGGGTTTTTCGCAAGAACGATGCCCTGTTCGATAGGGGGAGCACCGGATTGGATCCCAAAAGCGGATTCCACTTTTCACGTCCGATGCTCCAAGGCCACACCCGTCTGAGGGGGCAGGTCTTCGGTGGCACGACACGCGGCATGCTCACCTCCGCGCAAAGCCCGGTCCTGGTGGCTCGTCGAGGAATGGGACGGTCAGGGTCATGCAGACGCAAGCAGCATCGAACGGGGATAAGGCGAATGCCTCCCGGGTCGGGCGCCGGCCGGGCGAAGTCGATGCGGATCGGCAGGAAGCACCTCCGCACCACATGGAGCTGCCGATGCCCGATCGTGAGAACCCTGGGCCGTCGGCACTCTCAAGGCTCCGGAGCGCGCGGACGCTGAGGCTTCAATTGTTGCACAGCCTTCACAAGCTCGTCCGTCCCGTTCTGGTCGTCCTGCCCGCTGTCGGCCTGCTGCTGGGCTTCGGAATGCGTGTCGGCGGAAGCGGACAATGGTCGGAATCGATCTGGGCGGCGGCGACAGTTCCGGTGCTGGGCGCCCTTCTCATCCAGATCGTTGCCAGCCTGCGACGTGGGGATGTCGGCCTCGACATCGTTGCAGCCCTTTCCATGACTGGAGCCCTCTTCTTCGGGGAGTATCTTGCCGCCGTTGTCGTGGCCTTGATGTACGCCGGCGGACAATATCTGGAGAGCTTCGCCGAGCGCCGCGCCAGCCGCGAGATGAAGGCGCTTCTGGCTCGCGCGCCGCGGACAGCCATCCGCTATAACGATGGCAGGCTCGAGGAGGTCGCGCTCGACGACATCGCCGCGAAGGATCGCCTGCTCGTCCGACAGGGCGATGTCGTGCCTGTGGACGGACAGGTCGCGGCCGGAGTGGCCATCCTCGATCAGTCCGCGCTGACGGGCGAGACCATTCCCGCCCGGAAGGCGGCGGGCGAGACGGTCATGAGCGGCGTGACCAACGTCGGCGACACCTTCGATCTTTCGGCCACTCACAGCGCCGCCGACAGCACTTATGCCGGCATCGTTCGCCTGGTCGAAGCCGCCCAGCGCTCGAAGGCGCCCATGGCGCGGCTCGCGGACCGGTTCGCCCTGGCGTTCCTGGCCGTGACCATCGTCCTCGCCGGCGGGGCCTGGTTGTGGAGCGGTGATCCGATCAGAGCCCTGGCCGTCCTCGTCGTCGCGACTCCGTGCCCCCTTATCCTTGCAGTGCCCGTGGCCATCGTCTCAGGCGTCTCACGCGCCGCGAAGTCCGGAGTCCTGATTAAGGGTGGAAGGGCATTGGAAATGCTCGCCCGCGTGCGAGCGCTGGTGATCGACAAGACCGGCACCCTCACACATGGGCAGGCGCGGATCGTCAACGTCCACCCGATGGGCCTGCCTCCCGACACGCTTCTTCAGCTCGCAGCGTCGCTCGACCAGGCGTCGAGGCATGTCATTGCCCGTGCGCTTGTCGCCGAGGCTCAGGCCAAGGAACTCGACCTTCTGGTTCCCGCGGCCGTCGAGGAAATCCCGGGCGAGGGTTTGGAGGGGACCATCAATGGCCGCCGCGTGGCCGTGGGTGGAGTGCGGTTCGTGTCGCAACGTGTTCCGAAGGCCGCTGGGGCGTTCGCCGACGGCCACTATCCCGTCGGGTCGGTCGCAGTGGCTGTGGCGATCGATGGTGAACCCGCTGGGGTGCTGATCTTGGCGGATGCCCTGCGCTCGGAGTCCGCTCATGTGATCGACAGCCTTCGCCGGCTGGGGATCGCCCGCATCGTCCTGGCCTCGGGCGACCGCCGAGACGTGGCCGAGGCTGTCACCGTCGGCCTGCATCTCGACGCGGTCTACTCAGACCTTACGCCGGACCGGAAGATCGCCATTGTGCAGGCCGAGAAGCGATGCGGCCCGGTGATGATGATCGGCGATGGCGTCAACGATGCTCCGGCGCTAGCGGCTGCCGATCTGGGCGTAGCCATGGGCGCCAAGGGCACAGCAGCCAGCGCGGAGGCAGCGGATGTCGTCCTCCTGGTGGATCGTCTTGACAAGATACCGGTTGCGATCCGGGCAGCGCGCTGGTCGCGTCGCATCGCGCTCCAGAGTGTCTACGCCGGGATCGGCCTGTCCGCGATTGGAATGGTCGTCGCAGCCTTCGGCTATCTCACGCCTGTGCAGGGAGCTCTCATCCAGGAAGCCATCGATGTCGCTGTGATCCTCAACGCCCTACGGGCATTGTGGGGATCGGAGACGTCCTGAATGCCCTCACCGGCGCTCTTCCCTTCGATCCGAGCTCCAGGATTTCGGACTGCCGCTCTCATTTGGCCCGGCTCAAACCAAACGGCTCGACGGGGGAGTGCCACGGTGCGATCCTGACCCACCCGTCGCATCCTCATCGTCCAGGAGGTTCCCTTGCAGGAGGTTCCCTTGTCGTTTCGTCTCCACTTTCACGGCGCCGCACGAACCGTGACGGGCTCCTGCTTCATGCTCGAGACGGAAGCGGCCCGCATCCTGGTCGATTGCGGCATGTTCCAGGGATCGAAGGAGGAGAGGGAGCTCAATTACCGGAACTTCCCGTTCCGCGCCGCGGGGATCGACGCCCTCTGCCTCACCCATGCGCATATCGACCACAGCGGCCTCGTGCCGAAGTTCGTGAAGGCCGGCTTCAACGGCCCGATCTACGCGACCGCCGGAACGGTCGATCTGGCGTCCATCATGCTTCCGGACTCAGGCTACATCCAGGAGATGGAGGTCGATCAGCTCAACCGCCGCAACCGCCGCCGCGGACGCGAGACGGTCTCCCCGATCTACACGCAAGAGGATGCCGTCGCATCTCTCAGGCAATTCAGGACCGTGGCATATGGCCAATGGCAGGATGTCGCCCCGGGCTTCCGCGCCCGTTACTGGAATGCGGGCCATCTCCTGGGATCGGCTTCCATCGAGATCGAGGTGACACATGGCGGAGAGGACAAGCCAACCCGGCTCCTGTTCTCTGGCGATGTCGGCCCCGACCATAAGCTCCTTCAGCCCGATCCCGACGGCCCCCGCGATCTCGACTACGTCGTCCTGGAATCCACCTACGGCGATACGGATCGGGCCGGAACGACCATCGAGCGCCGCCGCCGCATGCTGCGCGACGAGGTCCAAGCGGCGAGACATCCGAGTGGGGTGCTGCTCATTCCATCGTTCGCCGTCGAGAGGACACAGGAGCTTCTCGTCGACCTGATGGAACTCATGGAAGCAGGCGAGCTGCCGGACATTCCGATCTTCATCGACTCGCCCCTGGCCTCGAAAGCCAGCGCCATCTTCAAGCGGCACGCCGGGAACCTCCGGAACGGCTCAGACCTGGTGCAAGCCCTCGAATCTCGCTGGGTTCGCTTCACGGAGACCGTCGAGCAGAGCAAGGCCATCGATCGCCTTCACAGCTTCCACATCATCATCGCGGCGAGCGGCATGTGCGAGGCGGGGCGCATCCGCCATCACCTGAAGGCATGGCTCTGGCGGGACGAGGCTACCGTTCTCTTCGTGGGATTCCAGGCGCAGGGCACGCTTGGACGGATCCTTCAGGACGGCGCCTCGAAAGTGCGGATCCATGGCGAGGAGGTGCGGGTCCGGGCCCGCATGCGGACACTCGACCTCTACTCGGGGCATGCGGATGGGCCGGAGTTGAAGGCCTGGCTTGCCGAGCGACTCCCGGTCCGGCGCGGGGTCTTTCTGGTGCATGGCGAGGACGCGCCCCTCAAGGCGCTGCAATCGTCCCTCGCCGAGCTCGATCGCGTGCCCGGCGCGATCATTCCGGAAATCGACGACGTCTATGATCTGGCGAGCGATCACGCGGTCCGGGTCGAACGTCATGAGGAGCGCCTGCCGAGCGCGAGCGCAGGCCATCGGGATTGGCACAACGACTATGCGGAACTGCTTCTCGAGATCGGCGACGCCGTAGAGGCGGCGGCCGACAGGAAGGCGAAAGGGGTCATCATCCGGCGCATCAGAGACGCCTTGAAGAACGGCTCCAAGGATCGCGCTCGCTGATCCGACCGCCACTGTTTCCACGAGGGGTTGATCACGATCAAGGCGGTCGATCAGAGTCCCTCTAAGCTTTGCCACAATGTCAGGGTCTGTTCGAGACCCGCGTGCATTCCGGGAGGGACCGATGCTCCATCACGTCACGCTTCACCTGGCCCGCAGCAAGCAGTTTCCGGAGGGCAGTCCGCGCTATGGCTACGAGATCACCGCACCCCTCGATGATGAGGGCCATCTGGACCAGGAGGAATGGTCGGACAAACGGGCTTACTGCCGGGTCCGCCGGTTCTGGGCCGACGAGGGGGAGCGGCAGGGTGTCCTGATCCACCGTCCGGGCGGGGCCGGCGGGGCGACCTGGATGATCGACTACAACCAGGATCGGCCCGGCGACGAGGAAGCGGGCTATCGCCTGCACCAACATCGTTTTGCCGAAGGCGAGTACGTCACCATCGAGGACGACGACGGCAAGCCCCATACGTTTGTGGTCGTCTCGGTCACGCCGGCGCAATCCAGCAGGACGGGGGAGCATCGGACGTGAAAAGTGGGAACCGGTTTTGCGTGAAAAGATGCTCGATACCATAGACTGACAGCATCGGATGTGCGTTCGATGTCACGTCCGATGCTGTCGAGCGGCGTCGGCAGGGCATGCCTTTGAAGCGGCGGAGCCCGTCGATTCAGTAGGAGAGGAGCAGGGGTACCGGCGGGTTCCTGAGCAGCGATTGCGTCGTGCCGCCGAGCACCATCTCGCGCAGGCGCGAGTGGACATAGGCCCCCATGACGATCATGTCGGTCCGGGTCAGGTGGGCATGGTTGCGCAGGGTCTGGGCCACATCTCCGTTCACGACCGGCAAGGCGAGGACATTCACGGGGACGCCATGGCGGGTGAGATGCGGTGCGATCTCCGCGCCGGGCACCGTGTGCGCCAGGTCCTTCTCGCCCGTGACGCTGACCAGTTCGACTTGTGTGGCGGCCCGCAGGAACGGCAAGGCGTCGTTGAGCGCCCGCACCGCCTTGGCGCTGCCGTCCCAGGCCACGACGATTTTGTCTCCCTTAAAGGTTTCCCAGCCCTGCGGCACGACGATGAGCGGTCGGCCGCTGTCCATGAGCATGGCCTCGATCAGCCCGCGATCAACGGCCAGGGCGATCGGTTCTGCATCAAGGATCGACAGATCGTGGGCACGGGCGAGCGAGGTGAAGCTCTTGATGAGGTCCGGATAGGCGAGCTGCGGTGCCTGCGTGGTGCAGGCCACGCCCGATGCCGCCGCGGCCCGCTGGGACGCGTCGGCGACCGCGCGGGCAAGGGCATCGAGCCGGCGGTTCTCGGCGGCCACGAGCCCTTCGGCGAAATTGCGGACGAAGGAATACGGCACGGTCAGTTTCAACGAGGCGGCCTGCACGGTGACATGCGCGTCCGCCTGCCGGGCGAGGGAAAGCCCGTATGCCAGGACCGACGAGCGTTCCTCGGCATCCCCTTCCTCCGTCATTCCGATCAGGATGCTGCGGATGTTCTCAAGCATGGCTTCCTCCCTGTGAACGTGTGTTTGTTTTCCAAACGCAACGACATGTGCTCCCGTCCTGGATCAGGGGACGAGGACCGCAGCAACCTGGAGCCGCGGGAGGATATCCGGATCATACGTCCGACGCTCCCTCCGCGCCCTTCAAACATGCGAACGCTCATCCCCATGGAGCCCTCCGCCGTTGATCCGGTTCGAGGAAAGATCGCCCATGTCCAACCATAAGCTCCAACCATAAGCTCCAACCATAAGCTCCAACCATAAGCGACGATCCGGCTGAGTGCCCTCGGAGCGCGCGATGGCTAGGATCATCAAGAGCCATTTTCAACGAACCTGGGACCATCATGGGACCCAATGCCCGGTGCGCGGCATTGATCCAGATCAAGGAGGTCGGAGGGATCGAAGCCATCCTGGGCCGCCAGGCCGGATAAATTCCGTCCGCCATGAGGACGTTGCCATGGACGCAAGCATTCGCGAGGAGATCCTGGCTATTCTCGATCGTGCGAACGACATGACGCTCGCGACGATCCGCCAGGATGGATATCCACAAGCTACGACGGTCAGCTACGCCCATGATGGGCTCGACATCTACTTCGGTTGTGCGGCGGATTCGCAGAAAGCCCGAAACATCGGCCGCAACAGGAAGGTATCCCTGACGATCAACCTGCCCTATGTCCATTGGGGCGAGATCCGCGGTATCTCGGCGGGAGGTCTTGCGGATCGACTCACGGACACGCAGGAGATCGCAAGGGCAGGGCAACTCCTGCTCCGGAAGTTCCCGCAGGGGATCGCGGAATATGTTTCCGGCGCGATCGAGGGCGTCGCTTTCTTCAAGGTCGTTTCGAATGTGATCTCGGTTCTCGACTACCGGAAGGGTTTCGGCCATCGGGACCTCGTCGGTACCGAACCCGGCGCGCAGTCGCAGGCTCGATGAGGATATCGAAAGACGATCCTTGAGCACGTCGGGCCCCGAGGAAAGGCGTCCGGCTCCGTTGCGGATGAAACGCCTGAGCTCCTGGTTCGGGCGCAGCTTGTGGGTGAAGGAGCGTCCGTATGGGCCACCCTCATACACCACCCGAGCGTCCGAATGACGTCCGCGAGATCGTCCGCCAGGGTGTCGTAGCCTGAGCCCCTGCCCAGGTCGCTCGAGCGACCGCGCCCCCGTCGGTCAGAGGCGACACAGCGCCCGTGGATAGGGCATCCGGAGTCCATTCCTGCCGATCAGGAACGGAACCATGAAGAGCCCGTTGGGTGACGTAGACGAGGAAACACACATGACCGATGCCAGTCCCGTTGCCGCGATTCCGTCGCTCGACCTGAACCGCTACCTCGGCAAGTGGTACGAGATCTGTCGCCTTCCCCTGAAGTGGGAGGACGAGGCGGCGACCGATGTGACCGCCCGGTACAGCCTGGAGGACAACGGCACGGTCCATGTCGACAATCGCTGCTTCGATGAGGAGGGCAAGCCGACCCAGGCCGTCGGCGCGGCCACGCCCGTCAACGAGGGCAAGTCGCAGTTGAAGGTGTCCTTCCTTCCCGAGGGCCTGCGCTGGATACCGTTCATGAAAGGCGACTACTGGGTCCTGAAGCTCGATCCCGACTATCGGCTGGCCCTGGTCGGAACACCTGATCGGGACCACCTCTGGCTCCTGGCGCGGGAGCCGCGGGTCGACGGGAGGGAGAAGGAGGCCTACCTCGCCGAGGCGCGACGGCAGGGCTTTGATCTCAGTCGCCTGATTACGCCACGGCATACCGGGCGGGACGTGACGGATGCACTTCTTGCACGTCAATCCTGAGGACCGGCTTCATTCCGTTCGGAGCACGGACGCACGTGCAGGCCTAGCCGCTCGAAGCGAAGCCAA
This sequence comes from Microvirga sp. M2, assembly GCF_047497095.1. Taxonomy (NCBI): domain Bacteria; kingdom Pseudomonadati; phylum Pseudomonadota; class Alphaproteobacteria; order Hyphomicrobiales; family Methylobacteriaceae; genus Microvirga; species Microvirga sp. M2. Next base: position 1,418,164 of record NZ_CP134064.1, read on the forward strand.
GGGAAGCCTGTCCTAGACGGGGGTCATGCGGCGTAGGGTGCCGTCGCGCAGGACGAACTGATGCCAGAGTGCGATCAGGGTATGCAGACCGGCGAGCCAGAGGATCAGGGTGCCACCCGTCTCGTGCAGTTCCGCCAGCAGGCCGGGCGGCCCCTGCACGGGGGCGGCAAGGGCCGGCAAACTGATCCCGAAGAACGAGATCGGCACGCCCAGGCGCGAGGCCGCGTACCAGCCGGTAAGCGGCAGGCCGATGAGGAAGACGTATAGAACCGCGTGGCCGATCTTCGCCGCCAGATTGAGCCAGGGGCCTTGGGTGTCCTCGATGCGCGGCGCCCCGCCGGCCATGCGCGCGAGCAGCCGCGGGATCATGAGGACGAGCACTGCCAGACCGAGGGAGAAATGAAGCAGAGGTGGGTTCTCGCGAACGTGCCGGCCGCCCTCGGAGGTGAACCACGCTGCCAGGACGAGCACGGCGGTGGCCCAGTGCAGGGCAATCATGAACTTGGAATAGCGTGGCATGTATGCGTCTCCTGATCCGGCAACCCTAGCCCAGCAGCCGCTGCGTCCCTAGTGAATTATCGGTAATGGCCACCTCCGCAGATCGTCACTCGAAGCTCGCGCCTTGGCTCACCTGCGACGTCAGCGCGGCGGTCATATTTACCTGACGAGACATGCCTGAGGAGACATGCGGGGTTCGGCGAACGTCACGACCTGACCGAGGCTGTGTGAGACCTCGGACCAAGCTGATTGAGACGAACGTCATCCTGTCTCTCTTTTCGACGGATGGCCATCCGTCGATCCCGCACTGCGGCTGTCCGGTAAGGAATTCTCCTGATACCCTCGCTCGGAGCGTCTGGTATACTTGATCGGGTGCTTCAAGGCATGATGGAGCGCCTTTTGCACTTGCGCCTTCAAGGCCGACTGCCGGAACCACGACGATATCGACATCTGCAGCACGGCCCTGCTTAGCGCATCGCGCGAAAATGTGGACCCGGTTTTTCGCAGGAACGATGCGCTCTTTCCAAGAAGGGAGCATCGGATGCAATCCCAAAAGTGCACATCCACTTTTGGGTCCGTTGCTCTAGGAGCACGAGCGCTTTCAATGCTGTCAAGATCAGTCCGCTGACCCATCGTGGGAGGATGACATGGCAACGAGACGCGAGTTCGTTCAAGGTCTGCCGGCCCTTGGTGCGGCCTTCACCGTCGGCAGCCACATTGTCCTGAACGAGAGCCCCGCGCAGGCTCAGGAAGCCGCACCGCTCAAGGGGCACTTTCACCCCAAGGGCAAGGCGCCGTCCCGGCACACGCTTGAGGTTCTGCAAAATGCCCGGGCAGACCTTCCCTTCGCGGACCGGCGCGACTTCGAGGAGCAGGGACGCGGCCTCATCGCACCCATGACGGACATGACAATCGCGGCCGACGGCGGCCATGTGGCCTGGGACATGGCGCAGTTCCAGTTCCTCGACAAGCAGGACGAGTTCGACAGCATCCACCCGTCGCTGGTGCGCATCTCGCAGCTCAACAACAACTATGGGCTCTATGAAGTCATCCCGGGCATCTACCAGGTTCGCGGCTTCGATCTCTCGGACCTGACGTTCGTACGTGGAAGAACCGGCTGGATCGTCTTCGATCCGTTGGTGAGCGCCGAGACGGCGCGCGCCGCCTGGTCACTGTTCCAGGAGCATGTCGGCCAGGGCCTGCCGATCGCCGCTCTCATCTATTCGCATACCCATGCCGATCACTGGGGCGGCGTACGGGGCATCCTGAAGGAGGAGGATGTCCGGGCGGGCAAGGTGCCTGTGATCGCTCCTGTCGACTTCATGTCCCATACGGCGGCCGAGAACGTGTATGCCGGGAATGCGATGAACCGGCGGCTCTTCTACCAGTACGGGCTGCTCCTCCCCGTCGCGCCGCACGGCTATGTGGGACAAGGCTTGGGTGTACGGGTGTCGGCCGGGTCGGTGGGTCTGATCGCGCCGACGCGGCTGGTCGAGAAACCGATCGAGGAATTCGAGGTCGACGGCGTGCGGATGGTCTTCCAGAACACGCCGAACACCGAGGCGCCCCGGGAGATGAACACCTACATCCCGGACATGAAGGCACTCTGGATGGCCGAGAATGTCACGGCCACGCTCCACAACATCTATACGCTCCGTGGCGCTCCAGTGCGGGATCCGCTGAACTGGTCCAAGTACATCAATGAGGCTCTGTATCGCTTCGGCCAGGACGCCGAGGTGATGTTCGCCTCACATCATTGGCCGCGGTGGGGCAATGCCCGGATCCAGGAGATACTGCGCGACCAGCGCGACCTCTACGCCCATTTCAACAATCAGGTTCTGCACTATGCCAATCAGGGCGTCACGATCAACCAGATCCACAATGTCTACCGGATGCCGAAGACGCTGGAAGCCAAGTGGCACTGCCGCGGCTACCACGGAAGCCCGCAGCACAACAGCCGGGGCGTGATCCAGCGATATCTCGGCTTCTGGGATTGCAACCCGGCAACGCTGATCCCGCTCTCACCGGAGGATTCCGCTCCACTCTATGTCGAGATGATGGGAGGCGCGGGGAAGATCATGGCGCGGGGCCGGGAACTCCATGACGAGGGCCAGTACCTCCTCGCCCAGGAGATCGTGAACAAGCTCGTCCAGGCCGAGCCGCAGAACCAGCCCGCGAAGGACCTGCTCGCCGATATCTTCGAGCAGATCGGCTACCAGCAGGAAAACCCGGGGCTTCGCAACAGCTTCCTGGCGGGCGCCTACGAGCTTCGCACAGGCATCCCGCAGGGCGATGCAGGCAATTCCAGCAGCCCGGATGTGGTGCGGGCCATGGCGACCGAACTGTTCCTGAACTTCCTGGCCATTCGCATGGACAGCCGTAAGGCCGAAGGCATGAGGTTCACGATCAACCTCGTCTCGCCTGACAACGGCGAGACGTTTATCCTCGAGATGGAAAACGCAACGCTGACCAACATCGCGGGCTTCCAGTCCAAGAATCCGGATCTCACCCTGACCATCAACCGCTCCGACCTGGAGCAGACCATGATGGGCGTGAAGACGTTGGAGGCCCAGATCGCCGATGGCACCGCGAAGGTTCAGGGTGATGTGACGGTTCTGGCGAAGCTGGCCTCGACCATGGCCGATTTCGATCCGCGGTTCGAGGTGTTGCCCGGCACGCATGTGAATCCGCCGCTCCTGTACCGTGCGGCAGCCTACCAAGCGGTGCCAGAGCAGATCATCGCGGAGTAGGGCCCGGCAGCGACGGTGGATTGCCGCTGCTCCTTGTCGATGTGATCGATGAATGGGTTTGATCGCGGCGGTCTGGACTTGTACGTCAGGATACCCGCGGAAGGGGACACGCCGATGGAGCATCCCAGACCGTCTGCCCATCGCCGATGCGATGCGGCAGCCAGGACATGCAGCCAGGACATGCAGCCAGGACATGCAGCCAGGACATCGGGAGTGGGGCAAGATGACATGAAGGCAGGGCAGCCGGCTCGAGAACCAGCGCCCGACCCGACAACGGCACGGCCGGGTGCGCCCGTGCCGGCAGGCAGCCTCGACGGCTTCTGGTCCCATTCCGTCGAGGAGACCCTCGCCCGCCTCGACACGACCCCACAGGGCCTTTCCAGCCGCGATGCGGCCCGACGGTTGGCGGAGGTCGGGCGAAACGTCGCCGTCGAGCCAACGCGCCGCAGGCTTCTCGCCAGAATCGGAAGGCGCCTCATCGAGCCGCTGATCGCCATCCTGATCGTGGCGGCCCTGATCTCCGGCGCAACGGGAGACTGGGGAGCGTCGGCATCATCCTGACCATCCTGGCCATCTCGATCGCCCTCGATGTCACGCAGGAGCACTGCGCGGAAGCGGCGGCCGAGGCGCTCAAGCCCTCGGTGGCGGTCCGCACGCGGGTCCGCCGCGACGGCACACCGGCCAGCGTGCCGGTCGAGGACATCGTTCCCGGCGACATCGTGCCGCTGCGGGCCGGCGACCTCGTCCCGGCCGACGGGATCGTGGTCGAAAGCGAGGCGGCCCATACGAACGAGGCGCTTTTGACCGGCGAGCCGTTCCCTGTCGAGAAGCGGCCGGGCCCATGCGAGGCCACGACGCCGGCGGAGGCGTTCAATGCGCTGTTCGGCGGAACGGCGCTGGTCAGCGGCGAGGCCACGATGCTCGTGGTCGCCACCGGAGCCCGGACCCGCTTCGGCGGCATCGCCGCTGCCCTGCGGTCCGCGGAGCCGCCGACGGCCTTCGAGCGCGGCCTGCATGCGCTCGGGGTGCTGATCCTGCGCATGACCGCGTTCCTGGTGCTGTTCGTGCTTCTCGCAAACCTCACGCTCCATCGCCCTGTCCTCGAATCCTTCCTCTTCGCGGTGGCGCTGGCGGTCGGTCTCACGCCGGAGCTTTTGCCCATGATCATGACCGTGACGCTGTCGCGCGGGGCGGTGCGCATGGCGGCCCGGAAGGTCGTGGTCAAGCGGCTCGCGGCGATCCATGACCTTGGGGCCATGGACGTCCTGTGCACCGACAAGACCGGAACCCTGACCGAGGCCAGCATTGCCCTGGTCGGCCACCCGGGCTTCGACGGAACGGACTCGGAGAACGTGATCGAGCTCGCTGCCGTCAACAGCCGCTTCGAGAGCGGCGTCAGGAGCCCGCTGGACGATGCGATTCTCGCGCACACGGGGGAGCAGCCGCTCCCCTCATGGCGGCGGGTTGCCGATGTCCCCTTCGACTTCGAGCGCCGCCGCGTCTCTGTCCTCGCCGAGAGGAACGGCGAGCGCCTCCTGATCGTGAAAGGCGCGCCCGAGGAGGTCCTGGCACGGTCGACCCTTGTGGACCGCGGAACGGGAGCGCCGGTTCCGCTCGATCCGGACATGAGGTCGAGACTGAGCCGCCTTCTCGACGAGAAGTCCGCTCAGGGCCTCCGGTGCCTCGGCGTCGCCTGGCGGAGCATGCCGCAGAACCGCTCCGCGCCTTCCGCCGCGGACGAGCAGGATCTCGTCTTCGCAGGCTACTGCGTCTTCATCGATCCGCCGAAGGCATCGGCCGCCGAGGCCATCGCACGCCTGGAGGCCGCCGGGGTCAGGATTAAGATCGTGTCGGGCGACGCCGCACCCGTCCTGCGCCACATCGTCGAAACTCTCGGCATCCCGGCCCGGGGCATGCTGACGGGCGCGGAGATCGCCATGCTCGGCGATACGGCGTTGGCGGCGCGCGTGGTCGAAGCCGACCTGTTCGCACGGGTGGCGCCGGACCAGAAGACGCGCATCGTCCGGGCGCTTCAGGCACGGGGCCACACGGTCGGGTTCATCGGCGACGGCATCAACGATGCGCCCGCCATCAAGGCCGCCGATGCAGGCGTGTCGGTGGACGGCGCCTCCGACGTCGCGCGTCCCGCGGCGGACCTGATCCTGCTGGAACACGATCTCGACGTTGTGGCCGACGGCGTCGCAGAGGGCCGGCGGACCTACGCGAACATCATGAAGTACGTCCGCATGGGGACTTCGTCGAACTTCGGCAACATGCTGTCGATGGCGTTCGCGTCGCTGTTCCTGCCGTTCCTGCCGCTGACACCGATCCAGGTTCTGCTCAACAATCTTCTCTATGATCTCAGCGAGACCGGAATTCCGTTCGACAATGTCGATGAACGGGAGACCGCGCCCGCACACCTGGGACACGCATGAGGTGCTGCGGTTCTGCTTGATCATGGGGCCGCTTTCGTCCGTGTTCGACATTGCGACCTTCATCGTTCTGGTGCGTGGCTTCGCGGCCTCGGCCGAGGTCTTGCGGACGGCATGGTTCGTCGAGTCGATGGCGACCCAGATCCTGGTCGTCTTCCTCATTCGTACGGCCCTTCCGGCCTGGGTCAGCAGACCCAATCCCGTCCTTGTGGCGAGTTCGCTTGCAACGTTGGGTGCCGCCATCGTGATTGCCCTGGCGCCCGCAGGACATGGCCTTGGGAAAACGACGCATGACAATCCGACCGCCGGCGACAGGGTAGGGGGCTGCGGGAGTTCGGCTTCGTCGAGCACCTCTCCCGCAGCGGCGGAAGCAGGGCATCGCTCTTCCCGATTCCGAAGGTCGCGGGTCCGATCCGGAACGAACGCGGACCTCGAGGGTTCCGGCCTCTGCATGCATGACTACCTTCAGGGACAGCTTGAGCCGTCTCGAGGAGATCGACATGGCTGATGGCGGTCGACCCTCAACAGCCCCGGTCCGGATCGAGCGCCCGCTCGATGCCCTCAACTTTTTCCTGGCGGATGTGCGCGACGGGCTCGGGCCTTACCTTGCCGTCTATCTCCTGACGATCCGGCACTGGAACGAGGCCGAGATCGGCCTGGTCATGACCATCGCCGGTCTGGCGGCCATTCTGGCCCAGACACCGGCGGGCGCGATGATCGATGCCACGCATGCCAAGCGGGGCGTGGTCGTGATTGCGGCGCTCGTCGTCACCGCGGGATCGTTGCTTCTGCCCTTTCTCTCATCCTTCTGGCCCGTAGTGGTGTCTCAAGCCGTGGTCCATGCCACCGGCTCGGCCTTCGCGCCCGCGATCGCGGCGATCACCCTCGGCATTGTGGGGCATGGCCACTTCGCGCGCCGCACCGGTCGCAATGAAGCATTCAATCATGCCGGCAACGCCTTCGCGGCAGCGGCCGCTGGCGGAGCGGCGTATCTGTGGGGACCGGTCGTCGTGTTCTTCCTCATGGCCGCCATGGCGGCTGCGAGCCTCGTGAGCGTATTGATGGTGCCGGCGAGCGCGATCGACCATGAGCGGGCGAGGGGCTTCCTGGACGGCGCTGTGGCCACGGACGACCAGCCATCGGGGTTGAAGACCCTGGTGACGTGCCGCCCGCTTCTGATCTTCGCCGCCTGCGCCGTGCTGTTCCATCTGGCGAACGCCGCCATGCTGCCGCTGGTCGGTCAGAAGCTGGCGCTCCAGGACAGGAATCTCGGCACCTCGCTGATGTCGGCCTGCATCGTAGCCGCCCAGGTTGTCATGGTGCCGATGGCCATGCTGGTGGCGCGCAAGGCCGACACATGGGGCCGAAAGCCGCTGTTCCTCGCCGGGTTTCTGATCCTGCCCATTCGCGGCGTGCTCTACACCCTCTCGGACAATCCCTATTGGCTCGTCGGGGTCCAGATGCTCGATGGCATCGGAGCAGGTCTCTACGGCGCGCTCTTTCCGCTCATCGTGGCCGACCTGATGGAAGGAACGGGCCGGTTCAACGTGGCGCAGGGAGCAGTCACGACCGCGCAGGGGATCGGAGCCTCCCTGTCCACGGCCCTGGCCGGCGTCATCGTCGTAGAGGTCGGATATTCGATGGCTTTCCTGGTGCTGGCCGGAATTGCGTCGGCGGGCCTTCTCCTGTTTTGGATGACGATGCCGGAGACAATGCACGCCGCGCCCGGAGGTCCGGCTGATCACGCCACCATCGGCCTCCAGCCCCTCCCGCGCGAGACCGGGTGATGAATGCCAGGAACCGGGCCGGCGCGGCATTCTCGTCCTGGCTTACGGCGGCATCGCGCTCGAACGTGTTCCGGGTCCGCAATGAACGATGCGCTCCTCTCAAAAAGGGAGCATCGGATGCAATCCCAAAAGTGCAAGCCCACTTTCCGCGTTCGATGCTCTAGACGGCATGTCCGACGAGCGAGCCGATGACGGCGGTGACCGCCATTGCGAACGCGCCCCAGAACGTGACCCGCACGGTTGGCTTGAAAGCGGAGGCTCCGCCCGCTCGCGCCCCGAGCGCGCCCAGGATGGCGAGACCCACGAGGGAGCCTCCGGAGACGGCCGATGCCGTCCAGCCCACCGGGGCCGCGATGGCGATCAGAAGCGGCAGCGCCGCTCCCACCGCAAAAGTTACGGCCGAGGTCAACGCGGCCTGGATCGGGCGGGCCACCACATGCTCCGAGAGCCCGAGCTCATCCCGGGCGTGGGTGGCGAAGGCATCCTTGGCCATCATCTGCTGCGCGACCTGCCGCGCCAGCGCCGGCTCGACGCCGCGATCCACATAGATCTGCGTGAGCTCGTCCAGTTCGGCCTCGGGCTGCTCCGCAAGCTCCCGCCGTTCCCGCTCAAGGTCGGCGTTCTCCGTGTCGGCCTGGGAGTTCACCGAGACATATTCGCCGGCGGCCATCGACATCGCGCCGGCCACGAGCCCGGCAATGCCCGCCACGAGCACCTCGCCGGCCGCGGTCGAGGCGGCGGCGACGCCGACCATGAGGCTCGCGGTCGAGATAATCCCGTCGTTCGCGCCGAGAACGGCGGCGCGCAGCCAGCCGATGCGCTGAATCAGGTGGGTCTCGCGGTGGAGCGGATGCATGCGGCCCTCCTTTCGGGACGGTCAAGGCTACAAGCAGGATGGCGAGCGCGTCCATCCTGATCGTTCCAACGAAGTTCTGCCAAATGATGGCGCGTGCGCCGCGCGGGGCACAGGGCCTCGATCGACCTGCTGAGAGTGTTGCGCCGAGCACGAGGTCGGCGCTCTCCTTGGCAATATCGAAGTCGGTGCCCATGGCGCTGCCGAGATTGGCAGCGGTGAGGGCAGCAGCCCCGTTCAAGCCGTCGCCACCAAGGCGATCGCACGGCCGCTTGGCAAGGATGCAGCAGGAGCGGGTTGAGGCGGACTACCGCGCCCGAACCGGCGAACCTGTAGCATCGGACGTGAAAAGTGGGATCCACTTTTTCGCACGACGCGCTAGCGCTTCCAGGCGGCCTCGTTCTTCCGCTCGTAGTCGCCGAAGGCCTTCTTGAGCCCGCCGAGCACTTCCGCCGCCGTCTCGAACATCGCCTTGAGCTGCGGCTCATCGACCTTGCCGATGTCCTCGCGCAGGTGGTCGATGGTTTCCTGCAAGCGGGTCTGCATCTTCTGGGTATGATGCCGCGGATCGCGGTCGGCTGCGCTGACCATGTGGATCTCCTCAGGTCGGGGATTGCAATCGGCCCGCTGCCTGCCACCGTGGATTCCCCGGCAGATTGCCAAACCAACCCCCGGCCCATATATCGGTTCCCGATAACGAAATCCGATACTTAACGGCCAGGGTCGTATGGAACGTGGGCGGAATGGAGCATCAGGACCTCATCTCCGGGTTCATTCGGATCCACATCCTGCATCACGCGGCCGAGGGCGACCTCTACGGCAACTGGATGATCGAGGAACTGGGGCGGCACGGCTACCGCCTCAGCCCGGGCACGCTCTACCCGATGCTCCACGGCATGGAGCGCAAGGGCTACCTCGAATCCCGCACCGAGCGGGTCGGGCGCACCCAACGCCGGATCTACCGGGCGACTTCGCTGGGCCGCGAGGCTCTCGCCTATGCCCGCGACAAGCTGCGCGAGCTCACCGGCGAGGTCCGTCCCCGCTAGACCTTTCCCCTGCCGGAACGCACTGACCATGAACCAGCACGAGGCTCCGCGCGTGACATCCACCGTACCAAGCGGCCATGCGGGCGAGGTCTTTCGGGCCTTCCTCAAGCTCGGCCTGACATCCTTCGGCGGCCCGGTGGCGCATCTCGGCTATTTCCATGACGAGTTCGTGGTCCGCCGCCGCTGGTTCGACGAGCGGGCCTATGCCGATCTTGTGGCCCTGTGCCAGTTCCTGCCGGGCCCGGCCTCGAGCCAGGTCGGCATGGCCATCGGATTGTCGCGGGCCGGCTATCTCGGGGCGCTCGCCGCCTGGACGGCCTTCACGCTGCCCTCGGCCATCGCCCTGGTGCTGTTCGCCTTCAGCGTCGGGTTCCTGGGTCAGGCTCTCGGTTCCGGCTGGCTCCACGGTCTCAAGGTGGCTGCCGTCGCAGTCGTCGCGCTGGCCGTGCTCGGCATGGCCCGCTCGCTCACCCCGGACCGGGCGCGCGCCACCCTCGCGGTGGCGACCGCCGCCATCGTCCTGGCTTTCCCCTCGGCCTGGGGACAGGTCGGCGCGATCGTGCTCGGCGGCCTCGTCGGCATCACGCTCCTCAGGGGAGGGGGCCCCGTTGCGCACGCGGAACTCCCCCTGTCCGTGAGTCGCCGGACCGGCGCCCTTGCCCTGGTCGCGTTCTTCGCGCTGCTGATCGGCCTGCCGTTCCTGGCGGCCGCGACGGGGGACCAGAGCGTGGCCCTATTCGCCGCCTTCTATCGGGCCGGGGCGCTGGTCTTCGGCGGCGGCCATGTGGTGCTGCCGCTGCTCCAGGCCTCGGTCGTGCCGCCGGGCTGGGTTTCGAACGATGCATTCCTCGCGGGCTACGGCGCAGCCCAGGCCGTGCCCGGTCCGCTGTTCACCTTCTCGGCGTACCTTGGCGCCGTCATGGGCCCGGAGCCGAACGGCTGGGCCGGGGCGGCCCTGTGCCTCGTGGCGATCTTCCTGCCGTCGTTCCTGCTGGTCGTCGGCGCGCTGCCGTTCTGGGACGATCTGCGACGCACGCCGATGGCGCAGGCAGCGCTGAAGGGCGTCAATGCGGCGGTCGTCGGCCTGCTCCTGGCCGCGCTGTATCATCCGGTCTGGACGGCGGGGATCTTCGGCCCGGCCGACTTCGCCCTGGCCGCGGTCGCGTTCCTGCTGCTGTTCATGTGGAAGACGCCGCCATGGCTGGTGGTGGTCCTGAGCGCCATCGCCGGAGGAGTGGTCGCGGCGCTTTGAGCCCGAGCCGACACCGTCCCGTTCAGTCCCGGCATTTGGTGGACTGGATCGAGCCGTTGGACCCGAGCGGGACCGGCCGGCATGGCGCCATATGCCGGTTCCGTGGGTGTGATCATGAGACGGGGCATGCGCGCCTCCCTTGCGCAGCATGGCTTCAACGCTGAAAGCCAGCCCGATTTCAGGGGCAGGGGAGACGGGGTCGTTGAGGAGACACCCCGGGCGCCCTCAGGCAGCCTGAATTCTCGCCCCTGCACCCTCGGTCGAAGCACAGCGCACGCTGCCGCAACCCTCATGCGACCAGATCTGCTTGGCTGCATGCCGGACCATCCGTGCAGCCTCTGCGAGCTCCCCGTCCGCTCGTGCTTCCGCCCGGCTCTCGACGCTCTCGAGCACCAGCATGACCTGACCGCGGTTCTCGGTGGGCAAGGCGGTGAGGGACGCCTCCAGATCCGCAGGGTTGCCCAATGAGGGATCTGTCTGCCGCGCCATGGCGTAAAGGCGCTCGAGGATGATGCTAAAGGCTCCCGATGTTTCGGACCGGGTGGTTTGAGGAGATGCGTGCATGAATGCCCTTGCAGGTTCTTGATGGCTACCGGAGCAGCCGCTCTTCGTTGTGGCTCGACACCTGATGCCTCAGGTCGAGCCCACATAACGCCAAGCTTCCCGTAAAGTTCCCGACCTCAGCACGATCCTGGCTCGAATCGCGCCTCATGCCCGCGCCTGAACGCCCCGTTGGCCCGCTCTCGCGCGGATGAATCCCGGCTGAAGGAGCCCCTCCGGATCGGCATGGTCATTCCACCAGAGGTCGAACTCCTTGAACCGCCCCGGGATGCCGCCACCGCCGTTCCCGCGGTGACAACCTACAATGACGTCATTGCCGGCGACCAGGTTGCGATCGTGGAGCCGGAACGCCGAAAAGTCATTCAGCTCATCAAGCGCCAATAGAAGTCCCTCGGAGCACTCCGAGAGCCTGTCTCTGCGCCAGATTCCGGTCACGTCGCTTGCCTGCCGACACACTTGTGCTCATGGTCGACGAACTCTCAGGTGCGAGACGGTCGTCTCCGGCTGCTTGCTTAAGCTGAACGCGTGTGCATAGACTTCCTGAGCCAAGTTCGAGGCAGGTTCCCTTTTTGCGCACATAGCCCGTCGAACTCGCGCAGAGCATCAATGGACGCGGAGCAAGCTCCTATGGGAACGTCTTCGGATCGTGAGGACCATCTGAAACGTGACCGCGCGACACGCAATTTCGTGACGGCGGAAGATGTGGCCAAGCTCGCCGGCGTTTCCCGGTCGGCCGTGTCGCGCACGTTTACGCCCGGCGCCAGCGTTTCGGCCGATGTGAGGCATCGGGTTCAGGAGGCCGCCAAGACCCTGGGATACCGGGTCAATCGCCTGGCCAGCAGCCTCATCAGCGACCAGTCCAACCTCGTCGGCGTCGTCGGCGCCAATCTTTCCTTGCCTTTCATGGCCCGCCAACTCGACGAGTTGAGCCGGGCGCTCCTCAGGCGCGGGCTGCAATGTCTGCTTCTGAACGCCGCGGAGGCCGAGCAGGGGATCGCACCGTTGATCGAACTCATTCTGGAGTTCCGCGTCCGGGCCATCGTGGTGATGTCGGGCTCGCCACCCTCGTCCATCATCGACGAATGCGTGGCCAATGGCGTCCGGGTGATCCTGGTCAACCGGCAGGACGACGACATCGAAGCGGATACCATCATCAGCGATGATATCGGCGGCGCCCACATCGCGGCCCGGCGCCTCATCGCAGCCGGGTGCCGGCGAATTGGCGTCGTCGGCAGCGGTGCCCGCACGCCGACCCAGATCCGCCGGCGCGTCGCGTTCATGGATTGTATTCGCGAAGCCGGGATCGAGCCCGCCGTCTGGGCTTCGGGGAAGACCACCTACGAGACCGGCTCGGTGGCCGCGAGAGAACTGCTCGCATCCCAGGAGCTCGATGGCGTCTTCTGCGTCACCGACCTCCTGGCGCTCGGCTTCCTCGACGGTGCCCGCGGGATGGGGCGGCGCATTCCCGAGGACCTTTCGGTCGTCGGATTCGACGACATCCCGCAATCGGCCTGGGATCCTTACCGCCTGACCACGGTCAGGCAGTCGATGAGCGACCTGACCGGCTCCGTCCTGGCGGCCATCGACCGGGAAATGCAGGGTAAGGGGACGGGCCTCGTGCATGAGGTCCTTCCCGTCGAACTCGTCGAGCGCTCGACCGTCCGCGACCCGACCTGATCCGACCATCCAATTCCGGCCCGGAATTCCGCTTGCAAGGATTGCACACGTGTGCAAAGCTCCAGGGACATCACTCCTACGGGACCCTCGAACGGCAAGACGTGCCGCAGCGGGATGGGGTGAGTACACGCGCTGACAGCCCTCCGGCCGAGCCGGACGAGAGCATTCACAATGTCGGCCGCAGAGGGAAACGCTTTTGAGCCGGTGCCCGGCTCCTGGGAGCACGTGACGGAATGACGAGTTCGGCAGCGCCAGTGCAAACCGCATCCACCAGATTGTCCGGAAGAGCCGTCCTGGGCCGTCTCTGGCACACCCTGACGCGGCCCGAGCGCATTCTCGGGATTTTTCTGGCCGTCGTGCTGGGGGCATTGGTCCTCGTGCCGCTGTTCGAGCTGATCCGGGAAACCCTGACCGTCCAGCCTTACGACCGCGCCTATTTGCCCAACGCTCAGCCGGGCGACCTCACGCTCTTCCACTATGAGCGCGTCTTCGCCGGGCGCCTTTCCTGGGCGCTTTTCTACAAGCCGTTCCTCAACTCGCTCGTGACGGCTTTCGCCGCCACCATCACGTGCCTCGTCCTCGGCGCCGGCCTTGCATGGCTGATCGTGCGCACGAACATCCCTTTCCGCAATTTCCTGCACACGCTGGTGATGATCCCCTACATGCTGCCGTCCTGGGTGATGGCGCTGGCCTGGATCACGTTCTTCAAGAACGACCGCATCGGCGGGGCCTCGGGCGCCTTCGCGTACTTCTTCGGCGTGCAGCCGCCGGACTGGATCGCCTACGGGCCCTTGCCGATCATCATCTGCCTGTCCCTTCACTACTACGTCTACGCCTATCTCTCGGTGTCGAGCTCGATCACGAGCGTCGACAGTCAACTCGAGGAAGCGGGAGCGATGGCGGGCCTCTCGCGCCTCAAGCAGTTCCTGTGGATCACCGCGCCGCTTCTGCTGCCTGCCATCGGGTCTGCGGTCGTGATGACCTTCATTCGCGTGGTGGGATCGTTCGGGACGCCCGCCGTGCTCGGCATGCCGGTGCGCTATTTCGTGCTGCCGACCCAGATCTACGCCGCCATGGGCACGCGCAATGCGGGAGATGGATTCCTGCTCGCTCTGGTGCTCGTGGTCCTCGCCTGCCTGTTCATCGTCATCAACCAACGCCTCATCGGTGTCCGAAAGAGCTTCGTGACCCTCTCCGGCAAGGGATTCCGAAGCAAGGAGATCGATCTCGGAGCCTGGCGCTGGCCGCTCTTCATACTCGTGATGCTGCTCATGACGGCGGCCGTCGCCTTCCCGCTCGTGCTGCTGGTTCTGCAATCGCTGATCAAGACGGCGGGCAATTACAGCCTCGGCAATCTGACCCTGCACTACTGGATCGGCGGCGGAGGCGAAGGCGTCGACCAGCTGCAGGCGGCGCTCATCGATAACGGCAACATCATCGATGCCACCTGGAACAGCGTCAAGCTGTCGTTCCTCACGGCCATGACGACCGGCGTCTTCGGTTTCCTCATCGGCTATGTCGTGGTCAGGACCCGCGGCTCGCTCACCTCGCGGGCCCTGGAAATGGTGGCTTTCCTGCCGTACATTTTCCCGGCCCTGGCCTTTGGGGCGATCTATATCGGCATGTTCGCCCGCCCGTTCGGGCCGCTCCCGGCGCTCTACGGCACCTTCGCGCTGCTCGTTCTGATCTGCTCGGTCAAGACTTTGCCCTTCACGTCGCGCACGGGCATCGCGGCACTCCTGCAGATCGACAAGTCGTTGGAAGAGGCGGCTCGCGTCCAGGGCATCGGCTGGTTCCGCCGCATGATGCGGATCATCGTGCCGATTGCTGCCGGCGGGCTTCTCTCGGGCATGCTCCTCAGCTTCATCAGCATCATGCGGGAGCTGTCGCTCATCATCCTGCTCGTCACGCCGTCGACCAACGTGCTCGCCGGCGTCATCTACAACTATCAGAACCAGGACATGCCGCAGCTCGTCGGTGTCGCGACAGTGCTGCTCGTCGCCATCGTGATCGCGGTCAACCTGGTCGTTCGTGCCTTGTCGACGAAGGCCCGGATCGGCGCGGCCTGACCGCTCTGTCCAGGTCACCATAAAGAGAAACGAAGGAGGAAGCCCATGATGACATCGACTTTCCGCGGCGCCAAAGGGTGGCTCGCGGCCGGGGCCATGACCCTCGCCCTGGCGGGGCCGGCCCTGGCGCAGCAGGCCGATCCCAAGTGGGATGCCTGGCTTCAGAAGAGCCAGCTCGGCCCCTATCAGAAGAACGAGAACTGGGACGAGGTGGTCGCCAACGCCAAGAAGGAGGGCGAGGTCGTCGTCTATTCCTCCACCGGCACGATGCTGAAGGTGGCGGAGGATTTCGCGAAGTTCTACCCGGAGATCAAGGTGAAGGCCTATGATCTCGGCTCGGAGAAGACCATCGAGAAGGTCGTGCGCGAGCACCAGGCCGGCGTCTACGCGGCCGACGTGATCTATTCGGGCGGCACCGAGCAGATGGTGTTCGACCTTCTTCCCAACCATCGGATCGTCAACTACGTCCCCTCCTATCTGACGGACAAGATCCCCGCCGAGCACCGCGAGCCGCTGCTGACGCATGTGATCGAAGCCTATGGCGTCCTCTACAATTCGGAGGCCCACCCGCAACCGCCGATCAAGACGATCTGGGAACTGACCGAGCCGCAATGGAAGGGCCGCTTCTCCATGAAGTCGCCGGCCGGCTCGCTCACGACCTTGATGATGCTGGCGGCGATCGTCGAGCATTCCGACGAGATGCAGAAAGCCTACGAACAGCATTACGGCAAGAAGCTCGAACTCTCGCCGGGAGTCGACAACGCGGGCTACGAGTTCCTGCACCGGCTGATCGGCAACGACATCGTCATCTCCGACAACAGCTCGAAGATCGCGACCGCCGTGGGCCTTCGCGGCCAGGCCAAGCCGCCGATGGCGTTCTCGGTCATCCATTACCTGACCAAGAACCAGAGCGACAACTACGCGAATGCGATCCCCTACGACCTCCAGCCTGCGGCTCTCTTCTCCTATCCGACCTATGTGGCGGTTGCCGGACAGGCGCCGCATCCGAATGCCGCGAAGCTCTTCGTGACGTTCCTGATGGGCAGCAAGGATCTGAACGGCAATTCGGAGCTGAAGGCGCCCTTCCGGTCAGGGAAGTCTCTCGAACTTTTGCAGGGCATGGCCGCCTTCTACCAGATCGGCACCTTCTCGCCGCGCACCGACGTTCCGCCTCCGCCCTACAGCGAGATGTGGCCCAAGGCGAAGAAGCTCACCGCATCGCCTGAATTCGTGAAGGACAATATCGCGAAGATCAGCGACTTCTGGCTGGCCGAGACGAGCCGCTAACCCGACCCTGGATGGCTTCCGCACGAGAGAGTGCCCATGTCTGAAATCACCCTCAGAAACATCACGAAGTCGTACGGAAGCCATGTGGCCCTTCCGAGCCTCGACCTCGACATCCCGAAGGGCAGCTTCGTGACCCTGCTCGGGCCCTCGGGATGCGGCAAGACCACGACCCTGCGGGTCATCGCCGGCCTCGAGCAGGCCACGACAGGCGAGGTCGTGCTCGGCGGCACGACGGTCTACTCGAGTCGGACCGGGGCCTTCGTCCCGCCCGAGCGGCGGGGCCTCGGCTTCATTTTCCAGAGCTACGCCCTGTGGCCCAACATGAAGGTCGACCGAAACATCACCCTGGCGCTCTCCGAGGCGAAGCAGCCCTCGCATGTGATCCAGGAACGCCTTGCCGAGGCGCTCGCGAAGGTCCAGCTCGCCGGACTTGCGGACCGCTATCCGTCAGAGCTTTCGGGAGGTCAGCAGCAGCGCGTGGCGGTGGCCCGCCTGATCGCAGCGCGCAACGCGATCCTGCTGATGGACGAACCGCTGTCCAACCTGGACGCGAAACTTCGAACGGAGATGCGCACGGAGCTGAAGCGTCTGCATCGCGAGCTCCAGGCCACCACCGTCTACGTCACGCACGATCAGGTCGAGGCTCTGACCATGTCGGACGTCATCGTGGTCATGAAGGACGGCGTCATTCAGCAGCAGGGCTCACCTTACGAGATCTATCACAATCCCGCCAACCTGTTCGTGGCCGAGTTCATCGGCGACCCCAGGATCAACCTTCTTGACGGGATCCTGAGCACGGTGGGCGGCGAGCGGGTTCTTCGCTTCGACGACATGGACCTTCCCGCCCCCGCGGGCCTGCAGGGGAAGGACGGACCGGTGACCTTCGCAATCCGGCCCGAGAACATCTCCATTGTCGAACGGCAGGGACCCTCGAGCCTTCCGGCGGAGGTCGATATCGTCCAGCCCACCGGATCGCAGACGATCATCTCGCTGTCGGTGAAAGGGCATCGCGTGACCGCGCTCATCCCGCGCTTCGAGACCTCTCTGTCGAAGAGGAACATCTGGATCGAGTTTCCCGCCGACCAGCTGATCTTCTTCGACAGGGCGAACGGGAAGCGGATTCCGTTGGCGCAACCTGCCCTTGGAGCCTCCCACGCGGCGTGAATCGCGCGCCCGCAGGAGACCAGCAAGAGAATAGAGCGGCACGCTCGCCGAGCGTGCCGCAACAGCGTAACCATGAATGCAGGACCCACAGATCGATGGCGACACAGTTCAACTTTCCACGCCCTCCCATGAGCCTGATTGTCGATGATCTTCCACCCTTCGGCGTGAAGCTCTTCGTCGGAGATGCCAACGCGGCATCGGACAAGGCCATGCTCGAGAGCAATGACATCGCCATCGTGGTGAACTGCGCCGTCAATCTGGACATTGATTATACGGCCGGCGTCGGAGCCTCCGACATCGCATCGCCCCACGGGCCGGTCCGCAATTACAAGCTCGGTCTCATCGACGATGCCGGCAATCCGGACATGATGCTGCTGGCAGGCTATTATCTGCTCGACGGGGCTCTGCACCAGAAGCTCCCGGACCGTTACACCTATCCGCATCGTCGCCAGGGCAACATCCTGCTGCACTGCCGTGGCGGGCGCAGCCGTTCGGTCATCCTGGCTGCCCTGTATATCCATGTCCAGTTGCCGGATCGCTTCCCGACCCTCGATGCGGCCATCGCCCATCTGCGCCTCACGCGCGAACTCCATCCGGATGAATGGATGGAAACGCCGAAGCCGATGCTGATCGAAGCGGCACGACACGCTGCCACGTGGATCCAACGGATCGAGCGCGAGAAGCATCCGGTGGCGCAATCCGTTTCTTCCAGTCAGTAAACAGGAAATCCTCATGCCAGTCTCCAGCCTTGCGGGACTTACGAAGCCCGCCTCCATGGCTCCGGCGGAAAATCACGACCTGAGATCGTCGGTCGCGAGCGCGATAGCGAGGGAGGCCGGTGCCTTGGCGCGCCGCCGGTTCGACGGGCGGCCCGGCGCAACCGCCATCAACCTCAAGGGCCATCAGGATTACCTCTCGGTCGTCGACGCCGAAGTCGAGCGATTGGTGCGCGGCCGGTTGCTGGAAAGCTTTCCGGAGGATTCTTTCTTCGGTGAAGAGGGCGGGGGATCGTTCGACAACAACGTATGGGTGGTCGATCCGATCGACGGCACCGCGAATTTCGTGCGCGGGATCTCGCAGTTCTGCATCTCCATCGCCTATGTGCGCGACGGCCGGACGCAGATCGGAATCATCTACGATCCGATGCAGGATGAATTGTACGCAGCGGAGCGCGGCAAGGGCGCGACCATGAACGGCGAACCAATCCGGGTCAGTGGGCTGAGCGACATGCAATCCGCGACCATCGAGGCGGGTTGGTCGAACCGGCTTCCGTTCAGCCGCTATGTCGATCTCGTCGGCCGGATCCTGGAGGACGGAGCAGGCGTGCGCCGCGGAGGGTCGGGTGCCCTGGCCCTCGCCTATGTGGCGGCAGGCCGGATCGACGGCTATTGCGAGCTGCACATGAACTCATGGGATGCCCTTGCCGGATTGCTGTTGATCGAGGAGGCGGGCGGCTGGGTCAACGACTTTCTCGCCGAGTCGGGACTGCGCGAGGGCAACCTTGTGCTTGGCTGCACATCCGGGTTGAAGACTTCGCTCAGCCGGCTGGTCGGGTTGGAGTGACCCCGACTGAGTGAGCGATCCCGACCGACGGGGGGCCGGACTCCTCGCGGAGGGAGCTTGCATTCCTTCGATTCTTTGAAAGCGGTTCCCTATGCTGTTCTCTTCCCACCACGCCGAAGCCGTCGATCAAATTCTCCGGGAGGCCGCGAGAGCCGAGATCATGCCTCGCTTCCGAAATCTGTCGATCCATGAGGTTCGCCAGAAGTCGTCTGCTATCGATCTCGTGACGGATGCCGATGAGGCCGCCGAGAGGATGATCGCCAAGGGGCTGGGAAAGGTCTTTCCTCATGCTGTCCTGATTGGCGAGGAGGCGAGCGAACGTGATCCGTCCCTCCTCGATCGAGTGGCGGATGCAGATCTTGCATTCCTGATAGACCCCGTGGACGGGACCAAGAATTTCGCCTCTGGCCTTCCGTTGTTCGGGGTCATGGTGGCGGCCGTGATCCGGGGCGAGGTCGTGGCCGGCTTGATTCATGATCCTGTCGGAAATGATACGGCGGTGGCCGTTCGCGGGGAGGGAGCCTGGATCGAGCGCTCCGCCGGCGGCCGTGTCGATCTCAGAGTCGCGCCTTCGGCTTCCGTCCGCGACATGTCGGGCTGCGCATCGTGGCACCATATGCCCGAACCCTTGCGGTCCACCGTGGCGACAAACCTGACGGGCTTCGGTTCCGTTGCATGTTACCGCTGCGCGGCGCACGAGTATCGAATGGCGGCCTCCGGGCATTGTCACTTCCTTGTCCACGCGAAGCTGATGCCTTGGGACCACGCGGCAGGCTGGCTGCTCCATCGGGAGGCGGGCGGCTATTCCGCACGCTTCGACGGATCGTCCTATCGGCCCATCCTTCGCGAGGGTGGGATTATCTGTGCCCCGGACGAGGACAGTTGGAGGATCGTACGCGAGGCGCTGCTCCGCCCGGTTTCGTAGCGATGGGTCAAGGGGATGCACTCGGCCGGCCCACCCGATGAAGGTGGCGCAGACGGTCTTCTAGCGCATCGTGCGAACAAGTGGCCCCGGCTTTTTCGCAGGAACGATGCGCTCACCTGAGAAGGGAGCATCGGGTCGTCACGTTCCGCCGATGTCTCCGTCCTGCGCGTCGAACGCGCCATCGAACTCACGCCGGATGCTCCCGTGGGAATGAGAGGGCTATGGCTGTGGCATCCGCCCATCCTCGGGCAGCCTCTTGATCAGGGACCAGGCGACGTAGAGCGCAGTCAGAAACACCAGGGTCAAAATGCGCCCGACGGCGGTCGCCCCGAGCCGCATGGCCGGTGGCGGGTCGGTCAGGCCGACCTTGATCTGGAATGTGCGGGTCGCCGGCACGTCGTAGACGGCATCGCGTCCGCCCTGGCCGAATGTCGGGGCGGGCGGCGCCGGATCCTGGCAGCCCGTCAGGATTGCCGCGAGCGTGCCTGCCGCTACGATCCAGCGTTTCACCATGATCGCTTCGTCCGGGAGGTGATGACCGTAGAGCATTTCATCCAAGAACGAAGCGTATCGTGTTGGGTTCATATCCCGGGCGAACTCTGCCGCCTCGTAGCCCCCATCGGCTCGAGCATTTTTTCGGTGAAGTGGATCCGGTTCGCCGTGAAAAAATGCGGCCGATCCAAAGCGTGGAGATGATTCGACGCAAGTGGGAACGGCTCCAGTGGCGTTTCAGGCCACGGAGTCCCACGGCAGTAGTACCGAGACCGATTCAGGAACCGGCTATTCCGGCGTCACACGCGACGTTCCCCCTCATTTGCGAAGTCACGAATGGTTGACTGGAGATTGGGCAAGTCTAGGGTTCATACTCGAGCGCGGCGTCCGAAGCGTTGCCGATACAATAAAACTTGGAGGAAACGGATGGTCAGTCTGACGGTGAATGGAGTCGTTCGCGAAGTCGATGCGGAACCGGATACGCCTCTTTTGTGGGTGATTCGCGAGCAACTCGGACTGACCGGCACCAAGTACGGATGCGGTATCGCTCAATGTGGAGCCTGCACCGTCATCGTCGATGGAGCCGCCACGCGCTCCTGCAGCTTGCCCGTCTCGTCCTTCACGCCCGAGCAGAAGATCGTGACCATCGAGGGATTGTCGCCCGATGCATCGCATCCCGTGCAAAAGGCTTGGCTCGAAGTCGACGTCCCGCAATGCGGCTATTGCCAGACGGGCCAGATCATGGCCGCCGCGGCTCTCCTCCAGTCCAACCCCAACCCGACCGATGACGAAATCGCGGCCGAGATGACCAACATCTGCCGGTGCGGGACCTATAACCGCATCAAGACCGCTATCAAGCTCGCGGCCGGAAGCAATCACGGCTGACCGAGGGGGAGGAATCCATGACTGCTGCATTCGACGTATCTCGTCGCTCATTTCTCGTGGGCTCCGCGGCCGCGGCCGGCGGGCTGGCCCTCGGTTTCAACATTCCCTTCGGCGGAGAAGCGTTCGCCCAAGGCTCTCCGGAGATCAACGCCTGGGTCGTGGTGAGGCCGGACGACACCGTGGTCGTCCGGGTCGGGCGCGTCGAGATGGGGCAGGGCACGCTCACGGGCCTCGCTCAGCTCGTCGCCGAGGAACTGGAATGCGATTGGGGCAAGGTGACGACCGAATACCCGACGCCGGGCCAGAACGTCGCCCGCAGCCGCGTGTGGGGCAATTTCCAGACCGCGGGCAGCCGGGGCGTTCGTGACTCCCACGACTACATGCGCAGGGGCGGAGCCGCCGCCCGGCAGATGCTGATCCAGGCCGCCGCCAATCAATGGGGTGTGCCGGCCGGCGAGTGCACGGTCGCCAAGGGCGTGATCACCCACGGCGCGTCCGGCCGCACGACGACCTACGGCAAGGTCGCCGACGCAGCATCGAAGCTCGAGCCTCCGAAGGATGTATCGCTCAAGGACCCGAAGGATTGGACGATCGCCGGCAAGCCTGTGAAGCGGCTCGATACGGCCGCCAAGCTCAATGGCTCGCAGATCTACAGCATGGATGTCAAACGGCCGGGCATGCTCAACGCGGCGATCAAGGCCTGTCCGGTCTTCGGCGGGAAGCTCAAGGGCTTCGATGCCGCCACGGTCGAGAGCATGCCGGGCGTCAAGAAGATCGTCCGGGTCGGCGACGATGCGGTTGCGGTCGTGGCCGATACCTGGTGGCGCGCGAAATCGGCCCTCGACGCCCTCCCGATCGAGTGGGACGAGGGGCCGAACGCGGAACTCTCCAGCGAGGTCATCGCCCAGATGCTGACGGAGGGGCTGACGGCGGAACAGGCCTTCGTCGGCAACCAGGCCGGTGACGTCAAAGCCGCCATCGCGAATGGCGCCAAGACGGTCGAGGCGGTCTACGGCTTCCCCTATCAGCACCATGCGACCATGGAGCCGATGAACGCTACCGCTCTCTGGACCAACGACCGATGCGAGGTCTGGACGGCGACGCAGAATGCGGAGGCCGCCCTTGCGACCGCCGTCGATGCGGCAGGTCTGCCCATCGAGAAATGCGACGTGTATCGCCTCAATCTCGGCGGCGGGTTCGGCCGGCGCGCCACGAGCCACGATTTCGTGCGCCAGGCGGTGCTCATCGCCAAACAGATGCCCGGCACGCCGGTGAAGCTGATCTGGTCCCGTGAGGAGGACATGCTTCACGGCCGCTACCACCCGATCACCCAGGCCAGGATGGTCGGCGCACTCGACGATCAAGGCAATCTGACCGGACTGCACATGCGCATCTCCGGCCAGTCGATCCTGGCAGGCCTGAATCCCCAGGGCCTTCAGAACGGACGCGATCCCGCGACCTTTCAGGGCCTGAACGCGAGCGGGACGGAGGGTGTTTTCGGCTACACCGTCCCGAACCTGCTCATCGATCACGCCATGCGCAACCCGCCGGTCCCGCCGGGCTTCTGGCGCGGCGTGAACAACAACCAGAACGCCCTTTATCTCGAGTGCTTCATGGACGAACTCGCCCATGCGGCGGGCCAGGATCCGCTCGAGTTCCGGCGCAAGCTGCTCGTGAACCATCCCAAGCATCGCGCCGTGCTCGACGCGGTCGCCGAGAAGGCGGGCTGGGGCACCCCAGCGCCGCAAGGGGTCTACCGTGGCCTGGCCCAGCACATGGGCTATGGCAGCTACGTCGCGGCCTGCGCGGAGGTCTCGGTATCCGATGACGGAGCGCTGAAGATCCACCGCATCGTGGCGGCGACGGATTGCGGCCACGCTGTCAACCCCCAGCAGATCGCCGCGCAGATCGAAGGCTCTTTCGTCTTCGGCCTCACGGCTCTGCTTTACGGCGAGATCACGCTGAAGAACGGCCGCGTGGAGCAGGAAAACTTCGACACCTATCCCATGATGCGCATGAACGAGATGCCAGCGGTCGAGTCCATCGTGATGCCGTCCGGAGACTTCTGGGGCGGCGTCGGCGAGCCGACGATCTTCGTGGCGGCACCCGCAGTGCTCAACGCCATTTTCGCAGCGACCGGGAAACGTATCCGCTCGGGCCCGCTGACGAACGCGGATCTCAGCAAGGCGTAAGGCCGTGGAGAGCGCCCATAGGGCCTGGGCCATGCGCCGGGGCGGCATCGCGTCCATCGTCGCAGCCGGTGCTCTGCTCGCGGTCCTCCCGGCGACGGCGCAATCCGTCGCGCCTCCGGGCGCCGCCGCCTGTTCCGGATGTCATCCGCCGCCGACCGTGTCCGGCGCCGTCGTTCCCCCGCTGCAGGGACAGTCGGCGGAGGAGATCGTGACGGCGATGCGGGCTTTCCGCACGGGGCAGCGCCCGGCGACGGTGATGGATCGCATCGCCAAGGGGTTCACCGACGACGAGACCCGCGCCATCGCGGCCTGGGTCAGTCGGCAGCACTGAGGTGACGGCATGGCTGGAGTGCTGAACCGCAGGACGTTCTTGGGATCGGCGGTGCTCGGAGCGACCGCTGCCGCCGTCTCCCGTCGCGTCGTGGCGCAGGCGACGCCCCGGGTGGTCGTCGTCGGCGGCGGTTTCGGAGGCGCGACCTGCGCCCGCGAGCTGAGGCGCAGCGGCTTCGACGTGACCCTCGTCGAGGCGAGCCCGGTCTATACGGCATGCCCCTTCAGCAATGCCGTGATCGCCGGCCTGCGCCCGATCGAAGACCAGCAGTTCAAGCTGGATACGGTCGGGCGGGCGGGGGTCGACATCGTCGGCCAACGGGCGACCCGCGTGGATTCCCAAGCCCGTCATGTGGTCCTCGCGGACGGCTCGACCCTGGCTTACGACCGGCTCGTGCTCTCGCCCGGCATCGACATCCGGTTCGACGGATTGCCCGGATACGACGAGGCCGCATCCGCAACGCTGCCCCATGCCTGGAAGGCAGGGGAGCAGACGACTCTGCTGCGTCGCCAGATCGAGGCGATGGACGATGGCGGAACGGTCATCATCGCGGCGCCCGCGAACCCGTTCCGGTGCCCGCCGGGGCCGTACGAGCGCGCCAGCCTGATCGCGTACTACCTCAAGACACGCAAACCCCGCTCCAAGATCCTGATCCTGGACGCGAAGGACACGTTCTCCAAGCAGAGCCTGTTCCAGGGTGCGTGGCAGGAGCTCTATCCGGGGATGATCGAATGGGTGTCGCTGTCGCTCGGCGGCAAAGTGATCGAGGTCGATGCGAAGAGCAGGACGCTGATAACGGATTTCGACCGTCACACCGGTGATGTCGTCAATGTCATCCCACCACAGCGGGCCGGCGCGATCGCCCAAGCTGCAGGGGTGGCCGACCGGAGCGGGTGGTGCCCCATCGATCCGGTGACCTTTGAGTCGCGCCTGCAGCCGAACATTCATGTGATCGGCGATGCCACGATCGCCGGCGGCATGCCGAAGTCGGCGTTTTCCGCAAACGCTCAGGGCAAGGTCTGCGCCGCCGCGGTTGCAAGCCTTCTGAGAGGGCAGGCGCCGGCGGCACCGAAGCTCATCAACACCTGCTACAGCCTGGTTGCGCCCGAATACGGGATCTCGGTCGCCGGGGTGTATCATCCGGTGAATGGGGTTCTGGCCGACGTGGAGAGCGCCGGCGGAGTAAGCCCGGCAAAAGCGCCACCTTCTTTCCGAGAGCAGGAAGCAGTCTATGCCGAAGCATGGTTCCGGACCATCACGGGCGAAGTCTTCGGGTGATGGTCGCCCGGCCATGGCGGCGGCCCTTGCGCTGGCGATGGTCCTGCCGGGGCAGGTCCGGGCACAGGAGCTGCGCTCCTACAGAGTCATCGGGAATGCCATTCCGGTGCCGCTGACGGGCGTCAGAGGAGACCCCGGGCAGGGCCGTGCGATCGTCGTGGACCGCCAGAAGGGCCTTTGCCTGCTCTGCCATACGGGCCCCTTTCCGGAGCAGCGCTTCCAGGGGAACCTCGCACCGGATCTGAGGGGCGTCGGCAGCCGCCTCTCCGAGGGCGAGCTGCGGCTCCGACTCGTCGACAGCAGACAGCTCGACCCCGCCACGATCATGCCGCCCTATTATGCTATCGACGATCTCGTCCGGGTCGGACGGAACTGGCAAGGTAAACCCGTGTTGAGCGCAGAGCAGATCGAGGATGTGGTGGCGTTCCTCACGACGTTGACGGAGGCTCCATGAGCATGAGATCGGGACCTGTCGGCGCCACGCGGCGCGATGTGCTTGCCGCCGGAGCAGGCGCTCTGTCGCTCATCGTCGCCCGTCCGGTCAGGGCGACGTCCGAGACCATGGCGGCGGCGATCAAGGCTTTCGTCGGCGAGGCGCAGGCGCAGAAGGGCAGGGTTGCGCTCGATATTCCTCCGCTGGTGGAGAACGGCAATTCCGTCCCGCTCAAGATCACCGTCGAGAGCCCGATGACGGCGCAGGACTTCGTGAAGACGATCGCGATCTTCAACGAACGCAACCCGCAGCCCAATATCGCACATTTCCATCTCAGCCCTCGCGCCGGACGGGCCGTGGTGTCGACCCGCATCCGTCTGGGCGATTCCCAAACCATCGTGGCCATAGCCGAAATGAGCGACGGCACCTTCTGGTCCGGGTCCGCCGAACTCGTCGTGACCCTGCCTGCCTGCGTGGAGAGCTGACCATGGGACGCGCGCTCATCAATGTTCCGGCCACCGCCAAACGCGGGGAGATCATCGAGATCAAGGCTCTCATCGCGCATCCGATGGAGACCGGCTACAGGACAGGGCCCGACGGGGCGCTGGTACCACGCGACATCATCAATCGCTTCCTGTGCACCTATAACGGCGAGGAGATCTTCAGCGCCGACCTCTTTCCGGCCATTGCGGCCAACCCGTTCTTTTCATTCACGACCATCGCGACGGAGAGCGGGACCATCGCGTTCCGGTGGATCGACGACCACGGGACGGCGCAGCTGGAAACCGCAAAGATCACCGTCGAATGATCAGATCGCCGCCAAGGGCCCGTTGGGGAGCCGCAGCGGTCCTTGCGCTCGGCCTTGGCGTCTCCCTCGCGATCGCTCAGACGGCTCCTCCCGCATCGGAGCGCAAGTCCGGTTTCGCGTTCATGAGCCCGGAATCCCAGGCCATGCAGATGGACGATGCGGCCAATCCGGGCATGCTGTGGGTTGCCGAGGGCGAGACGCTCTGGACCACGAAAGTCGGGCCGGACAACCGTTCCTGCGCAGATTGCCATGGAGACGCCGCCGTGAGCATGAAGGGCGTCGCCGCGCGCTACCCGGCCTATTTCGAGGAGGAGCACCGCCCGGTGGATCTTCAGGGCCGCATCAATCTCTGCCGGCAGGCCCGCCAGAAGACCGCGGCACTGCCTTATGAGAGTCGCGAGCTTCTGGCGCTGGCGGCCTTCATCGGGAAGCAGTCGCGCGGCATGCCGATCACTCCCGCCACCGATGCGCGCCTCGAGCCGTTTCGCGCGCAGGGGCAGGCTCTCTACGAGCAGCGGCAGGGACAACTGAACTTCTCCTGCGCCAATTGCCACGACGACAATTGGGGGCGCAGGCTCGGGAGCAGCGTGATCCCGCAGGCGCATCCGACCGGCTATCCTCTCTATCGCCTGGAATGGCAGGACATGGGCTCTCTCCAGCGGCGGTTCCGGAACTGCATGGTGGGCGTTCGCGCGGAGCCTTATCCCTACGGGGCGCCCGAATACATCAATCTTGAACTCTTTCTCATGACCGGTGCCAAGGGCATGCTCGTCGAGACTCCTGCGGTTCGTCCCTGAACGGCCAGAGTGGACGACACTACCGGACTTGGACGTCGTTCGCGCCAGATCCGTGCGCTGCTCTCGACCGTTTGCCCGGTATGGCTGCGCCATTTGCGGTTGAAGAGCTCGACCGTACCATCTGTCCGGCTGATCCACATTTTCCGGGGAGCATGCTCGATGAAGGCTCGAAGGCGCTCCTCACTCTCGTTCCACCATTGCGCCGGACGCTCGTGCACGATCCTGAACCAGGATTCCCTGCTGGTCCTGAAATTCTGTCGTCCGCGCCTTGGTTCCCGTCGATGGCGCTTGAGGATGGACGCGAGGGCCGCTCACAGCGAAGAGGAATGCCGATCGGGCAGCCTTCATTGGGCCGCAGATTTCGACAGAAGATTGATGACCACTACCCCGGCCACAATCAGGGCCATGCCAATGACGGCAGGCAGGTCGAGCTTCTGTCCATACAGCGCCCAGGCCATCGCCGAAATCAGCACGATCCCCAATCCCGACCAGATCGCATACGCAATGCCGATCGGCATCACCTTCAATGTGAGCGAGAGGAAATAGAAGGCCACTCCATAGCCAACCACCACAATCGCCGACGGGACAAACCGAGTGAATCCTTGAGAGGCTCGCAAGGCCGTGGTGGCGATGACCTCGGCGACGATGGCGGCGGCCAGGAAAACGAATTTCTGCATTCAGGGAGATAAACCAGAAGTTCTGTGAGGCGTCACGCTCAACTCTCCGTGATGATCTCGTGCGCGCTGCTCCGCCTCTGCCAAGGGATGGCAGGCTGCCGAACTTCAGGATGATGTTGCCCCTGCGAATTGTGCGTGACCGGATCGATGGCCCGAGGCCCCGAACCGGGCCTATGATTCATCGCCGCTCCCGTCATGGCTGCGGCGGTCGGATCGCAAGGCCACCAGAAAGGCCACGACCAGGACCAGCAGGCTCGCTCCCAACGGTGCTCCAAGGAGTGCCGCGAGAGGGCCGTAAAGCTGCCAGAGGATCGGGGCCGTGATCAACGCACCGATGAGCCCCACAATAACGTAAGCGACCACCATGGGCCTTCCTCTGACGCAGGTGATAGTCCGGTAGGAGCAAGGCTCGTCCGATTGATTGGTCCTCAGGACGTGTGCTGCTTTTTGCGCATTAAGTCCAGCCATTGGGATCAAGTCGCGACTTCCGGGAAGATGCTTGTGAAACGGGATATAGTTAAGAGATGAAGCATTCGGCAGGATTTGTATAGCTTGGTCGGAAGTCGCGCGGCGGGCCAATGGCACAGCCTCAGCCCCGGCTCCTCCTTGACCTTGCCTCCCCTTCCAGACGATGTCGTTTCGCTCCTCGTCCACGCGTGAGCCGCGGCAGGTCTCTGGTGAGGGTCGCACAGCCCTGTTCAGAACCCGAGACATTTGTGCCCGGGACCCGATCTGCGGTTTCAACGGCTGGATTAACGAAATAACGACAACTCTGCGTGCATGCTGGAGAAGATCGTCCTGAAGAGCCGAGCCGGTACTTCACTGTGTCAGCGTATTTGATCCTTTCGCTTAGCCTCTTCGCCGCAGCTGCTGCAGTCCTCGGCGCGGCCGTCCTTTTCGTGCGTGGGTACGGTGACGATCTGGCAAGAGCCGAGGGGGATCTGTCCAGCCTCGCGCTCGCCCTTCAGGAGCAGACGGATGGCTTTCTCCAATCCATCGAGAGCGTTCTGCGCGACGTCGCCGGCCGAATTCCGCAAACCTGCCTCACCGCAAACGAGTTCGATGGGTTCGCCGCGTCGCAAGCGACGAAGGCCGTCCTGGTAGGGGCGGCCCACTCCCTTTCCCAGATCATCCGCATCGATCTCGTCAATGCCCGGGGTCGTATCGTCGGGACATCGAACCCACACCCGATGTCGGATCCGATTTATCTGACCGATACGTCCTACTACCAGGATCTCTCGACGGATCCGTCACTGATATCGTATCTCAGCGAGCCCAGAAGGATCCCGGCGACCGGCAGAAAGATCTTTTCCCTTGCCCTGAAGATCAAAGACGCTGAAGGAAATTTCCTCGGCATCATCGTATCCATGATCGACCTCGACCATCTCGAGGGAATTTACGAGAAGCGTCTCAAGACGCGCTCATTGGCCGCGACCTTCTACAGGCGCGACGGTATCATACTGCTTCATAGTCCAAAGCCCGAGAGAGCGCTCGGGCGCAGGATTTGGAGGCCCGACACCCCTCTGCACCGAATGATTGCGAAGAACAGCCCGACGCTCATCCGCGATTCCAGCTGGATTGACGGGAAGGAGCAATTGATCGCTCTTCATCCCCTTGCCCATTATTCGGGGGGCATAGCCGTCAGCCGAGCCGTGTCGGAGATCATGGCCGGACGGCGCCTTGAAGCTCGCTTGATCAGGTTCATCGCCTATCTCATGGACATCGCCATCGACACGACGAGCCTGTTGGGCTTGAGGCATGTCAAGACCGGTATCCTCAGGGCCGCGAGCGAGAGCTACCTCTCGCGCCATGATGTCCTGACGCGGCTTCCCAACAGGCTTCTCTTCGCCGAGGAACTGAAGCGGATGTTCCTGACCTCCCACAGATCCGGCACG
The DNA here is from genome assembly GCF_047497095.1 of Microvirga sp. M2. Classification (NCBI taxonomy): domain Bacteria; kingdom Pseudomonadati; phylum Pseudomonadota; class Alphaproteobacteria; order Hyphomicrobiales; family Methylobacteriaceae; genus Microvirga; species Microvirga sp. M2. Next base: position 1,447,816 of record NZ_CP134064.1, read on the forward strand.
GGTTTCGCGTTGCACTTTCTCGATCTCGAGCGGTTCAAGGACATCAATGACAATCATGGCCATGCGGTGGGGGACGAGGTCATCCAAACCGTGGCGCGGCGCCTGCGGGGGCGTCTCAGAAAGAGTGATTTCGTCGCTCGTATCGGCGGCGATGAGTTCGCCGTCATTCAAAGGCCATTGGTGGGCCGGCAGCAGGTCGTGGATCTCATCACGGCCATCCAGGCTGCCATGAGGGTTCCGTGCACAGCCGGCAACACGGAGGTCGAGGCAGCACTTGCCATTGGTGTTGCGGTGGCGCCCTCCGACGGCAAGACCTCGACCGAGCTCATGAGGTCCGCCGATATCGCCCTCTATGCGGCGAAGTCCGATACCGACAGCAATTATCGGTTCTACGACCCGGGCATAAAAGATTCTCGGGCAGAGCGTCGCGCCCTTGAGGGAGCGCTGAGGAGCGCTCATGAAAACAAGGAATTCGTGTTGTTCTATCAACCGATCCTTGATCTGGCGACAAATCGGATTTGGGGCTGTGAAGCCCTGGTGCGCTGGAACCACCCGGTGAAAGGAATGGTCACGCCTCTCGAGTTCATCCCGACAGCTGAAGAATCGGGACTCATCGGCTCGATCGGTGACTGGATCCTCGATGAGGCCTGCTCGGCGGCCATGACCTGGGATCTTCCCCTGAAGGTCGCGATCAATCTCTCCCCGGTGCAGTTCAAGCGTCGAGACGTTTTCGCCAGCGTCAAGAAGGCCTTGGCAGCGTCCGGCATGCCGGCGCGCCGCTTGGTTCTGGAGATTACGGAATCGGTTAAACTCACCGAGGAGGCAACCGCGACACTCAAGCGACTTAAGGCCCTTGGGGTTTCGATCGCGCTCGATGACTTCGGCACCGGCTATGCATCCATGAGCTATCTGAGAAGCTTTCCCTTCGATAAAATCAAGATCGATCAGTCGTTCGTGCGTGGTATGACGGGCTCGCCGGATAGCCGCGCGATCATCAAAGCGACGATCGGCCTTGCGAACGATCTCAAGATGAGCACGACGGCCGAAGGTGTCGAAACGGAAGAGCAACTCAATGCCTTGCGCCTCGCCGGCGCCTCACAAGCCCAAGGCTATTTTATCGCCAAGCCGATGTCCCGCGATGCCATAGCGGCATTCATTGCGGATCATGAAAGAGTTCCGTCCAACGGGCAGGACAGAAATCTCCCGGCACGAGCGATCGCCTGAAGCCCGAATGCTCTCATGTCCGATGCTCTTCCTAGAGAACAGTGTATCGCTTGCTTCGAACGACCAGGTCCACCTTTTCGCACGATACGCTAAAGGAAATAGCCGATTTCCCTTGAGGGGAATCAGCTCAATGGCCATCGGGGGACTGCGTGCAGCTTCTCAGATCGTGCCGTTTTGCCTGAACTCCCGTGGCGAGCAGCCGAAGGCAGACTTGAAATCTCTGGAAAAATGCGCGCCATCGGCAAAGCCGGTATCGATGGCGACTTCCGTGATCGTGCGGGAGCTGTTTCTGAGAAGCCAGCGTCCATATTCCAGCCTGAGGCTTCGCTGGAAGGCCGCGGGGCCAACTCCCAGTGCGGAATGAAAAATCCTTTCCAGCTGACGGCTGCCGATGCCCACGTAGCGGGCAATGGCATCGATGGAAGGCGGCGTATCGAGGCGTTGCTCGATGAACTGGGCCGCCTGTCGCACACGAACGTCATGGATCCCGTCGAGATTGGCATAGAAGTGTGCCTGCGGCATCGCGGCGGGCCTGATGTCCTGCAACATCATGTGGCGCACTGCCTGTTGAGCCTTGTCGCGCCCGCAATGCCGCGTAATGAGGTAGAGACCGAGATCAATCGCTGCCGTCGATCCAGCACAGGTGATCAGATCGCCCTCGTCGATAAACAAGCGATCCACGACCGCCTTGATTCGTGGAAAGCGCTCTCGAAAGGCATCAAGGACGTTCCAGTGCACGCATACTTTGCGATCGCCGACGAGCCTGGCCTGGGCAATGAGGAAAGTTCCCGTGCAGATCCCGACGAGGCGGACACCGTTTGCCGCCGCCTCTCGGAGATAGTCCAGCAAAGTCTCCGGAATCTTCACGTTGAGATAGTCGTTTCCGCCGCATACGGCGATGTAATCGAACGATGCCGGGTCGACGAGATCGCTGCTGGGATGAACCTCCACACCGCAGCTTGACCGGCGGGGCAGTCCGCCGAGACTCATGACCTTCCAGGCCGCATGAACCTGGCGACTGCGGCCTCCGTGATCCGCCGCCAAGCGCAGCGCATCGATGAAACCTGAGAATGCAGCGAGCGTGAATTGGTGAAGCAATATGAACCCGACGCGTAACCGCGGCTCGCTCGAGCCACCCGGATTCGCCTTGGATGGCGATCGACACGTTATCTCGTATGCATCATCGGCCATGTCGGAAATATTCAATTGCTGGACCGGATCTTTCTAGTGAACGACGGCATCCTGGGTCAATCTCGGCGCAACCAGAAAAGCTGCAAAAGGCATTCCCAGAGGAGTTGATCATGAAACTCAGTCGATATCTTGCAACAGTCGCTCTTTGCTCCACCGCATTGGGCCAGCCTGCCTTCGCGCAATCCCAATCCATCACGGTGGCTTGGTACGGAGGCAACTGGGGCGACGCCTTCCGTGCCTGTGTCGCCGAGCCCTTCACCAAGGCGACCGGGATCGGCGTCAATGCGGAGATCGGAACCTCGACGGTGACCCTGTCCAAGCTTCAGCAGCAGAAGGGGGCTCCCACCATCGATGTCGCGTGGATGGATGGAGGCATCAGCGAACTCGCTCTTGCCGCCGACGTGGTCGATAACCTCGATGCCGGCGCGATCGGCAATCTCTCGAATGCTCTTCCTCAAGCCGTCTACAAGTCGGGCTCGACGACCTATGCGGTCGGCACCGGCTATTACTCCCTCGGCCTCACTTACAACACGAAGGAGGTGAAGGAGGCGCCCACCTCCTGGAATGACCTTTGGAAGAAGGAGTTCGAGGACACGGTGACGATTCCGTCTCCGTCGAACTCCGCGGGCGTGCCCTTCGTGATGTTCCTCTCGCAGATGTGGAATGGACCGGCCGGCGATCTCTCTGACACGTTCAAGAAGATCAAGGACCTTAAGGCCGCCCTGTTCTTCGACTCTTCCGGGGCCGCCACCAACGCCTTCCAGAGCGGTGAGGCGGTCATCGGCGCACACTTCAGCGTCGGCGCCTGGGATATGGCCGACAAGGGGCTGCCGATCGGCTTCGTCGTGCCGAAGGAGGGTGTCTGGGCGACCGACGCCAGGCTTCACCTGGTGAAGGGCACGACCAAGAAGGAAGCAGCCCAAAAGTTCATCAACCAGGCTCTGGCCCGAGAGGCTTCGGTATGCCTCGCCGAGAAGCTCTATCTCGGCCCGTCGGTGAAAGGCGTCGAAGTCAAGGCCGATGTGGCGCGAAAACTGCCGTGGGGCGAGAAGGGCTCGGTCGAGAACCTGAAGCTCTTCGACTGGATGCAGATCAACGAACAGCGGAGCAAGATCGTCGACACTTGGAACCGCGAGATCGCGCGCAAGTAACGGCCGCTCCTAGAGTCAGGGTACAGAGTTCGTCATGACCGCTCCATTGTTGAACATCGCGATGCTTTCGAAGCGCTTTGGGGGGCATGCGGCCCTGTCGGACATCAATCTTGAGATCGGGCTAGGCGAGTTCATTGCCTTGCTCGGCCCGTCGGGATGCGGCAAGACGACTCTCCTGCGGTGCATCGCAGGTTTTCTGACGCCGGACGATGGATCCATTCGGATTGCGGGAGAGGACGTCACGCGGCTTCCTCCTTACCGGCGGCCGTTGAACACGGTCTTTCAGAATTACGCGCTGTTCCCCCATATGTCCGTTGCCGACAATGTGGCGTACGGGCCTCGCCGGAAGGGGATCGATAAGAAGGATGCGCTCTCGCAAGCCGGCGAAGCCCTCGATCTGGTTGGATTGTCCGGCTTCGGGGATCGTTTTCCACGCCAGCTCTCTGGCGGACAGCAGCAGCGTGTCGCCCTCGCCCGCGCGATCGTCAATCGGCCCAAACTCCTCTTGCTGGATGAGCCCCTGAGCGCGCTCGATCTCAAGTTGCGCAAACGCGTCCAGATCGAGCTTAAGCACCTCCAGGAAAAGCTCGGCATCACCTTCGTGTTCGTCACTCACGATCAGGAGGAGGCGCTGACCATGGCGGACCGGGTGGTCGTCATGAGCAACGGCCGCATAGAGCAGGTGGGACGCGGTGAGGACATCTATCGTGCTCCGGCGACCCGCTTCGTGGCGGACTTTATTGGAGAGGCCAATCTTCTCCCCTGCTCGACCCTTCCGGATGGAAGCCTGATGACGAGTGTCGGCTCCCTTCCGATCAGGCCGAAGATGCGGCCCAAAGGCGATCGTCTCATTGCCGTTCTTCGTCCCGAGCATGTCATCATCGTACCGAATGGTCCGGCGGAAGGCCTCTCGACCGCTACGGCCGTGGTCGAGGATGTCATTCATGTCGGAAGCCACCTGATCGTCAATGCCCGCGTTGGCGACACGGTGATCACAAGCCGCATCAGCGGCCGATTGCCTGCCGAGGTCGTGGAAGGAGCCCGTCTCCATGTGGGCTTCCGACCCGACGACATCCATCTGATCGCGGAATAGTGCCATGACCGCTTCCGCTCGCACGATCGGCCTGCTTGTCGGCATTCCGGCCCTGTTTTTCCTGGCGTTCTTTCTCTTTCCGATGTTCGTCGTGGCGATCGCCAGCCTCACGGATTCGAGGGGAAGCCTGACGCTCGCCAACTACACGCGCATCTTGCTCGATCAGTACCACTGGGACGTGCTGTGGGTGACCTTCCGGATCGGGGTGCTGACGACCGTCGCATGCGTCCTGATCGGCTACCCGCTCGCCTGGTATCTGGTGCGCATCGTCAATTGGGCGCCCTGGCGGCGGGTCTGCGTCATCTTGCTGATCGTTCCTCTGTTCACCAGCAATATCGTCAGATCCTTCGGCTGGATGGTGCTGCTCGGGCGCAACGGCCTCGTCAACGACAGCTTTCAGGCCATGGGCCTCATCGAGCGCCCCGTCCGGTTCCTCGGAAGCGAGCTCGGAATCGTGATCGGCTTGGTCTACATCCTGCTGCCCTTCATCGTGCTGGCCGTCGGCAATGCCGTGGCGGATGTGGATCCCTCGTTGGAACAGGCTTCGGCCGATCTGGGAGCTCGGCCGGCGACGACATTCTGGACGGTGACGTTCCCGTTGTGCCTTCCCGGTCTGATGGCGGGCGCCGTGATGGTCTTCATGCTCGCGGTCAGCGCCTATGTGACGCCGGCCCTGCTCAGCGGCGGACGCATCACGGTCTTCTCGATGCTGATATTCCAGCAATACAGCTCCGTCTTCGATTTCAATTATGGCGGAGCGCTGAGCATCACGATGCTCGTTCTCACCCTTGCTCTCGTGGCCGTTGCTGGGCGCATCGGTACGACCAGAGGAGCATGAGATGGTCATCAGGCTCCTGGTCCGCATCGTGTCCCTCATGGCCTTGGCCTATCTTGTTCTCCCACTGATGGTGATCATCGGATCATCGCTGACGACCACGAGTTTCCTTGCGTTCCCGCCGCAGGGGCTCACCCTGTCCTGGTTCGGCAAGGTCATTGCGGATCCGTCTTACTTGTCCGCCTTCGCGATGAGCACCGTGCTTGCCGCTTGCGCCACGGCGGCGGCGGTTCTCTTGGCCGTGCCGTCTGCCCTTGCGATCGCGCGTTACACCTTTCCGGGCAAGCGGCTTCTTTCCGCCGTTCTGATGTCGCCCCTCATTCTTCCGCATGTCGTGCTGGGGGCTGCTCTCCTCCAATATGGAGCCGCAATCGGTCTCACCCGGAATTTCCCGGCACTGCTGGTCGGCCATATCGTGATCATCACGCCGTTCGTTCTGAGGGCGGTGCTGCCTCAGCTCACCGATGAACAGCAGAGCCTCGAAGAGGCATCCGCGGATCTTGGAGGCGGGCCCCTCGTCACATTCTTCCTGGTCACGTTCCCGCAGATCCGGAGCGGCGTTCTCAGCGGGGCGATCTTTGCCTTCATCTCGTCGTGGATCAACGTGGAGCTGAGCATCTTCAACACGACGGCCGAACTGACGACGATTCCCGTCAAGCTGTTCAACTACGTCCAATACACGATCGACCCCACCATCGCCGCGGTATCGGCGATCACGATCCTGGTGGCGGCGCTCGTCATCATCATTCTCGATCTCACTCTCGGTCTCGACGTCCTGTCGGAGCGCCGCTGAGGGAAGCTGCAGCGACAAGGAGCCTTATCATGCGCCAGCAAGACGTTTTTGACGTGATCTACACCCACACGGAAGGGGAACCTCTGTGCATCATCCATAGCGGGATACCGTATCCCGCCGGATCCGATATTCTGGAGAAGCGCCGTTTCCTCGAGCAGAACTATGATTGGCTGCGCTGCGCTCTCATGCGGGAGCCCCGTGGTCACAAGGACATGTTCGGCGTCTTCCTGACACCTCCCTCGAGCCCAGACTACGACGCTGGCCTCATCTATATCGACGGCACGCAATATTCGCACATGTGCGGACACGGGACCATTGCGGTCGCGATGGCGATGGTCTCCCTTGGGCTCGTCCGGCGCGGAGAGAACGGCCGCACGACAATCCGCTTTGAGACGACGGCCGGCCTCGTGGTGGCCGAAGTCGCCAATGACGGGCCGGACGTGCAATGGACGCGGTTTGAGAACGTTCCGGCCTATGTTGCCGCTCAGGACGTTCCCTTCGAGCTGCCTGGCGTCGGTCCGCTCAAGGCCGACATCGTCTGGGGTGGAAACTATTTCGGCATCATCGACCTTCGGGGCACGTCGCTTCGCATCTCTCCGGACAACGGATCCGAACTCTCGCGCCTCGGCATCATCGCCCGCGAGCGGCTGCGCGAGAAGGTCGCGATCCAGCATCCCGCCGAGAAGCATATCAACAACTTCAACTTCGTGACCTTCTGGCACGAGCCCACGATCGAGGGCGCATTCTACAAGAACGTGCACGTATTCTCCGCCGGGCAGCTCGACCGGTCGCCGGGCGGCACGGGAACCAGCGCCATGATGGCGATGTTCGAGGCGAGGGGCCAGCTGAAGCTCGATCAGCCGATCAAGTCGGAAGGCCTCCTCGGCAGCGGGACGTTCGAGGGATGCCTGATCGGCGAGACGACCCTCAATGGCACGCGCGCCGTCCGCCCTACCGTCAAGGGTACGGCAAGCATCCTTGGTACGGCTCGCTGGGTGATCGATCGCAACGACCCGGTGGGCGCAGGCTTCCTCGTCGCTTGACCTTCATGATGGGGCACCGGATCCCGAAATCGGCCGGTGCCCCATGAGGTCGTTCATCGAGGTCGTTCATCGAGATCGTTCTTCGGCGAAGCGGATCAGGTTCGCCGAAAATCGCGGGCGTCATAGAAAATGAGCTGCTTTCTCTTGCGTGGAAGCAGCTCTGCGGCGTCGGACGTGACATCGAATTTGCGTCCGACGCTTTGACATTTTGATCTGAGCATCTTTTCACGCAAAATCGGTTCCCACTTTTGCGCACGATGCTCTCCGGGTGCATTCCTTAGTGCGATTGCGCCAGGTATCCGAACATCGACTTGGTTTCGAGAAACTCCTCGAACCCGAAACGCCCCCATTCACGTCCGTTGCCGGACCGCTTGTATCCGCCGAAAGCGGCCGCGTTATCGCCGCGCGCGCCGTTCAGGTGAACCATGCCGGCCCGAATGCGGCGCGCCACCCGGCGGGCACGTTCGGGATCGCTCGAGGTCACATAGCTCGACAGCCCGTAGACGGTGTCATTGGCGATCCGGATCGCGTCCTCCTCGTCCTTGTAGGGCAGGATCGACAGCACCGGACCGAAGATCTCCTCCCGTGCGATGCTCATGTCGTTACGCACGTTCGCGAACACGGTCGGCCGCACGTAATAGCCGCGATCGAAACCGGCCGGGCGTCCCAACCCTCCCGTGACGAGGGTTGCGCCTTCCGCGATTCCAGCCTCGATCAGGCTCTGGATCCGGGTGAACTGGAGTTCGCTGACCACGGGGCCGATGGTAGTGGAGGCAGAGCGGGGATTACCGACGACGGTCTCCTCGGCGATGCGCCTGGCGATCGCCACGACGTCGTCCTGGCGATCGAGCGGTACGAGAAGCCGGGTCGGCGCGTTACATGATTGTCCGCTATTGCCAAAGCAGGTCCGGACAGCGTGCGTGACGGCGGCTTCCACATCCGCGTCGTCGAGCAGGATGTTCGGGGACTTGCCGCCGAGCTCCTGATGAACGCGCTTGACCGTATCGGCGGCCGCTTTCGCGACGAGAGTTCCGGCCCGGGTCGAGCCTGTGAACGAGATCATGTCAACGTCCGGATGGCTTGCGAGAGCCTGTCCGACATGAGGCCCGTCGCCGTTGATGAGATTGAACACTCCTGCCGGAACGCCCGCCTCGTGCAGGATCTCAGTGAAGATCAATGCCGAGAGTGGCGCGACCTCGCTGGGCTTCAGGACCATGGTGCATCCGGCCGCGAGAGCCGGGCCGACCTTGCAGGCGATCTGGTTCAGGGGCCAGTTCCAGGGCGTGATCAGCCCGCAGACGCCGATCGGCTCGCGGGTGATCAATGTTTCATTGATCGCCTCGTCGAACTCGTAGGTGTTCAGAACTTCGACGGTGCGCTGAAGATGACCCAGGCCGGCCGGCACATGGCGCTCGCGCGCGAAGGCGAGGGGCGCACCCATCTCGGTGGAAATCGCCTCGGCCAGATCATCGCTGCGCCGACGGTAGGCGGCGATGATCGTCGTAAGCAGGTCCAGGCGCTCCCCACGGCGCGTCTGGCCATAGCTCGAGAATGCCCGCCGTGCGGCAGCGACGGCCCGTTCCACGTCGACCGCTCCGCCGGCCGCAATGGTTGCGGCCGTCTCTTCCGTGGCAGGATTGATCACGTCGATGACATTTTGCCCTGCCGGGACGACCCACTGGCCGTCGATGTAGAATTCATGGTGATGTGGCACGTCTCGTTCTCCGGATTCGCCGTCTGCAAACGTCAGTTCGTCTGCTTGATAGCACGGCGAATGCGGTTGACCACCTGTTCGATCTGCTCGACTTCGACGATCCGGAGCTGTGCATGGCCCGCGGTGACGCACCAGAAACCCGCCATGGCGTCGAGCACCCGGCGGCTATCACCGGGTTCGAGCGAAACTGGCGCATCGCCGTGAGATGCCGAGGCGCTCAGGGGCGCCGGACCCTATCTTGCCCGATGTCCGATCAGCGGGGTTGCCGGCTGGCGCGGATGACGCGCAATAGTTCTTCCCGGGTCTGGGGCCAGCGATCCTCGGGAACGAAGGGAGCGAGTTGGCTGATCGCCACGTCCAATTGCTCCTCGTCGCGGGCCTCTGGATCCGTCAGGTAATGACCATGCTGTTCCAGATTGTCCGAGAACTGTTCGTCAAGGGATTTCAGAATATTCGTCATGGTCTCCTCCTTGGGGCCGGAGGTTCTCTGAACCGCTTGGGGGCGTCTGGCTATCGGACGGAGAACGCAGTCCCTGGGACGATGTTCCAACGCGGAGAGGGCAGCCGGAGCCGACTTTCCGGGGCTGCCCGGACGTCGCGGTGCGATCCCAAAAACGCCTCAACGGAATGTGATTGTCCTCACGGCTTGCGGACGGATTGCTTAGGTTCCCGGCTAAACGCCGGGCTTCGGCGACTGGGGAACTCGTTCTTCTTCCGCCGCCTTGAGGGAAGGGCGTGTGGCCCATCGATCGGAAGCCGATATGATGGACTGCTCCGCCGACGGCCCACAACCGGCGGCGAACTCGTGTGATCGTGAGGGATACCATGGATAGAAGGCAGGCCTCTGGTACCGCCAGATGGGTGACGGAGGCCGGGCTGACGGGCATGACGGAGCTGGAGCTTCTCCACGGCTTCTGCAATCGCCTTGTGGCCGAGGGGTTTCCGGTCGCGCGGGTGAACATCGTCATCGATACGCTGCACCCGATCCACGAAGGGCGCGTCTTCCGCTGGCGCCGCGACGACCAGGGCGATCTCGATCATGTGGTCGAGTATGGTCGCACCAACGTCGAGGGCGAGGCCGCCACCAATTGGCGGCGGAGCACCTATTATCATCTTCTGACGAGCGGACAGGATTTTCTGCGGCGGCGGATCGGCCCAGGGCATGTGGAGGATTTTTCCGTTCTTGCGGATCTGCGGCGAGAGGGGCAGACGGATTATCTCGTCCTGATCCATCGCTTCGAGGCCGAAGGCATCATCGGAGAGATGGATTCCTTCTATTCATCCTGGACGACGGACGTCGATTCCGGCTTTACGGACGAGCAGATCTTCCTTGTCCGCGAATTGGCATCCTCCCTGATGCTGGCCTTGAAATGCGCCTCGCTCGCGTGCATCGCCAAGACGCTCGTCGAGACCTATCTTGGCCGTGATGCGGGCCGCCTCGTCTTGAAAGGGCGGATTGCCCGCGGCGTCACGGACCGGATCCAGGCGGTTCTCTGGTACAGCGACCTGCGCAGCTTCACCCACATCACCGAGGCTGCGGATCCGGAGCAGATCATTCCGTTCCTGAACGATTATTCCGAGGCCATCATCTCGTCGATCTGTGACGCCGGCGGCGATGTGCTGAAGCTGATCGGGGACGGTACCCTGGCGATCTTCAAGGAAGAGGATCCGATCCTGGCCTGCCGGTCCGCTCTTCGCGCCGAGCAATTGATGCGGTCCCGAATCCACGCCCTCAACCGGGACCGCGCAATCTCGAACGTGCCGGTCGCCGATGCCTATCTGGCCCTTCACATCGGCGAGGTCTTTTACGGCAATATCGGCAGTCAGGACCGCCTCGACTTCACGGTGGTCGGCCCGGCCGTGAACGAGGTGAGTCGGATCGCCGCCCTCTGTCGCTCCGTCGAGAGGGATGTTCTCGTCTCCTCGACATTCTTCGCGGCGGCTTCGACGGCCGAGCAGGAATGCCTCGTTTCGGTCGGCCGCTATGCCCTGAGAGGGGTCAACCGGCCGCAGGAACTGTTCACGCTCGATCCATCCCGGGTGGCGGGGGAGGAGCCCGGTCGGATATCGGAGCCGCCACGGTAACCAAGTGCGGACACCTGCAGCCCGGTCCGGTCATCCGAGCGTTCGGGGCAGCCGGACCCGCGCGGCGTTCTCGCGATCGTCGGATGTTCTACGCTGTTGCGCAGGACGGTCCGTTCTGTTGCGAACCGTCTCCCGTCCTCAATGCCGTGCCGCGCAGGCGGGCGCGGGTTCTGCGGGTGCCGATCTGGCGGAGGCGATCTGGGGGACGAGTGGGCCGAAATTCGAAATATGGAAAGCGCCGTTATCTAGGGCATGGGGGAAGGGCAGCAATACCTCTCGTGTGCAGAAGTAACGGCTATAAAGAATAAGGTACTCTTCAAGAGATCGTCCCATAAAAACAAGCTTCGGCATGAAAGATGCTGCAATTGACGCTGAAAATCGGTCATGAGAGCATTAATAAAATAAAAAAGCACAATCTTGGAGGAAGCAATGCAGTTCAGGAATATCGCCCTATTGTCGGCAGCCTGCTTGGTTGCTGGCACAAGTTATGCCTTTGCTCAAGGTCAAACCTTGACGATTGCTACCGTCAACAATGCCGACATGATCATCATGCAGCGATTGTCGCCGAAGTGGGAGCAGGCGACCGGCAACAAGTTGAATTGGGTCGTACTGGAAGAAAACGTTCTGCGTCAGCGGGCGACGACCGATATCGCCACCAAGGGCGGGCAGTTCGACATCATCACCATCGGTTCCTATGAAACGCCGATCTGGGGCAAGCAGAACTGGCTGGTGTCCCTCGACGATCTGGGCGCCGATTACGATTATGGCGACCTCATTCCGACGGTGAAGAGCGCCCTTTCGGCCAACGGCAAGCTCTATGCCGTGCCGTTCTATGCCGAAAGTTCGTTCACATACTACCGGAAGGACCTGTTCGATCAGGCCGGTCTCAAGATGGCGGACAAGCCGACCTATGACCAGATCTCCGAATATGCCGCAAAGCTCACCGACAAATCCAAGGAGCAGTATGGCTTCTGCCAGCGCGGCAAGCCCGGTTGGGGCGAGAACATGGCCTTCATCGGTCCCATGGTGAATGCGTTCGGCGGCCGCTGGTTCAATGAGAAATGGGAACCGCAGCTCACGACCGAGCCATGGAAGAATGCGATCAATTATTACGTCAAGAACATGAGGGAGTATGGCCCGCCCGGGGCCACGGCCAACGGCCACAACGAGAATCGCGCCCTGTTCGCGACCGGACACTGCGCCTTGTGGGTCGATGCCACTTCGGCCGCGGGCTATATCTACAATCCGAAGGAAAGCCAGGTCGCGGACAAGACGGCTTTCGCTCCGGCGCCCATCGAGGTCACCAGCAACGGTTCGGCCTGGTTCTGGTCATGGGCTCTGGCCGTTCCTGCTTCGTCGAAGAAGGCGGACGCTGCCAAGTCGTTTTTGAAATGGGCGACGTCGAAGGATTACATCACGCTGGTCGGCAACGAGGCCGGCTGGGTTTCGGTCCCGCCCGGGACGCGCAAGTCGACCTACGACAATCCCGAATACCAGAAGGCCGCCCCCTTCGCGAAGATCGTCTATGAGTCGATCGTCAATGCGGACATCACCAAGCCGACGAAGGATCCCGTTCCTTACATAGGGATCCAGTATGTGGCGATTCCGGAGTTCCAGGGGATCGGCACGGCCGTCGGCCAGCAGATCGCCGCGGCCCTCGCAGGCCAGGTAACGGTCGATCAGGCCCTCGAGAATGCGCAACGTTCCACCGAGCGGACGATGAAGCAGGCGGGCTATCCAAAGTAAGTCAGGTGCCATGCGACCGGCGAGCCTTCCGGCTCGCCGGCTGCTCACTCCAATTGTGAGTCGGTACGATGGTAGGCACAACCACAACCGCTCCTGTCCCGACGACGACGGCCCTCGTCGGCAGGCGCAGTCAACGCAACGTCAAAACCCTTCCCCTGATCGCCCCGTCCGTCATCGTCCTGTTCTTATGGATGATCGTGCCGCTGGCGATGACGCTATGGTTCTCGTTCCAATACTATAATCTGCTCGACCCGTCGGTCGGCGGGTTCGCCGGGATCGAGAACTATACCTATCTGCTGACCGATCCGTCCCTCTGGACCGCGATGGCCAACACGATCTTTCTGGTCTTCTGGGTTCTGGTCATCACCGTCGGGTTCGGGACGCTGCTCGCCGTTCTGTTCGATCAGGACTTCTACGGCCGCAGCATTGCCCGCCTGCTCGCCATCGCGCCCTTCTTCGTCATGCCGACAGTCAGCGCGCTGATCTGGAAGAACATGCTGATGCACCCGGTCAACGGGTTGTTCGCCTTCTTCTCGCGGTCCCTGGGCCTGCCCGTCATCGACTTCTTCGGCAGCCTTCCCCTGACCTCCGTGATCATCATCGTGGCATGGCAATGGCTCCCCTTCGCGTTGCTCATCCTGCTGACGGCCATCCAATCCCTCGACGGCGAGCAGAAGGAAGCCGCGCGGATGGACGGCGCCGGGCCGTTCGCGATGTTCTTCTTCATCATCCTGCCGCATCTCGGCCGCGCGATCAGCGTGGTGATCATGATCGAGACGATCTTCCTGCTCTCGGTCTTCGCGGAGATCTACGTCACCACTTCGGGCGGTCCGGGGCTGGCATCGACCAATCTTGCCTTCCTGATCTACCTGCGCGCGTTGCGCGAATACGATGTCGGCGGAGCGTCGGCCGCGGGTGTGATCGCCGTCATCCTGGCAAACATCGTCGCGATCTTCCTTGTCCGGTCGATCGCCAAGAACATTGCCGATTGAGGACACGGCCATGCATCCAAGAACCCGCGAAAGGCTCATCATGACGCTGGTCGGCTGGATCGCCGCCGGATTGATCTTCTTCCCGATCTTCTGGATGGTCCTGACGAGCTTCAAGCCCGAGGTCGAAGCGATTGCGACGCCGCCCAAGCTCTTCTTCACGCCGACATTGGAGAACTACATCACCGTGCGCGAGCGCGCCGATTACGTTCACTTCGCCCTCAACAGCGTGATCATTTCGGTCGGCGCCACGTTCCTGGCAACGGTGATCGCCGTGCCGGCCGCCTACGCCATGGCTTTCTTCCCGGGCCGGAGGACCAAGGATCTTCTGCTGTGGATGCTCTCCACCAAGATGATGCCCGCCGTGGGCGTGCTGATCCCGATCTACCTGCTGTTCCGGGATATCGGCGCGATCGACACCCGCTGGGGATTGGTCGTTGTCTATACGCTCATGAACCTGCCGATCGTGGTGTGGATGCTGTACACCTTCTTCAAGGAGGTGCCGAAGGACATCCTCGAAGCAGGGCGAATGGACGGCGCCAAGCCGAAGCAGGAAGTCTGGATGCTCCTGATGCCACTGTCCCTGCCCGGTATCGCGTCCACGGCTCTTTTGTCGATCATCCTGTGCTGGAACGAGGCGTTCTGGAGCTTGAACCTCACCACCTCCGAGGCAGCGCCGCTGACGACGTTCATTGCCTCGTTCTCTGCCCCTGAAGGACTGTTCTGGGCCAAGCTCTCGGCCGCCTCGACGATCGCCATCGCGCCGATCCTCGTGTTCGGCTGGATGAGCCAGCGCCAGCTGGTGCGCGGCTTGACCTTCGGCGCCGTGAAGTAAAAGGGAGAGTCGCAATGGCGACCGTCACGCTCAAGGACATTCAGAAGAACTACGGTAACGTGCCGGTCATCAAGGGGGTCAACCTCTCCATCGATGACCGCGAGTTCTGCGTCTTCGTCGGTCCGTCGGGTTGCGGCAAGTCCACGCTCCTGCGGATGATTGCCGGGCTCGAGGAGATCACCACCGGCGACCTGATGATCGACGGACAGCGCGTCAACGATGTCCCGCCATCGGAGCGCGGATTGGCCATGGTGTTCCAATCCTATGCGCTCTACCCCCATATGTCCGTCGCCGACAACATGGGTTTCTCGCTCCGGCTCGCCGGCGTTTCGAAGGAGGAACGCCGCGCCAAGGTCGCCGAGGCCGCGCGCATCCTGCACCTCGACGCGTTGCTCGACCGCAAGCCCAAGGAGCTCTCCGGGGGGCAGAGGCAGCGTGTGGCCATCGGCAGAGCCATCGTGCGCAAGCCGAAGGTCTTTCTGTTCGACGAGCCGTTATCAAACCTCGACGCCGCTTTGCGCGTCCAGATGCGCATCGAACTCGCCCGGCTGCACGACGAACTGGCCGCGACCATGATCTATGTGACGCACGATCAGGTCGAGGCGATGACGATGGCCGACAAGATCGTGGTGCTTCAAGCGGGCCTCGTCGAGCAGGCGGGTTCGCCGCTCGAACTCTATCATCACCCCCGCAACCTGTTCGTTGCGGGATTCATCGGCAGTCCGAAGATGAACTTCCTTCCGGCCAAGGTCGCTTCGGTTGATGAATCCGGCACCACCGTTCAACTCGCCAATGGTGCCAGTCTGACGGTTCCCGTTCGTCCCGGCCGCCAAAAGGTCGGCGATGCCGTGACCCTCGGCGTCCGGCCGGAGCACATGCATCTGGCGGGAGAGGGGGAGTTGACCGGCGAGGTCATGGTGGTCGAGCGGCTCGGCGGTGAGACGTTCCTCTACACCCAGCTGCAGGGCGGCCCCACCGTGATCGTCCAGGCCGACGGAGAGATCCCGACCGGCGTGCATGAGCGCATCGCGATCAAGCTCGATCCGGTCACCTGCCATCTGTTCGATGCCGAGGGCCTCGCGGTCGAGCGCATCCGGCGTCATCCTTTGGCCAACCTGCGCCGATTGCCGACCCGCAAGGCGAGCTGAAACCTTTGGCGAGGAAGGCTCATGCCCTTAAAGCGGTTCGGCTATATCATCGTCGGCGGAGGCAGTGCCGGTTGTGTCGTCGCCAGCCGTCTGGTGGCGGAACACGGTGCCCGGGTCCTGCTGATCGAGGCCGGGCCGCGCAGGGCCAGCCGCATTCTTGCGATGCCCGCGGGCTACATGAAGTTTCTCGCACGGGATACCTATCTCACGATGCACAAGGTCGTTCCGCAGCCCCAGCTCGGCGGCCGGGCGCCGGTTGTGCCGCAGGCGAAAGTTCTCGGCGGGGGCAGCACGGTCAACGCCATGGTCTATATCCGGGGGCAGGTGCAGGACTATGATGCCTGGGATGCGGCGCTCGGCGGGGCAGGGTGGAGCTATGAGGACCTTCTGCCCTACTTCATCAAGCAGGAAGGCAACGATCACCTCGGCAGGCCCTATCACGGGCTCACCGGCCCCCTGAAGGTATCCCATCTCGGGCAGCACTCCGCGATGAGCCGCGCCTTCGTGCAGGCGCTGCAGGAGAAAGGAGTGCCCTACAATCCCGATTTCAACGGCGCGCGTCAGGCGGGCGTCGGCTTCATGCAGCATACGATCGACCGGACCACGCAGCGCCGGTGCAGCGCGGTCGATGCATTCCTCCTGCCCGTTCTGAGCAATCCGAAGTTGACCCTCCTGACGGATACCGTTGTAACCTGCATCCGGATCGAGAAGGGGCGGGCAACGGGCGTGGAGGTGAAAGGGCGATCGGGGTCGGAAACCTATTATGCCGACACGGAAGTGGTTCTTGCCGCCGGCACCTATATGACGCCGAAGCTCCTGATGCTGTCCGGGATCGGTCCGGCCGGAGAGCTGTCCCGCCACGACATCGCGGTCAAAGCGGATCTGCCGGGAGTCGGTCGGAATCTGCAGGATCATCACGAAGTTCCCATCGTTGCGACGACGACCGGAGCCTTCGGTTATTTCGGTCAGGACCGTGGCCTGGCCATGCTGAGCCACGGGTTGCAGTACATGCTCTTCAAGTCGGGGGCCGTCACCACGACGGGCGTGGAGGCCTGCGCCTTCATCGACCCCGACGGCAGCGAGCGGCCGACCCTCCAGCTCTATTGCGTTCCGACCGTCTATCTCGACCGCGACGTCTCCGGCGTCGAGCCGACGCACGGCGTGACGCTCAATCCTTGCCTGCTGCGTCCCAAGGCGCGGGGATCGGTTCGGCTCGCATCGGCCGACCCCTCGGCGGCCCCGCAGGTCGACCCGCAATTCTTCGGGGATCCGGACGATCTCCGGCTGACCATCGCGGGACTGCGCTATGCCCGGGACGTTCTGGCGACGAGCCCGGTCAGAGACATGATCGGACGGGAGATCTTCCCCGGAGCCGATCGTTACTCCGACGAGGCACTCGCGGCCCATTGCCGGCAGACGGTCAAGACGAACTATCATCCCGTCGGCACGTGCCGGATGGGCCGCGAGACCGACGAGCATGCCGTCGTGACCCCGGATCTGCGAACGCGCGGCGTTGCGGGCCTGCGGATCGTCGACGCCTCGATCATGCCGGCGATCCCCAGCGGGAACACCAATGCCCCCGTGCTCGCCATCGCGGACAAGGCTGTCGACATCATGACCGGTCATACCCGGCCGGGCGATGCGCGCGAGCCCGCTCCGACGAGACAATCCATCTCCCCCGCCAATCAGGTCAAACTGTCATGAGCCAGCCTCTCAGCCTTGCAACCCTCGGAGCGCTTCCCGCCGCGGTCGACCGGCCGAATTACGCACGCGACGCCTTGTCGCCCGGCATCCTGCATATCGGCGTGGGAAATTTCCACCGTGCCCATCAGGCGATCTATCTCGACGATCTCTTCAATGCGGGCAAGGATCTGGATTGGGCTCTGCTGGGAGCCGGCGTCCGGTCGGGGGATGAAGCCATGCGGCGCGCGCTCGCGCCTCAGGACTGGCTCACCACCGTGGTGGAGCTGGAGCCCGGAGCCAACCGGGCGCGGGTGTCCGGATCCATGGTGGATTTCGTGCCGGTCGGCGAAGATGCCCGCGCGATCGTTGCGGCTCTCGACGGCCCTGCCCTGAGGATCGTGTCCCTGACCGTCACGGAGGGCGGCTACTGCATCGATCCCGCGACGGGAGTCTTCAATCCGGAGCATCCTGAAATCCGCTACGACGCGACGCATCCGGATGCGCCCAAGGGCGTGTTCGGCGTGCTCGTGGCCGCACTCAAGCGCCGCCGTGAGCGGGGGCAGGTCCCTTTCACCGTGATGTCATGCGACAACATCCCCCATAACGGCCATGTCACGCTCGATGCGGTGGCGGGCCTCGCCGATCTCGTCGATCCGGCTCTCGCGGCCTATATCCGCGAGAGCGTGGCGTTTCCCAACAGCATGGTCGACCGCATCACGCCGGCCACGACCGACAGAGAGCGCGCCATCCTGAGCGACACCTTCGGCATCCGGGACAACTGGCCCGTCTTCTGCGAGCCGTTCCGGCAATGGGTGCTCGAAGACAACTTCACGGCAGGGCGCCCTGCGCTGGAAGAGGTGGGCGTCACCTTCACGTCCGAGGTCGGCGCCTTCGAGCTGATGAAGCTGCGCATCCTCAACGGCGGGCATGCTGCCATCGCCTATCCGGCTGCCCTGTTGGGCATTCATTTCGTCCACGATGCCATGGCGGACCCGCATGTCCGCGGCTTTCTCGACAAGCTCGAGACCGGGGAGATCATCCCTCAGGTGCCGCCGGTGCCGGGTGTCGATCTGACGGCCTATTACGAGCTCATCGCAAGGCGCTTCGCCAATCCGGATGTCGGCGACACGATCCCGCGCCTGGCGCAGGACGGCTCCAACCGGCAGCCGAAATTCATTCTGCCGTCGACGCGCGATCGTCTGAAGGCCGGTGCGGACGTCACGGGACTGGCGCTGGAATCGGCGCTGTGGTGCCGTTACTGCGCGGCCACCGACGATGCGGGTGCGCCCATCGCGCTCAACGATCCGAATGCCGCACGCCTGACGCCGGCTGCCCTCGCGGCAAAGGACGATCCCGCCGCATTCTTAAGCCTCCGCGACATCTTCGGCGACGTCGCGGATGCGCCCTCTTTCCGCGCATCCTTCGAGACGGCGCTGAGAAGCCTCTGGCGCGAAGGAACCCGCGCGACGCTGCAGCGCTATCTCGATGGGGAGCCCCTGTGAGGCGTGGCCTTTGCGAAGGTCGCACAAGCGCATTGTGCGAAAATGGGGACCCGGTTTTTCGCAAGAACGATGCGCTGCTCTATCGTGGGACCATCTGACCGAGGGGTTGATCGATGTATGTGGGAATCGACCTGGGAACGTCAGGCGTGAAGGCGGTCCTCATCGACGAGGACGGCGTGCTCGTCGGCGAGGCGACGGCACCATTGACGGTGTCCCGGCCTCATCCGCTCTGGTCGGAACAGGATCCTGAGGCGTGGTGGCAGGCGACCGGGGCGGCCGTGATCAGGCTCGGAGCCACGCATTCTCTCGACGCGGTCAAGGGCATCGGCTTGTCCGGCCAAATGCACGGGGCCGTCCTCCTCGACGAAGGCGGACATGTCCTGCGTCCCGCGATCTTGTGGAACGACGGCCGCGCCGGAGCGGAATGCGCCGAGCTGGAACAGAGGGAGCCTGCCAGCCGGGCCATCACGGCCAACATGGCGATGCCGGGCTTCACGGCGCCGAAACTTCTCTGGGTCGCCAAACACGAGCCCGACATCTTCGCACGCACGGCGCGAGTCCTGCTTCCGAAGGACTGGATCAGGCTGCGCCTGACCGGAGAGGCGGTCAGCGAGCCGTCCGATGCCGCCGGTACCCTTTGGCTCGACGTGGAGAAGCGAGACTGGTCGCCCGCAATGCTGGCGGCCACCGGACTGGACGAGCGGCACATGCCTCGTCTTGTCGAGGGAACCGAAGTGTCCGGTCGGCTCACGCGCGAAGCCGCCGGCGCGCTGGGCCTGAGACCGGGGCTTCCCGTGGCGGGAGGAGGGGGCGACAACGCGGCCGGAGCGGTCGGCATCGGCGTCGTCCGTACCGGCATGGCCTTCCTGTCGCTCGGCACCTCGGGCGTCATCTTCGTCGCGGACGCCACACTCCGGAAGGATCCGGAGCGAGGCGTTCACGCGTTCTGCCATTGCGTCCCGGACATGTGGCACCGCATGGCCGTGATCCTGTCCGCCGCGAGCGCTCTCTCCTTCGCAGCGCGTCTCGTCGGCGCCGCCAGCGAGGCGGAACTCCTGTCGGACATTGAGAGCGCCGGCATTCAGGCGCCGAAGCACAGCCGCCTCGTCTTCCTCCCGTACCTGAGCGGCGAGCGCACGCCCCACAACGATCCGACCGCGACGGGCGTCGTCTTCGGCCTCGATGCATCGGCGAGCCGGGCGGATCTGGGGCGCGCGGTGCTCGAAGGGGTGGCGTTCGCCCTTGCCGACGGACTGCACGCGCTGGAGGCCGGAGGAGGCAGGATCGAGACGTTCTCGGTGATCGGCGGAGGCGCGCGCTCCAAGCTGTGGGGCCGGATCCTGGCCGCTGCGCTCGAGCGCCCTCTCAAATACCATCATGGGGGCGAAGTCGGGCCCGCCCTCGGGGCGGCTCGCCTTGCCCGCATCGCAACGTCGGGCGCGAGCCTGGACGAGGCCTGCCCTCCACCGCCGCTGTCCCATGTCGTCGAACCGGAGGCCGCTTTGGTGGACGCCCTCAAATCACGCCAGATCCTTTATCGGCGCCTTTATGCCGACCTGCGATCGACATTTCCGGCCTCGATCCGGTAATGCGATCAGGTCGGCATTTCGATCTGCACCTTGACCGAGGTCGGCGGCATGGCCTTGGCGAAGTCGAAGGCAGCGATGCTGTCCTCGAACGCGAAGCGATCGGTGATCAGCGGCTTCACGTCGATCCTGCCCGAGGCGATCATCGCCACCGCGCGAGGATAAACATGGGCGTAGCGGAAGACGTTCTCGACGCGAACTTCCCTCATCTGCGCCTTGCTGACATCGTAGGCGAACGGTTCGAGCGGAATGCCCACCAGCGCGACTTTTCCGCCCGGGCAGACGAGGTCGAACATCTCCGCCATGGCGGGCGCATAGCCCGAACACTCGAAGAGCACATCCGCACCCCATCCGTCGGTCTCGCGTGCGACGACATCCTGAAGTTTCCGGCTTCTGACATTGACCGGCAGGACGGGTCCGAGCTTCCTGGCCAGTTCGAGCTTCGGCTCATGGACATCGCTGACGATGACACGCGAGCAGCCTGCCGCAAGAGCCGCCAGGATCGTCACCATCCCGATGGGTCCGGCGCCGATCACGACGGCGAGATCGCCCGGCTGCACCTGAAGCTTGGTGGCGGCGTGCACGCCCACGGCCAGCGGCTCGACCATCGCGCCCTCGGCATAGCTGACATGATCCGGCAATTTGAACGTGAAGTCGGCCGGGTGAACCACCGTGGGGCGCAGCACCCCGTGCACCGGTGGAGTTGCCCAGAACCGCACCGCCGGATCGAGGTTGTACTTGCCGAGCCGCGTCGCACGGCTCGCCGGATCGGGAATGCCGGGTTCCATGCAGACCCTGTCACCCGGCTTGAGCTCGGTCACCGCCGATCCGACCTCGACGATCTCTCCGGCGGCCTCGTGGCCGAGGATCATGGGCTCTCGAACCACGAACGGGCCGATGGCGCCGTGCGTATAGTAATGCACGTCGCTGCCACAGACGCCGACCGTGCGAAGGGCAATCCGGACATCCCGTGGTCCGAGCGTCTCCTGGAGTGGGAGATCACGCAGACTGAGCTCATCCTTACGTTCAAGAACCAGTGCTTTCATGACTCGATCTCTTCGCGAAGGTCGTCGGGTCAGGCCGCGGCTGCGCCTGACGGAATGAAGGCGGAAGATGACACTGCCTGTCCATGGTGGGAGCAAGGCTGCCGGATACGCGCATCCTCATCCTCAAAGCGGCTCGGCCACCATGATAGGACATATTGCTTCGCGTGCAATCTCGAGACAACCAAGAGAGCATTGTTGGACAGGACAGTTTACGGCTTCGAGCCGATTGACGAGCGCACGTCGATCGAGGGCATTCGTTCCGACAGATGCGCGCTCGGAACAGAGGAAAACAAGCTCAACGGTCTTCGTCGACGTCCACGGTCTTGAATCCTCTCGTTCGGTACTTATATGCATACTGTCATGATTACATCGCGTTACATCCTCATCCTCCGCGGAGGCCGCCTCTTCGCAGGCTGCTGAACCCCGAACCCGTGCGGGCGCATGGCGCCGCCGTCGTTCGGGGTCATGACCAATCGCGCAAAAATCGAAGTCAGCAGGCCCGATCCCGGGTGCGACCGGGTGTGTCTGCCGCCGTGCGGCTCGCGTGCGAGCCGGATCGGCGCTGTCTCGGAGGATTTCATGAACACGACCGTTGAATTGCCGCACGTCACCATCGCGACCCATGATTTCAACCGTCTCATGTCCGTCGCGGCCATGGACCAGAACCGGCGCAAGCCGCACCGGCAGTTCCTGATGTCGGAGCTGCGACGGGCTTCTCTCTGTCATCCCGACGCGTTGCCGGAGGACGTGGTTTCGACCAACGCGAAGGTCACGTACCGGATCGACGGCAGCGGACAATCGATGGCGCATGTCCTGGTCTATCCGGAGGACCTGCTCTGGCCGGGCGCGGAACTATCCGTGACGACCCCCCTGGGGATCGCCTTGCTCGGCCTTCGGGTCGGCGACCGCATGCCGTTCCGGACGAGTCCGGGCGGGCCATGGCACGAGGTCGTGGTGGAGGATGTCCGGTTCAGGCTTCTGCCGGATGAGGCGGAGCCCGCCTCTAAGGCACCCGACCGGTCGGGAAGCGGGAACGACAACTCGTGGGCCGATCTCGAACGCCGGCTGGACGATGCTTTGATGGAGACCTTCCCGGCCAGTGACCCTGTCTCGGTCATCGTCCGCTGACGGTCTTAGGTGACGATAAGGCAGGTGAATTCCTGCTTAAACAAAAACGAAAATCCGCCGCAGAAGCGGCCAAGGAGAAGAAAAAATGAAAGCTGAAAACAAGATTGCGACCACCAGAAAGCCGCGTATCGAGCGCCCGACCGAAGCCAAGGCCGTCGTGGTCGCGCCATGGGCTCCGCAGCCCAACCCGCTCACCCGCGAGGAGATCCGCAGGATCGTGATCGCCCAGATCGGATAGCGGCCGCTTGCCCGCTGGAGCCGGCTTGCGGGCCCAGCGCCGGGGAGGTGCTGGAAGGTCTCGGGAGACCATGCGCCATCCCCCCTCCAGCGGACATCTCGCTCCGCTCGCAGGGGGGCGCTGCACAAGACCCGGCAAGTCCGCGCTCGGGCACCATCACCTCGACCGGGACTGCGGCGGATCCCTGCCGCATCATCCGCTTGTCAGGATTTTCCAGATCCCGTTGGCGGTCGCAACGATGCGATCATTCACCACGAGATCGCCTTTCATGAAGATCAAGTCGCGTGTCCGTCGCACGATGTCGGCGCGGGCTTCGACGAATTGGCCGATCTGGATGGCAGCGACGAAATGAACATCGAGTTGTATCGTCGCGTGATCTTTGCCGCCGATCGCGTGATGGGCGGTCATTCCCAGGACACGGTCCGCAAAGGTCATGATCATTCCGCCATGCACGACTCCGAGACGGTTGCGGTGCTTGGGATCCGCCAGGAAGGCGAAGCGCATCCCGTTCCCGTCAGGCTTTTGCCAGATTGGACCGACGAGGCCGATATATCCCTCGTCCGAAATTCTCTCCCATCCATGTGCGGCAGGATCGAAAGGGGCGTCCTGGCCCGAGGGGTCTGAGCCGTGATCTGCGGCAGCCATGCGGTTCTCGTCTTCTGGAGAGTTCGGGCGAACGAGCGGTTCGGCCCGTTCATGGGACAATCGAGAGGCAGTGACAAGAACAGGATCGGGCGGCTGCACCTCCAGCGCTGGCCATGGCGCAAGGCCGAGAGGCGCAAAGACCTATGAGAGCGATGCCACGGCCTGTTCGAGAAAGACCCGCAGCAGGCGGATTCGTGCCGAGCCTTTCATCCACAGAAAGCCGAGCCGCCTCGGCTCGGCCGGCAAGGGCAGCGGCAGTTTCGCCAATGAGAGGCCCTCGGGCCAGGGCGGAGACCAATCGGGGACGAGCGAGACCCCCAGCCCCCGATCCACCATGACGGCAATCGCATCGAGAGTCGAAAGCTCGAACCTCTCCCGAGGTCGGATCTTGGCCTGGGCGAGATAATTGTCCACCAGGCGGCCGCCCCAGAAGCTGCGCCCATAACGGATGAACGGTTCGGACGCCAGGACCTCATGGGCGTCCAGGCCGTCCATCGACGACGGCACGATCACCAGCAAAGGTTCCTCTCTCAGCACCGTCCATCCGCAGGCCTTGGGCAGCGCGAAGTAAGGCTCGATGATGATGGCGCCATCCACTTCGCCGTTCAGCACCTTGGAATGGAGCTCGGCCGACTGGCCGGGAACGATGTGGATCTCCAGGCCGGGATAGGCTTCCTGCACGGCCGTCAGGATTTTGGGCATCAACCCCGTAATGGCGGTCGGTACCGCGCCGATCCGGATCTCTCCGGAAGGCGTTTCGGTCGTCAGGGCCCATTTGAGGTTGTCGACGTCGCGGAGCAGGTTGCGCCCCAGTTCGGTCAGGGCCCGTCCCGCCTCCGTGGGCGTCACGGTCCGGCCGGAGCGGACGAGAAGGCGCGCTCCAAATTCCTTTTCCAGCGTGCGCATGCGCAGGGCCACGGAGGCGGGTGTCAGATTGAGGCGGCGAGCGGCCTCTGCGATCGAGCCACCCTCGGCGACGATCACGAAGGTCCTGAGAAATTCGGTATCCATAAGATGGAAAAACTATCTTCTTAATGTGGAAAATGCCAGCTTTTCCCATCGTATCGGCGATCGTTACTCTTCCTCCGTTGGATCGTCCGTTCCGGAGCCAGCCTGTTAAAGGGGCCTGCTCGAAAGGTCTCAGCCACATGGGAGAGAAATCATGACGCCCGTTCGCCGCCGAACCGCTTTGTTCGCCCTCGCTGCCCTGGCCGTTGCAGCCGCCGCGCCAGCCCATGCGCAGATCAAAGGTCTCGAGATCATCGCCCCGGCCAATCCGGGCAGTGGCTTTGACCAGACCTCGCGAGCCGTCAGGGAGGCTCTGATGGAAGCAGGGCTCGCTTCCGGCATCCAGGTCTTGAACGTCCCCGGCGCCGGCGGGGCCATCGGGCTCGCTCAGTTCGTGAACGGGCAGAACCGCGGCCCCGGGCTGCTGACGATCGGCGTGACCACGGTCGGGGCGATCCTGACGACCAAGCCACCGGTCACGCTGGAGGACGCCACACCTCTCGCCCTGCTGCTGCGTGAGTACAGCGTGGTGGTAGTCCCGACCAGTTCCGACATCAAGACGCTGGCCGATCTCACCGCCAAGGTGAAGGCCAATCCCGCCTCCGTCACATGGGCCGTGGGATCCGCGGGCGGGCTCGACCACGTCATCGCGGGACAGATCACGAAAGCGGTCGCGGGCGATGCCAGCAAGACCAATGCGATCAACTATGCCGGCGGCGGCGAACAGGTCGCGGCCATTCTGGGCGGTCACGTGACGGCCGGCATCGGCGGCGTGCCGGAATTCGCATCGCAGATCAAGTCCGGCAAGGTGCGGGCTCTCGCGGTGTCATCGGGTGAGCGTCTCGCCGATCTCGACGTGCCGACGCTGAAGGAGCAGGGCGTCGACGTCGAGATCGGAACCTGGCGCGGCCTGTTGGCCCGGAAGCAGTCCAGCGACGCCGAGAAGCAGGAGCTGAGCGCGGCGATCGAGAAGATGGTCGAAACCCCGGCCTGGAAGGCCGCCCTCGAGAGGAACGGCTGGATCGGAGCCTATCGGAACGGGGAAGGGTTCGGTGCCTTCCTGAAAGAGCAGCAGGCCATGATGAAGACCGCGCTGGGAGAGCTCGGCCTCCTGAAATAGCGGTCACTGATCGATTGAAAACATCCCTGAGGCAGGCAGCCGCGGTTGCGAACCCGCCGCATCCCGCCGCAGGTTCGGCAACCAGGACGTCATCGGCCAGCACGGTGACGTCGCCCATTCGGATCTCGGGAAAGACCCATGCAACGTCTGATGCGGAGCAAGCTTTTCGTGCCCGGCTCACGCCCGGAACTCTTCGCCAAGGCGGTCGCGTCGGCAGCCGATGCGCTCTCGTTCGACCTCGAGGATGCCGTCGCAGCGGACCGCAAGGCGGAGGCGCGAACCGCCGTCGGATCCTTCCTGCGCGGCCGTCCGACGGAGAATCGCCAGATCGTGGTCGTGCGTTCGAACGGTCTTTCGAGTGGATTGTTCGAGGACGATCTCAAGGTGATCGTCGGACCCGGTCTCGACGTCCTCAACCTGCCGATGGTGGAGAGCGGCGATGAGGTCCGGGAGGCTGCCCGTGCACTTGCCCGTCTCGAGGCGGCGGCCGGCATGGAGCGTCCCATCGGCATTCTCGCCAATATCGAGACGCCGAAAGGCTTGCGGCTTGCAGCCGACATCGCGACCGCGGACCCACGTATCGTCGGACTTCAGATCGGCTATGCGGATCTGTTCGAGCCATGCGGCATCGACCGATCTGATCCGAAGGCCTTGAGCTACGTTCGAATGGCGATCCGGCTGTCTGCGGCGGAGGCGAAGGTTCCGGCTTACGACGGAGCCTATGCCGTCGTGGCCAAACCGGAGCGGTATCGCGAGGAATGTGAGGAGGCCCGCAGTCTCGGATTTTCCGGCAAGAGCTGCATCCATCCCACGCAGATTCCCATTGCCAACGAGTGCTTCATGCCTCGTCGGGCGGATATCGAACGGGCCCGCCGGATCCTGGCTGCCGCGGAGAAGGCCGCCGCCAAGGGCGTCGGAGCCTTCGTGGTGGACGGGCAGATGATCGACGAACCATTCCTCGTCAGTGCGCGGGCCATCGTTGCCCTCGCCGAGCAATTCGATCCCGATCGAAGCGGGGAGGGACGCTGACATGGTCTCCTCGAAACTTCACCAGCGTGACTACCGTCCCGAGATGCAAGGCACTCTGGACGGTCTGAGGATCCTCGATCTTTCGCGCCTTTTCGCGGGCAATGTCTGCACGCAGATGCTGGCCGACTTCGGCGCCGAGGTGATCAAGGTCGAGCCGCCCGAGGGCGACACGCTGCGGGCCTGGAAGACCGAAGGCGTCAGCACGCACTGGAAGATCTACGCCCGCAACAAGAAGAGTCTCTGCCTCGACCTGAGAAATCCTCAAGCCTGCGAGATCATCAAGGCTCTCGTCCCCTCGTCCGATATGTTCATCGAGAGCTTCCGGCCCGGCGTTCTCGAGAAGATGGGGCTTGGTCCCGAGACCTTGCTGCAGCTCAATCCGAAGCTCGTGGTCATGCGCATCTCGGGCTGGGGCCAGGATGGTCCCTACAGTCAGCGTCCCGGGTTCGGCACCGTGGTGGAGGGAATCTCCGGATTTGCAGCCATCAACGGTTTCGCCGACCGGGAACCCGTTCTTCCCCCGATGTATCTCGCCGATGGCATCGCCGGCATCTATGGCGCCTCCGCGGCCATGATCGCATTGCGCGAGGTGGAGCTGAAGGGCGGACGGGGACAGGTCATCGACCTGCCACTGCTCGACCCGCTCTTCTCGATCCTCGGTCCCCAGTCCGCCAATTACCGCCTTACCGGCAAGGTCAAGCCGCGCACGGGAAGCCGTTCGACGAACTCGGCTCCGCGCAATGCCTATCGATGCAGGGACGGCCGATACGTGAGCCTTTCGGCCTCTATCCAGAAGATGGCCGAACGCCTGTTCCGGTCCATCGGCCGGCCTGAGCTCATCGACGATCCCCGGTTCCGGACGAATGCCGACCGGGTCAGGAACGCCGAGGAGCTGGACGCCATCATCGGCGCCTTCATCGCCGAGCGGACGCAGGCGGAGAACGTCGCCTTCTTCGAGGCGGCGGAAGTCACGATCGGCCCGATCTACGATACCTCCCAGATCCTCGATGACCCGCATTTCGTCGCGCGTGACGTGGTTTCCGACTATCCCGATCCGGACATGGGCGCACTGCCGATGCATCACGTCGTGCCCCGGCTCGAAGGTACGCCCGGCTCCATCAGGACGCCCGCTCCGAGGCTCGGCGAACATAACCGGGCTGTGCTGTCCGAGATTGGGATCGACGATGCCGGATACGCCGACTTGGTCGCATCCAAGGTGGTGTGTGAGGAAATTCCATCAACTGCGGGATGATGCCCAGAATGCATGATTCCGCGCCTGTCCACATTCGCCGTGAGGACATTTCTACCGTGCCCCAGCGCCTCGTGCGACAAAGTGGACCCGGTTTTCCGCAACGACGATGCGCTGTTCGATAGGGGGAGCATCGAACCGACGCCAAAAGTGCACATCCACTTTTCACGTCCGATGCTCTCATGAAGACGTTTCCGAACCTGGAGGAACATTTTCGCGGTGGAAGCGGCCAAGTTACGACGCTGAGCGGAAACGCTCGAAGGCCGTGATCCTCTGGGTGAACGGCTCTACGTCGCGGCGGTAAATCTCCCGCCGCAGAAAGGTCAGTTCCATCTCGTAGGCGTCTTCGGCGATTTCAATGAACCAGGATTTGGGTCGACCGTTCGTGCCATCGTTCCAGCGATAGCCCCGCTTCTTAAGCTCATCCTTCATCTCGAAGGGGCTGCCTTCCGCCCAGATCCGCAGCAGGGCTTTGCGGGCCGAAATCAGAAGATGGGACATGGGGCTGCCCGCATCCCCGGGCAGAGAAGCTGCCAGCACCTCGAGAAGCGCATGGCAGTCCTCGACGGCGCGATGGCCCTGATGAAACCAGCCGCATTGCGAGAGCAGATAGCCCAACTTCGAGCCCTCGAAGCCGAGATTGGACCAGGATATCTCCGCATGCGAGCAGGCCCACGCCTTCAACGAAAATCCATGGGTCAAGCGCTCACAGAAGGGACGATCGAAGCGAGCGTTGTGGGCGATCACCAGATGGGCCGGCTGGATGAAGGCCTCGACGGCATTCAAGTCGATCGAGTGGCCTCTGACCATGTCGGGCGTTATCCCGGTCAGACGCGTGATCTCGGGCGTAATCGGGACGGATGGTTCCCGCAGAGCATTGAAGGTGCCGACGACCTCACCGATCCGGCCATCCTCATCATACGAGAACGCCACCATCCCGATCTCGATGACCTCGTCGCGGGTATGGTCGAGACCTGTGGTTTCGGTGTCCACGATGACTGCGAGCTTTTCACCTGGAAGCGCGATGCGGGACGTGATCACGGGACGAGGCAGAAGGCGGCGTAGAATGCGATATTGCCCGCTCGCCTCCAGGCTATCGGCTGCCAGTTCGAAATTGGCCGGGTCCAATCGGAAGGCCCGCCTTTGCCCTTGAGGCTTGACCTGGATGTCGGAGGTGACGGGCTTCTGGACGGATGGGACGGTCGCATCCAGTCCTTGAAAGAGATCGGCCTGTCCCTGCATTCAGTCCCGCTCCTGTGACAGTGATGCATGTCGTTGATGAACCGGACAAACCGTAGGATGGAACTGGTCGCCACATGGTTAAAGAAGGCGACGTTCGCGGCACATTTGGCAATCAGGCCCAAGCGGGCGCGAATGAAAGAGGCACTGGGGCCTCCTGGAGATCAACACGAGAGTCGGATCCATGACAATTCCATTGCATGTCGCCGCGGCCGGAAGATCTCGGGGCGAAAGCCGCGTGACGTGCCAGGGTCATCTCGCGCGAGTGAACCGAACGGCCACGTTGTCATTATCATGGGCGAGGATCACTGCTCCTCGGCCCGGCCGCTTTCGGCCTTAGCAGATGAAGGAATGACAATGGCTACGACCAAGAAGGATGGCACGTCACAACCCAGCAGGAGCCGGAAGGCGTCGGAGAAGTCTTCCTCGCGAAGCGCCGCCAAGAAGGGGACCACCGCTGCCAAGCGTGCGCAGCCCAAGGCTATGGCTGGCTCCCGGTCCGCGACGAAGTCCCAGGCTGTTCCGGCGAAGGCCCGTTCCTCTGCGGGGTCGCGCAATGCGGCACGCTCGACGTCCGGTGCGTCGAAGTCACGTTCCACGACACGGGCCCGCTCGCGGTCGCAGGGCGGCATGCTGAGCCCGATGGCATGGCTCTCGAGCCTCGAGACGACGCTCACCTCGCCGCAGGCACGCGCTGTGATGGCCGAGGCCCTCAGGGCCGTCGCGAACGTGCTTGAGAATCCGCAGGGGACCGAGCAGGGGCAGGGCCGTGCGGCACAGCAAGGCAGGAACGCCGTGTCGGCCGCAGGAAGTCTCGGCGCCGAGATCGTTGCCGCTCCGCTGGAGGTCGCAGCGGCTGCCATCGGGGCAGCAGGAGACGTCGTGACGAGTGCACTCGGCGGTTCGGCGGGCGAGGGCCGCGGCAGCGGCAATGGCCGGAAGGGCGGCAGGCAGTCCTCCGCGCGAAAGAGAGCATCGTCCGTCGGCAAGTAGTCCAATCGGATCATCGGTCGGACGGAAAGCGTGCCTGCCAGCACTAACCCGTCCGGCCGTCACAGAACGCGGTCCCGGCGCCAGTCGAGCCGGGGACATCGGATATTCATTCGGGATCGGCAATATCCTTGCTGGACCCTTTTCGGAATTTCGCTGGTCGGCAGGCGCGAGCGTCATACTGCGAGTGTCATACTGATTGAGCAGTTCCGGGAAGGATGTGTCCTTCAGGTCGCCTTCATCCGGATTGCTGCCGCGCGGCGGTGGCCCTCCAGGCCCTCGCTCCGACTTTGCCTGGTCGCCGGCGGCGCCACGGCGGCGACTCCACGTTCATCCAGCCACTGATGCGTACAGATCTTGACGTAGGATCCGACCCAGAGCCCACCCGTGTATCGTCCGGCTCCCATGGTCGGCAGCGTATGATTGGTTCCGCAACATTTATCCGAGTACACGACGCTGGCGAGGGGCCCGATGAAGAGGGAGCCGTAATTGCGCAGTTGACGCGCGGTCGCGTGAGGATCGGCCGTGTGGACCTGAAGATGCTCGGCAGCAATGAAGTCGGAATAGGCGACCATTGCGTCCTCGTCCTCGCACAGCGCCACCTCGCCATAGTCGCGCCATGCGGCGCCGGCGACGGGTGCGGTCGGAAGGTCGCGCAACTGCCGCTCCACCTCCGCAAGCGTTGCCTGCGCCAGCCTCCGGCTCGTGGTGATGAGCCCCATCCGCGTCCGCACGTCGTGTTCGGCCTGAGCGAGAAGGTCCACGGCGATCAAGTGCGGATCTCCCGTTTCGTCGGCGACCACGAAGATTTCGCTCGGTCCCGCGAGCTGATCGATGCCGACGCGCCCGAAAACCTGCCGCTTGGCCTCATTCACGTATGCATTGCCAGGCCCGACGATCTTATCCACCGCAGGAATGCTTTCCGTTCCATAAGCCATGGCGGCAATCGCCTGAGCGCCGCCGACCCGGAAAATGCGATCCGCGCCGGACAGGTGACAACCGGCGATCATAGCCGGATGCGCCTTGGGGGGCAGGCAGGCGATGACCTCTTCGCATCCGGCGACCTTCGCGGGCACGAGCGTCATGACCGGAGCCGACAGGAGAGGGTAGCGCCCGCCCGGAACATAGGCGCCGATGGTCCGGATGGGGATGACACGGTGACCCAGATGAAGGCCGGGCAGGGCTTCGACATCGAGCGGAAGCACCGTGCCCAGCTGGGCCTGTGCAAAGGCGCGGACGCGTTCGATCGCGAACTCGGTGTCACGGCGCGTTTGTAGGTCGAGGTTCTCGATGGCCTCGGCACGCTCCGTGTCGCTGACCTCGAAGGTCGAAACGTCAGCCTGATCGAAGGCCTTCGAATAGTCGCGGAGAGCGGCATCTCCCCTGTCGCGCACATCCGCGATGATGCCCCTGACGGTCGCCTCGATCTCTCCGGTTTCCGTTGCGGCATCATGCTTCGGGGCCTTGAGAAAAGTGATTTTGGCGCGCGTGCTCGCGGTCAGGGTCGACATCGCTTCCTCCCATTGCGTTGAACCCAGGTTCATGGATCGCGCCGCCGTCCTCAAGACAGCTTGACCGGCTTGTTCAGAATTCTCACCAGGAGTAGGGTATCGAGGACCGGAGGACTCCGGGAGGGCGCTCGCGAGTAGCGCAACTTCATCATGCGGGATGGCGATGCCGAAGATTGGAGCACGATTGCTGGAATTGCGCCGCCGGCGCGGATTGAGCGTTCGGGAGCTCGCGTTGCGGTCGGGCATCTCGCACTCGTCGATCTCGCTGATCGAGCGCGACCGTATGAGCCCCTCGGTCGACACCCTGAGCGCCATTCTGGATGCGTTGGGAACGACGCTGACCGGGTTTTTCGCCGAGATGAACGCGGCCGCGCCCTATTCGCCGTTCTACCCGGCCAGCGAGTGGGTGGAGATCGGAAAGGCGCAGACGATCTCCTATCGGATGCTGGGGATGAACCAGCCCAACCGCCAGATCTTGATGCTGCACGAGACCTATGCGGTCGGGGCGGATTCCGGCGTGCCGTATTCCCACTCGGCCCAAGAGGCCGGCATGGTCGTCCGCGGCGCCGTCGAAGTGACGGTCGGGGATCAGAGCAAGGTCCTGGGAGAGGGCGACGGCTACTATTTCGACAGCAGGGTACCCCACCGGTTTCGCAACGTATCGGGCGGGACAAGCACCATCATCAGTGCGGTCACGCCGCCCACATACTGAGATGCTGACAGACTGAGACATATGTCATCGTCACGGGTGTCACAGAGGCGCGATGGTGATTATTCTCACCATGGAACGGCCTTGGCAGTCGTTAATCGGCCACGTTATGCTCGGCTCCCCCAGAGGAAAATAACCAACAGAGGGATAGACGATGAATTCCGCGAAGATGCTTTCCGTCGCCGGCTGTGTATCCGCCCTGCTCATCGGCTGGAGCGTGCAGGCCGTTCAGGCCCGTGATCTCACGGTGGTTTCCTGGGGCGGCAATTACCAGGATGCCCAGCGCAAGATCTACTTCGAGCCCTTCTCCAAGAAAATCGGCAAGCCGGTTCTTGAAGAAAGCTGGGATGGCGGTATCGGCGTTCTGGCCGCCAAGGTCAAGGCCGGTACGCCCAATTGGGACGTGGTTCAGGTCGAGTCCGAGGAACTGGCGCTCGGCTGCGCCGACGGCTTCTACGAAAAGATCGATTGGAACAAGCTGGGCGGCAAGGACAAGTTTCTGCCCGCGGCCGTGGATGATTGCGGGGTCGGCGCCATCGTGTGGTCGACGGCTCTGAGCTACGACGCCAATCGCCTGAAGGAGGCGCCGAAATCCTGGGCCGATTTCTGGGATGTCAACAAGTTCCCGGGCAAGCGTGGCCTCCGGCGGGGACCGAAATACGCTCTCGAGTTCGCCCTGATGGCCGACGGTGTTCCACCCGCCGACGTCTACAAGGTGCTTGCGACGCCGGAAGGCGTCGACCGTGCGTTCAAGAAACTCGATCAGCTGAAACCACACATCGTCTGGTGGGAATCCGGTGCGCAGCCTCTGCAGCTTCTCGCGTCCGGCGAGGTGGTGATGACCTCCGCTTACAATGGACGCATTTCGGGCATCAACAAGACCGAGGGCAGGAACTTCAAGGTCGTCTGGCCCGGCAGCTTGTACGCCATCGACAGCTGGGTCATCCTCAAGGACAGCCCCAACAAGGACCAGGCGATGGATTTCATCACGTTCGCCAGTCAGCCGGAGAACCAGGTGAAGCTGCCGGAATACATCGCCTACGGCCTGCCGAACAAGGAGGCTGCGGCAAAGGTGCCTGCCGATTTGCAGAAGGACTTGCCCACGGCGCCCGAAAACCTCGCGAATTCCGCTCCGCTCGATGCCGATTTCTGGATCGACAACATCGAAGAGTTGAACAAGCGTTTCAATGCCTGGCTGGCTCAGTAAAGCGAAAGCCGGTCTCTTGACGGGGAGAGAGCGTGCCGAGGCTTTGTCACGCTCTCTCCTGCTCGGAAGGATTTCGACCGCATCCCGCCCTTGGTGGGATGTGGCAGGCGACGCACCAAGCTTACAGGGCACGATCAGAGCCGGATAGAGCAGAGATATGCAGCCCTTCATTCAGTTGGCGTCCGTTTCAAAGAGCTTCGGCTCGCTCACCGTCATCGACTCGCTGAATCTTACCATTCACAAGGGCGAGTTCCTGAGCCTTCTCGGCCCTTCCGGCTCGGGCAAGACGACGATCCTGATGATGCTCGCAGGCTTCGAGCGACCAACCCAGGGAACGATCACGCTCGATGGCGCCCGCATCGACCAGCTGCCGCCTCACCGGCGCGAAATGGGGGTGGTGTTTCAGAACTACGCCCTCTTTCCCCACATGACGGTCGCCGAGAACGTCGCGTTCCCCCTCGAAATGAAAAGGCTGCCCCGCGCTGAGATCGCCCAGAAGGTCGATCGAGCCCTCGACATGGTTCGGCTGGGGCCTCTGAAGAACCGCAGGCCCTCTCAGTTGTCAGGCGGGCAACAGCAGCGCGTTGCTCTCACGCGGGCTCTCGTCTTCGAGCCCCGGGTCATCCTGATGGATGAGCCCCTCGGCGCTCTCGACAAACAGCTGCGGGAGCACATGCAACTGGAGATACGCGAGCTTCACAAGCGGCTCGGCTTGACGATCGTGTTCGTGACGCACGACCAGTCCGAAGCCTTGACGATGTCCGACCGGATCGCGGTGTTCAATGCGGGCAGGATCGAGCAGATCGACAGCCCCCATGTGATTTACGATAGGCCCCGTACGCGCTTCGTCGCGCAGTTCATCGGAGAGACGAACCTGATCGAAGCCGATGTCGTCAATGTCCGGGATGGGCACGCGACAATCGCCCTCAGCGAAGACCTTGTGGCCAGGGTGCGGCCCGGCCCTGAATTGGAGCCGGGACGGAAGGCGTGGTTTTCGTTGCGTCCGGAGCGGATGAGGCTCGGAGCGGACCCCGCCGGAGACAATGTGCTCGACATGATGATCACCGACTGCATCTATCATGGAGATCACATGCGGGTGCAGCTGGCACGGGGTAATTTTACCTTCACGGCGCGGTGCGAGCGCCTCGCGGGGGACTGGACGGTCGGGACGCCGGTCGTGGTGTCGTTCGATCCCCGCGATTGCACGGTGCTCGTGCCATGAGCAGGGCACCCGTACGCGAGCGATTGCGCGCATTGCTGCTGATCGTGCCGCTTCTGGCCTTTCTTGCGGTGTTCTTCCTGTGGCCTCTCTGGACAATGATGATGGCCGCCGTCGTTGATGACACGGTCAGTCGGGTGCTGCCGAGGACCGCGGCGGCCATCGTATCCTGGAATGGACAGGATCTCCCGCCGCCGCAGGTCCGGCAGGCTCTGGTTGAGGATCTCAGGCAGGCCGGCGACCAGCAGGCGCTGGGGGAGACGGTCAGGCGGCTCAACAGCGCCGTATCCGGCTTTCGAACCCTGCTGACCCGCACGACGGCCGCCGTCCGCGATGAGGGCAATGCGTCGAGCATCGATCTGGCGAGCCTCGATCGGCGCTGGCAGGAGCCTCGCTTCTGGCTGGCGCTCAAGGATGCGGTGCCGCCCTACACCGACCGCAACCTTCTGGCCGCCGTCGATATGAAGCGGGGCGCGGATGGGACTATCGTGAGCGAGGAACCCGGTGCATCGGCCAACCGACTGATCATGATCCGCACGTTCCTGGTGGCGGGGATCGTGACGCTGGCTTGCGCTGCCATCGGATTGCCTTATGGGATGTTGGCTGCGGCCGTGACGGGCTGGAAACGCACGGTGCTTCTGCTGGCGGTCCTAGTCCCGCTGTGGACGTCGTTGCTCGTGCGCACCACGGCCTGGTTCGTCCTGCTGCAGAACGAAGGGTTGATCAACGGAGCCTTGCAGGCCATGGGCCTCATCGACAGTCCCTTGCCGTTGATCTTCAACCGCATCGGTGTGGTGATCGCTATGACGCATGTTCTCTTGCCGTTCATGGTCCTGCCGATCTACAGTGTCCTCCTGTCCGTTCCTCGCAATCTGATGCAGGCTGCCGCCTCCATGGGAGCGGGGCCCCTGCGGGCCTTCTGGCGCGTGCTTCTCCCGCTCAGTCTCCCTGGCCTGTTGTCCGGTTCCCTTCTGGTTTTCATGGTGGCCATAGGCTACTACATAACTCCGGCTCTCGTGGGTGGCGCCAACGACCAGATGATCAGTTCCGTCATTGCGTTCTACGCCATGGGAACGGCCAATTGGGGGCTCGCTGGAGCACTCGGCATGATCCTGCTGGTGGTGACGGTGATCCTCTACTTCATCTACGGGCGACTCTCGAAGTCACCCCAATTGCTGGGGGCGTGAGGCCGTGTTTCGGACGGTTCAGACCGTGTTCGGCGTCTTGATCGTGACGTTTCTGCTCATGCCGATCGTCGCGATTCTGCCACTTGCGTTCACATCCAGCGTCTTCCTCACCTATCCGATCGAGGAATATTCCCTCCGCTGGTTCAAGGAACTGGCGACGGCGGACGCGTGGCGCCTCTCGATCATGAACAGTCTGATCATCGGACTTGGAGCAACGCTGCTCTCCACAATTCTGGGAACTCTGGCGGCCTTGGGCATGCGGACGAGGACTCTGCCTTTCACGAACCTGTTGAGGACGGTGTTCCTCCTTCCCATGGTGGTGCCGGCGGTCGTCCTGGGGGTCGGCATGCAGATGCTCTTCGTACGGCTTGGCCTTGCGAGTACCTATCCGGGCGTCATGATCGCCCATGCGGTCCTGTGTGTTCCCTTCGTGATCGTGAGCGTGTCCGCATCGCTTCAAGGAATCGATTCCTCGGTCGAGAAGGCGGCCAGCAGCCTGGGGGCCGCACCGGTCAAGGTCTTCCGGCGTGTGACGTTCCCGTTGGCGCTTCCAGGCATCATCTCGGGGGCCGTCTTCGCGTTCGCGACGTCTCTGGACGAGGTGGTCATCACCCTGTTCGTAGCAGGACCCAATCAAAGAACATTGGCCCGGCAGATGTTCTCGAGTATCCGGGAGAATATCAGCCCGACGGTCGTGGCCGCCGCCTTGCTGCTTATCATCGGCACGCTTTGCCTTGCAGGACTGGCCGCCTTGCTCAGGTGGCGTCAGGAGCGGATCGCCCTCCGGGCGGCCCCATGACGAGGGCAGCAGGAGCACCATTCACACTTCTCAGATCATCACGATCCAGCACACCGGAAGGATAGAGACAATCATGCGTGGACATCCCAACTCGATTTCGGCCCGCGATGTGGAGTACGTGCTCCATCCCGTCACCAATGCCCGCAAGCACGAAGAGATCGGACCAATCGTGATCGATCACGGTGAGGGGGTCTACGTCTACGACGACCAGGGCAACCGGTATATCGAAGCATTGGCCGGCCTCTGGAGCGTGGCGGTCGGCTTTGGAGAGAAACGCCTCGTCGAGGCCGCCAGCCGGCAGATGGCGAAGCTGCCCTATTATCACACGTTCTCTCACAAAACGAACGAGCCCTCGGTCCTACTGGCGGAGAGACTCGTGAAGATGACGCCTGCCCGTCTCAAGCGCGCTTTTTTCACGAACTCGGGCTCCGAGGCGAACGACAGCGTCATCAAGATGGTGTGGTATTACAATAACGCGCGGGGGCTGCCGCAGAAGAAGAAGTTCATTGCCCGCACCAATGCGTACCATGGGATCACTCTTGCCTCGGGCAGCCTGACGGGGCTCGCGGCAAACCATCGCGATTTCGACCTCCCCTTCGTGCCGGTGAGACATGTCACCTGCCCGCACTACTACCGATATGCGGAACCGGGCGAGAGCGAGGAGGCCTTCGCCGACCGCCTTGCGGCGGAACTCGAAGCGGCGATCCTGGAGGAGGGGCCTGAGACGATAGCAGCCTTCATCGGTGAACCGCTGATGGGGGCAGGCGGGGTTCTGCCGCCACCCGCGACCTACTGGGAAAAAGTCCAGGAGATTTGCCGCCGGTACGATATCCTCATCGTCGCCGACGAGGTCATCAATGGCTTCGGTCGCCTCGGGACGATGTTCGCGTGCGACTATTACGGAATCGACCCTGACATTATGGTGCTGTCGAAGCAGATCACCTCGTCCTACCAGCCCCTGGCGGCGGTCATGATCAGCCAAGACCTTTATGACGGTATCGCCGACAACTCTTCCAAGATCGGCACGTTCGGTCACGGCTTCACGACATCGGGCCATCCGGTGCCTGCGGCGGTCGCGCTCGAGAACCTCGATATCATCGAGGAAAGGAATTTGGTCGAGAATGCGCGCCGTGTCGGAGAGGTGATGCAGGCGGAACTCCGCGCGCTGGCAGGTCACCCCCTTGTGGGGGAAGTCCGGGGCGTCGGACTCATTGCCGGCGTGGAGTTGGTCGCTGACAAGAAGACAAAGGCGAAGTTCAATCCTGTCGGAAAAGTTGGAGCACGGGTGTTCTCCCGTGCCCATGAGAATGGATTGATCATCCGCGCCATTGGAGATGTTATCGCATTCTGCCCCCCTCTGATCATCACAGAGGAGCAAGTCCGTGAGATGGTGGAGCGCTTCAGGCTCACTCTCGATCAAACGGCTGCATTGCTGCAGGGCACGGATGTGGCTGCCTTGTGATCCAGGCATGCCTTTTGCCACGTGCCGCCAGGTCACGGGTCACGGGTCATGGAGGGGAACGCATTTTCCCCTCCGTTTCTAGCTGTCTCGTCGGGCGCTAGCGCATCGTGCGGAAAACCGGGTCCACTTGTCGCGTCCGATGCACGAGGATTCCATGGTTCCGAACCGAGATGTGGGCCTCGTACTCCGATTTTACGGATGACCAACGATCGTCTGCTGATTTCATCAGGATCACGCGGCTGCGTTTTTGAACGGCTCGACAGAATGATCGAGAGCCGCGTCCCTCCAGCGTATCTCCCTGCACGTCGACGTGCATGAGACTATTCGGGCAGTCACGGGAAGAGCCATTCCCTTCGAAGCCGCCGTCTCAGAGCCACGACCTCTTTTCCACGCATGGGTGGGCTGGACAACTCGAGGGGGGCACTGCCGCTGAAGGCGTCTGCTGGCGCTCAACCTTGATCGGCGCCATGGGAGCGCTTTCCCTTCAAGGATGTCCCTTCCCAGCCGCCACCTTCGGCGACATGGTGAACGGTGAGCGCATAGTAGAGCAGGGAGGCTGCCGATCCGATCACCTGCCCTCTCATGAGCTGGTAGAAACCCAGGGCGGCAAATCCCACGGCCAGAGGTGGGCTCCTGAGAACCCTGGCCGAGCCATAGGCACTCCAGAAATGTTCGACGGCTGCCCCCAGGGGCTGTCCATAGACGGCCTGAAAGGCGCTCAAGCCAAGAAGACCCGTGGCTACCACATCGAGGGCGGCAGGAGCTGCGGCCAAAGCCTCGATCTGTGGAGCGGGCGCAGAGATGAGGTCTGGCCCCTCGGCAGTAATCTCGATCAGACTGCCTATGGTTGTGAGAAGCTCTCGGAGATCAAGCGGCTTCTGATGCCGGATCAGAATGCTTCCGGTCCGCGGATTGGCATGCAGTTCATCAATCTTGGGGTGGCTTGCGAGTTGCTCGACAAGCGACGCGAACCACGTCGCATCCCCCTTCTTTGAGGATATCCGAAGCCGGGCGCGTCCCGGCAGCTGATGTTCGACGACAGCAATGGGCGCCATGTCAAAGATCCTTCGATGACAATCTCCGGGTCCGCCTAACCAATGCTCGACTTGGACGTTAGGTAGATCAGGATACCAGCCATTCAGCTCGCACCATAGGTTTGAGCCTGTCGCCGCCGTATCCGGGCGATGGCTCATTGGACGGACAATTGATGGGTCACCCATGCAGCCGGATAAGCCTCCGCCACCGACAGCGCTGCCACGCTTCGGCGACGAGCCGGACAACAGCTCTTATGAGGAGGGAGCTCGGCAGCGATTGAGGCGCAACCGCCGTTTGGCGACAGGCCTGCTCGTAGCCATGGGAGCAACCTATGCGGCCACCCATCTGGTTCGGGAGCCCGGCTTCGGAATTCTCCTGGTTCGGTCTGGATCCGAGGCCGGGATCGTCGGCGGGCTTGCCGACTGGTTCGCCGTGACGGCGCTGTTCCGCTATCCATTGGGCCTGCGCATCCCGCATACGGCGATCATCCCCAACAACAAGGACCGGATCGGGCGAACCCTGGGTCGCTTCGTCGAACGGCACTTCCTGACGGAGGAGGCCCTGCTCGCGAAGCTGAGGAAGGCACGTGCCGGGCAGCGCATCGCCAAGTGGCTGGCCGCTCCGGAAACAGCTCCCGTGATCGCGGGTACGGTCATTGCTGCGGTGCCCCACCTGATCCGCACCCTAGAGAGCCAGGATATTCACGATTTTGCCAACCGCACGCTCGGCGAACAGCTTCGCCAGACGGATCTCGCTCCCATCATCGGGCGCGCAATCGAGATGACGACCGCGAGCGGGGAGGCGGATGTCCTGTTCGAGCGAGCGATTGGCATTACGGTGCAATGGCTCGACGACAACAGGAGCCAAATCGACGAGCTGGTACGGGAACGCAGCCGGTGGTGGATCCCGAAGACGATCGACCGCCGTATCGCGGCAGCCATTGTCTCCGGCATCATGGATCTGTTGCAGGGCCTAGCTAAGCCGGACAGCGACGTGCGGCTGAAATTCCGGGTAGCCCTTGCGACCCTGATCGACGAACTTCTCAACTCTCCCGAGCAGCGGGAGCAGCTCAACGCCTCGAAGAACCGGATCCTGAGCCATCCTGATGTCCAGGCCTGGATCGCCTCGGTCTGGGGCGAACTTTCGCAAACCATGCTTGATGATCTTGCGGAGCCTTCCTCCAAGATGCGCTCTGCGCTCGAGCAGGGGCTTCACCTCGTCGGCCAGACCTTGGCCGACGACCAAGTCATGCAGGGCCATATTGACGACGCTCTCCAGCGCCTGGCGCGCTATCTTATCACCTGGCGCGGCGAGATCGGCGGTTTCATCGCGGAGGTAGTCAGGAGCTGGGACACCCGTACGGTCACGGATCGGCTTGAGCTCGTGGTCGGGAGCGATCTTCAGTATATCCGGATGAACGGCACCATCGTCGGTGCCTGCGCCGGGTGCCTCATCTTCTTGGTGACGTCCTTCTTGACATAGGACCATCGCTTTACATCGGACCCTCGGCGGAATTCCGGCGACAACTCGGCATCGATTGCAGCAGATCCTTTGGTGTCTGTCATCAAACCTTCGTCTTATGGCCATATAGGCACGTTCGAAAGGCAGCTGGATTGGCTCCTTATCGTAGATGTTTCGCCAATTTGAATCATAAGTATTTTGACCATGCAGCAGCGGCAGCGCGCGTACATTGTCCATCGCATTGTGGGCCGTCTTCGGATCAAGATCCCGGGTCGGCGGCATAACGTCCAATTCTTCCAGAATTTGCGCCGCCGGCTGATCGACCACTCTGAGATCATCGACATCGAGGTCAATCCATGCACCGCAAGTGTCCTCATCAACCATCGCCCGGGCTTTGATTTGGACGTGCTGCGCAATCCTTTCCTGGAACTCGATTTCGAAAGGGTTGCGGTCCCATCGCGGGCACGCTCCGTTGCCGAAAGGCCGGTGGCCCGTCTCGACACTTCCATCCAACGGCTGACAGACGGCAAGGCCGACCTTGCGACGTTCCTGGTGAAGATCGCCCTGGCACTCGTGACGCGGCAGCCGCCGTTCCAGCTTGCAGAATGGATTGCCGAAGTGCTGCTGCGCGCCTTCATCACGTCAAAGGCGGCATTGATTCCGGGTCTTCCGACCTCAAGTGATCCGCGGGGTCTGCCTGCGGCAGCCTAGAGCATCGAACGCAAAAGTGAGTCCACTTTTCGCTCGCGCGGCCCGCCGGGTCCGTACGATGCGCTACGGCGATCAGGGTGATCGTTCCGGCACGAGGGGAGATGGCGGGGAGAAGCTTCCTGATCTGTCTTCAGCTTGTCCACATCCTCGAGAAAAATGCAGGATCTCGGGATTCGAGTCCAGGGAGTTCGAGGCGACTTTCATTGTTTCGTTGAACGCAAACGGCAGCAATCCTCCCACCAGCGTCACAAGGCGGTCGCCGAGACCCAGGGGCGCCAGGCCCATGAGGCCCCGCACGGCGGGCAGGAGCATCACGGCAGCTTGGGCAGCCGCCGATCCGGCTAGGATCTTGGTCAGTGTCGGATTGGGCGGAAGGTGGCCCGGGCGAAAGGCGCTGCCCGTCGCGGATCGACACGTCAGGGCATGAAGCAGCTGAGCCATAACGAGGCTATCGAATGTCATCGCCCGTGCCTGGGGCGAGTCGAGGCCATGGCGGGCGACGCCGAGCGCTCCAGCGGCCATCGAACCAGCCGCCATAGCCGTCGCTTGCACGAACAGGCGGCTAAGATCGTTGCCGTGCACGATAGGCTGACCCGCAGCTTCCGGCAGGCGGCCCATGACGTTCGCATGCGGCGGCTCCAAGGCCAGCCCGATCCCAGGTAAGACGTCCGATATCAGGTTGATCCAGAGAAGCTGCAGCGGTGACAAGGCCCCGCCTGAGCCCAGGGCCGCCGCCATCAACATCAGGAGGATCTCGCTCGAATTGGTGCTGAGCAGGTAATGGATCGCCTTGCGGATGTTGGTGTGAATCATGCGGCTTTGCTCAATGGCCAGGGCGAGACTGCGGAGATCGTCCCGATCCAGGAAAATATCCGCGACCTCCCGGGCCGCTGCCGATCCATCCTGACGCAGGGCGATGCCGATGTCAGCGGCGCGCAAGGCCGGGCCGTCGTTCACACCGTCCCCAACCATCGCGATTCCGATGCCGGACGCCTGCAGGGCATGCACGATCTGCAACTTCTGCGCTGGGCTCATGCGTGTGAAGGCATGAGTTTCCCGGACCGCGCTGGCGAGGCCCGCCGCGTCCAGATGTTCCAGATCCGCCGCGTCCAGAATCTTGATGTCCTCCTGACCGGACAGCCCGATCTGCTCCGCCACGGCTCGGGCGGTCGCGCCCTGGTCTCCGGTGAGCATCACGGTCCGCACGCCCGCCTGCCGCAGCGTGGCGATAAGCTCCGATACCTCCGGGCGGACCGGGTCCGCCATGCCCGTCAAGCCGAGCCAGGTCAGGTTATCGATCCCGCCGAAACCCTGACCGGAACACGCGGGCCCAGGAGCGCCATAGGCAAATCCCAGCACCCGCAGTCCTTGTCGCGCCATGGTCAGGTTGAGACGTTCGATGTCGAGGATGCGAGGAGGCGTCAGCTCCGTTTGGCTACCATCTGACATTGCCTCCCAGCGGCAGCGGGCCAGGACCTCAAGGGGGCTGCCCTTCACGGCCATGA
Source organism: Microvirga sp. M2 (assembly GCF_047497095.1). Taxonomy (NCBI): domain Bacteria; kingdom Pseudomonadati; phylum Pseudomonadota; class Alphaproteobacteria; order Hyphomicrobiales; family Methylobacteriaceae; genus Microvirga; species Microvirga sp. M2. The sequence goes on from NZ_CP134064.1 coordinate 1,490,932, forward strand.
GACCATCGCCGCCATCGGCATGGGTGGTGACCATGAAGCGATAGGCCTCACTGCGGTGCTGCACTGACAGACGGGCAAATTGCCGCCGTAGGACACGAGCATCCACGCCATGGCCAAGGGCTGCCCGAACGAGGGCGTTTTCCGTGCTCGAGCCGTTGAGGACGATCTGACCATCGCTGTCCTCGATCTCCGTGTCGCTGCACAGGCACGCGACTTTCAGCATCTTCTTGAACCGATGATCCTCGTCCACGCTCAGCCTGGCATTGTTCTGATCGACGAAGACACCGCCGTGAGTGCAATAGATGTCATCGCCTATGGCAACGGTCGTGACGGACATCTGGTTGAGGGTGAGCGTGCCCGTCTTGTCGAAGCAGATGGTCTGGACCGACGCGAGCGTTTCCACCGCATCCAAGCGACGGGCCAGAATGCCGTGCTTGCGCATGTCCTCTACCCCGAGCGCCAAGGTGGTGGTGGCCACCATCGGCAGCCCTTCCGGGAACGCGGCAACCGTTAGCGACAACGCGGAGCGGGCGATCTGGAAAAGTGCAAATCCGCGGAGCCAGCCGATGCCGAAGAGCACGCCACCCGCCGCCATGGTGGCCCAGACGAGGGTCCGGCCGAGATCATCGAGTTGGCGCTGAATAGGAGTCTCGGGCGAGACCGTCGTACCGACGAGGCGCTGGATGCGTCCAACCTCCGTCTGTCCGGCGGTGGCGACCACAACCGCCGTTCCACTGCCCCCGGTCACGATGGTGCCGCGATAGACCATGTTGGTCCGGTTGGCGAGCAGGGCAGTTGCGTCGACGGGCGCGCCCGGAGCCTTGCTCACGGGCAGGCTCTCGCCGGTGAGCGTTGCCTCACTGACCATCAGATCCAGGGTGCTCACCAGACGCGCGTCGGCTGGAACGACGACACCGCGGCCGAGCCGAATAAGATCGCCAGGGACGAGAGCTTCCGCCGGTATGTCCCGTGGTTCCCCGTCGCGAACCACTCTGGCAGTTTGCGCAGATGGGAGAGAGAGGCTTCGGATCGTGCGTTCCGACCGGCTCTCCGTTTGGTAACCGATCATTCCGTTTGCCGCAACGACGCCCAGGATCGCGGCGGCTTCGAGAAGGCCGCCGGTGATGACTGAAACAGCGGCGGCCCCTGCCAGCAAGGCGACCGGCAGGCTCTCGAATTGGGCCATCAAGATGCTCAGGTTCGACCGCCCTGGGAGAGGTGGCAAGGCATTCGGGCCGTTGGAGGCCAGACGATTCCGGGCTTCTGTATCAGTCAATCCCCTGTCTTCCGAACTGCCGAGAGCGGAGAGGACCTGCTCGAGCGCCCACTCGTGCCAGGCCGCGGATTGAGGCTTTTGCGATGTCTCTTCTTCCGAAGCGGCGATCTCGCCTCGCAACAGCCCGGAGGCGAAATTGATGATGGTCTGGAGCGGAGCGGCCGGATCGTAACAAACAGTCACGTTACCGGTCAGGCTGCTGGCGGTCGCGCTCTGGACGCCGGGCGCCAGCGCCAATCCCCGCTCAAGAAGCCGCTGCAGCGGTTGAGATCCCCTGAGGCCGCCGATTCGCAGGCGCGCTCGGCCGGGAACGGCCGTGTGAAGCGGTTCAATCAGAACAGGAGCAGGTTGCTCGTCGGACAGCGCATGTTCATCGTCTGCAGCATGCAAGGTTTCGGATGGAGTCGGCTGGCCATCCAGTGGCTGGTGCCTCAGAGACTGGTGCAAAGAAACCCTCCTGAAGTCAGCCGGGAGGGAAGCGGTGCTATCACCACCTACCTTGAAACGGAGCTACTCACGTCATGGGGCAGCTCACGGCGAATGATGCTCTCGGGGCGCGTGCGCTGGCTATGCCGGGGCAGGCCCTTCGGTACGAGCGCTGCGACGACTACGCTTGCTACCCTGCTCGTCACTTTCCTCTCTGGCACTTGCCAGCTCGGCCCGGGCCTCCCCGACAATATCGCCGGTTCTCTCGTTCAGCTCGGTCATCGCCGTGCGACCCTGGTCATACGCGATCAGACCGGCCTTGATGACAGTCTTGGCCAGGGGGCGCAAAACTGTCCCGAGCACGGGAGCAACAACGGCTACTCCCAACCCAACGGCAATCCCAGTGGCCACATTGCCACTCTTGAAGATGTCTTCCACCAGGGACATTTGCGCTCTCCTCTATCGGCCCGTGGCTCGTTCAATGGCTCGTCGGAAAAAGATATGTTTCCAGTGTCACTTAAGCTGACGTCGGTGTTCCGGCTTCCGTCGCACGCTGAGTGGAGGTGCGGGATTCCGGAGTTGTTTCACCCTCACTTCTGCCGTTGGCTTCAGAGAGTTCTGCCCGCGCCTCGGCGACGATGTCGCTCGTTCGCTCGTTGAGCTCGGCAAGGGCCACGCGGCCTTGATCATATGCCACGAGACTGGCTTTGATCACGGCTTTCGCGAGTGGGCGCAGCACAGGAATCACTGCCGGCGCCACAACGGCCGCTCCGATGCCAACCGCCAGACCCGTGACGATATTTCCACCCTTGAACATGTCTTCGAATAGAGCCATGGTGCCTCTCCTCGCCATATCGCGGCTCATTTGCTCTGGCCCAGGTGCTCTGGCCCAGGTCGACAACTCGAAATGGTCTGCTCCCGGCTCGGCAGGAACTCGAAGCTTCCATTCAGAATCCCTATAACGATACGAGCCGGGATCAGCGAGCCGGTTCTGCAGACTCATCCGGTTTAAGCTTTGCCATGAGCTGCGGCGGCGTCACGGTATCAACGCCGCAGGCAGAACAAGCGTTTCGTAAGATTGCGAAAGAGTGCTGACAGCGAACGATCACGGTCGACACTCGTCTCGATGTCCTGCAACCGCCACGACGTTTCCGGACGCGTTCGGAGGCCCGGTAAAAACAAAGGAAGGTCAGCCATGCTGGCGAAGGCCCGACTTGCGTAAGTCTGGATTGCTCAGGAAGTTCTCCTAACGGCCGGCGTTTCGCTGCGGATCGTCCGCGCCGAACGGAAGCTCGGACGGCTCACTCAGCGAGGAACCATGTGTCCCACGGTGTAAACCCGTGTCCTATTGGGTCAAGCGGCGGCCGCGCCAGGATCTAGGATAGGCGACCTGCCGCCGGTTCCCGGCCGGCAGGATCCATCGGTTGCGGAGAGGACACGCGATGAGACATGTTCTGATCGTTCTCAGCCTGCTCGGAGGCTTTTTTGCCCTGAGTACCACCGAGGCCAGCGCAGTCGCCTGCGCTCGAGGCGTGTACCGCGCCGGATGTGTCGGACCCAATGGCGCCGTCGGTGTGCGGCGCGGCTACTACGGTCCCGGCCGAGCGGTTGTCGTCCGCCGCGGCTATTACGGGCCGGTCGTCCGCCGCAGCTATTATGGGCCCCGCGGGGCCGTTGTCGTGCGTCGTCGCTGGTGACGGGCGCGGATCGGCAATGCGCCGCGCCCGTGAGGAGAGTGCCGGATTTTGCGGGACGGTGGGCTGACACTCAGACCGATGAATGTGCAGTCCTTCTGAAGTATACCGCTGAAGTATACCGCTGAAGTATACCGCTGGAGTATACCGATTTTTTTCCACTTGGCGCTTGATTGACAGCGATCCTGGCTTCGCGCAGCTTGTAAACCGCTTTACAAAAATCGCGAGACTGGTGTGGGCAACAGCCGGGGCACAAGTCTGAAGGATGTCGCCGGCGCGGCTGGCGTGTCGGTCGCGACTGTCTCCCGCATGCTGAACGGGACCCTGGAGCTGCCGGCAGAAACAAGGAAACGCGTCCAGAACGCGATCCGAGATCTGAACTATCAGCCCAACCCACATGCGCGCCGGTTGAGCTTGGGCCGGTCGGAAACGATCGGCTTGGTCGTTCCCGATATCGCGAATCCCTTCTTCGCGATGCTCGTCGCGGCTGTTGAAGAAGAGGCGGACCGAAGAGGGCTCTCAGTGGCCCTGAACGCGACGCTGAACAGACCCGGACGCGAGATCACCTATCTTCAGTCGATTGCGCGCAATTACATCGATGGCCTTATCTTCCTGACGAACCATCCCGATGACGGACAGCTGGCAGAGCTGATCAACGAGACCGGCAGGGTCGTGGTCGTCGACGAGGACGTTCCTGGCGCGAAGGCCCCGAAGCTGTTCTGCGATAACGAGTTGGGGGGCCATCTCGCCGGGCGCCACCTCGCGGAATACGGTCACAGGAATGTTCTCTTTGTCGGCGGTCCCGAAGCGATGGTCAGCACCCACCGGCGCTTCAGCGGGCTGGAGCGCGCCATGCGCGGGGCCTTCGGCTCCGCGGCGCACCTCAAGTCCTACAAAGGAGACTATACGGCGAGCTTCGGCCGACAGGCCGCCTGGCGCTTCATCGCTGAAATATGCCCGGCAACAGCAATCTTCGCCGGCTCGGACGAAATCGCCGTCGGGCTTCTGGAGGTGTTCCAGGCGGAGGGCATTCGAGTGCCCGACGACGTCTCCATCGTCGGATTCGACGATATCGGCCCCCTGCATCTTTTTGCGCCTCCGTTGACGGCGATCCGCCAGCCCGTCCGGGCGCTCGGACAACGGGCCCTGTCATTGCTTCTCGAAACAAACTGGCAGGAGAGGGAGCCTCACGTCACCGAGGAGATCCTGCCGGTCGAAATCGTCGTGCGGAAATCCGTTGCGCCGCCGTCGAAACAATAACCTGCGATGGAAACCAGACAGAGGATATGACCATGACCTTGAAACGCAGACCCTTCGCCGCCCTGGGCTTGACGGCCCTCGCGGCTTTCGTCCTCGATCTCTCTCAGGCCGAAGCGCAGCAGAAGAAAACCTTCGCGCTCGTGCAGATCAATCAGCAGGCGCTGTTCTTCAACCAGATGAACGAGGGCGCCAAGAAAGCGGCGGATGCCGCGGGCGCCAATCTGGTCGTCTTCAATGCCAACAACGATCCCGCGGCGCAGAACAGCGCCATCGAGACCTACATCCAGCAGAAGGAGGATGGTCTCGCAGTGGTGGCCATCGACGTCAACGGAATCATGCCGGCCGTCAACCAAGCTGCGCAGGCGGGCATTCCGGTCGTGGCCATCGACGCGATCCTTCCGAAGGGGCCGCAGAAGGCGCAGATCGGCGTCGACAACGCGGCGGCCGGCGCCGACATGGGCAAGTTCTTCCTCGACTACGTGAAGACGAATATGGGCGGCAAGGCGAAGGTCGGCATCGTCGGCGCCCTGAACTCGTTCATCCAGAACGTGCGCCAGGAGGGCTTCGAGAAGACCATCAACGGCGCTCCGGGCATCACCAAGGCCGGCGTCGTCGACGGTCAGAACGTCCAGGATACCGCCCTTGCGGCGGCCGAGAACCTGATCACCGGAAATCCCGACATGACGGCGATCTACGCCACGGGCGAACCCGCGCTGATGGGCGCCATCGCGGCTGTCGAAAGCCAGGGAAAGCAGGAAGGCGTCAAGGTGTTCGGCTGGGATCTCACGGCGCAGGCTATCGCCGGTATCGACAAGGGCTATGTGGTGGCCGTCGTTCAGCAGGACCCCTCCAGCATGGGCGCCGCCGCCGTCACCGCCCTGAAGACGCTCTCGAGCGGGGGATCCGTGGAGCCGACAATCTCGGTGCCCGTCACCATCGTGACCAAGCAGAACGTCGAACCCTACCGGGCTGTTTTCAAATGATGACGGAACGACAGCCCCAGCACGCTGTCGCCGGAGCCGAGGGAGCGATGCTCCCTCGGTCGACCGGATCCGGGCCAGTGCCGCCGCGGGTTTCGCTACGCGGCATCCGCAAGACGTTCGGATCGCATCAGGCTCTGCGGGGCATCGATCTCGATCTTTATCCGGGCGAATGCCTGGGGCTCGTCGGCGATAACGCTGCCGGAAAATCGACCCTGACGAAGATCATTTCAGGCACCTACATCCCCGACGAGGGCACGATTGCCCTCGATGGCGAGACGGTACGCTTCTCCGGTCCCGCCGATGCGCGCGCCCGCAACATCGACATGGTCTTCCAGGATCTGAGCCTGTGCGATCACATCGACGTCGTCGGCAATCTCTTCCTGGGCCGCGAGCTCACCAGGGGGCCATTCCTCGACCGGAAGCGGATGCTCGCCGAGGCGCGGCACATGCTGGATTCGCTGGAGATCCGCATTCCACGCCTGACCGCCAAGGTGGAGAAGCTCTCCGGCGGACAGAGGCAGGCCATCGCCATCGCTCGCGCGGCGTCCTTCGACCCGAAGGTCCTGATCATGGACGAGCCGACATCCGCGCTGGCTGTCGCCGAGGTGGAAGCGGTTCTCGCGCTGATCAACCGGGTGAAGGCGCGCGGCGTTTCGGTGGTGCTGATTACCCATCGCCTGCAGGACCTCTTCCGCGTCTGCGATAGGATCGCCGTCATGTACGAAGGCACCAAAGTGGCGGAGCGGGATATCGGGAAGACGAATCTTGAAGATCTCGTGAAGCTGATCGTCGGTGAGGGAAGCAGACCATGAGTGCCTATACGGAGCGACAGAAGGGATCGCCGGTCGCCGACTTCTTCGCTGAACACGCGCAGGTTCTTTCCATCGCGATTTTCTTTCTTGCGTGCGGCGCCTTCTTCGCCGGCATGACCGACACCTTCATGACGGTGGGCAATATCCTCAACGTGGTGCGCCAAGCCGCGCCGATCCTCGTCGTTGCGGTCGCCATGACCTTCGTGATCATCACGGGCGGCATCGATTTGTCCGTCGGGTCGATGGTCGCGCTCATCAATGCCGTTGCGGCGATCATTCTGAGCATGGGCGTTCCCTGGCCCCTGGTGGTCGCGGCGATGCTCGCTCTCGGCGGGATCATCGGACTGGCTCAAGGGTGGTTCGTGGCCTACCAGGGCATTCCGGCTTTCATCGTGACGCTTGCAGGCTTGTCGATCCTGCGCGGGCTGGCGCTCTATCTCACCCAGGGCTACTCGATTCCCATCAACAACGTGCCAGGCTTCTTCGCCATCGGCCGGGGCGAGTTCCTGGGCATTCCTGTTCCGGCGCTGATCGCCGTTGGCGTGGCGATCCTCGGCTATGTGGTGATCACCACGACCAAATATGGCCGCCAGGTCGTGGCTGTCGGATCCAACATGGAAGCGGCGCGCCGGGTCGGAATGCCGGCGAGGTGGATCGTCGCCTCGGTTTATCTCGTCACGGGCGTGGCCTCGGCCCTTGCGGGATTGCTGATTGCCGCCCGTCTTGGGTCCGGGTCGTCCAACGCCGCGGTCGGCTTCGAACTGCAGGTGGTGGCGGCGGTGGTGCTCGGCGGCACCTCTCTCATGGGCGGGCGCGGCACGATCCTCGGCACGGTGCTGGGCACCATGACCATCGCGGTCATCGGCAATGGACTCATTTTGATGCACATCTCTCCCTTCTTCACCCAGATCGTCACCGGCGCGATCATTCTCCTGGCAATCTGGCTCAATACCCGCATCTTCTCGGCGAACTTCCGCTTCGCCATCAGAAAGGCCAGGTGAGCGATGAGTCGGGAACTCTCGGACGCCCATGTGCGCTCCGGCAAGGTCATGACCGTCACGGGGCTCGTGCCGGTCGATCAGCTCGGTATGACGCTCATGCACGAGCACATTCTCAACGACTGCCGCTGCTGGTGGCACGCGCCGAAGACGCAGGAGCGGCAATACCTCGCCGAGAGTTTCGTCTGCATCGAGATTCTCGGGGAGTTGAGGCAGGACCCTTTCGTCAACAAGCACAACATCACGCTCGACGACGAACCTCTCGCCATCGCCGAACTGAAGTCCTTCGCGGCCGAAGGCGGACGCACCGTCGTCGAACCGACCTGCCAAGGCATCGGCCGTGACCCGCGCGCCCTGCGACGCATCTCCGAGGCGACGGGTCTCAACATCGTGATGGGGGCCGGGTACTATCTCGGCGCGTCGCACCCTGGAAAAGTTGCAGCCATGACGGCCGAGGAGATCGCCGACGAAATCGTCCGGGAGGCGACGCGGGGAGTCGACGGCAGCGACGTCAAGATCGGTCTGATCGGCGAGATCGGCGTCTCGTCCGACTTCACGGAGGAGGAGGAGAAATCTCTCAGGGGCGCGGCGCAGGCTCAGGTGCGCACGGGCCTGCCGCTCATGGTGCATCTGCCCGGCTGGTTCAGGCTTGGACACCGGGTCCTCGATGTCGTGGCCGAGGAGGGCGCGGATCTGCGGCATACGGTGTTGTGCCACATGAATCCTTCCCATGACGATCAGCGGTATCAGCAGGAGCTGGCCGCGCGCGGCGCCTTCATCGAATACGATATGATCGGCATGGATTTCTTCTATGCCGATCAGCAGGTGCAATGCCCCAGCGATGAGGAGGCGGCCCGTGCAATCGTGAAGCTCGTCGAGGCGGGATACGCCGACCGAATTCTCCTGTCTCACGATGTCTTTTTGAAGATGATGCTGACCCGGTATGGCGGCAACGGTTATGCCTACATCCCACGCCACTTCCTGCCGCGCCTGCGGCGGCACGGGTTGAAGGAGGCCATTCTCAATCAGATGATGCAGGACAATCCTCGCAGCGTGTTCCACGCGACCTGAACGCCTTTATCCAAACACACCAACTTGAACATGGTTATGCGATGACAAAGAAAGTTCTGCTCGTCGGCGAAAGTTGGGTCAGCTCAGCCACCCACTATAAAGGCTTCGACCAGTTTGGCAGCGTCACCTTTCACCTGGGTGCGGAGCCGCTGGTGAAGGCCCTGGAGGACAGCGATTTCGCACTGACCTACATGCCTGCCCACGAGGCGGTCGAAAAATTTCCCTACGACATGGCCGAGCTCGACGCCTACGACGCAATCATCCTGTCCGACATCGGCTCCAACTCCCTGTTGTTGCCCCCGGACGTGTGGCTTCACTCGCGGACCGTTCCTAACCGCCTGAAGCTGATCAAGGCCTGGGTCGAAAAGGGCGGCGGCTTGCTCATGGCGGGCGGCTACCTCTCGTTCCAGGGCATCGATGGCAAGGCTCGCTGGCGCCGTACGCCGGTGGAGGATACCCTGCCGGTCAGGTGCCTTCCTTACGACGACCGTGTCGAAATGCCCGAAGGCGCCGTGGCGTCGATTGTACGTCCCGATCATCCCGTTCTGGCCGGACTCGAGGGCGACTGGCCGCTGCTGCTCGGCGTCAACGAGGTCGAGCTGCGCGACCGTGCGGACGTGGAGGTGCTGGCACGCCTGCCCGACGATCAGGGTGGCCATCCGCTGCTTGTTCTCGGCGCCCATGGGCGAGGACGCGCGGCGGCCTGGACATCGGATATCGGTCCCCACTGGCTGTCACCCGCCTTCTGTGCATGGGAAGGCTATGGCCGTCTCTGGAAGAATCTGCTCGGCTGGCTCACTGAGGCACATTCATGATCGTTCGATCCAGAAAGAGGATCCACTTTTTCGCACGATGCGCTAGCGGTCGAGGATTGCAGCGAGCTCCTCGACCGTCGGAAAGGCCGATTGAGTTCCCTGGCGGCTGACCGTGATGGCACTCGCCTTGCTTGCATGCTCGATGGCGGCGTGGTCGAGGGCCGTGCCACGCAGCGCGGCCGATGCGAGTGCGGTCGCCATGAAGGTGTCGCCCGCGCCAGTGGTGTCGACGACCGGACAGCCAACGGCCGGGATGCGGATAAGACGGTCGTCCGTGGCGAGCAGCGCACCATCGCGGCCGAAGGTGAGCACGACCGCTTTCACGCCCATGGCGAGCAGCTTGCGCGCAGCCTGCTCGCCGGTGGCATCCGTGAGGGCCGCCGTCTCTCCTTCGTTGAGAAAGCCGATATCGACGAGGCTCCAGAGATCGTCGAAGAAGGGCCGCAAGGGGGAGGGGTTGAACGCCGTCACCATTCTGCGCGAGCGGGCGGCCTCCAGAACGCCGCGCGTGACGGCATTGGTCAGGTTGCCCTGCAGCACGGCGAGATCGCCGGGCTGTGCATCTTCCAGTGCAGCGACACACTGCGCAACATCCAGGTCCTGGGCGCAATCCGTCGTGGTGACGATGGCGTTCTCGCCATCCAGCGTGGTGAGAATGATGGAGAAATCCGTCGATCGGCCCGCGATCGGAACGAGATGCCGTATCACGGGTTCCGCCGAGAGCCGTTGGCGCACGAGGTCGCCGCGCAGGTCTTCGCCCACACCTGCCACGAGATGTGTGCGCAATCCGCACCGAGCCATCACGATCGCTTGGTTGGCACCTTTGCCGCCGAGGTCGCGGGATTGCGCCGTGCCGAGAATGGACGCGCCCGGTGTCGGCATGGCGCTGACCGCGAGGGTTTCGTCGATGGCGACATTGCCGATGACGTAAGCGTCCATGAGTGCGCTTCCAGAAAGGGATAAGAAATGAATAACATCTCTGGCAAAGCTTCAAGCGCCATAAGTGAAATATTCGGCCCTGACAAAGTTCTCATCGGCATGATCCATTGCCCGGCCTTTCCGGTGGGGTCCGGTGTCGGCGAGAGCAATGGGGCAAAGATCCTCAAGCGGGAAGGCGTGTGCTGGAACCCGGTCGATCCGGAGCGCGTGCGCGCGTTCCGTTCCGCAGGCGAGACGGCGCCGGCGCGTTGAGATCATGGCGGAAACCCTCTCGCAACAGATCCTCCGCGAAAACGGTTCGGTGTTCGGCGCCATGATCGGGCATCGCTTCGTTGAGGACATCAGGCATGACAGGCTGCCGACGGAAGTCTTCGAACGCTATCTCGTCTATGAGAGCGCCTTCGTCGACACGGCGATCTCCATCTTCGCTTATGCGGTCGCCAAGGCCGGGCGGATCGAGCACAAGCGCTGGCTCATCGCGGTTCTCGACGCGCTCGCCAATCAGCAGATCGCCTTTTTCGAAAAGGCCTTCGCGTCGCGCGGCATCAATCCCGAGAGCTTCGACGTGAGCCTGCCGGAGGTAGCAGCCTTCCGGTCAGGCATGCTTGAGATTGCCCGCGACGGCACGTTTCTCGATATCATGGCCGCCGTGTTCGCGGCGGAATGGATGTATTGGACCTGGTCGAAGGAAGCCGCCTCCTGCCGGATCAGGGATCCGCTTTTGAAGGAATGGGTCGATCTCCATGCTCATGTTGATTTTGCCACCCAGGCCCTGTGGCTGAGGGACCGGCTCGACGAGGCAGGTGCGGCGCTCGATGCGGCCGGGCGCGCCAAGCTTAGCCTTATCTTCGGGCGGGCTCAGAGACTCGAGATCGCCTTTCACGACGCGCCCTATCTTTGAATTGTGCGGAGAAACATATGCCCGATCAAGCACAGGTTAACGGTGAGAGGCTGCTGAAGCGCCTCGATGATTTCGCCGCCATCGGCGCCACCCCCGCGGGCGGCGTCAACCGGCAGGCTTTGTCGGTGAAAGACCGGGAGGCGCGGCGCCTTCTGGCGGAGCTCGCCCTGACGCGAGGCTTTCAGGTGTTCCAGGACCCGATGGCCAATCTCTTCATCCGGCGGGGCGGGAGAGGGGACGACGTGCCGCCGTTCCTGATCGGCAGTCATCTCGACAGTCAGCCCACGGGCGGGCGCTTCGATGGCGCGCTCGGCACTCTCGCCGCCTTCGAGGCGCTCGAAAGCCTGGAGGATGCGGGGATCGAGACGGAGGCGCCGCTGGAGGTCGTCGCCTGGACGAACGAGGAGGGGAGCCGTTTCTCTCCGGGCTGCATGGGCTCCATGGCGTTTTTTCTGAAGGCCATCCCGGCGGAGTGGAATGATCTCCGGGGAAGCACCGGTGAAGTCTTCTCAGAAGAGCTGCACGCAACCCTCGAAGCGCTGCCGGAGGCAAGGATGCGGCCGCTGGGTTTTCCGATCATGGGCTACCTTGAACTGCACATCGAGCAGGGACCGTCCCTGGAGCGGGAGAACATCCCCATCGGCATCGTCTATGGCATCCAGGGAACCCGCTGGCTTGAGATCACCATCACCGGTCAGGCGTCCCATGCGGGCACGACGGCGCTTTCCTTTCGCCGCGATCCGATGACCGCCGCGGTCACAGCCCTGAAGACGCTCTTCGATACGGTGATGCCGCAGGACGAGCTCGCGCGCTTCACGGTCGGGCGGTTTGCCGTCGATCCGGGATCCGTGAACGCCGTTCCGGCCTCCGTCACGTTCACGGTGGATCTACGGCATCCCGACGCCCGAACCCTCGATAGGTTGGAAGCCCTGAGTGTGAAGACATGCACGAATGCCGCAGCTTCGGCTGGGTGCAGCGCACAGAGCCGCCGCTTCTCCGAGATGTCTCCCGCCTCCTTCCCGGAGGAGCTGCTTGCCTGTCTCGACCGGGCGGCTCGGGGGCAGATGCTTACGACCAAGCGCATGCTTTCGGGGGCTTTCCACGATGCGTTGTTCATGAGCCATGTCGCTCCCGCCGCCATGATCTTCGTGCCATGCCGCGACGGTCTCAGCCATAATGAGGCGGAGTATGTCGAGCCTGCTCACAGTATCGCGGGCGCGCGGATGCTGCTGGCGTCGACTCTGCAGGCGCTCTCTTCACTCGGGCCCAAATGAGATTGGCGCGCGGGCCACGATGGATCGTGTCTTGCCTGCTTCCAACGACGGCCGGTCAAGGCGCCCGATGCCGAGGCGCGGGACCGGGGCTGGGCAACGGCTATGCGGACAGCACGACCACCTTCGTGTTGACCGGTGTTCGTGAGTACAGGTGGATCATGTCCTGACTGAGGAGGCCGACGCAGCCGCTTGTGATGCCCGAGCCGATCGATTCGGCGTCGCTGCTGGCATAGATCGTGTAGAGCGTGTAAGCGCCGTTCTGATACAGATAGAGCGTGCGGGCGCCGAGCGGATTGTCGAGGCCACCCGGCATGCCGCGGGCGTATTTGGCCGCCTCGGGCTGGCGCCGGATCATCTCCTTGGGCGGGGTCCAGGTCGCCCATTCGGCCTTGCGCCCGACATAGGCGTCGCCGCTCCACCGGAACCCGTCGCGGCCGACATTGGCACCATAGCGGGTGGCGGATCCGTCGTCCTCGATGCGGTAAACGTAATAATTGCCAGGATCGACGATAATCGTACCGGGGGCCTCTTTGGTGTCGTAGCGAACTGTCCGGCGATAATATTTCGGGTCGACCTTGCCGATATCGGCCGCCGGGATCGGGAACTTCTCATCGGGCACCGGCCCGTAGACCTTCGTGGCCTCGGCGAAGCTCATGCCGTCGGATGTCGCGCAACCGGCTAGCCCCAGCGCGCCGACACCGAGAGCCGACCCAACCAGAAACGACCGGCGATCGAGGAGTCCGGCCCGGCGCCCGAGCAAAGCGACCTCGTCTGTCTCTCTGGCGTCGGTATTCCCACCATCCATGATCATGATTTGTCCGTTCCCCATGTCCTAGCGCCCGACGAGAAAATAGTCCGGCATACACCCGCTGAACGTCTTGCCGATCTGAGATTGCCGTCGCACGGCTCGATTGGCAAGGCTGGCTCTTCGCCGCGCGGAGCTTGCCATGCACCAAAGGCGATGACGTCCACCCATGCTTTCAGCGCTTGCCTGGGGCGGCGACGGCTCCGTTGCGGGCCCGGCGGCGGAACAAGGTGCCCCCTCCCGCGGGGCGCCGCCCGGTGCCGGTACTCTCGGCAGTTCCGGCGGTGTGAGGGGCTGGCGGCATAGGCTCTTTGAGCCATTTTCTACAGGAGCCCATAGAAGGCCGAGCGCTCTCTGCCGCTGCCGAAAGGCGAGCCGGGTGCTCCAAGGCTGGCCTCGCCCCTGTCCCCCGGGTACCATGGTCGCGACTCATCCGAGCAGGCGAGGGGAGTACGTATGGGGCACGACCATCATCATCACGATCATGACGACCACAGCCACCTCTCCGAGATTGAACTTCGGGTGCGTGCGCTCGAATCAATCCTGGTCGAGAAGGGCTATGTCGATCCAGCCGCCATCGATGCGCTGGTCGAGACCTATGAGGTCAAGGTCGGACCACGCAACGGCGCCAAGGTGGTCGCCAAAGCCTGGGCCGACCCGGGCTACCGAGAGTGGCTCCGAACCGACGCGACCGCTGCAATCGCGTCCCTCGGCTTCATCGGTCGCCAGGGCGAGCACATGGTCGCGGTCGAGAACACGCCCGATCGGCACAACATGGTCGTGTGCACCCTGTGCTCCTGCTACCCGTGGCCGGTGCTGGGCCTTCCTCCCGTCTGGTACAAGTCCGCCCCCTATCGCTCCCGCGCCGTACTCGATCCTCGCGGGGTTCTCGCCGAGTTTGGAGTATCCCTGCCGGAGACCACCCGCATCCGTGTTTGGGACTCGACCGCGGAGGTCAGGTACCTCGTGATCCCGATGCGCCCTGAGGGTACCGAGGGCATGGGCGAGGAGGCATTGGCCGACCTTGTCACCCGGGACTCCATGATCGGCACCGGTCTCGCCCTCCAGCCGGAGGCAGCCCGATGAACGGCGCGCAGGACCTCGGCGGCATGATGGGCTTTGGCCCGATCCAGGTCGAGAAGGACGAGCCCTGGTTCCACGCCGAGTGGGAGCGGCGCGCCTTTGGTCTGACCCTTGCCATGGGGGCGACAGGAAGCTGGAACCTCGACATGAGCCGGCATGCCAGAGAGAGCCTGCCACCACCGGAGTATCTTACCTCGAGCTACTACGAGATCTGGACGAAGGGTGTCGAAAAGCTGGTTGTTGCAGGCGGGCTCGTCTCTTCGGAGGAACTGACGCGTGGACGGGCACTGGCGGAGCCAGCGCCGATCAAGCGGGTGCTCAAGGCGGAGGACGTGCCGGCAATGTTGGCCCGCGGCGGCCCGGCAGAGCGCCCGATCGAGAAGCCGGCGCGCTTTGCCGTTGGTGACCGGGTCCGCACCCGTAACATGCATCCCCAAGGCCACACCCGCCTGCCGCGCTATGCCCGCGGCAAGATTGGGATCGTGGAACTGGTGCATCATGCCCATGTGTTCCCGGATGCGAATGCACACGGCCAAGGCGAGCAGCCGCAATGGCTCTACACCATCTGCTTCCTGGGTCGGGAGCTGTGGGGCGAGCAGGCGGATCCGACTATCAGTGTCTCGGTCGATGCCTGGGAGAGCTACCTTGAGCCGGCATGAAGATTTGACCCGTGTGGCCGCGGCGGTTGCGCCGATCCCCCGCGACGAGGATGGAGAGCCTGTCTTCCGCGAGCCGTGGGAGGCTCAGGCCTTCGCGATGACGTTGGCCCTGTACGAGCGGGGTCTGTTTACCTGGACGGAATGGGCAGCAGCGCTGTCGGCCGCGATCAGGCGCGCCCAGGCAGCGGGGGATTGCGACGACGGTTCGACTTACTATCAGCACTGGCTGGCCGCGATCGAGCAGTTGGTCGGCGACAAAGGCATTGCAACCGAGCAGGCGCTGTCGGAGCGCCGGGACGCATGGGACCGTGCGGCACATGCGACGCCACATGGGCAGCCGATCCTGCTCGAGAATGATCCGCTTCGCTGATCCGAGAGACAAATCTGCATGCATGGTAATGAACGGCAGGTCGGCCGGAACGCGTCCAAACCGGCCAAACCGGCCAAACCGGCCAAACCGGAATGTATCGATATAGCGATAAGACAATCGGGGCGCACTCGCGGCTGGGCGAAGGCGGCGTGATCGCCACAGTCGAGGGCAGCACGATCACAGCGGAATGCCGGAAGGAGCCTCGTCACCAACTGCGCCGCTGTCAGGACGAAATGCACATCGCCTTTAGCCAACAATGAGGACAGCGCCACGCGCTCCCTACGTGCCCCTCCTGCAATGGACGAGGAAGCCCCCGGCGTGTCCGCCGGGGGCCTGTTGCAATGGCTTGTTCGTCACATTTTAGAGCTGGAAGTCGACGCTGCTGGCAATTTGGGCATGAATGGCATCTACCAGCTTGTGCACCTCCTGAGAGGTGACGTGATGTTCGCCGGCGTAGTCCTGCAGTTGATGGGCAATGGCAGAAATCTCGCCGCCCAGTGCCGACCAGCTATCTGTGCTGTGAGCATTCGAGAGTAGCTCGGAGATCATATCAGAGACAGATCCGTCGGTGGAGTGGGCGTGAGCCGGGAACGCGAACGCGTTGTCGGAGAGATGGCCCCGGTGGCCGGTCGAAGCCGAGGCTGCGGTGGCATCATCCGCCTGGGTCGCAACGGTCGCGTCCGTGCTGCCGGTGGTCGTGGCATCATCAGCCTGCGTTGCAACAGTCGCGTCCGTGCTGGTGGCGTGCGCGGCATCATCAGCCTGCGTTGCGGCGGTCGCGTCCGTGCTGCCGGCGGTCGTGGCATCAGCCTGCGTCGCAACAGTCGCGTCCGTGCTGGTGGCGTGCGCGGCATCATCAGCCTGCGTTGCGGCGGTCACGTCGGCGCTGCCGGTGGTCGTGGCATCATCAGCCTGGGTCGCAACAGTCGCGTCGGTGCCGCCGATGGTGGTGACACCATCCGCCTGGGTCGCAGCGGTCGGGTCCGTGCTGGAGGCTTCATGCAGCACATGGTGCAAGTGATTGTGATGGTGGTCCGAGCGGCGTTCTAGGCTAATTTCACTCGAACGGAGGGTTGGTTGCCCACGCGTCGTAGATTGCGTGCTAGAATAATCAACAAAATGAGAAGTTGTATGTTGAAAAGTATTAGCCATAAAGTCCTCTTCTTCTTTACATAAGAGAGCTGTTCAGACTCGACATCTGAGGGCTGTGAGAAAAATGCCTGAATGTGGCGACAAGACGCCCGTCATTGGGTAATGTTTTGCCGGTTCGGCGGACCTCTGTTTGGAAGGAAAGTCTATGCAGGCAACTCTGATCACTGCCTCATCAGCCGCGCCACTGCCAGGACGAGTTGCGCAACCGCGCATGCCGACACCAAAGCGCGCCAAGCGAGGCCGTCAAATGGTGGTAACTGCCTGTCAGGGGTGATGTTTATAGGCGGCAGGTTCCGTTCGCACCAGCGCATCGTGCGGACCCGGTCTTTCGCAAGAACGATGTGCTCTTTCCAAGAAGGGAGCATCGGATTCGATCCCGAAAGTGGATTCCATTTCTCACGTCCGCTGCTCTAGCCCGGATGATCGTGAGCTCGGCGGCGCAACGCCGCGATTGCAACTGCCAGAGCGACGATGCCTATCAAGCCCGTGACCATGATCAACGCTGTCGACAGAGGCATCATGGTCAGCGCTGCACTTGCCAAGATAATGCCGACCGCGTTCGCGGTGCGAAGCAGGGCGAACACTTCAGGTCGTCTCCGAGGAGAGGAAAGCGTGTCGAGGGTGAGCGAGTAATAGGTGCCCAAAGGGGCGAGAACAGAGCCGATCAGCACGGCTCCGACAAGGGTCGTGGCGATGGATCGATCGAGGGCGACAAGAGCGGATCCCAGGGTCATGACGAAGAGCTGAACCACCACGGTCTTCCGCGTTGCCATGCGATTTCGCACGCTGACCCATATTCCGCCGGCGACAGAGGCTAGGCACAGGGGAACCGTGAAAATGATTGCGAAGGCCGGTTCGTAACCGAGGTTCAGTGCGAGCGCGACGGCGCCGATCTCGATGGCCGCCACAGCAGCGCTTCCCGCCGCGGCGCAGACAAGCCACAGGACGATCGCGGGGCTGAGGATCGAGCCCCCGGCGGGGTGCATATCGGTGATGTGAGCCGAGCCTGCATGCGGGACCGCCAGGACGGGTACGGCGCCAAGAGCCGTGAGAGCCAAGACGGCAGCGACGGGCGAGGCCGTGCCCAGGCCGGAGGCCGCCACCGGGGCCAACACGAAGGTCATCTCGTTGAGCGTGGCCGCAATTCCGAGCGCTCGCGGCAATTGCGACACGGGCGTAAAATGGTTGAGTACGGAGCGTAGATACCCGGAGGCCGCGCCGTTGACCGAGCCCGCAACCGCCGCAAAAGCAATGAGCCATGGAAGGGATGCTTCATATGCCGTGCACAGCGCGACGGAAGCGAGGGCCAGGGTGCGAAAGGCCACCAGCAGCCTCAATACCGTCGCTGACGGCAGGTTCTTGCCAAGCCGGGTTAACGGGACGGCGCCGGCCACCTGGGCAAGCGTCATTGCCAGGATCATGGCAGCGCCGCCGCTGGTCTCGCCCGTGAGGCTCAGGGCAACCAGCGAGAAGGCAACGGGCCCTGCCGCCTGCGGCACGGTTAAGGTGGCGGAAGCGCCGAACCAGCGAAGCAGCGACCATCGGTTGGATGCCACGTTGGCCGACAGAGCGTCGGAGCCGCTAACAGGGGCGTCGAGTTCGCTGGTCATTGCACTTCCGGAGATTGGACCTTCCACTCGGCAGCGGAAAGGTGCGGTCATGGACCCGGTTGAAGATGAGGGGGGGCAATCATAGAGGCGAGCGCGAAACAGGCGTCCGTCAGTGGCGCACTTGACGATCGGACAAGTTCGCAAACCCAGCCCATGGAATAGGCGACGCGCCTCAGGACGTCTACAGGGCGCCGAAGCCGCAACGCTTCGAGCCGTTCCCTTTCAAGCCACCGGTCAGTCGGCACTTGGCCCGCGATATTGAGGAGTTGCGTCAGTGGATCACCCAGGTGGCAGACGCCGCCGCATCATTCATCCCCCCGACCCGCCGTTGCCGCCTTGCTTGAGATAGTTGTAGACCGTCGCTCGGCCCAATCCGAGCACCCTCGAGATGTAGGACGCCATATTGCGTCCGCCGAATGCTCCGTCCCCGGCAAGGTCCATGACGAGTTGCTGCTTCTCGCGCCGGCCCAAATCGGCAACGGACAATCCGCGCTCCCGCGTCCATGATTGAATGTATTCGTTGACCCGTTCATGCCAGTCGTCCTTGAACAACGATGCCGGCTTTTCCTGGGCTTGCGGCACCGAGACGAGGGCCTCCAAGGTACTGATGACGGCGTGGAAGTGAGAGACATCGACGTTGATGCAGAGAATTCCGATAGCCTTCCCGTCGGATCGTAACACGGCGCTGACCGACTTGATGCGTCGCCCGTCCCAGTTCACCTTCTCGTACGGACCGATGATCCTGTCGGACGGCTTGAAATCGATCTCTTGAATGAGAGACGGCTCACCCAGCTCCCGCTTGGAGAAGGTATTGGTCAGATACACGACCGTCTCGGTCGCGAGATCGTGCAGGACCACCTCGGCGTAGGGCTGGAACAGCAGCGCGATCGCGTCGCAGACATCGGTATAGGCCGCGAGTTCCGGCGCAAGCCCGGACTTGGCGGTCTGCCTGCTTTTTCTCATTTTGAAAGTCCGTTGCGCTGGGAGTGGAGCATGCGTTCTGGCCGGGTACGGGATGCAGGAGGGATCGTCCTAGACTGTCTCATTCCCACAAGTCCAGGCAAGTGGCGCAGTCCGGGCGAGGCAGGGCACGAGGTTGGATCAGGAAAAAGCTGATCTAGACTAACGTGTCTAAATTGGACTTGACTGTTCAATGTGACGGCTGCCATGTTGTCAACAATTAATCCTCCGACAAGGGAACACTGACGATGAAGACGCTCGGTCGCCTGGCTCTGGCAGCCATCGGCATCGCGATGGCTCCGGCTCTCGCTCATGCTCAATCCGGAAAGATCACAAGTCTCAAGATCGCAACGGAGGGGGCCTTCGCGCCATGGAATTTCACAGGTGCCGGCGGCAAGCTCGAGGGCTTCGAGATCGACCTGGCCAACGACCTGTGCAAGCGCATGAACGTGACTTGCGAGATCGTGGCCCAGGACTGGGACGGCATCATCCCGGCGCTCAACGCCAAGAAGTATGACGCCATCGTGGCCGGTATGAGCATCACCGACAAGCGCCTCGAGGTCATCGACTTCTCCCGGCCCTATGCTCAGGTGAGCAATGGGATCGTTGTCGCGAAAAACTCCCCGGAATCCAAGGCACTTGGTCCCGTTGCCCGGTTTAACCTCACCTCGCAGCCAGCCGAATCGGAGGCCGCCGTGGCCAAGGTTCGCGAGGCGCTCAAGGGCAAGACCCTCGGTGTCCAGACCTCTTCGTCCCACTCGAGCTTCACCGAAAAATATCTCGCCGGAGCGGTTGAGATCCGGGAGTACAAGACGACGGAGCAGTACGATCTCGATCTCGCCGCCGGGCGCATCGATGCGGTGATCGGCGATACGACGGCCCTTCGCGGCACACTGGATAAGCCGGAATTCAAGGATTTCGCGGTCGCAGGACCAGGCTTCTCCGGAGGCGTTCTCGGGCGCGGCGTGGCTGTGGGCCTGCGCAAGGACAGCCAGGAACTCAAGGGCATGTTCGATCCCGCGATCGCGGCAGCCATTGCCGATGGTACCGTCAAGCAGCTGTCCGAGAAGTGGTTCAAAGTTGACATGACCCCACAGGGCTGATGAGTGATTGCAGCAGGTGCTCGTCGGAAGCCCGACGAGCATTTGCCGGATAAGATATGTGAGATGCGGCGAAGCCCAACGTGACCCCGGGCCTGGTTGCTGCGTGAGCCTGCTCTCCCGGAATCCGGCCGCGTTCCGAGACATTGACCGAAGCCGAGACCTGACAATGAACAACGACGTCCTTGAATCAGCCGCCCGCTCCGTACAGGCGCGGCGTCGCATCCGCGATTACGTCTACGAGACCCCGCTGCTGCCTTCGCGCCAGATCGGCCGCGACACCAACTCTTTCGTTTCCTTCAAGGCGGAGAATTTCCAGCTCACCGGATCGTTCAAGATCCGTGGCGCGGCGAGCAAGATGACCGCACTCGGCCTCGACCAAGGCGTCATCACGGCATCTTCCGGCAATCATGGCATCGGGGCCGCGCAGGCTGCGAGCCTGATCGGCCAGAAGCTGACGGTTGTCCTTCCCGAAACCGTGTCGCCCGCGAAGCTCACGAAGATCCGCTCCTTTGGCGTGGAAGTGATCCTGCACGGGGCCGAGACCGGGTTGGCGGAGCAGCACGCACAGAAGGAGGCCCAGAGCCGGAGCCTCGTCTACGTGTCGCCGTACAACGATCCGGAGATCATCGCGGGGCAAGGCACGATCGCGCTGGAGATGCTGGAACAAGCCGACAGGATCGACAATGTCTTCGTCGCGATGGGCGGCGGCGGGCTGATCAGCGGGATCGGTTCGGTCCTGAAGTGCTTCAGTCCGAGGACGCGCGTGTTCGGTGTTTCCGCGCAGAATTCGGCCGCCTTGGCGGCCTCGATCGTGGCGGGCCGCGTCGTCGAGACCGAGCATCTCGATACCCTCGCGGACGCCGTCGCAGGCGGCGTCGACGATGACAGTATGACCTTGCCGCTTTCGAGCGCCGTCATAGACGAGGTCCTGACGTGCACGGAGGCGGAGATCGCCGCTGCGCTCAAGGACATGGCCGCCAAGGAGAACCAGCTCGTCGAAGGCGCGGCGGCCCTTGCCCTCGCCGGCTTCTATCAGGTTGCCAAGCGCTGCGAGGGGCAGAACAACATCGTGGTGCTCTGCGGGGCCAATTTCGACCATGACCGGATCATGGCCGTCGTGAACGGTTAAGGGGCGCACGCCATGGCAAGTCTCGAGATCGATTGGAACAGGGACGGCCGACAGGCCTCCTACATCCAGGTGCCGAGCTCCACGAACCAGAGCGCATGGCAGAACCTGCGCATACCCGTGTTTGTCATCCGCAATGGCCCGGGACCGACGACGCTGCTTCTCGGGGGCAGCCATGGCGACGAATACGAGGGACCGGTCGCCCTCTCGAAGTTCGCGCACTCGGTCGGGGTGGACGAGATCAAGGGCACCCTCATCGTCGTGCCGGCGATCAACCTGCCGGCCGTCCTGGCAGGAGCGCGCCTGTCGCCGCTCGATGGTCTCAATCTCAACAGGGAGTTCCCTGGCAACGTACACGGGTCGGCGACTCAGCGGATCGCGCACTTCATCAGCACGGAACTCGTGCCAAGGGCCGACAATGTCTTCGACATCCATTCGGGCGGCCGCTCCCTGCGCTTCGAGCTCTGCACATTCATCCATGAGCAGCCCGACCCCGAGCGGACCCGCAGTTTCCTGGCGGCCGCCGAGGCCTTCGGAGCCCCGCTGATCGTCGTCATCCGGGAACCGCATGCGGACGTGATGCTGGACGACGTGGTGGAGAGTTCGGGCAAGCTCATGCTCTCCAGCGAGCTCGGTGGAAGCGGCATCATCACGGCAGAGACCGCCCGCGTGAGCTATGAGGGGCTGCTGGGGGTCCTGCGGCATCTGGGCCACCTGACCCCATCCGCGGACGACCGTGCCGCGCTGCGCAAGACCTCGCGCCGTGTCTCGGTGCCGGGGTCTGATTACTATGTCCATGCGGATGACACCGCATTGTTCGAACCGGCCCTGGATCTCGGCGCCCCGGTCGAGAAAGGGACGGTCATCGGTCACCTGCATTACGTCGACCGCGTGGAGCGGAAACCGACACCGGTGCTCTCTCCCCAATCCGGACTGCTGCTCTGTCTGCACGGGCAGGGAGTGGTCCACCGCAACGATACCCTGGTCGTCGTCGCCAGGGACTATAGGCCGTAACGCCGCCTTGCACCTGCCATCCCATTGAAATCCGGAACCGAGACCTTGACCTCCATCACATTTCTCAATCCAGACGAGATCGAACAACGTGTCGCAAGCCTCGATGTCGTTGGCCTGATGGAGCAGGCCTTCGCGGCTTTCTCGAGGGGCGAGGCCGTCATGCCGATGCCGGGCGAGCTGCTGATCGAGGATCCGCCCGGTGAGGTCCATCTCAAGTACGGCTATTTCAAATCCGGTGATACATACGTCATCAAAATCGCTTCAGGGTTCTGGAACAACCCCGCCAAGGGGCTGAACAGCAGCGATGGACTCCTCCTCGTCTTCCGGAAGGAAACGGGCGAACTCGCTGCCGTTCTCAATGACCGCGGCCGTCTGACCGATCTGCGGACCGCGGCCGCCGGGGCCGTGGCCGCCAAGCATCTGGCGCCGGAGGACGTGGACACGATCGGGGTCATCGGGAACGGAATCCAGGCTGAGTTGCAGGTTCTTGCCCTTCAAGCCGTCCGTCCCTGCAAGACCATCGTCGTCTGGGGGAGAAACCCCGAACGCACGTCTGCCTATGCCAGGCGCATGGAGGAGAAGGGCTTTTCTGTCGAGATTGCGCCATCGGCATCCGACGTCGCTGCCCGCAGCCGCCTGATCGTCACTGCGACCGCAAGTCCTTCGCCGTTGCTGCAATGGTCCGACATACGGCCCGGTACGCACATCACCGCGATCGGGGCAGACAGCGCCGATAAGCAGGAACTCGACGAGGCGATCATCCGCAATGCCGATGTCGTGGTGACCGATAGCCGGAGCCAAGGCATATCGCGCGGCGAGCTCATGCATGCATACGGGCAGGACACAGCCGCCTTGTCCCAGGTCGCCGAAATCGGCGAGATCGTTTCGCGTACTGCAAAGGGACGGACAAGTGAGAGCCAGGTCACCGTCGCGACTTTGTCGGGCCTCGCAGTCCAGGACATTGCCATGGCTTCAGCGGTGCTGTCCGGGCAGTGAGATATCCCCGCTCCGCGTCCACGGCAGCCTGTCGGCGGCAGTCACTGCGATTGCACGTCGACAGCTCTGACGATCCGGGCCAGTTCCAATCCGCGCCATTGCTGCCCGATAGGTCCGTCAGCCAAGCCCCAAGCCGAATCAGGCTGACGGACGCAGACATCAGCGCAACGTCCGAAACAGCGCACGTATCTCTCGAGCCAGGGCATCCGGCTGCTCCATCGCAGCGAAGTGCCCGCCACGCTCCATCGCACTCCAACGCTGAAGGTTTGTGAATGTCCGCTCGGCAATCGAGCGCGGCGGCCGCACGATCTCGCGCGGGAACTCGCAATAGCCGGTAGGGACCGTCACGGTCTCACCTGCCGGAATCGGCCATGGCCCATGCATGCGGGCATAGTAGGGCCAGAAGGACGAGCCGATCGCGGCCGTGAACCAGTAGAGGCTGATGTTCGCCAGAAGATGATCCTGTGGGAACACGGCCTCGATGTCCCCGCCGCAATCGGACCACGCCCGGAACTTCTCCACGATCCAGGCTGCCAGCCCGGCGGGGGAATCCGTCAGGGCAAAGGACAAGGTCTGCGGGCGGGTGCCTTGGATCCACTGATAGCCGGTCTCTTCCTTGAGCCAGAGCTGTAGCTCGTCCAGAAAGCGGCTCTCCTCGGGTGTCGGATCGGACACCATCGCCGGGTCGCGGCGGATCGGCATCATATTGAGGTGAATGCCGGACAGGCGCTCCGCGTAGGCGTAGCCGAGGCGAGCCGTGATGAACGAGCCCCAGTCGCCTCCTTGGGCGCCAAAGCGGTGATAGCCCAGCACTTCACTCATCAACGCGGCAAAGCAATCCGCGATCGCCTCCACCCCGAACCTCGGCTGACCGGGCGTGAACGACAGACCGTAGCCCGGCAGAGACGGAGCAATAACCGTGAACGCATCGGCGGGGTCCCCTCCGAACTGCCCGGGGTCGGTGAGGCGGGGGATCAGCTCGAGGAACTCGAAGATCGATCCGGGCCAGCCGTGGGAGAGGAGGAGAGGGTGGGGATCGGGACCCTTGCCCGGCACGTGCAGGAAATGCAGATCGATGCCATGAAGCCGCACTTTGTACTGCGGGAAGGCATTGAGCCTCGCCTCCTGGGCACGCCAGTCGAAGCGATCACGCCAGGAGTCGATGAGGGTGCTCATGTAGGCCACCTCGGTACCGTACGCCCACGGCTCTCCCGGAGCCTGGTCGGGTAGCCGCGTGCGTGACAAGCGCTCCCGCAGATCCGTGAGGGCAACTTCGGGGACATGCAGTCTGAATGGCTGTGGTCGGCTGCTCATGGGTGTCATGCTCCAAGGTCGACATTCGGCCCCCCCTGCGGCCTCATTCATCCCTTGCACCCCTTGTCGGACCGCGCCCGATCCTGAACGCATGGAAGAATGACTTCAACGCAACCCCGCTCACTGGGCAGTTCACAGGCTCGATGCAGCGCATCACCGTGATCCGCAATTGCACTCTACCATGAGCGGCAGAGGGCCTCGTCTATCCCGCTGCGGCCTGCCGTCTTAATGAGGTGATGACGCATGTAGTAGATGGCGCCCTCAGTGTCGCGCTGCTCCAGAGCGGCAACGATATTCTCGTGTTCAGCGATGGGCTCAAGCAGACGGTTTCTCGCCGTCAGAGGAGCGCGATGGCTTTCGAGGACCATGCCGGAAAAACTCTGATACATATCGATAAAGGCACGGTTTCCTGCGGCGGACACGATCACCGTGTGGAAGCTGAGATCGGCTTGGGCCACTCCTTCGAGATATCCTTCCTGGAGGTGGTGTCGCATTCTCGCGATGCTTTCGCGCAGTTCACCGATACTTTCGCGGGTGATCCGAGAGGCCGCTAACCCGGCCGTATACCCTTCTACGTGCAGGCGAACCTGAAACACGTCCTCCTTTGGAATGCGGTCCCCAAAGCGCCAGCCGCCAGCCGCCCCTTCCGCGCAGACGACGGCACCGCGACCTGGCTCGATCCGAATAAAGCCTAGCGTTTCCAGTACGCTTAGAGCCTCCCTTACAGATGGGCGGCTGATGCTGAAACGAGTAGCAAGTTCACGCTGAGACGGCAGTTTTTCCCCGGGCCTGATCTCGCCGGACGCGATCATCTCTTGAATGCGCAGCATCACGGTTCGGGGGATCGGCGCGCGCCCGCCTTCGAGTTGGGGAGCTGTCATTCTCGGGGTCATCCCCGGTCTCCTTGGAGGTCTTTCGGCATCACATCCAGCACATAGCGCCCTTCGAACCATCTGCAACGTTGTGAAAATACTCTGGTCAGACCGGTCAGGTCAACTCGCGCATTGAAACAGAACAATATTCTCGACAAAAACAAGAAAAATATAGCATTCCAAAGATTTCAGTTGCGGAGTCTGGGCGCTTATGCCGAAATGATCTGGTCTTACCGGTCGGGCCTATCCAGCATGGGGTGCAAACACCCCGCCTCTTCATGCAGCAGATGGAATATGCGTGATATGGTGTACCTTTCCGACAAGCGGCAGGCCCCTGAATCCCCGCCTGCTATCCAGACGTTGCGCATCTCGGCGCAAGCCTTTGCCCCCTACGGTGACCTGCTCGAGGCACCGGCCCAACCGGGGCGCTCCAACTTCGTCGCAAACTTCGAAAATCACCGTCCCCATGCTTGCGCCAATATTGCTCTGGTCCGATGCGATGCGGCCGAGGGAAGACTCCGAATCGATGAGATGGAGTGTCACCCCTTCTCCTCGCAGATCTTCTTTCCGCTTGATGTGAACGACTATCTCGTCGTGGTCGCGAAGGATGACGGGGCCGGGAACCCCGACCCCGGCACATTGGTGGCATTTCAGGTCAGTCACCCGCAGGGCATCAATTACCATCCTGGAACTTGGCACATCGGCATGATCGCGCTCTCGCATCCAGGCACGTTCGCCTTGTTGGTACACGAGGACGGATCGGCGGACGATTGCCGCTTTCGCCGAGTTGGACCGTTCACCGTGGCGGTGTCGCAAGAAAGTTCGCCTTCGGACGATTAAGAATTCGTTAGCTGTGCCGCGAGTGACGCGACACGAACGAACAGAGGGAGAGAAACGATGAGCGTGCTTAAGCCCACGACAGACGAGCACTTGCTATTACGCGGCCGTTGCTTGCCCGCCAGCGTTCTATCGAGCCTGCTGTTGACGTCCGCCATAGTTCTCTCCGCCGCTCCGGCGCGGGCGCAAGATGCAAAGTCGACGCTGGTTGTGGCGGGCCCCCGGACACCGGAATCCCTCGACCAGGAATACCCGCCGACCGAAGCGGTTCACGAGATGCGCCGCAATGTCTACGAGCGCCTGATCAGCTATGCGCCGAAGGTCGCCGACGACGGCGTGACGTATGAGGATTTCGGCAGGATCGTCGGCGCTCTGTCCGAGAAATGGGAGGTTTCCCCCGACAAGAAGTCGATCACCTTCTACCTGCGCAAGGGCGTGAAAAGTGCGGCAGGAAACGAGCTCAATGCCGATACGATCATGTGGTCGTTCGAACGTGGGTGGAACCTCAAGTCGAATTTCCACTGGTACATGACGCAGATCCTGAAGATCCCATCCTTCGAGAGCGCATTCTCCAAAGTCGACGATTACACCGTGAAGGTCAGCATTCCCAATCCGTCGCCCCTGTTAGAGCGTCTCTGGGTGAACAGTGATCTTGGAATCCTGGATTCTGCCGAAGTCAAGAAACACGTCACCGCCGACGATCCTTGGGCGCAACGTTGGCTCGCAACGAACAGCGCCTCCTTTGGACCCTATTACGTCGTCAAATATTCACCGGGCCAGGAGGTCGTCTACGAAGCCAACGCAAGCTACTACCGCGGCGCACCCAAGCTCAAGCGTGTCATCTTCCGTGAGATGCCGACGTCCGCCAACCGGGTCGCCGCCCTGCAGGCGGGCTCGGTCGATGTAGCCGAATATCTCCTGCCCCGCGAACTGGCACTTTTGGAAAAATCTCCGGCCGTAAAGGTCCACAAGGTCTTCGGGAACTACATCCACCGTGTCGAGATGAACAATACGACAGCGCCATTCACGGATGTGCGTGTTCGCAAGGCTCTGAATTATCTCGTCCCCCGCGACGATATCCTGAAGGCCGTCTACTTCAACACGGCGCGGCCGACCAAGAGTCCGATCTCCGAAATTTACCCGGGCTTCACGGACCAGTACTTCACATACGATACCGATGTTGAGAAGGCCAAGGCTCTGCTGACGGAAGCAGGCTTACCGAACGGCTTCAAGACCGAACTCGGTTATCGCACCGGCGATCAACTCGAGGAAGAGATGGCCGTCATCCTGAAGTCCGCCTTCGCGAAGGCGGGTGTGGATATCACGCTCTCCAAGCTGCCGGCATCCACCCTGGTCGAACGCTACACCAAGGGCTCAATCCCCATGTACTTCTTCCGCGACATGGCGATCGTCCCCGATGCGGCCTATGTGGCGAACCTCTGGCTGAACAGCGCTTCTCTCATCAACTATTCGCGCTTCAAGAGCGAGGAGGTCGACAATCTGATCAATGGCGCCCTGACGAGCACCGACGAGTCCAAGCGCCTCGAAGACATGAAGCGCGTGCAGCAGATCATGGTCGAGGCGGCACCCTGGGTCTTCCTGGCAAACCCCGGATACCAGCTGGCGACCAAGCCTAACGTGAAGGGGTACTCCTGGTACACTCCCAACGGCAATGCATGGTTCGACATCTCCAAGGAATGAGTGCAACCTCGCGAGGGTTCAGTCTGGACCCTCGCGCCTTCTCTCGAATGTGGCGACCCATGAACCTTCAAAGTTTCTGGCGCGTGCTGCCGCGCCCCCTCCGGATCATCGCAGTCCGCCTGCCTCTCGTCGTCCCGCAGATGTTCGGCGTCATGCTGGTCACATTCATGCTGGTCCGGCTTCTTCCCGGCGATCCGGCGCTCCTGATGCTGGGCAACACAGCCACGCCGGAAACCATCGCAGCGCTGCGCGAGCGGCTGGGGCTGGACAAGAGCATCTGGGAGCAGTTCGTCGCTTACGTCGGTAACATTCTTCATGGCGATCTCGGCATCTCGCTGTTCACATCCAATCCGGTGACGGTGGACCTGATGGAGCGTGCGCCGGCGACGCTGGAGCTGATCACCTACGCGATGCTCCTCACCGTGGTCCTGGGCGTGACGCTCGCCGTTCTGTCCGTTGTCCGGAGAGGTGGCCTCATCGATGAGGGCACCCGCATCTATGGGCTTGCCGCCGGCGCGATCCCGGATTTCTGGGTCGGACTGCTTCTGATCTTCTTTCTCTTCTACATTGCGGGCATCGTTCCGGCGCCGTTCGGGCGGATCGATGCGCTCGTGTCCCCACCGCCGCAGGTCACCGGCTTCTATACGGTCGACAGCCTGCTCGCCGGGGACCTGGCGGCATTCTGGTCCTCGGCCGGACGTCTGCTGTTGCCTGTCCTGACCCTGACCATCGTCAATGCAGGCGCTCTCATGAAGATGACGAGGACGGCATTCAGCGACATCTATCGCAGCGAATTCATCCGGCATCAGCGTGCCTGCGGGCTGTCGGAGCGGACCATCATCCGGGGAGCCCTGCGCAACAGCCTACCTCCAGTGATCACGCTTGTGGGGTTCCTGTTCGGATTCCTCCTCGGCGCGGCCGTCCTGGTGGAAACGATCTTTTCCTGGGGCGGGCTCGGTCAGTACGCCGTACAGGCCGTCATCAACAGCGATTACCCGGCTCTCCAGGGCTTCGTCCTGGTTGCAGCCGCGTTCATCCTCATCGTCTATCTCGTCGTCGACATTCTCTACGAACTTGCCGATCCGCGGATCAAGGTCTGAGGAAGCCAGATGAACAGCCCGAGCAATCTTCTCACCTTCGTCATCCGCCGTCCGGCGGCGCTCGCAGGGCTCGTCCTGCTCGCCCTCCAGATCGTCGCCATCGTCTTCGCGCCCCTTCTTGCAACCCATTCTCCCGTCGAGGCGGACCCCATCAACTCGCTTCAGCCTCCGTCGCTGACGCATTGGTTCGGCACCGACGTTTCGGGAATGGATATCTACTCGCGCATCGTCTTCGCCACGCGCGTAAACCTTCTCATCAGCATCTCGGCGGTGGCCGTTGCATTCGTCATCGGCGTGCCGACCGGCTTGCTGATCGGGTACTATCGAGGCACCGTCAGTTCTCTCGTGATGCGCGTCTTCGACTTCATTCAGTCCTTTCCGGTCTTCGTTCTCGGCATGGCGCTGGTTTCGGTCATGGGGCAGGAGATCTGGAATGTTGCGATCGTGCTCGCGGTGCTGTTCATCCCGATGTTCGCCCGCCTGATCCGGGCGGAAGTCCTCTCTCTCCGGGAGCGCCCCTTCATCAGCGCCGCCCGCTGCAGCGGAGCCACCGACCGCTCGATCATGTTCCGCCACATTCTGCCGAACGCGCTCACGCCGGCGATCGTGCAGATTTCCATCAGCATCGGCATGGCCATCCTGCTCACGGCGGGCCTTTCCTTCATCGGAGCCGGCGTGCGCATGCCCACGCCGGAATGGGGGCTCATGGTTTCCATCGGTGCCCAGCAGATGATCCTCGGCGTCTGGTGGGTGTCGCTCTTCCCCGGACTTGCTATCGTCATATCGGTCCTGTGCTTCGCTCTTCTGGGCGATGTCGCAAAGGACCTGTCGGATCCCACAACGAGGGGACGTCAATGATCGCAGATCCTTCAGACATATTGCTGGAAGTCGACAAGCTGACCGTCTCGTTTGGCGACAAAGCGGTGCTTGACGACGTGAGCTTCAGCCTGCGCCGGGACGAGGTTCTGGGGATAGTCGGCGAGACGGGAGCGGGAAAGTCGATTCTGGCGCGCGCGCTCATCAATCTGCTGCCGGAGGACGGGCGAATTGCGTCGGGCGACGTCCGCCTGAACGGCCGATCCATCCTGACGATGACATCCAGCGAGCAGCGCCAGCTTCGCGGCAGCGAAATCTCGGTGATCGGAACCAACGCGAAGTCGCTCCTCGATCCGGTCGAGACTGTGGGAACTCAGGTTGCGCGCGTTCTCCGCGCTCATCGGGAGGTCAGTCGCAGTGAGGCGTGGAAAGCGGCGGTTGATCTGTTCGCCAAGGTGGGAATCGTCGATCCAGGACGGCGCGCCCATGCCTATCCGCATGAGCTTTCAGGCGGCATGGCGCAGCGTGTCGTGATCGCCATGGCCATGATCGCCGGGCCGAAGGTCATCCTGGCCGATGATGCGACGCTCGGGCTCGACGCGACCATTCAGGTCCAGGTGCTCGATCTTCTCGTCCAGCGTTGCCGCGAACTCGGCCTTGGAGCCGTGATCATCACGCACGATCTCGGCATCGTGGCCCATTACTGCGATCGTGTCGCCATCATGCGCGAGGGGCGGATCGTGGAACTCAAGCCGACCGGGCGCTTTCTGGAGAAGCCGGAGGAGGCCTACAGCTCCGTCCTGCTCGACGCGGCGCGGGTGCGTCCGACCCCGATGGGTGGTCATGATCGAGGTGTCGAATGCCCACCAGCCTCTCCCGGGACGGCGCAGCCCCTGCTCGAGGTGCAGGGGCTCGAGAAGTTCTTCGCCATCGGAGGAAACAGCAAGGCGGTTCGCGCGGTCGATGGCGTGTCGTTCTCGGTCGGGCGCGGCGAGACGCTGGCCCTTGTCGGCGAGAGCGGATCCGGCAAGACGACCGCAGGACAATGTCTCGTCAGGCTGCTCAATCCCGACGGGGGAAAGATCCTTTTCGACGGCGCCGACATCACCACCCTGCCGGAGCGTGACTTTCGCCCCTATCGCAAGCGGATCCAGATGGTGTTCCAGGAACCCTACGTGGCCTTGAACCCACGCTGGCCCGTCGAGAACCTGATCGGCGAGCCGCTCGAACTCGATTCCAGGATGAGCCGTGCGGATCGGGCCAGACGGGTGAGGGAGCTGCTCGACATGGTGCGGCTTCCGGCCAAGCTGGCGGTCGCCTATCCGCATCAGCTCACCGCCGGCGAGCAGAAGCGGATCGGCATCGCACGGGCGTTGGCGACTCATCCTGACTTCGTGGTGTTCGACGAGCCGACCACGGCCCTCGACATCCGGGTGCGGGCGCAGATCATCGACCTCGTTCGGGAGCTTCAGCAGGGGATGGGACTGTCCGCTCTCTTCATCACACACGATCTCAACTCGGTGCGATCCTTGGCTCACTACGTTGCGGTCATGCGCTACGGAAAGATCGTCGAGAGCGGCGAGACGGAAACGATTTTCGCGCGGCCGGCGCAGGACTACACGAAGACGCTGCTGGCAGCCGAATTGCCGATCGAACAGAGCGAATCCCAGCGCAATCGCGCGCTGGCACGACATGTCGGTTGAGGAGGTCGTCATGAGTGAACCGGCCGTTTTGGTGACCGGGGCCGCCGGCCTTCTCGGCAATGCGGTGCGGGCTCTGCTGGAGGCGGACGGGCGGCGGGTTGTGCCTATCGACCGGGTTTCCATGACGGAGGAAGGACGGCCGATCGTCGTCTGCGACCTGTCGGACGTGCATCGTCTGCACGCGCTCTCCGTTGAAAGCCAGATCGTGGGAATCGTTCATTGCGGGGCTCACTCGGGTCCCATGGTGGCGCGCGACAATCCCTATTCCATGGTTCAGGTCAACATCGTCGGCACGGCGAACGTCCTCGAGATCGCGCGCATCCACGGAGCGCGCTTTGTCTTCTGCTCGTCGACCAGCGCTTATGGGAACACGCCCGGAGGCCCTGTTCCCGAGGATGTTCTTCTCGTGCCGACGAGTGTGTACGGCGCGAGCAAGGTCGCCGGCGAGCAGCTCGTTTCTGCTTACAGCAAACAATATGGCGTCGACGGCGTGAGCCTTAGGCTGTCGTGGGTGTATGGGCCGCGGCGCACGACGGACTGCATCGTGCGGACCATGATCGAGGATGCGCTTGCCGGCCGTCCTACCCGTAAGCTCTTCGGGCGCGACTTCCACCGCCAGTTCATCCATGTGGACGATGCGGCAAGGGCGTTCGTCATGGCTCTGAATACGCCGCATCTGCCGCGCCAATCCTACAACGTGACCGGTGGGACGTATCTGACGCTCGGTGAGATCGGCGACATCGTACGCCGGGTCCTGCCGCAGGCGGAGATCGAGCTTGGAGAGGGGCCGGACCCCGTGGATGACATGCAGCATCGCTTCGATGTGTCTGCGGTCCAGCGGGATCTCCGCTTTCAGCCGGAGATCAGTCTCGAACACGGCGTGCGTGACTATGCAGCATGGTTGCGAAACCGCGCTGCCGCTTGAGCGAAAGGTGGGGAAATGAGCGAAATCTTCAGCTTGGCCGGACGGAAGGCATTGGTCACGGGGGGAAGCCGGGGCATCGGAGCTGCGACCGTCGAGCTCTTTGCCCGCAATGGCGCCGAGGTCGCATTCTGCCATTACCATGACGAGACGAACGCCGACGAACTCGTCCGGCGGCTCGAATCCGCAGGCTTGCGGGTTCACGCCAGATCCTGCGATGTCGCCAGCGAGTCGGAGGTTGCGGCCATGGCCTCCTGGGCCGAGGATCGGCTCGGACGGGTCGACATCCTCGTCAATTGCGCGGGCATTGGAGGCGACAAGGCGTTCACCGATCTGACCGTGCCCGATTGGGACCGCATGCTCGGCGTTCACCTGCGCGGCACGTTCCTGGTGACCCAAGCCTTCTTCCGCAAGATGGTCGAGCGCTCCTACGGCCGTATCATCAACTTCGCGTCCCAACTCGCCTACAAGGGCGCGCCGGGTCTTGCCCATTATTGTGCCGCCAAGGCGGGCGTCATAGGATTCACGCGCGCGCTGTCCTACGAGGGGGCTCCCCATGGGGTTATGGTCAACGCCGTCGCGCCCGGGCCCGTCGAGACGGAGCTGCTGATGGGCCTCAGCGACGAGTGGCGGGCCATGAAGAAGGCACAACTGCCGGTCGGACGCTTCGGCCATGTAGACGAGATCGCCCCCACCGTCCTGCTGCTCGCCTCGCAGGCCGGCGCCTTCTACACGGGGCAGACGCTCTCGCCCAACGGCGGCGACGTCATGGTCTGACGCCTGCAGTAACGAACCCATCCAGCACCAGGAAGAGAGAGCCCTCGACATGAGTGATTATGATCTTGTCATCCGCGGAGGAACGGTCGTCACGGCGGCGGACACGGTGCGTGCCGATGTCGGCATTCGCGACGGCCGCATCATCGCCGTGGGTGAGCGGCTGGAGCGCGGCGAAAAGGAGATCGAGGCATCCGGCCTGCTGGTAATGCCTGGCGGAATCGACAGCCATGTCCATCTCGCCCAACCGGCCTTCGGCGGCCCCGCCATGGCGGACGGGTTCGAGAGCGGAACCCGCTCGGCCATCGCGGGCGGCAATACCACGGTCCTGCCCTTCGCACTCCAGCCGCGCGGTGCCTCACTCAGGACGAGCGTGGCCGATTACCACAAGGAGGCAGACGGAAAGAGCTACTGCGATTACGGCTTCCACCTGATCATCAGCGACCCGACCGCCAGCGTTCTCGGCCAGGAGCTGCCCTCGCTCGTCAACGACGGGTACACGTCGTTCAAGGTATTCATGACGTATGACGACCTCGTGCTCAATGACAGGCAGCTGCTTGAAGTATTCGACTGCGCGCGCGGCTGCGGTGCGCTCGTCATGGTTCACTGCGAGGGATACGACGCCATCCGATTCATGACGGAGCGGCTGGAGCTCGCGGGAAAGAAGGCGCCCTATTACCATGCGGTGTCCCGTCCGCAATCCGTCGAGCGTGAGGCCACGCACCGGGCCATCAGCCATGCGGAGCTGACTGACGTGCCGATCATGATCGTCCACGTGTCGGGACGCGAGCCGATGGAGCAGATCCGCTGGGCCCAGCAGAAGGGCCTGAAGGTCTATGGCGAAACCTGCCCGCAATACATCGCGCTGACAGCCGACGACCTCAAGGGTCTCAACATGGACGAGAGCGGCGGCAAGTACGTGTGCTCGCCTCCGCCCCGCGACGAGGCAAGCTGGGAAGCGGTCTGGGAAGGCATTCGGACGGGCGTCTTCCAGACCTTCTCGTCGGACCATTGCCCGTTCTTCTACGAGGGCGAAATGGGCAAGCTGAATCCCAAGGCTCGCACCTCGTTCCGCTGGGTTCCCAACGGCATCCCGGGCGTCGAGACGCGCATGCAGATCCTGTACTCGAAGGGCGTCGTCGAGGGCCGCATCACGCTCAACGACTTCGTCGCGCTGACCTCGACGAACCATGCGAAGATCTACGGCCTCTATCCCAGGAAGGGATCGATCGCTCCGGGCTTCGACGCCGATATCGTCCTATGGGATCCGCAGCGCAAGGAAACCATCCGTCAGGAGCTGATGCACCACGGCGCCGACTATACACCGTATGAAGGCATGACGGTGACAGGCTGGCCCGTGGCCACGATTCTTCGCGGAAAGCTCGTGGCGGAGGAGGGCAAGATCATCGGCGAGCCCGGAGGCGGGGCCTTCCTCAAACGGGAACTGTCGCCTTACGCCGTTCCCGCCAAGACGGGCGAACGCTGGTAGGCAGCCGGTGCCCAGAGATGACGAAGGACAACGATATGCATATACCTGTGGTGTTGATCACCGGAGCCGGAATCGGAATTGGCCGAGCCTCCGCCGTCGCGTTCGCCCGCTCCGGGTACCGCGTCATCCTGACCGATGTCCTTGAGGGCGAGGGCCAGAGGACCGCCGAGGAGATCATCCAGGAGGGAGGTCACGCCGAATTCCATTATCTCGACGTGAGGGATACGGAACGAACGGATTCCCTTGTGGCGCTGGTCGAGGAGAGACACGGCCGGATCGACGCGGTCCTCGCCAATGCAGGCATCGCGCACAAGGTTCCTTTGCCGGCGCTCACCGACGAGAAGTGGAACCACACGCTCGATATCGATCTCGGCGGCGTGTTTCGGATCGCGCGCGCTGCCGCTCCCGGGATGAGACAGCGCGGTAGCGGCAGCGTGATCGCGCTTTCGTCGATCATGGGTGTCGCATACGGCTGGGATGAGCACGTGCATTACTCCGCCGCCAAGTCGGGTGTCGTGGGACTCGTTCGTGGCCTGGCGGTGGAACTCGCCAAGGACGGCATCCGCGTCAACGGAATTGCACCGGGCTATATCTGCACGGCGCAGGCCCTGTCTGAGGAGAATTCCCTCGGAGAGGCAGGATTGAAGGACGCGGCCAAGTTCATCCCGCTCGGCCGTACGGGCGAACCGGAGGACGTCGCCGATGTCGCCGTGTTCCTGGCATCGGATGCAGCGCGCTACATCACGGGGCAGGTCATCGTGGTGGATGGAGGACTGCTCGTCGGGCGCTACTGAAGGGAGCAAAGGCGAAAACGCCATGCCGCGACGGGCGGACGGCGGCATCATCGAAGACGCTTGGGCGTCCCGCAAAATTGCATCGACACGGTGCGCCACCGAGCGTGGAAATCCGGCCAGAGCCTTGCCATCCGACGATGTCTGACCGCGATGCGATGGGGCAGGGCCGAAGCCCTACCCCTATACAATTATTTCGGGACCGCGATCGGATCCACGCGGTTCGGCTCGAGCCAGTCTGCGGGAGGCTTGCAATCGATGCAGTTGATGCCTGGTAAGTTGTCCGCATAGCTGATCTTCGGCAGTTCCTGAATCGTGGCATTCGGAGTAGGTGTTCCGTTCTGGACAGATTCCAGGCTCAGTTCCGGCAGGAGGTCGCCGTTGAGTGAGGTATCGAGGAACAACGGCGGCACCTTATCGGCCGGGAAGGTGTTGCAGCCCCCGACGAACAATTCGCCGGAGCAGACCTTTACGTCCTTGGGTTCGACCCACGGCAGCGGATACTCGATATTGTGCTTCTCAGGCTTCTTCTTGCCAGTGACCACTTCCATCATGAGTTTGAATGCGTACCCACCGACGGCTGGCCCCGCACTTGACGACACGCCTTTCAGTCCTTTTGCCTGTAGGGCGGGATCGGCGATCATGAGGCGGTAGCCATTGTTCGACTGACCGGCAATCGTGACCAACCGGTCGGGGCGTCCGTTCATTACCGCTTGCAACGAGCCGTATGTGCCGTCCACGGTCCAGATGCCGTCAATATTGGGATGGGCAGCCAGGATCTTGGCAACCTCTTCTTGCGATGTTGCGTCATTCCAGTTGCCGTAGAAATCGCCGACGATCTTGATGCCCGGATACTTCTTGAAGATGTGATAGGCCTGTTCGTCGTAAGTCTTCGTGACGGTTGTCCCCGCGACGCCATGGTTGAAGACGATTTCGCCCTTGCCACCCATCTGGTTGACCATCCATTGGGCGCTGTTCGCTCCATAGCGGGCGGTAATGTTGCTGACGTTGTAGGCACATGGCTCGGTAACGGTCGAGTCGTAGGTGAATACGGTGATGCCTCTGTCGCAGGCTTGCTTGATGACCCGATTGAGCGCGGTTGGCGAAAGCGGATAGATCAGGATAGCATTCGCGCCATTCGCGATCATACTTTGAAGGTCGGAGATCTGACGCTGCACGTCGGTGCCGGAGATCACGGTCTTGAAGTCGACCATCTTGTCATAAGGAGGAGTCGCGGCAAGCGCCTTGATGCCGCTGGCGGCCGCGGCCTGCCACGTGTTGCCGCTATAGCTCATGTTGAGAAACACCTTATACGACTGCTGTGCATGTCCAGGTGTCGCGGCCAGAGAAATGGCGGCAACGGTCAGAAGACCTGGTGCACTGATCCCCGCCCAACGGTAAAACTTGGTCCTCATGTTGTTCCTCCGATGTGAATACGCAACGTGCGTAGTTGCGATCAGCGTTTGATGCCGATGAGTTGTTTTCCCTGAAATATCAGAGCAATGATGATGATTGCTCCTTGAACGATGCTCCTGAATCCTTGTGACAGACTGAAAGCGGTGATGACCGTCGACAGGGTGCTCAGGAACAACGCGCCTGCGAAGGTGCCGATGTAGAGGCCCGCGCCGCCTGTAACGCGTGCGCCCCCAATCACGACCGCCGCAATCGTCGGCATCAGAAGGGCATTGCCCATGTCTAGGGTTGCGCTGGACGAATAGCCGGCGAGAAGTATGCCCGCCACTCCAGCACACAGCCCGCTGATCGCGTATACCGTGACGGTTAATGGCACAATTGGAAGACCGAGCACGCGCGCTGCCCCAGGGCTGCTGCCGGTGGCATAGAGTTTCCTCCCGATCGAGGTCCTATTCTGGAACAGAATGGCTCCGCCAACGAAAATGATCATGAAGAGGATTGGGAGCGGTATTCCAAGCCAGCGACCGCTCATGAAATCCTGCAGCGCGGGGGCGACGGTTTGCTGGGAGCCTCCTGACGTCAGACTAAGTGCAATTCCAAAGAAGGTCGTTCCGGACGACAAGGTCATAATGAACGGAGGCAGCTTGGCGATCCCGATTCCGATCCCGTTGATCGCGCCGATCGCCGTGCAACAGAGCAATGCCGCCGGCAGGGCGTAAATAAGTGCGTCGTTGCTGCCGCGCGTCAAGTTGGCGATCATCATGCCGCCGATTCCCATAACGACGCCGATGGACAGGTCGATACCGCCGATCAGGATGACGAGGCCTTGGCCGAAGGAGGCGACGACGAGAAATATCGCCGTCACAAGGATGGCCGTAAGCTGATCGACCGATCCGAAGGCGGGATTGAGCAGCTTCATTCCAACAACCAGGACGGCCGTGGCCCCGAGCACTCCGAGCGCAGGACCAAGATCCGGTGAAAGGAGGGGACGGCGGTATGAAACCGGTTCTCCGGTTGCAATGTCCGCTGCAGGCGTTGTGTTCCGGGTCTGCATCTAAGCGACCTTCCGCCTTGTGAATCGGGAGACGAGAGTCGTGAGTTGGCCAAAGAAGATTGCAGCGATCATGATCAGACCGTTGAAGATGTTCGTGTAAAACTCGGCGACGCCGAGCGCGAAGAGCATCTTCTGCATGACAGTCAGGATTCCGGCGCCGAACAATGTTCCGATGACTCCGCCGAGGCCGCCGATCAGCGATGTTCCACCAATGGCCACCGAAGCGAACATGAAGAGCAGGAACGAGTCGCTGACCCGGGGATCCCCTGATCCAATCTCGGCACTGTAAACGTAGCCGGACACCGCATAGCAGATTCCGGCCGCGATAAAGGCGAACATCTTCGTCGACCGAGTATCAATGCCCGACAACCGAGCCGCCGCTTCGTCGGCCCCGACCGCATAAAGGGCAATGCCGCGACGGGTGTTCTTCAGGACAGTCCAGAGCAGAGCTGCCGCGACCAGGATGAGTGCTGCAGTCGGTATTCCTAAGAGGTCACCAGTCACTCCGTCGGAAATGGCGTCTGCGACTTGGCCGCCAGGCGCAGGAAGCACGAGAAGAGCAATGCCTTGGCAGACGATCAGAGAGCCGATCGTCACCGCAAGCGATTGAAGCCTGAGATAAGCAACCAGAAAGCCGTTCAAGGCGCCGACCAAGATCCCGATCGCGAGCACGGCCGCCAGGCTGCCGGAGCTGCCCAGGATCTCGGTACTCGTCGTTGCAACGACAACGTTGCCCAGAGCTATTACGCCCGACCCCGAGAGGTCCAGGTTTCCCGTCAGGATGACGATGGTCAGGCCCGCTGCCGCCAGGGCCAATACGACCGTGTTGTTCACCAGATTGCTGATGCCGAATGACGAAAGCGCGGAGGGCTCATGGGCGGCGTAGATGCCGAACATCAACAGAAATAGCAGAACGGACGGTGTGGCTGTGCCACCGAGCTTTCCGAGGCGCTGCGCAATCCGGTTCATCATGGGATTCTTGCCCCCAGGGCGTCAGGGCGGGATGGCAAGGCAGTGATCGGGTGGCCAGAAGCGCCGGAAGCCATGGCCAGCAGTCTATCTTGCGTGAGCTCGCTTCGGGAGAGCTCCCCGGCGATTGCGTTACGATAGAGCACAACGCAGCGGTCGCACAGATGAACGAGCTCGTCGAGTTCCGTGGAGTAGAACAGGATCGCACCACCGTCCCGAACGAAGGCCCGCATCATCGCGTAGATATTTTGCTTCGCTCCGACGTCGACGCCTCGGGTCGGGTCAAACAAAAGCAGACACTTTGCGCCGCTGATAAGCGACCTGGCCAGAATCGCCTTCTGCTGATTGCCTCCCGACAGCGCGCTGATGCTGAGGGGCAGATAGTGTTCTGCCAAGTTTACGGACGGGACGACAGCCTCGACAAGCCGCCGCTCTGCACCCGGGTGAACGAACCCGGCACGGCTCGCGGAGTCGATCACGGGTAGTGAGATATTCGCCATTGTCGAGAGATCGTTGAAAACTCCCTCCGACTTACGCTCCTCGGGGACCAACACGACGCCAAGTCTCTGCGCAGCACGCGGAGATCGGATTGCGGCTTCGGTGCCGTTGACTGAAATTGATCCCTTTTGCAGAGGCTCGAGTCCCACGAGTGCCTTGAACAGGTTGGACTGGCCATGCCCCTCAAGTCCTGCCACGCCCAGGATCTCTCCCGGGGCGAGGGAGAAGCTGATATCCCCAATGCCGGGTCCGGCCAGGCCCTTGGCTTCGAGAGCTGGTCTTTCGCCAGCCTGGACGGCCGAGGGCGTGGCCGTGAAAGTCTCGACGATGGAGCGGCCGGCCATGCTGCTGAAGATGGCGTCGTCGCTCATGGCGGATACCTCGCTGTCCAGGACCTTCCTGCCGTTGCGCAGGATCACGCAGCGCCGGCAAAGTCGCCGGATCTCGTCGAGCTTGTGGCTGATGTAGAGGACGGAACCGCCGCTCGTCTGAACCCGGTCCACAAGGCGGAACAGCCATTCGCGATCGGTCAGGGCTGCGGTCGGCTCGTCGAGAAGGAGAACGGACGGTTCGCGCCGGAGTGCCCGGACGATCTCGACCCTCTGCCGCATCCCGAGCGGCAGGTCGCCGATCAGCGCGGACGGTGCGATGTCCGTGACGCCATACTCCTCCAGAATTTCTCCGGCCCTCGTCTCCAGTTTAGGGATCGGTACCAAGCCGAACCGGTTGCGATCGAGTTGAGGGAGGAACATATTCACCGCAACGGAGAGCGATGGCACCAAGCTCAATTCCTGGAACGCGGTCGATACGCCACGTCCGTTTGCCTCGACGATCGTTTGCGGAGCGAACTTTGCGCCATTGACGAGGATTTCGCCCGAGTCCGGAGTTACGACCCCGCTCAGCAGCTTGACGAGGGTTGACTTGCCGGCGCCGTTCTCTCCAAGAAGACCGCAAACCTCCCCGGATTGCAGGGTGAACGAGACGCCGTCCAGCGCTGTGGTCGCTCCGTATCGTTTGCTTACGGCCCGAACGTCTAGGAGGGATGAAACCATCACGCCTCGCATGGCTGAAGGAAGTCAGCATTTTTGGTCAGACCAAAGTGTCTCCTGGTCTGGCCAGGAAAGTATCTTTGCGCCTAAGGCTGGGGTCAAGTCGCCATTTGGGTCAAGGTCCTGTTTGAATGGTATTTGCAGGTAGGCTCTCGATGGGAACTCCAGCCAAACGCCGCTTGAGCAGAAGAACGCCGCCTTTTTGAGCAGCCTGACCGGGTGACGCGATAGTCGAACGGCAGCCAGCCGCATGCGGCATGGGAATGATCCGCGATTCCAATGCCGAGTTCACGTCGGAAGGATCGGACTGGGAGGCGCATCATCGCGCAGTAAGCTTTCATTCGGCTTGGATGGAGGCGGTGGCGATCTGTCCCAGATACCAGTCCAGGATCTCCGCGCCGGTCCACATCAACACGCCGTCATGCCCAAGAATATGGTCATAGAGCTTTTCCAGATATCCGATCCGGTGAGGTACCCCAGTCAAATAGGGATGAATGGAAATCGCCATAACGCGGGGCCTCTTAGCCCCTTCGAGATAGAGTCGGTCGAACTGATCGCGCCCGCGGCGCAATATCTCGTCCGAGGGTTGCTGTTGGACAGCCGACATCACAACGTCATTGATCTCGACCGTGTAGGGAATCGAGGTGAGGCTTCGTGTCTTGGTGCGAATGGGGACCGGTTGATCATCCAGCACCCAATCGCAGACGTATTCGATTCCTGCTTCGGCGAGCAGGTCGGCCGTCTCGTCGGTTTCCGTGAGACCAGGGCTCTCCCACCCGCGCGGCGCAGTTCCTGTGAAGTCTTTGATAGCCCGGATCGTATCGAAGATCGCCGCGCTCTGGTCCTCGATCCTGTGCATCGGCTTCTGCACGAAGCCGTGTCCGATGAACTCCCATTTGGCGTCGTGTGCCGCCCGGCAAGCCCTCTCATAGGCACGACACGCGGACCCATTGACAGCGAAGGTCGCCCGCAGGCCGCGCGATCCCAGGACATCCAGGAAACGCCAGAAACCAACCCGCATCCCGTATTCATGCCACGCCCAATTCGGGATGTCGGGCAGAAGTGGTTGCCCCATGGGTGGGGGCAGAACCGTCCGCGGCATCGGGGCCGTCGGTCGCCAATGCTCCACGTTCACGATTGTCCATACAGCGATCCGTGCCCCGCCGGGCAATTTCAAAGGGCTCCGTTCGGAAATTGCCTGATAGGGGACCCGCCCTTCGACTGTCGAACCTTTCTCGATCTCGGACATTTGAGCCACAACTCCTCTGATGCGATCGACCTGAGCGACTTCCCACCAAGTCCGCCGATGATCCGGCGTAACAAGTCCAGGGTCTCGGGTCAGGCTCCAAGGCTCGCGAATGGCGCCAGAATGCCAATGCGGCTTCGCAAGATCCGGTCGGTGAGCGCACCCGGTCCTGCTTCGGCCATCCATCAACCGCCAAGCTGCTCGAACTCCCGCCGTAACTCCTCCATGCCGAGCCCGAGCCCCAATAGAACAGATGCGAGAATTCGGGCCTTGGGACCGGAGAGATCGCCGGCAAAAATCGCGCCAGCGCGGGCCAGATCCTTTCCGCCGCCATTGCCGTATACCGGCTTGACCCGTCCCTCCGCACAGCGGGATGTCACGATGACCGGGATGCCTCGGGAGACTGCATCGCTTACTGCGGACGCTACGAGCGGGGTCGCGTTACCTCGCCCGAACCCCTCGAGAACGATACCCTTCATTCCATTGGTGATCGTCCAGCGCATGTAACGGTCGTTGGATCCCATCACGAGCTTGATAAGCTCTATCTCCGGTTCGATAGCCGATGCAGTATAGTGCTTTCGCAGGACCGGGCGCCGCTGAACGATCACGACATCGCCGTCGATCTCGCCGAGCTTTCCGTGCTCGGCCGAACGGAAAGTATCCACGCGGGAGCTGTGGGTCTTCGTGACATCACGTGCGGCATGGAAGTACTGTTCGAAACACACCATCGTCCCGAGACCGCGGGCCTTTGGCGACGCGGCGAGCCGGACGGCCTCCGCGATATTGCGGGGACCATCTCTGTCCAGGCTGTCGGCGCTACGCTGTGCTCCCGTGAAGACGACCGGTTTGTCGCTCTCAACGAGCAGATCAGCCATATAGGCGCTCTCCTCCATAGTATCCGTACCATGAGTGACGACCACTCCGTCGCAATCCGGGCGAGAAAGATGCATGTTGATGCGATTTGAAAGAGAGAATGCAAGCAGCAGGTCCATCTCGAAGCTGCCGATATTGCAGAACTCATCTACGTTGATCTCGATTCCATCGAGGGGATCGTGCAATGTTCGCTTTAGGTCAGCGCCCGATACACTCGACACGACATGGTCGCTCATAGCGTCTCGTCGCGATGCAATGGTACCGCCGGTCGTAATCAAAGTTACATTTGCCATAGTGATCGTATCCGAAATGTGGTTCTGGTTACATGCTGGTCTGGCCAGTTGTCCTGGAATTGGTCAATATATAGAAGCATAGGGCATAAAAAAGATATATGGCAGAAAGTTTCTGCTTTCCAATTGGAGAAAATCGGCGCCATACTGGAGTATTGTCGCATTGGTCTGACCAGTGCGGCGCATCGCGAGGGATAAGTTAGAGGGAGCGGTGACAATGTCTCAAGAGAATGAAGGATCGGCTATCAACGGTACCCGCCGTCAGTTTCTTAAAACGACGGCAGCGGCGGCAGGCGCCGCTGCCTTGCTGGGCGGCTTGGGAGCGCGCAGCGCGCTGGCGCAGGGTCGGAATGACACCCTGGTCATCGCTGCTCCCGCCACGCCGCAGGGCCTCGATATCGAATTCGACGTAAGCCTTGGTTCTATCGATTCTCTGGGAGCTCTCTACGATTACATGCTGGCCTACGAGAAGATACCGGATCCGAACAGACCAGGCGTGTATCGCGAGGACACGTCCGTCCGCGCGGACCAGCCCTACAATCTGGCGCTGAAAGGTAAGCTCGCGGAAAAGTGGGAGGTTTCCGATGACGGCCGCAAAGCGACGTTCAAACTACGCGAGGGGGTGCGCTCGAATTGGGGGAACCCGTTCTCGGCCAAGGATGTGAAATGGACCTGGGACCGGAAATTCAACCTGAAGGGGCAGGGAATCTTCCAGACGGCAGTGCTGGGCCTGAAATCCCCGGAGCAGATCAAGATCGAGGGAGATTACGCGATCTCGTTCAATCTCGATAAGCCCAATCCTCTGCTTCTCAAGCAGCAGTGCAATCTCGCCAATCCCATCTACGATGCGAAAAAGTGCGCCGAGGTCGGCGGCGGCGATGACCCCTGGGCGGTGCAATTCCTGAAGAACGAAAGTGCAGGATTCGGCCCATACCGACTGGCCCAGCTCGTCCGCGGGCAGCAGGCGGTCTTCGAGGCTCGCGACGACTATTGGGGCGATAAGCCTTTCATGAAGCGCGTCATCATGCGGGAGGTGCCGACATCCGCGAGCCGCCTATCTCTGCTTCAGGGGGGGGCTGTCGATATCGCGCAGTTCCTGCAGCCGCGTGAGTTGCAGAGCCTTGGGGGCCGACCGAATGTCGATGTCGATTCAGTCAAGTCTTCCTATATGATCTGGCTGGAACTGAATACAAAGATCGATCCATTCGGCAATGCCGATGTGCGGCGAGCCATCAATCTTGCGATTCCTCAGGATGAGATTATCCGTACGATCTACTACGGATACGCCGACAAGCAAACGGCTCCTATGCCGTATATCTATCCCATGGCGAATTTAAGCTTTTTTGATTATAACTACAATCTTGAAAGAG
Organism: Microvirga sp. M2; assembly: GCF_047497095.1. Lineage (NCBI taxonomy): Bacteria > Pseudomonadati > Pseudomonadota > Alphaproteobacteria > Hyphomicrobiales > Methylobacteriaceae > Microvirga > Microvirga sp. M2. Next base: position 1,535,340 of record NZ_CP134064.1, read on the forward strand.
CGAAAGATTTGCTCGCGAAGGCGGGCCACGGTTCTGGATTCAAGACGAGCCTATCCTACAATGCCGGTGACCCGACGCAGGAGCCCATCGCACTCCTCATCCAGACGTCTCTGCGCCAGATTGGCGTTGATCTCGTTCTCGACAAGCTTCCCGCAGGCGTATTTTACGAGAACGTGACCAAGAGACAAAAGCCGATGATCTTCTATCTCGATTCGCCGTGGACGCCGGATCCGGGATACTCGACCTTCCTGTACTTCCACCAGAAGAGTTACGTGAACTACTCCAACTACGCGAACGATACCGTCGACCGTCTGATTACGGAAGGACTGGAAACGCTCGACGACAAGGAGCGGCTGGCCAAGTACACCGAGGTGCAGAAGATGCTCATGAATGATGCTCCCTGGGGCTTCATCGCCTATCCCAGCTATACGCTGGCGCGGAAGGCGGACTTGAAGGGCTTCACCTACTACACGTCGAACAACCTGCGCTTCCAAGATTTCGTGCGCGCCTAAGGTGGCTCCCCCCGGCACGAGCCGGGGGGACTCTTCAGCATCCGGGAGTTGAGCGCTATGGAAAAACTCCGCCTCCTGATCCAAATCGCCCGGATCAGACCCCGCTTCGCCATAGGCTACCTCATAGTCGTTACTGTCGCCTGCGCGGCATTCCTCGCGCCCATCATTGCACCGTATTCTCCCATCGAAGCGGACCCGACACAGTTTCTCGAGCCGCCGAGCTGGTCGCACCTTTTCGGGACCGACGCAGTCGGCATGGATATCTTCAGTCGCGCAATCTATGCGCCCCAAATCGACCTGACGATCGCGGTTCTCGGAACCTTGATCTCCGCCGTCCTTGGAACGGTCATCGGAGCGCTCGTAGGATACTACAGCGTTGGAAAAGGCGTCCGGGTGTGGCTCTCGTTCGCCGTCATGCGTGCGGCTGACGTGCTCCAGGCCTTTCCTGTCTTCGTCTTTGCGATCGCCCTTGTGGCAGCACTCGGGCAAAGTATTCAAACCGTCGTCATTGCGATCGCTTTCGTGAATGTGCCTGTCTATCTCAGGCTGATGCGCTCGCAGGTGCTCAGCATTCGCTCCATGCGCTATGTCGAGGCGGCACAGGTTGCCGGTCTTTCGGATATGAAAACCATTTTCCACCACATCGTCCCCAACGCGATTGCGCCGATCCTTGCGCAGCTGTCGGTGAATGTCGGCTGGGGTATTCTTCTGACGGCGGCCCTCTCGTTCATCGGTGCGGGTGTTCGTGCCCCGACCCCCGAATGGGGCAGCATGATCGCCATGGGTTTTCAGAACGTAGTGACCGGACAATGGTGGCCATCGGTTTTTCCAGGTCTAATGCTGGCCATAACGGTATTTGGCTTCTCTCTGGTAGGCTCATCCGTGGAGGTTCTCGCGGATCCCACGAAGCGTCGCGCATTGATCAGGGACATCGACGCACACCGTCGCCGAAATACCAAGTCCCTTGTGCGTGACAAGTCCCTTGTGCGTGAGGAGACAGCCTAATGCGTGTTCTGTCCTATTTGGGTCATCGGGTCGTCTTCATCCTCCCGCAGCTCCTCGGAATCGTTCTTGTCAGTTTCATGCTGGTGAAGAGCATCCCTGGTGATCCGGCCACACTCATGCTTGGACCGACCGCGACACCGGAAGCCATTGCCGGTCTGCGCGAACAACTAGGGCTGGATAAGCCGCTTTATGTTCAGTTTTTCATCTATGTCGCCAATCTCTTTAGCGGTGATCTTGGAACCTCCTGGCAAACGACACGGCCGGTTCTTGAGGATCTGCTCATGCGGTTCCCAGCAACGCTTGAACTCGTAACGTTGTCGCTCCTTCTTGCGATCGTCATTGGTGTATCGGTCGGCATTGCTTCGGCGCTCAACGAAAAGGGATGGGTCGCACGGGTCTCGGATCTCTATGGCCTCAGTGCCGGATCTCTGCCCGACTTTTGGCTGGGACTTGTCCTGATCTTCATCTTCTACACGATCCTGGGCTGGGCTCCTGCTCCACTCGGCCGGATTGATATGGCGGTGATTTCGCCACCGCCCGTTACCGGCCTCTACACTGTGGACGCACTGATCGCAGGCGACATGGAGGCGTTCGTCTCGGCAGCAAAGCATCTGGTCCTACCGGTTCTCACGCTGGGCCTGATCAACGCCGGCCCCATCATGAAGATGACGCAATCGACCATGGAAAAGATGCTGGCGTCCGACTTCAGTCGGTATGAAATTCTTTGCGGGATTCCCCAGCATCTCGTCATGCGTCACGCTCTGCGGAATGCTCTTCCGTCGATCGTCACGATCATAAGCGTGCTCTACGGCTATTTGATCGGCGGCGCGGTTCTCGTCGAGATCGTCTTCTCGTGGGGGGGCGCCGGTCAGTACGCCGTACAGGGGGTTCTTAACTCGGACATTTACCCCGTTCTGGGCTTCGTTCTGTTTTCCGCGTTCTTTTCCCTGATCGTTTATCTGGTGGTCGATCTTGTCTACTTCCTGGTCGATCCGCGCATCAGCAGCTGAGGATCGTATGGCTGAGCTCGTGAGGACGGCCGTGGCAAGCGCCGATGCCCCCCAGGGCCAGAGCAAGTATCTCGTCCGTGTGGAGGATCTGCGCGTGGAATTCCCAACGGCTTCCGGTGCGCCGCGCATGGTCCTGAAGGGTGTCGATCTACAGGTCGGTGCGGGTGAGATCCTCGGCCTGGTGGGCGAAAGCGGAGCTGGCAAGACAACGCTCGCGCGGTCGATCCTGGGGCTTCCGCCTGTTCCGAGTCGGATCTCCGGCGGTCGCATTCTGCTCGACGGTCAGGATATTCTGGCACTTCCCGAGCGGGAGCTGCACAAGCTCCGCGGGCGGAAGATCGCCATGGTTGTTCCGAACCCACGCGGCGAGCTTAACCCGGTTCTGACCGTCGGTGATCAGATCATGAATGTGGCCAAGGCTCACCTGGGCGTGAGCCGGTCTGAGGGAAGGCGGCTCGCCCTGGAGATGTTGCGAGCCGTCCAGATTCCAGACCCGGAAAGGAGGATGGGCGCATATCCCCATGAACTCTCCGGCGGCATGGCTCAGCGCGCGGTGATCGCAATTGCGCTGATCTGCAATCCCGCCTTTGTCATCTCCGATGATGCCACAAGTGGACTGGACGTAACGGTCCAGTCTCAAGTTCTCGATTTGCTTCGGAAGTTGACTATCGAGCATGGCAGCTCGATGCTGTTCATTACCCGCGATGTCGGCATTACGGCGCATTTCTGTGATCGTGTTGCAGTGCTCTACAATGGCGAGATCATGGAGATCGCGCCACGAGAGGAATTCTTCCTGCGCCCGAGCCATCCCTACACATTGATGCTGCTCGCAGCGTTTTCCCACAATCCCAAGCTGCGCACAGCCTGGACGGTCACGGACGATCGGAAGCGAGGTGTGCCCGGATTCGGCTGCGCCTATGCAGCCCGGTGTCCGCTCGCACAACCATGCTGCGTGGACGCAGCACCACCGCTCGTAGAGCAATCGCCCGGACATTTCGCGCGATGCTACTTTCCGGTGAGGCACACATGACGTCGGTACTGAATGTGCAGAATCTCGTAAAGCACTTTCCGATCGTCGGCTCCCGTAACGTCGTCCAGGCCATCAACGATGTGAGTTTCAGCATTGCCGAGGGCGAAACGTTAGGGCTCGTGGGAGAAAGTGGATCCGGCAAGACAACGGTCGGACGGTCGATAGTAGGACTTACCCAACCGACAAGCGGCAGAATTCAATTCAAGGGTCACGATCTGATCGGTCAGCGCCGCCGGTCCAGCGATCTCCTCGGGAAAATTCAACTGGTCTTCCAAGAACCCGCTGAGTCGCTCGATCCTCGCATGAGGGTTGGACGAACCATTGAGGAGCCGCTGGTTGCACTGCGGGTCGAAAGCTCTGAACGACGTAAACGTGTGCACGGGGCGATCAAGCTGGTCAGGCTGGACCCGGAGATCCTGGAGGCCTATCCGTCCGACCTCTCGGCCGGTCAACAGCAGCGGATCGGTATCGCCCGGGCCATGGTGACGCAACCGGAACTGGTCGTTCTGGACGAGCCGACATCGGCGTTGGACCCTACGGCGCGTGCGGAAATCATGGATCTGCTGCGGCAAATCCAGGCGGAGAGGGGAACGTCTTATCTGTTCATCTCGCACGATCTATCGACCGTGCGGTTCATCAGCCATCGTGTTGCCGTCATGTATCTGGGCATGATCGTGGAACAGGGGGATGCCGCAACGGTGTTCAACAAACCTCGGCATCCATACTCGAGCGGGCTCCTGTCCTCTGTTCTCCTCCCGCATCCGCACCTCAAGATGGAGACGAAAGTCAGCCTGAAGGGCGAGATCCCAAGTCCGATAAATTTGCCGAAGGGGTGCTTTCTTGCCTCGCGGTGCCCCTTCGCGACGGATCGGTGCCGCGCCGAGATGCCCCGAGCCGAGACAGTTGGGGCAGGACACCAGGTTCATTGCTTCAGGCATGAGGAAGTGGCGTCGGCAATCCCGGATTCCGAGGTGTTCACAGCCTTCATGGTTGAAGCCGAACGAATTCTAGGCGGGCCAGCTATCAAGACTCGACCCCATATACAGTTGCTGAATGAGGAGCGACCATGATCGGAAGACTGGAAGGAAAGAGGGCGCTCGTGACCGGCGGCGGCCGTGGCATCGGTGAAGCGATCGCAGTTGCATTTGCACGTGAAGGGGCGAACGTTGCCGTCCTTGACTTGACTCTCTCTGCCGCTGAGGCAACGGCGGCAAAGGTCTCGGCGCAGGGGCGCGAGGGAATTGCCGTGGCAGCCGATGTGAGCGACGAAGGCCAGGTTGAGGCTGCGGTCGCTCACGTTGTCGAGGCTCTCGGACGGATTGACATCATCGTGAACAATGCCGGGATCGACACCACCTCCGTCGTGGCCGAGATGCCGACGGCGATGTGGGATCAAATGATGTCAGTCAACCTGCGCGGCGTGTTCCTGTGCACCAGAGCAGTTCTGCCGGGAATGATGAAGCGTCGGTATGGGCGCGTCATTAACATCTCCTCCCAGCTTGGCCACAAGGGAGCACCCGAAATGGCCCACTATGCCGCGGCCAAGGCGGGTGTGATCGGGTTCACGCGCTCTCTTGCATACGAGGTCGCGCGCCTCGGGATCACGGCCAATGCCATTTGCCCAGGTCCTATCGAGACGGAACTGTTCCGCGCCTTGCCCGAGGCATGGAAAAAGCGGAAGCTTTCCGAGTTGCCGATCGGGCGAGCCGGGACCGTCGATGAGATCGCACCGACTGCGGTTCTCCTCGCATCGGATGAGGGCGCCTACTATGTCGGAGCGACAATGAACCCCAATGGTGGGGATGTCATGGTCTGAGCAAGACGCCGGGTTTATCGGAAGAGGAATGCACGCAGCATCGCTGCAAGAGGGAAGAAGGAACTTGCCGTTGGAGCCTTCGGTGCGCAATAGCTGCCGTGAAGATTAGAATGTCGGCAGGTGGATCATGCCTATGGATGAAACGATGATGCCTATTGAGGGCGAAGTGAGGCGTGAGCCAGGCCAGAGCGTGTCACAGGCGACCGCATCGACTCTACTGGCGATTATTCGGAGCGGTCGGTTCGCTGTTGGCGAAGCATTGCCTTCCCAAAGAGAACTTGCTCAGGAATTGAACGTCAGTCGTCCCTCATTGCGGGAGGCATTGGCGATCCTGGCCACGAGCGGTGTCATCTCGATCGAGCGGGGCAGGGGAACCTTCGTCCGGGATTTTCCGAACAAGGAGGCCCTTTCCGCAAGGGAACGCTGGCCCTTGGAGCAGAGCTATCCGCCCGAAGAGGTGTTCCAATTCCGGTATATTGCCGAAAGTTATGCTGCGCAGCTCGCGGCTATGAATCACACCCAGGCCGAGTTCGATGAGATCCAGAAAAATCTCGAGGCCTTTCGACGGGCACGGCAGCGTTCGGACTACGCTATGTTCGTGCAGACGGACTTCGAATTTCATCAACTCATCATCAAATTCTCCCAAAACAGGCTCTTGGCAGACATCCACGCCAGTTTTGCTCGGGTGGTGAATGAAAGCCAGCGGCTGCCTTTGGAGGTGCCGGACCGGTTCTGGCAGCCGGTCATCGAACACGAGCGAATTGTCGAGGCTCTGGCGATGAGGGATCCGGCCGGTGCCGCATACTACATGCGACAGCACCTGAGCCGAGCCTGTGCTCGCGCAAACATCACGCTCAAAGAGGTGACATGATCCCGGGACCCAGCGATCTCGCGATCCATCACGAACAAGGAGGAAGGAAAGCAGATGGCAAAGAATATCATGATTTCCTACGGTATCGACGTCGATGCCGTAGCAGGGTGGCTTGGCTCCTATGGTGGTGAGGATAGCCCGTGCGACATTTCACGCGGCGTCTTTGCAGGGCGCGTAGGTGCACCGCGCCTTTTACGCATGTTCGAAAAATGGGGGATCAAGACGACGTGGTTCATTCCAGGTCACTCGATCGAGACCTTCTGGGACGAAATGAAGGCTGTCGCCGATGCCGGCCATGAAATCGGGATGCATGGCTATAGCCATGAAAATCCAATTGCCATGACGCCGCAGCAGGAAGAAGCCGTCTTCGACAAGTGCGTAGACCTCATCGCGAAACTTGCAGGGAAGCCCCCGCGGGGTTACGTGGCGCCCTGGTGGGAGTTCGGCTCAAAGACTAACGAGCTTCTCTTGAAGAAGGGCATCAAATACGACCACTCGCTGATGCATAACGATCACCATCCATACTATGTTACAGTTGGCGACAAGTGGACGAAGATCGACTACTCGCAGGAGGCGTCTTCCTGGATGAAGCCCTACGTTTCAGGGCAGGAAACCGATCTGATCGAAATTCCCGCATCCTGGTATTTGGACGACCTGCCGCCAATGATGTTCATCAAGGCTTCGCCGAACAGCCATGGTTTCGTCAATCCTCGGGACATCGAGCAGATGTGGCGGGATCAATTCGATTGGGTGTACGAGAACTACGATTATGCGGTGTTCCCGCTGACCATTCATCCGGACGTATCGGGTAAGCCGCACGTACTTCAAATGCATCAGCGACTTTTCGAATACATGAAGGGCCATGACGGCGTACGCTTCGTAACGATGGAAGAGATCGCCTCGGACTTCGCCGAGCGCTTCCCCAAGTCGGGCTCCGCTCGACCGCAATCGTGATCGAGGCCCGATAGGGCACTCAAGAGAGGTGACGGGCACCATGTGCGGATTATGTGGGACTTTCGGAGCTTCCGATCACTGGACTGACGGTCTCGCTTCAGGTGTCTCGTCACCCTTTGCCGAACGCAGGCGGCGATCGGCTGAGGCCAACCGGATCCTCGGCTACTACGGACTCAAGCTCACCGGGTGGACAAACAGGTTCACACTCGTCGGACGCACTGGGAAGAGCGCGGTCGTTGACAATCTCGGCGGTCTCTGGGCTGTGGCCGAGCAGATGACGGGCCAAGCATGCGATCCATTGGATCTGGCGTTGATTGAAGCACTGGAGGCTGCGCGCGATGACAGAACCTGAGAACGATTCAGCACTTCCCCAAGCGGAACGGAGATCCATCACGATCAACATTCTGACAGGGTTTCTCGGATCAGGGAAAACCTCTCTGCTCAAGCGGTTGCTCGAGCAGCCAGACCTCAGCGACGTAGCAGTGATCATCAACGAATTTGGAGAGGTTGGGATCGATCACCTTCTCGTCGAGGAAATCGACGATGAGGTGGTTCTCCTGAAAAGTGGCTGCATCTGCTGTACGATCCGGGTCGACTTGAAAGACGCGATCCTTAGTCTCCTGGAACGGCGGGAGAGGAACCAGATACCTTCGTTCTCGAGACTGATCATCGAGACCACCGGATTGGCTGATCCCGCCCCAATCATCGCAACTCTGGTGGCAGATCCGATCCTTCGCCACCAGGTCCGGGTCGGGAATATCGTCACGGTCGTCGACGCGGTCAATGGTGCCGAGAATATCGAGAAATACCCGGAGTCGCTGCGACAGACCGCAGTTGCCGACAGGCTGATCGTATCGAAGATCGACCTCGTCAATCGAGGCGCTACCGATGCGTTGAAGAACAGGCTGTCGACCATCAATCCGGCTGCTGACATCGTGCTGCTGGATGAAGGCTGCACTCCCAGTCCTTCGCTCTTCTCAAGCGACGTTCACAGTCTCGAATCTCGAGCGGGCGAGGTTTCGCGCTGGATTTCGTCCGAGATCAACCATCCACACCATCCCGATCACCATCATGATGTGAACCGGCACGGTGATGTTCGCGCCTTCGTACTAACCGCGACGGTTCCTCTCGATTGGGCGCGGTTCGCTCTCTGGCTTTCAATGTTGCTGAACCGGCACGGCAAGGACATTCTGCGCCTTAAGGGGCTTCTTTCCATCGAGAATGTTGAAACGCCCGTCGTTGTTCAGGGAGTTCAGCATTTGATCCACAAGCCGATGCATTTGTCCGCTTGGCCAGAGGGAGGCATATCGACAAAGCTCGTCATCATCGCGAGAGGGGTCGACCCGGCCGTGATCGAGCGCTCATTCAGAGCGTTCGTCGGGGTGAAAAAGGAGACGACCGGCGCTGCGGCAGCATAGAGCGAAGCGGAGCGATGTCGTCACATCGCTCGACCCTCGGATGCACTTGACCTTGAGGAAGCCATTGATGCGCATCATCGACGTTCGCGAAATCACCAAGCCGATCGCCTCGCCGATCCGCAACGCCTATATCGATTTCTCGAAGATGACCACGAGCCTTGTTGCTGTCGTGACCGACGTGGTGCGCGACGGACGTCGCGTCGTCGGCTACGGCTTCAACTCGAACGGCCGGTATGGCCAGGGAGGCCTCATCCGCGAGCGCTTCCGCGACCGCATCCTTGAGGCTGCACCCGACAGCCTGCTCGACGAGAGCGGCAGCAACCTGGATCCGCACAGGATCTGGGCCACAATGATGAGGAACGAGAAGCCCGGCGGGCATGGCGAGCGTTCGGTGGCGGTAGGCACACTCGACATGGCGATCTGGGATGCCACGGCCAAGATTGCCGGCAAGCCGCTGTTTCGGCTTCTGGCAGAGCGCCATGGGCGTGAGGCGAACCCAAGAGTCTTCGTCTATGCAGCAGGGGGCTACTATTATCCGGGCAAGGACGATAGGGCGCTCCGGTCCGAGATGCGCGGCTATCTCGACCGTGGCTACACGGTCGTGAAGATGAAGATCGGCGGCGCCCCGATCGCGGAGGATCAGCGCCGGATCGAGGCGGTGCTCAGCGAGCTCGGCACACAGGCGCAACTCGCGGTCGATGCGAATGGACGGTTCTCTCTCGAGACGGCTGTCGCCTATGCCAAAATGCTGCGCCAATACCGTTTGTTCTGGTACGAGGAGGCGGGCGATCCCCTCGATTTCGCACTTCAGGCCGCCCTGTCCGAGTACTATCCCGGCCCGATGGCGACCGGCGAGAACCTGTTCTCGCACCAGGACGCGCGCAACCTCCTGCGGTACGGCGGCATGCGCCCGGACCGTGACTGGCTGCAATTCGATTGTGCCCTGAGCTACGGCCTGGTTGAATACCTGCGCATCCTCGACATGCTTGCCCAGTTCGGCTGGTCGGCGTCCCGTTGCATCCCGCATGGCGGACACCAGATGTCGCTCAACATCGCAGCCGGACTCGGCCTCGGCGGCAATGAGAGCTACCCCGACCTTTTCCAGCCCTATGGCGGCTTTCCGGACGGAGTACGGGTTGAGGATGGTCACATCGTCATGCCCGAGTTGGATGGTATCGGCTTTGAGGGCAAGTCCCGTCTGATCGAGGTCATGCGCGAGCTGGCGGAGTAATCCTCGGGATCCTCTTGGCCAGGAAGCCGTTCAAGGTGGTGGCCATGGCGCTGGCCAGGTGCACGGTTTATGAGCCAGGGAGCAAGGGATTTGCCGGGTCGGCGGCAAAGGGCAACCCAGTTGGCACGATGACGATGAGATGATGTGAAGCCAAAGCGGACACGGACCGCCGGATCTGGAAAAGCCCGTGGCGTCGTCTTGCGTCGGTCAAGCGCGATGATGCGACGGGACCAGCTTCAGCGTAAGCATCATGGCCTGCGCTCATGAAGGACCGCATTCACAGGCGCAGACGTGACGGCACCCGCCCGGGTGAGCCCAACCGTCATCGATCATCACGGTGCCGAACGGGCACCATCCAGACATGGCAGTGCCGATAGAAGAATACCACACGAGCCCGCAATTCGAGGCCGTCCCGAGGCGATGATCAGGATCGCTCGCGGCCATGCACCTGCGCCGGCGGAGCGGTCGCTTCGACGGCCGTGAAGGTCTCAAGGATCCGATAGGTGTGCTCGGCGCCCGCCGGAACCACCCAGGAATCGCCTGGCTCCAACCGAACGGTTTGCCCCTCGATCTGCAGCTCGGCCCGCCCCGCGATCACGTAGCCGACCACCTCGTACTCGTGCTTGTGCGTGGGCTTATCCTTGGTGGGCTCCTCATCCCGCCACAACCGCATCGAAACGCGCTTGCCGGACGCGAGATGGACCTCGCCTTGATCACCGGTCGGCGAATGGGCGCTGCTGACCTTCTTCACAGTCGTGTCGGTCATCCGTTCCTCCTGTCGCTTGCCGGGAAACGGGACGGGCACCTGCTGCGTTCCCCTGCAGGCTGCTCGAGCGACCTTCCCGGAAGATGATCCAGGCGCGGAACCGGGTCGCCCCGCACTTGCTGCAAGGAGGCTGATGCCATGCATCCCGAGGATCTGAGCTTTCGCGACCGCGCCGATGCCGGACGGCAGCTTGTCCCTCGTTTGAGGCCCTATGCTGCGCAGCACCCGGTCGTGCTGGCGCTTCCCCGCGGCGGTGTGCCGGTGGCGTTCGAAGTCGCCAAAGGCCTGCGGGCGCCGCTCGATCTGATCTTCGTGCGCAAGATCGGGGCTCCCGGCCAAGCCGAATTCGGCCTGGGCGCGGTGGTCGACGGAGCTCACCCTCAGGTCGTGCTCAACGAGGAGGCAATTGATCGGATCGGCGTGCCGTCGGGCTATATCGAGGAGGAAATCCAGCGGCAGCTCAAGGAGATCGAGCGCCGGCGAGAGCATTATCTCGCGGGCCGGCGGCCAGTCGACGTGGGGGGGCGCGTCGCCATCGTGGTGGATGACGGCATCGCCACAGGCGGCACCGTGCGGGCCGCGTTGAAGGGCTTGTCCAGGGCGCATCCCGCCCGGCTCATCCTGGCCGTTCCCGTCGCGCCCGCGGACACCGTCGAACAGCTCCGAACAGAGGCGGACGAGGTCGTCTGCCTGATGACCCCTGAGCCGTTCTATGCCGTGGGCGAGCACTATGACGATTTCCGCCAAACCTCGGACCGGGAGGTAACCACGCTTCTGGACGAGGCTCAACGTTGGAACAGAGAAGGTGCCCCGTGAACGTCAACGGTCTTCGCGATCCGTACATCGCCGAGCACCAGGAGGTCCGCAGTGTCGAAGGCCGGCTCCTTGAGGCCTTGCCGCGATTGGCCGCTGTGGCAGGTCATCCCGAATTCAAGCAGGGGATCCAAACCCATGGGGGCAGCCGCGAACCGACATGTGAGGCCTCTATATTATAGCTCTTGATAGCTCTTGCGAAGAAGGAGGAGAGCGATGCCGCTCACCATCACCAGCTCGGCCTTCCGGGACGGCGACGCCATCCCGACCCGGTACACCCGCGACGGCGAGAACCTCTCGCCGCCGCTGGAGTGGCGCGATGCGCCGCCCGAAACCAAGAGCTTCGTGCTGATCGTCGAGGATCCCGATGCGCCGTCGGGCACGTTCCGGCACTGGGCGCTGTACAACATTCCGGCCAGTGAAGCCGGCTTGTCGGAAGGGGCGTCCACGCAAGGACGCGGCGGGGCGGGGGAGGGCGTCAACGGATTCCGGAACGCCCGCTATGACGGTCCCCAGCCGCCGAGGGGCCATGGCCCGCACCATTATCATTTCCGGCTGGCCGCCCTTGATGTCCCGAGGCTCGACCTACCAGCTTCAGCAAAGGCTGAGGAGATTTGGAATAAAGCGCAGCCTCACATCATTGCCGAGGCGGAGGTGATCGGGGTTTACAAGCGCTGAAGGGACAGGCGTCCGGATTGGGCCTCAGCTGCGCAGCCTCGCAGTTTCGCTCGAAGCCGCGACAAGGCTCTGGAGGAACCGGGATTGCTCTACATCGAATGACCCACGATGACCGTGCAGCACGCCCCCTTCTGAGCGCTGCCAAAGGCTTGACCCCATTCGACCAATCGGGCCTACTTCCTGAAGTTCCGCCCTCTCAGGCTCGGGACGGCGGACATGGTGCGCGCCTGCTGGCAATACGGCAGTGATCAGCGGATGTTGCCGCCGTCAACAAGAGTCATCCCAACGAACGCGACCGTCGGCTCCGGGAGGGACTGTATGACGAAACGCATCCTCAATCGCCGGGAGTTCATTCGAGGTGCTGTCACGGCCGCGGCCAGCGTGATGGTCGTGGGCGGTGCCACCACGATCATGGCGTCCAATGAGGCCTGGGCCGTGACCCTGAAGGTCCTGCCGCCAGATCAGGCCAAAGTCCTGCTCGCCGTCACGCGGCATCTCTACCCTCACGACATGCTCGGCGACATCTACTATGCGGAGGTGGTCGAGGCATTCGATACCAAGATGCAGGCCGACGACACGCTCAAGACCCTGGTCGCGGAAGGCATTGCCGAGCTTGATAGGGCCTACGGCATACCCTGGCTCGCCTTGTCCGAAGGCTATCAGGTCGATGCCCTGAAGCACATCGAGGCCAGCAAGTTCTTCCAGACCCTTCGCGGCCACACGGTCGTCGCCCTCTATAACAACAAGAATATCTGGCCAACCTTCGGCTACCAGGGCAGCTCCGCCCAGGACGGTGGCTATCTCTTCCGCGGTTTTCAGGACGCGGGTTGGACGATGCAGCCGGATACCGAGGCAAGCCCACCGGCATACACGGGTTGAGACGGGAGGATCACGATGGCCCAGTACAACCTTTCAGACGACAGCGTCGTCGTCATCATCGGCTCCGGTGCAGGCGGCGGGACCCTTGCCAACGAGCTTTGCCAGAAGGGCATCCCTGTCGTGCTCCTCGAAGCCGGGAAGGAAGAGAACGCCGACACATTCGTCAATGACGAGTGGGCGAGCTTTGCCCAATTGGCTTGGCTCGACAAACGCACGACCTCCGGCACGTGGCGGATTGCCAAGGACTTTCCCAACCTGCCGGCCTGGATCTGCAAGACGGTCGGAGGCACCACCACGCATTGGGCAGGAGCCTCGCTCCGCTTCCAGGAGCATGAGTTCCGGATCCGCTCGACCTATAGCGACATCCAAGGTGCCAACCTGCTGGATTGGCCGATCACGCTCGCTGAACTGGAGCCTTACTATGCTAAGGCCGAGGATAAGATGGGGGTGACCCGGACCAATGGTATCCCGGGCCTTCCCGGCAACAACAACTTCAAAGTGCTTTATACGGGGGCCAAGCGGGTCGGCTACAAGGAGGTCCATACCGGCCGCATGGCAATCAACAGCGAGCCACGCCATGATCGTCCGAGCTGTCAGCAGATCGGCTTTTGCTTCCAAGGCTGCAAGAGCCAGGCGAAATGGAGCACGCTGAATTCCGAGATCCCGGCAGCGCTTGCAACCGACAAGCTGGAGCTCAGGCCCGAAAGCCACGTGCTCCAAATCCAGCACGACGCGGCCGGGAAAGTCACCGGCGTCCTTTACGTCTCGAGCGATGGACAGCAACACGTCCAAAAGGCACGCGTCGTCTGTGTCGCTGGCAATTCGATCGAGAGCCCGAGGCTGCTTCTCAACTCAGCCTCTTCCAAATTCCCGGATGGTCTCGCCAACAGCTCAGGGCAGGTCGGACGAAACTACATGCGGCACGTCACCGGCTCCGTCTATGCGGCGTTCGACAAGCCCGTGCACATGTTCCGCGGCACGACCATGGCGGGCATCATCCGGGACGAATCCGGGCATCGACCGGAGCGAGGCTTTGCCGGCGGTTACGAGATGGAGACCTTGAGTCTCGGTCTGCCGTTCATGGGAGCGTTCCTCGATCCCGGTTCATGGGGCAAGGACTTCGCACATAGGATGGAGCAGTACCCGAACATGGCGGGCATGTGGATCGTAGGCGAGGACATGCCGCGAGAGACCAATCGGGTGACGCTGCACGCCACCGAGAAGGACAAGTTCGGCATGCCTATTCCGAACGTGCACTTCGACGATCACCCCAACGACATTGCGATGCGCAGCCATGCCTATCGGCAGGGCATCGAGGTCTACAAGGCGGCAGGCGCTCGCGAAGTCTACGAGACGCCGCCCTATCCCTCGACGCACAATCTCGGCACCAACCGGATGAGTGCCAATGCCCGCGACGGTGTGGTCAACAAGTGGGGGCAGACCTGGGACGTGAAGAACCTATTCGTCTCGGACGGGAGCCAGTTCACGACCGGAGCCTCGGAGAACCCGACGCTGACAATCGTGACTTTGGCAATCCGTCAGGCCGACTACATCGCCGATCAGATGGGCCAGCGGGAGATCTGATCTCCAACCGGGCCAGAGGGTTCGACTCCGGGCGAATGAATAAGGGCAGGCTTCCGTAGAACGTCAATAATGGGTGGCGGTCGAACGGCCGCCGCATGAGTGGCGTCTGCGACGGGCGATGAGGAGAACCACGATGGCCAAGTACGTTCATGTGATGATCAGGGTCGCGGACGAAAACCGCTCGAAGGCCTTCTACGAGGAGGCATTCGGCCTCAAGGAGGCGGCGCGCTTCCCGTTCGAAACCTTCACCCTGGTCTATCTCCTCGACGAGGAGAGTGGGACGGAACTGGAGCTGACGATCAATCACGACCGCCAGGAGCCTTATACCCATGGCGATGGATACGGCCACATCGCCATGGTCGTTGACGATCTGGAAGCCGAGCACAAACGGCATACGGACCTCGGGTACAATCCGACGGCTATCAAGGAGCTCTTCCGAGACGGTGCGTTGATGGCGAAGTTCTTCTTCGTGCAGGATCCCGACGGCTACAAGATCGAGGTTCTGCAAAGGCACGGGCGATACCAGTAGCCCGTGCGTCGACCGTATGCCCGTTGACGCGCTCACGCCCTCATACCGAGGATTCCGCAGTTCATTGAGGCTTACGAGACACGAAATTGCTCCGAGGGCTGGCTCGTCTGCGTTTTCACACACCCGCGACCCGGAGCGGCCCTTCACCCTGTCGGTTGCCAGTACCTTATCTCAGTCCCGATATCCTGGTTCCTCGACATCCAGAGTGCGCCGGATGGAGGCCAAGTGCAGTCTGGCAGATTCCGGATCACCCTCCCGCATCTGACGATAAGCCGCCTCTGCAATCGCCGGATCAACCGGAAGAACCTTGCGCCCGGTCGCTAGCGCGAGGCACTGAGCCTGGCAGGCGCGTTCAAGATAATAGAGGTCATCCCATGCCTCCGCGATGCTCGGCCCCAGCACCATGACGCCATGATGTTTCATGAACACGATGTCCGCATCGCCAATCGCGCCGGCGATGCGGTCGCCCTCCCGCTCATCCAAAGCAAGCCCGTTGTAGTTCGTGTCGACGGCAGTTCGGCCGTAGAACTTCAGGGCCGTCTGCCCGGCGAAGATGAGGGGATCGCCCTCGGTCATGGCAAGCGCGGTCGCATAGGGCATGTGGGTGTGAAACGCCACGCGGGCGCGTGGGATCATCTTATGGATCCGAGCATGGATGTAGAAGGCCGTGGCCTCCGGCTGGCCTTCACCGGACACCACGTTGCCGTGGAAGTCGCATATCAGCAGCCTGGAGGCCGTCAGCTCCCGAAAGGCGTAGCCGTAAGGGTTGACGATGAAGAGGTCATCATAGCCCGGAACCAGCGCCGAGAAGTGGTTGCAGATGCCTTCCTCCAGACCGTACCGGGCCGCCATGCGGAAGCAGGCAGCAAGATCCGTCCTGGCCTGCCAGACGGCGTCGGCGTTCAGGTCGAGCTGGTTGGGACCGGCGGGAGCGCCAGGAGTGGTGCTGGCGGGCACGAACGAATGGGCCATTGGGAGCTCCGAAGATCAAGACGAGAACAGGATCCGTGACAATTCCAACGAGTGCAACCGCTGACGGTCGATCACGGGGCGAAAGCTGCGTAAATTGATGCCTGATCGTGCGCGCGGAACTGAACGGCCACGCTGCCATTGCCCGGGTCGAGGACCGCCTATCTCCGGTATGGCCGCTTATGGCCTCAGCAGACAAAAGAAATGGCAATGGCTAAGAACAGGAAGGATGGCGCTTCACGCTACGAGCGAGCCCGCTTTTCAAGCTCTGGGGCATAGCGCTGAATCCAGCGAAAGGTCGCGCCTGGTTCGCTGCCGGCACCGGGCTCCGACATCATCTCAGCCGGATCGCGGGAGCTGATCCCGTCTTGCCGCAACAGGGCACGCAAAGCAGGGTGGTCCCGATCGGAAAGCGGCTCGGCTTATCCGTCCCTGCAGGGTCGCGACAATATGTTCTCTTTTTGTTCTTTATTTCGCCACGCAATTCCTTAGGGTGGAGGCCTTCTGCTAAGCATTGGATTCGGGATGAGCATGGATAAGACAAAGGCGATCGAGACCGCCGTCAGCCAGATTGAACGGGCATTCGGCAAAGGCGCCATCATGCGCTTGGGCGGCGATCAGGTTGTCGAAGTTGAGGCGATCTCTACCGGGTCGCTGGGGCTCGACATCGCACTGGGCGTCGGCGGCCTGCCGCGCGGCCGGATTATCGAGGTCTACGGACCGGAATCCTCGGGGAAAACGACACTCGCGCTCCAGACCATTGCCGAGGCTCAGAAGAAGGGCGGCATCTGTGGCTTCATCGACGCCGAACATGCTCTTGACCCCGTTTATGCCCGCAAGCTCGGCGTGAACCTGGACGATCTCCTTGTCTCCCAGCCGGACAACGGCGAACAGGCACTCGAGATTGCCGATACGCTTGTCCGCTCAAGCTCGGTGGATATTCTCGTCATCGACTCTGTCGCCGCTCTCACGCCGAAGGCCGAGATCGAGGGCGAGATGGGCGAGAGCCGTCCGGGTCTCCAGGCGCGCCTGATGAGCCAGGCCCTGCGCAAACTCACCGGTTCGATCAGCCGTACCAAGACCATGGTGATCTTCATCAATCAGATCCGCATGAAGATCGGCGTCATGTACGGCAGCCCTGAGACCACCACGGGCGGCAACGCGCTGAAGTTCTACGCCTCGGTGCGCCTCGACATCCGCCGCACGTCGACCTTGAAGGACCGGGATGAGCCGATCGGCAACCAGGTGCGCGTGAAGGTGGTCAAGAACAAGGTTGCGCCGCCGTTCAAGCAGGTCGAGTTCGACATCATGTTCGGCGAGGGTATCTCGAAGATGGGCGAGCTGATCGACCTGGGCGTGAAGGCCAACGTCGTCGAAAAGTCCGGTGCCTGGTTCTCGTACGATAGCCAGCGCCTCGGCCAAGGCCGTGAGAACGCCAAGAGCTTCCTGAAGGACAATCCCGAGATCGCAGCCGAGATCGAAGGCAAGATCCGCCAGAACGCCGGTTTCCTGATCGCAGACCTGCGGGGAAACGATGACGCCGGCCCATCGGAGGACGCAGCCTGAAGCGTCGGACGCGGGAAGTGGAATCCACTTTTAGGATTGCATCCGATGGTCCCTTCTTGGAAAGAGCGCATCGTTTGAGCGGACCCGGAGGGCCACGTTCGTGAAAACCGGGGCGACTTTTTCGCACGATGCGCTGGCGGTCCGGGACTGAACGCCGGACGCACTTCGCCCGGTAGGCGCTGCCATGTCCGGGACCAATTGGAAAGGCCGCCGGTCAGGCGGCCTTTCCAACATGGGACGGGATGACTGGGCTGGCGCCGGCGAGTGTCTTGAGTATCGATGAGGTATTGACAGCATCGGACATGACATCGATCCCACATCCGATGCCGTCGGTCTCTGCGTTCGAGCATCTTTTCACGCAAAACCGGTTCTCACCTTTGCGTTCGATGCTCTAAGCGTCATCCAATTCGGATAGGACTTGCGAAGATTTTCATCAAGGCCGCGGACGGGCGTAAGGCACCGGCCGGGACGTCCTCTCGACATCGTGGACCGACGGGAATCCGGCGCGGGATCGTGGGATCGATGAGAGCGGGGCGCCGCTTCCTGTTTTGCGGATGTCCGCAGCGCAAGCGGGGAGGGGGTGGATCCCTCCTGTCCGTCGCCTTCCATGTTCCCGCATAGTTCGCGTTGCCGGGGCCCTATTGCACAAAC
The DNA here is from genome assembly GCF_047497095.1 of Microvirga sp. M2. NCBI lineage: Bacteria > Pseudomonadati > Pseudomonadota > Alphaproteobacteria > Hyphomicrobiales > Methylobacteriaceae > Microvirga > Microvirga sp. M2. Next base: position 1,553,622 of record NZ_CP134064.1, read on the forward strand.
CTTGCGTTCTGGCTCCGCAGAGACGGCGCCGCCGATTGACATTCCTGTCCGCGATATATTTAACATGATAATTAAATGGTGATTGCAGGGTGATTCCCAGCGTCCGGTTGACGAAGTCGAAGGACGGACGTCGAGCCGAGCGAGGGGCGGTACTGCCAGTTCATTTTGTTGCGCTGATTGTGAGGAAGCGGGTCTTGGCATCGAAGTTCGTAAGTTTTTTTCACCTCGATCAAGTACGATACGGTCTGGTCGTCGATGGGGGGGTCGTCGACCTGTCGGTCCGGTACGGGACACAATGGCCGACGCTGCAACATGTCATTGCAGAACGCGCTTTTGCGTTCCTGGAGGAAAAGGGCGCTTCGTTCGCTCCCGATCTCTCCCTCGACAGCGTCCGCTACGAACTTCCGTCCGTCGCGCCCGAGAAGATCATCTGTGTCGGGGTGAATTTCCCGGACCGCAATGCTGAGTATAACGATGGCAAAGACGCCCCGCCGAACCCGTCCTTGTTTCCGCGCTTCCTGCGTTCGTTCACGAGCCATGACCGCCCGCTGATCCGGCCTCAGGAGAGCGAGCAGCTCGATTATGAGGGCGAAATCGCGATTGTGATCGGCAAAGCGGGGCGGCGAATCCCTGAGCACGATGCGCTGGACCATATCGCGGCATTGACGCTCGCGAATGAGGGAACTATCCGAGACTGGGTTCGCCACGCCAAGTTCAACGTTACCCAGGGCAAGAACTTCGACCGCTCCGGCGCGATCGGTCCCTGGCTGGTGCCGTTTGCCGGCGAGGCCCAGATCGCGGATATCACCTTGACGACCCGGGTCAATGGCGAGGTGCGCCAAAGCGATCGGACGAGCCGCATGATTTTCTCGTTCCGGAAGATCATCAGCTATATCTCCACCTTCACCACGCTCGTCCCTGGAGACATTCTGATCACCGGTACTCCGACCGGTGCGGGAGCGCGTCTCGACCCGCCGGTCTGGCTGAAGCCTGGCGACGTCGTCGAGGTCGAAGCTGATGGCATCGGTCTTCTCCGCAATACGATATCCGATGAGGTTTGATCGATGCTTGCACCTGACGATATCGCCGCTGCCGCTCTCAGTCTCGACGAGGCCGAGCGGACACGGAGGCAGATTGGCCTGATGTCGCTGCGCTTTCCGCAAATGACGATGGATGACGCCTATGCGATCCAGGCCGCCTGGGTTCAGCGCAAGCGCGCGGCTGGCCGTAAGGTAATCGGCTGGAAGATCGGCCTCACCTCGAAGGCCATGCAATATGCGCTCAACATCGATACGCCCGATTCAGGGGTGCTGTTCGACGACATGCGTTTCGACGACGGCGGCACCGTACCCAAGGATCGCTTCATCCAGCCGCGCATCGAGGCGGAGATCGCCTTCGTCATGAAGTCCGATCTGAAAGGACCGGATGTCACGCTTTTCGATGTGCTGAACGCGACCGAGTATGTCACGCCGGCCCTTGAGATCCTGGACACGCGAATCCTGCGCGCCGATCCCGAAACGAAGCAGGCACGTACGATCGTCGATACGATCTCGGACAACGCCGCCAATGCCGGAATTGTCGTCGGCGGTCGCGCCCTGCGTCCGGATCAAGTGGATCTGCGCTGGGTCGGCGCCATCGTCTCGCGGAACGGCCAGGTCGAGGAAACCGGACTGGGCGCCGGCGTGCTGAACCACCCGGCGCGCGGGATTGCCTGGCTGGCCAACCGGCTCGCGATCTACGGCGAGCATATCGCGGCCGGCCAGATCGTCCTGGCGGGTTCCTTCATCCGTCCGGTCGAGGCGCGGCACGGTGACACCATCATCGCTGACTACGGCCCCCTCGGGACCGTCGGCTGTTTCTTCGAGTGAGATCGCGCATGCCTGCCCCCCACAATGCCTTCAAGGCGGCGCTCCGTACCGGACGCCCCCAAATCGGTCTGTGGCTTGCCTTAGCCAGTCCCTATGTGGCGGAAATCTGCGCCGGTGCCGGTTATGACTGGTTGCTCATCGACGCAGAACACGGGCCGAACGACGTTCCCTTGCTCGCGGCGCAGCTTCAGGCCGTCGCGGCCTCGGCGAGCCATCCTGTCGTGCGGGTTCCGATCGGAGAGGCCTGGATCATCAAACAAGTCCTCGATATCGGCGCTCAAACGCTCCTGATCCCGATGGTGGAGTCTGCGGAGCAAGCACGGGCTCTCGTACGCGCGACGCGCTATCCGCCTGAGGGCATGCGGGGTGTCGGAGCCGCGTTGGCGCGGGCGTCGCACTATAACCGGCTTCCGGATTATCTCCAGTCGGCGAATGAGCAAATCTGCTTACTGCTCCAGGTGGAAAGCCGGGCGGGTCTCGCTGCGATCGAGGAGATCGCGGCTATCGATGGTGTCGACGGAATCTTCGTTGGCCCGGCGGACCTTGCCGCGGATATGGGTTTCCTGGGCGATCCAGGCGCTCCCGAGGTTCAAGCTGCCGTTATCGATGGCCTGCGCCGCTCTCTGGCTTGCGGCAAAGCGGCCGGCATTCTGACGGCGGATCAGGAACTCGCGAAGAGCTATGTCGAACTTGGCGCCAGCTTCGTTGCGATTGGTTCCGACGTGGGTGTCCTGGCTGGAGGAACGTCTCGGCTGCTCTCGCAGTTCGGTGCCGCGCAGTCGGCGCAGCCGGCGCGGGGCGCCGTCTATTGAACCCGCGGGCTCAGGCGGCCTGAAAGGCTGCTGCGCATGGAAGCCGGTTCAATTTAATTAACATGACAATTAACTTGATACTTATCATGTTATGTGTCATTCAAGCTCGGCAGGCGGACCGAACTGCAAGGCCCGCTTCATGACAGACGCTGGGAGGACTGAATGCTCGCAAACCTAAGTAACAAGTGGACGCTGGCCGTTGGCTGCCTGATGATTGCCGTAACGGCCGCTTCGGCCGATACCGGCGCCACGCAGAAGGCCATCAAGGAGCGCGGCGTGCTCAACTGTGGCGTCTCGACCGGCGTTCAGACCGGCATGAGCACGCTCGACAGCGCCGCCAAGTGGACTGGCTTCGAGGTCGACTTCTGTCGGGCAGTCGCAGCTGCCGTCCTTGGCGACCCGGAGAAGATCAAGTTTGTGCCGCTCGAGATCAAGACGGCCTTCGCCACGCTGCAGTCGGGCGGCATCGACGTGCTGGCCCGGACCGCGACGCACACTTTCATCCGCGATATCGAGCTGAACGTCGAGTGGGCGGGTGTGTACCTCTATGACAGCCAGGGCTTTCTGGCCAAGAAGTCGCTCGGCGTGAGCAGCGCCAAGGAGCTTGACGGCGCTTCAATTTGCGTCTCGGGTGGGTCGAACTACGAGCTGAATCTGGCGGATTTCTTTCGCAAGAACGGCCTCAAGTTTACTCCGGTGACCGCTAATACGCGGGACCAGAATGAGAAGAACCTCGCCGCTGGGCGTTGTGACGTCTACGCCAACGTCCTGAGCGCGCTGGCCGGCGCGGTTGCCAAGCTGGGCAATCCCGATGACTGGGTTGTCCTTCCGGAACTTATTTCCATGGAGCCTATCGGTCCCGTCGTTCGCAAGGACGACAGCCGCTTCCGTGACACCGTCGCCTGGACTCTGAACGCGTTGATCGCCGCGGAAGAGATGGGAATCACGCAGGCGAATGTCGAGGAGATGAAGAAGACGTCGACCTCGCCCGAGGTGCAGCGTCTCTTGGGTGTGACGGGCGATTTCGGCGCCAAGCTCGGGCTCGATAACGACTGGGCCTTCAATGCCATCAAGGCTGTCGGAAACTACGGAGAGATATTCGCGCGCAATGTCGGAGATAAGAGCCCGATCAAGCTGGAGCGTGGCCTTAACAATCTCTGGAACAACAAGGGGTTGATGTCCTCGCCCCTCCTTCGCTGAGACAGAAGGTATCCAAGGCCGGCGCGCCGACGCCGGCCTCTCAACCGTGATAGGAAGCCGGTACTTCAAACGATGACGATCTCACGTGCTATTCATCCGCCGCGGAGGACGCCAGGGCGCCGGAAGATTATGGGATGGCTCTATCAGGGCGCGCTCGTGCTCGCCCTCGCCCTGCTGGCCTATGTCGCAATCGGAAATGTGCACGACAATCTGGCCGCACGCGGTCTCAATCTCGGCTTTGACTTCCTCTGGCAGGAAGCGGGCTTCGAGATCGCCTTCCATCTCATCCCCTATACGGCCAGCGACAATTACTGGCACGTCTTTTTGATCGGCATCACCAACACGCTGCTGGTTACGGTTCTCGCGATCACCCTCTCGACCATCCTCGGCTTTGCTGTCGGCATTGCGCAGCTTTCGGGGAACTGGGCGATGTCGCGTGCTGCACGCATCTACGTCGAAATCGTACGCAACCTGCCACAATTGCTGCACATCCTGATCTGGTACAATATTTTCTTAACGATGTTTCCCGCGCCGCGGGTCGCCCACTCGCTTGGGGACGTGGCCTATCTGTCCAACCGCGGCATCTTCCTGCCCGCTTTGACGGCCGACCGGCCGGGGCTGCTCATGGTGGTCATTCTGATCGCCTTAGCTGCCGCGCTCGCCCTGTTTCGTAGCCTGACCGTCTATGCCGAACGGACGGGGCGCCAGGTCAATATTTGGCTTCCCGCGCTGGCGGTCTTGCTTGGCCTGCCGCTGCTGTGGGTCGCCCTCTCCGGCGCGCAGATTACCGTATCGCTTCCGCACCTCAAGGGCTTCAATTTCGTCGGCGGCTGGGTCGTGGTACCGGAGCTAGCGGCGCTCGTTCTCGCCATGGCGATCTACAATGCCGCCTTCATCGGCGAGCTCGTCCGGGCGAGCATCGAATCTGTCAACAAGGGGCAGCGCGAGGCGGCGGCCGCGATCGGCTTTGGATGGTGGCGGACCCTGCGCTTCATCGTCATCCCACAGGCAGTGCGCGTCCTGCTGCCGCCGCTGTCGAACCAGTATCTCAACATCCTCAAGGGCTCATCGCTCGCAGTTGCCATTGGATATCCGGACCTGGTCAGCGTGTTCACCGGCATCAGCATCAACCAGAGCGGGCGGGCCATCGAGATCGTCGCCATGACGATGGCTGTCTATCTTGCCATCAGTCTCCTGATCGGAGCGCTGATCAATCTGTTCAACCACATCACTAGGATCGCCGAACGGTGAACGACGCATCCGTCATGCCCAATGCCGGCAACGCCCCGCCAGCCCCTGCAAGCACAGCTTTGCCGGCCTCAAGGATCACGGTCTGGCTGCGCCGCCGGATCTTTTCCTCCCGGCGCGACGCGATTCTATCTCTGACCGTCGTTGTCCTGCTTGCCGCTGCCGTTTGGGCGACCGTACCCTGGGTGCTGGTCAACGCTACTTGGAGCGGCGCAAGCCGAGCCGACTGTACCCAGGAAGGTGCATGCTGGGCCTTTGTCGTCACCAAGGCGCCGCAGTTCATCTACGGATTCTATCCGCCTATGGAGCGCTGGCGGCCGAATATCGCATTCACATTGTTGATCGTCGGGCTCGCCTGGCTGATGGTGCCGCGCATCCCCGGCAAGACCTATGCCGGCTTCTTCATGGCTGTGGTTCTTCCGCTCACGACATACGTCCTGCTCCGTGGCGGCTTCACCGGCTTGCCCCTCGTGCCGAGCGATCAATGGGGCGGCTTGCTTCTTACCCTGATTCTGGCGGTGTCCGGCATTACCTTCTCTTTGCCTGTTGGAGTGCTCTTCGCGCTGGGGCGGCGGAGCCGGTTGCCACTCATCAGGTGGTTCTGCATCGGCTTCATCGAGCTCTGCCGCGGTGTGCCCTTCGTCACCGTGCTGTTCATGGCGATCGTTATGCTGCCGTTCTTCCTGCCGTTAGGCATGAAACCGGATCCGCTCGCGCTTGCGGTCATTGGTATCATCTTCTACGAGGCGGCCTACATGGCCGAAGTCGTCCGCGGTGGACTGCAAGCGCTGCCGAAGGGACAGTACGAAGCCGCGATGGCGCTCGGTTTCGGCTACTGGCGGACCATGCTCCATATCATCCTGCCCCAGGCGGTACGGAAAGTTGTTCCGGGCGTCGTGAACACAACGATTTCGTTGCTGAAGAACACGACGCTGGTGATGGTCGTGGGCCTATTCGATCTGCTCAACATCGTGTCAGCCGGAGTTTCGGATCCGCTCTGGGCCGGGTCGCAGGCCGAGGGCTACTTCATCGTCGGGCTGGTCTTCTGGCTGATGAGCTTCGGGTTGTCCTGCTACAGCCGCGCCATTGAGGCAGGTTTCGCGCGCGCCGAGCGCTCCTGAACGCATTTGGGACATACGTCATGAAAAACCCTCTCATTCAGCTTGCGAACGTCAACAAGTGGTATTCCCAATTCCATGTCCTCAAGAACATCGATCTCGAGGTCAGGCAGGGCGAGCGCATCGTCGTCTGCGGTCCGTCCGGATCCGGAAAATCGACCATGATCCGCTGCATCAACGGCCTCGAGGGCTACGAGCAGGGCACGATCACGGTCGGCGGTGAATACGTGTCTCAGGATGACGACAACATCGAGAAAATACGCCAGCGCGTCGGCATGGTCTTTCAAAGCTTCAACCTTTTTCCGCATCTGTCGATCCTCGATAATTTGACCCTCGGTCCGATCAAGCTGAAGCGGGTGCCTCGCGCAGCGGCCGAGGCGCGTGCGATGGAATTGCTGGAGCGCGTCCACATCGGTCATCAGGCGCGGAAATTCCCGAACCAGCTCTCAGGCGGGCAGCAGCAGCGCGTTGCGATCGCGCGCGCGCTCGCGATGGAACCTGATGTGATGCTGTTCGACGAGCCGACCTCGGCGCTCGACCCGGAGATGGTCAAGGAAGTGCTCGACGTGATGATCGAGCTGGCGGGCACCGGCATGACGATGATCTGTGTCACGCATGAGATGGGGTTCGCCCGCGCGGTGGCCGATCGGGTCGTCTTCATGGCTGACGGAGCGATTGCCGAGGTAGGCGCGCCCGAGACGTTCTTCTCCGCCCCGCGCACCGAGCGGGCGCGCCAATTCATCCAACAGGTGATCCACTAGCCCTGTCTTACGACCATCGACAATCCAGGTTTTCGGAGCATTTCGCCGTGACTCAATCGCCCTCGTCCGTCTACCCATACCGTCTGCGCCTTCCAGGCCCGATTTCGATCCCCGAGCGAATCCGCCTGGCGACGGCCCGGCCTATCCTCAATCATCGCGGACCGGAAATGCGCACGATCCTCGGCGAAATCCAGCAGCTCATCAAGCCGCTGTTCGGAACGCAGGCCCCCGTGCTGACGTTCAGTAGTTCCGGCACCGGTGTCATGGAGGCGAGTTTGGCCAACATTCTCGCACCGGGCGAGAAGGTCCTCGCTCTGGTGCATGGCCAGTTCGGGGAGCGGTACGCACAGATCGCTCGCGCTCTCGGCGCAGAGGTCGACGTGATCGAAAGTGAATGGGGTTGCGTGCCGGATTCACAGATGATCGCCGCCAAGCTCGAGAAGGCATCATACCGAGCCGTTATCGCAGTTCACAATGAGAGCTCCACCGGGGCCGTAACCGATCTATCGGCGATCGGCGCGCTCCTGCGGGATCGCGATACGTTGCTCCTGGTTGACTCGGTCAGCGGGCTTGGGGGCATGGAGTTGCGTCAGGATGAGTGGGGCGCGGACATCATCGTCACGGGTTCGCAGAAGGCGCTGATGTGCCCGCCCGGCCTTGGCTTCGCCAGCGTCAGCGAAAAAGCCCGCAAAGTGATCGAGCGCGACGATAGGTGCGCACGATTCTATCTCGACATGCGGAAAGCACTTGCCACGGTTGACAAGCAGGAGACAGCTTTTACCTGCCCGGTTTCCTTGCTCTTCGGCCTGCATGAGGCGCTGAAGATGATCCACGAGGAGGGGCTATCGCAGGTGTTCGCCCGCCACCGCCGCTTGTCGGATGCCCTGCGTGCCGGCTGCATTGGGCTCGGCCTGCCTGCATTCGGCGATCCGACCTCCGCATCGAGCACTGTCGTGGTCGCTACGGTGCCGACCCCGCTCACCGGCGGAGAGATCGTGAAACACATGTACGAGAACTACAATACGGCGATCGCGGGTGCTCGCAACAAGCTGAGCGGAAAGGTCATCCGCATTGGCACGATGGGGCAGATCAACGAGGCCGATATCCTGACGGATCTCTACTATCTCGAGCGGAGTTTGACAGCGCTCGGTCACGAGGTCTCGACGCCTGGTTGTGGCGTCGCCGCCGCGGTTGCAGCTCTCCGGTAATCAGCAAAGGATCTCTCACATGCCTCATATTTGGGTTGAGTACTCGACGAATCTTGAAGATGGCGTCGATATTCCCGGCCTCCTTAAGACGACACAGAACGCGCTGATAGGCGATGGGACGGTTTTCCCTTTCGCAGGTGCTCGTACCCGTGGCGTCCCTGTCGCCAATTACCTGATCGTCGACGGACACCCTGACAACGCGTTCGTGCATGTGCTCCTGCGGATTGCGACGGGCCGTTCCGACGAGGCCAAGAAGGCGGCCGCGAGCCGGGTCTTCGAAGCGGTGAAGGATTTTCTCGCCACGACCAGCGCTTCGAGGCCGCTCGGCATCTCTGTTCAGATGGAGGAGGCCGACGAAACGCTGAATTTCAAGGTGAGCAACTATCGCGACTACTTAACGCGACGTGGAATTCCTGAGAAAGTGGCGTCTTAATCAGTAATCGGCGCGGTATTGACCTGTTCAGTGTCGCGCCCCATTCCCGGGAATTTTCATGGCCGAACGCATCTCCCGAAGTTCCGGATCTACGCCCAAGGATGCCGATCAGTCCGGGGCTCGCGTCCGCATCAGGCACTTTTCAAAGTCGCTTCCCATGTCCTTACTCAGGGCTCGCGAAGCGGTCATGCGGCATTTCCGGGCCAGTCTACGGCGCTTTGGCATTACGGAGCAGCAATGGCGTATACTTCGTGCTCTGACATCCCAGGAGAGCCTTGAGGTTACTGAGTTGGCCGAGGCGACATTCCTGCTGCCCTCCAGCTTATCACGAATTCTGAAGGACCTCGATGAAAGGGGACTTATTCTACGGCGAACGTCATCGTCGGATTTGCGCCGGGGGATCATATCAATCTCACCTCAGGGTCTTGATTTGATCGAGCGCGCAGGGGTCGAGTCGGAGGCGATTTACCGGGAGATCGCCGGACGATATGGAAGCGAACGTCTAGCCGAACTACAGAGTCTACTCCGGCAACTGGAGGAATGCCTGGAAGGCCCGGAGATATCGGGGTGATTCCAGCGATAACATCGATCGCCCAACGACGTTTCGCGAAATACATGCACGTCGCGTAGGAAACTGCGAATGCGGTTCGGATGCGACCAGATCTCCCACGACAACGGACTTGGTGAACAGTAGCGACATCAAGCCGATATTTTCGCGGGTTGTACGTTCCCATAATATTCATCCCGGAGAGCGACCCGATGAGGGGCTCCCTTACCGTTGTCGCTCTCGATCGGGAGGAGAATTCTCGATGACCTCAGCTTTCGAGCGCCTGAACCTCCGTGATCCCTCTCTCCTTCGCTCCCAGTGCTATATCGACGGCGCTTGGAGCGGAGAAGGCATCGATGCGGTGGACAATCCGGCGACCGGCGAGTTGCTGGCGCAGGTTCCGCGGTTCGGAGAGGCCGAGACAATTGCAGCCGTCGAAGCCGCCCAAAGGGCCTTCAAACCCTGGGCCAAGAGGCGCGCCAAGGAGCGGTCGGCGGTTCTCCGCAAATGGTTCGAACTCATTATGGCGAACCAGGAGGATCTGGCCCGGATCATGACGGCCGAACAGGGCAAGCCATTGGCTGAGGCGCGTGGCGAGGTTGCCTACGCCGCCTCCTTTGTCGAGTTTTACGCTGAGGAAGCCAAACGCATCTATGGCGAAACCATTCCGTCACCCTTCCCGGACTCGCAGATCATTGTGCGGAAGCAGCCCGTCGGCGTCTGCGCCGCGATCACGCCCTGGAACTTTCCGGCGGCGATGATCACCCGAAAGTGCTCGCCAGGGCTCGCGGCCGGCTGCACCTTCGTGGTCAAGCCTGCCCCCGACACTCCGCTCACCGCATTGGCTTTAGTGGCACTTGCCGAGCGAGCAGGCTTCCCTAAGGGCGTCATCAATATTGTGACCGGCGACGCCGTTGCAATTGGCAAGGTCATGACTTCGCATCCAGCAGTGCGCTTCATCGGCTTCACCGGATCGACTCCGGTCGGCAAGCTGCTGATGCAGCAGGCGGCCTCGACAGTGAAGAAAGTCGGACTGGAACTAGGCGGCAATGCACCATTCATCGTCTTCGACGATGCCGATCTCGACGCGGCCGTCGCTGGAGCGATTGCGGCAAAATTCCGCAACATGGGCCAGACTTGCGTCTGCACCAACCGCCTCCTCGTACAGGAAGGCATCCATGACGCATTCGTCAAGAAGTTCGCTGGCGAAGTCGCGAGCATGAAGGTCGGCAATGGCGTTGAGACAGGCGTGATGCAAGGGCCGCTGATTAACGACACGGCGGTCGAGAAGGTCGAGCGGCATGTCGCAGATGCGATCGCGCAGGGCGGTACGGTGGCCGTGGGAGGCAAGCGCCACGCGCTTGGGCGCACCTTCTTTGAGCCAACCGTAATCACCGGGGTGACAACGAAGATGCTGGTGACGCGCGAGGAGACGTTTGGACCGCTCGCGCCGATTTACCGATTCAAGGATGAACTTGAAGTCGTCGCTTTGGCTAACGACACGCCATTCGGTCTTGCGGCCTATTTCTATACGAAGGATCTTGGTCGCGCCTTTCGCGTCGCTGATGAGCTTGAATATGGCATGGTCGGCGTGAACTCCGCGATTCTAGGCACCGAGGTCGCACCTTTTGGCGGTGTCAAGGAATCCGGGCTCGGCCGGGAGGGCTCGCTCCACGGAATCGATGAGTTCATCGAAATGAAATACGTGCTCATGGGCGGGCTAGGCATGAACTCTGATCAAGTTGCCCCAACGAGGCTATGAGCCGGGATTCGTCAATTCAGGCCAGCATGAGTGCTACCGATGGCACCGCCATATGGGGCGCTCCCATCGTCTATTTGAACTTCATGTTTCTTCAACCATGCGCAGACTCAAAGGGAACCGGAAATACAGCCACGCAACGTGGCTGATGACCTCGGCGTGAAACCGAGGCAGACATAGCGAGGATGACGGATGGGGTTCATCCATGCGCGTATGCCAGCATCTCGATACGGCCGCGTTAATTTGGCGGTGCCGGGTGAACAGTTCCATCCCCGTAGGTCATGGCTGCCCTGGGCGTCCCGGTATGGATCTTCCTGAACCACCTGCTCGCTGCAGGCGTTGGTGCTCGGATCTCTTTGATGAAGCATCGTTCTTCGCGAAGAACCGGTTTCCACTTCTTCTCACGCTGCTCTAGCTACTGAAATATGTCATGAAACAGATTCTCATTCCAGGTTTTCTCGTCATCGCCACTCTGAGCGGGGTGGCTTCAGCCGAAGCCAAGGGCTGCATCAAAGGAGCCATAGTTGGCGGCGCTGCGGGGCATGTGGCAGGTCACGGCAAACTCGGCGCGGTGGCCGGATGCATCGTTGGGCACCACGAGGCAAACAAGAATGACCGGCAGGAGAACCAAAACCAGAAACCGTCCCGATAAGCTGACGGCTGCTGGATTGACCGAGCGGCGCGGCTAGCGCATCGTGCGGCCCCGGTTTTCACGAACGTGGCCCTACGGGTCCGCACGGCGCTCCCCTTTAGGAGGGAGCTCCGGATGCCCTGACCTGTGTTCTCTGGCGACGCCCTCGATCGGTCGAGAGACCAGCCTGACCCAAACCCCACCGCCAGGGCGGAGCGTGATGGAAGGCTTCGGCTGAACCGGTCGGCCCGTTTGCCATTCCAGCCGAAACCGTTGAGCCACGGTTGCGAGGATCAGCACCGCCTCCGTCATGGCAAACCGGCTCCCGATGCAGATGCGTGGCCCCCCACCGAACGGCAGATAGGAAAAGCGTGGCAGTTTCTTTCTTAGATTGCGTGCCCACCGTTCAGGCCGGAAGGACTGTGGGTCGGGGAACCATCGCGGATCCCGGTGCATCACCCAAGGACTCACGTAAACCGTGGTGCCGGCCGGCACGTAGTACCCGCCGATTTCACAATCGGCCAGCGCCTCGCGACCAAGGGCGTAGGCGGGCGGGTACAGTCGCAAGGCCTCGCTCACCACCTGTTCAGTGAACTGAAGGTGGGGCAGATCATCGACTGTCGGTGACCGCTCTCCCAGAACCGTATGCGCCTCCTCTGCAAGCTGCGCATCTGCAGCGGGATGCAACCCAAGGAGATACCAGGTCCAGGAAAGGGCCAGGGCTGTGGTCTCATGCCCGGCCAGGAGCATGGTGATCACCTCGTCTCGGATCTGGCGCACACTCATGGGCTGACCTGCCTCGTCGCATGCGAACGTCAATTGGGACAGGAGATCGCCGCGATCCTCACTCTTGTTCTGCCGATCCGCGATCATTCGGGCCACCAACTGATCCAGACGCTGCACGCTGCGCCGGTAGCGGAGATTGCCGGGGAGTGGAATCGCATCGGGAATCCAGAACGGACGCCGGAACCGGATTGAGATCTGCTCCATGACCTCATCGATGGCCCGGCTGACCTCAGCCACATCCTGGCTCGTCTCGGCATCGAACAGGGTCTTAGCGGCGATCTGCAGGGTCAGCGCCATCGCCTCCTGGTGCACGTCGAGAACCTGCCCGGATTGCCATTGCCCGAGCATGCGCTCGGTATATTGCACCATGGTATCGCCGTAGCGGTTCATCCGTGACGCCGCAAAAGCGGGCGCTGCCAGACGCCGCTGCTGGTGCCAGAATTTCCCCTCGCCGGTGAGCAGTCCCTGACCGAAGATGGCTTCGACATGGCGCCAGAAGAAGCGGTGCTTGACGAAGTTCTGGTGATTTTTGACCAGGACGTATTCCACCAAGTCGGGATGGTTGAGGAGAAGGGCTGGCCAAGCAGCCAGGTGAAAGCTGACGACATCGCCATATCGGCGTGCGCACTGTGTAAAGAATCCCAGGACATCGCGTCCGAGGTCGGGCAAGCTTCCGAGGAGCGGCAGGCCCTTTGGACCAGGAGCCTTGCGCCGTGATACCTCGGGTGAGACGTGCGTGCCCATGGCTCCTCCGCACTGTCCGAGATCGAGAGGATGAACCATCCAACTCCTCTGTCAACCTGAACCAGACGAGCGGCCGAGCCGCTGTCGATTTAACGGGCTGACGGCAAAGCCTGTCACTTCGGCCCACGCCGTAAAGGCCGGGGAGCAGGTCTCGCGGCGTTCGGCGTCGTTGGTGTTGGCGGAACGGCGGAAAAGCTTGCCTGGCCTGTTCGAAGCCCTTCATCGCGCGCCCCCGTGGGCGGGTCGGTTGGTGACTGTTTACTGCTTGGCTTTTCACGCCACGATGCTGACGATATTCGACACTGGCATCATCTCGTGTTCGGCCGCTCCATCGCTGGCCAGCTTATCGGTGATCATCATGCGAGGCGCTTTCCTCTGCTTCTTGTTCAGCTTCCGCAGCAGGCGCTTGGCTCCGTTGGCATTGCGGTGGCTCTGATCCAGAATATCGAGCATGACCCGTGCTGATCCCACGCAACATCCAGGCAGCCGGGCAAGCACAGCAGCCTGGATCATCGAGCGCAGCAGAGGGAACCTGTTCTGCGTGACAAGATGCTCGACACGAGAAGCTTTGGGGCATCGGATGTGGGTTCGATGTCACACCCGATGCTGTAGGCCGAACGAGGGGAGCATTGGCTGCGGGATGAACGGCCCCTCTCCATTCACGCCCGACAATGTTCAGATGAGTTCACGCGCCGCGAGTTCGTTCTTCAGATAGGCATAATAGATTGGGGCCGCCACCAAGCCGGCGATCCCGAACACAGCCTCCATGACGAGCATAGCCACGAGAAGCTCCCAGGCACGCGCTCTGATGTGGGTTCCCATCACGTGAGCGTTCACAAAATACTCCAGCTTGTGAATTGCGATCAGGAACAGAAGCGAGCTCATCGCCAGCAGCGGAGATACGCTGAGGCTGACGATCACGATCGCAGTATTGGAGATCAGGTTGCCGACCACTGGAAGAAGCCCAGCGATGAAGGTCATGGCAATCAAGGTCTTCGTCAGCGGGAGCTGGATTCCGATCAGCGGCACGAGGCCGAGCAGGTACAGGCCCGTCAGAGCGGTGTTCAGGGCGGAGATCCGCACTTGCGCGAACACGATACTGCGGAAGGCCTCACCGAGCAGGCGCGCCCGCTCTCGTAACGCTTCCGCCAGAGGACCGGTCTCGGTGTCGCCCGCCTCATGGCTGACCGCGATCATGGCCCCGATGATCATGCCGACAACGATGTGGACCAGGGCCCACCAAACGTCCTGTCCGACCAGCCGGAGCTGGCCTGCATTCTCACGCAGCCAGGCCGAGGCAGCACCCTTCAACTCCTGAGGGTCGGCCGGAACATAGCTGCCGAGCCAATCGGGCAGCAGGGGACGGGCGCTCTCGATCACCTCGGCCATGCGCCGCAGCAGGATCGCCAGGCTGTCCGGACCATCGGACAGCAAGGATACCAGCCCGAGGATCGCGGCGCCGATGACGACGACAACGAGCATCGCGAGCAGCGACACGATCAGGATCTTGCCGGCCCTGCGGGTCACGAGGGTGCTGGGACGCGGAGCCAAGGCATGCACCAGTTCATGGACCAGCAAGCCAGCCAGCAGAGAGGTGAGCAGGCCGACCTTGAGCGCACCGAGCAGGGCAATGGCAGCGAGCACCTGCGTCGTTGTCGTGAGCCCAGGAGTTTGGCTCACGGATTGTTGGGACGGAGGCGGCTCCTTGGCCGAGAGATCGCGTCCGGGAACATCGAGCATCGCATACCTTCGATAGGGCGGAGGTCTCAAGTGTGCCCACCATTCGATGCGCTGTCGATTGGATTCACGACAGGCGCAGCCCGGGCAGAGCGGTCCGCCTCGTAAGGCTGCCCGTGTGCGTGGGTCATCGGCGTGGGACGACCGTGCCCGTTGGTCGAGACCGATGCTCCGGATACCGGCATGCCACGGTGCGGCTCGAAGCGTTGCCTTCGTCGACCGGGCGCCATCCCGACATGACAGCACCGCTTCGGCCGGGCTGCAACAGGGAAACAGTGGATGGTCGAGCCGTTCTGGCGACCGAGGAATTCTCTCCCCCA
This sequence comes from Microvirga sp. M2, assembly GCF_047497095.1. Lineage (NCBI taxonomy): Bacteria > Pseudomonadati > Pseudomonadota > Alphaproteobacteria > Hyphomicrobiales > Methylobacteriaceae > Microvirga > Microvirga sp. M2. The sequence continues at coordinate 1,568,794 of NZ_CP134064.1, forward strand.
GGATTGCCTCGAGCGCGATCACCCCAAGGCCAAGGGACTCGCCCGGTTAAAGATCGGCTCTGAAAGCCTTGCCGAAGTCCGCATCATTCCGGACGGCACCCCAATGATCATGCAGGAGAGGAGAGCCAACCAGGGGTTCACAGCGACGGCCTCCCGAGGATACGATATTTTTGTTATGGAGTATCTTCGTTACCGCGCCCCATTGTCCACTGGCCTGCAAGATCAGATCCAGCTCGTTGTATCTCGTTCCCATAGGCTTTGAATTCGAGGCAAGCCTCCGATGCGGACGCCACCTCAAGCAGGTCATAGTCCTCGAACCACCGTCCGACGAGCCTTCGGCAGATCCGGATCTCTGTGGAAGAGGACTCTGTTGCCGTAACCTGGACATGTCACAGCAACCCTGAAGCGACGAGTGCAAATGTGGCGTAACGCTCTGCCAATTCCCTTGGGCGAAGCTGCCGCCTCAATCGTGGGCGGCCTCGGCCCAGAACTGCAAGCTGCGGGGATTAACCGGAGCGCCCGCGCTATCGTGGAGGGACAGGATGTCCTGGTGAAAGGCTTGCGCCGCGTCCGGGCCCACGAGCAGCCTCAGGCTGCGAATGATGCGGGTGATCCGCAGGTGATTGTGGTCCTGCCCTGTGAGCCACCAGCCTGTCCGACTGTAGAACTGCAGCATCCGTTCCGCTGCTCGCTGGAGGGTCGCCACGGCCCGGGGATCGGCCTTGATGGCGTCGATCTCGGCCTTCGTCAGAACGGGTGCATTGGGTTGGGCGGCGCTGCGGGTGGCCAAGGGAAACAGCCACTGGATGTAGTCATGGAGCTCTTCCAGTGTCTCGTCGGGCAGGAGGAGCACATCACCCGCACATCGCCCGCGGCCGTCCCGTCCGTCGCCGGTCAAGTACGCATGCAGCGGGCCTGAAGACGAGACCGACATCCGCTCGATCCTCTCTTTTGTCACGGCCGGGTGAAGGGTGACGGCACTCCGGCAAAGAGGGCCGGACGGCATCGACCCCGCCCGGCCGCCTCATGGCCGCACCAACCGGGTTCTGGGTTTGGCCGATGCCGATCTAGCCGTGGTAATGAGCCGTGCGCCTCTTGTGATACGTGCGATGCCGGTGGATGCTGCCGGTGTTCTGTGGGATGCCAAGCACACCCTTCACACCGCCGACCACGCCTCCCGCCACGCCTCCAACCGCGCCGCCGACAACCCCGCCCACTGGGCCGGCCGCTCTGTGTCCGGCAGCTGCCCCCTGCTGGGCTCCGCGGACAACTCCCTGCGCATGACCGGAAGCCGGCAGGGCAAGAACGGCGAGGCTGATCGCGGAAAGTAGAACAGACGCTTTCATCAGGACTTCTCCTCTTCGCAAAGAGATTAAACCCAAGCCTCGCGGGAGGTTCCTTGCCGAGTCTGCGTCGCATCGTGACATCGGTGCACACCCTGGTTCGACCATCGGGTAACGGTTCTTCTTTGAGCCAAGGCGGTCTCATCTTTGGGAGCGCATCGCTCAGCCGGTAGAGCACCTGACTTTCAGTCAGAGGGTCCTGGGTTCGAGTTCCAGCGCGCTCAACACGCAACTCTTTGCGACTGCAAGCGTTTTTGGTAGTCTCAGGAGGTGTGGCGGACCTTACATTAGTTGGAACTGTAAGGGGTGGATTCTCCTGTCTGTTTGCTCATGACCTCTGCCACACCGGATCGTCCGCTTCTTTGAATCTGGAAGTAGTCCTTGATCGTGCGAACCACGCGGTGCATCTGGTCCGTTCCGACGTCCAGATGCGTGACGAACCGGGTGGACCGACCGATCGCGGCAAGGATGCCGTTGTCGCGCAGATAGTTCCGCAAGGGATCGCAGTGATCGGCGGGGACTTCGGCAAAGACCATGTTGGTCGCGGCCGCTTTCACGCGGATCTCGTCAATATCACCGAGCCCTGCTGCCAAGATCTGCGCATTGGCGTGATCGTCGCTCAGCCGGCGGACGTGGTGGTCGAGAGCATACTGACAGGCCGCAGCGAGATAGCCACTCTGGCGCATGCCTCCGCCCAGTACCTTCCGCCACCGTCGCGCGGCATCCATGCGATCCCTGCTGCCAACGAGCACGGACCCGATCGGCGCGCCTAGGCCCTTCGAGAAGCAGAGGGACACCGAATCGTAAGGCGCACAGATGTCCGCAATCGAGCGGCCGCTCGCAACGCCGGCATTCCAGGCTCGTGCCCCGTCGAGATGAAACCCGATGCCAAGAGCCCGCACTAACCGCTCGGCCTCCTGCACATAGGATTCGGGGAGAACCTTGCCGCCGATCGTGTTCTCGAGAGCCAGAAGCCGGGTCCGGGCGAAGTGGGAATCGTCGGGTTTGACCGCGGCGCGGACGTTCTCGAGCGGCAGGGTGCCATCGGGCGCATTTTCGATAGGCTGAGGCTGGATGCTCCCCAGGACGGCCGCGCCCCCGCCTTCGTACCGGTAGGTGTGGGCGTCCTGCCCGACGATATATTCGTCGCCGCGCTGACAATGGGCCATCAAAGCCGCGAGATTGCTCTGCGTTCCAGTGGGAAAGAAGACTGCCGCCTCCTTGCCTGCCTGTTCCGCGACCACCTGTTCCAGCCTGTTGACGGTGGGATCGTCGCCCCAGACATCATCCCCGACCGATGCGGCGCTCATCGCCTCAAGCATGCCGCGCGTCGGGCGTGTCACGGTATCGCTCCGCAGGTCGATCAGAGCATTGGGATTCGCTTCGATAGGCATCGTTATCAACCCTTTAGCGCATCGCGCGGAACAGTGGATCCGGTTTTCGGCTCAAACGATGAGCTCCTCTAGAATGGGAGCATAGCTTCGTCATAAGCGTCATGGATATGGCTTGGTGCAAGGTTCAGGAGACTTCTACGCCTCATGCAGTGCCGCGCCAACCCTCACGGGCCAGACGCTGGAGATCGGATTTCGACAGGCTCTCGAGACCAAGTTCCGGCAGGAGATCGTTCTCTTCGCGGAAGTCACGGCCATAAAGGGCTGAGAAAACGTTCAAACCGGCTTCGTGAAGCGTAGCGGGCGTCTGGGTCAGTTTGCCGAGCAGCACTGTCGGCAGAAGGCCGAAGGGCGCATCCTCCGTCACGTAGCGGGTATCGAGAGTAGCGGGGCCCGTGGGGCCACCGCCCCGCTCCGCCAGGACCTGGGCCATGTCACCAACCGGCCCCATGGGGACTCCGTAGGAGAAATGATAATGCTCGCGAACCGTCCGCACCGACAGACCGAAGCTGTGAGCAATGTTCAGACGCTCCTCGTCAAGAGCCTCGAAGAGGCGCCCGACGGCTGTCGTTACGTTCTGGTGCTGTCCCCAGGTCTCGCCGCGCTCCATGCGCGTCAGGTTGCACAGCGCGATGCCCATATGGTTCTGCGGATTCAAGTTGCTCAGCGCAATGGCGAGCAGATCGTCCTTTTCGTTGAAGCGATCGCCGAACAGCGCGCGGCACATGGCGAGGCCCCGCTCACTGGCCGAAAGAGGAACAGTCGCCATATCGACCTTGCTTCGCACTGTGGAGACGTGAACCTCGGTTCCACTCTTCTGTCGTCCCGTGGTGACCGTCGTTCCCCACGCCACGATGGGGGCCTTTGTCCCCAGTTCGGCGAGCTTCTTGGACAGGTAGAGCGCTCCGAACGATGCGTGAGAACTGATGATCACGACCTGATCGTCCGTCACATGGGGCGCGATGGCGTCCATGACCGTACGATGGCCATAGGCAGGAAGCGCGATCAGGACCGCATCGGCGCCGGAGACCAACCCCGAAGCCGAGGAGGCGACCTTTGGACGATAGGTCCCGGAAACCGCACCGGTTGTCGTGAGGGCCTGCCCGGCGGCGAGATCCTTGGTCCGCTGCCCGGATGGCGACCAGAGGATAGGGTCATGGCCGTTCTCGATGAGTAAGGCCGCAGCGGCAAAGGCGATGCCTCCCGCACCGGCGATTGCGACACGCATTGTATTCTCCATGTGGAATTCGCGGGCCGGTGGCTGCGCGAACCTATCCGAGGTCGAGAGTTTTAGCCTGCGGCGGTGACGGTCCGCGGGTTCGGCCAGAGTTCAGGGCGGTAGCAGGCAGCCAGGCGGCCGGGGCCGTGCTCGTCGAGGGCGGGAATGTCGGTCATGCACGAACCGGCAGCCCGGGGGCAGCGAGGATGGAACGTGCAACCCGGAGGCGGATTGGCCGGCGAGGGGACCTCGCCCATGATCTTGGTCAGGGTGAGGCGTGCCGACGGATCCGGCACCGGAGAACTGTCGCGCAAGAGCTTCGTGTAAGGGTGCAAAGGCGTGTCGAGCACGTCGGCTGTCTTACCCTGCTCCACGATGCGCCCGAGATACATGACGCAGACGCGCTCGCAGAAATGTCGTACGACGCCAAGGTCATGCGAGACGAACAGGAAGGAAAGGCCGCGTCGCTCGCGCAGACTCTCGAGCAGGCGAAGGATCTGCGCCTGCACGGACACGTCGAGGGCCGAGACCGGCTCGTCGGCGACGATGAGCTCCGGATCGAGCACGAGGGCACGCGCGATGCCGATGCGCTGCCGCTGGCCGCCGGAAAACTCGTGCGGGTAGCGGTCGATGGCCTCCTTCGGCAAGCCGACTTCGGCGATCGCCATTTCCGCCCTCTCGGAGGCCTCCCGGCCTGAAGCGAGCCCATGCACGCGCAATGGCTCTTCGAGTGCCTGGCGGATGGTGCGGCGCGGATTGAGGGACGAGTAGGGGTCCTGAAAGACGATTTGCATGCGACGCCGGAGTTGACGCAGTGCGCTGCCCTTGGCCGCTCTCACATCGATCCCGTCGAAGATGACCGATCCCGCATCCGGCTCGATCAGTCGAAGCAGCGAGCGCGCGACGGTCGACTTCCCGCAACCGGACTCACCGACCAGTCCGACGGATGTTCCCTTCGGAATGGTGAACGATACGTCGTTGACGGCCCGGACGATCTTCCGCTCGGGGCCGAAAAGCCCGCCGCCAATCGTAAAGTGTTTCGCGAGGTTTCGGACCTCGAGATTCCCGTTTCCAGTTCCCATGGTCATCAGCCTCTTCCTTTGGCAAGGCGAACAGGACAACGGACAAGGTGTCCGGTGTCGTCCAAGGGCATAAGCTCCGGCCGTTTTTCCTCGCAGCTCGGCTGCCTGTAAGGGCAGCGCGGAAAATAGGCGCAGCCGCCGGGCATGGTGGTGACGGCAGGCACGCTGCCTGGGATCGGCTCAAGATTGTCGGTCGCCCGGTCCGCGCGCGGCATGGCGCGCAGGAGCGCCGATGTGTATGGGTGAGTGGGTTGCGCGAACAATGCATCGACCGTGGCAAGCTCTACGACCTCGCCCGCATACATCACCGCGACGCGGTCCGCGATCTGCGCCACCACGCCGAGATTATGCGTGATGAACAGGACGGACATGCCGTAGGTCTCCTTCAGCTCGTCGAGCTGCATCAGCACCTGAGCCTGGATGGTCACGTCGAGAGCCGTGGTCGGCTCATCCGCTAGGAGCACCTTGGGGCGGCATGCGAGCGCCATGGCGATCATCACACGCTGGCGCATGCCGCCAGAGAACTGATGGGGATAGTCGTGCAGGCGGCTCTCCGCCGAAGGAATCTTCACCTCCTTCAAAAGGCGAAGCGCTTCGGCCATGGCCTCGGACTGCGACACCTTCCGATGGATCGTGATGGCCTCGGCGATCTGTTCTCCTACAGACATCGTCGGGTTCAACGATGTCATCGGCTCCTGAAAGATCATGGCGATCGAGTTGCCGCGGATATTGCTCATCTCGCGCTCGGAGAGCCGGACGAGGTCCTGCCCGTCGAACCGGATCTCGCCGGCGCCGATTCGGGCACCGGCCTGCGGCAGAAGCCGCAGGATCGAGAGGGCCGTGACGCTCTTGCCGCTCCCGGACTCGCCGACGATGGCAAGCGTTTCGTTCTTCGCGACCGAGAGCGACAGATCCCGGACAGCGGGATACCACCGACCGCCGATGCGGAATTCGGTACGCAGGCCGCGGATATCGAGGGCTGTTTCTTGAGTTTGCGTCATGGCGGATCACTCGGCCCTAAGCTTCGGGTCGATTGCGTCCCGTAGCGCATCACCCAGGAGATTGAGCGCAAGGACGGTGAGGAGGATGGCGAGGCTCGGGAAGACGGCGAGCCACCACGCATCCAGGATGTTCTCAAATCCCTCACGGATCATGCCTCCCCAGGTGGCGGTCGGCGGCGGCACGCCAAGACCGATGAAGCTGAGCGAGGCTTCCGTCCGGATGGCCGACGCCATCCAAAGGGAGCCCATGACCACCACGTCGGAGATCATGTTCGGCAGGATATGGACCCCCATGATGCGGATAGGGCCGAAGCCCAAGGCTCTGCCGGCTTCAACGAAGTCCCTCTGCTTGAGAGCAATCGTCGGTGCGCGGGCAATGCGGGCGAAAGGAGCAATCTCGGTGATCGCAATGGCGATGATGAGATTCTCCAGACTCGCCCCGAGCATTGCCGCGATCATCAGGCCGAGCAGAAGGGTCGGGAAGGACAGCATGACGTCAAGCAGGCCCATCACGATCTGGTCGAAGAGCCCACCCACGTAGCCCGCGAGAATGCCGATCGCGGAGCCGATCGACATGGCAATCAGGATTGCGATGAAACCGACGGTAAGCGAGATCCGTGTGCCGTAAATCAGACGGGAGAGAACGTCGCGTCCATAACTGTCCGTGCCGAGCAGGAACTCCGCCGATGGCGGCTCAAGTCGGGCAACGATGTTCTGCTCCAGCGGGTCATATGGAGCGATCAGTGGTGCGAAGATTGCAACCAGGATGATGGCCGCGAGGAGGACGAGCCCGACCCATGACAGGCGATTCCTGGAGAACGCCAGCCAGAGGCCCCCGGGCCGTGCGGGTGAGGAGGAGACAGCACTAGCCATTATTTGTACTTCACCCTTGGATCAACGAGGCCATAAGCGAGATCGGTCAAGGTATTCACGATGATCACGCAGATGGCGAATATGATCATCAGACCCTGCAGCAACGTGTAGTCGCGGGCATTGAGCGCGCCGAGGATCAACTTGCCCAGACCCGGACGGTTGAAGATGATCTCCGTCAGCACCGAGTTGCCGATCAGGGTGCCGAAGTAGAGACCGACGACCGTGATGATGGGAATGAGCCCGTTTCTCAGGGCATGTCGGAGGATGAGTTTCGCCGGACGCACGCCTTTCGCACGTGCCGTACGGATGTAGTCCTCCCCGAGCACTCCCAGCATGGAGGAGCGGGTCACGCGCACCACATAGGCCATCATGATGATGCCGAGGTTGAACGCCGGCAGTGCGAGGTTGCGGAGGCGCTCGATCGGGTCGCCGCTATTGCCGGAGTTGAGTACGGGAAACCACCCGAGCTCAATGGCGAACACGATGAGAAGGAGGATTCCCGAGACAAAGGCCGGAAACGAAAGGCCCACGAGAGAAACGAGCCTGCCGAGATAATCGGCCCAGCCGTTCCGCTGGACTGCCGTCACGATGCCGAGTGGCAGGCCGAGCACGATGCCGATCACGATCGACGCCAGAGTCAGCTCGATCGTGTAAGGCAGAACGAGCAGGACCTCCTGGACCACCGAGCGGCCACTGCTGAGCGACTGCCCGAGATTGCCGGTCAAGACGTCTCCCAGAAAGCTCAAATACTGGATGTGGACCGGCTGGTCGATTCCAAGTTGCGCGCGGAGGGCGCGGAGCGAATCCTCCGTCGCCTGATCGCCGAGGATGACGGAAGCCGCATCTCCAGGCACAAGCCGTACCAGCACGAAAATGGCCGTCAGCATGACGAACAGGGTGGGGACTGCCAGCAGAAGCCGCTTGATGGTGTATCTGATCATGCTGCCGCTCGTGTCGTCATGAGCCGTTTTGCCGAGAAGGGGCTGATGTGACGCCGCGTTTCGCCCTGGACCACGAGATCGGCTATGATGGAGCCGACAACGGGTACGAGCTGGAAGCCATGGCCGGAGAATCCGAAAGCATGGAAAACGCCCGGCGCATTGGGGGAGGGACCGATGACGGGCAATAGGTCTTTCGTCTTGGCTTCCATTCCAGCCCAGGTACGGGCGATCCGAACATCACGAACGCTCGGGAAGAGGTCGGTCGAAGCCTGCGCACCTTTGGCGAGTTCGATAAAGTTCACCGTACTCTTCAACGTGTCGATATCGGCACCGCCCTGAAGGCCCCCGCCGATCACGAGAGTTCCCTGATCCGACTGCTTGAAGGACAAGGAACGGCCGACAACGCTGACGACCGGATCCAGCAAGGGAGCCAGGCGCTCGGTGACGATCATCATCGAGGCCTTGAGGCCTAGCGGGATGACGTCACCAACCATAGCGGCCAGCCGAGCCGCCCACGCTCCGGCTGCGTTCACGATGACCGGCACTGTAAACTCCTGCTCACCGGTACGGATGTGCCAGTCGGATCCGCGCTGTTCAATGGCCGTGACGCCGCAGCCTTCATGGATAACGACGCCGCTGGCTTCGCAGCTGCGCCGGAAGGCTCGAATCGTGCGGTGCGGATCGGCAGCCCCGTCTCGACGCGCGACGAGGGCGCCCACACAATGGGGGCTCAGGGCGGGAACCAGGCGCCTCAGCTCCGAGTGATCGATCATTTCCTCATGGCTGTAGCCGTGCTGGCGCATGGAGTCGACACGCTGCTCCAAGGCCGGAAGATGGCCGTCGAACTCTGCGACTCTCAGCTGGCCGTAGGAATGGAAGCCGCAGCTGTCGCCGACGATCGCCTCAATTCTATGCCACATGTCCATGGCTTCGAGCGAGATCGGCACCTCGGCGAGGTCGCGCCCCAAGGTCCGCACGCCTGCCGCCGTTGCGCCGGAGGCATGACGGCCGACCCATGACTTTTCGAGAACGACGACGCGCCGCCCGGCGCGTGCCAAATGGAGCGCGGCCGACAAGCCATGCAACCCGCCACCGATCACCGCAGTATCAGGAATGATCCTGCTCACGACGCCTTCTCCTGCTCAAGTGAGGCAAGCTCGCCAAGCGTCACCGGCTTCAGCGGCGGACGAACACGATAGAAACCGACATCCTTCGGCCGGCGCCCTTCCGCGGCCGCGAGGATCTGCGTGACCGTGTAACCGCATTGCCGCCCCTGGCAGGGACCCATCCCCGCACGGGTGAAGGCCTTGACCTGATTGGGGCCTGGACGTCCCACGGCCGCCATGGCGCGGATGTCGGCGGCCGTTACCTCCTCGCACCGGCACACGATCGTTCCATCGGCCGGGGCAAATACCTCGGGGCGGGGTTTGTACATGGCGTCCAGGAACGGACGGAGTGCAAGTTCCCGGGCGAGCTTCCGGCGGACAGGCGTCGAGGCCTCCTCCGCCGCGCGCTCGCCGATGCGTCCGATTTTCATGGCCGCTCCGAGCCCCGCCAGTTTCCCGCGATGCAGTGCGGCCTGCGCACCTGCGATGCCCGCTCCATCTCCTGCCACGAAAATTCCGGACTGGGAGCTCTCCCCCCAGGCGTTCAGCACCGGCACGTAGCACTCCTGGTCGTCGCTCCATTCCACCGCACAGCCGAGGGCCAGCGTCGCATGGATGCTCGGCACGACACCCTCATGCACGAGAAGGACGCTCGCGGGAGCGGTGCGCTCCTGTCCGTCCCGCGTGCGATACCGGATCGCCTCGATGCGCTCCGAGCCGGTCGCTTCGATATCGGCGACATGCTTGATGATTGGAATACCGGCCTTGCGGAGCATCCCCCACCAGGCAAGTCCTTTCAGGAGATCGCCCGCCGCACCGATTGCCTTGGCGAGATGGGGCAGGGCGGCTCGGCCCCGGCCTGGGGGAGTCGTGTCGAGGTATCCGGCAATCTTGCCACCAGCACGCAGGAGCTGGACCATGTAGAGGAGAGGCAATGGGCCGCTGCCTGCGATCCATACGGGCGCACTGGGAATTTGTCCGGATGTCTTCAGAAGGATCTGAGCTGCGCCGACAGTGAGGACTCCCGGCAATGTCCAGCCCGGAAAGGGCACGGGTCGTTCCTGAGCCCCCGTTGCCAGGATCACGCTTTTCGCCTGGATCACGGACGCCTGCCTGTTGCGAGTCACGAAGGCGCGAAAGCCGGCCTCGATCTGCCATAGCTGGGTGCCCGGCTCATACCTCGCACCACTGGCACGGAATGCCTCCGCGCATGCCTTGCCGGACTGGTAAGCCTTGCCGAGGAGCGCACCGCGCGGTCCCGCCGCAACCGTTTCGACAGAACGCCAGATCTGACCGCCGGGCTCCGGCTGGTCATCGATCACCAGCACGTCGAGCCCATGGCGCCGCGCTTCGACGGCTGCGGCCATTCCTGCCGGACCGGCGCCGACAATCAAGAGATCTACGCTGGTCATGCGCTGAGACTCCGCTTTCCGAATTGGCGCTCGATGCGCATGCCGTCGCGCACTGGGGTCAGGCAGGTTTGAACGGAGGCGACGCCGTCGACGATGGCGAGACATTCGAAGCAGACCCCCATCATGCAATAGGGTGCGCGCTTGCTTTGGTTCACCGGCGTCGTGCGAGACCAGTGTGGAGCCTCGCGCAGGAGCACGGCGGCGACGCTCTCGCCCTGTTCTGCCGGCGCGGGAACGCCGTCAATGAAGACGGTAACAGCCCTTTCGGAGGGCTCATGCAGCTTTCGGAACATCGAAACGCCTATGATGGAAGGGGGCAAGGGTGGAGGGCAGCTCGCCTGCGATGATCGCCTCCGCAAGGATCGAGGCGTGGACGGCAGCGAGCGTGACACCGGAATGGCACAGAGCCACGAACGCGCCCGGATGGAGCGGCGATTGGGCGTAGACCGGATAGCTGTCGGGGGTCATGACTCGCAGGCCGGCCCACTGCCGGACGAGCGTGAGATCGGCAAGCGCGGGCACCAGCTGCGCTGTCTTGCGGCTGAGAAGTGAGGCGGCGTGTCCCGTTGTCGACGTGTCGAAGCCGACTTCTTCCTGCGTCGCACCGATCATGATCGTCCCCTCACGGGTCTGACGCAGGCCACTTGCGGGCAATGGCAGGAGAGGTGCGATCCTCTCCGTCACAAGGACCTGCCCACGTTGCGGGCGAAGCGGCACATGGAGGCCGACCTGCGCAGCGAGAGCCGTGGATCCGAGCCCCGCGGCGATGACCACGCGGGAGGCGGAGAAGCGCTCCTCCTGCGTATCAACTGTAAAGCCCTGCGAGCCGGGGATGATTTCTGTAACCCTGCTGCGGTGGCGCAGGGCGCCTCCGTGCTTGATGACGCCGGAATGCAATGCAGCAAGCAACTTCAGAGGATTGGCGTGACCATCATGCAGGCCCAGGCTCGCCCCGCTGACCTCCGGTCCGAATTGAACACGGGGAAGGAGCTTTTCGAGCGCCGTCCGGTCGAGCATTTCAAAACCGAGCTCGTTGCCGCACCGTTGCTCGTACAGGGTGTGGAGGTACTGCCGACGCTTCTCGACACCTTCCTCACCGAGGCAGAAAGCGAGGCCGCCGTTGTTTTCATATTGGAGATCGGTTGCGGTCAGGCTCGTCAGCTCGTCGTTGAACTCCGGCCAGAGATCGACGCTGTGCCGCGTCCATTTCTGATAGGCAGGCATGTTTATGCCTTTGCCCTGCAGCCATACGAGGCCGAAGTTCGCGCGCGCCGCGCGGTAATCCCCATCATCGCCATCAAGCACGAAGACACGCTGCCCCCGTTGCGCCAACCCGAAGGCTATTGCGGCTCCGACAGTTCCTGCTCCGATGACGATAACGTCAGTCTGCATTGATTTCCCTCTTGCAGAACAGGACGGTACGTGGACAGGGTCTATTTCGTCAAAGTCGTAATTATTGCCGGCCTATTCACAGAGGTTATAGAATGCGTCGCCCGCTCAATCTTCGCCAAGTCGAAGCGTTCAAGTCCGTGATTGAGAATGGGACAGTCAGCCGAGCGGCGGAAACGCTTAGCATCTCGCAGCCCGCGGTCAGCAAGCTGATTGCCCACCTGGAAGAGGATACCGGCCTCAAGCTCTTCGATCGGGTGAAGGGCCGCTTGGCGCCGACGGAACGGGGCATGCGCCTCTACGAGGAGATCGACAGAATCTTCGCCGGCATCCGGCAGATCGAGAACGCCGTTGCGGTCATTCGCAGAGAGGAGCAGGGGCAATTGCTGGTCGGCGTGATGCCGGCGCTATCGGGTGCCTTCATCCAGCAGGCGACCATGAGCTTTCTCCGCTCGTACCCGAACGTCTATTGCGCGATTCAGACGCGAAGCTCGCAATGGATCGCGGATTGGCTGGTGACCCGCAAGCTGGACGTCGGGCTCATCAGTTCGAGGATCGATAACCCCTACATCATGACCGAGCCGCTCATGGAGCATCCGCTCGTCTGCGTCATGCCGCTCGACCATCCTCTTGCGGAACGCAGCGTGATCGAGCCCAACGATCTGGATGATGTACCGTTTCTCTCGTTCGATCCGGAGAGCTCCACCGGCCAGAGGATCACATCTATATTCGAAAGCTACTCTGTCAGGCTGAATGTCGTCCTCATGACAACGACGGCCCCCACGCTCTGCGAATTCGTCGCCGCGGGCCTTGGCGTATCCCTGGTTCATCCTCTCTTCATCAGCGGAATGAAGGGCCGTGTCGCCGTCCGCCGGTTCGAACCCCTCATTCCGTTCGACTTCCAGCTCTGTCGCGTTCGCGAGAGCCGCAATGCGGCTCTCGTCGAGACATTTTTGGGGGAGACGCGCCTAACGGCCGAGCGCATCTCCCGCGAGTTGCTTAGCGAGACTTGAGTGTGGTCGCCTCGGTAATCGGTGGAGCAAGGTTCATGGCGCCCTTCAGCTCATAACCCAGATCCACTCTTTCATTGCGGGCCCAGACCTGCTGAAGATCGAACAGAGGAATGGAACAGACGTCCTCATGGATCTTGCGCTGAGCCTCCTTCCAGAGCGCGAGCTGCTTCGTCGGATCGCTCTCCGCGCGCGCCGCGTCGATTTCCGCATCAGCCACATCGCAATGGGAGAAATTGGCAACTGCGGTCGGTTTGCCGACAATGGAATTCGAGTGATAGAATTCGGTCAGATATGTATCGGCGATCGGAAAGCGCGCCGCACCGTAGAAGACGATGGCGCTCGCATCCTTTCTGCTCTGACTCTGGTATGTCGGGTGATCGACCACGTTCATATCCAGCTTGATCCCGACCTTGGCGAGCTGTGACTGCACGATCTCCATGATCGGCAGCTGTGCCGAGATATTGGAGACAACCGACTTGATAACGAGCCCGTTGCCGTGCCCGGCCTCAGCGAGCAGCGCCTTCGCCTTCTCTGGATTGTACTCGTAGCTTCCCGCCGAGCAGTCTTCACCAAGATAGCCGGGAGGAACGACAGAGCAGCCCCTCGGGCCCACATCCTTGCCGACATAGCGCACGATATCGTCGACATTCACCGCATACGCGATGGCCTTACGGACGCGAACGTCATCCAGCGGCGGAATGCTGCGGTTCAGGTGAAGTGTACGAAACTCGCCTGGGCGGAAGATATCCACGATCATGTTGCCGCGCTTGCGTGCCGTGTTGACCCAGCGCTGCTCGCGCTTCGCGTACATCACGTCCAGCTCGCCCGACGAGAATGCAAGCTCGCGGGCACTGTCCGAAGGGATCATACGATACATGATCGTATCGATCTTCGGAGCGCCGCGGAAGTAGTCTTTGTGGGCAACGAGCTTGACGTATTGCTGGGTCACATGCTCGGAGAATTTGAACGGGCCTGTGCCGACGGGCTGGGAGGCATATTTGGCGCCAAGTTCCTCTGCCGCCTTTTTGCTGACGATGTTGCCGCCATGGTAGTTGGATACGGTCCCGAGGAAGTTCGCATCCGGGTATTTCAAGGCGATCCGTACGGTATAGTCGTCAACCTTCTCGATGGTATCGATGCTGGCGAAATTGGCCGCGAAGGTGGAGGATTTGGCATCGGAAGCGCGCTTGAGCGAGTAGACGACGTCGTCTGCCGTGAGTTCACCCCAGTTGTCGTGAAACTTTACACCCTTGCGAAGAAAGAATGTCCAAGTCTTCCTATCGGCAGAGGTCTCCCAACGCTCGGCAAGATCGGACTCCAGATCCTTCGGGTCCGCGCTTCCCGGCGGGAAGCGAACGAGACCGTTATACATCCAGCCGACCAAGGCTTTGTCGGTCGTCGCGCTCGCCCGGTGAGCGTCGAGGGTTGCGATATCGGTACCACCGGCGCTGATCTGCAGCACCTTCTCCTGGGCTGCCGTGCCCGCGAAGGCGCCGCTGAATACCAGCATAGCGAGAGCTGATGTTGCCGATAAAATATTGCGCTTCATAGCCTTTGTTCTCCCATCCGAGGCCAGAGGCTGTAAGGCAGACAAGCTTATGTCAAAGTCGAAAATCGGCGCACTTTATTCCAGAAGGTTATAGGCCTGCCCGAAAACTATATTTCGTAACATGCGATGCCTCCATCTGCGGCAACTAAAGGTGAATGTGCTTGATCGCCGGTGGGACACCCAAAAGAAACGGCGTCTGCGTTCGAGCTTCCCCGATCGTGGTTCCTATAACGGAAGCCTCCGGCTCTCCCAAGTCCGTTGGATGGCCTCATCCTGTCCGAAGCCCACATCAATCAAGGGCAGGTCGCTATGCGAGAGGAGCGACGCTCGCAGGCCCCGAACGGGGCGACCGCCGAGCGCCTGTCGCTCGAGGTCCATGGGCCCTTCGAAGCACAGCCTGTCTCCGCCATGAAGGCTGTTGCGGCCCCCTGGCGCAGCCGCGGGCACCATGTCTTACGGCACCGCCATCGACAAGCACGAAGACGAGGTCGGGCGCTTTCTCATGCGCGTGGAGCAACGCCTTCTGACCTCACTCGACGAGGTGGCCCGGCCCGTATCGCTGCCGTCGAGATAGGAACTTAGATACGAGCGTGGTCTATTCGTTGGGATGGGCGGCTTCCGGCACATCCCGAAAGCAGATCGAATGACCGCATTCGTGGAGGTAAGCGGACCTTCACACGGCCACGCTTTGTGACTGAGCCTCCCTGGAGCGGACCTTCCGTCCAGCCTTGGCCGCATCCGGTTCAGCGCCGCTTTTCCATCAAGGCGGGAAGGCGTATCATACTCGCAAGGGTTAAGGTCCCTGTGGTGGACGGGCCGCCTCGCCGCCTTTGATCGACAGCATTGTGGGCATTGCTCCTCTCCCGCGTGAACGATGTAACCGTGAGCGTGCCCGGTTCGACCAAGTGCCGTGTGGTTCACGCGCTTGGACATGGTTCGCCACTCCGAAGATCCTTCAATCGAGGGAGCCAGACATGGGCAGTCCTTCTGTGGCCGGTAAAACGGCAAGCGAGGTCCCGAGAACCCGGATGCCCGACATGCAGCCCGAGATCATCGTCATCCCGGTCGCTTGGAAGCCGTAAGGCCCGTATCATGACCCAAGTCTTCGACGCTATCGTCATCGGGGCCGGACAGGCAGGACCATCCCTGGCCGGGCGGCTGACCGCCGCCGGCATGAAGGTCGCCATTGTCGAGCGCAAGCTGTTCGGCGGCACCTGCGTCAACACCGGCTGCATGCCGACCAAGACGCTGGTCGCCAGCGCCTATGCCGCTCACTTGGCCCGTCGCGGCGCCGAGTTCGGGATCACGCTCGAGTGTCCCGTCATGATCGACATGAAGCGGGTGAAGGCCCGCGCCGAGACCGTCTCGACGAATGCTCGCACGAACATCGAGACATGGTTGCGCGGCATGGCTGGGCTCACGGTGATCGAACGCCATGCCCGGCTCGAAGGGCCGGACACCGTTCGGGTCGAGGACGGCCTCCTGCAAGCGCCGCGCATCTTCCTCAATGTCGGGGGCCGCGCCAACGTGCCCGACATGCCGGGCGTCGGACATGTCGACTATCTCACCAACACGTCGGTCCTCAAGCTCGATCACGTGCCACGGCATCTGGTCGTTGTCGGCGGCAGCTACATCGGGCTCGAGTTCGCCCAGATGTATCGCCGCTTCGGCGCCCAGGTCTCAATCGTCGAAATGGCGCCGCGGCTGATTGCCCGCGAGGACGAAGACGTGTCGGAGACGGTCAGGGAGATCCTCACCGACGAGGGGATCACGGTGCGCACCAGCGCTACCTGCATCGGCTTTCGGCCGCATGCGGACGGTGTCGCGGTCGATGTCGATTGCACGTCCGGGGAACCGTTCACGGTCGGCTCTCATGTGCTCCTGGCCGTCGGGCGCAGGCCCAACACGGATGATCTCGGTCTTGATGTGGCGGGCGTCGCGACGGATGCCCGAGGCAACATTCAAGTCGATGACAATCTGGCCACCAACGTGCCCGGCATCTGGGCCCTGGGCGACTGCAACGGCCGTGGAGCCTTCACCCACACGGCCTACAACGACTACGAGATCGTCGCCGCCAACCTCCTCGACGGCGACAACCGCCGGGTGAGCGACCGGATTCCGGGTTACGCCCTCTATATCGATCCGCCGCTCGGACGCGTCGGCCTGTCGGAGACTGAAGCGAGACGCACGGGCCGCAAGCTGCTGGTCTCCAAACGCCCGATGACGCGGGTCGGGCGGGCCATCGAGAAAGGTGAGACCAAGGGCTTCATGAAGGTGGTTGCCGACGCGGACACGAAGCAGATCCTGGGAGCCGCCATCCTGGGGGTGGGAGGGGACGAAGCGATCCACGGCATTCTGGACATGATGAATGCGGGAGCGACCTACCCGGTGTTGCAATGGGCGGTTCCCATTCACCCGACCGTCTCTGAACTGATCCCCACCGTGCTGGGAGACCTGAAGCCTCTGAATTGAGTTTGCCTCTTTGGCGGATATGAATGCTACGCTTCGCGGACCCATTGCGCGAGCTTTACGGCTGGGGCATAGGGTGTGAAAAGTGGACTCAACTTTTGGGATTGCATCCGATGCTCCGTCCTAGGGGATCGCATCGTTCTTGCGAGAAACCGGATCCACTTTTTCACACGATGCGCTAACGTTAAAGTATAGGACATCAATCGCGATGCCGTATCACCGCAGCCGTGGCAGACCTGAATGGACGCCTGAGTGGAGAGACTGGTTCCAACTACGGCCTCGCTTGCCGTCCTAACGAAGAGGCGTATCCTGTTTACATGGGTTCGATAGTCCGTGCGTTGGACCTCGGCTCCCTGACGAGCCGCTTTTGATCGACAGCTTTGCCGACCTCGCGCCTGAACTGCATCGTTTGCTTGACCACCAAGAGGGAATGGCGATGTCCTTTCTCACCTCTTCAGCCGCGATGTTTCTTGCCGCATCAGCAGTCACCACTGGTCTTGTCCCTGCGAACGTGGCCGCACATCCTGCCCAAGCCGGCATGGCGACTCAAGATGCCGCCGTCCGCTCGATCCGCATCAATACCTGCATCGAATCCACCGGCCGGGTTGCCAGGGAATTGAGTTATCACGCGACCTTTGTCGCGGATGCGACGGCCGCCTTTTCGCCGGGAATGATGCACGCCGCCCACACGTTCAACGGGTCGACCTATGCGTACGCGATCCGGACCGGCGCCAAGTTGATCGCATCATTGGAAGTCGCTGCGACACCGGCCGTCCGAAATCCCAGTTGACCAGCATGCAGGGAGAATGAAGATGTCCTTCCCTACCAATCCAGCCGCGATGTTTCTGGCCACGTCGGCCGTTCTGCTCGCCGTCGCTGTGATCCCCACGCCTCTGGCCGCGCAGCCTGCTCCGGCGGGCACGGCGACCGAGGACACCGCGATCCGCCCCTTCCAGGTCCATATCCCCGACGAGGCTCTCGCAGACCTTCGGCGCCGTATTGCCGCGACCAAGTGGCCCAAGCAGGAAACGGTCACGGATCCCTCGCAAGGCGTGCAGCTTGCAACCATGCGAGCCCTCGCGCGCTATTGGTCGACGGATTACGACTGGCGCAAGATCGAGGCGAGACTGAACGCCTTGCCGCAGTTCACGACGACCATCGACGGACTGGACATACATTTCATCCACGTTCGTTCGCCTCATCCGAACGCTTTGCCGGTGATCATCACGCACGGATGGCCCGGCTCGATCATCGAGCAGCTGAAGGTCATCGAGCCGCTGACCAACCCCACGGCCTACGGCGGCGCCGCATCGGATGCCTTCGACGTGGTGATCCCGTCGCTGCCGGGCCACGGCTTTTCCGGCCAGCCTACCGCTCCGGGCTGGGACCCTCAGCACATCGCGCATGCCTGGGCCGTGCTGATGAAACGGCTCGGCTACACACGGTTCGTGGCGCAAGGCGGCGACTGGGGCGATGCGGTCTCGGAGCAGATGGCGGTGCAGGCTCCTCCGGAGCTGCTCGCCATTCATACCAACATGCCGGCCACCGTGCCCGATGAGATTGCCGAGGCGCTCCAGGAGGGCGGCCCGCCGCCGGCGGGCCTCTCCGCCGACGAGAAACATGCCTACGATCAGCTCGCCTACTTCTATAAGCACGGCCTCGCCTATGCCCAGGAGATGAGCAACCGCCCGCAGACGCTGTACGGGATCGAGGATTCCCCCATTGGCCTTGCCGCCTGGATGCTCGACCACGACATCCGCAGTTACGAACTCATCGCGCGGGTCTTCGACGGTCAACCCGAGGGTCTGACGCGCGACGACATCCTCGACAACATCACGCTCTACTGGCTGACGAACACGGCGGTCTCGTCGGCGCGTCTGTACTGGGAGAACAAGCTCGCCTTCTTCGCCCCGAAGCACATCACCATCCCGGTCGCCGTGAGCGTTTTCCCGGATGAGATCTACGCCGCTCCGCGGAGTTGGGCCGAGCAGGCATTTCCCAAGCTGATTCACTACAATCGCCTCGACAAAGGCGGGCATTTCGCGGCCTGGGAGCAGCCGGACCTCTTCGTCCAAGAAGTGAGGGCCTCTTTCAAGCCGCTGCACTGATGAGATGGAGGCAGATCAATGTCTGACGAAATCGATCAGGATCGCCGCCGTTTCCTGAGCGCTGCTGCCATGACGCTTGCCTCTGCCGAACTCGCCATGATGGGTTCGGCCAAGGCACAATCCGGCCCAGGAGCGGCACCGGCTCCGCCTGTGATCAGGCCGGGCACGAACCCGTCATTCGGTTCGTTGAAGCAGATCGATGCCGGCGTCCTCAGCGTCGGCTACGCGGAGGTCGGCCCTGCCGATGGCCCTGTGGCCCTCCTGTTGCATGGTTGGCCCTACGACATTCACAGCTATGTCGATGTCACTCCTGCGCTGGCATCCGCGGGATACCGGGTGATCGTGCCGTATCTGCGCGGCTATGGATCGACCCAATTTCTCTCCGGAGAAACGTTCCGGAGTGGCCAGCCGTCGGTGCTCGCGGTCGATCTCATTGCATTGATGGATGCGCTCAGGGTCGAGAAGGCCACGCTCGCCGGCTTCGATTGGGGGGCTCGGACGGCCAATATCGTCGCGGCGCTCTGGCCGGAGCGGTGCAAGGCCATGGTGTCCGTGAGCGGCTATCTGATCGGCAGCCAGGAAGCCGGCAGGATGCCTTTGCCACCCCAGGCCGAATTGCAATGGTGGTACCAGTTCTATTTTGCCACCGACCGTGGCCGGGCCGGTTACGACAAATACCGGAACGATTTCAACAAGCTCATCTGGCAGCTCGCTTCGCCGAAATGGGCCTTCGACGATGTCACCTTCGACCGCACGGCAGCATCGTTCGGAAACCCGGATCACGTGGCCATCGTGATCCATAATTACCGCTGGCGGCTCGGACTGGTTGAAGGCGAGCCGAAGTACGGCGAGCTGGAAAAGCGGCTGGCCGAGTTCCCCGTCATCACGGTGCCGACCATTACCCTGGAAGGGGACGCCAATGGTGCTCCGCACCCGGATCCCGCCGCCTATGCCGGGAAGTTCGCGGGCAAGTATGAACAACGGCTGATCACCGGCGGGATCGGTCACAATCTTCCTCAGGAAGCGCCGCAGGCCTTTACCCAGGCCGTAGTCGATGTCGATCGCTCTTGATCGGCGGTCGCACTGCCGATTGCCGTTCAGAGCAGAAGGTGAGGACGCCATGGCCTTCACGATCAAAGTCAATGGGAATACGCGCGGCGTCGATGTCGATGGCGATACGCCGCTCCTGTGGGTGTTGCGCGACGTGCTCGGCATGACGGGCACGAAGTTCGGCTGCGGCATGGCGCTTTGTGGCGCCTGCACCGTGCATGTCGATGGCGTCGCCACAAGGTCCTGCGTCACCCCGATCGACAGCATCGGCGACTCCGAGATCACGACCATCGAGGCAATCGGCGCGACGGCGGTGGGTGCCAGGATCCAGACGGCCTGGCTCGATCGGGAAGTCGTGCAGTGCGGCTACTGCCAATCGGGTCAGATCATGTCCGCCGCGGCGCTCCTGGCGAGCAACCCGCATCCGACGGACGCCGACATCGACGACGCCATGTCCGGCAACATCTGCCGTTGCGGGACCTATCTGCGCATCCGCGAAGCGATCAAGCAGGCCGCGCAAACGATCTGACGGGGAGGGAAGCATGGCTCGCGATCACATCACGTCTCGCTCAGCCGACCCGCAACAGCCCGGATCGGCGCACAAGCTATCCCGGCGCAGGTTCCTTCAGGTTGGAGCAGCCGCTTGCGGCGGCCTGATGCTGGGCCTGAACCTGCCGCTTTCTGACGGCGCCGCCGAAGCCGCTGATGCCGATGACTTCGCGCCGAATGCCTTCATCCGCATCGGCCGCGATGGCCAGGTCGTCCTGACCATGCCCTATGTTGAGATGGGGCAGGGGACCTATACGGCGATCCCGATGCTGATCGCCGAAGAACTTGAGGTCGACCTGCCGCAGGTGCGGCTGGAGCATGCCCCGCCGGACGAAAAGCTCTACGTCAATCCTTTGCTGGGAGTTCAGGCCACGGGCAACTCGAACGCGATCCGCGCCGCATGGCAGCCGCTGCGGCAGGCGGGCGCGACGGCCAGAACCATGCTGGTCGCGGCGGCGGCGCAACGTTGGCATATCGATTCCGCCGCGTGCCGCGCGCAAAGCGGCGAGGTGCTTCACGAGCCGACGGGAAGACGGATCACCTATGGCGAACTGGCCGCCGATGCGGCCCGCATGCCTGTTCCCGACCACGTGGAACTCAAGCGACCGGAGGACTTCCGGCTCATCGGCACCCCAGCCAAACGCCTCGATACGCCCGCGAAGGTGAATGGAACGGCCGTCTATGGCATCGATGTTCGGCCGCCTGGCGTGAAGATCGCAACCCTGGTCCAGTCGCCCGTCTTCGGAGGCCGCGTTAAGAGCGTGGATGATACGGCCGCCAAGATCGTGAAAGGCGTTCGCCAGATCGTGCGCCTCGACGATGCCGTCGCCGTCGTGGCCGACCATATGGGAGCGGCCAAGAAAGGCTTGGCGGCCCTCGCGATCGAATGGGACGACGGTCCGCATGCCAGCCTCGACACGCAAGCGATCGCGGCCGAGCTTGACCAGGCGACGCTCCAACCTGGTGCGGTGGCGCAGAACATCGGCGATGTCGACCGGGCCATGGCGACGGCTGCCCGCACGGTCGAGGCGACTTATCAGGTTCCCTTCCTCGCGCACGCCGCAATGGAGCCGATGAACTGCACCGTTCATGTCCGCCCGGACGGGTGCGAGATCTGGGTCGGCACTCAGGCCATCGCCCGGGTGCAGGCGGCAGCGGCGAAGACCGCCGGCCTCCCGTTGGACAAGGTCTTGGTCCACAACCATCTCATCGGCGGCGGTTTCGGACGGCGGCTGGAGGCCGATGGTGCTGCGCGCGCCGTCGAGGTCGCCAAGCAGGTCAACGGTCCCGTCAAGGTCGTCTGGACGCGCGAGGAGGACATCCAGCACGACATGTACCGACCCTCCTGGCTCGACCGGATCTCTGCCGGCCTCGACCAGCAGGGCAGGCCGGTCGCCTGGAACAATCGCTTCGCCGGATCCTCGGTGATTGCCCGGTGGCTCCCGCCTGCCTTCAACAACGGGCTCGACCCCGACAGCACCGAAGGCGCGATCGATCTGGTCTACGATCTCCCGAACATGCATGTCGAGTACGTGCGGGTGGAACCTCCGGGCATTCCGACCGCCTTCTGGCGCAGCGTCGGGCCGTCGCACAACGTGTTCGTGACCGAGAGCTTCATGGACGAACTGGCGGCGGCGGCCAAGCAGGACCCGGTTGCGTATCGGCTGGCCCTGCTCGGCCAGGCGCCGCGCGCCAAAGCCGTGCTTGAGCTTGCCGTCGACAAGGCCGGGTGGGGGCAGCCATTGCCGGGCCGGGTCGGCCGTGGCGTCGCCCTGCAGTTCGTCTTTGCGACCTATCTGGCTCAAGTGGCCGAAGTCGAGGTTTCAGACGACGGAGCGGTCCGCGTCCGGCGCGTCGTGTGCGCGGTCGATTGCGGCACCGTGGTCAATCCCGATATCGTCCAGGCGCAGATCCAGAGTGCGGTCATGTTCGGCATCACGGCGGCGCTCCACGGCGAGATCACGCTCAAGAATGGACGGGTCGAGCAAACCAACTTCGACACCTACCGGATGCTGCGGATGAACGAGGCGCCAGCCGTTGAGGTCTATATCGTGCAGAGCTCCGAGCCTCCGGGCGGGATGGGCGAAGCCGGAACCTCGGCGATCGTGCCCGCGGTGGCCAACGCGGTCTTTGCCGCAACCGGCAAACGCTTGCGAAAGCTGCCGATCGACAGCTCCGCGTTGAAGCAGCCGGCGTGAGCGGCGCTGTCTTGTCCCCGCTCCCGGCCGACCGCGCATCTGGTTCAGGAGAACCGCCATGGCTCAGGGCCATCAGCCGGATCAGGCCGCCTTCAGAGCGATCCTGCCCGAGGACATCGAGTGGAGGCCGTTTCCGGCATTCCCGCCTTCGGTCCGCCTCGCCGTCGTTGTCGGCCAGCCGTCCGAGCCGGCTCCCTATGTGATCAGGGTGAAGGTGCCCTCGGGTGTGAAACTGATGCCGCACAGACACCCGGAGGACCGGGTCTACACGGTCATCTCCGGTGTTTTCTACATCGGCCTGGGGGACCTGTTCGACGGTGATAACGTGAAGGCTTATCCACCTGGGAGCGTCATCGTTCTTCCCGGCAATACATCTCACTTTCACTGGGCAAGGTCTGGCGAGTATGTCACTCAGGTCACGGCCGTCGGTCCGTTGGGGCTCGAATACATCGATCCCGGCGACGATCCGCGTGGCGGCAGCTCTGAGGATCGGCACGGTGACGCAGGCCTGCAGGGATCTTGAATGGAGCGTGACAGACCTCCCATCCGATGCCGGCCTTCAGTATCCGCGATACTGCTTCATTGAGGCGGTTTCTCGCGAACGGCCTTTGCGTCATTCCACTGGTCGATCCACGAATTCACCATGGCGCGATCATCCCCACGAAAGATCGCTGCAACCGTATCAGCGACGGCATCCTCCGCATCCGTCAAGACCGCCCGCTTGATTTCAAGCGATAGGAGCGGATCGGACAAGCCCTGAAACACCAAATGGAACCGCCAGGTCTGCCTGTCGGCGAGATAGTCTCGAAAGAATATTTCCGGATCTTTTCCCTCGAAGTGGCCGGGAGGATAGTAGCTGGCCAAGCTCGCCCACATCGTAACGAGGATGCTGATCAATCTGTCGACAGTCTCTTCCTGCTGACCAGCGTGGAGCGTATGAACCTGTTGGCGCTCGTGGGCATAAGCAGTCGCGAGCTGCTCTGGCAGAGAGCTGGCGATTCCGGTCAGCTGGTTCCAGTCAACGTCGGTCGGTTCAGGAGGAGCAGAATGGCGAGGCATGAGGCACTCCATTTGTCGACTTTAGGTCTGTATGCAGCTCACATCGAGGGCATCAACCGTCAGCAATCCAGCTAAGCGGCGCACGCGCCCCTCTGCTTTGCCGCTCAAACGATGGGCTCTTTCCAAGAAGGGTGCATCGGACGGAATCTCAATACGGCAAAGCCACTTCCCGCGTCCGATGCTCCACTCCTGAAATGGTGCATCGTTCGAAGCGGCAAACCGGGTCCACTTTTTCGAACGATGCTCCCATGGCGATCTGTGGGCACGAGGCGGTGTTCATTCGTCAACAGTCCAAGAACCGGTCTCCTCGTTTCGAAGTGATGTCATATGGCCACCGTCACCGAGTTCATCGAGAGGGCATTCGCAAAAGGCAGGCTGTTCCTTACTCCCTTGCGAGATCGTCCCTCGGTCGGCCGCGAGGCGAACTTTCGACGCGGTCCTTGCGGCGCGCGCTGAGTTCCCGCAGGTTCTGGAAGACCACATAGAGCATCGGGATCACGAAGATGCCGAAGAATGCAGCGGCGATCATGCCGCCGAAGACCGGGGTACCGACGGCACGCCGGCTGAGCGCGCCGGCGCCTTCAGCGATCACCAGCGGAAGGAGGCCGAAGATGAACGCAAGGCTCGTCATCATCACCGGCCGGAAGCGCAAGCGTGCGCCGGCGATCGCTGCGTCACCGATTGCCACCCCCTGGAGCCGCTGCTGGAGCGCGAACTCGACGATCAGGATTCCGTTCTTGGCGGCAAGCGCCACCAGCACCACAAGCCCGATCTGTGCGTAGACGTCGAAGGCGAGACCCGACACCTTCACGGCGCCGATCGCACCGAGCACGCCGACGCTGACTGACAAAAGAACCGGAATCGGAATGTTCCAGCTCTCGTAGAGCGCGACCAGGAACAAATATGCGAAAAGCACGGCAAGGCCGAGCACGATTCCGGCTTGACCGCTTGCCGTCTTTTCCTGCAGCGCAGTTCCGGTCCATTCAAAGCCGTAACCAGAGGGGAGGGTCGCGGCCGAGAGCCGTTCCATGGCGGCGAGCGCCTGGCCCGAGCTGTAGCCCGGCTTGGGCGCGCCATTGATGATCGTGGCGCGGAAGCCGTTATAGCGCACGACCGCCTGCGGGCCCTGCACGAGCCGTACTTGTGCCAGGGCGCGGATCGGCACCATCGTCCCCGCAGCATTGCGGACATAGACCCGATAGATGTCATCGATTTCGTTGCGGAACCTGGCCTCCGACTCGACATTGACCTGCCAAGTCCGACCGAAAAGGTTGAAATCATTGACGTAAAACCCACCGAGTGACGCCTGCAGCGCGTTGAAAATGCTGCTGATGGGAATTCCGAGCACCTGTGCCTTGTCGCGATCGATGTCGAGATAGACCTGCGGTGTATCCGCCGCGAAGGTGCTGAAGACGCCGGCGAGTTCAGGTTGCTGGTTGGCAGCGACGAGAAGTCCACGCATGACCGCGGCGAGGTCCGTGGGACTCTGGCCCTGCAACGCCTCAAGGACGTACTGGAAGCCACCGGTATTGCCGAGGCCGAGAATGGGCGGCAGGTTGAACGGGAAGACGACGGCTCGCTGGATGGCAGCGAGCTGTGGGCGCAGACGAGCGAGGACCGCATCGACGCTCTCGGCCGGATCGGTACGGTCCTCATAGGGCTTCATGCGGATCACGAAGAAGGCGTTGTTCGACGAGGCCACGTAGTCGATGAAATTCAGGCCGACGACCGACAGGACGCCTCCGACCCCGGGGGTGGATCGGACGATGTCTTCCACATGAGCGACCAGCGTCTCGGTACGCTCGGTGGACGCGCCCTCGGGGAGCCGCATGGCGGCGAAGATCGCGCCCTGATCCTCCGATGGCAGGAAACCTTGCGGAGTCACCCTGAACAGACCGAGCGAGGCCGCAGCAACTCCGGCGACGATCACCAGGCTGACGATTGCCACGCGGACGAGGCGGCGCACCAGTGCAGCGTATCCATCGCGTGTGCGATCGATCGCACCGAGGACGTAGCGCATGGGCCCACGCGGCGGCCCGGCGCGCTTCAGGAGGACCGCGCACAGGGCCGGGCTCAATGTCAGGGCGTTGAGCGCGGAAATGATCATCGCGGTCGAGACCGCAACGGCGAACTGGCGGAATAGCTGGCCGCTGATGCCGGGGATGAACGCCACCGGAATGAAGACCGACAGGAGTACGAGGGTGATGGCAATGATCGGCCCGGTAATTTCCGCCATGGCCTTCTTGGTGGCGTCGGAAATCGAGAGGGTCGGCTCCTCTTCGATCACCCGCTCGACGTTCTCGGTGACGACGATCGCATCGTCGACGACGATCCCGATGGCGAGCACCAGGGCAAGGAGCGATACGGTGTTGGCCGAATAGCCGATGACGAGCATGACCGCGAAGGTGCCGATGATGGAGACCGGCACAGCCACCAGCGGGATCAGCATCGTGCGGACCTTGCCGAGGAACAGGAACACCACAAACGCCACCAGCAGGAAGGCGATGACGAGGGTGCGAACGACCTCGTCGACGGTTGCGGTGACGAAGGTGGTCGCATCCCAGAAGAGGTCGCTTCGGACGTCGTCGGGAAAGCGCTTGCCGAGGCCGTCCATCACGTCCCGCACGCGCCGCGCCACTTCGACCGCATTGGCGCCGGGCGCCTGGTAGATGCCGATTGCGGCCGAGGGTGCGCCGTTGAAACGGGTATGGCGATCCTGCGTCTTGGCGCCAAGATCGGTACGGGCCACATCCTTGACCCGGACGAGAGAGCCATTGGGGTTCGCCCGCAGGACAATGTTCGCGAAGTCCTCGGTCTGGACCAGCCGTCCCTTTGTCTTGATGGTGAGCTGCAGTTGCTGGTTGCCGGGGGCGGGCTCGGCGCCGATGCGGCCCACGGCAGCTTGCAGGTTCTGGGCCAGAATAGCGGCGATCACGTCGGCCGGCGTCAGGTTGAAGGCCGTCAGACGGTCGGGATCGAGCCACAGGCGCAGCGAATAATCGAGGGGGCCGAAGAGCGTGGCCTGGCCGACGCCGGGGATGCGTGCCAGCGGATCGATGACGTTGATGGTGGCGTAATTGTTGAGAAAAAGCGCATCATGGGTGCCCCGGGGCGCCGAGAGGGTGATCACCTGTAAGAGCGCAGCCGATTTCTTGCGGATCACCAATCCCTGGCGTTGCACTTCCTGCGGCAGGAGCGGCGTCGCGAGCTGGGCCCGGTTCTGGACGTTGACCGTATTGATGTCGGAATCGCTGCCCAGCGCGAAGGTGACGGTCAGTGTGTAGCTGCCGTCGGCGCCGCTCGTCGACTGGTAGTAGAGGGCATTGTCGACGCCGTTGATCTGCTGTTCGATCGGCTGGGCGACGGTCGTTTCCACGACCTCCGCATCGGCACCGGGATAGAGAGTGGTGAGCGAGACCTGCGGCGGCACGATATCGGGAAACTGGGCGACCGGGATTGACCGCATGGCGATCAGACCCGCCAAGGTAATGACGATCGAGATCACGAAGGCGAGGCGTGGCCGGTCGATGAAGATATCCGAGATCATCGGCGTGTGGCCTCCGGCGCCAGCACGTTCGCCTGCACGACCTGCCCGGGCTGGACCTTCTGGACCCCGTCCACAATCACGTTGTCGCCTTCCTGAAGGCCTGCGAGGACGACGATATCGGCATCCCGATTCGGGCCGGTTTTGATCGGCCGCCGCTCGACCTTGTGCTGATCGTCGACCACCAGGGCATAATAGCCGCTCTGATCGAACTGCAGGGCCGCCTGCGGAATGACGACGCGCGGCTCCTCCTGGCGTCGGCGAATCTCCGCGGTCACGAACTGCCCGTCGAGCAACTGCCCGTCGGGATTGGGAACCGTCGCGCGCATGATGAGCGTATCCGTCTGCTGATCGACTTGTGGATCGGTCAGGTTCCAGACACCCCGGTGCGGGTATTCGGCACCACTCGACAGGCGGATGAGAATCTCGATCTTGGCGAGGCCGCCGCTCTCCTCTCGCCGCGCCTCGCGAATGAGTTCGAGGTCGCGCACGCTGACCGGAAAGAGCACGTAGATCGGATCCTGACTCACGATCGTCGCCAGGACGCCGCTTGCCGGATTGACGAGATTCCCGATCGTGTAGGCGGTGCGGCCGATCACGCCGTCGATCGGCGACCTGATCTCGGTGTAGCTGAGATTTTGCTCGGCCTGTGTGAGTGCAGCCTTCATCTGCAGGACATTGGCCGTGGCGCTGTCGAGATTGGCCTTGTCCTGGTCGACGAGCGACTGGGGGGTAAACTGGCGCTGGGAGAGCGACAGCTGCCGGTCATACTGAAGCTGGGCGTTGGTCACGACGGCTCCAGCCGAGGCCAAATTTGCTCTTGCCTGATCGACCTGTGCTTGAAACTGAACCTTCTCGATCTGGTACAGGAGATCCCCGGCCTTGACGGTTTGGCCCTCCCGGAATGCGACCTGCTCGAGAAAGCCCTCGACGCGTGCGCGCAGATCGACCTTGCTCACGGCTTTCGCGTGCCCGACGAACTGGAACGACCGGTTCACCCTGCGCAACTCTGCGGGGCGCACGCCTACCGCCGGCTGCGGTGCCGGAGCGGCTGCCTGCTGCGGAGGGTTGCAGGCCGCCGGGATCAGTAAACCGAGAAGAACAGCCTGCCTCCAGCAGGAGAGCTTACGCCGATACGGAGTCATTGCGCCGTCTCCGCTCCCTTTGCTGGAGCGCAAGCAACCGTGCGCCCATGGACAACGGGCGCATGGTCAGGGGTTGCGGCGCGAGAACGACACGGCATAAGCACCGTCCCGCACCTCGATCATCGGATCGTCGGAAGCCTCAATCCCGTCGGTGAGCTGGCCCGGCAGAAAGAGCAGCTTCTTCTCGGCCTCGGCGCTGTCCGGCACGGCCTTGTCGATTGTCAGGACACCGAGCTCCACCACCGTGCGGTCGTCGGGCCAAGGCCGGGAGGGATCGCTCGTGGGATCGCCGGCCGCGGCAAGCTGCGCCCTGAGGTGGAAGATGACCGGTCCACGGTTCAGGCGCTCGGGCAGCTCTGTCATGAGAAAGTCCGGCGGCCGTTTGGCTGCCTCGGCGGCATTCAGATGCACGACCTGGTCCGGAGTCACCACATAGCGCACGGGCTGGCGCTCGCCAGCCTTGTTGACGAGCACGAAGGCATTGAGGCCGCGATACTCTTCATGGGCGAAGCTGTCCGGCGTGGCGATCGTGGCCAAGGCCGCTGGTATCGTGGGATGGCTGGCGACGAACTGGTCGAGCTTCGTTGGCTTGGGAGCCTCGGGCGGGCTGGCCGCGATGGCGAGAAAGAAGTCGCGCAGGTCGGCCGCGGTGGGGACCAGGAAGACCTTGAACGAGTTGGTCACCATATCGGTTTCGCTGCCGTCCGGCAGATGGAACTTGAGCGCCATGCCGTGCGGGTTGGCTCCATCCGCGCCATCCGGGATCGTCGGGAGCCCGCCCGCATCCGAGAACCGCACCGTCACCGGGATCGTGCGGCCGTCGAACAGGACCGCCCGGCTCAGCGCCGCGGCTTCGGGAGACCCTTTGAAGCTGCCTTCAACCACTATTCCCTTGGCGTGGTTGGTGCGAAACCTGGGATGGCTGCCGAACACCCGGTTCATCGCGTCCACGATCTGGGTTTCGACGGATTGCTCCTGCGCCCAACCGAGGCTGGGCACGGCGAAGGTCAGGACAATCAGCTGGATCAGAAAGGCATTGACCCTCATAGTTGCCTCCTGCTGCAACGGGAGCGAGGACTTCCGGCTTCACGGCAGAACGTGAGGCGGACGCAACAAGGACTGGCCGCAGCTCGTCTCAGGGGAGCGATCCGGCTTCTGCGGCGCTCTTTCCAAGAAGGGAGCATCGAATTGTTTCCGAAAGTGGAATCCACTTTTCACGTCCGATGCTCGAAACCGCGGCAATACGAACGACGAAGACAGCTTGAGATTGAGCCGACATCGGGGTTTTGTTGTGGCGCGTAGGGGAACATAAGGGCATATGGCGCAGCAATGTCGCCTGTGTCCTCGGCTCCCGTTGCACCGGCGTCGATGAGTATGGCGCTCAGCTTGCTAAGCAGCCGCCATGGCTGGCTGGCTCTTGGAGAACGGCCTGAAGGTCAGGGAGATCAGGAAGGCGCCGAGTCCAAGGCCCCAGGCACCGATGTAGAGCCAAACGTAACTGCCGAAGGTGTCGTAGATCAGCCCTCCGGCCAATGGCCCTGTGGCCATTCCCAAGCCGCCGGCCATGGCTGTCCCGCCGATGACGGTACCCATCATATGCAGAGGGAAGTTCTCGCGCGCAAGCACAGCGTAGAGAGGCATGACGCCGGCGTAAACAAAGCCGACCAGCGCTGCCACGGCGTAGAATGCGCCGAGCTCACTCACGAACGCGTATGCCAGGACGGCGAAAGCCTGCAGCAGCAATCCTGCGACCAGAGTGCCCTTGGCGCCGAACCGATCCCCCATGAGACCGAACACGATGCGGCCGCCCATGCCGGCCAGTCCCTCGACGCTATAGATCGAAACGGCCGCGATCACGGGAATGCCGCAGGTGATCGCGTAGCTCACCGTGTGGAAGATCGGGCCGGCGTGCGTGGCGCAGCAGAAGAAGTTCGTCAGCAGCAGGATGATGAACGGGGGCGACCTCAGGGCTTGGCCCATGGACATGGCACCATGCGCCTCTTCGCCCGGGGAGGGGAGAGCGTTCCGGTCCTCGAGAGCCGGTGCCCGGCGGACCAACAGCGCCACCGGGATCATCACGGCGGCCGAAAGGGCGGCGATGATCTGAAGGGACGTTCTCCAGTCGTAAGCGGAGATGAGCCATGCCGCCAGGGGCGACATGGTCATCGGCGCCATTCCCATGCCGGCTGACACCAAGGACACGGCAAGGCTGCGATGCGTGTCGAACCAACCTGTGACGCAGGCCATCATCGGCGCAAAGATCGCCGCCGTCGCGCCGCCAACCGCCAGCCCGAACACGAGTTGAAACTCGATGAGAGATGTTGCCCGGCTCGCGACGGCCAAAGCCGCCGCCAAGACGATCGAACCGGTCGATACGACGACTCGGGGCCCCCAGCGGTCCGACAGCGTTCCCCACATCAGACTCGCCAAGGCCATGGAGACAAACCCGATCGTCATGGCGCTGGAGATGCCGGTGACGGACCATCCGGTCTCTCGAGAGATCGGCAGCAGGAAAACCGGCAGAGAGAACATTGCCCCGATGGCCATGCAGCCGAGAAGGCCGCCTGCCGCGACGATGACCCAGCGATAGTGAGCGTTCGTCATCCTGTTCCTCCGTCTCGGCGAGATTGTCGGGTGCATCGGAGCCCTCGGATCGAACGTGTCCCTCGGGCTCGCTCGGATGCAGTTCGCGCACCTTGAACTTGACATTCATGTTGATATCAACATATAAGATTTGTGTCAAACTGCCGTGAAGCTTCTTTCGCTACGACCATTCTGATCCGCGACTCCTGTCTGTGCCTGCATGCGCAGCGGGCGGCCAGGATGCTCGCGAGGCGGTTCGACGAGGCGCTGCGATCTGTCGGGTTCACCTGAGGACAGGTCTCACTGTTGAATGCCCTCAACCGTCCCGAACCGCCGGCCATCGGCCCGGTGGCGCAAGTGCTGGCGATGGATCGGACGACGCTCACCGCCGCCCTGAAGTCGCTTGAGCGCGAGGGTCTCGTGAGGGTTGCCGCCGATCCGAAGGACCGCCGCAGCCGTGTGCTGCACCTGACCGATAAGGGACGCGGCACGCTGGTTTCGGCCGCCCCGATTCGGCGTGACCTTCATGGCGTCATCGAAGCGACATTGCCGGCCCTGAAACCGGACGACCTGCGCGGCCGATTGGGATCTCTCTCGCGGTCTACGCGGTAAGGGCAGTTTGCCTAAGGGCCCGCGTCCAATCGCGGCAATCAAAAGGGCACTTGCGGGGGATGCGTGGCGAGCCCGGGACGATGGGGCCAATGCTCATCGAGCGGTCGAAGAGTATCTCGCCACCTTCGACGAGGCTGCCTGGGATGCCGCCACCGTGGTTGAGCCGAAGTTCGTCTCACCCTCCGATCCAGTTGCTTTGCCGCAAGCCCTCCAGGTCGTCGCTCATGCCAAGGGGGGCTCGCATCAAGACAGCTAGGCCCACTTGCAGATAGGGGCATGACAAAGAACCAGCGGGTCATTCCGAGCTTACCGGGAGGGCCAGACACCTGAGGCTGGTTGCCCAATGGTACAGGCGCGATTGAGGGGCCGTTCAGTGCAAATCAGAACCGGGTCTTGAATCCCTCTGTAAGCGCCTCCATTTACCATCCATGTGGATGGTCAGAGGATGGTTTTCATGGCAAGCAACGTACACGAACTTCGGCCCAGGCCGTCGGACAGCGAGAAAATCACGATCAATCTCGGCTATGTCGACCTCGGCCATGTCGACCTTCTGGTCCAGGAGGGGTTCTATTCCAACAGGACCGACTTCATCCGGACGGCGATACGAAACCAGCTCGACCGGCATAACGACGCGGTCACGAAATCCGTCGCACGACGCCAGCTCGACCTCGGCCTGCGCCATTACACCCGCCAGGATCTCGAGGCCGTGCAAGCGGCCGGCGAAGCGTTGCACATCCAGGTTCTCGGTCTCGCCAGCATCGCCGGCGATGTCACGCCTGAGCTGGCCCGGCAGACAATCGCCTCCGTTCACGTGCTTGGCGCCTTGCACGCCAGTCCCGCCGTCAAAGAGGCGCTGAAGGACCGCATTCGCTGACCACCCGGATTCACGCCCGTCTCACCGTCTTACAGAATCGGACGTGACATCGAACGCACATCCGATGCTGTCAGTCACTGTTTTTGAGAATCTTTTCACGCAGAGCCGGCTCCCGCTTCCCGCATCCGATGCTCTTGAGCCTGCCCAACCCTTCCCGACAGGAAGGGGCAGGGTCCGCTTTGCCCGACAACAGGACCAAACCGATGAACGCAAAACTGAAGAGCGATATGCTCGAGGCAACCCGTCTGACTCGCGAAGGCCGGCTCGCAGAAGCCATGGCTATCCTTCAGGGAGGGCTTTCAGGCACCAACCCGTCGGCTTCCTCCGGCAGCACCGGCGGAGATGCCGGCCGGCAGCCCTTGGGGCGGGCCACGCGGATCATTGACATGGTGCCGCCGTCCTCTGGGGGAGGGGCCTGGACTCCACCGAACTTCAACCCTTCACACTCTGTCCCGGACACTCCCGGTTTTGATGGAGCCTCGGCCCAGCACCAGGTGCCGGAGGCGCTACGAGACTTCCTCAATCGCATGGGCCAACCCGGCTCGGCGCTCGGCGTCGACGGGCTGGCCGGCCCCATTCGGGCACGTGCGCCAGCCCCGTTGCCGGAGGGAGCCCGTTTCGAAGAGCGCACCTTCGCCAACCCGGCGGGAAGTCGTAGCTATAAGCTCTACGTTCCAAGCGGCTATACGGGTCAGCCTGTGCCGCTCGTGGTGATGCTGCATGGCTGCACCCAATCGCCCGATGATTTTGCCGCAGGCACGCGGATGAACGAACTGGCCGAGGAGCAGACGTTTCTCGTCGCCTATCCGGCGCAGACACAGGCGGCCAACGTCTCCAGGTGCTGGAACTGGTTCAACGCAGCCGATCAGCGGCGGGATCGGGGCGAGCCCTCGCTGATCGCCGGCATGACTCGTCAGATCATGAACGACTTCTCTGTCGCGCCCGGACGTGTCTACGTCGCCGGGCTCTCGGCCGGCGGCGCAGCCGCGGCGATCATGGGATCGGCTTACCCGGATCTCTATGCGGCCGTGGGGGTCCACTCGGGCCTGGCCTGTGGGGCCGCGCGTGACATGCCCTCGGCGTTTGCCGCCATGCGACAGGGTGGGGCGCCGTATCACGAGGGGGACAGGCTGCCCGTGCCGACCATCGTGTTCCATGGCGATCGTGACACGACCGTGCACCCCGTCAATGGGGACCAGGTCATTGCTCAGTCGGGGGCGGGCGCGAAGCTCCGCACGACGGTCAGCCGCGGCCAGGCGCCCGGTGGGATCGGCTATACCCGCACGGTCGCGTCCGATGACAGCGGACAGGCGATGCTCGAGCATTGGGTGCTTCACGGAGCGGGCCACGCCTGGTCCGGTGGGAGTCCGAGCGGGTCCTACACCGAGCCACGGGGGCCCGATGCCAGCCGTGAGATGATGCGCTTCTTCCTGGAACATGCGAGACCGGCGGCCGCATCTCCCGCGTGAGCCGGATAGAGCCCGCCAGACCGCGACGGAGGCTGGCGGGTTTAGAACAGCGAATGCAGAACGAGGACCCGGTTTGCGTGACAAGATGCTCCCCCGGTCGAACAGGGCATCGTTCCTGCGAAAAACCGGGTCCGCACGATGCGCTAGATGCCCGACCTGTAGACGATGTCTCCGCCCACGACGGTCATCAAGGCCTTTGTGTCACGGATCGCCTGCGGCGGTACGGTAAGGATGTCCTGAGAGAGGACCACCAGATCGGCGAGCTTGCCGCTCTCTATGGAGCCCCTGTCCTTCTCGACGCCCATCGTGACGGCATTGTTGATCGTATAGAGCTGGAGCGCCTCGCGCGGCGTGATCGCCTGTTCGGGACCAAGCTGATAGCCATTGAGTGTGTTGCGGGTCGTCATCCACCACATCGACAGGAATGGGTCCACAGGAACGACCGGACCGTCGGTGCCGCCGCCGACGTGCACCCCGGCATCGAGCATGGCCCGGATCGGGATGGCATAGCCAGCCCGCTTGTCACCCCACCATCGCCGTTGGTTGTGCCCCAACAGCACCGCATGGTCCTGCGCAGTGGCCATGATGCCGATCTCGCTCATCTTCCTGAGCGCGCTCTCCGTGGGGAGAAACACGTGCATGATGGTCCAGCGCAGATCCTTGATCGGGGTATCGGCGTTGACGCGCTCGTACGAGCGCACGATGACGTCGATCGTCTCGTCACCGACGGCATGGGTCTGAACCTGGACCTTCGCTGCCGCCGCCAGCCTGAGCCCCTCGACATATTCGTCCTCTCCCCCCGGAGGCAGGAGCAGAACGCCACGATAGTTCGGATCCGGCTGCTCTCCAGGCACGACCTGGTAGGGCTCGTACAGACGTGCACCTTCGACGCCACCATCAAGCGGATACTTGATCCCGGCGAAACGAAGCATGTCGTCAGCCCGAAGCGAGGCCTGCGCCAAGCCCTTCTGGACCTGCTCCTTGGTCAACGCCCTGTAGAGAAGGTCGGTGCGGATCGTCATCGCGCGGGCGTCGCGCAGTTGCGCGTAGATCTGGATGGTGCGCTCATCGATGCCGGGCTCCACGACGGAGACCAGGCCATAGCTGTTGAGTTCATGCATGGCTTCTCTGAGCAGGCGGGCGTGCTCGGCAGGAGCCGGAGACGGGGGGAGGGCGCGTCGTGCAAAGTATGCCGCCGTTTCGAGAAGGACGCCGGTCGCCTCGCCCGTGGCAGGATCCCGAACGATCACCCCACCCTTGGGGTCGGGAGTGTCCTTCTTGATCCCGGCAAGCTCGAGGGCCTTGCTGTTGACGGTGACGACGTGCCCCCCGCGTGGGATGAATACCGGATTGTTCGGCGAGACCTCGTCAAGCTCATAGCGGGTTGGGAGCCGTCCCTCCTTGAGAAGGCTTTCATGCCAGCCGGATGATGCGATCACCCACTGACCCGGCTGGGTCTGGGCAACGCGCTCGGCGATCAGCGTCTTCACGTCATCGACGGAACGGGCATCCAGCAGCTTCACGGCGGGTCGGTTCAAGGCCGCCATCGACATGTGGAGGTGGGTATCGATCAGGCCGGGGATCACCGTGCGTCCACCGAGATCGACGATCTGGGTACGGGGACCAGCTTCCTTGAGCACGGTGGCATTGTCGCCCACCGCGATGAAGCGGTCGCCGCGGATGGCAAGGGCTTCCGTGGTCGCGAAATTCCTGTCGACCGTGGTGATCTTGCCGTTGTGAAGAATGAGGTCGGCAGGTTGTGCCGAGGCTGCGTCGGTTGCCAAGGAGCCGGCGAGGAGAACGCAGGCCGTCAGCACCATGCGCGCACGCGTATTGGTCATCGTGAATATTCCTGTTCTGGCTGAACGAGATGCGGCGCAGGATCAGAGGGTGCGCGCCTTCGCGTCCAACAGGGCGACCGCTGCGGCTGCCTGCGTGACCGCGAGTTGTCCTTCGACGAGAACCGGTTCGAGGATCGGGGGAGCGTCTTTCGCGGACGCGGAGCGGATGGTGATCGTCGCCCCGGGATCGTGGATCACGCCACAGAGCTGGCAGGCACCGGGTGAGGACTCGGACAGGGCAAACTCACGTCCATCGAGGCTTGGTGCCAGATACCCGCGCACTCTGATTGTCCGGCCCGTCATGGATCGCGCGAGGTCGGAGGCCTGCCCGTCAGGTCCGACTAGGTTGGCCAAAGACACCTCGTCCTGAGCGGACGCCGCGGCGACGGGGGCAAGAGCGATGAGGCCGGCGATGCCTGCCAGAACGGAGCGGCGATCGGGTTGAGGCAAAACTTCGTGACAGCGGATCTTGGCTGGGAACGACATGATGGAACCTCCTGATCCCATGCTGCCTTCACGCCCTCTCAAGGCGCCGCATTCACTGGGGCCCGGTTCGGACATGCTTGCAGCAAGGAATTGTGAACTGGCCCCCGCCGGACGTCTTGTCGTTATCCGGTTATTTGAAGATTGAAATAATCCATTGTCAAGCTGGGGTCGGCACTCTCTGAGCATCGGATGGATCCCGACGATGGACTCCACTCTTGGGTACGCCGCCTGAAGGAGGCGCACGGTGCTCCGGACCCTAGGAGTTCACTTGACAAAATCCTTATGCAACCGGTTACATGGAGTTCCAATCCAGGAGCATCGGTTTGACAGGCCGCTCAAAGGGACTGCCTACGATCAGCCAAGTGGCGGAAGCTGCTGGCGTTTCGCGTGCAACCGTTTCGCGGACTTTCAGCCGGCCCGACCTCCTGAGCCCGGAAACGATAAAACGTGTTCACGAAGTGGCCGAAAGGCTCGGCTATGTCCCGAACCAGGTTGCGCGCGCCTTGAGCACGGGGCGCGCGGGTAATATCGCCCTCGTCGTCCCGGATATTGCCAATCCCTTCTTCCCACCGCTCATTCGCGCCGCACAGGCTCACGCCGATCACGCGGGCTATGCCGTTTTCCTTGGCGACTCGGACGAGCAGCCGGAGCGTGAAGACATGCTTCTGACCAAGATGGCGGCGCAGGTGGAAGGCTTCATCCTGGCCTCGCCCCGTCTTGACGAGGGGAGAGTGCGAGCTCACGCGGCGCGCCGTCCTTTGGTTTTGATCAACCGGGATATCGAGGGGCTACCGCGAATTCTGATGGATGTCAGCGCCGGGATCGCCGCCGCCATCGAGCATCTT
This sequence comes from Microvirga sp. M2, assembly GCF_047497095.1. Classification (NCBI taxonomy): domain Bacteria; kingdom Pseudomonadati; phylum Pseudomonadota; class Alphaproteobacteria; order Hyphomicrobiales; family Methylobacteriaceae; genus Microvirga; species Microvirga sp. M2. The sequence goes on from NZ_CP134064.1 coordinate 1,605,945, forward strand.
GCGAGCCTGAACCACCGCCACATCGCCTACGTGAGTGGGCCGCCCGCCTCCTGGGCCAACGAGCAGCGCCAGCAAGCCGCCATCGGGACTGCCGAAAAGCTCGGAATCCGGCTGACCGCCATTCCTGCCTATCACCCGAATTACGAGGCTGGCCGAAAGGCGGCCGGCGAACTCGCGAGGCTGCCTGTCACGGCGACGGTCGCCTTCGACGATCTCGTGGCTCAGGGCATCATGGCCGGCCTCGCCGATCTCGGTTGGCGCATTCCCCAGGATATGAGCATCGTCGGATTCGACGACGTGCTCGCAGCCACGACCTATCCGCCCTTGACGACGGTTGCGGCGCATAGCGCCGATGCAGGCATGCAGGCCGTGAAGCTGCTGACGGAGGTTCTGAGCAAGGGCCAGATCCAGGACGAACGTATCATTATCCCGACGGAACTCATCGTTCGGGCAACGACGGGCCAACCGGCGAAGCGGCCTCACACCGCGGATGCCAAGCCCCGATCCATGCCACGGCCGAGAGCTCACAACAGAAGCTGAAACGAACAGGACGCCTATGAAACTCCACCTCTATCCGACAAAGTCAGCCCTTGGAGACGCGGCCGCCGCGATGGGAGCCCAAGCGATACGCGACGCGATCGCGGCAAAGGGACGGGCTCACATCATTATCGCGACCGGCGCAAGCCAGTTTGAAATGCTTGACGCCCTCGTGCGACAGCCGAGGATCGACTGGTCGAAGGTGACAGGATTCCACCTCGATGAGTATATCGGAATGTCGGACAGCCATCCGGCAAGCTTCCGGCGCTATCTGCGTGAACGGTTCACGTCGAAGCTTCCGACCCTGGGCGCGTTTCATTTCATCGAAGGGGATGCGCGCGATCTGAAAGCGGAGGTGTCGCGGGTCGGGGACTTGATCAAGGCACACCCGATCGACGTGACCTTCGCCGGCATAGGGGAGAACGGGCACCTCGCCTTCAACGATCCGCCGGCCGATTTCAATGTGGATGAGCCATACATCGTCGTTGAACTCGATGAGGTCTGCCGACGGCAGCAATTCGGAGAAGGATGGTTCCCGACATTCGAGGACGTGCCGCAGACCGCCATTTCCATGAGTATCCGCCAGATCATGGCCAGCGACCTCGTCGTCCTGTCCGTGCCCGACGCACGAAAGGCCGATGCGGTTCAAAACGCGCTGGAGGGGCCGGTCTCCCCAGCCTGTCCAGCGTCCATCCTTCAAAGGCATCCGGCCTGCCACGTGTTTCTCGACCCGGCATCCGCCAGCAAACTCTCATCGGCTTCTCTTCGGGACGCTGATCGGGATCCGGAGTGAGGCGGACCGGGACGGGTCTCAAGAGAATAACCAGAGGCAAGAGAATAACCAGAGGAAGGAGCAACGTCCAATGAGTGTAAAACTGAGAAACGCGTTGAGTGCGGCCGCGTGCCTGACGGCTGGAGTCGTTCTGGCCACCGGCAGCTTTGCCCAAACTCCCTCGGCCAAGCCGAAATCCCCTCTCACCATCAATGTCATCGATGTGGCCGGCGATCTCCAGATCAGTCAGCCGGCGATCGAAAATTTCAAGAAGGATCATCCGGATCTCGTCTCGCGTTTCGTTTTCACGAAGGCGACCGCACCGGAACTCGCTGCGAAGTTGAAGGCGCAGCAGGACGCGGGTCGCGTCGACATCGACTTCGTCCTCACCGGCAACGATGCCTTGGCGGCCGGCATGGAACAGGGCATCTGGCTCGAGATCCTGCCGAAATACCAGGATCGTTTCCCGGACCTGGAGAAGCTCTACCATCCGGGGGCCTATGCAATGCAGAAGATGGGCCGCGGCCAGGCCTTCGTGATCGACTGGTATCCGTCAGGTCCGCTGCTCGAATATGCGCCGGACCGCGTCAAGGATCTTCCCGATACGGCGGAAGGGCTGCTCGCCTGGTGCAAGGCGCATCCGGGAAAGTTCATGTACGCGCGTCCGTCGAATTCCGGACCGGGCCGCACATTCGTGATGGGGCTGCCCTACCTCCTGGGTGACAAGGATCCGATGGATCCCGTCAATGACTGGGAGAAGACGTGGGCCTATCTCAAGCAACTCGACGGCTGCATCGACTACTATCCTGGCGGCACGGCGGCCACGATGAAGGAGCTGGGCGAGGGGTCTCGCGACATCATCGCGACCACGACGGGATGGGACATCAACCCGCGCTATCTCGGAATCGTGCCCGAAGAGTTCAAGGTCGCAACCCTCAAGGGCTTCCACTGGGTGGGCGATGCCAACTACATGGCGATTCCCAAAGGCGTTTCCCAGGAGAAGGTCGATGTCCTTCTTCAGATGATCGCATACCTTCTCAAGCCGGAGCAGCAAGCGTACATGTACGATCACGGCTACATGTATCCGGGGCCCGCCATTCATGGGGTGCCGCTCGAAATGGCCCCCAAGGAAAGCCAGGACACCATCAGGAAGTTCGGCCGGCCGGAATACGAGCGCATGATCGCCGACAATCCGATCGAGCCGCCACTCGACGCCAAGCCTCTGGTGGCCATGTTCGACAAGTGGGACCGCGAGATCGGCAGCGCGAAGATGAAGCAGTAGCGGCCATTCCAGCAACCACTGTTCCATGGAACCGTGGGGCCGCAATCATGGGCGGCGCATGCCGCCCATGGACAACCGCAAGAGCGGAGTTCTCGATGCAGAGCAGGGGCCTCCTCGACCTCCAGGTGAACGGCTTCGCCGGGGTCGACTTCAATTCTCCGGATATGGACGCGGATGCGCTGGATCGCGCACTTGCGGCGATGCTCGAGACAGGAGTGACGACCTGCCTGCCGACGATCATCACGGCGTCCGCTGAGGATCTGGCCGAACGCTTGACTGCGCTGGACCGCGCGGTGGCCGAGAGCCGGCTCGGCTCGATCATGGTGCCGGGATATCATCTCGAAGGTCCATTCCTGAACCCGGCGGACGGTTACGCGGGCTGTCATCCGCCGCAGGTCATGACGGCGCCCGACGCCGATCTCGTCTTCAGGCTCGAAGCGGATCTGTCGCGGCCGATCCTCCTCGTGACAATCGCGCCCGAGCTGCCGGGCAGCGAAGCCTTCATTCGAATGCTGAGCAGGGCCGGGAAGATCGTCGCCGTCGGCCATTCTTCCGCCGATGCGGATACGGTTGCGATGGCCGCCGAGGCGGGCGCAAGCATGTCCACGCATCTCGGCAACGGCGTTCCGCAGACGCTGCATAAACTCGACAACACGATCTTTGCCCAGCTCGCCGAGGAGCGCCTGCATGCGAGCTTCATCGCCGATGGCATTCATCTTCCACGACCGGCGCTGAAAACGATGCTTCGCGCGAAAGGGATCGAGCGCTCCATTTTGGTGTCGGATGCCGTTTCCGCCGCCGCCGCTTGCCCTGGACGCTATTCCTTCGCCGGAATGGACATCGAGCATGGGACGGACGGCAGTGTCCGGTTGCCGGGCAGCCGTTATCTCGCCGGCTCCGCGCTGACCCTGGACAAGGCCGTCGGGAACATCGTGCGATGGGAATTCGCAAGCCCTGAAGAGGCGATCCGGATGGCCTGCGACAATCCTCGGTCGATGCTGACGCCGGCATTGAGAGCGCACGGATTGCCCATCCCTCCGGCGGGGCATGTCAGCTGGTCTGCGGATGGGGAGATCCTGCAGGTCGAACACGGAGGCATCGTGCATCGTCGAAAGTAGCGGCCGGGGCGATGTGCGCGGAAGAAGGGCATCATCGACGGGAACGCGTGTCGTGTCACAAACCAGAAGGGGAAGACAAAATGGAAGGTCATCAGAAGCATGTCGATCGCCGTACACTCATTGGGGGCGCCGCCAGTATGGCCGCCCTGGCCGCCACGGGCGCTCGCGCCCAGGGCCTTGCCCTTCCGAAATCGCCTGTCGCACTCAACGTGATCGATGTGGGCGGCGCTCTCGCGCTGATGCAGAAGGCCTTCGAGGAGTACCGCAAGGCCAAGCCCGACCTCGTGTCCCGCATCACCTACGTCAAGGCCCCGGCCCCCGAGCTGGCGTCCAAGGTCAAGGCCCAGCAGAACGCCGGCCGCATCGATATCGATATGGTGCTGACGGGAAGCGACGGCCTTGCGGCCGGACTGGACCAGGGCCTCTGGATCAAGCTTCTTCCCACCTATGCCGACAAGTTCCCTGGCATCGAGGAGAATTACGAGCCTGCCGCTTTGAACCTTCATCGGGCCCAAGGCCAAGGCTATGGAGTGGTGATCAACTACTATCCGTCCGGGCCGCTCCTCGAATATGCGCCCGAACGCGTGAAGGATGTGCCGGCGACGGCCGAAGAGCTGCTCGCCTGGGCCAAAGCGCATCCCAACCGGTTCATGTATGCCCGTCCTGCCAATTCGGGGCCGGGCCGAACCTTCATGATGGGACTGCCTTATATCCTTGGAGACAAGGATCCGATGGATCCCGTCAACGGCTGGGAGAAGACGTGGGCTTATCTGCGCGAAATGAATTCGTCCATCGAATACTATCCTTCGGGAACCACGGCCACGATGAAGGAGTTCGGGGAAGGCTCCCGCGACATCATCATCTCCACGACGGGCTGGGACATCAACCCGCGCGCGCTCGGCATCGTGCCGAAGAGTGCCCGGATCGGAACTCTCAAAGGCTTCCACTGGGTCTCCGATGCATTCTTCATGGTCGTGCCCAAGGGTGTCGCGGATGAGAAGCTCGCTGTCCTGGTCGACCTGATGGCCTTTCTCCTCAAGCCCGAGCAACAGGCCTTTTCCTACGATGAGGGATACCTTTATCCGGGACCTGCCGTGAAGAATGTGCCGCTCTCCATGGCCCCCAAGGAAAGTCAGGACATCATCAAGGAGTTCGGCCGGCCCGAATATGCGGAACTGATCAGCGGGAATCCGATCGAATTGCCGCTGCCCCCCGAGAAAATGGTCGTCGCGTTCCGGCGCTGGGACGAGGAGATCGGCTCCAAGAAAGGCAAGTGAAGCGCGCCGGCCTGGTATAGGCGATGTGCGATTTTGCGTCGCTCATCGCCGATGGAAGAATGGCAGTGCCGGCGCATCACAGCAGAGGCGTGAGGAGGCGGGCGATGTTCTCGATAATCTTCCTTGCAAACGAGCGCGTCTTCCACTGCTCGCCGAGCAGGAGATCGGAACTCGCGAAATAACGGGCCTGCTCGCCGATGAGCCGGGCCGTCAGTTCGCGGTCGAACAGCACCAGGCTGATCTCGGAATTCAGCGTGAACGAGCGCATATCCATGTTGCTCGATCCGATCAGGGAAATATCCCGGTCGATACTCAGGTGCTTGGCGTGGAGGAGCTTGTCCCGGTAAAGGTGTATCTTGATTCCGGCCTCGAGGAGCTCCGTGTAATAGGAGCGCTGCGCCAGATGGACCAGCATTTGGTCGACAGGCTTCGACAAGACGATATGGACCTCGACGCCACGCAGTACGGCCGTTTCCAGCGCATGAAGAAGCGTCTCGCTCGGGATAAAATACGGTGTTGTGATCACGACCTTTTCCCGGGCCCCATGAATGAAGGCCTCGATGACACGCTCGATCCCGGCCGTGGGGTAGTCCGGGCCGCTCGGCAGCGCCTGCGCAACAACTTCGCCGCCGCGGACCGGATCCGGGAACAGGCCAGGCCCCTTGAGCACCTGATCCGTCTCAAGAAACCAGTCGGCCACAAAGACGGCTTGCAGCTCAAGTACGACAGGTCCGCAGACCCGGACGACAAGTTCCTGGTTGGTGACACGTGGGTTGAAGTCGGCGTCAACGATGTTCTGGGACCCGACATACCCGATCTGGCCGTCGATCACGGCGATCTTGCGGTGGTTGCGCAGGTCGGCTCGGATCGATCTGCGACGCAGCAACCTGACCGGAAGCACGAGATGGGCCGTTACGCCAGCCCCTTCGAGAGCCTTGATGACTTGTGGGGCCCAGGCGTGTGAGCCCAGCGCATCGATGAGGACTCTGCAGACGACGCCCCGCTCGACGGCGCGCGCCAGGGACGCGATGATCATCCTGCCGCTGGCGTCATCGGCGAAGATATAAAAGAGCAGATGGACGTGATCAGTGGCGGCGTCGATGTCGGCCGCGATGCGCTCGAGTGTTTGATCGTATTGAGTCAGAAGGTCGGCTCCGTTGCCGTTCAGAGCCGGGAAATGGCCGAGATTCTGGACCAGCCGTGCGGCTTGCGCCAAGTTGGGTGGCAGATTCGGCTCCTGGCGGGCATGGAGCTCTCTCACGCGGGCGACTTCCCCCTTGAGCACATGGGGCAGCCTTGCGAATTGCGTGCGCCGCCATTTCGGGTAGTCGGGCCGCCCAATGAGAAGATAGAGGGCGAGCGCCGGCCAGGGCAGAAAAAACCCGAACAGCAGCCACCCCTTTGCGGCTTCGGGGGACCGGCGGGACGGGATGATCACCAGCATCAGCAACCTGATGATCCACTCGGACATCAGGTAAAGGCTTGCCCATGAGAATGCGCTGGTCAGGTCCATCAGGCTGCTGTCAAGGTCCTATGATGGCAAGTTCCGCTCCAATCTTTGCGTGACCGCACCCAAGTGACAAGCCTCGTCTGCCTAGGGAGCGGGAACCGACCTTCGGCCGGGCATGGGCTGCTCGACGATGTCCCTTTCCGAGGGCGCATAGAACTCCACCGGTTCATGCGCCCGTCGCAACTTTATCTCGGTCATCCGCTTCGTATCGGTGGCTTGCAGGTATCGACCACGTTCGAGGATCTCGAGCGTGTTGTCCTCATAGGTCAGGTCCAAGGCGGCTGATTCTTGAGCTCGTCTGATGGCGGTCTCCAACGAGATGGCCTTCCAGGCCACGCGATGCTCTCGTTATCCGGGGGCCTCTTGCGGGAGGCGCGTACATCTTCGACGGAGTTTGGAGCGACCTTGGTGAAGAGCCGGCCTCCGCCGGAGGCTGGCTTGGCTGTGTTGGAGCGTCGTTTTGTTTCAAGCCGGCTGGGACAGGAGCCTGACGAAGTGATCCGCTGAGATCACGGGCGCGAAGAAGTTGTTGATCCGCTCGTAGGCGGCCGCTTGCTGCTCAGGCTTCTGCGTTGCGGTCGCGTCGCCGATGACGATCGGGAGATAGCCGTTGTCCCGGGCAGCCCGGGCATTGCCTTCGATGCACCAATCGAGGTGGATGCCCGTCAGAACGATGACCTCGATCTTCTTGCGCGACAGCTCGAGCGGAAGCTGGGTTCCGACGAACGCCGTCTGAAGAGCGAGTTCGTTGAACTGGAGGTCCCCTGGCTGGACCAGCGCCTTCAACTCGTCGACGAGCTCATTGTCGGCCTTCTTTTTCTCCTCGTCGAAAGTCAGCCCCTCGACCCAGGTCTCGTATTGTACCTTGTCGAAGATCGATTGCGGGTAATTCTCGCGGAAGACCGAGTACCCGATCCAGCTGAACGACTTGAAGTTGGCGGCTCTTCGGGCGGCTTCGGCAGCCTTGACGGTTGCCTCGAGGGTACCCCGTTCCCACTGCCGCTCGGCTGCTTGCGCACCCCATGGGCGATAGAGGGAGTTATTCTGGCTGATCGACGCGAACGCGGCTGGACGTTTCAGGATCTCGGCGAGGTTGAGCTTCTTCCATTGCGGCGCGAGCTCCGGGATCGGGGCAGGCGTGAAAGTCTTCCGGCCTTCCTGAGCGGAGACCTGGGATCCGACGGCGGTTGTTGCGGCGAGCCCTGCGGCTACGGTGAGAAACTCACGGCGGGATGTCGTTGCTGTCATTGTGCATGTCCTTTTGCTGGCGGCAGATGGTGAAGACATGCATTAGAGGCCGATCGACAGTGTATCGGCAAGTAGAACAGAAACGTTATTTCTACGTCGATTTTGGAAAATTCATGCACGATAGATCGTGCAGAGAGGAGATCTGTTTCACGATCTCTCGCACGAAGGATTTCTATTCAGTCCGGAGGAGGACGAAGAGCTACGGGGATCACATGTGGCGGCTGTTCTTCGGTAACGCCATCGTCACGCGGTTCCGCATCGTCGGCGCGACGGACCCAGGCTTAGGTCAGACGGGGGATTAAGGGGTCCACGTAACTTATGGACCGAGGTATCCGAAATTCTGAGACAGTCCATTCGCGCCGGAACCGTGGGCCGAAGAGGGGCTGAGCCAATCCGCCTGGCAGAGCCGCAACCAGACCCACCATGAAAGTCACGCGTCGCCAGATGATGGGATCCTGATCGAGTTATTTCCGATCCCGGCTCCGTTGACAAGAATGTGACCATGTGGTCACATTACACATCGGTCATGCAGGCTCGCCGTTTTCGCGGTGATCAAAGCGGATTAAGGCAATGACGCTTGGAGTAGCGGCAAGAGGTGAGAACGCAGGTGCGGCGGTACAGGCCGCAATCCTCGGCGCTGAGCTTCTCGGCCGCGGCGCTATCGGAGGATTTGCTGTCTTCGCGATCCTGGACGACCAGGGGCATGTGCAGTACCGCACGACCCAGCGGGGCGGCATCGGCAAGCTCGATTTGCCCCAAGATTGGATCCGGGCCCGTTATGCGGCTGCGATTTCAAGCGGGCCGGATCGGCCGGAACCTCTCGAGCAGTTTCTTCCCGGCATGAACAAGGTCGGCCTCGTTACAGGCCACCGTCTTCCCAACACGCCTGACATCCATGGAACGCCGCTCAATCAGGCGGTGCTGGCTCGCCTCGCGGAAGGCGAAGCGCCTCAGGATGCTATCGATGCGGCTCTTTCTCGATGCCCGGAGATAGACGCCGGGTTGATCGCCATAGACGCGTCGGGCCGTATCGGCTTTGGCAACAGCGCGCGCGTGGCACGGCGTGCAGATTGCGGTGCCGCCGAGCGCAGATCGGATTCCGCCCATATCGTCTTGTTGCACAACTCGATCCTCTCGGCAGGTCCGTTCGCGGAAAAGCTCGCAGACCTTGCCTGGTCTCATCTTGCAGGGACGCCGACGAGCACCCGTCTGCTCTTCGTGCGACAACGCACCCCTATCCATCTCTCGACCAGAGACCGTGTCCACGTGACAGCCGACGGAACGATCACGGCCATTGAGAGTGCGAATCTCCGACTGCAGGCGGCGCACCGTCGTGCAACGGCGATCTATCTAGGCAGTGAAATTTGGCAGGACGGACAGTTGATCGGTCGGGCGGCGACGGAGTTGCTGGCCGAGACGGCTGAGGGGTGGCTCCCGAAGGAGGCCGAGAGCCCTCCGATGCCTATCGTCATGGAGGCCGTCCGAACGAGCGATAGCACACCACAGCCTTTTTCTTCACGGCTCAAGCGGGGCAGAACACATTGAAAAAGAGCATGTCCCGTCGCGAGCGAACCGAGAGACAAATTCTCGATGCTCTCGAGGCCCAGATTCGAGAAACCGGCATGGGCGGCGTCGGAATCAATGCGATCGCGAGCCGGGCAGGGGTCAGCAAGGAGCTGATCTATCGATATTTCGATGGCATGCCCGGACTTCTCCTGGCCTGGATGCAGGAGCAGGACTTTTGGACGAGCCACCGCGACTTGCTCGCCTCCGGCGAGTCCAGCCAGCAATCTCCCGGGACGCTCATCCTTTCGATGCTGAAGGCTCAGATCGAGGCCTTGGGGAGAAACGAAACGCTCCGCGAGATCCGCCGATGGGAGCTCGTCGAAGTCAACGACGTGACGGCAAAGCTGGCAAACCGCCGTGAAAAGGCCGCTCGGGCCTTCATCGACCGCATCGACGGGCTGACCCCCGCCATGGATGTGCCGGCGGTCGTGAGCATCATGCTGGCCGGTGTTCTGTACCTGATGCTGCGCTCCAAGACCGAGAGCCACTTTCTGGGCGTCCCGCTGCGTACGGACGAGGGATGGCAAAGGCTTTATGCCGCGCTTGAACACATCGTCCAGGCATTTCCTCCGGATCTGAACCGGGAGCCATTGTCGACATTGGAAGCCCGGCGCGAATCCACAAAGGGCCCAAAGAAGGAAGGATGATGCGATGAGACGGGCAGCTGATCTGTTGATCGATACGCTAATTCTCCATGGCGTCGACCGTGTGTTCTGTGTTCCCGGGGAAAGCTATCTGAGCGTGCTCGATGGGTTCGCAGAGTCTTCGACCGTGGATGTCGTCACATGCCGCCATGAGAGCGGCGCGGGCTTCATGGCTCTGGCGGACGCGCGTTTGACGGGCCGCCCCGGCATTGCCTTCGTGAGCCGTGGACCCGGCGCCATGAATGCGGCGATTGCCGTGCACTCGGCGGAGCAGGACGCTGTTCCGCTCATCCTGTTCGTGGGGCAGGTCGAGCGCGAACATCGCCATATGGGAGCGTTCCAGGAGGTCGATTACGAGCGGGTCTTCGGATCCATGGCGAAATGGGTCGTCGAGGTCGATCATGCGGAACGACTGCCCGACATCGTCGCGACGGCCTTCCATGCGGCCCGGAGCGGCACGCCGGGACCCGTCGTGGTCGCCTTGCCCGAGGACATGCTCGAAGACAGGATCGATCGCGCTCCCGCGCGGCCGCTGCCGCTGCCTGCGGCGGGTCCTTCCGAAGATATGCTGCAGGACGTTGCGGCGAGGATCGCTGCGGCGCGAAAGCCGCTGATCATCGCCGGCGGCCTCCTGAAAAACACTGAAGGACAGGCGGCACTGCGCGACCTTGCGGAAGCGTTCGGCATTCCCGTCGCGACGGCGGTTCGGCACGCCGATCTGATTCCGAATGCGCACCCGCTCTATGCAGGCCACCTTGTTTACGGCGTTCCGAAGGAGCTCGCCACAGCGATCGGGCAGGCCGATCTCGTCATCGCGGCCGGAAGCAGGCTGGGAGATGTGACGACGCAGGGCTTCCAGTTTCCCGCGGCACCCCAGCCGGCCCAACCGCTCGTCCATGTCTGGCCAGACGCCGCCGTCGTCGGGCGAATCCGCCATGTGGACCTTGGGATCGTTTGCGACCCGGCTCGCTTTCTCCGGGGATTGCGCATTCATGCTCCCGGCCAGGTTCCGGATCACCGGATGGAATGGAGCCGGCATCTGCATTCCGTCGCGACGGGGCTCAGGCACAGAGACGGTCCCGCGGATGCGGACGACGGTGTCGTCTTCGCGGCCGCCGTTCAGGCCGCCGACCGCATTCTTGCCGACGATGCCATCATCACGATCGATTCTGGAAACTTCGGAGGGTGGGTCCAGCGTCTGATGCGTTTTGGCGGCGGGCGCACGATGCTCGCTCCGTCCTCGGGCGCGATGGGATACGGTGTCCCCGCTGCGGTTTCCGCAAGCCTGCGCTGCCCCGGTCGCGATGTCGTCTGCTTCGTCGGCGACGGCGGCTTCCTCATGACCGGGAACGAGCTTGCCACGGCGATGCAGGCGGGCGCACGCCCGATCCTGGTCATCGCCGACAACGGGTCCTATGGCACGATCCGAATGCACCAGGAGAAACACTTTCCCAGGAGGGTCAGTGCAACCGCCCTGGTCAACCCGGATTTTCCGAAGCTCGCGGAGACGTACGGCGCCTTAGGCATTCTGGTCGAGCGCAGTGATCAGGCGGAGGACGCCTTTCAAACGGCGTTGGCGTCGGGGAGGCCGTCCATCATCTCCGTCCGGACGAGCCTCGAGCATATTTCCGCTGCTTCCACGATCACTGAGCTGCGGAAACATGCGTCATGAGGATCATCGTCATCGGCGCAGGAATCATCGGCCTGACAACCGCGTACTATCTCTCGCACGAGGGGCATTCGGTGACGGTCGTCGACAGCGGCGAGGGCGCCGGGCAGCGGACCAGCAAGGCGAATGGCGCGCAGCTGAGCTACAGCTTCGTATCGCCCCTGGCGGATCCCGGTATTCTGCCGAAGCTCCCTTCCTGGCTCCTCGATCGCAACTCCCCTCTCAGCTTCCGGCTGAAAGCGGATGTGGAGCAGTGGCGATGGCTCTTCGCCTTTCTGAAGGCGTGCCGGGCAAGCAAGGCGCAGAGGACCACCGCGGAGCTCCTGCAGCTCGGCATGTACAGCCGGGAGCTGGTTCACGAGCTTGTGCAGAAAGAGCGTCCCAGTTTCCAATTCGAGTCGTCCGGCAAGCTGCTCGTTTATCAGGATGCGAAGTCCTTTGCGGGCGCCCAGGCGCAGATGGCCTACCAGGCATCCCTCGGGTGCAGCCAGACGCTTCTTACGCCTCGGGAATGCCTCGAACGCGAGCCGGCGCTCGAAGCCATCGGCGGAACGATCGCCGGCGGGATCTTCACGCCGACGGAGGATGCCGGCGACTGCCTGCAGCTCTGCGTCGAGCTGGAACGTATCATGCGATCGGGGCCGAAACCGGTCACGTTCTTGTATCGGACCACCGTCGAGAACCTGCGGGGCGAGGGAGGTCGGATCGTCGGCCTTCACACATCGCAGGGGGACATCACGGCCGATGACTACGTCATCGCCAATGGCATCGGGGCTCAGCGCCTGGCAAGACAGGTCGGGATCAACCCTTATGTCTATCCGCTCAAGGGTTATAGCCTCACCTATGAGCTTGGCCCCGACAGCCAAGCCCCGAGAACAAGCGTGAGCGACCTCAGAAACAAGGTGGTTTACGCACGGCTCGGCAATCGCCTGCGGGTCGCCGGCATGGTCGATATCGGGGATACGACAGCGTCGATCGCTCCCCACAGGATTGCGTCTCTTCGGGAGAATGTCAGGACATTCCTGCCGCATCTCAATCCGGCAGGAGAGCCGGAGGCCTGGGCGGGACTCCGGCCGGCGAGACCGGACGGCAAGCCGATCATCGGAGCGACCCGCTTCCGCAATCTCTGGCTGAACGTCGGTCACGGCGCCCTCGGGTTCACGCTCGCGGCAGGGAGCGCCGGCCTCTTGGCCGATCAGATCGCCGGGAGACCGGCCCGCATTCCGGCATCCGTCTTCGGACTGCAAGGGGCCGGAGGAGAAACGTCTTCAAGTGAGTCAAGGAAAAACGCTCGAAGAAGCGCTGCTTGAATCACATCCTATGCCGAACGGCATCTTCAACAAAGAGGGAAGTCTGATGTTACGCAAAGTCGAACGAACCGCTCGTTACAAGGCCCTTGGCGCCAGCGCTGCATTATCCGCTGCCTTGCTCATCGCCATGCCCGCCCATGCGCAGACCATAACGGCCGTCATGCAGTCCGGACTCAGGGTCATGGATCCGGTCGTCAGCACCGCCTTCATCACCCGCGATCACGGTTACATGATCTACGACACCTTGCTGGGGATGAACGAGGCCTTCGAGATCAAGCCCCAGATGGCCGAGAAGTGGGAGGTTTCCGAGGATCGGAAGACCTACACGTTCACCCTGCGCGACGGCCTGAAATGGCACGATGGTGCGCCTGTCACCTCGCAGGATTGCGTGGCGTCGATCAAGCGCTGGGCGCAACAGGATTCCACGGGCCAAGTCCTGATGACCATGGTCTCCGATATCGCCGTCGTGGACGACAAAGCCTTCAAGGTCGTCCTCAAGGAGCCTACCTCGCTGCTCCTCGAGAGCCTCGCGAAGCTCAGCTCGCGGCCGGCTTTCATCATGCCGAAGCGGATCGCAGAGACACCGGCCTCGGAACCGATCAAGGAGTTTGTCGGGTCGGGGCCCTTCAAGTTCGTCGCGTCAGAGTTCAAGCCGGGGCTCAAAGTGGTCTACGAAAAGAACAAGGACTATGTCCCGCGCTCCGAGCCGGCGAGCTGGACCGCAGGCGGCAAGGTCGTGAACGTGGACCGCGTTCAATGGGTCGCCATGCCCGACCAGATGACGCCGGTGAATGCCCTCCTGAACGGCGAGATCGACTTCATTCAGCAAGTGCCTTTCGATCTGCTGCCGATGCTCGAGAACAACAGCGACGTCAACGTCGAGGTGTTGGACAAGCTGGGCAACTGGACCTACTACCGGTTCAACCATCTGCATCCCCCGTTCAACAACAAGCTGGTGCGGCAGGCCGCGATGTATGCCGTCGGTCAGGACGATGTGCTCAAGGCGCTGGTCGGCAATCCGAAGTATGCGAAGACCTGCGCGGCCGTTTTCGGTTGCGATACCCCTTACGCGGATTCCTACGGTCAGGATGTCGTCGTTCCTTCGAATATCGAGAAGGCGAAGGAGCTCCTGAAAGAGGCAAAGTACGACGGAACCCCCGTCGTCGTCCTGCAGCCGACCGATCTCGCCATGGTGGCGCCGCAGCCGATCGTGATTGCGTCAGCCCTCCGCAAGGCGGGATTCAAGGTCGATCTCAAGACGATGGACTGGCAGACGGTCGTGACACAGCAGGGCAACCAGAAGCCGCCCTCGGAAGGTGGCTGGAACATCTTCTCGACCTACAGCACGCTGGCAACCAGCGGAAATCCGTTCGGCAACACCACGGTGGCCGCGAACGGCACGAAGGCCTGGGCCGGATGGCCGGATGTGCCCGAGATCGAGAGACTGCGTCTGGAATTCGCGCGCGCAAGCGACGAAGCCGCGCGCAAGGCCATCACAACCCAGATCCAGAAGCTCGTTATCGACGAGGGCGTCGTCGGACCGCTCGGGCAATTCTCCGTGCCGACGGCGTACAGCAAGAAACTGACGGGTGTTCTGGCATCCCCGATCACCGTGTTCTGGAACATCAAGAAGGCGGACAAGTGAGCGCATCCGGGATCTGATCGTCCGACCGAGGATGAGTCGGGGTCGTGAGGGCCGGAAGGCCCTCATGACCTGTCTTGCCAAAGATTCTGCCGCTGTTCTCTCCTCGGACGAGCAGAGAACGGCCTCCCTTTCCAAAGTGATCCTCCGAGAGGAGGATGAAGCGAGGATAGCCATGCTGGCCTACATCGCACGACGCCTCGTCGCCACCATTCCAGTGATGGCAATGGTCGCGATCGTGGTGTTTGCCATCCTGCGTCTGACTCCCGGAGATCCGGCAGCCATCATCGCTGGAGACGACGCGACCGCCGAGCAGCTTGAGAAGATCCGCGAAACGATGGGGCTCGACAGACCGATCTATCTCCAGCTGGCGCAATGGATCGCCCGGCTCCTGCAAGGAGATCTCGGCGTCTCTCTCTTGTCCGGAACTCCGGTCCTGCACATGATCGGCGACCGCATGGGCCCCACCCTGGCGCTGGCACTGGGAACCATCCTGGTCACGGTCGCCATCGCCGTGCCTCTTGGCATCATTGCCGCATGGCGGCAGGGCAAGCTGCTGGACCGGGCCATCATGACACTGTCCGTGCTCGGGTTCTCGGTTCCCACCTTCGTGATCGGTTATCTGCTGATCTATTACCTGTCGATCAAACTGGGCTGGTTCCCGGTGCAAGGCTACAAACCTCTCTCGGAAGGCTTCTGGCCGTTCGCGCAGCGCCTCGTGCTCCCTGTCCTTGCCTTGAGCGGGGTGTACGTGGCGCTGATTGCCCGGATTACGCGCAGCAGCATCATCGAAGTCATGGGAGAGGATTTCATCCGGACCGCCCGGGCGAAGGGAGCCACCGAGCGTGCGGTCCTGATGCGTCACGCGCTGCGCAATGCGGCTGTGCCGATCCTGACGATCATCGGGATCGGCATGGCCTCGCTGATCAGCGGCGTGGTCGTAACGGAATCGGTCTTCAATCTGCCTGGCGTGGGCCGTCTCGTGGTCGAAGCCGTGCTTGCGCGCGACTACCCTGTCATTCAGGGGCTGATCCTGCTCTTTTCGTTCGTCTACATCCTCATCAACCTGCTGGTCGATCTGCTGTACCCCGTCTTCGATCCGCGTATCCGCTACTGAGGGGCGCCATGCGAGCAACCGTCAATCCCGTATCCGCCGAAAGCGGCGCTTCGGCGTCAGGAGAGCCACCCGTGAGCGCCACAGCTCCACAAGCATCCGGCATCGCCAGGCAATTATGCGCGACGCTGAGAAGCGGCCCCGTTCTTGTTGCTTTTGCAATCCTCTGCATCATCGTTCTGGCGGCTCTCGCCGCGCCGCTTCTCGGGACAGGTGACCCGGTCGCCATCGATCCAGGCTCGCGGCTGCGGGGAACCTCCCCGGAGCATTGGCTTGGAACCGACGCCTATGGGCGGGACATCTATTCGAGAGTCGTCTACGGCGCGCGCGTTTCCCTGATCGTCGGCGCTGGAGCGACGATCATGAGCATTCTGCTCGGCCTCCTGATCGGGGTCGTCGCCGGATACTTTCGCGCAGCCGATGCCGTCATCATGCGCATCATGGACGGCATCATGGCAATTCCCAGCATATTGCTCGCCATTGCGCTCGTGTCGCTGACCGGCGGGACCATCCTGACGGTTCTGGTGGCGATCACGATCCCGGAAATCCCTCGGGTCGTACGTCTCGTGAGGAGCGTCATTCTGTCGGTCCGGACCGAGCCCTATGTCGAAGCGGCCGTTTCACTGGGAACCCGCGTGCCGACATTGCTGCTTCGTCACATGGTTCCCAACACGATGGCGCCCTTGATCGTGCAGGGAACCTACGTGTTCGCTGCCGCCATTCTCACGGAGGCGACGCTGAGCTTTCTTGGAGCGGGGCTGCCGCCGGAAATTCCGTCCTGGGGAAACATGATGTCGGACGGCCGGATGTATTTTCAGCTTTTGCCGGGCCTCATTCTTTACCCTGGCATCGCGCTGGCCGCGACACTCCTGAGCGTGAATGTGCTCGGCGACGTCGTGCGAGACGTGCTCGACCCGAAAATGGCGAGGAAATCATGAGTGAACGTGCCTCCGACCCAAGAAAGCCCGGTGCTGCGGCCTGTCCGAGCGCGCCCGTTCTGGAGATCGATGGCCTCGCCGTCGACGTTGTCGGCGACCCGGCGGGGCGCCGTGTGCTCGAGGACGTCAGCTTCACCATAAGGGCTGGGGAGACGCTCTGCGTCGTCGGGGAATCGGGGTCCGGCAAGTCGGTGACCTCGCTTGCCGCGATGGGGCTGCTGCCTCCCGGGGCCCTGCGCCCGACCCGAGGCCGGATCCTCGTCGAAGGCGAGGACGTTCTTGCGGCGAGCCCGTCACGTCTGCGCGAGCTTCGGGCCTCGAAGATCGCCATGATCTTTCAGGAGCCGATGACGGCGCTCAACCCGGTCGAGACGGTGGGAGAACAGATCGACGAGGTCCTGAGGATCCACAGCAGGCTCGGCAGAGCGGAAAGACGCGCCAGAATTCTGCAGATGCTCGAGGCCGTCCACATGCCGGACGTTGAGCGCATCTACAAATCATACCCCCATCAGTTGTCGGGCGGACAGCGGCAGCGTGTCGTGATTTCGATGGCGCTCATCCTGGAGCCGCGCATCCTGATCGCGGATGAACCGACGACCGCTCTCGACGTCACCACCCAGAAGCAGATTCTCGCGCTGATCAGCGAACTTCAGAAGAAGCACAATACCGCGGTGCTGTTCATCACGCACGATTTCGGCGTGGTTGCCGAGATTGCGGATCGCATCGTGGTGATGAACCGGGGTCGTGTGATCGAGGTTGGAACGCGCGATGACATTCTCGCGCGCCCACGTGAGCCATATACCCGCATGCTGGTCTCGTCCGTGCCGAGCCTCGTGCCGAAGCCGAGGGCGGCGCTCGGGAGCGATATCGTCCTCGACGTGAAGGGATTGAGCAAATCCTATGCGGGAAGGCGGGTCTTTGGGCGAGGACGGCCGGTTCCGGCGGCACAGGATGTCAATCTGACGCTTCGCAGAGGCGAGATCGTCGGGATCGTCGGTGAATCAGGTTCGGGAAAGTCGACCGTGGCGCGATGCGTGGTCCGGCTCCAGGACCCGACGTCCGGAAGCGTGCTGGTTCATGGTCAGGATATCGCCAAGGCGTCGGGACGGCAGCTGCGTCCCTTGCGCCAGCGTGTCCAGATCGTCTTTCAGGATCCCTATCGTTCGATGAACCCGCGGATGAGAGTGGGCGAATCGATCATCGAAGGGCCAGTCAACTTCGGTATGGATCGGCATCGAGCCTTGGCGAGGGCGCGCGAGTTGCTCGGACTGGTCGGCTTGAATGAGGACGCCTTGCAGCGCTACCCCCATCAGTTTTCCGGCGGCCAGCGCCAGCGCATCTGCATCGCGCGAGCACTGGCACTGGAGCCGGACATCCTTGTGGCCGACGAGGCGGTCTCCGCGCTCGACGTATCCGTGCAGGCTCAGGTCCTCAAACTTCTGGACGAGATACGGACAAGGATCGGTGTCGGAGTTCTGTTCATCACTCACGATCTGCGCGTTGCCGCCCAGGTTTGCGATACCATCGTGGTGATGCAGAAAGGCCGGATCGTCGAGGCAGGGCCAGCCGCAGAGGTTCTGACGAAGCCCAGTCAGGATTACACCCGTACGCTTATTGACGCTGCGCCGGGGCGGGATTGGGACTTCCAGAACTTCCGTCCCTTAAGCCTTGGTGCTTGTTGACGCGCAATCACGACATCGTTGTCGAACTCTAACGAAGGCAGAATCATGACCAACCACTACGACGTGATTATTCGCAATGCTTCCATTGTCGACGGAACCGGTGCAGATCGGTTTGAGGGCGACGTTGCGATCAGGGCCGATCGCATCGTTCATGTCGGCCTGTTGGGCGATGCGACGGCCGAGACGAGCTTCGATGCCGCGGGACTCGTGGTCGCTCCCGGCTTCATCGATGCGCATACCCATGACGACAGGCTCCTGCTATCGGACCCCGAAATGACGCCTAAGGTAAGTCAGGGCGTGACGACCGTCGTCGGAGGCAATTGCGGGATCTCCCTCGCGCCGATGCCCCGTGCCATTCCGGATCCGGTCACGCCGCCGTTGAACCTTCTCGACGAGAGCGGCCGGTGGTATCGCTTCCCGACCTTCGCCGCCTATGTCGCCGAGCTGGAGGCGCATCCGGCCGCAACCAACTGCGCCATGCTGGTCGGTCATTCGACGCTCCGCGTGGCGACAATGGAGGATCTGACCCAACCCGCCAGTCCGGAGCAGATCGCGGCCATGCGGGTGATGGTCGTCGAGGCTTTGGAGGCTGGAGCGATTGGCGTTTCGACAGGGCTCGCCTATGCGCCCGCGATCGGCTCTCCGACCGAGGAGGTGATCGAAATCTGCCAGCCGTTGCGGGAGAGTGGTGGCCTCTACTGCACGCATATGCGGGACGAAGGCGACATGGTCGTCGAGTCCCTGAACGAGACCTTCCGGATCGGGCGGGATGTGGGAGTCCCCGTCGTCATCTCGCACCACAAAGTGGTGGGAGCCAAGAATTTCGGCCGCTCGGCAGAAACCCTCAAGCTCATCCAATGCCAGATGGCGACCCAGGAGATTTGCCTCGACTGCTATCCTTACGCGGCGTCGTCCACGATCCTCGCCCCGCATCTGGCGGCGAACGCCACGAGAGTGACGGTCACCTGGTCTAAAAGCCTGCCCGAATTCGCGGGATGGGATCTGGCCGAAATCGTCAAGAAGATCGGTGGAACACAGGATGAAGTGATCGGGCGGCTTCTGCCGGCCGGCGCCGTCTATTACCGCATGGACGAGGGAGACGTGGAGCGCATTCTGGCCTTCGATCAGACGATGATCGGATCGGATGGATTGCCCCATGATGAGAAGCCCCATCCGCGGCTCTGGGGCACCTTCCCACGGGTGCTCGGGCACTACAGCCGCAAGCGCGGGCTCTTCTCGCTGGAGGCAGCCATTCACAAGATGACGGGACTGACGGCCAGGAATTTCGGCTTGCCCGACCGCGGAATCATTCGAGAGGGTGCGTTCGCCGATCTCGTGATCCTGAACCCTGAAACGGTCGATGAGGTCGCGACCTATGATCGTCCCATCGCCGCGTCGCGGGGAATCGAGACGGTGCTCGTGAACGGCAAGATCGTGTGGCACGAAGGAAAGCCCAGCGGAGAGCGCCCCGGCCGGGTCCTTCGGCGACAGCCATCGGGGCAGCAACCCTCACAGGACTTGTGACCTAACGGCCACGGCCGCCCGCGGCGTTGAACTCGAAGGTACGAAGGCAAACATCGCTGAGACGACGTCCCGGGCAGAGTTCGGGCAAGGGGCTTGATAAAAGTCCCTTGCCTGTTTCAGTCAGCGAGAATCCGGTCTCTCAGTCTTAGGAAAGATGCTGAGCAAAGTGCTTGTTCATCTCGAACATGCTGACCTTGCTCTTGCCGCCAAAGACGGCCTGCAGCTTGTCATCCGCCAGGATCTCGCGCTTGTCGGCAGGATTCTGAAGGTTATTGGCCTTGATGTATTCCCACACCTTGCTCACCACCTCCGTGCGGGGCAGGGGAGCCGAACCCACTACGGCCGCCAGTGCATTCGAGGGCTGCAGAGGCTTCGACAGGGCCGGGTTCGGCTTCTTGGCTGCTTTGGCTTCGGTCATCATGAAACTCCTAAAGTGATGCCTTCCTGCCATCTGCAGGGGCAGGGTGGCGGGACCATGGCAAACAGCGGCCTAACAGTCTCTTAATCGCACTCCGCCAGTTCAAGGGCCTGAATCGCGGCTCGAGCCGGTGATTGCCAGATTGTTACCATCAACGAGGCTTGCGTTGCGGCTTCGCCATCATCCTGCGCATCGCTTCCTCGGCCCGAGCTCTGGCCTCCGCATCATGACTGAGGTCCCGGATTTCAGACGGTTCCTCTTGATGACGCATGCCGTTCTTACGCGCCCGCCACTGCTTCGCCTGCTCCGCGGCAGAAGCGGCATTGGCCAGTCTCTCCAGCCGATCCAATTGGGGCGTGCTGGCCTTGCCATCGGTCCCAGGTTCGTCCGTCTTCTCAGGCCGCTCAGCCATAGGTTTGCTTTCTCAATGGAGTGGGTTCGGTGCGCAAAATTGTTGCGGGCTTTCGCTTCCGTGAAGGTTTCCACGGTGATGGTTCGAATTTCGCCAACGCGAAACATTCGCTGTGGCTACATAGCGATCGTTTTCCTCCGAGGTCAACGTCAGCACCTTCGGCCATCCTGCATGCCACTGTCATTCCGAACCATCCTGCCCGTTGAGCGGATGAAGGTCGCGGACCATGGCATGGAGGCGGGAGGTATCGAGATGGGTGTAGATCTGGGTGGTCTCGATGCCGGCGTGTCCCAGCAGTTCCTGCAGCACGCGCAAGTCGGTCCCGCCTGAGTGCATATGGGTGGCAAAGGCATGGCGCAGCACATGCGGCGACACGCGTTCGGGGCTCGCCAGCCCCGCGGCGACAGCAGCCTCCTTGATGTCCAGCAGGGCGGCCTGACGGGTCAAAGCCTTGGCCCCATTGCGCACGGAGTGGAACAGCCAGGGGGAGGGCGCTCCGCCGGAATAGGCGCGGGCCAGCCTCTGCCAATGGGCAATGGCTGTGATCGCCCGGTCATGCAGGGGCACGAGCCGTTGCTTGTCGCCCTTGCCGCGTACCAGGAGCATGCGGGTTCCGGGCGCCGCGGCATCGGCGGTCAGCGACAAAGCCTCGCTGATGCGCATGCCCGAGGCATAGAGCGTTTCGAACAAGGCAGCCCTTCGCGCATAGCCGGCCTGGCGGTACAGCCCGACCGAGGGATCGGCGGCCAGTCGATGGGCGGTCTCCAGGAGCGCCTCGGTCTCGGCAATGGACAAGACGAAGGGCAGCTTCAAGGCCCGGCGCATGCTCGACAAATGGGATGTGGGATCGCGCGAGCCGAGTTCCTCCGCGATCAGGAACTTGTGCAAGCCGCGGACCACCGTGATCCGCCGAGCGATGGTCGAGCCGGCATAGCCGCGCCGATCGAGAGCCGCAATGTAATCTCGAATATGCTCCACGCCGACATCGTTCAGGTCGAGACTGATCCCATCGAGCCAGGCAAGGTAGCAGTTCAGATCGTCGGTGTAGGTCGCGATGGTGCCGGCCGAGGCTCCGAGTTCTGTCGCCAGTGCATCGAGCCAGAGCTGGGCCAGCCGGTGATTTGCACCCATGAGATCCTCCGATGAGGAGGACCATGCCACAGCAATGGTTGCAGACTTCTTGTCAAAACGGGGGCAATAGAAGCCACGATCAGGTGGACCAAGGGACGCATCCCGCAGCTTGGCCTGAAATCGTCACATTCGTGCGCGACTTCGGCAGTGACGCTTCGTTAACCACTCGTCAGTCCAAGGCCGCCAATGCTCAGACCTCTTGCTGCCCTTGCCATCGTGCTTGCAACCCCAGCCTTTGCTCAGACCTATGACCGTCCCGACATCATCCGGGGTCTGTGCCGGCCGGATGGCTGCGACGAGTTCGCCGTCCTGGCGGCCGTCCCTCTGACACAGGGAGGGGACGGCACGCTCATGCAAACCCGGGTGAAGACCTTTCACGCGAGTTCATCTGGACGCAAGGAGCTCACCGAGGAGAGCGGGTATGTCTACTGCTCGCGCACCAAGCCGGCGATCGTAGCCGAAAAGAACGGGCGCACCATGGCTTTCTACATCGCGCCTTTCTCCACAAGGGAAAGCCGTGAGACGATCCGCCAGAGCGCCAACTTCCATGCCCTGTACTTCAGCATCTGCCACGGCATGGAGGCCGGCAGGGCTGCGGTTCGGAACCTGCCGGGTGTCGCCCGAGATCTTGGCTACCAGGTTGCGCTGCCTCAGTCGCAGTACGTCGCCCTGAGCCGGGTCGAAGACGTCCTGTCGCCCGAGCCTCGCCGACCCGCCGAAGCTCGGCGCGATATGCGCTCGGCGCCACCGGCGACCATGCCGCCCGCCGCTGGACGGCGGGACTGGGCTTTCGACGGGCCGGCTGACGCATTGGGCAAATATCGTGAGGCGATACGGCCTGATCCTCAGCCCTATGTCGCGGAGCGCGAGGAAGGACTGCTTGCCGGTCCACGCCGCCTGACCAACCGGGCCTTCGATGCCCTCGACGAGATGGGAGATTGGATGTTCGGACGACGATACTGATCCGAACGCTGGAGTGCGATCCGTCGACTTCTTGTCAAAATCCCTGTTATGCGAATCACGGATGTCTGTAGGTGGATTCTATTCTGAAGTGCGAATTCCGTTACAATCAAAGGATTTGCACCCGGAGGCTGAATGACCCTGCCCTCCATCCATGTGCGCCTGGCTGAACGGCATGAGATCGCCCGCATGCACGCCGCCGCGATCCGGATCCACATATTCGCACGATGCGCTAGGCGAGCGATTGGCTAGGAGGTCCAGTCTCTTCTAAAGCTGATCTCGCTCCATGCTCCAGGGCGCGCATGGCGAGAAGATATGGGCCCGGCCCGTGGCTGATCCGGGCCACACCCAATTCCGCTAGCCTCGCGGCGGGCGGCGTCGTCCCGCTCGCCATGATGTTCACTGGCAGCGGTGATCTCTCGACCAGACGGCCGATGAGCCTCTCGTCGACCAGCCCCGGGACGAACAGACCGTCGGCACCCGCCTCGGCATAGATCCGGCCGCGTTCGAGCGCCGCCTCCGCCATGCCCTCGTCATGGTGCTCCGGCCCCGTCTGGAAGAAGACATCCGTGCGGGCGTTCAGGAAGGCCGGGATGCCGAGCGCATCGGCGGCGGCTCTGGCGGCCTTGAGCCGGGCCGCTTGGTCGGAAACCTCGCGGAGTGACCCATTCTCCGGAATGCTGTCCTCGATGTTGCAGCCAACGGCGCCAACCTGCAATGCACGCGCAACCGTCTCCGCAACCGCCGCGGGATCGGCTCCATAGCCGCTTTCCAGGTCGATCGTCACGGGAAGATCGGCTACCCCGACGATCCGTTGCAGATTTGCGAGACATAGATCCAGGGGCATCCGCTCACCATCCGTGAAGCCGTGCGCGGCCGCGACCGACCAACTCCCTGTGGCGAGCGCCCGAGCACCCCCGGCCGCCACGGCCTTGGCGCTGCCCGCGTCCCAGACGTTGAACAGGACGAGCGGGTGCCCGGGAACATGGAGCGACCGGAAGGTCTGGGCCTGGATGGACTGGTTCGACATGTCTTCCTCACTGCTTGGAAAGGGGGATGCGGGCCGGCGCTCGTGCTCAAAAAATCGTCCTAGGGGAAATCGGGGGCGATCAGCGCTGCAAAGAGGGTATCGTCGTCACGAGATTGGAGCATGTCTCTCTTTTAGCTCGACCGCCGGGGCCGTGTCGCCGGAAATGAGGCGTTGATTTTTCTTTCAGAGGCAGACTCTGACTTCGACTCCCCGGTGGCCGGATCCTAAGACAGGTGGGCGTCCTCTC
Organism: Microvirga sp. M2; assembly: GCF_047497095.1. Classification (NCBI taxonomy): domain Bacteria; kingdom Pseudomonadati; phylum Pseudomonadota; class Alphaproteobacteria; order Hyphomicrobiales; family Methylobacteriaceae; genus Microvirga; species Microvirga sp. M2. The sequence goes on from NZ_CP134064.1 coordinate 1,629,976, forward strand.
GGGCGGTCAGACAGCGGGCTTGGCAAGTCTACCTGGCATGCCCTTCCGGCTCGCGGGAATTGGCCACCGAGACCTCGAGCCGGAGCGCAGTGAGAAGGTTCGCTTTTGCTCCGTGAACGGTCCCTCGTCTTTGGTCTCGAATGTGCCGCGTTCGGACACGCGGCTCGCAAACCCGATCGGATCTTCGAAATCTCCGGTTATTGTTCCCCGAGGTAGCTGAACACCGTCTGGCGCCACCACTCGCCTTCCACCGCGTTGAGCATCGCCAGATCGGTGAGAGAGGACTGAATAGGTGTGAGCCCCCTATTCGCTGCCTAAACCCGCGACAGAGCCTCGGCCATCTTCTCGCGCCGGCTCCGAGTTTGCGACGCATCCCAAAATCTGTCCCAGCGGCCGCGCGCCGTGTGCCCATTCTGCAACAGGGCGGCGCCTTTCGGTTCGGATTGGCGGCAAGGGGTGTGGGCCGCATCCACGCTTCACAATTCTGCCCCAAACTGGCTTAGGTTTCGAACCACTGCAAGCGGGAGAGAGCCAGCGTGTCGGCCGCCGAAGGAGCAACCGCCCCGGAAACTCTCAGGCACCCAGGACCGCTTGCTGGTGAAACACTCTGAAAAGCGGAGCGTCCTGCTCCCGCCCACGGTGTAAGTCGCGGCCGATCAAGCCGGCTGCGATGAATCTCTCAGGCCAATGACAGAGGGGGCTCGCGCGCAATGCGCGTGCGGAACCTTTTGGGAGCCTGATCATGCCTTCTCCATTCGATCCCCATGCGCACCGACGCCGGGCCATTCTGGTTCGCGCACCCGCGTCCTTTGCCCAACAGCACGCTCTGTAGGCTAGCGCCAACGGTCACCGGCTGACGCCCGCCCTCATCCAGCCTGTATGCCGCTCTGGCCGCACGCACCTGCACTCGCGAACCTTGCACTCGCGAACCTTGCACTCGCGAACCTTGCACTCGCAGACCTTGCACTCGTGGACCTGCACTCGTGGACCGCCTCAGCGGTCCATCACAGATCCGTGCGGCGCAACGGGAAGATGCGGGCGCGCGGATGTCATCTCCTCACTCCTCGATAAAAAAGCAAAATCATCCCATGTCTCCTGTCCGTTCTCCTGTCCGTTCTCCTGTCCGTCCCGTCTCCTGTCGGAACCGGTCCACACACCTCGCGCTGATCGGCCCCACGATCCTGGCGCTGACATTGGCAGCCTGCGTCTCGACGCAGACACCGCAGGACACCGATCTCAAGGCGCCGCATCCGACCTACGTCGCCATGTACGGACCACTGCCGAACGAGAAGTTTCCCCTACCGGCGACCGATATCTCAACCGTTGATCCGCAATTCCTCAGACAAGAGGTCGCCTACGCAACCTCGGAGCGGTCCGGCACCATCGTGGTCGACACGGCCAACCGCCACCTGTATCTCGTGCGGGAGAACGGACGTGCGATCCGCTACGGCATCGGCGTAGGCGCCGAGGGCATGAAATGGGCCGGACGGGCGCAGGTGGGCCGCAAGGCGGAATGGCCGCGCTGGACGCCCACCCTCGCGATGATCAAGCGCGACCCCGAGCGCAACCGGCCCTGGGCGAACGGCATGCCGCCGGGACCGAACAACCCCCTGGGGCCACGGGCGCTCTATCTCTTCCAGGACGGCCGGGACACCTTGTACCGGATCCATGGCACGACCGAGCCCGACACCATCGGCGAGGCGGTATCGAGCGGCTGCATCCGCATGCTCAATCCCGACATCCTCGATCTGTACAGCCGTGTCCCGGTTGGAACCCCGGTGGTCGTCCTTCAGGACACGCGCACAGCGGATGTCGGTACAGAGTCATCCACTTAATTCGCAAGACGACCCGTCATCGGCCAGCGAAGGCTTCCCCTTGCATTGACCGGTGACGGGCCGAGCAAAGGGCCAAGGAGGCCCTGTTCCGACATTCCGCAATCATGGGCGCATCTCACCCTATCGGTGTGAGGTGTTAGCCCAGCCCAATGGATTATCAATCTCACGGACGAAGGGCATATCAGGGAGGACCTTCCATCTGGAGACCTCTCGTGATCGACACCCGCACCGCTCCCTATGCCGCCACCGTGCTCCGTGTGGCGCTCGGACTTCTCTTCCTCGCTCATGCCGGCCTGAAGCTGTTCGTGTTCACGCCCGCAGGCACCGTGCAGTTCTTCGGCAGCCTCGGCCTGCCCGGCCCTCTCGCCTATCTCGTAATCCTCGCCGAGATCATTGGCGGCCTCGCCCTGATCGCCGGCATCTACAGCCGTGTCGTGGCTCTGGGACTCGTTCCGATCCTGCTCGGGGCGATTGTCACCGTGCATGGCCCGGCCGGCTTCTTCTTCACCAACCCGAACGGCGGCTGGGAATTCCTGGCGCTGTGGATCGTCGGCCTGATCGCAGTCACCCTGCTCGGTGACGGCGCCTACGCGCTCAAGCCCACTCCGGCCGCCACTCGCCCCGCGCTCGCGCGTTGAACCTGACACACCCATGCTCACGAGGCGCATGCTCATGACCACATCCGGAGCCTTCCTGGCGGGTGGCCTTGCCGGCCGCTCAACCCAAGCCCGCGGCACCACTCCTGGCGTGACGTCGGCCGGCGCACCCATGCGGATCGGTACGGTTGCCCTGACCGTGCGCGATCTCGACACGGTCAGCCGCTTCTACCAGCAGGTCATCGGTCTCGCCCCGGTGGAGACCGGCTCCGGCCTCGTGCGCTTGGGCGTGGGCGAAACGGTGCTGCTCGAACTGCGCCATGACCCGGCCGCTCCCCTCGCGAGCCCCCGGGCGGCGGGCCTGTTCCACACCGCCTTCCTGCTGCCGACCCGGGCCGATCTCGCGCAGTGGCTGCTTCACGCGGCTGAGCTGGGCGTTCCCCTCCAGGGTGCCTCGGACCACCTTGTCAGCGAGGCAATCTACCTGGCCGACCCGGAAGGCAACGGCATCGAGGTCTATTGGGACCGGCCGAGCGAGACCTGGTCTTGGCGCGACGGCATGATCGAAATGAGCACGCTGGCGCTCGACCTCAACGGCCTTGTGGCGACAGTCAAGACGCGCGACTGGGCTGGCCTGCCGTCCGGTTCGCTGATCGGCCACGTTCATCTCCAGGTTGGCGCGCTGGACCCCTCCGATCGCTTCTATGCCGATCTGCTCGGGCTGGACGTGATGTGCCGCTATCCGGGTGCCTCCTTCCTCGCGTCGGGTGGGTATCACCACCACATTGGAACCAACATTTGGAACAGCCGGGGCGCACCGGTCCGCCCGGAGCCGACGACCGGACTGGCGGATGTCGAAATCGTCGCCGACGCGGGCGCGTTCGAGACCGTGCGCTCCCGCCTGTCGCCGGAACAGGCCGCCGAGGCGACTTCGACCCGGCTGCCGCTGCGCGACCCATGGGGCACTTCCGTGACCATCGCGAGCCGCTGAACAGTGATTGACCGCCTCTAAGGCAGGCTTAAGGAGAGGGCGTCATGCTCGTGAACGGCCAATGGACGGCCGACTGGCAACCCGTGCAGGCCAAGGATGCCAAGGGTGGCTTCGTCCGGCAGACATCGATCTTCCGCCACTGGATCACGCCTGACGGCAGTCAGGGCCCGACCGGCGAAGGTGGGTTCAAGGCCGAAGCCGGACGCTACCATCTCTATGTCGCCCTGATCTGCCCGTGGGCCTCACGCACCCTCGTCGCCCGCAAGCTCAAAGGGCTCGAGGAGGCGATCTCCGTCTCCGTCGTGGAGCCAACCCTGACCGATCAGGGCTGGCGTTTCGGTGATTATCCCGGGGCCGACAGGGACCCGCTCAACGGCGCCACCTATCTGCATGAAATCTACACCAAAGCGGACCCGACCATCAGCGGCCGCGCCACGGTGCCGGTGCTCTGGGACAAGCAGCGCCAGACGATCGTCAACAACGAGTCCGCCGACATCGTGCGCATGCTCAACTCCGGCTTCGGCGATCTCGCCGATAACACCGTCGACCTCTATCCCGAGAATCTGCGGGCAGAAATCGACGCGCTCAACGACAGAATCTATCCGCGCCTCAACAATGGCGTCTATCGCGCCGGTTTCGCCACCACCCAGGAGGCCTATGAGGAGGCGTTCGGGGAGGTGTTCGGCATGCTCGACGAGCTGGAGCAACGGCTTGACGGCAAGGCGTTTCTCTTCGGTGACCGCCTGACCGAAACCGACATCCGCCTGTTCGTCACGCTGGTGCGGTTCGATGCGGCCTATCACGGCCTGTCCAAGTGCAACCTGCGCCGGATCGTCGACTACCCGAACCTGAGCGCCCATCTGGAGCGGATGCTCGCCATCCCTGGCGTGGCGGGCACCGTCAACATCGACCACATCAAGCGTGGGTACTACTCGATCAAGAGCCTGAACCCGACCGGGATCGTGCCGCTCGGCCCTGCCCTGCCCTTCGCCCATTGCTGACCGGCCACGAAACGGCCCGCCTGCCGTGCCGGTGCGTCCCGACGCCCTTGTCGCGGCGCAAGCCGATAGCTTTCCATCTGACCACAGGAGAGAACCAAGAATGAAGCTGTACTACAAGCCCGGGGCCTGCTCCCTCGCCGCTCACATCGTCGCCCGTGAGGCTGGCGTCCCCCTCACGCTGGAGAAGGTCGATCTGGCGACGAAGAAGACCGAGAGCGGCGCCGACTTCCGCACCGTGAATCCCAACGGCTATGTTCCGGCCCTGCTCCTCCCTGATGGCGAGGTGCTGGCGGAAGCGCCAGTCGTCCTGCAGTACCTTGCCGACCAGAAGCCTGGCTCCGGATTGCTGCCTGCCCCCGGCCAGGCCAGCCGCTATCGCGCCTTGCAATGGCTGTCCTTCGTCGGCAGCGAGCTACACAAGAACTACGGCCACTTCTTCAAGCCCGACACGCCGGAGGCGATGAAGGCGATCGCCAGGACAGACCTGAGCGCTCGCCTGGATCATGTCGACAGTGCTCTTGCGGGCAAGACCTTCCTGCTCGGTGACGACTTCAGCGCCGCCGATGCCTATGCTTGGGTGGTTATGGGCTGGAGCCCGTACGTGGGCATCGATCTTTCGCCCTACCGCAACATCGGGCGCTTCATGGAAGCGGTTGCGCAACGCCCTGCAGTGCGACAGGCGCTCGCGGCGGAAGGTCTGGCCTGACATCCGTCAGACGGCTCGAACCCAAAGCCAGGTGACAATCATCTCATCCTGGCAGGGGTTGTCATGGGAACTCGCACGGGCACGGATCGAAACAGAATCCGTTGCACAGCAGCATCTGCGCAGCGTCCTCACCCTCGTCAACGCGCCGGAGCCTTCGGGGGGCGGGCCGAGGCAGCCGGCGTCGCGAGTGCCGCCTGATCCGGACTCACACCCAATAGATGGATCCTTCTCCGATTACTTGACGGTGCCCCCGAAAGATCCAATTGACTGATTGGTCACACCCTTTTTATCGTTCTCACGTTGAGAGCGGTGACGGGCGCCCGCTAAAGCACCCCAGCCGTGTGATGAATGCCGCCGCCCTGACGATCATGGCTCTTGGCGCCGAACGGACGCCTTCAGCTCTGGGGGAAGGCAGTCATGCTGTCCTGGCGTGCGTCGGAGGGGCGTTGATGTGGTTTCGGACGGATCGGGCGCTCGACGATGCCGGGAGGTCGCTGGTCGAGGCGATGCTGGAGCGCTTCGGTCCGTGCGGCCTGACGCGCGAGGGGTTCGCCCTTACCCTCCTGGTGCATGACAAGCCCCTCAACGGGCAGCCGGAGGGCGACCCGCCGGCTCGCTTCGCGATACGCGGCTCGCAGCCCTTCTATCCCTGCAGTGTCGTCAAGCTCTTCTATCTCGTTGCCGCCCAGCAACGGTTAGACGAGGGATTGATCCAGCCGCATGAAGAACTCTCGCGCGCCATGCGGGACATGATCCGCGTTTCCAGCAACACCGCAACGAACTATGTCATCGACCTCGTGACCGAGACGACGGGCGACACCCTGCTGGCACCGGAAGCGATGGCAGACTGGGTTTACCGCCGCCACTGGGTGAACCGGTTCTTCGCCGGCTTCGATTGGCCGGAGTTCGAGCCGATCAATCTTTGCCAAAAACTCATGGATGATCAACGCTACGGCCGCGAGCAGGTTTTCGTCGGCCAGAACGGCGTCAACCACAACCGCCTGACCACGGATGCGACTGCGCGCCTCTTCCATGCGGTCATGACCGGTACTGTCGTGTCGCCGGCGCGCTCGAAAACCGTGCGCGACTATCTCGCGCGACCACACAATGCCGATTTCGTCCGTGATGAACCGAATGGCCAGATCTTTGGATACTTCGGTGCCGGCTTGCCGCCTGAGGCCAAACTCTGGTCGAAGGCGGGCTGGACCGGCTGGACCGGGGATCCGACAGCGAGCTACCGGCGGCACGATGCCGCCTATGTCGAGCTGGCTGGAGGGCGCCAGTTCACACTCGCTGCATTCACCTACGGTCGCGAGATCAGCGCCAATCTTGAGGTCCTGCCGAGGCTGGCCGCCGCAACCTGTGCCCTCGTCGAGGGGCTGCCGATGAGTTGAGCGCGAGCGGGCGAGACCGCATTGCGAATTGAACCGTGCGCGGGGCGCCGGGCCGAGAGAGGGAAGCGATCATGCTGAATTCATTGATGCGAACGGTCCGCCGCAATGTGGTCCTCACACCGATCATTCTGGCTGCCGTGTTCGGCGGCGCCGCAGAAGCGACGACCAAATTCCGCGTCGCGATCCCCGAAGACGCGCTGACCCTCGACCCGATCGCTTCCAGCGACAATCCCTCGATCTGGACGGAGCTGCTGATCTTCGACCAGCTCATCCGCCCGACGCCCGACGGCAAGAATCTGTCGCCGGGCTTGGCGGAGAAGTGGACGATCTCGCCGGACGGTCTCGAATACGTCTTCACGCTGCGGGACGCAAAGTTCTCCAATGGAGATCCGGTCACGACCGATGATGTGATCTATTCGCTGCAGCGCGCCGCCGGCGACAAGTCCGACTGGGCTCGTTTCTTCAAGCCGATCACTCATTTCGAGGCCGTCGACGCCAAGACGATCCGCATGAAACTCGACAAGCCGTTCACGCCGATGCTGAACAATCTGGCGCTGTTCTCAGCCTCAATCGTACCCAAGAATCTGGTCGAGGCGGACAAGGACTTCTTCCTGCATCCGATCGGAAGCGGACCCTTCACCCTGACTCGCTGGAGCAAAGGCGAGAAGATCGAACTCGCAAAGAACCCGCACTATTGGCAGGTCGGCAAGCCCGCCATCGATACGGCTGAACTCGACATCATCAACGAAGACAATGCCCGTGTCCTCAAACTGCAGGCCGGCGAGATCGACGCCACGATCGACGTGCCATACAACCAGATGTCGAAGCTCGCGGCCGATCCCGGCATCAAGGTCGGCACGGCGGACGTCTTCCGTATCGATCTCGTGCAGCTCAACACCACCAAGAAGCCGTTCGACGACGTGCGCGTGCGTCAGGCGCTGAACTATGCGGTGAACAAGGACGCGATCATTCGCAGCGTGCTTTTCGGCAACGGCAAGCCGGCCGTGGCAGCCATTCCGATCATGGCCTACCATAATGAGGAGCTGAAGCCCTATCCGGTCGACGAGGCCAAGGCCAAGAGCCTCCTGGCCGGGGCCGGCCATCCCAATGGCTTCAGCACCACGCTGCTGGTCCCGGCCGGCAACGTGACCTATCGCCAGGTCGCCACCGTGCTGCAGGCGGCCCTGAAGAAGATCGGCGTGACGGTGGAACTCCAGACCATCGAAGGCTCTTCGCAGTTCTCGACCACGAAGGCGGGCAATTACGAGATGTCACTGAGCTACGCGACATCCGATACGATCGACCCCGACCAGCTCACCGGCTTCACCTCGGTCAACCCTGAGCGCGCCAATGCCTTCCACACGCAATGGCACGACGATCGCGTCAACGAGCTTTATGCGCTGGAGCGCCAGACCCTGGATGGGCCCGAGCGCGGCAAGCAGTTCAAGGAGATCGAGCAGCGCGTGCATGACGCGGCGCCCTTCATCTTCCTCTACCATCCCCAGGCGACCTATGCATCGCGCGCCGATGTCGAGGGCTTCCGAGTGCTGCCGACGTCGAATTTCCGGCTCGAGGACGTGGTGGTGAAATAGGCAGGTGCCTTGGCACCCGGAACCGAGGACACTGCGACGCATGCCGGTCATCCCGAAATGGCCGTCGGGCTTTCCGGTTCGTGGACGGCGCGACGGTTTCAGACCTCCTGAACATCGTGTAAGCTCCGATCCGAGCCTCTCCGTGACTCAAGACGCGGCCGCCTTATGGATATCCTGCGCTTCACCGCCGTGCGGCTGATGCAGCTCGTACCGGTCCTGCTCGGCATCACGCTGGCGGCCTTTCTGCTCCTGCGCGTGCTTCCCGGCGATCCTGCTACATTGATCCTGGGCAGCCGTGGCACCCCCGAGGATATCGCCAAGCTCAACGCGCAGCTCGGCCTCGACGCGCCGCTGTGGCACCAATACCTCTCCTTCCTCTTCGATCTCCTCCGCGGCAGCTTTGGGCAGTCCATCGCATATCGCCAGCCGGTCGGCGGACTGATCCTGGAGCGGATCTGGGCCACGCTGGCGCTTGTCGGCCTCAGCACGATCATCGCCGTCACCCTGACGGTCCCGCTCGCCATGGTGGCCGCGGTCGACAAGGACGGTCCTTTCGACGTCGCCATCAAGGGCCTGTTCGTCGTCGCCATGTCGATGCCCTCCTTCTGGCTCGGCACGCTCCTGGTGCTGCTCCTGAGCCTCGAATGGCGTCTCTTCCCCGTCTCCGGCTACGGCAACGGCTTCCTCGACCGGCTGCATCATCTCGCCCTGCCGGCCTTCGTCATTGCACTCTCGACAGCGGCCCTGACAATTCGGGCGCTGCGCAGCAGCATCATCGCCGTCATGCGGGCCGATTATATCGACACGGCCCGCGCCAAAGGGCTGACCGGCCGGGCTGTGATGCTCAAACATGTCCTGCGCAACTCACTGATCTCGACGATCTCCGTCCTTGGGGTGCACACGAGCTGGATCATCGGCGGTACGGTCGTGATCGAATCCATCTTCGGCATTCCGGGGCTCGGCTACCTCCTGGTCTCTTCCATCGCGGCGCGCGACTACCCCATGGTGCAGGGCCTCACCGTCACCTTCGCGGTCCTGGTGGTGGTGATCAACGCCTTGACCGACATCGCCTATGCGCTCGCCGACCCAAGGGTCCGGCTATGACGATGATGCCTCATTCCAGTTCCCTGCCGGTGCCGTTTCGCCCGCCATCCTGGCTCAGCGGCGTCTCGGCCCGCGTGCGCCGCTCACCTTCGTTACTGGCCGGGTTGATCATGCTGACCCTGCTGCTGATCGCTACCGTGGTCGGCCCGATGCTGAGCGGCTTTGATCCCAACGAGGTGTCCCTCGACGACGCGATGATGCCGCCGAGCGCGGCCCACTGGTTCGGCACCGACAATCTCGGCCGCGACATCCTCGTCCGGGTGATGGAAGCCTCGCGCACCGACCTGGAGATCGCCGCGGTCTGCGTCGCCCTGCCCTTCCTGATCGGCTCGATGATCGGAGCGGTATCCGCCTATATCGGCGGCATCTTCGACGCAGTGGTGATGCGCATCATCGACATCGTCTGGGCCTTCCCCTTCTATGTCCTGGTAATCGCTATCGTCGGATCGCTTGGCCCGAGCGTCGGAAACATGTACCTGGCCTTCACCCTGGTGGTGTGGATCTCGTTCGCCCGGATCGTGCGCGGCGAGGTGCTGCTGGCGCGCGAGCTCGAATATGTTCAGGCAGCCAGGATGCTGGGCTTCAGCCATGCCCGTATCGTGTTCCGGCACCTCATCCCCAACGTCATCACGCCGGCGATTGTCTTCGCCATGTCCGACGTGATCCTCACCATTCTGGCCGTGACGTCGCTCGGCTTCCTCGGCCTCGGCATCCAGCCGCCTCAGGCCGAATGGGGAGTGATGGTCGCCGAGGGTCGCAACTTCATCTTCGACGCTCCCTGGATCACCATCTTTCCGGGCCTCGCCATCATCTATGTCGGCATCACCTTCGCATTGATCAGCGACGGTATCGACGATTTCCTGAGCCCGAAGTCATGACCGCCGCACCTCTGCTCAGCGTCCGCAACCTGCGCGTCGGCTTCGGCGAGATCGGCAACCGGGTCAACGTCGTGGACGATGTCTCCTTCGACATCGGCCAAGGGGAGGTCTTTGGCCTCGTAGGGGAATCCGGCAGCGGCAAGAGCGTGACTTGCCGTTCGATCGTCCGCCTGTTCGCCGGGGCCTCGGCGGGAATCGAGAACGGCGATATCCTGTTCGAGGGCGTCGACCTCGCGAAGCTGCCGGACGCCAAACTCCCTGAGATCCGCGGCGCGGCCATCTCGATGATCTTCCAAGACCCGATGACCGCGCTCAATCCGACCATGTCCATCGGGACGCAGATCGGCGAGGTGCTGCGCCGCCACCAGTCTCTGCGCGGCGCTGCCGTGCGCGCCCGCGTGCTGGAGCTGCTTGGTCAGGTCGGCGTGCCCAACCCAGCGGCGCGTGTCGATGCCTACCCGCACCAGTTCAGCGGCGGCATGCGCCAGCGCGTCCTCATCGCCATGGCGCTCGCCTGCCATCCCCGGCTCCTCATCGCCGATGAGCCGACGACGGCACTCGACGTCACCGTGCAGGATCAGATCCTCAAGCTGATCCTCAGGATGCGCCGCGAGACCGGCACCGGCGTGCTGCTCGTCACCCACGACCTTGGCGTGGTGGCGCAAACCTGCGACAAGGTCGGCGTGATGTATGCAGGACGGATCGTCGAGTCCGGGTCGGTGCGCGAAATCTTCGCCCGGCCAAGCCATCCCTATACCCGCGCCCTCCTGAGGGCGCTGCCCGCCGGCACCAGCCGCAAGCCGCTGCTGCCGATCGGCGGCTCACCGCCCGACCTCGCGCATCCGCCCGCGGGCTGCCGTTTCCATCCGCGCTGCCCCATGGCGATTGAGGCCTGCCGTAGCCAGCGACCGCTGCCTGTCGATGTGGGCGCCGATCACACCAGCGCCTGCCTGCGCGTTGCCGACCTCACGGAAGCCGTCCCATGACCTCATCCGATGCGCCCATCCTGGAGCTGAAGGGAATCGGCAAGTCCTTCAAGTCGAAAACCTCTATCGCCGACCGTCTGACTGGACGCGGTGCGCGGGTGCTGCGCGCGGTACGCGACGTTTCACTGACGCTCCATGCCGGTGAGACGCTCGGCATTGTCGGCGAAAGCGGCTGCGGCAAATCCACGCTCGGACGCTGCATCACCGGTTTCTACGAGCCCGATGAAGGTGAGGTTCTGTATGCCGGTCGGCCGTTCCTCGAAACAGGCACCCGGCTAGAGCGCAGCCGCGCCATTCAGATGATTTTCCAGGACCCCTATTCCTCGCTCAATCCGCGCATGACGCTGGCACAGGCGCTCGACGAGGTCCTACTGGTCCACGGCCTGCGCAAGAGCACCGGCGAGCGCAGCAACCGGGTTGACGAACTCATGGACACGGTCGGCCTGCCGCCTGCTTTGAAGCACCGCCTGCCACACGCTCTTAGCGGCGGCCAGCGCCAGCGTTTCTCGATTGCGCGCGCTCTGGCGGTCGAGCCGCGGATCCTCGTTGCGGATGAGCCGGTCTCCGCTCTCGACGCCTCGGTGCAGGCGCAGATCATCAACCTCTTCGTCGCGTTGCGCGAGCGTCTCGGCCTCGCTTACATCTTCATTGCGCATGATCTCAATGTCGTGCGCTATGTCAGCCAGCGCATCGGAGTGATGTATCTTGGCCAGGTCGTCGAGCTCGCCGATGCCGACTCCATATTCGAGTTCCCCGGTCACCCCTATACCCGGGCTCTTCTGTCGGCCATTCCGGAGGCCAATCCGGAGCACCGGCGCGAGACGGCGAGCATTGAGGGCGACCTTCCCGACCCGTTGTCGCCTCCGCCGGGCTGCAGCTTCTCTACGCGTTGCCCGATGGCGGTCGAGATCTGCCGGAACACCGCACCGCCGGCCCGGCTGATTGCCGGACATGCGGTCCGCTGTCATCGGGGCGAGGAAGTGGCCGCAATGTCGAAGAGCATGAGAAGCGGTGAATTTGGGCCGCACGCGAGCAGGAGCTCGTAGCCTAGGGCGACCGCCCGCGAACGCGATTCTGTTCCACGTTGCCTGCTTCCGCATCCATCCAGCTACGGCGCTTTCTTTGCTGCCGCGGGGGTTTCGCGCTTCTGTCCCGTCGTGACCTCTCATCGGGTCTCCCGCGATGGGATACAGAGCTGGCAACGAGCTTCTCCTCGATTTTGGCATTGAGGCTTGCCCGGAGGTCCACGACCGCTTCCATGTCTTCGAACACGCCCGGATAACGCTGAGCCAGCCAGAGCCAACTGGTGGCGATCTTCACTCGGGCTTCCAGCTTCAGGAGGTCGGTGTTGACGCCGAAGTCCGGCGCCTGAACGCGCCCGTAGCGCGCATGCCGCCGCGCCCAGTCGAGCAGCAGTTCGACCGCCAGTCGTTCCCGTCCATCGACGGGCGCCATTGAGTACGATAGGCGGTCGAGGATCGGCAGATCCACGGTGTCGAGGAGCGTCGCCAGTTCGATCATCTCCTCCATGTCGGCCATGCGAAGATCCGGATGGCCGGCAACCAGGGTGTCGTTCAGGTGCCGGAGAACACGACCGAGCCGGTCGGTCTGCAGCACTTCGCTGGCCGACGAAACCGTCTCCTGGTTGGGGCGGACATAGGCCTTGCCCCGCATCTTGCCGGCGTCGCCCTTCAGGGCATTTTTAATAGTGGTCTCGACCTGCGCATAGCCTCCCGCTTCCGGCAGGGCCGTCACAAGCCCTTCGTCATGGTGACCGAAGCGCCCTGCCCGACCGGCGATCTGCTTGATCTCCATGGCCGTGAGCTGCCGCTCGCGCACGCCATCGAACTTGCGCAAGGTGGAGAACACGACGCGGCGCAACGGGCCGATGGTCAGGCCCATGCCAATGGCATCCGTCGCCACGAGGATTTCAGCCTCACCGTTGCGGAAGCGCGCCGCCTCGGCCCTGCGAACCTCCGGTCCAAGGGCACCATAAACAGTGGCAACCGTGCGCCCGGCCTGCACCAGTTGCGCCCGGAGATCGTGAACATTCTTGCGGGTGAAGGCTACGACCGCATCCCCGCGGGACAGCTTCTTGAGATTGGCCGGAACGCCTTCGACGCGCAGCTTGCCCTTGCGCTTCAGGATCTTCACCTCCAGCGGCTCACCGGTCATCGCGAGCAGGTGCTCGACGAGCGGGATCGCCTCCGGCGCGCCGGTCAGAACCACGAGGCGCGCGGGAGCTCCGATCATGGCCTGAGTCCATGCCCAGCCCCGGTTCGGATCACCTAGCATCTGGACCTCATCGATCACGCAGACATCAACCACCCGGTGCAGATCGAGCGTCTCGATGGTGCGAGCGATATGCGTCACGCCTTCGGGTAAAACACGCTCCTCACCCGTCACCATGCCGGCGGCCACGCCCACCTCGCTCATGCGCTCGTAGTGCTCCAGCGCGAGGAGGCGTAAGGGGGACAGGATCTCGGCCGTCTCGGCCTCACCGGCGAATTTCAGGGCCTCATAGGTCTTGCCGGAATTGGTCGGTCCAGCCAGGAACAGGAACCTGCGGTTCAGGGAACGGGCCACCGGAAAGATCGCGGCATAGCGCTCGTAGCCGGACGCCTCGCGGATCTGCGCCTCGCGCAGGTGTCGGAGCCGTGTGGCGGCGGCCTTGGAGCGGAGATCATCGAGCTTCTGCCGAAGCTTGCGCCCGGCGGCGGCTGGGCCGCCCTTGTCCGAGGCATGGATTCGGTCGAGCTTCTCGATCGCAGCCTGAATACCGCCCAGGATGGCTTGGCGCTCTTCGGCGTCTTCATAAGCGGCAAGATAGGTCTCAAACTCATCGCGCCAGCTTGCCAGCTCCGCCTCGCAGACTGTGAAGGTGGAATCCCGCAGCTCGATCAGCCTGGCCTTGAGGGCATCAGACGCAGCGGCAATCTCACCCCGCTCGACGCTGGCCGGATCCAGGACAACGGCCGCAACGTCCAGGGGCTCGGCAAAGGCGAACTCGATGATGATATCCGTGGAGCAGCCGCCCGGCAGGATCTGCATAGGCCGGCTGAATACCGCCAGGTAGCCGGCAAAGACGCGCTCCGGCTTCCACCGGCCGCTTTCGATCTTGCGGATATCCTCCGCCACATAGATGCCCGTGTTCTTCCGGACAGGCGCGAGGATGCTCTGCCGCCGCCGATGGGTCGCATCATCGATCGGCTGGACGGTAGGGGTATCGGCTCCCTTGGGCTTGGAGCGCGCATGTCTTTCGGCATCACCATTCCCCCGCTGCATTCGCCACGCCGGGACCTCGGCCGCCAGCTGCGCAACGGTTTCAGTGTCGAACATGGGAGCTGCAACAATGCGCCCTCGCTTCTGGAGCGTCCGGTACTCGGCAACTGGAATCAGTCCAGCCTCGATCCAGCGTTCGCACTCGGTCGCGCTGGCAAGCAGGAGTCCGGGCAGGTGATTGATGCTGACGAAGGCTTTCGATTTCTTAGGCATTCATAATTCCGCAGGGCAGAGCACGTTTGCCGTTGCTCCGGACTCGTTGAATGGGCGCCTTCTACCGCGGCATCGGCCATACGCCGGAGTTCAACTCCGGAAGAGCGCAGTTGTTTTCAGAGGAACGGTGCTGAGCGCTAACGCCCGCAGGATCCGGAAACGTTCCTGACCATGCATAGGTTCTAGGATCTATGAATTGAATCGTCAGATTTTCCTAGGGTTTATATGTCGATGGTTGTCTCCGAAATCAAGAGATCCGCCGTCGCAGGGAGACTTCATTCACATTATTTGTCCCAATGAAAGGCCCGCCGGATCGGCCCGGCGAGCCCGCTGGAGAAAGCGCCGTTCGGTCGGACGGAGATGATCTGGGCCCCTCAAAAACGTCCATGTTCCTCGTTCGAGGAGCCATTTCGCTGCCATCTAAGGAGCGCCGGGTTCCGACGTCGACGGCCGAGTCGGCCGGGAATAGGCGGTCAACGCGCGCTCTCCACTAAGGCGAGGAGGCAGGTCGCTTCCACGCCGCCCCCTCTTGAAGCCCGTTGGAGGACTTGCTCGATGGCTTCGCCGTCACCGGGCGGGTGCCGGTCGCAGACGGCACGCACCTGCTCGCACAAGACTCGTTCCGCAGGGGCGAACGCTGCCCTGCTGCGGATGTCACATTGATGCGAGCATGAGAGCGAGGCGTGTAGATGGGCCTGCAGATGGTCTGATCCAACCGATGCAGCCGATGGCGGGCAACACCTCACCAAGAGGCTGCATCGCCCCCGTCTCAGCCTGCGCTTGGGGATCGCGGCGCTGTCTCACTCATTTTTGTAACGACGACCTCGAGGTAGTCGCCCGGCACGATCAGCGTATCGCTCCCGCCCCGATTGAAGCGGGCGAGAAGGTCCATGATGTCGGACTGAAGTGCGGCCTGCTGATCGGTCCCAAGCGCCGCGAAGGCCCGCTGCGTGGGGCCATAATAGGTCTTGAAGACCTCGAGCCAGTGCACAGGCGATTTGTAGCGGAAGGTGAAGGTCTGCGGGATCACGTCAATGTCATGCCCCGCGAACAGCTCCTGGAGGCGCTCCTGTGTGCCCCAAAGAGCAGGCGACCTCACTCCCGCCGGCGGCGGCACGTGCTTGCCGATGGTCTTGAGGAGCTGGCCGATGAAGCCGTCCGGCGTCCAGTTCGCCAGGCCGATGCGGCCACCGCTCCGACACACTCTGACCAGCTCGCGGGCCGCCGTTTCCTGGTCCGGTGCGAACATCACGCCGAAGGTGGACAGAACGACTTCGAACGTCCCGTCCTCGAACGGGAGCGCCTCGGCGTCGGCTACCTGAAAGTGGATTCGAAGGCGTTCGGCTCCAGCACGCTCTCGGGCCCTCTCAAGCAAGGCCCCGACGTAGT
This sequence comes from Microvirga sp. M2, assembly GCF_047497095.1. Classification (NCBI taxonomy): domain Bacteria; kingdom Pseudomonadati; phylum Pseudomonadota; class Alphaproteobacteria; order Hyphomicrobiales; family Methylobacteriaceae; genus Microvirga; species Microvirga sp. M2. Next base: position 1,645,943 of record NZ_CP134064.1, read on the forward strand.
CCGTCGCGGTGACCTCGGCCCAGCGACGTGCCGCGGCGAGCGACGCATTGCCGTTGCCGGCCGCAACATCGAGCACCCGTTCGCCGGCGCGAAGATCGACAGCCTCGCACAGGCGCTCGCCGACGATCTGGAGTGTGGTTCCAATCACCGCGTAGTCGCCGGCGGCCCAAGTCGCTTGCTGCTTCTGCTTGAGGGCGGAGAAATCTGCCTGCGGCGCCGCCGTCTCGGCCGGCTTGGCCATGGAACGGGAAGCATGGGACGGCTGGGTTGTGAACGTCATGGGAGCCTCCTTATGGCCAGCCCACGCTCACCCAATCGCTCCACGGCCTCAAGTTCAACTTCTGAACTGGTGCGCTCCCGGCTTTTGTGGTCTTCTTTCCACATGGACGAAGGTGGTTACAGCCAGTTCTGCCCCGTCGCGAAGGGCGCCGAGATCGTTGCCACGCGGTGGACGCCGCTGGTGCTGCGCGAGCTCATGTGCGGTGAAAAGAGCTTCAACGACATCCACCGCGGCGTGCCTCGGATGTCACGAGCGCTTCTGTCCGAACGGCTCCGACAACTCGAAAGCAACGGCATTGTCGTCAGGGCGCCGAGAGAGGGAGGCGCGGACAAAGGGCATCTGTGGAAGCTCACGGATGCAGGCGAAGCCTTGCGCGAGGTGATCGAGGTTCTGGGACGCTGGGGATTGGTGCATGGCCGGCAAAGAGTCACGGACGACGATTACGACTCCACCGTCTTGATGTGGGCTCTGCGGCGGCGGGTCGACCGCGACGCCCTCCCCGGCCGTCGCATCGTTGTCCGGTTCGATCTGTCGGGTGTCCCCCGCTGCCGGACCGGTGTGCGGCTGCATTGGCTCGTACTGGAACGCGACCTCGTGGATGTCTGCCTGAAAGATCCGGGGTATCCGATCGACTGCATTGTCTCCGGCAGCATCGCGACCCTGGTTGATATCTATCTCGGGCATGTGAGCTGGCACGAGGCAACGCGGCGCGCCCTTGTCATCGACGGCAGTCGGGACGTGACAGACCAGCTCGATCGATGGCTGCGGCTCGACCGGATCGTCGGCCGCGATCTCCCCATCGTCCCGCCCAGACCGGAATGAACGGTCGGAACGGACAGGGCGAGAGGCTGGGGGTGGAGGACCGCTAAGGGTCAATCACCACCTTCCGGCCGCTCAACAAACATCGCCTCCTCCGCGCCGAAGCTGACCAATCGCCTATGTCTCGGGAGTGCCGAAAAAGGACATTCGACTCACGGACCGCCACGACCCTGCTCAAGCGGCGCCGCCTCCTTGAGGAGCCTGGAATACCCGCGCGTTGGGCAGCTCATCGCTCAGGTCCTGATGTCCAACGGGGCTGTTGGGGCCAGAACCTGGGAGGGGTCCTTCTCGCGATCGACGCTTGGCCTGTGGCGGCGATATGGCTTTGCAAAATGCGATTCGAGACGACGTCCACCAATCGCGATGGCCCAGCACAGCACGAAGTAGGCGACCAGAATGGCGCCGTAAACGAGGTAAGCGGGGCTCCCGCCGCGGGCGATCGTCGTCTGTTCAATGAGGATTTGTGCCGAGCGCAGGAGCTCATTGACACCGAGGACTGCGCCAAGCGAGCTCGCCTGCACCAAACCGGTCACGAGGCTGATGTAAGGCGGCAGGATAACCGGCATGGCTTGAGGCACGACCACCAGAAGAAGCCCCTTCCAGCCGCCAAGCCCGAAAGCCTGAACCGTCTCCCATTGTCCTTTGGGGACCGAGGCGAGGCCCGCACGAATGATATGCGCGCCATTCGCGCCACCCCAGACCGATACGCTGAGCGCGCTCGACCAGAACGGATTCAGCGAGATCCCGATGTTGGGCAGGATGAAGTAGACGAGCAGCACTGTCACCATCAGGGGAATGTCCCGAAGACATTCCACGACGAGGTAGACGGGGCGGCTAAGCCATCGGGACCGAAGCGACAGACCGGCCGCGAAGAGGATCGCGAACAGGGTTCCGCCCAGGATCATCACCAGCGACAGGAGCAGCGTATTGATGAGGCCGTCAAACAGGAAAGACCGAAATTCGAGAAGAAGCATCGACTATCTCCCTGCAAAAGGCCGATTGAGGCGACGCTCCAGTGCGTTCCCCAGACCGGAGAGAGCAAAGACGCAGAGCAGATAGATCACGCAGATGGAGAAAAACATCTCGATGGCGCGAAAATCATAGGCAATGCGATCGACGGCCACGAAGGTCAGTTCCACGAGGCCGATGGCCTGGAGATAGGCGGAGTTCTTGACCGTGGCCACGATGGTGTTCATCGAGGACGGCAGCGCCGCCCGGGCTGCCAATGGGAATACGACGAGCAGCGCATGCTGCCAGCGTTTTAGGCCAAGGGACGCGGACGCGTCGTGCACGCCATGGCTGACGGCCGCAAGTCCTCCTCGGAAGTTCTCGATCTGGAAGGCGCTCGCCCATAGGGTCAGCGCAGCGACGCCCGACCAGAAGACCGACAGGCGCAGCCCGAGGCTCGGCAGCCCATAAAAAATGAAGAAGATCTGCACGAGATACGGCGTACCGCGGATGAACTCGACATAGCCGGTGACGAGATATTCAGCCGGCCTGAAGCCGCTTGTGCGCAGCGCCGCCCCGGCGGCACCGATGATGCAGGAAAGCAGGATGGCGAGGCCGCTGACCATGAGGGTCATTGCGAGCCCCCTCATCAGGTCCGGCAGCGCATCGAGAATATAATTGAAATCCATCACTTTCCGCCCTTGCTGACGATGGTCGGACGAGCATCCGAGGTGCTCATCGGGTGGAGGATCTGGCCTCCACCCGGCCTCGCGCACCCGCTCAGTTCGTGGCCGGCGGATCGGTCTCGAAGGACTTGATCATCTCCTTCGTGACGATCGGGTCGGAGATGTAGTTGGGCACCACCTGCGAGAAGAACTTCTCCTCCTTCATTTTCTTCAGGGCGGCGTTCACGAAGGCCTTGAGCTCAGGCTCGTTCTTGCGGATGCCGACTCCATTGAACCCGAGATCGACCTCCTCCTTGAGGACACGGAAAGTGGGATAGTTGCTGATCAGAGTCGCAATCGTGACCGCATCGCCCACATACCCGTCGGCCCGACCTTGCTGCAGGGCCTGGATGTTGTCTGCATTGGTGTTGAGCTGAACGAACTGGATTCCGGGAATGCGGTCACGCAGCCATTTGAGCTGATTGCCGCCCTTCACGATCAGGATCGACTTGCCCTCAAGGTCGGCAAGCTTCTGGACTGGGCTGTCCTTCGGCACGATGACGTTGCTGCCGCCCCAGTAATAGATGTCGGAGTAATCGATCACCTGCTCGCGCGGCGGGGTCTTGCCGAGGGTCGCGATGATCAGGTCGATCTTGCCGCCGGTCAGGGATGGGATGCGCGCGTCGGTGGCGACGCAGCTCAGCTCCGCCTTGTCCGGGGATCCGAAGGCATAGGTGCCGATCTTCTTCGCCATTTCGACCTCCACGCCGACCGGCCTGCCGTCCGGGCCGGAGGAGCCGAATGGCGGGGAGTCGCACTTGACGCCGATGCGGATGACGCCCGCATCCTTGATCGCCTTCGGCAGGGCTGGAAGATCCTGCGCCGAGGCTCCGGTCGCCTGGAATGCGACGGCGGCGATGAAACCCAATGATGCGATAGGGTAACGAAGCATGCTGGTCTGTCGGTTCATGGATATTTCCCTTTGGATTTTTGGGTCTTGCGGTGCGAACGTTGATCGTCCGTCGATTTGTTGCTGCGGAACTCGGCCGTCCGCGGAAGGGGGATCTCCTAGTGCAGGATCTGGCTCAGGAAGGTTCGGGTGCGGCTTTCCCGAGGGTTGCGGAAGAACTCGTCAGGAGGTGCCGTCTCCACGACCCGGCCCGCATCCATGAAGATCACCCGGTCGGCGATCTGCCGGGCGAAGCCCATTTCGTGCGTGACGCACATCATTGTCATCCCGTCGCTGGCAAGCTGCGCCATTGTGTCCAGAACTTCGCGCACAAGCTCGGGGTCGAGTGCCGAAGTCGGCTCGTCGAACAGCATGATCTTCGGGCTCATGCAGAGCGAGCGTGCAATGGCAGCTCGCTGCTGTTGCCCACCGGACAGCTGGCTCGGATAAGCATTCGCCTTGTCCGGAATGCGCACGCGCTCGAGATAGCGCAGCGCCAGGTCCTCCGCATCCTTCCGCGACACCCCCTTCACCCACCGGGGCGCGAGCGTGCAGTTCTCCAGAACGGTCAGGTGCGGATAAAGGTTGAAGCTCTGAAACACCATGCCGATATCCTGCCGGACACGATCGATGCTGCGCTTGTTCTCCGTGAGCTCAATCCCGTTGACGACGATCCGGCCCTTCTGGTGCTTCTCAAGATGGTTGATACAGCGGATCATCGTGGATTTGCCCGATCCGGATGGGCCGCAGACGACAACCTTCTCGCCTTTCCCCACTGTCAAGCTAATGTCGTGCAGCACCTGCACTGCGCCGAACCATTTGTCGACATTGCTGAATTCGATGCAGACATCCTGGCTGCCGCCGGTTGCATGATTACTGGCCTGTCCCATGTCAGTCTCCCGGGCGTGTTGTCCCAAGTTCACCTTTGTTCAAAGGTCCGCTCTCCGCGCGAGGCGCAGGGCCACAGGTCACCGTTACGCGAACCGGTCGGGCCGGAACGTGGCGAGCAGCGGGCTGGCCTCTCCGGTGACGATTTCCCGGGCCAGCAGTTCGCCCGCGATCAGACCCATCGTGGCGCCGCTGTGGGTGAAAGCTACATAATAACCCGGAACCGCGGTGAGAGCGCCGAGAACCGGTTCGCCATCCTTCGGCACGGGCTTCGGCCCGACCCCATAAGAGTCGATTTCGATCTTCGGATTGTCGGCGAGCACCGCGGAGGCCTCCTCAGCGAGCTTCCGAACGGTCGATTCCCGCACCTCGTAGGTCCCATCCGCATGGCGGACGACCTCATCCTCCGACCAGGCGGAGTCGAACACGATGGCGCCGTCGGGCGTGGGACGCACAGCCACGCGCGGCGTGTTGAGGACAGCCCGCAGACCAGTTTTGAGCGGCTTCGAGCGGACCAGAAGCGAGATCGGGGTTGCGTCCGGAATGACAACGCCGACATCAGCGACCATCTGGGGGACGGCAGCGCCAGCGGCCACCAGAACGGCATCGGCCACAATCCGCTTGCCGCTCGAGGTCGATACCCCGGCTGCTCGCCCTCCTTCGACATCGACGCTGGCCCGGCCGGCTTGCGTGACGATCTCGCCGCCCAGCGTGGCAAACTCGTCGAGCAGTACGCGGATCAGGGACGGCAGGTCCACCCAGCCCTCTCCGGGATTGAAAATCGCGCCCTGACGGGTGATCGCACGCACATCGACGCCCGGCGTCATGGCTGCGACCTGTTCGGGAGCAAGAAGCCGCGCGTCGTAACCGATACTCTGTTCGTGTGTGAACGCCTCGGCGATCCTGTTCGAACTGTCATCGGCATCCCACGTGAGACCTCCATCGAAGCGCAGCCAGGGTCCGGCGGGATAACGGGCCGCCAGAGTGCGGTAGCGATCGATGCCGATCATGCGCAGCTTATGGTATTCGGCGGAGCGGAAACGTGCCGAGTTCAACCAGGCGAGCGAGCGGCCCGAGGCTTCGCTCGATAATCCGCCTTCGGTCACCAACGTCACGCGAGCGCCCAGGCGTGCAAGCTGTACGGCTGAGGACGCCCCGAGAATCCCACCGCCGATGACAGCAACCCGCAAAGACGAGGATGAAGAGTTCACCAGATAGTTCCTTCTGTGGTTGTGCTCGTTGACGGGGCAGCCCGTCAGCCCGGGATAGCGGCAGGTCGACCTGTTGGAAGGTGTTCAGGGACGCTCCCATGTCTCGGAACGCGCCGAGCGGAAGAGAGCGTCGATCACGCGCATGTTCGACACTGCGTCGGCGATTCCCCATTCGAGCGGCTTCTCGCCGAGAACCGCCTGCGAAAAGGCATCGCCCTGCAGGGTGTACTGATTACTGGCGGATATCGTGATGTGGTCCCTGCCGCCGCCGGAGAGATCCCGCCCGTCGTCGACCACGATAGCGGCTTCCATGCCTGCAGGTGCATTGAACGGAATTTGGATTTCGATGCGCCCACGGGTACCTAGGATCTGCACACGCTGGCATGGCACAAGCTGGGTAGCGGAGGTGAACGTCAGCTGCCGACCGCCGGAGAATTCCGCCAAGCCGCTGCTCAAGCGGTCCGTTCCCATCTGGGGATCCCTGTCGAACAGGCCGATTACGCGCTCCGGCTCGGATTCAAACACGAAACGGGCCGTATTGATGGCATAGCAGCCGATATCGTAGAGCCCACCGCCGCCGATATCTGCTTGATTCCGGATGTTGCCCGGATCCGTCAGGAAATAGGAGAAGATCGTCTGGATGGCACGCACCTCTCCCAGACGTCCACTGCGAACGATCTCGCGCACGCGCCGCCATTGCGGATGGAAGCGCACCATGAAGGCTTCACCCACGAGCAAGCCGCTCTTCTTCTGAGCGGCCTCGATCTGCCGTGCCTCCTCGGCATTGAGAGCAATCGGTTTCTCGCATAGGACATGCTTGCCGGCTTCGAGCGCCTTGATGGTCAAAGGTGCATGCAGGTGGTTCGGAAGCGGATTGTAGATCGCGTCGATGTCCGGATCCGCAAGCAGTGCCTCATACGACCCATAGGCCTTGGGAACCCCGAGATCCGCGGCGGCTTCGCTGGCCCGCTCTTTGTCCCGGGATGCAATCGCCACGATGTCCGTGAAACACCCTGCCTTCATGGCCGGAATGACGTGCTTCCTGGCGATTTGGGCGGTGCTCAGCACACCCCACCTGACTTTCTTCGACATGGGTCATGAACCTTTGTAGACGGAGAGCAAACCAAGCGGCGTAGCTGCACGCGAGGCTGAACGAACTGATGCGGCGCTTCCATGACCCGACGTCACGAAGTTGATCCACGCTCATCTGGGTTTCTGTTTCCGGTGAAGCGAGCAAACTGCTAGTATGAGACCGGTCTCAGGCTATGTGAGACCGGTCTCACCTGTCAACAGGGTGCTCTGCTTGACGATTCGATAAATTGCTCCTTAGGTCGGCGTGCATGAACGACAGAACAGCCCAGAAACGATTGGTCACTCTCCAGGATGTCGCCCGTGAGGCGGGTGTCTCCAAAGCTACGGCTGCCAGGGTGTTGGGCAGTTATGGAACGGCCAGTCCGGAGGTGAAGGAAAAGGTTCTTACAGCCGCGCGGGCGTTGGGCTATCAGCCCAACGAACTCGCCCGCAGTATGACGACGGGCCGCTCGCGAACGATCGGCGTGATCGTCGGTGACATCGAGAACCCCTATTTCGGACAGGCTGTCCGCGGCATCAGCGAAGTGGCGAGCGCCGCAGGGTTCGACGTCATTCTGGCTAATTCCGGGGAAAAGGTCGGCAAGGAGCGGGCAGCCGTACAGGTGCTTCTGGGCAAGAGGGTCGACGGCCTGATCATCACCCCTGCATCCATGTCCGATATCCAGCATCTGGAAGGTGTCCAGAGGTCGGGCCGCCCCCTGGTTCTGCTGGACCGCGCCGTTCCAAAGCTCAGAGTCGACAGCGTCATCACGGATGACCAGGCGGCAGCCGCGGCGGCCACCCGCATGCTGATCGAGGCTGGGCATAGGCGGATCGCCTATATCACGGCGACGGCTTCCGATGATCCGATCTACAGGGGACCTCACCAGATCAACCTGACAACCGTGATGGATCGCATCGACGGTTTTCTAGCAGCTTCCGCCGAGGCCGGGATCGAGCGTCCCGAACACTATATCCGCCTGGGAGCAACGCGTCAGGGAGCTTCGGAGAGAATCATCGCCGATCTTCTCTCGATGCCGCGTCGACCGACTGCCATCCTGGCATCGGACAACGTGGTCGGGCTTGAGGTGTTCAAGGTCATCCGCAACCTGGGCTTGTCGATCCCCAGCGATCTTTCACTCATCGCCTTCCACGATGCCGACTGGACCAGCGTAACAAGTCCGCCCATCACTGTGATCTCGCAGCCGGTCTACGATCTTGGCGCCCAAAGCGCGCGGATCCTGATCAAGCGCATCGATGGAGCAACCGGAACGCCGAATCGATTGGTGCTTGCCACGAAGATGATCGAACGGCAGTCGGTCGGCGCACCGCCCGCCGCGCAGGATGGCTTGAAGAAAGCAAAGCCCCGGCCGGTTGCGAAAGCGGCTTCGGGAAAGACTCGTGCCGCAAGCATGAAGCCATGATGTCACGTCGCTGCTCGACACTCACGAAGCCGAGGTATTCATGCTGAACGCCATTCACCATGTTGCGATCATCTGCTCGGATTACGAGCGTTCGAAGCGGTTCTATTCTCAAATTCTAAGTCTCCCGGTCATCCGCGAGATCTGGCGCGCAGAGCGGCAGTCCTGGAAGTGCGATCTTCAAATCGGCTCGGCCCACATTGAGCTCTTCTCGTTTCCTGACCCGCCGCCCCGCCCGTCCCGGCCGGAGGCTCGTGGCCTGCGGCACCTCGCCTTCCGAGTGAAGTCCCTAGAACCGATCATTGCACGTCTGGAGGAATTTGGGATCATCGTTGAGCCGATCCGCATCGACGACCATACACAGCAGCGTTTCACGTTCTTCGCCGACCCCGACGGGCTGCCTCTGGAACTTTATGAAGATAACAATGAGGGTCTATGAACATCGTAACGTCGTGCCATAAAGACGCTAGCCACGCTCGGCTGCTCGACTACACCGGGCAGGAACAGCGGCATCGGTACCGTTCGAGGTGATGCCGGAATGAGCCGCTGATCGGGGGACTACCGCGGGACAGGGGCGAAATGACAAACGTCAGTGCTGCAAGCCCTATTCGAAAACGCCATAGCCTGCGACGGCATGCTTGCGGACGCCGTGGAGGTTCAATTCGACGCCAATTCCCGGTGCATCGGGCAAGGCGATATGCCCATCATGCACGATGGTCCTTCCGGCGTGCGGGACATGGACATAGCTGTCCCACACCTCGCGCTCCTCAAGGGCGTGCCACTCGAGAACGAGGAAGTTCGGCACCGAACCGCAGACATGGCAGGTAGCCATTGTGCCGAGCGGGGTGGACACGAGATGGGGAGCGAAAGGAAGGTAGTAGATCTCCGCGAGATGCGCGATTTTCCGGCTTTCCGAGAGTCCTCCGCACTTGGGAACGTCCGGCATCACCACGTCGGCGCACTGCCCCTGGAGGAGTTCACGAAACCCCCAGCGCAGATAAAGATTCTCACCGACGCAGATCGGCGTCTTGCTGCGCGCACGTATCTGCTTCAGCGCCTCGACATTCTCTGCCGGAATCGGCTCTTCCAGCCAGAGCAAGCCGAAGCGCTCCATCTCGCCGGCGATGCGGCAGGCACTCGGCACGTCGTAGCGCGCGTGAAGGTCGATGCATAAATCGATGTCGGGACCGATTGCATCGCGGACGGCGGCCACGCGCTCCACCATGGAGCGCAGTTCTGCGCCGTTGATCGTGTGATTGGCCGCATCGAACTTCGCCGGGTGCTCAAGATCGTCGATGTCGAACTTCAGGGCCGTGAAGCCCTCTGAAACCATACGCTTCGCCCTGACGGCGCAACCCTCCGGGGATCCTGAGGGGTCGTCTCCGTCGCCGCAATCAGCGTAGAGGCGAATGCGGTCGCGGAACTTGCCGCCGAACATCCGGTACAACGGTTGATCCGCCGCCTTGGCTGCGAGATCCCAAAGCGCCATCTCGATGCCGCTTAGCGCGATCAGGAAGATGCCCGACTGTGCGCCGGAGAAAACGTGCTTCCGCCGGATCTTCTCCCAGCAAGCTTCGACGTTGCGAGGATCCTCGCCAACCAGCTCCGGCTTCAACTCGGAGATCAGGCCCACGATCGCCGCAGCGCCGGCGTCGGGGTTGGCCTCCCCATATCCCGAAATGCCAATGTCGGTATCGATCCTAATCAGCGTCGCCTGACCGTGGTAGGCAACGACTGCCGTCTTGATGTCGGTGATCTTCATCGGTTCTCTCGTCATGCTGGTGGATGGATCTGCCGAACGTCCGCCGCGACCTAACCGGCTTGACGCCCCCTGTTCCAGCGGCGTTGCGGTCGAGGCCCAGCGTCTCTTCCTAAACGGAGAGTCTCGAAGCCGTTGCGGCTTTCAACTTTGCTTTTATTCCGTCCCCTTCTGCCGCCGTCGCCGTCGCCGATCCGCCGGCGAGGTCGGCGTGAATTACTTCCGATGAGAGTCTCGCCAAGCGCGGTACTCCTCGTCGGCATCGGGGTGCAACGGGTAGTACCGCTGCAACGGCGCCCCCTCCATCAGTTTCATTCGTGAGAACACTTCCCACTCATGATGCTTCCGCGATTCTTCTATCACCGCCTTTGCCATGGCGACGGGCACCACGACAGCCCCGTCGTCATCAGCCACAATGATATCGCCGGGCATCACTGTCACGCCACCGCATGCAATGGGAACGTTCACGGCGTTGGGAAAGATACTCGTCTGCACATGGTAGTTGGGCGTCCAGCCGCGCAACCAGAGTGGAAGGTCGAGTTGCTTGACATTGGGCCGGTCGCGCATGCACCCATCGATGACAATTCCTGCCCCGCCTCTCCCCTTGAAATAGGTGCTCATCATGTCGCCGAAGACCCCCGAACTCATGTCGGCGCGCGCATCCACCACGACGACATCGCCTTCCTGGACGTGGTACAGCACGTGCCGGTGCAGTTGCGTTTCCGGATCAGCATATTCGCCCTCCGAGAAGAGGTCGGGTCGCTGGGGCAGGAACTGAAGAGTCAAAGCCGGGCCGACGATCGACTTGCCGGGGTTCTGCGCAATCGGCCCCACGATGTGGGGATTGCGAAACCCCATGTGTCCAAGGGTGCCGGCGACGGTCGCGGCCCCGATTTCCTTGAGCCCCTCAATCACTTCCTTGGCAGGCCGTACGATGTCAGATGTTTGCGTCATTGTCCCCTCGGTCGAATGGATCACCAGTTCGTGACGGATCCGTCGCGGCGCCTGAGATGCGGCGCTTCCCAAAAACGCAGGCTCTGCGCCCGAACCGCAGATTCGTTGACTTCGACGCCCAGCCCGACAAGGTCGCTGACCGGATAATCGGCACCATCGAGGCGCGGCTGCACCGGAAAGAGGTCCGAGTTGTCGAAGCCCAGCTTCGTTTCAGGCGCTCTCGTTTCGAGCCAAGCGAAGTTGGGCACCGCAGCGGCGAGATGCACCGAGGCGGCCGTGCAGACGGGCCCAAGCGGATTGTGGGGCATCAAATCGACATAGTGCGCTTCGCTCCAGCCGGCCACTTTCATCGCCTCGGTGAGCCCACCAACATTGCAGACATCGATCCGGTTAAACTGGTGGATGCCGCGCTCGATATAGGGCAGAAACTGCCACTTGCTGGCAAACTCTTCGCCGACGGCAAAAGGAACGTCCGTCATCGTTCGCAGTGCTTCATAGGCCTCGGGCGTCTCGTCCCGGATCGGCTCCTCCAGAAAATCGAGCACCCCCCGGCCGAGCTTGTTGCAGAAGCTTGCGGCCTCGGCAATCGAGAGGCGGTGATGGTAATCGATGCCGAGGACGACCTCATCGCCCAGTTCCTCACGCGCTCTGTTGAGCATCCTGGCAGACGCACCGATCGACTCGCGCGGCTCGAACATTTCCTTGCTGCTCTGCCCGACCGGGAAGAAGCGGATCGTTTGCCACCCCCGTGCGATCAGTTCGTGGGCACGCTCGATCGCGACATCACCCTCCGCCTCGTCCCCGGTGGAGGCGAAGGTGGGAACACGGTCGCGCTGCTTGCCGCCGAGCAGTTCGTACACCGGCACTCCCAGGGCCTTGCCCTTGATATCGTGCAGAGCGATGTCGATCGCGGAAATCGCGGCCTGCAGCACCCGCCCACCTTCAAAATACTGACTGCGATATGTCTCCTGCCAGATCCTCCCGATCTGCATGGGATCCCGACCGATCAAGAACTCGCGATAATGCTCGATAACGCCGGCGACCGCTCTCTCGCGTCCACTCAGGCCGCTTTCGCCCCATCCGACGACACCCTGATCGGTTTCGACCTTGACGAGCATCTGGTTTCGGATGCCGACCCAGACCGGATAGGGGATGATCCCGGTGATCTTAAGCTTTTCGGTCATCCATGCCCCCAGGTCGCCTCGAATCGAATTGCCTCAATCGACCTTCAGGGCCAGTTCGGTCGCACCATCGAAAAGGTGCATGCGCTCCTGGTCGAACTCGAGCCATATCTGCTCGTCCGGCGCGATGGCGATGTTGGGCGGGACGCTTATGTTGACGACGGCCCCGGACAGCAACGCCTGCACGAACGTCACATCCCCGGTCGGTTCCACGGTGTAGGCCTTGGCCGGGATCGCGTTTGGAGACGCATTCTTGGTCAGTTTGATCGTGGAGTGGCGTGCTCCCAGCACGATCTTCCTGGTGGTCGAGCGCTGCACCTTCCGGGCGTTGAGCGGCGAGAGCGTCATGGACCAGCCTTCCACACCGGTCAACACGGTCTGGCCATCCACCGTCGACGCCTCGAGAGGGATAAGGCTCATGGCTGGACTGCCGATGAAGCTTGCCACGAACACGTTGACCGGATGGGCGAAGACCTGAGCCGGGGAATCGTACTGCTGCAGAAATCCGCCATTCATCACGGCCATCTTGTCGGCCATGGTAACGGCTTCGAGTTGATCGTGGGTCACGTAAATGATCGTTGCCTTGAGGTCCTGGTGAAAGCGCTTGATCTCGGAGCGCATCTGCACGCGCAGTTTGGCGTCGAGATTGGAGAGCGGCTCATCCATAAGGAAGACCGCCGGATCGCGCACGAGCGCCCGACCGAGGGCCACGCGCTGTTGTTGTCCGCCAGACAATTCGCGCGGCTTTCGCTCAAGCAGATGCGTCATGTCGAGCACACGCGCTGCGTCCCTGACCTTCCGATCGATCACGTCGCGAGGAAGGCGGCGCATCTGCAGCGGAAACGCGAGGTTTTTATAGACCGACTTTTGCGGATAGAGCGCGTAGTTCTGGAATACCATCGCAATGTTGCGATCTTTCGGGTCGACGTCGTTGACCACGCGGTCTCCGATCTCGATCTCGCCCGACGTAATCGGAATCAACCCGGCGACGAGATTGAGCGTGGTTGTCTTGCCGCATCCCGAAGGACCGACCAGCGCAACGAACTCACCGTTCTCGACCGTGAGTGACACGTCATTGACGGCCGTGAAGGCGCCATAGGTCTTAACCAGATTCTTCAAGACCACATGGGCCATGAAACCTTTTCTCCTAATGTTTGACAGCGCCTTCGGTGAGGGCGCGGACAAAGTAGCGTTGCAGCAGGAGGAAGAGCACGACGACCGGAAGACTCATCATGAAACTGGCCGCCATGAGGCCTGGGAAGTCAGTCGTGTTCTCAGAGAAGAAGCGTTGTATGCCGACCGGCAGCGTCAATTGCTCGTTCTTGTTGAGGAACGTGTAGGCGAAGATGTACTCGTTCCAAGCACCAATGAAGGAATAGATGGCTGTTGCGACAATTCCCGGCGCGGAAAGCGGCATGACGATCAGAAGGAACGCTTGGAATCGGGTGGCGCCATCGATGCGCGCAGCCTGCTCAAGTTGGTAGGGAATGTTGTCGTAGAAGCCCTTGAGCAGCCAGATCGCAAGCGGGAGGCCAAACGTGAGATACGTTAAAATCAGCGATCCGTGGGTGTTCACAAGGCCGAGAAGCCGCATCAGGATGAAGAGCGGCACAAGGAAGATCACTGCAGGGAACATATTGCGCAGCAGCACCGCGAAGAAGAGGAACTTACGTCCTGGAAACTCGAACCTCGAGAAAGCATAGGCCGCAGGGACGGCGACGATGACCGCGAGCACCGTCGTTGTGGTCGAAACGAAAAGACTGTTCCAGAAGAAGCGCAGAAAGTCCTGGCCGACGCTGTTGTTCGGATCGAGCAGCTTCTCGTAGCTCGCGAGCGTCGGTTCCTCCGGCAACCATTGGGGCGGGAACTGCATGGCTGCGAAGCCGGACTTGATCGATGTCAACAACATCCATGCCATCGGCATTGCCGTGTAGAACAGGATCATCGCGAGGAAGATCCGTCCAATCCAGCGCCAGACGTCGATCGGCTTACCTCTCCTGGACGTGACGATTCCGGGCATCGACATCAGGCAACGCGCTCCTTTTTTTCGCCGCCGCTCAGAGCACGCACATAAAAATAGCCCAGCGCCATCAGAATGAGGAACAAGAGCACTGAATAGGCTGACGCGATGCCCCACCGCTGGCGTCCGAAGGCGAGTTCGTAAATATGGGTGATCCAGATGTGAGACGCATTCGATGGGCCGCCGCCCGTCATGATCCAGGGAATGATGAAGGAGTTGAAGTTCGCTACCGCGAGCAGAAGGATCGTCACGGTAGACACACCCTGAAGATGTGGGAACGTGACGTGCCAGAAACGCTGCCACGCGCTGGCACCGTCGACTTTCGCGGCCCGAAGCAGCTGATCAGGAACGGTCTGCAAGCCAGCCGTCAGCATGATCATCGCAAACGGAAACTCACGCCACACGTTAACCACGATCAGCGACGGCAGAACTGTTCCCACGCTGTCGATGAGATTGGGCGGCCGGCTGGCAAGCCCGAGGCCGACGAGGACGGCGCCGATCGCGCCGAAATCCGAGTGATAGATCCACTTCCAGATATAGGACGCGGCCACCGCACTAATGACCCATGGGATAATAAGGATGGCACGCAGAACACCACGACCGAAAAACTCATTGTTCAGCGCGAGCGCACTCCCTAACCCCAGAACGAAAGCGAACGCGGTCGAGGCAAGCGTCCAGATGAATGTATTAGCGGTGACGCGCCAGAACACGTCGCTTCTCAGGATCAGCGCGTAGTTGTCGAGGCCGACGAACTCCTTATCGCGCAGCTGGAGACTCGGTGGCGTCGCGAAGAAGGACAGCTCCAGGGTGTAGTAGATCGGATAGGCGATGACGATCAGCATCACCACGATCGCGGGCAACACGTAGAGATAGTCGGAGCGACGGGTCCATGCCTGCCGAAAGAAGCCGGAACGCTTCGCATTTGCTTCCAAAGGAGCGTCAACCAGGCCTGCCGCCATGGTCATCGGGGCGCCTCCTGTAAGGGAAACAAACCGGCGGCGAGGGCCGCCGGTTAGGTTGGCGAAGTGGACTAGAGCTTACCGCCGTCCATGATGTTCTTGATCTTCTTGGCTGCGTCTTCGGCGGCCTGATCGACCGTCATCGCGCCCGTGAGCGCATTCTGCAGCATATCGGGCACGACGATGTTCATGATTTCGGGCGTCTCGGGAATCGTCGGGAACGGGACGCCGTAAGGCAGCATCGAGGTCGTGACGTCGAGGAACTTGATGTTGTCCAGGCGCTCTTTCATCCACTTCGTCTTGAAGCCATTCAGGTTACCGGGGTTCGATCCGGCATAAGCCATTTTCAACGACCATTCCGGGCTCGTCCAGAAACAAGCGAGCGCCTTGGCGGCCGGAAGATCCACCTTTCCCCCGTCAACATATTCTGGCTTCAGGATGTGGATGTTCGAGCCGCCGAACACGACCGCCCGCTTGCCGTCCGGACCGGTCGGGATCAGCCCGTAGCGCATGTTGTCGATGACGGTCTGAGCTTTCTGCACGTCGCTGCCGGAAGCCTTTTTCTTCAGATCCAGCATCACGTCGTAGTCGGACGGGTGCGAAATCATCATGCCGAGCTGCCCGGCCAGAAAAAGCGGCTGGTTATCGGCTTGCTGATTGGTCAATGCCGAAACCGGCACGGATTTGTCGCGCACATACATGTCGTACGACGCTTGCAATGCCCGCTTGCTCGCCGGCGTGCCGATCTGGACCTGGGCGTAGGTCGGGCTCTGCGTGGTTTCGTCGAACACGCCGCCGCCGTAACCCCAGAGCTGAGGCAAGAAGCGATAAGGCGTGTTGCCGGCATTCTTGCGGGCGACGAGTCCATAGCCCGCGATCCCGAGCTTGTCGTGGATCTGCTTGGAGTATCTGACGACGTCGTCCCAAGTGGCCGGCGGCCGGTCGGGATCGAGACCGGCCCGCTTGAAGATGTCCGCGTTCCAGATGAACGCCATCGTCTCGTTGTTGGTCGGGATGCCGTACGTCTTGCTCTTCCACATATTCGACTTCATGGCCCCGGGCCAGAAATCCTCCGTTGCGTAGCCGACGTCTTCGGGTTTCAGTTCCTGGAGATATCCTTTGGACGCGAATTCGACGCCGCCCAGAATCTGCAGCCGCACCATCATCGGGCCGGCGTTGCCGAGCAGCGCCGTGCGGAACTTGTCGAGCAAGTCGTTGTAGGTGAGCGCCTGTTCGTTCAGCTCTATGTTGGGGTAAGTCTTTCGGAAGGCCGCAAAGAAGTCTTTATAGTACTGTCGCAAGAGATCAGGGTCGCCCTCAAACACGCCCTGGTACCAGAACGTGAGACGGCCCTTATAGTCGAGTGGCGTGACTTTGTTGCAGTCGGCGGCGGTGTCGAAATCCTTTGTGCCCGCAATCGAACGCACATATTCCGGCGACCACTTGCTCAAGTCGACGGGGGGCGCGCCCAAAACCGGCGACGACATCAGCAACGATGTGAGGGCAGCCGCGGAAACACCGCCGCGAATGGCCCGGCCGAAGTCAAAGGTCGACATCAAGTCCCTCCAATTCTTCAAGGCCAGCGCACACTGGCACTGTGGCTTCCACCATCGTGTGGAGCTATTCTTGATCTATGCTCCTAATTAGTGACGATTACAGAGCGATACTTGGGTGTCAATCGCTCCGGATCGTATATTATCGTTATCAGTCGACGTACGATCTGATCATTGGAGGTAGGAGTGAAGGAGGCGAGCGACTACCAGGCGGCGCCGCCTCTCGGGATTGACCCGATCGGCGCCTCCACCGATTCCACGGCGCTGCTCTACAAGGTGATCCGGGAGGACATCGTCTCGGGGCGGCTCAAGGCCAATCAGCGCCTCGTCGTGTCCGACCTCGCCAAGCGTCACGGCAGTTCGACGACGCCAGTTCGGGAGGTGCTGCAGCTCTTGCGCGGCGAAGGCTTCGTCATCTTCACGCGCAATCGCGGCGCGCGCGTCCGGCCGATCGACCGAGATTTCATTCGCGACATCTATGAGATCGGCGTTCTGATCGAGCCGTCTCTGACGCGTTGGTTCGTCGGGATGGCCACGGAGGCCGACATTGCGGAACTCGAAGCGGTCCAAAGCCAGATCGAGGCCAACAATTTCGCCGACCAGGTCTTGCACAGCGAGCTCGACACAAAATTCCATACCTTGATCTACCAGCGACACTACAATCGACATGCCGCCGAACTGTGGTGGAAACACCGGGAGGTGCTTCGAGCGGTCAGCCGCCGGTTCGGCTTCACTCTCGCGCGGAGAGCGCAGGTCATCAGTGACCATCGTGCGCTGATCACCCACATCAAGGCAGGTAACGCAGACCGGGCCGCCGAGCTCATGGCGCAGCACGTCGAAGGGTCCGGGCTTCACATCCTCGAGCATATGCGGGCCATGGCGGCAGCCCGGGCAGGGTAGGTTTTCGTTCTGAAGCGCAGCCTCTTCTCGATTTCACAGGAAAGCGGAGCACATGAAGATTACAAACGTCAGACCGTGGCTTATCAAGTCGGCCGCCTCCTACTGGGGCGAGTTCCTGTTCGTTGAAGTCAGCACGGATGAGGGGATCACCGGCTGGGGCGAGATCACCACGACAACGAAGATAGCAAACCGTGCGCTGACGGCGATGCTGCGGCAGATCGGTTCGACACTGGTCGGCCAGGATCCCGCGCATATTGAACGCCTCTGGCACAAGCTCTTTCGCAGCTTCACCTACATGGGTAGCCGCGGCGCCGCGGTGGAGTGCCTCAGCGCCATTGACATCGCCCTCTGGGACATCCGGGGAAAGGCACTTGGAAAACCCATATACGAGCTTCTCGGGGGACCCGTGCGCGACGAGATTGCGCTCTACACCCATCCCGATCAACGCAAGTTCACGAGCAAGGAAGCCGTCGTCGCCGAGATCCAGGCGATTGTGAGGTCGGGACATACCGCGCTCAAGTTCGATCCGTTTCCTCCGCAGGGCCCGCATGCGGATGGCGTCGCGCGCGAGCAGAGCGACGGCTACCTCGACGGCGGCATGACGCGCCCGGACGAGTACGAGGCCGCTGAGTTGACAGCGCTGATCCGCGAAACAGCCGGACGCCATATCGAAATCCTGATCGACGCCCATGGCCGCTTCGATGTGCCGACTGCGATCCGGCTCTGCCGGTCCCTCGAAGAGGCCGGAAACATCGATTGGTTCGAGGAACCGTGCCCGCCGGAAAGCGTCAACGCCCTCAAGCAGGTGCGCGAGAAGGTCAACGTGCCAATCTCCTGGGGCGAGCGTGGACATACGAAGTGGGACTTCGTCCCCATCCTCGAGAATAAGCTGGCCGACTACATCATGCCCGACGTGACCTGGACCGGTGGCATTACCGAGCTGAAAAAAATCTCGGCGCTGTGCGAGGCTTATTACATCCCGGTCTCGCCTCATGATGCTGCCGGGCCGATCAATGTCGTGGCCGGCGCCCAGGTGATGATGACGGTGCCAAACTTCTACAAGCTCGAGACGTCGGAATGGAACCTCTCCAAATATGATCCTCTCATCAGCGTACCGCTCGACAATTCCAACGGCAGCCTCAAGCTCAACCCAGCACCAGGTCTCGGCATCGAGATGAACCGCGAGTACCTCGAGGCCAACGTCGTCGATTGAGGCACGATGCGCGAAGTCCGTCGTGCCGGCGCCGGAACCGTCAAGTTCCCAGTGCGCAAGCGACGGAGCGGTCGAGAGTGAGTAACGCCTGCAACCCACAAACACGAGCCGGCGAAGCGGCCGCGTTCAAGCGCGCGGACCGATAGTCGGCGACAGGGAGAGTGCCGTCATGTCGAAGCTGGATAGCGCTGACGAGGCGCTGAATCGAGTCAATCCGTTCTCCAAGCCGTCGGAGCTCCGCATCACCGATATGCGCGTGGCTGAGATCGTCGGCGCTCCCTTCGCCTCCGTACTGGTCAAAATATATACCAATCAGGGCCTCGTCGGACTTGGCGAGGTGCGCGATGGTGCGAGTGCGACCTATGCGCTGATGCTGAAGAGCCGACTGCTCGGCGAGAACCCCTGCGACATCGACCGTTTGTTCCGTCGCATCAAGCAGTTTGGTTGGCACGGGAGGCAGGGCGGCGGTGTCTCGGCTGTCGAAATCGCTTTATGGGATCTTGCCGGGAAGGCCTATGGCGTGCCGATCTATCAGATGCTGGGCGGCAGGTTCCGTGACAAGGTACGCATGTATTGCGACACCGATGCGGAGCAACCCAGTGGCACAGCGACCGGCCTCCGCCTCAAAGAGCGCATGGACCTCGGCTTCACGTTCCTCAAGATGGATCTCGGGCTGATGCAGATCGCCGACCTACCGGGCGCCGTAGTGGCGCCGGCCGGCACCCTCGAAGGCTTCCGCTCGCGTGCGGCGCATGGCAATGCGCGCACGCCGGAGGAGCGCCGACGGCGCAATGCCGCCTATGACTCGCAGAATGTGCGCCATCCTTTCACCGGTCTCCACTTTACGGACAAAGGTTTGGATTATCTGGAACAATACATTTGCGAGGTCCGCGACGTCATCGGCCCGGACATCCCGCTCGCCATTGACCACGTTGGGCACATCTCGCTGCAAAACGGCATCAGGCTCGCCAACCGCATCGAAAAATATGTTCCGGCTTGGCTGGAGGACGTCATTCCATGGCAATACACGGAACAGTATCGGCATCTGCAGGCGGCGACATCGGTTCCGATTTGCACGGGCGAAGATATCTATCTGAAAGAGAGTTTCGAGCCGTTGCTCGAGGCCGGGATCTCGATCATCCACCCTGACCTGCTCACGTCGGGCGGCATTCTGGAAACCAAAAAGATCGGCGACATGGCGCAGGAGTATGGCGTCGCCATGGCGATCCACATGGCCGAAAGCCCCATTGCCGCGATGGCTGCGGCACATGTCGCCGTCGCCACCGAAAACTTCATGGCGCTTGAGTATCACTCGGTCGATGTGCCTTGGTGGGATGACATCGTGACGGGCCTCCCCAAACCCCTGGTGATGAACGGCTTCATCGATGTCCCTGATAAGCCGGGCCTCGGCATCGATGACGTCGTTGACGAGGTCATCGTTCAGCATCTGCAGCCGGGCGTCGCCGGCATCTGGCAATCGACGGACCAGTGGGATTACGAATATTCCTGGGATCGCACCTGGAGCTAACGCCGCCATTCGAATGGCTGGCGCGCCTTCTGGCATCGCAACGGCGCCTAGCGCCGGTCGTCGAGACCGCACCCGGCCATCGTACTCCGCTCATCCGCCATACAAAGAGGCCTTGGCCATGAAGATCACCGATTTGCGCTGCGCCGTCATTGGCAAGCACCCGATCGTCCGCATCACCACCGACGAAGGAATCCACGGGCTCGGCGAAGTGGAATACACCAAGGGCTACATCAAGCCCTGGGTGATGCATTTTCGCGATGCGTTGATCGGCGAGGATCCGACCGACGTCGAGCGCGTGATGCTGAAGATTCGTCAGCGTGGCTCGTTCAAGCCCTACGGCGCGGCCGTCAGCGCCATTGAGCATGCGCTCTGGGACATCGCGGGCAAGGCGGCGAACGTCCCGACCTACAAGCTGCTCGGCGGCAAGGTGCGCGACAAGGTTCGTTGCTACAACGGCAACATGCGCAGGAAGCGGACGGGCGACCGCCCGGAGGACTATGCCGCTGATGTGAAGTGGATGGCCGAACTCCCCGAAAACTTCTTTCTGGTGAAACAGGGCATCAGCTTCCACTCCAACATGAAGGATACAGTCGAGGACTTTCATTATGGCGTGCGCCAGACGCGCTCGGGCTACCACGGCGCAATGGACCAGGGCGTGGTCAGCGAGCATGGTTTCAACCACATGCTCGATTGCGTCATCGCGATGAAGGAGGTTCTTGGCGACAAAGTCAGCTTGGCGCTCGATTGCGGCCCAGGCTGGATGTTGCCCGATGCGATCAAGTTCGCGCGAGCGGTCGAGAAATACAACATCGCCTGGCTCGAGGACATGCTCACCGGCGATTACGTGCCATGGGTCAATCCGCAGGCCTATCGCGAACTGACCCTGTCGACGTCGACGCCGATTCATACCGGCGAGCAGATCTATCTTCGGCACAACTTCAAGGAGCTCATCGAGACACAGGCGGTACGCATTATCGGACCCGATCCGGCCGACGTCGGCGGAATCGCAGAACTCAAATGGGTCGCCGAGCACGCCTACATGCATTCGATCCTCATGGCGCCCCATGGCACGGCCAACGGCCTCCTGGGGTTGGGCGCGTTGATCAATGTGTGCGCCTCTCTGCCCGCCAACTACATCGCCTTCGAGTATCCTACAGCGTCAGATCCGTGGTGGCACGACATCATCGTGGGACTCCCGACAGGCCGCATCGTCAATGATTCGATGATCGATCTGCTACCCGGACCAGGTCTCGGTCTCGACATCGACGCTCAAGCCGCCAGGCGCTATCTGAAAGATGAAGATGCCGGCTTCTTCGACTAGTTCTGACCCCTGTTCAACCGTGTTGCCGTTGCTCGATTCCGAGCGGTTGGGAGATTAGAGCATCGGGCGTGAAAAGTGGACGTGCACATTTGGGATCGATCCGATGCTCCCGTCTTGGAAAGAATGCATCGTTCTGGCGAATAACCGGGTCCACTGTTTCGCACGATGCGCTGGTGAGGTACGGGACAGAGTCGAGATCAGGCGGGCTTGCGGCCGCATCGAACGGCGCCGGCGTGTCGGAACCAGCGGGTCTTGATTTTGATTTTGCTGGCCCTGAAGGGCAAGTGGCGCCTCAATAATGCCGTGATCACTCCCGTAGCCGGGCCACCGCATAGGGTCCAAGCCTTAATTCGCGGCTGATCAGATCGGCCTCGTTCGCGTCGAGAGCATTTGAACTCCGGGACATGGCAACGAAACTGCTCTCATCAAGGATGGAGACTCGTTTCAACGTCTCCATGGGAACTTCGACATCCCGTACCATCCCCGTCAGATTGGCAATCCAGATCTGAGCCCTCCCCTCGACGACCGCTCCTATCGATTGAACATCACGCGTTATCGATGACTGAACATCCAAGGCCGGAGATCCGTTCAAGGCGGACAAGCCCTTGAAGGCATGGAATGCCGGGTACAGGCCACCATGCTCGTCAAACCATGGCTTGGCATATCGACCTCTTGTATGAACCAGCCCGAAGTCCCCGGCCCCTCCACCGATTGTGATCGCGGACGCACCGCCACGGGCAAAATGTGCGTAGTAGCCGACCAGCCAAGCGGCCGCGAGCAGGCCCCGTTGCCGCGGATCCATTCCATTGCCGGCTTGGCGAATATTGTTCGGGTTAGGGGTCGGCATCTCGCCATAGGGGTTCGCACGCATACCGATGGCGCTCGGCCCGACGTGATATGGCCGATCCTTGATGAACGATCGCACCGTCCTGGCCATCGCCGCCAGCGACTCCAGTCCCTCCGTCGTCGAGCGATCATCCCCCGCATGGAAGATCGATGAGGTGGTGAAGGTGACCAAATCGAGGAATTCCACCGGAGGACGCTTCCGGTTGAGCTCGGTAAAGAACGAAAACATGCCGCCACCGAGCCGCACGCCCGGAAATGCCTGCCGCGCAGCTTCATAGAGATCCTTCAATGGAGGGCATGGTGGCCACGGGCTACCGGGCAGCGTGCACTTCAAATCGGGAGCAGGGGAAATCAGAAGCGTCGCAAAGGGCGCCGAGAGATCTTGGACGATCTGCCCGAGGTCGCGCACCTCCTGCCCGAAATGATCAAGGCTGCGAACGACGGCCTCCAGCCAAAGCTCGGCTCCGATCTGCCGAGCGACATCGACCGCTCGCTCCAGGGTCGACGCATCATGTCCCAGCCCCGGATCGTACGCGATGACGATCTGGTTCGGGCGAGCCTCCCGAAGAGGGCCAAGCGCCTGTATCGTTTCGTCCAGGTCCTTCGGATCGAGAGCAAGACCGAGAGGCGGCAGTGCCAGGTCGACCTGCCCGAGGGACAGCTTTACGCCCTCCCCCCATGGCGGGACCTTGGCATGAGCGGACGACGCAACAGCCAGGGTCACCCGCTGCTCGACGCGTTCGCCCTTCTTGAACGTATAGGGCCAAGGCAAGGCAAGCGGCCGGACATAGGTCTTGTAGGACGCATCGGTCCAGTTGCGTTGATCCTCCATCTCGAAGGTATCGCCTTCCATGCGGCAGGTGACCTTGAATCCCGGGGCGAACTCGTGTGTCAGTGCACGAAGATCCATCATCGGCTGTACCGGATCGATCAGATCCGGGAACCGCGTCTCCACCTTTCGCCCGTCAACATGCTCGATTGTACAGGCCTCGCCGGCGACACCCTCGATGGGGTGGAGCACCACGAATCCCGTCCGGTTGGTGAGAAAGTCCGTGACGGCTTCTCCGTCGGCTTCGAACGCCAGGTTTCCATCAGCCCGGCCGGTTATGGTCGCTGAATAATGGAACGTCTGCTGCTCATCGCCCGCAACGGCATCGTAGGTCACCTCGAACGCATCGGCATGTCTCCTGATCTCGAGGTTCGAGATCGCAGGCCTGTAGGTTCCCCAGTTCCTGTCACGAACGATGAAAGAGATCGCACGCAACATCTCCCGTCCGTGGAAACGAACGTAGCGGAGATTCCCCTCCTCCAGTTCCGCCCTGAGCGGCCCCGCCTCCAGAATGACGGGCGGCGTGACGGGCTCCTCGGTCCCGAAAAGCATGATCTCCCGTGTCGGTGCAGCCATGACTTTCCTCCCTCGATGATCGTATGACACACCCTCACCGGCCTGCCCGTCTGCTGACGATCCGCTCGATGAGCACGGCCGCGATGATGACCCCGCCGACAGCGGAACCCTGCCAGAACGGCGAGACCCCCAGCAGGTTGAGCCCGTTGCGGATCATCACCATGATGAACACACCGATGAGCGTGCCGACGAGCGATCCGCGTCCACCGAATAAGCTTGCTCCCCCGATGACGACCGCCGCGATCGCATCGAGTTCGAGGCCCGTGCCAGCAAGCGGGTCAATCGACATGATCTGAGCGGCGGAGAATATGGTGGCCACGGCCGCAAGCGCCCCCGATACGACATAGGGGACGATGTTGTAGAGCACCACGTTCAACCCGGCCGTGCGCGCCGCCTCGCGGTTCGAGCCGATCGCGTATATCGTCCGGCCGCCTTTCGTGTAGGTCAGGTAGCCCCAGGCGACCATATAGAGCGTCAGCAAAGCGAGGACGTTGGCCGGCAGCCCCAGAAAGCTGGCGTATACGATGTCGCTCAGGTTCGAGGGCAGATTCGTGATCGATGTCGCGCCGGAGAAGATGTACGCCAGGCTGCGCGCGATTGCCATCATACCAAGCGTTACAACGAAGGCGGCAAGGCCGAACTGGCCAATGAAGACACCGGAGAGCAGACCGATCCCGGCTCCGGACAGGATCGCGAGCACGATTGCGATCGGAATGGGGAATTGCTGCAAAGCCAACCCCAGCACCACACCCGTCAGGCCGGCGACAGATCCGACCGACAGATCGATACCGCCGGTCAGAATCACGAAAGTCATGCCGATCGCGACGATTCCCATGACGACGGACTGATCGAGCAGGTTCAGGAGGTTGTTGGTCGTCAGGAAATAGGGCGACAGAAGCGACAGAATCAGGGCGAGGATGAGCGCCAGCAGGCCCATTCTGATCTCAAGCGTTCCGGTCAGCCTGCGCGCCCATGAGATCGGGGGGCTGGCATTCGACTTGACCACGGGAGCGGTATCGGAGGTCTCGATCATGTCTGGCTCGCAAAAACGGCTTGCACACGCGAACGGATGGCTTCAGCGTCCGGCGTGGGGGCACGGCCATCAAGCGTAACGCCGATCAGCCCCATGTCATGGCCCCGCTGGCTCCTCACGGGAACGACGAGAGTTTGCCGCGATCCGTCCGGCTCTTTCACAAAGTCACCGCTCGGTCGGACCAGCGCCGTCCGGACCGGACAATCCGGGATGAGTGGCATGCCACCGGCTCGAAAGCCGGGATCCGCATTCGGATGAGCGACGACGGCATCCAGGCAGCAGATCCGGTCGCCATCCAGCAAGGCCCAAAACCCGGCGCCGCCCACCTCGTGCGCGAGTTCGCGCAGCATCTGTCCCATCCGCTCCATGGACGTGCGCGGCGCTGTAAGAAGCGTGAGCTTCTCCTCGTCCAGGATCTCGGACGGAAGCGTCACACGGCTTGTGCCGTCGCTCATAACGACAATGCGGCTGCAGAGCCCGAGAAGCTCATCAAAGTCTGAAGAGACGACCACGATTCCGACACCGTCGGCGGCAATCTCGCGAAGGATGGCATAGATGGACGCACGGGTGCCGATATCAACCCCTTTCGTGGGCTCGTCCAGCAGGAGCAGCTTGGGCCTGAGGAGAAGCCAGCGGCCGATAATGATCTTCTGCTGCATGCCTCCGGAGAAGGCGAGCATATTGGCGTCAAGCAGCCGTTCCCCCGGAAGATCCAGTCGCCGGAGGAGCGCGTCGATCTCCTTGCTCCTTGCCCCATAGCCCAATCCAAAACCGCGATGCGCGCCCAGATGACCGAGCAGGAGGTTTTCCTTCACGGAGAAATCCGGAACGATCCCTTGAACGCGCCGGTCCTCTGCGACGAAGCCGACTCCCGCGCGAACTGCGTCGGAAGGGCGCCGAGGATCGAAGCGCTGCCCATCGAGCACAAGCTCGCCCCCTTGCCGGGGCCTCAGGCCGAAGATCGCCTCGAGAGTTTCGGACCTCCCGGCCCCGACAAGACCGCCGAGCCCCAACACCTCGCCAGGATGCACCGCGAATGAAACATTGCGGACGTGGGGCGAGGAGGCGAGGTTGCGTACCGCAAGGACGGGATCCTGGCCTACGATCGTCGCGGGCGTCTTGGCCTCATACACGGCCCCCAGCTCCTGGCCGACCATGAGCCGGATCAACTCGGTCTGTGTCAGCGATGTGGTCGGAATGCCCTTGGATATGGTGCGACCCTCCCGCATGACCGTGACCCGATCGGTGATCGCGAAGACCTCCTCGAGCCGGTGGGATACGAAGACGAGCGCTCTCCCCTGATCTCGGAGCTTCGTCATGATGTCGAAGAGGCGCTCGACCTCGAGCGGGCTCAAGGATGTGGTCGGCTCGTCGAAGATGATGAGGTCGGCATTGAGCGCCAGCGCTTTGGCGATCTCGACGAGCTGGCGCTGTGCGACCGAAAGCGACTCCACATCGCGTTCGAGCGGCAGAGTGTCTGCGACGCCAAGGCTGGTGAGAACCTCTCGGGCCCGATGCCGCATGCGCCGGAAGGACAGCGGCCCTGGGCGCCCGAGCTCCGGAAGAAAGATGTTCTCGAGAACCGAAAGATGGGGGGCCAGCGACGTCTCCTGCATGACCATGGCGATGCCTGCGTCGAGGGCCTCGCGGGGAGACGTATGCTTCAGGAGGGCTCCTCTCCAGGAAATCTGTCCGCTATCCGGCCTGATGTGGCCCGAAATGACCTTGGACAAGGTGGATTTTCCGGCTCCGTTAGCCCCGAGAAGGCCGTGAATTTCGCCGGAGATGAGAGAAAACTCCGCCCCGCGTAAGGCGCGCGTGCGGTCGAAGGTCTTCTCGACGGAATGAACCTCAAGGACAGAAGACATTCGGGACCCTACCTTCAGGCGCGACCATGCTGACGTCGGGCTCTCCCGACGTCAGCATGGTGCGCGGAACTACTTCACCTCGTTTGCGAACACCGTCTCTCGAATGGTCGGCAACATCTGATCGATGTTCTTGTCCGTCACGACGACAATCGGGACGAGGATCTGCTTTTCAGGTTTCTCACCCTTGAGATGCTTGAACAGAGCGTCTCCCGAGCGCACACCCATCAAATAGGGCTGCTGCATGCCCGAAGCGACAATCTCGCCCTTCTTGATCAGGTCCACGAACTCCGGAACGCCGTCGAAGGCGGCAACGGCAATCTGGCCGTCCCGCCGCGATGCCTTGATGGCGCGCAAGGCGCCCAATGTCGGCGTATCGGTCTGAATGAACATGCCACGCATGTTGGGGTTGGCGGTCAGCATGTCCTGCGTGAACTTGAAGGTTTCGTCAGCCGTATACGACTGCATCTGCTGAAGGCCGCCCTCCTTCAAACCTCCCTCCGTCAGAGCCTGCCGGAAACCCTCGGTACGGAGCTTGCCGTTGTTTCGTGCGAGAGAAATCGTGATGAGGCCGACCGTGCCGTCGCCCCACCCTTTCTCCTTCATGGCCTCGACGAGAGCCTTCCCGGTATTGTAGGCGCCTTCGCGGTTATCGGAGATGATGAACGAAACATACTCGCCGCCATTGGTCCCGATATCGGCGATCACGACGGGAATATTCGCCTTTTGGGCCAACTCGAGCACCGCCGGTGCCGTGGAGGAGTCGGTCGGGGAGATCACGATTCCGGCGACGCCGCGGGCAATCGAGTCCTGAGCATTCTTGAGCTGTGTCTGGGCATTGTTCCGGCTGTCGAGGGCCTGGAACCCGTAGCCCTCCTTCTTGGCCTCGGCCTCGACGCCCTTGGATAGATAGCGCCAGAACGGCAGGTCGAGCCCGGGAGTTAGGTAGACGATGTCCTTGGCGGCCGCAGACCCGATGGATGCGACAGCGATCCCAGCGGCGAGTACAGCCGCACCGATGCATCTCAGCGCGTGTGTCATCATGATGGATTCCTCCGACGTCCCTTGATGGCCGTGCCCTTCCCGCCGGGACATGCGGGATTGGTCCACTGATCCGGCTTGTCTGTCTGGTCCGGATGCCGAAAACGAGATGCCGCCATGGGTCACCCTGCGAAACGCGGCTCCGGCACTCCGCGGATGCCGAGATCATAGATGGCGAAAAGGCTGCCGCGTTGAACACCGTCCCCGGGGAAGCGCGGCAATGGCGGCTTGGCCATGGACGTGACGAAGAGGATGTCGAGGTCCGGTCCGCCGAACATCACGCTCGTCACCTTCTTGACCGGCATGTCGATGACCCGGTCGACTCTCCCATCCGGCGTATAGCGTACGACCTTGCCGTCATAGACCTGGGCATTCCAGAGGAAACCCTCCCCGTCGACAGTGGAGCCATCGGCTGCGCCTCCACGCGAGGTGTCGACCGTGGTGAAGGTCCGCCGATTGGATACGGCGCCGGTCTCGTTGTCATAATCGTAGGCCCAGATCTCGCCCGACCATGTATCGGCGAAATAGAAGATCCGCCCGTCCGGGCTCCAGCATGGTCCGTTGGACACGACAATGCCGTCGTCGAGCTTGTGCAAAGAGAGATCCGGATCGAGACGGTAGAGGGCGCCATTCGGCCCTTCCTCCATGGTGTCCATGGAGCCCGCAACGAAACGTCCGCGCTTGTCCACCTTGCCGTCGTTGATGCGGTTGCCGGGCTTGCCCGGCTCCGGATCGACGATCAGCTCTGTTTCGCCCGTTTTGAAATCGAGGAAATGGAAGCCGTTCGCGAGCGAAATGACCGCGCCACCCTGCTTTCGCAAGGCCATCGACCCGATCTTGGCGGGCACATCCCAGGCCCGCACCTCGCCTCCGTCCGCCGTACAGCGGAACACGCTGCAGCCGAAACTGTCGATGAAATAGAGTCTTTCTTCATCGACGTCCCACAGGGGTCCCTCGCCGAGGATCGTCTTGACGTCGATCAGCACCTCGATACGCATGTGTCCCTTCTCCTCCCTTGTCTTGTCCTGTCGTGTCCCGGCGGCGCCGGGGCCTCCGCACCGGTCAGCCCTTGAACCGCGGTTCGGGCAGGCCGTGAACCCCGAGCCCATGCACGGCAAACAATCCGCCTGCCTCGCGCTCCTTGGGGGCGACGCCCTTCACGGAGCGGGCCATTGACGTGACGTAGGCGATGTCGAGATCCGGCCCTCCGAAGGTCAGGCTGGTGGCGCTCTCGACCGGGAGGCCGACCACGCGATCGAGTCTGCCATCGGGCGCAAAGCGGGCGAGCTTGCCCTCATAGACGGAAACGCTCCACACGAAGCCCTCGGCATCCACGGTGGCGCCGTCCGGAAGTCCTCTCAGCCCGCAGGCCGGAAAAGAGCAGAAGATCCGCCGGCCCGTCGCGACACCGGTAGCCGGGTCGTAGTCGTAAGCCCAGATGTCCCTCGTGTAGGTGTCCGCGAAGTAGAACGTGCGTCCGTCGGGGCTCCAGCACGGCCCGTTCGAGCACACGATGCCCTCGTCGATCCTTGCAACCGAGCCATCCGGATCGAGCCGGAAGACGGAACAGACCGGATCGCTCTCATCGTAATCCATGTAGCCCGCAACGAAGCGGCCTTGGCGGTCGACCTTGCCGTCGTTCATTCGGATCCGAGGCTTGCCCGGATCGGGGTC
Source organism: Microvirga sp. M2 (assembly GCF_047497095.1). Taxonomy (NCBI): domain Bacteria; kingdom Pseudomonadati; phylum Pseudomonadota; class Alphaproteobacteria; order Hyphomicrobiales; family Methylobacteriaceae; genus Microvirga; species Microvirga sp. M2. The sequence continues at coordinate 1,675,447 of NZ_CP134064.1, forward strand.
GGCGAGCTTGCGGCAGGCGCCGGTCTCGAAATCCAGGCGGTAGAATCCGTCGCGCAGCGCCACGACGGCTCCGCCGCTCTCGCACAGGGCAAGGGAGCCGATGTGCTCCGGAACCTTCCAGGAGCGCGGCAGGCCGCCTTGAGCGTCGCAGGAATGGACCTTCGCGCCCAAGCTGTCGATCCAGTAGAGTCGCTGTTCGGTCGTGTCCCACAGGGGGCCCTCCCCGAGTTCCGCGCGGGCGTCGATGAGAAGCTCGATGCGCAGCATGCCGGCGGTCCTTTCCCGTTCCGACTAGAAGGCGACCTTGTCGCCTCCCTTAAGGTGCAAAATCTCACGGGCTTCGTCGGGAGTGGCCACGGACAGGCCGAGACCCTCGATGATCTGCCGGACGGCCCTCACTTGCTCGGCACTCGATTGAGCCAATCGTCCCGGGCCGGCCCAAAGGGAATCCTCCAGCCCCACGCGCACGTTGCCTCCCATGGCGGCCGCCTGCGCGGCAATCGGGAGCTGGCTGCGGCCGGCGCCCAGCACCGACCATGTGTACCGGTCGCCGAACAGCCGGTCGGCGGTTCGCTTCATGTGCATGACGTCCTCCGGATGCGTCCCGATTCCTCCCAGGATGCCGAACACGGTCTGAACGAAGAGCGGTGGCTGGACGAGGCCGCGCTCGAGAAAGTGAGCGAGGTTATAGAGGTGGCCGGTATCGTAGCATTCGAACTCGAACCGCGTGCCGCCGCCGCTCAAGGTCTGCAGGACGAACTCGATATCTTTGAAGGTATTGCGGAAGATCAGGTCCCTCGAATTTTCCAGAGCCTGCTTTTCCCAGTCGTGCTGGAACGTCTTGAACCGGTTCAGCATGGGGAACAGGCCAAAGTTCATCGAGCCCATGTTGAGCGAGGCGACTTCGGGCCTGAAGGCCTCGGCGGGCTTCACACGTTCCTGCACAGTCATATAGGGCGCCCCGCCCGTCGTGAGATTGATGACGGCATTCGTGGCCTGCTTGATGCGCGGCAGAAAGCGGGCGAATGCGTCCGGCGTCTGATCGGGCTTGCCGGTCCGAGGGTCGCGCGCGTGCAGATGCACGATGGCTGCCCCCGCCTCTGCCGCGCCGATGGCGGCGTCGGCAATCTCCTCGGGTGTAACCGGCAGGTGCGGCGACATCGAAGGAGTGTGAATCGCGCCGGTCACGGCGCATGTGATGATGACCTTCCTGTTCGACACCATGGCGTCTCGCCTCCTCTGCGGGTTTCGGGTTCAGCGCCCGATCTCTCTGTCGGCGCGACGCTTGTGGGCCGCCAATGCGATCAGCCTGCGATCGCGCCAGTTCTGCCGCTCGGCCAACCTGTCTGCCGGCAACTGTCGACGCCGCTCCGCCTCGATGTCTTCCATGACCGGACCGGTCCAATCGGCACGCCATTGGGCACTCGGGAAAATGCGGGCGTAGATCTGCTGGTATCGCTCGGCATAATCGCGGATGCCCCCTGGTGCATTGAGGTCGATCGTTTCGAACGGCCCGATGAACGACCAACGGAGCGCGAGGCCTTCGCGCAGGCCGATGTCGATGTCTTCGACGCTGGCATAGCCCTCGGCGACGAGCCGGAAAGCCTCCTCCAGCAGCGCGCCTTGCATGCGGTTCATGACGAAGCCGTCGATTTCGCGCTTCATCACGATCGGCGAATGTCCGGCGGCGCGCAGAAACGCTGCTGTGCGCTCCACCACGGCCGGATCCGTCCAGGGCGCCGGGACAATTTCTGCAGCCGGGATCAGGTAGGGCGGATTGATCGGATGCACGACGAGGCAGCGCGCACGCCCCTTCAGATCCATCGTGAAGGCCGAGGGCAGGATCGCCGAAGTCGAACTCGCCAATACCGTGTCGGGGCCCGCGGCCGCGTCGAGGCGGCCGAAGACGTTGCGCTTGATCTCGACGTCCTCCGGCGTGTTCTCTTGGACATGCGCCGCGCCTGCGACAGCCTCGTCCAGGGTTGCGACGGACTGCATGCGCGCCCGCACATCGGTCGCGGACGCTCCCTCCAGGAGATCGTTCGCCTCCAGGTCGGGCAGGATCGTCTCGATATAGGCCAAAGCCTTGCCGGGTGCGTCCCGTTCCTCGTCCCATAGGACAACGTCGTGGCCGGCACGGGCATAGCTGATGGCCCATGCCCGCCCGATGAACCCCGATCCGATGATGGCGACCCTGCTCATGGTAAGCTCCCTCGACTTTTCGGCCTGCCTCCCCGCATCAGAGGCTCTCGACGTTGCCGTCGACTCCAAGCGATTGACCCGAGATGTTCCGCCCCGCGGCCGAAAGGAGGAAGGCCACCGTGGAGGCCACGTCGCCGGCCGTGACCATCCGGCGCAGCGAGATGCGCTCGAGATAGGTCTTCTCCATCTCGGCATAGCCGACGCCGGTTTGCTTCGCGCGGGCCTCGATGACGCCCTCCATGCGCGGCCCCTCGACGATGCCGGGAAGGATCGCGTTGACGCGGATGTTCGCGGGGCCGAGCTCCTTGGCAAGGCTCTGGGTGAATCCGATCACGCCCCACTTGGCTGCCGAGTAAGGCGTGCGGAACGCGTAGCCGAACCGTCCAGCCGCCGAGGACAGGTTGATGATCGCTCCTCCTCCGGCGGCTCTGATCAGGGGCACGGCATGGTGCGCGCACAGGAACTGACCGGTGAGGCAGACGTCGAGCGTGCGGCGCCACTCGGCGGGCGCGATATGCTCGACGCCTCCCGTCGGCCCGGCGATGCCGGCGTTATTGATCAGGGCGTCGAGGCCGCCAAGAGCGGCCTTGAGATCGGTGAACAGGTGCTCGACATCGGCTTCCGACGAGACGTCGGCTGTGGTTGCCCCGGCTTGGGGATGCGCCGCCCTGAAGTCCTCCAGAAGGGTGTCGGACACATCGCATATGTGCACCCTGGCTCCGTGGACGATCAGGAGCTCGCTGATCGCGCGGCCGATGCCGGATGCACCCGCCGTGACGAGAACCCGGAGCCCGGGCTGGATGGCGAAGGTGTCGGGAGCTTGCGGCATGGGACGCTCCGGTGTCAGGCCCGCCGTTCACGCAACGCCATCACGGCGGCGAGAACGACCAAGCCGAAGAGGATGGCTCGGGTGGCATACGGCAGGGTTGTTCCGGCCAGAAGAGTTTGCAGGCTCGTCAGCAGGAGTACGCCGCCGAACATGCCGAGATAATGGCCCCGGCCACCGGTGATGAGCGCACCGCCGATGACCACGACAGCGATGGACGGCAGAAGGTATTCGTCACCCATGCCGAGGCTGGCCTGACCGGAAAAACCCGTCAGCAGGACGCCAACGATGGCGGAGCACAGGCCGGACAGCATGTAGACGCCGATCAATGTCCGCTCCACGGGCACTCCCGACAGGGCGGCCACGCGTTCGCCGTTGCCGACGGCATAGATCCGGCGTCCGAAGACGGTTCGCCCCAGGAGCATCACGGCGATCACGACGAACAGGACCACGAAGAGCACCACCGGGGTGACGAAGAACTCCCGGTCCGTCATGAGCCGGCGAAGCAGAGGAGAGGAGAAGCCGGCCGGCGTTCCATTGGAATAGACCAGCGCCGCGCCCTGCAGGATGCCGTTGACGGCCAGCGTCATCACGATCGGAGAGATCCCGAGAAAGACGATCCCGGCACCGTTGACGAAGCCGACCGTGATCCCGATCGCCAGGACCGCTGGCAGGGCGTAAATGAGAGCCGCATCGGATCCCTTCACGAGCCCGGCAAGGAGGATGCCGCATAAACCGATGGTCCAGGGCAGCGATAGGTCGAGCCCGCCGGTGAGGATCACGGCCCCCTGCCCGAGCGCCAGCACGGTCAGGAAGGACGAGAGAACGATCAGCGAATTGAAGTAGGACCAACTTGTCAGCGCATGGCCGAGGGTGAACTGCGTCACCAGAACCACGACGACGAAGCAGATGTAAGCCGGAAGCGCGAAGCGCAGGGTCTCGCGGTTGCGAACGAAAAACCCCGGCATCTCCGTTGGTGTCCGCTCTGCGGTGGATCCAGCGTCGGGAAGGCGCAGGACCTGTGGCCGATGGCTGCGCTGTTCCGGCAACAGGTTCCGCCGGCGGGCCTGGATCCGGAGGATGAGGAGCCGGATATGCTTGGTCAGTCGCGACGTGCGGCCGAGGGACCCGGCGAGCACGGCCAGGATCAGGATCATCCCCTCGGCAACCGTCGAATAATAGGCCGAGACATTGAGGACCAGGAGGATGTTGACGACCATCATCAGGATGAATGCGCCGAACACGGTTCCCAGCGGACCGCCTCGTCCGCCCCCGAGTACGGTCCCGCCCACGACGACGGCAGCAAACATCTGCAGGAGCATCGGATTGCCGACAAGCGGATCGCCCGATCCGGTCTGGGCACTGATGAAGGCTCCCGCGAGCCCATAGCATCCGCCGCCGATGACGTAGACCGCAAACTGGACGAAGCGCGTCGATACGCCGGCCGCGCGAGCCGAGTCCAAGTCGCTGCCGATTGCGTAGATGGCCGTCCCGAAACGAGTACGCTTCAGCCATGCCCAAAGCGCCAGCACGATCAGAATGAGCAGGATCGGTTTCGGCAAGGCGTTCGGAACGGCATCCCCCATCAGGAAATCGCTCAGGCCCGGGGAAACCATGCCGCCTGGCTTCTCCATGATCAGGAGTGTGATGCCCTGGACGATGAACATGGTCGAGAGGGTGACCACGATCGGCTGCATCTGCAGCACGGCGACAAAGAAGCCATTGAATGCCCCCGAGATCAGGCCGATTCCGACGCCGACTGCGATGATGAGCGAGGGCGAAGTGGCCGCATCCTGAAAGAACGTCGCCAGCACCGCGTTGACGAGCGAGATCACCGCGCCCGCAGACAGATCGAACCCGCCCGACAGGACCACGATCGTCTGGCCGATGGCGGCGAGCGCGAGGGTCGCGCCGCTCGTGGCCATTTGGGAGAGATCGTAATAGGACAGGCTCACGGACCCGATACTGGATACGGCTGCCAGCAGCACAAGGAATACGGCAATCGCGATCAGTAGCCCGCGGGACCGCGCGATGCTCCGCGGCATGCTCAGCGAGGCGGCCGATGAAGCCGGAGGAAACCGTGATGTTTCGGATACCGAGCTCACGCCGCTTTCTCCGGTTGATCCTCCGTGCCGAGCGCAGCGCGCAGGATTTCCTCTTCGGTGAGGCGGTCCCCCGCGATCTCGGCCGCCACCCGGCCACCGTAGAAGACGATGACCCGGTCCGAGAGATGGACGAGTTCGGGGATCTCCGTCGAGTGGAACAGCACCGCCCCGCCGGCATCGGCATAGGCCCGAATGAGACGGTACAGTTCGTTCTTGGTGCCGACGTCGATCCCGCGCGTGGGATCGAACAGCAGAAGGATGCGGCTCTCGGCGATAAGCCACTTGGCGATCGCGATCTTCTGCTGGTTGCCTCCCGAGAAGGCGCTCGCGCGCGTCCACAGAGCCCGGCCATCCACCGCGACCTGCTGGAAGACGCGCGACACAGCCTCCGTCTCGGCTTTGCGATCGATCAGGACGCCGCGGACGAAGCGATCTATCACCGGCAGAGAGGCGTTGTGCTTGCCGGTGAGCTTGAGAAACAGGGCCTCCGTCTTGCGATCCTCGGGCACGAGGCTGATGCCGATATTGGCCTTCACGGCGTCGGCTGGCGAGGCGAGAGCGATCGGCTTGGCATCCACCCGCAGGGTGCCGCCGGACAGATCGGCCATGCCGAAGCAGGCCAGGAAGAAATCGAGCTGTCCCATGCCCTGCAGGCCGGCGACGCCCAGGATCTCACCGGAGCGAAGGCTGAACGAGGCCTGGCGCAGCTTGCCGGTCGTGGCAAGGTGATCGGCCCCGAGAACCTCCGGGCCGAAGCGCCGCGTGCGCGCGGGCCGCGGGGGGAAGGCATGCGAGAGCGAGCGTCCGGCGATCATGCGGATCACTTCGCCGTCATCGAACGAAGAGATGGATCCGGTGGCGATGTGGCGTCCGTTGCGGAGCACCGTCACGGTATCGCAGAAAGCGCGGACCTCGCGCAGCCGGTGAGAAATGAACACGATGGTGGCGCCCTTGCGCCGGAGATCGGCGATGATGTTGCCGAGCCAGTCCACGTCACGTCCGGAAAGGGTGGACGTGGGCTCGTCGAGAAGCAGAACGCGCGGCCTGCGGAAGATGGCGCGTGCGATCTCGATCTTCTGTTGTACGGCGAGGTCGAGTTGTCCCACCTCCTCGTCGAGGCGGATGGCAGTGAGGCCAAGCGTTTCAAAATGGGCCGCGACGAGTTCGTGCGCCTTCCGTCGGCGGATCATTCCGGACGGCCCGACAGGCCCGTACGGCAGAAGCATGTTGTCGAGAACGGTGAGGTCGTCGACGAGGGTCATCTCCTGAAAGGCGGTCTGGATGCCATGACGATGGGAGGCGCGCGGTGTTGCCAGGCGGATCATCTCGCCGAAGATCCGGAACTCTCCTGCATCCGGGAGGACGAGCCCCGACAGCAGTTTCACGAGGGTCGATTTGCCGGCTCCGTTCTCGCCGAGAAGGGCATGGACGCTGCCTTCCGCGATCGTGAAGGAGACATCGTCGACCGCCACCGTGGCGCCGTAGGCCTTCCGGATGTGCTCGATGGAAATTGCCGGGCGGACCGCCGGCATCGGAGCGGTCTCAGACATGATGCACCTGTGGCAACGGGGCGCTCCTCCCCAATGGAGGGCGGTGCGCCCGGAGCGCACCGCCGGCTGCAGATCGGCCGGACGTCGGTTAAGGCTCCGGTTGGCCCACGAGGGCGGCCTGCAATCCGATCTCGGGCGTTTCCGGCGAGTAGATCGAGGCGAACCAGCCTGGATTGGGCACCAGGGCCGGCGGGAACGCGTTGCAGCCTTGGCTCATCTCCGCCCAGCTGCCTTCCTTGCAGTACTTGATCGTCTCGTTGGTCACGAGCGGCAGGGGCAGCGTGATCTTCTTGGGAACCTCCTTGCCCTCGAGCTTTTGCAGGGCAAGCTTCAGGGCATAGCCGCCCGCATAAGGAGGCGAAGCGTATGAGATCCTCGGCGCACTCATCGGCGCATAGGTGCCGTTGGCGCCCTCCACTTCGGAGTTCGCGGGCAGCATCTGAATGCGACCGCCGTTAGATCCTTCGCCGGCGCAGGGCTTCAGCTGGTCGGGCTTCTTTCCGGCCTCGATCTGCATCGTGTTGGCGGTATAGCACCCGACCTGCATCCACAGGCCATCGATCTGGTCCCAGCTCCGCGTGGCAAGGATCTTGGAGAGTTCCGTCCGGGCCACCGCCTGGCTCCACATGCCGACCGCCTCGGCCACGACCTTGATGTCCGGATACTTGGCCAGCACCTCCTTGGCGGCCTTCGTGCGCAGGGTATCGACCGAAGTCCCCGGCACGCCGGTGACCATCAGGATGTTGCCCTTGCCGTTTAGCTTCTTCGCGAGCCATTCGGCCGTCACGCGCCCGGCCTCCTCCTGGTCGATTGCGACATTGTAGGCGCAGGGTTCGGTGATCTCGGCGTCGTACGCAATGATCATCACGCCTTTCTCGCAGGCGTTCTTCACGGCGGAGTTCAGGGCGGTTGGAGATATCGGATAGACGATGATCGCCTGGGCGCCCTGCTGGACCATCGCATTGATTTGTTGGATCTGGCGCTGCGCATTCGGACCTGCGACCTGGACCTGGAGATCGACCTTGTCGACGAAGTCCTTGTGAGCCGCCATGGCCTTGACCATGTTCGCGGCCTCGGCTTGCCAGTCGTTGCCGATGTAGCTCATCGACAGGAACAGCTTTTTCTTCTCCGCCGCGAAGGCGCGGTCGGACGTTGCGGCTCCGAGCGCAAGCACCGCCATACAGACCGCCATCGAAGCCTTGATAGGGAAATGCATCATGTCTCCCTCCTCTGGAACGGCGATCCCGGTGCCCGGCATTGCCGCGGGTTACCTCGTGTGCCGGACCTCCTTAGCTTTCGGGCCCGTTACTTTTGATCATAGATCATTGATCCAAAATGTGACAAGCTATTCCGGCTTGACGCGGTCCCCCTCGCGACTATGGGGGTAGCCGAGCTCCACTTAGGGAGTAGGAATGAGCGACACGGGCGCGAAGCCATTGACCCTGCCGGTGATGCCCGTCAAACGCGGGACGCTGCAGGACGAGATTTACCGGCGTGTCTGCGACCTCATCCTCGACGGGGAGATCGCCCCTGGCCAACTTGTGACGATCCAAGGCTTGGCCGATGCCTTCGGCGTGAGCGCAATGCCGGTGCGGGAGGCTCTTCAGCGGCTCACGACAGCCAAGGCCCTCACGGTCATCAGTGGACGCTCGATCGGGATTCCGAAACTCTCGCTGGACCTCCTGACCGACTTGCGGCGCGTACGGCTCGAGGTGGAAACGCTGGCGGCCGTCTGGGCTCTCGCCCGTTTGACATCGGAAGATATCGCCCGGCTCGATCACCTTGTGAGCCTGATGGACAGCGCCATCGCCGACGGCGACGTGAAGCGGTATCTGCACGGGAACCGGGAGTTCCACTTCAAGATCTATTCAGCCTCCGGCTCTGAAGTGCTTCTGGGCCTCATCGAAACGCTCTGGCTCCGGATCAGCCCGTTTTTCAACCTGCTTCACGAGGCAGGAAACTATGGCGTTGCGAATGCCGCGCATAAGGAGATCGTGCGTGCCTTGACGTCCCATGATCCCGAGGCTCTGGAGCGAGGCATGCGAAGCGACATCGAGAGCGCCGCCGAAGTGCTCGAAAGGATGTTGAAATGATGCAGGCAATCCACCTTCACCACCTCAAGGCCATGGAGGGTGGAAGGCGGCAGCCGGTATTGCGGTGTGAACCGGTCCGAAGATCGTGTTCGCCTCGTTGCGGATCCGGGTATGGGTACGACCTCCCGCAGCCTTGCCGTCTGCCCGCAGGCGGCTAAGATCCATTCGAATCCGTCACCAGGGAGAACATGATGCTTTGTCGCACGATCGCCGCCAGCTTCGCACTCGTTGCCATGATGGGCATGGCTTCCGCCGACACCTTGGTGGTGTGCACCGAAGCCAGCCCGGATTTTCTGAATCCCCAGTTCTCCACCGCCAACACGGCATTCGATGTCGCCGCCCAGATTTACGACAGGCTCGTCAGCGTCGAGCGCGGCGGCTCCAAGATCGTTCCGGGCCTTGCCGAATCGTGGACTATCTCGGACGATGGGCTCGCATATACCTTCAAACTCCGGAAAGGCGTGACCTGGCATTCGAACCAGGCCTTCAGGCCGACGCGTGAGTTCAATGCCGATGACGTCGTTTTCTCGTTCCAGCGGATGATGGATGAGCACCATCCGTTCCATAAGGTGGGACGGGGAGGTTACGAGTACTACGAGGGTCTCGTCGCGCCCTTCCTGAAGTCCGTCGAAAAGGTTGACGATTACACCGTCCGGTTCGCGCTCAAGCGGCCCGAGGCTGCCTTGCTGGGCGCGATCTCGGTGGAACCGATGTCCATCCTCTCGGCCGAATATGCGGACACCATGCAGAAGGCCGGCACGCCGGATCAGGTCGATCAGGTCCCGATCGGAACGGGCCCCTTCAGCCTCGTGGCCTATCAGAAGGACGCCACCGTGCGCTTCAAGCGCTTCCCCCAGTACTGGGGCGGGGCTGCGGGCCTGTCTGATCGGACGGCGCAGGTCAGCGATCTCGTCTTTGCGATCACGCCCGATCCCAGCATCCGCTACGCCAAGGTGAAAGCGGGCGAATGTCACATCGCACGCTATCCCAACCCCGGCGATCTCGCCTCGATGAAGGCCGATCCCAACCTGAATGTTCAGTCCGGCACGATCGCGGACATGAGTTACCTGGCCTTCAACAACCAGAAGAAGCCGTTCGATGACCGCCGCGTCCGTGAGGCCCTGAGCTATGCCACGAACGTCCCGGCTCTCGTCCAAGCCGTGTACCAGGGCACCGGCACGCCGACCGCAGCCCTCATTCCGCCGACCCTATGGGGGCATAACGACGACCTCAAGGTCCGCGAATACGATCCCGAGAAAGCCAAGAAGCTTCTTGCGGAGGCCGGGTATCCCAATGGCTTCAAGACAACGCTGTGGGCCATCCCGGTGGTCAGGGCGTACATGCCGAATGGCCGCCGTGCGGCTGAACTGATCCAGGCGGATTGGGCCAAAGTCGGCATCCAGGCCGAGATCATGACATTCGAATGGGGCGAGTACCTCAAGCGCACGCGTCAGGGCGAGCACGAGGTCGCGATGAGCGGGAGCACGTGGGACTACCCGGATCCGAGCCAACTCCTGTCCCTGAGCTGGAGCTGTGATGCTGTCCCCACTGGAGGCAACCGGGCCCGCTGGTGCAACAAGGAATTCTCCGAGAAGCTGACGCGTGCGAACTCCATCGGCGACCAGGCCGAGCGCGCCAGGATCTATGTCGAACTCCAGAAGATCTTCCACGACGATGCGCCGGCGATCCTCTTCGCCAATGCCCAGGCCTTCACGCCGGTCCGCAAGGAGGTCACCGGCTACAAGATGCATTTCTTCGGCGGACAGCCTTTCTATGGCGTGTCTCTCGGGAAATAGGACACGCGGTGCGACCCGACGCTCTGGGCGAACAACGCCCGTGCGAACCGTTCCGCACGGGATCGGCGCGAACAGTCGCGCTCCATGCTACGATTGCCAACAGACGGAAGAGACCAATGACGATTGAGGTTGAATGGGCCCGAATGACGGCCCCGGAACTCAGGGCCATAGCAGCACGTCCAAGCGCATTGGCGGTGCTCCCGGTAGGCTCGCTCGAGCAGCATGGCCCCCATCTCCCGGTGATCACCGATACGGCCAGCGCGAGCGCGGCCGCGGTCCGGGCGGCACGGCTGGTCGCCGATGACATCCCTGTCGCCGTGCTGCCGGGCCTCTGGCTCGGCATGAGCGAGCATCACCTGCCCTTCGGCGGCACGATCAGCCTCGACTACGAGGCTTACCACGGCGTTCTCCGCTCCATCGTGCGCTCGCTGAAGGCCCTCGGATTCAAGCGTCTCCTCATCGTCAACGGCCATGGCGGCAACATCGACCCACTGGCCGTCGCCGCGCGGGAGCTCGCGGTGACGTTCGCCATGCCCATCGTCGCGACCACCCCGTGGATGCTGGCGCGCGACGAGATCGCGGCGATAGCCGAATCCGAAACGCCGAAGCATGCCTGCGAGGGTGAGACCTCGGTGATGCTGGCGATCGCTGGCGACATCGTGCGCACGGACAAGTTCGACGAGGCCGTGCAGCAGGCACCCAAGCGCGCTGAGGCTCCGCAAGGCTTCTCGCGCTTCTATTCGTTCTCGGAGCGGGCCCCGGTCACCGGGACGTGGGGCGACCCGCGCCCGGCCACCCGCGAGAAGGGAGAGCGATTTCTCGCGATTCAAGCGACCGCATTGGCCCAAAGCATGCGCGATGAGCGTCTCTGGTCGGCGCCGGATCCCGTCTGGAAGTGGGACCGGGGGCAGGGAACCACCTCCGGAAGGGCCGAATGACATGACCGGAGGCCCTCAGGCTGAAGCCGTGACACAATCAGCGATGTTGCAGCGGTCATGGAGCGCGAATGTAAGCACTTAGTGTGGCAAGCGTTCCATTCACCCAAAGACTACGCAAGGCTGTTGCGAACGCCGCAGCAAAGACGGGCGAAGTTCCAACATCCCCATAGACATCGCTCATCGCAAGCCACGCCGAGGGATCGTCTTTGGAGCGTCTCGCCGTCGATGTCAGCCGAGCCCAGTGCGGATCGTTGGGCTCGATCACCTTGCCACTGTCCGAGACGCCGCAGCAGTAGCGGCACCAGAGCGCAGATACAAGCGCGAGGCCGTCCATACTCTGACCCGTGGAGAGCCGGTCCTCAATGCTTGGAATGATGAACTTCGGCTGGCGGTTCGAGCCGTCGAAACAGAGGCGGCGGATGGTGTCTCCGATCGAGGGATTGGAAAAGCGCTTCTCGATGAGAGCGAAGTAGCCGTTCAGATCCGTTCCCGGGACTGGCGGGACCGCCGGTATGATCTCACGTCTTTCGAGCTTGGCGAGATAGCCTCCAATCAACGGATGAGCCATCGCCTCGTGCACAAAATCGATATCCAGCAAGCCGGCGGGATAGGCAATGGCGGCGTGGCCGCCATTGAGAATTCGAATCTTCATCAACTCAAACGGCGCAACATCTGGGACGAACTGGACGCCGACGGTCTCCAGCGCGGGACGCCCGCTCGAAAATCTGTCTTCCAACACCCATTGCCGGAATGGCTCGCACATCACCGGCCAATTGTCCTCGACTCCGAACTTGTCCCGTACGGCCGCGCGTTCACGATCAGTCGTGGCAGGTGTGATGCGATCGACCATCGAATTCGGGAACGCAACGTTGGCCTTGATCCACGTCGCGAGTTCCCCGTCGGAGAGCGCAGCCAAGCCGACAAGAACATTTGAGGTGACATGGCCGTTGTGAGGTATGTTATCGCAACACATGACCGTGAATGGCTGCGTCCCGGCCTTCCGCCGCGCTTTCAGACCGGCGAGGATCAGGCCAAACACGGTTTTCGGTTGATCGGGGCAGGCCGCGTCGGCGATGATGTCAGGATGGCCGGCATCGAAATTTTGCGTTGCGGGATCGATGAAATAGCCACCTTCGGTGATGGTCGTCGAGACGATACGGATGGCCGGGTCTGCAAGTTTCGCAATCACGGCCTCCGCATCGCCCGGTTCAATGAAATCGACCATTGAGCCGATGACCCGCGCCTGCGAATGCCCGGCGTCCTGCTCAACCACAGTGGTCAACCAGTCCTGCTCTCTGAGGCGCTGTCTGCCAGGCTTCTCGGCATCCAAGACGCCCGCGCCGACAATCGCCCATTCACGGTCGCTGCCGGAATTAAAGAGATCGTCGAGATAGACGGCCTGATGCGCCCGGTGGAAGTTCCCAAGCCCGAAATGCACGATCCCTGCCTTGAGGCCGGATCTGGCATAGGCAGGTCGGGTCATCTCCGGCGGTAGTCTCTCCAGATTTGAGAGGGAGAGCTTTACGCTCATCAGGGTACCTTTCGTTTGAAGGTCGTGAGGGCCGGAGCCGCGCCATCCGCCGTGCCTGGGCGCTCGGAATTCACAGCCTTGGGACAGGCTGGTCTCCCGCGAAGAGAAGCTCGCCGGATGCTCTATGGCGATGGAAGGGTACGGTCGTAAGTCTCAATTGAGCCTGATGCCGCTGGAACGTTCAAAAATATGCATCCGCTCCGGCGTGATGGACAGGGATACCCTGTCCCCTGCCGCGATGCGTCGCTCGCCGTCCACGATGGCCATCACTGTGGAGCCGCCGAGATCGAGCACCACATGCGTCTGGGCCCCCGTCGGCTCGACCAGCCTAACTCTGCCAGGAACACGGCCTTCCGCGCCCGTTTCCAGATGTTCGGGACGCAGTCCCAGGATGATCCTGCTCCCGGGACGGAGATTGCCCGCACCCGGCAAGGGCAAGGGTAACGCCGCCCCGCCCTGCAGCCGGACAACAGGACCGGAGTCGCTGTTGGCGATCTCCGCGTCAAGGAAATTCATTGCGGGTGAGCCGATGAAGCCCGCCACGAAGGTGTTCCCGGGCCGCGTGTAAAGCTCCAGAGGCGTGCCCTGCTGCTCGATCTTTCCCTTGTTCAGAACCACCACCCGATCTGCGAGGGTCATCGCCTCTATCTGATCATGCGTGACGTAAATCGAGGTGGTGCGCACCTTCTGATGCAACTCTTTGATCTCCGCGCGCATCTGCACTCGGAGCTTCGCATCGAGATTCGACAGCGGTTCGTCGAAGAGAAAGACCGCGGGCTTTCGAACAATGGCGCGCCCCATCGCCACGCGCTGGCGCTGTCCCCCCGACAGTTGATGCGGCCTGCGATCGAGCAGGGTCGTCAGATCCAGCATCCGTGCGGCTTCGCCCACCCGCTCTTTGATCTCCGCCTTAGGGCGGCCGGCAAGTTGAAGATTGAAGGCGATGTTGTCGAACACGGACATATGTGGGTAAAGCGCATAGTTTTGGAACACCATCGCAATATCGCGTTCGTTCGGATTCAGCCGGTTGACCTTTTCTCCACCAATGAAGAGATCGCCTGAGGTGATCTCCTCAAGGCCCGCGATCATCCGGAGCAGCGTTGACTTGCCGCATCCCGAGGGACCGACAAGGGCCACGAATTCCGCATCGGCGACCGCCAGATCGATACTGGGGACAATTTCGGCAGCGCCGTAGCATTTGCGGATTGCACGGAGTTCGACCGACGCCATCAATTCAACCTTTCTGCTGCATTGCAACGGGGCTCTGCCGACCAGCCACGAGGAGGGCGAGATCGGGTCGGTCCGTCGTCAGTTGGCCGATCGGTTTGGACATCCAGTACTCGAGCTCCGTTTCGGTATTCGGCACCCAACACCCCACGCGTGAGGTGCCGGCCTCCGCGACACATTGATCGATCACCTCTTCGAGCAGGCTCTTCTCGATGGCCACCACATTCGCGACGTCGATACCCCGCCGAAGGACCTTGTTGAACCCACCGAAGAACTCCGCGGAACGACGGTCGATCGGCATCAGCAGCCGCTGCGCAGGGAGCTTGCGCCGAACGTCCTCCAGGATCTCCGGGACGAAACAGGTGAGGAAAACCCGATCGAGCATGCCGCGCTCTTGCACCAGAGCAATGATCTTCTCAGGCATATCGGGATAGGGAAAGCCGCGCTCGTCGGTCTTGATCTCCAATTCGAGCTCAAGGCTGGTGGCCGCGAATATATCCAAGACCGCCGCCAATGTCGGCACTGTCTCGCCTCTGCTGTCTTTCAACACGATTTTCCCCAGAGCCTCGGCGCTTTGAGCCTGCACCGGGCCGCGGCCGTTCGTGGTGCGGTCGAGAAGGGGATCGTGAATGACCACCGGAACACCGTCGGAACTGAGGTGAACATCGAGTTCAACCGCGTCCACACCCAATGTCAGCACATTGCGGAACCCGCCGAGGCTATTCTCGGGCCAGAGGTTGCGACCGCCACGATGACCAATAATCTTCATCATCCGATAAATCTCCGATTTGTCATTTACCGCTGTCGACAAGACCTTTTACGAACCAGCGCTGCAGGACGATGATGACAAGGACAGGCGGAAGCATCGTCAGAAGCGAGGCGTTCATGAGGAGGTGCCAGGTCGGCAGCCCATCAGCCTGCGGCATCACCTTCTTCAGCCCGACCACTGCAGTGGTCATGTTTGGGTCAGTGGTCATGACCAACGGCCACAGATATTGATTCCATCCCATGAGAAACAGAATGATGGACAAGGCCACGATATTGGATCGCGACAGCGGCAGCAGGATGCGAAGGAAAAACTGAATTGGGCGAGCGCCATCGATGCGCGCCGCTTCGCAGAGTTCGTCCGGAACGGTCAGAAAGAATTGCCGGAACAGGAATGTGGCCGTCGCGGACGCGATGATTGGCAGGATCAATCCGGAATAGGTATTCACCATATTCCAATTCAGATCGACGCCTACGCCGAGCCACTCAGAGACAATGTTCAGCGGCAACGCCATATTCGCAGCCGATTCATACGTCGGCACGATGCGGACCTCGATCGGCAACATCATCGAAACGAAGATCAACCAGAAGGCGGTGCCGCGGAATGGAAAGCGGAAGTAGGTCACCGCAAAAGCCGCGAGCAGCGACAGCACCAGCTTTCCGATCGTGATCCCAAGCGCCACGATGGCCGTATTGATCAGCAGCTGTCCGAAATTGACGGTTTCAAGGACTTTAACCGTGTTGACGAAGAACTGGTCACTCGGCAGCCATCTCATCGGAACCTGGAGGACATCCTGCTGGCTCAGAGAACTCGTGACGAACACGAAATAAAGCGGCAGGCAGACCAGGACGATACCGGCAATCAGAATTGCGTGGCAAACGAAGTCGAGGACGGGTGTACGCTCGTTCATGGCTCAGACCGCATAATTGACACGCCGTTCGACCAGCCTGAACTGGGCGAAGGTCAAGGCAAGCGCAAGGATCATGAGGATGACCGACTGGGCCGCCGAGGCGCCCATATCCAGGCTGACGAAACCGTCTTGATAGACCTTGTAGACGAGGATCGAGGTTGATCCAGCAGGTTCGCCGCGCGTGGCCGCATCGACGATGGCAAAAGTGTCGAACAAACCGTAGACGAAATTGATGACGATGAGGAAGAAGAGCGTCGGCGCGATCATCGGCAGCGAAATCCGCTGGAATCGCCGGATGGGGCCCGCGCCATCAATGGCCGCCGATTCCAGGATCGAACGCGGAACCGCCAGGAGAGCTGCAATGAGGAATATGTAGTTGTAGCAGATGTGCTTCCACGAAGCGGCGATGACAAGGAGGATGAGCGCATCGCTTGCGTTTCGGGTCGGATCCCAGCCGATGCCCATCGCGTGCAACACCTGGGAGACGGGCCCGACGCGGGTGTTGAACATAAACGCCAGCATGATGCCGGCGACGGCCGGGGCGATGGCGTATGGCAGCAGGAGTATCGACCGATACGCGGAGCGCCCGCGGACGACATGGTTCGTCGCGAACGCGAGCAGAAGCGCAACTGAGAGCGTGACGGCGTTCTGAGCCAAAGTGAACCAGATAGTCACCTTGACCGACGCCCAGTACGCAGGGCTGGCGAGCAGGTTCGTGAAGTTCAGAAGACCCACCCACTGAACATTTCCACCGAAGGGATCATTAAGCTGAAAGGCTTGAATAAGGGCCCGAAACGATGGGATGAAGAAGAAGAGCAACAAGACCATGAGCTGGGGCGCCAGAAGGAGCGCCGGGATCCGCCATTCTCGGAAATGAGCACGCTTCAACCCGTTCTGGCTCCGCTCCCGGAAAAGAGCGCGCATGAGTCCGCTCGGCCTCCGCTCCGCCGCCGCGGAGCGGAGGTGCACGACACCTCCGCTTGCAGTGGTCATCGCTCGATCACTTCCCGGCGTTAAGCTGCTGATAGCGGCGGAGCACCTCGTTTCCGCGCGCGACCGCTGCGTCCAGGGCCTCCTGGACCGGCTTCTGCCCCAATGTGGCCGCCATGACCTCTTCCATGATGGACACGTTTGCCTGGTTGGAGTTTCCGAACCGGAAGCCCAGCGAATTGTCCGAGTTCGGTTTGCGCATCAGCTGCTCGATCGCGATGGCACGGGTCGGCTTCTGCTCGAAATAACCTTCCTTCTTCAGCAGATCGTAAGCTGTCGTTGTGACGGGCACGTAACCGGTGCCCTTGCTCCACCAGGCCTGGGTTTCCGGTTTCGACAGATAGTCGAAAAAGGCTGCAGCGCCCTTGTACTTGTCGTCCGTGTGCCCTTTGAGCACCCACAGAGCGCCTCCGCCGATTACGCTGTTGTGCGGCGTGCGCCCCTGCTCATAAGGCAGATAGGTCGCATTCCATTTGAACTGAGCGGACGCTTCAACGGATGCATGTGAGGCCGTCGATGCAATGATTGCCGAGCACGTCCCGGAGGTGAACAATTGGACGGGCTGAATCCCCTGCCCTGCAATCTCCATGATCCCGTCGGAGACAAGGTTATGCATCCGCTCGACCTGGGGCTTCAGGTATTTGTTGAACACGAACTCCGTATCCAACCCATCGATGCCGTTGCGCTTCGTGCCGTAGGGGAAATCGTTGATCGCCGAGTAATTCTCGAGGAAGCTCCATTCGAAGTCGCCGGGCAGGACCATTCCGCACTTGGAAACGCCCTTATCGTGGATGGCTTTCAGCTGCGCCTCGAATTCCCCCCAAGTCGCGGCAGGCTTTTCGAAACCTGCGGCTTTGAAATGCTGTTCATTGTACCAGAGGATCGGCGTTGACGAGTTGAACGGCATCGCCTGCAGCTTGCCCTTGTCGGTATAATAGGAAGCAACCGGCGCAATGACCGTACTCCAATCGACTTTGTAGCCTTCCTTGCTCATCAGGTCCGCCACAGGAAGGACTGCCGAGGAATTCACCATCGTGAGGAAGGCACGCTCGTTCGTCTGCGCGATCGTCGGAGCGCTTTTGGCCCGATAAGCGGCGATCATCGCGTTGATGAGCTCTTCGTATTTCCCCTTGTTCACCGGAACGACGGTGTACTGGTCCTGCGACTCGTTGAATTTCTTGACGAGTTCGTCGACGCGCTCGTTCAGCACGCCACCCATCGCATGCCAGAATTCGATCTGTGTCTTGGCCATGGCAGCGGTCCCCATGAGCATAGAGCCGCCAAGCAGCACAGCAGAGTAAACGAAGCGCTTCATAGTCGTCCTCCCATTTTTGATCATCTGCTTTTATACTGAGCATACGCTCTCGATCTTTATTGTCCAGTGCGATATTTATCATCACACTTGCTCGAACCCTTCTCGTGTCGCCGCGGAAAAACGTTGCCCGGCGCAACAGGTGCGATAATGCTCCCGTATGAAAGCTGTTTGACAAGCAGAGAGTAACCGATCTAGGCCTGAGCATGTTCTCATAAAGGTACGTAACATGGATACATTGCAGGGTCCGCTCGGCGATGGGCTATATGGCTTGGTCATTTTTGACTGTGATGGGGTTTTGGTCGACAGCGAAGTCATCAGCTGCGCGGCGGTTGCGGATGTTCTGACCCGCCATGGGGTGCCAACCGACATTGAATCCGTTCTGCGTAACTTCCTCGGCCGGCCCGCGTCGGCGGTGATCGAATATTATACCAAGCGCGCGAATGCGCCGGTTCCCGAGGATTTCATATCCGGCTGGCGATCACATCTTTTTTCGCGCTTTGAGAAGGAGCTACAGGCGATCAAGGGAATCCGGGCTGCCCTGGAGGCCATTGAACTGCCCCGCTGCGTCGCCTCTTCAAGCGATGAAGAACGTCTGGGCGTGTCCCTGACCAAGACTGGTCTCCGGGACCAATTCGCGGGAAACATCTTCAGCACGACCATGGTCAAACATGGCAAGCCGGCGCCGGATCTGTTCCTTTTCGCAGCCGACAGGATGGGGGTTGATCCATCACGCTGCCTGGTGGTCGAGGATAGTGAAAGCGGGATCCGAGCAGCAAAAGCTGCAGGAATGACGGCCGTCGGGTTCACGGGCGGAAGCCACTATCTGGTTCTGGATAACACAGCCTCATTGCGCCGGGCGGGGGCAGATTATATCATATCGAATGCCGCCGAATTGCCGCTCCTGCTGAAAGCTCCTTCCGCCGATGGCTGATTATGACAACCCTAAGCTGGATGACGCCGCCAGGGCCGGATGGCTATACTACATCGCGGGCAAGACACAGGACGAAATCGCACAGAAACTTGGGGTATCACGCCCTACGGCCCAACGGCTGGTATCATTGTGCCGTTCCGAGGGGCTGATCACATTTCGGATGAACCATCCAATCGCCGAATGCATGGAGCTCGCAAAGAGGCTCACTGAAGAATTTGAGCTCGTGTATTGCGACGTGGTGCCGTCTGAGGGGGCATGGCCCGACGTCTCGAGCACAGTTCCTGAAGCCGCCGCGATGTTGATCGAACGGCATTTGCGTTTGCGAGTGGCCACTGTGCTGGCGATAGGAACCGGACGGACCATGCGGGCCAGCGTCCAACGCGTGTCACCTTTGAACGGATCCATCCATCGATTGGTTGCGCTTGTCGGACACATTGGCCCCGATGGTTCGGCAAGCCCCTTCGATGCGCTGATTAAACTTTCCGAAACTGTTGGCGCTCAGCATTTCCCGCTGCTCTTACCGCTCTACTTGTCCTCGCCCGAAGAGAGAGACAAGCTATTATCGATCGCAACGATGCAGCGGATTCATCAACTGGCAGCCAATGCTGATCTGTGGCTCACTGGCATCAGCGATCTGGCCTCGGACTCGCCCCTTGCAAAAGAAGGCTTTCTTAGTCGAGATGAGTTGTTCGAACTCAACCGGCTTGGAGCCATTGGCGAGATCGGAGGGTGGGCATTTGACGCCGACGGCAGAATCGTTGACGGGAGCACGAATTCTCGGGTCACCAGCGTCGCGCCTCAAATCGGCGTTTCACGCCCTCGCATCTGCGTGGCATCGGGAGCTCGCAAGCTGACACCTCTGCAAGCGGCACTGCGCGGGCGCATCGTCAATGGCATCATCACCGACGAGGAGATGGCCAGAAGGCTGTTAGGGACGGCGTCGGAACTCATATGAAATGAGCACCGATAATGGTGCGCAGGCTGTTCGGACGGCGCCGTCGAGTCAACGTTTCGAGGTTGAAACGGCGGCTCTTCATCCGCCGATCGGAAGGCCCCGTACGCCGTTCACCTGATTCCAAGTCATACAGGTTGCGCCCCGACCAGGCGACAGTCAGCTGCTCTGGCAGCGCTGAATACGGCCGACGCGATGAATCGGCTGCTCCCCCGAACCCATCCAAAATCCCCCGGCTCGACGATCCATTCGCTCGAGCGTCTCGGCACCCCCACGCTCCTAGCAACCAAAGAACTGCTTCGGCTCTCCGGGACAGGACAAGTGCTCCTCACCGCGATCGCGCCCCAACGCGATTTGTGAATATAATCTTAGTGCCGGGTCGCTCGGAACAGAGGCATGTCTAAATGTCCATACGTTTGACATTGGCGCTTCGGCATGGTGGCATTCGTCTGCTTGCAAAAAACGCTCCGCCGGCACTCCTGACAAGGACTGCGGAATAGAACGGGCAAGGGAACGGGAAGCACGGAGGTAACCATGAAATCGGTTTTAGGTGGGTTGGCCGTATTGGCGCTGGCATTCGGCTCCGCGTCGGCGCAAGAGACCAAGGTCGCTATCGGAATCTCGGGTTGGACGGGCTTCGCACCCCTGACGCTCGCAAAGGAGGCCGGTATCTTCAAGAAGAACGGCCTCGACGTGTCGATCACGAAGATTCCGCAAGCCAGCCGGCATCTCGCGATTCAGTCAGGCGATGTGCAATGCGCAGCCACGACCGTCGAGACTTGGATTGTGTGGAATGCGAACGGCGTCCCCACCAAGCAGATCTTCCAGCTCGATAAGAGCTACGGCGCGGACGGCATGGTGGTGCGCAACGGCGTCGAGGCGATCAAGGACATCAAGGGCAGGACCGTGGCCGCCTCCGCACCAGGCACATCGCCCTACTTCGCCCTGGCCTGGATGCTCAAGAAGAACGGCCTGTCCGTGAAGGACGTCACGGTCGTCAATATGGAACCCGGACCGGCCGCTCAGGCCTTCATCGCCGGGCAGAACGACGCCGCCATGACCTATGAGCCCTATCTCTCCTCGGTGCGTGCCGCACCCCAGGCAGGGAAGATCATCGCCACGACCCTGGACTACCCGATGGTGATGGACACGTTCGGCTGCACGCCGAAATTCCTGAGCGAGAATCCCAAGGCTGCGAAGGCGCTGGCCGACAGCTATTTCGAGGCTCTCGACCTGATCGCCAAGGATCCGGCGAAGTCTTATGAGATCATGGGTGCGGACGTGAAGCAGACCGGTGAAGCCTTCGGCGCCTCCGCCAAGTTCCTGCGCTGGCAGGACCGCGAGGCGAACAGGAAGTTCTTCGACAGCGAGTTCAAGACCTTCTCGGCGGAGGCCGCGGACCTGCTGCTCGAAACCGGCATCATCAAGCAGAAGCCGGACATGGATGCTCTCGTGGATACGAGCTTCATTCAGTAACGGGATTCCACCCACGGCGATGGTTCGGATCATGCGGACCATCGCCGAGACTAGCCATCCTCATTATCTTCCCGATCCCGTGGCTATCCCTTCTGGGTGACAGAACAGTTCTCCCATGCCTCGTCCTCTCGAACCTGTCAGCCAAGGCACGCGCGTTGTCCTTGGTATCTCATTTTTTGTTCTCTTCTTCGCGTCCTGGGCCGTTGCGACCCTCGGCGGCTTCGTCTCGCGCACCTTTCTGGCCGATCCGATCACGATGGTGCAGGATGGCTGGCTGCTTCTCACACGCTTCGGCTTCATGAGCGATATCGCGGTGACCGTCTGGCGTGTCGTAGGCGGGTTCATCCTGGCTGCCATCGTCGCCGTACCGCTCGGGATCATGATGGGCGCCTACAAATCCTTCGAAGCATTCATCGAGCCTTTCGTATCCTTCGCACGTTACCTTCCGGCCTCCGCCTTCGTTCCTCTTCTCATTCTCTGGGCCGGCATCGGCGAGATGCAGAAGCTGCTCGTCATTTTCATCGGCTCTGTCTTCCAGATCATCCTGATGGTGGCGGTTTCGGTCGGCAATACGCGCCGGGATCTGGTTGAAGCGGCCTACACATTGGGCTCCAGCGACCAGGGCGTCGTAAAACGCGTGCTCATTCCGGCAAATGCACCGGAGATCGCTGAGATCCTTCGCCTCGTCCTTGGCTGGGCCTGGACCTATGTCATCGTGGCCGAACTGATCGGCTCCTCCTCCGGCATCGGCCACATGATCATCGACAGCCAGGCGCTTCTGGCGACCGGCCAGATGATCTTCGGGATCATCGTCATCGGCATCATCGGCCTGATTTCGGATTTCCTGTTCAAGGCTCTGAACCGCCTGCTCTTTCCCTGGAGGCTCGCATGACCGCCACGATCCTCCAGATCGATAATGTCTCGCGGGTGTTTCCGGGCGTGCGCGGCGGGGCTCCCGTGCGTGCGCTGGAACCGACGAATTTGCAGGTGGCGCAGAACGACTTCATCACGATTCTCGGCCCCTCTGGCTGCGGCAAGTCCACGCTGCTGCGCATCGTGGCGGGCCTTGATCGCCCCAGCGCCGGGCGCGTGCTGCTCAACGGTCGCGAGATCAAAGGCCCGGGCGCCGACCGGGGCATGGTGTTTCAGTCCTACACGCTGTTCCCGTGGCTGACGATTGCCGAAAACATCGCCTATGGTCTGCGTGAGAAGGGCATACCGAAATCGCAGCGCCAGAACATCGTGACGTCCTACACCGAGAAGGTCGGCCTACTCGGCTTCGAGAACCACTATCCGAAGCAGCTCTCGGGCGGCATGCAGCAGCGCACCGCCATCGCCCGTGCGCTCGCGAACGACCCTGCCATCCTCCTCCTCGACGAACCTTTCGGAGCGCTCGACAACCAAACCCGGGGTCTCATGCAGGAATTGCTGCTCGGCATCTGGGAGCGGGAACGTAAGACGGTTCTCTTCGTCACCCACGATATCGAGGAGGCCATCTTTCTCGCCTCCCGCGTGATCGTGATGTCGGCCCGTCCCGGCCGCATCAAGGCGGACATCGCCGTCGATCTTCCGCACCCCCGCCACTACACCATGAAGACCAGTCCCGAATTCTCGCGCCTGAAGGCGCTTCTCACGGAGGAGATCCGGGCCGAGGCTCTTCAGGCCGATACAGCTCACTGAGCCCTTTGCCAGCGCATCGTGCGAAAAAGTGGACCCGGTTCTGCGCAAGGACGACGCGCTCTTCTCGAATCCGATGCACTCGCCACGCAGTTCAAGACCAATTTGTCCCTTATCTCGAAATCCATTGTTGCTCCTCCCCAATCTTAGGTCTTGCTCCCCAAGTTCAGGAGAGGCCTTCGCTCCGCGGCACGCTTTGCAACAGGTAGGCCGCGAAAGCCTGTGCCGTGTCGCTGAGTTCGCCCTCCTGTTTCCATGCCAGGCCGATTTCCAGCGGCGGGATCGGTTCAGCTAAAGAGAGACGTTCGATCTTACGTCCCTCAAGCGACCAAGGGCGATAGACCGTATCGGCGACGATGGTCACCCCCAAGCCAAGCCCAATCCATTCGCGCATTGCCTCCATCGAAGTAGTGCGCAGCACGACATTCGGCTCGAAGCCCAATGGGCGGCCGAAATTGCGCATCACTCGCTCACCTTCGTCGACCATCAGGAAGACGTAAGGCAGCTCCGAGACCTGGGCGAAGGATACTGACTTCTCCGCCAGCAGCGGTGAGCTTCCGGATACCCATAGCCGACGTTGCGAGCGCGCCAGTATTCGGCTCTCCAACTCGTTGGGGCGGCTCAGATTCGATGTCAGGACGATTCCTATATCCGCCCGCCCCGTGATCAACGCCTCTTCGCATTCGGGGCGTGTCAACTCGCTCAGCGTCACCTCGATATTGGGATGGGCACTCCGGAACTTTCCGAGATAGGGGAGCAGGAAATAGCCGATCACCACGTGGGTCGCGACCAGACGCAAGTGCCCGGACAGATTCAGCGATGCCTGGAACGGCCACCGGCGGGCCTCCTCGACAGCTCCGAGGATATTCAACGCATGCTGGTAGAAGAGGTGCCCACGGTGTGTCAGTGTTACGCCACTTGCATGCCGATCCAGAAGCGGCATCCCCAGCGTGCGTTCCAACTCAAGGATCGCCGTCGTAACCGCCGATTGCGATACCCCGATCTCGACTGCAGCATTGGCAATTTTCTTGGCTTCGGCAGCGGCCACGAAATAGGTAAGCTGCCGCAGAGTAAATTCCGGTATCTTCATCGCTTTTCCGGAATAAGGAGCCACGCTGAATCGCTCGCCCTGGGTGAATCTGTTTTTCAGATATTTGGAATAACAATATTTAAATTGACTATATCACCACGCATAGCAAGTTGGCAACGTTAGGCGAAATGCCCTCATCGTTCATGGGAGGTGACCGATGAACTCGTTGCAGGTTCGCGTTGCAGCGATCCGCAAGGAAGCGACCGATATCGCTTCGCTCGAACTGGTCCCGGAAAATGGCCAGGCGCTGCCCGCATTCGAGGCTGGTGCCCATGTTGACGTCATGCTGCCGGGTCTGCCCATGCGCCAGTATTCCTTGTGCAATCCACCTTGGGAAACGCACCGCTACGTCGTCGCGGTGCTGAAGGAAGCAGAGTCGCGCGGGGTCTCACGTCACATTCACGAGAGAATCTCAATCGGAGACACGCTGCTCATCAGCGCACCGAAAAACCACTTCGCGCTGGAGCGGGCGGCGAGACACACGCTGTTGCTGGCCGGCGGCATCGGCGTAACGCCCCTGCTGGCGATGGCTGAGTCCCTGGCCGCGAGAGGCGCCAGCTTCGAGATGCATTACTGCGCTCGCAGCCGCGACCGTTTGGCGTTCACAGAGATCCTGTCCGCCGAGAGGTTTCATGGCCGGGTGCATCTGCGCCTGGACGATGGGCCGGCAGAGCAGAAGCTGACACTTGGTCCGCTCCTGGCCGGGCGTGATCCGCAGGATCATCTCTATATCTGCGGACCGACGGGCTTCATCGAATACGTGAAATCCTCGGCCCTCGCTGCGGGATGGCCCGAGGATGCAATCCATACCGAACATTTCTCGGGCACCGTCGAACAGCTTGAGACCGATTCGGATTTCGAAATCGAGATCGAAGGAAGCGGTCGGGTCGTTCCCGTCGCCAAGGGACAGACCGCGCTGGATGCGTTGCTGAATGCCGGGCTGGACGTACCGAATTCGTGTACCGAGGGCGTTTGCGGCATGTGCATGACGCAAGTCATCGAGGGAATTCCCGACCATCGCGACCAGTTCCTGACTGCCGCCGAGCGTTCGCGCAACGACACTTTCATGCCCTGCTGCTCGCGGTCGAAAACGCCGAGACTGGTAATCTCTCATGAATATTGATTTTTCCCATTCGGGACGGCCCTCATGAACCATTCGCCCAGGAATTCGCCCAGGAATTCGCCCAAGACCGCCCGCGTCATCGACGTGCACGCCCATGCCGTCCTGATCGAGACCATGGGGGCCGCCGGAGAGTATGGTCCGGAGATCGGGGGCACGCCTCAAGGCCAGCCCTGGTTTCGGGTCGGCAGCTATCGATTGGATGGGGTGCGCTATGTCGGCAGCCCGTTCATGGATCCTGAATTGCGCCTCAAACGCATGGATGAGGCCGGGATCGACTACCAGGTCCTGTCGCCCAATCCTCTCACCTACTTCCACTTCATCCCGTCTGTCGACGCCATTCGCTATTGCCGGACGCATAACGACGCTCTGGCCCAGGTCGTGGCTCCGAGAGCAGGACGGCTTGGAGCGCTGGCCGCTCTCCCCATGCAGGATGTCGCCGCAGCCTGCGAGGAATTACGGCGGGCTGTGACCGAATTGGGAATGCTCGGCGCGCAGATCGGCACGGACATGCCGCATCGCCTGGACGATCCGAAGATGGATGCGCTCTACGAGACCTGTGTGGCGCTGAATGTGCCGTTGTTCATCCATCCGGGACCCGCAGGCATCGACGGGCCGCCGGGCGATCCTTCGCTCAAGCAGTTCGACCTCGATGTCGTAGTCGGCTTTGCCGCGCAGGAGGTTCTGGCGATCTGCACCCTCGTTTATGGCGGCGTGCTGGATCGGCATCGACAGCTGGATCTTTGCCTCAGCCATGGCGGCGGCGCGATGGGCTATCTCTTCGGCCGCATGAAGCGGGCCGTGAAGAAGCGCCCCTGGGTGCCGGAGGCCCTGAAGCCGGAAGGTGCGCTGGAGGAGCGGCTGCAGCGCATCTGGTACGACAACCACCTGAACCACGACCCTTCGCTGGACCTGCTGACGTCACTTATCGGAACCGATCGGCTGGTTTACGGCACGAATTTCGCCGGCTGGGACGCACCGGATGTCGGCGACGGCCATGAGCCCGCGCCGAAGCTGGCTGAGAATGCCCGCCGATTGCTGAGATTGGACCAATAATTAAAGCGAGGTTTCGCCATGCAGAAGACCATCATTGTCAAGAATGGCAGAGTGATCGACGGCACGGGTGCCGCGCCGACCGCCACCTCGATCCTCATCAAGGACGGGAAAATCGCGGCCCTCGGCAGTATGGCGGAGGCGCAGGCGGAGGGCGCCAGGGTCATCGACGCATCCGGCCAGACCGTCATGCCCGGTCTCATCGACGCTCATTGCCATCTCGCCTTTGACGATGCGGCCTCGAATGCCGAGATCTTTCATCAGCGCCGCGATGCGCTTTCAGCTCTCGTGGCTTCCTATAACGCACGCAAGCTGCTGCGAGCCGGCGTGACCGGGGTCCTCGACCCGGACAGCACCTTCGAGAACATGAAGGACCTTCGCGACGCGATCGACGCCAACATCGTCGAAGGTCCGCGGATGTCTTGCGGTGCCTATGCGCTGATCAACAACCTCGGCGGAACCGCCGGTACGCTGATCAACGACAAAGGCGTCACCGGATACTACAAAGCCGTTTCGGGCCGCGACGAAATCGTCGCCGAGATCCGTCGCCAGATCAAGCACGGCGCGGACTGGATCAAGGTCCACGTGACCGGCGTCGTCCCGCGCATGGCCCATCTGGGTGAGGTCTGCGTCTGGACCGAGGATGAACTGAAACTCATCTGCGACACGGCTCATGAGCTGCACACTCCGGTCATGGGCCATTGCCGGGGTGCGGAAGCCACGCGCCGCGCTGCGGTCGCAGGCTTCGACTTGATCTTCCACGCTACCGCCATGGACGAGGCGGCGCTCCGCGAGGTGATCGATCGCAGGATCCCCATCGCCCCTGCCCTGACCTTCCAGGCGAACATGGTCGATTTCGGACCGAGGCTCGGCACCTCGGACAACCTGATCCGCCTCTTCGAGCGCGAGATCACCGAAAGCATCGAAACCCTCACCGAGGCGCATAAGGCCGGCGTGCCGATCCTTTGCGGCTCCGAGTCCGGCTTCTCCCTGGTGCCCTACGGAGACTGGCACTATCGCGAAATGGAAGTACTGGTGAAGTACTTCGGCTTCTCGCCGCTCGAGGCGATCCGCTCGGCGACGTTCGAGGGCGGCTTCGCGCTCAGGATGCAGGGCCGCGTCGGCGCTATCCTTGAAGGCTATGAGGCTGACATCATCTTCGTGAACGGCCGCGTTGAGGAAGATGTCACCATCCTTGGCGACACCGACAACATCACCCGGGTGATGATCGGCGGCGTCGAGAAGAACATTGCCCCCCTCCCCGATCGCAAGCCGATCACCGGCTGGCGTCTTGCCAGCATGGGTAAGAAGCTGACCCGGGACTATATCGAAGTGGTCAGGCCGGATCCGAACGAGCCCTTCAATCCCGAGGAGCTGCACTGAGAGCTGGGACATGGCAATACGAAAGGGGGGCTCTTACGAAAGGGCGGCTCTTGAGCCGCCCTTTTTCATGTGCCGTGGACGAAATTCTCTATTCGCGCATGTTCACCAGCGCGATGCGGCTGCTGAGCATGCTCGGCAGGAATGCCCCTTGCAGGGCAGGCCCCGAAATTTGGCCTGTCCGTCCCTCGGCAACCGCACGGCCCGCGACACGACCCAGCGTGAAACCGCCGCAGAGGCGCATACCACCCAACTCGGCTGTCGGGTTCAGCCCTCCGACAGAATCTCCCGCCGCGTAGAGACCTGGGATTGCCTCACCGAAGACATCCACGACCTGCATTGCGGAATTCACCCGCATGCCGCCGCTGACGAAGTTCGAGCCGACCACCATCGGCACCGCATGGAATGGTCCCTCGGAAATGGACCGCCGACCTTCCGGCAGGATGACCCGGCCGAATCGATTGTCCTTCTGCTCGTCGGTCGTCAAAAAGGCGTTCCATTCGGCGACCGAGGCGGCAAGCGCCTGCGGATCGATACACGCTCGCGCCGCGAGTTCGCTCAAAGTCGGAGCGGAGACTGCGGTCTCGGGCATCTGCGCCAGCAGCGCGGCCTTGCGCGTGAAAGTGACATTGTCGAAGATGTAATGCGCGGTTTTGCCCGGCTGATGCTGAAGAGCCTCGACGCGCCGCTCGTAGGGACCTGCCTCATCATGGAAGCGTACCCCGTTGCGGTTCACCGCGATGCAGTCCTCGACGAAGGATGAGGAGACGATCACCAGCGGCAATACCTGCCCCATATTGATGAGATCGGCACCAATAGCCCCGGCCATCAGATGTCCGTCGCCGCGGCAGGTATCGACACCCAGATACGGCGCCCGCGCCAGGAAACCCGGCACATGGCGCGCCCGGAGTTCGGGGTTCGCCTGGTAGCCGCCCGCGGCCATAACGACGCCCTGCCGCACTCTCCAGCGGAGCCGGCGCCCTTCCGCATCCTGCGCCAGCAGGCCCGTCACCCGGCCGTTCTCAGAGATCAGCCGACGTGCGGAGGTTCGCGTGAACAGCCGGACATTCGGAAGGGCAAAGTCTGGTGCAAACGCCCGGCGGAATGCCATCATGTCTTCGACCGCCAACATCCGGTCTGTCCGGTGCTGGAGGGGGCGCGGAATGAACCGTGAGAATCGGACCCCACGGGCCAGCAGAATTTCGTAGGTTTCGGCACTGAGCTCCGCGAACATGCGCAGCAGGACCGGATCATGGATCAGGGGATAGCGGTCCCGCAGCAGATCCATGCTGTGCTCGGCATCCGCGATGAAGGCATCGACACTGTCGGAAATGCCTGCCTCGGCCTGCGCGCGCGAGTTCACGAAGGCCATATAGCCCGTGGACCACACGGAATTCCCGCCAATATCGTCCAACGCCTCGACGGCATGGACCTCGGCACCGGAAGCGGCGGCGGCGGCAGTCGCGGCCATTCCTCCAGGACCTGTCCCGACGACCAGGACATCGCAAACAAAGTCGGCATCGGACGAAACGTCCGATGCCTGTGTGTTGGTGAATGGCGATGTCATGGTCTTACTCGGCCACTTCCCATCCGCCCTTGTTGACGCGCATCACGATGCTGCCGTGTTGTGGAACTCGACCTTCGCCGAACGTCATCTTACCGTTGCCCATCAGCACCGGAACATCCTTGGTTTCCGTCAGGCTTGCGCGCAGCGCTTCACGCGTGACGTCACCTTTGATGTTTTTGACGGCAGCGGCGATGATCGACATCATCGAGTGGCCGGTCGCCGCCCAATGATCCGGCGGAATGCCGTACTTCGCCTGATAGCGCTTGGCGAAGTCACGGGTAGCGTCCGAATAACCGGAAACGAAGATCGATGGGAACAGCGTTCCGTCTCCAGCCGCGCCCGCAGCGTTGATGTACTGCGTCGAGCCCAGGCCCGTATCACCCGACAGGATGGTTTTGGGATCCAGCCCGGCCTGCTTCGTTTGCAGGATGATGTTGGCGGCCTGCTCCGGTGGAGTGGTCACGAAAAGGCACTGGGGATCGGCATCGACGATCTTGGTCGCCAGCGCGGTGAAGTCGGTATCCGTCGCGAGGATCTTCTCGTCCGCCAGAATCTGGACACCCTTCTCCTTCAGCGTATCCCGGAAAACATCCTTCTGGATGATGTAGCCCGGATTGTCGAGGATCGACACCAGATAGCAGTTGGCCGGCTTCAGCTTGCCGCCGATGTATTCCGCCAGAGGGCGCATATAGGTGCTGGCGGTTTCCGTGGACTTGAAGATCCACTGGCCCAGCGGCAAGACCTCGCTGGTCATCGCCACGGTGAACATAGGCACGCCGAGCTGCACCGCAACGGGACCCGTTGCCATGCTCTCCGCCGAGGAGATCGGTCCGAGGATCAGGTCCACTTGATCCGTGTTGGTGCGCCGGGTCAGAAGGGAAATGGCCTCCTGACGATCGGAGCGATTGTCGTCATAGGTGACCGTAACCGTATGCGGCCCGTAGGCGCCCGCGGCCTTCAGTTCCTCATCGGCCATCTTGATACCGTTGACGAGCGGCACACCGACGAAGGCGTAGGTACCGGTGGTGGACAGGATCGCCGCGATCTTGACCTCATCGGCCTTTGCCGCACCTCCCAGCATCATACCTGCCAGGACAGTCGAACAGAGCAGTCTGCTTATCTTCATTATCGTCTCCTCCCAGTGTCTATTGGACGTCCGCCGTCAGGCATCGGCCATCACGCCGAGGTAATGCGACACCACAGCATCATCCTGGGCGAGTGCTCTACTGGCACCCGACTGCACGATACGGCCTTGATCGAGAATGTAGGCACGGTCGGACAGTTCGAGTGCGAGATGTGCATTCTGTTCAATGAGTAGAATCGTCATGCCCCGCGACTTCAGGGTGCGCAGGGCGGCGAAGACCTGGCTGATGATCACCGGCGCAAGGCCAAGGCTCGGCTCGTCCAGAAGCAGCACCTTGGGCATTCCCATCAGCGCACGCCCGATCGCCAGCATCTGCTGCTGACCTCCCGACAGAGATCCGGCAAACTGAGCCGACCGCTCCTTGAGGATCGGGAACAGGTCATAGACATCCTCGAGCTTCATCTCGGAGGGACGGCCGCGCAGGGCTGTGAGCCCCAACTGCAGGTTCTCGAGGACGGTGAGTTCGGGGAACACCTGCCGGCCTTCAGGGACCTGCAGCACGCCGAGCCCCGAAATGTCCCATGGCTTCATGGCCGTGAGCTCTACGCCGTCCAGAAGAATACTTCCCGATGCTGCAGGCACGATGCCGGAAACTGCGTTGACCAGCGTGGACTTGCCCGCTCCGTTCGGGCCGATCAATGCAATCACCTCACCGTCGTTGACCGTCAGAGACACGCCGCGCAGGGCCTGAATGCCACTGTAGCGAACCTGAAGGTCCCGTATATCAAGCATGTTCGCCTCCGATATAGGCGGTGATCACCGCAGGATCGCGCAGAACGTCCGCAGGCGGGCCCTCGGCAATCAGGCGTCCGCCATCCAGAACGTAGATCTGCTCGCAGAGCTTCGAGACGAAGCGGATGTTGTGCTCGATCAGGAGGATGCCCTTGCCGCTCCGGGCTAGACCAAGGAACAGGTCGGCCAGGACGTCGGATTCGACATTGTTCATTCCGGCGATCGGCTCATCGAGCAGAATGTAATCGGGCTCCGAGGCCAGCGCCCGCATCATCTCGACTTTGCGCTGATGGCCATAGGAAAGCGATCCTGCCGGATGCTCGGCAAGATCGCTCATCCCGAATTGAGTGAGCAGATCGTAGGCCCTCTTGCGGATCTCCGCGGTCTCGTTCCGCGAGGAGGGCAAGCCCAGCAGCGCGGCGAAGGTGGAGCACCGCTCGTGTCGGTGAAACCCGATGAGAATGTTCTCCAGAACCGAGTTTTCGTGCAGGATACGGATATTCTGAAAGGTTCGCGCCAGGCCTGTCCGGCAAATCTGGTCAGCCGGACTATGCGTGATGTCCCGGTCGCCCACGATGATGCGTCCGGCACTGACGGACAGCATGCCGGTGATCATGTTGACGATGGTCGTCTTGCCTGCGCCGTTGGGGCCGATCAACCCGGTGATCTTGCCTTTGGGCACCGTGATGTTCACGCCGCTGGAGGCGATCACGCCACCGAAGTTCTTGCTGACATCGATGAGTTGCAACGCCATGGCTCAGCTCCTCGTCGCAGCGACGGCGACCGTCTGACCGGACTTGCTGCCGAGGCGGCGAGCGCGGGCCCGCTCGATCAGCGTATCCGCGATTCCCCGTGGAAGGAAGTTGATGGTCAGGATCAGGAGGAGCCCATAGACCAGCATTCGCGCGTCGGCCAGCGGACGGACGAACTCCGGCAGCAGCACCAGCAGCGCAGTCCCGACAATCGGACCGATGATCGTGTTGCGACCGCCGAAGACGACGTACGACAGGATCGCGATCAGGAACGGGAATCCGAACTGCGAAGGCGCCAATGCATAGGAATGGAAAGCTTCCAATGCGCCATAGGTCCCTGCCAGAGCACCGGAGATGACGAAGGCCAGCGCCTGATGGCGCATGATCGAGACACCCAGTGAGGCCGCCACGGCCTCGTTCTGGCGGATTGCGTCGAAGGCCCGCCCCAGTCGGCTGCGCATGATCGTGATCATGACATACACGGTGATGCCCACGGCGATCAGCAGAGTGAACGTGCCGACCTCCTTGGGAATGCCGTTGAAGCCTTGAGCGCCGCCGGTGACCCTGTCGGCATAGACGTTCAGCGCCAGAACGATCTGGATGAAGGCGACCGTGGCGATGGCTTGATAGACACTGCGCAATCGGGCCAGCGGGATCGACAACAGCAGCGCCGTCAGCCCGCCGCTGGTCGCGGCAGCCAGGATCGCGAGAGGCGCCGGCCAGCCATAGGTGACGGCGAGAATTCCACCCGTGTACGCACCGATCGCAGCCAGACCGACCGTGGCCAGCGAGAAGACACCTGCCCTTAGCACCAACCACTGGCTGAAGGCCAACCCTAAATGCAGCAGGAACACATCGAGAAGCGGCTGATAGCCTAGAATGTAATTAGCCATCAGATTACCTCCGACCACGCAGGCTACCGGCCTCCTCGCGCCCCATCAGGCCGTTCGGCATGACGAGAAGGATGAGGAACATTGTGAAAAAGATGAAGGCATTGGTCAGCCCCGACGGCAGGTATGCGATAGCCAGCGTCTGGACCATGCCGAAGATCAGGCTGGCCAGCAGAGCGCCGGGAATGCTTCCCAACCCACCCAGAATGATGATGACGAAGCCGAACAGCAGGTAAGGCTCGCCCATCGTGAAGTTGATGTTGTTGAAGGCGAGACCCACCAACACGCCAGCGGCACCTGCCAGCGCGCCGGAGATGAAATAGGTCAGGTTATAGATGCGGTTCGGGTTGACGCCGACCAGCATGGCGGCCCTTTCATTGCCTGTGACCGCCCGGACGCGCCGTCCGAAGGAAGTGCGGTAGACGAACCATGCCATCAACATCACGATGATGATCGCAGTAGCCATCATGATCAGCTGCAGAGCCGACACCCGCAGTCCCCAGAAACGGAAGATGACGACAGGCACGGTATCGAACGGGAAGCGAAGCACCTGCGTCTGCGAGATCCATTGCCAGACGGTCATGATGATCAGGCTGGCGCCCATCGACGAAATAATGGCGCCGAATTCGGCCTCGCCTGTCTTCCGCAGACGCCGAAAGCAGATGATCTCGATGATCACTGAGAGGATTCCCGAGCCGATGACGGCTGCAAGGAAACCCAGTATCAGCGATCCGCCAGCTTTAACCGTGTAATATGCGAGAAACGCGCCGGTCATGAACACCGCGCCATGCGCCAGATTCAGGAGACGCTGGACGCCGAAGACAAGGTTGAAGCCTACGGCAAACAAGGCGTAGACCCCCCCGACAACTAAGCCGTTCAGCAATTGCTGGATCAGCATTCAATTTCCTCCCTCTCCGGATCTTTCCCGTCCGGATGATCTCTTAGACGGATTCTCCGTCGTAGGCTCTAAGTCCAATTGGCGAGAAATGGGTTGGTGTGAGGATGCGGCTTTCCTGACGAATAATCATCGGAAGAACCTCCGCCAGGAAGTTTCGCCATTCCGGCTCCGCCACCAGGCGGGCACGGCGCTCGGTTCGATCGGCCAGGCTGTCATAGGCCCATAGGTGAACAGTCTGGTTCTGCTCGCCGAACTCCGACGTGAAATACCCGAGCAACCGCCCAAGAATTCTGCACTGAAGCTCGCGGCCGCGTGAATCATAAGCTGCCATGAACAAGGGGACCTTGCCCGGATGGAATGTGTAAATGCGTTCCTCGACGATCATTGTCGTGCACGTCCCTCAAATCAGGCTGTCCAAAAAACTTCGATCATAATCCCTCAAACCCGCCACATCTCCGGACAGCACACAATGCGCGAGGTTGGGATTGGCCAACAATGCTCGGCCGAGCGCGATCATGTCGAACTCGCCCTGCTCTATTCCGTCGCTGACACGCTGAAGACTTTCAGGGATCAGCGTGCCGTGCAGCTTGCCGTCATGGGCCTTGAAGTCGGTATTCAGCATGACCGAACCGACTGCAATTACGGGCTTTCCGGTCAATCGCCGCACCCAAGCGGCTGGCGATAGTTCATATCCTGGAAAAGCCGGCTCCCAGAAGCGGCGGGTCGAGACATGGAAGCCATCGACACCGGCTCGAACCAGCGGTGTCAGCCAGTCCGCCAACTGCTCAGGGCTATCGGCAACCCGCGCAGAATAGTCGTGCTGCTTCCACTGTGAAAGCCGAAACATCACAGGGAAATCATCTCCTGCCATCGCCTTGCATGCAGTCGCGATCTCGACCGCGAAGCGGCTGCGCTGAGGGAGGTCGCCGCCGTAACCGTCCTGACGATGGTTGGTCTCGGCCCAGAAGAACTGGTCGGGCAGATAGCCGTGCGCGGCATGGATTTCGATTCCGTCGAAGCCGACATCACGGGCGGCCCGTGCTGCCCGCGCATAATCGTCGATGGTGCGCGCAATCTCCGATGCGGTCATTCCGCGGCCATAGGCTCGCCCGGGGGCTGCCAGCCCGGAAGGGCTCAGCCGCTCAAAGGCAAGGGTGTCCTCCATGCCGACCATCGAGGGCGTGAAGGCACCCACATGCCAGATCTGTGCGAAGATCTTCGCGCCGCCTTCATGAACCCGGCGCACCACCCGCCCCCAGCCGGCGAGCGCATCGGCGCCGTAGAGACGTGGCACGTTACGGCCGAACCGGCCCTCTTCATTGGGCGCCGCACCTTCCGTTACGATCAACGCCACGCCACCCTCGGCGCGGCGGGCATAATAGTCGGCCATCTCGTTCGTCGGCACGCCCTCCGGCGCCCGCTCGCGGGTCATCGGCGCCATGGCGATCCGGTTGCGCAGCGCCAGACCAGCCAACGTCAAGGGCTGAGCCAAGGCAGCAACGCTTCCAAACAGGGCATGGTTCATGTGCATATCAGAGCGGTTCCGTCTCACGTTGCCAGAAAGCCCCCATCGACGGGAATGTCAGCGCCGCTGACATAGGCCGCCGCATCCGAGGCGAGAAAGACGACGACTTTCGCCACATCGTCCCACTCGCCTGTGCGGCGAAGCGGGATACGCTCGATCAGCTTGTCGCGCGTGGCATGGCTGGCGCCCCGGCGATCACGCATCGGCGGCATGACACCGGGATGCACGCAGTTCACCCGAATGCCTTTCGGCCCCAGTTCGGCGGCTGCGCCGCGCGTGAAGGCGAGCACCGCCCCTTTCGTGGCGTGATAGGCCAGATGCACACCCGGGGTGCCGACCCGGGCGCAGATCGAGCCGATGGTGACGATGGAGCCGCCCGGTCCCATCAGCGGCACGATGGTTTGCACTCCCAGGAAAGTGCCGCGAAGGTTGATCGCGATCAGGCGCTCCATCAGATCGGAGGACAGCACGTCCGGCGCGGCCGAGCCATTGGCACCGGCGTTGCAGACCAAAATGTCGATTTTACCCTCAGTCGCCGAGAGATCTGCGCCCAGATCAGCCCATTCCTCCGCGCTCGACACATCGAGGTGACGGTAGCGGGCCGAGAGGCCGTCGGCCTTCAGGGCCGCGGCCACGCCTTGCCCTTCCTCATCCAGAATGTCGGCCAGGATCACATGTGCGCCAGACTGGGCCAGCAACTCGGCTTCGCGCCTGCCCATGCCCGAGGCGGCACCGGTCACCAGCGCCACTCTTCCCGTCAGGTCAACCGATGTTTTGCCAAGTCCGCCGCTCATGCACGCGCTCCAGCATCGGCCAGCGCGGATTCCGCAGCGATCTGCCCGAAGCAGAAGCCCTCCGACAGATTCGAGCCATCCGAGGGATAGAGCATGCCCGTGCCCTGCCCCAGCTCTCCCGCTGCGTAGAGGCCCGGAATCGGCTGGCCGCGAGTGTCGAGGATTTGAGCACGAGCGTTACGGCGCGGGCCACCGGTGGTATTCGACCCGCCTGGATAGAGCCGCACGCAGTAGAACGGGCCTTCGTCCACCGGCACCATTGTCTCTGCCGGTCGTCCGAAGGGATCCGGTGCGCCTGTCCGGCAGGCATCGTTATACGCTTCGACTGAGGCCTCCGCGGCTTTGGGATCCGCCACGCCGGCTGCCGCCGCGGCGTCCGCAATGGTGGCGCCCGAAGCGATCCAGCCTCTGGCAATCTCGGCTTTGTTGTCTTCACTCCAGCGGTAGATGCCCACGGCATGCACCCCCACCGACGGCAACGTCAGCATTCCGGCCTTCCGGCGCTTCTCGTCGAAGAACCAGTAGCAGGGGTTGCGCGGGGTCTCGCCTGTCTCCGGATTGTACGCCAAGAGGTGATAGTAAAAGCCGTGCAGCAGATTTGCCTGCGCGCTCTCGTCGGCGAACCGGCGGCCATAGCGATCGGTGATCACGTAGCCCGGCGGATTGAGGAACAGCATGACCGAAAGGTCCTTGCCGTCCTCCAACTCGAAGTTGCCGATGGCGCGGCCGATCATCTGGTTCATGTGCCAGAGATCAGCACCCACCTCCTGGGCCATACGCACACCGTCGCCGGTATTGCCTGGATTACCATAGAAATAGACCGGCCAGGCCCTCAGGTAATCGCGCTTCATCCGAGCGTTGTGCAGATAGCCGCCGCAGGTGAGGATGACGCCCTTGCGTGCCTCGATGCGACGGCCGTCCGTGGTTTCGACTCCAACGATGCGCCCCTCTTCATCGCGCAAGAGACGGTCAGCGGGCGAATTCCACAGCACCGGCACATCCGTCTTGGCATGGAAATTGGCGGCAAGCTTTTCCCAC
The DNA here is from genome assembly GCF_047497095.1 of Microvirga sp. M2. Classification (NCBI taxonomy): domain Bacteria; kingdom Pseudomonadati; phylum Pseudomonadota; class Alphaproteobacteria; order Hyphomicrobiales; family Methylobacteriaceae; genus Microvirga; species Microvirga sp. M2. The sequence goes on from NZ_CP134064.1 coordinate 1,712,715, forward strand.
AGGAAGGGGCCGGCCTTTCCATTCAGGTCCAGGCGCGTCTTCGCACCACCAGGCTGAAAGACGCCGAAGGCATCCGAGCCTTCGAAGTCGGGATGTTCGGCGCCACCGACCCGGCGCAGGTCCAGCTCCGGAGCGATCTCATGGAGCCAATCGATGAGGCCCAAAGCGCGCTTCGCCCAGGCCTCGCTGACATCCCGGGGCACCATGCCGCCAGCGCAGTGATCGAGATAGCGGGTTGCCTTCTCCACATCGGTCGTGGCCATCATCATGCCGCCCGACATGCGGGTGCTGGGAGTATGAGCGTCAGGCGACTGCTTCTCCAGCACCAGCGTTTCAGCGCCGGCACGCCAGGCCGTGATGGCTGCCGAAAGCCCGGCACAGCCGAAACCGACGACGACAATATCGGCGCTTCGATCGAAGGCCATGCGACTTGACGAACTCATGCCGCCCGGCCCCCGTTAACGACGAATGGGAAGGTGTGGAAATGCTTGCGCGTGGTGCTCTCGTCGATGGTGGGCACCTCAGCCGGGTGGAAGTCGACTCCCTCCCGCAACAGAGCGTGGATCACCATGTAGAGAGTGCCGTACTCGGTTTCTTCCTCACCCGTCCCTTCGGCCGTGATCGGCATGCCGGCGGCGAGGATTCTGCCGACGCAAGCGTGCATGCCTGCGCCGAAGCTCATTCCATGCAGCTGCACGCGCCGCGGCAATTCACGATGGGGATTGAACTCGGCAGCGTCGGGGCCGAAGACGGAGGGGTCGCGGTTGGCGATTGCAATGTTGATATCGACCTGGTCGCTTTCCGCGACTTCGGTTTGATCGGGCAGATGCACCGGGCAAAGAGCCTTACGGCGCGCCACGGGACTTGCCGGATGCAGGCGCAACGATTCCCAGATGAACTTCTGCAGCAGCTCGGGACTGTTCAGAAGCTCGTTCCGGGTCTCGGGATGCTTCCGGCACCAGGTCAGGATTTCCCAAAGGGTGTTCTGCAATGCATTGGCGGTGGTGAAAGCCCCGGCCAGAATGAAGAAGGCGGTGTCGCGGACCAGCTGGTCCTCTTCCACGCGCCCATCGTAAGCCCGCAGCATGGAGGTCAGCATATCGCGGGGAAGCTCGACGGAAGGATCCTCGGCCTTGCGGGCGAGCAACTCGCGCCGGCGGGCCGCGGAATGGGCGTAGAACTCGACCTTGAAGATCTCGAGCGCCTCGCGGATCTCATTGAGAGCGTCCTCGCGGCTTCCGCTCAGCATCTGGCCTATGGTGGGGGCCTTGCCGAGCTTGCCGATGATCATCTGGATGCGGTCCGTCTGCTCTTCGGTCCTGTCGCGATCGAGACCGGCCACATCGGCGACGAGGTTAACCAGCACCCGATAGGCGAATTCGGTCATGTCACCGCCGCCCGCCTTGACCACCGGCGCGAGCGTTTCCTCAAGGGCCTTGGGGAACACGCGGTTCTGGTACTGGCGAAAGAACTCACGGGTGAAGAGGCTCTGGACGACCCGGCGCTTCTCCTTGTGTTCTTCCCCGTGAAGAGCCACGACCGCAGTGGTGAGGAAGATCGGATCAGCGTCGTAAAGCGCCTGCTTCAGGTCAGGAATGCGCAGGACGGGCTCTACCTGCGCGAACTCGTTCACGTGATGCTGCATGGATGCTATCCTCCCTTGCGCCCCTCCCGGGCATTGATTTTTTGTGTTTTCGTTTTCTTCAGAAGTTCGATATCCCCAGCGCCAGGCCCCCATCCACCACCAGGGATGATCCAGTCGTCCATTCGGCGCAGCTCATATGAGCGATGGCCTCCGCGAGCTCTTCCTCCGTGCCGATACGACCCAGAGCGTGCGAGGCTTCAAGAGCCCGCATCCTGACGGTTTGCTCCTCAGGGCTGACGATGCCGGCCCGGATGTTCAGTTCCGTCGAGACGGCGCCGGGGATCACGCAGTTCACGCGGATGCCCTTCGGGCCGAGTTCAGCAGCCAGCACCTTCGCAAGAACCTCGACAGCACCCTTTGTCGCGGCATAGGGCGAGGCTCCCGGATAGGACCTGCGGGTATGGACCGAACCGATGAAAATCACGGCACCGCGCCGCGCCTCGAGATGCGGAACCGACAGTGCGGTGAGGATCATTCCGGAGACCACGTTGCTGTCGAACACATCGAGAAGATCGCTGCGCTTCATCTCGGTGATCGGACCACGCAGCATGTTGCCGGCGTTGTTGATCAACGCATCCAGCCCGCCGCCATGCCGGACTGCGGCTTCGACGGCCCGGGCACAGTCGTTGTCATCCGTGATGTCGGCCACTTCGTAGCGGCAGTTCGACCCGATGCTCTCGGCAACCGCGCGAAGCTTCTCCTCGCGGCGGCCGCAGATCGTCACCTTCGCCCCATGCCGGGCGAAGTATCGAGCGGTACCCTCGCCGATGCCCGATCCGCCCCCGGTGATCAATACCGACATCTCGTTCATCGGTTTCATGACAAGCGTTCTCCGTTCTGCCGAGCGGCCCAAAGTGCCGCCTGTTGAATGAGCCGTGCCTGACCGGGCTCTGTCAGGGAGGCGAGGTCATGGCCGGTCGTCAGGGTCACAGCCCTGCCGGCAAACTCTCCATCCGCCCGCGCCCATGCCACGGGATGGATTGCGCCGGCCGCAGCAACGCCTTCGGCCAGGATGACCGAACCGGGATGCAGCGACAGATTGCGGTAATGTTCGTCGGAAACGGTGAACGGCGTGACGCCCCTGATTACCGGATGATCACCGACCGGGGTGACGCGCACCGGCTCCAGTCCAGGTGCATGGAAGCTCTCGCCCCAGACCCATCCTCCGCCAAGAATGTCGTGCCAGCCCGACCAATCGTCGAAACAGATGCATCCGGTGTGAAGCGAGATGACGCCGCCGCCGCCTGCCACATGATTGGTCAACGCAGCTTTCAGATCGTCCCCGGTTTCATAGGCCCATTCGGCGCGGAAGGGCTCATACTTGTCGTTTCCGAGCATTCTCCAGCGCAAGGCCTGGATCACCAGGAGGTCAGCGGGCTGGCTCAGCGCAGCAACCAGCTCGTCCGGCTGGCTGACGATCTCCACAGCCATGCCCGTGACGGCCAGAATTCCGGCCGTCGCTGCCGACATCCTGTCGAAATCGTGGTAGATCCCGCTGGTAAAGATGATTGCCCGCATGCCGGCTCAACTCCTGGGCAACGCACGCAGCAGGCTGTGACATACGCCGCCGTCCACCACCAGCTGATGCCCGTTCACATAGCGGGCCTTTTCGGAAGCGAGATACCAGACCGCTTCTGCAATATCCTCGACGGTGCCCAGGCCGCCATTCGGCACTGCCCCTCCCCGGGCGGCACGCACCTTGGGATCGGCATAGATCGGAGCCGACATGCCACCATCGATGAAGCCGGGCGCCACACAATTGACCCGGATGCCGAGCGGTCCCCATTCGATGGCCATATGTTCAGTGAGCTTGGCTACTGCCGCCTTGGCGGCAGGATAAGCGCCGGCGCCTGGACCGGGCGTGATGGCATTGATCGATGTGAGATTGATGATCGCACCGCCGCGATCCGCCATCGCCTTTGCCGCTACCCAGGCGCAGGTGAACGTGCCCAGAACGTGAACATCCAGCACTTTGCCGAACTGGGCCGGACTTTGCTCCAGCAGCGGGCCGAACGAGACGATTCCGGCATTATTCACCAGCACATCAGGTGCGGCGCCGAACTTGGCGAAAGCTGCCTCGACCGCCGCCTGATCGGTGACATCGGCCACCAGGGCGATGCCGTTCGACAGTTCTGCCGCTGCAGCCTCGGTCTTGACCGGATCCAGATCCAGCACGCCGACTCGGAAACCCTCGGCATCGAATTTTTGAGCGATGCCCTTCCCCAGGCCGACGGCGCCGCCGGTTACGATGACGGATCTCATAGCTTCGTCCCTGTCTCATGGTTCAGCAGAACCGGATAGGAGGAGAAATTCTTGCGGGATGTGTTCATATCCTGGACCGCTTCGCGTTCCGGATCGGGGCGCACGTCGCGAGCAAGAAGCGCCCGCACCAGTTGTGTGACGATGCCATATTGGTGAGTTGCCGGATCGGTCTCCGGCCCTGGCAGGACACCACCATCGAGATCCCGGCCAAGACACATGTGCATGCCGTAACCGAAGGTTAGCCCCCAGGACGGAACCCCGTGGGCTCGCGACCGATCGGGATCGAACTCGTCTGCGGTTTCACCGAAGAGATCACGCTGGCGGTTGGCGGCGGCGAAGTCCAGCACGACCCTGCCCTCGCCCGAGACCGGGCACGAGCCTTCGGGCCGACGCCAGGCGACGGGGCTGGCCGGATGCAGGCGGAAGCTTTCATGCACGCAGCGTTGAAGATAAAGCGGATCCTCGCGCAGTCTCTGCCGGTCAGAGAGATCAGGCCAGCGCTGGAAAATTTCGTGCATGGCATGGACCATGGAGTTCGCCGTCGAATGCGAACCTGCCTGAAGGAAGAAGGCCATCTCGCGCAGGATCACTTCGTCCGAGAGCCCCAGCTTCTCCCGGTCGCGCAGCAGCAGGGTCAGGATATCCCGCGGCAGCGCATCGCCACCCTCGGCCAATGCCTTCAGGCGCCGCTCGATCGAGGGAATGAGAAAACTCGTCCGCAGCTCTTCCAGTCCGGCGCGGACTTCCTTGCGCACTTCTTCCTTGTCGCGGGTCGAATGCACCAGGGTCGCGCCTTCCGAGAAGGTCTTGACCAATCGCAGCAGACGCTCGGTTTCCTCACCCGATTTCTCGGGCCGGTCGATCCCGGCGAAATCGGCCGTCAGGTTCATCGTCACCCGGTAGCCGAACTCCACGAGATCCATCCGGCCTTGCATGATGGATGTTTTGAGGACCTGCGCCAATGCTGGCGGAAAAACGTCGGCCTCGTAATAGGCGAAGTAGTCTTTGCGCAGGATCGAGAATTCGAGCACCCGGCGCTTATGATGCTCCGGCCCGTGCAACGTGAGCAGAACATTATCCATCACGACGCCGCCCTCATCATAGAGAGCCTGCCGCATTGAGCGATCCGCCAGGACGCGGGTGATTTCGTGATAGTCCGTAACGACGCGTTCGTTCATGAAACAGCCCTTCGGCGACGCGCAAGATCGTGCTGGTCAATATGGTGAAGACTTCGATCGCGGGAGACGGCGCCGGACGTATCGAAGACGGCATTCCGCGCCCGCTGCAGCGGGTGATGTTCGTCCATGGCTCCTCCCGTAGCTTGGAATTCGTCCAATCTTCGCCACTACGGGAGCATGGTCAATTTTAATAATTTAAGAGGAGCTATCTGTTTTTCAGATGCCTCGGCGGCGGCTCACGCCGATCCCCGGCGATCAGGCTTGGATCGCAGGCCAACCTTCCCGGATCGGATTCGAGCCGTCCCAGCCGACCGCCGCCCGGGCAATCTGCTCGAACACCGAACGGCGCTCCGGGCCTTTCCTCGTGATCTCGAAAACCAGCTTCGGATCTTCGGGATGCTCCATATAGGCGAAGGGCCCGTAAGCCGAGCGGCCTTCCTGAATCATGATCCAGCCCTGCTCACGTGCGCGCGCAACCGCGCCATCGAAATCCTCTTCCCAGGACGAGACATGCTGGAGCGGACTGCCATCTTCGTAACGGTCGAACCATTCCGTGTAGATGCTCGGCGCCGGGCTGATCTGCTGGATGAGTTCGATCTGCAGCGTTCCGCTATTGGCGAGCGCCGCATGCATTTCCAGTTCGATGGGTTCGCCACGGTAGATACAGACCGGAAGGCGGACATTCCGCGCCACGAACCATGGACCTATGCCGACCTTTTCCGACAGAAATTTCATGCGACTGTCGATATCGCGAACGACATACCCCGCCTGTTGAATATTTCCGAACACCCGACTCATGTTTTCCTCCCCGACGATCCCGCGGATAGACCAGATTTGTTTTTCAGAAGGACATAGCCCAGGGCCAATAACGTTGTTGGCGTAAGGCTAACTCCCACAGCTACAAGGACGATCTTCGCCATAGAATAGCTCGGGTCAATTCTGATAAATTAAGCGGCCCTATCTAAAAAACAAATGTCATAGCCCTGAACGCTGATCGATGGACACATCGACATCGGCTGCAGAGCTGGACGTTTTCAACACTATCGATCTCAAAACGGACATTGGGCCTAGTCTTGTGTTCTAGGATCTCGGCGGCGCGATTGGGCCCATTGAGACAGGATCATCCGTCTCGCGGCCATCGCCTTCGACCATTATAGCCTCGCCTAACCCGGTGCGCGTACGCTGCGTCGGCACTCTTCAAATCATGGCGGAGTTGCACCGATCCTGAACTGGCGACCCTCCCCTCCATCCTTCTGAGCCTGGCTGAACGGCGTGAGACCGCCCGCCGTGAGATCGCCTGCAAAGGCGACATTGTTGCCCCGTAGAACCTCACGCTGTGCAATTCGATCGATCGAGGGACCGACTAAAGTCGAATTGGCCAGGGCGGCATATCGGAGCAGGTTGTTCAGAATTATGACCGAGGTTCATATATATGTCCGATACTGTCCGGTCCGCGTCTCGCGTCCTCGACATTCTCGAATATCTCGCGGGGGCGCCTGACGGAGCCACATTGAGCGAATGTGTCAGTTCGCTCGGTATGCCCAAGAGCAGCACGCTCATGCTGTTGCGCACTGTCGCGAGCCGTGGCTACGCGATCAAGGATAGCGACGATCGCTATCGTTTGAACAATGCGTTCGCCAAGTACGGCTTCGGATGGGGCGGCCACCGTCTGACAAGGCTGATGGCAATCGCCGAACCGATCATGGACGATCTATGCCGAGCCGTCGGAGAGACTGTCCTGCTTGGGGTCAGTGGGGCTACGGGCATCAAGACGATCGCCAAGGTCGTGTCAGATCAGATCGTTCACTACGACCATGATATATCGGTAGAAATAGCGCCCTACTGCACGGCCATGGGCCGTGTCCTGATGGCCTACTCACCGGTGCAGCAGGTCGATTCCATGCTGTCCGCATGGCCGCTCGTCAAGCGCACTCCGAAGACCGTCACGGACATCGATGAGCTGCGGCAAATCATCAGGCGGACCCGTGACCAGGGGTATGCGATCGTCGAAGAGGAATTTGCCTCCGGCGGTACCGGAATAGCCGCACCCATCTTCGATCAGAACCGGCAGATCCTGGCAATGCTCGATGTCGGCGCCGTCACCAGTCGGTTCCATGACAAACGCGACATGGTCATTCGGCATCTGTGTCGGTCTGCTGAACAGATGACGAATGCGATCAATCACAAATCCACAACCTAGCATTTCCCGTGGGGAGAGAAAGAGTGTTAAATCAAGCCACTATCGGGGCAGCGGACGCTGTTCCGCAAATGTCATCTGCGACACGCCGTCGTCAGTTGATGGCGGCCTCAATCGGCAACGTCCTGGAATACTACGACTTTGTTGTTTACGCGTTCCTTGCTGGGACGATCGCAACGAAATTTTTCCCTAACGAGAGTGAGGTTGCAGCCCTTCTCGCATCGTTTGCCGCCTTTGGCGTCGGGTTCCTTGCGCGCCCGCTGGGTGGCGCCATTATCGGCCGCATCGGCGACATGAAGGGTCGTAAGGTCGCTCTCCTGATCACGATCTTTGGGATGGCGTTGGGAACGGTCGGCATTGGCCTTCTGCCGACGTTCGAAGCGATCGGTGTCTTGGCTCCCATTCTCCTTGTCGGCATGCGCCTCATCCAGGGCCTTGCTGCAGGTGGCGAATGGGGCGGCGCAACCGCGTTCATTGTGGAATCCGCTCCTGAGGGACGACGTGGTCTGTTCGGCGGAATTGGACAGGCTTCCATTGCCGCTTCGAACCTTTTGGGCAGCATCGTCGTCGCCCTCGTGACGGCGGCATTTACAACCGAGCAGATGAACGAATGGGCATGGCGTGTGCCGTTCCTGCTGGGTGGCGTTCTTCTTCCCATCGGCTTCTATATGCGGAGGAACCTTGAGGAGACGCCAGCGTACGAGGCTGCTCAAAAGAAGCCTAAGGAGACGTCTGCCGAACACGGCTCTGCCGTCGGCATGATGGCAAAAGCGTTCGGCTTCACCATCATCTGGACAGTGTCGTATTACATCATGCTGAGCTATATGCCGACCTTCCTGACCAAGCATGCTGGAATTACGCAGACGCAAGCATTGTGGGGAAATGCGATCGCTCTGACGATTCTCGTCATTGCCACTCCCTTCTTTGGACACCTGTCGGATAGGATCGGCCGTAAGCCTCTTCTGCTGGCTTGCTGCGCAGCATTCATTGTCCTGCCCTACCCGCTCTTCTCCGTAATCCTGGCGAACGCGTCTCTTGCGACAATCGTTTCGATCCAGATCTTGTTCAACCTCTTCATTGCGGCCTTCTCGGGCGCGGGTCCGTCCGCCCTCTCTGAGCTGTTCCCGACCCATTCGAGAACAACTCTGATGTCGACCGGATACAGTCTTTCGACTGCGATCTTCGGCGGATTTGCGCCGTTCATCTCGACCTGGCTGATCAGCGCGACGAACTCTCCGATCTCGCCGACCTATTACCTGATCATCGCCGGCATCGTGTCGGGCTTGGTGATCTGGAATTTCCGTGAAACCGCACACGAGAAACTGCGCTAATCGCGAATTTTTGAGGATTTGATCATGTCAGAATCGATTCTGGTCTGGGGTGCCGGCGCGATCGGCGGCACCTTCGGCGCGGCCCTCGTCCGTGCCGGCCGGGACGTTACGTTCGTCGATGTGGTGCCGGAACATGTGGAGGCTATTCGTGATCCGGAGCGTGGGCTTCGGATCACCGGACCAGTCGATCCGATGGTGGTAAAGGCTCCCGCATTCCTTCCGGAGGGGCTCAAGGGGACTTGGAAGCGGATCTATCTCGCTGTCAAAGCCCAGCACACGGAGCAGGCCTGCCGTGCTCTGCTGCCGCATCTGGCAGAGGACGGGTTCGTGGTCTCATTGCAAAACGGCCTATGCGAGAAGACGATCGCCGAGATCGTCGGGCCCGACCGTACCATCGGCGCATTCATCAATTTCGGAGCGGATTGGATCGGTCCAGGCGAGGTCCACTTTGGGAACAGAGCCGCAGTCGTCACGGGAGAGATCGATGGCCGGATGACACCGCGCCTGAATGACGTTCTTGAGGATCTGCGCACCTTCGAGCCGGATGCCATTCAAACCGACGACATCTGGTCGTATCTGTGGGGTAAGCTTGCCTATGGGTCGCTGCTGTTTGCGCAGGCGGTCGGGAACCTCGGGATTGCTGACTGCCTGGAACGGCCGGAACTGCTGCCCCTCTGGCGCGAGTTGGCGGGCGAGATCGTCACTGTTGCCCGGGCTGAAGGAGTCGAGCCTCGCGGCTTCAATGGCTTCGATCCCAATGCCTTTGGGAAGGGCGGCACTGAGGAGGCAGCCAAGGCGAGCGTCGCCGCAATGGTGGCGTTCAACCGCCCCAACGCAAAGACCCATTCCGGTGTTTGGCGCGACCTCGCGATCCGCAAGCGTCGGACCGAGGTCGACATGCAGTTGCTTCCCATCGTCGGGGTCGGCCGCAAACATGGGCTCTCATGCCCGACATTGGAACGCCTGATTGCGATGATCCACGAGATTGAGCAGAACCGGCGCGACCTCTCCGACAACAATCTTACGGAGCTTCTGAAGCAATGACCTTGAATTTTACGGGCAAGACAGTCGCCGTCAGTGGCGCCGCCCTCGGATTCGGTCGGGCGATCGGTGCGAGCTTTGCGGCTGCAGGCGCTCGCGTATACGGTTGCGACATCCTCGATGCCCCGGACGATGGCGCTCCCATCACCATGGCGAAGGTCGATCTGCTGAACCGGCAGGCTGGCGCGCAGTGGATCGCATCGATCGAGGCCGAAACCGGCGGCCCCATCGACATTCTTGTTTGCAACGCGGGCGGAGTCGCCGGCCAGGCGCATCGCCCGCTCGAGGAGGTGGGAGACGAAGACTGGAACCGGGTGATCGAGATCAATCTCGGTTCGACCTTCGCCCTGTGCAGAGCGGCGGCTCCTGCCATGAAGCGCGCCGCCAAGGGTGCCATCGTGACGATCTCCTCGGGCGCGGCCCTGCAGGCGTCTCTCACGGGTGTGCAGGCCTATTGCTCGGCCAAACACGCTGTGCTCGGCCTGACCAGACAGTTGGCGCACGAGCTTGGCCCGCACGGAATCCGGGTCAACAGCGTGGCCCCGGGTTTTGTCCGTACCAATCCGGCGACCGCGCGGCAATGGGCTTCATACAGTCCTGAGAAGCAACGCCAGATCGTCGACGGTGTTGCGCTCAAGCGCCTCGGCACTCCCGAGGAAATCGCGAACGTAACTATGTTCCTTGCGTCTGACCTGGCGAGCTTCGTCAATGGTCAGATCTTGTCTGTCGACGGCGGGCGGTAAACCTGACTGAGCTGGAAAAGCGGAGACCATCGATGACGACCAATCAAGCGCAAGAGCCGTGGCAGTGGGAAGAGAAGCACTGGCGCGGGCTGGTCAATCAGGTGCGGGCCGGACGGCGGCTTGCGCCGGCGAAGTGGAAGAATGGTGCCAGGTGGGCGGTGGCACTGTCGTTTGACTCGGATCACGAAACGAATGAACTCCGCGAAGGCGGGAAATCGATCGGCCGCATGGCCTGGGGGCAATATGGAAACCGGGTCGGCATGCCCCGCATCCTGGATATTCTCCGCCGTCACGACATCAAGGCGAGCTTTTACGTTCCAGCCGTGGCCGCCCTGCTGCACCAGGATGAGCAGCGGCAAGTCGTGTCCGAAGGACACGAGATCGGCATCCACGGCTGGATCCATGAGTTGAATTCTGTGCTTCCCTACGAGGTAGAGCGCGATTTGATGTTCCGCTCGGCTGACACGCTGGAGAAAATTACCGGCATCCGACCGGTTGGACTTCGCACGCCGTCGTGGGATTTCAGCCCCAACACGTTGCGCATCGAGGCGGAACTCGGGCTTCTCTATGACTCGTCGTTGATGGCCGACGAAGACTGCTATGAACTACTCCTTGATGGAGAGCCCACCGGCATCGTCGAACTGCCGGTCGAATGGATCCGGGACGATGCTGTCTACTTCATGATGCACCGGTTCCAGTCATTGAGGCCCTATACGCCGCCGAAGGATGTGCTCGACATCTTCTTGCGAGAACTCGACGCCGCCTATGACGCTGGCGGCTTGTTCCAGTTGACGATGCACCCGCACATCATCACGCCCCGCTCGCGTATCTGGATCCTCGAGGAGGTCATCAGGCACGCAAAGGCCAAAGGCGATGTGTGGTTTGCCACTCATGCCGAGATTGCCGCCTTCGTGAAGGAGAACGCCTCCGAATAGGCGGCACTCTCCTGAAGCGATCACAACGGACGGATAACTAAGACTGGAAGGCGCAGACTGCCATGCATATGCATAATTCGGATCCGATTTCCCGCTGGCTTCAAGAGCAGCAGGAGGCCATGGTCCGGCTTCTATCCGACTTGGTCAACATCGACTCCGGTTCCTATGACAAGGCCGGAGTGGACGATGTCGGGGCCCGCCTTACAGGATTCCTCTCCGAACACGGCATCGAGACATCGGTGACGCCGAATGCTGACTTCGGCGACATCCTCCGGGCGGACCTCGGGGGCGTGCGTCGTAATGGGCAGCGCCACAACATCCTCTTGTTGGGACATCGTGACACGGTTTTCCCGAAGGGCGAGGTCTCACGCCGGCCGTTCAAGATCGAGAATGGCAGGGCATACGGCCCCGGTGTGGCGGACATGAAGGCAGGGCTCGTGATGAATGCCTTTGTGCTGGCCGCGTTCAAGCGCTTTTCTCCTGAAACGCCGCTTGTCATGCTGATGACGGGCGATGAGGAGATCGGCTCCAATACATCGCGTGACGCCATCATGGCGGAGGCAAGGAGTGCGGTTGCCGTGTTCAATGCGGAGCCGGGGCGCGCGTCGGGCAACATCGTGACCAGCCGCAAGGGCATGCTTTACTCTCGTCTGGACATCACTGGAAAGGCCGCTCATTCCGGGGTGAACTTCACTGAGGGCGTGAATGCCATTGCAGAACTTGGACACAAGATCGTTGCTCTACATGATCTGACTCGGGTCGAGGATGGCATCACGGTCAATGTCGGGCTCGTGTCGGGCGGTCAGTCGGTGAACACGACTGCCCCTCATGCGAGTGCCGAGTTTGAAGTACGGTTCGTAACAAATGAGCAGCGCGACACCGTCAGCAAGGCCGTTGAGGCTCTGGTAGCGCGGTCGGTCGTCCCAGGCACGACATCAACCTTGATTGGCAAAAGCAACTTTCTCGCGCTCGTGCCAACCGCGGAAAGTGAAATGCTGGCATCTCGGTATCTTGGAACCGCCGAAGAGCATGGCGTCTCCGTAAAGGGTGAATTTACAGGCGGATGCGCTGACTCCGGCTTTGCCGCGAGCGTCGGGGCGCCGACGATCTGTGGCGTAGGACCAGTTGGTGGCAAAGCGCATACGACTGAGGAGTATATAGAGTTGCCGACACTCCTCCAGCGTGCCCAGATCCTGGCCTCGACAATCGGTAAGGTCGTCGCCGCTGGCCGCTGAGGTGCCTTGCTCTCACATCAAGAACGATTGCCGCTGTCCCTTGGCCCGATTCGTGTTCCGAACCGGGTTGCTGTGGTCTCATGTGCCAGTACTCGGCACATGACGGCTGCCCTTCTGACTGGCATCTGCAGGATCTAGCGCATCGCGCGAAAAAGTGGACCCGGCTTTCGCAAGGGCGATGCGCTGTTCCTTCCTGGGAGCATCGGATCTGTCCCAAAAGTGCAAATCCACTTCCCGCGTCCGATGTTCTCTTGCGGTGGCCCCCTCGCCGCTCATGGAGCTTCCTGGGTCCTGAGATCCGTGAACGCAACAGTCCCCGATAGGCGTGCGACGCCGGTTGACGAGGTCCTTTGGCTCAGGTCCCGATTGCCTGCTTGATCCGGTCGCGCGAGAACGGGAGGTCGTAGAGGCGGCGCCCGATTGCGTTGGCGATCGCATTGCTGACGGCAGCACCGCCGGGTCCTTGCCCGCATTCACCTGCTCCGAGGAATGGCTCTCCGGGACGTTCGATCAGATGAACATCGAGGTGCTGGGGTACGGCATCAAACCGGAGGATCGGATAGGTTGACCAGTCGACGCTGGTAACCCGCGTCCGGTCGAAGGTGACACCTTCATAAAGCGCCCAGCTGGCCGCCTGGAGAATACCGCCCTCCACTTGGTTGCGGATACCGTCAGGGTTTACGATCTCGCCTGCGTCCACGGCAGACGTCGCCCGGACGATCCGTACGCGTCCGGTTTCGCGGTCGACCTGAACCTCCATCGCGACGGCGCAATAGGCCGCCAGGTTCTTGTACCGCGCAAAGCTGAACCCGTATCCGTGGTTCGCAGGCGCCGTCTGGCCGGCTTTCCAGCCGAAACGCTCTGCCGCCAGTTGGACGACATCGCGAGCTCGCTTATCCTGCAGGTGCCGCAGCCGGTAATCGACGGGGTCGACACCGGCGGCGCCAGCCAGCTCGTCCATGAAGCTCTCGATCGACAGAACGTTCATATAGGCCCCGAGACCTCGCATCGCAGAGACGCGAAGCGGCACCTCAGTGATGAAATTCCAGATCACGTGGGTGCTCGGGAAGGAATAGAGCGGGATTGAATTGCGGTCGCCATTGCCTTCCGGCGTGATTTTCAGTTCCTGTTTGTCGGGTGGAAAGGACTTGGCAAGATACTGAGCTGAAAGCAGAGCCCCGGCCGATCCGGGCCGTGAGTTATGGCTGTTGCTCCACACCTGGTAATCCCAGTCGAGGATGCTGCCCTGGGCATCCAGCTGAGCGCGCACCTTCGTGACCATGCCGGGCGAGAAGGGCTCCCAGGCATGTTCCTGCTCGCGCATCCATTGAACCCGCACGGGCCGTCCCGGCACGGCTTGTGCCAGAAGGGCGGCATCACCGGCCGCATCATCGGCTGCATTGTGCCCATAGCAGCCCGAACCTTCGATATGGATGCAACGGACCTTCTCGAGCGGTATGCCGAGCATCTGCGCGATGGCTTTCTGGTCCGGATAGACCCCCTGGGTGTGCGTCCAAACGGTTGTGACCCCGTCCTGCAGGTGAGCGACCGCACAGGATGGTCCGATCGAGCCATGAATCTGGTACGGCCGGGTGAATGTCGCCTCGAGGGTCCTCACTCCAGAGACCACCTTGCGGGCGTCCTTGACGACACCTTTCTCCGACGGCATCGCAGTGAGCACGGCCGGCAGGTCGTTCACGTCGGGCAATCGGGACTGCTCGTCCCACTGTGCCAGCGCCGAGAGCGCCCGCATGGCCTTGATGGCCTGATACTCGCGCTCAGCCAGAACAGCCAGGAAACTGCCGTCCCGGACGACCTTCACCACGCCGGGCATCTTTTCGACGGCGCTGGCATCGAGGTCCCTGAGGCTCGCTCCGGGGCTCGGCGGGCGCACCACGCGACCATGAAGCATCCCGTCGAGACGCATGTCCTGCACATAGGCGGCCCCGCCCGTCACCTTGCCCGGAATGTCGACCCGCTGGCGCGGCTTGCCCATCTCCATGAACTGGTCCGTCGGCTTCAGCCTGGAAACGGGCTCGGCGTCGACGTTGAGAATCTCCGATGACACGAGTTCGCCATAGCCGATCCGCTGTCCATTGGGCGCAACAACCGCTCCGTTCTCGGCGTGCAGCCGGTCGGCCGTCACGCCCAGCCGGCTTGCGGCCTGACCGATCAGAATATCGCGGACCTGCGCGGCGGCGTTGCGGATAGCAGTGCCGCTGTCCTGCACCGAGTGGCTGCCCGCCGTGAACCCTTCGTTCGGTGTGCGGGCGGTGTCGGGCGTGACGAGCTTCAGGCTCTCGAACGGAATCTCCAGTTCCTCCGCGGCGATCTGCAGTAGCGCCGTTCTGATGCCCTGCCCGAGTTCGGCCTTGCCGGTGAATACGGTCACGGTGCCGTCGGCATCGACTCGGATCCAGGCGTCGAGCTTCGGCGACGTCTTCAGACTGCCGGGAAGCCCGCGGGCCGGTTCGGGCTGGCGGCCCGCATTCTGCGGCTCGGCCTGCGGCGACGAGACGGTCTGGGCCAGGGCCGGGCCTATGGAGAAGGACAACACAAGGGAGCCCGTACCCGCCAGCACGGCACGCCGTGACAGTCCTTTACGATCGAGCTGTTCCATCAGCCTGTCCTCCCCGCCCCGCTCGTCTGCGCTGCGGCCTGCATCAGGTTAGCTGCGCGCCTAATCGCTTTCATGATCCGCATATGCGTCCCGCACCGGCAGAGATTCGGCTCCATATGGGCCTGGATCTCCTCGTCGGTGGCGGCCGGGTTTTTCTGCAGCAGTGCCTGAGCCCTCATCATCATGCCGGCAATGCAGTAGCCGCACTGCGCTGCCTGTTCCTCGATGAAGGCCTGCTGCATGGGGCCGGGCCGGTCGACGGTTCCGAGCCCCTCCACGGTGGTGATCTCGCGGCCTTCCAGCAGCATCACCGGCGTGACGCATGAGAAGACCGCCTCGCCATCCACCATGACGGTACAGGCCCCGCACTGGCCCAGGCCGCAGCCGTATTTGGCGGCATTCAGCCTCAGGTCGTCTCGGAGGACATAAAGCAGCGGTGTATCGGGATCGGCGTCGATCTGGTGCGACTGACCGTTGACCTTGAGAGTCACCATGACGTGTTCCGCCTTGTTGAATTATCGGGAGCCGAGGACGCGCCATCCGCAGCCCGCGCGTGTGTCCGCTCTCCGCCGTCGCGGATCTTGGCGACGAGGCTCTCCACGCCGGACCATGCGGGCTTATCGCTGAACTTAGCCCGCAGGTAGGTGAGGAGGGCCGTCATCTGCTGGTTGTTGAGAACGCCCGCGAAGCCCGGCATGATCGGTCCGCGCTCCCCTTCCGGAGCAGGAAGCCCATAAAGGATAACGTTGATCGGGTTGGTCGGGTCCGGTCCATACAGAGCCGTGCTAAAGGCGAGTCTTATGCCCCCGAAGGGAAGCGGCCGACCGGCATCGTGACAGCTGGAGCACGCGCCCGCGTAGATGACGGCACCGAGATCGTTCTTATCGACACTGATCGGGAGCGTCTGAGTTCCGGCCGTCTGGGCCATTGCGCCCGGTCCGTGCGCCACCGTCTGCGACAGGATTTTCTCTCCACGGGCGCGACGCTCCGGCGACGGCTCACCCATTACAGACGCGACATAGGCGGCGATGGCTCGCACATCAGAATCGGGAACCGATCCCATATTGGCCGTGACAGGAGCCATCGGACCGCGGGAGACACCGTGATGCTCCTGCCAACCGTGTTTCAGGTAGTGGGCGAGAGCATCGGCCGTCCAGGGAATCGGACTCGGCGAACTGCCGTTGATGGCATAGGCAGTCCACCCTTCAACCGCGCTGCCCGCGAAATGCTCGCCTGTTTTCTCCGCGCCGAGGCGGTTGCGGGGCGTGTGGCACGCCCCGCAATGCCCGAGCCCTTCGGCCAGATAGGCGCCGCGATTCCATACAGCGTCGTGGGCAGGATCCGGTTGATAGGGCCCCTTCCGGAGGAACATCGCCTTCCAGCCGGCAAGCATCAGCCGGATATTAAGAGGAAATGGAAGCTCGTTGGCCGGCGCCTCGGCCCGCACGGCTTCCCGGGTCATGAGGAATGCGTAAAGCGCCTGATTGTCGGCATCCGAGACCTTCGTGAAGTGATCGTACGGAAAGGCCGGATAGAGATGCTGTCCTTTGCGGTTCACCCCTTCGCGCATGGACCGTATGAATGCGGCCTCGGACCAACGCCCGATGCCGGTCTCGGGATCGGGCGTGATGTTGGTGGAGTAGATGGTCCCGAAGGGCGTCGGAATGGCCAGACCACCGGCAAACATCTTGCCGCCGGGAGCCGTGTGGCAGACATTGCAGTTTCCTATCGCGGCCAGCTCACCGCCGCGCTTCACAGCAGCCTGGTCGAAAGGCCCGGCAGGACGGTCGACAGCGGCAATTTCGGAATTCCACGCGAACGCCACGAAGCTCGTGATGGCGATCAGCCCCACGGCAACGACACCTGCCAGAAATCGCAATATCTTCATCAGCGGCTCTCAGAATTACCAAGAGCATTTTCTTAGCAGCCTGAACACCGCATCTCAATATTCCTGAAAATCATCCCTCTCGTGCGAGCGATGCAGGAGATGCATGGAAAAGAAAATCACAGTGTCTGCACGCCGATTTATTTCAGCCCGTTGTTCAGTCGTCAGGCGAATTTCATGCATGACGAGACCTGTACTTCTTCAGATCCTGCACTAACTCTGCTCAGTTGTCATTGGCGGCAAAAGGAGATTTCGCGGGAGCTGGAAAGTCTTTCAGCCAGGGCAAGGCTATCGTATCCTGAAGTCCTATGACACGCGCGCCGATCCTATCTGCGGTGGCGTTCAGTTTATGCTCCGCTCCGGTATCCGCCCCCATGATAGGGGAGAACTTAAATATGCTTATCGTTCGTGTCTCGAAAGCGGCCATGGTTGCGGCGATTGCATTCTTCACGAGCTTAGTGGCGTTCGGCAACATCACTGATTACGCTACGAACTTCGCTTTTGTGCAGCACGTCTTTCTCATGGATACGATCTTCCCGGATGCCACGATCAAGTATCGGGCGATTACCAACCCGGCGCTCCATAATGCGGCCTATATCATGATCATCGCCGCCGAGACGCTGACTGCAGTTCTATGCTGGATCGGCGCTTTTATGCTGCTGCGCCGACTGCGCCGTGATGCGGTCGGCTTCAATCGGGGAAAGGGCTTCGCGATTGCTGGCCTGACGCTTGGTTTCCTTGTCTGGCAGGTTGGCTTCATGTCTGTCGGAGGCGAGTGGTTCGGCATGTGGATGTCGAAACAGTGGAATGGCGTCCCGGATGCGTTCCGATTCTTCATCACCATTCTCGCTGTATTGATTTTCCTCGTTCAGCGCGACGAGGAGCTCGCCCGAGAGGGCCTGACGTTCGAAACCTGAGGGTCGGCTGGATTGTGCCTGTGGCGATCCCCGGCTGCGTGTGCTCCAATTCCATGGGCGGTCTTAGTCGAAATTGATCGAACCCCGTCCCTATCCGGCTGAGACTGTCGCCGGCGCCCCACGGACCGGCCGCTTTGTGAAAGGAGAGGCTTACCCTCCCGCGAGAGCTGTTCAGCCCGTCAGGCGGCAGCTGCGCCCGGAGCGGACCAAGCAGGCCCGAGACTGGCGCGTTCGTCACGAAGCGCCGGAGGTGCGCCGAGGGACGTGTGGGCAGGTCTGCCCGTGAAAAAGCTCCCTCCACCGGATGATGGAGGGAGCTGGCGGTCAGGGAGGACCATCCATGCGTGCTGTTGCTTGAGCAAATGTTTTCAGGAAGACCTTTGTTCCTGTGATGGATTCAGGGCCAGCGAATTTACGGTCCGCCCCGTTTGCCGCTCGAGACTGGTTCCATAAGGTTTGCTCTGCGAAATTGATTTGTAGGCGCAGAGTTGAATTGTCGGCACCCAGCAAAGTCAAAACGTCAGTCCGCTGCCCTTCGGGATCAAGGCACGGAAGCAGCAGTTCTGATGGGTGCGGCGCTGATGAGCAAACGGGAACTCAGCCGGATCGACCTTCTGGCTCGCCAGGAAAGCGACCGTCTCATCCCGTCCATGGACGCCTCCCTGAAGCGGTGCTCAATACCTCCACTTTGGCACCCCGGGGCCGTTGGGGGCCGTCCACCCCCTCGGAAACCCTGACAGAGATCCATGGCTTTCCTTTCGGTAGCCATGCTGGGCAATGGTTTCGTCAAACGTCGTCCAGGCTTGGCCGATGGCTGAGGCGGATACTTCGGGGCTAACCCTTGCGCTCCTCGCCCGGGTTAATTCCGCAAGTTAGTCAGCTTGCTGTCAGGTTCATCCTCTAGGACGGCTCTCCCGCCTGCACCAAGCATGCGGAAGTAACTTCAGCCATCCTGGGAGGATGCCAATGATCCAATTACGCTCGCGCCTGTCACGGACACTGATCGCGGCTGCGACCGCCTTGTTCGCTACCTCGGCCTTTGCCCAGACCGAATTGAAGATCATGGCTCCTGCGGCGCCTGGCGGCGGCTGGGACCAGACGGCGCGGTCGATGCAGCAGGCTCTGATGCAGGCCGGGCTTGCCAAGGGCGTGCAGGTCACCAACGTTCCCGGCGCGGGCGGTTCCATCGGCATCGCCCAGCTCGTGAACAACGCGAAGGGCGACGGCAGCCAGCTCATGGTCATGGGCTACGTGATGGTGGGCGCGCTCCTGACCAACAAGTCGCCGGTCACGCTCGACCAGACGACCCCCATCGCCCGCCTGACGGCGGAATACGAGGCGATCGTGGTTCCGGCCGAGTCCCCGATCAAGTCCGTGAAGGACCTGGCCGCGGCCATCAAGGCGGATCCGGCGAAGGTGACGTGGGCGGGCGGCTCGGCCGGCGGCGTCGATCACATCGCGGCGGCGCTCTTCGCCAAGGCGGCCGGCGCCGACCCGACCAAGATCAACTACATCCCGTTCTCGGGCGGCGGCGAGGCCCTCGCGGCGATCCTCGGCGGCAAGGTGACGGCCGGCATCTCCGGCTACGGCGAGTTCGAAAGCCAGATCAAGGCCGGCAAGCTGCGCCTTCTCGGCCTGAGCTCCCCGGCCGACAAGGCCACGGCCGAGCAGCCCTCGATCAAGGCCGAGGGCGTCGACCTCGAGATCGCCAACTGGCGCGCCGTCGTGGCGCCTCCCGGCATCTCCGCCGACCAGAAGAAGGCCCTGACCGACACCATGGACAAGCTGGCGAAGGCCAAGGAATGGCAGGAGATCCTGAAGGCCAAGGGCTGGGATGACGCCTACCTGTCCGGCGACGCGTTCACCAAGCTCCTGGGCGAGGAAGTGCTCCGCACGAAGGACGTCCTGACCGCGGTGGGACTGGTGAAGTCGTAAGCCGCCGCTGACGAACCAGGCGCCGCGTTCCCCGAGCGCGGCGCTTTTGCTTTCAGGATCTTTCTCATGTCATCTCAGCATCGGCGCATCGACACAGCGGGCTTCGTCATCGCTCTCCTCCTCCTCGCCCTGGCCGGCCTGGTCGGGTGGGACATGACCAAGCTGCAGCTTCTCTCCCCCTACGACGTCGGCCCGAAGGCCATGCCCGTCATCGTGGCCATCGGCCTCGCCCTGCTTGCCGTCGGCAACGGGATCGGCGCCCTGCGCGGCGACCTGCCCGAGCGCGAAAGCCTCGATTGGAAGCCGATCATCCTGATCGTCGGCGGCCTCGCCGTCCTGATCACCCTCATCGCCATCGGCGGCGGCTTCATGATCGGCACGGCCATCCTGTTCGCCACGACCTCCGCGGCCTTCGGACGCCGCGCCTTCGTGACGGACCTCCTGCTCGGCATCGTGATCGCGCTCGTCGTCTATCTGCTCTTTGCCAAGCTCCTGACCCTGTCCCTGCCGGCAGGGCCGCTCGAGCACCTTCTCTGAGGCCCCCATGGAAGCCTTTGTCTCCCTGGCCCACGGCCTGACCGTGGCGATCGAGCCGATGAACCTGCTGTTCGCACTCATCGGCGTTCTGCTCGGCACGGCCGTCGGCGTTCTGCCCGGCATCGGCCCGGCGCTCACCGTGGCGCTCCTGCTGCCGGTCACCTTCAGGCTCGACCCGGCCGGCTCCATCATCATGTTCGCGGGCATCTATTACGGCGGCATGTATGGCGGCTCGACCACCGCGATCCTGATCAACACCCCGGGCGAAAGCGCCTCGATGGCGACCGCCCTCGAAGGCAACCTGATGGCGAAAGCCGGACGCGCCGGGCCCGCGCTCGCGACCTCGGCCATCGGCTCGTTCGTGGCCGGCACCTTCGCGACCCTGGGGCTGGCGCTGCTCGCGCCCTATCTCGTCGACATCGCCGTGCGCTTCGGCCCCGAAGACTACTTCGCCCTGATGTGCGTGGCCTTCGTGACCGTCTCGGCCACCTTCGGGGATTCCCCGGTCCGCGGCCTCACCAGCCTGTTCCTCGGCCTGGTCCTCGGCCTCGTGGGCATCGACATCCTGTCCGGGCAGGCCCGCCTCAGCTTCGGCGTGCCGGAGCTCTACGACAACATCGAAGTGACGACCCTCGCGGTCGGCCTCTTCGCCGTCGGCGAGGCCCTCTACGTCGCCTCGCGCCGCCACGTGCACGAGGAGAAGCTCGAAGCCGTGCGCGGCTCGCTCTGGATGACCAAGGACGACTGGAAGCGCTCCTGGAAGCCCTGGCTGCGCGGGACGCTCTTCGGCTTCCCGATCGGGGCCCTGCCGGCGGGCGGCGCCGAGATCCCGACCTTCCTGTCCTATGCGACCGAGAAGCGGCTCACCAAGCATCCGGAGGAGTTCGGCAAGGGCGCCATCGAGGGCGTCGCCGGCCCCGAGGCCGCCAACAACGCCTCGGCGGCCGGCACCCTGGTGCCGCTCCTGACCCTGGGCCTTCCGACCTCCGCCACGGCCGCCATGATGCTGGCGGGCTTCCAGCAATACGGCCTCAACCCCGGCCCGCTGCTCTTTGCCGAAAAGCCCGACCTGGTGTGGGGCCTGATCGCGAGCCTGTTCATCGCCAACGGCATGCTGCTGGTGCTGAACCTGCCGCTGGTCGGCGTGTGGGTGCGCCTGCTCGCGATCCCGCAGCCCTGGCTCTATGCCGGCATCCTGGTCTTCGCCACCATGGGCACGATCGCCGCCAACCCGTCGCCCGTCGAGCTCATCATGCTGGCCGTGTTCGGCGTGGTCGGCTTCCTGATGCGCCGCTTCGACTTCCCGATCGCGCCGGTCGTCGTGGGCCTCATCCTGGGACCCGTCGCCGAAAGCCAGCTGCGGCGCGCCCTGTCGATCAGCCTCGGCGATCCGCTGGTCCTGCTGCAGAGCCCGATCTCGGCCACGCTTCTCACCATCGCCCTGATCGCCCTCATCCTCCCCTTCGTCATGAAGGGCATGGGCCGCTTCAAGGCCGTCGAGGATTGAGAGCATTTCGCCGGCGAGGCGGCTCCGCTTCGCCGGCGCACAATTGCGCTCTTTCCAAGAGGAGAGCATCGGATGTGCGTTCGATGTCACGGCCGATGCCGTAGGGCGTACTTACGGGGCGTTCGTTTCAAGTTGCGTCGAACGGCGCCACTCGCTCAGGAAGCGCTCGCGCTTGGCCCGATCCTGAACCGCCAACAGCTCCGGCCCGATGGTGATGGGTCGCAGGAGCCCGGACGAGGCTAGCCAAATGGGCCCATCCACATCCGCCGGAATGGCCCCATCGAAGCTGAAGAAGAACGATTCATCGCGGCTCTTCTTCTGACCTCGCTCGGAGAGCAGGTAGTCCAGGAAATGGAAGGCGCTGACCTTGTTCGTCGACGAGCGCGGGATAAAGGCCGCGCGACTGAGCACGACGGTATAGTCGCGCGGGATGACGATCCCGAGATGCGCTCCGCGCCGTCTTGCACCGACGGCATAGGATCCGATGAGGTTGTAGCCGATGGCAAGGCGCCCGGATGAGAGCTCGGTCAGGAGATCCGTCGTGCAGCAGTTCGCGACCAGGTTCGCCCTGCCGAACGCCTCGAGAAGACGCCCGAAGATCGTGATGCCTCGGGCATCGTAGGATGAGAAGAGATAGCCGACGCCGGATCGACCGATGTCATAGGAGCCGATCTTTCCATTGTATTTCTCAGGCTTCGACCGCAGGAGATCGATGAGTTCCACACGAGTCCTTGGAACGTCTTCCGGAGGAACGAGATCGCGGTTGAAAACGATGACGGCGGGCTCAAACGTGAAGCCGAACACCTCGTCGCGCCATCGGGTCCAGGACGGCAGCCGCACGGTCATAGGCGACCGATAGCTCATTGCGCAGCCATCGTTGACGAGCTTGACGAGTTGATCGACGGACGATGATAGAACCAGATCCATCGTCCCCTCGTTCGAATGACAATCCCCTGATACACGACTGAACAGTTCGTTGGTCAGGTACTCGCTATATTCGATGGTCACGTTCGGCCAGATCGTCTGGAAGTCCTGGATCAGCGGTTCCATGGCCGTCAGATCCGTCGCGCCATGGATCGACAGGAGCGCCTGCTGGCTGCCGGGCGCGCGGAAGACCGTCTTTTCGGCCGCCTCCACCGCGGGGCCGATCAATCCTGCCAGGCAGCCGATCGCAGCCAAGGTTGCCTTGATGATCCGCCTCAAGATGCTTCTCCGCCTTCGCTTTGGCCGGGCCTCTCGTGCAGTCTCTCGAACCGCAGGATAACCGCGAAGCCATCCTCTGTGCGCTCGCGGAAACGGAACTCGCCGCCATGCGCCCGAACAACGTCTCTTGCAATGGATAGGCCCAGACCCGAGCCGGTTGCGCTCTTCGTGTGGAACGGCTCCTGAACCCGCTGCCAGGCTGAGACAGGAATCCCGGGGCCGTCGTCGACAATCTCGACGACGGCCGCATCGCCCTTGGCGGAGACACGAACCTCGAGGCGCGTTTCGGCACCGTGCTTCAGCGCATTGTCAATCAGGTTCGAGAGTGCCTCGCGCAGGCTGACAGAGTCGCCTAGCATCATGACCGGCTCCCGGGGCTCGTCGAAAGCGATGTCCACCTCGCGGTCATACGAGCGAGGCACGGCATTGATCAGGACCTGCCGCGCAAGTGCACCGAGATCGACAGCGTCGAACTCAGCGACCTCGGCGCGATGGATTATCATGGCATGATTCAGGAGCTGGTTCGTCAGTCGGCCAAGCTCGGCCGCACGCTCCTTGATACGGAGAAGCTGTTGTTCGCGGCGTTCCGGTCGGGTCTCCTCGGTGAGGAGGTCCACCTGGGAGGCAAGCCCGGCCAAGGGCGTGCGGATCTGATGTGCCGCGTCGGCGATGAACCGCTGCATCAGCGCAATGCGGCCGGAGAGCCGGTCCATGAAGCGATTGATGGTGACGACGAGTGTCTCGATCTCGCGAGGGATCGCCAGGCTGAGCGGGGTCAGGTCCTTGGGATCCCGGTACCGCAGTTCCTGTTCCACGCGGGTCAGGGGTTGCAGGGCACGCCGTACGGCAAACAGGACACTCATGAAGGCAAGGCCCATCATGGCGCCCATCAGCATCAGTCCCTTGAGCGTCAGGTCGCGGGCAAGGCTGGTACGGGCCTCCCGTGTCTGGGCGACCACGACCTGAACCCATCCAGGCGCCGGCGTGTCTGAGAGCAGCCGGTTGACGACGGCCACCCGTACGGGAAAGTTGCGATAGTAACCATCCGACACCGAGGGCACGCTCGTCCCGGAAGGGGACGCTGCGACGAAAAGGTCATCGTACCCTGTGAGAACGCCCCCGCGCGGGTCGAGGACCTTGTAGAAGATGCGGTCGTTGGCAGACAGCGAGAGGGTCTCAAATGCGGAGACGGGCGGATCGACGGAGATCGTCTCATCCTCCGCGTGGACGCTCTCGGCGATCTGGAGCGCCGCTCCGACGAGCAGGCGGTCATAGGCATCGTCAGCCGCAATGCGGGCATAGAACCATGCGGCCGCCCCCAGCACGACGAACCCGGCGCCGAAGGTAATGGCAATGACCAGGATGATGCGTGAGTAGAGGGAGTGACCGGGCCTTATCATCGGCAGGTGATCTGATAGCCAAGTCCTCGCAGGGTCCGGATCTCCGCGCCGGATCCGGCCAGTTTCTTCCGCAGGCGGGCGACATACTGTTCCACGGCGTTCGGGCTGGCTTCGTCATCAAAACCGAACAACTGATCCATGAGTTCGTCCTTCCCGAATATCCGGCCCGGCCTTGCCGCCAGGATCTCGAGGAGGGTCAATTCGCGGCGGGTCAGGTCGACGGGTGTACCATTGATCAACACGGCGCGCGAGCCTCGGTCGATGGTCACCTGCCCGCACACGAGTTGATTGGTCGTCTCGCCGGCACTGCGCCGGAGCAAGGCACGGGCGCGGGCCTCCAGCTCACGGTAATCGAAGGGCTTGACCAGATAATCGTCCGCCCCGAGGTCCAGCGCATCGACCCGATCGTCGATCTGGGAGCGAGCCGTGAGGACGAGGACCGGCATCTTCGACTTGCGCTGTCTGAGGCGTTTCAGGATCGAGAAGCCGTCGAGCGCCGGCAGGTTCACGTCGAGGATCAGGAGATCATAGTCCTCAACCTTCAGGACTTCATCGGCAACGCCACCATCCTTCTCCCAGTCGACCTTATGACCGATCCGTTCGAGCCGGGCGGCGATCCCCTCGCCGACGTCCTCGGTGTCCTCAACGAGCAGAATTCGCATTCAAGTCCCTCATCGATACGCGGCTATCAGGTCGATACAAGGTTCGCTGGATGCACGGCACCCAGGCGGCTGAGACAATATCTAAGGTTCGCCGGGCTCGGTTTGGTTACTGCTCGCACAATGGATCGCTGTCAAATCCTGCGTGAAGGGGCGCAATACTGACGTTACGGCCCGAGGAGCACGTTGACGGGGATGCGGAGCAAATTTGGAGCCGGGATACGACGATTGCCGGGGTTCCGTTACGACTTCAGCCAGCGAGCAACTCGAACCGCTCTGCCGATCAAGGCTATGGATGGTAGGAATACTTCGCCTGTTCCTTCCGCATCATATGGATCAATTCAATGTCGTCCAGGATCACTCGACCCCGGATCACTCGGGCAGAGATAACGGGCTTGAAGCCGAGCATCGGCCGCACACGGGCGGACGCAGCGCCATGAGCAGGCTCCTTGCCGCGCTGGCCGTAGACGACTGCCCTCGAGCATCGGACGTGACAAGTGGATCTGCACTTTTGGGATCGAATCCGATGCCCCCACGATGGAACAGCGCATCGTTCTCGCGAAAAGCCGGGGCCATTTTTTCACCCGACGCGCTAGGGAACTGGTCACATCAGCTTGTCGAGCGTTATCGGCAGATCACGGATGCGCTTACCGGTCGCATTGTAGATTGCATTTGCAACCGCCGCTCCCGTTCCGGTGATGCCGATCTCGCCGATTCCCCGTGCGCCCATAGGTGTGTGCGGATCGGCTATGTCAGTCCAGATCACTTCGATGGCGGGCACGTCCAGATGCACGGGCACGTGATATTCGGCGAGACTGGGATTCATGACCCGGCCCTTGCGCTCGTCGAATCGAGTTTCCTCCATCAGGGCCAGACCGAGCCCCATGATGATGCCACCGCGGAGTTGGCTGGCGGCCGTTTTGGCGTTAAGAATACGCCCGCAGTCGAACGAGCCGAGAAAGCGGCTGACGCGCGTCTCGCCGGTGACCGTATTGACCCGCACCTCGCAGAACATCGCGCCATAGGAGTGCATCGACCAGTGCAACGTCTCCAGAGGTGGCGGTGCGTTCGCTTCCACGACAACCTCGTGCCGCTGGGCACGCGCCAGGATAGAAGCATAACTTTCATGCCGGGAGAGGTCGTCGAGCTTGGCCAAGCCGCCCGCGAAGCCGCCGACCTCGTCTGCCTTCAGGCCCGCGAGCGGAGAGTCATTGCCGGCAAGCTTGAGCAATTCCGTTACGAGCGCATGCTGGGCTGCGATCACGGCGGCCCCGATCGCTGCGGTCTGCTGCGAACCGCCCGCGAGCACGACGCCGGGCTGCCATGAATCTCCATATGCGAAGGTTACTTGGTCCAGTTCCAGTCCCAGCCGCTCCGCCGTGACCTGTGTCTGAGCCGTGGCAGTCCCCATGCCCATCTCGTGGGCCGCAATCTCCACGCGTGCCCTGCCGTCCTGAGTAAGTGCGATCCGTGCCGCGCCCCCTGGCATCCGATAATAGGGATAGGTCGCAGTGGCGCAGCCCATGCCAACCAACCACTCACCCTCCCGCGCAGTTCCCGGCGTGGCTTTGCGGTTTGCCCAGCCGAACCGTTCGGCACCGGCACGCCATGCCTCGACGATATGGCGGGCCGAAAAGGGCGTGCCCTCTGTCGGATCCTTGTCGGGCTCGTTCAGGATCCTGAGTTCGACCGGATCCATGCCCAATGCCACAGCCATCTCATCCACCGCGCATTCGAGGCTGAAGGTGCCGACCGCCTCTCCCGGTGCCCGCATGAACGTGTTCGCCAGCATGTCGAGATACGCCACTTCGACATCGAGCTTGAAGTTATCGGCCGCGTAGGCGCTGCGGGCTGGCAGGATGAAGGGTTCCGGCAGGGCGTTGTGACGCGTCATCGCCACCGTGCCGGTGTGGACGATCGCGTCGAAGCGGCCGTCAGCCTTGGCGCCGATCGCGACCCGCTGCTCGGTAATCGTGCGCCCGCCCACCATCCGGTACACGCCCTCGCGCGAGAGCGCGATACGAACTGGTCGACCGGCGAGCTTCGATGCCGCCGCAGCCAGCACCTGATGCTGCCATAGGGTCTTGGAGCCGAAGCCTCCACCCACATAGGGCGAGGTCACGTGGACTTGGCGTTCGTCAATGCCGAATACTTTGGCGAGAGACCAAGCAGTATGGCCAACCGCCTGCGAGGCATCGTGGACCACCAGCCTGTCGCCGTCCCAAGCCAAGGTCGCGGCATGCGGCTCGATGGCATTGTGGTTGTGGCGCGGCGTGCAATAGGTGGCGTCGACTTTGACCTCGGCCCTCGCCAGCGCCGCTTCTGCGTCGCCGATCTCGACCTTGAGCGGATGGCCCATGAACAAGCCGGGCTCGGTTCCCTGTGCCTTGGCTTCGGCGAAGGAGATTATGGCAGGCTCTGCATCGTACGTTACGTGGATCAGCGAGTTGGCATAATCCGCCTGCTCCTGCGTCTCAGCAAGAATCACCGCGATCGGCTGGCCATTCCAGTGGATCCGGTCATCCTGCATGATCGGAAGGCTGTCGCCGCCAGCGGCTTT
Source organism: Microvirga sp. M2 (assembly GCF_047497095.1). Classification (NCBI taxonomy): domain Bacteria; kingdom Pseudomonadati; phylum Pseudomonadota; class Alphaproteobacteria; order Hyphomicrobiales; family Methylobacteriaceae; genus Microvirga; species Microvirga sp. M2. Next base: position 1,740,505 of record NZ_CP134064.1, read on the forward strand.
TTCACCTGTTAGAAAAAGCGGCATCGGCTGAATGCGAGGCGCATTCCTGTACGTCATCACGAGGACAACGCCCGGCGCGGCTTCCGCGACCGCGGTATCGAGTGTCGCGATCCGGCCCTTCGGCACCGTACTGAAGGCAACCGCCGCGTAGACCATTCCCTCAAAGGTGAACTCGGCCGCGAAGGTCGCCTTTCCCTGCACCTTCAATGGGCCATCAATACGCGAAACGGGCTTGCCGACATGGCCATGCCGGTGATTGATCAGCGGGTCGGGCCTGCCGCCTGGGATCCAACCGCCCGGCGCCAGTTCGACGGCCTTCTTCATGACTGTTTGGACGGCCGCCTGCGCGGCCTGCTTGGCGCTGTCTACGATGTTCATGCAGCGTCTCCCGCCAGTTCGCCAAGAACGGCGATCATGGTGCGCCTTGCGAGTTCGATCTTGAACCCGTTGTCGCGAAGGGGGACGGCATCGGCCAGCTCCGCCTCTGCGGCCGCGCGAAAGCTCTGCTCATTCGCCGGCTGGCCCTGGAGCACGGCTTCCGCCTTCCGTGCGCGCCACGGCTTGTGCGCGACGCCACCCAGCGCAAGGCGCACGTGCCTGATCGTATTATCCTCCACCCCGAGTGCGGCCGCCACCGAGATCACAGCGAAGGCATATGACGCTCGATCGCGAACCTTTCGGTACGTAGAGCGCATAGCCGGCTGCAGGGCTGGTAGCTCAATGGCGGTGATCAGCTCGCCCGGGTTAAGGTTCGTCTCGATATCCGGTCTTCCTTCGGGCAGGCGGTGCAGATCGGTCAGAGACAGTGTCCGCTCGCCTTCCGGGCTCTTGAGGTGCACCACGGCGTCGAGCGCGGCCAGAGCCACGCACATGTCCGACGGATGCGTGGCAACACAGGCGGGCGAGGCGCCCAGGATCGCGTGCATCCGGTTGAAGCCATCGATGGCGTCACAGCCCTGGCCGGGAGAACGCTTGTTGCAGCGCGACCCATTACTGTCATAGAAATAGATGCAGCGGGTGCGCTGAAGGATATTGCCGCCTACGGTCGCCATATTGCGGATCTGAGCCGAGGCTCCCGCAAGGATGGCACGGGCGAGCACGGGATAACCCTCGCGAACGAGGCGGTGTTCGGCAACGGCCGTGTTACGGGCCTCAGCGCCGATCAGCAGGCGGCCATCATCGCGTCTTTCTATGGCGCTGGATAAGCCTGTCACATCCACCAGCGCCGCCGGCTGCTCCACCGTCTCACGCATCAGGTCGACGAGATTGGTGCCGCCGCCCAGATATTTGGCGCCCGTCGCTGCCCCTTGGCGCAAGGCATCGGCCGCGTCGGCCGCTCGGAAATAGGTGACCGGAATCATGCAAGATCCTCTGCATACACTTCGGCGATCGCATCGACGATGCCGTTATGCGCGCCGCAGCGACACAGATTACCGCTCATCCGCTCGGCCAACTCCTCGCGTGTGAGCGCGATCTGCCCGGTCGTCAGGTCGCCCGTGACGTAGCTCGGCACTCCACGTTTCAGCTCCGATGCCATGCCGATCGCGGAGCAGATCTGACCTGGCGTGCAGTAACCGCACTGGAACCCGTCATGATCGATGAAAGCCTGCTGTAAGGGGTGTAAGCCGTGTTCGTCCGCGAGGCCTTCGATCGTGGTGACGTCCCGTCCGTCATACTGTATCGCGAGCGCCAAGCAGGAGACGATACGCTCGCCATCGACGAGAACGGTGCAGGCGCCGCATGCCCCCTGGTTGCACCCTTTCTTGGTGCCGTGAAGATTGAGCGTCTCGCGCAGCAGGTCGAGCAGCGACACGCGCGCGTCGGCCGGAAGATCAGCCTCGGTTCCGTTGATCCGTATCGGCATCCTGCCCATTTCCCATTGATCTTCGGCTTGAGCTTGGACAGCCACGACAGATTTCAATACCTCGTCGGCTCTATGATGAAATGTTCCGCCTCGCCGTTGAGGGTCATGCAAGCCGAAAGACCCAAGCAGCAGGCATCTGCTCGTCATATAGCTGGCGAAGGTCCCAGCATCGCCTCTGCCTGATACATGATAACTTGAAGAACCTGAACAGTGCTCATGAAACGACGAAGCTGAATGCGGAATGCAAGATGCGTCGGAAGATTATCAATGTTCTGCGCAAGGAGCAGAACGGGGTAACCTGAGCCATTGAGTCCTGGTCCATGAAGGTCGGCTCACGGCGCCAGCGCGGAATTTGGGCTAACGGCAGCCCGTGCCGAAAGCAGACCCTCCTCCATAGGGTAGATCCTCCGCATCGGGGCTTCCGGGACCAAGCACGTCGATTGTAAGGACCGGGCACGAAATGGCTCGTGCCCGCGATCTCAGCATCCTTAGCTGAGCGCGAGAATAAAACCTGCAACGCTCATCAGCGCGCCCGCCACGCGGATCATCTGGCGATGGCCGAGAACGAGGCCTGTTGCGAGGCCCGCTCCGTGCAGGAGGGCCGACGCAGAGGCAAAGCCAAGGCAGTACAAGGCTGCTGCGGCTCCCGTCGGCATTTCCACTCCATGGACGTAGCCGTGGAAAACGGCAAACATTCCGGTCAATATCATCGCGACGGAGATGAGGCAGCGGTTGCCCACGGCCAGCATTGCACCGAGCACAACGACCGAAGCGGCCACGCCAACCTCGGCGGGAGGGATTTGCGTCCCCATAAGGCCCATGGCTCCGCCAACGAGCATCATGGAGATGAAACTCGCCGGAACAGCCCAGAGAGCGCGCCCACCGAGCAGAGCGGCGAAGAGGCCGACGGCCAGCATGGCCAAGACGTGATCGAGCCCGCCGAGAGGGTGCAGGAAGCCGGCGCCGAACCCTGGAGCCTCGTTGAGCCCCGTGTGTGCCGCGGCAGGCATGCCGGCCAGCATCAAAGGAAGGGCCGGAAGAGAGCGTTTCAATGTCATGGGGACTGCTCCTGTCACGCGGCCGCGGTCAAGCCGCCGGCCTGTTCGATGAATGTTGCGATCGCATCCACGCCGATGCCGCCGCGAATGTTGCTGAAGACGTAGGGACGCCGGCCGCGCATGCGCTTCGTGTCCTCTTCCATGATGCCGAGATCCGCGCCCACATGAGGCGCGAGGTCGATTTTATTGATCACCAGGAGATCCGATCGGGTAATACCGGGGCCGCCTTTGCGTGGGATCTTCTCGCCGCCCGCCACGTCGATGACATAGATCGTCAGATCGGCAAGCTCCGGTGAGAACGTCGCGGACAGATTGTCGCCGCCCGATTCCACCAGCACGATGTCGAGGTGGGGAAACCGGCTGCGCATGGTAGCGATTGCCGCCAGATTGATGGACGCATCCTCACGGATTGCCGTGTGCGGGCATCCGCCCGTCTCGACGCCCATGATGCGCTCCACCGGAAGCGCGCCCGCCACCGTCAGGAGGCGCGCATCCTCCTTCGTGTAGATGTCGTTTGTGATCGCGCAGATGTCGTAGCGTTCGCGGAAGATCTTGCAGAGCGCTTCCATCAGTGCCGTCTTGCCGGAGCCGACCGGTCCGCCGATGCCGACGCGAAGAGGTCCAGTATGGGATGTCATGAGCGGAAAAGCCTCGTGTATTGGTTTTCGTGATGGAAGGAGCCCAGATCCGCCCGGAAGGTCGAGCCGCCGACATCGTCGAGCGACAGGCCGATGGCTTCCTGGACAACGGCCCGTACGGTCGCCGCCAAGGCCGCACAGACGCGAATGCCTGCGGTCTGACCGATCGGAGCCAGCCGAATGGCGGCGGAGACGAGCGTCTGGACAAGCCCGAAGAGATAGGCGTCCGACGTCATCGCCGAAGGGACGCCGTGTGCCGCCGCCGTCATGCCGATGGCGACCGGATAAGCCACCGCGCCTTCGAGAGTTATCAATCGCGGCGAGGGCCATGCGGCGAGAGTCGCGTCCAGAAAGCTTCGTCCCTGCTGGCTCGTCTCGAGATACAGCTCGGCGGACGGGGAGAGCGCCAGCGCCAGCTGGTTGACGGCCCCGAGAGCCTGGGCATCCCCCCGTTCGGCCGTCCTGTGGGCATGGCTCAGCAGGATCACGTCGTTGCGGCCGAAACCGAGCGTCAGCATCTCGGTCAGCCAGGCGACGAGGGTCTTCTCATCCGTCACATCCCCGGCCTCGACAGCCCATTCAAGCGTGTGTGAATAGGCATAGCAGCCGACCGGATAGGACGGTGACAGCCAGGCGAAGAGGGGCAGGATAGCCTGCTCCTCTCCCGCCGAAATCGCCCCCCTGCGAGCCTCATCCATGGCCGTCTCCATGGGAATGATGGTGCGGGTCCCTGCCATGCTCATGATGGTGATAGGCCCCTCGCACGGGACGGAATGGACGCTCTACGATTTCGGTCGTCGCCCCCAGTCCCTGCAGCATGTCAAGCAGAACGTGGTCATAGGCGATGTAGATCGCGTCGCGCGCGATCTCGGCGGGCACGTGGCGGTTGCCGATGTGCCAGGCGAGAGTCGGCAGATCGAGGGGATCGTCAGTCCTGACCGCGATCAGTCTCTCAGGCGCGGCCCGGACCCGTACGAGCCAGCCGCTGTCGAGCCGGATCGCATCGCCGTCTTCCAGGACATCGGCCTTGCCGAGATCGAGCAGGAACGCGGTACCGCCATCGGCATGGAGCACGATACGCCGCCGGTGGCGGTCGCCGTGATCAAGGGTGATGATGTCGACGATGCGATCCTCGTCGACGGCTTCGCGGCGGATGATGGATGTGGCGTGAATCATGTCAGAACAGGAAATAGCGTTGAGCCATGGGTAGGATCGTGGCCGGTTCGCAAACCAGCAATTCACCGTCGGCGCGGACATCGTAGGTTTCGGGATCGACTTCGATGAGCGGCGTCGCGTCGTTGAGCACCATGTCCTTCTTGCCGATGCCGCCGCGGACATTCTCGACGGCGACGAGTTGCTTCTGAACGCCCAGCTTTGCGGCAAGCCCGTTCTCGACGGCCGCCTTCGACACGAAGGTGAGCGAGGTCGATGCCAGCGCCCTGCCATAGGCTCCGAACATGGGACGGTAATGCACCGGCTGCGGCGTCGGGATCGAGGCGTTCGGGTCACCCATGAGGGCCGCCGCGATGGCGCCCCCCTTGAGCACGAGATCGGGCTTCACCCCGAAAAAGGCCGGTGTCCAGACGACGAGATCCGCGAGCTTTCCGATCTCGACCGAGCCGACATGCTTCGCTACGCCATGAGCGATGGCGGGGTTGATCGTGTATTTCGCCACATAGCGGCGGGCGCGGAGATTGTCGTTGTCTCCAGTCTCGCCGGGAAGCGGCCCGCGCTGGACCTTCATCTTGTGCGCCGTCTGCCACGTGCGGATGACGACCTCGCCGACGCGGCCCATCGCCTGGCTGTCCGAGGACATCATCGAGAGCGCACCGATGTCGTGAAGGATATCCTCCGCAGCGATGGTCTCCTTGCGGATGCGGCTTTCCGCGAAGGCGAGATCCTCCGGAATCGACGGGTCGAGATGGTGGCAGACCATGAGCATGTCGAGATGCTCGTCGATGGTGTTCACCGTATAGGGCCGCGTCGGATTGGTGGAGGACGGCAGGACATTGGGAAGTCCCGCCACCTTGATGATGTCCGGTGCGTGCCCGCCGCCCGCTCCTTCCGTGTGGAAAGCGTGGATCGTACGTCCCCTGAAGGCCGCAATCGTGTCCTCGACGAAGCCCGACTCGTTGAGGGTGTCCGTGTGGATCATCACCTGCACGTCATAGGCATCCGCGACTGAAAGGCAGCAATCGATTGCGGCGGGCGTGGTGCCCCAATCCTCGTGCAGTTTCAAAGCGCAGGCTCCTGCCCGAATCATCTCCTCCAGGGCGCCCGGCTTCGACGCATTGCCCTTGCCCGTGAAGGCCAGGTTCATGGGAAAGGCATCAGCCGCCTCGATCATCCGGGCGATGTGCCAGGGGCCGGGCGTGCAGGTGGTGGCGAAGGTGCCCGTGGCGGGACCGGTGCCGCCGCCGAGCATCGTCGTGATGCCCGACATCAACGCCTCTTCGATCTGCTGTGGGCAGATGAAGTGAATATGCGAGTCGAAACCGCCGGCCGTGATGATCTTGCCTTCGCCCGCGATGATCTCCGTGCCGGGGCCGATGACGATATCGACGTTCGGCTGCACATCCGGATTGCCGGCCTTGCCGATGGCCGCGATCCGGCCGCCCCTGATGCCGATATCGGCCTTTACGATACCCCAGTGGTCGAGAATGACCGCGTTGGTGACGACCGTGTCGACCGCGCCGTCGGCCCGGGTCGCCTGCCCCTGCCCCATTCCGTCGCGGATCACCTTGCCGCCGCCGAATTTCACCTCCTCGCCGTAGGTGGTGAAATCCTTTTCGACCTCGATCACGAGCGAGGTGTCCGCGAGCCGGATCCGATCGCCCCTGGTCGGGCCGAACATGTCCGCATAGGCCGCGCGGGGAAGAGAGGCCGGCTTTCTCGCATTCGACATCAGAGCGCCCCCATCACGCCTTGGCGGAACCCATAGACCTCGCGCTTGCCGGAGAGCGGCACCAGCACGACTTCGCGGGTGGACCCGGGCTCGAACCGCACCGCGGTGCCGGGCGCGATGTCGAGGCGCATGCCACGTGCCTTTTCGCGGTCGAAGGCCAACGCCGGATTGGTCTCGAAGAAATGATAATGGCTGCCGACCTGGATCGGCCTGTCTCCCGTGTTGGCGACACTCAGCACGATACGCTCCACGCCTTCGTTGAAGACGATCTCGCCGTCCGGCGTCACGACGTCGCCCGGAATGTCCGTGGAGGCCGCGCCCCTGATCGGGCGATGGACCGTGACCAGCTTGGTTCCGTCCGGAAAAGTGGCCTCGACCTGGATGTCGTGGATCATCTCGGCCACGCCTTCCATGACCTGATCGGCGGTGAGCACATGCGCGCCCGCCTCCATCAGCTCGGAGACGGAGCGGCCATCGCGCGCACCCTCCACCACCGTGTCGGTAATGAGGGCAATGGCCTCCGGATGGTTGAGCTTCACGCCGCGCTCCAGGCGGCGCCGGGCCACCATGGCGGCCATGGCGATCAGGAGCTTGTCTTTTTCACGGGGTGTGAGTTGCATCTTTCAACCCTAGCTGAGCCAGACGCGCGGCAAGGGTCCGCCGCGAAAGGCGAGAAGGAACGGGCAGACGGAGACGCGCAGAGCCTCCACCGTCCCGGCGCAGAATCGCACGGCGAGAATGCCGTTCCAGGCACTCGCGGCGGTATCGCAGCCATGGCCGGAGGAGAGAATGTCGCGCGCGGCCTCGAGGCGCGCCTCGGCGTCCGGCGCGAGATGGATCAGCGTCGCCAAGGCGCGAGCCCCCTTTGCCACGCTCGGCTTCTGCAGCAAATCGGCAATCGGACCGTCGAGCCGCAGCGTATCGGCGTAAACCACACGACCGTCCCGCCGAATGCGCCAGCGATCTTCGAAGAAGCCGTTCGCGATCCGCTCCGCATGCGCCTCGCGGCCGAAGACGACGGCTTCGAACAGGGTCAGGTGCGCATCCCCCGCCATGTCGGCCTCCAGGCGCCGGGCGAGCCGGGCCCGATCGAACAGGATGGTTTCCTGCGGAAGCCATTCCAGGTGCGAGCCCGCGCCCGCCGAGAGACTGACGGACAGCTCTGCGACCGGACCATCGGAGCGATAGACCTTCTCGGCGGCTGCCGTTGCGACCGTCACCGCAGCTCCCCCCTGCGCCTCGATTGCCACGGCGAAGCGATCTCCGCAGGCGATGCCGCCGGCCGTGTTGACGAGAACGGTCTCGATGCCGGGGCCAGGCACCTTCGGCAACCTGATCCTCATGGAGCCGCTTTCCTGAATGCGCATCGGTCGGGTGCGCCCGCCCAGCAGCGCGGCGCTGAACGCCACCCGTCCATCGGCGCGCTGCCGCTGGCGGTTGCCGGCCCGGGACACGCCATCAAATGGCCAAGCGTTGACGTACATCGTCGCCCTCGAGTGCCGCACGGCCGCCCTGCTGGACGATCTCGCCCCGCTCCATAACCACGAACTGATCCGCAAGCTCGCGGGCGAAATCGAAATACTGCTCGACGAGCAGGACAGCCATGTCCTTCCGCTCGCGCAGGTAGCGGATGGCGCGCCCGATATCCTTGATGATCGAGGGCTGGATGCCTTCGGTAGGCTCGTCGAGCACGAGAAGACGGGGGCGCATCACCAGTGCGCGCCCAATGGCGAGCTGCTGCTGCTGACCGCCTGACAGGTCGCCCCCGCGCCGCCCCAGCATGGGCTTGAGAACCGGAAAGAGTTCGAAGACCTCTTCCGGTATCGTCTTCGCGCCGCGCCTGAGCGGTGCAAAGCCGGTCTCCAGGTTTTCCCGCACCGTGAGGAGGGGAAAGATCTCCCTCCCCTGCGGGACATACGCGATCCCGCGGCTTGCGCGCTCGAACGGTTTCAGGCGTGAGATGTCCTGTCCCTCGAAGCGGATCGCGCCGCCGGAAATCGACTTCTGGCCTGTGACGGCGCGCAGCAGCGATGTCTTGCCCCCGCCGTTGCGGCCGAGAACGCAGGTCACCTCCCCGACGGAAGCCGTCAAGGAAACGCCGTGCAAGGCCTGAGCCCCGCCATAGTGCAAAGACAGGTTTTCGACTGTGAGCATCGTCATCGGCCCAGGTAAACCTCGATCACGCGCTCGGTGGCGCTCACTGCATCCAAAGACCCTTCGGCCAAAACCGAACCCTCATGCAGGCATGTGACCTTCACGCCGAGATCCCGTACGAAAGTCATATCGTGCTCCACCACGACCACGGCCTGAGTCCTGGCGATATCGCGCAGGAGGTCGGCCGTGTCGGCCGTTTCCTGATCGGTCATTCCGGCCACCGGCTCGTCGATCAAAAGGAGCTTGGGCTGTTGCGCCAGCAGCATGCCGATCTCCAGCCATTGCTTCTGACCATGGGACAATTCCCCGGCCCTGCGATGGCGATGGTGCGTGAGGCGCACGCGTTCCAGAAGAGAATCGATCCTCTCGCGCTCCTGCGCCGTGCGGTGCGACAGCAAGGTGGCGAAGGGGCCACGCTTCTCCTTGAGAGCCAGCAGCAGATTGTCCTCCACGCTGTGCCTCTCGAACACGGTCGGCGTCTGTAATTTCCGGCCGATGCCGAGTTCCGCGATGGCTGCCTCATCGAGGGAAGTCAGATCGTGAGATCCCTCGAACAGGGCTCTTCCCTCGTTGGGCTTCGTCTTGCCGGTGATCACGTCCATCATGGTGGTCTTGCCGGCCCCGTTCGGGCCGATGATGGCGCGCATCTCCGCATGATCGACGGCCAGCGAGAGCGCATTCAGGGCTCGAAAACCGTCGAACGAGACCGTGACGTTGTCGAGATAGAGAAGCGCCGGGGTCATGGGTGCCGTCATGGCTCACTCCGCCGCCTGGGAGAGTGGCGGGGGAGGCCGGCGGGAGGCGAGCCATCGGCTCACCTGCTTCCCGATATCCCCGGCAGCCCCAAGGATCCCGCGGGGCATGAAGAGCGTCACGAAGACGAAAAGGCCCCCGAGAGCAAAGAGCCAGAGCTCCGGCAGGGCACCCGTGAACCAGGTCTTGCCGGCATTGACCAGCAGTGCGCCGAGAATGGCTCCGGCGAGCGTCCCGCGTCCGCCGACGGCCACCCAGATCACGATCTCGATGGAATTGGCGGGGGCGAACTCGCCCGGATTGATGATCCCGACCTGCGGCACGTAAAGCGCACCGGCGATGCCTGCCAGCATGGCCGAGAGCGTGAACACGGCGAGCTTGTAGTGCTCGACCCGATAACCAAGAAATCTCGTACGGCTTTCGGCATCCCGCATGGCCAAGAGCACCTTGCCGAATTTCGAGTTCACGACCCATCGACACAGCAGATAGCCGCAGGCCAGCGCCGCCACCGAGAGCACGAACAGGACGATGCGGGTCGAAGCCGATTGAAGCGGAAACCCCAGGATATCCTTGAAGTCGGTCAGTCCGTTATTGCCGCCGAAGCCCATGTCATTGCGAAAGAACGCCAGCATCAGGGCAAAGGTCATGGCTTGTGTGATGATGGAGAGATAGACGCCGGTCACGCGGGAGCGGAAGGCGAACCAGCCGAAGATGAACGCGAGAGCGCCCGGGACGATGAGCACCATGAGAGCCGCGAACGGGAACCAGTCGAAGCCGTGCCAGAACCACGGAAGCTCCTTCCAGTTCAGGAACACCATGAAATCGGGGAGGATCGGGTCGGCATAGACCCCACGCGGACCGATCTGGCGCATGAGGTACATGCCCATGGCATAGCCTCCGAGAGCGAAGAAGGCTCCATGCCCGAGGGAGAGAATGCCGCAGAAGCCCCAGATCAGATCGACCGACAGCGCCAGCAGGGCAAAGCACGCGTATTTGCCGAGCAGAGGCACCAGATGGTCCGACAGATGCAGGGCCGATCCGGGAGCCGCCAGTCCGTTCATGACAGGCACCAGGACGGCGGCGGTGGCAAGGAGCGGCAGGACGACGATGCTTTGCCGATCAGGCAGGATTTGTGTCTTCATGCTTCGACCGCTCTTCCTTTCAGCGCGAAGAGCCCGCGCGGACGGCGTTGGATGAAAAGGATGATGCCGACGAGAAGGATGATCTTGCCGAGCACCGCGCCCGCATACGGCTCGAGGAGCTTGTTCGCGATGCCCAGTGTCATCGCGCCGACGAGCGTGCCCCAAAGGTTGCCGACGCCGCCGAACACGACCACCATGAAGCTGTCGATGATGTAGCCCTGCCCGAGATTGGGGCTGACATTGTCGATCTGGGAGAGTGCGACCCCGGCAATGCCCGCGACGCCCGATCCGAGGCCGAAGGCCAGAGCGTCGATGCGGCTGGTCTTGATGCCCATCGATCCCGCCATGCGCCGGTTCTGCGTGACGGCACGCACATGGAGTCCCAGGGAGGTATATCGCAGAACGAGCTGCAGGACGGCGAAGACTAAGATGGCGAAGACCACGATGGCGATACGGTTGTAGGTAAGACTTAAGCCGCCCATCTCCAGCGCCCCGCTCATCCAGGCAGGGGCTCCCACCTCGCGGTTCGACGGCCCGAACAGCGTGCGAACGGCCTGCTGTAGGATGAGGGACAGGCCCCACGTCGCCAATAGGGTTTCCAGGGACCGCCCATATAGGAAGCGGATGACGAAGCGCTCGATCAGAATGCCGACCGCGCCTGCAACCAGGAACGCGAGCGGCAGCGCGATGAAAAGCGAAGCCTCGAACAGGCCGGGCGCATGGGTGCGAATGATCTCCTGCACCACGAACGTCGTGTAGGCTCCGAGCATGACCATCTCGCCATGGGCCATGTTGATGACGCCCATCGTGCCGAACGTGATGGCAAGACCGATGGCGGCGAGCAGCAGCACCGACCCGAGGGAGATCCCGTACCAGATGTTCTGAACGGCATTCCAGAGTTCGAGCCGCGTACGGATACTCTCCACGGCCCGTGTCGCCTCCGCTGCGACGTCCGACCGGATTCCCGGCGGCAAGCTGGACAGGAGAGCGAGCGCCTCCTGATCCCCGCGCTCTTTCAAGATGGCAACGGCGCCGAGGCGATCGGCGGCCGATGCATCGGCCTTGTTCAGGAGAATGGCCGCCCGCGCCGTCTGGAGAGCCTCCCTCACGTCTGGTGAAGTCTCCTGCGCCATCGCCTTGTCGAGCGCCGGGAGGGCAGAAGCATCGCGGGAGCGGAAAACCGCCCGTGCCGCTTCGAGTCGCGTCCCGGCATGAGTGCTGAGGAGCGTCAGGTTCCCGAGCGCGGCCTCAACGGCGCGGCGAACCCGGTTGTTGATCCGGACCGGCTTGAGGCTGCCCGCACTCGCACCCGATATCTGCCCCGTCGCGGCATCGACATGGGCGCCGGATCCATCGCGGATGACAACCCGCCCGGCCCCCACGAGAAGCCGACCGTCTCTCAATGCCTCGACGACCTGAAGAGACAAGGGATGACCGCTGCTCGCGACAGCCGCGATGGCTGCTTCCGTGTCTGCGTAACTGTCGCCGGCGAACTTCGGCAACGCGTCCTCGTAAGGCCCGGCCATTGCGCCCGCGCTCATGCCTGTCAGCAGGACGATAATCCAGAGAATGTTGCGCAAAATGATCATGAGGAACGTCAAATCGAGAGCGATCGAGGGCAGCCGCTGCGGCTGCCCTCATGGAGCAATCGTTCAGGCGCCGCACTTCTTGGTAACGGTGTTGTAATTGCCGCACTTGAGGGTCTTCCAGTCGGCAATCAGGTCCTTCGAGCCGTCGAGAAACTTGGACCAGGCATCGCCCGGAACGAGAGCATCGGTTTGCGACACGGTCTCGAACTGGCCATCCTCCTTGATCTCGCCGATGAGCACCGGCTTCGTGATGTGGTGGTTCGGCAGCATCTCGGACACACCGCCGGTGAGGTTCGGGACCTGCACGCCGACGATGGAGTCGACCACCTTGTCCGGATCCGTCGTACCGGCCTTCTCGACCGCCTTGACCCACATAGTGAAGCCGATCACATGCGCTTCCATCGGATCGTTGGTGACGCGCTTGTCGTTCTTGGTGAAGGCCTTCCACTTCTCGATGAAAGCCTTGTTGTCGGGCGTATCGACAGACTGGAAATAGTTCCAGGCGGCCAGGTGGCCGACGAGAGGCTTCGTGTCGATGCCGGCAAGCTCCTCTTCACCCACCGAGAAGGCCACAACCGGAATGTCCGTGGCCTTCACGCCCTGGTTCGCGAGTTCCTTATAGAAGGGCACGTTGGCATCGCCGTTGATCGTCGAGACGACCGCCGTCTTCCTGCCGGCGGAACCGAATTTCTTGATGTCGGCCACGATGGTCTGCCAGTCGGCATGTCCGAAGGGTGTGTAGTTGATCATGATGTCCTCGGACTTCACGCCCTTGGACTTCAGATAGGCTTCGAGGATCTTGTTGGTCGTGCGCGGATAGACGTAATCCGTGCCGGCGAGAATCCAGCGCTCGACCTTCTCTTCCTTGGCCAGGTAGTCGACGGCCGGAATGGCCTGCTGGTTAGGGGCGGCGCCTGTGTAGAACACGTTCCGCTCGCTCTCCTCGCCCTCGTATTGGACGGGGTAGAACAGGATGCCGTTCAGTTCCTTGAACACCGGAAGCACGGACTTGCGCGACACGGATGTCCAGCACCCGAACACAGCCGCGACCTTGTCCTTGCTGATCAGCTCGCGCGCCTTTTCGGCAAAGAGCGGCCAGTTGGAAGCCGGATCGACCACAACGGCTTCGAGCTTCTTGCCCAGCAGACCGCCCTTCTTGTTCTGCTCGTCGACGAGCATCAGCATGGCATCCTTCAGGGTGGTCTCGCTGATCGCCATGGTGCCCGACAGCGAATGGAGAATCCCGACCTTGATCGTTTCCTCCGCCCTTGCGGCTCCCGTCGTGGCGCCGGAGACCGATGCTGCCGCCGTGAGCGCCAGCAGAGTTCTACGCGTCGTATTCAAAATCGACATAGGTCCTTCTCCCTTGCCTGCCCTGTTTCAGGTGCAACATGGGCTCACGGAGCAAAAACCGTGCCAAGGCCGTCGGCATAAGGGCCCCATCGCGGAAGAAAGGCCGAAGGGGCGCAACGGCAAAAATGGATCTGCTCAGAAAAGCGGCGAAAGATGAAATTGAAGGCGAGCGCAGCACTGTTGCATTCTTTGCGGAGAAGCGTCAGCTCATGGGATGAACCGGCCGTGCCGACCGGCGCATCCTTCATAAGGGGCGCCCGCACGGGGATCCGAGCCATGCCTACAGCTCCGCTTCAGCACGTTTCGACGCCTGGCATCGACATCGACAAGAACTGCTTCCACTTGATCGGGCTCGATGCCCGAGGTGTCATCGTCCCGCACCGGAAGCTCTCGCGCGGGCAAGTTGAGGCGCGGCTCGCCCACATGCCCTCCTGTCTGGCCGGCCTGGACGGCTGTGGGGGAGCCATCATCTCAGTCGTGAATTGCTGGCCCTTGGCCCGATGTGAAAGCCACATCCCGGCGCAGTTCGTGAAGTCGTTGCGCAAAAGCTCCAAGAACGACTTCGGCGATGCCGAAGCCATTGACGACGCGGTGCTCCGCCCCACTATGCGCTTGTGCCTGCACAAACCGGTTCAAGGTCCGTCACGCCGATACGGAGAGCGAGCAATGCCTTGGTCGGATCCTGATCCGGATGAAGGCGGAGGTCTGACGGCGCGATGGCGCGGGCTCTATCGGCAGATCTGGCGGCAGACGAAACTGGAACAATCTGATCAAGTTCTACCGTTCGCTGAGCACGGTCACGGTGCGCTATGCGCTGTTGGCCGATGCCATCCGGTGACAAAAGTCCCACGGCCGATTGCTTCGGCACCCTGCCGTGGTTGCGCCTGGCGCATCGTGCGAAAAAGTGGATCCGGTTTGTCGCAGAAACGATGCGCTAGAGATCGTTGCTTTGCGGCAGGATGACGAGATCGCGGATGGTCACGGTCCTGGGCCTCGTGAGCATGAACAGGACGGCCTCGGCCACCTCGACGGGCTGCATCAGGCCGCCGGCCGCCAGTTCGGCGTCGAGCTTCTCCTTCGGCCAATCCTTGATGAGGGCCGTCACCACGGGGCCGGGAGCGACCGCTCCGACGCGCAGTCCGTGCGGAGCGACCTGCCGCCGGACCGTGTGCACGAAGGCCTGCACGGCGTGCTTGGAGGCGGTGTAGATCGGCTCCCACACGACCGGGACGAGGCCCGCGATGGAACTCGTCACGATGATGTCGCCGGTCCTGCGCTCCACCATGTGGGGCAGCACCGCATGCACGCAGCGGAACACGGCGTTGATGTTGAGATGGAGCATGCGGTCCCAGGCATCGGGATCGCCCTTCAGGATCTCGCCGCCGATATAGGAGCCGGCATTGGCGTGGAAGATGTCGAGCTGGCCCGTGCGGTCGAGGATCTGGGGCATCATGCGCGCGACGCTGGCCGGATCGGTCACGTCGACCCGCAGGGGAATGGCCTGCGGCCCGAGCTCCGCGCCGACCGCTTGCAGGGCCGCTTCGTCCCGGTCGACCAGGACCACCCGAGCGCCCTCGGACAGCAGGATCCGGGCGCATTCGAGGCCGATGCCGGACGCCGCTCCGGTGATCGCCGCGACTTTTCCAGACAGTTTTCGGCTCATGGCTTTTCCTTAATTCTATTGACGAAACTCGCCCGGCTTGTGCGGCCGAGCACTATGTTCTTTCACTTCATTCACCGGCGCACCGTTCGCGCGAGACGGGGGATGTCACCGAGTACCGGCTCCCACGACCCCACGATGCACGCCCCTGCCCGCCCGGGTGCCGACGAACGACAACAAGGATCAACCTTTGGTGTCCGGATAGACGTGAGCGAGAGCCGGATCGAATGAAAACTCGACGGCGTCGCCGTAGGGGATCTCGATGTCTCTGGGAACCACGGCGACCACCCGTTCGCTCGATGGGGTTTCGAAGCTGACGATCGTCTCCGTACCAAGCCGCTCGACCAGGGAAACCGTGCCTGTGACACGCCCCTCGTCCGCTCTCGCGGTGCCGCGCGCGAGGTACTGAGGCCTCACACCCAACACAACGTTCTGGCCCACTGAGAATCCCCGGCTCCTGACCGTGATGGGTGAGATCGCGTCCGATCCGACCGTGATGGCGTCGCCGCTGACGCCGAGGACCCGCGTGGTGAGAAAGTTCATCTTCGGCGAGCCGATGAAGCCCGCGACGAACTGATTGACTGGATTCTTGTAGAGCGCGATCGGGGAGCCGATCTGCTGCACCACGCCGCCCTCGAGAACCACGATCTTGTCCGCGAGCGTCATCGCCTCGACCTGATCATGGGTAACGTAGATCATCGTGGCGCCCAGCTCGCGATGCAGCTTCGCCAGCTCCATGCGCATGTCCACGCGAAGCGCCGCATCGAGGTTCGAGAGCGGCTCGTCGAAGAGAAAGACCCCCGGCTTCCTGACGATCGCCCGCCCGATGGCCACGCGCTGCCGCTGTCCCCCGGACAACTGGCTAGGCTTGCGGTCGAGCAGATGCTCCATCTTCAGAATGCGGGCCGCTTCTCGAACCCGCCGATCCAGCTCGGGCTTGGGTGTCTTGCTCAGCGACAGGCCGAAACCCATGTTCTCGTATACGGTCATATGCGGATAGAGCGCGTAGGACTGGAACACCATGGCGATTCCCCGGTCGCGCGGCTCAACATCGTTGCAGAGCCGATCGCCGATGTAGAGTTCGCCCCCGGAAATCTCTTCCAGACCCGCGATCATCCGCAGGAGCGTTGACTTGCCGCAACCTGACGGTCCGACGAACACGACGAACTCGCCATCCTTGATATCGATGTCGACTCCTTTGATGATGTTGACGTTTCCGAAGCTCTTTCTGAGCCCGACCAGACGGAGACCGGCCATGCTTCCTCCCAATCCTTATGATGTTCTCACAGCGTCAAGGCTGTTGCCTGAAGGGCCTCGAACGCGCGGAGGCGACACCCCTTGCAAGGCTGCGATCTCCCCTGTGACAGGCTCGTACCGCTGGTCGCCCATAGGTTCTCCTTGAGCCAGAGACGATTTTGCGTTTCCATCTCGGGCGAGATCCGGCCGCCCCCATACGCCAAGGATGCTGTGACCGGCCGACGGGCAGCGGCTCGCCTCCTGGCCCCAGGACGACCGGGGAGCAGGTCGCATCGAGTCCGATTCCGGCGATGTCCTCGGCCGTCAGGCGCGCGGCGGTCGAGGATGCCGGCGCGGGCACTCCCGGTGTCCGCGCCGAGGCCAATGAGGGACTTGGCCACTGAGGTTCAAGCCTGCTCGAGGACCGCCTCGCTGCCCTGTTCTTCCTTGCTGCGCAGGTACACGCCGTGTTCGCGCTGCTGGCGCCGCAGCTCCTCGACATCGATGTCGGCCGGGCTCCTGTTGCCTCTCACGGAAATCTTGGCAGCTCGGCCTGCGGCCTCGCCCATGGCCATGCACGTCGCCATGACACGGATGGCCCCCATGGCCTCGTGCGTCGCGGAGATGCTGCGACCGGCAACGATCAGATTGTCGACCTTGACCGGGACCAGGGAGCGGTAGGGGATGTCGTAGCAATCGCCACACCAGATCAGCGTGCAGCCGTCATCCGCCGGGCGATGGATGTCGATAGGATAGCTCGCAACCGCGATGGCGTCATCGAAGTGCCGGCAACCCAGCACGTCCTCCTGCGTCATGACGTACTGACCGAGGATCCGCCGGGTCTCGCGAATGCCGATGAAGGGCGCCGTCTTCGTGAAGCGCGCCTTCTCGAATCCTGGAACGTAATTCACGAGATAGGTGACGATGTCGTCGATCTGCCGCCGACCCTCGATCTCGCCCATCGTCAGACTCTCGGCACTCGTCCCGTCGACCCCCTTCACACGGGTCATGTTGATCCAGACCTCGCCCTCGCGTAGGCCCGTGATAATGATGGTGCGCTCGTTGGGGATCTTGAGACCCATCTCCGTCTGCGCTTTCGCGATGAGCTCGCGCAGGCCGACGATGATGAATTGGTGATTCTGGCCGAAATACTCAGCAGGGATGAAATCGGTGAGATACGTGCGGGCGCCCTTAGGTTGATCGGCGATGCTCATGCGGAGCTTCTCGGTGTCGACACCCGCCAGGCAGAACATCAGGGTCGGAGGCTGCATTCCGCCGTTCTCGTTGCCCTTCTCGCAGGGCACGCCCGCACGGTAGGCCACGTCGGCGTCGCCTGTGCAATCGATCACGACCTTAGCCATGATGGCGCCGCGGCCGCTCTTGCTCTCGGTGATCACGCCGGTGATCCGGCTGCCGTCCATCACCACGCCGGCGCAGAACGTATAGAATCTCACGTCGACGCCGGCCTCGGTCAACATCTCGAGCGCGACGGTCTTGACCGCCTCCGGCTCGACGAGGGTGATGCCCATATGCAACGGGCAAGGCCGGTGCTCGCTCGCGCCGTCGCGGGCCTTCAGGCGATCGATGAACTTTTGCGGAAGTCCCTCGATGATCTGGTTGCCTTTCTGGCCGAGGAAGCCCAGGACCGGCAGGCCGATCGTCATGTTGCCGCCGACGAAGCTGCGGCTCTCGATCAGGCCCACCCGCAGGCCGTCTTCGGCGGCGGCGAGGGCCGAGGTAAGCCCGGCCGGTCCACCGCCGACGACGAGTACGTCGTATTCGGCGAGAATGGGAGTCGTGCGGGCGGGCTCCGGGATGGAGCGGGCTGTCGGGGTCGTCATTGGTTTCGTCTCTTTCTGGTTAAAACCTTAGCGGTCACTTCGAGGGCGCGGTCGCGGCCACGCCGGGATGCGTGGGGGCGGGCGACAACGCGTCCGGCCCCATTGAGCGATCAGGCGGGGAGCAGCGGCTTGATACGCGACGAGATGCTCGCAACCGCCTCTGCGACCGGCTTGCGACCGAGCACGGCAAGCTGAACCTCCTCGAGGAAGATCGTTTGGGCGCGGGCAGCCTCGGGGAACGGCGGGAATGCCCCGCGTGCATTCGCGAGGGCCGCGGCCTCCACGGCCGCTACAGGATTCTTGCTTGCGAATGCCTCGTCCTTGTAGGTCGAGATTCGAACCGGGCCGTTGCCGTTGCTGGCCATGCCGAGCGTAGCCCGCCTGCTCGACACTTCCTGGATGAACTTCCACGACAAATCCTTGTCGCGCGAGTTCGCCGGAATGACCATGCCCCATGACTCGACGACCGAGGCCATCGGAATCTTGCCGTTGAGATCTGCCGAAATCGGAAACTCGACAGCCTTGATCTTTCCGGGAAACTTGCTCTGCTCCGGATTGTTGAGCTGGGCAGAACGAGCGAATGGCAACACCGTGAAGGCCGCGCGGCCTTGCTGGATCCAGGTGACCTGATCATCGTTCTTGGTCGTCGCATAGCTGCGGGGCAGCGCCCCGGAGTCAAACATCGACTTGAGGACCGTCAGCGCCTTCTCCATGGCCGCCGGGTTCGGGAGCAGTTCGAACTTTCCGGTCAGGAAATCGCCCCCGAAGGCGCGGGCGAACATGACCGGGAAGACGGCGAGGTCGCTTGCCAGGACCATACCGGACACGCGCGTGCCGCTCTTCGAGGTGAAGGTCAGCTTGCTCGCCTGCTCAACTAGTTCCTCAAGAGTCTTCGGCGGCGCCGTAATCCCCTGCTCTTCGAGCAGCGCCTCGTTGTAGAAGAGGCCCTGGGTGGCATGGCGAACCGGAATGCCGATCAGCTTCCCGTCGACGGTCATGCCCTGCACAAGCCCCGGCGCAATGTCGTCGAAGGCCTCGATCGGTTCCTTCTTCAGATAGGCGTCGAGTGGCTCGAACATGGCGGCGATCTGACGGGTCGGTCGATTGTCGACCATGTAGCCGACATTGAACTCCGTCGACGCCAGGCTCGCCTCGCGGAAGAGACGGTCCTGAAGCGGATTGGAGTCGAAGGTCGTCCAGACGATATCGGTGTCGTTGACCGAGCGCCAATTCTTGAGGAGGTCGGCATCACCCGAGCCAATCACCGTTTGGTGAACCTTGTGGCTCAGGACGTTCAGAGTTTTTCCCGCCGCGAAGGATCGCCCGGCGGCAAGGACAGCGGCGCCGCCGATGGCAGTGCCCAGGAAATGGCGTCTCGTAAGGTGCTCGGGTAACTTGGCTGACATGGTTTCCTCCCTTTTCAGCTCTTCGGGCTAGCCTTTTGTCGCACCGGCCGTAAGGCCGGCCACGAGGTATCGGTTCATCACGACGACGAACAACAACACGGGAATGAGCTGGATTGTCGACGCGGCGAAGAGGACACCCCAATCGACGCCGTCGATCGATCCGATCATCTCGGAGATGACGAGCGGCGCGGTCTTCGCCTTGGTCGCCGTGAAGATGAACGCGAACAGGAACTCATTCCAGGCGAAGACGACAACGAACACCGCGACCGCGAGGATGCCCGGCGCCGCGAGCGGCACGATGATCCGGCGCAGCGTGACCATCCGTGTGGCACCGTCGATCTGCGCCGCCTCGTCGAGTTCCCGGGGGATCTGGTCAATGAAAGTCCGCATCAGCACTGTGCCAAGTGACACGAAGAAGGTGGCATAGAGGACGATCAGGACGAAATGAGTGTCGTTGAGCCCGATGGCGTTGATGATCGGAAAGAGCGGCAGCGTCACCACGATCGGCGGGATCAGACGCACGATGATCAGGAAGAGTACGCTGGCATTCAGAAAACGGCTGCTGTAGCGCGAGTAGACGTAGCCGGCGCTCGTGCTCGCCACAATAGCCAGG
Source organism: Microvirga sp. M2 (assembly GCF_047497095.1). Taxonomy (NCBI): domain Bacteria; kingdom Pseudomonadati; phylum Pseudomonadota; class Alphaproteobacteria; order Hyphomicrobiales; family Methylobacteriaceae; genus Microvirga; species Microvirga sp. M2. Next base: position 1,760,717 of record NZ_CP134064.1, read on the forward strand.
ATCGTTGCCCCGGCTGTGATCACCGTGCTGTTGAATAGCCCCTGGAAGAACGTTCCCCAGTCGGACAGAAGCGTGCCGTAATGCTGCAGGGTCGGCGTGAATACCAACTTCGGCGGCACAGCGAAGATGTCCTGCCCGGGCTTGAAGGCGGACATGAAGATGAAGGCGATCGGGAAGAGCGACCAGACCAGGATCGCGGCGACGGCCACGGCTTTTCCGACCCCGATGAGAACCTTGTCAATGCGCATTGCCGACCACCTGCTTGCGAAGAAGGAACACGTAACCGGCCGCAAGGAGCAGGGAAGCGACCACCATGATCCAGGCGGTGGCGGCTGCCGTTCCGAAGGAATTGAAGCGGAAGGCTTCCTGATAGAGATAGACCGCGACCACCTCGGTCGACCGCGCGGGCCCGCCCTGGGTCATCAGCCAGACTTCCGAGAAGATGCGGAAGGCGAAGATATAGCGGAACAGGAGCGCCACCACGATCGCCGGACCGAGCAACGGCATCGTCACGCGGCGGAACGCATCGTAAGCGGTCGCGCCATCGATGCGCGCGGCTTCGTAAAGATCCTTCGGGATGGCGAGCCGTGCGGCGTAGAGGATGATGAACGTGAAGGGCAGATGCAGCCAGATCGTCAGCAGGCCGATCATGACGAGCGCGTGCGACGGCTCGAAGGACCAGTCGAGAACCGGAAGACCAAGGGACGACAGGGCGATGGTGATCGGCCCGACATCCAGATCGAACAGGAAGCGCCACATGGCCACGGCGATCACCTCGCTGACCGCATAGGGAGCGAGAACCGCCACCAGAAGGACGCGCCGGAACGGCAACCCGCTGGCGAACAGGAGCGCCATTGCGAGCCCCAGGGCGAGTTCGAGATGGACGGCGAAGACCACGATCAGGACCGTATTCCACAAGGCGTGCAGGAATCCGGGATCGGTCAGGGTACGGACGTAATTGTCGAAGCCCACGAATGTCGGCGATTGCCCAAAGGTCGACGTGTTGAGGCTGAGCCACACGACGTACAGCGATGGAATCACGATAACGCTGAGGATCAGAATGTGCACCGGCGCCAGAAAGGGCGCTGCCGGGACAACGGACTTGGTCTTCGCTTGCAAAATGTTCCTCCCGTTCGGGCGCGTTATTGCCGGCGCATTCATGCGTGACGCCTGGTGCCGACCTCCCTGCTGGGACGTCAGCTCTTGTATTCGGTCTCCGGATCGTGCGGAAAGCCGGACCCGCTTTCCGCGCGATCCCTTAAGCGGTGGTCTTCAGACGCTCCTTTGCTGGGGTGCGGGGGCGACGACCCGGCTTCGCGATGCCCTTATCTGAGCCATCCGAAGCCGGTGGAGCGATCCTGCGCACGGAGGCGCGTTGCTCCAGGCTCGCGTGCAGGATGGTGGGAAACGACGGCGACTCGTTGCCCTTCATTCGCAACGTCAATCGGCTCCAAGCGGCGCCGGCGATCTCGCCGACGGGTTGCCGGATCGCCGTGAGAGAGGTCTTGCGCGCACTCATCCAGGGGTAATCGTCGAATGCGATCAGCGAGACCTGCTCAGGAACCTCGATGGAGCGCCTAGCGAGGGTTGTGAGAACTGCCAGCGTCGTCACGTTCGTGAGGGCAAGGACAGCCGATGGAACCGGATTCTCCTCCAGCCATCCGGCGAACGCCTTAGCGCCCCGTTCAGCATTTGAACCTACCTCTACGGCGATCGGATCCCTGACGCCACGCTCGCGGGCTGCAGCCGTCGCGCCTCGAATGCGCTCGCGGATCGGCGCAATACTGAGGTGGGAGGCTGCCAGTGCGATCTCGGTATGGCCCATATCGAGCAAGTGACGGACGGCGATGTGGCCGGCTTCGAAATTATCGATGGTAACGGTGTCGGCCACAGCCGATTGCGCGATGACGCGGTCGACGAGAACCATCGGGAGCCGGCTGGCTTCACGGGAAAGGATCGTCGGAACATGGTTGGAACATGGAACGGCGATGATTCCCGATGGCCGCCATCCCAGCAGCGTCTGCAATCGCGATTCTTCGAGCTCTCTCTCATCGCGGGAACTGGCGACAATGACATCGTAGCCGTCCTCCTGCGCCATCACCTCAAGGTGCGAGATGAGGGATGTGAAGAACGTATCGTCGAGATCCGGCACGAGCACGCCGACCACCCGAGCCCGCCCGGAGCGCAACTGCGAGGCAGCACGGTCGACTTGATAGGAAAGCTCTTTGGCAGCCTCCTCGACCCTTGTCCGCAACTCGGCATTCACCGGTTTGCGCCCGCTGAAAACGTTGGAAACCGTGGCGATCGATACGCCCGCACGGGTCGCGACTTCCTTCAGCGTGGCTCGTTTCAGATGGGTCATCGCCGGAACTGTTAAACGTTTAACTGTAAAACGTTTAACAGGAGGCCCTCTTTTACGCAATTACCACTAAAGACCTATGGCGGGGACTTGTGGGGTCTGTCGCAGCTTCCGAGCGCCGGCAGAAAGATCTTAGCCCGATGCGCCTTCGCTCATGCGGCGAGTCGCTCGAGATGATCACAACGCGATAATCGCTCGCGCCGGGCATGCTTCGCCTGCCCCATTCGCATCGCGTGAACCATTTCGACGCCGTCGCGTACGGCACAAGCGCTGTTCATCGCATTGAACCCCATCATCGGACGAACCGGCCGCTCGATGCCTCGATGGTCCTGTTCGAAGCAATTATCGAGATTGCACTTTGCCGGCTGCGGATGGGCTTTCAGATTTCGCCGGGATCAATTCTGGAGACTACTTGTTGGCGGTGACGACCGGCGCGGTCCGATGGCCGAGCCAAACCCAATCCATGCTGTCGGTCCCCTCGCGTTTCACATAGCTGTAGCCGGTCTCCTGCCAGGACAGAACGGCGTCGTTCTTGTTGTCGAGGATGAAGTCTCCGTAATCCGTGCGAACCATCAACACGGCGTGCCCGGCGCCCTCCTCATCCATCACGACCGTCATCCGCAGGGCTCGCCGCGGCAGACCTGCATCGACCAGGAGCTTGCGCTTGAGCAATTGAATGTCCTCACAATCGCCAAGCCCATCGTCCGGATAGTCCCAGCGGTCTGCCACACCCCAGTGATCCTGATCGGTGATAGGGAGGATCGCTTTGTTGACCTCGTCGTTGATCTGCTGGATCCTGTTCCAGGTCCGCTGATCGAGCGGGATTAGGTCAGGTTCGGCGAGATCGACCACGCATTCTTCGGGAAGCCGTTCGCAGAACTCTATCCATGCAGGGGTCGGACCCGCCTGACCGGCTGACGGGAGGGCTGTCCGAACTGAAGCAAAAAGTGACTGAGGCGCGGCGGAAACGGGTCCAGCGCCCCAACCGGCAAAAAGGGCGGCAAGAAAAAGGCTCATCCACGTCACCCGATGAGCCGCTCGTCGCATATCTGAGGTCACCAAGCTCCGCAGATGGCCCCGCTTCATATCCGCACCCGCTCACTTCGATTTTGTCTTTTCAAGCTGTCAGGGGGGCAAGCAAAGGGCAAGGTGGATTCATGAGCCCGCAATCAGAGAGCGGAAGACTGTTGAGATCCGGTCACACCACCACGGGGGTACCATATCGGAATGTGATTGGCCGCACCGGAGCTTCTCTCACGGGACTGCGCCGTTGCCTCACGGGCGATCTTGAGCGCTGCGCAGTCGCGACCGATGTCCAAGAGCGCAACGGAACTTCATGAGACGCAAATTGCCAAGAGATGAAGGAATGATCAATCGACTACTCGAAGAAGCCCAAGTCCCATCACCTCGACTTCCACCTTGCGCCACATCGGCCATTTCGTCACTTCGTCGGGATGCGAGCGACACCACGCGATGAAAACCGGTTCGTTCAAGGTGCTGGGAGGATCGAGTAAACCGCCCTGCTCCCGTGCGGGCAGCTCACCCAAGGCCTGTATGTCGAGACCGTCCAGGCCTGGCCAGCTTCCCTCCGGATACAACGCAAGCGCATCCGCCAGCGCCTGCGCCACGGCCTGCGCCCGGTCTTCCGATAGATCCCTGTTGTAGGGATCATGCTCGCCCCTTGGTTGTGGGCCGGCGGGCCCCTCGGGAGAGGCGTATCCTTTCACGGAAATGCGGGCTCGCGGATGAAGGAGCACCGCAAGACCCAGAGCCGCGAAGATCTCGATGTTGTCGCGTCCTTTCATCATCCATCCCTTGTCCACGGTTTGCCCACGCGCTTGGACAATCGTCGAGAGGCTGAAGTCATCCCGTTCGAACCAGGCACTCGTGCCCCTCAATGACTGAACGTCATCGTCGCCATAGACGAGCGGCTTCGGACGAAGAGGATCGGGGGTCGGATTGGCGCGTCCGGCGCTACCCGTCCAGACACGCCCGTATCCGATGCGCAGGCTTATCAGTTCCTTGATGTTGGCCTGAAGGCGGCCCAGTCCATCGGCAAGCGGCATGCTTTCCTTTTTGAAGCCGCTGAGGGCGTCCCAGGCCTTTCGGGCATCCTCTAATGAATCCGTTGCCTTTAAACCCGCGCCGAGTGCCGCCTTGCCCTTTTCCACCACGCCGCTCCCGAGCGTCGGCAGCTCCGTTACCGAGCCCCAGACCTCCATGTCGTTGCGCCTGGGCAAGGTCATCCAGAGAAACCCGCTGCCAGCCGGCGCAATTGCAGCGACATTTCCGAGAGATACCTTCGGCAGCACCGTTGCGTTTACAAAATGGAGATACCCGCCTCCAAAATCCGCGTAGGTCAGATCTGTCGATGCAATCTGCAGCGCGACCGTGGGCGGCTTGCCGCTCCCTCTGATGCCGAACGAAACGACACCCACGGTGTGAAGAGCTGTGGCGGAGGCCTTCCCGGTCAGATCGATCTCTTCGATGAGGCGCTTGACCTTGGGAAGACCGCTGATGGTATCCACACCAGGTGAGCCATCCTTCGTCTCGAGCTCGACAATTTGCCGGGCGACTTTCATATCGAACAGAGCGACCGTAGGTTCGCCTGGAATTGGCAGTGTGACCTTTAGCAGGTCGGCCTGGGGAAGGAATCCCGGCAAGGGGACTTTCGATTCCTCGAAGCTGACCACGTAGCGTACGTTTCGGGATGGATCGACGATAACGGGGAAAGTGCCGACTTTTGCGACGGGCCGCAGAAAATCGGGTGCGCTGCCCGGCGCCTCCAACAGCTCCTCTGCAATCATATCACAGTAGATCTCGTAGTAACTGCGCTCGAGCCTGCCTGCAGCCGTCAGTGTCACTTTGGTGCCGAGTTGGGCTTGAGCGACGATCAGATCGCGTATTTGGCTCCTGTGCATGGGCAGGTTCAGCCGAAGAATGGTGCTGTGAACGTCGATAAGGCTCCGCAGCACGCGCTCCCGAGCAACCGCCTTGATCTGCGTGCCGATGCCGGTCTGCCATTGCTCGATGGTCGAATCAACAGCCGGCCGCTGGGATGAAGGCGTATCGAAGACATTGAATTCCGTGATTGGCACGATGTTCTGCAGCAATTTCCGTATCCAGCGGCTGGGAAGCGGCGCTACGTGATGCGCGATCAAGGCGCCGCGAAGCGGCTCAGCCTGCTGTCCTATGACGGCCCACGGAATGCGAGCCACCGTCGAAACACGTTCCAATCGCTCGAAGACTTGGCTCGGCGTGTCGGAGAAGATGATGCCTGCGGTAGTCCATTCCCGGCGATCGGGCGCAGGCGTTGGCGTCGCCTGACCGAGCACCTTTGGATAGGGCTTCTCGCGCTCCAATACCAGATAGCCTTGACCACTCTCTAGCGCTTGTGGACGAGCTTCGCCTGCACTCCCTGCCGGCCAGAATGGCTGATCGAGATCGTTGAACTCGCCGCGGCAGACGGGCTTGCGCGACCACTCGATCGGCACGAAGCATCGATCCCTGCCATCAAGGCGCAATCGATGCTCCTCGATCCAACCGATGAACATGCCGACCCCAATTCGAGTCGATGCTTCGAGCCCACGTGCCCGGCAGGCCGTCTCGAATCCTCGAGTATCGCCCTTGCGGGAAGGCAAGCTAACGACCTCGGAGACATTCGGTATCGCATCATCCGTGGCGCTGAACCAACCAACAAGCCAGTGACCGGCCTGATTGATTTGAAGGCTGAACGGCGAGTTCTCGTCCGCCTTGCGTGGTACCCCCTCATGAAAACCGGTGAGCTTGACCAGCCCGCCCGCGACCCACACCCGGCGCTCTTTCGGTCGCGCAAGCTCACGCACGACGGTTGGCAGAACGGTGCCCGTACTGCTACTCTTGTGATGCGGCGACAGGGCCGGCTTCGCAGGCTTCTCGATCCGCGGCGTTTGCGGCATGGCGGGGTGAGGTATGCCAGGTCGGTCTCCCACGGCCTTAGGTCATCCGGCCCGTCTTTGGATCATAGTTCACTTGAACGGCACCGATCTGATCGGTGGGCAGAACTTCAATCCACTGGTCGACCATGTCAAAGGCCTCACCGGGCTCGGGCAACGGTTTGAAGGCACGATCCATGGGATCGAAGCCGAATTCGAAGACCCGCTCCGGCGGCAGATAGCGTACGGTTCGGCTCTCCCCGTCAATCTGCGTGGTCTCCTCAACGGTCGTCATCGCTTTACGGTTTTTTGCCGCTATGTCGTCCGCCACCATGGTCAATACCTCCGCGATGGTCGGGCTGCGATCCTCGCCAAGCGCTGCAAGCCGCTCGCGGAACCTCGCCTGATCCTGGCCAGCATAGGTCTCGTCCAATCCGTCCGTACCTTCGACTTCGGCCTGCTGCAGCCATTCCAGCGCCTCGCGTTCACGCCCATGCCGGATCGGTACGACGGCCTTGACCCAGGGAGCGTTCAAGAATGCATTGCGCAGATTGTCGCCGTCCAGCTGAAGGAGCCAGCCGAGCGAGGAGCCTAGACGAGCTGGACTCGAATCCTCGGTGATCATGTAGTTGTCGCTGCGCCCTTCCCCACCCCAACCCACGACGTCATCGGCGCCTAGGGGCCCAAGCTCGGCCCTTGCAGCGCGCCGGCGCTGGGAGGCCTCGGCCGTGAATAATTTCTTTGACGCGGAGACGCTAAGAGCACTCATCTTCAACTGAGTCTTCGTCATATGTTCCGGCAACTTTCCCCCGACGTTCTGATCGGAGCGATGCAGCCGTGGCTGCCACCATTCGGGAGCAACCGCATAGAACATCTTGTCTACGTCAAAGATCGACCGGATGAACTCCGAGCGGAGGTGGGCCACCTTACGGTCGACCGTGAGACTCCAGGCATCCTCCATGAGACGGGCTATGAGCGCGCGATAGATAACGGTTCGCTCTTCTTCACGAAGCTCTGATGCGGATCGTGCCTTCACGTCGCTCGCAAGTTTTACCCTGTCCTTCACGTTGCCGATGAAGTCTTCCTTCAGCTTCATCTGGCGCTCGGCGGTCCGAGCCTCATTGTCCTTGGAGATCGCAGCATTCTCGGCGGCGATGGCCGCCACTGCCTCATCGGTTGGCTTGATCGTCACGCGAAACTGGAACTCCATCATCTCACCGGGTGTCACCTTGCCCTCAGTCACGACGAGAAGAAGCCGACCGTCGGTGGCACTCGCGATCTGCATGCGCCACTTCGTGTTCGCGCCATTCGACAGGTGTTTGAGGGGTATCTCGCCATTTTGGTCGATCAGAAACGAGAGGTCGTCCTTATCCTGCTCTCCAGCCGGCGCTATGACGTATCCGGTCGGGAGATTCAGCTTGTACTCCTGGCGCAGGATCGTCGCCGGTTTGATCTGATAGGACTCGACCTCGTCATCGTCGCCTCCAAAGAGACTATCGAGAACCTCGAAGGCGGCAACACCCGCCGCCACGCCGGGCACGCCTCCTGCCATGAGCCCCAGGAAGCCGCTCGCGGCGATCGGCCCCAAGGTGCTCCGCTGGCCCGGGCGAGGGACAGGGAGGAGAACCGTGATCGTCTCGACCGCTTTGCCTGGAATGGGTTTCAGCGGGGTCTCGGCGTACTTCGATAGATCCGACCTGGATGCCATGTGCACGAGTTGCGCGACGCCGAGCTCACGTCCAGGATCGTCGACGAAAACCTGCCAGCACAGCTGAGTGCCCACGTCCTGTGTCTGCACCCCGACCTGCCGCATCTTACGCCGCAGCTCATAGTTCACGACCGCAGGTGGCCCGCCATCCGGACCAACCCGGTTCTCAATGACATAACGTTTGCTTCGGGTATCGGTTGTCTCGGCGACGGTTCGAAAAGTCGACTTGAAATTACTGCGAATTTCCGACGCGAGTTTGGAACTTTGTTGGCGCTTGGTACGATGGTTGTCTTCACGTGCGGCGCGCTGTGTTTCTTCGACGCTCATGGAACCGCTCGCCTCCGCGTGCGCGATAAGGATCGTCGCGCCGCCGGATACTGAGGATCCGAGCTTGGTGTCGCGCTGGTTCTCACTGCGTAGTGCCGTCGAGAGTTCATCCTCCATCGTCGTCTCGACCTCGTTCTTGACGATCCGCTCAAGGCTCCGTTCCAAGGTCTCCTCGATGAGAATCCGCCGTGTGCTGACCTCGATGAGTTCCGTCGTGGCTCCCGGCGCGAGCCATATATGCTCCACTGCAGGCCCCAAAAAGTTGTCGAACTCGAAGAAATACTGACGAAAAATATGGAGTATTCCGAGAGGCGAGAGCACGGCATCGCGCCCTGCTCCCACGGTCAGGGCGAGCGGGTCCAAAGATTTCAGCACAGACTCGATATCCATCCGCGGCAGTTCCGAAAGCAGCATCACATTGATCCGCTGAGGAAAATCGGGCAGGGTCTCGTGCCCTGGCGGAAGTAGACTGTTGAGATAACGCGCAATTAGAAGTTCACGGTTGAAGATGAAGTCGGCCGCGGGCTGCATGCTCCCGAGAAGGGTCTCAATGCGAGCGACATAACTTCGAAGCGGGTCCTGCCCCCCAAAAGGCCTCGCTCGAGGACCGAATGCGTCGGACTTCAGCTCTTCCAGTATGTTGCGGAACCGTTTGTTGAGCGCTTCCTTGCTCAGCATTTCGCGCCAGAAACTGGACCAGTAGTCATTATCGGTAAGCGGAGCGGACGAGAGATCGCGGCGGGCACTTTCCTGGAGCGATTGAACAAGCAGGCTGTCCAGGAATTCCGGCACGGCGAAGCGCGCCTCCCTCTCTTGATCGGCGAATAAATCGATATCGTCCCGGAAATTGGTCAGCATTCCCTCTCGATCGATCAGGAAACCGCGCTCGCGCGCGAACTGGACGTTAACTCCCCTCTCCTCCAAGGCCGCCCTCACCCGGCGCGGAAATTTAGGCAGGGACAGCCCCTGCCAAACTCTGAGCCGCGCCAGCCGCGACTTCCATCCCAGGAGCGGCTGGTGGACCCCATAGAGCTCGCTCGCGTAGGGTAGACGACCGGCAAACTTTCGAAGATCGCGCTCCATGGCAATCACTCCTTGGACGGGAAGCTCAGCGCTCGAAAGGCGCGTGGCTCTGCTGTATCAGGATCATCACGTTGTTGGTCTCCGACCCGATTTCCTGAACCGTATCGTGGTCGAACTCCCCGCTCGTTCCGGATGGAGGTGTCGCCAGCGAAGTCAATGTGCTCCAGCACACAGTCGCCCTGTGGGGGTGGCCCAGGAAATTACTGGTCCGGGCACAGGCGCAGCCCGCGTAGGCGGCCGCGCATCAACCGGCTGAACAGATCGGAGGAGAACAGATCGGAGGAGAATTGCAGCTCGAAGGGCATCGCACATCCCGTCTCGAGGAGAGGATATCGGGCGAAACTGGGGGCGCGGCCCACGCGACGACACCCGAGTGGCAGATCTTGGGGCGATACGTTGCATATTCGGGTCAGCCACGAGGGGGAGCGCTGCCTTCCCGATCGCCTTCACGATGGCCGAATTGAGCGGATCGGGATCTCCAACCCAAGGAGGTATCCCTTTTCCCAACGATTTTCATGCTCCTGTCGATCATTAAGGCACTCCGACCTGTAGCGAAGGTTCCAATGGACATTCCGTCGGCTCCATCAAAGTGATGTGTTCCCGAACGGGCTGGCCGCCGATCGGGGCGGCAGTCCGCGAGGATAGGCACAGCTTGGCTGGGTGCGCATCAACCGTTCGTTCGATGCCAGGCTCGGCCAAGCGGGTCCCAGCTTGGCAAATCAGGCATCGGCGGATTAGTGTATCGCCCTCGCATCGATACGGCAGGGACCGGGCGGATGGCCCAGACCAACGCGATTCTGGCTGCGATCCAGCGCATCCATGAGGCGCCGCTGACGGCGGATGGCTGGGAGCGGGCGCTTCCGTCCATTGCGGCCGTAACCCGAAGTGATGTTGCCCTCCTGCTGGTACAGGATGTCAGGAGCGGTGCCGACGAGTACGCCGCGGGTTTCGGCCTCGCCCCCGAGCACGTGGCAGGCTTCGTCCTCGCCGCGAGGACCGGCAAGATTCCGGGTTGGGCGCAGGCCATGCCCGTCGGGACCGTAGTCCAGAGCTCGTCCGCAATGTCCGACAGCGAGTTCATGCGCTCGGAGTTCTACAACGAAGCCATTCGCCCGATGGGCACGTTCCATGGTCTGGCAGCGAAGCCTTTGGGCACGCCCCGACGCCGGGTCTTCGTCACGCCAGGCCGCCGGCTTGGAACCGAAGATTACAGCACCTCGGACGTCGCCGCGATGCAGCTTCTCGTTCCCCATATCGTCACCGCGCTCCACCTTGGCCGCCGGCTTGCTTCAGCCGAGATGCGCGGATCCGTAGCGTGCGCTGCCCTTGAGCACCTGGACACGGCCATCTTCCTCGTCGGGGAGGAGGGGAGAATCATCTATTCGAACCGTATCGCGGATGCCCTTCTTGCTCGCAGCCATCGTATCGGCACGGCGGAAGGCTGCATACGCCTGCGCGACGACGAACTCAACCGGGTCATGCTCCGGATGATCGGTGAGTGTGCGGACGTCGTCCGATGCGCTCGTCGGCCAAAGCACATGATCGGCATTCCGCGGGAAAATGGACGTCCGAACCTGCGCATGATCGTTGCCCCGTTCCCTCCCGACGACATTGAGCTAGGGGTTCCGGCGCTCGGGTCGCGCCCTGCTGCCATCGTCATGATTTCGGATCCCGAACAAGAGATCGGGAACCGGAAGGCGTGGCTGCGCCGCGAGTTCGACCTGACGGCCGCGGAGGCGGACGTAGCGGTGGAGATCGCCAAGGGGGACGGACGGGACGCCGCCGCCGCGAGGCTCGGGATTACGATGGCTACCGTTAGGACGCACCTGTTGCACATCTTCGAGAAGACGGGCGTCAGGCGTCAGGCCGAATTCGTTCGACTGCTCCTCGAAGGGTGACGTAGAATGGGGCCCTGCCCGAGATCGAGAGTTCTCGATCGGGCGCGGCGCCCGTCGACCATGCCCGATCTTTCGCAAGAACAAGCGAGCCGACAGGGAAAGGCTGGATGGGGTCGATGCGGTTGAAAAACTCCATCGGTCGAGGCGCAGGGTGCCCGACTCTCACTTCTTAACGGCCGGGATGAAGGTGATCCAGACCTGGGGTCGTGAGCCTCGGCCCGTCGCGTCGCGTCGCGTCGCTCAGGCGGTGGTTCTGCTGCAGCTTTGAACCTTCAATCCCTCTGCAGCGTGGAGGGAATGCCAGTCGCCTTAAAGCGAGATGACATTGCGGTCTTTGGCTACCGAAGCGATAGGCACGGAGGACACTATGGTGCTCGAAATGGATGAAGAGCAATTGCGTGTTCTCAGACGCGCCCTTGACGCGCGAGTGCGCGATCTGCAACAGCGCATGGGCCATGAACCGGGCGATGAGGGTTTCCGGCGCGAAACGACGCTCGCGACGCAGCTTCTTCGGCGGGTGGAAGCTCTCGAAAGGCGGTCCGGCCACCACCCTTGGCAAAGAGGCGGCTTCGAGTCCCTTCCCGACGAAGACGAGAACTGAGGGGTTACATTGACCCTCACGCCGCTCGCGGCATGGCGTCGGTCACGTCCAAGCTCGTCCCCACCCGGTGACGGCTGCTTGAACCGTTTTCACGGCGTTATGGCTGACCAGGGTACGGAGGATGCACCCCTCCATAGGGTCACAAGGTTTCCACTGGCGCCAAGCTTAGCCGTTTCCGATGATCTTGCCCGCCAGCGCCGGGCCGGCGGAAACAAAATTGACGGACAGGATCACGCCCCAGGTGATGATCGTAGGGAGGGCAAAGGCAGACAGACGGTTCAGCATGGCCGTACTCCTGCCTTATCAACGTGCGTGGGCGGCAAATAGTTCGCAGACGAACAGCCGGTCGAGCCGAGATCCTCAGCGCCGGTCCCTGAAGCCATCTCCCTATGAGGCCCCTTAGCGAAACCCGACTTTCAACGTACCATTGCAGAGCATTAACAATCGCCTGGGTGGCACAGGAGGACGGTCCATGAACAGCGCGAGCGTGGAAGCAGCCAGCCTCTTCGAGAAGGTCGCCACCTACGCGACGAGGTTCCGGACTTCTGTCGGCGACCGTCCACAGCGCCCTGAGGCGACCTACCGGGAGGCCCTGCAAGCGTTCGAGGCTCCGACGCCTGAGAGTGGCACTCCTGCGGATTATGTCCTTTCCGACCTCGTGACCAGAGCCTCTCCGGGGCTGCACGCCATGACTGGCCCCCGCTTCTATGGCTGGGTGATCGGAGCCTCGCATCCGGTTGGGGTCGCGGCTGACTGGCTGACTTCCGTCTGGGGTCAGAACGCCGGCAACCACATGGCGGCTCCTGCGGCAGCGGCTGCCGAAACGATTGCCGCCCGGTGGTTGCTCGACCTGCTCGATCTGCCCCGGCAAGCGTCTGTGGGATTCGTGACCGGTGCAACAGTCGCGAATTTCGTTTGCCTTGCCGCCGCACGGGGTGAGGTTCTCAGGCAGGTCGGCTGGGATGTGGAATCCAACGGCCTTTTCGGGGCTCCATCCATTTCCGTGCTGATCGGAGAGGAGGCTCATGCGACCGTCTTCTCCGCGTTACAGTTCCTCGGATTGGGCCACGACCGTGTGATCCGCGTGAAGGCGGACGAGGCCGGACGGATGATACCGCCAGCCCTTGCCGAGGCTCTCCGGAACTGCTCCGGTCCGACCATCGTGATCCTACAAGCCGGGCAGATCAACACAGGAGCATGCGATGCCTTCCCCGAACTGATCCCTGTGGCCCGCGCCCATGGCGCTTGGATTCACGTGGACGGAGCCTTTGGCCTGTGGGCCCGCGCCTGCCCGGCGAGGTCAAATCTGGTCGCTTCCATTGAGCATGCCGACTCTTGGGCCAGCGATGGCCACAAGTGGCTTCAGACACCCTACGATAGCGGATATGCCATCGTTCGCGATGCGGAAGCCCACCGCAGGGCGATGACCATTTCGGCGAGCTATCCGCCTCCGGTTTCGGATGGTGATCGTGATCCCTCCCACTTCGTTCCCGAACTGTCCCGGCGAGCGCGAGGCTTTGCAACATGGGCGATGATCAGGCACCTGGGGCGCGAGGGCATCGCCGCTATGGTGGAGCGCCACTGCCGCCTTGCTCGGAGGATTGCCAGTGGACTTGCTTCAGAGCCCGGCGTGAGCGTGCTGAACGAGGTCGTGCTCAATCAGGTCATCGTCAGCTTTGGCGCCGATGCCTCGCCGGAGATCGGCGACAACCTGACGTGCAGAACAATGCAACGGATACAGGCAGACGGCACCTGCTTCATGGGTGGAGTCCAATGGCGGGGCCGGTGGGTGATGCGGGTCTCCGTCATTTCCGCTCAGACCACCGACGCGGATGCAGATCAAACGATTCTGGCGGTTATTCGAGCATGGCGTGCCGTGCAGGAAGAACATGGCATTCAGAAATCAGTTTGAGAATCGTCCCGGCCTGACAGAACCAGGGCATCGGCCGGCTACTGGCAAACCGACGCCGGGTGAAGATCGGTCATCCGGGCATATCTCAATTCTTCGATTGATGGGTCACTCGGGCGTCAGCATGGGTAAGCTCGCCGTGTCAGACACGGCAGGGCATCGAAACTCCATAACAACTCCCGGACGCTCGACCGGAACGAAACTGCCCCCTTGCACGGCCCGTTCCGGGGCATGCCAGGCCTTTGCCATCGCGTCAGGCGCATCGTGCTGACCCGGCGGGCCGCGCGAGCGAAAAGGGGATGCGGTATTCGCTGACGCGGTCCTTCGGGTCCGCTCGCATCGATACGCTCTTTCCAGGACCGGAGCATCGGATCCAACCCCAAAAGCGGATCCCTCTCGTTTGCCATTCCTAACAAAATTGCGTAATACTCCAAAATCGATCAGAAACTTACAAGAACGAGGGAGTTCATGAAGCGCAGTCAGGAGCGGCAGGCACTGATCCTTAGCATGCTGCAGTCGAAAGGGTTTGTTCCCATAGAGTTGATGGCCTCGACCTGCGGCACCTCTCTCCAGACGATACGACGAGATCTATCTGAACTCAGTCGAACGGGAAAGGTACTCCGTTACCACGGCGGCGCACGGCTGTCCGAGCCTAAACGCGCAGAGAATTACCGCTCACGGAGCGCGAGCCATGTTGAGGAAAAACGCGTGGCCGCAGAATTGCTCGTCGACCAAATCCAGGATGGAAGCTCGCTCTTTCTCGCCGGGGGTTCGACCCTGACGCTGGTCGCGGAAGCATTGCTGCGACGCGATCGGCTGACCATCGTCACCAACAATCTGCACGCAGCACTGACCCTCTACGACAAGGAAGGGTTCAATGTGCATGTTGTCGGCGGCTGGATCCGGACGGCAAGCGGGTCCCTGGTCGGCGCCAATGCCGCGTCGGAGATTGGGACGTTCTCCTTGGATGCTGCCATCATCAGCACGAGCGCCATCACTGAGGAAGGCGCGCTCCTGGAGTACGACGAAAGTCTAGTGGGCCCGATCAACGCAATGATCGCGAACGCGCGCCGCACGATCCTGGTCGCGGATTGTTCCAAATTTGGACGAACGGGAATTGTGCGCGCAGCACATTTGCGCGATGTGGATTTGCTCGTAACTGATCGCGTCGTCCCATCGGAATTTGCGGAATTGTTGCAGCACTATCAAATCGACCTGATCAACGGGTGATTGTTGAAGCGAAGCGCCCATAATCGGCCATCTTTGACTGCAGACTTGACTCAAACGCTCAAATTCGAAAGTAAGTGATCGCTGCCCTGCTTGAAAGGGCTCTTGCCGACATCCTGGCAAGAGAAACGCCACACAGAATTCGCAGCAAGCGGACGGCAGATCAGGAGGAATACATGAAGGCGCTCATTACCGGGGCAACCTTGGGGATCAGCATCGTTGCAGCGGCCCCCTCATTCGCGCAGGCATCGTTCGACTGGAAAAAGCATCAGGGCGAGACGATCAACCTGATGCTGAACAACCTGTCTTGGACACAGGCGATCCGCAAGGAATTCGACAAGTTCACCGAGAAGACCGGCATCAAGTTGCGCGTCGAAGCATTCAGCGAGGAGCAGTATCGCGCTCGCCTGTCCACTCTCATGCAGGCCAAATCGAGCGATATCGATGTCTATATGACGTTGCCGTCTCGTGAAGCCGCACTCTTCGAGAAAAGCGGCTGGTATGCAGATCTGGGCCCGCTGCTCAAGGACACGACGAGCCCCGACTACGCCTATGACGACTTTGCCAAGGGCCCGCGCGACAGCGGCGTCGTCGAAGGCAAAGTGACCAGCATTCCGCTCAATGTCGAAGGTCCGCTCTTCTACTGGCGAAAGGACCTTTTCGAGAAGTGCGGTTTGCAGAAGCCCGAATACCTCGAGGATCTTCCTGATGTCGCGGCCAAACTGAAGGCCTGCGACAGTTCCATCATCCCGTGGGCGGCCCGTGGATTGCGCGGCACGGTCGGCTACTCCCTCGGCGGCTTCATCTACAATATGGGCGGCGACTTCATGACGTCCGACGGGAAAGCAACTCTTTGCCTCCCGGGAACGATCAAAGGCCTTCAGCTCTACGGCGACCTTCTTCGGAACTACGGCCCTCCTGGCGCCACCAACCACACGTTCACGCAGGTCATGGATCTTCTGGGACAGGGACGCGTCGCCATGACGAACGAGTCCTCCAATGAGTTCCCGACCCTGATGCGACGTCCCGAGCGAGAGAAGGACATCGTCGTGGATGTGCTGCCGAAGAGCCGAGAGACCGGGATCTCGAAGCCGATCGTGATCAACCAGGGCATCTCGATCTCCAATTACTCTTCCAAGAAGGAGGCGGCCTGGTACTTCATCCAATGGGCCACCGGTAAGGAGGTTCAGGGCATCCTGGCCGACGCGGGCATTGCTCCGTCGCGGACTTCAGTATTCAGTAGCCCGAGCTTCGCCAAGTGGGCCGAGGAAAGCCGTCCCCGGCAGGAATGGGTGAAGGCCCTTCTCCAGATATCCGAGACCGGCGTTTCCCTCTACCAGACTCCGACCCTGACCCGGACGCCCGAAGCACGCGAAATCCTGAGCAATGTCGTCCAGCAGATCGTTCTGGGACAGGCTGATGCGAAGGCCGCCGCCTGCGCGGTGACCGAGCAGGTCCAAGCCCTCCAACCGTAAATTCCTTCCAGCGGCCGGCGTCATCGTCGGCCGCCCTATCCTCTCTGCATCTGAGGAATGACGCCTTGGCAAACGCCGAAAGCCTCCAGGCTAAAACTCTTGCTGTCCGGTCCGGTCGCATGGACGGCGCAGCGACGGGCGGCCCTGGCCAGCAGGCCATGTCCGTCCGATGGATGATCATCCCTGCCGTGATCCTGACGCTCAGCATGGTCGTGTTTCCGATCGGCTTCGCGTTTTATCTGAGCTTCGGCGGCGGTTCCGATACTGGGCTGGGCCTCGACAAATACGCTCGCATGTTTGGAGATCCGATCTTCTGGAGTTCCTTGCACATCACCTTGCTGCTCTATGTCGCGGCGCTGGTTCTCCAACTCGTTCTCGGCACGGCGCTGGCCCTGGCGCTCAACCGTTTCGACGTGGTGCGCGGCCTCGTGCGCACTGCCATTCTCTCGCCCTTCATGCTGCCGCCGGTCGTCATCGGCATGATCGCCATCGTGGTGCTCGATCCCGGTCTCGGAGCTGCGAACTACATCGTCCAGAGCCTCGGTCTCCCTCCCCTGCTCTGGCTCGCCTCGCCGCAATGGGCGCTCTTCGTCGTGGCCCTGATCGATACGTGGCAGTGGACCCCCTTCGTGGCTCTGATCGTTCTTGGCGGCCTGCAGTCCCTGCCCGCGCGCGTCTATGAAGCCGCGGAGATCGATGGAGCAGTCGGCTTCCGGCGCTTCTGGCACATCACGCTGCCGCTCCTGGGGCCTACGCTTCTCACGGCTGCCGTTCTGCGCAGCGTCGACTTGCTGCGGTTCTTCGACATCATCTACATCACGACGCAGGGTGGGCCCGGCAACGCCACACAGACGCTCAACATCTACGCCTACAAACTCGGTTTCGACTTCATGGATATCGGATATGCCTCCGCCGTGATGATCACCCTGGCCATCGTGGTGTTTGCGACAGTTCTGATCTTTGCCGGATTGAGACGGAAGGTGGCCTGGTAATGAATAAGACTCGCTCCCCTCTCCTCGTGAAGACGGTCTTCGGCATCGGATCACTTTTCTTCCTGTCGCCGATCCTTTGGATGGCTCTGTCGAGCTTCAAGGATCCCCTGGAGGTCACGGCATATCCGCCGGTTCTGTTCTTCTCGCCAACCCTCGAGAACTACAAGGAACTCTTCGCGACGACGGACTTCCTGCACAACACATGGAACTCCTTTGTCGTTGCCGGTGCGTCGACCCTCCTTGGTCTCATCATCGCGACGCCTGCGGCCTTTGCGATCTCCTGGCACCGCATGACATGGCCCGCCACGGTCAGCCTTTTCGCCCGCATGGCGCCGGGAACGCTTTTCCTGTTGCCCTGGTTCATCATGTTCTCGAAACTGGGAATGTCGGGAGGCTTCGCGGCCCTGATCCTCGCGCACACGGTCATCACCGTTCCACTCGCACTCTGGATTCTGCTGCCGTATTTCGACGGCATGCCGCGCGAGGTCGTGGAGAGCGGCCAGATCGACGGCTGCCACGGATTCACCATCCTGATCCGACTGGTGATTCCAATCATCTATCCAGGGCTCGTCGTCGCGACGATCATGAGCTTCGTCTTCTCCTGGAACTACTTTCTTTTCGCGCTGGCGTTGTCGGGTTTCGACACGAAGACCGCAATCGTCGCATCGTTCAACTTCATCGGTGAAGGGACGACGAACTGGGGCGCCCTCATGGCCGCAGCCACCGTCATTGCGCTGCCTCCCCTCGTCCTCACCTTCATGGTCCAGCGCTGGCTCGTCGCCGGCCTGTCCTTCGGAGCCGTTAAAGGCTAACGGCCGATTACCGCAAATTTCGAGAGGCTTCTCCTATGAGTTCCGTTTCGGTTCGCAATGTCGCAAAACGTTATGGCACCGCCACCGTCATCCAGGATCTTTCCTTCGAGATCCACGACGGGGAGTTCATGGTCTTTGTCGGCCCGTCAGGTTGCGGAAAGTCGACGCTGCTGCGGATGATCGCAGGCCTTGAAGCCTTCCAGGGCGGTCAGATCGCCATTGGCGACCGCGTCGTCAACAATGTCCCGGCCCGCGACCGCAACATTGCGATGGTGTTCCAGGATTATGCGCTCTATCCGCACATGTCGATCCGGAGCAACATGTCCTTCGGCCTGAAGATGCGCGGCACACCGAAGGACATCATCGACAAGCGGGTGGCCGAGGCGGCTGACATCCTGCAGATCGGTCATCTTCTCGACCGCAAGCCGCGCGCGCTCTCCGGCGGCCAGCGCCAGCGGGTCGCCATGGGGCGTGCGATCGTGCGGGAGCCGGCCGTCTTCCTCTTCGACGAGCCTCTGTCGAATCTCGACGCGAAGCTTCGTGTGGAGGTGCGGACCGAGATCAAGCGCCTTCATCGGCGACTTGAAACCACAATGATCTATGTGACTCACGATCAGGTGGAGGCCATGACGATGGCTGACCGCATCGTGGTTCTCCGTGGCGGCGCCATCGAGCAGATCGGCACGCCGCAGGAACTCTATCACGAACCCCGGACACGGTTCGTGGCAGGGTTCATCGGCTCCCCCGCGATGAACTTCCTGAAGGCCCGTATCCAAGGCGAGACCGCAACCCTTCCCTGCGGCACTCGAATCGATGTCCGCCGGGTGATGTCCGGATCGGATGGGGAGGGCGAACTCGGAATCCGGCCGGAACATATCGGCCTGGCGCGCCCCGGCGAGCCGAGCCTCAAGGCCACCGTCGACGTCGTCGAGCCCCTCGGTTCCGACACGCTTCTTGCAGCGACAGTCTCGGGCGGCTCCCTGATCGCCCGGCTCCCGGGCGATGTCATTCCGTCGCCGGGCCAGAGTCTCGATCTGTCCTTTGCCCCGAAGGCCGCGATCGCCTTCGGCCAAGACGGCATGCGTCTTTAACGTGAACGGCCACATTCCGGCCGGAGGTGAACTATGAAAGCGGCGATTTTCGACGGCACTGAAGAACTGAAGATCCGGGATCTTCCGATTCAAGAGCCAAAGCACGATGAAGTCCTGATCCGCATCGATTCGGCGACGATCTGCGGAACCGATCAGCACATCCTGGAGAAGAAGTTCGAGGCGAAGCCCCCTGTCGTGCTCGGCCATGAATTTTCGGGTTATGTAGAGCGCGTCGGCTCCTCGGTCAGGATCTGTGAACCGGGCGACCTGGTTTCGGTCGAGCCCCACGTCTATTGCGGCTGCTGCAAGCCGTGCCGTCTCGGCAAGCCCCATCTCTGCCTGGACCGCCTTGCCTGGGGCATCAACCTCAATGGCGGCTTCGAGCAATTTGCGACGGTTCGCATGGACACGGTCTATCGGGTTCCGGACCATCTGAGCGGCGAGGAGGCTGCGCTCGGTGAAATTACCGGCTGCTGCCTGAACGGAATCGACCGCGCGAATGTGGGTATCGGCGACACGGTCCTGATTCTCGGCGGCGGCGCCGCCGGCCTGATCCTCGCGCGACTGGCCGAACTGCGCGGCGCGGCCAAGATCATGATTTCCGAGCCGAATGCCGGCCGCCGCGAGCAGATCCGTCGCTTCGGCTATCCCGATGTGATCGACCCGCTGAACGAGAATCTTGCGGACATCGTGTTGTCCGCCACCGGTGGCCTTGGGGCGGACGTCGTGATCGATGCGGCGGGACGTCCCGAAACGGCGGCGCAGGCCGTTGAACTGGCGTGCCATGCCGGGCGCATCCTGTTCTTCGGCGTCATGGCTCCGGGGAAGAAGATCGAGATCGAACCGAACCGGGTTTTCGCCCGGGAGCTGACGATCGTCGGATCCATCCGCAATCCCTTCACGCATCACCGCGTGATGGAGATCATGCCGCGACTGCGGCTCAAGGACATCGTCACGCATCGCTTCGCCCTGGACGATATCCAGGAGGCTTTCGCGGCCGCGAAGCGCGGCGATGGTCTTAAGATCTGCATCAAGCCTAACGGCTGAACGTGCCATGACGCAATTTGACTGCCTGACTTTCGGAAGCTCGGCCTTCGACATTCTGATGTCCGTGGATCGACCGCCGCTCAGTGACGAGCGTGTGGGCGCGCATGCCGTCACGTCCGGCGGCGGCGGCCCGGCCGCCACGGCCTCGACGGCGATGGCCCGCCTCGGGATGAGCGTCGGCATCGTCACGGCCGTCGGGGACGACGTCTTCGGGCGTTTGATGATCGAGGAATTCGAACGTTTCGGCGTCGAGGCCTCCGGCATTCAGACCGTTTCAGGCTCGTCGACATTGAGCGCTGTTCTGATGGAGCGGGAAACGGCCCGGCGAAGCATGATCGTGTATGGCGGATGCATCAACCGGATCGACCTCGACTCCGTCGATTTCGACCGGATCCGGCAGGCACGCAGCATTCATCTCGACGGCAACAATCCGAGGCTGGCGGCCCTGGCGGCGCAAAGGGCTCGCGAGATCGGCGTTCCCGTCTATCTCGACGGAGGGAATATCCCTGCCAATGCCCTGAACGAGCTTCTGCCGCTGATCGACGTCTACATCCCCGACGAGCAGAGCGTCCGGAAGCAACTCGGCGATGGAATCGATCCCAAGGCGGCGTGCCGCATCTTCAACGAGCGGGGCCCCTCCCTGGTGGTGATCACGCGCGCCGAGCACGGCAGCATCGCCTTCGACGGGACGACGTTCTGGTCCGCTCCGGCCTATGGCGGAGTCCCGATCGTCGATACGACCGGGGCGGGCGACAATTTCCATGGCGCCTTCGTGGCCGCGCGGCTTGAGGGCCAGGGCGTCGAGGACGCGCTCCGCTTCAGCAACACGTACGCGGCACTCTGCTGCCGTGGAATCGGCGGACGGCAATCTGCGCCGGGCCGGACCGAAACGATTGAGCATCTGGCGATGCTGCCGGCCTGACAGAGAGGCGGAAAGGACGAGACTGTGGCGCTTTGGACGGACTTCAAACGAGAAAAGATACTGGTCGACGGACGTTGGCTCGATGCCGGTTCGGGCGCTGTCGTCGATGTCAGCAATCCCGCCACCGGCGAGCGCCTGGGCAGCATTCCCAATGCGGGGCGAGCGGAAACGAAAGCCGCCATCGAGGCAGCTCATGCGGCCTTCCCGGCATGGAGCGCCAGAACCGCCGCGGAACGCGCCGAGCTTCTGCGCGCATTGGCGGCCGCGATCACGGAAAACAAGGATGCACTGGCCGAGCTGCTCACGCGCGAGCAGGGAAAACCTCTCGCGGAAGCGAAAGGGGAAGTTGGTGCAAGCGCCGCCTATATCCTCTGGTTCGCCGAAGAGGCTCGGCGCGTCTACGGCGATGTCATTCCCTCGCCCTGGGCCGATCGCAGGATTCTCGTCACGAAGGAGCCCGTTGGCGTAGTGGCCGCCATCACTCCATGGAACTTCCCCTCGTCGATGTTGGCGCGCAAGATCGGCCCTGCCTTGGCGGCGGGCTGTACCGTCGTGGCCAAGCCCGCGACGCAAACGCCCTATTCGGCACTGGCATGGGGCGTGCTGGCCGAGAAGGTCGGCATACCGGCAGGCGTCATCAATATCGTGACGGGTTCCGCCTCTCAGATCGGCGAGGAGCTCACATCGAACCCGCTTGTCCGCAAGCTGACCTTCACCGGTTCGACATCGGTCGGCAAGGTTCTCATCAAGCAATGTGCGGACACGGTGAAGAAGGTCTCCATGGAGCTGGGGGGAAATGCCCCGTTCCTGGTGTTCGATGACGCGGATCTCGACCGGGCCGTCGAGGGCGCCATGGCGGCGAAGTTCCGGAATGCGGGCCAGACCTGCGTGTGCACCAATCGCTTCTATGTTCAATCCGGGATCTACGATGCCTTCATCGAGCGCCTGAGTGCGGCGACAGCCAAGCTCAGGGTCGGTGACGGACTCGAGGACGGTACCGTGCAGGGCCCGCTGATCGACGACAAAGCCGTCGCCAAGGTCGAGGAACTGGTCGCGGATGCCCGCGACAGGGGTGGAAGGGTCACGACGGGCGGCGGACGCCACTCACTGGGCCAGAGCTTCTTCGAGCCGACCGTCATCGCGGATGCGACACCGGAGATGAAGCTCGCGCGGGAGGAGATCTTCGGACCCGTCGCCCCGGTTTTCCGGTTCGAGCACGAGGATCAGGTCATTGCAGCCGCCAATGCCACCGAGTACGGGCTCGCCTGCTATTTCTACACAAAGGACCTGGGACGGGCTTTCCGAGTCTCCGAACGCCTGAAGTACGGCATCGTCGGCATCAACGAAGGACTTGTCACGACTGAGGTTGCCCCGTTTGGCGGCGTGAAGGAATCCGGCTTCGGATCGGAAGGGTCCAAGTACGGCATCCAGGATTACGTCGACACGAAATACGTCTGCGTCGGCGGGCTTGGGCTGTAAGCGAGAAATTGAGATGAAGACTTATAAGATCGCCGTCATCCCCGGCGATGGAATCGGCACGGAAGTGATCGAGGCCGGCTGGATGGTTCTGGAAGCCGCCGCCGAGCGCTACGGCTTTTCCCTCGCTGCAACGACCTTTCCGTGGTCCTGCGATTATTATCTGGAACACGGTCGAATGATGCCGGAGGACGGGATCGAGACCTTGCGCCGTTTCGATTCCATCTTGCTCGGCGCCGTGGGGTGGCCGCAACGCGTTCCGGACTCGGTGTCCCTGCACGGCCTGCTTCTGCCGATCCGCAAGGCCTTCGATCTTTATGTCAATGCTCGCCCGCATCGCCTGCTCGACGGGGTCGTCGGGCCGCTGCGGGCCGAGAATTTCGATATCCTCTGCATTCGGGAGAACACCGAAGGAGAGTATAGCGGGGCCGGAGGGCGCATTCACGTCGGCACCCCCGACGAGGTCGCCGTGGAAACATCCGTTTTCACGCGCAAGGGCGTGGAGCGCGTGCTCCGCTATGGATTCGAACAGGCGCGCCGCCGCAAAGGCAAGCTCGCATCGGTCACGAAGTCGAACGCGCAGAAGCACTCCATGGTGTTCTGGGACGAGGTCACGGATCTCGTTGCGGCCGATTATCCGGATGTCGCCGTCACGCATTACCATATCGATGCGATTGCGGCTCGATTCGTCATGCAGCCTGACAGTCTCGATGTGGTCGTCGCGTCGAACCTGTTCGGCGACATTCTCACGGATATCGGAGCCGCCATTCAGGGCGGGCTCGGATTCGCGCCCTCCGCCAACATCAACCCCTCGGGCGGCGTGCCATCCATGTTCGAGCCCGTGCACGGCTCGGCTCCCGACATCGCAGGCCGTGGGAGCGCCAACCCGCTCGCGACGATCTGGTCCGGCGCCCTCATGCTCGACCATCTCGGCGAAGAAGCGGCCGCCACGTCCATTGTCGACGCCATGTCCCGTTTCACTCGCAACGGCGCCATGCGCAGCCCGGATCAGGGCGGAACCGCCGGAACGATCGATATTGCTCGCGCCATTGCATCCGACCTGTCGTGATCGATGCGCCGAACCTCAACCCTACAATCAGGAGCTTAGAAATGACCGTTGTTGAAGCCACCGACCTGTCCAGACTCGCTCGCCCGTCAGGCGGTTTCGCCATGCTGGCTATCGACCAGCGCGAGTCGATGCGGGCCATGTTCGCGGAAAAGCAGAGCGCTCCCGTCGAGGACCGTCAGCTGACGGAGTTCAAGCTGGAAGCCCTGAAGGCTCTGACGCCTTATGCCTCCGCGGTGCTCATCGACCCTCAGTTCGCATGGCGCCGCGCCATCGACGAGAAGGTTGTCGCACCGAGCTGCGGGCTGATCGCCGCGGGCGACCTGTTCTTCTCGAAGGGCGACGAAATCGTTGCCGACGTCGAGATCGACGAAACCGTCGATCCCGAGCAGGTCAAGGCCGATGGCGGTGTGGCCATGAAGCTTCTGGTCGTCTGGCGTCCCGATGAGCCGGCCGAGACGCGCATTGCGATGGTCGACCGGTTCGTTGCCCGGTGCCGCAAGGCGGGCCTGATCAGCGTCGTCGAGCCCGTGTCGCGAAAGGCACGCGATGGACGCTCCTATGACCTGATGGACGGCATCTTCGAGGCCGCACGGGAGCTGGGTGGCCGTGGCGCCGATCTTTATAAGGCGGAGGTTCCCTATGGTGGAACAGGCACGGAGACTGAGATCCGGAGCGCCTGCGCCAAACTGACCAGCCTCATTGCCTCGCCATGGGTTGTTCTGTCGTCCGGCGTGACCCCCGACAAGTTTCCGCTCGCAGTCGAATGGGCCTGCCGTGAAGGCGCCAGCGGCTTCCTGGCGGGCCGCGCCGTGTGGCGCAATGTCATCGGCAACCCCGATATGAAGAACGCGCTCAAAGTTGACGCAGTACCCCGTCTCCAGAAGCTGGTGGACGTGGTTGACCGAGTTGTTTCGGCATAGAGCCTTTTCCATGAACTTCGGTTCATGGAAAAGGCTCCTGTTGTTTGAGAAAGACGCCTTTTCTTCGCAAAACCGGCATCCACTTTTGCGGAAAAGGCTCTAGAGTATCGGACACGGGAAGTGGACCCACTATTGGGGTCCAATCCGATGTTCCACTCCTTAAAGAGCGCATCGTTCAGTGCGGAAAACCGGGTCCGCTTTTTCGCACGATGCGCTGGAGCATCGAGAACCTGGTCAGTGATTGAGGCTCCTCTTCCCTGAAGCAAATTGCGCCCCGCGCAAGGGTTCGTTAACCATGCCGAGGCGATCATAGTCCGGCCGTTGCAACGTAAGCCACGTTGTCCTGGCGTGGAGAGGGATAAGGGCGAGATGAAATACGTTGCAGCAGGACTGACTGCAAGTGCCGTGTTTTTCACGTCATACCTCCTCCTCATCTTCGCTGAGGAGCCGTTTCGCGATCTCATGAGCTGGCTGGATCTCGACCCGTATTGGGAAATGAGATGGTGGCGGGCCGGTACGGGATTGATCATGGCGGGTTATGTTTTCCGGGCCTTCATTACCTGGCGCAACAACGCTGCCCTGGAGTGGCGCAGAACATTGGCGGCACGAGCGCGGGCCTGAGCGGGGGTCTGGGAAGTCATTCGATTCCACAGGCTCCTGACAGGCGCAATGCGCAGAGTTCGGCGGGAGAGGAATAGCTTCCGCTTCCAGCCCATCTCTCTATAGATCGTTTTGGTAGAACGTTCGGGGCGCCGCTGACCGGCCTATGCCCGGGTGCACAGCGCGCCCCCTGCCCCACGAGGCCACCAACTCGAAAACGGCTGGAGCTTATCCGTTTCCGATGATCTTGTTCGCAAGCGCTGGGCCTGAAGCCATCACGCCGACGGACAGGATAATGCCCCATGTGATGATCGTCGGGAGTGCAAGGGCGGATAGTCGCTTCAGCATGGCCGGTCTCCTACCCTTTTGACGTGGGTGGGCGCCAAACGGTTTGCAAGGCCATCGTTATTCGGCATGAGGCCGGATTTCGTCGGACACCGTCCGAAGATCCATCCTGTCGATCATTGCGGCTCGACGCACTTCATGGGCTCGAATTTTCACGGCGATTTCCTGAAGGCTGCTTCGGCTCGATCCGTAGAAAACTATTCCGGCCAGCGTAGCGGTGATTCCGAGCACGAGAATGATCGCATCTGACCGGATTAGCCCCAGGGAAGCCGCCACGAGCAGAAGGACACCTAGTCCAATAGCCGCCTTCGCCACGGCCATGCTCTTCCGACACTGCTGCGCCGCGTCGGACAGGATGTCGATCTCAGCCTCGATATCGGCAATCTGCTGGTGAAGGTCGGTCATCTTAGCGCATCCCAGGTCGTTCGCTTGGTTACTTGTACATCGTTATAGATGACCTCGTTGGCACGGAAATAATAGATGACTGCATCCTCGCACATCGGACGATCCCGCGGCAGCGCGGGCGGGTCGTCCGGGTGGATGCTCAAGAGCATAGACTGACAGCGTCGGATGTGAGTTCGATTTCACGTCCGCGCTGTGAGATGCCATGCCCTCGCGGTCAGTCTTTAAGGTCGGTTTGTGCATGGAGGGCGCGGGTGGGACACGCACCCGCCCTTCCTCACTCGGGCCCGGGTGTCGCCTGGTGTCTCCCCCCATCGGGCACGATAGCGCCTGTAGAACCATGATAGATCACTGAAGCCGTACTTGAAGGCGAGATCAGCAATGGTCCGATGCTCCTCCTTGCGGCTGTGGAGGGCCCGTGCGCAGGCCTCCAGACGCGCATCAAGAAGTGTCTCGCTGAATGTCCGTCCTGTTCCCTCGAAAAGCTTTTGGACATAGCGTTCCGATACGCCGAGATGTCGAGCAACCTTGCCGATACCGAGCACTGGATCCGCCAGATTGGTTGTCATGAACGCTTGAGCCGTCTCCAATCGCGCTTGCCGGATACTGCTTTGGGCGTTCTCCATCGCGACAGAGGAGCATTTGAATGCGACTGCGATGAGATCGCATAAGACGCTGCTGGCCTTATCGGCTGTTCCTGGTGGCAGAGTAGGAGCCGCATGTGACAATGACGTCAAATAGCCGGCAAGAAGGGCGCCGCCGCCCTCACCCCCATCGAGCCGAACGGGGGGCCGAACGGCTGCGCCCAAATGCGAGACCAGGAAAGCATGCGGAAGGTGAAGGATGGTCGTTTTGAGACGAGCTTCGATCGTAAATCCTTCGCATGTTTCTGTCGTGTCGAACAGCAGCAGATCGCCGGGCCCTGCTTCGTACTCGGTGCCGTGATAACAACCGCGCACCCGGCCTTCGTGAATCTGGTGCAGACAATAGGCGGCCTGCGGCGCGCGCGCGACCCCAGGAGAACTGCGGCCCAGTTGGTGCTCCGGGAGTTGTGCGAATGCCATCTGCACGCCGCCCACATTGTGCATTGTGACCATGGCATCGAATGGACTGGCGTCGCGCCGTTCGGCCCACAGCCCGAACCACGTCTCACAGACGACTTCTCGCCAATAGGAAAACTGCTCCGCCGGGGTTGGAAGATTGCCGGTTTCAACCCTGATCGTCATTCCGTTGCATTTCCCAGTGGCGCACGTAGGTACGCTTAGCCCTTCTGGACTGTCCTCCTATGTGACGAAGCGCACCGACCGTCGCAGTCGGAACTGCCTCTGGACTTGCTCGAGGCGGGAGTTCGCCACCGTCCAATGTCGAGTTCGTTCTACGCCAAGACTGCCCTAACGACAGGTAATAACAGTCAAAGCTGTTAGACGCCACCTGCCAAGGTTGAGTCTAGCATCTCTATCGTCATCCCCGAGATAACTCGAAATGTCGCCCATGGAAATAATTCAACTTCTGGGCGCATGTACTTCCGTGAGCGTCCCGGGACATAAGCTTGGCCACGTGCGGTAAATCACACCGCTTTCCCTTACGACTTACTAAACCTTTACCTAAAGTCACAGACAGGATTGGGACCACCGAGCCTGTATTCGTGACTTTTCTTCAAAGCAACCTGTCGAATATTTGGAGGAAGAAGAGTGAAACTATCGATTTGGAAGACCGAAACACCGGTGCGGTTGGGGGAGGATGGCGGAAACTCCGTATACCGTCCGGCGCTGGCCACGCTGCCGAACGGGGGCTATGTCATCGGATGGCGTGAGGGCAATGCCCTAAAGCTCAAGGTCTTCGACGGCTCGGGGGATACCACCGGCACAGTCTATTATGTTGACCAGGCTGGCGCGGCATCGTCGCAGAACTACCTTGACATCCAGGCCGTCGGCAATGACGGGGGGTTCGCCGTCACATGGAATGTCACGGCCGCGCATCCCAATTACGACCTCAAGACGCGCGTGTTCACGCCCGACGCCAATGGCAACTTGACCGGCGGGGCCGTTCACACCGTTGGATCGGCATTCTCGACCAGCAGCGTCTCGAACTCGTCGATGACATCGCACGACAACGGATACGTCGCCACTTACATGCAAGGGACGAATGTCGTCTTCGCAGTACTGGATGCGAATGGCGCAAAGGTCACCGCTGTCGACAGCATCGATAGCGGCTCAAACGTGAGATCTCCGGAGACCACCCGGATCGGACAGAACAAGTATGTCGTCTCTTATGTGAAGGGCGACAACGTGATGTACCAGATCATCGACACCTCCCAAGCTCAGCCGACAAGCGTAGGATTGTCCAAGTTGGCTGGGCCCGGCACGGTATCCGAGGTGGTGGGACTGAAGAATGCTGGCGGGGATCTCAACGGTCAGTTCGCCGTCGTCCGGCATATCGTCAACAGCAAGTTCCTATACGCCAGCTTCTATGACCAGGACGGGAACGTCCTTCCAGGCACCCAGCCGGTCATGCTCACTGACGGCGCCTGGAACGAGAACGACTTCATGAGCGTCACGGCGCTGAGCGGCGGCCGGATTGCCGTTGCCTATGCCGGCGCTGGTCCCAACACGTCAGGCAATGGTTGGTACGATTGGACCGTCTTGAAGGTCGCCAGCCCGAACGGTGATGTTCAGACCCTCAACCTGAGCGGAAAAGGCGGGCAAGGCGAACCCCGGATCATGGAGATGGCCGATGGCCGGCTCGCCGTAAGCTGGGTCGACTCGACCGTGGGTCAAAGCGACATCAAGATGACAATTGTCGATCCGCGGACGGCAGCCGTCACCGTGAACGGCACTGCCGGCCGGGACGTCTATGCCGGTACTGACTACGACGGCAATGTCCTGAACGGCGCTGCGGGCAACGACAAGCTCATCGGCGGGAAAGGTACCGACCAGATGAATGGCGGGGTCGGTACCGACACGGTGTCCTACGAGACGTCGAATGTCGGCGTTACCGTGAACCTCGCGACCAAGCAGGGTTCCGGGGGGCATGCGGCCGGTGATGTCTACGACAGCATCGAGAATGCCATGGGCTCAGCCTACAACGATACGCTCATCGGCGATGCCGGCGACAACTATCTCTGGGGTTTGAGCGGCGACGATGCCCTTTTCGGCGGCGCCGGCGCCGACACCATGGATGGCGGAGCCGGCAACGATACCTACTACGTTACCGAGAGCGGCGACAAAGTTGTCGAGACCGCTGGAAACGGAACCGATACCATCGTGGCCAGCGTGAATTTTTCGCTGATGTCGTATGTGCATGTGGAGAACATCACGGCAGCGGCCGGCACGGCAAATCTCAGCCTGACCGGCAGCAATATATCCAACAAGATCACAGGCAATGCCGGCCGGAACACGCTGAAAGGTGAAGGCGGCAACGACGTGATCGACGGTGGGGCCGGTGCGGACACGATGTACGGAGGCGCGGGAAATGACATCTTTTACGTCGACAACGCCGGCGACAAGGTGGTGGAGACTGCCAAAGGCGGGACGGACACCGTCTACACCAGCGTGAGCTTCATCAGCGGATCGAGTTACGAGATCGAGAAGATCATCGCCACGGGCAAGTCTTCGATCTCCCTCACCGGCAACAACTATGCCAACACGATCACCGGCAATGCCGGTGCCAACAAACTCTACGGAGGGTTAGGCAACGACGTGCTGAAGGGCGGAGCGGGCAAGGACACGTTCGTGTTCGACAGCAAGCCGAACGCGAGCACGAACGTGGACAAGATCCTTGACTTCAAGTCGTCCGATGACGCGATCTGGCTCGATAACAAGTACTTCACCAAGCTGGGATCGGGTTCCGCCTCCAGCCCAAAGATGTTCAACTCGGACATGTTCGTGGTCGGCACCAAGGCTCAGGACAAGGAGGACCGGATCATATACGACAAGAAGACGGGTTCGCTCTACTACGATCCGGACGGCACCGGCTCGTCGGCGCAGGTGAAGATTGCCATCATCAGCAACAAGACCACACTCAGTTACCACGATTTCTTCGTCGTCTGAGATCTCGCGACTTTAGCCTTGCTCTCCCCGATCTCGATCGGGGAGAGCCGAAGAAACGTAAGATCGGCAGGTTTCATCGGGCTCCGCCGCAAACGGATTGTTTTGGCGTTTGCGCAACCGTGACGTCGGGTCAGAGGCAGAGGTTGGCGTGTTCGAGGGCGAGCATCTTGATCGATCCGTGATAGCGCCCTGCGTCTCCTGATATTTGGTTTACGACCTCGATCCTTCGACAGCTGCAAGAGACAGTGACTGAACGCGGCGTCTTCGTCCTCCACGCCGCCATCCATCGCTAAACCGTTGATGACGCGCCGCTCCCACTCGAGCCGTTCGACCGGTGCGGGCACCCTGGCGCATATGATGCGCGAGCAGCAGGCGAACGACACCCACAATCTCCCGCTGTCACTCGAATGCAGGAACATTCTCCTGGCATCGCGCTCGTATGGGCTTTGTCAAGGGTTGATCCGCAGTGGAGTCTAGAACACCGCGGATCAGAGCCCCCGGCAGCGGTTTTTCCCTCGGTTTCCCAAGGTACAGTGGGTCGCTAGCTCCGCCCGAGCACTGATATGGCGGCGTCGCCTTTGTCTGGAAAGGGATCCGCGACCATGTCGCCACGGCATCTGCGGTCATTGACCGGCTCCAGCTCTCGAGATAATGTTCTCTCTTCGTTCCAATCAAGGCCACGTGGCTCATGACTGCTCACTCGGCATCGCGCACGCTGTTCTTCTTCGAGAAGCCCTCGGCCATGCGTCAACTGCAGCGGTTCTTCAAATCGCCCAGTACGATCTGCGTCTCGGCCGAGGGGCACCTCCTGGCGGCCGAGGAGCCCGGGAATGTGCGGGGTGAATGGAAGTCATGGCGTTTCGACACGCTCCCGATCATGCTCGAGCGCATTCCGGTCACCTACGGCACGGGCCGCTCGGGCCAGTCGCACAAGCCGAAGGTCGAGGCGATCAAGCAGGCTCTTCAGGGCGTGGAACGGGTGATCATCGCCACCGATCCGGGCCGGGAAGGCTCGATGATCGCCTGGGAGGTGCTTGAGCATCTCGGATACAGAGGCCGCGTGGACCGCCTCAAACTGGGCGCCCTCGACGAAGTCTCGATCCGGCGAGCCTTTGCGGTCATGGCCAAGGAACCGGATTCCGGCGAACGGGACTATGCCGCCTACCTTGAGGCCCTCTGCCGCCAATATGAAGACTATCACCTGGGGCTCAACGGCACCCGCGCCATCTCCCTGCGGCTGCGCCCGCCTGCGTTCCGGGAACCCTGGCGCTTTGGCGGCGTGCAGACGCCGACCCTTGCGATCCTGGCCGACCTGGAGAAACGCATCCGGGACTTCGTCCCACAGGACTATTTCAAGATCGCTCTGGGCGTCACGACGGAGACCGGCGCCGATATGACCCTATGGCATGCGCCGAAGGACAAAATCCTCGACAAGCAGGTCGCCGAGGCGATCCGGCAGGCAGCCGCCTCCTGGTTGGGGCCGCTAGGGGTCGAGCAGAAGGATGTGCGCCGGTCGCCCCCTCGCCTGTTCTCCAAGGATACTCTTGCCCGCCGCTGCGCCAAGCGGTTCGGCTGGGATCCGCAACATACGGCCAAACTCGCCCAGGACCTCTACGATCAGGGGTACCTGACCTATCCCCGCACCGAGTCCGAGCACCTGCCGGAGAGCCAGACCGGTGATGCCCGCGCGGTCATCGACAGCATCATCGGAGTCTTGTCCGAGCTTGCGAGCCTGGTGCCAGCCGCAAGCAATCTCGTCTTCCGCAAGGGCAACAAGGGCCATTACGTCAAGGATCCCGGCGAGCACCACGCCATTGTGCCGCTGCGCAAGGCACCCCAGTCCGGCAGCATCAGCGGAGATCATCTTCGCCTCTGGGAGCTGGTGGCCAAGAGCTTCCTGGCAGCCCATCTGCCCGACGGTATCGATGCACGCACCACAGTCGCCGTGCAGGTCGCAACACCACTTGGCCCCAAGCGCTTTTCGATCAGCGGCAGCGTCATCAAGTCACCGGGCTGGCGCGCCGTCTATGGGGCCGAGGCCGACGAGGAGGCCGAGGCTGTTCCCGGCAAAGCCAAGCCCGACGAGGAGCCGACCATCGGGCGTCTGCCGCCGGTCCGCGACAACGAGCCCGGAAGGGCGACCGATGCCCGGATCGAGACAGCCAAAACCGAGCCGCCGCGCCGGATCACCCGGGGCGAACTGCCGGTCGTCATGGGCCGCCTCATCGATCAGGTGGAAGACCCTGCTCTCAGGACGGCTCTGGAAAATCCGGTCAACCCGAACGAGCCCAAGGGCCTCGGAACAGCGGCGACGCGTGACACAATCCTGCCGAAGCTTCAGAAAAGCCAGTATGTCGATCTGCTGAAGGGCAAGGATCCTCCGATCCAGGTAACGGACATCGGACTTGCATTCATTGCCGCCGTTCGCCGCGTTTTTCCCAGCTACGGTGATCCGGTCGGACGAGCGATGTTCGAGGCCGATTTGGCGGAGATCGGGCGTGCAGCGACCCGGGGTGAGGCCATTCGTCGAGCCGCATCCTATCAGGAGCGGACGCGCGCCCGCGTGCAGGAGCTGATCGAAGCCATCGCGACGTCCCAGGCCGTCGCCGTCGATCCGGGAATGGTCACAGCGAGGACTGCCCCCGCCGGAAAGTCGCCGACCAAGGCTATGGTTGCCTTTGCCACGTCCCTTGCGGCCCGCAAGGGATTGAAGCTGCCCCGGGGTCTGAAGAGTCATGGTGCGGTCTGCCGCGCCTTTCTCGACCAGCATGCGCCGGCACGATCGTCCGAGGCGGGAGAGCAGCAATCTCGGAACGGCCCTCGCCCTCCGAGTGAAGCGATGGTGCGCTACGCACGGGCGCTGACCGAAGAACACGGGTTGGAGTGTCCTCCGGATGTCATGACGGACTTTTCTGCCTGCAGGGCTTTCCTCGACGCACATGCCTCAAAGGCGGCCGCGAACGCGGAGAACGGACGTAAGGTCGCTACCCGCAAGAACCGTTCAGCTGCGGCCCCGAGCGATAGCCCTGGCAAGCGTCGCGCTGGAACTCCCGCGACCAAGCGATCCATCGCATCCAAGGGTCGATCGACCCGAGGCCACGCACGAGCGCATCCTACGGGTCCCACCCAGCCATCGCGATAAACGTCGCCCACCATGCACGCCGAAGTGATCAGCGCGAAAGTGGGAGCCGGTTGT
This sequence comes from Microvirga sp. M2, assembly GCF_047497095.1. Lineage (NCBI taxonomy): Bacteria > Pseudomonadati > Pseudomonadota > Alphaproteobacteria > Hyphomicrobiales > Methylobacteriaceae > Microvirga > Microvirga sp. M2. The sequence continues at coordinate 1,794,139 of NZ_CP134064.1, forward strand.
GCGTGAAAAGATGCTCAGGGACATGGACTTCAAGACCATGGACTGACGGCATCGGATGCGGGTTCGATGTCACGTCCGATGCTGTCGGTTATATTCTCCGTCAGTCTCTGCCGGGCTCCTCGTATCTGTATGCGTATACATCGATTGAGGCTTCATGCCCGCGAAGCCATTCGATGCCAAGATGTTGCCATGTGTGCCGGTCCAGGGGCTCATGAGCATCTGCCAGGACTCGCTTGGAGGCGATGAGCATCTCATTGCGGTGCTTGGCGAAGCTTTCGAGCCGAGCCGCAACATTGACCGCGTCCCCGAGCACGGTGAACTCAAGGCGTGCCTCCTCGCCGACGACGCCACAGAAGCACTCTCCGGTGTGGAGCCCCATGGCGACCGTCAGCGGCGCCGCTGGAGGACGGCTCCTGTTCCACTCGGCGATGGCGCTGACCAGGCTCTTGGCACAGGCAAGTGCCCGGCAGGCGTCGTCCGGCTGTGGCTCGGGCACGCCGAAGACGATCAGGGCTCCATCGCCAGCGAATTTTTCGATGAGACCGCCATGCTCGAGGACAACCCGCGTGATGCGACGGCGGAAACGAGTCAGGAAATCCGCGACCTGTTCCGGCAGCATGTGCTCGGTCAAATGGGTCGAATTACGTAGATCGACGAACAGGATGGCGCATTGCTGACTTATGCCGCGACGAAGACGTGACTCAGGGCGGGTGAGTTCCGGAACGACTTCGGTTGGCAGAAATCGCGTCAGGATCGACCGTTCGCGCTGCTCCGTCAGGGCGCGCACGAGCAATCGGCGCTCTCTCTGAACCACGAGCGTGAGGCAGAGCCCGACAAGAATGAGGATGCTGGCGCGAACTGCATTGGCGGGAAGATCCGCGAAACGTGCATAGTCGGGCGACAAAGGAGGGGTCGAGAGCGAAACCCCGGCCCAGAGCGCGACCGCCAAGCTTCCCAGAATCAAGGATACTGCCGTGCCCGCTACGATCGCCGGCCGATAGCGCAGGGCATTGAAAGCAAGGACCAGCGGGGCAGCCCAAGCAGAGGCCAGGAGAAAGATATTATTGCCGCTGAGCCGGTTACGGAGAACCCCTTCGGCAATCGCCGCGATCGTGATGGCGACATCCAGGGAAGCAAAAGCCCAACCCATTGTCGGACGGTAACGCTGTATCCGGATCAGCGTGAGGGCCGCGAGCGAGGTCAGGGAGAAGCCGCCGATCATGAAAAGCGAAGGCACTGGAGGCCGAAGCGCGCGAATGCCTGCACCGATCCCCAAAGCGACATAGCTGGCGACCAGGAACGAGGCGAGCAGAAGCGCAACGGTCAGCCGAAGCCAGGCAATCATCCATTCGGACTGGATCTCGACCTCGTAGAGGAGTTGACTCGCAATCCTGTCATTGACTTCCAGTCCATCAGCGTGGCTTGTGGGAAGAAGCGACGCTGCCACGCTATCGGTCTCAGCCTGGGATTTTCGAGACGAGGTCACGCTCATGCAGATTAACGCGGTCGCCTCTTCGGGAGGTTGCGAATTACTGTCGCAAAGCGTTTGGTGGCTGAGTTCGGGACACTAGGTCGCAACGCTATGTCTCCGGCCGGCACGGACCGGCTCGGCAGAGGACTTAAGATCCCTTTATGGGGAAACGATGCGATCGAGGACCTCGTTCGGTTGTCTGCTACGAAACGCAAATAGTCTCAAACGAAGTGCCGCATTTTTCACTCAAGCCTCAGTAAAACGACTGATCAGCAGTGTTCGCCGATCCTATCACGAAGTGAAAAGCCACATTGTCGCCCTTCATGACTATCTTTGACAGTATCGTATGACGAGACTTGTAGGATGCACATCGGCCAGACAAACTATTTACCCCTCTCCGGCCCATTCTTTCTCTCGCTCTTTGGGCTTCTGTCACTCGTTTTCGTTCTTGTTCAGATCGGTGCTCTGCAATTCGCGTACCGACGGATGGGACTTCATCCGGGCGCCGCCTGGCTATTGCTTCTGGGATCCCTGCTGGGGAGTTATGTCAATTTGCCCATCGTGCACCTGCCTGAACAGCAGGTCGTGTCCGGTCAGGTGATCGACTTCTTTGGCATGAAATACGTTGTCCCGATCGTGGTCGACTGGCCGGGCACCATCATAGCAGTGAACGTCGGGGGCGCGCTGATCCCAGGTCTGACGTCCATCTATCTTGCTTCAAGAAACCGCATCTGGTGGCTCGGCGCGATTTGCGTCGTGGGTGTCGCAGGTGTCTGTCACACGCTCGCGCAGCCCGTTCGCGGACTGGGGATTGCACTACCCGTCTTCGTACCGGCGCTTTCCAGCGCGATCATCGCACTGTTGCTGTCGCGCCGCCATGCGGCCCCGCTTGCCTATATCGGCGGCAGCTTAGGCGCTCTGATCGGCGCGGATCTTCTCAACCTGGATAAGGTCCAAGGTCTCGGTGCACCGATCGTGTCGATCGGTGGCGCGGGAACGTTCGACGGAGTTTTCGTGACCGGTGTGATCGCCGTTCTGCTTGCCAGTCTCACGGGCGCACGTGGACCAGATGGGCGGCATTCTGGCGCAGCGACCTGATCATGTCCGGGCAATGCCCGAAATTGGGATCAGACCTTCGCCCGAGCCCCGCCCGAGCCCATGACGCTTTCATATCGACAATCGTGGATTGCTCAACCTGACGCATTCTGCCCGATCTGGATCTTGGTGTCTGAAAGGAATTCATAGGGCGGGATCGGCAGGTTGAGCGGAGCGGGGCCGCGCCGGACGCGGCCGGAAGTGTCGTATAAAGATCCGTGGCACGGACAGAACCAGCCATCGTATGGTCCCTGGTGGCCGAGCGGAACACAGCCAAGGTGCGTGCAGTTTCCGAATACGATGAGCCATTCCGCATGACCGGGTTTGACCCGTTCCTGATCGGTCTGTGGATCGATGAGTTCCGACAGCGGCGTCGCGCGTGCTTCTGCAATCTCGCTTTCGGTGCGACGACGCACGAAGATCAACTTCCCACGCCAGAATACTTTGACGATCTGTCCGATCGCAATGGGTGCCAGATCAACGTCGACGGGCGCGCCGGCTGCAATGGTTGAGGCGTCAGGTGCCAATGACGAGATAAACGGCCAGACTGTTGCCGCTGTCCCGACGGCGGCTGCCGCCCCTGTTGCCACGAACAGAAAGTCTCGGCGGGTGGGCGTCGCTATCGATGTCGTGTGGATCTCCGACATGGAGCGGTCTTATGCGGCTCGAGTTGGCAGATTCCCATGCAAAAGCCAGGCTTCGACGATGGAAATGATCGCGACGACGATACCAACTCCTATATGGACCCACATTGCGTTCCGCACGTCGGTAAATCCGAGAGCCCACGGCGCGATCAGTGTCCACAGCCCGACAACTGCGCTCCCCCATTCCTCCCACTCCTGCAGTGCGCCTAGGGCGGCCACTGCCAGCGCAGCAATGAGAACCCCACAAACCCAAGCATTCCAGGATGCGGCCTGAACCTCGCGAAAGCCAAGGATCCAAGGTGAGATAAAGAGAAGAATGGCCAGGAGCCCGTTGACGATGTTCATGACCGTCAGTTGAGACGTATTCTTCAGCATCGTTGAATCTCCATTCCAAAGTACGGCAGCATGCCAGCCCTCAGGGACAACGAGCCCCGGGAGAGGCCCGATCCAGAGTCAGGCAGGACATCGACGACGATCCCTCTTCCTGCATCTCGGTTCATTCAATGACCTCGAAGCGGCGCGTAGACAGCGCCGACCCGGAGCATCCGGCGCTCGCGAGGCATTCGCCCTAGAATGGAGCCTCGTGGATCCTGCGGGCATAGCTCAGGTTCGGGTAACCGGCTGCCGTGCACGCAGGCGGGCCTTGGAGACATGAAGGCCAGAGCTCCGGCCCACCATTGATCCTCCTTCCAGGAAATTCCATGCGATGATCGATCGGTGGGCGCATCACGTGATGGTTCACATGAAGGGGCGCCGCATGGGCCATTGGTGTAGCGCTCAAGACGATTGCGGCCGTAACGGGAAGAACTTTTCGGCTCAGATAAGGCATAGCCGGTCTCCTTGAATCGTTCGGTTCCCCTCCGTGACGCTCACTGTAAGTGCGATGACTTAAAGGCAAATTAGGAAGGGTCGGATTGTTCCTTCGTTTGGACGCTGGAGCATCGAACGCAAAAGTGGGTACCGGCTTTGCGTGAAAAGAGGCTCAAGGACAGAGACTGACAGCATCGAGAATGATGGATCCTCACATCGCCGCTTCTCTCTCGACTGTCCCGGTGAGCGCGACGGCACCGTTCGACGCGATAATCTCGCCCTGCGCGGGAACCGGGAACATCGCGGCAATGGAGCGTCCCGACGCCAATGGCTGCTGGAGGCGGATTTCGGACAACTCAAGTCACTGATTTATCCCGGCACGGAAGGCGTTGCCGACAAGGACGGGACAGCACTTCCCGCTTGCAGGATACCCCTTAGCGCATGTTTCCCGTATGCCCGAGCGAATAGCGGCCGGGCTGCGGCCAGACGGTGAGGCCGTGCGGGCTCTTACCGACCGGAACGGTCCTCATCTCGCCGGTTGAGGTGTCGATCGCGTAGACCACGCCATCGTAGCGGCCGGATAGCCAGAGCCGCGTGCCGTCCGCACTGACATTGCCCATATCCGGGCTGCCACCGCCGGGGACCGGCCAATTGGTCTCGACCCTGCGGGACGCGAAGTCGATCACCGAAACGCTGCCCGGCCCACGGGGCGGTCCATCGGTCCTGTGCGAGCCCCGGTTCGCCACGTAGAGCTTCGTGCCGTCCCGGCTCGGATAGAGACCGTGCGTGCCGGGGCCCGTGGGGATAAACCCGATTTCGGTGAGGGATCCGCCATCCACCAGGAACACGCCGTCGGCTCGCATGTCGGCCACGTAGAAGACCTTGCCGTCAGGCGAAATTCGGATGTCCTGGGGCATGCCGCCCTTCGAGAGCTTCAAGGAGCCGGCCACCACACCCTTGACGAGGTCGATCTTGACGAGGCTGCCGCCGAACTCGCAGGTGAAGATCGCGTAGCGCCCGTCAATCGAGAAATCGGCATGATTGATGCCGGCGCATTGCGGAACCGGCAGGCTGTGCTGCAGCGCCATCGTCCTCGGATCGCGAAATTCCAGCCGCCGATAGGCCTCGGCGACAACGATGGCCGAGCGGCCGTCAGGCATGAAGTACATGTTGTAGGCATCGGGCACCGGAATCGGGCGGCCGGGCTGAGCCGTGACAGGATCGATCGGCAGGAGACTGCCCTGCCCGTGTCGGCGATCCGCGCTGTTGGTCACCCATAAAGTTTTGAGATCCCAGGACGGTACCACGTGCTGGGGGCTTCGCCCCGCCTTGAAACGGTTCACGACCTTTAGGGTCTCGGGATCGATTACGTCGACATTGCCGGACTTCACGTTGGGCACGTAGACCCTTGGCAGGGCCGATGCCGCGGCCGGGTTCAGCCGGCTGCTCGCGGCTCCGGCGTAGAGATTGTCCGGGTCGATCAAAGGCGGCATTCCGGGCCAAACATCAATGGCGGCCGGTTCGTTCGCGTGCTGGGCCCATGCCCCTTGCGGCACACAGAGCAGGAGCGCCATCAGGCACGGGGCTATACGATCGGATAGGCTCTGACGGAACATGATGCACTCCGGCAAAATCCAGATGGCTGGCGGGAATCGGCGCACCTCATCCCACACCATAGGATAGAAATGCGCGGTCGGAACCGGCCGCCCTCGATACCCGACACCGTCTGGCCGGCTTGGCAAAGCCAAGCTCAGGCCGTCCTGGGAACGCAGGCCGTCCTGGGAACGCAGGCCGTCCTGGGAACGGAGGAACTCGCCGGACTACTGCGACGGTAGCGCTGCGGTGATCCGGACCCTAAGCCCGTCCGGCGCGAAAATCGTCTCGACCTCGCCGCCCAACTGCCGTCCGAGGGCCCGTTGCAGCAGCACCGAGCCAAAGCCCTGCCGCGTCGGCTCCTCGACAGCCGGGCCGCCCTGCTCCTGCCAGTCCAAGGTCAGCCTGCGCCCGTTGGGCTGCACCTCTAGGCTCCACGTCACCTCGATGCGACCGCCGGGCAGTGAGAACGCGCCGTACTTCGCGGCGTTGGTGGTCAGCTCATGCACCGCCATGCCGAGAGCGACCGCGACCTCGGTGGACAGCCGGACGTCTGGTCCGGCGAGCCTCAGGCGCTGGTGGGTGCCGTTGTCATAAGGCGCCAGCTCGGCGTTCAGGATGTCCCGGATCGAGGCACCGCCATGCCCGCGTTCGATGAGCAGCGTGTGCGTTCTCGCCAGCGACGCGATCCGCTCCGTCACGGCCTGCTAGAATTCGACGATGGTCTGCGCCCGCCGTGCCGTCGAGGCAATCACCGCCTGAACGGTCGCCAGGGTGTTCTTGACCCGGTGATGAAGCTCGCGGTTGACCAGAAGGAGCTGCTCCTCGAGCCGCTTGCGCTCGGTGATGTCGCGGGCGATCTTCGAGGCGCCGACGATCCGGCCATAACGGTTCCTGACCGGTGACACCGTCATTGAAATGTCGGCCAGACTTCCATCCTTGCGTCGGCGAACGGTTTCGTAATGATCGACGCGCTCGCCCCGGCCGATGCGATCGAGAATGCCGGGCTCCTCGTCCTGCCGGTCCTCGGGGATCAGAATCGTCACGGATCGGCCGATCACCTCGTCGGCCCGATAGCCGTAAAGCCGCTCCGCCCCCCGATTCCAGCTCGTGATGATACCGTCGAGATTCTTGCTGATGATGGCGTCGTCCGACGACTCGATGATTGCACCGAGCCGCTGCTCGGCCTCCTCGGCCTCCTTCCGGGCGCTGATATCCACGGCGAACTCGACGATGGTGCCGTCGCCCAGGTCGCGGCCGGCAAAAAGCATCCAGCAGCGGCTGCCGTCCTTGCACAGGTACTCCTTCTCATAGGGTCCGAGGCGACCGGTCCTCCGGAGCGCGTCCATCTGCGCCTCGCTCGCGGCCCTCCACTCGGGCGGGGTCAACCTGCGCCAGTCGAGACGGCCGCTCTCGACCTCCTCCCGCGACCATCCGGTCATCCTCAGGAAGACCTCGTTGGCATCGATGAGCGTGCCCTCGTGGGTGAAGAACAGGACCCCCACGGCCTCGGTCTCCAGCACCCGCTGCAGCCGCTCCTCGCTCATTCGCAGGGCCAACGCGGCCTCATCGCGCTGGCGCTGGGCGACATGCCGCGCCGTGGTTTCGAACATTGTTACGAGAATGCCGGCAATGCCGCCGCTCTCGTCCCGCAACGGGCTGTAGGACAAGGTGAGCCGGACATCCTCGAGAACACCGCTGCGGATCAACGGATAAAGGGCATCGTCGAAGGTGACCGTCTCGCCGGCCCGGACGCGCTCGTAGATCGGCTCGTTGATGTGCCAGACCTCTGGCCAGCACTCGCGGGTGGGCTGGCCCAATCCGGCCGGATGCTTGAGGCCCATGATTTGGGCGTAGCCCTCGTTGTAGATCTGGATGAGCCGTGGCCCCCAGAGGATGATCATGGGGAAGCCGTTGGAGAGGATCAGGTCGACGGCGCTCTTCAGGCTCTGCGGCCACGTGTCCAGCGGTCCGAGCGGCGTTGCCGCCCAGTCGTGCGTCCGGATGCGCCCGGACATCTCGCCCGGGCCGCAGGGCCAATCCCCCGGCTGCACGGAGGCGAGGCTCGTGGTGAGGGTCTCATTCATGGGCTGCCTCCACATCCCGTGAATACATAATCCTCGGCCAGGATTGCAAGGAAAGACCGGTACACCGGCAATCCCTGACCCGACAGCAGATTGCAAAGTCCCAAGGTGACGGGTGAGGATCACGTCCGGATCTTGATCGCGCCAAGCGGCGCGGACTTTCTCGATTTGCGGGATCGTTGGATAAAGTCACCATGGAATGGGGGAGAGCGGCGGGTCTGCGACGGTTCCTTATCGGGCCGGCATAAGGAGGAGCGGACGCCGACACTCCAGTAGCCCTTCACGGATCCTATCGAGGGCTGCCTCCGGCAGCGGACCATGCATTCCTGTTGCCGGACCCGCCTTTTTCAAGTCCCGGCGGCGGTTGCCACGTCTCCCATCGGAGCCGCCGTGTCGCTACGTCCTCCCCCTATCTCGGCGGGCAACCAACAATCGTCCCATTTTCCTGCTGCCCTTACAGAAACCATAGCCTCGAACGCCTGAATGGGAGCCTAGGATGATCGGCATCATGCGCGGACTCATGGTTGCCCTGGCGGCCACCCTGTCGATTTCGGAAGCATGGGGCGCCGAGGGTGAACCCAGGATCGATCTCGCCCTCGTATTGGCGGTCGACATTTCCCAGTCCATGGAGCCCGACGAGCAGGACCTGCAGCGGCAGGGCTATGTCGAAGCCTTCCGCTCCCCCGACGTGCAGCGCGCGATCCGCCAGGGCCTTCTGGGGCGCATTGCCGTGACCTATGTGGAGTGGTCAGGGATGGAGGAGCAACAGATCCTCGTCCCCTGGACCGTGATCGAGCAGCCCGAGGATGCGCTCGGATTCGCCGAGCGTCTGGCACGGATCCCGATTCACCGGGCGGGGTATACGTCCATCTCCGGGGCCATCGATTTCAGCCTCGGCCTGCTGCGTGAAAGCGGTTTCGATTCGACCCGCCGGGTCGTCGACATCTCGGGCGATGGGCCGAACAACCAGGGCCGCCCCGTAACGGCGGCCCGCGACGAGGCAGTCAGCCAGGGGACCACGATCAACGGCCTGCCGATCATGCTGGAACAGCCCCGAGGGCCCTGGGACATCCCGGATCTCGACCTGTACTATCGCGACTGCGTCATCGGTGGCGCGGGGGCCTTCATGATTCCGATCCGAGAGCGGCATCAGTTTCTCGATGCGATCCGGACCAAGATCGTCCGCGAGGTCTCCGACCGGCAGATGCCCGAAACGTTCGTCCGCCGGGCCCTGGCCGATACGCCGGCGGATTGCTCTGCGGGAAGCTCTCACCCCAGAAGACCGGCCGGGGAATAGCACAGGGCCTCACGGCAGCCCGTCATTAGCGCATCGTGCGAAAAGGCGGCCCCGGTTTTTCGCAGCAAACGATGTGCTGTCCTATAAGGGGAGCATCGGAGGGAACCCCAAAAGGGGATTCCACTTTTCACGTCCGATGCTCCAGCGCGAGCGAACCGAACAGGCGCACGGTGCGCCTTGTTCGCAGGGCCATGTTCCCGGTTGACAGCCACTCCTGGGAAGCGCATGCCTGCATGACTTTGCCGTCCCGCTTCGGCCCGACGGCGGCCCCACTGGAACCCGAACGCAATGCCAAGCGACAGTCACAGTCGATTGCCCCTGCCGTCACCGGCCCGCGCGGACACCTGATCGCTTGATCGGCTCGCCCGCGACCGGCCCATGACGGCTGGTCGAGAACGAGGTGAGCCATGCAGGACAACACCAACACAACCGAGGTTGTTCGCGATCCCTCCGCCTTCGCGGCGGAGCTGGCCGACGAACACGTGGCCGACATCGCCGAGATCCTGAACGAGCAGCCCACCGAGGTCGCCTCGGAGGTGCTTGCCCGCCTGCCGCTCGACCAGGCGGTCGAGGTGCTCGACCAGCCGGCACTGGAATCGTCCGCTGAGGTGATCGCGACCCTGCCGGAGGATCGGGCGACGGACCTTCTGTCCGGCATGTCCGCCGACCGGGTCGCCGAGGTCTTCCGCGAGATCGAAGAGCCCCGCCGCTCGGCGCTGCTGGATCGCCTCGACGACGATATGAGGCTCGCGGTCCTGCGACTCCTGTCCTATCCCCCGAATACGGCAGGCAGCATGATGACCACAGAGTTCGCCAGCGTGCCGACCACCTGGTCGGTGGCGCAAACGCTCGATCACATCCGCCGGGTCGAGCGCACGCGCGAGACCGTCTACGCGATCTACGTGCTCGATCCCCGGACGAGGAAGCTGGTCCAGACCGTCTCGCTGCGGCGGCTGATCTCGGGCGAGCCGCAGGCCCCGATCCTGTCCGTCGCGCGTCCCCGCCGGCCCGTGACGGTCACGCCGCTCACCGACCGCGAGGAGGTCGCGCGCATCATCTCCAAGTACGATCTGCTGGCCGTGCCGGTCGTGGACAGGGGACAAGTCATCGGCATCGTGACCGTGGACGATGTGATCGACGCTATTGTCCAGGAGAGCACCGAGGACGTGCAGAAATTCGGCGGCATGGAGGCCCTGACGGAGCCCTATATGCAGATCGGCTTCGGCGAGATGATCCGCAAGCGCGCCGGGTGGCTGTGCATCCTGTTCCTGAGCGAGATGCTGACCGCCAGCGCCATGCAGTTTTTCGAGGGCGAGCTGGAGAAGGCGCTGGTGCTGACCCTGTTCATTCCCCTGATCATGAGTTCCGGCGGAAACTCCGGATCGCAGGCGACCTCGCTGCTGATCCGGGCGCTCGCCTTGCGGGAGGTGCGGCTGCGCGACTGGTGGCGTGTCGCCCTGCGGGAATTGCCCATGGGGGTGACCCTTGGGGCGATCCTGGGCCTGATCGGCATGGTCCGCATTACCCTTTGGCAGCAGCTTGGCTTCTACGATTACGGCGAGCACTGGGTGCTCATCGCCCTCACGGTGGGAGCAGCCTTGGTCGGGATCGTGACCTTCGGCTCGCTGGCTGGGTCGATGCTGCCCTTCGTCCTGCAACGGAGCGGGTTCGATCCGGCGAGCGCATCGGCTCCCTTCGTGGCCACACTGGTCGATGTGACGGGACTGGTGATCTACTTCACGGTCGCGCTTGCCATCCTCAGAGGCACTCTGCTTTGAACCGAGGGAATTTTCTTCGACTGAGCGCCTCCAGGTCCGGGCTCTCGGGATTCGAGCTCCTTGGGATGCTCCGCCTCGGCTCCAAGGAGGATACTCTCCGGCCGGCGTGGCCGCACACCCACACGGCTCGCTAGCGTACAAGCTTTCGGCCCGCCGCAATCCATCTTAGGAACGGCCGGGCGGAAGGACGTATTATTCGTCAATATCGCCGGCCTGAGAGTTCTTTCCCGAGCCGTCAGGATGACCCCACATGACGTCAAGGACATTGCTAGGCCTCCTCTTGATGATTTGTTCAGCAATCCTGTTCATGGATCCGGCTTGGGCAGAGGGCAGATCCGGAAAGGCAAGATGCGAGCGGCTCATCGACGCCATTCGAAACATGCCTCCCTCGGATGCGCACGATGCTCTGGAGCGGATGCAGATCTACCGCGAGGGCAATCGATACGAAGCCTGCTTCGCCACCACGCACGCTCTGCGGAAGAACGTGGCCACTGCGGCTCGAGCTCGCGCGACAAAGCGGAGCGATTGATCTGCGAAATGACGATGTTGTTTCGTTAGAGCATTTTTCCGTGAAGGGGATCGGCTTCATCGTCAATGTAGCGGGCGAGCCAATGAAAGGAGATGATTCCACGCAAGTGGAAACGGCTCCAGAAAAAGTGGACCCGGTTTATCGCAGGAACGATGCACCATCCTATAGGGGGAGCATCGCATTGATCCCGAAAGTGCAATCCACTTTTGGGACCGATGCCCTAGGTTAAGAGGGCCCTTTGGATAGGTCGGCAGTGCCAATGGCTCGCGCAACTCTTCCGCCCGACGATGCAAATACCACCGGCGCTCCGTCGACGCCGACTGGCTGGCCGTTCGGCTGGCCTGGCGCAGCAGCATCGAATCCGTTCCTCTTCTGGCTACAAGGATCGCCCCATGCTTCGCCTGAGCACGACAATGCGGATGTCAAGCGAAGCGTGGCGGGACAACTCGGTCCGCCTTTAGCTCCGACCGAGGTGAGCGCCCCGGCGAGCGTCGATCGGTTGATCCACGCCACCATGGGGCGCTTTACCCTTGGGCTCTCACCCGCAGCACTCTGTCTCGCCTATGCCGACTGGGCCATCCATCTGTGGGTATCGCCAGGCAAGCATCAGCAGCTTGCAGAAAAGCGCTTCAGTGACGCCTTCCGATTCCTGCATTACGCCTTACATGTCGCGTCCAGCACCGAATGTCCCCTCTGTATTGAACAACTGCCGCAAGACCGTCGCTTCCGAAGCGAGGCCTGGCAGCAGCCTCCGTTCAACCTCGTCTCTCAAGCCTTTCTGTTGAATCAACGGTGGTGGCACAGCGCCACGACAGGGATCCCCGGTGTCTCGCCTCACCACGAGCAGGTTGTCTCGTTCATGACGCGCGCTGCTTGATGCCATCTCGCCTGTCAACTTCGTTGCGACGAATCCGAACGTCCTGTCCGCGACCTTCCACGAAGGGGGCCAGAACCTTCTCCGCGGCGCAATGAACTGTTGGACGGACTGGGAGCACATCGTTGGCAGAAAGCCACCCGTGGGGGCTGAGGATTTCCGACCGGGCGAGCAGGTCGCAGCGACCAAAGGCAAGGTCATCTACCGGAACCGGCTCATCGAACTCCTTCAGTACGCACCAACGACCCGCCAGGTCCGAAAGGAGCCGATCCTCATCGTGCCCGCGTGGATCATGAAGTATTACATTCTCGATCTGTCGCCGGAGAACTCCCTTGTCAGATATCTCGTCGAAGGCGGGCATACGGTCTTCATGATCTCATGGCACAATCCGACGATTGAGGATCGTGATCTCGACATCAACGATTATCTCACGCTTGGCATACTCGACGCCCTGAAGGTGATCGAGGCAATTGCGCCCGATACGAAAGTCAACGCCGTCGGATACTGCCTCGGCGGGACACTGCTTGCGATTGCCGCGGCCTATCTGGCGCGCAAGCGAACGAATATCCTGAATTCAATCACGCTCCTGGCTGCTCAGATCGATTTCTCCGATGCTGGCGAGCTATCTCTGTTCATCGATGACAGCCAACTCAGCTACATCGAGGACATCATGTGGGATCAGGGTTATCTCGACACCCGGCAGATGGCGGGTGCGTTTCAGCTTCTGCGTTCCAACGATCTCATCTGGTCCCAGGTGGTGCAGGAATACCTGCTTGGACGGCGTCCGGCTATGACCGATTTGATGGCCTGGAATGCCGACAGCACCCGCATGCCTTATCGCATGCACAGCGAGTATCTTCGTCGGTTCTTTCTGAGAAACGATCTGTTCGAGGGCCGCTACGATGTGGCCGGACGCCCGGTCGCACTTGGCGACATCCGCCTGCCGATCTTCTCGGTAGCGACCGAGAGGGACCATGTCGCGCCATGGCGCTCCGTCTACAAGATCAATCTGATCGAGGACACCGACGTGACCTTCGTCTTGACCAGCGGAGGCCACAACGCGGGAATTGTGAGCGAGCCCGGGCACCAGGGAAGGCGGTATCGGATCTCGCATCATCCCGCGGCTGCCCAGTATGTCGATCCTGAGACCTGGTATGCGCAAGCCGATCTCCATGACGGATCGTGGTGGCCGGCCTGGAGTTCCTGGTTGGAGAGCCAATCCCATGGACATGTTCAGCCTCCCGCGTTCGGAACACCTGAGAAGGGCGGGCCGCTGCTTGGCGACGCGCCCGGCCGATATGTTTTCGAACCCTGACGATGGGAGCGCCCCCCGCAGGAGCCGGAGGAGAACTGTCCCGGAGAACCGCTCATGAGCATGATTGAAAACAGAACGTTCGATGAGTTGCGGATCGGCGACACAGCCCGCATTACCCGCACGTTGACTTTCAAGGACATCGAGCTTTTCGCCATCATGTCGGGCGACGTCAATCCGGCGCATGTCGATCCGGAATTCGCCAAAAGCGACATGTTTCACAGAGTGATTGCACATGGCATGTGGGGCGGCTCCCTGATCTCGACTGTCCTCGGCACCGAGTTGCCGGGTCCTGGAACCATCTATCTCGCTCAGACCCTTTACTTTCGAAAGCCGGTCAGTCTCGGCGACACGGTGAGCGTGATCGTTAAGGTGGCGCGGAAAAGCGACCATGATCATCGTGTCGGTCTTGAATGCACGGCCCTCAACCAGCGCGGGGAGGTTGTGATCGAGGGCGTTGCGGATGTCATTGCCCCTGTGGAGAAAGTGGCGCGGGAACGGGTGATCCTGCCTGCCGTTTCGCTTCACACGGAGGGGCATCACGACAAGGAGGCGTATTGAACGGAAGCCGCCTCTCTGGTCGAGGGCATCGTTCGAGGGTTTTAGGACATGGACCTATATGATCGCAAATGACAGAAGCTGCGCTGATCCGGTGATCGCCCGCAGGCTTGCAAGGAATAGGAGGCGAATCCTCGAAAGTGTCTCGTTATCCGGCCTGCGAACTGCGCGCCACCGACCGGCGCGTGCCGATGTCTTCCGTTCCATAAGGGAGGAGCGATGATGTCTTGGAGTGTCGCGCAAAAACTCATTCACTCGCACCTTGTCTCTGGCGAGATGAGGCCCGGTGACGAGATAGGGCTCCACATCGATCAAACCCTGACCCAGGACGCCACGGGCACCATGGTCATGCTCGAGCTGGAGGCGCTGGGGCTTGATCGTGTGAAGACGGAGATCAGTGTTCAGTATGTCGACCATAACCTGATCCAGGCGGACTACAAAAACCCCGATGACCATCTTTTTCTTCTGAGCGCATGCCGGCGATTTGGCGTGTGGTATTCCAGGCCCGGAAACGGGGTAAGCCACCCCTGTCATCAGGAAAACTTCGGCAAGCCAGGAAAAACTTTGCTTGGTTCCGACAGTCACACGCCGGCAGCCGGTGCGCTGGGCATGTTGGCCATTGGTGCCGGAGGCATCGAAGTGGCGTTGGCCATGGCGGGAGAACCGTTCTTCACACGCATGCCGGAAATCTGGGGCGTTGAACTCACAGGCGAGCTGCCGGAATGGGTCAGCGCCAAGGATATCATTCTTGAGATGTTGCGCCGCCATGGCGTGGCCGGCGGACTTGGGCGTATCGTCGAGTATTATGGACCCGGCCTCGATACGCTGAGCGCAATGGATCGGCATGTCATCGCCAACATGGGCGCCGAGCTCGGGGCGACAACCACGGTGTTCCCTTCCGATCTGGAAGTTCGTCGTTTCCTGCGTGCCTGGAAGAGAGAGAATGACTGGGTCGAACTTATGGCGGATCCGGGAGCAGGCTACGACCTGCACGATGAGATCGATCTCTCGAGCCTGGAGCCTTTGATTGCCATGCCATCGAGCCCGGGAAACGTGCGGCCCGTTCGCGAGGTCGCGGGTCAGCCCATCTACCAGGCCTATATAGGCTCTTCGGCCAATCCCGGTTTCCGCGACTTCGCCGTTTCCGCCATGATGGTGCGCGGGCGGCGTATTCATGACCGCGTTTCGTTCGACGTCAATCCCACGTCCCGGGCACAGTTGGAGACTCTGGTGCGCGACGGCCATGTCGTGGATCTCATTCATGCGGGAGCGCGCCTGCATCAGGCAGGGTGTAACGGCTGCATCGGGATGGGGCAGGCTCCTGCGACCCACGAGCTATCCCTGAGAACGGTGCCCCGCAACTTCCCCGGCCGCTCCGGCACCCGGGAAGACAAGGTGTGTTTGGTAAGCCCTGAGACGGCCACGGCGTCCGCGCTGACCGGCGTGATCACGGATCCACGGACCTTGGGCGTTCCTTACATGCGGATCGCGGATCCCGATGACCCCATCGTTAACCGTGAGGCATTCCTCGCACCCTTGGCGCCTGAAGATGCGCTGCGGGTGGCCCTGCGCAAAGGACCCAATATCGTCTCCTTGCCTGCTTCCGAGCCGTTGCCCGATTCATTGGAAGTCCCCGTTCTGCTCAAAGTGGCAGACGATATCTCGACGGACGAGATCATGCCTGCGGGGAACCGTGTCCTGCCGTTCAGGAGCAACATTCCCAAGATCGCCGAGTTTTCGTTCGAGGGGGTCGATCCCACCTATGTCACGCGCGCGAAGCAGGTGCCGGGTCACATTGTCGTGGGTGGAGATAACTATGGCCAAGGTTCGAGCCGTGAGCACGCCGCTCTCGGACCGAGGTTCCTTGGTCTGCGCGCGGTCTTTGCCAAGAGCTTCGCACGCATTCATTCGCAGAACCTGATCAATTTCGGAGTGTTGCCGCTGACCTTCGGTGACGCCGCCGATTACGACGATATCCGGAAAGGAGACGTGCTGCGCCTGAGCGATTTACACCGTTCCCTTGTCACGGGCGAAGAGCTTGTCGCCGAAAACGTGACACGAGGCCGGAGTTACCGGGTTCACCATTCCATGTCATCCCGGCAGGTGGACGCCGTGCTTCGTGGCGGCCTGATCAACTGGGTGAAGACGGGTGCTGGTCACTCGACTTGAAACGCTTAGCGCATCCGGCGAAAAAGTGGCCCCGGTCTTTCGTGAGAACGATGCGCTCTTTCCAGGAACGGAGCATCGGATCGATCCCAAAAGTGCAAGTCCCCTTTGGGATCGATGCTCTTAGTGCTTGGAACCAGAGTTTGCCTCAACCGCCTCACTGACGGACCATTTCGAAGGTTGAGCTTTTGTGCCGCCCTTTTCCTTCTTGGGTTTCTTGGCCTCCCGATTCCCATGTTGTTCGCGGTGTGCCATCACGGAACCTCCAGTGGCTGGAAAACGCGTTGCGCCAAATCCAATGCCCAGGGATTATACTATGGCCTTCGCAGGATAGCATCCGGTATCGCACAGAATGCCTGTCGGCCCCCGCACCTGCATTCGCGACGGCGCCCGACAGCATCGGACGCGACATCGAACCCGGGCCCGGTTCAGGCAGTCCATGATCTTGAGGATCTTTTCACGCAAAACCGGTTCCCATTTTTCGCGTTCGATGCTCTCGCTGACCATATGGCGTCCGGAGAACACAATTCTGCCGCAAACCGAGCTAGATTGACCTTAGCAATGAGCGGGAGAGAGCCAGCCTGCTGGCCGCCGAAGGAGCAACCGCCCCGGAAACTCTCAGGCACCCGGGACCGCTTCGTTGCTCAACACTCTGAAAAGTGGAGCAGCTGCTCCCGCCCACGGTGAAAGTCGCGACTGCCCTGCGCATTCCGACGAAACTCTCAGGCTAACGACAGAGGGGGCTCCGCCGCAGGTTCGCCTGCGGGCCATTCATGGAGCCTGACGAATGCCCTTTTCCGTATATCCGCAAGCCGTGATGCATCCCTTTCGCCACGACCGCCGGGGAAGAACACGACACGGCAGGATCCCACGCCCCTGAACAACCGACACGCCACGTCTCGTCCCTGAACGCCTAGCCACGGGCTTCCCGACGCGCCTCGCGTGACGCGGGAACGAGGACGGCTGTCCCTTCGAGTGGGCCGCCGCATGATCGCATGCGGCGCAACGATCCCTTTGTCATTCACCGCCAGCGAACGGGTGCCGTCGCGTCGGCGCACCCACCCGCATGAATTTCGGATGCTCGCGATGCGCTTCGTTCTCCGCTTCTTCGGCTTTGCAACGGCCTTGGCTTCCCTTGTTCTGGTCAGCGGCTCGCTGGCCGTCGGAGTTCTGCTCTGGCATGTCTCCACCGATCTGCCCGATCACGCAGAGCTCGCGCGCTACGAGCCCGCGATGACGACGCGGCTGCATGCCGCCGATGGGCGCATCATTGCGGAATATGCGCGCGAGAACCGGTTGTATCTTCCCCTCTCGATGGTGCCGAAACGGATCGCGGCCGCTTTCCTGGCTGCCGAGGACCAGAATTTCTACGACCATAACGGCATCGATCCCAGGGGCATCGGCCGCGCCGTGCTGGCCAATCTTGCCAGCGATGCGGACCGCTTGCAGGGCGCCTCGACGATCACCCAGCAGGTCGCCAAGAACCTGCTCCTCTCGCGCGAACAGACCTACATCCGCAAGATCAAGGAGATTCTCCTCGCCTTCAGGATCGAGGAAACGTTCGGCAAGAACCGCATCCTCGAACTCTATCTCAACGAAATCTACTTCGGCATGGGCCATTACGGCATCGCGGCGGCCGCGTTGGGCTACTTCGACAAATCCGTGCATGAGCTGAGCCTCGCCGAAGCCGCCTATCTCGCCGCTCTGCCCAAGGGGCCGAACAACTATCACCCCTTCCGTCACCCCGAGGCGGCGGTGGCTCGCCGCAACTGGGTCCTGAAGCGGATGGCCGCCAACGGCTCCATCGAGGCCCATGAGGCCGCCGAGTCGATGGCGAAAGCGCTCGTCGTCAATCTGCGTCCGGTCTCGCCGCACGAGCCGCAGGCAGGTTACTTTGCCGAGGAGGTCCGGCGCGAACTCGCCAACCGCTACGGCGAGGCGACGCTCTATGAGGGCGGCCTTTCGGTTCGCACGACGCTCGATCCCAAGATGCAGGCCGCAGCCCGCAAGAGCCTCGTCGACGGTCTGACCCGGTTCGACGAGACCCGGGGCTGGCGCGGAGCCGAGACGCGCCTCGCCGCCGTCGATGGCGACTGGGGCGTGCGGCTCGCCCAACTGCCCGCGTTCGAGGACATCCATCCCTGGCGGCAGGCCGTCGTGCTCGCGGTCGACGCCAAGGGTGCCCGCATCGGCCTGCGGCCGGATCGGGACTCCGGCGGCGGGGTCGAAGCGGCCCGCCGAACGGGGCGGATCACGGCACAGGGCATCCGGTGGACGCGCCGGACCCGCGTGAACGACGTCCTGCGGGTCGGCGACGTCGTTCATGTCGAGCAGATCGGCAAGGCATCCGGCGAATACCGGCTGCGGCAGATCCCCGAAATCTCCGGAGCCCTGGTCGCGCTGGAGCCGGACACCGGCCGGATCCGCGCGATGGTCGGAGGCTTCTCGTTCAGCCAGAACGAGTTCAACCGGGTCACGCAGGCCTGGCGCCAGCCCGGCTCGACCTTCAAGGCGATCGTCTATGCGGCCGCGCTGGACAGCGGCTACACGCCCTCCAGCCTGATTCTCGACGCCCCGCTGTCCATCCCCCAAGGGCCCGGACAGACGCCCTGGTCCCCGAGCAACCACAACGGCCGCTACGACGGACCATCCACACTTCGATCGGGGCTGGAGCGGTCCAAGAACGTGATGACCGTCCGGATCGCCCGCGACGTCGGGATGCCGCTCGTTGCCGACTATGCGCGGCGCCTGGGTGTCCAGGACGACCTGCCGCCGCTGCTCGCGATGGCGCTCGGAGCCGGCGAGACGACGGTGCTGCGCATGACCACCGCCTATGCAATGTTCGTCAACGGCGGCCGCTACATCCGGCCGACCCTGATCGATCACATCCAGGACCGGCGCGGAAAGACGATCTTCCGGCACGACCGGCGGCGATGCCCGGCCTGTTCCGCTTCCTCCTGGCGCAACCAGGACGTCCCCAGGCTGTCGGATAGGGCGGAGCAGATCGTCGATCCGTTGACCGCCTATCAGGTGACCTCTCTGCTGGAGGGGGTCGTCGAGCGCACGCTGCCGCGGGTGTTCTCAGGATTTGGCCGGCCCCTTGCCGGCAAGACCGGCACGACGAACGATGCCAAGGATCTGTGGTTCGTCGGATCCACGCCGGATCTGGCAGTCGGCGTGTACCTCGGCTACGACCGTCCGCGCTCTCTGGGCAAGTCCGCCTACGGAGCAGCACATGCCGCGCCCATCGCCCGTGCTTTCCTGAATCGCGCGCTGGCGGACAGGCCGCAAGCCGCCTTCCGGGTTCCGCCCGGCATCAAGCTGATTCCTGTCGATCCCTTCACCGGCAAACGCAGCATTCCCGACAGGGGGGCGATCCTGGAGGCGTTCAAGCCCGGCACCGAGCCTCCGACTGCGGAACCTCCACCGGTCGCCGACCGGGACCCGGCCGATCTCCCGGCACGGGAGGCTTACGCGCCCCCTCGCCCCATCCATTTCCGCTGAGACGGGGCGACGCGATGGCACAACCTCTGTTCACACTCGCATTCGAGCGTACGCCTGCCCGCATCCGGCTGGCCGCCCTCGGGTTCGTCGGCCTGTTCGCCGCGCTTGCGGTAAGGCTCGTCGCGTTCGGCCTAGCCCCTGCCGAGCCCCGCGCGGCCTCTCCGGATCTGGTTCAGCGGACACGGCCCGACATCGTCGACCGGAACGGCGTCCTGCTCGCCAAGGAGCTGAAGGCCTTCTCGGTCTACGCGGAGCCTCGGCGGATTATCGATGTGGATGAGGCGGTCGAGGGATTGGTCGAGGTGTTCGACGATCTCGATCCGCGCGACCTCCGCCGGAAATTCACGTCGGGTTCGGGCTTTGCCTGGATCAAACGGTCGATTCCGCCCTCGATGGCCGACCGCGTCTGGTCCCTCGGGCTTGCAGGCATCCACCTCCGGCACGAGCCGACGCGGGTCTATCCCAACGGGGCGGCGGCCGCGCATGTCCTTGGGGCGGTCGATATCGACAACCGGGGCCTTGCGGGCATCGAGAAATGGATCGATGCCACGACGGCGATGCATGAACCGGCATCCGCCCGGGCGCAGGCGGATCTCGACGCGCAGCCCGTGCGCCTCAGCATCGACCTCCGGATCCAGCATCTCTACGCCGAGCACCTGCGCCGCGCTGTGGAAACATACGGAGCCATTGCCGCCGCCGGCCTCGTCCTCGACGTCACGAACGGAGAGGTGATCGCCCTTGTGTCCCTGCCCGACTTCGATCCGAACGAGCCCGGTCTGGCGCTGCATCCCGACCGCATCAACCGGATGCAGGTCGGCCGCTACGAGATGGGGTCGATCTACAAGGCTCTGACGACCGCACTGGCCCTGGAGACCGGGCTGTTCACGCTCGGCTCCACCTTCGACGTCAGCCGGCCGCTCGCCATCGGCGGCGCTGCCATCGATGATTTCCGCGGGAAGAAACGGATCCTGACACTGCCCGAGAGCTTCATTTACTCATCGAACATCGCCATGGGCCGCATGGCGCTGACCATCGGTGCGGAGAGGCTCCGGTCGTTCCTGATGACGCTGGGACAGTTCGACAAGGTCCGGACGGAACTCGCCGAGAGCTCTGCGCCCATCGTGCCGTCGCGATGGAGCGACGTCACGACCGCGACCGTCGCGTTCGGGCACGGCATCGCGGTGACTCCGCTCCAGAGCGCCATGGCTGTGGCCGCCCTTGTCAACGGCGGAGATCTGATCACCCCTACCTTCCTCGCGGATGGCGGCCTTGAGGCCCGCCTTCGCGCCAGGAACGTCATCAAGCCCGCAACCGCCGAAGCCATCCGGGATCTGATGCGCCTGAACGTCGAACAGGGATCGGCCCGCCGTGCCGCCCTCGACCCGATCCGGATCGGCGGCAAGACGGGAACCTCCGAAAAGGTTGTCCGCGGGACCTATTCCAAGGATAAGGTCATGACCTTCTTCGTCGGCGTCGCCCCCATCGACGCACCGCGCTACCTGTTCCTGACGATCCTGGACGAGCCGCGCGGCCTGCCGGAAACCTTCGGCTTCCGAACGTCCGGGTGGAACGCCGTACCGGTGACACGGCAGGTCATGGGCGAGATCCTGCCATTGCTGGGGATCCGTCCCGAGACGGTCATCGCCCGATGACCCGCCCCTTCTAGAGCATCGGACCCAAAAGTGGATTTGCACTTTTGGGATCAATTCGATGCTCCCACTATAGAACAGCGCATCGTTTGCTGCGAAAAGCCGCGTCCGCCTTTCCGCACGATGCGCTGATGGAAACGAGAGAGATGTTCGATACCTTTGCCGCCCTGCTCGACTGGTTCGGGGTCATCGTGTTTGCAACCACGGGGGCCCTGGTCGCCTCACGCAAGCAAATGGACCTGGTTGGCTTCGTGCTGCTCGGCACGGCGACCGGGATCGGCGGGGGGACGATCCGCGACACGCTCATCAACGCGCTTCCGGTCTTCTGGGTCAAGGAGCCGGCCTATCTGGTGACCTGCGTGCTGGTTTCGTGCGCGGCGTTCTTTCTTGCCCACATTCCGCAGTCCCGGCTCAAGCTTCTCCTCTGGTTCGACGCCATCGGCATGGCTCTGTTCGCGGTGACCGGCGCCGAGAAGGCGCTGCTCGCCGAGGCCGGCCCCATCGTGGCCGTCGCGATGGGCGTGATCACGGCGACCTTCGGGGGTGTCGTCAGGGATGTCCTCGGAGGCGAAAGCCCGGTCATTCTCAGCCGCGAGATCTATGCATCCGCAGCCCTGGCCGGAGCGGCGATCTTCATTGCCTTGGCGCTGGCGGGGACCACGCGCGAGTTCGCACTGACCAGCGGATTCCTGACCGCGTTCGTGATCCGGGCAGCGGCGCTCCGCTGGGACTGGTCTCTGCCGCGCTATCGCCCGCGGCCAGGTCGGACACGGGACGAGATAAAACCCTGACGGCCTCGGCTGCGGCATTGATGTCTCGCCACGGGGGATCGAGAAGTGCTATGTCCGAGTCGAACAGAGAAGGGAACCCTTGCAGGTTGAGAGGGGGCAACGATGAGAACCGTGTTCAATGAGGCACGCCATTGGCGTCAGCTGCTGTGCATCGTCGCGGTAGGGCTGATTGTCGGCTCCGGGGTCGGCGTTGTCACAAAGTTGCTGGCCCCTGCGATGATCCAGTGGAGGAGCGCTCCTCTTGAAACGGCGAAAGCCGGCCGGGACACGTCTGGACTGGCTCCGGCGAACGACCAAACGGGCCGCCGGCGGGCATGACGGAAAGAGGAGCTAAAACAGGCTCCCCTGCCCGTCCTCGTCGCTGGAAAGCGGTTGCTTCGCCTTTGGCTTGCTCTTGCGCACCGGTGCGGTTTCCGGCTCGGCCAGGGGCTCCATCAGGCCAGGGTCGTCATTCTCGACCTTGTTCACCCGGCTCGAGACCGGAACAACCTCGAGCCAATCGTCGGGGCACGGTCGCACGAGACGCATGACATCGGCGCGCTCGTCGCGCACGTCGAGCCACGCGCCGATCTCCTCCTCCGAGAGGATCACCGGCATGCGCTCATGCACGGCGGAGAGCGCGCCGTTGGCGTCCGTGGTGACGATCGCGGCGGTATCGATCTCGGCACCGTCCGGACTCATGTAGGTTTCCCACAAACCCGCCATCGGCATGGGCTTGCGCGAGCGCGGGCGGATCAGGAACGGCGTCTTCTCGCGTCCGTGGCGTTGCCACTCGTAGAAGCCGTCGGCCAGGAAGATGCAGCGCCGCCGCTTCAGGGCCGCCTTGAATGTCGGCTTCGTCTCGAGCGTCTCGCCGCGCGCATTGATGACGAGCGGAAAGTCCTTCGGGTCCTTGACCCAGGACGGCAGGAAGCCCCAGCGTACCAGCATGAAATGCCGCTCACCGCGATCCTCCAGCACGATGGGCACGGGCTGTGTGGGAGCCACGTTGTAGCGCGGAGGAAAGTTCGGCTGCTCCGGATAGCCGAAGAACTCCCGGTAGGTTTCGGGAGGAAGGGTGATCGCATAGCGCCCGCACATGATTGGTCTCCTTTACCTCCTCACACACCCGCTTGTCGTTCCGGGGCTGCCGCGGCGGAGGCTGGTGTGCTTCTCTTCACCGCTTAAAGCCATCGTTTCCAACGGAAATAGAGATACGGCAGCACGGCCGCGAAGATCATGAGGGCGATCGCCCAGGGATAGCCGAACTTCCAGTCGAGCTCCGGCATGAGCTTGAAGTTCATGCCATAGAGCGATGATACCAGGGTCGGCGGCAGGAAGATGACCGACATGACCGAGAAGATCTTGATGATGTCGTTCTGCTCGATGGTGACGAGACCGAGCGTGGCATCGAGCAGGAACTGGACCTTGTTGGACAGGAAGGTCGCATGCTCCTCGATGGATTGCACATCGCGCAGGGCGGTGCGCCATTCCGCCTGGTAGCCGCGCGATTTCTGCGGCCTCGGCATCGTGGCCGACAGGAAGAGCAGCAGGCGCTCGACCGAGACCATGCTCTCGCGCACGTTCGAGATCACGTCCGCCTTGCGCCCGATGGATTTGAGGGCAACCCGGAACGACGCGGTGCGGCGCGTGCCCTTCTTCTCGTTCTCGAAGATCGATTGCGACAGGCGGTCGATGCGCTGCCCGATCGCTCCAAGGATTTCGGCGGCACGGTCGATGATGGTCTCGATAAGGCCGTCGAGAACAGCCTCCGGCTGATGCCGGCACCCGCCCGGCTTGCCGGAGCGGGTCGTGAACATGCTGAAGGAGCGCGGCTCGCCATAGCGCACGGTCACGAGCGCCCGCTCGGTCAGGATGAACGAAACGTCGATGAGTTTCGGATTCTCCGTGTCGGAGCTGCAGAGCACACGCGCGGTCATGTAGCGCGCGTTGTTCTCGCTGTAGAGGATCTCGGACGGCTCGATATCCGCCATCTCCTCGCGGGTGGGAATCTCGATATTGAGGTGGCGTTCGACGAGCCGATCCTCATCCCGTATCGGGTCGATCAGATCGACCCAGAGGGCGTCGTCCGGGATCGGCTCTCCGGGAGGCAGCACGGACCGTACGAGCGACTCCCCTGTGGAAGCCGCTGCCTGAGCCGGTCTATGGATCACGATCATACTCACCTCCGCTCGTCCCGCGGTCTGCGGGGCTTCCTGGATCTCCTTCAGGAGCCCCTCAGGTTTAGAGACCTGGATGCCCGGATCAAGTCCGGGCCTGCGGGAAAGTGGATCGCTCCCGTCGCCTCATCGCGACAGCGGCGGCGTATCGTCCGGCACGAAGAAATCCGGCATCAGCGGCTTGCCGGGATCGACGCGGTACTTCTCGAAATCCGTCACGCCCTCGCCGCTCAGGAACACGTCGTCGATGAGGAAATGGCCGGAGAAGCTCCGCGCGGGTTTCCCGAAGACGGCATAGGCCGCATCGGCCAGGATCTCCGGTGTTCGGCTCGCCTGCACGATCTCGTCTCCGCCCAGAAGGTTCCTCACGGCGCTCGTCGCGATGGTGGTGCGCGGCCAGAGCGCATTGACGGCGATGCCCCTTCCCCGCAGCTCGCCGGAAAGCCCGAGCACACACAGGCTCATTCCGTATTTCGCAAGGGAATAGGCCAGATGCGGCGCGAACCACTTCTCTTTCATGTCGAGTGGCGGCGACAGCATGAGGATGTGCGGATTCTGGGCCTTCTCCAGATGCGGGATCGCGTATTTCGAGACCATGTAGGTGCCGCGCGTGTTGATCTGGTGCATCAGATCGAACCGCTTCATGTCCGTCGCCGGAGTCGGGGTGAGGCTGATGGCGCTGGCGTTGTTCACCACGATATCGAGGCCGCCGAAGGTCTCCGCCGCCTTGTCGATGGCGCCGCTCACCGCCGCCTCGTCGCGCACGTCGACGACGAGCGGCAGCGCCTTGCCGCCCGCCTTCTCGATCTCTTCCGCCGCCGTGTAGATGGTGCCGGGGAGCTTGGGATGCGGCTCCGCGGTCTTGGCCGCGATGACGACATTCGCACCGTCCCTGGCCGCGCGCAGCCCAATGGCGAGACCGATGCCGCGGGAGGCCCCGGTGATGAAAAGCGTCTTTCCCTTGAGGTTCATCGGATCAGCCCGCCAGCGCCAGGTTGGCGTCCTGCAGGAAGCCCGCGCCGCCGAGCACCGCGTCCTCCAGCCCCTTCGCGCCCACCGCGAGGTTCTCCGCGAAGAAGCGGCAGAGCGCGATGCGGCCTGCATGGGCGGGATCCGTGTCGCCGCCCATCATCAAGGCCTTCGCCGCGAGCGCGCCTTGCGCCAGCGCCGCGCCGCCCTGCGCCAGACCGAAGAGACGCAAGTAAGGCGCTGCTCCGGCCAGGGCCTCGGCGGGCGCATTGGAGGAGACTGCCCCGAGCATGTGGCTCGTGGCGCGGTCCAGGCTGTCGACGGTATCGCGCAGGCGTGAGGCGGTCGCCCCGAAAGCAGGCGTTCCCTCCTTCAGGAGGCGCATGACGATGGCCCGCATGGAGGCGATCTGCGCGCGCACCGTGTCGCCGCCCGACAGCGGCAGCTTGCGCGTGACGAGGTCGATGGCCTGGATGCCGTTGGTGCCCTCGTAGATCGGTGCGATGCGCGCGTCCCGGTAATGCTGGGCCGCGCCCGTCTCCTCGATGAAGCCCATGCCGCCATGGACCTGCACGCCGAGCGACGCGACCTCCATGCCGATATCGGTCGAGAACGCCTTTGCGACCGGCGTCAGGAGGGAAGCGCGCTCATGCGCCGCCTTGGCGCGGGCCGCATCGCGCTCCAGATGCGCGCGGTCGATGGCCTCCGCCGTCATGTAGCAGATGGCGCGCGCGGCGGCGGTGAGCGCCTTCATGGTGAGAAGATTGCGCTGCACGTCCGGATGCTCGACGATGGCGCTCGAGCCCTCCGCGGCGCCGACGGCGCGGCCCTGGCGCCGCTCGTGGGCATAGCCGAGCGCCTGCTGATAGGCGCGCTCGGCAATGGCGACGCCCTGCAGGCCGACCGCGAGGCGCGCATTGTTCATCATCGTGAACATGCAGGCGAGGCCCCGGTTCTCCTCGCCCACGAGCCAGCCGACGGCGCCGCCGTCGTCGCCGAAGATCATCGTGCAGGTGGGAGAGCCGTGAATGCCGAGCTTGTGCTCCAGGCTGTGGCAGCGCAGATCGTTGCGCGTGCCGTCCGGGAGGATCTTCGGCACCAGGAAGAGCGAGATGCCGCGCGTGCCCTTCGGCGCATCGGGCAGGCGCGCCAGCACGAGATGGACGATGTTGTCGGTGAGATCGTGCTCGCCATAGGTGATGAAGATCTTCTGGCCCGTGATCCGGTAGGTGCCGTCGCCGACGGGCTCGGCGCGGGTGCGCAAAGCCGCCAGGTCTGACCCTGCCTGCGGCTCCGTGAGATTCATCGTCGCCGTCCATTCGCCCGAGACGAGCTTTTCGAGATAGCGGCTCTTCAAGGCGTCGGAGGCATGCACGGCCATCGCCTCGATCGCGCCATGGGTCAGCACCGGGCCGATGCCGAAGGCCATGGAGGCGGAGTTCCACATCTCCACGCAGGCCGAGTTCAGGAGCGTCGGCAGGCCCTGCCCGCCATATTCGGCGGGGCCTGGAAGCGCGTTCCACCCGGCCTCGGTCCAGGCCCGGTAGGCCTCCTTCCAGCCGGGGGCGGTGGTCACGGCGCCGTCCTTGAGGGTCGCGCCGTGCTCGTCCCCCTCGCGGTTGAGCGGCGCGATCACGTCGTTGGCGAAGCGCCCGGCCTCCTCCAGGATGGTCCGGGCAAGGTCGACGGAAAGGTCCGGATAGAGGCCATCGGCAACCGCGCGGTCGAACCCCGCCACATAGCGCATGGTGAAGAGGATGTCCGACACGGGCGCACGGTAGGCCATGGCATTTCCTTTCGAGCAACGGCTTTTCATATTGACGCGTTCCTGCGCGCCATTAAACCCGCCCAAGATATACCGCACCTCGGACAAAGGGTAGTTTAGACGTGAACGATCATGGGTCAATGCGACGGACGGCACGTCTCGCGGCTGAAGACGCTGGTCTGATGGAGGCGGCAGCCATTCTGAAGCGCGGCGGCCTCGTGGCCTTCCCGACGGAGACGGTCTATGGACTGGGCGCAGACGCCACGAATGCGGAGGCGGTAGCCGGCATCTATGCCGCCAAGGAGCGTCCGAGCTTCAATCCGCTGATCTCCCATGTCGACAGTTTCGACGCGGCAAGGATTCAAGGTGCCTTCGACGAGACGGCCCGGAAGCTCGCCGAGGCCTTCTGGCCCGGCCCGCTCACACTCGTCGTGCCCGTCGCCTCCACCTGCACGGTCTCCGATCTCGCCCGCGCCGGCCTCGATTCCGTGGGCCTGCGCGTGCCCTCTCATCCCCTGGCCCATGCCCTCTTGAAGGCGACCGGCCGCCCTGTCGCGGCCCCTTCGGCCAACCGCTCGGGCCGTGTCAGCCCGACGGATGCCGATCATGTTCTCGGAGACCTCGATGGACGCATCGATGCGGTGCTCGATGGGGGCGCGACGGATGTCGGCGTCGAGTCGACCATCGTCGCATGCCTCGGCGGCATGCCGCGCCTGCTGCGCCCCGGCGGCGTACCGAGCGAGGCGATCGAAGCCCTCCTGGGGCGCCGCCTCGAAATCGGCTCGGAGGGCGCGAAAAACCCGGTCGCGCCGGGAATGCTCGCCTCGCATTACGCCCCGCGCGCTCAGGTGCGCCTGAACGCGACGGAGATCCGGCCCGGCGAGGCCGCCCTGCTGTTCGGCGCCGCGCCGCTGCAGGGCTCCGCACAGGCGAAGGCGCAGCTCAACTTGAGCGAAAACGGCGACCCCAAGGAGGCCGCCGCTCATCTGTTCTCATATCTCCGGCGGCTCGACGCATCGGGCGTCGAGACCATCGCGGTCGCGCCCGTGCCGGAGACCGGCCTGGGCGAGGCCATCAACGACCGCCTCCGGCGCGCCGCTGCGGAGCGGTGACCCCGCTTCGCATCTCACTCCTCTTCGTCATCCCCGGCCCTGGGCCGGGGATCCACGTCTTGGACGCGCGGTATCCCTCAAGACGTGGATGGCCGCGACGGTGTAGGTGAGAACGGGACGGCGCTTACTTCGCCGCGAGCTTCGCGGCGATCTCGGCCACGTGCCTGCCCTGGAAGCGGGCGCCGTCGAGTTCGGTCTTGCTCGGCTGACGGGAGCCGTCGGCGGCCGCGATGGTCGATGCGCCATAGGGCGAGCCGCCCTTCACCTCTTCGACGCCCGACTGACCTGCGAAGCTGTAAGGCAGACCGACGATGACCATGCCGTGGTGCATCAGCACCGGCAGCGTGGTGAGAATGGTGGCCTCCTGACCGCCATGCTGGGTCGCCGTCGAGGTGAAGACAGAGCCGACCTTGCCGATGAGCTTGCCCTGAGCCCAGAGTCCGCCGGTCTGGTCGAGGAAGTTCTTCATCTGCGCCGTCATGGTCCCGTAGCGGGTCGGCGTGCCGAAGATGATCGCGTCGTATTCCGGCAGCTCCTCGATTGTGGCGATGGGGGCCTTCTGCTCGGTCTTGTAATGGGCGGCCTGAGCGATCTCGGCCGGGACCAGCTCGGGCACACGCTTCACCACCACCTCGGCGCCGGCTTCGCGCGCCCCTTCGGCGGCCGCATAAGCCATCTGCTCGATATGACCCCAAGACGAATAATACAGCACAAGAACCTTGGCCATGTGATCTCCGTTATCAAAGAGGATTGCGCAGGCGCCGGATGCCGGGCCGCTCTGCAGCTGGATGATGACGTAAGGATAACCTTTCCAACATGCAAAACCAGTGGTAGATATGCACGGTTTCCATTGCAATCGTGCAAGTTGATATGGCCAAGCAACATCAGCTCGACTGGGACGATTTCAGGCTCGTCAAGATCATCGCGGAGGCGAGCGGCCTCGCGGGTGCGGCGGAGCGTCTGGGCGTCAATCATTCGACGGTCTTCCGCAGGCTTGGCCAGATGGAGGAAAATCTCGGCGTCAAGCTCTTCGAGCGGCACAGGACCGGTTATGTGCTCACGCCTGCCGGCGAAGAGATGTCGGCGCTCGCCGAGCAGATGGAGGAGAACGTCACCTCCTTCACGCGCAAGCTCGCGGGCCAGGCCGTCGCGCCGGCAGGGGAACTACGGGTCACGACGAACGACACCCTTCTGGTTCACATGCTCACGCACATCTTCTCGCGTTTCGTGAAAGCCTGCCCCGAGATGCGGCTCGACGTGGTGCTCGCCAACCAGGCCCTCAATTTGTCGAAGCGCGATGCGGACGTGGCGATCCGGGCCACGGACGATCCGCCGGAAACCCTCGTCGGACGGCGTGTCGCGACCATCGCCTGGGCCATCTACGGCCGTCTGGAAGACTTTCCGGAACATCAGAAGCCGGCGGATCTCAACTCGCCTGCGCTCTATGACCGGCCGTGGGTTGCGCTCGGCGACAATCTCGCGACCCTTAAAGCAGCCCGCTTCGTGCGCGACCGCGTGGAGCCGGAGAACATCGTCTACAAGGTGAACACGGTCCTGGGCCTCGCGGAGGCCGTGGAGGCCGGGATCGGCATCGGGCCCCTTCCCTGTTTCATTGCTGATGCGAAGCGCAGCCTCGTGCGCCTGTCCGACGTGAACCCGGATTTCTCCGCGGGCCTGTGGCTGCTCACCCACCCCGATCTTCGCCAATCGGCCCGCGTGCGCGCCTTCATGGATTTCATGGCCGCCGAAATCGGGAAGCAGCGGCGCTGGATCGAGGGACACGGCAGGAAGCCCGCCGATTAGCGCATCGTGCGAAAAAGTGGACGCCACTTTTCACATCCGCTGCTGTCAGTTGATGCTTTTGAGCATCTTTTCACGCAAAACCGGTTCCCACTTTTGCGTCCGATGCTCTAGCCGATCTCCACCACCACCCGCCCCTTGACCTGACCGGCGACGATCCGCTTGCCCGCCTCGACCACCTCGTCCAGCGGAATGGTGGACGTCATCGCGGCGAGCTTGGCGTGGTCGAGTTCATGCGCCAGCCTGTCCCATGCCGTGATGCGCAGCGGCTTGGGCGCCATCACGGAATCGACGCCGAGCAGCGCCACGTTGCGCAGAATGAAAGGCGCGACCGTCGAGGGCAGATCCATGCCGGCAGCAAGGCCGCAGGCCGCGATGGCGCCGCCGTATTTCGTCATGGATATCACGTTCGCGAGCGGGGTCGAGCCGACGGTGTCGACGCCCGCCGCCCAGCGCTCCTTGCCGAGCGGGCGCACGGGCCCGGCGAGCTCGCTCCGCTCCAGGATCTCGGCCGCGCCCAGGCCCTTCAGGTAAGCGGCCTCCTCGGGCCGTCCCGTCGCGGCGATCACGTGCCAGCCCGCCCGGGCGAGCAGGGCGACGGCGACCGAACCGACGCCGCCCACGGCGCCGGTCACGATGGCGGGGCCGCGCTCGGGGGCAAGCCCGTGCTTCTCGAGCGCCATCAGGCAGAGCATGGCGGTGTATCCCGCCGTGCCGATGGCCATGGCCTGATGCGGCGTGAGGCCTTCGGGCCGCCGGATCAGCCAGTCGCCCTTCACGCGCACCTTCTGCGCATAGGCTCCCAGATGCGTTTCGCCCAGGCCCCAGCCGTTCAGGATCACCGCATCGCCCGCCTTGAATTCCGGATGGGACGACGCCTCGACGGTGCCGGCGAGATCGACGCCGGGGATCATCGGGAAACGCCGCACCACCGGCGCCTTGCCGGTCAGCGCGAGGCCGTCCTTGTAATTGAGCGTGGAATGCGACACGCGGACCGTGACGTCGCCGTCCATGAGATCCGCCTCGTCGACGTCACGAAAGCTCACGGTCTGACCGGCATCGGTCCTGTCGATGACGAGTGCCTTGAACGTTCCCATCGCGGTTCATCCTCCCCGCGAGATTGTTGGCGCGGGGCTGCGTCAGGGCAAGCGTTCCGGCCTCATCCCTTCGGACGAGGCGCGCCTCACTCGGCAGGCTGAAGCACCGGCCCGCGCTCGACCGGGCGCTCCTTGATCGGCAGGTTGATCAGGGCCGATGCGACGCCGAGCGCGACCGAGAGCCACCACACGAGGGAGTAGTTGCCGTAGACCTCGTAGAGCTCACCCCCGAGCCAGACGCCCAGGAAGCCGCCGACCTGGTGCGAGAAGAAGGCGAAGCCGTAGAGCATGGCCATGTAGCGGGTGCCGAACATCAGCATGACGAGCGAAGAGGTGGGCGGCACGGTTGAGAGCCACAGAAGGCCGATGGCGATGCCGAAGGCGATCGAGCTCATGGGCGAGGCCGGAAGCAGCACGAAGGCGGCGATCGCCAGCGAGCGGCCGAAATAGATCCAGGCCAGCAGCCAGCGCTTCGACATGCGCGTGGACAGCCAGCCCGAGCCGAGCGAGCCGAACGCATTGGCGAGACCGATCACGGCCAGGGTCCAGCCACCGACGGCGGCCGAGAGCCCGGCATCCCTCAGATAGGCGGGCAGATGCGCGGTGATGAAGGCGAGCTGGAAGCCGCAGGTGAAGAAGCCGAGAACCAGAAGCACGTAGGAGCGATGCTGGAAGGCTTCGGTCAGCGCCTGCTTGATGGACTGGTTGGGGACGTTGGCGGCGCTGGCCTGAGCCGCCGCGCCCGGTCGGGTCGCGAGCGCCAGCGCCAGAGGCATGACCAGCAGGATGGAACCGGCGAAGATCACGAGCGCCTGGTGCCAGCCGAACGAATCAATGAGGACGTTGCCGATGGGCGGGAAGAGGAACTGGCCGAAGGAGCCCGCGGCCGTGCCCGCTCCGAACGCCATGGGACGCCACTTTTCCGGCAGGAGCTTGCCGAAGGCGCCGAGAACGAGATTGAACGAGCAGCCCGACAGGCCGAATCCGATGAGAACGCCCGCGCCGAGGTGAAGAACGCCGGGTGTCGCGGCATTGGCCATCACCACGAGGCCGAGCGCATAGAGCACGGCTCCGGCGCACAGCACCCGGAACGCCCCGAAACGGTCCGCCACGGCGCCCGCGAAGGGTTGACCGACACCCCAGAGAAGGTTCTGCACGGCGATGGCGAGGCTGAACGTGTCGCGCCCCCAGCCGAATTCGGTGGTCATCGGGATCTGGAAGAGCCCGACGGAGGCACGGGGGCCGAACGTGATCAGCGCGATCAGGCAGCCGGCGAGAACGATCAGCTCCGGGGAGACCCGGGCTTGAGTGGAAGGCGCGGACATCGGAACGGTCCTCAGAGGCAATTCGGAGGACGGATCCTATCCGAAGTGCGGCATCGGCGACATTGAAAGTTTATTGCCTTTGGCATGAGTAGCCGTGATGGATCGCAGACCGTCTTGTAGAGTGCAAGTTAGAGTGACACCCCTGGGATTATCCGGGATTGGCCGGGAACGATCGGGCGTGATCGGGCAAGAAACCTTTACAGAGTAAGGGTTCGGCGGGCTCGGCCGAGGTGTCCATCGGCAGAGAGGTGCGGGCGGCCCGCAAGTTCACGCGTCACCTAGGAACGGCCCATCAGCGGGCAGCGACGGTCATCGAGATCCCTTGGAAATCCCCATTTAAGCCTTCGAAGGTGGGACTCTTCGAACCCCAAGGTGGGACGGCGGCCGAAAATCGAAAACCCTTGAAATTCAAAGGGATTGCGAGCCGGGCAAGATGGCGGCTCGGTGCCAAGGTGGGACAGCTCCTGGTTAGTAAGACACCGTCGCAGAGGCGTTCGTGCCCTTAATCGGCGCGCCCTCGAAGACCTCGACGACGGAGAAATCCCAGGAGGCCTTCTGGCCGACGCGGGCTCCGTTGGTGTCCTCAATCCTCGGGGCCGAAATGGACACCTTCCAACTCTGGCCGGCCAAGTCGGCGCGGTGCTCCTTCAGGACCTCGGCACCCTGGATCGAGGAGGTGGCGATCATCCCGGCCGGGTTCGATGTGATGAGCAAGCGCCGGCCGTCCAGGCGGGTTACGTCGAGCCATGGAACACCGCCCACCGGATCGCGCGGGATCCGGGCCGTAACCGTGCAGACATAGCTCTGCCCCTCGAACCGCGAGGTGGACGATATCGCAACTTTTCCGCGCGTTCCGCTCAACCCTTCACAGGTGCCCCGCGTGGCAGGGTCAGCCCGGTCATAGTCGGCCCGGCTCACCCGTGCTTCGATGGTCGAAAGGATTGATCCATCCGGGTTCACTGTTGCGGTCTGCTCGATCTCCATGCATCCGGCCAGGAGGATAGCCGCAAGGGCCATCAGGGTCGCAGCTTTCACGAGAACCTCCGGTGCCATGAGAAATCAAAAGCGCGGGCCGGGCTTTCACCGGCGCGCGTAGAATTGCTCTGTCGCTGCACGGCCAGGCCATGGCTCTGGCCGATCTCCCTACCTCGACCCGACAAGAAGTGCGAGCTCTCCCCGCCGCCGCGCAGCAACATTACAGCACAAGATAGATACTTTGTATCATTCGAATTTCCTATAGCACGCTATGCGGCTATAGTTCGGACCAGCCCCAGCGGATCCGACCGACGAGAACCACCCGCAGCACGCGGATACGGGCATGGAAGGCCCAGCCTTCATCCTCAAGCACCCTTATTGCCTCGGAAGACGAGGCACGCCAGGCGGCCGAGGCGGAGGCGACCCGCATGGCCAGGAACACGGGCGACGGCAGTTTCGTGCTCTACGGCATGCCGGAAGCCCAGGCCGAGTCCGACGTGATCGCCCTCGGCTTCCGGCGCGAGATCTCCGGCAAGTGGCGTGCCCATGCGATCGAGCACGAGTTCACCGCCGGCCCGAGCGGAGACTATCTCACGACCGTGGAGGTGAAGGCCGGAGAAGAGGGCAAGAAGGAAGAGGAGGAGTGACCGGCGCGCTCATGGCAAATAGGAAGATGGTTGGTCTTATTGTTTGGTAAAAATCCGGTAATAGAGTGAACGATCCATCGTTCCTTAATCCGCACGCAATTTGCCATGTCAGATCAGAAGCTTCCGACACCATCCGGTGATCACCATCCTTTTGTCAGAGGGATTTTGGCTGTTTGGGGAGAGATCAAGGATATCCCTGGTGCTGCAAAAGCCATCGCAAAGCTCGTAGGGATAGGAGCTGATGCTGGAGCGGCGCATCTCGACAGGATCAAGGCTGCAGGCGAGGCGAAGGCCACAGCAACACGGGATGAAATCAAGGCCCGATCGGCCGTGTCAGAGGCCTTAACACAGGCTGCTGTTCAGCGGGCACTTGCTGATCCTGAACTCGCTGACAGAGCCTTGGCACTTTGGGCGGACGAGCGGATCACCAAACAGGTGAATCGCGAGGCTGTGGCGAGTGTTGCGATCGAAGATCTTCGGGAAGATCCTCCGCCACCAGACCAGGAATCACCGTCGGATGACTGGATGAATGTGTTTGCAAGTTATGCTGAGCGTGCCAGCTCGGAAACCTTGCGTCAGCACTGGGGACGCATTCTTGCTGGTCAAATCCGGAAACCTGGTTCGTTCAGCTTTCAGACTCTCCAACTCATGTCGATCCTCGACGGGAAGCTCGCAGAGATCATCCAAAGGACAGTCCCCGCAGTTGTCTCTAACAGCTTTATTCCCAATGGCGGGCCGTTTGAACGAGGGAATAGATACGGTGATCTGCTAGACCTCAATGCCGTCGGATTCCTGCAAATCGCTGACTCTAGCCATCAATATGTCCTCCCACCGGACGGTAGGATCCTTCTTCGATTCAAGAAGTTCGGGCTGGGACTTACCGGTGAGCCAGGAACAGAGGCTCACATACCGGTTGTGTTCTTAACAAGGGCTGGTCGGGAGTTAATGGATGTCATCCACTATGATGATGATGTGGAGCTAATTCGGCAGCTCGCTGTGCAATTCCAAGGTGATCTCGGGCTCTTCAAGGCCGAAAGCAAGATGCATTCGATCCACCTTGTAGAAATTTCAGAAGGTCACGAGAGTGAGGTCCGCGGCAAAAGTGTTGAAACCCTTTGGACGCGTCCTAGTGAGGACTAGCCGATCTCGCATCTGTGGACGAGTATGGAAAAGTCTCTGTGTTCTTGTTTCATTCCAGACTCTGGCGTAACGTTACTTTGCTCCGTTTTATGCGAGAGGGCGTGGCATGAAGCGGATTGGCTCGAGGCAAACGCGCTACTTTGTCCAGCTATTTACTTGGACGGGCCAGCGGGAACTCGTCATGAGTAATACCAATTCCCGCTGATCATCATTGGTGCGCCCACTCGCGCAAGCCGATCGACATGATGGTCCAAGGCTGATCGATCAGCTTGTTCCAAGCCGCACAGCAGTGGTCGAGAATGTCCGTGTAGGACGTGAAGATCCGGTTGGAGATCCAGTTCTCCCTTATGAACTGCCAGATGTTCTCCACGGGGTTCAGCTCAGGCGCCATTGCCGGCAGCGGCACCAGAGTGATGTTGGGCGGCACCTTCAGCTTCCTCGAGACGTGCCATCCAGCTTGGTCGAGCAGCAGCACAGCATGCGCGCCAGGCGCCACCGCCTGCGAGATCTCGGCCAGATGCAGGGACATCGCCTCGGTCGTGCAGCGGGGCAAGACCAGGCCGGCGGCTTTGCCTTGGGCCGGGCAGATCGCCCCAAAGATGTAAGCAGACGCAGTCCGCAGATCGCGTGGGGCGGAGGGACGGGTGCCGCGCTTGGCCCAGCGCCGGGTGATCTTGTTCTTCTGGCCGATGCGGGCCTCATCGGCAAACCAGATCTCTATGGGCCGGCCGCCGGCCTCGTTGGTCGCGATCTCCTCCAGACGCGTGGGGAAGTCTTTTTAAAAGCAGCCACGGCCGCGTCGCTCCTGGCGTGATGACGCGGGCGAGCCGACAGCTTGCGGAAGCTCAGAGACCGCAGCTCACGGCTGAGCGTCTGCTTCGAGATC
Organism: Microvirga sp. M2; assembly: GCF_047497095.1. Taxonomy (NCBI): domain Bacteria; kingdom Pseudomonadati; phylum Pseudomonadota; class Alphaproteobacteria; order Hyphomicrobiales; family Methylobacteriaceae; genus Microvirga; species Microvirga sp. M2. The sequence continues at coordinate 1,830,169 of NZ_CP134064.1, forward strand.
CGGATCCGGTACTCCTCCCAGAGCCACTGCATCAGGTCGGCCAGGCGCCAGCGCACTACCCCGTGGACGGCTGGGATCGGGCCGCTCTCGATCATCTCGCTCAGGCGCTGCCGATGCGCGTCGCTCAGGATCGAAGGCTGTCCCGGCGCCTTCCCGTCCAGAAGCCCATCGGGCCCATGGGCATTGAAGCGCAGGACCCAGTCACGCACCGTCTGCAGGCTGACCCCGCCGATCTCGGCCGCTTGGGTGCGCAAGCCGCCCTCGTAGATCACCGCCAGGGCCAGCAAGCGGCGGGTCTGCGGGGCATCCTTGCTCCGGCGGGCAAGTTGGCGCAGACGAACGGCATCGTAATCGGGCCGGAGGGCGACGGGAATGGACATGGCAAACCTCCTCGCTTGCCATGTTGAATCACATCTCAGGCGCTTTGACGCTGCGACGAGTCGCTCTCACCAGGACGTGGTATAAGCTCCTGAATGCTCCTGATCAGAATGCCGCGATAAAGAAGGTCATTGATCTCGCTGGCTCTGCAGTTGGCGTTGTAGCTGTCGCGATGACCAGCGATCCAGTGTCCGATGATGATCCGGAGGCGAAGCCTCTCTTCGCGGCCGGAACAGTTCCTTACGAGCTTGGTGAACTACGTTCCGGTAGCCTTCTTCAATAACATCACCAGTAGATCCGCCAGTTGGCGGCTTGCTCTACTTCAGGGGTGACACCCGATCTTGCGCGCGGTGACAAGCGTTTTTGCGCGCTACACGGGCTCAGGTCTGCCCCGGCTTGAGCTTGTAGAAGATGTGGCGACCGATCACGTCCATCTTCTTGAGGCGGCGGGCCCAGTAGGGACGCACGTAGTTCGCATGGTAGTGGGTGGCACCGCCCACGTCGGCGAGATAGGTCTTGCCTTCGAGAACCGCGCTCGCCACCCGCTTGGCCCGGTCCCAGGAGACCTGGTCGGTGATGCGCAGGGCCTTGCCCTCGCACGCGAAGGTGAACTGGCAGGCCAGATGGCGGTGGCGGTTCTGGTAGACGACGCCGCAGATCGAGGTCGGATAGAGACCGCTCTTCACGCGATTCAGCACCACCTGGGCGACGGCCGCCTGGCCCTCTTCCGGTTCGCTGCGCGCCTCGAAATAGACGGCCTCCGCCAGGCAGCGCTGCTCCTTGTTCATGTTGTCCGGATCGATCAGATCCGCATAACGCGGAGCGGCCGTATCGTCGGCTTTCGGCACGAAGCTCGTGCCGTAGCCTTCCTTGTCGAGGCGCGGCGATTGCAGGGACACGGGAGCCGCCGCGATCTCGACGGGGGTCGCCTCCATCGGAGCCGGCGTCGCCGACGACAAGGTCACCGCGCGCTTCACCATCGGCGTCGTGAGACTGGCCGCGGCGCCGGTCGAGCCGGCGGCGGCCGCTGCGGGCGACTGCACGGAGACGGACTGGCGCGTCGTCGTGAATTCCGGCGCCTCCCAGGGCTCGAAGCTCTGCTCCAAGTCGGGCGCGTCCAATTCGCCCTCCATGAGGATCGTGGGCGGCAGAAGCCGCTCGTCCTGCCGGAAGAGAAGACGGGAGCCGCCGGCCTGCGCGAGGTCGGATCGCAGCTGGCTGGCCCTCAGGGACAGGGTGACGTGCGGCGCGACGAGGGGATCGCCCTTTCCGGAGCGCTCGACCGCCGGGTCGGGACCCGCATTCGCCTTGCGGTCGTCCTTGGGCGGAACCGTATTCGCCAGGTCGTCGGGCAGATCGTAGCGGGGCACGAACCGCAGCACGTCCCGTTCGAGATCGAGCCTCCCGCCTGCAATCGACATGGAGATGGGCGGAACGAGGGCGGTCTGGGTCAGATGCGCCAGCGCGCCGCGCGCCGCGAAGCTCACCCCCGCCTGCGGGTCGTTGCTGGCAGAGGCGGTGAACGAGATCAGGAGACCGGTCGCGAGCGCCCAGGGCGCCGTCGTGGCGCAGATCCATTTCACCCGAGAGCGACGATTCCGAAGACGCACGCGAACACCCACTCAAACCATGGAAGCCTCGGACGAAAGGCTTCCGTTCCTTATGGTTATCCGGGGTTAAGGTTGATGGGTGGTTAAGAGGAACCCTTTCCTGCCCTCACGCACCTGCGGCGGCCTGACGCTTCTCGGCCATGCGGCGCAAGGCGCCCGCCGTCTCCGGATCGGCCGGGAAGAAGGCCTCGATGGCAAGCTCCGACAGGGTCACGTCGACGGGGGTGCCGAAGATCGTCGTCGTGCTGAAGAAGGTGAGCACGCCCTCGTCCGTCGCCAGTTGCAGCGGCACGACGAGCCCTGCATGGTCTTCGCGGGTGCGGGCCGGGCGCCTCGCCGCATCCGGGATCGGATAGGCGCGCAGTTCCTCGCACAAACTCGAGAGCGCCGCGTCTCCCGTCACATTCACCTGATGATGCAGGCGCTGTATGAGATGATCGCGCCATTCCACGAAATTGACGATGCGCCGCGCAAGACCTGCCGGATGAACGCTCAGGCGCAGCACGTTCACGGGCGGCTTCAGCAGCGCCGGATCGACGCCCTCGACGAGCGAGAGCAGTGCGCTGTTGGCGGCCACGAGCGACCAGTGCCGGTCGACGGCGAGCGCGGGATACGGCTCATGCCCGCGAAGCACGAGATCGATGGCGTCGCGCATGCTCTTCAGGGCCGGATCGTCGAGGGTCCGTTCGGAATAGACCGGTGCGAAGCCCGCGGAAGCGAGCATCACGTTGCGCTCGCGCAGGGGCATGTCGAGCTTCTCGGCGAGGAGTTGCACCATCTCGCGGCTCGGCTGCGAGCGGCCGGTCTCGAGAAAACTCAAGTGCCGCGTGGAGATCTCGGCCTCGAGGGCGAGATCGAGCTGGCTCAAGCGGCGGCGCTGGCGCCATTCGCGCAAGTAATCGCCGAAATGGTGAGCGGCGGAAGACGGGGGCTTTGTGAGCTTCATGCGGGGACCATAGCGCAGGGAAGCGCCCGGCTCCATGACCTCGGAGGTAATCGACGCGCTTCCCCGACGGGACGATCCTTCGATGCGGTCGGGATGTCCCGCCCCCATCGAGAAGGACCACGCCATGATGCTTCACCCCTCCCCGCTGCTTCGCCAGGCCTTGCTCGCCGATGCCACGACAACGGGCGCCTTCGGCCTGCTGATGCTGCTCGCCGCCGGCCCGCTGGCTCATCTGCTCGGATTGCCGGAGATGCTCCTGCGCGTCGCAGGCGCGATCCTGGTGCCCTACGTCGCATTCCTCGCCTGGCTCAGCCTGCGCGAGCGGACGAACGGGGCGCTCATCTGGGCCGTCATCCTCGGCAACGTCCTCTGGGCCGCCGACAGCCTGCTCCTTCTTGTCAGCGGATGGGTCTCTCCCACCGGCGCGGGCTATGCCTTCGTGATCGCGCAGGCTCTCGTGGTGCTGATGTACGCGGAGCTTCAGTTCATGGGCCTGCGCCGGTCGAGTATGGCGGTGGCGTGATCGTCCTTCGCCGTAGAAGGGTGCGTATCCTCGTCATGCCCGGCCTCGTGCCGGGCATCCACGCGCCCTGTCATCCCTACACCCCGCGATTGACCTCGAGCATAGTTTACGCAAAAACGGTTCACACTTTTGCACCCGATGCGCTAGCCCTTGTCCCGTCCATTGAACGGAATGGGCTTCAACTCCGACAGCACAACGGCGTCCAGGCAACGCACATTGATCGCCGCCATGGCCCCTCCGGTCGGCTGCTTGCCTTCGCCGAAGGTCGCCGTGCCGCAGGTGGCGCAGAAGCGATGCCGGATCGTGTGGGTGTTGAAGGTGTAGCTGGACAGGTTCTCCTCGCCGCGCACGGTCAGCGCGTCGCGTGGAACGAAGGTCAGCAGATAGCCCTTCTTGCGGCAGATCGAGCAGTTGCACTCGATGATTTGCTGAAGATCCGTCTCGACCTCGAATGCGACCTTGCCGCAGTGGCACGATCCCGTGTGCAACGCCATTCTCGTTCCCCTTGAAAATTATAAGGCTGTGATGAGCGTGACGATGAGGCCGGCCCCGATGACGGCCATGAAGCGATCGTTCATCGTCAGCGGCTCCGCCCTGCCCTGAGCCGCGAGCTGCCCGACGACGAGATCGACCATCAGCGACACCGCGAACGGCCATGCGGCGGGCGGAACGGCGAGCTGCTGCCATTCGGGATTGAGCCTGACGAGAAATCCGATGGCGATGCCGGATACCAGCACCGCCCCCAGATAGAGAAGCCTCGCGGGAGACAAGGCCATGTCAGGCCTGGCTCGCCGCCTTGTTGCCGAGCGCGGCCTGCGCGGCAGCAAGGCGCGCGATCGGCACGCGGTAGGGCGAGCAGGACACATAGTCGAGCCCGACCGACTGACAGAAATGGATCGACGCCGGATCGCCGCCATGCTCGCCGCAGATCCCGAGCTTGATGTTGCTCTTCGTCTGCCTGCCGCGCTCAGCCGCGAGCCTGACCAGCTCGCCGACACCCTCCTGGTCGATGGTGACGAACGGATCGGCGGGCAGAAGGCCCTTCTGCGTATAGGGCCCGAGGAACGACGCCGCATCGTCGCGCGAGATGCCGAGCGTCGTCTGGGTGAGGTCGTTGGTGCCGAAGGAGAAGAACTCCGCCGATTGCGCGATCTCGCCGGCGCGCAGAGCCGCGCGCGGCAGCTCGATCATGGTGCCGACCTGATAGTCGACCTTGACGCCGCTTTCCTTGGCCACCGCTTCCGCCATGGCGACGATGCGATCCTTCACGAGATCGAGCTCCGCCTTCGTCATCACGAGCGGCACCATCACCTCCGGCACCACGGGCTTGCCCGTCTGCTTGCCGGCTTCCACCGCGGCCTCGAAGATGGCGCGCGCCTGCATCTCGGCGATCTCGGGATACGCGACCGCGAGGCGGCAGCCGCGGAAGCCCAGCATCGGGTTGAACTCGTGCAATTCGCGGGCGCGGTGCTTGAGCTTGTCGACGGAGGCGTTCATCGCTTTCGCGACCTCCTCCATCTCCTCTTCCGAGTGCGGCAGGAATTCGTGCAGCGGCGGATCGAGCAGGCGGATCGTCACCGGCAGGCCGCTCATGATCGTGAACAGCTCGACGAAATCCTTGCGTTGCATGGGGAGCAGCTTCGCGAGCGCGGCCCTGCGGCCCGCCTCGTCGTCGGACAGGATCATCTCGCGCACCGCCACGATGCGGTCGCCCTCGAAGAACATGTGCTCCGTGCGGCACAGTCCGATGCCCTCCGCCCCGAAGGTGCGGGCGGTCTTGGCGTCGAGCGGCGTCTCCGCATTGGCGCGCACCTTCATGCGGCGCACCTTGTCGGCCCAGCCCATGAGGGTCGCGAACTCGCCCGACAGCTCAGGCTCCAGCATCTTCACCTGGCCGAGCAGCACCTGGCCGTTCGAGCCGTCGATGGTGAGGATATCGCCTTTTTTGAGCGTCTGACCGGCAACGGTCATGGTCTGCTTCTGATAATCCACGCGGATCGAGCCCGCGCCGGACACGCAGGGCTTTCCCATGCCGCGCGCGACCACCGCCGCGTGCGAGGTCATGCCGCCGCGGGTGGTGAGAATGCCCTCCGCCGCATGCATGCCGTGGATGTCCTCCGGCGAGGTTTCGACGCGCACGAGGATGACCTTGCGGCCCGCCTTCTTGGCGGCTTCCGCGTCGTCGGAATTGAACACGATCTCGCCCGAGGCCGCGCCCGGCGAGGCCGGCAGGCCCGTGGCCAGAATCTTGCGCTCGGCCTTGGGATCGATGGTCGGATGCAGGAGCTGATCGAGGGCGGCGGGCTCGACGCGGGTGATCGCCTCTTCCTGCGTGATCAATCCTTCGCTTGCCAGCTCCACCGCAATGCGCAAAGCGGCCTTCGCCGTGCGCTTGCCGTTGCGGGTCTGGAGCATCCAGAGCTTGCCCTTCTCGACCGTGAATTCCATGTCCTGCATGTCACGGTAGTGCTTCTCGAGGATGCCGTAGATGCGCACCAGCTCGGCATAGGCCTGCGGCATCGCGTTTTCCATGGAGGGCTTGTCGGAGCCGGACGCGATGCGGGCGGCTTCCGTGATGTCCTGGGGCGTGCGGATGCCCGCCACCACATCCTCTCCTTGAGCGTTGATGAGGAACTCGCCGTAGAGCTGCTTCTCGCCCGTCGAGGGGTTGCGGGTGAAGGCGACGCCCGTGGCCGAGGTCTCGCCCATGTTGCCGAACACCATGGCCTGAACGTTCACCGCCGTGCCCCAGCTCGCCGGAATCGCGTGCAGCTCCCGGTACTTGATGGCGCGGCTGTTCATCCAGGAGCCGAACACGGCCCCGATGGCGCCCCAGAGCTGCTCCTGCGGCTCCTGCGGGAAGGGCTTTCCAAGCTCCTTCTCGACCAGGGATTTGTAACGCGGCAGAATGGCCTTCCAGTCACCCGCGGTCATGTCGGTGTCGAGGGTATAGCCCTTGCGGTCCTTGAACTCGTCGAGGATCTCTTCGAAGTGGTGATGCTCGAGTCCCAGCACCACGTTGGAATACATGGTGATGAAGCGGCGGTAGGAATCGTAGGCGAAGCGCTCGTCGCCGGCGCCCTTGGCCAGCGCCTCGACGGTCACGTCGTTGAGGCCGAGATTGAGCACCGTGTCCATCATGCCGGGCATCGAGGCGCGCGCGCCGGAACGGACGGAGACGAGAAGCGGGTTTTCGGCATCGCCGAAGGTACGGCCCGTGAGCCGGCCCACGAATGCGAGGGCCTGTTCGACCTGGGCCTTCAGCTCGTCCGGATAGGAGCGGCCATGGTCGTAATAATAGGTGCAGACTTCCGTCGTGATGGTGAAGCCCGGGGGAACCGGCAGTCCCAGATTGGACATCTCGGCGAGATTCGCACCCTTGCCGCCGAGCAGGTTCTTCATTCCCGCCTGGCCTTCGGCCTTGCCGTCCCCGAAGGTGTAGACCCACTGCGTCATCGCTTAACCCCTTGGCTTCTAGAACGCCCTGCTGCAGCGCAGGCTTGGCTTGAAGCATCTGGTCCCCAAACGCAAGCTGAACAGCCAAGGTTCCTTTATTGCAAAAGAAGTAGTCTTTTCGATGCCCGCGGGCCGGTCCGTCCTCTTTTTTGCGGCCATGAGGCGCCCGAAAAGAAAAGGCCGGGCTAGGCCCGGCCGTGTGACGTCGTCAGGGACGTCGGGTCATACCCGGTAGCGACCGTTGCGCTTGACGAAGACGGTCGCTCCGACGGGAACGCGCTCGTAAAGGTCCACGATGTCCTCGTTGAGCATGCGTACGCAGCCGGAGGAGACCTGCTCGCCGATGCTCCAGGGCTCGTTCGTCCCGTGGATACGGAAGAGAATGTCCCGGCCGTCCTGATAGAGGTAGAGAGCGCGGGCGCCGAGCGGATTGTCGAGACCGGCTTCGCGGTAGCGCGGGAGATCGGGCTTGATGCCGACCATGGTCTTGGTGGGCGACCAGGCGGGCCATACGCCCTTGCGCCCGACCGACGCCATGCCCTTCCAGGAAAAGCCCTGCTTGCCGACGCCGACGCCGTAGCGAATGGCCTTCCTGTCGGGCTGCACGAGATAGAGCATGCGGTCGTCGATATCGACCACGATGGAGCCGGGCTTCTCGGGGCCCTCATAGGTCACCGTCTGCTTCGCGTATTTCGCATCCATCCGTCTGCGGTCGACGAGCGGAACGTCGAAGGGCTTGTCGGGCATGGAGCCGATATACCAAGCCGCATAGTCGTCAGCCGCCGCCTCCACGGGCACGGAAGACTGCTGAGCGGTCTGGCAGGCAGAAAGCGAAGCGCTCAGGAGAGCGCCGAGAATCAGGCGTCGGATCATGGGTTCAATTCTACCGGAAAGGACGTTGCCGACTACCTAGAGCCACGTGGGGCATTTGGCTGTGCCCCTCCTGCAACACCTTTCCGGGAATTTAACTCTGTTACCCTTCGATCCGCGAGAAGTCCGCCACCGTGCGCGTCGCCTCGCGGATGCTGTTGAGCAGGCGCAGACGGTTGGCCCGAAGGATCGGATCATCCGCATTCACCGTCACCTTGTCGAAAAACGCGTCGACAGGCTGGCGCAGGCGGGACAAGGCCCGCATCGCACCCTCGAAATCCTCCGATTCGACGGCCTTCCTCGCCTCTTCCTTCGCGCCGTGAAGAACGACGGCGAGGGCCTTTTCCTCGATCTGACCGTGATCGTTCACGATTTGGAGATCGGGAGCCTCGTCATAGGAGCGTCCGTCCTTCTTCTCCTCGATGCGCAGGATGTTCGCCGCACGGCGGTAGCCCGCGAGGAGATTCGCGCCATCCTCGGTGTCGAGGAAGCGGCCGAGCGCCTCGACGCGGCGAACGATCATGAGCAGGTCGTCCTGTCCTTCGAGCGCGAACACGGCGTCGATGAGATCGTGACGCGCACCCTGATCGCGGAGATAGACCTTCAGCCGGTCGGCGAAGAAGGAGAGCAGGTCGAGCGAACGCACATACATGATGCGCGCCAGGCTCTCCGCATTCCCCAGCTGCCTCTGGCGGAAGATCGATTCGAGGTCCGGGAGCGCAGGATGCGAGACGAGCGGAGCGAAGGCGCTGTCCTCGATCGCCTCGACGAGCTTCCTGGCCTGGAGGAACTCCTCGAACAGAACGTCCTTCGCGTCCCGGGCGAACGGCTTCGCGAGCAGAGAGATCAGCGGCAGCTTGATGTTGTTCTCGAGCACCAGCCTGATGACGCCCAGAGCGGCGCGGCGCAAGGCATAGGGATCCTTCGAGCCGGTCGGCTTCTCGTCGATGGCCCAAAAGCCCACGAGCGTGTCGATCTTGTCGGCGAGGGCCACGGCGACCGAAACGGGATCGGTCGGCACGCGGTCGGAGGGGCCGAGAGGCTTGTAGTGCTCTTCGATGGCGGCGGCGACGGAGGGGTTCTCGCCCTGCAGGGTCGCATAGTAGCGGCCCATGAGGCCCTGCAGCTCGGGGAACTCGCCGACCATCTCGGTGACGAGATCGGCCTTGGCGAGATGCGCGGCGCGCTCGGCCAGGGACGGATCCGCTCCGACGATGGGAGCAAGCTCCCTGGCAAGCGCCGCGATGCGCTCGACACGCTCGTATTGCGTACCGAGCTTTTCGTGGAAGACGATGGCCTTGAGCTTTTCCAGCCGGTCTTCCAGCTTCACGCGCTGGTCCGTCTCCCAGAAGAACTTGGCGTCGGACAGACGGGCCCGCACCACGCGCTCGTTGCCGCCGACGATCGTCGCGCCGCCGTCGCTGGCGGCGAGGTTGGACGTCAGGAGAAAACGGCTGGCGAGCTTGCCGCTGGCGGAATCGCGCAGCACGAAGCATTTCTGATTCGCCCGGATGGTGGTGCGGATCACCTCCGGCGGTATGGCGAGAAAGGCTTCGTCGAACGAGCCCATGAGCACCACCGGCCATTCGACGAGGCCGGCGACCTCCTCCAGCAGCCCCTCGTCCTCGACGAGTTCGAGCCCTTGCGCGAAAGCAAGGTCCTTCGCGTCGTGCAGAATCATGTCCTTGCGGCGATCCGCATCGAGCACGACCTTCGCGCGCTCGAGCGCAGGCACGTAATCGTCGAAGCGCTTCACCCGGATCTGGCCCGGCGCGAGGAAACGGTGCCCGTAGGTCACATCGCCGGAGACGATGCCGTCCACCTCGAAGCGTACGACTTCCGGATCCTCCGTTTCGGGCCCGAAGGTGCACAGAACCGATTGCAGGGGACGCACCCAGCGCAACGAGCCGGGCTCGGCGGAAGCGGCACCCCAGCGCATCGATTTCGGCCAGGGGAACGTCTTGATGATCTGCGGCAGGATCTCGGCCAGCACGTCCGTCGTCGCGCGGCCGGGCTTCTCGATCACGGCGACATAGAACTCGCCCTTCTTCGGATCGCTCTCGATCCTCGCCTGGTCGATCGAGGCGAGCCCCGCTCCCTTCAGGAAGCCCTGAATCGCCGCATCGGGCGAGCCGACGCGCGGACCCTTGCGCTCCTCGCGCACGTCCTGCCCCTTCACGGGCAGCCCCAGGACGGTGAGCGCGAGGCGGCGCGGCGTGGAGAACGCCTGCGCCCCCTCGTAGAGGAAGCCGCGCTCCACCAGCGCGTCCGTGACGAGCTTCTTCAGATCCTCCGCCGCGCGGCGCTGCATGCGGGCGGGAATTTCTTCGGAAAAGAGTTCAAGGAGAAGATCGGGCATAATCGGTTCGCCGCTCTATTCCCCTCCCCCTTGTGGGGAGGGGTTAGGGGTGGGGGTGTCGGCGCCAGCGCCGTTCGAAGATGCGGTGTAAAGAGCCGCATAGATCGTGTCGAGCACGACATCGATCTGGTTCATCACTTCATGGTTCCAAAATCGAAGAACCCGGTAGCCTTTGTTCATCAGCCAGGCGCTTCGTGCCGAATCGGCCTGAAGACCGGCTTCGAGGCCGTGTTGGCTTCCATCGACCTCCAGGACCAGCTTGGCTCTATGGCAAACGAAGTCCGCCACATAAGGACCGATAGGAGCCTGCTTGCGAAAATGCGTATCGGCGAGCGGAATACGCTCCAGGTGCCACCAGAGACGCTTCTCGGCGTCGGTCATCCGCTTGCGAAGCGCTCTGGAGCGGAGAGTTCCTGCTTTTGTCGTTCGGGGCATAGGAGTTTGAAGCTTGGTCTTGCGGAGCCGACACCCCCACCCTAGCCCTCCCCGCAAGGGGGAGGGAATACGGCGGTGTTTCACGCAGCCATACCCCCGCCCTCGGTCTTCAGCCATGCCGCGCCGCACGCCTTCGCCAACTCGCGGACGCGCAGGATGTAGCTCTGGCGCTCGGTGACCGAGATCACGCCGCGCGCGTCGAGCAGGTTGAACACGTGGCTCGCCTTGATGCATTGATCATAGGCCGGCAGCGCCATGAGGTGACGGCTGTCGTTCGAGCCTGACCCCGGCTCGCCCGCCTCGAGATATTTGCGGCAGGCGGCTTCCGCGTCGCGGAAGTGACGGAACAGCATCTCCGTGTCGGCATATTCGAAATTGTGGCGCGAATATTCCTGCTCCGCCTGCAGAAACACCTCGCCGTAGGTGACCTTGCGGTCGCCTTCCAGGCCGTTGAAGTTGAGGTCGTAGATCGATTCCACGCCCTGCAGGTACATGGCGAGGCGCTCGAGCCCGTAGGTCAGTTCGCCGGCGACCGGCGAGCACTCGAAGCCCGCCACCTGCTGGAAGTAGGTGAACTGGGACACTTCCATGCCGTCGCACCAGCATTCCCATCCCAGCCCCCAGGCGCCGAGCGTCGGGCTTTCCCAGTCGTCCTCGACGAAACGGACGTCGTGGACCGCCGTGTCGATGCCGATCGCCTTCAGGGACCCGAGATAGAGATCCTGCAGGTTCGGCGGGTTCGGCTTCAGGATCACCTGGAACTGGTAGTAATGCTGAAGGCGGTTCGGATTCTCGCCGTAGCGCCCGTCCTTCGGACGGCGGGAGGGCTGCACATAGGCCGCGCGCCAGGGCTTGGGACCCAGGGCCCTCAAGGTCGTGGCGGGATGGAAGGTGCCTGCGCCGACCTCCATGTCGTAGGGCTGGAGAATGACGCAGCCCTGCTCGGCCCAGTAGCGCTGGAGCGTGAGAATCAGGCCCTGGAAAGAGCGCGCGGGATTCATGTGCGCGGGTTCGCTCGTCATCAATGGCGTCCGGTCTGAAGAAAAGGTCTGGCGAACCCTTGGGATGGCGGGCGTCTCAAGTCAAGCGCAGGGTGCAGCAGGATGTACTTGCCGACATGGCCGGACGTGATCCGGCCATCCACGTCCTGCTCCTGCACAGTTTCCCAAGGCGTGGCTGCCTCCGACGGGCGCAGGCAGACCGGGGCCCTACAACCCGAGCCGCGCCCAGGCCGCCCGCTCCTCCAGGGCCCCGACGATTTCGCCCGGATCGATCAGGCCTCCCCCGGTCACCGACCGGCGTCCGAGCAGACGGCCCAGCAAAGGCGGGCGGGCCGGCTCGATCATGCGCAGCTGCACCTTGTCCCCGAAGCGCTCGCGCAGGACGGAGCGGGCATCGCCCAGGCCGTCGACGAGGCCGAGATCCAGAGCCTCCGCCCCGACCCAGAAAGCACCGGAAAAGAGGTCCTCGTAGGAATCGTTGAGCCTCTCGCCCCGGCGGGTGCGGACAAGATCGACGAACACCTCGTGAATCTTGAGCTGAAGGCCCTTGAGACGGGCGACGTCCTCCGGGTTCTCCGGCCTGAACGGGTCGAGCATCGCCTTGTTCTGGCCGGCCGTATGAACGCGCCGCTCCACGCCGATGCGGGCAAGGAGTTCCTGGAATCCGAAGCCCGCCGACACCACCCCGATGGAGCCCACGATGGAGGCGGGATCCGCGAAAATCTCATCCGCCGCGCAGGCGATCATGTAGCCGCCGGAAGCGGCCGCGTCCTCCACGAAGGCGAGGACCGGGATCTTCTTCTCGTCCGCCAGAGCGCGGATGCGCTTGAAGATCAGGTGCGACTGGGCAGCCGATCCGCCGGGCGAATTGACCACGATGGCCACGGCCTTCGCGCCCGGAACGGAAAACGCCCGTTCCAGCATCTGCGCCACGTTCGCGATGGCCAGCCCCGAGCGGAGCGGCATGACCGCCCCGATGGGGCCCGACAAGCGAACGATCGGCACGATGGGATCGCGATAGCTGCGGTACCGGCTCGGCAGAAGGAACTGAAGACGGGCGGGAAGCACGGATGAGAGGGATGTCTGGGCCATGGCTCACATGTAGGGCATGAAGCACAGCTTCCCAAGATGAACATACCGTTAGGGAAACCTTCGGCGTTCGTTCAGTTAAATCCCCTTAGAAAATGGGCATCGAGGAGATTCACTCACCGGCCGCTCCGGATACGAGCCCGAAACGGCCAAGGAGAAACGACATGCGCAAGCTTCTTTTCGGACTTCTGGGATGTGCCACCCTCGGGGTCGCCGGCCTGGCCGCCCCCCAGGCGGAGGCTCAGCCCTATTACGGCTACGGGTACCGGCAAGGGCCCGTCGTGGTGCGCCAGGAATATCGCCGGCCGCATTATCGCGGTCATGGCTACGGCTATCGCCCGACCCAGGTGGTGCGCCGCTGCTGGGTCGAGCCCCGGCGCGTCTGGAACGGCTATCGCTGGGTCCGCCGTCCCATCGAGGTCTGCCGCACCGCCCGCGGGCCAGGCTATCGCTGGTAATCTCGAGAAGGGCGCCGGAAGGCGCCCTTTTTCATCGTATCAGAGGAGATCCGCCTCTCCCAGGTGCAGGGCCAGGGCCTGAGGCGAAAAGCGCCCGTCAGGCCCGTTGAGAATGAGAGGCGGCAGGATCGTCAAGGGAGCCCGGCTCGCCTTCGTGCCGGAAATGAGGACACGAATCGCAGGCTTCTCGGCGCTCGGATGCACGAAGCGCAGCTTCACCTCCCCCAGCGGACCGCACAACCCTTCAAGGCACGAGGCCAGCCGATCGGCCCGGTGGATCAGGGCGAAACGGCCCTTGGGCTTGAGCAGGCCCAGACATGCCTTGAGCCAGCCTTCCAGGCCACCCGCGGGCAGCGCATGGGCGGCCGCCCTTCCCTCGTCCGGAGAAATTCGCGCCTGTCCCTCTTCCAGAAAAGGCGGATTGGTCACGACCAGATCGGCTGTTTCGGGATGCAGGCCCGCTGAGCGGCGGGCGGCCTTGTCGAGGACATCGGTAACGTAAATTTCGGCCTCGACCTCGTTCTCGCGGCAATTCCGGCGGCACAGATCGGCGAGAGCCGCGTCCCGCTCGACGAAGGCGAGTCTCACCTGGCGTTCGCGGGCCGCCACCATCAGGCCCACGGCCCCGGTGGATGCGCCGATGTCGACCACGCTGTCCCCAGCTTTTACGAAAGCCGAAGCGGCGAGCAGCACGGCATCCGTCCCGGCCCGATGCCCCTTGGCGGGCTGGATCAGGGATACGCGCCCGCCGAGCAAACAATCTTCCGTGAACTCACTCATGCAACTATCCTCGGCCAACTATCCTTGGCGCAATTCGCCTTCGAGACCCGCCTCGCGGATCAGCCGACGGGCCTGATCCGCATCGTCGTCGGGCACCAGGAGCCGCCTGGGAAAAGCGCCGATCATCCCCTCCAGAGCGCTGATATGCATGTCTGCCACAAGCACGGAGATATTGGCGTTCTCCAATAAGGATTGTAGGAAGCCGACCAGCACGAGATCGTTGGTGCGGACGATTTCGACCATTGGCTGACAACTTTCCTCTGTGGCAAGTGTTTGCATTGCGGCATGGAAAGTGCCATGCCACGGTGAATCATATTCCTACCGGCCATGCCGGCCGGCAACCCGGGTTTGAGACGTGGGCGTCGTCGTTCCTTTCGAAGATAAGCATCCTGAAAAGAATGCGGGCATCGAGAAGCTCGTCTCCCTTGTGGCCGCCGACATGCAGCGGGTCAATGCGATGATCCTGTCCAGGACGGGATCCGAGGTCACCATGATTCCGGAGGTGGCCAATCACCTCATCTCCTCCGGCGGCAAGCGCCTGCGCCCCATGCTCACCCTCGCGACCGCCGGCCTGTCCGGATACGAGGGCGACGGCCATGTGAAGCTCGCGGCCGCCGTCGAGTTCATGCACACGGCCACCCTGCTCCACGACGATGTGGTGGACGAGAGCGACATGCGCCGCGGCAAGATCGCAGCCCGTATCAAATGGGGCAACGAGGCCAGCGTGCTCGTGGGAGATTTTCTCCTGGGCCAAGCCTTCCGCATGATGGTGGAAGTGGGCTCGCTGCGCGCCCTCGACATTCTCTCCGCCGCCGCGACCGTGATCGCGGAAGGCGAGGTGATGCAGCTTGCCGCCGCCAAGAACACCGAAACCACCGAAGACGAGTATCTCGCCGTCATCCGGGGCAAGACGGCGGAACTCTTCGCCGCCGCCTGCGAGGTCGGTCCCGTGATCGCCAGCCGGCCGAAGGCGGAGCAGGCCGCCTGCCGCTCCTACGGCATGAATCTCGGCATCGCCTTTCAGCTCGTGGACGACGCCCTCGATTATGGCGGCAAGGCTGCGACGCTGGGCAAGAACCTGGGCGACGATTTCCGCGAAGGAAAGATTACGCTTCCGGTCGTTCTGTCCTTCCGCCGCGGGTCTGCGGAGGAGCGCACCTTCTGGAAGCGCGTGCTCGAGCAGGGAGAGATCCAGGATGGCGACCTTGAGCAGGCCGTCGCGATCATGCGCCGGCACAAGGCCCTGGAGGATACCATCGAGCGCGCCCGCCATTACGGCTCGATGGCGCGGGACGCACTCGCCCTCTTCCCGTCGAGCCCCATGAAGCAGGCCCTGCTCGACACGGTCGATTTCTGCATCGCCCGAGCGCATTGAGCATGGCAGGATTGTTCTTTTTACAGAACAATTCGATTGACATAAAAATCGACCGAGATACAAACATCCCTGTCCCGAGGCGGCCTGGCCCCCTCGGGCCCGCGGTGATTTGAGACGAGCAGCTTGCCCCGCGTCATCAAAGGCTAAAGCGCCACGAGCGGCTTCCGCCTCGTGGTTCACGAGGGACGACTGGCCATGATGCGCCCACCATTCATGTCGGCATCGAGACCGATCCACCGGCATTCCCGCGCCGAGCGGTGTTGTCGCATCGCGTCCTGACCGATCCTCACCTTCCCCGAACCACATGTCCGGCTTCGTGTTGAGGCCCGGACAGATCTTGCCCGACAGATCTTGCCCGAAAGGTAGTCCTATGTCCGTTTTCACTCGCCGCACGCTCCTGTCCGCGACCGTCGCGCTCGGAGCAGCTCTCGCCGTGGCACTCCCCGCCGCCGCCCAGCAGAAAAGCATCAAGGTCGGCGTCATGTCCGGGGCCGAGGAGGAGGTGGCGCAGGTCGTCAAGAAGGTCGCCGCCGGCAAGGGTCTCGATGTCGAGCTCGTTCCCTTCTCCGATTACGCCCTCGTGAACGAAGCGCTGGAGCGCAAGGACCTCGATGCCAACGCCTTCCAGCACAAGCCCTATCTCGATGCGCAGATCGCGGCGCGCGGCTACAAGATCGTGCCCGTGGGCTTTACCTTCGTGCAGCCGATCGGCCTCTACTCGTCCAAGGTGAAATCCGTCGCCGACCTGCCGAAGGGGGCGAAGATCGGCCTTCCGAACGATCCGAGCAACGGCGGCCGTGCGCTGAACCTTTTGGCTCAGGAAGGCCTGATCAAGCTGAAGGACGGCAAGGGCCTGTCGCCGAGCCTGCTCGACATCGCCGAGAACCCGAAGAACATCCAGTTCTCCGAACTCGATGCCGCGCAGCTGCCCCGCGCCCTGCCCGACCTCGATGCGGCGGTGATCAACACCGACCATGCGCTCAATGCCGGCCTCGACATCCGCAAGGACACGATCGCGGTCGAGAAGCGCGAGGGCAACCCTTACGCGAACTTCATCGCGGCCCGTCAGGGCGACGAGAATCGGACGGAGATCAAAACCTTCGTGGAGTCCTACCAGTCTCCGGAAGTCGCCAAGTTCCTGGAAGAGCGCTTCAAGGGCGCCATCATCCCGGCCTGGTAAGATCTTCGAGAGGTTTAAGTCTTTCATCGACGTGAATGGCCGGCCCTGCGCCGGCCATTCACGTCTTAGGCCCGCCGGACCAAGAAGGACGAGGAAGACCGCTGAGCAGTCGGTATCGGATCGAGGCTCAATCGAGGCTCGTCGCCTCCACCCACCAGCCCGGCCTGCGGCCGAGAATGAAGCGAGCGGCATCCGCGGCGCTCCGAGAATCGTCATAGAGACCGAACACGGTCGCGCCCGAGCCCGACATGCGGGCGAGGCGGCAGTTCCCGGTCCGGGCGACGAGGTCGAGCGCTTCCCCGATCACCGGCTGAATCGTGCGAGCAGGCGCTTCGAGATCGTTGCGCGCAGCTTCCAGGCTTCCCAGCAAGGAACGAATCGAAGCCGCTTCCGGAACAGGATGCACCTCGCCGCCCAGGGATTGCCCCGGCTGCAATCCGAGCGCCCCAAACACGGCAGGCGTTTCGACGGGCACACGCGGATTCACCAAAACGGCGAAAAGCCGCGGGAGCGCCAGAGGCGGTCCGAGCTCCTCTCCGATTCCGCGCATCATCCGGGCCCGAGGATCGAGGCAGACCGGCACATCCGCGCCGGTGAGCCGCGCCGCCTCGCGCAGAGCCGGATGCGACAGAGGCAGATCGTTGCGCTGCGCCAGCAATCTGAGGGCCGCCGCCGCGTCGGATGATCCACCGCCGATTCCCGCGGCGACGGGCAGGCGCTTGACGAGGTGGAAAGCGCCGGTCTCGAGGCCCGGCACCCGCTCGGCCAGGAGGCGCGCGGCCTTCAGAACGAGATTGTCCGCGGGATCGCCCACCGATGCGGCCGTCGGGCCGCCGACCCTCAGCGAGAGATGCGGCCCCGGCACGAGCCTAAGGTCGTCCCCCACACCCGCGAAGGCTACGAGACTTTCGAGTTCGTGATAGCCGTCCGCCCGCCGCCCCCGGACATGGAGCGTCAGGTTGATCTTGGCGGGCGCATGATCGGCAAGGGGCTCGGACATGCACATTCCATGCCCGAGTGAAAGACGGATGGGAAGAAGGATCCGAAGAAGGATCCTATGCCGTCATGCCCGGCCTCGTGCCGAGCACCCACGCCGAGCACCCACGTCTCGTTCTGCCGAGAGGCGCAAAAAAGCGAATGGCCGGGACAAGCCCGGCCATGACGAGGAACGGAGAGATAATCGGGATCAACCGCCGCTCTGCGGCACGGGGACCGGAGCCGGAGCGGGCGTGCTGTCGGCCGCGGCGGGATTCGGATCCTCCTCCAGACCGTTGTCGATCTTCTTGAGGATCTTCACGAGATCTTCCGGCTCGGGATTCGACGCCTTGGCGTGATCCCATTGGAACTTCGCCTCGATCTTGCGGCCGACCTTCCAATAGGCGTCGCCCAGGTGATCGTTGATCGTCGGGTCTCCCGCCTTGAGCTCGACGGCCTTTTCCAGCTCCCGCACCGCATCCTCGTAGCGTCCGAGGCGGTAATAGGCCCAGCCGAGAGAATCGATGATCATGCCGTCGCGGGGAGCGAGTTCCACGGCCTTCGTGAGCATCTTGAAGGCCTCGTCGATGTTCTCGTTCCGGTCGACCCAGGAATAGGCGAGATAGTTCATCACCTGGGCCTTACCGGCCGGCAGGCTGTCCGGGACCAGCTCCAGCGATTTCTTGAGGTCGGCTTCGGCCTTGTCCCATTGCTTCGCCCGCTCGTAGGACGTGCCGCGATAGAAGAACAGGATCCAGTGGCCGCGCTGCGGCGTTCCGACGAGCTCGATGGCCCGGCCGTAGGTCTCGGCCGCCTCCGCGAACTTCTTGCGCGAACGCTGCACGTTGCCGAGCGCCATCACCACTTCGACGTCGTCAGGGCGTTCCTTCATGAGCTTGTCGAGATAGGCCATGGACTCTTCGCCGCGTCCCATCTGCTCATAGTTCTGCCCGATGGCGATGTCGGCGCTCGTGCGGATCGGGGCGTCCTTCGGGACCCGTTCGAAGATCGCGTTCGCCTGCTCGTATTGCTTGAGGCGCTCATAGACGTCGCCGAGGGTGATCAGCGCGAGGGGATGGTCCGGCTTCAGGTCCAGGCCGAGCTGGAGATAGATGATGGCGGTCAGCTCGTCGCCCTGGGTGTTGCCCACCACGCCGAGGCCGTAGAGCAGCTCGGCCGCGCCGTCCTGCGCGTTCGTGACGAGGGGCGTGAGCGGCTTGCCCTCCTGCAGGGCCGCCAGCGCGGACCTGACGATGGGATGGCGCGGAGCGAGTTCGTCGAAGGCCTTGTAGACGGCGATCGCCTCGTCCTTCTTGCCCTGCTTGGCCAGGAAGCGGCCATAGGCGTCGACCACCTGCAAGGTGTTCTTCTCGCCCTCATAGGCGGCCTTGAAGCGCTTCTCGGCTTCCTTCGTGTTGCCGACCACGTCGGCGATCAGGGCCGCGTGGTATTCGCGGAACTGGTTGAAGGCGCGCTCGCTCTTGAGCTTGTCGACCGTCGCCAGCGCCTGCTTGCCGTCCTTGGCCCCGGCATAAGCCCAGGCCGTCAGGAGCGTTGCGGTGAGATCCGCCTGGCGGCCGCGCATTCCCTTGGTGAGACGTGTGCGGGCATCGGCGTATTTCTGCGCCTTCATCGAGCGGACCGCGAGGGCGAACTGCGCGAGATTGTTGGACGAATCGCGCTTGGAGAGGCGCTCGGCGACCCGATAGGCCTCCTGCATGGAACCGTTGCCGAGGAACGCGACGAAGCCACGCTCAAGCAGCTCCTGATTGCCGGGATCCTCTTGGATGGCCTCGCGGAAATACAGGGCGGCGGCTTCCGTGTCGCGGGCGGAGCCGGCCACATAGGCCGAGAGAAAGTTACCCTCCAGGCTCTGGGCAGGTGTCAGAGCCTCGTTTGGATCTGTGTTGACCGCCAAGGCGGGCGAAGCCAGAAGGCCGGCCGCCACCAAAACGAGTGCAGGTAAACCCTTGCGGGTCAAAGGCAATTTGAACGTGGGCACGAAGCGCGGCTCCAATCATCGCGACATCTCAGGGCAAGGAAGGAAGGAGATGTGCGCCAAATCAGGCCGGAGAATGGCGTTTCCCCTTAGCGGCGGCAAGGGGGGAGATTGCCGCTGGGAGCGTAAAAGCCTCGTGAGGGGCGGATGGGGTTCGTTGCCCGGGACCTGAACGGTCGATCGGAATCTCGTCATCCCCGGTTATCCCGGCCTCCGTCCGGGGATCCACGTCTGTGGCCCGTTGCGGTCGGAAAGAACGGGGGCGGCCGGGTCGAGCCCGGCCATGACACGAGTGGCCCATGGCGGGAGGAGCTGGCCGGCTCACATGTTCACGTAGTTGGGCCCGCCGCCGCCTTCCGGAGTGGTCCAGACGATGTTCTGGTTCGGATCCTTGATGTCGCAGGTTTTGCAGTGGACACAGTTCTGCGCGTTGATCTGGAACCGCACCCCGCCCTCGCCTTCCACCCACTCATAGACCCCGGCCGGGCAGTAGCGCTGCGAGGGGCCGCCGAAGACGTCATGCTCGGACGCCTTCTGCAGGCCCATATCCTTCACCTTCAGGTGGACCGGCTGGTCCTCCTCGTGATTGGTGTTGGACAAGAACACCGACGAGAGCTTGTCGAAGGTCAGCACCCCGTCCGGCCGCTCGTATCGGATCGGCTTCACCTGATCGAGGGGCAGCAGGCACTGGTGGTCCGGCTTGCCGTGCTTCATCGTGCCGAACGGCGACCAGCCGAACAGCTCCGTCATCCACATGTCGAGACCGCCCAAGGCCACGCCCGCCGCCGTGCCGTATTTCGACCAGAGCGGCTTGACGTTGCGCACCCGCTTGAGGTCCGCCCCGATGGGCGAGGAGCGCCAGGCCTCCTCGTAGGACGAAACCTCGTCGTGGGCCCGGCCCGCCTGCAGCGCCGCGAAGACGTGGTCGGCGCAGAGCATGCCCGAGAGCACGGCGTTGTGGCTGCCCTTGATGCGCGGCACGTTCACGAAGCCGGCACTGTCGCCGACCAGGCAGCCGCCCGGGAAGGACAGCCGCGGCACCGACTGCCAGCCGCCCTCCATGATGGCCCGCGCGCCGTAGCCGATGCGCTTGGCGCCCTCGAACACGTCGCGCACCATCGGATGGGTCTTGAAGCGCTGGAACTCGTCGAAGGGCGAGAGCGTCGGGTTCTTGTAGTTGAGGTGCACCACGAAGCCGACCGACACGAGATGGTCGTCGAAATGGTAGAGCCAGGAGCCGCCGCCCGCGTTGTTCGGCAAGGGCCAGCCCATGGAATGGCGCACCAGTCCGGCCTGGAACTTCTCCGGCTTGACGTGCCAGAGCTCCTTGATGCCGATGCCGTATTTCTGGTGGTCGCGGCCCTGGTTCAGGCCGAAGCGTTCGACCATCTGCTTGGTGAGCGAGCCGCGCGCCCCCTCACCGAGGATCGTGTACTTGGCGCGCAGCTCCATGCCGCGGGTGAAGTTGGCATTGGGCTCGCCGTCGCGGCCGATGCCCATGTCGCCGGTGGCGACGCCCACCACCTTGCCGCCCTCGATCAGCACCTCGGACGCCGGAAAGCCCGGATAGATCTCGACCCGGAGCTCCTCCGCCTTGCGGCCGAGATAGCGGGCGACGTTGCCGAGGGAGCCGACGAAGTTGCCGTGGTTGTTCATGAGCTTGGGCATGAACAGGTTGGGCAGCCGCACGCCGCCCGCATGGCCCAGATACATGAACTCGTCAGCCGTCACTTGCGTCGTGAGAGGGCGGTCCGGATCGGTGCGCCAGTCCGGCAGCAGGGCATCGAGGCCGATCGGGTCGACCACCGCGCCGGAGAGAATGTGCGCGCCGACCTCGGAGCCTTTCTCCACCACGACCACGGAGATGTCCGCCCCTCTCGAAGCGGCCTCCTGCTTGAGACGGATGGCCGTCGCCAGACCCGCAGGACCGGCGCCGACGATGACGACGTCGAATTCCATCGATTCACGGGCGGGCAGATCGGACATGAGTGTTCTCCTGTACGCGACTTCAAAGCCGGGGGCTTCCGGCGGTTTACATATGAACCGTCCGCCCGCCTTCTCAAGTCCTGTCTTTGTCGAGGACTGTTCCTAACTTCATCGGTCCTGTGCTGAAAGTTCCCTTTCAGTATAAGGTTATGCCGAAATCCGATCATGACCTCCCCCTGCGGCGTTCCCGGCCGGGCGAATCCTTCGGTTGTCCGTCTCCTCCGGGTCTCCTACAATGGCCGCATGCAGGATGATCCTTCCGACCGTCAGGCGTTCTACACGCTTTTCGACACGTCCATCGGCTTCTGCGGCCTCGCCTGGAACGGTCGCGGCGTCGTCGGCGTACAGCTGCCGGAAGACGATGCGCCCAGGACGCGCAGCCGCTTGGCGAGGCGTTTTCCGGGCAGCTCCGAAGCTCCTCCTCCGCCGGCCATCCAGGCGATCATCGCCGATGTGATCGCCCTGCTGCAGGGCGAGGCGCGCGATCTGTCCGCCGTTCCTCTGGAGCTGGAAGGCGTGCCCGACCTTCACCGGCGTGTCTACGACGTCGCCCGCGCCATCCCGCCCGGCCGGGTCCTGACCTACGGGGAGATCGCGTCGCGGCTCGGAATCGACAATGCCCGGCTGATCGGCCAGGCGCTCGGGAAAAATCCCTTCGCCATCATCGTGCCCTGCCACCGGGTCGTGGCGGCGGGCGGCAAGCTCGGCGGCTTCTCGGCCAATGGCGGCAACATGACCAAGCGCCGGCTTCTCGCCATCGAAGGCGCCAGGCGCGACGATGGCCCGACGCTCCTCGACCTGCTATCCTGAGCGCAAGTCCGCTCGACGACGTCGCGGCACGCGCGGACCTGAGTTGTTCATCCGGCCGAGGATGCTTACATACACCCCATGCAGGATCTCCCGTCCGACCACGATGCTTTGAAGGCGCTCCTCGACTTCCATGTCGAGGCGGGGGTGGATCTTGCCCTCGACGAGACCCCGCACGATCGCTTCGCGGAGCCGAAGCCCGAACCGGCTCAGTTCAGAAGTCAGGCCCCTCAGCGCGCCGCCGCCGCTGCCCCTTCATCCGCTTCGCCTCCGCTGCCCCAGACCCTGCCCCGAACCCTGCCCAAGGCGGCCGCCGGCGCGCCCGACGAGGTGGCGAGCCTCGCCCGCGAGCAGGCCCGACACGCGCAGTCTCTGGAAGAACTCGAGGCGATCCTCGCAGGGTTCGACGGCTGCACCCTGAAATTCTCCGCCAAGAACCTGGCCTTCGCCGACGGCAACCCCAAGGGCCGCGTGATGCTGGTGGGCGAAGCCCCGGGGGCGGACGAGGACCGGATCGGCAAGCCCTTCATGGGCCGCTCCGGCCAGTTGCTCGACCGGATGCTCGCCACCATCGGTCTCGACCGCAGCCAGGTCTACGTGGCCAACATCGTGCCCTGGCGGCCGCCGGGCAACCGCACCCCGACCCCCCAGGAAGTCGCGATCTGCAAGCCGTTCATCGCCCGGCAGATCGAGCTGGCCTCGCCTGAATTCCTGCTCTGCCTCGGCGGCCCAGCGGCGCAAAATCTTCTCGGCCTCAAGGACGGGATCCTGCGCACCCGTGGGCGCTGGTTCGCCTATAAGACGGAGGACGGCCGCGAGATCCGGGCCCTGCCGACGCTGCACCCGGCCTATCTCCTGCGCCAGCCCCTGCAGAAGCGCCTCGGCTGGCGGGATTTCATGGCCGTGAGGCGGGCTCTCGACGGACGGGAATAGCCTCCTTCGGCTCGGGCCGGAACCGAGCTATATGCTCACGCCTTAAGTTCCTGCGGCACGTGACGCCGCTGCTCGTAGGTGAAACATGCGCTGGGAAGACTTTCGAACCTCGTCCAATGTGGAAGACCGTCGCGGCATGGGCATGGGCGGCGCAGGCGGTCTCGGCATCGGCACCATCGTGGTTCTGGGCCTGATCGGCTGGGCGCTCGGCATCGACCCGCGCATTCTGATCGGCGGCGCCGAGATGCTCAACGGCGGCGGGTCGGGCTATCAGCAGAGTCAGCCTGGCCGCCAGGGCACGCCGCAGGACGACGCGGGACGCTTCGCCGCCGCGATCCTCGGCAACACGGAAGACGTGTGGAAGGTGGTTCTGCCCCAGCAGGCGAACAAGCAATACACCAATCCGAAGATGGTGCTGTTCACGGGAGCAACGCGCTCGGGCTGCGGCGGTGCCCAATCGGCCATGGGGCCGTTCTACTGCCCCCTCGATCAGACCGTCTATATAGACCTCTCCTTCTTCGAGGAGATGCAGCGCCGGTTCCGCGCGGGCGGCGACTTTGCCTATGCCTATGTGCTCGCCCACGAGGTCGGGCACCATGTGGAGAACCAGCTCGGAATCCTGCCACGCGTCCAGGAGCGCCAGCGCGAGGTCGGCCAGTCCCAGGCGAACCAGCTCTCGGTGCGCGTCGAGCTGATGGCCGATTGCCTGGCGGGCGTCTGGGCTCACCATTCCAACCAGCGCTGGCAATCCCTCGAACAGGGCGACATCGAGGAGGCGATCCGCGCCGCCTCGGCGATCGGCGACGACAAGCTGCAGCAGCAGAGCCAGGGCCGGGTCGTGCCGGATTCCTTCACCCACGGCTCCTCGCAGCAGCGCGTGACCTGGCTCACGACCGGCTTGAAGAGCGGCTCGATCCAGGCCTGCGACACGTTCAGGGCGGCGCGGCTTTAAGGCTTCACGCCGCTCGTCCCGGCCATCCACGTCTTGGGAACCACCGCGCCTCAAAGACGTGGATACCCGGCGCAAGGCCGGGTATGACGAAAGAGGCGAATGCTCCCACTCGGATTCAAGCCTCATGCCCGGCATCGACGAAACGCTCACCTTCGTTCCCTTATCCATCGCGGTGCTCACCGTGTCGGACACGCGCTCCCTCGATGAGGACAAGTCGGGATCGACGCTCGCGGAGCGCCTCGCGAAGGCCGGCCATCGGCTCGGGGACCGGGCCATCGTGCAGGACGACGTGGACGTCATCCGCGCGAAAGTGAAGGGCTGGATCGCGGATCCGGCCATCGACGTGATCATCACCACGGGCGGCACGGGGTTCACGGGCCGGGACGTCACGCCCGAAGCCGTCGAGCCCCTGTTCGAGAAGCGCATGGACGGTTTTTCCGCCGTCTTTCACCGGATCTCCTACGACAAGATCGGAACCTCCACGATCCAGTCGCGCGCGACGGCGGGCGTGGCGAACGCGACCTTCATCTTCGTGCTTCCGGGTTCGCCGGGGGCCTGCAAGGACGCGTGGGACGGCATTCTCCTCACGCAGCTTGACTACCGCTATCGCCCCTGCAATTTCGTGGAGATCATGCCGCGCCTCGACGAGCATCTGAAGCGCGGGACGCTTAAAGGCTGATCAGCCGAACACAGGATCGCGCTCGATCCGGGCCGACAGGCGCACCGGGGTGCGGGCTTTCACCTCGTTGAGCAGCACGCGGCGATGAACGAGATCGCCAGCCATAATTGACGAGCGTGCGAAAACACGGCGCACGAAGCCCGCCGGGCCGGCGCCCTGACGGTGAAACCGGGCGAGCCCCCGCTCGGGTGTCGAGAGCGTCACGAATCGGTCGAGAACCCGGATCCAGCCTTCCTGCGGGATATCGCCGTCCTCAAGGCAGAGCAGCCATTCGCGCCGGGCGACCCGGGCGCCGTCCGCCCAGGACAGATTCCCCGTCACCACCAGATCGGCCCCTACGGCGTCGGCGACCGTCGCGACGGTCTCGTCGTGCCGGGCGGCCAGAATGACCGCATCGCCCACGAGCCCCGCAGCGACCGCGGGCACGAGAGCGCTCAGAGTGGCGGCCAGGGCCTCGGGCCCATGGGCGACGCGGACGAGAACGGTGATCATGTCCCACCTTATAGCTCCTTCGGGTGCAAACGTCGCCGACAAGATCATCCGGAGGCACCTTGATTTTGTTCCTCATTTGTTCTGTTCTAGTTCCGTTCTGTCCATCGATTCGCCCGAGGCCACCATGTCCATCCGCCTGAAGGATTCGCCCGCTCCGTCGAGGCTCGTGAAACGCTCGCCGATCGAGGCGGCGGAAGCGGCGCGGCGGCGCATGGACGACCCGTCCTACCGGGTGGAGATGGAGCGCAGGCGCGGACGCGGCGCGGCGGCGAACCCGAGCGGGCGCTACGAGCCTGCGCGGCGCGAGAGCTTCGACGACGGCTGGGACATCGAGGAGGACCTTCCTCCCCTGCCGACGGAAGTGATCATCGAGAAGCCGCGCACGATCATCACGAAGAACGACTCGCCTGACATCCTCTTCGAGAAATCGATCAATCCCTATCGCGGCTGCGAGCACGGCTGCTCCTACTGCTTCGCGCGTCCGACCCATGCCTATCAGGGCCTGTCCTCGGGGCTCGACTTCGAAACCAAGATCTTCGCCAAGCCCAATGCCGCCGAATTGTTGGAGAAGGAGCTCCGCGCCGCCACCTATCAGCCCACGACCATCGCGCTCGGCGCCAATACGGACCCCTACCAGCCGGTGGAGCGCAAGTTCCGCATCACGCGCTCGATCCTGGAGGTACTCGACCAGGCGGGCCACCCGGTCGGCATCGTGACGAAATCGGCGCTCGTCACGCGCGACATCGACATTTTGAGCCGGATGGCCGACAGGCAGCTCGCCAAGGTCGCGATCTCGATCACGACCCTCGACCCGAAGCTCGCCCGCAGGATGGAACCCCGGGCGGCCTCGCCCGCGAAGCGGCTCGAGACTGTGCGCAGGCTCTCGGAGGCCGGCATTCCGGTGAGCGTGCTGGTGGCCCCGATCATTCCGGCCGTCAACGACCATGAGATCGAGGCGATTCTGAAGGCTTCGCAGATCGCCGGCGCTCGGGAGGCCGGCTATGTGCTGCTGCGCCTGCCGCACGACCTGAAGGACCTGATGCGCGACTGGCTGGCGGAGCACTATCCGGACAAGCTCAAGCACGTGTTCTCGCTGCTGCAGGAGGCGCGCGGCGGCAAGGACTACGATTCGGACTGGAGCACGCGCCAGTCGGGCGTGGGCCCCTATGCCTGGATGATCGGCCGCCGCTTCGAGACCGCCGCGGAGCGACTGGGGCTGAACAAGCGCAACCTGTCCCTGCGCAAGGACCTGTTCAAAGCACCGGCGAAGGAGGCGGGTCAGCTGAGCCTGTTCTAGAAGCGGCGTCAGGCTCTACGGCCTTATGGCCGTGTCCGGAGAGATCCGAGGACGCGCCCGCATCCTGCCACTTGACGGGACCTGTGGCCACTCGTCACTGAGGAGGCGAGCTTCGAATGCCCTAAAAGACGCTCGCTCCTGCAATTGCCTCCATGACGTCCATGACCGCACCGATTCGCCCTTCCAAGACGGCAGGCCTCGCCAAGACAGCCGGCCTCGCCAAGACAGCCGGCCTCGGCCTCGACCGCGAGCTTTTGGCCAAAGCGGCCGGCTATTCCTGCATTGCGGGCCTCGACGAGGTCGGGCGCGGTCCGCTGGCAGGGCCGGTGGTCTCGGCCGCGGTCGTGCTCGATCTCGACAACGTGCCGCAAGGCCTGGCGGATTCGAAGGCTCTCTCCGCGCAACGCCGGGAGGCGCTGTTTGCGCACATCCTGGCGACCGCGAAGGTCGGCATCGCGTCGGTGTCCCATGCGGAGATCGACACCATCAATATCCGGCAGGCCTCTTTGCTCGCCATGTGCCGCGCCATGGCGGCCCTCCCCTGCACGCCGGACATGGCCTTCGTCGACGGCAACGATCCGCCGCACCTGCCTTGCACGACGGAAGCCGTCATCAAGGGCGATTCGCGCATCGCCTCGATCGCGGCCGCTTCCATCGTGGCCAAAGTCGTGCGCGACCGCATGATGGCGCGCTTGAGTACGACTTATCCGGCTTACGGATTCGCGAGCAACGCGGGCTACAGCACGAAAACGCATCTTCAGGTGCTCGCCAGCGACGGTCCTTGCCCCTTCCATCGCCTCAGTTTCTCGCCGTTGCGCCAAGGGTTACTGGACCTGTAACCAAGCCTAACGCGCGTTAACCTAAAAAGATCAATCTTTTCAATAAGTCGGCAAGTTTTGCCGACCCAAAATAAGACGCAAATTTTTCAGGATGGAAACCTGATCTTTACCCTAACGGACGATGATCCTGAGTGTCAGTTGCGTAACCGGTGATCACCCATGGGTACCTTGCGTACCGGGGCTGCCGGCGCCGCCTCCCGGATCAGTGTCTCGCGTACCGGGCGGTCTGCGCCGGCTCCTCGGACGGGGCGTAAAGCCTCCCTCTCCGTTTTGCCGAAGCCTCTTCCTCTCAACGAGATTCTTCTCGGCGATTGCATCGCCAGCCTCGAGAAGCTCCCTCCCGAGAGCGTGGATGTGGTCTTCGCGGATCCTCCCTACAATCTCCAGCTCGAACAGGCGCTCACGCGCCCGGACCAGAGCCTCGTCGACGCGGTCGACGACGACTGGGACAAGTTCGCGAGCTTCGCCGACTACGACACCTTCACCCGCGCGTGGCTTTCCGCCGTGCGGCGCGTCATGAAGAAGAACGCGACGTTGTGGGTGATCGGCTCCTATCACAATATCTTCCGCGTGGGCGCAGCCCTGCAGGATCTGGATTTCTGGATCCTCAACGACATCGTGTGGCGCAAGGCCAACCCGATGCCGAACTTCAAGGGCCGCCGCTTCACCAATGCGCACGAGACCATGATCTGGGCCTCGAAGAGCGCGGATTCGAAGGGCTACACCTTCCATTACGACGCGCTGAAGGCGGGTAACGAGGACGTGCAGATGCGCTCGGACTGGTTCATCCCGATCTGCACCGGCGACGAGCGTCTGAAGGATGAGCACGGGCGCAAGGTGCATCCGACTCAGAAGCCCGAGTCCCTGCTCGCCCGCGTGCTGCTCTCCTCGTCCAATCCGGGCGACGTGGTGCTCGATCCCTTCTTCGGCTCCGGCACCACGGGCGCCGTGGCCAAGCTGCTCGGGCGCAACTTCATCGGCCTGGAGCGCGACCCCACCTATGCGCAGGCCGCGCGCAGGCGCATCGACGCCGTCGTTCCCCTCGACGACGTCTCCGTTGCCGCGCCCCCGGAAAAGCGGGCGGAAGTGCGCGTGCCGTTCCTGTCCCTCATCGAGGGCGGCTACGTGAAGGCGGGCGAGACGCTGGTGGACGAACGCCGCCGCCACAAGGCGGTGGTGCGCGCCGACGGCACGCTGGCGCTCGGCCCCATCGTCGGCTCGATCCACAAGATCGGTGCGCTCACGCAGGGCTTCCCCTCCTGCAACGGCTGGACCTTCTGGCATGTGGAGCGCGACGGCAAGCTCGTCTCCATCGACGCGTTCCGGTCCAAGTTTCGGGCGGAACTTGCCGCCTGACGACGGCTCCGATATTGCAAACCCGTGATGGGGGCCGGCTATCGCTGGCCCTTTTCGCGTCCTGCCCTAATCTTTCGTCACAGGGGCGTCATCCAAGGCCGTTAGCGCGGGGACACAGCCTTAACCGAAAGAGGAACTGCCCGTGCTCATCAAGCGTCTGCTTCCCTTGCTCGCCGCCCTCGTGCCCGCCTTCGCGCAGGCCCAAGGGATCTCCGGCAATCTGGTGCTCTACACGAGCCAGCCCAACACGGACGCACAGCAGACCGTCGACGCCTTCAAGGCGAAGTATCCCGGGGTCAGCGTCACGTTCGTCCGCGACGGCACTCCGAAGATCCTCGCCAAGCTGAGCGCCGAGTTCGAAGCGGGACAGCCCCAGCCAGACGTGCTGCTGATCGCCGACAGCGTGACCATGGAAGGCCTCAAGAAGGACGGCCGCCTCCTCGCGCACGAAAAGGCCGATGTCTCCGCCTATCCCGCAGGCACGCACGATCCCCAGAAATTCTGGTTCGCCACCAAGCTGATCACCACGGGAATCGCCTACAACACGAAGGCGAGCTTCAGGCCCTCTTCCTGGCTCGATCTCACCCGCCCGGAAGTGAAGGGGCAGCTCGTCATGCCGAGCCCGCTGACCTCGGGCGCCGCCCTGATCCATGCGGCGACCCTGACGGGCAATCTCGCGGGCGGGTGGAAATACTACGAGGACCTCAAGGCCAACGAGGCCGTGGCCGGCGGCGGCAACGGCGACGTGCTCAAGCAGGTCGCGGGCGGGCAGAAGCTCTACGGCGTCATTGTCGATTACATGCCGATTCGCGAGAAGGCGAAGGGCGCTCCGATCGAGTTCGTATTCCCGAAGGAGGGCGTCTCGGCCGTGACCGAGCCGGTCGCCATCCTCAAGACCGCGAAGAACCCCGAAGCCGCCCGCGCCTTCGTGGATTTCCTCATCTCGAAGGAGGGGCAGGAATTGGCCCTGAAGCAGGGCTACATCGCCGCGCATCCCGCCGTGGAGCTGCCGGCCGGCTATCCTGCGCGCGAGCAGATCAAGGTCATGGGCTTCGACGCTGCGAAGGCTCTCGCCGACGAAACCGAGAACAAGGCGGCCTTCGCCGACATCTTCGGACAGTGAGACACCGCACGACCAACACGCCGTTTCTGGAGCGGGGAGGTTTCGGCCTCCTCGCTTTCGTCGCTTTGGTGGTCTTCGCTTTCGAGATCATGCCGGCCTTGCGGCTTCTCCTGACCGCTCTCGCCCCGGGGGGAAGCTTGGACCCCGGAAAGGCGCTCGCGGCCCTTTCCGGCCGGTCCGCCCTGAAGGCCGCGCAGGCGACGCTGGAAACCGCCTTCTTCTCCACCCTTCTGGCCGTTCCGCTCGGCACCGCGATGGCGCTGGCGCTGGGCATCACCGACATGCGTGGGCGCCGTCTCGCCTCGTTCCTTTTCGTCCTGTCGGTGATGATCTCGCCCCAGGTGATCGCCCTGGCCTTCCTCCATCTCGCAGGCCCTGCCTCGCCGATCTTGAATACGTTGGGCCTCGCGCCCGAAGCCGGCAGCGCCAACCCGATGCTCGGGCGCGGTGGCATCATCCTGGTGCTCGGGCTGCACCATGCGCCGCTCGTCTATGTGGTGATGAGCGCAGGCCTCAAGCGCATCCCGCTCGCGGTCGTCGAGGCCGCGCGCGTGGACGGCGCCCGACCGCTGAGCATCGTCATCGATCACGCGCTGCCGCTGTTGCGGCCTCATCTCCTCGGTGCGGGCCTCCTCGCCTTCGTGGCGGGCATCGGCAATTTCGGCATTCCCGCCCTTTTGGGCGCGCCGGTGAATTATCTCACCCTGCCCGTTCTCATCTATCGCCGCCTGTCGAGTTTCGGAACCGGCATGCTCGGCGATGTGGCGGCTCTCGGCCTTCTCGTCGCGGTCATCGCCATCCTGTGTGTGGCGGTGAGCCAGATCCTGACGCGCCGCGGAGAGGTTCTGCTGGAAGAAGACGCCCCGCTGCAACCGTTCTGGCATCTCGGCCGAGCCCGCGCCGCAGGCGAGGTCTTCGTCGCTTCCGTCATCGCACTCGTTCTGATCCTGCCCATGCTGTCCCTGCTGACGGCGGCGCTCGTGCCGTCCTACGGCATGCCGCTGAATCTCGGCACGATCACCCTCGACAACTTCGCCGAAGTGCTGACGCGGCAGGACGCGACCATGCGGGCCTTCGCCAATTCCCTGGCCTATGCGGGCGGCGCGGCGGGCTTGCTGGCCGTCCTCGGGATCCCGATGGCCTATACGCTCGTGCGCCTGGCGGGGCCTGCCCGGATCCCGATGACGGCTCTTCTCGAAACCTCCTATGTCCTGCCCGGAATCGTCTTGGCGATCGCCTGTATCCTCCTGTTCCTGAAACCGCTGCCGCTGATCGGCCTTTCGCTCTACGCCACCCCGTCGATCATCGTGTTCGCCTATCTCGCCCGCTTCCTCGCGGTCGTGCTCAAGCCCGTTCTCGCGGGCATGGCGCAAATCGACGTGGCGCAGGAGGAGGCCGCCACCCTCGACGGCGCGGGACTGACCCGGCGGCTGATCGACATCGTCCTTCCCTCGCTTCTTCCGGCCGCCGTGGCGGGCGGCCTGATGGCGTTCCTGCTCGCCTTCAGCGAGCTCACCGTCTCGGCGCTGCTCTGGTCGGCGGGTACCGAGACCATCGGGGTCGTGCTCTACAGCCTCGAAGAAGCGGGCCTCGCGAGCCAGGCATCGGCCGTCGCCGTGGTGATCGTTGCGGTCGTGACGCTCGCGATGCTGGCGCTCCACGCCCTCGGCCGCTATCTGCCGGCCGGCACCCTGCCCTGGCATTGTCCGACG
This sequence comes from Microvirga sp. M2, assembly GCF_047497095.1. Lineage (NCBI taxonomy): Bacteria > Pseudomonadati > Pseudomonadota > Alphaproteobacteria > Hyphomicrobiales > Methylobacteriaceae > Microvirga > Microvirga sp. M2. The sequence goes on from NZ_CP134064.1 coordinate 1,861,779, forward strand.
GAAGGCACGGCGTTCTCCTCCGGCGAGCCGGTCCGGGCGGATCCTCACGCGGGAGCGCCGAGGCCAGCCGGAGCCAGGCCGGTACTAAGCGTCTGACGGCGTCTGACGGCGTCCGACCGCGCCAGGAACGTTGAGCGCTCTCCCATCGATGCGGGGCTGCGAGCGGCCCGGCGACGGAGCATGGTGCGGATCGTCCTCAACCGTGGAACATTCCCCTATGCCCGCACGCGGCGAACGCTTTACCATCCTGCCATGGCTCATGCGTCTCACGATCCCTTTCATCTCGCCCTCAACGAACCGTCCTGGGACGATCTCAGGATCTTCCTGGCCGTGGTGGCTCATGGATCGATGAACGGCGCGGCCAGGGCGCTGGGGCAGAGCCAACCGACGATCGCCCGGCGCGTGAAGGCGCTGGAAGAGGCCCTCGGGCTCGACCTTTTCCAGCGCGGCCCGAACAATCTCGAGCTGACGGAAGCCGGGCAGGCGATCCTCGAAGCGGCCGTCCCCATGGGCGAAGCGGCGGGCGCGATCACGCGCACGGCCGCCGCCTACCGGCCCGATCCGGATGCGCCCGTTCGCGTGACCGCGACCTCCTCCGTCGCCCTGTTCCTGTCGCTGCATTCGGCCGAGCTGCACAAGGCCGCCGAGCCCGTGGAGATCGCCTATATCCCGACCCGCCGCAGGCTCGACCTCGCCTCGGGCGAGGCCGACATCGCGCTTCGCATGCGTGTCCTGCCCGAGGCCACGGACGATCTCGTGGCGCGCAAGATCGGGCAGATCGCCTTCGCGATCTACGCCACCACCGAGGATCCGGCGACCGTCATCGCCCCGCCGGAGGACCCGACCCTGTCCCGGCAGGCGGCCTACGTCGCCGAGTTCGCGCAAGGACGCACCATCGCAGCTCGCATCGGCGACATGCCGATCCGCTATCAGGCCGCGAAGGCGGGCTTGGGGGCCGCCTTCCTACCCTGCTGGCTCGGCGATTCCGATCCCGATCTCGTCCAGGTGGTGAAGCCCGAGGGCGAGCTGATCGAGGACGTGTTCCTGGTCATGCATCGCCGCAGCCGCAACCGCCCGAACGTGACACGCGTGGCGACTGCGCTGGCGGCCCTGTTCAAGCGCAATCAGAGGGCATTGCTGGGTGGGTGACCTCCCGCTTCCTACTCGTCCATTGTCTCTGCATCGTTGCCGATGGGGAGCAGGGCTCCTTGTCCAAGGACCAGTGTTGGCGACCGCTTGCCATTGGTGACCGACAAGGATTGCAACACGCGCAGATTCATCAGCTCGGGATTGCCTTTCAGCATTCGGGCTGCATTCGCCAATGAGCGCAAGGCGGCATGCTCTCCCCGGGCGCGCTCCAGAGTGGCCAGACCTTCGAGCTTTGCCCTCTCTACCTCCGTGATCAAGCGTCTGATTTCAGGCGGCAAAGTAACTGTCGTGATCGTGCTGGTCTTGATCATGCAGCCGGCAACCGGAGCCGAGAGCATGGCGAGCAGCCTTTCATCCAGGGTTGCGCGTTCCGTCAGGAAGGCCTCAAGGGTGTGCTCTGCGGCCAGCTTGGCGAGGGCAGTCGTCACGGCGAGCCGGACATGAGCGTCAAGATCGATGACTTCGAAGGCCTGTCGAGGGTCGACAATCTCGTAAGTTGTTGTCGCCGCGAGCCGGAAGACAAGCTTGTCCGCGCTCATGACATCCAGGGGAACGGTCGTGAGAAACCGTTCATACCGGCGCAGCGTGTAAATATCGCGCTGCCGCAAGCCAAGATTGAAGTGCCGCCCAGGCGGCACGAGTCCCGAGAATCGACCATCGAGATAGAGAAGAGCGTGTTCCCATTCGTATACGGTGACAAAGATGCCGGTCCGTCGCTGTCCTACCGTGAGGCCTTTGAAGGCTCGTCTGAGTGCGGACAGCACTAAAAGGAAAAACCCAAGACCTAGGAAGACGGTCAGAAGCCCTTCGAAGCTCCAGGTTTCGCGCAGCACTATGGCCTCCCTCTATTCGATGCGATCGGCCTCCTGCACCACAACGAGAGAGCGGGAGCCCGAAGCTCTCAGAGCCCAAACCTTGTTTGCCGTTTGGCCGATGCAGGAGGCCTTGCGCGGTACCGATCCGGTGAGTCCTCTCTTTTATGAACTGGCCGCGCCCCTGTGAGCGTCGCGTTGAGAAAGAGGGACCCGAAAATGGGGATTCGAACCCCAATGCCCTATTATCATAACGATGCAACGTTTCAATTGTCTAGAAACGGAATTCGGATGAGTAAGCCTTGGCTACTTCTTCACCGAAGCCTTGGCCTTCGCTCCCGGCAGATCGCCCAGGGCATGGACGAGCACCTTCTTCATGGCGCCCGGCAAGGCCTCCTCGTGGAGCTCCAGGCGCGGGGTCCAGCGCATGTCGTCAGGCGCGGGGGTGCCTTTGGGGACTTTCGCGAAGAGCACCGTCAGCTCCAGCGGAAAATGGGTGAAGACGTGGCGCACCGTGCCCGGCAGGCGCTGCCAGCGCGCGTCGATCGGAGCATCGAGGACTGCGCGGGCGGGCTCGTAATTCGGCTCCCATTCGCTCGTCGGCGGCTCCGCCATGCCGCCGAGCAGGCCGGTCGGCGGACGGGTGCGCAAGAGGATCGTGTCGTCGGCGCGCAGCACCACGAAGGCCGCGCCCTTGCGCAATGGCCCCGTTTCCTTCTTCTGCTTCTTCGGAAACGTCTCCTGGAGGCCCATGGCGCGGGCCTGGCACGGCTTCATCCAGGGGCAGAGCGCGCAGGCGGGGCGCCTGGGCGTGCAGATTGTGGCGCCGAGATCCATCAGGGCTTGCGCGAAATCGCCTGGCCTGTCCTCGGGCACGAGATCTTCCGTCAGTGACCGGATGAGAGGCTTCGCCTTGGGCAGCGGCTCCTCGACCATGAAGAGGCGGGACACGACCCGCTCCACATTGCCGTCTACAGCCGCGGCCTTCCGGTCGAAGGCGATCGCCGCCACCGCGGCCGCCGTATAGGCCCCGATCCCCGGAAGCTTCAGAAGCTCGGCCTCTGTCGAGGGAAATGCTCCGCCGTGATTCTCCACAACCGCCTTGGCGCAGGCATGGAGGTTGCGGGCGCGGGAATAATAGCCGAGGCCGGCCCAGGCCTGCATGACCGAATCCGTGGGCGCCTCGGCGAGAGCCTCCACGGTGGGGAAGCGCTCAAGAAAATTGAGGTAGAACGGCTTGACCGCGACCACCGTGGTCTGCTGCAGCATGATCTCGGAAAGCCAGACGCGGTAAGGGTTTGCGGCCTCGCCCGCCCGGGCGCGCCAAGGCAGCTCGCGCCGGTGACGGTCGTACCAGGCAAGCAGGTCCTGCGGGTCGGGCTTGGTCGCGCTCGAAGCGGGCGTTAACATGTGATGTGGAATAACGGTCTAAACGGAATATTCCAACGCGGCTTTTGGACATTCAACATGAGACGACCGAGCCCCCTGGCCCGCCCCCTCGCCGAGTTCCTCGACGTCTGTCTTTCCCCGAGCCTTGCGGCGCAAGGCTTTGCGACTTCCGACATCATCATGGCCTGGGCCGATATCGTGGGCGAGCGGCTCGCAGCCTTCACCCAGCCCCTCAAGATCGAGTGGAAGCGAAAGGCGCCCCATGCGGACCCGGAGGCGCGCCCGGAGCCCGCAACCCTGGTGGTGCGCGTGGAGAGCGCCTTCGCGCTGGAACTCCAGCACATGGCGCCGATGGTCATCGACCGGGTGAACACCTATTACGGCTGGCGCTGCATCGGAAAGATCGTGCTGAAGCAAGGCCCCGTGCGGCGGATCGAACCGAAGAAGCCCCCGGCCCCGCCCATCAGCCCGGCCGACAGGGCGAAGGTCGCCTCCGCCATCGGCGGCATCGAGGAGGATCGCCTCAAGGACGCCCTCGACCGGCTGGGACAGGCCATCGTCAGCTCCGGTTCACGCACGAAAGCGTGAGATGAGCGGCGCTTGCCTTCGCCATCGTCTCATTTTACCGCAAAGCAGCATCTCTTCAGGAGTTCCCTTCCCATGATCACCCGGCGTCAGACGCTTCAGCTTCTCGGGACCGCAGCCGTCACCGCTTACCTTGCGACCAGCCTCCCGGCCCTGGCGCAGAACGTCGCCGTTCAGGATCTCGCGGTCGCCGGGCCCCGCGGCGATGTCGCCCTCGGGCCGGAGAACGCCAAGGTCACGATCGTCGAGTACGCCTCCCTGACCTGCTCCCATTGCGCGCATTTCCACGCCACAACCTGGCCTGAGCTGAAGAAGCGCTACATCGATACGGGCAAGATCCGCTTCATCCTGCGGGAATTTCCCCTGGATCCGCTCGCGACCGCCGGTTTCATGCTCGCCCGCTGCGACGGCAACGACAAGTTCTACCCGATCACCGACATGCTCTTCGAGCAGCAGAAGAACTGGGCCTTTGTGGACAAGCCCCTCGATTCGCTGCGTCAGCTCATGAAGCAGGCAGGTTTTTCACAGGAAAAATTTGATGCTTGCCTCAAGGACCAGAAACTTTATGACGCAGTCAACGCGGTGAAGAACCGGGCTATGGAGCAGTTCAGTGTGGACGCCACCCCGACTTTCTTCATTAATGGCCAGCGTCATCCGGGAAGCCTGACGATCGATGGGATTGAAAAGGTCATCAAACCTCTGCTGGGCGAGTAAGCCCCATCAACCGGCCCTTAACGGGCCGGGCGCGAAGGTGTGTCCATGAAGGTGTGTCCATGAAGCTGACGCGCCTTCGCATCGCAGGGTTCAAGACCTTCGTCGAGCCGACCGACTTCCTGATCGAGCCGGGCCTGACCGGCGTGGTCGGGCCGAACGGCTGCGGCAAGTCCAATCTCATGGAAGCCCTGCGCTGGGTGATGGGAGAGAACTCCCACAAGAACATGCGCGCCACGGGGATGGACGACGTCATCTTCTCCGGCTCCGGCAATCGCCCGGCCCGCAACTGGGCCGAGGTGATGCTCACCATCGACAACGCCGAGCGCACGGCGCCCGCAGCCTTCAACGACACCGACCTCCTTGAAATCTCGCGCAAGATCGAACGCGAGGAAGGCTCGACCTATCGCGTGAACGGCAAGGAAGTGCGCGCCCGCGACGTGCAGATCCTGTTCGCCGACGCGGCCACCGGCGCGCGCTCCCCCGCCCTCGTCCGCCAGGGCCAGATCAGCGAGATCATCTCGGCCAAGCCCCAGGCGCGCCGCCGCATCCTGGAAGATGCCGCCGGCATCGCGGGCCTCCATGCCCGCCGCCACGAGGCGGAGCTGCGCCTCAAGGCCGCCGAGGACAATCTGGTGCGCGTCGAGGACGTGATTCGCGAACTCGAAAGCCAGATCGAAAGCCTCAAGCGCCAGGGCCGCCAGGCCTCCCGGTACAAGAACCTCTCGTCCGAGATCCGCCGCCTCGAAGCCCTGATGTACGCCATCAGCTACGCCGAGGCGCGCGAACAGGCCGCCACCGCCGAACGCCAGGTCGCCGAGGACCTCAAGGCCGTCGCCGACCTTACGGAAGAGCAGACCCGGACGGCGACCGCCCAGGCCGTCGCGGCCCATGGCATCCCAGCCCTGCGGCAGACCGAGGCCGAGGCGGCCGCGGCCCTGCAGCGGCTCACGCATGCCCGCAACGAACTCGAATCGGAGGAGCGCCGCTCCAAGGAGCGCGTGATCGAGCTGGAGCGCCATATCGGCGACCTGAGCCGGGACCTTGCCCGCGAGGCTGCCCAGCGGGCCGATGCGCAGACCGCCATCGAGCGCCTCCAGGTCGAAGCCGCCGAGATCGCCCAGACCACCGACGGGGCCGAGGATGCCCGCGCCGAGAGCGAAGAACGCCTCCAGGCGGCGGAAGCCGCCTTGGCCGAGGCCGAGACGAGCTTGAGCGCCCTGCAGGCCCAGACCTCGGACCTCAATGCCCGCCGCGCCGCCCTCGAACGGGCCGTGCGCGAGGAGATGGAGCGCGCGGCCCGTTTCCGGTCCGAAAAGGAGCGCCTGGAGCGCGAGATCGAGGCTCTGTCCACCTCGGCGGAGGACGGACCTCCCATCGACGACCTGCGCGAGGACATGGCGATCGCCGAGGAGACGGCGCAGAGCTCGGAAGAGGCCGTCATGGAAGCCCGCGAGGCTCTCGCGGCGGCCCGGGAGGCGGAGCACCGGCTGCGCCAGCCCCTCAACGAGGCGGAGCGCAAGGCGCAGCGCCTCGAAACGGAGGCGCTGACGCTCGCCAAGCTCGTCACCTCCGCGACCGGGGATCTCTGGCCTCCGGCCCTCGACCAGATCACGGTCGAGAAGGGCTACGAGACGGCGCTTGGCGCCGCGCTCGGGGACGATCTCGAAGCCTCCACCAACCCCTCCGCCCCGCACCATTGGGAGATGACCGGCGCGGGCGAAGGCGATTCGGCCCTGCCGGAAGGCGTCCGTTCGCTCGCCGATCTGTCCAGGGCTCCCGTGGAACTGCAGCGCCGCCTCAGGCAGATCGGCGTCGTGAGCAAGGCCGACGGCCTGCGCCTGCGCGGCCTGCTGAAGCCCGGCCAGCGCCTCGTCTCCCAGGAAGGCGACCTGTGGCGCTGGGACGGGTTCACCACGACGGCGGAAGCGCCCTCGCCCGCGGCCCGCCGTCTGGCGGAGAAGAATCGCCTCGGCGACCTGGAGCGCGAGGCCGCGGAGGCACGCGAGCATGCCGACCACCTGCGCCACGAGGCGGAGGCCGCCCTGGACGCCGTGCGCCGGGCCGCCTCCCGGGAAGTGCAGGCCATCGAGGCCGCGCGCCAGGCGCGCCAGGCCCTCGACGCCGCCCGCACCCGGCTTTCCGCCGCCGAGCGCCGGGAGGCCGAGCTCGGCCAGCGCCGCTCGGCCCTGCAGGAAGGCCTCACCCGCCTCTCGGAAAGCGAGGCCGAAGCCCTGGAACGCGTGGAGGATGCGGAAGGCGCCCTGCAGGATCTGGCGCCCGCGCCAGACCTGGAAAGCAGGCTGCTCGAAGAGCGCACCCGCGTGGCCGAGGGCCGCGCCGCCGCGTCGGAAGCCCGTGCCGCGCTCCAGTCCCTGACGCACGAAGCCGAGCTTCGCCGCCGCCGCCGTGATTCGATTGCCGCCGACATCCGCCTCTGGACCGAGCGCGCCGCCCGCGCCGCCAAGGCTCACGAGGACCTGGGCGAGCGCCTCGAACGCGCCCAGGACGAGCACCAGCGCCTGTCGGAGGCTCCGGACACCTATCTCCAGCGCCGCCGCGCTCTCATGGCCGAGGTCGAGACGGCGGAAGCCAGGCGCAAGGAAGCCGCCGACCGTCTCGCCGATGCGGAAACCGGTCTTGCCGAGACGGACCGCGCCGCTCGCGCGGCACTCGAGGCCCTCGCGGCCGCCCGAGAGGCGCGCGCCGGCTCCCAGGCGCGCCACGAGGCCGCCGTCCAGCGTCTTTCCGAGATCACCCGCAACATCGCGGAGAATCTCGAAACCACCCCGGCCGGCCTGATCGAGATGGCGGGCCTGAGGGAAGCGACCGAACTGCCCTCCCACGCGGCCATCGAATCGAAGCTCCATTCTCTCAAGGCCGACCGCGAGCGCCTCGGCGCCGTGAACCTGCGCGCCGACGAGGAGCTGACGGAGCTCGAGGCCAAGTACACGGGCATCACCACGGAGCGGGACGATCTCGTCGAGGCCATCAAGCGCCTGCGCCAGGCCATCGGAAGCCTCAACCGCGAGGGCCGCGAGCGTCTGCTTGCCGCCTTCGACGTGGTGAACGGCCACTTCAAGCGCCTCTTCGGCACTCTCTTCGGCGGCGGCACGGCGGAACTGACCCTCGTCGATTCGGACGATCCTCTGGAGGCGGGCCTCGAGATTCTGGCCCGCCCCCCGGGCAAGAAGCCCCAAAGCATGACCCTTCTGTCCGGCGGCGAGCAGGCGCTGACGGCCACGGCCCTCATCTTCGCGGTGTTCCTCACGAATCCCTCTCCGATCTGCGTGCTGGACGAGGTCGACGCCCCGCTCGACGACGCGAACGTGGAACGCTACTGCGACCTCCTGGAGGAGATGTCGAAGCAGACCGAGACGCGGTTCGTGGTCATCACCCACAACCCGATCACCATGGCCCGCATGGACCGTCTCTTCGGCGTCACCATGGCCGAGCGGGGCGTGTCGCAGCTGGTGTCGGTCGACCTGCAGAGCGCCGAACGCATTCTTGAGGTGGCTTAAGGCTTTCAGCCTTGCCTTCGTTCGGCCTCAAAAACGTGTGGGCTTTCGGGCCAAGCTCGCGCAAAAACGCTCTTTTTCTAATTTATTCAAGACCTTAGATGTTTTCAGAGGGTCCTTGACAGGGTTGCCCCCCGCTCATATGTTGCGCCCGGCTTTCGGGGCTGGGCTTCCAAGCATTTTCCCGCAACGCTTTTAAGGAGATCGCAATGGCGGACCCTCACAAGCGGAACGGTGGAGATGAGCGGAAACCGGGCAGTGCCGATGATGCCGACTTGTCCGCGAGGCTGAAATCTCTCGATGCACGGATCTCTCAAGCATCCGCTCATCGGGCAGAGCCTGAAACTCGCAACCGCCAGACTTCTGATTCCCGTGCATTGGGCCAAGCCTTCAGGCTTTCGGCCGAATTCGTCGCAGGAGTCGTTGCAGGCGGGGTCATCGGTTGGCTCGTCGATCACTTCGCGGGGACTTCGCCTTGGGGCCTGATCGTTTGTCTCATACTCGGCTTCTGTGCCGGCATGCTCAACCTCCTGAGGGCAGCCGGACTGGTCAAGCCGGCCAAGTATGACGAGAAGCGGTGATCTGAAGCCCGACTTTCAACAGCCGAACGGCATTGAGCAACCGCGAGATTTAAGAGCTGATCATGGCGAGCCCGATCGAACAATTCCAGATCAAGCCCATCATCCCGGCGATCAGCTTCACCAATTCGTCACTGTTCATGATCGGTGCCGCAGCCCTGATCGTGGGCGGCTTCATGGTGGCGACCCGCAAGCGCGCGCTCGTTCCGGGCCGTGGCCAGTCGGTCGCCGAGGTCCTGCACGATTTCGTGGCCGGAACCCTCACGGATGCGACGGGCAAGGAAGGCATGAAGTTCTTCCCTCTCGTCTTCTCCCTCTTCATGTTCGTCTTCACGGCGAACATGCTCGGCATGATCCCGGGCTTCTTCACCGTGACGAGCCACATCATCGTGACCTTCGCGTTGGCGATGCTCGTCATCGGCACCGTCGTCGTCTACGGCATCGTCAAGCACGGCACCCATTTCTTCGGCCTGTTCGTCCCATCGGGCGTGCCGGTCTGGCTTCTGCCCTTCATCGTGGTCATCGAGGTCATCTCGTTCCTGTCGCGACCGGTTTCGCTGTCCCTGCGTCTTTTCGCGAACATGCTCGCGGGGCACATCGCACTGAAGGTTTTCGGCGGCTTCGTCGTTGCGCTCCTGGGCGCCGGTGGCGCTCTGTCGATCCTCGCTCCGCTGCCGCTTCTCATGGCGGTTGCTCTCATGGCGCTCGAGTTCCTCGTCGCCGCTCTGCAGGCCTACGTCTTCACTGTGTTGACCTGCATCTACCTTAACGACGCGCTGCACCCGGGCCACTAGGTCTGCGCTGCGTTAGCCTCTCCCCTCCCCTCCCGGTCACAGACTACTCAAGGAGTTCACAATGGATCCGGTTGCTTTCAAGTTCCTCGGCGCGGGCCTTGCCTGCATTGGCATGGGCCTCGCCGCTATGGGCGTTGGCAACATCTTCGGCAACTTCCTGTCGGGCGCTCTGCGCAACCCGTCGGCAGCTGATGGCCAGTTCGCCCGCGCCTTCATCGGTGCGGCGCTCGCGGAAGGTCTCGGCATCTTCTGCCTCGTCGTCGCTCTCGTTCTGCTCTTCACCTAAGTCCAAGACGGTGATCGGGAGGTCGGGGCGCGGCCAGTGCCTCGCCTCGGCTTGAGTGACGGCGGTGATCCGCCGTCATTCGTTATTTTCAGGCATCGTGCGCGCGGACGGGCTCCGGCCCCTCGCGGACACGATGCGAAAACAAAGATGAGCGTGTAGTCCGGCCCGGCCGGAAGGTACTATGCTCCAGGATAACTCATCCTTTTAGGATCTGCTCCATGGCCCAGGCTCAGGCTCAGACGACCCACGCCGAAACCCAAGCGCACGGTGGCGCTCACGAGGATGTCGGCTTCCCGCCCTTCGCGACGGAAACCTATGCCGGTCAGCTCCTCTGGCTCTTGATCACCTTCGCGGTGCTCTACACCCTGATGTCCAAGCTGGTCCTGCCGCGCCTGTCCGGCATCATCGAGAACCGGCGCTCCATCATCGCCCGCGACCTCGACAACGCCGCCGCGATGAAGACCCGTGCCGAGGAAGCCGGAGCTGCCTACGAGAAGGCTCTGGCCGAGGCCAAGGGCCGCGCCCAGACCCTCGCGCAGGAGACCCGCGCCAAGCTCGCCGCGGAAAGCGACGCCAAGCGCAAGGCTCTCGAAGCCGACCTCAACAAGCGCCTTGCCGAATCCGAGGCCACCATCGCCGGTCGCAAGGCCGAAGCCATGGGCCATGTGCGCGGCATCGCGCGCGATACGGCCAGCGCCATCATCGAGCGCCTGACCGGCAAGGCTCCGGCCCCGCAGGCGGTCGAAACCGCCCTCGACCAGATCAACGCCTGATCGGAGACACACCATGTTGCAGAGTGCTGAATTCTGGGTCGCCGTTGCCTTTTTCATCTTCTGGGGCATCATGTTCTATTACGGCGTTCCCGGGAAAGTGCTGAATCAGCTCGATTCCCGCGGCAAGCGCATCGCCGATGAACTCGCCGAGGCCAAGCGCCTGCGCGAGGATGCCGAGAAGCTCCTCAGGGAATTCGAGTCCAAGCGCGCCGCCGCCGAGCGCGAGGCAGCCGACATCGTGTCCGCCGCCAAGGACGAGGCCGAGCGCCTGGCCCGCGAGGCCCAGGAGAAGATGGCCGACTTCGTGAAGCGCCGCACGGCCACCGCCGAAGCGAAGATCGCGCAGGCCGAGGCCCAGGCCTCCGCCGAGGTCCGTGCCGCCGCGGTCGATGCCGCCGTCAAGGCGTCCGAGCGCGTGCTGCGCGAGGAGATCACGGGCAGTACGGCCGCCTCGCTGGTGAGCCAGGGCCTCAACGACGTGCGCACGAAGCTGCAGTAAGAGCGTCTCGCGCGTCCGCGCCGACACTTTCAAGGCCGCCCTTCGGGCGGCCTTTTGCATTCCATTCAGCTCGCGGCCGAAGCGGCCGTGTAGCGCGATCCCGGCGTCGGGGGGGCCGCCGGCGGGCCCGCGAAGCATTGAGCGATCCGCATCCATTGCGACGCCGCCTCTCCCCGCGCCGAGAGATTCGTATCGCGGACATTGCGAACCTGCGTGACCACCCGGCAAAACTCCACGGCTGTTCCCCGCACGACATTGGCCGATGCGTCCTCGTTCCAGACCCACCGCACCCCCGACGGCGCGGTGAGTTCGACCCGTGGCGGCTGCTCCGGGACCGGCAGGCCCCGGTTGGAGAAGCTCCAGCCGAAGGTTTTCACCCCGATGACCGCGATGTTCCTGATGCGATCGTGCTCAACGCGCTCGATTCCCATGGCGTCGTAGATCTCCTGGCCATGGGCCCAGGTCTCCATCTGCCGCGCCGTGACGAACATGCGCACCGCCATCCCGGGTCCCGACCAGGTCAGCCGCTCCGTCGGATCCTTCACGGCGAGCAGGCGGCACAGCTCATCCACCTGCTCCTGCCAGCGTTGGAACAAGGCCGCGCCCCTCAAGCCCGGAAATCGCAGCCGCGTTTCCTCGATCATGGAGAGGCCGCCTTCGCGCCTGCGGCGCACGTCGCCGCGAATCTGCTCGTACGCGTCGGCCGACCGCGCCGCGGCTGCCGCCATCCAGTCGCTCGCATAGAGATGGAGGATCACGTCGTTGATCGTCCACCCCTTGAACTGGGTCACGCGATCCCAATCCCCCTCGCTCAACCGCGCCAACAATCGGGCGAGCTCGGATGCCTCATCCCGGAAATCGACGATCTGCTCCAGCATTCTCCGCTCCCAGTCGATACACTCACGCCGCCCTCGTCACGGGCCATCGGGCCGGTAGCGATAGCCGTCCGCCACGCGCACGACGGTTCCGAAACCGGGAAACGGGAGATGGGCTCCCGCGACGGCCAAGCCCTCCCGGACGACTCTTTCGAAGGTTTCGGTGCGCATGGCGCGAGCGGCGGCCTGATCGACGTCGAAGACGAGCGAGACCTCCGGGCGAGCCGTTTGAACCTTTGCGAAATGCACGATGTCGCCCCACAGGAACAGGCGCTCGCCGCCCGACTGCAGAAGCCATCCGGTATGTCCGGGTGTATGACCCGGAAGCGCCACCGCCGCCACTCCGGGCAGCACCTGCTCCGCATCCTCGATGCGGCGGATCCGCCCCCCGTAAGGCGCCGTCGCATGTCTGGCTGCCGCCATGTTTCTCCGGGTTCTTTCGCTGACGGAACCGTCGATGTCGCCGTCGAGCCAGAATTCCGCCTCCCGCGCATGAAGCAGGAGCTCCGCCTCGGGATAGACCGCATGACCGTCCCGATCCACGAGGCCGTTCGAATGGTCCGGATGGAGATGCGTCATCAACAGAGTGCGGATCTCGCCCCGACGCACACCGATCCGCTCCAGGTTCTCAACGACCTTTCCGAGTGCGGGACCTCCCGCGGGGCCGGCGCCCGCGTCCACCAGGGCGAAATGCGGCCCGAGCCGAATCAGAAAGGTGTTCACCGGCAGAAGGACATGGTCGAAGCGGCCCGCGCCCGTCAGGCGCCCGGCCTCCTCCGGCTCCAGATTGGAGAACACGGAAAGGTCCGCCGCGAGCTCTCCGTCGCTGACGGCCCAGACGGTCAGGTCTCCGACCTGCCTCACGGCGGATGAAGAATGGTGCATGTCGTCTCGCCTCAATGGTCTCACGCGCCTTTCCGATCGGCCGGGGCCGGAACGTCGGCGCTATTCGCCCCGACGATAGCTCTCGAGACCGGGACGGTAGGATTTCTCGTCGAGGAACTGCTGCATGCCGCGCTCCCGACCGCGTTCCGTGTCCTGGAAGCGGGTTTGGTCCTGCTTGGCGCGCAGATAATCGTCGGCAATCTCCCAATCCATGACGTCGATGTTCTTGAAGGCGGTCTTGGCGTGCCGCAGCACGACGGGATTCTTGTCCATCAGCACCCTCGCCAGAGAAAGCGTCTGCGCGCGCAGGTTGCCCAGAGGATATGCCTCGTTGACCAGTCCCAGCGTGGCGGCGCGCCTGCCGTCGAACACCTTGCCGGTCATGATGTAGTAGAGGGCCGCGCGATCCCCGACGACCGTCGCGAGGGCCTTCGTGACGTTCCCGGCAGGAATGATGCCCCAGTTGATTTCGGACAGGCCGAAGTGAGCCTCCTCCGCCGCGAGAGCGAGATCGCAGGCGATGAGCGGCGTGAAGCCGCCTCCGAAGCACCACCCGTTCACCATGGCGATCGTCGGCTTGGGATAGGTTCGCAGCCGCCGCCATTGCCAATCGGCCGCCGCCCGGAAGATGCGGTCCCGAACGGCCGCGGGTTTGCCGTCCGTCTCCCTGAAATATTCCTTCAGATCCATGCCGGAGGAGAACGAATCCCCTGCCCCCGTCAGAACCAGCACCCGGCAGCGATCGTCCGTCTCCAGTGCGTCAAGGATCTCGACCATCTCCCGGTTGAGCTCCGGATTCATCGCATTGCGCTTCTCCGGACGGTTCAGCGTCACCCAGGCGACACCGTCCTCGAAATCCACCAGCACATTCTTCCAGGACATGCGCGTCGCCTTCCAGCTGTTGAGCCCGTGTGTCACGAAACCATTCCCGCCGCTCCGCCGGCGGGCTCATACACCCTCGCGACACCGGCCTTGAGAAATTCCTGAATGTCGCCCGCCGAAAAACCGAGTTCCGAAAGAACGGATCGCGTGTCCCAGCCGATGGGTCTGGCCGCCCTGCCGGCAGGCGCGACGGCATCGTCGTTGAGGATCGTCGGCCGGATGCCGCGAATGCGCCCCTCGGTCGGATGAACCATGTCGCCGAGGATCCCGACCGCCGTGAGATGCGGGTCGTCGAGCAGGGTCTCCAGCGTGTGGCACGGCATCGCCGGCACGTCGTATGCGGCGAAGAGCTCCAGCCATTCCGCCGTCGTTCGCGCCTTCAAGGCGTCGTTGCGCAAGGCGAACCACTCGCCGACATGCCGATACCGGTCGGCGGTCGTCCTGAAACGCGGATCGTCGATGGCGTCTTCGCGCCCGATGGCCTTGAGGAAGGCCCGGGTCTGCGCATCCGTGTTCGCCGTCAGGCTGATCCACCCGTCGGCGGTCTGAAGCGGCCGGTTGTCCGGATTGAGCACGCGGCTGTCGCCGACCGCGCCGAGCGCCGGCTCGAAGGTCTTGGGGCCGAGATGCTCCTGCAGCACGAAGGCCGCCATGGTCTCATACATGGGAATTTCGAGCTTCGTTCCGCGGCCCGTACGCTCCCGCTCGAAGAGTGCCGACAGGATGGCGCCGGCCGCGATCTCACCGACCACGTGATCGCAGATCAGGAGCGGCACATATTTGGGGTCGCCATCCCGCCGATTGAACAAGCCGGCGATGCCGGACGCACCCTGGAGGGCGCTGTCGTAAGCGGCGCGGCCGCGATACGGACCTCCCGGGCCGAAGCCCGTGATGGTGCAGTGGACGAGGCGCGGATGCTCGTCCCTCAAGCAGTCGGCATCGAGCCCGAGACGAGCGAGCGCATCCGGACGCATATTGGAGACGAACACGTCGGCGACGTCCAGAAGGCGCGACACGATCCTGCGGGCGGCCGGTTGCTTCAGGTTCAGGCAGATCGATCTCTTGCCGCCGTTGAAATGCAGATAGGATCCCGAATGCTCGCCCGTGGGCGACGGTCCTCCCAAGGCGCGCATCTGGTCGCCCTCGAAGGATTCCACCTTGACGACATCCGCTCCGTAATTCGCCAGCCGAACCGTGCAGGCAGGGCCGACGACGACAGACGTGAGATCAAGAACCCTAATTCCCGAAAGCGGCGTAGCGGACATGGATGTCATAATTCTCCGACATGAAACCGATCGACCTGCATGATCATGCGCGGACCGGCGGCGACGGCTCACGAGAATGCCGCTGTCCGTCGGTCCGGCGGGGAAGGCCGGTCATCGCGCGCGGGGCATTCCTCGTTCCGCCAGCGAGATGAGCCAGTTGATGATGCCTGCAAGCACGAAGGTGATCACCAGAACGGCGTAGAGCTCGGTGATCTTGAACGAATTGTAGTATTGGATCGCGAGATGCCCGAGGCCGTGGGACGCGAGCTTGGTCTCGGCGAGAAGAACGCCGATGATGGCCAGCCCCGTACCCAGCCGCAGCCCGGTCAGTGCGGAGATCCAGAGACATGGAACATAGATCTTCGCGATCATCTGCCATGGGGTGAGCTTGAAGCTGCGTCCCACGTCGAGATAGACCGGCTCGATCCGCACGAGGCCGGCCAGGATGCTGATCGCGATCGGGAAGAAGGCCGACAATGCCCCGATAGCGATCTTTGAGCCGGTATCGACGCCGAAGACGGTCAACGCGATCGGAAAGAAGATGATCTTCGGCGTCGGCGCGAGATAGTAGAGAATCGGCGAGAGTCCTTCGCGCAGGAAGCGGACCGCACCGCACAGGATCGTGACGGCTGCGGCGGCGATCAAGGCGAGTGCGATGGATGCCGCGACTTCCACGAGCGTGATCGCCAGATGCGGGTAGAAGGCCTTGCTGAACACGAGGAGGCCGACCGTCCACACGATCTCGCTGATGCCGGGAAGAACCTGTCGAAGCATCAGCCCGGATACGGCCGCGAGCTCCCAGGCTCCGATCACGATGAGCGCGAAGCTCGTGCGCAGCCACAGGACGTCCATCGTCGTCGTCGTCGAAGGAGCGCTGATCCTCAGAAGGGACGTAGGCATCGCTCGATCCTCTCCGTGACGTAGTAGAACAGAGTGCTGACCGTGATGACCGCGAGAATGGCTCCATACATTCCCGGGATCTCGTAACGATCGGCCATCTCCCCGACGAGGTACCCGATTCCGCCGTAGTTGATGATGAACTCGACCGCCACGACATTCGCGAGTGCGAAGATGATGGCCAGTGGCAGGCCGTTGATGATCGATGGTGCAGCGGCAGGAAGCATGATCATGCGAAACAGCTTCTGCTCCGACAATCCGTAGCTGCGCCCGACCTCGATCAACACCGTCTTGACCTCGGTGAGGCCGTCCCGGGTTTTCAGGATGATCGGGGCCAGCGCCGACACGGCCCCGATCGCCACGACGGTCCCCATGTTCCGCCCGAACGCGACGAGAAAGAGCGGATACATGAGGATGAGCGGCGCCGAGGATGCGACCGCCACCCAGCCGCGGAAAGCCAGGTCGAGCTTGGCGTTCCTCGCAAGCAGCCATCCGACGGGTCCGCCGATGGCCATCGCGAGGATCGTCGCCAGAAGGGTCTCGGCGAAGGTCTGCAGAAATCTCAGGCCGATATGCTCGTCCCACAGAAGCGGGAAACTCCCCACGACCTGCGACGGCGAGGCGACGATGAGAGGTGACACGAGCGAAAGGCGCATCACCCCTTCGAGGATCAGGACGCAGAGTCCGACGATCACGATGGGTGCAAAGGATTGGAGCGGAACCGGGTCATTTCGCATGGATGATCTGAATCAGTTCGTTGGTTTGCTGCTGGGTCAGCGGCTCGGAGAGACGCTTGAGTTCGACGGCCTGCTGCATCGTTTGCTCGAGGCCGCGGACGACATCCAACCTCAAGGCATCCTTGGGGTAGTTCTGATCGCGCGCCGCGAGGGCGAGCTCGAATGGTATCTTGAGTTCCGCGGCGAAATACTCCACCGACTTCGTGCCGCCATAGGCCCAGTCGAGGGTCTTGTTATAGGCCCGCATGAAGCGTTCGAGTGCGGGGCGCTTGGCCGCGAGCACGTCGGCAGTCGAGATGGAGACGCGGGTCGTCTGGTCCGCCATCGCCTTGGCGTCGGAGCCCTTTGCCACGATGCGCAGCTTGCCTTCCTTGACTTCCTGCAGTCCGATCGGAGCCTGGGACCAGCCGATATCGATCTGTCCCGAGAGAACCTGCGTCATCGTCGCGGCCGTGCCGCCGGTCGGAGTCGGCTTGGCCTTGACCTTGTACTGGTCGAGAAGAGCAAGAACCACGAGGTTGCTCGAAGAGCCGACCGTCGAGAATCCGATGGTCTTCCCGTCAGCATCGGCAAGGCTCTTCACCGGGCTGTCGCTTTTCACATACCAGAAGAAGTCGCTGGCGCCCGTCCATTCGCTCGCGATCACACGCACCGGAGCGCCTTTGGTATAGGCGGCCAGGAGCCCGAGGAACCCGACCCCGATGCCGACATCGACGCTGCCCGAGATCACGGCCTGCTGTGTTTCGGCGGTGCCGTTCGTGTAGAACAGCTCCAGCTCGAGGCCTTCATCGCGAAAAAATCCTTCGCGCATGCCGAACTCCGCCATCGCGGTGTCCCATTGCCCCTTCTGACTGATGGCCAGTTTCAGCTTATCGGCGGCCGAGGCCTGCGAAATCGGCATTGCGAGCAATGCGAGCATGCAGAGTGTTGAGCGTAGTGCCTTGGTGGTCATGACAAGTCCTCCCTTACGGTTTTTATCGTTCCGATGCGGCCAGTCCCTTGCTGGCTTCTTCCCTTAGGTCGCCCCAGATCGACGCCACGTAGCGCCCGAACTGCTCGCTCGACACGATTTCTGAGCTGCGCGGCCGTGGCAGATTGATGTCGAGCATCCGTTTGATCCGTCCCGGCCGGTAGGTCATGATCGCGACCCTGTCCGACAGCTGCACGGCCTCGGTGATGTTGTGCGTGATCAGCACCGTCGTCTGATTGAGCTTGCTGTGCAGCTGCAGAACCTTGTCACCCAGGAGCAGCCGGGTCTGTTCGTCCAGCGCGGCAAACGGCTCGTCCATCAGAAGGATACGCGGCTCGTAGGCCAGCGTGCGGGCAATCGCCGTGCGCTGGCGCATGCCGCCCGAGAGCTGCGCCGGGTAGCGGTTCTCGAAACCCTGGAGGCCGACGAGTTCCAGGAAATAGCGGGCGCGCTCCCTTCGCTCGGCCTTGTCGACGCCGGACACCTCCAGCGGGAACTCCACATTCTCGAGCACCGTGCGCCAGGGAAACGTCGAATCTTCCTGGAAGACCATCCCGATGGCCCGGTCGGCTGTCGCGACGGGCTTGCCGTTCACCAGCACCATGCCGCTCCAGTCGTCGACCAGGCCGCCCAGGATCCGGAACAGGGTCGACTTGCCACAGCCGCTCGGGCCGATGATGGACAGGAACTCCCCTTCCGGAACCTTGATGGAGATATCCGCAACCGCCAGAATCCCACCGTCTTCGGTGGCATAGGCCTTGGAGACATGATCGAGAACCAGAGCCGAAGAACCTGTCCGTCTCTGAATCAGTGCGGTGGCGGTTTCGGTCATCGTTCCTCACCCTGTTACTTCGATCAGCATAGAAATCGCGGGAGAAGGAATCCAATCGGAAATACCTATGCGAGCCAAAGGTGTCGGACCATGGGCACTGGCGGAAAGAGGGGCCAGTTGGCGTTCGGCGAAGCAACCGTGATATAGATAGGCGCGAGATTACGAAGGCGCGGTCAGGTGAGATAGGAACCCGGCAATGGAGCTCCGTCAGCTCTCCTACTTTGTAAAGGTGATCGAACTGCGCAGCTTCACGAAGGCGGCGGAGGTTCTGCGTATATCCCAACCGGCGATCGGCGAGCAGATCAAAAACCTAGAAGCAGAACTGAAGGCTAATCTCCTCGTGCGGCATTCCCGTGGCGTCGAGCCGACCGAGACGGGACGTATTTTCTTCAACAAGGCTAGGACTATTCTGGAATATGTCGCCGAAGCGCGGAATGCGGTGCGGGACTACGAGGAGGGCCTGAGGGGGCAGGTGACGCTGGGGCTGACGCCCGGTCTCAGCGAAGCGATCTCGGCTTCCGCCATCGAGCGCTGCTCGCGCGACTATCCGGGCATTTCGATCAATGTGATCGAGGATCTGAGCTCATCCCTCCTCGCCCGCATCTCGAAGGCGAGCGAAGGAATCAGTTTCGCCGTGATCAGCGGCTATGATCTTGCGAAGGCCCAGAACATCACCGCGACGCGTCTGTTCGAAGAGAATTTGTATGCCGTCGGCAGCCCGAAGGTGATCGGCAAGACGACCGACCCCATCGACTTCTCGGAACTGGCTCAGTACCGCCTCATCCTGCTCGGCAACGGTTCAGGCGCCCCGCATGGACTGAAGGCCCAGATGAACAAGCTCGCCGAGGGGAACAGCATCCCGCTCTCCATCAGCCATGAGATCCAGGCGGTATCCGTGGTCAAGCAGCTGGCGGAAAGAGAGATCGGCGTTGCGGTGCTCCCGCTGGACAGCGTCCGCGACGGAGTGAGCCAGGGGCGGCTGAGCGCCAGACGGATCGTCTCGCCAGCCGTCACCCGGGAGCTCAATCTGGTCTGGAACACCGACCGCACCCTGTCGGCGGCCGAGGAGACAATTCGGGACGTCGTCCATCAGATGATCCTCGACAGCCACCCGAGCCTCATCTCCAAGCGGCCGGCCTGACCGGGGCCCTTCATGGAGGAACTGCCGGAACGCCGGGACTTCAGAGATAGGATTCGGGCGGGCGCAGCATGGTGAAGAGCGCATCCGGAGCGACCTGAACATATTCGCCCCGGTACCCTGCGCGCATGATGGGCCGCGTGGCCGCGAAGTCGAACAATCCGTTCCGCAGGAACGCGCGGTCGATGTGGACGCCGACGACCTGGCCGATCACGAGCTTGTACTCGGTCTTCCGGCCTTCGATATCGTGCAGCTCGACGATGTTCATCAGCTTGCATTCGAGCACGGCAGGGCTGTTCGCCACGCACGGCACGGAGATCTTCCGGCAGGCCCTGCGTTCTATCTCCACCTCGGAGAACTCGTCGGTGCCCTTCTCGAACCGGACGGAGGACCGGTTCATGAGCTGCGCGTGCTCGTGCGTGACGAAGTTGAACGCGAATTCGCCCGTCTCCGCGATGTTCCGGGCGCTGTCCTTCCATCCGTCGCTGGCGAAGGCGACGGCCGGAGGCGCATCGCAGACCGCGTTGAAGAAGCTGTAGGGCGCGATATTGGCCCGGCCCTTGGAATCGCACGTGGAGATCCAGCCGATCGGACGAGGGCAGACGATCGCCTTGAACGGATCGTGGGGCAACCCGTGCCCCAGGGCGGGCTCATAGAAGTAATGATCGTCGTTATCAGAGGTCTTATTCAGAGACACGGACTCCACTGAAACTCCCCCTTGAGGCATGCGTTCATCCAACCGTTTGGAACCGACCTCACGCTCGAAGCGGAGGCGAATTTTCCCCACTATGGGACGCAGACCCGGATGAGGACCAACACGAAATTCCTTCCGATGCTATAGATTTTACCTATGAGCCGGCCCAAGCGCCGCTCCAAGGGCAGGCTCGGCCGTTGCCCGGCACCGGCTCCAGGATCGGATCCGAGCGGGTCTTTCGGCCACCAGCATCGGGTGTGACATCGAACCCCTATCCGATGCTGTCAGCCTCTGTTTGTGAGCATCTTTTCACGCAAGACCGGTCACCACTTTTCCGGTTCGATGCTCCAGGATCTCCGGTCCTTTCTCCCGCGTGCCGGCGATGGTAGAGCTACGCTTCCCTCTGCCGATTTCATGCGAGTTCCATCATGCTGCTGATCTTCGACTGCGACGGCGTTCTGGTCGATTCCGAGCCCCTCGCCAGTCAGGTCGACGCCGACGTTCTGACCGCTCTCGGTCTGCCCTACACGGCGGACGAGATCACGCGGCAATTCGTGGGCAAGAGCATGAGGGACATGATCGGCCGCATCGAAGCGGATCACGGCTGCACGCTGCCGGGCGATTTTGCCGAGCGGGTCAACAGCGCCCTCTTCGCGCGCTTCGAGACGGACCTGAAGCCGATTGCAGGCGTGGGCGAGGCCATCCGGTCCCTGTCCCATCCGCGCTGCGTCGCCTCATCCTCCGCGCCGGAACGCATTGCCCTGTCGCTGCGTGTGACCGGACTGGCGGACCTCTTCGACAACGTCTTCAGCGCCACGCAGGTCGCCCGCGGAAAGCCGGCACCGGACCTGTTCCTTTTCGCGGCCCGGCAGATGGGAGCGCGGCCGGAAGAATGCCTCGTGATCGAGGATTCACCCGCGGGCGTTCAGGCGGCGGTCGCTGCCGGGATGCGTGTCATCGGCTTCACCGGCGGGGGACATTGCGGCCCCGGCCATGCCGAGCAGCTTCGGCGGGCGGGCGCGCCTGTCACGATTTCGAACATGGCGGATCTGGCGATCACGGCGCGGGCCCGCGCGTAGAACCGCATTACCCCCGCGAAGGCGAGAAGCCCGAGCCGCGATATGGCGGAGGATGAGCGCGGCGGCCTCCGCTCGCCTCATGAAAATGCCCGGCTCATGGCCGGGCATTTGCGCTTGGTAGCGATCTTCACTCCGCCGCTTCGGCCACCGGTGCGGGCGGCGTCCACTTGAGCACCGGGTTGCGGGCGGCGCGGGTTTCGTCGAGACGACGGCGCGGGGCGTGGTAGGGCGCGCCGGTGAAGCGCTCCGTCTCGCCGTTCTTTGCCGCCATCGCGAGATCGCGCAACGTCGCGATGAAAAGATCCAGCGACGCCTTCGATTCCGATTCCGTCGGCTCGATCAGCATCGCGCCGTGCACGACCAGCGGGAAGTACATGGTCATCGGATGATAGCCTTCGTCGATCATGGCTTTCGCCACGTCGAGCGTCGTCACGCCCGTGTCCTTGAGCCATGCGTCGTCGAACAGCACCTCGTGCATGCACGGCTTGTCGCCGAAGGGCAGCGACATGAGGTCCGACAGGCCCGCGCGGATATAGTTGGCGTTGAGCACCGCATCTTCCGACGCCTGCTTCATGCCGTCCGCGCCATGCGAGAGCATGTAGGACAGTGCGCGCACATACATGCCCATCTGGCCGTGGAAGGCCGTCATGCGGCCGAAAGGCTTCTCGGCCGCATCGGAGGCCTGCTCCACCAGTTCGAAGGCGTCCTTGCCCATGCGCACGAACGGCACGGGCGCATAAGGCGCGAGACGCTCGGAGAGCACCACCGGACCGGAACCCGGACCGCCGCCGCCGTGAGGCGTCGAGAAGGTCTTGTGGAGGTTGATGTGCATCGCGTCGACGCCGAGATCGCCCGGACGCGCCTTGCCGACGATGGCGTTGAAGTTCGCGCCGTCGCAATAGAAATAGGCGCCCGCCTCGTGAATCGCCTTCGCGATCTCGGCGACCTGCGGCTCAAAGAGACCGCAGGTATTGGGATTCGTGAGCATGATCGCGGCCACGTCCGGCCCGAGGCGCTCCTTCACGTCGTCCACATGCACGAAACCGTCCTCACGGGCGGGAACGGGCTTCACGACGAAGCCGATCAGCGCGGCGGTCGCCGGGTTCGTGCCATGGGCCGAGTCGGGCACCAGAACCACGTTGCGGGTCTTGCCCTCGCCGCGCGCCTCGATGGCGGCCTTGATCGCCATCATGCCGCACAATTCGCCATGCGCCCCGGCCTTCGGCGAGAGCGCCACGGCGGTCATGTTGGTGAGCGTGACGAGATAGTGGCCGAGCTCGTTCATAAGCTCCAGTGCGCCCTGCACGGTGGAAACCGGCTGCAGCGGATGCACGTCGGAGAAGCCCGGCAGGCGCGCCATGCGCTCGTTGAGGCGCGCATTGTGCTTCATGGTGCAGGAGCCGAGCGGGAACAGGCCCGTATCGATCCCGTAGTTCATCTGCGACAGACGCACGTAATGGCGCATGGTCTCCGGCTCGGAGAGGCCCGGAAGACCCATCGCCTCCTTGCGCTCCAGGCCGCCGAGGCGCGGCTCGAAATCCTCCGGCTCGTCGATGTCGACGCCGGTGGTGTCATAGCGACCGATCTCGAAGAGCAGCGGCTCGACCTGCGCCAGCGCCTTGTTGCCCGTAAAAGTCGGGTGCTCGGTCGTGCCGGCCTGACCGGCTGTGGTGGGACGTCCCTGGCGGTTCAACATCACAGAACCTCCTTCAAGGCGGCGACGAAGGCCGCGCGATCATCATCGGTGTTCACTTCGGTGGAGGCCACGAGCAGCAGGTCGTCGAGGCCGGCACCCGGCAGCAGGCGCGAGACGGGCACGCCCGCGAGCACGCCCTTCGCGACCAGGCGCTCGACCACTTCCGCGGCGGGTTTGGCGAGTTTCACGGTGAACTCGTTGAAGAAGGTCCTGTTGAGAACCTCGGCGCCCTTCACGGCGCCGAGCTGATCGGCGAGCTTGACGGCGTTGGCATGATTGACGCGAGCGAGGCGCTTCAAGCCGGCCTCGCCGAGCAAGGTCATGTGAATGGTGAAAGCCAGCGCGCAAAGGCCTGAATTGGTGCAGATATTCGATGTCGCCTTGTCGCGGCGGATATGCTGCTCGCGCGTGGAAAGGGTGAGCACGAAGCCGCGGTTTCCGTCCGCGTCCACCGTCTCGCCGCACAGGCGGCCGGGCATCTGGCGAACGAACTTCGACTGGGTCGCGAAAAGGCCTACATAGGGACCGCCGAAATTCAGCGCATTGCCGATGGACTGGCCCTCGCCCACCACGATATCGGCGCCCTGGCTGCCGGGCGAGGCCACGAGGCCGAGCGACACGGCTTCCGTGAAGACCGCGATCAGCAGCGCCCCATGCTTGTGCGCCTTCTCGGCGATCGGCTTCAGGTCGCGCAGGTTGCCGAACACGTCCGGCGACTGAACCACGACGCAGGAAACGCTGTCGTCGATCTGCGAGAGGATGTCCTCGGTGCCCGCAACATCCGGCTGCATGGTCACGACATGGTCGCTCGCCATGTCGGAAAGGGTGCGCACCACCTCGGCATAATGCGGGTGCAGGCCGCCGGACAGCACCGCCTTGCGGCGCTTCGTGACGCGGTGCGCCATGAGCACCGCCTCGCCCGTGCCCGTGGATCCGTCATACATGGAGGCGTTCGCCACATCCATGCCGGTGAGAGCGGCGACCTGGGTCTGGAACTCGAAGAGGTATTGCAGCGTGCCCTGAGCGATCTCCGGCTGATAGGGCGTATAGCTCGTCAGAAACTCGGACCGCTGGATCAGGTGGTCGACAGTCGCCGGAACATGGTGCTTATAGGCGCCCGCGCCCACGAAGAACGGCACGGATGAGGCAGGAACGTTCCTGGCGGACATGCGGGACAGGATACGCTCCACCTCCAGCTCGCCCTTGTGGCGAGGCAGATCGAGCGGTTCCTTCAGAAGCAGATTCTTCGGCACGTCGGCGAACAACTCGTCCACCGTTTTGACGCCGGCGCGCGCGAGCATCTCGCTGCGGTCGGTGTCGGAGAGAGGCAGATAACGCATCGGTTAAAACCTTGGTTCAGTGCGTGGGGATGCCCGCCACCACGACGTCCGTGAGCACGGAGTTGGCAATGAAGCATTCCTTGTGGGCGAGGTGATGCATGTCGGCGATCTGTTCTGGCGTCGGGACCCTGTCGCCGGAGAACGCGATGACGGGATCGAGGGTGATCCTGGAAATGAAGAGCTTGCCCTTCTCGTTCGGCGTCATGAGGCCCAGCGCCTTGTCCTCGTAAGCGTCGACGACGAAGCGCTTCTTGGCGGCGATCCCGAGAAAGGTGAGCATGTGGCAGCTCGACACCGCCGCCACGAATGCCTCTTCGGGATCGACCGCGTCTTCGCGGGAGAGAGGCAGCGGCACCACCAGGGGCGATGCCGACGCCACGACGTCGATGCCGCCGTCGAACGACCACCGATGCGCGCGGCTGTAGCGGTTGTCGGAGAAGACCTCGTCCTCTCCGCGCATCCAGCGCACATGGGCCGTGTAGACGTGCGACATCGGGATCTCCCGTGGTTTAAGAAATCGACTTCACGAATTCCTGGTACTGCTCTTCGGTCAGGAGGCCGTCGAGCTCGCTCTGGTTCGTGAGGCGGATCTTCATGAACCAGCCGCGGCCGGCCGGATCCTCGTTCACGGTGCCGGGCGCGGCTTCGAGTTCGCTGTTGACCTCGACGACCTCGCCGGAAACCGGGGCATAAACCTCGCTGGCGGCCTTCACGCTTTCGACAACGGCGGCCTCGTCACCCTTCGCGAGCGTCTTGCCGACGCTCGGCAGCTCCACGAAGACGACATCGCCGAGCTGGCTCTGGGCGTAGTCGGAGATGCCGACGATCCCGGCGTCGCCTTCGACGCGGACATATTCGTGATCCTTGGTGTAACGCGTGGTCATGATCAATTCCTCTGGGTGTTAGCGCTTGTAACGATGCGGTGCGAACGGCATGGCCGCGACCTTGGCGGGAAGCGGCTTGCCGCGGACGACGAGATGGAGGTCCGTACCGAGGGCGGACACGTCCTTCGACACATAGCCCATGGCGACCGGAGCGTTGACGGTCGGACCGAATCCGCCGGAGGTCACGATGCCGACCTCGCGCCCGTCGGGCGTGATGATGGTGGCGCCTTCGCGGGCCGGAGCCCGGCCCTCGGGCCTGATGCCGACCCGCACGCGGGCGGGACCGTCCTTGATCTCGCGCTGGATGCGCGAGGCGCCAGGGAAGCCGCCTTCCTCGCGGCGGCGCTTCTGGATCGACCAGATCAGGCCGGCCTCGATGGGCGAAGTCGCGGCGTCGATATCGTGGCCGTAGAGGCACAGCCCCGCCTCGAGACGCAGCGAATCACGCGCGCCGAGGCCGATGGGCTTTACCTCCGGGTCGGACAGGAGCCGGTCCCAAAGCCTCGCCGCGTCGTCGGCGCGGCACGAAATCTCGAAGCCGTCCTCGCCCGTGTAGCCCGAACGCGACACATGGCACGCGATGCCGTCGATCTGCACGTCCGCGGACATCATGAAGGGCAGCTCGGCGACATCCGGCGCGAGCTTGGCCAGCACGCTCTGGGCGGACGGGCCCTGGAGAGCCATGAGCGCGAGGTCATCCTTGGGGGCGAGCGTGACGCCCTTGGGCAGCCGCGCCTGGATATGGGCGTAATCCGCCGCCTTCATGGAGGCATTCACCACGAGATAGAGCCAGCCCTCGTGTCCCGGCGCGCCGACGCGGGTGACCATGAGGTCGTCGAGAATGCCGCCATCCTCGGCCATGAGCTGGGAATAGCGCTGCTGGTTGGGCTTGAGGCTCAGCACATCGGCGGGGATCAGGGCTTCGAGCGCCTTGGCGACGGTTTCGTGGCTCTTGTCCTCGGCCACGAGGAAAGCCTGGCCCATATGGGACACGTCGAACAGGCCCGCATGCTCGCGGGTCCAGGTGTGCTCGGTCAGGATGCCAGTGGGGTACTGCACCGGCATGTCGTAGCCGGCGAAGGGCACCATGCGAGCGCCAAGCGCCACATGGGCGGCATGAAGCGGGGTTTGCAGAAGCGGCTGGTCGCTGTGCTCGGGCTCGGCCATCGGATTCCTCAAAGATGCGCGTTTCATCGGGCCTTGCGGCCCGTTGCTCTGCGCCCCCTCTGTCCCGAGACCTGAGAGATTTCCCAAACCGCTCTAAGCGGCAGGTTACGCCCGTCGGTGGGCGACGCGTTTGCATGCATCGCCGCTTTCCAGAGTGCCAGCTCCCGCGCGGTCCTTTGGCCTGAGCGTTTCCGGGGCGGTTGCGCCTTCGGCGCCGGACTTGGAAAGCCCGGTCTCTTCCGCGGGGATCATCGGCGCCTTTAGCTCTGAAGAGGAAATCGGATCCTGTCAACAAATCAGGGTGCCGCATCGGATCTCTCCCCGGCTTAATTGACGGATTGCGTCGGAACCCTCATGTTAGGGTCACCATCCACAGAAGGGGAAAGCGCGGCCTGATCCGGTCGGCAGCTCCTGGCACCGTTGCTCGAACTGGTCATCGCTCTTGCTCTCGTCGCCCTGAACGGCGTCTTCGCGCTTTCAGAACTCGCTATCGTTTCGGCCCGCAGGCCCCGCCTGAAGGCCATGGCCGAACAGGGCCGCTCCGGGGCCAACACGGCCCTTGCCCTCATGGAGGATTCGGGGCGCTTCCTGTCCACGGTCCAGATCGGCATCACCCTCGTCGGTATTCTGGCAGGCGCCTTCTCGGGCGCGGCCCTTGGCGATCGCCTGACTCATATCCTCCGCGCCGAGGGCGTACCGGACGGGTTTGCCGAGCCCCTCGGGTTCGGCGTCGTGATCGGCCTCATCACCTACCTGTCGATCGTCGTCGGCGAGCTGGTGCCCAAGCAGCTTGCGCTTCGTCATCCCGAGGGCATCGCCTGCACGATGGCCCCGCTGATGCTGGTGCTCTCGAAGGTCGCCGCCCCCGCCGTATGGCTTCTGAATGCCTCGACGCGCTTCATCTTCAGCCTCCTGGGCACGTCCTCGCGCGAGGAAACGACCGTGACCGAAGAAGAGATCAAGATGCTCGTCGGGGAGGCCGAGAGCGCCGGCGTGATCGAAGAGCAGGAGCGGCGCATGATCTCCGGCGTCCTGCGCCTCGGCGACCGGACGGTGCGCGGCCTCATGACCCCGCGCACGGACGTGGACTGGATCGACGTCGCCGACGACCCGGAGGCGATCCGCAGCTTCCTGCTGGAGACCCCCCATTCCCGCCTGCCCGTCAGCGAAGGTTCTCCCGACAACATCATCGGTGTCGTTCAGTCACGGGATCTCCTGGCCGCCATGCTCTCGGATCAGGCCCTGGACATCCGCCCCCACATCCAAACCGCCCCTGTCATTCCCGACACCCTGTATGCTCTCGATGCGCTTGCGGTTCTGCGCGATTCGGAGGTGCCCATGGCCCTCGTCCATGACGAGTACGGGCATTTCGAGGGCGTCGTCACGCCGGCGGACGCCCTGGAGGCGATCGTCGGCGCCTTCCGGTCCGACGGCGAGACGCCCGAGCCCGATGCCGTGCGCCGTGAGGACGGCTCCTGGCTGCTCGCGGGGTCCATGCCGGTCGACGAAATGGCGGACGTCCTGGGCGTGCCCCTGCCCGAGGCCCGCAGCTATCACACGGTCGGCGGGCTGGTGATCAGCGAATTGCAGCGCCTGCCCGGCACGGGCGAGCAGGTGGACGCGCTCGGCTGGCGCTTCGAGGTGGTGGACCTGGACGAGCGCCGGATCGACAAGGTTCTCGCAATGCCCTTGAACCAGAGGGCGGGTTCCGTCACCCGCTCCTAGAGCCTTTTCCATGAACTTCGGTTCATGGAAAAGGCTCCTGTTGTTTGAGAAAGACGCCTTTTCTTCGCAAAACCGGCATCCACTTTTGCGGAAAAGGCTCTAGCGCATCGTGCGGACCCAGCGGGCCGCGCGAGCGAAAAGTGGACCCGGTTTTCACGAACATGGCCCTTCGGGTCCGCTCCGAACGATGCGCCGTTTAAGGAGTGGAGCATCGGATTGAATCCCAAAAGTGGATCCACTTTTCACGTTCGATGGTCTAGCCGCGCCGGCCCCGGGCGCCGAGCCCGACTTCGATCTCGAAGGTGTTGACGAGCGCCGCGGGCACGACGATGTTGTCCTCGACGACGGTCACGCTCGCCTGGGTGCTGCCGGCCGGAATGGTCGCTACGCCGCTGCGGCTTCTGTTCGCGATGACGGTCGAACCGTCCTTCACCACGAACTGGACCGGGACATTGTAGCGCCCCGCCGATCCGCCGGAGCCCAGGAGGGCGCGGGCCTCGACGCCGACCTTCACCAGGGTCGACCCGTCCGGCTGCCCCACGCATTCGCGGGCGAGATTGGCGATCGCGATCTGGCTGCGCGGAGACGACGAATCTCCGGACCGGATCGTGGAGCCCCCTTCGAAGACCGTCACCGGCGGGCAATACACATCGTCCAGAGCCTTGGCCTGTACCGGCGCGAGCGACGCGCCGCCCGTCAGCAGCATTTCGCCGATGCCCATGCCGCCGCCCTCGCCGGAAGACGTGCACCCGGCCAGAGTCGAAACGCCCAGAACGGCCAATGCCACACCGGCCTTTGCACCCAAACCCTTTATCATCGAACTCCCCCGGCTCTCTTCCTGCCGTCTTGTCTCTTTAAGGAAGCGCATCGAAGCCGGTCGCGAATCCGTTCAGCGACACGGGAATTCCGATGCCCTCCTCGGGCGTCTGGAACACGATGAAGGTGGCGGACTGCCCGGTCTTCATCTGATTGATGAGATTATCTTCCATGACAACCTCGGCAACGCAACCCGTGGCCAGGCAGCGCACGAACCCCGCCCGGCCGATATCCGTCTGGTCGATCTTCAGGCCCAGCCCGGACGGCAGAAGAATACCAAGCGGCGCGACGACGCGGAGGAGGCGGCTTTTGCCGTCGGCGGTTTTCAACACAATAATGACGAGGGTGACGTTAGGCCGGTCCTCCGCCACCACGTTCTGAACGAGGGCGCATTGCTCGGCAGTGGCTCCCGCGGGGGTCTCGCAGCGCATCTGCCAGTCGCCATAGGTGTTCTTCACCATCCCTTGGGCACCGGCGCCACTCGCAGCGGCCAAGGCTGACAGGCCAAGGAATGCCGTCACCCCGTAGCGGACCCATCGTGAAACGCCCATCGGTTTCTCCTTGCATGAACCCTCTATCAAGGGCAGCGGCGCGGCCGCTCCGATCCAAATCCTCGGCCCGTTGGGACCATGGCAGAGGCTATAATGTCAAGCGAGAGGGAGATATGTGGGGACCACAATCGCTTTTGGCGGTTATGACGCACAAATTGCGGCCTCGGAACCGTTGCGCTTCGGCGCGTACTGTGGTCTTTGACGTGGATCAAAGGTGATGGCGCAAGCCGGGCGCCGCTATTCGCACGCCCGCGTCGTATCCTTTATGCTTTCGTGGCCTCCCGGCCACCATATCTTTAGGAGCTTTGGAACGCCGATGCGGATCGAGACTGGACGTCGATCGGTGACCGCCCTCTCCACGGCAGCGGTCGCACTTGTGTTGGGCATAAGTGAGGCATGGGCTGCCGCAGGCCGCCCCTCTCCCTGGGAAACCGGCATGCAGGAGATGGTGACCGAGTTGGGACAGAGCGTGTCCAACTTCCACACCTACCTGCTTTGGCTGATCGCCCTGATCTGCCTCTTCGTTGCGGCGCTGCTCCTGGTGGTCATCGCCCGTTTCAACGAGCGGAAGAACCCGGTTCCCTCGCGGACCACTCACCACACTCTTCTCGAGGTGGCATGGACAATCGTTCCGGTGCTGATCCTCGTCGCGGTCGCGATCCCGTCCTTCCGCCTTCTCCGCCAGCAGCTGGTTCCGCCGCAGGCGGACATCGTGATCAAGGCGACGGGCTATTCCTGGTATTGGGGCTACGAGTACCCGGCCGATCAGGGCGGCTTCAAGTTCGATTCGAACATGGTCACCGACGCGGCCGCGCTGAAACCCGACCAGCCGCGCCTGCTGGGCGCCGACAACGCCATGGTGGTGCCGGTCGGCAAGGTCGTGCGCGTCCAGGTAACGTCGGCGGACGTGATTCATTCCTTCGCCATGCCGTCGTTCTACATCAAGGTCGACGCCATCCCCGGACGCCTGAACGAAACCTGGTTCAAGGCCGAGAAGGAAGGCGTCTATTTCGGCCAGTGCTCGGAACTCTGCGGCAATGGCCATCCCTATATGCCGATCGAAATCCGCGTCGTGAGCGAGCAGCAATATGCCGCTTGGCTGGCCGAGGCGAAGCAGCGTTATGCTTCAGCCGAAGGTTCGGCTCCGTTCCAGCTCGCCGACGCCCAGTAATTTAGAAAATCAAGGACCACAGAGGTCGCATCATGGCACATGCAGTTGATGCCGCTCACGCGGATCACCACGATCACCCGACGTTCTGGCGGCGCTGGTTCTATTCGACGAACCACAAGGACATCGGCACCCTCTACCTCATCTTCGGCTTCACGGCGGGCATCGTCGGCGGCCTCCTGTCGATCGCCATGCGCCTGGAACTCCAGGAGCCCGGTCTGCAGTTCTTCTCCAATCCGCAGGCCTTCAACGTCTTCGTGACCGGCCACGGCCTCATCATGGTGTTCTTCATGGTGATGCCCACCCTGATCGGCGGCTTCGGCAACTGGTTCATCCCGCTCATGATCGGCGCGCCCGACATGGCCTTCCCGCGGATGAACAACATCTCCTTCTGGCTCACCGTCTCGGCGTTCTGCCTGATGCTCTGCTCGCTCTTCGTCGAAGGCGCTCCGGGCTCGCTCGGCTTCGGCGGCGGCTGGACGGTCTATCCGCCGCTCTCGACCATGGGCCATCCCGGCCCGGCTCTCGACTTCGGCATCCTGGCCCTGCACCTCGCGGGCGCAGCCTCGATCCTCGGGGCGATCAACTTCATCACCACGATCCTCAACATGCGCGCTCCGGGCATGACGCTGCACAAGATGCCGCTCTTCGCCTGGGCCATGCTGGTCACCGCGTTCCTGCTGCTCCTGTCGCTGCCGGTTCTCGCGGGCGCGATCACGATGCTGCTGACCGACCGCAACTTCGGCACGACGTTCTTCGATCCGGCCGGCGGCGGCGATCCGGTGCTCTACCAGCACCTGTTCTGGTTCTTCGGCCACCCCGAAGTGTACATCATGATCCTGCCGGCCTTCGGCATCGTGTCGCACATCATCTCCACCTTCTCGAAGAAGCCGATCTTCGGCTATCTCGGCATGGCCTACGCCATGGTGGCGATCGGCGTCGTCGGCTTCGTCGTGTGGGCGCACCACATGTACACGGTCGGCCTCTCGCTGCAGACCCAGGCCTATTTCGTGTTCGCCACGATGGTGATCGCGGTGCCCACCGGCGTGAAGATCTTCTCGTGGATCGCCACGATGTGGGGTGGCTCGATCCGCTTCACGGCGGCCATGCAGTGGGCCGTGGGCTTCGTGTTCCTGTTCACGGTCGGCGGCGTCACCGGCGTCGTGCTGGCGAACGCACCCATCGACCGTTACATGCACGACACCTACTACGTGGTGGCGCACTTCCACTACGTGCTCTCGCTCGGCGCCGTGTTCGTTATCTTCGCGGGCATCTACTACTGGTTCCCGAAGATCACCGGTTACGTGATGCCTGACTGGATCGGCAAGCTGCACTTCTGGATCGCGTTCATCGGCGCCAACGTGCTGTTCTTCCCGATGCACTTCCTCGGCCTGTCCGGCATGCCGCGCCGCTACGCGGATTATCCGGACGCGTTCGCGGGCTGGAACCTGGTGTCCTCGATCGGCTCCTACATCTTCTTCGCCGGTCTGTTCGTCTTCATCGGCGGCGTGATCTACGCCTTCGTCCGCAAGGAGAAGGCCGCCGGCAACCCGTGGGGCGAAGGTGCGACGACGCTGGAATGGACCCTGTCCTCTCCGCCGCCCTACCACCAGTTCGAGACCCTGCCCCGCATCGTCGATACGGGCCACTAGACCCATCGAGCCGGGCGGCTTTTGCCGCCCGCTCTTCCCCCGAGGGCTTGGATTCACGTCCCAAGCCTTCCGGCGAGGAGCTGACATCGAGAGGCGCTCTCGCCTCACCCTTCGGCGTTTCGGAAGATTATTGGATATGAACACCCTGTCGAACAGTTTGACCGATTCCCCAACCGAGAGCCTCGACCATGCGGGCCTCTCCCAGGGAGACGTGTCCGACTTCTTCGCCCTCCTGAAGCCACGCGTGATGTTTCTCGTCGTGTTCACGGCGCTCGTCGGAATGGTCGTGAGCCACCCGGACGTGAATCCCGTGCTGGCTTTCGTGTCGCTGCTGATGATCGCCGTCGGCGGCGGCGCGTCGGGTTGCCTGAACATGTGGTGGGACGCGGATATCGACGCGGTCATGACGCGCACGCGCAAGCGCCCGATCCCCGCCGGCAAGATCCAGCCCGGCGAGGCTCTCGCCTTCGGCATGACCCTGACGGCCGGCTCGGTGCTGATCCTGGGACTCGCCAGCAACTGGCTGGCAGCCGGTCTTCTGGCCTTCACAATCTTCTTCTACGTCGTCGTCTACTCCATGTGGCTGAAGCGCTCGACGCAGCAGAACATCGTGATCGGCGGCGCCGCAGGCGCCCTTCCCCCGATCGTCGCGCAGGCGGCCGTGACCGGCCACGTGGCGTGGGACAGCGTCATTCTGTTCGCCATCATCTTCATGTGGACGCCGCCCCATTTCTGGGCCCTGGCCCTGGTGAAGTCGGGCGACTACGAGCGTGCCGGCGTTCCCATGATGCCCAACGTCTCCGGTCCTGCCGTGACCCGCTTCCAGATCCTCGCCTATACGGTGATCCTCGCCCCGCTCGGAATGGCTCCGGTCTTCGCGGGCTTCGGCGGTCTCGCCTACGCGATCGTCTCGCTCGTCGGCGGTCTGGGCATGCTGGCGCTCGCGATCCAGGTCTACCGCCTGCGTCAGGGCGAGCCGGCCATGCGCGTCGCCCAGCAGCTCTTCGGCTTTTCGATCCTGTATCTCTTCCTGCTGTTCGCCACGCTCCTCGCGGAGCATGGCCTCGGCTTCTTCCATCCGGTTCTGGGGTGAAGAGAATGTCGGATCCGAACTCCTCCTATCGCCTCACGCCCGAGGAACAGAAGCGCCGCAGGCGCCGGTCGATCGCCCTCGGGCTGACGCTCGGAATTCTCTGCATCCTGCTTTTCGCGATCACCATCGCGAAGCTGGGCCCGCAGGTGCTGAACCGTCCGCTGTGAGATGAGAATGGCTGAAGCTCCCAACACCCAACGCAAGATGCACCGTACGGCCTTCGCCTGCTTCGGCGTCGCCGTCGGCATGGTCGGGCTCGCCTATGCCTCGGTGCCCCTCTACGATCTCTTCTGCAAGGTCACGGGCTTCGACGGCACGCCCGTGGTGCGCGCCAACAATGCATCCCAAGTGGTGGACCGCACGATTTCCGTGCGCTTCGACGCCAACGTCTCCCCCGCCCTGAGCTGGCGCTTCGCGCCCGAGAAGCCCGAAGTCCAGGTGAAGCTCGGCGAGACCACGACGGTCTATTACAAGGTCACCAATACCGGCGACAAACCCGCCACCGGCATCGCCACCTACAACGTGCAGCCGGACCTCGCGGGCAGCTACTTCTCGAAGCTGGAATGCTTCTGCTTCACCGAGCAGACCCTGCAACCGGGGGAAACCCTGGAATCGGCGGTCGTGTTCTACGTCGATCCGCGCCTGGCGCAGGA
This sequence comes from Microvirga sp. M2, assembly GCF_047497095.1. NCBI lineage: Bacteria > Pseudomonadati > Pseudomonadota > Alphaproteobacteria > Hyphomicrobiales > Methylobacteriaceae > Microvirga > Microvirga sp. M2. The sequence continues at coordinate 1,895,872 of NZ_CP134064.1, forward strand.
TACCGACGTGAAGGATCTCACTTCCATCACGCTGTCCTACACCTACTTCCCGTCCAAGGCGGGCAAGCCGGTGGCGGAGGCGACGTCATCAACCAAACCCATCGCTCAATAAGGGACGTGACAAGCTGGACGGAAACGTCTTAAAGCGAGTTCACATTCGAGGCACGGAGACGACAAAAAATGGCCGAGGCCCACGCCAAGAACCACGACTTTCATATTCTTGAACCGAGCCCATGGCCGCTCATCGGCTCGATCAGCGCCTTCCTGATGGCTTCCGGGTTTGTGACCTGGTGGAAGGCCATCACGCTCGGCGGCATGCACCTGGGCCCCTATATCTTCGGCGCGGGCATCATCGGCGTGCTCTACACCATGCTCAGCTGGTGGACCGACGTGGTGCGCGAAGCCAATACCGGCTCGCACACCCGCGTGGTTCAGCTGCATCACCGCTATGGCATGATCATGTTCATCGCCTCCGAGGTGATGTTCTTCGCAGCTTGGTTCTGGGCCTATTTCGATGCCGCGCTCTATGCCGGCGACCCGATGCTCTACTCGCGCGTCGAGGCTCTGGGCGGCGTGTGGCCCCCGAAGGGCATCGAGACCTTCGATCCCTGGCACCTGCCGCTGCTCAACACGCTGATCCTGCTGACCTCCGGCACCACGGTCACCTGGGCGCACCACGCGCTCCTGCACAACGACCGCCAGGGCCTCAAGGCGGGCCTGTGGCTCACCGTGATCCTGGGCTTCGTGTTCAGCTGCGTGCAGGCCTACGAGTACAGCCATGCGGCCTTCGGCTTCAGCGGCAACATCTACGGCGCCACCTTCTTCATGGCGACGGGCTTCCACGGCTTCCACGTGATCATCGGCACGATCTTCCTGGCCGTCTGCCTGCTGCGCACCTATCGCGGCGACTTCACGCCCCAGCAGCATCTCGGCTTCGAATTCGCGGCCTGGTACTGGCACTTCGTGGACGTGGTGTGGCTCTTCCTCTTCGCCTCGATCTACGTCTGGGGCTACGGCGGTCACTAACGCCGTTTACGAAACGACCTTTGCAGGGCGGCTTTCGGGCCGCCCTTCGCTTTTCGGCCCGCCCTTCCCATGTGAGGGAGGCCTTTCACGGAGAATCATCGTGGCTCAGGACCAGACCGTTCCCCCGCCCGTCGTCACCGGCCTCAAGGGCCTGTGCCCCCGCTGCGGCAAGGGCCACCTGTTTCAGGGCTTCCTCACGATGCGCCCGCGATGCGAGGTCTGCGGCCTCGATTTCGCCTTCGCCGATTCGGGGGACGGTCCGGCCTTCTTCGTGATGTCCATCGTCGGCATCGTGGTCGTTGGCCTCGCCTTGTGGGTCGAATTCGCCTTCTCGCCGCCGATCTGGCTCCATCTCGTCATGTGGTCGGCGCTCAGCATCGCCTTGAGCCTCGCCCTCGTGCGGCCCTCGAAGGGCGTTCTGGTGGCGCTTCAGTACCATCACAAGGCGGAGGAAGGGCGGTTCAAGAAGTGACTGCGACACGTCTGAACAATGCCCGCTCGCTGATTCTGCCGGGGATCGCCACGCTGATCGCCCTCGCGATCCTTATTGGGCTCGGCACCTGGCAGCTCCAGCGCAAGGCCTGGAAAGACGGGCTGATCGGGCAGATCGAGACCCGCGCCTATGGCGAGCCCGGCTCGGTCCTGCCCGAATCCGACTGGGCCGGCTGGCGGGCGGACCAGGACGAGTTCCGCAAGGTCCGGGTGACCGGCACATTCCTGAACGACCTGGAGGCTCCGGTCTACGGTCTGGCTCCCGGAACGCGGCAGGGCGCGCCCCTCCAGGGCTATTACATGGTCACGCCGCTCAAGCTCCCCACGGGCGCGATTCTGATGGTCAACCGCGGCATCGTTCCGATGGAGCTGAAGGATCCCGCCACGCGTCCCCAGGGCAGGCCCGAGGGCGAGGTGACGGTCACCGGCCTCGTACGCGCGCCCGAGGCGCGCAATTTCTTCACACCCAAGGACGATCCCGCGAAGAATACGTGGTTCACCCGCGATCCGCAGGCCATCGCGAAGGCCCGGGGCCTCGAGCGCGTCGCCCCCTTCCTCATCGACGTGGACGCCACGCCCAACCCCGGCGACTGGCCGCGCGGCGGGCAGACCCAGCTCACGTTGCCCAACAACCATCTGCAATATGCGCTGACCTGGTACGGCCTCGCGCTCACTCTCGTCGGCGTCTTCGGCGCCTTCGCCTGGAAGCGCATCAGGGGATGAAGCCCGGCGGAACCGCCTGCCGGCGGCCGCCCTTTCCCCGGCCGATAGACGAGAACCGGCTTGCCGCATCCTCCCTGGCCACCTATTGTCCCGCCGCATTTTCAGGAGATTGACCGTGCTCCACGTCTCGACCCGCGGGGAGGCTCCCGCGCTTGGCTTTTCCGACGCGCTTCTGACCGGCCTCGCGAGGGACGGCGGCCTCTACATGCCGGAAACATGGCCGAGCCTTACGGCGGACACGATCAAGAGCTTTGCCGGAAAACCCTATGCGGAGGTCGCCAAGGCCGTTCTCGGCCCGCTGGTGGACGGCGACATCCCGGCGGCCGCGCTCGGCCGCATGATCGACGAGGCCTATGCGTCCTTCCGCCATGACGCCGTCTGCCCCCTGACCCAGCTCGACGACAACCTCTTCCTGCTCGAACTTTTCCACGGCCCGACGCTCGCCTTCAAGGACGTGGCGATGCAGCTCCTCGGCCGCCTCATGGATCATGTTCTCAAGGCGCGCGGCGCGCGCGCCACCATCGTCGGCGCGACCTCGGGCGATACCGGCAGCGCTGCGGTCGAAGCCTTCAAGGGCCTCGATCAGGTCGATATCTTCATCCTCTACCCGCATGGCCGGGTCTCCGACGTGCAGCGCCGCCAGATGACCACGGTGGCCTCGCCCAACGTGCATGCCCTGGCGGTGGAAGGCACCTTCGACGATTGCCAGACCATGGTGAAGGGCATGTTCAACAATGCCCGCTTCCGCGACGAGCTGCAGCTCTCGGGCGTGAATTCCATCAACTGGGCCCGCGTGGCCGCGCAGGCCGTGTATTACTTCACGGCGGCCGTGGCGCTCGGCGGGCCGCACCGGCCCGTCTCGTTCTCGGTGCCCACGGGCAATTTCGGCGACATCCTCGCGGGCTGGGCCGCCAAGCGGATGGGCCTGCCCGTCGAGCGCCTGATGATCGGCACGAACGCCAACGACATCCTGGCGCGCACGCTTCACTCCGGCGCCTATGAGATCACGGGCGTCGCGCCCACGACCTCGCCGTCGATGGATATCCAGATCTCGTCGAATTTCGAGCGCCTGCTGTTCGAGGCCTATGGCCGCGACGCCGAGGCGATCCGCCGCCTGATGGCCAGTCTGGGCCAGTCCCGCTCTTTCCTGATCGAAGCGGCCCCGCTTGCCCGCATCCGCGAGGAATTCTCGGCCCGGGCCGTGAACGAGGCGAATGTCGCCGACGAGATGGCCCGGACCTACCGCGCGACGGGCTATGTGCTCGATCCGCACAGCGCCGTCGGCACCCGCGCGGCCCGCGCCCTCCTCGAGGACCGGCCCGAAGTGCCCGTCGTGGCCCTATCGACCGCCCACCCGGCCAAGTTCCCCGACGCGGTCGAACGCGCAACCGGCATTCGCCCCGCACTTCCGCCGCACATGGCTGATCTGATGGAGCGGCAAGAGAGCTTCACGGTTCTCCCGAACGATCAGGCCTCGGTGGAGCGCTTCATCCGCGAGCGCGCCCGGGCCGTCAGAGGCGCGGCTGCATGAACCAGCATTTCGTCCGCGAGAAGCGGGTCGACATCACGAGATTGTCCAACGGCCTGACGGTCGCGACCGAGCACATGCCGGAAATCGCCACCGCCACCCTCGGCGTGTGGGTCGGCACCGGATCGCGGCATGAGCAGGCGCATGAGCACGGCCTGTCGCATCTCATCGAGCACATGGCCTTCAAGGGCACCTCGCGCCGCTCCGCGCGCCAGATCGCCGAGGACATCGAGAACGTGGGCGGCGACATCAACGCCGCCACCAGCGTCGAATACACCAGTTATACGGCGCGCGTTCTCGGCGAGAATGCCGATGTCGCGCTCGATGTGCTCGGCGACATCCTCATCAACTCGGCCTTCGACGACGGCGAGCTCGCCCGCGAGAAGGGCGTGATCCTGCAGGAATACGCCGCCGTCGAGGATACGCCCGACGATCTGATCTACGACGCCTTCATGGAGACGGCCTTTGCCGGCCAGCCCGTGGGTCGCCCGATTCTCGGCACCCCCGACACGATCAGGAGCTTCGACGCCGCCACCATCCGGGCCTTCCTTGCGCGCGAGTACATCCCGGCCAAGATGGTGCTCGCGGCGGCAGGCAATGTCGACCATGCCCAGATCGTGGACGCGGCCGAGCGCCTCTTCGGAGCGATGCCGGCCACCGGAATTCGCGCCCCCGAGACCGGGCATTATACGGGCGGCGAACGGCGCATCCCCCGCAAGCTCGAGCAGGCCAACATCGTCCTCGGTCTCCCGGGCCTCTCCTTCAAGGATCCGGGCTATTACGCCACCCATCTCTTCGCCCATATCCTCGGCGGCGGCCTGACCTCGCGCCTCTGGCACGAGGTCCGCGAGACCCGGGGCCTCGCCTATTCCATCGACTCCTTCCACTGGCCCTTCTCCGATTGCGGTCTCTTCGGCATCGGCGCCGGAACCGGCGCATCCGACGTGGGCGAACTCACCGAGGTGACCCTCGACTGCATGCGCCAGGCCACGCAGGACATCAGCGGCATCGAGATGACGCGCGCCAAGGCGCAGATGAAGGTGGCGCTTTTGACGGCCCTCGAAACGCCCGGAGGGCGGATCGAGCGCATGGCACGCCAGCTCCTCTCGTGGGGCCGGATCGTGGGAAGCGACGAGATCGTGCGGAAAGTCGACGATCTCGACGAGGGTCACGTCCGCGAAGCGGGACGCGTTCTCCTGCAGGGGAAACCGACCGTCGCGGCCATCGGCCCGATCAAGGCTCTGCCTTCCCTTACGGCGATCACGGCGGGTCTGCAGGGCTGATTATTTTCTGCCTTTTCTTCCGTTACGTCACATCTTTTTCTCCTCAATCCCGCCGCAAACTGCCTCCATGCGCGTGGTTAACGATAACAAATGAGTCATGCGGACAAGTCGGGGCCTCTCGAGGCTTCGACTTGCCCTCAAGCTCCCTGACCGGTACCAATTCGCCTTTCACCTTTGGACCGGACGAAAGAACCGAAGCATTGCGGATCGTATCTTTCGCCATAGCCTGTCTGCTGGCGGCGTTTCTGGGGCTCACTTGGCCGTCGACCGGCTGGGCGGTGGAATCCGTCCGGGTCGACCCCAAGATGAAGGCCATCGATCTTACCCCGGCCATCGAGCGCTACAGGTCGGACGGCGACGAGATCCGCATCTCCACGGCTCCGGGACGGGACGGAATCGTGCGCCGCATCGCCGTGAAGGCTCGCGAGGCCGGCACCCGCCCGGACTGGATCGTCTTCGCGCTGACCAACGACACCGACGAGCAGGTGGACCGCCTCCTCGTGGCGCCGCATTTCAGGCTGACCGGCTCAGGCGTTCTCTGGCCGGATCTCGGCTCCTCCCGCATCGCCGCCGTCACGGCCAGCCAGGGCATCCGCCCGGAGCGCGACGACAGCCCCGACGCGGATGTCTTCCTCATCACCCTCGATCCGGGCACGACGGTCACCTTCGTGGCGGAGCTGCGCACCAACAACCTGCCCCAGCTCCATCTCTGGGATCAGGCCGCCTACAAGGAGCGCGTGAACGGCCTGACGCTCTACAAGGGCATCATCATCGGCATCGCGGGCCTGCTCGCCCTGTTCCTCACCATCATCTTCGTCGTGAAGGGCGCCCTGATCTTCCCGGCCGCCGCGGCTCTGGCCTGGGCGGTGCTCGCCTATGCCAGCATCGATTTCGGCTTCTTCCAGCGCGTGTTCCCGATCTCCGAGGCAACCGAGCAGATCTATCGCGCCGGCGCGGAAGCCGTCCTGGCGGCGACCCTGCTCGTCTTCCTCTTCGCCTATCTGAACCTGAACCGCTGGCATGTCCGCTACAGCCATGTGACGGCCTTCTGGCTGGCCTTTCTCGGGGCGCTCCTGCTCCTTGCCGTCGTCGACGCCTCGGTCGCGTCGGGCGTGGCGCGCATGTCGATCGCCGCCGTCGCCGGCATCGGCTTCATTCTCGTCATCCATCTGGCGACGCACGGCTACGACCGGGCCATCATGCTCGTGCCGACCTGGCTTCTGCTGATCGCCTGGACGGTGGCGGCGAGCTTCACCATTCTCGGTCAGCTCGCCTCCGACCTCGTACCGCCCGCGCTGATCGGGGGGCTCGTGCTGATCGTCATGCTGATCGGCTTTACCGTCATGCAGCATGCTTTCGCCGGAGGCGGCTTCGCGCGCGGCTTCGTCAACGATACGGAGCGCCGCGCCCTCGCCCTCGCGGGCGCCGGCGACATCGTGTTCGATTGGGACGTGGTCTCCGACAACATCTTCGTCAGCCCCGACATCGAGCACCAGCTCGGGCTGAAGCGAGGCGCTCTCGAAGGCCCGGCCTCGGCCTGGCTCGACCTGATTCACCCCTTCGACCGGGATCGCTACCGGCTCGCGCTCGATACGGTCATCGAGCACCGGCGCGGCCGTCTGGTGCAGGATTTCCGCCTGCGCTCCTCATCCAACGCGCATCATTGGTACCGCCTGAAAGCCCGTCCGGTGATCGGGTCCGACGGCGAGGTGATCCGCATCGTCGGCACATTGGCCGACGTCACGGGCAGCAAGACCGCCGAGGAGCGCCTGCTGCACGATGCCGTGCACGACAGCCTCACGAGCCTGCCGAACCGTCAGCTCTTCTACGATCGCCTGGAAGCCGCCCTCACCTTCGCGAGCCAGGGCGATTCCCTGCGCCCGACCGTGCTCGTGGTGGACATCGACAAGTTCAAGGACACGAACGATCAATCCGGCTACGCCGCCGGCGACTCGATCCTGCTCACGCTCTCCCGCCGCCTCGGCCGCCTGCTCAAGCCGCAGGACACGCTGGCGCGCATCTCGGGCGACGAATTCGCGATCATCCTGCTCTCCGAGCGCGAGCCCGATCGCATTATCGCCTTCGCCGACATGGTCCGGCGCATCGTGACGACCCCGGTCACCTATGCGGACCGCGAGATCTTTCTCACCGCCTCCATCGGCATCGCCCTGCACGATCCGCAGATCGCGGCCCGGCGCGAGGAGGTCCTGCGCAACGCCGAGATCGCCATGGCCCATGCCCGGCGCCACGGCGGCGACCGGATCGAGGTGTTCCGCCCCACGATGCGGTCGGACCGCAGCGACCATTTCACGATGGAGAGCGATCTGCGCCATGCGCTCGAGCGCAACGAGATGAAGGTGTTGTTCAAGCCGATCGTGCGGCTAGAAGACCGGACCATCGCGGGCTTCGAATCCATGCTGCGCTGGGACCATCCGCGCCTCGGCCGCATCGCCCCGAGCGACTTCATCTCCATCGCCGAGGAGACGGGTCTCATCATCAAGCTCAGCGTGTTCCTGCTGGAACAGACCGCCCGGGAACTCGCCGTCTGGCAGAGCGCCCTGGAGGTGGAGCCTCCGATCTTCGCCAGCGTGAACATGTCGAGCCACCATCTTCTGCGGCACGACCTCCTGCAGGAGGTGAAGACGGTCATCGCCCGCACACGGGTTCTTCCCGGCTCGCTCAAGCTCGAGATGACCGAAAGCCTCGTGATGGAAAACCCGGAATATTCGGCCCAGATGCTGGGCCGCCTCCGGGACCTCGGCGCGGGCCTTTCGCTGGACGATTTCGGTACGGGCTATTCCGCCCTCTCCTACCTGCTCCGGTTCCCGTTCGATACGATCAAGGTCGACGAGTCGTTCGTCCGCCAGATGGCCTCCGGCAACTCCGTCATTCTGCGCTCCATCGTCAAGATGGCGCACGAGCTCGGCATGGAGATCGTCGCGGAAGGCGCGGAAAGCGAATCGGAGGCCATCGAACTCTACCAGCTCGGCTGCGAATACGCGCAGGGGCCGGTCTTCGGCGAGCCGATGTCGGTGACGCAGGCACGCCACCTCGTCGGCGCGACGAGCACGGAAGCCGCGTAGAACGCTCAGGCGTGGCCGGCATCCATCGACAGCATCGCCGGCTCGATCCCGATCCGGCGCAAGGCCATCTCGTAGCGGATCTCGGCGGGCGTGCTGAAGATCAGCTCCGCATCGGCCGGGCAAATGAGCCAGCCGTTGGCCTGGAGCTCGTGCTCGAGCTGCCCCGCGCCCCAGCCGGCATAGCCGAGCGCGAGAACCGCCTGCTGCGGACCGCGGCCCTGGGCGATGGCCCGGAGAATGTCGATGGTCGCCGTCAGGCACACCCCGTCGTCGATCGGGAGCGTCGACTGGGCGAGATGGAAATCAGGCGAATGCAGCACGAATCCGCGGCTCGTCTCCACAGGTCCGCCCATGAGAACCTGAATGCGGCCCACGCGCTCGGGCAGATGAATGCGCTCCGGCTCCGGCACGATCTCGAGCTGGACCAGGAGATCCGGCATGTTGAGGTTTCCGGCGGGCCGGTTGAGAATGATCCCCATCGCTCCTTCCGGCGAATGGGCGCAAACATAGATCACCGCTCGGGCGAACCGCTCGTCCATCATGCCGGGCATCGCGACCAGCATCTGCCCGTCGAGGTAGGGGCTGCCGGTGCCGTAGGGATCCTGCTGAAAGCTCATGTCTCGAATCTGCCTTGCTGGGCCGCCAAACCGATCACGGGATCGTGGATGGCAGACCCGAGTAGAAACCGCATAAAGGAAGCGCCTCAGGGAGGCGTCAGTTCCATGACAACGACATTCCGCATCGTCATATCTGCTTTTTTTGTGGCTCTGTCCTCGATCACGGCCTTTGGACAGTCCCTCCCCGCTTCGACCTCCGCCCAGGGTTTCCACTCCCAGGTCCAGCTCCTGTCCGGGGGAAAGCTGGGGGAGACCTGGCTGGCCGGGATCGCGATCACCCTCGATCCCGGCTTCAAGACCTATTGGCGCAATCCCGGCGAGTCCGGCCTGCCGCCGAGCTTCGACTGGTCGGCATCGGAAAATGTCGCCGATATCGAGGTCCAGTGGCCGGCCCCGGAACGCCATGAGGATGCGGCGGGCGTCGCCTATGTCTACAGCCGGGAGGTCACCCTGCCGGTCGTAGTGAAACCCAAGGTTGCGGACAAGCCGGTCAAACTCGCACTCACGGTGGATTACGGCATCTGCAAGGATATCTGCATTCCGGCCCATGCGGACCTGGCTCGGCCCCTCACGGCGTCAGGCCCCGACCGCGCCGCTATCGACGGGGCCATGGGAAGGGTTCCCCGCAGGCGGGCTCTCGGCGATCCGGGCGATCCGGCAGTTCTGTCCGTGCAGCCGAAGACAGGCGCGGACGCCGCCCTGACCGTCTCGGTCCGCGCCCAGGACGGTGCGAGGGCGGTTCTGTTCGCCGAAGCTCCGGAGAACTGGTATGTCTCGGTCACACCCGACGGCGAACGCAACCGCTTCACCCTGACGATCGAGGACAGGCCGAAGGACGCATCGGGACCCGTTCCCCTCGTCCTCACGCTCGTCGCCGGGGACAAGGCCGTCGAAACGCAGGTGAGCCTCGACGGCGACAGCCTGTCGCGCTAGTGAAGAAATCCCAAACGACAGCTAAAGCTTTGGAGCAAAGTGCATGGCCATCCAGGTCGGAGAACGCCTTCCCCAGGTCACCTTCCGCGTCATGACGCCGGACGGACCGGTCGCCAAGACCACGGACGACCTCTTCAAGGGGCGCAAAGTGGTGCTTGTGGCGGTTCCGGGCGCCTTTACCCCCACCTGCCACCGCAACCATCTGCCCGGCTACGTGCAGCGCGCCCAGGAAATCAAGGCGAAGGGCGTCGACGCGATCCTCGTGACCGCCGTCAACGACGTCTTCGTCATGGATGCCTGGGCCAAATCCGCGAGCGCCGACGGCATCGAATTCCTGTCCGACGGCAACGGCGATTTCGCCAAGGCGATCAAGCTGACCATGGACGGCACGGGCTTCGGCCTCGGGATCCGCTCCCAGCGCTATTCCATGGTGGTGGACGACGGCGTCGTGAAGGCCATCAACGTGGAAGATACGCCGTCCAAGGCGCAGGTCTCGGGCGCGGAAAACATCCTGAAGGATCTCTGATCCTTTTATCAGCCCTCGGACATTGAGGCCCTTGCCCGCGCGATGCCGGCAGGGGCTTTTGTTTAGGCGCGCCTCTTCTTGAAGGGCTGCATGGCGGCGACCGCCAGTTCGTCGACCCGGATGTTGGTGGGATCGTCCGCATGCCCCTTCACCCAGTGCCAGGCCACGTCGTGCCGGGACGCGGCCTCGTCGAGTTCTCGCCAGAGATCCTCGTTCTTCACGGGCTTGTTGTCGGCGGTGCGCCAGCCGCGGCGCTTCCAGTTGTGCATCCATTGCGTGATGCCCTGGCGCACATACTGAGAATCCGTGAAGAGATCGATGGCGCAGGGACGCTTGAGGGCGTTGAGCCCCTCGATGGCGGCGCGGATCTCCATGCGGTTGTTGGTGGTATGAGCCTCCCCGCCGGAAATCTCCTTCTCGCTGCCCTTGAAGAACAGGATGGCCGCCCAGCCGCCCGGCCCGGGATTTCCCGAGCAGGCGCCGTCGGTATAGATCAGGACGCGCTCAGAGCCGCTCATGCCTCGAGCCCATATTCGCGCGCGTGCCGCACATGGCGGTGGAAATGGAGCTTGCGGTCGTATTCCAGCGGATCCTTCGGCCGCACGAGCGCGCCGGGCGGCACGTTGAGCCAGTCCACGAGGCGGGTGAGCATGAAGCGCATGGCCGAGCCGCGGCAGAGAACCGGCAGAGCCCCGACTTCCTCGGGGGAGAGCCGGCGGACGGCCTGATAGCCCGTCAGCATCGCCTGCCCCTTCGTGAGATTGAACGACCCGTCCGGCTCGAAGCACCAAGCGTTCAGGCAGATGGCGACGTCATAGGCGAAAGCATCGGTACAGGCGAAGTAGAAGTCGATCAGCCCCGACACCTCGGCGCCGATGAAGAACACGTTGTCGGTGAACAGATCGGCATGGATGATGCCGGTGGGCAGATCCGCTGGCCAGGCCTCGCGCAGGTTGGCGAGCTCCCGCCTCGTCCGGTCGGCAAGGCCGCCCGAAACCGTATCGGCCTGCGCCTCGGCCTGGGCGAAGAGCGGCCCCCAGCTGTCGAGCGACAGGGCGTTGGGGCGGCTCATGGCGAAATCCTGGCCAGCGAGGTGGAGCTTGGCCAGCGCGCCGCCCAGGGCCCCGCAATGTCCGGAGGTGGGCCTGCGGACGGCAATGCCGTCGAGAAACGTGATGATGACCGCGGGCCGCCCCGCGAGCCGCCCGAGCGGCTGCCCCTGGCGATTGTCGACCGGCAGAGGGCAGTTCAAGCCTTTGTTCGCCAGATGTTGCATCAGCCCGAGGAAGAACGGCAGGTCGGCCTCCCGCACCCGCTTCTCGTAGAGGGTCAGGATGTAGGAGCCTTCCGTCGTGTGGAGGAAATAATTGGTGTTCTCCACCCCCTCCGCGATGCCCTTGTAGGACAGCACCGTGCCGATATCGTAGGTTTCGAGAAAGCTTGCGAGCTCCTCGTCGCTGACTTCCGTATAGACTGCCACTGCTTACTCCGCCGCCTGCTCACGCAATTCACGCGGCAAAGGAAAGAACACGCTCTCGTCCGCCGTCGAGACGCTCTCTACCGACACTTCATAGCGCTCGGCAAAGGCATCGATGATTTCTTCCACGAGGATTTCCGGCGCCGACGCGCCCGCCGTGATGCCGAGACTGCGAACGTTTCCGAACAGCGACCAGTCGATATCCTCCGCCCGCAGGATCAGGCGCACCAGGGAGCACCCTTCCCGCTCGGCCACCTCGCGCAGGCGTTGGGAGTTCGATGAATTGGGGGAACCCACCACGATCATGGCGTCGACCTGAGGCGCCACCCGCTTGACCGCACCCTGCCGGTTGGTGGTGGCGTAGCAGATATCTTCCTTGTGCGGACCGATAATGAAGGGAAAGCGCCTTTTCAGGGCATCCACCATGTCCCGGGTGTCGTTGACGGACAGGGTCGTCTGGGTCACGAAGGCCAAGTTCTCCGGGTCGCCCGGCTGCAGCCGGGCGATATCGTCCACGGTCTCCACCAAGGTCGTCGCCCCTTCGGGCAGCTGCCCCATGGTGCCGACCACCTCCGGATGCCCCTCATGACCGATCAGGATGATGTGACGGCCCCGCTTGTGGTGGAGCTGCGCCTCCCGATGCACCTTGGTCACCAGCGGGCATGTGGCGTCGATGGCAAAGAAATTGCGCGCCTGAGCGGCCTCCGGCACCGATTTCGGCACGCCGTGCGCCGAAAAGATCACAGGAGCCTCGGTGTCCGGAATCTCGTCGAGCTCCCGCACGAAGACTGCCCCCTTCTGCCTCAGGTTCTCCACCACGTATTTGTTGTGCACGATCTCGTGGCGTACATAGACGGGCGCCCCGTGGATCGAAAGCGCCTTCTCGACGGCGTCGATGGCGCGGACCACCCCGGCGCAGAAGCCGCGCGGGGCACAGAGAAGGATGTGGAGGGGCGGCTTCGTCATGATCCCGCGATGTGGCGAGACGAGGCCCTCCCTGTCAAGCGGGAGTGGCGGTAATTCGCGGCTTGGCCATTCGTAAGAAGGGCTCGCCCTTCGGGGCAAGACTCCCTAGAAAGGGGTGATTGCTCACCGGATCCGATTGCCCGATGGCCAGCCCAGCCTCCCATGTCAGCTTTCTCCCGCCGATCCTGACCTTCTGCGGGGCGGCCGTCATTGCCGTTCCCATGTTCCGATTCATCGGCCTGAGCGCCGTGCTCGGCTATCTGGCGGCGGGAATCGCCATCGGCCCTTCGGGCCTCAGTCTCGTCGAGGACCCGGGAACGATCGCGACCGTGGCGGAACTCGGCGTGGTGCTCCTGCTGTTCATCATCGGGCTGGAACTGAAGCTGTCCCATCTCTGGTCCATGAAGCGGGACATCTTCGGGCTGGGCTTCGCTCAAATGGCCGTCACGGGGCTCTGCCTCGGCGGCGCCTCGCTCACCATCGGCTTCGGATTCAGGGCGGCCTTCGTCATCGGCGTTGCGCTGGCGCTCTCGGCCACCGCGATCGCCCTTCAGATGCTGGGAGAGCGCAAGGACCTTCAGACGCCTTACGGACAGCGCTCCTTCGCCATCCTGCTGTTTCAGGACCTCTCGGTGGTGCCGGTGCTCGCCATTCTGCCCCTGCTGGCTTCGGGCACGGCGGTCGAGGACAACTCGATGCTGGACCGGCTTTCGGCCGCCGGCGAGGCCATCGCCGCCATCGGCGCCGTCATCCTGGTCGGCCGCTACGGGCTGAATCCTTTCTTCCGCATCCTCGCGCGCACCGGCTCCCGCGAGGTCATGACCGCATCGGCGCTGCTGGTGGTCCTGGGCGCCGCCCTGCTCATGCAGGAGGCGGGCCTCTCCATGGCCATGGGCGCGTTCCTGGCCGGCCTGCTGCTCGCCGAATCGAATTTCCGGCACCAGCTCGAGGCCGATATCGAGCCCTTTCGCGGCATGCTGCTGGGCCTGTTCTTCATGAGCGTGGGCATGTCGATCGATCTGGGCCTCGTCCGCCAGCAATGGGTGCTGCTGACCCTCGCGGCCCCGGCGGTGATCGTCGGGAAGACCATCCTGACCACCATTCTCTCGCGCCTGTTCGGCGCCACGTGGCGCGAAGGCCTCCGATCCGGCACGCTCCTGTGCACGGCGGGCGAATTCGCCTTCGTGCTCCTGCCCGTCGCCACGGGTGCAGGATTGATGGCTCAGGCCGAGGCGCAGTCCGTGACGGCGCTGGCGGCCATCACGATGCTTCTCGGCCCCATCTTCTCGACCCTCGTCGAGAAAGCCCTTCTGGCCCGTCCCGAGCGATCCACGGGCCCGGGCGTAGAGGATCTGCTCGGACAGGAGGGCGATCTGTCGAGCCGGGTCCTCGTGATCGGCTTCGGGCGCTTCGGGCAGATCGTCAATCAGGTGCTGCTCGCGCAGGACATCGATGCGACCGTCATCGACAACAACGTGGAACGCGTGCGCGATGCCGCCCGTTTCGGTCTCAAGATCTATTACGGGGATGGGACGCGCCTCGACGTGCTCCGGGCGGCCGGCGCCGAAAAGGCGGAAATGATCTGCGTATGCACGGACGAACCGGACACGATCGAGAAGATCGCCGAGATCATTCACGAGAACTTCCCGAACGCCCGCAGCTTCGTGCGCGCCTACGACCGGATTCATGCGGTGAAGCTCTTGAAGATCGGGATCGATTATCAGCTTCGTGAAACGTTCGAATCCGCCATCGTCTTCGGCCGTTCGGCCCTCGAGGAACTTGGAATCGACGCGGAAACCGCCCTCGGCGCGGCCCAGGACGTGCGCAAGCGCGACATCGCCCGGCTCTTCCTCCAGAAGGAAATCGGCGCGAGTTTCGGGGCCGAGCTCGTGGTCGGAGCCAAGATCGCGCCGGAACCCCTCACCTCTCCCACCGGGAAGGCCAAGGCCTTGAGCCCGGAAACGCGCGACATTCTCGGCGAAGGAGCACTCTGATGGACGCCACCCCTGCCGAGCGGGCCTCGGAGGCGCGCGCCGATACGCCTGTCTTCGTGCAGGGCTCGACCATGCGCCACGTGCTCGTGATGACCGGGACGGGCGCGGCCGGATTGATCGCGATCTTCATCGTCGACCTCGTGTCGCTGCTTTACATCTCGTGGCTCCACGATCCGAGCATGACGGCGGGCGTCGGCCTGGCGACCGTCGTGATGTTCTTCACGGTCTCGATCAATGTCGGCCTGATGATCCCGATCGGCGCTCTCGTTTCGCGCGCCCTCGGGGCGCGCCGGCACGAGGATGCGCGGCGGCTCGCGACCTCGGGAAGCATCCTCATGGTGGCGATCGGCGCGGCCGTCAGCCTGATCGTCATGCCCTTTCTGCCACAGATTCTCAAAGCCATGGGAGCGAGCGGCCAAGCCTATCAGGTCGCGCACAGCTTCCTTTGGATCGCCTTGCCGACGAATGCGATGATGGCCGCCGGCATGGCGTTCTCAACCCTCCTGCGCGCCGCAGGCGACGCCAAGCGCAGCATGTACGCGACGCTCTCGGTGGCCATCATCACGGTGTTTCTCGATCCCGTCACGATCTTCGTCCTGGATCTGAGATCCGACGGCGCAGCCCTGACCATCAGCCTCGCGCGCGTGGTCTATCTTTATGTCGGGTATCTCTATGTCACCCGCACCCACCGGCTTCTGGCCAAGCCCAGCCTGCAATCCGTGATCCGTGACGCGAGGCCATTCTTCGCCATCGCCGTTCCGGCTGTTCTCACCAACCTCGCCGCGCCTGCCGCCAACGCATTCTTCACGGGCGTCATGGCGCGGTTCGGAGATCAGGCGATTGCGGCCTCCGCCATCATCGACCGCGTGACGCCGGTCTCCTTCGCGGGCGTCTTTGCGCTGGCCGGGGCCATCGGGCCGGTTCTAGGGCAGAACTGGGGCGCGGGCCGGTACGACCGCATGAGGGCGACCCTGAAGGATTCCCTCACCTTCATGATCGTCTACGTCCTGAGCGTGTGGCTTCTGCTGTTCCTGCTGCAGGAAGCCATCGTCCTGGCTTTCAACGCTCCGCCGCTGACGGCGGAGCTGGTGCGCTTCTTCTGCCAGCTGAGCGGTTTCATCTGGTTCTTCGTGAGCCTGGTCTTCGTGTCCAATGCGTCGTTCAACAACCTCGGCTATCCCCTGCTCTCCACCTTCTTCAACTGGGGGCGGGCAACGCTGGGAATGATCCCGTTCGCCTATTTCGGGGCGCAGATCGGCGGGCCCAAGGGCGCCCTGATCGGCATCGGCGCCGGATCGATCGTTTTCGGGATCGCAGCGATCGTCACTGCGTTCTGGACAATCCGGCGTTTGGAGAGGCAAGCTGTCCCGATCCCATAAAGGGCAGCCGGGCGTTCACGCCTTCGAGGAGCCTGCCATGTTCAACTGGTTCGATCTGATGCGCCAGGCGCAGACCCAAGCGGCTTTCGAGACTTTGGCACGGCAGTTCCAGCTCTCGGCCGACCAGCAGCAGCGCGCCATGGCGGCCGTTCTGCCGGCCTTCGCCATGGGACTTCAGCACACCTTGACCAACGGCGATCCGGGCCGCTTCCTGCAATCCCTGATGAGTGGCGGCTATCAGAATTTCTGGCAGGCCGCCGGACAAACCTATTCTCAGCAGGCGCAGCAGGAGGGCAGACGCCTGCTCGACCAGCTCTTCGGCTCCGACGAGGCCAGCCGCCTGGTGGCCCATCAGGCGGCGAATTTCGCCGGCATCGGCGTCGATATCATGCAGCAGATCCTGCCGATCTATGCGGGCCTCCTCGCGGGGGGATTGACGCAGTGGATGGCCGCGCAGTCGAAGGTCGTCCAGAGTTTTGCTTCGCCGGATACGGCCGACACATCGAAGCAGGATGCGGTCAATGCCTGGACTGAACTCTGGGCCGGATGGTTGAAGGTCCCGGCGCCGGAGAAGAAGCCTGCCGCTACCCCCCTCCAGGAGATGATGGCGGGCTTCCTCTCGATGCCCGAGACCGAGAAGCCTCCGGAGCCCTCGCCGTCCGCTTCATGGGGCGAGATGATGGAAAAGGGACGCGAGATGCAGATACAATATCTCACATCCCTTCAAGGGATTCTGGAGGATGCCTGGGGAACGGGCCCGAGGAAATCTTAGCCTCCTCCCCTCACAAGCGTGTCCACCGGCCGTGACTGGCGTGCGGCGGCGGCAGATCCATGTGCCGGGCGGACGCCTCCGCGCATCGCACGAGCATCGATGACGGGCGATGATGAACGGGTTCCATCAGGGCGCTTTCAACGTCGCCGCGCGTCAGGCCGATATCCTTGAGCATGCGCTCGTCGAACTCGGCGAGATGCTTGACCTCGCTGCGATCCCTGACTGCCCTGGCGAGTGAGACGAGCGTACGCAGGAGCCTGCCCAGCATCGGGGGTACGGGAGAGATCAGGTTAGGCGCCGCAGACCGGGACATGTCAGTCTCCTTTCGCTCGTGAAGGACCTCACAGGGGCTCTCGGGATGCTCTGGAACGCTCCGAACCGTTCCAGGGAGTTCCAAAGGCGTTCCAGCAGGGCTCCTGGGAGACATTATGGAACGCCAGCTAGAACGAAACTTCCTCTAAGACCTTGTTTCGAAAGACGAATCTTTTCATCTTTTCGGAAAAATAGCACGTTCCCTTTCATCACTTGAAACGATTGTTTGAGATTTGTATCATCAGAATCGTTGATGATGGGATCATGGCCATGCACCTGCTTGATATCGACCAGCTCCGCACCTTCGTGGCGATCGCGGATACGGGGTCGTTCACCCGCGCGGCGGAGATCGTCCACAAGACGCAGAGCGCCGTCTCCATGCAGATGAAGCGGCTGGAGGACCGGGTGGGGCGCCCGATCTTCGAGCGCGACGGACGCCTCTCCAAGCTCACGGACGAGGGCGAGCGGCTCCTCGATTACGCCCGCCGGATCGTGCGCCTGAACGCGGAATGCATGGCTTCCTTCAACGAGCACGAGCTCACGGGCCGCGTTCGTTTGGGCCTTCCCGACGATTATGCCGACCGCTACCTGCCGGAGATCCTGGCGCGGTTCTCGCGCTCCAACCCGAAGGCCGAGGTGACGGTGATGTGCGAACCCACCCACAACCTGATCGGGCGGGTGCAGCACGGCGACCTCGACCTCGCGATCATCACCCATGTGGACCGGCGCGGCCCATCCGAGATCGTGCGCATCGAGCAGCTTTTATGGGTCACTTCGGGCCGCCACGGCGTGCATGAGGAGACGCCGATCCCGCTGGCGCTCGGCCGCCCGAACTGCGACTGGCGCCACTACGCGACAGAAGCTCTGGAGAGCGCGGACCGCGCCTTCCGCATCGCCTATGTGAGCTGGAACTCCACGGCCGTGGGCGCAGCGGTCCTGTCGGGTCTCGCGGTCTCGGTCCTCCCGGAAAGCGCCGTGCGCCCCGGCATGCGCATCCTGGGGCCCTCCGACGGATTCCCCGCACTGCCCTCGTGCAAGATCGGCCTCATCCGCGCGCGCGGCGAGGAGAACCCGCTCGCAGATGCTTTGGGATTCCAGATCAAGCAGTCGCTCGACAATCTGGGCTCCACCCGCCCGGTCTATCCGGCCGCCGCGGAGTGAGCCTCAGCGGGCGGGCCTGCGCAGCACCAGCACGTTGCCGATGAGCGCGAACACCACGCCGATCCCGGCGAGCGCCGTCCACTGGTAGCCTTCGAGCAGCGTGGACACGGCAAGCGCGATGATGGGGAACAGCACGGTCGAGTAGCCTGCCCGAGCGGCCCCGAGGCGGCGCAGCAGCGTGAGATAAGCCATGAAGGCCAGGACCGAAGCGCCGATCGAGAGATAGAGCAGCGAGCCGATATAGGCGGCCGTCGGCTCGACCATGAAGGCATTGCCGCGAAGAACGTTCAGCGTGAGCAGCACAATGCAGCCATAGGTCATGCCCCAGGCGGTGGCGGAGAGCAGCGGCACGCCCCGGCGCTGCACGACGGTCGAGATCATGTTGCCCGAGCAGAAGAACAGCGTGCCCATGACGCAGAGGCCGAGGCCCCTGAGCGCGTCCGCATTGAAGCCCGCACCCGCAATTTCCGGCCAGAACAGGAGCCCGATGCCGATGACGCCGATCACGCCGCCGAGCGCCACCCGTGGTTCCACCTTCTGCCGGAAGATGACGAAGCTCAGGACGAGATTGAACACGGAGGCGAGCGAGAACACCACCGAGAGCAGCCCCGACGGCACGCTCAAGCCGCCATAATAGAACGAGATGAAATTGAACGAGAACAGACAGCATCCGACCGCCGCGAAACGCAGGTGATCGGCGAGCCCGAACCGAACCCGGTGGCCGGTGGCGAGCACCCAGGCCCACATGAGGAAGGCTGCGAGCAGGAAGCGCCACAGCACCGACATCTCCGGCGCCACCACGCCGAGCTGCGCGTGGATCCCGATCCAGCTCACGCCCCACAGGAAAACGGTGGCGGCATAGAGCCCGAAGGTGGTTCCGTCGAAGCGCTTGGCATCCGGCGCAGACATCGTGGCAGTGGCCTGGGTCATGGGTCTTCCGAAGAATCGTGAGATATCCCGATTACGCGGAGCCGATCATCAACACAAATGATGAAATATCATCGATTTTTCCTGGAATGCTGATGAGACGCGCAAGAAATACCCTGGCAATCGTCGCAGACCGGGTCCTGAACCGCCCGAATGTGCCGTTTGGGAATGCGATCTGCGCAACGCAATGACCCGCGTTGCCTGAGACATTGGAATCCCCTGCAAGTCATATGGGACCGGGATTGTCGTCCCTCTGGCCATTCGATCTGGTTACGTCACCGAAGGTCCCGGGCAGCAAGGACCGGACTGTCGGGATGGGCAAATTGCTGCTCGGTTCCGGGCATTCTCCGCTCGACTTCGGGGTTTTCCCCGATAGGCAGAGCGAACGGCAGCGATCAAACTCCGCGCTCGTGCCGCAGGTTAGGCCCGAACCGGAGCAGCCAGCGGGTTCGACACGACGCTGTCGTTCGACGAACAAGCGCGGCAGTTCCGGATCAAAGGGGCTGCGCCCACAGGTGGTTTCGCGCTGATACGCAGCCGGGGCGGAACACCACTTGTGGGATCCCAACCTGCGGATCGACGGGCAAGACGTGCATGTTGGGGCTTTGCCGAAAAGGGAGTATGGTTGTCAATCCGATCCCAAGGCATTGACTCTTGGCCCAATAGTAAAGCGTTGCGTTCCAGTGCAGACGACAGCGTTGAAGGGATCTCACGACAGAGAACGATCCTTGATCAGTCTCGGGGTTAGGCCTGATGAATCCGACGTCCACCGACAACACTCTCCGGCCTGATCGCTGAAAACTCAGCCATCATCTCTTGGAGTTCCTTGTCGTCAGGTCCGACGAAGAGACGACAGGCAGGAGGGACGGCGATGGCAGAGGCACACCCGCTTCACAAGTCGATCCAGCCGCGAGAAGGCTCTGAACAGACACAAGTCAACCCGGCAGCGAATGCTCCGGATCAGCGGCTGACGTTGCCGGTGCTCACTGCAATGGTCGTGGGCTCCATGGTTGGCGCTGGCATTTTCTCCCTGCCTCGCACCTTCGGCAATGCGACTGGCCCGTTCGGGGCCATCATCGCGTGGTGCATCGCTGCCGGCGGCATGTACACGCTGGCACGCGTCTTCCAGGCTCTTGCCGAGAGGAAGCCCGATCTCGACGCCGGCGTCTATGCCTATGCCAGAGCGGGCTTCGGCGACTATCCCGGCTTCCTGTCCGCCTTCGGGTACTGGATCGGAAGCTGCATCGGCAACGTATCCTACTGGGTTCTCATCAAATCGACCCTCGGCGCGTTCTTCCCGGTTTTCGGCGAAGGCAACACGGTGACGGCGATCGTGGTCGCCTCGATCGGCATCTGGCTGTTCCACTTCACGATCCTGCGCGGCATCAAGCAGGCCGCATTCATCAACTCCATCGTGACCGTCGCCAAGATCGTCCCGATCCTCGTCTTCATCGTCATCCTGATCGGCTTCTTCAAGGCCGATCTGTTCCGCGCGAATCTCTGGGGCGGCGAAGGCATGCCGCAGACCAGCCTGTTCGAGCAGGTGCGCGCGACGATGCTCGTGACGGTGTTCGTCTTCCTCGGAATCGAGGGTGCCAGCGTCTATTCGCGCTACGCCAGGACGCGCTCCGATGTGGGCCGAGCCACCATCTTCGGTTTTTTGACCGTCACCGCCCTTCTGGTCCTGGTCACGCTCCTGCCCTACGCCGTGCTGGCGCGGGCCGATATCGCCGGGCTTCGCCAACCCTCGATGGCGACCGTTCTCGAGGCCGTCGTCGGTCATTGGGGCGCCGTCTTCGTCAGTCTCGGCCTGATCGTGTCCGTGCTCGGCGCCTATCTCGCTTGGTCGCTGATCTGCGCCGAAGTCCTGTTCACGGCGGCGAAGACGGACGACATGCCACGGATCTTCGCAACCGAAAACGGAAACAAGGTTCCAGCCGCCGCGCTGTGGCTGACCAACATCGTCGTGCAGCTCTTCGTCATCAGCACGTACTGGTCGCGGGATGCATTCTCGCTCATGCTCAGCCTGACGAGCGCAATGTCGTTGATCCCATTCCTGCTCGTGGCCGCCTACGGCTTCCTCCTGGCCAGGCGTGGCGAGACCTACGAGGTCCGAGCCGAGGAGCGCCGACGCGATCTGGTTCTGGCCGGAATCGCCACGATCTACACTCTCTTCCTGATCTATGCCGGCGGCATGAAATTCGTCCTGCTGGCGGCCATTCTCTACGGCCCAGGGACCATCCTGTATCTCTGGGCTCGCCGCGAACAGGGCAAGAAGCTCTTCACGCCGATCGAATGGGCAATTTTCGCCGCCGCTGTCGTTGGCTGCGTCGTGGGCATTCACGGCCTTGCGACCGGCTACATCACCGTCTGAAGGGGAATTCCAACCCGGGAGCATGACCATGACCGACACAAGGGCAGCAATGGAGGCTGTGACTCCATCACCGCAATCCGCGTTCGGTGTCCACTCGGAGGTCGGCACGCTCCGCAAAGTGATGGTTTGTGCGCCGGGGCGCGCGCACCAGCGCCTCACTCCTTCGAACTGCGACGCCCTTCTGTTCGACGACGTCTTGTGGGTCGACGTCGCGAAGCGCGATCACTTCGACTTCGTGCAGAAAATGCGCGACCGCGGCATCGATGTCGTGGAAATGCACAACCTGCTCGCTCAAACCGTCGCCATCCCCGAGGCGAGACAGTGGATCCTCGACAACCAGGTCGTGCCCAACCAGGTCGGCCTCGGGCTCCTCGATGAGATCCGCAGCTATCTCGACGGCCTGTCCGATCGGGAGCTGGCCGAAACCCTGATCGGCGGCCTGTCGACGGAGGAGTTTCCCGAAGACATCGGCGGTGAGCAGCTGACCCTGATGCGGGATGCCGCGGGCGTCACCGAGTATCTGCTGCCGCCGTTGCCGAACACGCTCTACACCCGTGACACGACCTGCTGGGTCTATGGGGGCTGCACGCTCAATCCGCTCTTCTGGCCGGCCCGGCACGAGGAAACCATCCTCGCCGCGGCGATCTACAGGTTCCATCCGGACTTTGCGGGCAAGGTCAATGTCTGGTGGGGCGATCCACTCCACGATCACGGCCTTGCGACCCTCGAGGGCGGAGACGTGATGCCGATCGGCAAGGGCAACGTGCTGATCGGCATGGGCGAGCGCACGTCGCGCCAGGCGATCAGCCAGCTTGCCGCCGCCCTGTTCCGGAAAGGGGCGGCCGAGCGGGTCATCGTGGCGGCCATGCCGAAGCTGCGCGCGGCGATGCATCTCGACACGGTCTTCACTTTCGCCGACCGCGACTGCGTTCTGGTTTATCCGGACATCGTCGACACGATCCACGCCTATTCCTACAGGCCCGCCGACAATGCGAGCGGAATCGAGCTGCACAGGGACAAGGGAACATTCGTCGAGGTGGTGGCCGAAGCTCTCGGCATCAAGGCGATGCGCGTCATCGAGACCGGCGGCACCGCCTATATGCGCGAACGCACGCAATGGGACAGCGGCGCGAACCTGGTCTGCGCCTCACCGGGTGTCGTCTTCGCCTATGACCGCAATGCCTACGCGAATACGCTGCTGCGCAAGGCCGGCATCGAGGTCATCACCATCTCAGGGTCCGAACTCGGGCGCGGGCGAGGCGGCGGGCATTGCATGACCTGTCCGATCATCCGCGATCCCGTCGAGCTTTAGGAGCGGCACCGGCATTGGGGCGGCGATACCGCGCCCGGAAGACGGACCGATCAGCGGAGACAAATGACGCGCCGTCGAGGCCCGGAGCTAGGTCAATGACGAAACAGGGGCGCCTGAATCCGTGGATCATGACGGGAACCATTGTCCTCCTGCTCGCGGCGCTGAAGGTTGCAAGCGCCGTTGTCACGCCGGTCGCCTTCGCATTGTTTCTCATTGCACTTCTTTGGCCCTTGCAGAGACGGCTTCAAGTTTTGCTGCCTCGGCTTGTCGCCCTCATGGCGACCATTCTGTTACTCGTCACGGCGTTCATCGCATTCGCCTCGCTGATCGCATGGGGGTTCGGCCACGTCGGCCGATGGGGCCTGGCGAATATGGGGCGTTTCCAGGCCCTGTACGACAGGACGACGGCATGGCTCGATGATCAGGGCATTGCGGTCGCGAGCCTGTGGGCCGATCACTTCAATGTCGGCTGGCTCTTGGGACTGATCCAACAGTTCACCAGCCACGTGAACACGACCCTGAGCTTCTGGGTGGTTGTCCTGCTCTACGTGATCCTGGGTCTCCTCGAGGTCGAAGGAACAGCCAGGAAGATCAAGGCACTGCCGGACGGAGCTACGGTTCGCCTTCTGTGGGAAGGCAGCGAGGAAACGGCCGCCAAGATCAGGCGATACATGGCGGTGCGCACGCTCATGAGCTTGCTGACGGGAATGCTCGTCTGGATCTTCGCAATTCTCTTCGGTCTGCCGCTGGCCCGGGAGTGGGGCATCATCGCCTTCGCCCTGAACTACATCCCGTTCATCGGCCCGCTCGTCGCCACCGTCTTCCCGACGCTGCTCGCGGTGCTGGAGTTCGACACCTGGCAATCGGCGGTAACCGTCTTCCTGTGCCTGAACGCGATCCAATTCGTCGTCGGCAGCTACATCGAACCGCGCCTCTCCGGTTCGGCCCTGGCGATGTCGCCGTTTGTGGTGCTGTTCTCGATCTTCCTGTGGACGTTCCTGTGGGGCCTGCCCGGCACCTTCATCGGCGTCCCGATCACGGTGGCCGCCCTCACCTTCTGTGCCCGGCACCCGGACACGCGCTGGCTCGCAATTCTTCTCGGCCCGCCGGACGAACGAGAACAGGCCGTCGATATGGGCGCTGGAACGGGAGAGGGGTTCCCCCGCCATGATCGTTCCGGCCGCGTGTCCGGATCCGGCGGCAGGAGGACATGATTTCGGTCGTAGGGACAGGTTCGACCGTTACGTGTCGCGTCTTGCCGTCCCGTATTGGTTCGCCTGACGCGTCGCAATGATCGAACTGACGGATGTTGTCGCACCGGAGAACGACTCTTGGGATCGATCGTCTATACAGGGCTGAAAAGGATCGCGATCGGCGCGATCGTACTGGCGGGCGTCGTGCTTTGCCTGATCGTCGCCGGTCTCGCCTTCCGTGCATGGGACGCCCTGCGCGCCCCTCCGCTTGAACCATGGCACACCTTCGTTCCGGACGAACTCGATGCGGATGCCATCGACGCCACCGACTGGCAGGGCTATCTCCAGGCCGAAGAGCGGATCCTTGCCGAGGTCAGGCGCGAAGTCTTCCGCAAACCCGACGAGGGCGCCGCGATGCCGCTGAGCCGCTATGTTGCAGGCAGCCCGGTCGACCCGCAACGTTTTCAGACCGACTGGAACCGTTCCTACGTCATGGAACCCAAGGGCGATCCGATCGGCGGCGCCGTGTTTCTTCACGGCCTCACCGATGCCCCCTACAGCCTCCGTCACCTCGCCGCCCTCTATCGCGACCATGGTTTCGTCGCCGTCGGCATCCGCTTGCCGGGCCACGGCACCGTTCCGGCCGCCTTGACCAGCGTCGAGTGGGAGGACTGGATGGCGGCGACCCGGCTGGCTGTGCGAGAGGCCGTCCGACGCGCGGGCCCGGGCAGGCCGCTTCACATCGTCGGCTTCTCGAACGGTGGGGCACTCGCGGTGAAGTACGCCTTGGACGCCATCGGAAACGACGATCTTCCGCGACCGAAGCGCCTGATCCTTCTGTCACCGATGGTCGGCCTCACGATCTTCGCCAGATATGCCGGCATTGCCGGATTGCCTGCCTTCTTCCCGGCCTTCGCCAGGGCGGCGTGGCTCGATGTGCTGCCCGAGTTCAACCCCTTCAAGTACAACTCTTTCCCCGTCAACGGAGCGCGGCAAGCCTTTCAGGTCACGCAGGCTCTTCAGGATCAGATCAATCGCGCCGTCGCCGATGGCAGCATTGCGGCTCTTCCGCCGATTCATACATTCCAGTCGGTCGTCGACTTCACCGTCAGCACCCGGGCGATCATCACAAGCCTTTACTCACGGCTTCCAGCCAATGGCAGCGAACTGACCCTGTTCGATCTCAATCGGGCCGTCAGCCTCGGCCCGCTGATCGACCGCTCCATGGAGACAATCGTCGACCGGCTCTTGCCGTCTGCCCCGCGCGCGTTCAGGACGACGCTCGTCACGAACTCGGATCCTTCGTCGCTCGAGGCCGTGGAACGGCTCACCGAAAGCGGCGAAACGGCTGAGACGATGATGCCGCTCGGCCTGACCTTCCCACCCCTCGCCTTCTCGCTCTCCCATGTTGCCCTGCCGTTTCCCGTCACCGACCCTCTCTATGGTTCGCAGCCGGACAACAAGGAGGAATTCGGCATCAATCTCGGCGCCCTGACACCGCGCGGCGAGCGCGGCGTCCTTGTCGTTCCTCTCGACGCGCTGGTTCGGATTTCATCCAACCCGTTCTACCCGTACGTCGCCCGCAGGATCGCCGAGAGCATCGACCAAATGCCGCGCAATGCCCCCTGATGGCTTGGGATGACTCATGTCACTCATCCTGCTGACCTGGACCAGTGGATAGACAGCGGCATCGTGCGAAAAAGCGGGTCCACTTTCTCGTACGATGCGCTAGAGCCTTTTCCATGAACTTCGGTTCATGGAAAAGGCTCCTGTTGTTTGAGAAAGACGCCTTTTCTTCGCAAAACCGGCATCCACTTTTGCGGAAAAGGCTCTAGCCAGGCAAGGTGTTCTTATACAGCCTGCCGTCCTTCATGATCACCATGAGATTCTTGTCCGGGTCGGCGACAAGCCCAATGTCGTCGATGGGATTGCCATCGATCACCAACAGATCGGCGAGGGCTCCCTCTTCGATGGCTCCCAGTTTTCCAGGGTAAGGGTTACGCGGACCCGACATCGCCAGAAGCTCAGCGTTGCCGGAGGTTGCCATCGTCAATATCTCGGCATTTCCGTACCAGCGGGTCAAATGAGTCAGCAGCCGTCCCTGCCGCCCCGTAAGCGCATTCGAGAACAGCAGGTCCGTCCCGAAGGCGGTCTTGATCCTGTGGTCCTTCGCAAGCCTGTAAACATTGTCCGTTCCAGCGATGACCTGAAGCAGATTGATGCGGCTCTGGCCCGTCAGCGGAGGCATGTCGCCCTCGTCGATGAACGGTTGCGTGCTGAGCCATATGCCCTTGTCCGCCATGAGACCGGCCGTTGCCTCGTCCATCAGATGCCCATGCTCGATGCATTGAGCGCCTGCAGCGACGGCCCGCCGGATCGCGGCGGGTGGATAGGCATGCACCGCCACGTAGGTATTCCGGTCGGCTGCCGCCTGTACACCCGCCCGGAGCTCCTCCTCGCTGAACGTGAACATGTCCAGCGTGGTACGCGGCGACGCGACGCCTCCGCCGCCGACGAGCTTGATCTGCGAGGCGCCCTGGAGGAGCTGTTCACGGACCCGCAGGCGGGCCTCGTCCGCATTGTCGGCGATATTGGCACCGCCGGTTTGCTCCAAATGACTCAGCGGACCGCCGGGGATCCTCGGCAGATCGGATAGCGGTCGCATGTCGCCATGCCCGCCGGTGGTCGTGATCATGGCTCCCGAGGGGTAAATGCGAGGTCCTGTGACGAGCCCCTCGTCGATCGCCTGCTTCAATGCGAAGGACGGGCCGCCGAGGTCCCGGATGGTGGTGAAGCCGCGCATCAGCGTCCGCTCCGCCTCGGCGCTCGCGGCAAGAAAGATGTATCCCACGTCGGCCGAAAACAGGACGGGGATCGGAAGTGCCGCGAACATCGTATGCCAGTGGGCATCGATCAGGCCCGGCATCAGAACCCGACCGCCGCAATCGATCATCCGTGTGCCCTCCGGCGGCGCCGGGTCACCACTGACGATCTGCTTGATGCGATTGCCCTCGACAAGGAGGCGAAGCCCTCCCCGCAACACGTTGGACTTGCCGTCGAACAGCAGGAAGTTTCCGAACGCGAGCGGCGGCGCCGGTCGGGAGGATGACGATTGCGCGCCGACCGGACGAACGAGGCCGAGCGAGACGAGAGAGGCACTCGCCCCGGCCATGAATCCACGTCGGGACAGGTCCATGCCGATCCGCCGAGAGGCGGTCTGAAGCTGCGGCTGGCAACAGGAACAGGTCCACGCTTCGGAACGCGCGACTCGATCGGCCGGCACACACGAAAACATGGGCATCCTCCCGCCTGTTGGGAACAATTCCCGACGTTGGGCCGATCGTGGTTCGATCTCGAAGCATCGAACTCAATGCCTGACATCCCTGGCATGGGGCGGTCTTCCACCCCAGAGGGAAGCGGAGCCCAGCCACGCCGCACCTTGCAGGATGAGATCAATCCCGAGCAGGAGCCCGAATATCCAGAAGCCCGTCTTCGGGAATTCGGCCAGAACAATGAGCCCTGCCACGATGCCGAATGAACCCGACAGCAGCATCACCCAGCCGTTCTCCCGCCACCGGCTCCCTCCCCAAAGGACACGCACGATCCCCGACAGCAGCAGCAGCAACCCGAGGCTGTAGGTCAACAGCAGTTCACCCTGCCGGGTCGAGCGAACAAAGACCTGGGAAAGCACCATGGCACCCGAGCCTGTCGCGCCGGCGAGCACAAGGCCGAGGGCGATGTAAAACAGCCCGAGCAGCATCTGCCACGCGAGACCGCCCCAGCCGCGCGTCCACACGGCATGGATGATTTCGAAGGCGCCCACGACGATGGCGGCCGCCCCGATGAGGGGCGGGCTGACAGCCGAGGCGAGCCCGACATCGGCCAGGATCATCGCCCCGCCCAGGATCATGACAGCGCTCAACAGCACGCGAAGCCAGTACGGAGGCTGCCTCGGGCGGGGCGCCGCGGGATCCGGCACGGCATCATCACGATCCATTGCGCCCTCCAGCCGCTCAGGTCAGCCCCTGGGCAGGCCGACGCGACCTGCCCCCTGTCCGGTGAGCAACGTGGATGTCGGCGGCGGATTGCGGGATAGTTGAGAAAACCCCCGACGCCACACGCGCCCCGGCGATCACCTGGGGAAAAACCCTGACGCCGCACGCGCCTCTCTCCGGCGCGAGGGCCTCGATCCGATCGGCTGAGGCTTTCCTCGCTCACTTAACCGCCGCATGATGGCGAAAATCCGACGGCACATCCCATTGCGGGTCCCGGTCCGGAATCGGACGGCTGTCCAGGCAAGAAGCGAAATCCGAAGCCCGATGCATAGGGAGGACTTCTGGGCTTTGTGCGTCTCGAGGTCATAGCGATCATTGCCATGCCTGTCGCCGAGTTATTCCGTACGTCTCCTGGCTGTTAGGAACGACGTTGTCATTCTCCCCTTACCTCGGACACTGATGACGCCACGCGGCTCGAACTCATAACAATGCTCGAGGACGCCGCGCAGCTCCTCCGAGACCTGAATGTGTCCTGGCAGACTGCAGGCTTCAAGGCGACTTGCGACATTGACGGTGTCGCCCCAGACATCGTAGATGAACTTGTTCCTGCCGATCACGCCGGCGACGACCGGACCCGAGTGCATTCCGATCCTCGCGCGGAATCGGACCTTGGTATCCCGATTGATCTGCTCGAGCGCCCCAAGCATCTGAAGGGCCAGCTCACCCATGACCTCGGCATGATCCGGCCTGGCCTCTGGAAGTCCTGCAGCAGCCATATAGGCGTCGCCGATTGTCTTGATCTTCTCGATGCCCAGATTCTCCGCGAGGGTATCGAAAGCCGAGAAGATCCGGTTGAGATTTTCGACGAGTCGACCCGGCGCCACGCGTGCAGCCACCTTGGTAAATCCCACCAGATCGCAGAACAGGATGGTCGCGCTTTCGAAGCGGTCGGCGATCACCACCTCTCCACCGTTGAGACGACCGACAATCTGCCCAGGCAGGATATTGCGGAGGAGAGCATCCGATCTCTCCTTTTCGGCCTTCAGCTGCGCGAGGTAGCCGAGCTCACGATCGCGCCAGTGCTTCCGCTCCAAGCAGGCGTTGATGCGGGCGCGCAGAAGAACCTGATCGAAAGGTTTGGGGAGGTAATCCTCAGCGCCTGCCTCAATGCAGCGAATGACGCTGGCGGTCTCCTGATGCCCCGAGATCATGATGACCGGGATATCCCGGAATCGCTCATGCATCTTGAGTCGCTCGAGCACCTGAAGGCCATTCATGTCGGGCATTAGCAGATCGAGCAACATCAGATCGACCTCTTCAACCTTAAGGATCTGCAACGCCTGTTCCCCTGAGCTGGCCTCGATCGTCTGATGTCCTTCACGCTCCAACCGCCGCAGGAGAAGACCGCGATTGCTGGCATTGTCGTCGACGACCAGGATCCTCCCTGTTTCCCGCGGACGCTCCCGGGTAAGCTCCGGCGTTCGTGTCCCGAGCAAGAATCCGGCACTTTGGAGCTGCGTCTGTTCCGCCTCGGTCGCGGCAGGTTCGGCTTGATGACAGGTGAGGTTGACGATCCATTCCAGACTCGAAAGGAGCCGGGTTGTCTCGGTCTGAAGCTGTTCGAGGTCCTGGCGAAGCGACACGGCCCTGAGATCCATGGGGTCTTCGAGCAGCATCTCGCTATAGCCCTTGATGGCGCTGAGTGGATTGCGGAGGTCGTGGAGCAACCGCTCCTGAAAACCAGACAGGCTCTCCCCCTCGCCGCGAGCCGCCGGAACACCGGCGCCGAGAGACCTCTCGACAAGCCCAAGCAAGACCTCGGCGGATTCCCGAATCCGTCCGATGTCTGGCATGAGCCCCGATAGCCCTAGCCGGGTCGCCTCATCACGAAGCATATCGGAATAACCGGCAATGGCACTCACAGGAGCCAGAAGTTCCTGCCGGACATGGGTGAGGCGCGCACGGACCTGACTTTCATGAACGAGGTGCTCGAAGGGGCCGTTCGTCGATGACCGTGAACGTCTGATCATGAGGAGCCCGCCTGGAGAAGGCGCTCGATCTTTGCGAGCAGGCGTTCCAGTTCAACCGGCTTGGTGTCGTAGTCGTCACAGCCAGCCGCCACGGCTTTTTCCCGATCGCTCGACATGGCGTGCGCCGTCAGGGCGATCACCGGGATGGATCTCGTTCTCGGCTCCGCCTTGAGCCTTCGTGTCGCTTCCCAACCGTCGACAACCGGTAGGCTCATATCCATCAGAATGAGATCCGGCTTGCCTTCGGCCGCGGCGCTCAATCCTTTGGCGCCGTCCTCGGCAATGAGAACGTCATATCCCTTACGCACGAGCCTGCGCGAGAGCATATCACGGTTCAACTCGTTATCTTCGACCAGCAGGATCGTGGGCATGATCGTCCCCGGCGCTCAGGAAAGAAGACCGAATGGCTAGCGACCATCCCTCGTGGACCGGCGTGAGACGCTCATTCCTGTGCCTCTCGCAATCATGTCGTGAATAACGTCCACAAGTTCGGATCGCTTATAGGCCCCCTTCTGGAAAATCTTTTCGGCATGCTGGTTCAGCCATGAGACCTCCTCGGTGGACAGGTCCTTGGCCGTGACCACGACGACGGGAATATCGCGCCAAGAGGCCTCCCGGCGCATTGCATCAAGAACTTCGAACCCGTCCATCCCGGGCATCATCAGATCCAAGAGGACCACCGCGGGCGCCCCCCGGCCCAGAGCGGAAAGCGCGTCGAAGCCATCGGCGGCTTCGGTCACCGACCAGCCTCGTTTCGACAGGATCCGCCGCAGCATCTCACGTGTCATCGGATCGTCATCGACAACCAGCACAGGAAGATCGTCTTGGCGTCCACGGAAACATCCCAGGACACCGAGCAGAGCCTCGGGATCGATCGGCTTCGTCAGATAGTCCGCGGCACCAAGGGCGTAGCCCATCTCCCGGTCGCCCAGGATCGTCACAAGGACGACCGGAATGCCTTTCAGATCCGCATCCGCCTTGAGCTCACGCAACACGGCCCATCCGTCAAGCTCGGGCATGATGACGTCGAGCGTAATGGCATCCGGCCTCACCTCGCGCGCAAGCCGCAACCCCTCGCGCCCGCCTGCAGCATGCACCACCCTGTAGCCACGCGCGCCGAGTTCCCGCTCCAGCAGATCGTGCGTGGCGCGCTCGTCGTCGATCACCAATACGGTTCCTGCCGTGCCCTCCGCCCGCTCGGGAGACATCGTCCCATCGTCGGTACGACAGACGGCCGGGATAGTGACGATGAAACTTGAACCCTTGCCGAGTTCGCTCCGGACGGTGACATCGCCACCGAGCATGAGACAGAAATGTTTGGTGATCGCCAGCCCGAGCCCCGTTCCGCCATAGTTTCGGGTCGTCGACACGTCGGCCTGACTGAAGGGCGAGTACAGTTTCGCCATCTGTTCGATCGTCATTCCGATGCCGGTGTCTGAGACCTCGAACTCCAGACAGTCACGATCCTCTCTGATCGACTGCCTGGCCGAGAGCACTATCCGCCCCCCTTTTGTGAACTTTGCCGCATTGCTGAGGAGGTTCAACAGGATCTGCCGTATCTTCGTCTGGTCGGAATGCGCGACTCCGAGATCGAGACCGCAATGCACATCAAGCATGTTGCCGTTCTTAGTCATCAGCGGCTGAACGGTCGCACTCACGTCGGCAACGAGAGCGGAAACGTCGATCCTCTCAAGGAAGAGATCCATTTTTCCGGCCTCGATCTTCGACAGGTCGAGAATGTCGTTGATCAGCCCGAGCAAGTGCTTGCCGGCACCGCGGATCTTTTCGAGGTCCGGCCTGAACTCGGGCCTCACCAAATCGTCCGTCTCTTCGAGGAGAATCTCGCTATAGCCGATAATTGCGTTCAGTGGCGTTCTGAGCTCGTGGCTCATGCTCGCGAGGAAATTCGATTTTGCCTGACTTGCCTGGATGGCCTCATCGCGGGCCGCAGCAACCTCGGCAGTGCGCTGCCGTACAAGTTCCTCCAGATGATTGTTAAGCTGCTGAAGACGGATGTTCGCGTCGTAGATCTCTCGCGTCTTTTCCTCGGCGATCATCTCGGCCGCCTTTCGCGCTCGCCTCTCCCGCTCCAGACGCCGCTCAAGCTGCTCAAGTGTACTCACGACGAAGTACCTCGTCGGGAAATGAGAAAGCGGGCCATGATCCCCGCTCCATTCGAGAGGTCCTCGACTTCAACGTCGGCATCCTCTCCGAAATGTGCCACACAGCCACGGATCAAGCCTTCGGCCAGGCTGGCGAACGGGCGAGTGGATCTGTAGGTAAGGCGCAGACATCCCGGCTGGGATGTATCGCACTCGAAAGACGGCAACTCCGCATCGGGGTATAGCTTGCGCACCTCGACATGAATGTAATTTTCGATCTTCTCTAAAAAGCGAAAAGAAGTGTCGATCCCGTCGAAGTATTGGGGAAACAAGACATAGAATCGCCCGAACATGTATATGCCGAATGACCGCAGGAGATCGGCAGTGCTGATGCCCGTCTCCTTGCTGAGACACGACACAAGCTGGACCATTTCCCGGTGATCGTAAGTTCCAACGCTCGTATAGGCCCCTCCCGAAGGAAGTTCGGCCTCCTCGATTATGGAGTCAGCGAGCTCCGGCGAGAATTTTTTCTCAACCATTTCAAGGAATTCGGTGAAGACAATTCCCTTCATGTGCTGAAAACCTGCGGTTCCGTCGCATTTTTGAGCGGACGTCCTTCGATAATCAGAGCCTGCCTTGCCCAACGGCCCGAGCGACGCTGAAAGTATCCGCTGCGAACGACGATCGGCGAGCCGGCGCACAGTGATATTCGACGTGTCCTGTGTCTAAAGTAAGGGAACCCGCACGAACTCTTGGCGCTACGGATGTCATCCTCCCGACCGGGTTTAGCGAAGAGGGCGGCGGTTCCTCTCGGCGTCCGAATTGATCGCTGCAGGAATGTGAACTAACACCTAAGAGCAGCCTAATGTGGGAATATCTGTGCTAATATTCTTGCCATGCCCCAATTTAGGTTCTTCGTCTCAAACCAGCAGAATCGTGTCAGATACCCAAGAAGCTTCAACTTGGCTGACGTCGATCGAGCGCAAGGCGTCGCTGCGCGCATCATCAGAGCCTTTACCAAGGCTGTGCCTTACTGGAAGACCTTGACCGCCGAGCAACAGAATGCCTTCTTGGTTGAAATCGTAGACGAGGCGGATCGACCGGTTCTAGTGGTCCACTTTCGTGATATTACAGACCCAAGCCTTGGATGAGCAGGGTTTGTCAAAGCTCCGCATATGAAGAAGCCCCACCAGAATTGTTCGACCGATGGGGCCAGTTGGAAGGTATTGGGAGGAAGCACCTTCAGGCCTCCAACTCATGAAGCTCAGGATTGTTGCTGTCGAGCAGCCTGTTTCACTCTTTCGTAAACCATAAATTAAAGGAATGCGCTGGCTTGAAGTTGCCTGGAAACGGCCCTTGCTCGTAGCAGGGGCTTCAAGGTTGCGCGCCTGTCCCGCCGGAAGGAAGGCCACATCGAAGGTTCAAGGATGGGGCAGCACTGCCATCCCAGAGATGAGTTCCCCACCTCAGAAGCTCTGGCATAGCTTCTGCGCACGTTCCGCGACTGCCATTCCGACCCGGCCCACCGAGTCCAGATGATACGCGGCGTAGAATTCATAGTCGGGAAGATTCACCTCGCACCTGAGTCTCCTCAGGCCCCGATCCGAGACGAGACCGGCCGTGCTGATCACCCCGATCGCATTGCTTGCAACCAAGGTAGGGATCATCACCTCCGTCGAACTGCATGAGTTGAGCCTCACGGGCCAAAGGCCGCTCATCCGGAAAAGCTCCTCGATCGTGCTATAGGTCGCCGAGTCCCGCGCGTAAGTGATGATCGGGAATGGTGCGATCTGGTCGAGGGTGAGGATGCCCTTCGGGAGCTTGGTCCCCTCACCGGCAACCCAAGCACTCTCATAGGTCTTCAAGGGCAGGTTCCTGATGCCTTTCTCGTGAACCGGACCCATGAGGAAGGCCACGTCGATCTCACCCGAGAGGAGTCGCTCCCTCAGACCGCGCGTGGTGTCCGTGATGATCTCGAAGGTCAGGTGCTGGAGCCCGGTGATGATTTCCGTGACCAGCTCCGACAGCCATGAGTTGGCGATCGTATCGGTCGTTCCGATGCGGACCTTCTGGTGAGAGCGGGTTTCACCGAGAGCCGTCGCCTTCAGGCGGTAGGATATGTCGATGATTTGCTCCGCGTAATGCAGGAGCTCCAGGCCTGGACCCGTCAACTGGATCTTGCTTCCCGACCGATCGAATAGCGACGTGCCGAGCTCCTGTTCAAGAGCGTTGAGTCTGAGCGAGATCGCCGGCTGGGTGATGTTGAGCCTGTTCGCCGCTGCACTGAAATTTCGCAATGTCGCAATGGATACGAATGCCTCGAGTTGCTCGAGTTCCATGCCGGCCCATCATTTGAAATTCTAATCGACCTCTCAAAGTTAGATCAATTGGACAAATGACGGCAACCTTCAATAGTTTCGCTCGAAAGGCTTCGCAAGAAACGAAAATACGGGAACATGGAATTGGCGTCTCTGCATTCGGACCGCATGAAGGTCAGACTGACCAGGTTGAGAAAAAGCTATGGCGAGGTTCATGCGCTTCGCGATACCTCGCTCACGGTGCCGGCAGGGGAGTTCCTGACCCTGCTCGGACCTTCGGGATCCGGCAAGACGACCCTTTTCATGATGCTGGCCGGCCTGATCGTTCCGGATGCCGGCGAAGTCGGGATCGACGGAAAGGACGCGACGTTCGAGCCCGTCTTCAAACGCGACATCGGAATGGTCTTCCAGAACTACGCCTTGTTCCCGCATTTGACGGTGTACGAGAACATAGCGTTTCCCCTTCGCATGCGGCGTATGTCCGAAGCCGGCATCCGCGAGAAGGTCGAGCGCATCCTCGATATCGTTCGCCTGCCTCAGGTTGCCCAGCGCCTGCGGTGCAGCCCAGCCCGGCGATGCGGTCCGCTTCCAGGAAGCCGGTGCGCCGCTGCTTCTTTCGGACTTGGCGGCGCACCGGCGGTTATCATGATCAGGCCGCGAGCGAGGCCATGTCGATCACGAAACGATAACGCACGTCGGACCGCTCCATGCGCTCATAGGCCTCGTTGATCTCGTCAATGCGGATCGTCTCGGCCTCGGGCAGGATGTTCTTACGGGCGCAGAAGTCGAGCAGTTCCTGAGTTTCACGGATGCCACCGGCGTTCGACGCACCGAGCGGATCGGAGAACTCCTGGAGATCGTCGGCCTGCCCGCCGCACACATGTCGCACTTCCCGCATGAGTTCTCGGGGGGCCAGCGCCAACGGATCGGAATTGCCCGTGCTTTGGGCGTGGGGCCGAAGCTGATCGTGGCTGACGAGCCGGTTTCTGCGCTCGACGTGTCCGTTCAGGCCCAGGTGATCAATCTGATGCAGGATCTGCGGCAGCGTTTCGGCCTGGCGATGCTGTTCATTTCTCATGACCTGGATGTTGTCGAACTGATGTGCGACCGGATCGCGGTGCTGTATCTCGGGCGCATCATGGAGATCGGGTCCGCGGCGGACGTGTCTACGCGACCGCGCCATCCCTATACGCGCGCGCTGCTCGCCGCTTCGCCGAAAGCCGATCCGGACGCACCGAAGATCCGCGGAATGCTCACGGGCGATATTCCATCTCCGATGGATCCTCCCTCCGGCTGTGTGTTCCGCACCCGATGCCCGATGGCGACCGAGGAATGCGCACGCGTTCGGCCGAAATTGCGCTCGGCAGGAGGCGGTCATGAATTTGCCTGCCATTACGACCTTGCAGATGATGAAAGGCCCGGTGCGGCATGACTGATGCCGATCCCCGCAGCTTAGCGCCGGATGCCCTTTGTCTCTATCCCGGCGTTGAAGGCAGCACCACCCTTGCCGCCGTGACCCACATCACGAGACCGATGCCCGCATCGAGAACCCGCCAAATCTCAGGTCGAGCGAAGAAAGGGCGCAGCAGGCGCGCACCGTAGCCAAGCGAGAAGAAGAAGGTAAAGGATGCGAGCATGGCTCCGAGCGCGAACAGCTCCCGCTCCTCGTCGAACTGCGCCGAGATCGATCCGATCAGCACGACGGTATCAAGGTAGACGTGCGGGTTGAGCCAGGTGAGCGCCAAGCAGGTGAGCAAGGCGCTTTGAAGGGTCATCGAGGTGGTCCCTGACACCTTCAGGCTCGCCGCGGTGGAGAGGGCGGATCTGAAACTACGAAGACCGTACACGATGAGAAAGGCTGCGCCCGCATATCGCATGACCGGTTCGACCCAGGGCAGAATGGCGTTCAGCTGAGCAAATCCGGCAACCCCGACCAGGATCAGCGCGGCATCGGACAGGGCACAAGTCAGGACGACCGGAAGGACATGCTCGCCCCTCAGGCCCAGACGCAGAACGAAAGCGTTCTGCGCCCCAATGACGAGGATCAGGCTCAAACCGAGCATAAAGCCTGCGAAGAGAGGAAACGTCATGTCGAACTCCGATTTGGGGTCGACATCAGCTACGTCGGGCTTCAGAATTAGGATAGTTAAATTGACTAATACTGCATTAGAGACACTAATTCATGCTCGATTATGCGCACCTCTCCGCCCTCGCGGCGGTCGTCCGGACCGGGAGCTTCGAGCGGGCCGCGCAGCATCTCAACGTCACGCCCTCGGCCATCTCTCAGAGGATCAAACTGCTCGAGGAACGGCTCGGGGTCGTGCTCGTGGTCCGGGGTCAGCCCTGCACGGCGACCGAGGTCGGCCAGCGCCTGTGCCAGCATGTCGAGCAGGTCGCCATGCTTGAGAGTTGCCTGCATGAGAGCCTCCCTGGCCTTGGAGCCGCAAGCCGGCCTGCAACCCTGCGGATTGCCGTCAATGCCGACAGTCTCGCGACCTGGTTCATTCCGGCGATGGCAAGGACGGAGGGGTATCTGTTCGATCTGGTACTGGACGATCAGGACCATAGTGCGGAATGGCTGCGACGCGGCGAGGTGGCGGCAGCCGTGACGGCACACAGCACGCCCGTCCAGGGCTGCGACTGTCATCCGCTCGGAGCCCTGCGCTATGTTGCGACCGCAAGCCCGGGCTATTGCTCCCGGTGGTTTGCCGATGGGGTCAGCGAACGTGCGGCGGCACGCGCCCCTTGTTTGACCTTCAATCAGAAAGACCGGCTGCAGGCGGAATGGCTGCGGCAGGTGTTCGGAGCCGACATTCATCCCCCGCTCCACCGGCTTCCCTCGTCCCAGGCCTTCGTGGATGCGGCCCTGGCCGGAATCGGCTGGGGCATGAACCCGGAACCTCTCGTGATCGACCATCTTCGGACCGGGAGGCTGGTTGCGCTCAGGCCGGATCAACCTTTGGATATCCCCTTGTTCTGGCAGCAGAGCCGGATCGTGGGCTCCGTGCTGGCCCCTTTGACCCGCGCGGTCATGCGCGAGGCCGGGCGCTTCTGTCGCGAACCCGAAGCGGAGACGTCGTCCAGCGCTCCTCAGGAGTGGAAGCAGCTATAAAGTTTCGATTCTTCAGGTTTTTGCCCGCGCGGTTTCGCCAACACGGACATACAATGGCGCAGCTCTCGGCGGGGCAAGGGTGATCCGCCGTCATGACGACGCCCAACGAATCCCTTGCCAGCCCGCGGCGGCACCGTATGACGTTCTGTCGACCAATGAGGAAGGATGATCCAATGCCGGACAGGGTGATTGCAGGCACGGCGTTTCATACGCCCACGCGCGGACGCCTGGAGGTTCTGGAAGATGTCCTGATCCTGATCGATGCTGCCGGCGGGATTTCCGAGATCCTCCCCAAGGACCATCCGCGCTCCGCCGATATCAGGACCCGGGCCGAGCGCCAAGGCAGCCTGATCGAGCTTCAGGACGGCCAGTTTCTCCTGCCGGGTCTCGTTGATCTGCACATCCATGCACCGCAGTGGCCGCAGCTGGGAAAGGCTTTGGATGCCCCGCTCGAGGTATGGCTGCAGAAATATACGTTTCCTCTCGAAGCACGTTTCTCCGATCTCTCATTCGCGCGCGAGGTCTACTCTTCTCTTGTCGAAGCTCTGCTCGCCAATGGCACGACCACGGCGGTGTACTTTGCGACCATTCACCTCGAAGCCTCCCTGGCCCTTGCGGAGATCTGTCTCGCGAAGGGGCAGAGGGCCTTCGTGGGCAGGGTTGCGATGGATGATCCCCATCAATGTCCCGACTTCTACCGTGATGCGGATGCCTCCACTGCCGTGAGGGAGACCCGTGCCTTCGTCCAACGCGTCCGGGAGCTTGCCGCTGACGAGGATGCACTCGTCCGCCCCATCATCACGCCGCGGTTCATTCCGAGTTGCACCGATGCCCTGCTCGAGGGCCTCGGGAATCTTGCGGAGGAATTGGATTGCCCGGTCCAGACACATTGTTCGGAAAGCGATTGGGAAACCGGCTTCGTTCGAGAGCGCTTCGGAGCGAGCGACGCGGAAGTTCTGGATCGTTTCGGATTGTTGCGCCAGAACACCATCCTGGCTCATTCCAACTTCGTCACCGATGACGACTTGACACTGATCCAACAGAAGGGAGCAGCCGTCGCACATTGCCCACTCTCCAACTTCTACTTTGCGAACGCCGTGTTCCCGTTGCGGGCAGCACTGGACAAATG
Source organism: Microvirga sp. M2 (assembly GCF_047497095.1). Lineage (NCBI taxonomy): Bacteria > Pseudomonadati > Pseudomonadota > Alphaproteobacteria > Hyphomicrobiales > Methylobacteriaceae > Microvirga > Microvirga sp. M2. The sequence goes on from NZ_CP134064.1 coordinate 1,934,636, forward strand.
CGTGCATGTGGGATTGGGAAGCGATATCTCCGCCGGGCATAGCCCATCGATGCTGGATGGATGCCGTCACGCCTTGTTGGCATCGCGCGCACGCCAGAGCGGTGTCGATCCGCGCCGCTCCGCCGAAGAGCGTGGTGTCACAGAATCGGCCATCTCGGTTTCCGAAGCCTTCTGGCTGGCGACGGCCGGAGGCGCCGATGCTCTGGGACTGCCTGTCGGAAAATTCGCCCCCGGCTGCAAGTTTGATGCGCTGGTCATCGACCTCCATGCTCCTGGCTCGAATGTCGGTTGGTCGCCGGATCTGGATACGATCGAGGATCTCTTTCAAAAGCTCGTCTTGAACGCGACGCGCAGCAACATTGCCATGACTTGGGTCAACGGAGAAATCGTGGCGCGCAGCCCGCTCGCTCCGAGCAAGAAAGGGTAGGTTCGGCGACCGCCCCCGACTTTCATACGCGTGAGAGATCACCCTGCTTGGAGGACAGTACGTGAAGGCCTCTGTCCCAATAGGGCGTGTCTCCATAGAGGGCTTGGAAATAGTCGATGAACGCGCGAACCTTCTGTTCGAGATGCCGTCGGCTCGGATAGACGGCCTGGATGATGACGCGCTTCGATCCTGTGTACTCGGGAAGAATTTGGACAAGAGAACCGCTTTTCACCTCGGGTCCGACATCCCAGGTGGATCTTAAGGCAATCCCGATGCCTGCAATCACAGCCTCTCTCACAACCTCGCTCGAGTTGGTTTTCAGGCGGCTGTCCACCCGAACGTGCCTCGATCCTTCAGGCCCCTCGAGTTGCCACTCCGCCGCCGTATGGGAGAGCAGCGCATGCCGGCTCAAGTCATCGATGCACTCTGGTGTCCCATAACGCGCCAGATAGGCGGGGGACGCACAGAGAATACGGTGATTTGGCGCGAGCCGGCGGGCTATCAGACTCGAGTTTTCCAGATCCGCGATGCGGATTGCAAGGTCGAAGCCGTCACGAATGATGTCGACGAAATCGTCGGAAAGCACGAGGTCGACGGTCAACGCCGGGTAGAGGTCGAGAATTCCTTTCAGATGAGGAGCGATGTGCATTCGCCCGAACGATGTCGGAGCGGAAATCCGCAGCAAGCCCCGAACTGTGGCGCTTCCGTGCGCCACCCACATTTCTGCGTTTTCAATGCTCGCCAGGATGAGGACAACCCGCTCATAAAAGCCCTGGCCGATCTCAGTCAGCGCGAGCTGACGGGTTGTCCTTTGTAAAAGTCTTGCGCCGAGACGCTCTTCGAGCCTGCGGATCCGCTTCGAGACAACGGCCGGCGAGAGACCGAGATTCCGCGCAGCCGTCGACATGCCTCCGGTTGCGACGACTTGCGCGAAGATCTCAAGATCGCGGAGATGATCCAATGTGCCCACCAGTGAACGTCCCTCGCAGGGACCATACTGGCTAAAGAGCACACTGCAAAGCTTGAAGCACAATCGGCAAGCCCTGGGCTAAACAGCATCCCCCGCGGCCTTGGCCATTCTTCTGTATTTATGGAGGATCCACTCGGTGTAGCCGTTGGGCTGGGCGGCGCCCTCGAACACCAGCGCGCAGGCGGCCTGGAAGGCCGGGCCGTCGAAGCCGGGCGCCATCGCCCGGTAGAGCGGATCGCCCGCATTCTGCCGGTCGACCACCGCCGCCATGCGCCGCAGGCTCGCCTCCACCTGCGCGCGCGTCACGATGGCGTGCCGCAGCCAGTTCGCGATGTGCTGGCTCGAAATCCGCAGCGTCGCCCGGTCCTCCATCAGCCCGACATCGTGGATGTCCGGCACCTTCGAGCAGCCGACCCCCTGGTCGACCCAGCGCACCACATAGCCGAGAATGCCCTGGCAGTTGTTGTCGAGCTCCTCCTGCACCGCCGCCGGCGCCCAGTTCGACTGCGCCACCGGCACCGTCAGGAGCGCGGCCAGCGGGGCCGGCGCGCGCGCCCGCAGCGCCGCCTGGCGCGCCGAAACGTCGACCGCGTGATAGTGCAGCGCATGCAGCGTCGCGGCGGTCGGCGACGGCACCCAGGCGGTGCTGGCGCCGGCCTCCGGATGGGCGATCTTCTGGGCCAGCATGGCGGCCATCCGGTCGGGCGCCGCCCACATGCCCTTGCCGATCTGGGCATGGCCCGGCAGCCCGCAGGCCAGCCCCACATCCACGTTGTGGTCCTCGTACGCCTGGATCCACACGCTCGCCTTCATGTCGGCCTTGCGCAGCATCGGGCCGGCCTCCATCGCGGTGTGGATCTCGTCGCCGGTGCGGTCGAGAAAGCCCGTGTTGATGAAAAACACCCGCCTGGCCGCCGCCGCAATGCAGGCCTTGAGGTTGACCGTGGTGCGCCGCTCCTCGTCCATGATGCCCATCTTGAGCGTGTCGCGGGCAAGCCCGAGCATGTCCTCGACCGCGGCGAACAGCGCGTCGGCGAACGCCACCTCGTCCGGCCCGTGCATCTTCGGCTTGACGATGTAGACCGAGCCGGTGCGGCTGTTGCGCAGCGGCCCCGGGCCCTTGAGGTCGTGCAGCGCGATCAGCGCCGTGACCGCCGCATCGAGGAGCGTCTCCGGGATCTCCTGGCCGGCTTCGTCGCGCACCGCATCGGTGAACATGTGATGGCCGACATTGCGCACCAGCATCAGGCTGCGGCCCGCAAGCCGCACCGCGCCGCCCCCGGGCGCGGTGTAGACCCGGTCCGGGGCGAGCCGGCGCGTGACGGTCTGGCCGCCCTTCGCGAAGCTCTCGACGAGATCGCCCTTCATCAGGCCGAGCCAGGCGCGGTAGACCGCGACCTTGTCGGCGGCATCCACCGCCGCGACCGAATCCTCCAGGTCCATGATCGTCGACACCGCCGCCTCGAGCACGAGATCGGCCACGCCGGCGGGATCGGCGGCCCCGATCGGGTCGGTGCGGTCGATCCGCAGCTCGAGATGCAGGTTGTGGTGGACGAGCAGCACCGCGGAGGGGCTGTCCGGCGCGCCCTGGTAGCCGACGAGCCGGGCCGGGTCGGCGAGGCCGGTCGCGCGCCCGTCCTGCAGCCGCACCACCAGCGCCCCGGCGCGGACGGCATAGCCGGCGGCCGCGGCGTGGCTGCCTTGCGCCAGCGGCGCGGCCTGGTCGAGCAGCGCGCGGGCGCGGGCCACCACCGCGGCGCCGCGCACCGTGTTGTAGCCGGCCGCCCGGGCGGCGGCGCCCTCGTCGGGGATCGCATCGGTGCCGTAGAGCGCGTCGTACAGGCTGCCCCAGCGGGCATTGGCGGCATTGAGCGCGTAGCGGGCATTGGAGACCGGCACCACGAGCTGCGGGCCGGCGATGCGGGCGATCTCGTCGTCGACAGGGGCGGTCGACACCGCCACCTCGTCCGGCGCGGGCACGATATAGCCGATCTCGCGCAGGAAGCGCTCGTCGGCGGCCGGGTCGAGCGGCTGGCCGGCGCGGGCGCGGTAATGGGCGTCGATCTCGGCCTGGAGGCGGTCACGGGTGGCCAGAAGGGCCCGGTTGCGCGGCGCGAAATCCCGCACCAGCCCGGCCAGGCCGGCAAAGAACGCGTCCGCCGCTATCCCCGTGCCCGGAAGCGCCTCCCGAACCACAAAATCGTGAAGAGCCGCCGCTACCGACAGCCCATGCGTCTGAACGCGATTCATCTGTCTTCCCTTGGACGTTTGAAGGCAATTGCCTGAACCAGCCGCTCACCAGCTTAGGCAGGCGAAAGGGGCTGCTTACTCCCCTCATAGCAAGACGCGCTCTCAACAATAAGCGCCTAAATAAGCCAAGACTTTTTCCAAAATGGAAAGGATCGACCTGAAAGCCCACCCTTCCGCAGTTCCCGAAGATCGGTGGCCGGGAGCCGGACGCTGCGTCCAAGGAACGGGATTTTCCCTTACGCTGGGCTTGGCCCCGAAAAAGATGAGCCCTTCAACACCGAAGCGAAGAACGAGCGCCGACTGGGCTGGTATAGGGGATGCAGCTCGGTGAACACCAACCGCCTCGTCGCGCGAGAGGTGGGGTTCCTCGACACCGCCGTGCCCGACTGGAGTTGGTCGCCGTCACGCGCCTCGATGAGCGAGAACCGTTGCGAACAGATGTCTTCGCAACGGTTCTGCCTGAGACCGCGGGCGGAAAAGTCAGGCTGCGGCGGCGAGAGCCGTCCGGGCCTTCGCGGCCAGGGCCCTGGTCGCGTCGACGCATTCCTGACCCACATGCCAGTAGCGATCCTGCAGTTCGATATTGAACACGACCCCTTTCGGGAAGACGCAGGATTCCATCAGCGCCTCCCAGGGAATATTGCCCCATCCGACCGGCAGATGAAGGTCGCCATGGCCATAAGCCAGCCGCTCGCCCTGCGTGAACATCCAGATATCGTCCTGACGGCCGAAGGAATCGTGCATGTGCAGATGCTTGGCGAACGGTGCGAGCGCCGCGCATTCCGACACGAGGTCTCCCCCGGTAAAGGAGAGGTTCAAATGGGCATGGCTGAAATCCAGCGTTGCCATGACATGGCTGTGCCCGACAACCGCGAGTTCCCGGGCAAGACGCGAAGGACTTGCGGTATGGATCTTGCCCTCATAGCCGCCGAAGAGGTTCTCCACGCACAGGATGATATGATGCTGTTGCGCGATGTCGCCGGCACGGGCCAACCATTCGCGCTGCCGGGCATAGGCTTCCTCGATCCCGTCGTTCTGGGCCACCCCGACCAAGCCGGAATGCATGACGTAGTGCACGGCTCCCAGTTCTGCGGATATTTCGAGCGAAGCCTGCAGGATCTCGAAATGGCGTTGGCTGCGGAACGGCGCATCGAAGAAGTTGATGGCCAGTGGACCATGGACGGTATAGATCACGTCGCGTCCGGCGCAGATCGCCTTCAGGGCCTCAAGCTGATCTCTGCGGATCCGGCCGCCTACGACAAGATCGAGGTCGAAGATCGGCAGCTCGATCGTATCGACGCCGAAAGCCTGAGCGCGATCGAGGTTCCGGGCGAACTCACTGAGGTCCGGCTTGCCGGGTTTGGCCGAGATGCCGGTGCCGAGTACATGCTGTGTCATCGAGATGAAATCCTTTGGAGCGTGGGCTGAGGCAACGCGTCGAAAAGCTTCCGACGAAACGGTTCGGGCTTGAATGCTTTTCCTCTGCCCGTGCCTTCCGGTCATTGCCGTACTGGCCTAAGAGCCGTGCATGACGCCCGCATGAAGCCCGCGCTACGGTGGCATGACGAACGGATCCGTTGCACCCACCATAGCCGGCGGGATTTCAGGCCGTCTCTCCGGGCCTTGCAACACGGCGGCGCAGGGTGCGGACCCGGCGGGCCGCGCGAGCGAAAGCCGGATCAACGCACGGTCGGATCGAGCCGGTCGCGCAGCCAGTCCCCCACCAGTGAGATCGAGAGCGTCGTCACCATGATGACGAGTGCCGGCGCCAGCATGATCCATGGAGCCCGCGTGAGATACTCACGGCCGAAGCCGACCATGTTACCCAGCGAGGTCTCGGGAGGCTGCACCCCGAGTCCGAGAAACGAAAGGCCGCTTTCCATCAGGATAATCTCCGGAAAGGTCAGAGTCATGGAGACGATCAGCGTCGAGGCGACGTTCGGCAGGATGTGCTTGAGGTACACGCGCGCGGGCGTTGCACCGAGCTGCATGACCGCAGAGGCATAGCCCTGGGCACTCGCGGAAATGGCAAGGCCGCGCGCGATGCGGGCATAACGTTCCCATCCATAAAAACCCATCAGGCAGACCAGAAGCGTCATCGACGATCCGAAGAAGGCCAGAACGGACAGGGACAGGATCATGAACGGCAGGGCAGCCTGAAAGTCCGCCAGCGTCAGAACCACATGCTCCACGATTCCCCGGAACCGGGAGGCCAGAAATCCCAATGTCGTCCCGAACACCGCCGACAGCAGCGTGGCTCCGAATGCGATCACGAGCGAAACGCGGATGGATTGCAGCAGTCGGGACAGAACATCCCGCCCCAGCTCGTCCGTTCCAAGCCAATGCCCTGGCGTAGCCGGGGCAGCCAGGCGGGCGGAAAGATCCATCTTCGTGATGGGGTAAGGTCGCATCACGTCGGCCAAGAGTGCGACGAGGATCATCAGAGCAAGCCATAGAAGGCCGCAGGCGACGAGAATGGGCATTCTGCTCCGGACACGATGGAGCAACCCTGTTCGCGCAGCACCCATTGCACCATTTGCGACGAGACCGGTCATGCTCGCATCTCCCTAATGTGCTGCCGATTTGCTCTGCAGGCGCGGGTCCAGCCAGCCGTACAGAATATCCACCGCGAGATTGGCTACCACCATCGTGC
>NZ_CP134065.1:0-609014 GCF_047497095.1 Microvirga sp. M2
GGGCCGCGCGCGCTTAACTCGCTTTGGATATCGGCTAGATCCTTGGCACAGAGGATTTGACAGGTGGGGGGTGGCGGAGGAGGGGCAGGCTCCTTCAGGGGCGACTAACACCTCAATGCTTCGCGCCATTCGGGCTGACGGGAGGATCAAGCCGGGCCCGTTCCAAGGTCAGGATCATCTGGTGTCACGGAAGGCGGCTGACACTGGAAAATGGCGCTGCATGTCGGTCTCGGCCGGAGGGCGGCCATGGACGCGCGCGTGTAGGCGTCGATGAAGGCCAAGTACTGGCCCTGCCGGTCGGTGAAGCTTTTCTCAGACATTGGCCACACGCTCGATTCAGTGGCTGATTCAGCTGGGCCTCTCATGCGGGAGGCCGAGATGGAACATATGCTACCGGATTGAGCTGAGCGAGGTCGAGCGCACCCAACTCCAGGCGATGCTCAGCGGCGGCAAGCATGCGGCCCGAACGCTCAAGCGAGCGCGCAGATCCTGCTGGCGGCCGATGCCGGGGTCCCAGACGCGACGATTGCCCAGAGTGTCGCGGTGGGCGGCTCGACCGTGTATCGGACCAAGCGCCGCTTCGTGGAAGGCAACCTGGAGCGGGCGCTCAGTGAGGAGCCCCGTCCCGGCGCCGCCCGCAAGCTCTCAGGCCCGGAGGAGGCGCTGCTGGTGGCGACCGCCTGCGCCAAGCCGCCCGCGGGCCGCGCCCGCTGGACGCTGGAACTCTTGGCCGGCGAGGATCGTGCGGCTCACTCACTCATGAGCGCCTGTCGCGCGAGACGGTGCGCCGGCGTTTGGCGGAAAATGCGCTCAAGCCCTGGCAGCGGAAGATGTGGTGTGTTCCGAAAATTGATGGCGCCTACGTCGCCCCGCATGGAGGATGTGCTTGATCTCTACGCCAAGACCGTCCGATCCGCAGCACCCGGTGGTGTGCTTCGATGAGAGCCCGATCCAGCTCATCGGCGAGACGCGCCCGCCGCTCCCGGCCACGCCCAGGCAGGAACGCCGCCGGGGCTCGGGTCAGGTGGATGTTCACCACCGAAAACGCCCGTGCCAAAATGGGGGGCCGTGCCTATCCTAAAATCGCCTCGCCCGAGCCACTCGCCAAAGGGTCATAATCACTGCGTCGAAGATCTAGTGATCCAGTCCGACAGCGGCGAGACCTTTGCCACCCGCGGCGTGTTCAAGGGCACCAAACTCACGGCGGCCGATCTGCCGCCTCACCTGACGCAGGCCATCGTCGCCATCGAGGACCGCCGCTTCTATCAGCACAGCGGCATCGATCCGCGCGGCATTCTCCGGGCGGCTTGGCGCAACGTGCAGGCAGGCGGCACGCGGGAGGGCGCCAGTACCATCACCCAGCAGCTCGCCCGTCTGATGTTCCTGTCGCCCGAGCAGACCCTGCGCCGCAAGGTTCAGGAGGCGATCCTGGCCCTCTGGCTCGAGTATCAGCTCAGCAAGGAGGACATCCTCCTGCGCTACCTCAACACAGCCTATCTCGGCGCGGGCGCCTATGGGGTTGATGCCGCAGCCCAGCGCTACTTCGGCAAGCCTACCAAGGAGCTGTCGTTGGCGGAGGCCGCCATGCTGGCCGGCCTTGTCCGGGCCCCATCGCAGCTTGCGTCCACGCGCAACCTCGGCGGCGCGAAGGAACGGGCCGACACCGTTCTCCAGACGATGGTGGAGACCGGAGCCATCTCGGCAGACCAGGCCGAAGCGGCTCGTGCGGAACCCGTGAACCTGCGGACTCCACCAGAGACTCCACCGGGAGCCAACTACTTCGTCGATACGGTCGCTTCCGATGTCCGCCGATTGCTTGGTGGCGCCACCGGCGACCTGACCCTGCGCACGACCCTCGACCTGGAGCTCCAGCGACTGGCAGAAGGCATCATCGAGCGGCGGCTGGAGGCAGAAGGCCGCAAGAAAAATGCCTCGCAAGCGGCTCTGGTGGCGCTCTCGCCGGATGGGGCCATTCGGGCCCTGGTCGGCGGACGCGACTACGAGGCGAGCCAGTTCAACCGGGTCACCCAGGCGCGGCGGCAAGCCGGATCGCTGTTCAAGCTCTTCGTCTATCTGACCGCCTTACAAAAGGGCTACACTCCTCAATCCACCGTCGTCGATCAGCCGACCCAGATTGGTGACTGGGAACCCCAGAACGCCAACGGCCGCTTCGGCGGCGCCATGCCTCTGCGGACTGCATTCGCCCAGTCGATCAACACGGTGGCGGTGCAGCTCGCAGACGAAGTCGGCATTCCGGCGGTGATCGAGACCGCCAAGCGTCTCGGCGTCACCTCGGAGCTGCCGAACGTACCGAGCCTCGCGCTAGGTTCGGCCGAGGTGACCCTGCTCGAGATGACCCGCGCCTATGCTGCGGTGGCCACCGGCAACGAGGCGATCGAGCCCTACTCCGTGAGCTCGCTTCAGGGAGCGGGGCAGCAGACCCTGTCCACGCGCCCCACTGCCCGGCCGAACGCCGGCAGCTTGGGCGAGAGCCGGGCTGCGATGCTCGACCTCCTGCAGACGGCGGTGCGCGAGGGCACGGGCAAGGCCGCCGGGCTGCCGAATGTGCCAGTCGCCGGAAAGACGGGCACCACGCAGGAATACCGGGACGCCTGGTTCATCGGCTTCACGCCGGACCTCATCGTCGGGGTTTGGGTCGGCAACGACGATAACACGCCCATGAACAAGGTCGTGGGCGGCGATCTGCCGGCTCAGATCTGGCACGACTTCATGGCCCGCGCCACACCCGTTCTTGCGACGGGACAGCGTCGCTCTCCTGCCACTCAGGTGGCCGGCGGACCTGATCGCCCTGCCCCTCTCCCATTGCCATCGCCCGCTCCTTCAACCAGCGAGAGCCTTCGTGGTGTGCCCGAGGTGCTCGACACGGGAACCCTGGCCATTGGCGGCACCCTCATCCGCCTGGAAGGCATTCAGGGCGAGCGTGGGACCATGGCCCGGCAACTTGCCCGCTTTCTGCGGCGGCGCGAGATCGCCTGCACTCCGAGCGGAACATCGGGCGTGCATCGCTGCCAGATTGGCGGGCAGAACCTGTCGGCGATCATCCTGGCGGCCGGGGGCGGGCGCGCAGCCCCGGATGCGGCGGACGAGCTTCTGGCGGCGGAGGAACAGGCCCGCTCGGCTCGCCTGGGGGTGTGGCGACGCGGGGGATAGCAGACCGGCTGGGGACAGCTTCGTCATATGCTTGGCCGAGGTGACCCTCAAAGCACGTGCTCAATGGCGCTTTGAGGGTTACCGCAACCGCGATCGGTAGGCCCGACGACAAATGCCTGTCATCCCTGCTATCAAACAAGGATTGGCAACAGGGTCCCCGCAAGAGCTATGGTCAAGACAGAGCCGGTTCAAGGTCGAGAGAGTGAAGAAGGCTGCCCTCTGGGCCGACGATCTCAAGGCGCCATCCGCTCCAATCGTCACTATTCCCGCCGTTGGCCTGCCGCAGTTCGTCAATCGCATTCCGTGCTTGGGCCGAAGCCATCTCAAGATCGATAACCTCCAGACCCGTGTCGTCTGGGATCGTTTCTCGACCGTTGACGAGGTGGAAAAAGCAGCGCATCAGCAGTCCTTCCGCATCCGAGGCATGGACCCGGATTGGTAACACGTTCCTTCAGGCCGCGCAGAGACCACTCGGCGGAGTTGGGTGCTCTCTAATGGGGCAATCCCAGCGTCTCAATAGGACGCCTGCTGACGGGGTATCATCCGACACCAGCAATCCAGCAGCGGCAACGCCTCGGCGTGTCAGGTCGCACGCCGCTGAGGCCCGATGCCCAACCGCCAGACCTGGAAACATTGCCATTTTCAGGATTTTTTCCTGTTTTGCGGGCGTGTGACAGAACTGCCCAGCTTTCTCGGAGTTGTCGCGGTGATCCAGGATCGGATCCGTTGGAGGAAGTTCATGCAAAAACTCATGTTCGTGACAGCCTTGTGTCTCCTGGCGGGAGCCTGCGCCACCCGGCAGCAGGCCACCAGCACCGCCGTTGGCGCGACGCTGGCTGGAGCGGTGGTGGGAGGGCCTGTCGGAGCGGTGGTCGGCGCCGGCGCTGGTGCAGTGGCCGGCGCTCCCGGTGGTGTCGTCGATGAGGTTCAGGGCGACAACCGGCGCCGGCGTGTCGTGCGGCGGCGCTAAACAGATTCCAACGCGGATTCCCTGGAGTCCATTTCAGCCATGAGAGCGCTCACACCCCCGCATGGTCAACACCATGCGGGGGGCCTGGCGGCCTGTCGCGCCGCAAAGCCCCGACCCATGCGGCCGGAACTCCGAGGAAGATAATCGGCTTGGCGGCTACCGTGTGTAGACGACCAGGTTTCCGTCGGCCATGACCCTGGCGGAGAACACGTCATCAAGGTCGACGGTGTCGGCCGGGAGCACGCTGCTGACGGCCATAGAACAATCCACCGACAGTCTAAAGGGCCCAGGAGATCTCCCGCCTCGGACCGTCTTTGCGCCCAAGCCGGTGCGTCCGGCCGCCCTCATCGAGCAGATTGAACGGATGATCGCCAGGGCCGAGGCACAATCACCTGGTGAAGGCCCGGGCGGCCGATAATCCTGCCGCCCTTGCATGAGCCGTTCGAGCGCCCACCGGGCGGAATGACCACAGAGAAGCCCGCGTTGAACAGCGGAACCTGACCCCGATGAAGGGAGGCCACCCATGCGCCTCAGTCCAAGAACGCTCCTGATCATGGGCGTTGCTATGGTCAGCCTCGTAGCTGGTCGGGAGCAAGGAGCACAGGCTCTGAGCCAGCCTCAGCCATCCGAGAGCCTCAAGCCCGAGAGCACGGGCCCACAGGATCCCCGCTCCACCGGCTCAGTCGGGCGCTCGAACGAGACGCTGAGCGATAAGCTGAATCGCACAGACGGCGTAATCCGCCCGCCGGCCAACATCGCGCCCGACATGACCGTTCGTCCGCCCGTTCCGAACCCCGGCACAACGCGGGTCATCCCGCCTCCGGGCACGCCCGGTGGTGATCAGACCATCGAGCCGAAGTGACGACAGCCTTCTGAACCGACAACGCCGCCCGCTCGGCCGTATTGTTGAGCTCACCAACGGGATCATTTTCGAACAGCTTGCTGCATGATCTCCGAGCGCGAACGGCCCAGCCTCTTCGGCTCAACCATGGGTTGGCGCTGAACCGCCTAGCTTTGCCGGAATAAGAGAATGGCGCCACGACAAATAAAAACGAAACCGCTTGAGGAGCCGCACCCGAAACCAAGGAAGCTTTATGCCTTATCGGATAGTAATCGTCCCAATCGGCACCTCTTCGGGATTATTATCAGCCTTATGAGATCATGATCGCCTCTTTGGAAGTATCCCCGGGAGAAAATCTTGCGCTCGGCTGTTCTTCACGTATCCGTGATCAGTCGGATACTTCGCCTGCGATCTGAAGGACAGCCTTGGTGACAAGCGAAAACTCCAACGTCCAAACAGCCTTGGCCTCCGCTGCCCTATCCCGATCAAGTGATCCAGCTGCCGCGGAGGCGCAGCTGACCCTGGACCAAGTCACGCTGGGCCAAGTGATCGGCCGGCTTGCCGCCCTGCAACCGCAGAATCCGGCCATTCTCACCCCCGATTTTGCACTCTTGAGCTATCTCGACCTGCAGAGCCGGATCGACGACATCCGCAGCCGGCTGCGTCGCGGCGGACTGTCCCACCGCGCCCGGATCGGGGTGCTGCTGCCGAACGGGCCACAGGCGGTCCTCGCCATCGTGGCCATTGCCTGTGCGGCCGTGGCCGTGCCCCTCGATCCAAGGCAGACGACCGCCGAGCTCGATCAACGCATCGGGGCTCTCCGGTTGGACGCCCTCCTGGTGCTGCAAGGCAGTCACCCCGAGCTGCGGCTGGCGGCCGAACAGCGCGACCTCGCCATCATCGAGGCTGCACCCCAAGGGGGTGACCGGCTCGGCCTGGACCTGAACGTTCCGGATTCCGGCTCCTCCGTCCCTGACGGCGAGCCCGCGCCCCACGACCCGGCTTTCATCCTGCAGACCTCCGGAACGACCGGGCGCCAGAAGCTGATCCCGTTCAGTCACGCCAACATGCTGGCAGCAGCGGCCCGGCTTCAGGCCTGGTTCGGGCTAACGCCCCAGGACCGCTGCCTCAGCGTGTCGCCGCCCTTCTACTCGCATGGCCTGAAGGTGACGGCCTTCACGCCCCTGCTCACCGGCGGAAGCATCGCGCTTCCAGCGGATCCCTCCTCGGTCGATCTGACGGAGTGGTTCGAGACGCTTCGTCCGACCTGGTACTCGGCAGGGCCGACGCTCCACCGCGCCGTGCTGGACAAGGCCGGAACGATCCCGGATATCGCCGCCAGGCACGCCCTGCGGTTCATCACCTCGGGCGGTTCGCCGCTCCCCCAGGCCATGCGCGAGGAGCTGCAGGCGAGCCTGAATGTGCCGGTCCTGGAGCATTACGGCTCCAGCGAGGCCGCGCAGATCGCCGCCGATCTGCCGCCGCCGGGTCCGAGCAAGCCGGGAACCTGTGGTGTGCCCTGGCCTGGAACCCTGGCGATCGTCGACGAAGCGGGGCTTCCGCTGCCGCACGGCCAGCAGGGTGAGGTCTGGGTCCGCGGTCCCACCCTGATGGCCGGTTATCTGGATGATCCTGAACTCAACCGAACCGCTTTCGTCGACGGCTGGCTGCGAACGGGCGATCTCGGCAGCATCGACGAGGACGGCTTCCTCTCCCTCCATGGGCGTCTGACGGAATTGATCAATCGCGGAGGCGAGAAGGTCTCACCCGTCGAGATCGATCAGGCGCTCCTGCGCCATCCGGCGGTGGCGGAAGCCGCCGCCTTCGCGGCTCCTCATCCCCGTTACGGCGAGGATGTCGCTGCGGCCGTCGTCCTCCGTCCCGGCGCATCCGCCGAACCGTCGGACCTTCGCCTGTTCCTCGAAGACAAGCTGACGTCCTACAAGATTCCGCGCACCATCCTGGTCCTGGAACAGCTGCCGAAGGGGATCACCGGCAAGGTTCAACGCCGGCACCTGGCGGGCCTCCTTACGGCTGGCTCGGCCGAATCCAAAGGGTCCGGTGCCCCGTCCGGCTGCGCGCGCATCCGGCGGCTCGAACGCGAGCTGCTGGGAATATGGCGCAGGGTGCTCAAGCTGGAGGACCTGACGGTCGACGACGACTTCTTCGAGCGCGGGGGCGACTCGCTGCTGGCCGTCGAGATGTTGCTGGAGGTCGAGAAAAGGCTAGGCCTCCTGCTTCCAGCCTCGGCCCTGTTTCAGGGCGAAACCATCCGCCTCCTCGCGCCGAAGATGGCTCGGCAGATCGGCGCCCCCGAAGGTCCTTGCGCCGTGTTCAATGCCGAGGGCGACCAGCCTCCTCTGTTCTTCTTCCTCCATGGCGATCTGGATACGGGCAGCCTCCTGGTCCGCCGACTGGTGCATCTGCTGCCGCCGGAACAACCCATCGTCCTGATCGAGCCCCATGGCTCGCGCGGCGGGCCGGCCCCCCGGTCGATCGAGGCCATGGCGCAGGAGCGCCTGCAGCTGATCCTGGAGCGGCAGCCCACCGGGCCGTACCGGATCATCGGTTCATGCAAGGGTGCATTGGTGGCGTTTGAAGTGGCTCATCTGTTGACGCGGGCGGGCCACAGAGTCGAATTCGTGGGATTGGTCGATGTCCCTACCACCAGTGCGCATGCGCCCATGCGTCTCGCCCTCTCACTGGTCGACCATGTCGCGCCGCCTGCCGGCCTGGCGTGGGTCTACGAGCAGATGAACCGGTACGAGAAGCTGCCGAAGATGCCCTGGGGCCAGCGACTGGCCAAATCAACGGCCCTGATGGCCAAAGGGCGTGGCGCCTCCGACGCTCCCTTGTCGGCCCTCAACGAAATCTACACCCCCCTCATGGCCCGCTACAGGCCCCGGCCTTTGGCCGTGCCGGTGGTGTATTACGCAGCCGAATTCGACGGGCGCAGATGGCGGCGGCTCAGCCCTGACCTTACGGTCGTTGAGTTGCCCGGCGAGCACAATTTCTGCATCTCGGTGGGGGCGGACATCCTGGCCGGAGATCTCCGGCAGCGCTTCGGCGCTCATCCCCCGAAGGGCTGAGAGCGTAAGGAGTTGTGGGGTAGCAATGTCTCCCGCGATATTGCACGGCCACTGATCGGGCTTGCCGCACTGTCTGAAAGACCCCTCGCACTGGACGCCCTACCGAGCCTCAGGCTCTCCTTGAAGGTAGGCCAAGCTAAATCCCAGAGAAGGCTCGCTAATCCTCTCCTCCAAGCCGAACTTTAACCGGATGTTAACCATGCAGTTACATCCTCGGCCGTGCGGAAACCTGGAGCAACGATGGCTGGTCCCCAACAGACTTTCGGACAAGGATATCTTGGCAAAGCCGCCCAGGTTCGGATCGGCCGCAGGCTGCGCTTGGTCTACCGGCCCCTCATCGGCGAGCCGATCCCGGATGAGTGCATCGATCTGCTCCTGGCCCTCAGGCGGAAGGAGCGGGAGCAGGGTCGCTCGGCATAGTTGCCTCGCTTTGAGCAGCACAGGAATCGCACGGCGAAGAAGCCTAAAAAGAGAAGTGTGCACTCAATCCACGATGTGGGCCGTGAGGGAGATCGTCGAGGCTCGAACTGGCCCAAGCATTAGATTGAGCTCATGAGCCTGAAGACCCCAGAAGTCATCAGCCGCGAGGCTTAGGGGAACGGTCGCCGGTGAGGCCGCGTTGGAGAGCAGAACTTAACCTAGGTTAAGGGAGGCCCCAGATGCGCCTCAGACCGAGAGAGCTTCTGCTGACTGCGATCATTATGGCTGGCGAGGTCGCCGGTATGGTGCCCCTGGCACAGGCCCAAGGCCAGCCTCAGACTTCCGAGACTCTTAAATCCGAAAGCACCGGCCCGCAGGATCCGCGCTCCACCGGTTCGGTGGGCCGCTCCAACGCGCCGCTCAGCGACAAGCTGGGTCGCACCGATGGCGTGATCCGGCCGCCCGCCAACATTGCCCCCGACATGACCGTCCGCCCACCGGTTCCAAATCCTGGCACAACGCGGGTGATCCCACCCCCAGGATCGCCAGGCGGCGACCCAAGCGTCGAGCCGAAGTGACGGCAGCCTCGATAGTCATTTGGTGCCAGCATGCCGTTAGCTTCTGACGCTGCCCCGTTCGATCAGATCATTGAGCTCACCCACGAGATCATTGATGAGTGCCCCTCGTGTGCGGGCACGGCTTCCGAGATCGCGATGTGGGCTAACGAAATCCGGGAACGCCGGCCCAGCCGTGAGGAGCTGACGGCTCTGGTCGATGCCACCTGTCCCGGCCTGCCTGCGGATCAGCGAACGCAGCTGATCGATGGCTTGCGGGCCTTTGTTCGCTTTGCCGAGAGCTGAACTGCCGTCGCGGAACTGGTTCACGCCCAGGACGTTGTGGCGCCATGGCTGAGCTGTCGCAAAGCCCAGTCATGTCCCGCATAAAACATCTCATGAGATGCGGCCGCCTTCTATGGAGTTGTTTCGGATTCTGAGTCGAAGAGTGGCGGCATCCGTTTTATCGACGGCAGGAGGCGTTCCATGGTCGACCTGAGCTCATGGCAGGACATCATCCTCCTCGGTGGCGCTATCCTCGTCACGGTGGTGATCTGCGGCCTTGAGGGATGGATGCGGTAACTGAAGGAGCTTGGATTCAATCTGAAGCCCCGCGGAAACACGCCCTACGGAAGCTGTGCGACGTAGAGACGGTCGAACTCGGCCGGGACATGCTGCAGTCCATCGGCATCTGTGATGAGGATGTCGGTAATCCCATCGGTGTCCAGCTGGCGTGCCTTCTCGAGTGCTGCGGCGGCGCTGTCACAGGTGATCGCCACCACTCCATTCTGGCCGTTTCCGGTTACGACAAAAAACATGCTGCCTCCACTCTGTTGTCTTGTGATGTGGGCATGTGGATGGCCGGCGCCCGTCCAACCTCATGGGACCAGCCATCGTAGCAATCAAATCGTTTGACGGAGACGCAACCCGCCTCGTTCCTGCACGCCCGATCAGAGTGCCGAGTGGAAGAGATAGAAGCCATTGGCTCTCGCGGAGATCTCTGCCGCCGCTGCATCGAAACCTGATAGGGCTTGGATGTCGAGCGAGCAGCCGAATTCCCATGCCTCTGGGGTGACGAATGCCGGGACAGGGATGTCTTCCGGCACCGCACAGAACAAATCAGCTTCGCCCTTGCGCCGGAACAGGTTGTAAGCGTGCATTGAACCCTCTTTTCGCTCTTACACTTGGGCCAGCCTTGCTAGTAGCGCAGTGCGGCAGGAGTGTGGATCTCAGAAGAAGCCAGGGTTTGCTGGGTGTTCGGATCCAATGGGCCAGACCTCAGGAGCGATGCCATGGACCGAGATCGGATGAGGGGCGGCGCCAAGACGTTGGGCGGACGCGTGAAGGAGTTCTTCGGGCGCTTGTTCCGCGCCACCCGACTGCAGACGGAGCGCAAGATCGATCAGGGTCCAGGGTAAGATCCAGAGCACCATCGGGGGCTCAAGGACGGCTTGCGTGAGAATGGCAGATATGGCCCATGATGGCCCGGGCGCGGGCCGCCCGTCTTGCGGCACCGCCCGGGACCACTGGAGACCGGTTGCGATCGGGACGATTGGGCCGGACGATGCAAAGTTATGGAGCCTTCCCCAGGACAGCATCATCGAAACGCGAGCGACGACCCATTATCGTTCCTGCGCAGTGGCGTAGTCGTTGCGATGGGCGATCCGGAGAGCCGGAACCTCACAACAGATGGTCACGAGCCGGGTCCTCCCGTACGGACAGTATAGTACAGTACAGTGGGCGCCAGAGCCTTCCTGCCCAGAACCTGGGGCAGGCAGTCAAGAGCGGAAGCCGCTCGGCAGGGGTTCGATCTCCCTCCGCGGACGCCGGGGCCCAGGGCCCTACTTGCCGAGTCGATCAACCATGGGCTGGGTGATCAGACAGACGCCGGAATCAGTGCGCCGGAAGCGGTGTCCGTCCAGATCCGGATCCTCGCCTACCACGAGCCCCTCCGGGATCCGAACACCCCGATCGACAATGACCTTCCTCAGCCGGGCTGAGCGGGCAATCTCCACTGTCGGCAGCACCACTGCCTCCTCCAGCTGTGCTCCGGGGTGAATCCGCGTGCCGGTAAACAGGAGCGAGCCTCGCACCACCGCTCCCGAGATGATGCAGCCGCCGGACAGAACCGAGTTGATGACCTCCCCTCGCCGTCCGTCCGCATTCTCGATCACCTTTGCGGGCGGGGTGATCTCGGCATGAGTCCAGATCGGCCAAGCGGTGTCGTACAGGTCCAGGGCCGGCCTGGCATGGGTCAGGTCGATGTTGGCCGCCCAATAGGCATCCAGAGTGCCGACATCGCGCCAGTAGGCTTCTGCTTCCCCGGAGGAGCGCACACAGGAATGCGGGAACCGGTGCGCCACGGCCTTGCCGTGCTTGACGAGATACGGGATGAGGTCCTTGCCGAAATCCCGGCTTGAGCCGGGCGTAGCGGCATCGCGCTTCAGCTGATCAAAGAGAAAGCGTGTGTTGAAGACGTAAATCCCCATGCTGGCAAGTGCCATATCAGGCTTGTCGGGCATGCCCGGCGGATCAGCGGGCTTCTCCAGGAAGGAGACGATGCGGTCGGTCTCATCGACCGCCATGACGCCGAAACCGGTCGCCTCCATGCGTGGCACTTCGAGGCACCCGACGGTGACGTCCGCGCCCGAATCCACGTGCTGGCGAAGCATGATCTCGTAATCCATCTTGTAGATGTGATCACCCGCCAAAATGATGATGTACTCAGGTGCATAGCTCTCAATGACGTCGATGTTCTGGTAGACCGCATCGGCTGTGCCCTCGTACCACATGGTTTCGGACACCCGCTGGCTCGCCGGCAGGATGTCGAAGCTCTCGTTGCGCTCCGAACGAAAGAAGTTCCACCCCCGCTGCAGGTGGCGGATCAGGCTGTGCGCCTTGTACTGCGTGGCTACGGCAATATGCCGAATGCCGGAGTTCAGCGCATTCGAGAGCGCAAAGTCGGTGATGCGAGATTTGGCCCCAAAGTACACGGCCGGCTTGACCCGCTTGTCGGTGAGTTCCAGGAGGCGGCTGCCGCGCCCGCCAGCCAGAACATAGGCCATGGCGTGGCGGGCCAACGGGGCAGAGGCGGCAGCAGTCTTGAGCATGGGCGTGTCCTCTCATTCATCCGGCGGAGCTCTTCCGGCCCGCTTAGCTTCTACGCCCTGAGATGAAAGGAGGTTCCTTGTCTACGAGGGATGGTGGCATAGTAATCGGCTGCCCTGCATCGTCGCTTGTCATCCCAACAACCCGGACCTAGCCTCCCTCATCCCTGAGACGCAGACACCGGGAAACAGACCTGAGCGCGTGTTCCAGGCGAGAGCGGTTCGATCTCGTGCCGCCCGTTAAGCTGCATCACGAATGAACGGATCAGGCGCTGCCCCAGGCCCGTCGATGTCGCGGAAGGCGTGCTCCCCTGAGTAGCGGGCAGACCCACGCCATTATCGCTGACGGCAAGGCAGTATTCATCGCCGGTACGCGTAAACGCTACCCTGACATGTCCGCCACGATCATCGGGAAAGGCATATTTGAGCGCGTTGACCAGAAGCTCATTGATGATGAGCCCAACTGAAACCGCCTGATTGAGTGGAATGGAATGGCTCTCGGCTTCGACATCAAGGCGAATGGGGCGAAGGCCGACCAAGGCTGCCTCCAGGTCGCAACAGAGTTCCTCGATGAACGAGCGGCTGTCCGCCAACACGGCTCCCTCGAACCGCACCAGACGCCGCTGCACTTTAGCCATGACGCTCACGCGCTCTGCGGCAGTCATGAAATCCTCGCGAGTAGGCTCCTTGGTGCTGCGGGCCTGGAGGTGGAGCAGCGAAATCACTGTATGCAGATTGTTCATGATCCGGTGATTGGACTCGATCAAAAGCTCGGCCTTGTCAGCCTCCGAGGCCTTCGCAGCTTCATGCGCCCGCTTCAGTTCTGCATGGGCTTCTTTGAGTTGCCGGTAGGCCACATGCTGGGCCTCAATGATGAGCGTGATCGCGATCCCGATCACCATGAACAGGCACCAGCCGAGAAACTGGCCCGGGTCTCTGATCGCGAAGCTGCCGATCGGCTCGAGAAGGAAATAGGCTGAGAGCGCGGCGCTCAGCACCGTTGCAACGAGGCCGCTGCCCCGGTTGAAGAGAACAGCCGACAGGATAAGAGCAGGAAAGAACAGAAGAAAAGGAAACTCTCTCAGCACATCGGAGAAGATTTGCCTGAGGATGAACGCCACTGCCACAAGGATAGCTGTTGCACCGTAGCGCACGGGCCATGGCAGATGTCGGAGAGACCGCGTTTTATCGAACAATACCCTCATCATAAGGAGGGTAAGCGAACCGATATAGCTATGGTTCCCCGAGCTATTACTTCGGATAACCATTTGGGATGAGGCGAGAACGTGATGCACCTCAGGAAGGGAACAGAGCGAGAGCTTTGCCCAATAACACGTTTGGTGCGATCGGATCGGCAACGAGGACCCGGAGGATATTCGCGTCAATCTGGTAGCCACTTGAAATTGTTGCGCGAGCTTGCTGTCGAATCCATCTGGGCAACACCTCTCTTCACGGACGAAACTTTGGAGAACAGTACCCTTCGCTTTTGCGCCAAACGGGATGTTCTGGAATGCAGTTTCAAATGGGAGCTGATCCTGTAAGTCAGTTCGCTTGAGCCGCAGTAGCCTTGGCTGAGGCTCCGAACCTGATCGTCAGCCAAGGACATTCACGCCCTGAGCCAGGGGGCGAGCAAGGACCCTTCCGCTAGGGCGTTTCCTTGCCTGAGCAACTCCCGATAGGAAGTGCGCAAGCAGGGATAAAGACTCATCTCTTTTGTCCAGTTGCGGGGCGGCCCGGGCAGACTAGCTTAGCTGGTGTGGCATAAAGCCCCCTTCAGCCACGGACGCCCCGGCTGAAGACCGTCACGCTTTTCACCGGGGCGTTTTTGTGCGCTGGAGGTTCTTCCCCTTCGAGCAGGGAGCTAGTCATGGCGACGCGGGAGAGGCCCTGCGACGCCGTCCGAGATCTGACACAGGACTGATTTCAGACGGGCTCTATCGGAAACCGTGGACCTTCGCCCTGCGATGGAGAGGCCCCAGACATGGCGTTCCGCTGGAGGTACAGCCTGTCAGCGCCCGCGTTGGCATGGCAAGGCTTTCAAGGGACTGGAAGCTCCTGATGCGCAGAGACGATGCTACGGTCCGCCTCACAAGTGAAGGGGCATGCAGGATCCTTCGACCCGGATTACCTATGACCCCGGACGGCGCCGTCAGCTTAGCGCATTTACCTGCCCTGCCTGGTGCTTCGGTCCGGAGCGGGCCACGCTTTTTCGGTGACCCGTCGCGGAAGAGCTGAGAACGGTGGAAAACCGCTTTTACTCCGTTAAGTTGACGGAGCCCTCACGCGTGGGATGTCAAGGAGCGATATGGATGTCCGCCCCGGGTCTTCTTGGTTGTGCCAAGACCCTATGGCAGAAACATCGGATTGCACCGGCTACATGAACGGGGGTTGATCACACGTGGCGAACGGATGTGACCGGCGCGAGTCGGTTGTCGACGCACCGGCTAGGGAAGTGCAGGAGCTGGATTCTGGTCCTACGTCTGAGAACCGGGACGGCGAGGCCGTGGCGCGCAGGCAAGCCCCTCAAACCGGCGATGACGAGCCTCGCTCTCCCAAGCAGGCCCAGCGCGCCGGCGGCGGCTCGTTCTTCAGCAAGGTGGTTTATACCGGGCTCGTGCTCTGCCTGTGTGGCGTCGTCGGCTTGGGCAGCGTCGTCGCCTACTACGCCTCGCAGCTACCTCCGATGGATCAGCTCACCGTGCCGAAACGGCCCCCGAACATCGCAATCCTGGCGAGCGACGGCTCGTTCCTTGCCAACCGCGGCGAAACGGGCGGCCGCGAGGTCTCCCTGGAGGAGCTCCCGCCCTACCTGCCCAAGGCCTTCGTCGCCATCGAGGACCGGCGCTTCTATGACCATTGGGGCATCGACCTGATGGGCCTCGTCCGCGCAGCCTACCGCAATCTGTCCCACGATGGAGGCCTCCAGGGCGGCTCGACCCTGACGCAGCAACTCGCAAAGAACCTGTTCTTGACCCAGGAGCGCACCGCCTCGCGCAAGATCCAGGAGGCCATCCTGGCGCTGTGGCTGGAACACAAGTACACCAAGGACCAGATCCTCGAGCTCTATCTCAATCGGGTCTATTTCGGCGCCGGCGCTTACGGCGTCGAAGCGGCCGCCCAACGCTACTACGGCAAGTCGGCCCGCGACGTGTCGCTGTCGGAAGCTGCCATGCTGGCGGGCCTCGTCCAGTCCCCATCGCGCCTGGCCCCCAACCGCAACCCCGAGGCCGCGCAGGCCCGCGCCGAACTTGTGATCGCGGCTATGAACGAACTCGGCTTCGTCACGCCGGACATGACGAAGGCGGCGCTCGGCGCACCGGCCGCGCCCGTGCGTCCCAAAGGAGCCGGCTCTGCCAATTATGCCGCTGACTACGTGATGGACGTGCTCGACGACGTCGTCGGCACCATCGACTCCGACATCGTGGTCTCGACCACCCTCGAGCCGACCCTGCAGGCGGCGGCCGAGCGGGTGCTGGTGGACGAGCTCAACGCCAAGGGCCAGAAGTTCAATGTAAGCGAGGGCGCCTTCGTGGCCATGCGGCCTGACGGGGCTGTGACAGCTCTCGTGGGTGGCCGCGACTACGAGACGAGCCAGTTCAACCGGGCGACCTCTGCCCGCCGCCAGCCGGGCTCGTCCTTCAAGCCCTTCGTGTATCTGACGGCCCTTGAGCGGGGGCTCACCCCCGACACCGTGCGCACGGATGCGCCGGTCAACATCAACGGCTGGAAGCCCGAGAATTATGACCGGGGCTATCGGGGGCCGATCACCTTACGCAATGCTCTCGCGCTCTCCCTCAACACCGTGGCGGTGAAGCTCAACATGGAGGTCGGGCCCAAGGCCGTCGTGCAGACGGCACAGCGCCTCGGCGTCACCTCGCCACTCCAAGCCGATCCCTCGATCGCGCTCGGCACCTCCGAAGTCACGCCGCTTGAGCTCGTGGGCGCCTATGCAGCCTTCGCCAACGGGGGCTTCGAGGTTGTGCCTTATGTAATCACCGAAGTGAAGACTACGGATGGCGAGCACCTCTTCAGCCGCCCGGCATCCGGCGGTCTGGACCGCATCATCGATCCACGCATCGATGCCATGATGAACGCGATGATGCACAACGTCTTCGTCATCGGCACCGCCAAGAAGGCGCAAATTCCCGGCTGGCCCATGGCGGGCAAGACCGGCACCACCAACGACTACAGGGACGCTTGGTTCGTGGGCTTCACTGGCAATCTGGTTGCCGGCGTCTGGCTCGGCAACGACGACAGCACGCCCACCAGGGGCGTGTCTGGCGGCAACCTGCCGACCGACATCTGGCACAACTTCATGAAGATCGCCCTGAAGGATCAGAAGCCGGTGGGCCTGCCGGGTGTGGGTGGCGCCGGACAGGATCCGCGCTATGCCAATGCCGGCGAAAGCGCCAAGAGCCAACCCCAGCGGCGCCCCAAGCGCCAGAAGAACTTCTTCGAGAGGCTGTTCGGGCTCTGAGGTCCTGCCATTCTGGCGAGGCTCGCAATACCTATCCCGGCATGACAGGAACGAACTAACGCAGGGGCACGATGCTCAAGAGGAGCAGCGGCCCCGGCCCTGAAGTGAGGCGCATGCACGAGTGCTAATGTGCGCTCGTCGTTACCAAGTCCTCATTGATTAGTTTGATGAATGCTAAATGAGGACCTGGATCTGGGCACGACGATTGCGCCTTGCCGGAAAGGCGATCTTGCCTGTGATTGATCGTGTTGCTCAAGACTCATCACGTCATGAACGTGTAGATCGTGGCATTTGCGAAACATCGTCAATGACCGATAATCCCTACATCCTTGTCGGACATTGGCCGGAGATAGACCTTCAAACTTCCAAGGAGCGCTGCCTGTACTGAGCAGCTTAAGTAGCTGCACATTCAAAAGGCCAGAGGAAGGTCCGCTTGTCGGCGCATTCCAGAATCTCGTTCTACTTCCGGGATGTGCTAAATCAGACCTTTAGACTGAAACGTCATAGTGCTGGGATGGCCCCTCCGCCGACGGCACTCAGGACCAGCAGCCACGGCGGGGTCCGCCACAACACCAGCGGAAGGAAGGCGCCTGCACCCAGGGCGAAATCAGACGTGCCGAGGATCACCGCCGTCACACTGGGTAATACAGCGCAGCCAGGAGTAGGCCGACCACCGCGGCATTCAGCAGCAAAAGCCACCAAAACCCTTCTATTCTTTTGGAACCGCGAGATTTTTTGCCAATGTCTCTTTGAGAGGCCCCTCCGGCATCTCCTGACATGAAATGTCGGACTCCTCTCCAGGGCCAAGGATGCTGGCAAGGGCATCGAGCAGGGTCATCCATCCACCACGGGTGCGCTCTCCCCACTCGCCGTAGATCTCGGGCGACATCTCGTTGGTGAGCGTCAGCTCGCAGCCTTTGTCGAGGCGGCGGATCTCGATCGTCACACGATCATACTCATCGCTGTATTTCGGCACGGCGAAGGTGAAGACTAGGCGAGACGGGCGGTTGATCTCGAGATACTCGCCGACGTGCTCGATCTCCTCGCCATCGCGCCGGTCGGTGAAGATGAAACGGCCGCCAACCCGCGGGTCGACCTCGGCGCGAACCATCTCGCCCCCCAGTGTCGAAAACAGCCAGCGGCGCGCAATCTCGGGATCCAGCCAAGCGTCGAACACGCGTTCCGGTGAGGCATCGAAGCGACGCACCACGACGACAGCGGGCTTATCTCTGACAGTCATTTCGGCTTCCTTTTGTGAGACTTCTCGCTCTTGGCATCCGCCGCTAACAGTTTTTCCAACATGTCGAGTTGTGCGGTCCAGAAGCGTTCATAGTAGCGAAGCCATGCATCGGCCTCAGCAAGCTGTGTGGGATCGAGCCGGCAGAGAGATGCGTCCGGCCCCGGACCTCACGGAGCACAATGCCTGCCGTCTCCAGGACCTTCACGTGTTTGGATGCGCCAGCGAAGCTCATGGAGAAAGGGGCCGCGAGTTCCCCGATGCTGCACGGACCAGTCGAAAGCTGGCGCAGCATCGCTCGGCGTGTTGCATCTGAGAGCGCGTGAAAGACAGCGTCAAGGCGGGCGGGCTCTTGTTCAACCATATGGTTTAACTAACGCCTGCCAAGGGTATAGTCAACCAGACAGTTGAATTTGGAGCATCGAGCCAGTGCCTGGTGGTTTCTGCTACCGAATGCCGGACCACCGCCGCATGGACATCCCTCAGGGCCGCCTGCGCCATCGGCCATGGCGCCGAGATCCGCGCCGATGTTGACGACGTTGGCGATCAGCAGGAGCACGATGCCCTGAAGCCACCGGAGCCAAGGACCCGTCCACCTTGTCCGACATGCCGCACCTACGCTCGCGCTGCCGGGAACAACTGCCCGACAAGCTTGATCGTTGCATTTTGCATTCCGCTCTTGACTGGAACTCGGCACCGAACGTTGACCTCTATCAGAACAGGTGCAAGCGGCTGAACATGCGAAACAAACCGCTGTGACAGAGGGGTCACAGACGGCGCTGCTCGTGACCCTCCCGCTCTGAGAAAGGCCTCAAGCCGTCGAGAGGCTTACGTTTGGCATGCGCTAGGGTCTGGGTTCAAAGCCGAATGACAAGCGATCCCCGATCAGCTCCAGCGCATGAGCCTCCCACAGGCATCGTCGTAGCTCCGCTTGGGCACGCTTCTTCGCATATTGGTTATTATTTATAACTAGACAGTTGCAAAATATAACTCATTGCATCATGCTTCCAAGGCAATCGAGTCGAATGGCTGGGCCGCGCCGGCGATGGCACGATCCTTCATTGCCCCAGCAAAATCCCGGGCGGCGAATATTTGCCGCCCTGTACACCCCCAGGGCGCCGTCTTCGGATTGGTCGACCCGCTTAAGGAGAAATATCGTGGCTAGCGACAAGCTCATGACCTGCCTGTGGTTCGATCATGGGGAAGCCCGCAAGGCCGCGGAGTTCTACGCCGCAACCTTTCCCGACAGCAGTGTTGGCGCTCCCATGCACGCCCCGTCAGACTTTCGGGTGGGACAGAGGGCTCCGAGCTCACGGTCGAGTTCACTGTGCTCGGCCGTCCGTTCGTCGGCCTGAACGGCGGACCCAATTTCGAGGCTAATCAGGCGGTCAGCTTCATGGTGCTGACCGACGACCAGGAAGAGACCGACCGTTATTGGAACGCCATCGTCAGCAATGGCGGGCAGGAAAGTGCCTGCGGCTGGTGCAAGGATCGCTGGGGCTTTTCGTGGCAGATCACACCCCGTGCACTGCTGCGAGCCAACAGCAATCCTGACAAGGCCGCGGCCAGGCGAGCGTTCGAAGCGATGATGACGATGCGCAAGATCGACATCGCCCGGATCGAGGCTGCGGAGCGCGGAGAAACCGTCGATGCGTAAAATCATCGGCTCTCTTTTTCAATCACTCGATGGCGTGATCCAGGCACCCGGCGGGCCAGAGGAGGACCAGACCAGCTTTTCGCATGGCGGCTGGGTGTTCCCCTATTTCGACGACACGCTGGACGAGCCGATGGGGCGGCTGCTGGGCGGCAGCTATGAGCTGCTGCTTGGCCGGCGAACGTACGAGATCTTCGCCGCGTATTGGCCGCACAACGGTGACCAGCCGATCGGCGAGACCTTCAATGCCGTTCGAAAACACGTTGTGACATCGTCGGACCGGCCGCTGACGTGGAACAACAGCCAGCGCCTCGTCGGCGATCCCGCCGAGGCCGTCGCGCGCCTCAAGGCCAGCGATGGACCGGACCTGCTGATCCAGGGCAGCAGCATGCTCTACCAGGCGCTGCTTCCCGCGGGCCTTGTCGATCAGCTGGTATTGATCACCTTCCCGGTCATGCTTGGACGCGGCAAACGCTGGTACTCGGGCGATCCGGCGACAGCCCGGTCCTGGACGTTGGTCGAGCAGGCGCACTCGCCCAAGGGCGTCCACTTCGCATCGTTTGTGCGTGATGGAGAGGTTCGCACCAGCAGTTTTGCCACAAAACCTCCAAGCGATGACGAACTTGCGCTCCGTCAGCGTCAAGCGGAGGGTCGCTGGTGAGCCTGCAGCTCTTCGGCCGTCTATTCACGAGTAGGTGCTGATCGTGCTACCGGCGGACCAAATCCGTCCAAGCTCCTTATGCTTGGCCGCGGTCATTCGGAGAACGGCGGCGAGCTGCGCCGCCGTTGGCCGCTCGGACAAGTTCCCCTGCTGGCGGGGCGGTGATCGATCCGGGTCGAGCGCGGGACGGGTCGCAGTTTTCAAGTGCAGCCTTCATTCTCCTAGCTCCAAAAGTGGTCGGTCCAGATTCGGCAAACTTCGGGGTTTGTGATTGAGCTGTTGAAGCGTCCGAGTTGGGTCGAGGGGTGTGTCAAAACTCAGACCGTCCTGATCTCGACGAACTATTTGTACAAGTTCACGCTAGTGTACCGGAGATTTCCCGGTCTATCGGGACTTACAGGAAATTAAATTGCTCTACGGAGCGGCCTGGTCGCGTTTTGACATAGGCTCGGTCAAACTGAGCCGGTCGACATGGCCTTATGAAGGTCAGCTTGCCCTAGGCCTGCGGAAATCCGGCTTTCGTCAGCCTCGCGCCATGTGTGAGCGGCTCCCCGTTGGCAAGGGATTTGTTGAACGCTTCTGCAAGGTTGGTCGATGCGGCCATGTGTTCGACCTGTTGCTGCGGTGCTCATGACCGCTGGCCATAATGCCCTTCGCGAAGGGGGCCCGACCAATTCCTCGCATTCCACGATGCTCTGGCACGAATGGGGTGTCCCGCTTCCCGGCTGGACCGGATCCTGCATTAGTGTCTTTCGCCGTTCCCAACCTTGGTCTCGTCGAAGGATCCGACGAGGTATTACGCGGCCTGTCCGATCACTGGCTCACGGTAGCGCTCGCCTTTGGCCATGATCGCCCACACCATGCGAGCCATCTTGTTGGGCAGGGCTACCGCTGCCACCTTGGCCGCTCGCCGCGCCAGCAGGTGCACGAGCCAGGGGCGCCTCGTCCCATGCCGCTGGGCAAAGCGGATCGCTGCCAGCGCTCCGACCGTTCAGCATCGAGCGCAGGTAGCGGTTGCCCTGCTCGGTCACGCCGCCAATTCCAGACGTTCCGGAGATGAACGCTCAACTTCGGAGAAGACCGTTCATGGAGTTGTCAGGCCGCTTCCGCGCCGTCTGGCAAGGTACTGGGCGATCCCTGTTTGGGCTGCATCCAAATCGGCGTATGTGGGGTGCCCCAGACCTTCCAGCACACCAAACCTTGCTTCCAAGTACCACTGCCCCGGCGAGCCGAGCGGCGTCGCCGCCCAGTCATGGGCGCGGATGAGTGCACCCATCTCGCCTCCGCCCGAGAGAAAATCCAGTCTGCTGTTGGGTCCAAGGCTGCCGTGCATCGCGTTCGGTCTCGTTGGTGGCGCCTCATGTCCACGGGTCATGGCCTGCCCTTGCAAGGCCAGTCATGGCGTTTGGGATGACTTCGTAGGGAGGAGTCGGGATATAGGGACCCTGCGGCCTGCCATAAAGGCGGCAAGACGCTCCAGGCCCGCAATGGAAGCCACGTCACCGAGCCATCTCGCGGATGATCCGCACGATATCCGTCATGCGGTAGGGCTTGGGCACGAAGCGCGCATCCGGCGCCACGCCGCTGAATCCGGACGGCAGGGCGCCCGACGCAACCAGGACGTGGATGTGCGGGTAGGTCCCTCGGACCAGGCGCGCCAAGTGGAAGCCGTTGAGCGTCCCGGGCATCGTGACGTCCGTGAACACCACGCCGATGTCGGGTCTGGATTCCAGCAGGGTCACGGCGAAATCGGCGGAGGGGGGCCTCGAGCACCCCGAATCCATCGTCCTCGAGGGCATCGACAGCCATGGCACGGACCATGGGATCATCCTCGACGACAAGGACAAGAGGGGGTGAGGAACCGGATGGATGCATGGGGGCTGGGAAATAGCCTCAGCGGGAGGAGGATCAAGCCTTTGGACCATCCTGGTGACAGTTCCCTGCCCCAAGGGGTGAACT
This sequence comes from Microvirga sp. M2, assembly GCF_047497095.1. Classification (NCBI taxonomy): domain Bacteria; kingdom Pseudomonadati; phylum Pseudomonadota; class Alphaproteobacteria; order Hyphomicrobiales; family Methylobacteriaceae; genus Microvirga; species Microvirga sp. M2. Next base: position 22,141 of record NZ_CP134065.1, read on the forward strand.
CCTATCTCGCGTAGGCGATGATACACATTGTCTCGAGGCCAGACCCTTGGGACGACGGTTGCGGTGCGGGGCGCGTCGCCCTAGATCGCATTCCGTCACCGAGGCCGCCCGGCCTAGCCTCCATCCGGAATCCCGATGCACGACCGAAGCCCACGGCCAACCGCCACCGATCGCGACTTCCTCTCGGGTGGCGGGGAGATGGGTGCCCGCATGCGCTCGCATGACTGGTCGGGATCGCCCCTGGGAGAACCCGAGACGTGGTCCCGGCCGCTGCGGATGCTCGTGCGGATGATCCTCAATGCCAAGCAGCCGATGTTCATCGCCTGGGGTCCGGATCTCGCTTTCCTCTACAACGACGACTACATCCCAATCTTCGGTGCCAAGCACCCCGACGCGCTCGGGCACCCCTTCGCTGCGGTCTGGTCCGACATCTGGACGCAGATCAGGCCACTGGTCGACCAGACCCTGTCCGGGCAGGCGAGCTGGCATGAGGACCTGCTGATCCCCATGGGACGCCACGGCTACCGCGAGGATGCCTGGTTCAGCTTCTCCTACAATCCCGTCTGGGATGATGACGGCACCATTGCAGGCATGTTCTGCGCCGCGACGGAGACGACCGGTAAGGTCCTTGGCCAGCGCGCCCTGCGGGAGAGCGAGGAGCGCACCAGAGGCGTGCTCGACGGCATGGATGAGGCCTTCATTCTGCTCGACCGCAAGTTCCGCATCCTCCGGATCAATCCGGCCGGGTTGAGGCTGGATCAGCGGCCCGAGGCCGAGATCATCGGGCGCACCCATTGGGAGGTCTGGCCCAACACCGAGAACTCGCCATTGGGTGAGTTCTATAAACGGTGCATGGCCGAGCGCGTGCCGGCCACGTTCGAGAACAGGTACACGTGGCCTGACGGGCGGGAGGCCTGGACTGAGATCCGCGCCTATCCGGCTCCTGACGGCCTCTCAGTCTTCTACCGTGACATCAGCGAGCGCAAGCGTGCAGAGGCCCAGCTTCGCGAGGCGGAGGATCACTACCGTCATACGGTCGAGCTGAACCCGCAGGTCACCTGGACGGCCCGCCCCGACGGACAGCTCGACCGCGTCGCCCAGCGCTGGCAGGACTGGACGGGAACCAGTGGGCTCGGCGGGACATGGGCAGAGGCGATTCATCCGGAAGATCTCGGCCCCTCGCGTGAGGCATGGACTCGAGCGTTCACAACCGGTGAATCCTATGACATCGAGCATCGCGCCCGCATGCGCGACGGCACCTACCGCTGGATGCACTCGCGCGCCTTTCCCCGGCGTGGTCCAGACGGGGCGATCGTCGAGTGGTACGGCACTACCGAGGACATTGCCGAGCGTCGGTCCAGCCAGGACGCCCTGCGGGAGGAAACCCGCGCCCTGGAGATCCTCAACACGGCGCTTGCCGCTGCCGCCTCGGAGCACGATCTCGAGCGGCTGGTCCAGCGTGTGACAGACGCAGGCGTGGAGCTCACCGGAGCCCAGTTCGGCGCGTTCTTCTACAACGTGGAGAACGAGGCCGGCGAGAGCTACATGCTCTACTCGATCTCGGGCGTTCCGCGTGAGGCATTCTCGAAGTTCCCGATGCCCCGCAATACGAAGGTGTTCGCGCCGACGTTCAACGGTGAGCGCATTGTTCGCTCGGACGACATCACCCAGGATCCAGCCTACGGACACTCGGAGCCGCATCGAGGCATGCCGGAAGGGCATTTGCCGGTTCGCAGTTACCTGGCTGTGCCTGTGACGTCCCGATCCGGTGAGGTGATCGGCGGCCTGTTCTTCGGACATGCGCAGACGGGCGTCTTCCACGAGCGCTCGGAGCGGCTCATCTCCGGGCTCGCTGCGGGCGCGGCCGTGGCCATTGACAACGCCCGCCTGTTCCAGAAGGCGCAACGCGAGATCGAGGAGCGCCGGCGCGCCGAGGAATCGCTGCGGCGCCTGAACGAAACCCTGGAAGCCGAGGTCGAGGAGCGCACGAGGGAGCGGGATCAGATCTGGCAGCTCAGCACCGACCTGATGGACGTCTGCCGCTCGGACGGAACGCTGGTTGCCGTCAACCCGGCTTGGACGACGATGCTCGGCTGGTCCGAGGAGGAACTGCTCGCCAGCAACTTTCTTGGGCTCATCCATCCCGATGATGTCGAGGGCACGCTCGCCGAACTTGGGAGCCTTGACCAGGGTGCCCAAACCTTCCGGTTCGAGAACCGCTTTCGCGCCAAGGACGGCAGCTACCGGCTGATCTCGTGGACGGCAGTGCCGAAGGAGGGACTGTTCTACGCCATCGGCCGCGACATCACGGCGGAGCGAGCGGCAGCCGAGGCGTTGCGTCAGACCGAGGAGGCCCTGCGGCAGTCGCAGAAGATGGAGAGCATCGGCCAGCTCACCGGGGGCATCGCGCACGACTTCAACAACCTGTTGACCGGGATCGTGGGATCCCTCGACATGCTGCGCACACGCGTTTCGCAGGGGCGTCTCGAGACCGTCGATCGCTACATCACGGCAGCCACGACGTCCGCCAACCGCGCCGCCGCCCTGACGCACCGTCTGCTCGCCTTTGCCCGCCGCCAGCCGCTCGATCCCCGGCCCGTGCAGGCGAACGCGCTCGTTGCTTCCTTGGAGGACCTGTTCCGGCGCACCGTTGGCGAGACGGTGACGTTGGAGGTCGTGCTGGCGGGAGGCCTCTGGCCGACCCTCTGCGATCCCAACCAACTGGAGAGTGCGCTTCTCAACCTCGTCATCAACGCTCGCGACGCGATGCCGGACGGCGGCAAGCTCACGATTGAGACCTGCAACGCCCACCTGGATGAGGCCTACATCGCGGCGCAGCGGGACGTGAAGCCCGGCCAGTATGTCTGCATCTGCGTAACGGACACGGGAACAGGCATGCCGCAGGACGTGATCGAGCGGGCGTTCGACCCATTCTTCACGACAAAGCCCATTGGTCAGGGGACCGGATTAGGGCTGTCGATGGTCTATGGGTTCGCCCGTCAGTCGGAAGGTCACGCCAAGATCTACAGCGAACTCGGCCAGGGCACGACGATCAAACTCTACCTGCCCCGCTACCGCGGCGAAACGGACGCGCAGATCGAGGCCGCGACGCTGGCCGAGGCGCCGCGCGCCGAGTCAGGCGAGACCGTGCTGGTGGTCGAGGACGAGCCGGTGGTGCGCAGCCTGATCATCGAGGTGCTGGAGGATCTCGGCTACCGGACGCTGGAGGCAGCGGACGGACCGGAAGGGCTGAAGATCCTCCAGTCCCGGCGGCGCATCGACCTCCTGATCACGGACGTGGGTCTGCCAGGCCTGAACGGGCGCCAGCTCGCCGACGCCGCCCGGGAACGCCGCCGCGACCTCAAGGTGCTGTTCATCACGGGTTACGCCGAGAATGCCACCCTGGCGGCGGGCTTCCTGGAGCCCGGCATGCAGATGATCACGAAGCCGTTTGCGGTCGATGCTCTAGCGCAGAAGATCCGGTCGATCATTCGGGACGAATGAAAACGATGCTGTGAAACGCCTGAGCATTAGACAGCGAAAACTGCTGGGTGGCCATCTCGGCTCAGGGTCAGCCAGGGAAGTAGACGGGACGCATTTGAACGTCCGCTCTGCCCTTCCAACTAGACTATCAAATTTCTTCTTTTTGGAGTGAGGCAGATCAATGGGTCTCTCAGGAAAATCTTAGCCAAACTCGAAAATAAGTACATATGGGACAGGTGGTTAGCGGAAGCCGTGATTCATCTTTTGGCCGGGTCTACACTCACTTTCAGCTTTCGAGGAAGGCCCTTACCGTCTTACTCCACCGATCACGCGCGGCCGCATGAAGTCGCGAGGATCAGTGCGCCACGACTCAAATGATCGAGAATTTGGGGCCTCGAATATCATGACGCCACCCGGTCCCGCGACAACTGGTCGAACTACCTTCAAGCGACCCTGCTCGTCGACCTCGACATAAGGGTAGAGGCCCAAAAATTCGCGACCTCGGTAGTAGTGCTCGCCGTCTGGTAGTACAGGGAGAACTGCGATGGGACCGCGCCCGCCATCAAACCATCCGAGTTCCCAGCACATCCACAGTGATTGTGCCGCGCCGTCTGTATCGAGGAAGACAAAGGTGTCACTCACCCCCATGATCGCGCGAACCAAAGCAGCGTTCGCAGGTGTCACCTCGCTACGGTCGACCGCTGGTGCCTCAATCCAATCGCAGAATACGTCGTAGCCAAGGCTCGTCAGCAGATCATAAACACCAAGGACGATCTCGGCATCACGGATCGTCTGAGATAAAAAGATGTCGTAATGTGACCGGGGCTGACGCGAGACCCGTGTCAGCACCTCTTCGGCGCTCACTCCCTGCGCCTTGGCTCGGCGCCGGCCGCGTGCGCGGATCTCTGTATCGCGAAGAAAGGCCATCAGTGATTGTCAGGGTCTTGTAGGTGGACGCCAGAAACGCTGCTCGATCTCAGACGGTTGGTCCTGAGGGCTACGGAATCGCTCTTCTTTCACCGAGATCCCGAGATGGCGATGGAACAGCGCAACATAATCGCGGTCATCCGCCAAATCGGCGTCTAGCACTCCCACGCGAGCGGCGACTTCCAAGGTCGCGCCGCCGGTGGAGACGACTGGTACGACCGCCGCAGCTGGCTGCAGGCGCCGAAAGAGCTCGTACTCTTGGACAATCCCACCCATACCACCGATAAATACTGCTGCCTTGAACACATGGTCTGTGAACATTCGCTCGCGCATTGCGAGCAGGCTCTTCTCTCGATCTAGTCCGACCTCATCGGTATAGGTAACATTTTGGAATCGCTCATTGTCTTCCGGGAACTCATCCCTGAAGTGTCGAGACTGGTAGAGTTGAACCCACCGACCGTAATCGACTCCGATATCTTGCGCAACGACCCAGATCATAGGTGTGACCGCCGGATGTCCACCCCAAACAACAAGTCGGCGGCCGAGTGTCACATGCACCAGAGCCGAAACGGCCGCCGTTATCGCGACTGTGTCTGCAGTGGCTGCGTACTGTGGTCCGCGCTTTGAATCAGGCACCCCTGCAGAGAGGAAGATTGCCTCAGCCATGGTCAGGCCTCCCAAGCTGCGAGCGCCCAACCCGCTTCCGACACCTTGATCGCCCGGACAGCTCGGATGTGCTCGTCGAGCCATCGAAGATGCGCGCTCCATGCATCGCGGATGCCGATATGATCGTAAACCAGAATAGGCACCTCCCGCTGGTCAGCGCGGCGCGCCTTTTCAGCGACATCATTCAAGATCTCGGCAGTTGGTACTCCCACGATCGGGTAAGCCCAGATTCTACGATCATCGAGAAGGCGCACCGCAATCGCCCGATGCGCGCCAACTCCTTCGACGGAGGCGCCAATTTTCTCGACGTCAGACCTTAGCTTGCCAGTGATGGACATATAGCGAGCGGCAATGCTCCGACTTCGCAGCCGCTCGACACCAAGGATGATCGCATCCACTGTAGTCGCCGCGATCGGGCCATCATGCCCCTGCAAATCAGTGGGCTCAAGATAGATAGTTTCGGCAAGATCGGTGAGCTTGCTTGGCGTATGCTCCGGCCAAATGACACGAAGCACTTGGATTTCTTTCGCTCGAGCACGCCCGATCTCCTGCCGCGTCCAGCGGCTTTCGAAGTAGGTGGGAGTATCGAGCATCACCATAACGTCCGAGTCGACCAGCCGGTGCCAAAGCACGTCCTGAAATGGATCACCTGGCCGAATATTGTGCGTGTCCAGGAAGACATCGAAGCCACGTGCGGTCAGCAGGTCATGTAATTGCAATGCTGCTGCACGCGACTCGGTTCGCCGGTAGCTCACGAACACTCGGCGCTGCCGCCTGAGCAACCCAACGCATTCAAGCAGCGCTGCTGCTAGCTCGGCCATTTCTGGGTCGTCGTGCCTTCGCTTGAGCCCATTGGCCGCTTGTAGGATATCCGGGATGTGAGCGCCAAAGTCTCCACCAGCAGGGATGATTGGAATGATCGGCGCACTAGATCGAATTACCTCCTGTGCCGCATCGACATCGGTGTTGACGGCTCCGCCAAAATAGGTCGCAGCAAAGGCGGCTCTCTTATCCCTATGTGGTAGTGTGGCTGCATCATGGATGACGATGTCGTCTCCTAGCACGAGCCCGAAATCTGCGACCATATTGCCAAGCGTTGCGGTGAGAGTGGCTCGGTCCTCAGGTGCCGCCGAGCCAAGTATAGCGAACTCATACACGCTCATTAGAGCCTCAGCGCCCAGCTGCCTTGGCAGCCGCTTCGATCCAGGACGGCATGTTATTGTACCCGTTGTCACGTACCCAGTCATAGGTTCTGTACAAGCTAGAGAACGGCACATCGCGTCCGTGTTGTTTCACCGTCCAATAGTCGAGCGGGTTCTTGCCCTGCCTGTCCGTGCCCGACTGAGGATCTTTCACATTATGGATATCGATTGCGAGCAGCCCTTTGCCGAGTTCATAGCTGCGCTTAATCTCGTGGCGGACCCATTCGCGCTCATAGGTCTCGGCACCGAAGAGGACCACCGTTACAGACGTTCCCTTAAGTTGTTCCTCGATCCACTTCTCGATACCACCGGCGCGCTTCTTGGCCTCCTCGAACTCGGCCTTGTCGTAGAATGGCTGCGCATCTCCACCCGGCCGAACGACCCAAGAGTTCCGAACTTGGACCACACGTCGAACGTCGCGATCATAGTGGAAGCTAAAGAACACCCTACGAGCCATCAATTCCTCCCTAATGACTAAAGACCTATATCAGTTCGGCTTCGTTGTGTCAGCGGGGCAGCAAAAGCGCAGCTTAATAAATGATACTTTAATACGTACCTGAGTAATTTAGTCGATATCAGCCACTTAAAACGCGCGCGATACGGCTTACCAACAAATCCCAATAACAGCACTCCAGTGTTCCATACCAGTTGGTTCACCGTAGCGCAGAGTGCAAACAACATTCGATAGTCTATGCGCTGACCGATGCGGAGCAGTACCTAACGCCCCAGTGTTAGGGAGGCCTCGCCTGCTATAACCGCATAGACGAATACTCCAATAGCAACGAACAATCCTATGAAACTATTGCGAAGCGACTGATATGCGGTTTCATTTCGTAAATGGCGGGCTATGCTTACTAGTTGGTTTCGCGCAAGCGAGTTCGCTAAAAACCGTCGCCTTGCTGCCACTGCCTTTTCTGGCAAGCCCGTGGGGCCAAATCCATACGACGGTAGAGTTCGCATTGCTCCCAACGCCACAAAGCCACCGGAGAGCGAGTAAAACACAGTTGCAAGAATGGCAGAAGCGCAAAGAGCCTTCGTTTGTGGCGAGCAAATCCTGTCCAAGAACAGAGGTGAGAGCGCCCCAAAAACTGTAAGAGCTAAGGAAATTGAGAGCGTCAACTTGAATGTCTTCTCGTCAGTAGCTGCGGCTCGCTGGCGTTCATCTTGAAGCATAGCCCTCAGCTCGTCTATACTTAAGGTCACGTAATTTTCCGTAGCGACTGGGTCTGCTTCAAGGGCGGCCTCCCGCAGCTTACGGCGTTTTCGCACAATGTAGGTGACGTAGGGAAAGCATTCTTCCAGGAGGCGCTTCCCAGCCCCTACAAGATGCCTCCTTACGCTCAAGCACATCGCTCGGAAATTCGTGGTGAACGAATTGGTCATTCGCCAAACGCTCCTCCGCACGCCAGCCATCGCGCGATAACCTGGTCGAGTGGGCGGTGTGGTTCAACAAGCCATCCAAATTCGCCAGTTGGGTTCACCTCAACGAAGGAAAATCCATCAGCAGTCTCAATCAAATCGATCCCGCCGAACGATAGGCCCACCTCGCGAAGAAGATGCTTGCAAGAACTCGCGACAGCTGGTGGCAAGTCGCCGTCCTCATACCGAAGGTCAGCCTTCGGAGTGCGTCGCCAATCGCCTTCGATGCCACGGCTGTCCTTTAGGATGCGAACAGGATAGATCTCGTCGCCAATCACAGTTACCCGCCAGTCTACCTTTCCCGTCTTCAAATCTTGAGCGATTAGCGGGGACTGCGGTGTTGCCCTGTTGTCTAGCGAATCCGCCCTGGCCGCATTGGCGTATGCGAACAGGGTCTCATCTCCTTCGCGGATGAGCACTGTATCGAGAGGCTTGATCATCACATCGGATGGAAACAACTCCTGGATGGCACTGGCATCGTTTGAAACGAGCGTAGAAGGCACTGTGAAACCCACACGTTGGGCCACTGCGAGTTGGAACGGTTTCGTCTCCGCTTGGTATGTCTCGCGTGGGTGATTCATCCATGCCACTGAGTCAAAAACAGTCAGCGCACGAAGGAAGGCCATCCACTGTGATCGCTCAAGCTGAGCGACGCGATCGAGGGGCTGCTCTGGAGTGTTTCGCAAGAAAACGGGTTGCCGGTACCAAATGGAGCGCAAGTCAGGTCCGATAGACCAGCTTGTGTCTGCAAGTGCGACTCGCAACGAAGGCTCGAGTGGATCGAGTGACAACCTCATTGTCGAGAGTTGCTCGCGATTTAATCGTAGGAATGGGACCTCGCGCTCACGAAGCTGCAGAGCTACCATGTCAGCGGCGAAGTCATAAAGGTCTGCTAGGATGAGAACCCGTGGGCTCATTCGCCTTTCCGGTCTTCGCCGGTCTCCTGATCCATCTTCTTCGAAACGGGCCCAGCGAAGATCGGGGATACCTCAATCAATGGACGGCCATGCAAGACCCACAAGCCTGCCTCGATATCGTATTCAGCTTCAGCAAGTAGATCAGGAGTATCGCGATACGGCTTACGCACTGCGAGCTCTAGCAAGATGTGGTCGGCCATCTTGGCTGGGTCCTTTTGGATATCATAGAGGTGGGTATCACCTTCTGTTGCAAGCGTAATCTTTGCGGTAAATAGGAAAATCTGCAGAGCCTCTGAATGATATATCGGTAGGCTTCTCCTTATGGTGCCTATAACCTAGTGATTCTGCCATGTGATAAAACCAGAGGGTTCAGGGCAGCTCCGGCAATCAGGTCAAGAGCATCAGAATGGGTGCGTGGGAGCCTAGATGATGGGACTTCGTGCCTTCTCTATCCATCCATCAGGACCTCAGGCGATGCCGACGTAGCGCTCAGACCAAGCGAACGGCTTCCTAAGGGCTGCGTCCAACAATTGTGTTGGTCCAACGAGGACGGCTTGGCGCTCTGCCCGGGTTACGGCCGTGTAGAGCCAGGATGGCTCTAGCAGGCTGTTGAAGAAGTCCATCGGCGGGCGATGAAGTTTGCTTCATCGGCGCCGTGGAAGCAGATTGCGCCCTTAAGAGAGCCGTCAGGCTGGAGCTCAGCCCAGCCGTCGCCGCTTGCCACATCCATCTCGTCGTTACCTTCCCACGAGAATGCAACGGCATCTGCATGACCGCCACCGAAGATCTGGCCGGTCACACATCCGAAAGCGAACTCTCCCGCGCCGCCCTCCTCGAAGAGGATGTAGGCGAGCCCAACCATGTCGGGATAATCCTCGACATGGTCCGGCATCTTCGTGATGCGCCATTTGCCGAGGACGCTCATGTCGCCCCCGCCAGGAGCTTGGGCAGGCGCACCAGATTGTAGGCAGCGGCTGCGAACGTGAAGGCCAACTCCACCCGCTCAACACCCCGGAACCGGGTCTTGGCCTGACCGGCGACCGTTTTGATCCAGCCGAACGCCTCCTCTATGCGCTTGCGGATGCGCTGACTGATCGCGTAGCCCGCATGCCGGGTGGTGCGTCCATCAATAGCTGAACGCCGGCCGTTCGCGTTCTGCGCCACATGCGGTGTGACCTTCATGGTCCGCAACTCACGGACGAAGTCCTGCGTGTCATAGGCCTTATCAGCCCCCAGCGTGATCGCCCGTGATCGGTCGGCGTAGGGTTCCATCAAAGCCAGGGCCGCCGTGCGCTCGGCATAACCATCAGCGCGCGTCAGACAGGCGTCCACCACCAGGCCGGAGCGGTTCTCCATGAGCGCATGTCCGAGGAAGCACAGCTTCGCCTCCTTGCCGGCTCCCTTGCGGTAGAGCCGCGCATCCGGATCAGTGGTCGAGGCATGGGTGTCGTTCGAGCGCTTCTCGCCCCGGAAGTTGACCTCCCCGTTGCGCCCGCCACCGGCCGGCGGATCCCCGGCGCCGTCCTTGGGCGTGAAGCTCTTCATGGAAGCCCAGGCTTCGATCAGGGTACCATCGACCGAGAAGTGATCCGTGGAGAGAAGCTTCTTCACCCTGGGCTGGGCCAGCACGGCGGCCAGGAACTGGGCCGCGATGTCGCCGTCGAGAAGCCGATCGCGGTTCTTGGAGAAGGTGGAGTGATCCCACACGGCATCATCGATGCCGAGCCCAACAAACCAGCGAAAGAGCAGATCGTAGTCGAGCCGCTCCATCAGCTGGCGCTCGGAGCGAATCGAGTAGAAGGCCTGCAGCAGCATGGCGCGGAGCAGCTTCTCGGGTGCAATGGACGGCCGCCCCATGTATGGCGCGTACAGAGCCGCCAGTGCAGGCTGAAGCAGGACCAGCGCCTGATTGGCAATCGCCCGGATCGCCCGCAACGGATGATCCGCGCGCACCCGGGCCTCCAGATCGACATAGGAGAACAGCTCTCCGGTCCGCTCATCCCGTCCGCGCATTCATTTCCTCCGGTGGCCCGGCTCGAATGAATCACAGCCGAGCCCGCGCCGCCACGGACTTTTTCAACAACCTGCTAGAAGCAAGCTTGGTTCGAGGGCTACGACTACCCTCGGCGCTTGACTACCCTGAAGCTTATGGCAGGTCAGAGCATAGGCGAGCTTGATCCGAGCGAGTTCCGCCTTTTCAAAGCTGTGTCGCTCACCGTCGAAGGCTACTTCGACCGCGCGTTGGACTGGATTAACCTCAACAACGGTTCCGAGGACCCCGTTGAAGAGCCCACGGCGGTAATCGTTCTCAAGGTGAACAACCGGTGAGGTTCTTGGCCCCAATGGCGTTGCCCTCGTAGTAACAAAGGATGCGGCCGTCCTGCTCATCCTTCCCAACAATGGCGCTTCCCGGGAGGATAAGAGCCGCGGCCGAGGAATCCGGCTTGGGGACGTACACGTTGAGGATCATGGGACTGTTTCCGAGTGCGAGCGGTCGCGGCAACGGGCGGCCTGGTTGCTCAGGCCGCCCCTTGAGCGCTTGATTATCGCCACTGGTGTTGCCGGCGGCTCTTCCAATCCCGTTCGCTCTGCCGCGGAATATCCGACCAGTAGGTCGGCAGTGTGCATCGGAATGTTCGGTTAGGGTGGACCTAACGGAACCCGGGCATGTTCTCATGTCTGAAGAAGCCCATGTGGCCTCCTTATGCGGCAATGGCTTGGAGGTTGGCTTTGGCATCGACCGCAGCAAGAGCCTCAACCGTTCTGAGCTCGCTGAGAGCAGACAGGGCTTTCGTGCGGGACACTTCAAGCGAGGAGGCGAGCCGGATGGTCAGAAGTGTGAGGACCTTGTCGGCCTGAAGGCCATGGGTCGACAGGACAAATCGGGCATCCACGATACCCATGCAGATCAGGTCCTTCTCGTGCTCCGTCACGCAAATGCTATCAGCGCCGGAGGTGGCCCGCGCAAGCGCGCCCTCAAGAGCATCGATGGCTCCCAAGACATTGATGCCCGCTGTGACGAAGTCTCTGGTGCTGAACATGGTCGGCGTAAATTCTTTCGGGGTTTTCTGAAAAGGGATCTTCGAAAATGTCTTCGTCAAACAGATAGGATGCTTGGCTGCAGCGGTTCAGTCGCAGGGATCATTCGGGTTCTTGGCTCAGGAAACTTGACAGCCTTCCTTGCAGGAAGGAGCCACAGTGACGGCTGTCACCGGCACACAACGTTAAAGCACAGAGAAAGTGCCGTGCGTGTGACGGCAATTTAGAGTTCCGACGGACTGTGGATTAGGGGGATGGATTCTGATTGCTGCCACAATCGTTGGAGTCCCGTCAGGAGAATCGCTGCTGTAGCGATGGCAAGCGCGGCGCTCAGAATTCCGGCGAGAACATCGACCAGGAAGTGACTGCCGTGAAGCGGCGTTGCGACGAGCATCAGACTATTAAGGATGAGAGCCGGATAGCGGAGATAAGGAACATGCCAGAGCGCCCAGGCGAGCAGCACTGCGTTTGCAGCGTGGAAGCTGGGGAACGTGATCAGGCCGGTTGGAGCGAGCCGCGAGATGTTCAGAATCGAACCGTCACGGACGCCCATGATCTCGGGCACATGCAGGCTTGCCACCCTTACCGTAATGTTCGGGTGTTGGGAGGGATCGATCCCGTAGAAGTCGTAGGTGCCAAGCGCCGGCAGTAGCCATGCGATCCCGTAGGTGACAATGAGCGTCAGCAGGAGAGCAATCACCGAAACCTGCAAGACCCGATATCGTCCGAGACCGGCAAGCAGGATCGGGACCATGAGAGATTGAAAGCCTGCCGACATATAGACCCCGTAGGCGAGCGCGGTTAGCACGGGATGTTCATTGGCCCATCGGAGCATGGCGATCCAATCGAAGCCGAGTGCTGCGTCACCCCAGGCGAGGAGATGATCCCAGAACGGCTGTGACCGTGAGAGATAGCTGACGACATGGCCGAGATTGGCGAAAGCCAACGCCGAGAACGGCACGAGGGCAACTGTAAAGTACAGGGAGGCCATCCTTGGCTGAAAGCGTCTGGGATGGCTGTAGATCATGGCGCCGACAGCGGGAACGACGCCAAGTCCGAAGAGCGCGATTTGGGAGCCCGCGTCGAGTTCCAACGGCGTTCCGATCACGACGGCGACCTTGAAGAGGATTACCGAGAGGCATAGGAACCCGCACAGCAGCATGCCCGGAACCAATTCGTGCGAGCGTTTGCCCTCCCCTGCCTTGGAGGCGAGGTATGAAGACGATCTTGAGAGGAGGAGCATGGTTTTCTCGCTGGTGGGAACGGATCAAACCGATTGAAATAAAAAGACGAGGCGCGCCGCGCCTCGTCCTCACCCGAGCGTTAGGACGCCCGTGATTTACTTATTGCATCCCAAGTGCTTGCATGTACAGTTCAAGAACTGCTTCTTCTTCCATCCGTTCAGAATGGTCTTTCTTTCGCAGGCCGACTATCTTTCTCAGGACTTTTGTATCAAAACCATTGCCTTTCGCTTCGGCATAGACGTCTTTAATGTCGCCCGATATGCCTGCTTTTTCCTCTTCCAATCTCTCAATACGTTCAATAAACGCTTTAAGCTGGTCGGCTGCTACGGATTCTGTGTTGAAAGCTGCGTCGTCCATTTCACGAATCGTCCTGGTTTGTCGTGCTCGATGGCCGAATTATAACGCAGAAGAAACGCGAGTTAAATCGAAGCTTCAACGGGTCCGCAAGAGGACAGTCGTCGTGAATGCAGAGCGGGTGTTGGGTGTCGCGTCGAGTGCGGATGACGCACGAGTTCCGGTCGCTAGGTCTGATCCTGCTGGGAAGCAAGGATTTGGCTCCAGCGTGTCATCCATTCCACCTGATCGTGCTTGATCAGCTCGGCTAAGCCGAGCCCTTCCGCTACCCCTCGGAAATAGGCCTCGTTGGTGGTGTCGCCTCGATTGGCAGCGCGTTCTCCGAGATCTTGCACAAGCCTAACGAGTTTCGTGATCTCTTCCCGGTTTAGATCATACACGCGTGGACTCCTGGCAAGGCCGCCGGGTTCGATCGGCTGCAATTGTCTTGAGCCCAACCGATCGGAGTGTCTATAGGTGAGTGACAGCTTGGCGCCGCGAATGCGGCCCCTGCTGTCGTTGGTGCATGGACAGCGTAGTATGGCCTATGCGTTGGCGCGCCATTGAGCGCCGCGGTTTTGCAGCTTGCTATCGTTGGACGGCAACCCGGCCTGCTCCTGCACGGATCTGAGGAGGGTTGCGAATGCCGACAGATCCATTTCGGTGCAAGAAAGAATCTTGGCGAGCGTCTCCGTCGAGGGCCAGCGGTCTCGCCCGTCAGGGCTCACCCGTTTTGACTTATTGAAAGCCGTGGGATCAAGGCCGGCTTTTCGGGCAAGGCCAGATACAGACATGCCACGCTGCTGCGCAACCAAATCGATGACGTCCCAAAGGTCCTGATGTGAAAACATAAGCATATTCCATACGCAATAACGACCGAATCAATGATGGTTGCGGCTATATATCCTAAAGCTGGCGTGAAGGCTGCGTAGTGTTCAGCTCATCCGTCGTCTTCTCATCGCCAGGAGCTCGACGGCGAGGTCGATCTTGCCGGATTTCACCATGCGGGTGAGGGCGCGGAAATAGCCGCCCGGGTTTTTGATCCGACTCTCCCCCCCGTTCTTGGCCACGTCATCCTCGTAGAGCTGCAGGACGTAGATCACGGCTATGGCCGCCCGAACGGTGCCGATGTCTTCGACTGCCTCAGCCCAAGCGCTTTCATGGGCCCCGAGCGAGGCTCGAAGGTAGCGGCCGGCCGAGACGATATCCGCCAGATCCCGCACCGGTTGGCCGTAGTCACTGATGGTGGGGCAAGCCTCAAGGATCAATTCCGGTGATAGGTGCTCCGAGGTTTGTTCGTTTGGAAGAACCGCCTCAGCTTTCCTCGGAAAGCCCTTGTTACAAGCCTCGGTAGGAGATCCGTTGTTGTTATAAGTGTGGCGGCACACAGTTCCGGCATAGCCTGCCTTATAATAAGCCTCCTCGCATGCCCCTCTTAGATCTTTCCACTCGTCCAGAAGGTCCAGCGGCGTGGCTTTCGTGCTGCGCAACGGTGTCCTCGCCAAAAGGCCGGCCAGCCGGTCTTCGAGGTCGGAGCGATCCAGATCCGGGAACTCCTGAGCAAGGCTGTTGAGGGCCTCCTGGGCGGCGCGGCGCGCGATCGTAATGTCGTCGAAGGTGCGTTTCCGGGCTTCCCGGGCCTGCTTCTGCTCAACGATGCGCTCGGCCCACTCCCCGCGCCTGGCGTAGACAGGTGTCAGGTCGAACCCGAAAGCGTCGATAATCTCACCGACCAAATCCTTGATGGCGTACCGCTTTCCGTTGGGGGATTCCTTCGGGATAATCAGCTTGTGGTCGATGAGGACGCGGAATGCCTTGCGGATACCCCGCTCGGACAGCCCGGTTCTGGCAACCAGATAGTCGTTCGACGGCCACACCAGGAGCCGTTCCCATTCCTGCTCGCCCCAGCAGGCGACAAGCTCGGACAGGACCGACCGGGGCCCGTTCCGGAGTTCCAAGGCCTTGGCGGCATCCCGGGCCGCGGCGGACAGTTCCTTGCGCGTCACCGTGCGGCCGGTTTCGAGCACAAATTCTCTCGCGGCCAGAGCGGCATGTCTCAGCCGCCGGCCTCCTGACGATGCAAGCTGCATCGTACCCTCCATGTTGAGGGCAAAGCAGGAGCGTTCACCGAAACCGATGCTCTTGACATGCAGTTTGTCGGGATGGCATAAGGAACTTGTCACAGATTCCTGATGGCCACCCCTCGGTGGTTCTCCAAAGGCCCTCGAAGTTCCCGCTTCGTGGGCCTTTTGCTTTGCCTGGTTTACGTCACGACATTTCGATCCTTTTGGGCGAACATGGTCTCAAGAGCGTGGGTGATGACCTCCTGGCGTGTCTTGAAGCGGCCACTCTCGACGGCCTCGTCGATGGCAGCTCCGAGAAGTCCGGGTATCCATACGTTCAACTCCCGGTCTCCGCGTTCACGGCGAGACTTGCGGAAGCGTTGAACCCGCTCGATACCTTTCACGTCAGGCATGGCTATCCACCCGTTGCGCTTGTGACGTATCGAGAAATGCCCGATTCTGAGTTGGCTGTGGAGTCGCGCGTCAAGAATCCATTCACAATAGATCGATTCAGCGGTGGGAAACTTCTTTCGCTAGAATCATTTAGCCCAAAAGGCCGAATCAATTCGCATGTAAAAGCCAGGTTCCGGGTGATTCTCAGTTACGCACTTGATTCGAAGTAGCACAGTATTCGTGCCGAACTTGGACTCGCGATCCTGCAATATGATTCGGGCGGGTGCTGGCGAGAATGGTTAATGACTCGGCACGGAACCGCCACCGCAGCTGGATATTTGAATTAGATTCTAGGCCGCTATCGGGAGGTCGGTTTTAGTCGGCCGTGGGAGGCCTTTGTCCATGCGGCGCCGGATCTCCTGGCGGGTCGCGTGCGTGCCACACGGGAAGACGTAGGCATGATTGCCGTTATGCCGAAGTTTTCGGAAAGGTCCTCCCGTCAGAGCACGCTTGATGTAATCAGCCTCGGGTTCGCCTGGGGCCATCGCCGGCGCTCCGTGCAAGCGAAGGAATTCATAAGCATTGGCTGCGCCGCGCTCGCCGTTGCGGAGCTTCGAAAGCGCTCGCGGAGAGACGATTGACCCGTCGCGTGTCAGCCAGTGAATGCGAGGCGTCCCACGTCCCAAATATATCGAATTCCCAAAGGCCTGGTAGATTCGCCCGACGTGGCCGACATGCAGAAGATCGCCGTCTGCCGTCGTGCGCGGGACGGGATCACTATACGACATGCAAAGGTCATAGAGGGGGCGGCGGTCAGGCCGCTGCTTGTCTTCCGCGAGCAAGCGCAGGACCCTCGACAACAGCCAAGTTTCACCGTTGCCCCCGACATGATCTTTCAGAACAAAACGGCCAAGGTCGCAGAACTTGGCGTCCGGGTCTGCGCCATATGCGGCAGCGGCTTTCGGCTGCATCGGAACTGAGAAGACTGCCACCCCAACCAGTTCCTGCTGGAAAGAGGCGACCCTTTGGAACAACCCATAGGCCGCGATCGCTGCCGGATAAGAGCCCGAGTAGTGGTGCCGGATAACGAAGTCTCTGGCAACGGCGTCTCCGACGGGCTCGACGGAGAACTGGCTCGGATCAATTGGTTCCTGGGAGGGGCGATATGAGGCGCGGCGGCTATTCCACCGCATCGACAGGTCGAAGAGCGAGAGCTGGGTCATTTTCGATGGTGGGTTGAGAGGAGACACTTTGGGGGCTACGCGTGCGCGGTGGCATGCCGCGACGGCTGAGCCCAAAACAGAAAGCCCCACGTAGCGGGGGCATGGCTACGCAGGGCTCTCGGGGGAAAGGATCGTTGGGTTGATCCTCCAACACAGGGGTAGGCGTCGGCGCTTAAAAAAGGCTTATCGACGTGGGGCATCCACAGGCCGGAGCGTGCAGCGCGAGGCGGCCATATCGGGGCTTGCCGTCCCGGCTCAATCAACGTCTTCGGACGACGAGAACAAGGCCCTCAGGAGAGAGGCGCAGTCCAGTGGGCTAGAAAACCCGCGATCTCCTGCACCGGCATCGGCCGGGCGATCAGATAGCCCTGCGCTTGCGTGCAACCGGCCGCCCGAAGAGCGCTCAGCTGGTCCTGGGTTTCCACCCCCTCGGCCGTCGTCGTGATGCCAAGGCGGCGGGCCAGATCGAGCGTGGCATGCACGATGGCGGTGCTGTCCGGCAAACGCTGCAACTCGCGCACAAAGGATTGATCGATCTTGATCCGATCGAACGGAAACCGTCGCAAGTAGCTCATGGACGCGTAGCCGGTGCCGAAATCATCCAGTGAGATCTCAACTCCCAGGGCCTTGATCCGGAGCAGGGCGGCCAAGGCGCCGCTGTCGTCGAGCACAACGGATTCCGTGATCTCCAGCCCCAGCCGCTGCGCCGGCAAACTGGATGAGGCAAGGGCTTGCGTCACGCCTGCCAGAATACGGCTCAACCTGAATTGCACCGGCGAGACATTGACGGACACCTTCAGCGAGCCAGGCCAGCTGACGGCATCCCGGCACGCCTGCTGCAGGACCCATTCGCCCAGCGCCCCAATCAGGCCCGTCTCTTCCGCCACCGGAATGAACTCGCCGGGCGCCACCCAGCCACGTTCAGAGTGCCGCCAGCGCAGGAGCGCCTCGAAGCCGGCAATGCGGTTGGTGCGCAGATCGAGAACGGGTTGGTAGAACAGCTCGAACTCTCCAGTCTCCAGAGCCTCTCGCAGGTCGCGTTCAAGCGCTTGGCGGGCCAGGCGCTTGGCATCCATGGCGGGCTCATAGAGCCGGAAGAGGCCCCGCCCCTCCTGCTTGGCGGTGTACAGCGGCAGATCGGCCTTGTGCAGCCATCCCTCCGGATCAGCATCGTCAGCCGGGACCCGGACCGCACCAATGCTCAGGCCGATGGTAATCTGATCCCCGTGAAGGTTGTAGGGCTTGGCGATGGCGTCCAACAGGCGCGCCGCAAGGGCTGCGATATCGTTTGGATCACTGACAGGCCTCTGGATGATGGCGAACTCGTCGCCTCCGATCCTGGCGATCAGATCCGCCTTCCGGACACAGGCGCGCAGCCGCTCCGCGACGCTTCAGAGCAAGTCGTCTCCTCTGGCATGGCCGAGCGTGTCGTTGACCTCCTTAAGGCGGTCGAGGTCGAGCAGGAGCACGGCAACATCCTGATCACAGCCCGTGGCGCGGCTCATCGCCCGTTCCATCTCTTCGCCGAAGCGAATGCGGTTCGGGAGGCCCGTCAGGAGATCGTGCCGGGCGCGATGGCTTTCCGCCTCGGCGAGCTTGGCGCTGGCCTTGATCTGGCGAACGCCGAGCAGGCAGGCTGCGGCCACAGCAAGGTCCATGACGAGAGCGATCGATCCGACGAGAGCGGCCTCCCGCTCCCAGCCGGACCGAAGCGTTGCCACCGCCTCGCTGGCTGTCAGGACAAGGGGATAGCGCTGCAGGGCGTTGACCGCGATGATGCGTTCCTGGCCGTCGAGGAGGCTGACCTGGCGCACGATCCCCTGATCGGTCCTGGACAGGAATTCGGCCACAGCGCTGCTGGATCTGAAGAGCGGTTTCCCGACCATCGGCTCCACTTGAGGATGGCGTGTGAGAAGGATGCCATCCTGCCGGAAGAGACTGATCGCACTGCTCGGGCTCAGGACGATGTCCCGGTATAGCTGCTGAAAGTGGCCGAGCTTGAGCACCCCGGCAATCATGCCGATGAACTGCCCGTCGGAACCTTTGAGCTTATGAGCCAGGATGACGACCTGGGTTCCGGCCCCGCGGCTGACAACAGGCTCGCTCACGACCAAGTCCCGCGTCGGATCCGATTGCAGGGCTCGGAAATACGGCCGGTCGGAGACATCCATCGGCGGCGGCGGCCAGGCGCGGGAGGAATTCAGCTGCTTGCCGTGGGCGTCGATGATCGCCAGGGCGTCGATATGGGGCAGAGGGTCTTCCTGCTCCTTGAGAAGCGTGTGGATGACAGGCGTCGAGGCGGCCGCTCTGAGGTCGTCTTCCGATCTCACCCCCAGACCGGCCAAGCGGTCCGCCAGGTTGTGCTGAATGACCTCAACCGACTCGAAGGCGCGGGCGGTTTGCTCGGCCAGGATCAGGGTCAGGTTCTGCAGGTTGCCTCTGACCTGGACCATAGCATCATTGTAGAGGCGGCTGATGAAGAGCGTGGCGCCGGCCGTGGTCGTGAAGGCGACAAAGATGCCGAGAAGGATGATCCAGTGTCCGGACCGAAGCCGCTTCTTGTAAGGCATGTTCTTGGCGCTCCCCGGCCAGGCCAGATCTTCTTGTTCTTATACTCGGATTGTCTGTCACGAGAGGTTGCCGAGGGCTTGACATAGAGCTTGTCGAGCCAAGCAGTATGCCCCAATCCTCGGAAGGCTGGAGGCCGCCCTTCGCGCGCCGGTGAAGCAGATTTCGGTCAGCCAGAATCAGAAGAAATTCCTGAACAGCCTCTGGCCCCGGGCATTTATTAACATATGTCAATCGCCGTTGAGCGGTTTGGCTATGGGAGACGCGAATGCCTGATCGCACGCGTCAGCGCAAGATCATCGATGGTGTCGTGGCGCTCGTCGCCGTGGTGGCAGCCATCGCTGTTCTCCTGCTGCTGCGGGAGAACTTCGCCGACCACACGCGAATGCCAGTCACGGAAGAGTCGTCGCGGCCGTGAGACCCTCCGGCAACGGCCAAGGAGGTCTGATGCCCCGGTATTTCCTCCACATCGGCGATCAGGAAGAAGCCGTTGACCCGCACGGCATCGTGTTCGCCAGCCCGGATGAGGCCCGCTCCTATGCCGTCTTGGTGGCAGGTGAGCTCATCCGGGATCTTGGGAGAAAGCTCTGGTCCGGCGGGAAGTGGCGGCTGCATGTCACGGACGAGGCCGGCGAGGCTGTCTGTACCATCAGGTTTATCATTGAGGATGGCAGCGCATCCTGATCGCGGTGCCTGACATCACCAATGCTGACGGTTCCCTTGCATCAGGGGCCTCACCGAAACTTTTCATTGGTCCGGCTCCGTGCGAGGGGCCACCCCGATGGTTGAAACGATTTAGACACGAAACAACTCTCGTTTTATGTCTGAAACAGCCGAACACGGGTCGCGAGTCTTCAGGCCGCTAAGGCGTTTGGAAACCTCATCTGACCGCCCTTGATGTACTCAAGCATGCATTCAGACGCGATCCAGCGGCGGTCGAGCATTTCCGCGACGGCCGCCGTGGTCAACGAGCCGCCAAACGGCTCGAAGACGAGATCCTTGGGCCGGGTGAGGAACTTAATGAACGTCTCCGGCACTGCTGCCGGGAACCGGGCCGGATGGACCGGGAGCCCGGCGGCTTTCACGTTCCGGATGTAGTCGGAGTTGCTTTCGGTGTTGGCCGCGACGATCAGGTTTCCTGGGATTGCCCCGCCATTGTCATTACCAAACGCGCCATCGGCCATCTTGTAGCCCGCAGGACGGCTTGCAGCCGCTTGCCCTCCCCTCTTCAGAACGGCCTTCATGCTGTCAGAATAAGGGACCAGGATCTGACGGTTGGCGGCGTAGGGGTTGTCGGAAGCCGAGAGCCAGACGATGTTCTCGAGGGACGGCTTCACGCGAACGCGTCTCACAGTCACCCACTCACCAGGAACTGGCATCTTTGCTGGATTGAACCACGCGAAGCGCTGACAGAGTTTGAGACCGAGTTCGTCTTCAAGTTTGATCAGCAAGCGCTCCTGGTAAAGCGATAGTGTCGGTTCACCTCGCCGCCACGCATCTCCGAGGTTCAAGCAGACCGAACCGTCCTTGGTGAGCTTCCTTGGCCAGTCTTGCGCCACCCGCAGGAGCCAATCCACATATGAGCGCTCGTCCTCATTGCCATATTCCTTTTTCCGAAGAAGCGGGTACGGAGGGCTCGAGAAGATAAGCTGGCAGCTGCCGTCGTCGCGCAGTCTGACGGCATCTTCGCAATGTCCCCACAGAGCTGCGCCCTTATCGGTCATGAAGATCGTGACGACGAGACCAGGAATCGCCTTGGTCAGGGCCGATTGCCCCTTGTCGGTGAGGGCTCACAGACCCGTATCCGCCGGCCGCAACAGGCCTTGGAGCTTTGCCCGCTGGTGGGCCCACCGCACCTCGCACTCGAAGGCGTTATAGCTCTGCCCTGAGATCGTGATCCGAGCCGCCCTGTCTCCGGCCGGCAGAGCAATTTTCTCAGCCACAAGGTCGTAGACGTCGCGAGCCTTCGCGGCCCCTCCCCTTTCCTCGATCGCATCGAGCAGCGGAAGAATGAGCTGCGACTGGCTGATCTTCTTTTTCATGGGGATTTGACCTCGTCTGATCTACGCAGATGAGGCCTCCCGTTGAATGAGCTCCGAGGACGATGCACGACGCAGGCTTAGACATTTGGGACAGGCTCCAGGTCTGGACCGTCGGTTGGCGCGGAGTCGCTTCGCGTTTTACGTATGAACAAATGGGGAACTCACGTCTCCACGTGGCGACATTTGTCGCACGGATCTCCTGAGCCGCAAATATTCCTTGCTTATCGAGCTCCGGCGATTCATTTCAAAATCATTAATTCGGCGTCTGATTCCGAAGGCGAAAACAATAATGAACAGACATTGGTTGGGGCGTGACGACTGTCCAGTCGTCGCGAATGATATCGCACGGGCCCGCTCAACTCTGCTCTCTTTGAGGGCAAGGGTCGACAGCAGGGGCCGTAGAGAGGTCGTTGCATATGGGCGCGCGCTGTTACACGTCGCGGGACTGATCGCCAGTGCGATCGATGTCAGTGAAGCCGCAGCGCTGAAGGCGCGCGGTCTCAGTGCCGATGATCTCGATCATATCTACCAGGATCTGTTTAGCAGCGCCCGCCGGTGTCGGACGTTTCTTCAGGATGGAACGCACGCCTCCGCGATGGCGGAGAACCTTGCAACCGCTTGTTCGATTTTGAAGAACCTCTACCGGATGCGTTTTCACGAGGAAAAAGCGTCAGGGTCCCAGCAGATCGAGGCGGGAGACCTGGCGGAGCGTCTCATGACCTTGGCTCAGGCGTTGTGTGAGTTTGGGACTGAGGTTCGGCCCGCTGTAAGACAAGCGGACCTTCGCGTGGCCGCGTAATTGCGGGCGAGCGCTTCCCCGTCTGATCGCTTGACGGTCCACGCGGCAGGTACTCGGCCTGTCGCTAGACCCTTGTCGCACGGGCATCCAACAGCTGCTGCATAAGTGATTTCAGATCCTCCGCTGCCTTACTTCCGCGAAGCGTAACGATCCCGCGCTCAATGGTTTTCCCGTTCTCGTCGGTCTTCCCGTTAAAGAACGCATCGCGCTCTGCCTTTGACATCTTCAGAATTGCCCGGGCCTCGCATTCACGCTGCCATTCTTCAGACCATGTGTTGACCGGTTGTCCGGTGAGTTCCGAAATAGCAGTGGGTTCGCGGGAATAGGTCATTGAGGTGCCGTCGGAGGCTTCGGTGAAAGGGGAATGCCATCGGTCCCACGATCAGATGTCAGGTGGAATGGCAACTTTGCCGGCGATCTGTGTTTTGAGCGGGACCGAGAGAATGATCTTAGTCAGAACCTCATACACAGATTGGGAGCCGCACTCATTCTTCCGAGCAGCGCAATGCTCGAAGAAACTGACATACTCGTCACACCGCTCTGAACGGTGCGTCTTTGGGGTCTCAACGCACTGTGTATAGGCCTGCCGCGAGACCGGCGGTGGATCGAGCGATTCAAAGATCTCCTGGGCGGGTGTCCGGGTGAGCCTCTCATGAGCAAGAATGAGAGTGGCGGGTCCCAGGAGGATGGCGAGAGCTATGAAGCCGTTGTGGATCTTCCGCATCGGCTTACCTCGGACCTTTATGGTTAAGATGGAGTTAACCACTCTCCCCCGAACCGAAAGCGTACGACAGCCTGACCCGGTTCACGACATTGATCCTAAGGAGGTAACGAGATGGCGCAACGCCCCGAGCAAGAGGACGAACGACATGGAACCGATGGGAAAGCCACGACGCCACAGCTGGATCGATTGGAGAGGTTAGCGAATGCTGCGGCCACCGCCGCGCAGGCGAAACAATGGCGGGCGCGGACGAGCGGTCTTCAGCAGCAAGAGGAGTCTTCTGAAGTGCGCGACCTGAGCAACGATGCAGAAGCCCGAGCGCGAGCAGAGCAAGCAATGCGGCAGATGATGGCAAAACCGCAGAGCAAGCGGCGCGGGCGGTGACGGGCTGATACGACTGATGCGAACCGGGAATTCGGCATTGTTGCGGCTGGGGCTGGATTAAGGAAGTGTTCAGCCCTTCCTCGTCATGGTCCCGCCGCTTTCGCCCCTGCAGATGACAGTGAGGCGCTCTCTCTAGGAGTTATATGATGACCGAAGCCAAAGCAGCCAAAAAGCCGAACTCCGCCCTGGCAAAACCGCTACAGCCCTCACAGGAGCTTGCTGCGATTGTTGGCTCGGCTCCGCTTCCTCGGACTGAGGTCGTGAGCAAGGTGTGGGATTACATCAAGACCAACAACCTGCAGAACCCCGCGAACAAGCGGGAAATTCTGGCTGATCAGAAGCTCCAGGCTGTGTTCGGAGGCAAGGACAAAGTGAGCATGTTCGAGATGAACAAGCACTTTGCCCAGCATCTCTCTTAGGCTGCCCCCGAAAGAACAAGAAGCGGTGCGGCCCTGCTTTGTCGCACCGCCCCAGAAGCCTTAGATCGATTCCTTCAGATCCTTGGCGGCGCGGAAGGCGATCTTCTTCGAAGCCTTGATCTTCACGGGCTCGCCGGTCTGCGGGTTGCGGCCCATGCGGGCGGCGCGCTTGCGGACCTGGAGAATGCCGAGGCCGGTCAGGCGGATCTTGTCGCCCTTCTTCAGGCTCTTGGCGATCAGCTCGACCACCTGGGTGAGCATCTCGTTCGCCTGACGCTTCGGCAGCTCGTGCATCTCGGAGAGCGTCTCGGCGATGTGGCGCAGCGTGAGGATGCCGCTCGACGATGCCGCCTTCACGGACTTCTTGGCCGTCTTGGCCGCAGCCTTCGCAGGCGTCTTTGCGGCTGCGGCTTTAGCAGGCTGCTTTGCCGCCGACTTGGCAGACGTCTTCGCCATGGTCTTGGGAGTGGCCGCTTTCGCGAGTTTCTTGGCAACCGTCTTAGCGGCTGTCGTGGTGACGGTCTTCTTTGCTGCAGTCTTGGTCGCGGCAGACTTGGTCGCGGCAGACTTGGGAGCCGAAGCCTTCTTCGTTGCTGCTTTCGCCATATGGAACTCCTATCACGCGAACATACGTGAATACTGATGTCTTCCCGTTTCCTACAGGAGGAAAATGCTCCAAATCATCATCGACGGAGACATGCAAGCATCAACCGTCCAAATTCCGCCCTCTGAGGCGAATTTCCCGTCCTTGTTCGGTGTATTTCTCAACCCTTGCGACCAGCAGGTTTCTAGCCAGCATCTGATAAAGCTCGGAACGATAGCTTCTGTGATCGAAGGTTTATCGGCGATTGCCGTGCAAACGAGATCTTGCAAAGTGTTGAGGCAAAGGCTCTCGGCGCATTACCTCCTAGTGCTTAAAGTCTGCCGCTTGGTACCGTCGCCTTGACCGGTGCGCTGGATGGAAAGCGGACGTTCTCCCGTATTCTCTCGCATGACTGGATTTAACCCATTGCGTACCGATGGAACGCTCTTGTAGCCTCGGATATCGGACCTTGGCGGAAACAGCATGACACCAGATCCAATCTCTGGCCCGGAGCGCATATTGGCTGGCAAATGCCGGTGCGGGGCCGTCGAGTACGCGGTGGCGGACAGCTTCCGCTATGCAATGAATTGTCATTGCTCAAACTGTCGGCGCGCGACCGGCTCGGCTTTCAAGCCCTTTGCCGGCATCGAGCGAGACCGGCTGCGAATGACGCGCGGCAGCGATTGTGTCACGATCTTTGGCAGCGAAGCAGGTCCCCATGACGTACATTGTGCGACCTGCGGCTCGCTTCTCTACTCTGTCGTGCGTGAGGCTGCCTATGTTCATGTCACCATGGGCAGCTTGATCGACGAACCTACCATCCGCCCTTCAATGCACATCTTTGTCGGATCAAAGGCGAAATGGCATCAGATCGCCGACGATCTCCCCCAGTTCGAGGCATTCCCTAACGACTGATCTGAAGCCGCGCCCGTCCGGAATTGGCACGGCTCTAAAGCATACCCAACTTCTGCTCGGGACTGGCGTCTGGCATCAGAGCATTCAAGTGTTCGACGAGAGCCGCGGGCCGGATCGGCTTGGGAATGAAGGTTGCCGTAGGCGGCATGTCCCCCTCGGCCGGAAAGGTCTTGCCGGAAATCACCAGCACACCGACTTCCGGCCAGCCCTGCGCCACGAGGCGCGCGAACTCGAAGCCGTCGAGGGAGCCGGGCATATCGACATCGGTCAACAGGACACGCACGTCTTTGTGTCGCCTCAGTGTCTCAAACGCCTCATCCGCGCTCTCAGCTTCCAGCACCCAGAAGCCGGCCTCCCGCAGAATATCGACCTGCGTCAGGCGCACCAACGTCTCGTCCTCCACCAGGAGAACGACAGGCTGGTTCAGAATGGGAGCGCGCGGTTTTACCTTCATAGAGCCAGGAACGGCTATGGCCGAGCGCGGTTCCGCATGGTCCTGCAACACTCGGGGGTGTTTTCCGTCGGAGTTGCCGGAGGTCGCTTTAAGGTCGGGAGCGCTTGGCCTTCGCCACCAGTTCTCTGATGCGGTCGACCACATCCTGTGGCGGATACGGCTTTTCCAGCAAGGGGCCCGTTTCGCAGAGTGTCGCGGCAATCTCGGCCGACCGCTGGACCCCTGAGGTGAGGACCACCTGCACACCGGGCTTGTGGGCCCGGATCCAGCGGGCCAATCCGAACCCATCCATGTCGCCCCGCATCTGAACATCGCTGAACACGACATCGATCGACACCTCAGGCGACTGCAGGATCGCAACCGCCTCATCGGCATTCACCGCCTCATAGACCCGGTAGCCGCACTCGCGCAGGTAGTCGGCAATGACCAGCCGAACCAAAACATCATCCTCAACCACGAGGACGGTCTGAAGGGGAGTGTCGGATTGCGGTGTCAGGCTGGGCGATGCAGGGCTCATACAGAGCTAATCGCCACGCTTGGCCCTGAGTTCCACCCTCAGGTCTTTGGGGCGTCCGGCCAGTTGAGGCTCGCGCTGATCAGATCGATCACCCGCGAGATCAGATAAGGCTTGCGGATGAACAGCCCGAGGCCCGCGAGATCCGGGATGGCGGAGGCAGCAGACTGGCCCGAGGTGAGGATCACCTGAGTGGGCGTACCGCGCGCCTGCACGTATCGGGCGACGTCCAGCCCATCGCGGGGGCCCGGCACGTGGACATCGACGAACAGGAGGTCCACCCGCATGCTGTCGAGCACGGTGACGGCGTCGGCGGCGGAACTCGCCTCCAGCACCTTGAAGCCATGAGCCCGCAGTGCATCGCTGACGAGGGCTCGTGCCACGGCGTCATCCTCGACAACCAGAATGGCAGGCGGCGTCCGGCGCGGAAAAGCCGTGACCGAGGCTGAATTCATCGGGACCCCTTGCGCAACTTGGTGCCCGAATAACGGGATGCAGCCCCTTGGGTTCTCCCTAGGTCCGGGATATTCGGGGAGGAGCAGGAGGATGGACCTGTGTCTGATCGGAAACGCACGCCACCCCGCGCAAGCGGAACCGTACGGTGGTGGGTGCGTTGAGTCCCATCGTCCTGTCTCGGCCGCTGGCGTCCTTTGTTGTGTTGCCTCCATGACCAATCCGTTGTTAGGTGTTGTTCTGTTGGTTGAGGACGAGCCGCTGGTGCGGCTGGTCGCGGCCGACCTTCTCGTGGACGCCAACTTCCGCGTAATCGAAGCATCCAATGCCGAAGAGGCGCTGACGGTCCTGCGCGCCGGGGTCGAGGTGGACGTCTTGCTGTCGGACGTGGAGATGCCGCCAGGCCTCAACGGCTATGAACTCGCTCGACACACGCACGAGTGCTGGCCAACAGTTGAGATCCTGATCACATCCGGTCGTGAATGGCCGCGGGCACGAGATCTACCGCCGGGAGCCGCGTTTCTGGCCAAGCCCTGCCCAGGCGAGACCCTGGTCTCGTATGTGCGCTCGGCCGCCGAGCGTGCTCAGGCTGCAAGAGCCGCACACTCCGCTCCGGACGCGGCCGAGCCAAGCGAAGGAACGATCGTTCCGTTCCCCAAGACTGGATGAGTTGACCAGAGCTCCAGATTTGCCGAACAGGTGCCCCTGTGGTGGGAAGCCGGCTTTTTTGTCTCGGATCTGCTGCGTCACCTCAGCGTCCCGGTCGTTCTCGAAGGTCGCTTCCTTCTCAAGTCTTGCAAGCCGAATTCGCCCTTGCACCCTTCGTGATCGTCCACGAATTGTTAAGCGTGGCTGTTTCATATTGGGCCTACCGGGCGCGTTGCGTATTGCCCGACCAAC
This sequence comes from Microvirga sp. M2, assembly GCF_047497095.1. Taxonomy (NCBI): domain Bacteria; kingdom Pseudomonadati; phylum Pseudomonadota; class Alphaproteobacteria; order Hyphomicrobiales; family Methylobacteriaceae; genus Microvirga; species Microvirga sp. M2. The sequence continues at coordinate 49,802 of NZ_CP134065.1, forward strand.
CTCCATCGCCCCCCAATGCGAGGAGTTGGCCCTGGCAGAGAGTCCTTACCTCTCCGCTGGGGTCTTTTTTGTAAACTCTGCCCAAGATCAAGGCAGTGATGCAATCTGGCCCTGGCTCTGTCGCAACAGGTTCAGGCCCCACACGCACCTTGGTACCTTGAGTGCACTTGTCAGCGATGGACCAGGATGTTGACCAAGCGTCCGAATGGATCACGGACAAAGAAGCGCGTCACGCCCCACGGCTCTTCCGCCGGACCATATTCGATCTCGAACCCTGCGGCTTGCATTCTCTGTTGGACGTCGGAGAGATCATCGACCTCTATGGAGATGTCGGGCACGGGCGTCCCTGACCCGCCTTCGGTCATGATGCTGATCTGCGGCGTCATGCTGCCCTCAGCCGTAAAGGTCGTGATCCACCCCAGGTCCATAGCAATGTCCATCCCAAGCACGTCGCCATAGAAGGTCTTCGCCGCATCGACCCGGTCAACTGCAATGTTTGTAACGATGCGCCTCACGGCCATGGATGTCTCCTTGAATAAGCCTCACGGCCAGGTAACCAAGCGTCAGATTCCGCCCGCTAGGACGCCAAAGATGACGGTTGCCGTGCCCGCAGATAGGCGTCCCGGTTCTTTTTGAAGATCGCTGCCTTTTCCAGATCCTTCAGGATTTTCTTTTGTAGGGCTACCGGCTTCTGCGCGTACCGGGCACAGAGCCGAGGCAGCAGAAACGGAACTGTCGCCTGAGGCAAGTTCTTGCCGATCGCGTTTTTGATGAGGGTGATCTGTTCTCCGGACAGCGGCTCTCCACTCTCTTCTCCGAGGAGCAGCAACAGGCCCATGACAGCGGAAGGCATCGCCCTGATGAGTTCCTTTCCTGGGGTGGCGGCCGCGATCTCGAGATATTCACTCCGGACGAGCGTAATTGTCAGCGTCTGGTCCTTGGCACTCGGACCGTCGGCCAACTCGTTCAGGAACGCGCGGAAGCTCTGTTCCCGGGCACGGGCTGCATCGTCGTGGCGGCCGAAACCTGCCTTCTGCCGGATCCATTGCTCGCTGGACCCTTTTGGGCCAACCGCCACAATGGAAGACTTGATCAGGCCCTCGGCGAGGCTCGGCCGGAGTTGCTCTTCCGTCTCTGGGTTATCGATGATGAAGAACCGGACATTCGTGTTCGCTACGATTGCCTTGATCTCGGGAAGAACGCTCGGATCGAAGGTCGAGACGGAGAACGCCGTGGGCCTGCTACCCGTCGCATAGGGATACAGGTCCGCATACCGGTGCCGGAGCCGGCAATACGCCGCTAAGAGATCCCGCCTTTGGGGCGTGAGCTGGTTGGGCCGGTCCAGCACAATCGAGCGGAGGTCCGGGCGCAGGCTATGGGCGCCGGTGGCACGTTCAACCAACCGCAGCGCGGCGACGTTCAAGAGCTGTGTGAGCAGCCTCGCCTTGTCCTTCAGAAGATCAATCGCGGCAGCCATCTGGGTCGAGTTCGCGGGCGCTGCGAAGTCTTTCAGCCATGGCAAGGCCAGTGGCCGGGCCTGTTGCAGGCTTGCCAGGAACTTCCGCTGCTTGTCGGTCGAGCTGGCGTTCTCATAATCACCGTCGTGACGGATACCAACAAAGGCGACGTACTTGCGGGCGACATCTTGGGTCTTGCAGAGGAAGCCCTGCTGGGCGCCAGTCCGCTCGTCGTGGGTGGCAACCAGCCATCGGGGGAGATCCGGGGCCGCCTCCTCGTCGTAGAGCCCGAACTCCTTCAGGTCGCAAAAAAGGGCAACGCGGCTTGAGAACTTCTTGGTCTCGGCATCGTAGCGGCGCATACCGGTGACCATAAGACCGGCCGCGAAGGGCTTCGGAACCGGAAGGCTGTCCTCGTCGCCGACTTCCATCGTGGGGTCGAGCGGGTCATCGTATTGCTCGCTGTCCCCCTCCCCCATCCGGAGCCGGATCTGACGCTGGCGCTCCTCAATCTGGTCCCGAAGGGATGGATCCTTGTCGAACCAGGCCTCGAACTGCTCGCGGATCAGGGCAGCGAGCCCGCGCACCTGGCGGCGGCAGCGCTCCGGATCATTCCGGCGCATCGCGTCGATGTCGCTGAAGATGCGCAGGATCGAATTGCCGACATCAACAAAGACCTGGTGGGTTTTGCCCGACGCCTTGTGGGCCCGTTCGCCGCGGCCACTGATCTGTTTGACTGGACCAATGGAACGCTCCTCGCAGGCCAGGATGTTGAGGTCTGTCTGGGGGACGTCGGTCCCTACCCCTAAGGCATTCACGTTGATCAGGATATCAAAGCCGCCGGCTCGGGCCATGTCGAGGAGATCGTCGCGCTTGATCTTGCGGCCGCCGGGTTCGCCCTCCCCTAGGCCCTCCTCGGCGCCGTTGCGCCACACCCGAATTTCGCCGGCCACGACAAAGGCAACGCGGGGCTTCTCCCCTCCCCTCGGGTGTCCTGGTGGAAGGCTTTCTTGTGCTAGGTAGCCGGAGAGCTCCTTGGCAAATTCCACGCTGTCGCAATGGATCATCGCCAGAGTGGCCGTGGCGGCGTGCTTGGCCCAGATCCGGCCGACGGCCGCGACGATGAGAGCAGCAATCGCCTTGTCGCCCTCGCTCGCGCCCTCCTTGAAGAAGCGGGAGAACGCTTGTTGGGAGGCCTGGTCGACTGATTTGTTTTCGGCGAGGAGCGCCAGAAAGGCGCTCTCGATGAGGCGGACGGCGTCAGTGCCGAGGTGAGCCTCGAATTCGCCGGTGGCGATATCGAACTTTGTCGGGACCGTGCGGCCCGTTGCCAGGACCTCATCGTAGGTCGCAACATCGATCAGGTCATGCTCGATGCTGGCACCAAAGGCGTCCAGTGGGTCTTTGCCGTCGGTGCGGAACGGTGTTGCGGTGAGGACGATCCCGGAGCCGCCGGCGTGGGCAATGCGGGCGAGAACCCGGGCTAGCTCCTCGGCGGCCGCCTTGTGCCCCTCGTCGATGAGCACCACTCCTCCCCTCTTGCCGAACCGGTCAAGGGAACGAAGAAACCCCTCGTCATCGAGTTTGTTGACGAGGGACATGTTGGTGGCCGGGATCACATCGGCATCGAGCGAGTTCCGGACCATCGGCTGATCACCGATGGCTTCGTTCTTGGCGACGTAGAACGCAGTCTGCGCCCCCCTAACCCGAGGCACGGTTTGGAACTGCGCGAAGTTCTGGCGCAGTAGGCTGACGTCCGGGTGAAGGACCAGGATCGGCTTGCCGAGATCGATCGCGTCCTCTGCAGCTCCTGCGGCCAGAAGGCTCTTGCCGCTGCCTGTGGGAGCAAGAACAGCCCCCGATCGACCGCGCCGAATAGCCTCTCGCACCGAGCTGGCGATCCGCGCTTGATAGGGTTCGGCCTGTTTATCGCCGATGACCCGCTTCTGTGCTTGATTCAAAAGGATTTCTTCGTTTTTTGCAGAAGCAGTTGGCATCATTCAATCGCTTTAATGCAATGTTCGGCACACTGAGAAAACAGGTGGATTCGTTACTCGATTCGAGAACAAAAGGCCAACCCGTCCTTTCTTCGCCTTATACACGAATCCGCATTAAAAGGTGACGGTTTTGAATTAAACCTCAGCTGATGGCGGGATTGCGGGCCCATCCTTGGACGTTCAGGAACAGGACGTGACGTTCGGCGATTCCCGCTTCGCCAAATCCGCGGGTAGGCGAGTGGCTTACGTTCGACCTTTAGTCCGCTGGTAGCGCCTCCGCTTGATGGAATTGCTTTCCTGCGTCATGGCAGCGCCGACAGGCTCCGGTGAAGGGCATCCGCAATCCTCCCGGCGATCTCGCGGTGAACCTCCTTGCGGGGGCGGGTGCCATCCCGGCAGATCGCATCGTCGTCCCCGTCTTCCTGCAGCAGGGCTGGCCCGTCCGGCGTGCATGGATTGAACGCGCTGAAGCTCGAGGCATCGGGGACGGTGTCATAGCGGGAGCTAGGGGTAAGCGTCTTAAGGCTCGATGCATCAAGGGCGGAGGGTATGGCGTCGGGAGAGCCGAGATTGATGATGTCGACAGGAACCTTAATCCCGGCGATGCTTTCGGGAGCGAAGCTCGCGCTCAGTTCCGGATCGACGGCAACGACGGCCTTGATCCGCTCGTCCCGCTGGGATCGGCCGAGCATCGCGGCATCAATCGTCTTTAGGTCGATGCCGCTGCGCGCAAACCAGGCACAATCCACGGCCGTCTCAGGCTGGTCACACAAGCGCGCATAGCGGTCCGGATCGAAACGAGCTCCGGCGAGGACCAAGGCGGACGGCTCCGTCGCAAACCGTTCAGTAACTCAGTTCGATCTATGCCTCCGGACCAACTCCGGAGGTTCAGATGTTCAAAGGCCGCCACTTCGATCGCTCGGTGAGCCTGCTGTGCGTCCGCTGGTATTTGGCCTATAATCTGAGCTTGAGAAATCTCGAGGAAATGATGGCCGAGCGCGGGATCTCCGTCGACCACGCGACCATTCATCGTTGGACGATCCACTATGCTCCGCTTCTGCTGGAGCAATTCAATCGGCGCAAGCGCCCGGTCACTGGCCGGTGGCATGTTGACGAAACGTATATCAAGGTTCGCGGCCAGTGGCGCTATCTCTACCGCGCCATCGACAGCAACGGCGATACGGTCGAGTTCTGGTTTAGCGAGCGGCGCAACCTGACTGCCGCCAAACGATTCCTGCGCAAGGCCCTCAAGCGTCATGGTCGGCCTGAGCGGGTCGTGATCGATGGCAGCCAAACCAATAGGGAGGCGATCCTGTTGTGTGATGGAGAGAGCCGTCTGCAGGACCGCTCACGACGTCAGCTGAAACCGATCCGGATCCGGCAGAGTCGTTATTTGAATAACCGGATTGAGCAGGATCATCGCGCCATCAAGCGGCGGATCCGGCCGATGCTGGGCTTCCAGTCCGCAGCTTCAGCCCGTGTGATCCTTGGCGGGATCGAGATGGTGCACATGATGCGCAAGCAGCAGGCGAAGTACGCCTGCAATCCGCAGCCGTCATTGGCCGAGCAGTTCGATCTGCTCGCCGCTTAACCTTGGACCGAGATCTTGGCCATCCTAGCGCCCTTGCTGCAAATTTGCGACGCAACCTTCTAACTTGGCCAACGACCATTCTCTCGAATGGTGGCACTTCAGAATAGTCGGTCTGTTGCGCCTGTGCGCCAGACATAAGGGTCAGCATCGCCGCGCCTGCGACGAGGATTGTTTTGAAAGCTCGCATGGCACCCCAGCCCCACAGAAGCGGCAATTCCTGCCGCAAGCCAAATACGCCTATGGCTACGCTATCTACTCAAATCCTCTTTAGGAGTAGGCCAGAGGGACAGCATCAGGGCCTGGGGAACCATTCAACCCTCCAGCGATTACCCCGGCACGAAGGCCCATGTTCCCCTGGCCTTCCCCTTGTGCCCCTCCCGCTTGATGCGGTGAGGGGCATTTTCACCCTCGGTTCCAGAACTGGAAGAACTACTGGGCACGATCCTCGAGCCATTCCTCGAAAGAGGTGCATACACTGTGGCACATGGGCTATTATGCTCGTGCTTACGACAAAAGGCCCATGGGACAAGCTCAACATCCCTCCCGAGGAGAAGGCGCGCGCGTATTGGACGGGTCAGGATCGTCGCTATCGGCGGCAGGAGCTTTTGCGGCGCTTCGGATGGTCGACTGCTATAGGTCTGGCGAGTTGCGCCGCCGTGTGGGCCTTTCGGCCTACAATCCGTCGCTGTCGTTCGGCTCGTGATCCTCGTTCTTCAGCTCATCCCCCTCAATCCCACGGGTTCATCGCTTCGGCGCCAGCTTGTTCCGCAACTGCGACGCCGCTTATGCTGCTGGTGCCGCTCCGATGTACCGGGGGCAGCCCGGCTATGCTCCGCACCTTGACGCGGATGGTGACGGAAGCGAGTGCGAATGGTCGTGGCGGAACGGGTTTCGGTTCTGAGCGGGTGGCGGCCCAAGTGACGGCGCGGGTATCGAGATCTGTGAGATGTAAAAGTAAAAACGGTTTTCAAAACGTCTCAGCCACCGAGCCATTGCGCCCAGCATACCCGCATAGGAGAGCTGCGGCTGGGGCCCTGCGCCGCGATCTCGCTGCCCTGACAGGCCATGCCCGAGAAAGTCCTGGGCCGTACCGCGCTGGACCGGTATGTGCCGGCCGGTCTCACCTATCTGGCCGAGCAGCTGCACGAGGCGAGGTGCCGGTGCGGTGATCGCTCTCACCCTCGCCAAACGCGGTGCTCTGGAACGGAGGGAAGAGGATCCGTCGCCTTGAGACTTGAGGACGAGCGTTGCTATTATCCAATCTACGTTGGGTGAGGTGGCCCAGATAACGGAACAACTCTGCGGCCATGCCCTCCGCTGGATCGGGGGCCCGCGGTGGGTAATTAATCCGAAAGAGCAGATCTAACATCAGGCTTTGCCGTTGAGATTGCATGCAGGCCCCGGCAGCATAAAGGTGCTGATCTTCGGAAAGGGCGAATATGGGTTCACTGGAGAGCCGAGTCGTTAATCTTGAGAATGACCGAAATGCACTTGAATGGATGGTCGTCTATCTCGCCAAGAAGATCCTTATGCGAGAGTCCGATCCTGTCGCGGCAGCCAAAGCCATGCAAACGGAGATCGAGGAGTTTGGACAGGCGTTCGTCAACCGCTTATTCCAACCCGGTTCGGATGACGAGGCAACGATGCGGACGCTCGGGCTGTCGCTTGGTATTTCCATTTTGGCCGAAAGGATCACGGAAGCAGTCAACGATCCGGTAGCCACGAGTTGATGGATTTGCTTCGGACTAGTGGAGAGCGGGTTAGCAGCTATTCGGCCATCTTCTCGAACTGAACCGGACTGACGTAGTCGAGCGTCGAATGACGCCGCACCGGGTTGTAGAAGCCGTCGATGTAACGGCCGATCGCCTTCTTGGCCTCGGCTCTGGTCTGGAACACCGTGCGCCAGACCAATTCGGACTTCAAGGTCTTGAAGAAGGTCTCGACCACCGAATTATCATAACAGTTTCCCGTCCCGGACATCGAGATCCGGATGCCGTGCTTCTTCAACTCGGCCTGATACTCGATCGAACAATATTGACTGCCGCGGTCCGCGTGATGGGTCAGCCCCTCACCAGGTCGTCGGATCGCCAGAGCCTTGCGCAGCGCCTCGAGCGCCAGCTCCTTGCGCAGCCGGTCACTCACCGCCCAGCCGACTACCCGCCGCGCGAAGAGATCGAGGACCACGGCCAGATACAGTCAGCCCCGTTCGTCCAGATGCACGAGACATGCGCGTTCCATTTCTGGTTCGGGCATGTGGCTGAGAAGTCCTGCTCGAGCAGATTGGGCGCAATCGGAAAGGCGCGATGGCTGTCGGTGGTGCGCTTGAAACGCCACTTCTGCTGGGCTTTCAAGCCGTTCTCTCGCATCAGTCGAGCGGTCCGACGGCGACCGACTGGCAGTCCCTCATCCTGCAGCTCGCGGGTCATGCGCGGACTGCCGTAGGTCTCGTTCGAGAGGGTAAAGGCCGAGCGGATGTGGGCCAAGAGGATCAGATCTTCCCGCTGGCGCGGGCTGGCTGCGGCCGCTGGTCAAAGCAAGCCGCACCGCCTCATCCTGAAACTCTCTCGTAAAGCGTGTCTGGGGCATGGAGATCCTCCTGCTTCATACAAGAAGTGCTCTCCATTTTCCGAAACAAGACCAATCCCGTGTTGGTCCACTGCGCGCCAGAGCCAATGCTTCTTGCCGGCAATGCTGATCACAACTTCATCACCCGCTGCCAGACCGTCTCGTGGCTGAGCAGGATGTCACGGGCCGCGAGCATCTCCTCGACCATACGCAGGCTGTGGGGAAACCACATCATGCTAATGACATCAGGCGGAAAGCGAGGGCGAGTAAGGCGCGGCGATCAGGGTGGAAGTTGAGCGGCAATCAGAATGAGAGGTGACGGTGCGATCCGTACGGATCGCACCGTCTGGCCGTCGCGGCCGACCGAGTAAGGAACAGGTTTCTTCACGCCAATGAGGAACCCACCCTGTGCCCGGCCGCCACATCACCGACTGCCAGATGAGACTCTACATGAAGCTCCGTCACACCAACACCATCCCGATCGCCGCTGCCAAGGCCGGCTTCAGCTCCTCCACCGCCTATCGCATCGACAAGGACCCGCGGCTGCCCTCCCAGAAGAAGGTCCCGCGCGGGCGCCGGCGCCCCGATCCGCTCGCACGCGTCTGGGACAGCGAGATCGTGCCGCTACTCCAAGCCGCTCCGAGCCTGCGCCCCGTCGCTCTCTTCGAGGAGATCGTCCGCCGCCATCCCGACCTCGGCCCCGGCATCCGCCGCACCCTCGAGCGCCGCGTCCGCGCCTGGCGCGCCCTGCACGGCCCCGAGCAGGAGGTCATCTTCCGTCAGGTGCACGAGCCCGGGCGCATGGGCCTGTCCGACTTCACCGACATGGCCGATCTGGCCATCACCCTTGTCGGCCAGCCGCTCGATCACCGGCTCTATCACTTCCGGCTCGCCTATTCCGGCTTCGAGCATGCCCATGTGGTGCTCGGCGGCGAGAGCTATGTCGCCCTGGCCGAGGGGCTGCAGAACGCCCTCTGGGCCTTGGGCGGTGCTCCGCGCGAGCACCGCAGCGACAGCCTCTCGGCCGCCTTCCGCAACCTGGATCGCGACGCCCGCGAGGACCTGACCCGGCGCTATGATGCCCTGTGCACCCATTACGGCATGGAGCCGAGCCGCAACAACACCGGCATCGCCCACGAGAACGGCGCCATCGAGAGCGTGCATGGACACCTCAAGAAGGTGATCGAGGATGCAATGCTGCTGCGCGGCTCACGCGACTTTGCCGATCTTTGTGCCTACCGCCGCTTCGTCGATGAGATCATTGGACGCCTCAATGCCCGCAATACCGCGCGCATTGAGGTCGAGCGCGCTGCCCTTCAGGAGCTGCCGGACCGGCGCACCGCCGATTACGAGGACGCCATCGTCACCGTGACCTCGACCAGCGGCTTCGTCCTGCGCAAGGTGTTCTACAGCGTGCCCTCGCGCCTGATCGGCCACCGCTTACGGGTGCGCCTGTACGATGATCGCCTCGAGGTCTATCTCGGCAGCACGCATCAGTTCACGCTGCCGCGCGGGCGGGCTCATCCCAACGGCCGGCACGGGCATGTGGTCGATTACCGGCACGTGATCCACTCGCTCAGACGCAAGCCCATGGCCCTGATGGGGCTGGTCTATCGCGATCAGCTCTTTCCCCGGCAAGCCTACGCCCGTGCCTTTGAGGCGATGTGCGCCAAACTGCCGGCCCGGGATGCCTGCCGCACCATGGTGGATCTGCTCGCCCTGGCGCATGAGCGCGCCTGCGAGGCCGAACTCGCCGTGCGCCTCGACGAGGATCTCGAGGCCGGGCGGCTGCCGGATCTCAAGAGCTTGCGCGCGCTGTTCAGTCCGGATGCCGGTGCCGTGCCCGACATTGTGATCTCTCATGTGCCGCTCAGTGCCTACGAGGAACTCGCCCGCGTGCATCAGGGAGACGTCGCATGACGAGCTCCGATACCATCGATGCCGGTCGCCTGACCCTGGCGCTCAACGACCTGCGGCTGCCGGCCATCAAGACGATCTGGCCGGACTTTGCCGCCCGTGCCGACAAGGAAGGCTGGCCGGCGGCCCGCTTCCTGGCGGCGCTGGCCGAACACGAGATGGCCGAGCGCGCCAGCCGGCGCATCCAGCGCCATCTCGACGAGGCGCGTCTTCCGCCCGGCAAGACCCTCGACAGCTTCGACTTCTCCGCGGTGCCGATGATCAGCAAGGCGCAGGTGATGGCGCTGGCGGCCGGCGATAGCTGGCTGGAGAAGGGCGCCAATCTGTTGATGTTCGGCCCGCCGGGCGGCGGCAAGTCGCACCTGGCGGCCGCTCTGGGCCTGGCCCTGGTGGAGAACGGCTGGCGGGTGCTGTTCACTCGCACCACTGATCTGGTGCAGAAGCTCCAGACGGCGCGGCGGGATCTGCAACTTGAGGCGGCGATTGCCAAACTCGACAAGTACCACCTGCTGATCCTCGACGACCTCGCCTATGTCAGCAAGGATCAGGCAGAAACCAGCGTCATCTTTGAACTCATCGGCGCCCGGTACGAGCGTCGCTCGCTCTTGATTACGGCCAATCAGCCCTTTGGAGCCTGGAACTCGGTCTTTCCGGATCAAGCGATGACGCTCGCCGCGGTGGATCGCTTGGTGCACCACGCGACGATCTTCGAGATGAATGTCGAGAGCTATCGCCGCAGAGCCGCCATTGAGCGTAAACGCGGTCCAGGCCGTCCGCCGACCCGCGCGACAATCAAAACCTCATCCTGATTGACGCTCGCAACGACAATCAAGAAAGCGCTTGCATCTGTGTCGTGGGGCGACAATCATCATCCCGCCGCGACAGCCAATCACCCGATCCTGATCGTCGCGCTCTCCATCCAGATTGTCGCGCTATACGCCTGGCTCGCAACTACGTCCATCAGGTTCTGCTGGTGGAGGAGCTTCAGAAGCATGGTGCCATGGTCGAGTTCCTCGACCGGCCCATGAGCCAAGATCCGCATGATCAATTGCTCCTCCAGATCCGCGGCGCGGTGGCCGAGTACGAGCGAACCCTGATCACCGAGCGCATGCGCCGCGGCCGACTGCGGCGGCTCAGGGCGGGAACGCTGTTGCCGTGGACGCGTCCACCCTACGGCTACCGTCTCGATCCTGACCGCCCGAGAGACCCCGCCGGCGTGCGCATTGACGCAGCCGAAGCCGCCGTCGTGCGCGATCTGTTCGCCTGGTACATCGAAGGCGCGACCATGATCGCGTTGAGCCAGCGCCTGGCCCGGCTCGGCCTTGCCTCGCCCACGGGATGTCCGGCCTGGAGCCCCTCGGCCTTGCGGTGCCTGCTCACCAATCCAGCCTATACCGGTCAGATCTTTGCCAATCGCATGCGAACCAGTCCTCCGCAAACGCGGTACTCGGCGCTGCGCCCAGTCGGCCACTCGAAGGGCACGCGCCGACCGACCGATGTGGCGGAGTGGATCGCGGTGGCCTCTGTTCCGGCGATCATCAGCCGGGAGCAGTTTGACGCGGCCGCCGAGCGGCTGGTGTATAACCGTCGAATGGCGCCACGCAACAACCGGGTGCACCAGTATCTCCTGCGCGGCCTTGTGAGCTGCGGATGCTGCCGGCGTGCCTGCACCGGTCGCCGGCAGCCGCCGGCCTATGATTACTATCTGTGCCGCACGAAGACCCAGCTGCGCCTGCTGGTTCCTGGAGGGCGTTGCCCGGCGCGCTACATTCCGGCCAAGCCTCTGGAGGAGTTGGTCTGGCAGGATCTCTGCGAGGTGCTGCAGAATCCAGAGGTTATCGCGCAAGCCATGGAGCGGGCCCGCGGCGGTCATTGGCTGCCGCAGGAATGGCAGGCCCGGCGGGAGAACCTGCGGCGCGGTCGGACGAGCCTGACCCAGCAGATCGAACGACTGACCGAGGCTTACTTGGGTGGGGTCGTTCCCTTAGCCGAGTTTGAGCGCCGCCGTCGCGAGACGGAGGGCCGTCTGGCAGCTTTAGAAAGGCAAGAACAGGAACTCCTGGCTGACGCACGCGATCGGCATGAGACGGCCCGCCTGACGGACAATGCGGAAGAGTTCTGCCGACGCATTCGCGACGGATTGGCCAGTGCCGACTTCGAGCGCAAGCGGGCTCTACTCGAACTGTTGGTGGACCGAGTTGTCGTCACGGACGGAGAGGTCGAAATCCGCTATGCCTTCCCAACCGGCCCTGATGGTGAACGCGAGCCGTTTTGTCGATTGCGTACAGACTATCTAGAGCGTCTTGTGGGGGCCGTACTCCTTGGGCGCGTCCTTCCACTGCAGGCCGTTGCGGATGACATACACGATCCCGCTGACCACCCGCCGGTCGTCCACGCGCGGCACGCCATGAGCCAACGGGAAATGCGGCGAGATGCGCGCCATCTGGCGCTCACTGAGCAGAAACAGATCACCCATTCACAGCCTCCTCAACCGGAGACTCTGAATCACAACTCAGCTCAAATTAATCGGTCCTGACCCTAGGTCTCAAGAGACCAATCACCAGAGACAGCTTATAGGGCTTCGAGACGATGACTCCTCCCGGGACAGGCTGCATCTGCTCGACATAACTCGTGACGTAGATGACAGGCAGAGCCGGGAAACGTTCGCGGTAGGCCTTAGCAACTTCCCAGCCATTGACCTCCGGCATCTGAACCTCGGTCAGCAGGGCGTCCACGGTCATCCCGGTTTGCAAAAGCCTTAGAGCCTGGCCGCCATCAGCCGCCTCAATGACCTCGAAACCCGCCTCCTCCAGCTGAGTTACGGCCATCTCCCGCACAAACGGATCATCTTCGATGACCAGAACCTTCATGATTCTCCTGTATGCTTCTATCCCTGCTGGGCATACATGCACAGCCAGCGGACATCATCAACCCGATCCGGGTCCGTTAAGGCCATTCTGCACGCTCTGCACCGCATCTGCGAACGCCATCCCCGGATCACTGCCGCCTTCTGGCGTGAGACCCTGCTGGACGCGTCGATCTTCCGGGATCGGCCGGATTGGCGGTGTCGATCATCCCATCTTTGTTGATCTTGATGCGGCGCATGGCTGGGTCAGCCGGCATCTCCCCCGGATCTTAGACGGGGGTCCCATCAAAGGGGTCCTGCGAAGTTGCGGGGCAGGTTCAGGTTTCGAGCTAGAGCGGCAAACGTGAGCCCTTGCGCTCCAGAGGGAAGTCGTCACGGAAATAGAGACGCCGAATGGCCTCGATGCCCTCAATCGAACCCAGCGGCGTGGCAATGAAGACATCCACGAGTTGGTCGCCCGACCACTCCTCAACGATGAGCTTTACGGCCTTTGCCAACGAAATGGTCAGGGTCTGACCTGGCACAAGTTTGGCATCACTGTCGTAGAGTAAGACCGTCGCGGGGTCATGGTAGGCTGGCACGGCATCAGGCATGGAGTGCTCCGCAGGAGGACAGGCGGCAGCACACGCATCTGTCAGTCGCCGGCAACCTGGGCTTCCAGCCAACGGTCGCCGTTCATAGCCTGCTCAAGAGGAGATGCCTAGTCTCGCCAATCAGGGTTCCACAAACGGCCGCACCGGAATGAGAGGCCGCCTCACTGACCTACGGCTTGGAAGGTCGTTGCTCTTGAGCCGGGGGTTCTGCCGTGTCGAGATCGGGATGGTTGCGGACCAGCCCCTCACGGGTCTGGGAGAGGTTGTCCCAGGTTCGGGCCATCTCCAGAAGCTGATCGCGCTGCTCGCCCTCCGGCATCTGCCGGGCGAGCACCCGGCATTCCTCGGCATGGTTCCGATACTCTGCTGCTGTTTTCATGGCCTGTTCTATGAGGCATAGCGGCGAAACCGCACTAGCCGCTGTCCTGATGTGAACGCCTACTTTCCCTAATTGCTTATCGGAAAATTGCGCTGCGGTGTCGTCCGAATTGAGAAACTGACCCCCTGACGAAAGGAAGACCTGACCCCTCCTTGGCAAAGGAGGAATAGATGTCGATTGGGGTTTCAGTGGATCCTGCATTGTCGCGCACGATGCGGGGAGACGAGATGCTTCAGGCTGAGGAGGTGGCTGCGATGCTGCGGCTGCATGGGCTTGGCTGGGGTGCCAAGCGGCTGGCGAAAGAATTTGGGTGCGCGCGCAATACGGTGCGGCGCTATCTGCGCCAGGGCGGGGCTGTTGTTTTCCGCAAGCCCGTGCGCCGGACTGTTTTCGACGGGCTGGATGAGTGGCTGCGGGAGCGCTTCTTCCGGCATAGCGGCAACGCCGACGTGGTGCGCCAGGAACTGGCGAGCGAGCACGGCATCGTCATCGGGCTTCGCTCGGTGGAACTGCGGGTGCAGCGCTGGCGCCGGGAGTTGAAGGCGCAGATGCGGGCAACCGTGCGGTTTGAGACGGCCCCGGGCCAGCAGATGCAGATCGACTTCGGCGACACGCGGGTGTGGATCGGCGGTGAGCGGGTGCGGCTGCACCTGTTCGTGGCAACGCTTGGCTACTCGCGCCGGCTGCATATCCGTCCCTCACTGCGGGAGCGCCAGGCGGACTGGTTCGAGGGCATGGAAGGCGCCTTTTTGCGCTTCGGCGGGGTTCCAGCGGAAGTGCTGTTCGACAATCCCAAGGCGCTCGTCGAGCATCACGATGCGGCCACCCGGGAGGTGCGGTTCAATGGGCGGCTGCATGCCTTTGCCCGCTACTGGGGATTTGCACCCCGCGCGTGTGCGCCCTACCGGGCGCGCACGAAGGGAAAGGACGAGCGCGGGGTCGGCTACGTCAAGAAGAATGCCATTGCCGGCCGCCGGTTCGAGAGCTGGGCCGCCCTCGAGGCGCATCTGGATCGATGGACGCGTGAGGTCGCTGATCAGCGGGTGCATGGCACCACCGGCGTGGCTCCGGCAGAGCGCTTTGCGGACGAGGCCGGGGCACTTCGTCCCCTCGGCGGGCGGGCGCCGTTCGGGCAGCTGCGGGATCTGGTGCGCAAGGTTCAGGCTGACTGCGCGATCGACCTGGACACGAACAGCTACTCGGTGCCCTGGCGGCTGATCGGGGAGAGCGTCCAGGTCGTGGTGCTGGGCGGACGCGTGATCGTGCGTCATGCGGGCGAGGTCGTCGCCGATCATGCCCTGTGCCGGGGCCGCCGCCAACGGATTGTCGAGCGTGCGCATCTGGCCGGCGTGGTCGGCGCCGCGGGGCCGGTGCGGTCGGCGCCGACGGACATCGTTGTGCCGCCCGCCCTGCTGCGGCCGCTGGCCGAGTATGAGGCGCTGGTGGGAGGAGGCTGGTGATGACGGCCATCGATCACGAGGCGCTGGTGGCGATGCTCGATCGGCTCAAGCTGACGGCGATCCGCGACCAGCTCGACACGCTGCTGGACGAAGCAGCCCGGTCGGACATGACCTTGCGCGAGGCCCTAGCGTTCCTGGTCCGGTGCGAGATCGCACGGCGCGACGAGCGGCGGATCGCCATGGCGAGCAAGATCGCCCAGTTCCCGTTCGTGCGCGAGCTCGACGGCTTTGACTTCGACGCGCAGCCGTCGCTGGATCCGCGACAGGTCCGGGAGTTGGCCACCTGCCGCTGGATTGCGCATGGGGATGCGGTCTTGCTTTTAGGGCCGCCGGGCACCGGCAAAACTCATCTGGCGGTCGCTCTCGGACGCGAGGCGATCCGGCAGACCTATAGCGTGCAGTTCGTCACGGCCGCGACGCTGGTGGCAATGCTGGCCAAGGCCCATGACGATGGCTTGCTCGACAAGCAGCTGACGATCTTGGCGCGGCCGAAACTGCTGATCATCGACGAACTTGGCTATCTGCCGTTTGAGGCCAATGCGGCGCATCTGTTCTTCCAGCTGGTGTCGCGCCGCTACGAGCGGGGCTCGATCCTGATCACCTCCAATCGCTCCGTGGGCGAATGGGGATCAGTTTTTGGGGACGCCGTCGTGGCGACAGCGATATTGGATCGCCTGCTTCATCATTCGACGGTGATCACCATCCGCGGCGACAGCTACCGGCTTCGTGAAAAGCGCCGATCCGGCCTTCTGCAGAAGGCCGGAGTAGCCCTCGAAACTGAGGGAGACACAAAGCGATGAGAGGGGGTCAAACCTTCAATTCGCCCAAGGGGTCAATTCTTCGGTTCGGTTGACATGCGGAAAAGGCCGGCTATGCGGCAGTGCCGAGATGGGGAGCCTTGGCGACGCTCTGGGCAACAAGTTCTCGGGCCTGACTTTGTGTGATGTGACGGACGGCGGCGATCTCCCGGCTCATGAAATCCATCGCGGTCTCGACGATCTGCGACTTTCCCCGGAGTGGTGGAACGCAGACGATGCAGATCCAAGGACAGCAGGGGCAAGTGTTTGCAGGCTGGACAGCAGCATGGACGTGCCGGTTGGCACATCATCAAGGCTTGCGGAAAGGCACCACGTTAACGGGCTCGCAGGCCGGCGTGACGAGGGACGCAATCGCATGCTCCAACTCGTCGCGACGGAATGGCTTGACCAGTCGCGGAAGGCCAAGCCCGGTCCGCTGCGGCACCTCGGCATGGCCGCTCGCCAGCAGGATTGGCATCGTGGGCCATTCCACTCGGATCCGCTCCGCCAGCTCCAGTCCTGTCATGCCCGGCATGGCATGATCGGTCACCACCAGATCGATGGATGGGTCCTCCCGTAGGATGCTCAGGGCCGCTTCGGCCGATGGAGCCTCCAACACCGTGTGGCCGAGGTCTTCCAGCATGGCGGTGGTTGCGGTCATCACCAGCGGATCGTCTTCGACCAGGAGCACCGTGCAGGCGCGATGCTCTGGACGGGCTTGCACATCGTTGGCTGAGGCGCCCGTCACCGCTTCGCCCTGCGGCAGCCAGATCTCGGCCGTCGTGCCCTTCCCCACCTCGCTCTTCAGCGTCAGGGTCCCGCCGGATTGAACAGCGAGGCCATGGATCATCGACAGACCGAGGCCCGTCCCCTTGCCGACCCCCTTGGTCGTGAAGAACGGCTCGACGGCGCGAGCCAGGGTGGCCGCACCCATGCCCATGCCGGTGTCGCTCACCACCACGCAAACATAGGTTCCCGCCTGAAGGCCGTGCCCATTGCCCTCAGTCACGTCTTCCTGATGGGCCGAAATGGTGATCGTGCCACTGGCCGGCATGGCATCGCGGGCATTCACCGCCAGATTGAGGAGCGCCATCTCGAGCTGGTTCGAGTCAACGTTGACCGGCGGCAGGCCAGCCGGGAAGCGGGCTAGGATCTCAAAGGCAGGGCGGCAATCGCCGGAAGAAGCCGATGAGCTCACCTCGGCGGAGCTGACGGCGGATCAGAACCTGTCCATCCTGATCAATCCCGTATGAACTAGACTGCTTTCCTTGTACGTTTCCCCATGACCGGTTGAGCCGCTTCGCTCGGTTGCGCAGCCGTCTTCGCAGCCCGCTTCGGCTTGGCGGAAACAGCAGCATCCAGTGGAGCCGCCCCCTTCTTGCGCTGCTGGCCCAAGCCCATCGACTTGGCAAGCTCGGAGCGAGCCTTGGCGTAGTTCGGGGCGACCATCGGGTAATCGGCGGGCAAGCTCCACTTGGCGCGGTACTGCTCGGGCGTCATGTCGTACGTGGTTCGCAGATGACGCTTGAGCGACTTGAACTTCTTCCCGTCTTCCAGGCAGATGATCGCGTCTGGCGTCACGGACTTCTTCACCGGAACAGAAGGCGCTAGTTCGGCTGGTGGCTCCTGGCTAGGACCCTGCCCTGTCTTCGTCAGGGCGGCATAGACAGAACTGAGGAGAACCGGAAGCTCGGCAGCTGGAACGGAATTGTTGCTGACATAAGCCGAGACGATATCAGCAGAGAGTTCGATGTAGTTTGGAAAAATCGTGCTCTCGCTCATTATTTTCTGGTCCTCGGTTACACAGGAGTCGAATGAAGAAGAAAAAGGAATGAATCGGCCTGTTATCATCAGCAGGAAAAGCCCTTGCCGCATAACGGATGCCTCTGATCTGTGCTGCGCCTATGCCGGATATCACGGCTTGACAAGTGTTTTTACGGCAGAAACTCAGGCGAGGGCGCACTTTATTGTGAGTTGTTCTATACATTCACCGAGAGCGTCGCGCGATAACCCACGCCGCGTGAACTACGCCGGGGACGTATCCCAAAAGCGTCAGCAGAATGTTGAGCCAGAACTGCCCGCCGATGCCAACGGTCAGAAACACGCCAATGGGCGGCAAAAGGATCGCAAGAAGGACTCGAAGGAAGTTTGTCATCAACGCCTCATGCCAAAGCTAAAATCGGGACCAACGCTGCCCCGACGACTTGTGACCCATCTTCACTCTCTCAACGTCAACGCGACTCAGAACGCTATCCTGCGTTGCCGCTTGAGCCCCTCAGGGGCAAAGGTTGCCTTCATTGGCCCGGCACCGATTGCCGTGAGAGATCCCACGGTGAACATCGCCGGTGCGGTGCTCGCCGCCTGAACCCGACTTTGTTCCATCCCGGATTCTGTCGGAAGCCTGCTGATGGGACATTGTCGCGGCAACACCTCTGCGGGTCCAGGTTAATGCCGCTGCCGGTACAAAGAAATTCGATGGGTGCTTTATTGTATCGCATTTCTCCTGTCATGAGCAGGCGACGGATCAAGCAGCCCAAAAGACTATCGTTCCCCTCCCGGCATGTTAGAAGACTATCAGCCTGACGTTGGACGAGGCTGCCCATCTGAGCAGGGCGTTAGCCGGCGGAGCGAGGTTCGCGTTGAATTGGGACAAAATCAGGGTGTTCTACGAGGTCGCCGAAGCCGGCACCTTCACCCGGGCGGCCGAAAAGCTCGGATTGAGTCAGTCCGCGGTCAGCCGCCAGATCATGGCGTTGGAGGGCGAGCTCAAGGTTCCGCTCTTTCATCGGCATTCGCGCGGGCTCATCCTGACAGAGCACGGCGATCTGCTCTTCAGGGCCGCCAAGGACGTTCGCCTCCGCCTGGATAAAACCCGCCAGCGTCTGACTGAGACAAGTCAGCGGCCGACCGGTGATCTCAAAGTTTCAGCCACGATCGGGATCGGGGGCATCTGGCTGGCACAGCGGATCTCGGAATTCCTCGACCTTTATCCGGAGGTGCGCATCCAGTTGATCCTGACCAGCGACGAGTTGGATCTGGCGATGCGCGAGGCCGATATTGCCATCCGGCTGCGCCGGCCAACGCAGCCGGACCTGATCCAGCGGCGCCTGTTCTCCATTCACTACCATGCCTATGCCTCCCACGCTTACCTCGAGCGTTTCGGAGAGCCCCGGGACATCGCCGATCTTGATCGGCATTCCATTGTCAGTTTGGGAGGCGACCAGCCGGCCTTTATTCTGGACCTCCACGGCCTGACCACTCTGGGACGCCATCCGAAGGATCCTCGCCCCAGCCGCTTGGTGGTCAATGACAGTCTGGCTCTTCGACAGGCCATTGAAATCGGAGCTGGCATCGGCATGGCGCCGGACTATGCAATGGGCAACAATCCAAAGGTCAGACAGGTGCTCCAGGATGTCGAGATGCCGACGCTCGACAGTTATCTGGTCTACCCCGAAGAAGGGCGCTTGGTTGCAAGAGTGCAGGCGTTCCGCGATTTCCTCGTCACCAAGGCCCAAAGCTGGGTCGCTTGATGCGCATGAACTGTTCGCGGCCCACAGGGCTCAACCCTCGTTCCAGTCGAGGCACGCCGGATCTGTTGCAGCAAGCGTGTGATGCACGATCTGTACCTGCTTTAGAGGGGAGCTTGGCGCGATATGAGGGTGTCGATGATGACTGAATGCCCTGATGTCGGTGAGCTGATCCAGGAGTTGAGCGCACGTCTCATCCAGGGCTCGACGGCAACCGGAACTCTTCAGGCTTGGTGTGAGGAGCATCACCTCTCCAGCGGCCCGATCTCGGTCCTCTGCCATCACCATGCCCCTGCTTTCAGGATCGATGACGACATTCTCGGCAAGCTGGAAGCCCGTCCAGGAGAGACGACCTGGTACCGGCGCGTTCAGTTGGTTCGGGGCAGCCTTCTCCTCAGCGAGGCGGAGAACTGGTTTATCCCACAGCGCTTGCCGCCTGAGATGGCAGACATCCTGTCAACCACGGATATCCCCTTTGGACGGGCAATCGCTCCCCTCAAACCCTTTCGCCGAACGTTGTCGGTGCGTGTTCCGGCCGTGGTGCCCAGGTGCTCCGCGGTTCATTTCTCAGGCATGGGCCGTATCGAATGCAGGCTTCCGACCGTCGTCCTCGATCATGAGGCGATTGTTATCGGTGACGACGGAACACCCTTGGCGGTGGTTCGCGAGGGCTATCGCGCCGAACTGGTCTCGTTTGCTCGTCCCATTCAGGAACAAGCGTAATATCCGATCATGTTGCCAATCTTGAGATCGGGATCGCCGAGCCCTCTCGTCGTGACAGAGCCACGCTCTTCCGGCTCCAAACCTGGCAGTGGCGCTATGCCCTCTCTGGTGATCGGGCTGAGATCATCTTCTGTGGCGCAGCGGCTCCGGAAGGCTCGAGCTGGTGCCCCTGGCACCGGCGGCTCGTCTCCACCAGACAGCCTTCCAGTGGATCAGGGAAGGGGTTTGCGCGTCAGAGGCTGGGATAGACCCGGAGCGAGGCGGCCTCCGAGCTATAGCGGATTTTAGGTGATGGGCCGATCAGGCGACGCTGTGTGCTGGCGTCGGGAGGACCTCGGCGCCGTCCTGGAATCTGACACCAGCGATCACCTTCGGCAACTGGTTTTCGCCCATCAGCCGCCGCCAGCTTTTCGCAGCCGCCATCACCAGCTTGAACACCATCAGCCGGGCGGTCGTGGGCGACAGCGCGCCCTTGGTGCGCACCGTCCGGTGCCGCACGGTTGCGAACACACTTTCAATCGGGTTCGTGGTCCGCAGATGGATCCAATGCTCAGCGGGCCAGTCATAGAAGGCCAGCAGCGCCCGCTGGTCCTTGCGCACGCACTCCACGGCTTTCGGGTAGCGCGCCTGATAGGCGTCCTCGAACAGATCGACAGCGATCTCGGCCTGGGCGCGGGTGGGGGCGAGATAGATCTCGCGCAGGGCCGCCTTCATCCCCGGCTGCACGGATTTCGGCACCTTGTTAAGCACATTGGCGGTCTTGTGCAGCCAGCACCGCTGATGGTGCGTGCCGGGAAAGAGCTCATCGAGCGCCTTCCAGAAGCCCAGTGCCCCATCCCCCACGGCCATCCGGGGCGCAATGGACAGGCCCCTTCGCTTGATCTCGACGAGCAGCTCGCGCCAGCTCTGGGCGCTCTCGCGTACGCCGGCCTGGAAGCCGACCAGCTCTTTCTTGCCCTCTGGCGTGGCGCCGATCAGCACCAGGATGCATTCGGCGTGATCCTCCATCCGGGCCTGGAGGTAGACCCCGTCGGCCCAGACGTAGACGTATCGACGCGCTGACAGGTCGCGGGCCTGCCAGCGCTCGTACTCGGCCTGCCATTCGCCCGTGAGCCGGGCGACTACGGAAGGCGAGAGGTTGGGTGCGTCCTTGCCGAGCAGGGCGGAGAGCGCCTCCTGGAAGTCGCCGGTGGAGAGCCCGCGCAGATAGAGGATCGGCAGCAAGGCATCCAGACTCTTTGTTCGCCGCGCCCATTTGGGCAGGATCGCTGAGGTGAAGCGGATCCGGTCAGCATCACTGCTGGCGCCCCTATCACGGATCTTGACCCGGCGGACATCGACCGGGCCAATGCCGGTCTGAATCGTGCGTTCGGGGCCGTGGCCATGCCGGACCAGGCGCTCGCGGCCGTCCGGCAGCTTCAGGTCGCGCATGTTGGCCAGATAAGCCTCGGCCTCGATCTCGATGGCCTGGGCCAGCAACTTGCGGGCGCCGGCGCGCAGGATATCCGTCAGGGGATCGTCGATCGCGTCGGGCTGACGAAGGCGGACAATGTTGGTAGTGTCGGTCATGACGTATTATGTGGACGACCCGTCAGAAGCAATGATCCTTTTGCAACGAACAGTTCATCCTAGGTATTTTACAGAATATAGAGGCGCGTTCATCCAGCGTGTCATCATCACCAGCGATGACACGTGACCAGCTGTTAGATATGGGCGCTTGTCCTCGTTCTTGCTATGCCGTCTATTCAAAGTGGCTGTACGACCCACGTGAAGTGCTGATCAACGTATACGAAAGATCTGCTCAGGTGCGCCCTTATGTCCGGCCTGTTGCGCGGTCCGTACCGCTGGCCATCATGGGTGTGCGCTTGCGTGTCAGGCACCAATCTCGCTCGCGTGCTCAAGGCACAATACGCCATCCGGTGTTGCCTGAACTGTCCTCGATGACAGTCTTTCCCATCACGCTCTTCAGCGTTTCCTGCCAGATTAGACGAACGCGCGTCCGTCGTCTGCCATCTTGGAGGAGAGCATCATGCCGTCACGACGGCATTCCCCTTTGGACGGTAGACTTCTTTGCGCGTCATCACAGCCCACGCAATGCGCGCTATCTTGTTGGCCAATGCGACCGTCACGAGCCTGATGGGGCGACGTTCCAGCGCTGACCTGGTCCAGGCACCCACTGCACTGTTCCAACGATCAGCGCGGTAAACCATTGATGTGGCGCCTAGGACCAACAGTCTTCTGATCTCGGAATTACCCGCTTTGGTGATGCGGCCGAGACGGGTTTTCCCACCGGTAGAATACTGTCGCGGGACCAAGCCGAGCCAGGCGGCAAAATGCCGTGCGGTTGCAAACACCTCAATGGTGCCGACCGTCGCCGCAATCAGAGAGGAGGTGATCGGGCCAATGCCAGGGATCGTCGCGAGGCGACGTGCCGTTGCGTCACTCCGTGCGTGCGCGACGATCTCCGCTTCAGCGGTTGCGATGCCTTCAGTCAGTTCCTTGCATTGGGCGAATAACATCTCCATCGCTTGTCGCCCTGCTGTTGGCAGCGACTTGTCCGCATCTACAAGCATCATGAGTTCATCAAGCCTATGGATACCTTGTGGGACCGTTAGGCCGAATTCCGTCGCCAAGCCACGCAAGGAGTTCGATAGCATGGTCTGCTGCTTGACCAACAATGACCGGACCGCGTGGAGGGCCAGAGTGCCTTGCTGCTCCAGGGTCTTGATGGGGACGAATTTGACGGTGGGGCGAGAGGCGGCCTCGCAGATTGCGGCAGCATCGGCCGCATCGTTCTTTCTACCACGCTTGACGAACGGTCTGACGGCTTCAGGGGCAATCAGTTTGACGTCATGCCCCAGGCCCGTCAGCAAGCGGGCCCAATGATGGGCGGCACCACACGCCTCCATCACAACCGTGCAGTTTGCCTGCTGTTCAAAAAATGAAAGGAGTTCGTCTCTCCGCAGCTTCCGTCTGATCACGCCTTGGCCGGCGCTGTCAATCCCGTGGACCTGGAACGTTGACTTAGCCGTATCTAGGCCAAACATTGTAACTGTCATCTGGGGCTCCTCGCTGGAAGGTGTTACGACCTGCATCTTGGCACACCGGCCTCAAAGAGGGTCGTCCACCCCATCTCGCTCTCTCGAAGAGGTTCTGGCAGGCTCGACACCCGCCTCGATACGTCGCCTCTCTCACACCGTCATCACCCACATTCCGTCATAGCTCCACTTCAGCTTTGAAGAGGCCGATCACGGTTTCCGTCAGGGCATCGTACGAAGATCGCGATGGCTCTGTCGAGGTGTCATTGTCCTGGCCTCGCATCGGGATCAGGAGGATTCAGATCGAGCACACTCCCGATCCAGCCATCGACCAGGACGTCGCGGGGACGCTCCACGACCTGCACGGTGCAGTGCGTCTGCTTGCCGTCCTCCATGAGATTGGAGCGGGCTGCGGCCGCCATTCCGCCGGTCTCCTTCTCCGCCGCAGATACTGCCTCGCCTAACGTCAGGCGGAACCTTAGTGCCTTTCAGAAGCGGGAAACCTCGGACGCATGCTTCCGGCCCTCGATCATGCCTTCTTGGTCGACCGTGATGCTTTCTGGCTGAGGGGATCCACGAATGCATGGCGAAATGGTCTTGGTGACGAGCTGAGCCCGGGAACCCGCTCCGCCGACGGTGTCCTTGGGAGGAAGCTCGACCGGCGACCGATGTCCCCCCGCTCAATCAACTGAAGAACTTTGATGATAGGCAATCCAGCCCGTTGGATCGAGACGTCTCCCAACGGCCCCAATTTGCCGAGGCGGAGGGTATTGGCCGCATCCGGCCCGGTCAGGATCAGTGCGCCGAGCAGGAGGCAGCTTGCCCCAAGGCGTGACGATGGCCGGCGCGGGTCCAACAGATCCCACGTTGTGTGATATGGACGTCCGTGAACCTGTTATTTGGAGCCCCTGTCACACGTAGAACAGCGGCTCGGCTCCGCCCAGGCAGTCTCCAGGAATCCGAAAAGGAACAGCGAATGAGGATCGGGACACGACTGAAAAATTGGGCGCGCGCTATCAAGAAGGACGTCGTGGCCCTCTACATCGCCGCCCGCGACCCCCGGGTGCCGTGGCATGTGAAACTGGCAGCTGCGGCAATCGCGGCTTACGCACTCAGCCCGATCGACCTAATCCCGGACTTCATTCCCGTGCTGGGCTACCTTGATGACGTGATCATTGTGCCGCTCGGAATCCTCCTCGTCCTCAGAATGATCCCCGATGCGCTGATGGCAGAGTTCCGCGAGGAGGCGCAGAGGCTGTCTGAGCGTCCCGTAGGCCGGGCGGCGGCAGTGGCGATTATTGGCGTTTGGGTTGCTGCGACTGCCTTGACGCTGTGGGCATTCTGGCCGGCTCCGGCTCCCTAGGTTGCCTTATCGGAACCATGACTCTTCGGAAGAGATGCAGGCGGGACCCCCACAAAGAGCAGGCTCGGGTTCAGACTGCTGCCGAGGACAGGCTCGACGTGGCAGAGCATCCTTGCCCCTGACGTCCTCGTCGAAGTGTCGCGTCCCCGCACCGGCACAGGATCGCAAGGCGGGTAATGCGCCTCGCCCGCCTGCAGGTATCTGGAATACCGATTTTGCGACGAAGCTCAGGGCCGCACCCAGCCTCGTTCGATCGGAACGGCAAACACGCGGCGATAAAGCGGCTCGGCCAGGCGGGGCACGATCGTCTTCTCGACCGAGGCGCGGAACGGCATCACGATCAGGAGGCCAGCGCCCGCAACCGGAACCGCCCCGAGCATATCGAACGGGAAGTGGATGCCCAAGTACAGGCGAGACCACGCCATCGGGACAGCCAGCAGCAGGACCAAGATGCCGGCCCAGCGTTCATGGGTCCAGGCCAGCAGGCCGAGGCCCACGGCCACGAGAAAGGTCATGTGATCACTCGGGAAGGAGCTGTCGGCGACGTGTTGGATCAAAGAGTGCCCGATCGGCACGGCGAACGGACGGGGATGGTACCAGAGCCGTGCAGCGACTTGGTTGACGCCCAGCGCCAATTCGGCACCGACGAAGGCCAGCAGCAACCCTGTCCGACTCTCCCGATGACCCCACAGCCACAGGGCCGCGAGCAGCACGGGTACCAGGAAGATCGCTCCCTGCGCGATGGCGATCGCCAGCAGAACCACCGCATGGGATGGATGCTCGGGGGCGTTCAAGGTCAGGAAGATTGCGTCGTTCCAGGCTTCCATGGGCGAGCAGGCTCCTTTCCAACCTGGCATCATAGGGTCCAGGTTGGCGTGGTCCAGCTTGCATGAGCGCCCTCACTGTGGGGGAATTGCCGCAGGCCTTCACAGTCAAACGCCTCAGCCTTACCGTTGCCCGACGACAGGCTTGGCCGAGTTGATCCGTGCCCATCGATGCTCTGACCGACTTCGTCGCCGCGAACCCGCACCTGGCCTATGGCGCGGCCTTCCTGCTCGCCCTCTCCGAGGCCATTCCAGTCATCGGGGCAGTGGTGCCTGGATCTGCCCTGCTCATCGGGATCGCGGCCCTTGCGCCGCAGGGGCTCATCCGCGTGTGGCCCCTTCTGGCGGCCGCCCTCCTCGGAGCCATCGCCGGCGACGGGCTGTCCTACTGGCTCGGTCATCGCTACGGCGAAGCGCTCCTGAACCGTTGGCCAATGAACCGCCACCCCGACCTCGTGGCCCGCAGCCAAGCCTTCATGCAGCGTCACGGCGGCAAGAGTGTCTTTCTCGGTCGCTTCACCCCCGGCGTCCGCGCGTTCGTTCCCCTGCTCGCCGGCTCGCTCGGCATGTCGCCGGTGCGGTTCTATCTCGCCAATGTGCTCTCGGCCATCGTCTGGGCACCGGCGCATGTGCTGCCAGGCGTGGCACTGGGGGCGTCGGTCAGCGCGGCCGGTGGTCATGCCGGGCGCCTGGGCGTCCTGTTGGCGCTTGTGGCCGTTATCCTGTGGCTGGTGGTCTGGCTCACCCGGGCCACTGTGCGCCGCGGCGTTCCGGTGCTCCTGTCGCTGCGGGATCAACTCTGGCGCTGGGCCGCGGCCCGCGACACGTGGCTTGCCCGTCCTGTCCGGGCCTTGCTCGATCCCGCCAAGCCCGAAACCGGCACCCTGGTGCTGTTCGCGGGCTTGGTCCTCGGGGCGGCCTGGGTGTTTCTTGGGGTGCTGGAGGATGTCGTGAATGGCGATCCGCTCGTGCAGTTGGATCTGGCCGTCTACAACCTGATTCAGGGCCTGCGGTCGCCGCCGACCGATGCGATCATGATCGCGATCACGGAACTCGGCGACACCTTCGTGGTCACACTCGTGACCCTCATCATCCTCGCGTGGTTCCTGCTCCGGCGGGCTTGGCGAGCCGCCATTTACTGGGGACTTGCCGTCGGGATCGCCTCTCTCGTCAACACGGGTATCAAGGTTCTGGTCCATCGCGCCAGGCCCGCCGAAGACCTGTACATGGGCTGGGGCGCCTTCTCGTTTCCGAGCGGCCATTCGACCGTGAACATGGCGCTCTACGGCTTCCTCGGGTTCCTGATCGCCCGGGAGCTTCCTCCGCGATGGCGCATTCCGGCCATGGCCACGAGCCTGTGCTTAGCGGCGGCCATTGCACTCTCGCGCCTGTACCTCGGAGCGCACTGGTTCTCGGACGTGGTTGGTGGCCTCGCCTTCGCGACCGTGTGGACCGTGACGTTGGGCGTCACCTACGTCTATCACAATCCGCCGTCGCTTAACCCCAAGGCACTCGCATCGGTGGCCTGTGCCTCGGTGGCGCTCGTCGGCGGCTTCAACATCGCCCGCCGGCATGCCTTGGATGTGGAACGCTATGCCGTGCGGGAGCAGGTGCTCACCGTCTCGGAAGCCGAGTGGCTCGGCGGCGCCTGGAGGCAGCGTCCAGCCTACCGGACCGACCTGACCGGCGAGGTCGAGGAGCCGTTCACGGTGCAATGGGCTGGGGACCTTGGTGACGTGGAGCAGGCACTGCAAGCGAAAGGCTGGCGTCGGCCCGTGCCGTGGACGCTGGCCAGCGCCCTCGATTGGCTGGCGAAGACGGACGATCCGTTGGCTCTCCCGATCGTTCCCGTGGTGGCAACGGGCCGGTTCCCGGACCTGACGCTGGTGCACCCGGGCGAGAGCCCTGGGACGCGCGTCGTCCTACGCCTGTGGCCAGCCGAGGTCCAGGTGGGGCCAGAACATGCTCGGCCCCTGTGGATCGGCTCGGTCGTAGCCGAGAGGCTTTCGCATCCCCTGTCGCAGATCACGCTGATACACCAATTGCCCGATGTCGACCGACCCTGGACGATTCTTGAAACGGCGGTCCCGATGATGAGGACCGTCCATCGGAATAACCCAGCCGGGGGATGGGACGGGCGCGTCGGCCTCGTGCCGAGCGGTTCGTAACGGGCGGATGGTGCCCTGGATGGCCCTATCTGAACCATAATACCTGGGGAAACGGTCCGGTCTTTCAGGGTGCCGGATGGGGCCGGAGCAACCCAGAGGCAGATTCTGGTCATGAAGATTCTCGACCGAAGGCTGGCACCATCAGGCGCAGGGCGGCAGGAGCGACGCAAACCCGAGCCGGCGTCCGGGTCATCCCCTCGCCATCCACAGATACATGCTGCTGAGGTGTGGCGAAAACCTCGATCTCGCGTGCCCTGAACGTCTGGACCAGGGCCGGATTGTCGGTCCGGCCCATGCCGGTTCCCAGCCACACCCGCCCAAGATCCCATTGAGACCTCGCCGTGATCACGCGGACGGCCAGATCGCCGCTGTTGACGCTTGCGTCACCCACCACGCTCAGGCCACCCTGGAACGGCCCGTTCGCGATCCTGACATCAAGGGCAGTCATCTCGACCAGGGTACCGTCCAGGAGAAGGCGACACTCGAACGGCTTGCACGCGGCGAGCTGCCGGGCTGCCGCCAGCAGATAGCCGACTCGGCCCAGATGCCGCTTGAGCTGATCGGGACTACCGCGATGGATGGCGCTGGTAATCCCGATGGAGACCGCGTTGGTGAAGCAGGTCCGGTCATCAACCCGGCTGAGATCGACTCGGGCGGCCCTGCCGGAGAGGAGAACATCGATGGCGGCCGTCAGGTCGAGTGGGATGCGGTTGGCTCTGGCGAAGTTGTTGGCGGTGCCCATTGGGAGGAGGCCGAGCACGGCGTCCCGCTGCGCCAGCGATGACGCCGCCGCACTGATGGTTCCGTCGCCGCCGCCCACGATAATGAAGCAGTGCCCCTTGGCAGCGGCTTCGGTCACGACAGCGGGGATCCGCGACGCGTCCCGGACGGGGTAGCTTTCGGACAGCGTGATCCCGCGGCGGATAATCTCGTGCTTGGCCCGTTCGTACAGCTGTTGCCCCCGACGGGACTGGGTATTGATGATCAGGATCGCGTCCCGATGAATGCCGGTATGCTCCACGCCTCACTGACGTCGATCCTGCCGGCGGGGTTCCCATGCTCGACCTGGACATCGTGCTGCTGCATCCCGGCAAGATGAAGTCCTAGCCTGATCATACAGGAGATTCGGGAGCCGGAGATCGATGTGCAGTACGGGCGCTACCGCATGCCCCAGCTCCGCCGGAGGCGGGAGCAACAGCCCGAGCAGCTCTGGCACGTTTGACGGCGACAGGTACCGGTCACGGGGGAAAATTCAGGCTGCCCACACGCCAAGGATGACACTGAATTCTGGCTGATCGGGACCGCACCGCATATCCGGACAGGCAACGACAGGTCCTTGTGCAGAAAGGCCGCCTGCACAAGCCGGCGCGGGCTGCCCCCTGGACGTCACATCATACTTGGCGGCGACCCGCTGCGAATGGTGGGCGCGTGGCTTGGGCGCCGAAGTCGAAGGCCTTGCGGGGCATGGCAAAAAGCGACGTCCGCAGCGCCTTGTCAGGCTCTTACCCATTGGACCAGATCACGCTCGACACAGTATTTCGGAAGGGGTAAAGTGACTGACCGGTCAGTCATAAGCGAGAAGGCAGCAATGGCGGCGAAACGGCATGCTTTCAAGAAAACCCCCGCCCGAAGCGAAAGCGAGCGCCAAGCCAAGCTTCAGGCGATCCTCGACGCCGCGCTCGACGTCTTTCTGAACAATGGTTTCGCAGAAGCTCGCCTCGACGAGGTGGCCGCCCGGGCTGGCGTCGCCAAGGGCACGATTTACCTCTACGTGCCGTCCAAGCAGGCGCTGTTCGAGGCACTGGCACAATCCGGAATTGGTGGAGCGATCGGAACGATCGAGCAAAAGGTCCTCGCCCTCGACATCCCAGCCGAGGAGCAGCTCAAGGCCCTCTTTGCCTTCCTGCACTAGGAGGTGCTTGGCACCCGTCGGGGCGATATCGTGCGCCTGCTGCTGCGGGAGGCGTCCCGCTTCCCCGAACTCGCGGAAATCTACCATCGCGAGGTCATCAGCCGCGGCCTGGGACTCCTGCGCACCATTGCCGAGCGCGGCGTCGCCCGCGGCGAGTTCCGCTCGGACGAGCTCGTGCGGTTTCCCCAGCTTGCCATCGCGCCGGGGCTGGTGGCGCTTCTCTGGACGAGTTTGTTCCAGCGCCTCGAGCCGATCGATGTTGGCGCAATGCTGGAGGCGCACCTTTCCCTGATGATGAAGGCGCTGAAAGATCCCTCGTCATGAAACGCAGGCTGGCCATCGCTGCTCTTGCGGTCCTGCTCTTGGCAGGCGGAGCCGGCGCTTGGTTCCTGCTGCGCCCACAGGCGAGCGACACCGGCTTTCAGGGCTACGTCGAAGGCTACTTGATCTTCATGGCGCCGGAAGACGGCGGGCGCATCGAAAATCTTGCAGTCGATTCCGCCGACCGGGTCACGCAAGGCCAACTGCTGTTCAAGCTCGAATCCTCCATGCAGATTGCTCAACGCAACGAAGCCGAGGCGCGGCTGCATCAGGCCAGAGCCCAGTTGGCCGATCTCCAAACTGCTCTGCAGCGCCCGGAGCAGATCGCAATCCTGAAGGCCCAGGAGGAGCGGGCAAAGGCGCAGCTCAGCCTCTCACAAGCCGAGCTCGACCGGCAACGGACTCTCTTCGAGCGCGGCATTGCCGCTAAGGCCCAGTTCGATCAGGCCCGCACCGCCTTCGAGCGCGACAGGGCCGCCGTGGAAGAGGCGCAGCGCCAAATCGAGGCCGGACAGATCACTGGCCGTACCGCCGAGATTGGGGCCGCCGAAGCTTCCGTACAGGCCGCCGTGGCGGCTCTCTGCCAAGCCGAGACACGCCTCGCCCGTCGCCAGGTGGTCGCGCCCGCCGCAGCCCAGGTCCAAGACGTCTATTTCCGCGCTGGCGAGACGGTGAGTGCCAGTCAACCGGTCCTCGCGCTGCTGCCGCCGGAGAACCGGCGCATCCGCTTCTACGTTCCGGAGCCGCGCCTCTCCACCCTTGCGCTGGGCACCCTCGTTAGTCTCTCCTGCGACAGCTGCCCAACGGGCCTCCAGGCACGGATCAGCTTCATCGCCCGCGAGGCCGAGTTCACCCCGCCTGTTATCTTCAGCGAGGAGGAGCGCGCCAAGCTTGTCTTCCGGGTTGAGGCGCGCCCCGTCGACGGTGCCGAATTGCCGATCGGCCTGCCTGTGACTGTCACACCCATCGAGACTGAGGCCGGATCATGAGCACCGGCCCGGCCGCCCTGTCCGCGAGAACCTCCGACGTCGTCATCGACGTGCATGGGCTCACCAAATCCTTCGGTGGCCGGACGGTGGTGCGGAATCTATCCATGCAGGTCCATCGCGGCCTGATCTACGGCTTTCTTGGCCCCAATGGCAGCGGCAAGACCACCACGCTTCGTATGCTCTGCGGGCTGCTGACGCCGGACGACGGGCGTGGCACCTGCTTGGGCTATGACATTCGCACGCAGTCGGCCGAGATCAAACGCCACGTGGGTTACATGACCCAGCGTTTCTCCCTCTATGCGGATCTCTCGATCCGTGAAAACCTCGAATTCGTTGCCCGCGTCTATAACATCGCCGATCCGCACGCTGCGGCCCGCGACGCGATCCGGCGGCTCGGTCTGGAGAATCGCGCCGAGCAGCTTGCGGGTGAATTGTCGGGTGGTTGGAAGCAGCGATTGGCGCTCGGCGCCTGCATCTTGCCGGGCCCACAGCTCCTATTGCTCGATGAGCCGACCGCCGGTGTCGACCCGAAGGCACGCCGAGACTTCTGGGATGAGATCCATGTGCTGGCCCATGAGGGCATCACGGTGCTGGTCTCAACCCACTACATGGACGAAGCTGAGCGCTGCCATGAGATTGCCTACATCGCCTACGGGGACCTGCTCACGCAGGGCTCGGTCGATGAGGTGATCGCGAACGCGCACCTGACCACCTACACTGTCACGGGACCAGAGCTCGCGGATCTGGCGGAGCACCTGAAGTCGCTCCCCGGCGTCGATATGGTAGCGCCCTTTGGCACCGCGCTGCACGTGAGCGGACGCGACGCGAAACGGCTGGACGCGGCGACCCATGACCTGCGCAAGAGCGGACCTCAGGTCTGGACCCCAGGCCATGCGAGTCTCGAGGACGTGTTCATCGACCTGATGAGCCGCACGAAGGACAACTTCGCATGAGCGCCGGACCGGCAATCCCGCGGCGCACGCAAGGCCTTCGGGCCTCGATGGAGCGCATCTACGCTGCCTTTATCAAGGAGCTGCTGCAGCTTCGCCGCGATCGCATTACGTTCGCGACGATGATCTTCATCCCGCTCTTCCAACTGTTCCTGTTCGGCTACGCCATCAATACCGACCCCAAGCACCTGCCGACCGCAGTCCTGATCCAAGACGAGAGTTCTTTTGCACGCTCCTTTCTGGCTGCCATGCAGGTGAGCGAGTATTTTGACATCCGGGCGAGCGCTGCGAGCGAGGAGGAGCTCGATCATCTCATTCTGTCTGGCCGGGTGCAGTTCGGTGTGCAGATCCCGGCCCATTTCGGCCGCGACTTGATCCGCGGCGAACGCCCCGCCGTGCTGGTGATCGCGGATGCGAGCGACCCCGTGGCGGCCGGAGGCGCGGTGGCGGCCCTACAGGGTCTATCATCGAGCGTCTTCGCTCGCGAGCTCACCGGGCCGGTGGCCAATCTCGCGCCGAAGTCCCTACCCTACGAACTGCGCATTCACCGCCGCTACAACCCGGCCGGCGAGACGCGCCTCAACATTGTACCCGGCCTCATGGGCACAATCCTGACGTTAACCATGCTGATCTTCACGGCGCTCTCGGTCACGCGGGAGGTGGAACGCGGCACCATGGAGAGCCTGCTTGCCATGCCGATCCGCCCCGCCGAGATTATGCTGGGCAAGATCGGCCCCTATCTGGCCATCGGTAGCCTGCAGGCGGGATTGATCCTCGGGGCCGCCAAGCTCCTCTTCGGTGTGCCGGTCATCGGCAGCCCCGCGGTTCTCGTGGCGCTAACGCTGCTGTTCATCCTAGCCAACCTGTCGGTGGGCTACACCTTCTCGACCATCGCCACGAGCCAGCTCCAGGCGATGCAGATGTCGTTCTTCTTCTTCCTGCCGAGCATCCTGCTCTCGGGCTTCATGTTCCCGTTTCGCGGCATGCCGGACTGGGCGCAGATGATCGGGGAGGTTCTGCCCCTAACCCACTACCTGCGCATCGTGCGCGGCATCATGCTGAAAGGGGCGGGCTTTATGGATCTTCAGGTCGACGTGCTGGCGCTCGCCGCCTTCACACTGGCGGCGATGATTATTGCCGTCCTGCGGTTTCGTCAGACGCTCGACTGAGTTCTTAAACAGGGCTTTATCACATCTTTTGATTACAATATTCTAAGTACAGCGTCGGAACTCATGTGGGGTGTGCGCCGATGATGGCGCGCACTCTGTCCGGACTGCCGTTGCAGCGGTCGAAGAAGGCTCTGGTGGCGGTGAGCAAGTCCTGCACGGTGGCAAAGAGCTCGCAGTGCGTCACCTCGCGCCGGAACTGGCGCCAGAGCATCTCAATCGGGTTGAGCCACGGGCTGTAGGTCGGCAGATACAACAGCACGAGACGGCCCGCAGCACCGCGGAGCACCGCCTCAACCTCGTCGTCCTCATGCGTGCTGGCATTGTCCCAGGCCACATACACGGTCGTGGCGGGATGATGCTCGAGCAGCGCCTGGAGCAGTTCCGCCACCTCCTGGCGGCGTTTGTGGGGACGCGTGATGACCACCGTCTCGCCGGTGTGCCAGTTGACGGCCCCGAGGCCATAGCGGCGCGTGGGGTGCATCGGGGTGGGGATCATCACCTGCTGGCCCTTCGGGCTCCACATCGCCCGCAGGGTGGGATGCCAGCTGATGTTGAACTCATCCGCATAGTAGAACACCGTGTCGGGCTTCAGGTCATCGCGGGTGTCTTCAACCGTCTTTTTTTGAGCGCATAGTCGGGATCGGGGCTGGTGATGGTGTGCTGCGGCCGGCTCAGCGCCATGCCGCCGGCCCGCAGGAGCCGCTGCACGCTGGGCACGCTCATGCGCAGGCCTGTCTCCTCGGCCAGAGCGTCGGCCAGCCGAGCGGCGGTCCAGAGGGAGAACGGCAGCCCCAAGGCGCGTGGGCGGCGGCGCACGAGTTCCAACAGACGCTGGCGATAGGCGGGCGTGACCTTCGGCGGGGTGCCTGAGCGGGGGGCATCGGCCAAGCCGCAGATGCCTTCCGCCGCATAGCGGGCGAACCAGCGCCGCACGGTCTCCTCGTGCTGGCGCACCAGAGCGGCGATCTCGGCCGCAACCAGATGGCGCTCGGCGGAGAGCAGGATCATCAGGGCGCGGATGCGCACCCGCGGATCAGGGCTGGTGTGATAAAGCTGATCAAGTTCGCTCAGCTGCTCTGAGCTGAGCTCATCCAACCGAATGGCGCGCATGGCCGCCTCCTCGCGGCCCCCACAACTCAATATACCACTGAACTTGCGACGCTGTACTTAGCTTCAGGTTCAGTGTTCAAAGCGGAAGAAGTTCGTTCGCTTTGGGTGCGCTCGTAGACTCTGCCATGATGGCACTGGTGCCGACGACGGGCCTTCTCTCGGCAATAAGCGCCCGTGCGGCTGCAACCGATACCTACCGTCAGCTGAGCCTTTTCGGAGACGACTTCGAGAAGGTCCCCACGGATGATGTCGAGAAGCCTGACGAGTCGAAGCTCGTCGAATCGGCCATCAACGGCATGCTGACCTCGTTCGATCAGCATTCGAGCGACATGCAGATGCAGACCCGCGGTGAGTTCGGCGGCTTGGGCATCGAAGTGACGATGGAAGACGGCCTCGTGAAGGTCG
The DNA here is from genome assembly GCF_047497095.1 of Microvirga sp. M2. Lineage (NCBI taxonomy): Bacteria > Pseudomonadati > Pseudomonadota > Alphaproteobacteria > Hyphomicrobiales > Methylobacteriaceae > Microvirga > Microvirga sp. M2. The sequence continues at coordinate 83,923 of NZ_CP134065.1, forward strand.
TGACTCCGATCGACGACACCCCGGCATCCCGTGCTGGCATCCTGGCCAATGACGTCATCACCCAGATCGACGGCGAGCAGGTTCAGGGCCTCAACCTGAACCAGGCCGTCGACAAGATGCGCGGTCCGGTCAATTCCTCCGTGACGCTGAAGATCCAGCGCAAGGAAGCGAAGGATCCGATCGAGGTGAAGCTCACCCGGGAGACCATCATCCCGCTCGGCGGCAACGGCGCGGTGCGCCTGACTACGGCACGCTACTACACGCCGTCGGGCCGCTCGATCCAGGCCAAGGGCATCGATCCGGACATCGAGGTGCTGCAGGACGTGCCCGACGAGCTGAAGGGCAAGGACGAGACCAAGGGCGAGACCGGTCTGCGCGGCCATCTGCAGAACGGTGGCGAGAAGGAAGAGCGCAGCGGTTCCTCCGCTTACGTTCCGCCGGATCCGACCAAGGACAAGCAACTCCTGGCCGCCTTTCAGTACCTGCGAGATCAGAACAACGCGACCGCGCCGGCGCATCCTACACTGCAGAAATAGCGCTTCCTGCGGTGACGGGAGGGGATAGCCTATGCTTTGCTGTCTGGCCAGTCTGATGGTGACGGCGTTCAGATCGAGCGCATCGGGCGGCCCTGGCAGGGTGGTGCTACGGTCTGGCCCCGTCAGACATTGCGCATGTGGTCGACCTGTCGGACGTATGTCAAGGCAACGCTCTCAATTGAAAACCCCTCTCAGGATGGTTTCATGCACGCAGAGGAAGCCAAGGACCACATTGACGAGGTTCGTGAGCACCGCGGGACCAAGTACATTGCGCTGTTGATCGCCATCTTGGCGGCGCTCCTGGCCGTGGTCGAGATGACGAGCGACAACGCCCGCGTGGACGCGCTCAAGAGCAACACCGATGCCGCTAATCTGTGGTCGTTCTACCAGGCTAAAACCCTTCGCCAGACCACCTTGCGCACCGAGGCCGAGCGCCTCGAGCTTGATCTGATCGGCATGCCTCCGGCCCAAGCCGAGGCGGCGCAGAAGCGCCTGCAGGCGTGGCGGGCCACGATCGACCGCTACGAGTCGGAGCCGTCAACGAACGAGGGGCGTAAGGAATTGAGTGCCCGCGCCCAAGCCGCGGAGGCCGCCCGGGACCACGCCTTGGCGGCCAATGACCGCCTCGACCTCAGCACCGCGAGCCTGCAGATCGCGATCGTTCTGGCCTCGGCTTCCGTTGTGCTCGGGATTGCATGGCTCGCCTGGGTCGGTGGCGGGCTCGGGCTTATCGGGCTCGTCTTCGCCCTGCTGGGCTGGTTTCTGACAGCTTTGCCTCACCTCTGAGTCCCCCTCGGAAAGGCGCTGTCGGGGCAGAGGGATCGACTCAGCTCAGGATATTCACGGCCCGTGCAGCCACGAGAGCGACGGTCAGCAGTGAAATGCTCGCCTCGACCATCATCAAGAGCTTGGCACGCTGGGACAGCGGCAGGGTGTCTGTGGGCGAGAATGCGGTGGCGTTGGTGAAGGATAGGAAGAGGTAATCGATAAATCCTGGCGAGAACCGCGCCTCCGGGATCTGAACCTCCAGCGTCATCTGCGGGAACAGGAAATCCGAGGTCTTGGACGAATGAAGCCCGCGCATTGACGGCCCTCCCCGGTCAATGCTCCAGAACCACAGGGCAAACGCGATCACGTTGGTGGCCCAGATGTTGAGCGCATCGAGCAGCAGGGTCGGCCCGCTGGCGGCCTTGCCGGCCAGGAGATATCGGACAAGCTCGATCAGAGCGCCAAAGTTCATCAGGCTGACCACCGCCGTCAGAACCAGGGCGAACCGTCTGATGGCGCGTCGATGGCGCCCAACGACATCCCAATGGTGTTCACTGGTGGCACGACGCGCCTGATCCTGGTTCCAGGCCGTCGCGATCGAGAGGGGGACGAGCAGCGCGATCTCAATCCCGGGAGCCAGCCATCGGGGCCCGACCGAAAGATCATTGATGACGAGAAGCTGCAGGCCGGCCACGAGAACGATAGCCCCCCGTGCAATCCAGAAGTCGAGTGCCTGGATGTGGACGACCTCAAGCTGACGCGACATAAGCTGGAGACCTCTGATGAAGCAGCCGCTGCAAGGCCGTTACCCCGCCCCAGCCGGCCGGTGGACATACCGATCAGGGTTCAATACTGGATCCGCAAAACGGACAGTCAATCACGACGCACCGTCGCGCCGCCCCTTCGTATCTCAGATCCCGGAACCAATCTGTGTCTCGGATCGCAGGCATTCATGATCCGATCGATGGGCAGCCTTGGTGATACAAGGGTCAAGCCTATCAGGCGAAGGATGACCGAACTGCTTCGTCTTCGCTTCCAGTCAGCTGTTGAGACGACGATGAAGAGTTGTGGCAACGATTAATCCCGCCGAGCGTTTCTCGTCTGACAAGCGTAAGCCTAGGGCGTCCGATGCCGCAGCCTACCAACGCAGATCCGGAGCTGCCGTCTCGGAGCCCTGTCGTCGGCCCTAGCAAGCCCCGCCTCTTCAAAATTCTGGGTCCGGGACTGATCACCGGCGCCTCCGACGACGACCCCAGCGGTGTCGCCACCTACAGTCAAGCGGGGGCCCAGTTCGGCTATGGTCTGATCTGGACCCTGCCGTTTACCTTTCCGCTGATGGCGGCCGTCCAGATGATCAGCGCTCGCGTCGGCCGGACAACCGGGCGCGGGCTGGCGGGCAACCTCCGCAAGCACTATCCAAACTGGCTTCTGCAAAGCATCGTCCTGCTGCTCTTGACCGCCAACATCATCAACATCGGCGCTGATCTCGGAGCAATGGCTGATGCCACCCGCCTCGTGTTCGGTGGGCCGCACTTGCTCTACGTGCTGCTGTTCGGCACGGTGGCAATCGCGCTCCAGGTCTTTCTCCAGTACACCCGCTACGTCGCCGTGCTGAAATGGCTCGCCCTGGTTCTGCTCGCCTATGTGGCGACGCTGTTCATGGTGAAGGTATCCTGGGGCGAGGCATTGATGCGCCTCGTGGTGCCGGCCATCTCCTGGAACAAGGATTACCTCACCACCATCGTGGCGGTCTTTGGCACCACCATCAGCCCTTACCTGTTCTTCTGGCAGGCGAGCCAGGAGGCGGAGGATGTGCGCGAGATTCCCCGCCGCAAGCCGCTCGTCACGGCTCCTGCGCAGGGGCCCAAGGCCCTGGAGCGGATCCAAATCGACACCGTGGCCGGGATGGCGATCTCGAACCTGATTGCGCTGGCGATTATGATCACCGCCGCCGCCACTCTGAACGTTCATGGAATCACCGATATCTCAACCTCGGCTCAGGCGGCGGAAGCCTTGCGCCCCATTGCCGGCGCCCTGGCGGAGATCGTCTTTGCGCTCGGCATCATTGGGACCGGGATCATGGCTGTCCCGGTCCTGGCGGGGTCGTCCGCCTATGCCATCGGCGAGGCCCGCAAATGGCCGGTCGGTCTCGCCCGCCAGCCGATGGAGGCTAAGGCGTTCTATGCCACCGTGGTCTTGGCCACCCTGCTGGGCATGATCCTGAACTTCACACCGGTGGACCCGATCAAGGCGCTCTACTGGAGTGCGGTGCTCAATGGCGTTGCGGCGGTGCCGGTGATGGTCATCATGATGCTGCTGTCCGCCAAGCGGGAGGTGATGGGCGAATTCACGAGTGGCGGATGGCTGAAGGGTCTGGGATGGGTGACGACGGTCGTCATGGCGCTTGCCGCCGTCGCCATGATCGTGACCTGATTCCGACCTCCCATGGCGACCTGATTATACAAGTCTGTCGAGCTCATCTCCGGCAGCCTGAAGCTCTTTCCAGAACCCAGTTCGACAAGGGCCTTTTGCTTCCAAGCAGGCAATGTCCCATCTGTCACCGTCCTGCAGGTGGGTTCCCAATTGACAGCCTTGCCGGGGAGGCGCATGCCTGGGTTCACTTGCTGACCTGTTTCCGACCGAGACGGCCCTACAGGAACCTGAAGCCCCATGCCGAGCGACAGTCACAGTCCATTGCCCCACCCGTCACCGGCCCGCGCGAACGCCTGATCGCTGGATCGGCTCGCCCGCGACCGGTCCGTGACGGCTGGTCAAGACTGAGGTGAGCCATGCAGGACAACACCAACCCAACCGAGGTCGTTCGCGATGCTTCCGTTCTCGCGGCGGAGCTGGCCGACGAACACGTCGCCGACATCGCCGAGATCCTGAACCAGCAGCCCATCGAACTTGCCTCGGAGGTGATTTCCCGCCTGCCGCTCGAGCAAGCGGTCGAGGTGCTGGATCAGCCTGAACTCGAGGCCTCCACCGATCTGATCGCGACCCTGCCGGAGGAGCTGTCGACGGACCTCCTGTCCGGGATGTCGGTCGACCGGGCCGCCGAGGTCTTCCGCGAGATCGAAGAACCCAGACGCTCAGCCCTGCTGGACCGCCTCGATGACGAGACGCGGCTCGCGGTCTTGCGGCTCTTGTCCTACCCGCCGGATACGGCGGGCAGCATGATGACGACTGAGTTCGTCAGTGTCCCGAGCACGTGGAGGGTGGAACAGACTCTCGATCACATCCGCCGGGTCGAGCAGACGCGCGAAACCGTCTACGCGATCTACGTACTCGATCCTCGGACGAGGAAGCTGGTCCAGGCTGTCTCGCTGCGGCGGCTCATCTCGGGCGAGCCGCAGGCCCCGATCCTCTCCGTCGCCCGTCTCCGGCGGCCGGTGACAGTCAGGCCGCTCACCGACCGGGAGGAGGTCGCACGGATCATCTCGAAGTACGATCTTCTGGCGGTGCCGGTTGTGGACCGGGGCCACGTCATCGGGATTGTGACCGTGGACGACGTGATCGATGCCATCGTCCAGGAGAGCACCGAGGACGTCCAGAAGTTTGGCGGCATGGAGGCCCTGACCGAGCCCTACATGCAGATCGGCTTTGGCGAGATGATCCGGAAACGCGCCGGATGGCTCTGTGCCCTGTTCCTGAGCGAGATGCTGACCACCAGCGCCATGCAGTATTTCGAGGGCGAGTTGGAGAAGGCCCTTGTCCTCACCCTGTTCATTCCCTTGATCATGAGTTCGGGCGGCAACTCCGGCTCGCAGGCGACCTCGCTGCTGATCCGGGCGCTCGCATTGCGGGAGGTGCGGCTGCGGGACTGGTGGCGTGTCGCGCTGCGAGACCTGCCGGCAGGCATCACCCTTGGGGCGATTCTCGGCCTGATCGGCGTGATCCGCATCACCTTGTGGCAGCAGATCGGATTCTATGACTACGGTGAGCACTGGGTGCTGATTGCGGTGACGGTGGGGGCCGCCTTGGTCGGAATCGTGACCTTCGGCTCGCTGGCCGGGTCGATGCTGCCCTTTCTTCTCCAGCGGATTGGCTTTGATCCGGCGAGCGCCTCGGCGCCGTTCGTGGCCACCTTAGTCGATGTGACAGGGCTGGTGATCTACTTCACGGTCGCGCTGGCCATCCTCCGCGGCACCCTGCTTTAAGCCGAGGGCATTCCTGCCTCGAGCGAAGCGGCCATGGGGCGTTCTCATTGGGAAATGTGCCCGGATATGACACTGTTCCGGACCTGCCACAGGCGTGCGAATTCGGGATGCCAAAAATTTCCCGTTTGGGTTCGTTCCGAGAAGGTGCGACCCATCCTTCAAGCCTTACGTTGCAACGAACATGACGGAACGATCAGCTGCCTCAAGGATGGCATCCGCCACATTACCGAAGGCGAGGCTTGCTCCCGGACGCTCTGCGACACCCATGACAATCAGATTGTGTCCACCGAGGCGGGCTTGGCGCAGGATCGCGTCCTCCGGCGCAAGATGAACCCGGATGGCGGTGCGCACCTCGACCCCGTAGCGTTGGCCAAGGTGGGCCAAGTCTTTCAGGACCGCCTCGTCCTGCTCCCGCAGGCCGCGCGTGCGCCGATGGTGACGATGCGTGGCACCGGCGTTCGAGACATAAAGGGCTGTCACGGGCGAGTGACTGGCCCGCGCAATGGCAAAGGCCACCTCGGCGCCGCGCCGGGATACTTTTGTGCCGATCACAGGCACCAGAATGTCGAGCCTTGCTTCCAGCGGCGTGGCCTCATGCACGCCGCGTGCCGCAACGATCGCAAAGGGGCCATCGAACTGGCTCGCGGCCTGGGTCACCACCCGATGGAACCCACCCTGCGGATCGACGGTCGGCTCGAAGCCGATGAGGAGCAGGTCGAAGCCCTTCCGAGCTTCGTCAGCAATCGCTTCGTCGACTCGGGTTGCGGGATCCGCGACGGTCACCTCAATATCCGGCGCAGCTTCATGGCCCGACCCGGGCTCGATTGCCTCTGCGGCCTGGGCTGCGGCTGTGGCGGCAGCTTCAGGTGTCTTCAGGGGTACGTTTGCGGCCTCCGACTGCTGGCCCTCCGGTGAGAACTGCAGGACAGTCACCGGCATGCCTCTCAGGCCGGCAATCAGCCCGGCAAGGCGCGAGGCAAACTTGCCTTTGGAGCTCTCGTCAGCTGCGACGAGGATTCTCTCAAGCTGCGGCACGAACCCTTCCGCTTCGAAACTGTCCCGTGCAATCCGCTCTCTTTCTTCGTCCGTCAGCGGCAACCGCTTCAGGGCGGCCCGCAGCATCGGGGGCATGGCCATGGTGGTCAGCACAGCCATGGCGACAATCATCGTAAAGAGGCTTTGATCGAGGGCTCCCATGGAGAGACCGATTGAGGCGACGATGACCTCGGTCGACCCGCGCGCATTCATGCCGCAAGCAAGAGCCAGTGCCTCGGACCACGTCAGGCCACCGATCGCAGCCCCCAGGAACGCACCACCGAATTTGCCGAGGCTGGCGATCAGCACGAGTCCGGCGGTGAGCAGGACAAGCTGGGGATCCTTGAGGATGGTCAGATCAGCCCCAAGGCCCGCGAGCCCGAAGAACACAGGCATGAACAAGGCCACGATCAGTCCTCGCAGTTGCTCCTCAATGTGGCCGGTCAGGATCGGCGATTGCCCGACGAGAATCCCGGCCACGAATGCGCCAAGGACGGTATGCACACCGATAGCATTGGTGATCAGGGCCATGCCGCCCATGATCACCAGGATGGCCGTGATCACCGGCACTTCGCTCACGGAATAATCGTTCACCCGGCGAATGATAGTGAAGACGAGCCGTTGCCCAAGCGTGAAGCTCACCACTAGAAACAGGATCGTGCCGGCGATGCTCCTGCCGAGGCTCCAGAGATCGAGAGCGCCGTGGAGCGCGATGCCGAACGTGATCGCGATGATCACCCACCCGATCGTGTCGTCGATAATGGCGGACGCCAGAATGACCTGCCCGACCTTTCGGCGCAGGAAGCCCATTTCACGGACGACCATTGCCACGATTTTGACCGATGAGATCGAAAGCGCGGTGCCCAGGAAGAGTGAGGTGATCAGCCGGATTTCAGGCCTGGGCAGCATTGCGTCCGGCAGCATCTGACCCAAGGCGAAGCCGCACAGGAATGGGACGGCGATGCCGGTAACCGATACGCTCAAGGCGGTCTTTCGCACCTTTCGGACCAGCCCAAGATCGGTTTCCATGCCGGTGAGCAGGAGGAGCATGAGAATTCCAAGCTGCGAGACCGCGTCGATCATCGCCTTCTGGTCTCGGTCCGGTGGAAAAATCAGCTTTTGCGCTTCTGGCCAGAGAGCGCCGAAAACAGAGGGACCAAGCAGAACGCCCGCGATCAGTTGGCCCATGACCGCCGGTTGGCTGATACGCTGCATGGCCTCGCCGAGCAGACGTCCGACCGTGAGCAGGAGCATGATCTGGATGAGGAACGTGACCTCGGAAGGACCGGGATGCGTCGCTCCCGCGGCAAACGCTGGGGGAGCAAGCGCCAAAAGGAGGGTGGCCCAGCTTAACCTGCGCCATGAGAAGCGGGATGAGTTGGCTAGTCGACCAGAACCATTGGGGGGGCGGTAGCGCAGAGACCAGCTCCCTTGACTGCACCGGACGACAACGATGCATGGCCTGTCTTGGATCCTCATCAGCCGCCGGCGGCTGGTTTGGACCGAGGCGGTGGAGCCTCAATAGGACACTCCTAGCCACACGCGCGCTGTCGGCTTAGATCAATCTCAGTGCCGACCTCAACCACCTGCCGAGCCGGGTTCTGGAAATAGGCGGCTGTGGGCTCCGCATTGCGCTGCATGAAGTATTGCGCGACGATCTGGATCGAACGGCCGTCCGGCTCATGACGCCAGAGAGGGCTGGGCTTCGATGGCCTTCAGCAACTGATCGTCCGAGGCCTGCCCCTCCCAGTCGCCGGGCATCTCGATCCGCACCGACTGCGCGCCGCCCGACGGGGTGCACACAACCTGGAAGGCGTCAAACCCGCCATCGACGTGTGCCGCCTCCAGCTTCTCCGGATCGTTTCCGAACCCAGAGAGAAGGCCTGGAGGCAGGTCCATGTGACGCCGGCCGCATCCCTGACTTCACGAGGCTTGTGTTGGCGCTCCGGCTTGGCGTGGGAACAAGATCGGGGTTCTGGTTCCCACGCCGGACTGACAGGGTCTGACGTCGTCGACATCAAAGAATGCGTTTCAGTCCGACACGCAGTACCTTAATCCGGACAGGATAAGTCTTATGCCTGTCCGGACAATCATCTCCACGATCTGTATTCTCTTGGATATCAGCCTTATGGGATGATGATCATCTCTTTGGAAGTATCCCCAGAAGAAAACCTTGCTCTAGGACGTTCTTCACGTATCCGTGATCTGACACGTGTATGCATGTAATCCTCAAGGACGGCCTCGGTGACAAGCGAAAACCACAATTTACAGGCCGCCTTGGCGTCCTCTGGCCTCTCTATGTCCAGCGGCGCAGCTGCCGTGGACGCACAACTTACCTTACGCCAAGTCATAGGCAGGTTCGCCGCCCTGCAACCACACAATCCGGCCATCCTTCCCTCGGGCTTTGCCCCCTTGAGCTATCTCGACCTGCAAAGCCAGCTCGACGAGATCCGTAGACAATTGCGTCAAGGCGGTCTGTCGCACCGCGCCCGGATCGGGGTGCTGCTGCCGAACGGGCCGGAGGCGGTTCTCACCATCGTCGCCATCGCCTGCGCGGCCGTGGCAGTGCCGCTCGATCCAAGGCAGACAATCGCCGAGTTCGATCGTCTCCTCGAGGCTCTTCAGTTGAATGCCCTCTTGGTGCTGCAAGGCAGCAACGGCGAACGACGGCTTGCGGCCGAGCAGCGGGGCATCACCCTCATCGAGGTTGCACCCAAGGGGGGTGGCCAGCTCGGCCTGGAGCTGAAAGTTCCGGCCTCCTCCCCTGCTCTTGATGGCGAGCCTGCGCCCCACGACCCGGCTTTCATCCTGCAGACATCCGGAACGACCGCGCGCCAGAAGCTGATCCCGTTCAGCCACGCCAATATGCTGGCAGCGGCGGCCCGGCTCCAGGCCTGGTTCGGGCTGACGCCCCAGGACCGCTGCCTCAGCGTGTCGCCGCCCTTCTACTCGCATGGCCTGAAGGTGACGGCCTTCACGCCCCTGCTCACCGGCGGGAGCATCGCGCTTCCATCGGATGCCTCCACCGTCGATCTGACCGAGTGGTTTGAGACACTCCGCCCGACCTGGTACTCGGCAGGGCCGACGCTCCACCGGGCCGTGCTGGACAAGGCCAAAACGACTCCAGATGTCGCTGCGAGGCATGCCCTACGGTTCATCACTTCGGGCGGAGCTCCGCTCCCCGAAGTCGTCCGCGAGGAGCTGGAGGCGAGCTTGACGGTGCCGGTCCTGGAGCATTACGGCTCCAGTGAAGCCGCGCAAATCGCCGCCAATCTACCGCCCCCGGGTCAGAACAAGCCGGGGACCTGTGGCATGCCCTGGCCAGGAACCGTCGCCATCGTGGATGAAGAAGGGCGTCCGCTGCCTCACGGCGCGCAGGGTGAGGTTTGGGTCCGCGGCCCCACGGTGGTGGCCGGCTATCTGGATGATCCCGAACTCAACCGGCGCGCTTTCGTCGACGGCTGGCTGCGCACGGGCGATCTCGGCAGCGTCGACGAGGATGGCTTCTTCTCCCTCCATGGGCGTCTGACGGAATTGATCAATCGCGGCGGAGAGAAGGTCTCGCCCGTTGAGATCGATCACGCGCTCCTGCGCCACCCGGCGGTGGCGGAAGCAGCGGCCTTCGCGGTCTCTCACCCTCGGTACGGCGAGGATGTCGCGGCGGCCGTCGTTCTCCATCCAGGCGCCTCCGCCAAGCCGTCGGACCTTCGTCTGTTCCTTGAAGACAAGCTGACGTCCTACAAGATTCCACGCAACGTCGTCATTCTGGAACAGCTGCCGAAGGGCATAACGGGCAAGGTTCAGCGCCGGCAGCTGGCGAAGATTCTCGCCGCAAGCCTGGATGAAGCCAAAAACTCCCACGCTCCGTCCCTCGGCGCACACATTCAGCAGATCGAACGCGAATTGCTGGGAATATGGCGAAAGGTACTCAAGCTGGAGAGCTTGACGATCGATGACGACTTCTTCGAACGCGGCGGCGACTCCCTGTTGGCCATCGAGATGCTGCTGGAAGTTGAGAAAACGATAGGCCACCCGCTTCCGGCCTCGCTCTTGTTTCAGGGTGAAACCATCCGCCTCCTCGCGCCGAAGATCGCCCAGCAGGTCAGCTTCCCTGAAGGCCCTTGCGCTGTGTTCAACGCCGAGGGGAGCCAGCCTCCACTGTTCTTCTTTCTCCATGGCGATCTGGATATGGGCAGCCTGCTGGTCCGCAGGCTGGTGCATCTGCTTCCCCCGGATCAGCCCATTGTCCTGATCGAGCCCCATGGCGCACGCGGCGAGCCCGCTCCTCAATCGATCGAGGCAATGGCGGCCGATCGCCTGAAGCTGATCCTCGAGCGGCAACCCGCCGGACCATACCGGATCATCGGTTCGTGCAAGGGGGCGTTGATCGCGTTTGAAGTGGCTCATCTTCTGACGCGGGCGGGCCGAAAGGTCGAATTCATGGGACTGGTTGATGTTCCCACCACCAGCGCGCACACGTCCATGCGTGTCGTCCTCTCGCTGGTCGACCATATCGCGCCGCCTGCTCGCTTGGCATGGATCTACGAGCAGATGAACCGGTATGAGAAGTTGCCGAAGATACCTTGGAAGCAACGCCTGACCAAAGTGAAAGCACTGATGGCCAAAGTTCGCGGTATCGCCGATATTCCATTATCCGCGCTCAACGAAATCTACACGCCGATCATGGCGCGCTACAGGCCTCAGCCTTTCCCTGCACCGGTGGTCTTCTACGCAGCGGAATTCGACGGGCGCAGATGGCAGCGGCTCAGCCCCGACCTCGCAGTCATTCAGCTGCCAGGCGAGCACAATTCCTGCGTCTCAGTAGGAGCCGAAGTTCTGGCCAAAGATCTACGGCGACGGTTCGGCGCTCTTTCCCCGATGCGAGCTGACGGCGACAATCGACATTGCGCAGTTGCAGCAAATTGCGCCACAGGCCTCTCAAAATTGACCGAAATCCTACGTTAGACCGGGAATATTGCGTTCATCCCGGGAAGCATAGGGATTTGTAGGGTACCAAGTTGCGAAGCAGTTTCAGGAACCTGCCACTTCGGCATTGGCCTGCCTGTCAATGAGGGCAGCCTCCGAGCATTCCATAGTTGTCCGACAGAATCTCATGCTCGCCCTCGATGTGGCGCTCCCTCATGGTCGAGCTAACGGGAAAACGCCAGAAATCCGAGTTTACGGCCACCCTGGTCGTCTTGAGAGCGCGCGACGGCGAAGTGCGAGCTTGGTCTGGATGAGCAGTTGAGGGCACGTCATGGCGAAACTGACGCCGACCATCTCCGCTCTGTACCTTGCCACCATCGCTTGGCGCCGATGGTCCTCCCATTGCAAGTTGGGCTGGGCGCGGCGACGGAGCGAGTGTAACTTGGGTGCAGGCTCGCCTGCCTCGAACAGCCGGAGCAGGCCACGTCGAATTGTCGGAGCCTCCCCGCCCAGCACAAACGCTTAAGGGTGGAACCTTGACCATGAGGCGACGTTTCCATTGAGGGACGTCAGGAGCTCACATGCCGGTATTTGGTCTGAAGAAAGTTGCACAAGCGGGGTTGGTCGCACTGGTGCTCGGTGGATCAACTCTGGTGAGCGCAGCGGCCGCCGTTGCTGCGGATCTGCCCCCTTATTTCACGAATCAGGAAGCAGTTCTGGAGCACCCACCGGTCCGGCGCCGGCTCGCGGTCGAGGAAACCTATATCGCCCCACCGATCGCGCACAGGGTGATGGAACGCCGCGTGATCGAGCGCCGCTTGGTTGAAGGCTATGAAGGGCCGGCTCTGGTGCCGCAGCAGCCTCTGCCGATTTTGCCTGCGGAGGATAGCGATGGCTATGAAGGGCCTGCGTTAGTCCCTCCCCAAGAGGTTCCGATCGTCTCTGTGCAGCTAGCCATGCCTCGACCCGTGTACCAGGAGAGAGTTGTAGGCATACCTGCGTCAGTTGAGGAATGCCGCATTGTCGTAACCAAGCGCGTCGACGCCTTCGGTGACGTCACAACACGTAAAACAAAGATCTGTGACTGAGGACAGCTCACCGCAACCACAACTCTTTGTTCCCGGGCTTCTGCAGAGAGATGCCCGCCAGCACTTTCGACACCCCGTTCTCGGTTGAGATCGATGAGGTGCTCGTCCTTGGGGATGATCACCTCGTCCCTGATCTTTGGCAGCTTGAACAGGGCGGTGCCGGTAACAGTGGAGGCTCTCCCAACGGGCCCCGGTGTGAGGAAGCCGCGCAGTGAAACGCTGCCCGGCCTGCTCCCACTTGCCCGGCCATTCGCCCGGTTTTGTTCGGGAGGCATCACAAATTGGAGGGGCTCACCGCGCGTTCCCGAACTCCCCTCCTCTCCCGCGATCACCGGATAGAAAGTGATCATGACCAGGGACCGATCAGAGGCGCGGGACATTGCCAGAGGGAGCCTGCAAGGCTCAGGCCGGCAGCAATCCCTGGCAGGGACGCCAGCACCGTCCCAATCATGACAAGCAAGGGGCTTCTCATGGGCTATCTCCGATCAAGATCGGAGCAGCACCGTAGGCGGCGTGTAGCGCGACGCGCACATCTACGAGCGACCCCTGAGGAAACCAAGACCTGCCGCCTCCTTGGCAGAGGAGGAAGAGATGCCGAACGGGGTTTCAGTCGATGCCACAATGTCGCGGACGATGCGGGGACAGGAGATGCTCCAGGCTGCGGACGTGGCCGCGATGGTGCGGCTGCATGAGCTTGGCTGGGGTGCCAAGCAGCTGGCGAGGGAGTTCGGCTGCGCGCGCAACACAGTGCGGCGGTATCTGCGCGAGGGCGGGGCTGTGGTGGCCCGCAAGCCGGTACGCCTGAGAGCGTTTGATGGGCTCGACGAGCGGCTGCGGGAGTGGTTCTGTCGGCATGGCGGACCAATGAATGTAAACCAAGTAGCCAAGGGGATCGCCGATGTCAGGTTTCAGGACGGCAGCGCGATCAGTCCAATGCTGACAAACAGCGCTGCCTGATCGGCCCCGTCACGCCAAATCCGTCATAGCACACGTGGACAGGGCACGAAGATCCGGGACGCTGCGTTGAGTTAGTGCTAATCAGATCCGGATCGGCCTTTATTGGGTCTGGTGTGGTTCTTGGAGGAATTGCCGTGGGGGAAACTCTCGCACGTCTGGAAAGCGGAGTTGTCGGGCTGGATACGGTCCTGTGCGGTGGCCTTGTCGATGGCTCATCCTATATCATCCAGGGGCATCCCGGAGCAGGCAAGACCATTCTGGCCAACCAGATCGCCTTTCAGCAGGCTCACAGCGGACGCCGCGTGCTGTATGTCACGCTCCTGGCAGAGTCCCACGAGCGCCTGTTCCAGTCGCTTTCAACGCTCGACTTTTATGACACCGCCAAGGTGGGCAATGGCATCAGCTTTGTCAGCGTCTTCCAAACTCTCAGGAAGGAGGGGCTCCCTGCGGTTGTGGAGGTGTTGCGCCAGGAGATTAAGCGGCAACAGGCGGGCCTTCTGATTTTTGACGGCCTCCTTAATGCCCGTGACAAGGCCAATAGCACGCTCGACGTTAAGACCTTTGTGGCCGAGCTGCAGGCCCACGCGGCCTTCGCCCATTGCACCGCGTTGTTTCTGACGAGCGCACGGATTGATGATACCAGTCCAGAGCACACGATGGTGGATGGGGTGATCGAACTCTCGGAGCAACTCATCGGCGCTCAGGCTGTGCGTCAGCTGCAGGTGCGCAAATCGCGTGGCAGCGCGGCCCTGGGAGGCTACCACCAATATGCGATTTCCAGGACTGGGATTACCGTCTACCCGCGGGTCGAGGCCGTGCTTGCCCGCCCATCGAGGGATGAAAATCCTCGTCTCAGCCGTGTCGCAACGGGCATCACGGGGTTCGACACCATTATCGGCCAAGGCCTGCCGCACTCGTCCGTGACGCTGCTGCTGGGACCGACGGGCAGCGGCAAGACTACGTTCGGCCTAGGCCGTGTGGACGGATTGGGCCGAGCAACGGGTAGGTAGATTCCCAAATCAGTGTGGCGATGATTCATAGCGGGTCGGCTTCAGGAGGCGCGACCATGCTGACGGGAATGACGGAGGACGACTGGGCGACGGTGCTGCGAGTGTTTGCCGCCTCTAGCTCCCGGCGCGGCGCCAGGGGCCGCAACGACCGCCGCTTTCTGGAGGCGCTGCACTATTTCACGGTCCACAACATCACCTGGCGGGCGCTGCCGGCGTGCTTCGGCCACTGGAACTCGGTCTGGAAGCGGTTCTGGCGCTTGAGCCGTGCGGGTGTGTTCGAGGCCTTCTTCGACGCCTTGGCGGCTCTGAGCGACACGGCGCATCTGGTGCAGATGTTCGACTCCACCATCGTACGGGCCCATGTCTCGGCCGCAGGCGCAAAAGGGGGCAGAGCCGGCAGGCGCTGGGCCGCTCCCGGGGTGGGTTCTCGACCAAGATCCACCTCAAGACCGACTGGGATGGCGACCCGCTCGGCTTTTGCCTTACCGCTGGTGAGGCCAGCGACAGTCCTCAGTTCGAGACGCTGCTCGACGTCGGGCCGGACATCACGCCCCGAGCGGCTGTGGGCGACAAGGGCTATGACGCCAAGGCCAACCGGCAGGCTGCCCGCTCCCGCGGCATCTGCCCCGCCATTCCGTACCGGACCACGACCAAGGAGAAGCCGCAGTTCTTTCCCAAAGCGCTCTACCGCGGGCGCGCTCGCATTGAGCAGACCATGGGTAAACTCAAGCGCTTCAAGCGCGTTGCTTTACGCTGCGAGAAGACTGACGTGAACTACGGCTCGTTCGTCGCGCTTGCTCTGAGCTTCATCCTCATCAAATCCGTCCACACGACCTAAACTTCCTGAGTCTCGCGACGAAAGAAGATCCAGCACTGCATTTTGGATTTATGAGACACCGACCCGGCTGGCGCTGAAAGGCCATGCCGTCGGCGTGGATGTTAAGGGCTTGGTCGAGTGCGGTGCGCTCGACGTCATGTGGCAGCCGCTGACGGAAAACTTGCTCGATCAAATCGGGCATAGACTCTTGGAGGCTGTCCATCGACGCGGCGTGCGGCGGCTGTTCATCGATGGCTTCGGCGGCTTTCACCGAGCCGCGGTCCCGCCATCGCGGCTGGTCGAGTACCTGGCCGCTCTCACGAATGAACTGCGGGCACTTGGCGTGACCACTGTGGCGACCTGGGAGCTGCGTGACCTCGTGGGGACCCAAGCTTCCAATCCTTATCCTGAATTCTCCAGCATTATCGACAACCTGCTACTGCTCAGGCAGATGGAGGTGCAGGCAAAGCTCCATCGCATCCTAGCGGTCATCAAGGTTCGCGACAGTGCGTTCGACCCGCGCCTTTACACCGTCGATATCACGGACCGCGGCTTTGTGATCGGTCAACGACTTGACAGTGCTGACAGGGCTCTCGCAGGCAAAGCTGATTTCACCGAGCTCCGATTGTAAGATCCAATGGCGAACAAGGACCGTGCATTGTGACAAAGATCTTGGTCGTTGACGATGAGTTCCTTGTTGCTGAGATGATCGCATGCCTGCTGGAGGATGAGGGATACGAGGTCGCGCAGGCGTCACACGGCCGCCAAGCGCTGGCGATGATCCAGGAAGAACGCCCTGCACTGGTGATCACGGACTTCATGATGCCTCTGATGACCGGACTTGAATTGGCGCGGGCGCTCAAGGCCACGTCAGGATACCGAGATCTGCCCATTATCTTAATGAGCGGGGCGCAAGGCGCGATTGCCCGAGACCATCACGACCTCTTTGCGGCGGTGTTCGACAAGCCGTTCCGGAATGGCCATCTTCTTGAACAAGTTCGCAAGCTTATCGACGTGGTCCAATAGCTGCCGAAACGGGTCGATCATTCACAGGCTCTCGGCCCGCCTCAGTCGGCTTCGCGGCAACCCTCATGGGAAATCCGAAGTTGCAGCCTCCGTGCGGAACAAGGCCGCTAAGGCCAACGCAATCTTTGGCGCCACGCTTTGCTCCGAACCTCAAAAAGGACCGCTCAGCGTTGGTTGGCACGGAAGCGAATTCCGGCGCTTGCACAGAAGCGGTCAAGCCACTTGTGGGCCTTAGGGAACCAACCCGCAACGAGTTCAGCCCCTGTCGGATCGAGGTGGCTTGGCCGGCGAGATCACGGGAGAGACTCACGTCCTTTAATCCGACTGGGTTCGTCTGCAAGATGACTATGGTGCCGAATTCCGAGCGGACGACAACCGTGGACCAGTCAACGATATCGGCCCATCATCTGCCCCTCGGGCTCTCGCAGAGCCAGAAGGCGGCAGCAGAGTGCTTTATGGCTTCGGCGGCGGCCGCGACGCCCTAGCCGGGGCTTGGCTGGTGTCCAGCTCGGGATGCTTGTCAATCAGCGCTTCCCGATCCGTGGAGAGACTCTCCCAGGTCCGGGCCATCTCCAGGAGTTGATCGTGCTGGTCTCCGGCGGGCATCTGCTTGGCCAAGGCACGGCATTCTTCGGCGTGTTGGCGATACTCTGATGCAGTTTTCATGGCTGACCCTGGGTTACAGGATTCCCCCATCGGGCTGGGCCAAGGAGGGAGCCAGATTGAGGGCACAGGGCTTCCTGTGCCAGTACGTAATCCCAAAGCTGAAATCCAGCAACGAACGTGACCATGGCGAGAGGGTTGGTGCGACGGACTGTCCCACAGCGCTTCATTCCAACAAGCGGGTCAAACACTGGTCGGCCGATCTGTAGGCCCACAGACTGATCTTTGTCAGGGAGCGGCGGGAAACAGAACCGTTGTATGCGTTCCCGAAGCCCCTTTGTTAGGCCCGACCGTCACTGTCCCACCCAGCTGGGCCGCCATCGACCGAATTAAGCGCTGTCCGAGACCTGTTGGGGGGCTTCGATCGGCTCCCTCCCCATCCGGGGTCCCGATCCCGTCATCCCTGACCTCGAGCTCGAAAACATCGTCCTGACGGGAAAACCGCACGGTAATCGCCCCGCTCCGATCATCGGGAAAAGCATGCTTCAGGCTGTTGGTCACAAGCTCATTGATAATCAGTCCGATGGCAACGCTCCGCTCCTGCGGCAGCCAGTGTGGTTCCGCGTCCACCTTGATTACGATCGGGCGTAGATGAAGAAAGGCAGCCTTGAGGTCGTCACACAGTTCGGCGATGAACTCGGCGACGTCGACGATGGCATTGGCGCCCTGCCCCAACCTCAGGCGCTCACGGACACGGCTCAGAACCTGAATTCGGTCTGCCGTCGCAGCGAGAGCGGACCGGGCGGCTTGGTCCTGCATGGCCCGCTCCTGCAATCGGACCAGCGCGGTCAGGGTCGCAAGATCGTTTTTCATGCGGTGACCGGCTTCCCGCAGCAGCAGATCCTTTTCCTGGTCAGCAGCTGCGAATTGCTTGTTCGCCCGAACGAGCTCCTGGGCAGTGGCATGCAAGGCCTCAATGATCCCGGCCGCCGTCAAGCCGATCAGAACAAAGAGGACCACGCTCGTGATCTGACGCGGGTCGGCAATGGCAAAGCTGCCAATCGGCTCGATAAAGAAGTAGATGGCCAAGGCAGCGCAGAGGAGCACCGAATAGGCGCCGCTTCCTTGGTCGAACAGAGCGGCATTGACGATGATCGGTATGAAGAACAGCAGAAACGGGTATGCCGGCAGGTAATCAGCAAGGCCCAGTCGCAGCACCAACATGAGGAGAACGACAAGGATGGCGCTGCCGTAGCGTGCCCAGCCGGGCCACTCCCTCGTCCAAGAGGTGTAGGCGAAAAGCGTCTGCATCACTGAGCGTCAAGCCTTGCCATTGACGAAGGTTCCGCTGGCTGGCTCCTCCTTTCGGCCCCGAAGATGGGCGCACAGGGTGGTCGAGCAATGACTCAGGGCCGCTCGAAAGCGACCGAGAAACAACGTTTTCCTATGCACGAGAATGCTGGATGCGCGAAACTGCCTGACGGCCACACTCTGTGGCATTCGGACGATGAGCGCCTGCAGCCCCACTCACTCCTGACCCGGGCGTTCGGCTCCATCCTCGCCCTCACGATCGGCCACCAAACCGAGTTCGCGATCGAGCGTGTCGGCCGACGGCGTTGCGGCCTGCAGCAGGCCGGCCTCCTCCAGCGCGTCCCAATCGGGCAGATCGCGCAGCGACGCCAAGCCGAATCCCGTCAGAAAGCTCTCCGTGGTGACATAGGTAAGCGGCGCCCCGGGCTGCGGCGACCGCGGTCCGGCGCCGATCAGGTTGAGGCGCTTGAGCCGGGCGATCACATCCCGGCTGACCTCCTTGCCGAACAGGCGCGAGAGTTCCGTGCGCGTGACCGGCTGCAGATAGGCGATCGCCGTCACGACCAGACGCTCGGCCGGGCTCAGCCCGCGCTCAGCCGGGTCGGCGGGCGGCCGGACAAACCGGATCGCCTCGGCAAAGCGTCGTCGCGTGCGATGATGCCAGCCGCCAGCGACGACCACCAGCTCGTAGGGCCGCGCGCGCAACTCGCTTTGGATATCGGCTAGGAGGTCGTCGAGGCGGCAGTCCGGTCCCACCAGGGAGGCCAGAACGGCGCGCGGCACCGGCTCGGGCGAGGCAAAGATCACGGCTTCGACCCGGCCCATCCACTCCCGCCACCGGGCGTCCGGCGGCAGGTCGTCGAGCGCGGGATCGAAGGCCATCGCGGAGGGCGGGCGCGACCGAGCCATCTCAGAGCCCATACAGCCGGAACGTCGGCCGCCCGGTGAGTTCGCGCACGGCGCCCAGCGCCACCAGGCGGTCGCAGAAGCGCCGGGCGGCGCGATCGGAGCCGGTCCCGACGAGGCGCGGCGGCGCCACCGCGTCGTCCGCGAGAAACAGGGCCAGGCCGCGGTCGCGGCCCCGGAAGCGGGCGGCGGGCAGCGCGGCGCGCAGCCGCTCACCGCGCCGGAGAAGATCCTGGGCGCGGCCATGGGCGTCGGCCGCCGCGCGCGCATAGGCGGCGTGGCAGGCCGTGAGCCAGCCCGAGGTCCCGGGCTGGGGCCGCCGCCGCTCCGATCCCTGGCGCAGCGACGCATGGAGAAGCGCCGTCGCGAGGAGGGGAACCGGGGCCGACCACCCGAGGCGGTGCGCCAGGGTGGCGTCCGCCACCATCCAGGCCAAAATTTCGATCTCGGGGGTCGGCACGGGCACCGACCGCAGGGTCAGGGCGGCGGCCGCCGCTGCCGCGGCGACGGGATGATCCGTGTCCTCCCGGGCCGGGCCGCCCACCGGAGCGACAAGGCCGGTGGCGATCCCGAGCAGCGGCGCCAGACGCGCCGGCACGGTCAGTGGATCCCGGAGCGGCTCGGCGGCGAGCTGCCGCCAGGCCCGGTGCAGCCGTCCGGCAGGGCCGGGATCATCGCCCGCGCGGGTGAGATGCTCGGCGTCGCGCAGCCCGGCCAGGTCGGTGCGCAGCCGCAGCCACGCGGCGCACGCGGTGGCGGCGGCGAGGGCCTGGCGCATGCGCCAAGCGCCGAGTTCGGGCGGATCCCGGCGCACGAGCTGATCCAGCAGGGCGAGCGCGGCGCCGGCCGCAAACGCGGCCTCGGCGGGACCCGGCACGGCCGGGGTCCGCAACCACCGCGGAAACCCCGACAGAGCCAGGCTTTCTGGGGCGGCGTCGGCAACCGAGGGGGACACGGCCGCCCGTCGGGGCGTGGGCGTGGGAGCGGAGCGATTCATCTGACGAGTATAGACCGCAACGGCGCATTGTCATCACAATTGAGCCCCAAAGCGCCGCAGGTGTCGGCGATATTTCATGTCCGATAAGCTTGCCTTATCGGACATGCGCCCGCGCCGCGGCCAGGCTTTGGCCACGGCAACCCTTGACACGGCGAACCACCTGCCTATATGGCTAGACAGTCTAGCCAGGAGGAGCCGCCATGGACTGGCAGCTGCAAGATGCCAAGAATCAATTCTCGCGGGTGGTCCAGAAAGCCCAGCGCGAGGGCCCGCAGGTTGTGACGCTGCGCGGCGAGCGCGCCGCCGTGGTGCTCTCGGCCGCTGATTACGACGCGCTCCGCGCCGGCCGGCCGAGCCTGGTCGACGATCTGCTCACCGGGCCGGCCTGGGACGATGCCTTCGCCGAGGCCGTCGCCACTCGCGCGACGACGCCGAGCCGCGACGTCGCACTCTGATGTACCTCGTCGACACCAATATCGTCTCCGAGGCGCGCCGGGGCTCGCCGCAGGCGACCGCCTGGCTGCGCGCGGTCGACCCCAATAGCGTTCATCTCAGCACGCTCACGCTCGGCGAGATCATGCGCGGCATCGCGCTCAAGCAGCGGTCCGACCCGAAGGCCGCGGGCCATCTCGCCGAGTGGCTGCGCAAGCTGCGCCACAACCACGCCGATCGCATTCTGCCGGTCACCGACCAGATCGCCGTCGAATGGGGCCGCATCGCGGCCCTCCGGCCGCGCGGTGACATCGATGGCTTGATTGCTGCGACAGCGATCGTCCATGATCTGATCCTCGTCACCCGCAACGAGAAAGATTTTGACGATACCGGCGTATCGGTGATCAATCCCTGGGATCTGACTTGACCTCTCCAGGCCCGCAGCACCCGCGACCCCGAAGCGGCGGAGCACCGCCAGCGGACGGCGGCGCTTCGGCTTCGGCGAGGACGTCGTCGATCCGGTGCATGCGAGCGTGCTGCCGATGAAACGCGACCACCTCATGCCGGACCTCCCCGCCCCGCCCGCTCATGAGCCGTCTGAGCGCCGCGCGAACGCCGCGTCCGAGCCCGTTCCAGAGCCGGGACCGGGTCAGGAACGGCCGCACGCCGCCCTTCCCGCCCCGCTGGCACGGCTGGCCGACACCGCCCGCACCTACGCCAGCCGCAAGGACAGCGCCCACACGGCGCGGGCCTATGCGTCGGACTGGCGCCAGTTCGCGCAGTGGTGCCGCCGGCGCGGTGTCGATCCCGAGCTCCCGGACCCGCAGGTGGTCGGCCTGTATCTCGCGGCGCTGGCTGCCGGCGACGGTCCCCGTCAGCGCCCCCTGTCGGTGGCCACCATTGAGCGGCGTCTGGCGGCGCTCACCGCCCGGTACCGCTCGACCGGACGGCCGCTCGACCGGCAGGACCGGCACATCGTCGATGTCTGGGCCGGCATTCGGCGCACCCATGCCAAGCCACCCCGGCAGAAGGAGGCGCTGCTGGCGGACGACATCCTGGCCATGCTCGCCACCCTCCCCCACGACCTGCGCGGCCTGCGCGACCGCGCGATCCTGCTGCTCGGCTTCGCCGGGGGGCTGCGGCGCTCGGAAATCGTCGGCTTGGACGCTGGCCCCGATCAGACGACCGATGGCCAGGGCTGGATCGAGATTCTGGCCGGCGGCGCTCTGCTGCGGGTCCGCGGCAAGACCGGCTGGCGGACGGTGGAGGTGGGCCGGGGCTCGTCGGACCGCAGTTGCCCCGTAAGGGCGCTCGAAACCTGGCTGAGCATGGCCCGGATCGCGCATGGGCCGGTGTTTCGGCGGGTGCTGCGGCCGAACAGTGGCGTGACCGCCGAGCGCCTCTCGGACAAGCACGTGGTTCGCCTGGTGCGCCGGGCCGCACTGGCGGCGGGCGTCCGTGGTGATCTGCCCGAGGGACAGCGGGCGCATGCGTTTGGCGGCCACTCGCTGCGGGCGGGGCTCGCCTCCGCCGCCGAGGCCGACGAAGCGGCGGTCCAGCGTCAGCTCGGGCATGCCTCCGCCGAAATGACGCGGCGCTACCAGCGCCGGCGGGATCACTTCCGGATCAATCTGACGAAAGCCGCAGGGCTGTGATGCAGAAATCCGCGGAATCGCCGATACTTAGAGAATGGCAGTTGAAGACGCTAAGGTGAATGCGAGCAGCCATTTCTGCTTAGCTGCTTCAAATTGAAACTTTTAAGTAAAAGCGACACCCCGATTGCCTCGAAAGTCACGCATCGGGGCAATTGCTAAGTTACTGATATAATTAAGCTAGGCTGTAGAAAGGAAAGCTAAATTGGCCTTGCCTACGGTCTGACGGATAGATGCGTACTGATTTGTCAGACGGCACCTGTCGCTGCCTTGTTCAGGACCGGGCATGGAAGCCCAGGGAGGCCTTTGGTCGTCAGCCGAGCCACCAAACTCCTTGTTTCCAAAGCATTTTTGCCGGCTGGCGGGAAGCCCTCCCCTGTGCAGCTGGTTAACAGAATGGCTTGAGAAACGTTTTCAAACGATCGATTGCTAATGATAAATGAAAGTGTACAGCTGGTACTCAACGGAAGTTTCCTAAAGGTTTAGATTCCTGCTTTTCTCATAATCACATCTGGTAACTGGGAGTTGGGCAGACACATCTCGACCACAGCCGCTGTGGGTGAGGTGATTAGCTGTTGAATTAAGCGGCAACATCATTACGGCATTTCTATCGGCGTCATTTGATGCTATTTTAAGTGTCATAGGATGGAGGTACTGGCGTGAGAACAACGATTGCCTTGGACGACGAACTTGTCGCAAAGGCGCGGGCATTTACGGGCCTGCAGGAGAAGTCGGCCCTGGTTCGGGAAGCATTGAAGGCTCTGATTGAGCGGGAGAGTGCCCGAAGGCTGGCCCGCCTTGGCGGCACCGAGCCGGACCTTAAGCCTATCCCACGCCGACAGACGGATGCTCAGTGATCATCGTCGATACCTCGGTGTGGATCGACCACCTGAAGAGCAGCGATTCCGTGTTGGCTGATCTACTCGGGACAGGGCGCGTACTGGCGCATTCCTTCGTCACGGGTGAGCTTGCCCTCGGTAGTCTTCGCCAGCGCAGGACTGTGCTTGAGTCCCTACGCGACCTGCCCCAGGCCACCGTCGCCAGTGATGATGAGGTCATGCTGCTGATTGAGCGGGAGCAACTCTACGGACTTGGGATTGGCTTTGTCGATGCGCACCTTCTAGCAGCAGCAAGACTTTCTCCCGAGGCCCTGCTCTGGACCCGGGATCGGCGACTGCGTCAGGCGGCTACGCGTCTGGGGCTTTCCGCAGATCTCACTTAACCAGCGAAGAATGCTTGCCCCCTCCCCTTCCAGGAAGCGCCTGATTGGCTACGCCAGAGTGTCCACCGAGGATCAGGCGCACGATTCCCAACTTGATGAGCTGCGTACTGCCGGTTGCGCTGAGATCCACCACGAGTATGGCTCCGGCGCAAGCCGGGCACGGCCGGTACTGGCGCGGTTGCTGCGCGAAATCAAGCCGGGAGAGGTGTTGGTCGTGGTGCGTCTCGACCGCCTCGCCCGCTCGGTGAGCCACCTTCTTGAGGTGATTGAAACCCTGGAAGCCAAGAAAGCGCATTTCCGCTCTCTCCGGGATCCGATTGATACGTCGACGCCACAAGGCATGTTCTCCCTACAGGTGCTTGGCGCAGTCGCACAACTGGAGCGCTCCCTCATCTCCGAGCGCACTAAGGCCGGCATCAGGGCCGCCAAGGCGCGGGGCAAGAAGCCGGGGAACCCAGGAATGCGTGAGCGCCGCCCGGACGCAATCCGGAAGATCGCCGCCGCCCGGGAGAAGGTTTATCTTGATGAGCTGATCGCCGGCGCGGATCGGTGGATGCCGACGGTTCGTCGCATGCGCCCGCACTATCCCTGGGAAGATGTCGTGCGCGTGCTGGGTGGCAGCGGCGAATCCTGGACTGTGGCCCGCCTGCGGCGTGCTGTGGGCAAGCTGGTGTCGCAGCATATGGCGGACCCTGCCCTGCTGAAGCCCGCTTCGCGCAAGAACCCGGAGGATCGTCTCATGACGCTGGTTGCTGGCATTGCCATGGCCAATCCAACCCTCTCCCTCCGAGATATCGGGGCGCAGCTCGAGTGCATGCGGGAGCGGACGCCACGCGGGAGCCTGAACTGGTCGGCCTCCTCGGTGAAGAAGCAGTTGGATCAAGCGCGAAAGGCTGGGCTGGCGCTGCCAGCTTCCATGCAAAACGTGGAGTAGCCCTGCACAGGGAGATGGCGAATCTCTGGGAAGGCGAAGCAGCCCCCCTCTCCGCCCCTGAGATCGGGTCTACAGGTCCAATTCACCCCTTCACGTAGCCTCTGTGTGCCGGGAGCTAATGCTCTGTCAGGCTCTCAGCTTGCACCACCGCACAGGGCCACGGCGTGGGCCATCGCTGTGGCAGCAATCGCGCCAATGGCGGAAACATCGGCGCGGATCGATGAGCCCTTGCCGGTGGACAGCGCAAAGATCGTGTCGCCATCCGACATCGTATGAACTGGATTGATGCTTCTGGCGAAGCCGTCATGAGCCATCTGGGCGATCTTGTACATGTTGGCCTTGCTGACGGCACGTTGGTGGCCGCTGCCCCGATGGTCGTATTGCCTGCTGCCTGGGGGTGTGACGACGCGGTACCCGTTCGTGATCGCTACCACGGTGTCGCGGAAACCCTGCCCTTCTTCTTGTCTGGCTCCCGCAAGGATCTGATGTCGGATCGAAGTGGGGGCCGTACCGGTGAACCTTCTGCTTGAGCTGGCACGAGGAACCAACCTGATGAGCGACTGGTCCAACCTATTAGGCTTTTTACACTTGTAAATACCTACGAGGTCGAGCTCGGAACCAGAAAGCGTTTTGGCTTCGAAGCCTTCTGAGTGGGAAACGTATTGACCCGGCGGACCTCCACATGACCAGGACTTCTCCTCGATGCCCAGTGATTACTCTGCATGCGTCTTGCATGTTTGTCGGCAGCATACCCAGCATGAAGGGGAGGGCCGCTATTCTTCTGAGTGTCAATTTTACAGGCGTAAAAACGTGATATTTTCCGTCCACGGTCCCGAACTTGGCATCACACCCTGGTCTCCTAATTAAGGACACATCTGCAGTACGGCCCTGTGAACTTTAAACCTGTCAGATCCCAGGATCCCAGGGTCACCCTCGGCGCCAACGCGGGCGGAAGGCGGATTTCATTGTCGTCAACCTTATGGCCGTAAAGCCATCCTTGCGCTTTTTACAGGTGTAAAACCATGACCGTCTGAAACCGATGACGTCACCGCCGTTTTCGGCCCACATCGAGCGAGAGACGATCCGCTCTTTCCTCGTAGAAGTGACGATGAGGTAACATTCTCACAACCAGGAGCGAGGCTTCGTCGTCTTGTTTGGTTTCTCGGTTACTCTTGGTTTGGCGGCATGCAGGCTGACAAGTGCCCGCCAGGGGAGGGTAGGCCGCTGCAGAGCCCTCTGCTGCAGGGCTGGATATAGCATACTAGCCAAGCCGAATCAGACCGGTGGTGGCGAGTGGGCCAGCGGGACCAGATCCTCGGCTCCGAAAAGGGTAGGCGGAGTTTTATACACGTGCTTAAAACGACTCTGCCGCACGAAGTTTTTGCTGAGAGACAGAGTTGTAGCCAGAAAACCTTGGAAGAGCGAAGCCACTACCTCACCCAATCAGCTCCATTTAACCAGATGTTAACGTTCCCCGCCTTTGATGAGACGGAATTCGGCTGCTTGCCGGCATTTTTCCGTAAGAAGGAGGACCTAGATGGCTCTGCCTAAGCTCAAGAGCGAAGGTCAGATATCTGCTAGCTCAACATCCATTCGGGCGCCTCGCGTGGGGCTCGACCTTATTGGAGAGCATGCAACCAGGCTTTCCAAGAACCTGCACCGGCAGCTTGAGACCGCTTTTCCGCCGCGGGCCCAGAAGTCCTTTCGGAAGCTGACATCCGGTGAGGTCGCCAAGCTCCTTGGTGTCGCGGACAGTTACCTGCGCCAGCTATCGCTGGACGGGAAGGGGCCTGATGTGGAGGTGCAGCCGAATGGCCGACGTCTCTATACCCTCAAGGACGTCGCAAACCTGCGTGCGTATCTCGATGCGAACGCGAAAGGGGAGAGGCAGTATCTGAAACACCGTAGCGGGAGCGAACACCTTCAGGTGATCGCCTGTACGAACTTCAAAGGTGGATCAGCTAAGACTACAACTGCGGCTCATCTGGCGCAGTATCTAGCCATCAACGGCTACCGCGTTCTGGCCATCGATCTGGATCCGCAAGCGAGCCTCTCAGCTGTTCACGGCCTCCATCCGGAGCTCGACGTGCTTGAGAACCAGACCCTTTACGGAAACATCCGCTATACTGACGAGAGAATTCCGCTCAAGGATATTATCCGCCCAACCTATATCGAGGGCTTGGACATTATTCCCGCAAACCTTGAGCTGATGGAGTTCGAACACGAAGTGCCAATGGCTCTCCAGAACAAGCAGGAGGGCAAGCGCTTCTTCGACCGCGTAAACGGCGCGCTTGAGACGGTCCATCATAACTACGATCTCGTCATACTCGATTGTCCGCCTCAACTCGGATACCTGACGCTCTCGGCTCTCAGTGCCGCGACAGGTATCGTGATCACCGTTCATCCCCAGATGATGGATGTAATGTCTATGGCTCAGTTCCTAACGATGACGAAGGACCTGCTGAGCGTGCTCCAAAATGCAGGCGGTAATACAGAGTACGATTGGCTCAAATATCTAGTCACCCGCTATGAGCCAAACGATGTGCCTCAGTCCCAGATGGTTCAGTATCTCCGGAAGATGTTCGGAGACTATGTTCTTGAGCATGAAATGCGGAAAAGCACTGCTGTCTCAGATGCCGGCATCATGAAGAAGACGATTTACGAAGCCGAGCGCGCAGACTTCACAAAAGGCACGATCGACCGTGCGATCGAGTCAATGAATGCTGTTAACACTGATATTGAGAAGCTGGTCCTGCGGGCTTGGGGGAGGATCTAATGGCAAAGAGTGCAAAGCGACTGGCAGCGTTCCTCGGCACGGAAGAGCCGGATCCCGTGAACAAAGAGCCCGCATACGAGGATAAGCTGCGGATAGTCTCTGAAACGATTTCTGAGTTAACTGTCGAGTCCGGGTCAGGCGGCGCTCCCGTTGGGGTCGAGTCCTTTGACGGAACGGCAGGGGCGGGTGAGGAGACTGCGGCCCCCCTGCAAGCCAACATCGAAATCTCTAATGTCGCCCCGACAGTCCCTGCGGCGCTTGAGACGGTCCCTGAAACGGTTGCGGCGCCCCAAAAGGAAAATATCTCTCTCGAAACTGAGAACGTTTCTCAAAAGTCGGCTGAAAGCCTGCTTCGCCAAAATGCTCCCACAAGCCAAGTTATGAAGCGTTTAAGTACATTAGTTCGTGATGACACACAGGAAATTAATGACCTGAAGGCGCTCGTTGAAAGCGGCCAAACGGTCGTCGAACTGGATCCGAACCTGATTGATGAGTCATTTATCCGCGACCGAATGGAGGATAGCACTCAGTCGATCACCGAACTGGCACATCAGATCGAGAATCAAGGTCAGCTAGTCCCGATCCTCGTGAGGCCGCATCCTCATCAAGAGGGGCGTTATGAGGCTGCATTCGGGCATCGGCGCCTGAAGGCCGTTGCCTTGCTTGGAAGGAAAATCCGGGCTGTCGTCACGCAGCTGACTGACGTCGAGCTCATCGTGGCGCAAGGCCAGGAAAATAACGCTCGGCTCGACTTGAGCTTTATCGAGAAGGCCCGATTTGCCGCTGCGATGAAGGCGAAGAAGTTCAATCGTGAGACGATTGCGGCGGCGCTCGGCATCAGCAACCAGTCCCAAATTACTTGGTACTTGCAGGTGGTCGATCGAATCCCAGCCGCCATTATTGACGCGATTGGCCCTGCACCGGAGATCGGCCGCAAACGCTGGCTGCCCTTAGCCGAACTGTTCCAGAACGATGCCACTGTGCCAGAGAGGGCAAAGGCGTTCATCAAGACGCCTGTCTTTAACGCTCGGGAGACGAACGAGCGCTTTAACGCCCTTGTCGAAGAGATGACCCGCAAAGACCGGCCAGCACGCGCGGAGCCTGCTTACTGGGAAGCTCCCGATATGCGTGTTAAGGCAACAATCAACTTCACGTCCAAGCGTTGCACGCTGCAAATCGACCGCAATGTCGATGCGGGCTTTGCCGAGTTCGTCGTCAACAACCTCGATGCTCTTTATGCCAAATACGCTGGGCGGTCGGATGGCTAATCGCCGTTCCTCTCAAAAATAAAGGGCAGCGAAAATGCTGCCCTTTTCTCTTTGAGGCTCTTTCGTTAGCGGCTGTCTCGAAGTGGCCTTGTCCTCAGCCACCTGTCGCTGCTGGAATCGACCGAGGCAGAGATGATGGGCAACCACTGTCGGCTTAAAGCGCTTGGGGTTTTCACCCATCGCCTGCTCGTAACTGGCATGGATCTCGCTGCTCTGCTTAAGGACATAGCTCGTCAGCGCCATAAAGCTGGCAGGCAAATGGATCGAGAAGATGATGTTGTGCTTGGCCTAGCCGACACGGATATCATTATCCGTGAGTTCGTCGATCACGCCTAGGTCAAGGACCGTGACGGCATCGGTGATCTTGCGAAGCATATCCCGTTTCTGCTTGCGTTCCGAGATGCCGCAGCCTCGGATAATCTCCGAGGCTCGGAAGCCCTGCACTCCCACTTGTACATTCATTGGGACACTTCAAACCGATCGTTTGAAAACGTTTCTCAAGCCGTTCTGTTAACCAGCTGCACAGAGGAGGGCTTCCCGACAATCGGCAAAAATGCTTTGGAAACAAAGAGTTTGGTGGCTCGGCTGACGACCAAAGGCCGTGATCGGCTTCCATGAGCGGATCCTGAACAAGGCAACGCCAGGTGCCGCCCGGTAAATCGTGCGCATCTATCTGTCAGATCGTAGGCAAGGCTCACTTAGCTTGCCTTTCTATAGCCGCGCTTAGCTATATCAATAACTTAGCAATTGCGCCGATGCGTGACTTTCGAGGTAAGAGGGGCAGATTAGAGAGCGAAAGATTCCTCCGGACCGGCATCCGTGCCTCACTTCGTGAATGACCGTGCTGCCCGGAGGCTCCGCCAAGCCCTTGTTCCAGAAAGCCCTGCGCCTGCTGGCCACCAAGCTCGAGCGCGTGGAGCAGGAGCTCTCAGACTTGCAGGCCCATAATCACATCCGGTCCCACAGGTGGTCGGAATGTTTGAACATCCGGATCTGCCGCAGGAGAAGATTGCTGGCCATCTCGAGCAGGTCGCGTTCCGCATCCTGCGCCCCGCTGCCCGGCTCGCATTCTCGCTGCACCATAACTGAGGCGCTTCCCGATTGATCTGTTCGCACTCCCAGAAAATGCCATTGTCGTGTGAGCTCTCTTGCTGAGGCAGGGGACTGGGACCGGGTTTGATGAGACGGCCCACACGCCGGGAGATTGCCGCACAGGAGCGCCAGATGCTGGACCGGCAGGCGCAGTTTCGCCGGGCGGCGGATGCCGTGACGGCCGCGCTCACTCGGGTGCCTGAGGTCGAGGCGGTGGCGTTGATCGGCTCGCTGGCCCGGCCGCTGTGGCGCGAGGTGCCACGGTTTCAGCCGTTCCGGCACTGGGGCATCCCGATCTGGCACGAATGCAAGGATGTCGATCTGGCCGTGTGGCTCGATCGCCTCGACCGGCTCGAGACCCTCAATCGGGCCCGCAGCATGGCCCTCCAGCAGCTGTTCAAGGACAAGCAGATCGGGGTGGCTCATCATCAGGTCGACATCTTCATTCTGCACGGGGAGGGGATCTATCGCGGCCGCCTCTGCCCCTTCTCGCAGTGCCCGAAGGGCAAGCAGGAGTGTCTGGTCCCGGGCTGCGGACGGGATCCGTTCCTGCAGCAGCACACCGGCTTTACCTTCTGGCCCGACACGCTGACACCGGACAGAATCATGCTCCTGTATGATCGCCGGCGCGGGATCCTGCGGCATGCCGCCGAGACACCGGCCGAGGGACAGGACGATCACGGCCAACTACCGACGACGTCTACTGCTTCTTGTGAAGGGCCCTCAGCCGTGGTCAGTGGGGAATGCGGCTGCTGTCAAACGGGCAGCGCGGATTGAACCATTGCGGAGTTCGCTCAACCACCATGCCTCGGATTCAGCTGCGTCTCACCCCGCGTGGCCACCTCCTGCTTGAGGAGGCCACCGACGCGCCCACCCTGGATGACACAGTGGCGGCACGGCTGGCCTGGGCCTTTGGCCGGAGCACCGGGGAGGGGCTGTTGCAGCTCGGCGCGGGTGAGGTCGGCCCATCCTTGCCGCCCATCCTCACCTGGTGGCGCGACTTCGCCGCACGCTATGTGGCGGCGGTCTGTCTTCGCGGGTCGGGTGGGGACGACGAGACGCCATCCGCCGCTCTCCTGTCCGCCATTGCCCCGCCGCCCGAGGCTGAGCTTACCACGCTCGTCCTGACGGCCCCGATGATGCCGGGGGCGGAATATCTGACCACAGAAATCATGCGTCGCCTGTGGGCCGATCTCGGCACCGCGCTTGCCGCGTCGTTCACTGCAGCCGGCCGTGATCTGCAAGCGTTCCTCAAAACGCTGAACCCGGCCTGGAATTTGGTCGGCCGGGTCCACTTCAATCTGGCCGAGAACCGCCGCGACCCGGAATGGCCGTTTGCTTTTCTCGCCACCTACACCACGCGTCTGTCGGCCCAGGCGCGGGCCCAGCATGTGCCGCTCAGCCAGGCCTTGCGCGACTACGCCGGCGCTGCCCATCGCGACAAGCTGCTGGCGCTGCTGGTGCCGGTGCAGCGGGCGGCGGAGCGCTGCGGCTGGCTCAAGGCCATGGTCGAGAGCGGGGAGATCTTTCATCCCTTGCGCTGGAGCCCAGCCGAGGCCGCACGGCTGCTGAACAGCGGGCCCGATCTGGAAAGCGCCGGCGTGGTCGTGCGCCTGCCCGCTCACTGGCACGCGGGCCGCCCGCCGCGCCCGCAGGTCACCGCCATGGTGGGCGCCCGTCCGCCCTCCGGGACAGGGCTCGACGCCCTGCTCGACTTCCACATGGAGATGAGCCTGGGAGGTGAACCGCTCACCGCCGAGGAAGTGGCCACCTTGCTCGCCGGCACCGAGACGCTGGTGCTGCTGCGGGGCCAGTGGATCGAGATCGATCGTCCGCGTCTGGAGCGTGCGATGCACCGCTTCCAAGAGGTGCAGGATCTCGCCGAGCGAGAGGGGCTCACCTTTGCCGCGGCCATGCGCCTGTTGGCCGGGACCGAGGCCACCGGGGATGACGAACCCGCCGCGGTTGCCGACTGGGCGCAGATCACGGCCGGAGCGTGGCTGACCGAGACGCTGCGGGCGCTGCGCAGCCCCGACGGTGCCGGGGTTGATCCCGGCCCGGCCCTGAAGGGACGGTTGCGCCCCTACCAGCAAGCCGGCGTCGCATGGCTTCACCTCCTCAGCGGCCTTGGGCTGGGTGCCTGCCTGGCCGACGACATGGGGCTGGGCAAGACGATCCAGGTCCTGTCGCTGCTGCTGATCCAGCAGCGGAAGGGAGCCGGAGGCAAGCCGAGCCTGTTGGTCGCGCCGGCGTCGCTGCTGGCCAACTGGGCGGCCGAGATCGAGCGCTTCGCCCCCACGTTGAACGCGAGGATCGTGCATCCCTCGGCG
Organism: Microvirga sp. M2; assembly: GCF_047497095.1. Taxonomy (NCBI): domain Bacteria; kingdom Pseudomonadati; phylum Pseudomonadota; class Alphaproteobacteria; order Hyphomicrobiales; family Methylobacteriaceae; genus Microvirga; species Microvirga sp. M2. The sequence continues at coordinate 115,769 of NZ_CP134065.1, forward strand.
ATGGCGGCCGAAGACCTCAATCAGACGACGGTGGAGGGACTGTCCAGCCTGGATCTGGTGATCACCAGCTATGGCGCGCTGCTGCGCCTGCCGGTGCTGAGCCAAACGTTCTGGCGTTTCGTGGTGCTGGACGAGGCGCAGGCGATCAAGAACCCCAACGCCAAGCAGACCCGGGCGGCCAAGGCCCTGCAGGCCGAGGCACGCATCGCCTTGACCGGAACACCGGTGGAAAACCATCTCGGCGATCTGTGGTCGATCTTCGACTTCATCAATCCCGGCCTGCTCGGCAGCGCGAAGGAGTTCGGCCGCTCCACCAAGGCCCTGGCCGCACGGCCGCACGACCCGTACGGCCCGCTGCGCGATCTGGTTCGGCCCTACATCCTGCGGCGGATGAAGACCGACAGAACCGTCATCGCCGACCTGCCGGACAAGACAGAGGTCAAGGCGCTGTGCCCGTTGAGCCGCAAGCAAGCCGCCCTCTATGCCGACACGGTGACGGGTCTGACTGAAGCATTGCAGGACGCGGAGGGGATGCGGCGCAAGGGCATCGTGCTGGCGACCCTGATGCGGCTGAAGCAGATCTGCAATCATCCCTCGCAATGGCTCAACGACGGCACCTGGGCCGAGGCAGACAGCGGCAAGTGGGCCCGCCTGCGCGCGATCGCCGAGGTGGTCGCCGCCCGCCAGGAGAAGATGCTGGTCTTCACCCAGTTCCGCGAGATGACGGCGCCATTGGCGGCCTACCTTGGGGGAATCTTCGGCCGCAGCGGGTTGGTCCTGCACGGCGACACCGCGGTCAAGAACCGCAGGGCCCTGGTGCAGACCTTCCAGGAGGATGAGACCGTGCCGTTCTTCCTCCTGTCCCTGAAGGCGGGCGGCTCGGGGCTGACGCTGACCGCGGCGTCGCACGTTGTCCACTTCGACCGGTGGTGGAACCCGGCCGTGGAGAACCAGGCCACCGACCGCGCCTTCCGGATCGGCCAGAAGACCAATGTGCTGGTCCACAAATTCGTCTGCCAGGGTACAGTGGAGGAGAAGATCGACGCGCTGATCGAGGCGAAGAAGGGTCTATCGGACGATCTGCTGGCTGGCGGAGACGAGATCAACCTGACCGAAATGAAGGATGAGGATCTGCTGCGGATGGTGGCTCTGGACCTGAAATCGGTCATGGCGGAGTGAGGCGGATGGCTCCAGGATTCGATGATGGATGGCCCCCGTACGTTCCGGTTGCGGAGCGGCGCAAGCAAGCCGCGCGCGAGGTGGAGAAGCTGCGCAAGAAAGGGCACCCGGTCGACCCCGTCATCCTCGAGGGGCGGATCATCGCCCGGACGTTCTGGGGCAGGGCATGGTGCGACAACCTGGAGAGTTATCAGGATCTCGACAACCGCCTGTCGCGTGGCCGGACCTATGTTCGCCATGGTGCGGTGATCGATCTTCAGATCTCGGCGCTGGAGATCAAGGCGAGGGTCAGCGGATCATCGATTTACAGGGTGTCGGCCTCGATCACGGCGCTGGCGCCAACGCTGTGGCGCTCGATCTGCGTCGATTGCGCCGGCGGCATCGACTCTCTGGTCGAACTGCTGCAAGGCCGGTTCTCCAAGGGTGTGATGGAGCGGCTCTGCCGCCAGGACGGAGGTTTGTTCCCCAAGCCGTCGGACATTCGGTTCTCGTGCACTTGCCCAGATGGGGCCTCGATGTGCAAGCACGTTGCCGCGGTGCTGTATGGCGTCGGCGCCCGGCTCGACGAGGCGCCTGAGCTTCTGTTCCGGCTGCGTGCGGTGGACGAGACGGATCTGATCGCCGATCTTGATCCGGCGCTGTCACTCTCGCGTCAGCCGCTCGATGTCGGAAAGGTCCTGGAGACCGACGATCTCTCGGCCCTGTTCGGCTTGGACCTGGCGGAGACTGGAGGCGCAATCTCATCTCATGGTGCAATCCCAGCCGTCGCCGAGTCAGTGACCCGCGCTGGACCGAAGCGGACGAGCCCACCGGTGGTGGGACGCAAGACAGCCAGTCGGTCTCGCCCGGGCCCCGCTGCGCCCAAAGCCAGCACGCGCGCCGCGTCGCCGGCAGGGCAGGCCTCCAAAACCGGCAGGGCCGAGAAGACGTCCCATTCCGCTGAGCCGAGCGCGCAAGGTCGTCCCCTTGACGGTTCCACATCTCAAGAGGCATCCAGGCGAAGCCACGAGGCCAAGGATGTGGAACGCAAGGGTAAGCGGGCAATGCCGAAACCCGAGATAGAACTGACCCCAGACGGATTCGTGAAGTGGTGGAAATGACCTCCCAACCCACCAGACCCAGGAGCGCTTGGGGTGCCCCTGATCACGGTGCAACGAACTCCCTCCACGCTTGGATCAAGGCGGCCGCATCCCCATATAAGTCCTATGCTGCACAAGGGATCTTCGCCTCGCACCCGCGACCTGTTCGAGGTCACACTCACTGTACCGACACCTCGGTCCGAACCGGCTCCTGTTTCGGCTGAGGTGTCGGGGCTTGCCGGGTTGTCTGATGCACAACTGGCCAAGCAACTTGGCCAACTCATAAATGAATTGCAGCGACGAATGGAGGCGGGCAGGGGGAGCCGGCCTGAGCTGAAGGATGCGGTCAGAGATGTCAGCGTATTCCTTGAGCGCCACAATCCGCACCCATCAACACGACGGGTCAAGTCCTCACGATCCGGCAAGGCCTCACCCGCGTTACAGGAGGGGCAGCGTAAGGCGGTGCGGGCTGCCCTCCTGGCGGGGGTGGCACCAGCACAAGTCGCCAAGCACTTTGGCCTGGCGCTTGCAGCCGTCCGAAAGGTGCTTGAGGAGGCCGCGTAAGCCTCCGAGCCGAGCAGGCATGCTCCAACCTCGGGTCACATCTGAGCATCCACTCCCCACCCTCATTTGTAACCGCTGCCTTTTAATCAGAGGGTCCTGGGTTCGAGTCCCAGCGCGCTCACCAAATCATTTCAAGCGCTTAGCTGCTGATGTGGTTTGGTCCCGCTTCCCAGAAAACCGGGTTGGGAAGCCTATGGGAAGCAAGCTCAACTAGGTGAGCGATTTCCTCCGCGATCGCATCGGTTCACCCGCAGCTCGAACTTTACTGCCAGAATCAACGAACGTCGGGAACCAGCCAAAGAGCGGACCTTTACACGGCCAAGCTGAATGGCCAAGTTTGATCCAATCCAGATCTTCAACGCTAATACGCAGATTGACTTAGGTAGTGCGAAGGCTTGAAGCTCCGAAAAGTGATCGAATAGCGCAAACGGTCCACGGCCGGAATGCTGTGCTCCCATTCCATTCGGGAGGGGCCCTGCAACAGATAGGCAGAGCGCGGCTCCGCGACCACTGATGCACGCTCCCACTTGAGACCTGCCTTGCGCCTGAAGCGGAACAAGCACGGTGATCCAAGCGAGATGCCGACCACCTCGGCGAACACGGGCTTGTCCCTGTGCCAGCCGATCCCAGCACCAGGGGCATATTCCGTCAGCAGGACGTGCTGCAGATCCGAGGCTTCCAAGCTGGCAATGCGGGCCGCTCGCTCCCGCAATTGGAGTAGGAATTCAGGCATGTCGTCCGTTCGCTGCAGTTCCATTCGGTTGAAGTCATACTGCCAGCCGAAGGACAGCACGCGCCGGTTGCCGCGGTAGCCCCGAAACTCGAACTCCTTGAAAGACAAGGTTGCAAACCTCCCTACAAGGTCGCTCTCCTCGTCTGCTGTGAGGAAGTCCGGTTGATAGCGGAAGCCGTTCGGCAGGGAAGGGGAAGCTTCAAAGAGATCCAATTGGCTCTGGTCCATAGGTCACTTCCCCGCTACGAGGCATCGAGTTCGCTGACTGATGAAGAACTCCAACCTTTGATCCGGCTCTCAACGCGCTTGCCGCCACATTCAGACGGCAGCAGGAGCACGCTGGTGACAGACGGCTCTTCGGGAACAAAACCTGGCCGGCGCTGGTTGGCGGCCAACGGCCCGACCAGACGGTGAATGGGGAGAGGGGACCAATGATCCGAGCCTCGGCTCAACGTGCATCAGAACGCTCGCAGCTGGTCTCTGCCTGATGACCACAGGCTCCGAGCGGCTGGCCGGCAAGGTGGCCATTGTGACCGGAGGCGGACGCGGCCTCGGCCGCTCCATCGTCCTCGGCCTCGTGCGTGCCGGCGCCAGCGTTGTTGCGACTGCCGCGCGTGAGACAGCGGAGGTCGAGCAGGTGGCACACGAAGCCCAGGAGATGGGCTATGCGGATCAGGTCGTTCCGCTCACGGCTGATGTAACGCGGGAGGAGGACTGTGTCCGAACGGTCGAGGCTGCTCTTTCGCGGTTTGGTCGTCTGGATGTTCTCGTGAACAACGCCGGGCGGGGCATGAAGTACGTCAGTGAGGCGTTCCTCACCGAGCCGACCCGGTTCTGGGAGGTTGCGCCTGAAACTTGGCGGATGGTGATCGACACGAATGTGAACGGGCCTTTCCTGATGGCCCGGGCTGCCGTGCCGAGCATGCTCCAGGCGGGCTGGGGCCGGATCATCAATATCTCGATGAACCATGAAACCATGCGCCGCCGGGGCTTCTCGCCCTATGGTCCGTCGAAAGCCGCGCTCGAATCCGAGACTGTCATCTGGGCTCAGGATCTCGCTGGAACAGGCGTGACCGTCAACGCCCTGCTGCCGGGCGGCGCCACGCTGACCGGCATGATCCCGCCAGGCGTCTCCAGCGCTGTGCGTGCGCACCTGCTGGATCCCGACATCGTCGTCCCGTCGCTGCTGTGGCTCGCCTCGACCGAGGCTGATGGGGTGACCGGCCGACGACTGGTCGCCAGCCAATGGCGTTCCGATCTCGATGAGGCCGCGGCCGCGGAGGCTGCCATGGAAGAGGCTGGATGGGGTCCGCCATAGGCTGGCTCTCACTAAGCAGAGGGGCGCTGCGGTGCTGACCGAAAGATGCGGCCTGAGCGAGAGTACCCGGTGCCGGATGCGTTCCTGTCGTCGCAACAAACTGGACAGTCGCCATGGATGTGCAAACTCTTTTCCAGCCGTTCAGCCTCAAATCCCTCAAGCTGAAGAACCGTATCGTCATGGCGCCCATGACGCGCTCGTTCTCGCCCAACGGAGTTCCGACACCCGACGTTGCGGCCTATTACGGCCGACGGGCCGGAGAGGTCGGGCTGATCGTGTCCGAGGGCACGGTGATCGACAGACCAGCCTCGTCGAACGACCCCAACGTGCCGCATTTCTACGGCGAGCAGGCGCTGGAGGGCTGGAGGAGCGTCATCGACGAGGTGCATGCGGCCGGCGGTGCCATGGCGCCGCAGATCTGGCACATGGGTGTCATGCACCCGCATGCCTCGGGATGGCAGCCTCCGGTGCCGTTCGAGGGCCCGTCCGGGTTCGTGATGCCCGGTGAGCGAACCGGCGTGGAAATGAGCGAGGCCGATATCGCTGAAACCATCGCCGCCTTCGGCCGCGCCGCAGGGGATGCCAAGCGGCTGGGCTTCGATGCCGTCGAGATCCATGGTGCTCACGGGTACCTGATCGATCAATTCCTGTGGGCCGGCCTGAACAAGCGCACCGATGGATGGGGTGGAGCAACTCTGCCCGAGCGAAGCCGCTTTGCCGTCGCGGTGGTGAAGGCGGTTCGTGAGGCTGTCGGTGAGGACTTCGTCGTGATCCTGCGACTGTCGCAGTGGAAGCAGCAGGACTTCGCTGTGAAGCTCGCCAAGACAACGGAGGAAATGGAGGCCTGGCTCACCCCACTCGCAGAGGCCGGGGTGGACATTTTCCACTGCTCGCAGCGGCGCTTCTGGCAGCCGGAGTTCGAGGGCTCGGACCTCAACTTTGCCGGCTGGGCCAAGAAGCTGACCGGCAAGGCGACGATCACGGTCGGATCAGTGGGCCTGTCGGGCGAGTTCATCGCTGCTTTCCAGGGCGAGAGCTCGCATCCCAGCTCTCTGGATGAACTGCTGCGCCGGTTCGGGCGAGGCGACTTCGATCTGGTGGCGGTGGGCCGCGCTATCCTGTCTGATCCGCAATGGCCAACGAAGATTCGCGAGAACCGCAGCGAGCAGCTGCGTGACTTCACGCGAGAGGCTCTTGCGAGCCTCTACTAGGCGTTGGCGGTTGAACATACCGCTCCCGCACGTCTGCGGGCACGAGGCAGCGGCTCTGCTCGCCCGAACGGTCAAACGACGGATCGAAACGGAAACCGGCCATGAAGGGGTTCACACTGCACGCACCGGGCGGATTGGATCGACTGGAGCTGACCGAGATGCCCGATCCCGGTGCTCCCGGGCCAGATGAGGTTCGGGTTCGGCTTCACGCGAGTTTGCTGAACTGCCACGACTATGACGTCGTGAGCGGACAGATGCGGATGCAGGACGGGCGTATTCCGATGTTGGGCGGGGCCGGCGTGGGCGAGGCGAGCCCCGCCGACAAGGCCCGCCGCTCTGACGAGCATCAGGATCGTCATTCAGGCTGCTTTGCCGAGGGATGTCAGCACGTGCCGGGCGACGAGTTCGGAGGATTGCGGGTTCTGGCCCGTGATCAGGTTACCGTCCTGAACCGCGAACGGCTGCCAGTCGGGCCCGCGCTCGAAGCGGCCGCCCAGCTCCTTCAGCCGGTCCTCCAGCAGGAACGGTACCACCTTCGTCAGCCCAACCGCTTCCTCCTCGGAGTTCGTGAAGGCGCTCACCCGGCGACCATCGACAATGGGTTGTCCATCCTGACGCCTGGCCTTTACCAGCCCGGCGGGACCATGGCAGACCGCAGCGACAACCTTGCCCTGATCGAACATCGACCCGATGACCCGAGCCAGCGTCTCGTCATTGGCCGCGTCCCACATTGGCCCATGCCCTCCTGGTAGGAACACTGCGTCGAACGAGCCTGGATCGACACTGCCAAGGGCAGGGGAGTTGCGGGCCGTCTGCATAGCCTTCTCGTCTGCCAGGAAGCGGTGAACCGAGGCCGGGACCTCCTGCTGCTCCTCCGGCTTCTCGCCCGGTCCCTCGCCGGCTTGGGCCGGGAGGCTGCGAGGATCCCACGGGATGGCACCGCCCTTGATCGAGACGAGCGTGACTTCCGCGCCTCCATCGAGCAAGGCGTAGTAGGGCGTGGCGAGTTCCTCCAGCCAGACACCGGTGCGATGGCCGGTGGATCCCATCTGGTCATGCGAGGTGGCGACAACGAGCACTTTGGGAGCGGGCATGGCGGTTCTCCGGGTGAAGGCGTTACGTCGTCAACTCGAAGCTGCGGGGAGAGGTTCTGAGGGGACGGAGGAAAGGCCACAACCTGGCCCGCCCCGCCTCGATGGGTCTTGCGAACTGGATTTCACTCCCCATATCAGGTTTACCCTAGCGGACATCGTATGTGGACTTCGAGGCGGCGGGCGTCACCGCCGGCTCCGATGCGGCCGTGCCAGGACGGATGTACTCCGGCCCGGTCTTGATCCTGTGCTCGCCTGACGATGCGAGCGCCCGTCTGGTACCCCATCAGCCCAGGCCCGTAGTGCGCGAGGCAGAGATGCGAAGGCATCCTGTCCGTTCGCCCCGGAGCCTGGGCTTTTCCATTTGGGCATGCTGTGGGCCGACAAAGTGACCGCAGATCCGAATGAATGCCCATGGCCGCTCCTGGCATACCCGAGACCAAAGCCGTGGGGTCGTTCACGTTTCAAAAATGCACCTTGCGAAGGGTAGTTTCCTGGACGTGGGCCAGAGCGTCGGTTTCATCGTCCAGAACGATGTGCAGCGAAGGATCTCGCTCTAAGTTGGGTCTGTGACTTCTGCCAGACGCTGCGAGTTTGCCTTCGCGCGAACCCGCACAGGTCGGAGAACCGCAGTCCAAGGGAGGCAGACATGAAGATCGGCATCATCGGCGCAGGCAACATCGGCGGCAACCTGACCCGTCGCTTCACCACGCTCGGGCACGAGGTCTCGGTGGCCAACTCCCGCGGACCTGAGACGCTCGCCTCATTGGTGCAGGAGACCGGCGCCAAGGCGGTTTCGGTCGCGGAGGCCGTCCGCGACCAAGCTGTCATCGTCGTCACGATCCCGGAAAAGAACATCCCCGACCTGCCAGCGGGATTGTTCGACGGTGTCGGTCCTGACGTCGTCGTCATCGACACCGGCAACTACTATCCGCAGCAGCGTGATGGTCGCATCGAGGAGATCGAGAATGGCATGCCGGAGAGCCGCTGGGTCGAGCGGCAGCTGGGCCGTCCGGTGATCAAGGCATTCAACAACATCTATGCCCGGCACCTGCTCGAGCGCGGTCAGCCGCGAGGCGCCCCCGGCCGTATTGCCCTGCCGGTTGCAGGGGACGATCCGAAGGCCAAGGCAGTCGTGCTTCAACTCGTCGACGAACTCGGGTTCGACGGCGTTGATGCCGGGGGACTGGACGAATCCTGGCGGCAGCAGCCGGGGACACCTGTGTACGGGACCGACCATGATGCCGAGGGCGTCCGACACGCCCTGGGGGAGGCCAGCCCGGAGCGTACGCCGGAATGGCGCGCCAAGTAAGGCTGCAAAGTCCGCTGCCTGTTTTCACGAGGGGGCGCCGCTGTGTCGTTGGGTCCGGCCCCCTATGCTTTCGCGAGTCGATAGGCGCCGCCCAGAAGATCAATGAGGTCGAGCAATCGTGCCACGTAAGGATCGCAGGCGGTAAAACCCGATCCTTCCCGCTCCGCTTGCCACTGACGTTTTAGGGCATCGATTAGGCGCAGCAGACGGCGCTGATGCAGCCCCAGCTTCCGCTGTGCCGGGTGGGCGAGGATGCTGGCAAAGGCTGCCGCGATGGAGCTGACCGCCAGGAGCCCACCGGCCACGCCGACCAGGACCGAAGAAGCGGCAGCCGGGAACACGCCCTACCACACCCTCCCCACGCTGGCTCCCAGCGGGAGAGAGGCGACCGCGGCCTGCTGCGTCAGCGCCGCCGCGAGGGCTGATCCGCGCGTCATGACGCTGGGGGTAGCCTGCTTCACGACGACGGCACCGGTCCCAACCGTGGGCAAAGCGGTGATAATCCCGGCGGCCCGCGTGCCGGCGTAGGTCTCCATGGCCGCTTCAAGCCGATGCCGGAAGAATTTTCTCGCGGGAGTTCTTTCGGTCTCGGCCACGTCTCATCATTCATCACTCTTGCCTGAAGCGCCCAGCCGGAAGTCCATTGGTCATATCAGCGCCTATTCCGCCGGGGTCAACAAGGGCATTCCCCCGCGGCTGAGGGTCTCGGCGCGATCCTGTCACGAAATCGAGGTCTGGTTGAGGAGGAGTCTGTGGTGGAATGTATTCTCGTTGACACCTGCACCCGCATTGGTCCTTATGCCGTGACGCAGATGGGGTGAGGGCTTGGTAAAGCCACGCGTTCACGTCTTCCATTTGCTCAACGTTCATCGGCACGTGAGCCGATCCGGTCGCAGCCTACCCGGTCAAAACAAGGAGCTCTGGTGAAGACTCTCATCATCTGTTCCGGCGGATTAGACTCCGTCACGCTCGCGCACAAGGTTGCGGCTGAGCAAACCCTCACGCGCCTCGTGTCCTTCGACTATGGCCAGCGCCACAGGAAGGAACTGGCCTCGGCCCATGCCTGCGCCGTGCGGCTGAGCGTGCCGCACGACATCATTGACATCTCCGCCATCGGGCGCCTCCTGACTGGATCAGCTCTCACCAGCGGAGAACCAGTGCCGGAGGGCCACTATGCGGAAGACACTATGCGGATCACTGTAGTGCCCAACCGCAACGCCATCATGCTGGCGATTGCCTTCGGCGTGGCAGCGGCCGAGCAGGCCGAGGCGGTGGCGGCCGCGGTGCATGGCGGCGACCACTTCATCTACCCGGATTGCCGTCCCGACTTCGTCGAGAGCTTCGACATCATGCAGCGCCATGCGCTGGAGGGTTTGGCGAACGTCACCCTCTACACGCCCTTCGTGCGGCAGAGCAAAGCCGACATCGTGCGTGAAGGTGCCCGGCTGGGTGTGCCCTTTGCTGATACCTGGTCCTGCTACCAGGGTGGTGAGCGGCATTGCGGGCGCTGCGGCACCTGTGTTGAGCGGCGAGAGGCGTTCCATCTCGCGGGCGTAGCGGATCCAACCTCGTACGAAGACCCGGACTACTGGATCGAGGCTTGCCGCGAGCATCAGGCCAATTTGGCCTCCTAGGTTCGGCTAAGGATCATCATCGTTTCTTTGGAAGTTACACACATGACCTCTGATCTTCGTCGCCGCATTGAGGGCATTGCATTCCTTGTGGGCTTTACCGCCTGCATCCCGGCCGCCAACTGGCTCGTCGGCCATGTCGGAACCGTCTGTGTTCCGGACGGCCCCTGCCTGATCCCCGTGGCGCCAGGTCTGGCGGCCCCCAGCGGTGTGCTGGTGGTCGGCCTTGCTCTCGTGCTGCGGGATCTGGTGCAGCGGCGTCTGGGGCGGTACTGGGCGCTGGCTGCCATCGGGGTAGGGGCAATCCTCTCGGTAGTCTTTGCCCCCCCGGCGCTTATCCTCGCCTCGACGGCAGCTTTTCTGCTGTCCGAACTGGCGGATCTGGGCGTCTACACGCCATTGCAGCAGCGGGGTCTGATCCTAGCGGTGCTCGCGAGCAGTGTTGTAGGGCTGGTTATCGACAGCGCGGTGTTCCTGTTCCTAGCCTTCGGGAGCCTTGAGTTCCTGCTGCCGCAGATCATCGGCAAAGCTTGGATGGCGCTGCTGAGCATCCCGGTCATGGCGTGGCTGCGCGAGCGCGACGCGCGGATCGGCATGCCTGTGTGCACCTGACCTGCACGAGGCACTGCGAGATCGAGGATAGGCCAAGTCGTCTTTGGCACTGGGTCGAACTAGCGCGAACGTCAGCTCAAGGAGGAAACACCAGACCTTCGGAAAGGGCCGCGGACTTCGCAGTGTAATCTCGAGGCGGCCCTTGATGATTGTCAGTTAACGAGCGCCGCATTCCGGACCTGTCGCTCCGGCAGCATCTGCCCGAGTGGCCAGCCTATTTCCAGTGACTATCCATCGCGAGGCTCCACGCGCAGAAGTGGAAGTTATTCCTCTGGCGGGAGCGTTGGATCACCCTAGATGTTCGCGGATCCGACATTTCATCAGGCTGTCCGATGCAGAAAGATGTTGAGCCCACTTCACCGACGGCTGTGCAGGAACGAATGGGATTTGTCCGTGTCCGTGGGGCCCGCGAGCACAATCTCAAGAACATCGATCTTGAGATCCCGCGCGATGCTCTGGTTGTTTTCACGGGCGTGTCCGGCTCCGGAAAGTCTTCGCTGGCCTTCGGAACCCTTTATGCCGAGGCGCAACGGCGATATCTCGAGTCGGTGTCGCCCTATGCCAGGCGACTGTTCCACCAGATGCCCGTTCCGGATGTCGACGATGTCGATGGTCTGCCGCCTGCCGTCGCGCTGCAGCAGCAGCGCGGTTCACCGACCACGCGCTCCTCGGTGGGCAGCGTCACAACCTTGTCCAACCTGCTGCGCATGCTCTACTCCCGGGCAGGTGACTATCCGCGTGGGCAGTCGATCCTCTATGCCGAGTCGTTCTCGCCCAATACGCCCGAGGGGGCCTGTCCCCAGTGCCATGGGCTCGGCCGGGTCTATGAGGTCACCGAGCGATCGATGGTGCCAGATGACACCCTGACCATTCGCGAGCGGGCAATAGCCGCCTGGCCGACCGCCTGGCATGGCCAGAACCTGCGCGATATTGCGACCACGCTCGGCTTCGACGTGGATCGGCCCTGGCGGGACCTGCCCAAGAAGGACCGGAACTGGCTTCTTTTCACCGATGAGCAGCCGACCGTTCCCGTCTATCCAGGGTACACTCAAGCGGAGGTTCGGCGCGCGCTCAAGCGCACGGAGGAGCCAGCCTATCAGGGCACATTCACGAGCGCCAAGCGCCACGTGCTGCACACCTTCGCCAACACGCAGAGTCCATTGATGAAACGGCGCGTAGCGCAGTACATGGTGAGCGCTGAATGCCCGCTCTGCCACGGCAAGCGCCTTCGGCCCGAGTCCCTGTCCGTCACGTTTGCGGGACTGGACATCGCCGACATCTCCAGTCTGCCACTCGTCCGTCTCGCCGATATCTTCCGACCCTATGCGGACGGAACCGCCTCGCGGCTGGCAGAGATCGAGGCGAAGCATCCGGAAAAGGCGGTGGTCGCTCAGCGCATCGCGCAGGATCTTGTCGCCCGGCTCAGTGTCATGCTCGATCTCGGGCTCGGCTATCTCGCCATCGACCGCAGCACCCCGACCCTTTCGCCCGGCGAGCTCCAGCGGCTGCGGCTGGCCACTCAGGTGCGCTCCAATCTCTTCGGCGTCGTCTATGTGCTCGACGAACCGTCGGCTGGGCTCCATCCGGCGGATACCGAGGCGCTGCTGAAGGCGCTCGGGCAACTGAAGGCATCCGGGAACTCGCAGTTCGTGGTCGAGCATAATCTCGATGTCATCCGTCATGCCGACTGGATCGTCGATGTCGGTCCTGGCGCGGGAGAGCAGGGCGGCCGCGTGATCTATAGCGGTCCCCCGGACGGACTCAGCCAGGTCGAGGCCTCGCTGACCCGGCGTTTCCTGTTCGGAGAAAGCTCTCTCCCACCCCGGAAGGTGCGCCCACCGAACGGCTGGCTGCGCCTCGCCGGGGTTACACGCAACAACCTGGACGGGCTCGACGTCGCATTTCCCCTGGGCGTGCTCACGACCGTGACAGGCGTATCCGGCTCAGGCAAGTCGAGCCTGGTGAGCCAGGCATTGGTCGAACTGGTGGCGGATCATCTTGGTCACGATATCCGCGAGCCGGAAGAAGAGGGCGAGGAACTGGAACGGGCAGCGACAACGGCCAGCGAGGGCCGGATCATCAGTGGCATGGAAGGCATCAAGCGCCTGGTGCGGGTCGATCAGAAGCCGATCGGGCGCACGCCACGTTCGAACCTGGCGACCTATACCGGCCTTTTCGATCATGTCCGCAAGCTGTTTGCCGCCACCAAGCAGGCCCGCGCCCGCCGCTACGATGCGGGACGCTTCTCGTTTAACGTCGCCAAGGGCCGCTGCCCGCATTGCGAGGGCGAAGGCTTCGTGATGGTCGAGCTGCTGTTCCTCCCGAGCGTCTACGCCCCATGCCCGACCTGCCACGGCACTCGGTACAATGCCGACACGCTTAAGATCAAATACCGGGACAAATCCATCGCCGACGTGCTCGGAATGACGGTCGATGCAGCCTGGGAGTTTTTCGCCGACGAGCCGCCTTTGCACCGGTCGCTCACGATCGTGCGCGAGGTGGGGCTGGGCTATCTGCGGCTGGGCCAACCCGCGACCGAGCTGTCCGGAGGAGAGGCGCAGCGGATCAAGCTTGCGACCGAGCTTCAACGGATCCAACGCGGCGATACGCTCTACGTCCTCGACGAGCCGACGACCGGACTGCATCCCGCCGATGTGGAGAGGCTCGTGGCTCAGCTCGATGGGCTGGTCGAAGCCGGCAACACGGTCATCGTGGTCGAGCACAACATGCGCGTTGCCGCGAGAAGCGACTGGATCATGGATCTCGGTCCGGGAGCCGGCGACGAGGGCGGGCAGGTGGTTGCATCGGGGCCGCCCGTCGAAGTAGCAAAAGCATCAGGCAGCCGTACGGCGCCTTATTTGTCGCGAACTCTCGTTTGATGCACTTCAAGCCATCAGACGCCTTGGACAAAGGCCGACCCAAAGCGTGACGTTTTCGCAATCCGACTTTGAGATCCAGCGCGATCATACCCCCAATTCATAGGCTTGGCCGAAGCGTGCTGTCATGTCGGTGAGCTTGAACGTTTCCTCGTGGCAAGTTCGGCCATCGCTCCCGCCACTCGCCGGATCAAAGACCTTGGTCCGCTTTAGGAAGCTGACGTTCAGCGAAAGTTCGGAACGTGAGTAATTGACTTCATGTGGACATTCACAATCTATACCTGAGGCAGCGACCGCGGCACACAGCCCGCCGCCTGCTCAAGTCTGGAGCTCACTGGAAGTTCGTCCATCGCGTACTCAGAGTACATGACAACGGTCGGGAGCATGCATCCTGTATCCCGATAGCTCCAGAGGCCTGAATGTTATTTTGGGGATCGCTCCCGGTTGGGACACGGAGGTGGCCGACCCGGCCGCGGTCGAGCGTATCATGGCTGGTCTCGAAACGCGCTACCGTCTCCTGCGCCGGAAAGAGCGCGAGATCGTGGCCTAGCACGAGATGGGCCGAGCCCCGGCTGCGTCTGACTCGGTGCATCGCAGTAACGAGCGGGCGGGAGCGCTGGAGCATAGTCCGGAAACAGACTGTCTAGGCACTAGGAGACCTGGATCAGGGCGTCAAAGGGTGCTGCGGGTATCTGCGATGTATCGTTGTAGGTATGATTGGCCAGGGAAGACGCGTAGGCGTAGTTCCTTTTGGCAAACTGCCCTCACAACCGTAAGGATCTGTCGGAGGGCCGCTCATGATCTGTTTCCAAAGAGAATGAAATGAGCACCGCGGAAGCCTTTCCCGACGGCGGCAGCATGGGTGAACGCGTGCGAACCCACGACTGGGCTGCTACGCCTCTCGGGCCAGCCGAGACTTGGCCGCAGTCGCTCCGCACTGCCTTAAGCATCATGCTGAGCTCCGCCTTTCCCACTTACCTAGCCTGGGGACAGGAACTGACGAGCTTCTACAATGACGCCTACATTCCGATCATGGGTGACAAGCCGAACAGCCTTGGGCGGCCGTTCCCTGAGGTCTGGTCGGAGGTGTGGGACACCATCGGTCCGATCACCGAGCGGGCCATGCGAGGGAAGGCCAGTTACTTTGACGACCGGTTGCGTCGCAAATTTGGAGCAGAGACGCGAAGATGGCCGACGCTCCGTTACAGGTCAGGCGGCAAGCAAATCGAACTGCTCTGCCAGTGAAGGCTGCGGACTGCAGGTATACTTCGCCTGTCCTTTCCGCATCATGTGTACCATCTCAATGCCATCCAAGATCGCCCGAGCGGACGCCATCGATTTGAATCCGAGCATCGGTCGAACCCGCCGCTTAATAGTGCGATGATCCTGTTCGATACGATTGTTGAGGTAGCGACTCTGCCGGATTCGGATTGGCTTCAGTCCGCGTCTTGACCGATCCTGGAGCCGGTCAGTGGTATCGCAAGATAGGATCGCCTCCTGGTTCGTTTGGCTGCCATCGATCACGATCTGCCCGGGCCGGCCGTGGCGCTTGAGCGCCTTGCGCAGGAAATGCTTGGCCGCCGTCAGATTGCGTCGTTCGCTGAACCAGAATTCCACCGTGTCGCCGTTGCTGTCGATGGCCCGATACAAATACCGCCATTGGCCACGCACCTTGATATAAGTTTCGTCGACATGCCACCTTCTGGTGACCGGGCGCTTGCGCCATGACGGCAAACGGACCTACGACGGCACCGTTGCATTAACCTTGGCCTTGTAGCGAACGATGGCTGAACGAGGAGCCATCCTGTTGTCGATCTTCAAGCCGCCTGGATCGAAGGCCTCCCCCGCGTCCTAGCCGTAGGATGGCAACTTGCAGCGCAAGAGGGACCGTTGAGATCCCGGTCAGTCCCCCTTCAGCACCTTATCGGCTTTGGCATTGACCTTCTTCTCGTCAGCCTTTGACATTTTTCCGGCCTTGACCTGCTGAGAGGCCCGCGCCTTCGCATTTCGCGCGTGAGCAGCGTCCTCGACGGGATACTTGTGCCCAGGGAGCGCGAACTTGCTGTCGGGCAACTTGTCGCGTTCCTTCGTGGTGAGTTTCGCCATTTGAGTCTCCTATGAGGACGGAAACGGCAGCCCTTGGCAAAGGTTCATGCTCACGATGCAACAGATGGGGTATTCGGCTTAGCGCCATCTTCATCGACTGTCGGAGGTGCTGCGCTTCAGGCTGATGGTACAACGTGGTCTGGATAGGACCAGCCACAAGCCTCAGTGGGAGAAGCGCAGCATGAAGCATTATGCCGGCCTCGATGTCTCGGTCAAAGAGACTTCTTTGTGCATTCTGGACGAGACGGGCAAGGTGTCGCGAACTGAAGGTGACCAGCCATCCAGACGACCTGGTTCAGGTGCTCCGGGATCCAGCCTGGCGGCTCGAGCGGGTCGGGCTCGAAGCCGGCCCATTGTCTCAATGGCTCTACAGCGGGCTGGCCGCGGCGGGATTGCCGGTCATCTGCATCGAGACACGCCACACCAAGGCGTTCCTGAAGGCGCAGGTGAACAAGACCGACCGCAACGATGCTCGCGGCATTGCTCAGATGATGCGCGTCAACCTGTTCCGGTCCGTCCATGTGAAGACCCTGGCGAGCCAGCACCGCAGGGCTCTGCTGACCGCCCGTAAGTTGCTGCAGGAGAAAGCCATTGCCATCGAGAATGACATCCGCGGGCTGCTGCGCAACTTCGGGCTCAAGGTCGGGGTCATTGGCAAGATCAGGTTCGAGGACCGGATCCGCGAGCTCGTGGCCGACCTACCGGAACTGGCTGAAATCATGGCCTGCCTGCTCGAAGCCCATCAGAGCCTGCGGGAGCGCTTTGCTACTCTTCACCGCAAAGTGTTGGCGACCGTCCGGGACGATGACGTCTGCCGGCGCTTGATGACCATTCCCGGTGTCGGTCCCGTGGTATCTCTGGCCTTTAGCGCCACGATCGACATTCCGGCGCGGTTCAAGAATTCCAAGGCCGTTGGCCCAGCTCTCGGGCTCACGCCGGTTCTCAACCAGTCCGGCGAGAGCAATCGGATCGGGCGCGTCTCTTTGTGCGGCGACGCCATGATGCGAGCGCTGCTCTATGAGGCCGCTCAGGTGCTGCTGACCCGGGTGCAGAAATGGTCCTGGCTGAAGGCCTGGGCCATGAATGTGGCCCGCCGGCGCGGCCTGCAAAAGGCCATCGTGGCTCTGGCACGCCGGTTGGCTGTGATCATGCACCGCCTCTGGAGCGACGGCACCGAGTTCCACTGGACGCGGGAGAGCACCGTGACAGCCGCCTGATCACTCACCGCAACAATCTATCACGCGAACAGAAGGATCGACGAGTTCCGCCAGCCGGTGGAGAGACGTCCCTCGCGGGACGATGGATGAGGTGAGTTCGCTAGGGCACTTGTGTCGGTCGCGTTTTGCGCGATCAGAACGCGCAACAGATTGGGCTGCCTCGTTCTTCTGATCCCATACTGGGAGAGCCACAGAGCTGATCCCGAAGAGAAGCAAGGGCCCGCAAGTGACGTCAAACATCGGGAATGTGGAAGGCCTGAAAGCGCTTGACCTCAAACCGCCGCATAGAGAAGCCTCCTATGCCGCACCCTGTGGGCCTTCCCAACCCCTCGAGGCGACACCCACACCCCACCAGCCGCGACCATCCCCACAATGAAAGCGTGAAGGGCTAATCCTCGGGGAGCCGTCCTCACTGACGGATGATGGTGCAGATGGTCAGGAAGGAACTCGCTGGCCGGGGATGGGTTAGGCCCTTGACTGTATCTCAATTGAGATACATATAGGGCGAGCTAGCAAGGAGCTTGATATGGCTGCTACCAAAATGATCCACGTCCGGGTCGATGACGACATTCGGGAAGAGGCTTCTGCCGTTCTCGGGTCGCTTGGCCTTTCCGTCTCTGAGGCCGTCCGGGTGTTCCTTCACCGGGTTGCCGCAACCCACAGCTTCCCGCTCGAGCTCAAGGTGCCCAACGAGGAGACCCAGGCCGCAATCGAGGAGGCTCGTGCGATGAGGAAGGCCCGCAAGGCGCGTTTTGCGACACCGGACGAGCTCTTCGAAAGCCTCGGCGGAAGCAAGAAGTAAGCGCCGAGAGGAGCCATCTTGAAGAAATCGAGCGACGAGAGGCGGGCACCGCTCCCGAGGGCATCGGACTACACCAAGCAATTCAAGAAGGACTGGGACCGATACTACAAGGCCGGAAAGGTGGACATGAACCGCGCCACCGAGCTGATGACGTTGCTCATCCTGAAGAAGCCGCTCGGCGCGGAATGGGCCGACCACGAGCTTTCCGGCGAATGGAAAGGGACGCGGGAGGCGCATATCGGAGGCGACTTCCTCCTCATGTACACCGCCGATGACGACTCTATCGAGTTCGTCAGGCTCGGGACGCACTCGGAGTTGTTCGGCCGATAGGCTCCAGCTCCCCAGGACGACCAAGGAACCCACCCTCGCGGTGGATTTTTCTTTTCATGAGAGTCTTCCCGTCGGTTCGCCATTGCGCCGACAGAGTTTTGCCTACACGCTTTCACTGTGGGGCTAGCCCACGAAGGAGGAGTGAGCGCATGAACCAGTCAGCGCAGGAGAAGTCGGACGGGTTCCCGTTCAAGGAGTTTGTGGTCTTACAGGTCTTGGCGGTGGCGTTCCCCCGCTATTCGCGGCCTTCGCACGGCAGCACGCCTGGTTCTTCGATCCCATCATGGCGTTCATGTCCGATCCGTTCGGCCTCACCACGGTCCTGAACCAGTTCGCCAGATCGTTCGAGGGCTCTGATGAGGTGGACGCCCCCAACGGCCTCGGTGTGCCACAGTGGAGGTGTTGAAGAGCACCACTTGAGGGAGGCGTCCATGAGAGAGGTTAGTACGATTGGGTTGGATCTGGCGAAGAGCGTGTTCCAGGTACACGGCGCCGATGCATCGGGAGCGGTCTTGTTCCGCAAGAAGCTGCGGCGGCACCAGGTGCTCACCTTCTTTGCTGGCCAACCGCCCTGCACGGTGGCCATGGAGGCCTGTGGCAGCGCCCACCATTGGGCCCGCGAGATCGGCCGCCTCGGGCATGCGGTCCGGCTGATCCCACCCGCTTATGTGAAGCCCTTTGTGAAGCGCCAGAAGAACGATGCGACGGATGCCGAGGCGATCTGCGAGGCGGCCCAGCGCCCGACCATGCGCTTTGTGGCGCCCAAGAGTGAGGAAGACCAGGCTGCAGCTCTCGTGTTCCGGGCCCGCGATCTCCTGGTCAGGCAACGCACCCAGATCATCAATGCCCTGCGGGGACATCTGACGGAATTCGGCATCGTGGTGGCGAAAGGACCCGCTCACGTTCCGCACCTCGTGCGAACTGTTGAGGATCTGGACGGACCAATCCCGGAACTCGCGCGACCAGTTCTCCAGATGATCTTCCCCCGATTGAGTGGACACCGGGTTAGCTCGCTGTCCGCTCGGCCTGTTCGGGCGTGAGATACCCGAGAGCCGAATGAATGCGCTGCCGATTGTAGTAGCCCTCGATGTAGCTGAACAGGTCGCGCCGCGCCTCTTCGCGGGTCGCCCAGCTCCGCTGATGGACCAGCTCGACCTTCAAGGAATGGAAGAACGACTCCATCGGGGCATTGTCGTAGCAGCAAGCCGTTCGGCTCATTGACGCCTTCGCCTTCATCAGAGCCAGTTGTTGGGCGTAGGCCTCGGCCGCGTATTGGACAGATTCAAACGGTCGTCGCAACATGGATTCTGTTGATCTCCCGCAGCCATTCGTCAAGCGCCTCTGCAGGGGTTTTCCAGCCCAACGTCTTTCTCGGCCTTGCGTTGAGGGCGGCCGCCACCGCCGCAATCTCCTCCGCGCTGTGCGCGCTCAGATCAGTGCCTTTCGGGAAGTACTGACGCAGCAGCCCGTTCGTGTTCTCGTTGGTACCACGCTGCCATGGGCTTTGCGGATCGCAAAAGTAGACCTGGACGCCCGCATCGATCTTGAGACGGGCATGCTGAGCCATCTCGGCGCCCTGATCCCAGGTCAGGGATCGGCGCAGCTCTTCGGGTAAGGTGATGATGGTGCGCGTGATTGCGTCGCGTACAGCCTCGGCCCCATGGCCAGCCAGCGCAGGCCCGTTCTTGATGCGCGGCCAATCACCGTGGCCTGCCAAACGGGGAAGATGAAGCAGCATCGTGAAGCGGGTTGTGCGCTCGACCAGAGTGCCAATCGCCGAGCTGCCAAGGCCCAGGATAAGGTCTCCTTCCCAATGACCTGGCACCGCCCGATCGGCCGCTTCGGCAGGACGCTGGCTGATCATGATCTCGGGTGAGACAAAACTCTTGCCGCGCCGGCGGACGCGTGCCCGCGGCACCCGCAACACCCGCCCGGTTCGCAAGCAGGCCGTGAGTTCGCGGCGCAGCGCTCCTTTGCCTTGGACGAAGAGGGCCTGATAGATCGCTTCGTGGCTGATGCGCATGGTCTCGTCGTCCGGAAAGTCGATCGGCAGGCGTCGGGCAATCTGCTCCGGGCTCCAGGCTCTGGCCCACCGCCGATCCTGTCGCTTGCCATGCCGGCGGCTCTTCCAGGCGACAGTAGGACCGGGAACGGAAACACCGTTCTGCCGCGCGGCGATCAGGCTGGAAGTTGAGCGGCAATCATCTTGAGAGGTGACGCCGCTGCCGCTCCGCAGGGAGGGCCGAGGCCCGACCGGAGGGGCGGCAGCGGCGACGGCACGATCCGTCAGGACCGCGCCGTCTGGCTGTCGTGGCCGACCGGATAAGGATTGGAGTTCTTCACGTCCAATGAGGAACACAGCCTTTGCCCGGCCGCCACATCACCGACTGCCAGATGAGACTCTACATGAAGCTTCGTCACACCGACACCACCCCGATCGCCGCCGCCAAGGCCGGCTTCAGTCCCTCCACCGGCTATCGCATCGACAAGGACCCGCGTCTGCCCTCGCAGAAGAAGGCCCCACGCGGGCGCCGGCGCCCCGATCCGCTTCAGGCCGTCTGGGACAGCGAGATCGTCCCGCTGCTGCAAGCCGCCCCGAGCCTGCGCCCCGTGGCTCTCTTCGAGGAGATCGTCCGCCGCCATCCCGAGCTCGGCACCGGCATCCGCCGCACCCTCGAGCGCCGTGTCCGCGCCTGGCGCGCCCTGCACGGCCCCGAGCAGGAGGTCATCTTCCGCCAGGTGCACGAGCTCGGACGCATGGGGCTGTCCGACTTCACCGACATGGCTGATCTGGCCATCACCATCGCCGGCCAGCCGCTCGATCACCGGCTCTATCACTTCCGGCTCGCCTATTCCGGCTTCGAGCATGCCCATGTGGTGCTCGGCGGCGAGAGCTATGTCGCTCTCGCCGAGGGGCTGCAGAACGCCCTCTGGGCCTTGGGTGGGGCTCCCCGCGAACACCGCAGCGACAGCCTCTCGGCTGCCTTCCGCAACCTCGATCGCGACGCCCGCGAGGACCTGACCCGGCGCTATGATGCCCTGTGCACCCATTACGGCATGGAGCCGAGCCGCAACAATACGGGCATTGCCCACGAGAACGGCGCCATCGAGAGCGTGCATGGACACCTCAAGAAGGTGATCGAGGATGCCCTGCTGCTGCGCGGCTCACGCGACTTTGCCGATCTTTTGGCCTACCGCCGCTTCATCGACGAGGTGATCGGTCGCCGCAATGCCCGCGTGGCGCCGCAGATCGCGGTCGAGCGCGCTGCCCTGCAGGAGCTGCCGGACCGGCGCACCGCCGATTACGAGGATGCCATCGTCACCGTGACCTCGACCAGCGGCTTCGTCCTGCGCAAGGTGTTCTACAGCGTGCCCTCGCGCCTGATCGGCCACCGGCTCCGCGTGCGGCTCTTTGATGATCGCCTCGAGGTTTATCTCGGCGGCACGCATCAGTTCACACTGCCGCGCGGGCGGGCTCATCCCGACGGCAAACACGGGCATGTGGTCGATTACCGGCACGTGATCCACTCGCTCAGACGCAAGCCCATGGCCCTGATGGGGCTGGTCTACCGCGACCAGCTGTTTCCCCGGCAAGCCTATACCCGCGCGTTTGAGGCGATGATGGGCCAGCTTCCCGTCCGGACCGCCTGCCGCACCATGGTCGACCTGCTCGCCTTGGCGCACGAGCGCGCCTGCGAGGCCGAACTCGCCGCGCGCCTCGATGCAGATCTCGATGCCGGCCGGCTGCCGGATCTCAAGAGCTTGCGCGTGCTCTTCAGTCCGGATGCCGGTGCGGTGCCCGACATTGTGGTCTCTCATGTGCCGCTCAGCGCCTACGAGGAACTCGCCCGCGTGCATCAGGGAGAGGTCGCATGACGAGTCCCGATGCCATCGATGTCGGTCGCCTGACCCTGGCGCTCAACGACCTGCGGCTTCCCGCCATCAAGACGATCTGGCCGGACTTCGCCGCCCGTGCCGACAAGGAAGGCTGGCCGGCGGCCCGCTTCCTGGCGGCTCTGGCCGAACACGAGATGGCCGAGCGCGCCAGCCGGCGCATCCAGCGCCATCTCGACGAGGCCCGTCTTCCGCCCGGCAAGACCCTCGACAGCTTCGACTTCTCCGCAGTGCCGATGATCAGCAAGGCGCAGGTGATGGCGCTGGCGGCCGGTGACAGCTGGCTCGAGAAGGGCGCCAATTTGCTGATGTTCGGCCCGCCGGGCGGGGGCAAGTCGCATCTGGCGGCCGCTCTGGGCCTGGCCCTGGTGGAGAATGGCTGGCGGGTGCTGTTCACCCGCACCACCGATCTGGTGCAGAAGCTGCAGACGGCTCGGCGGGATCTGCAGCTCGAGGCGGCGATTGCCAAACTCGACAAGTATCATCTGCTGATCCTCGATGACCTCGCCTATGTCAGCAAGGATCAGGCCGAAACCAGCGTCATCTTTGAACTGATCGGCGCCCGGTACGAGCGTCGCTCGCTCTTGATAACGGCCAATCAGCCCTTTGGAGCCTGGAACTCGGTCTTTCCGGATCAAGCGATGACGCTCGCCGCGGTGGATCGCCTGGTGCACCACGCGACGATCTTCGAGATGAATGTCGAGAGCTATCGCCGCAGAGCCGCTATTGAGCGCAAGCGTGGACCAGGTCGTCCGCCGACGCGCGCGACAATCAAAACCTCATCCTGATTGACGCCCACAGCGACAATCAAGAAAGCGCTTGCATCTCTGTCGCGGCGCGACAATCATCGTTATGCCGCGACAGCAAATCACCATTCTGATCGCCGCGCTCCTCTGATCCAGATCGTCGCGCAATAAACATAGGTCTCATCCACTCGCCACGACCCGGAACGAGATCCCTGGAAGCGGCGGACCCTCTTCTCGATTTCTGGCGCGTAGCGCTGCACCCATCGGAAGATCGTGCTTGGATGGACGCTGACACCGCGCTCAGACATCATTTCGGCTAGATCGCGATAGCTGATCCCGTACTTGCAGTACCACCGCACGCACAGCAGGATGATCTCAACTGGAAAGCGGCGGCGTTTGAACAGAGACAACAGGGTGGCTCCTCAGATGGCCGCCACTCCCTATACCGCCAAGGTTAATGCAACATGGGGTTATTCCGGGCCTGGTGCCCTTCGACGGCAAAGTAAGGTCTGATGCGATCAGGCCAAACTGGAAGCCAACGGAGAGTATCCTCATGAAGCAGTATGTCGGGTTGGACGTCTCGCTCGAGCAGACCGCCGTCTGTATTGTCGACGAGCAAGGGAAGGCACTCTGGCGTGGCAAATGCGCCTCGACGCCAGAGGCCATTGCCGCAGTCATCAAAGCGAGAGCCCCGTATGTGGAGCGGATTGGCCTGGAAAGCGGCCCGTTGTCGACCTGGCACTGGCATGAGTTGAAGAAGCGCGGCTTGCCTGTGATCTGCCTGGATGCGCGCCATGCCAAGGCAGCGCTGTCGCTGCAGGTGAACAAGACCGACCCGAATGATGCGCTTGGGTTGGCGCAGATCGTGCGCACGGGCTGGTACCGGGAGGTCACGGTCAAGAGCCTCGACAGCCAAGTGATCCGCAGCTTTCTCAGCTCACGCGCCCGTCTGGTCGAGGTGCGTGTGGACCTGATCAACCAGATCCGAGGCATGCTCAAGCCCTTTGGTCTGGTCGCTGGCAAGGGAGGCCGTCAGTCCTTCATCGACCGCGTGCGCGAACTGGTGGCCGATGGGCCCCTGAAGGATGCGGTTGAGGCCCTCCTGACAGCCTTGCAGGAGGTCAGCCGGCAAATCGGCATCCTCTCCCGTCGCCTCAGGGGGCTGGCGCGCCAGGATCAGGCGGCCCGACGCCTGATGACGGCTCCCGGTGTCGGCTCTCTGGTCGCGTTGGCCTATATCAGTGTCATCGACACACCAGACCGGTTCTCGAGCTCGTCCAGTGTAGGGGCTTACCTGGGCCTGACCCCACGACGGTATCAGTCAGGCGAGATCGACCGGAGCGGTCGGATCTCCAAGTGCGGCGATCCGCTCCTCCGAACCTACCTCTTTGAGGCGGCGGGCATCATTCTCAACCGGGTCTCGCGCTGGTCGCCGATCAAGGCCTGGGGGACGCGGCTTGCCAGGAAGGTCGGTGGAAAGAAGGCCATGGTGGCGGTCGCCCGTAAGCTGTCGGTCATCCTCCACAGGATGTGGCACGATGGCACCGACTTCCGCTGGTCCAACAAGGAGGGGCTGCCGGCATGAGATTGTAGCTCACGAGATCCGCCGCCTGGCGGAGTGATGTCCCTTGTCGGGACGAGGCAGCAGCCATCGCGTGGGCACCGTTGCGGCCTGAGACCTGAACCTCAGGGAGCAGATTGACCGCGTATGCAACATGGCGAGGCTGAGGCTTCCGACCCCATCATGCGGCGGTGTCTGCCGACCGCGGAGAGAACCATGACCCGACAGGTGACATCAGCCGAACTGACGGAAAGGGCCGCTCAAAGGGCTTGACCAGAATCCCCGGAATAAGAGAACGGTGCCGTCGCGGCGGCATAAGCCGTCGCAGCTGAGGGGCTGTTGGGGCGTGGGAAGATCGAAGGAGAGAGATGGCGCAACGGTCACGAGACGGGATCAGGAAAACCAACTTTGCGACAGGTGCTTCAAGCACGTGGTTCTGATTTGGACCTGATCCGCGAACTTCCATCCGGGTCTGCGGCGTATTGAGTCAGTCCGCAGGCGTTCTTGTAAACGTTGATACATTCAGCGCCACACTCTCAACAGCAAGATGGACAAGGGTTGGCTCTGTCAAAGGCCTGATGACAAAATGTTCCATCGGAGCGGCTTCAGGAGCGCACGAAATCAAAACTAAGTTACCTTTAGCGAGATCGTCTTCGTAGATAGGTAGAGGCAAGAAAGCTACGCCTATATTTGCAGAAACAAGCCTCTTCGCAATTACAAATGTGTTGCAAATGATTGGTTTTTTGATTCTTAGCTGATTAGACGTTGCCCACTCAAGAAGGGTGCCACGGAAATTTTGCTCTCTAGATGTTACCACAAGAGGCAAATCTCCAATATCCTTCGCCGTCACTTGGCGTGGAACATCTAAGTCCGGACTACACATCCACCGGAATGGGATTTCGCCAACCGAAGTGTGTGCAAAGCGCGCCTTGGACATCGAACATGGAGCCAATATCACATCCAAGTTGCCACTATAAAGCTTTTCTTCAAGTATATGGGAAAGAGCAACCTCTACTTCTACCTGGATTCCGGGAAAATCCTTTCCAAGATTATGGATCAGGTCAGCCAGCCAGGTCATGGCAATCGTTTCGACTACGCCGAGTCTAACGTAGCCGGAGACCGTCCCTTGCCCTTGCTTAAAGCCCGTCATCTTCTCAGCTGCGTCGAGCATCTGTTCTGCGATGGGTAACAGGTGAAAACCATCCGAGGTGAGCTTTGCGGCTCTCTGCGATCTATCAAAGAGCTTCGTTCCGAGGCCTGCCTCAAGCTCCTGTATTCGCATTGAAACAGCAGAGTGCGTTGCATTGAGCTTCTGGGCAGCCTTTGTAAAACTGCCGAGACGCGCAGCCCAATAGAATGTCTCAACTTGTTTGAGGCGCATAGCACATCTCACTTGGCACATGAAAAGTCCGAGCGTGGCGACGAGATGTTGAACGAGCGTTGATTAAGACGCTCCAATCAAGCAGCCACACTACCTTTAAACTCAACATGCATTATGAATCAATCGAGCCTCCGATCTCGGGTGCCCGCCCACGCGGTGCCGCGTACCACTGAGCCACAGGGAAGGCACTCCTTCGCTCAAGTAACAAAACCGTTGATTGTGTTGCATTACTTGGTTGAGTGGTTCCGGTTCGCTTAGCGGTCCTCGAGCTATTCCCCGGTTTCATGGTTTGGATAGGTTGCAATCCATCCAGTGGGAAAATACCCGCGCGCAGCTATCCCATCCGGCGGCGAGAATGAAAGCGCTGCCAGGCAGGCAATCACTCATGCGTACGTGGCTGAGAGGCAGATAACCCAAAGTTCGGCCACCGTTCGAGGTAGCGTTCAGAATCCGTGACCTCGGTTGGGAAGGGCGGGGGATCGAAAATCTTCCATTCGATCCCCAAATCAACCGCGATCGGACACGGCGACCACGCCGAGCGACGCGCGATCCAAATACCTGACGCCGTCGAATAGGCGACGTTAGACAGCCGCTTCCTTCAGAATGCTCCCGGCAGCGGAGGCAAATATTCTGCCGCCGAGAATGATATCGTCGTCTGACGTATTCTCCGTCCAATGGTGACTGATCCCACCAATGCTGGGAACGAAGAGCATGCTCGCTGAGAGACGTTTTGCGAAAATCTGGGCATCGTGCATCGCACCGCTCGGCATGCGAACTGCCTTGCCCGGAGCAAACCGCTCGGCTGCGGCTTCAAGGTGATTCTGGAGCGATGGATCCATAACTTTGGGCACGGCCTTATCCACGATGTGAAGCTCGTACTCACAGGGGCCCGCCGCATTCAGCTTCTCAATCAGACCGACGAGCTCACGCTCAAACCGCTCCAACTGCACAAGACTTTCGTCCCGGAACTGGAACAACATTTCGGCTCCTCCTGGGATGATGGACGGAGCCCCCGGGTCGAGTTCGATTTTGCCGACGGTCCAGACAGACCGCTCGCCCGCAATTTGCGGAAACCGCTCCTCAATCATCGCGAACAGTCGCATAAGAGCGACACCGGCGTCCTTTCGAGCCACCATGCGGGTTGCGCCGGCATGATTTTGTTGCCCTTTGACGGTGATTCTGTATTGCCAAAGTCCAACGATACTGGTGACGATCCCAGCCTTCAGATCGTGACTGTCCAGATAGTCTCCTTGTTCGATATGAGCTTCAAGGTATCCGACATACCTTGAAGGATCGATCAGCTCACGCGGACGTCCTTCAAGACCTACCCGACGCAGCGCGTCGCGAAGCGGCTCTCGAGTGTCCTTATTCCGCGCCACGTCGATCTCATGGTCTGCAAGATCGTCGCAGAATGAGCGGCTTCCGAGAAACTGGAGGTAGTGGCATTCTTCGTCAGACCAAGCCCCGACATCAACAGCAAATGGTAAGCCTTGTTCGTGGATGCTCTGCGCCAATTCCAATCCGTAAATAACTCCTAGAATCCCATCGAGCCAGCCAGCATAATTTTGCGATTCTGAGTGAGATCCGACCAAAAGGACCGGCCCGTTATTGCTCGACCTGCCAATGACATTCGCAACGCCGTCGATGGAGGCGGAAAGCCCGGCTTGTTCCATCCGTTGGATCAACCACG
Source organism: Microvirga sp. M2 (assembly GCF_047497095.1). NCBI lineage: Bacteria > Pseudomonadati > Pseudomonadota > Alphaproteobacteria > Hyphomicrobiales > Methylobacteriaceae > Microvirga > Microvirga sp. M2. The sequence continues at coordinate 143,102 of NZ_CP134065.1, forward strand.
CGCGTGCGTCCATGTCCTGAGAGGAAAACGTCGGCCGATGAACCCCTGTTTTATAAGCGCCGAATTGCGCAACCTCCCGTAACGTCGCAATGAGTCTGTCGCCATTGATCTGGACCATGTCAGATGCTTCCCAAATTAAGTCGTAATGTCCTTAGCCCGGCGCACCTTGTTGCTCGATGGCGCCGCTGCTAGAATGTTTTGACCAGCACTCGCTGACAAACGGAATATTCTGACACCCTGAGTTCAATAGATTTGATCATTCCTACGAACCGACAGTCCTTCGCCAAAGACAAGTCCGAACGCCATAAGCGGTCCGCTGATCGAGCACCCGCAGACGTGCTGATTGAAGCAGTGACTGCCGCAGATCGCCCTCCAAGATTGGCGCGACGCCATTAGCATTGCGAAGGAAGCCCGCTCTTAGAATCTGACGGCACTTTCACCCACCAAATGCCGGAACCCGCAGCGGCCACGCTGCGGAGGAGACCCTTACTCTGCTTAGGGAGCGAACGACATTGCTCTCTGATCTGGCAGGGGCAAGAGCACCAGTCCTGCATGCGCCAGGCGCTGAATCTCGTTCAAAGAGGCGGGGACTCTTCACAAATTTAGACACTTCCAGTTCAAATCAATTCACTTGTCCAAGTTTCTTTCTAGCATCATCGTTCGAGGTAGGCGCCGGTAAGAAATAACCATGGAGCGCTCGGTCAAAGGTGGGAAAATATGGACAAGCACGTCAAACACGCCGTACTATCTGCGATATGCCTCGCTGCATTCTGTGTTGGATCCTCTAGTGCAAATGCGCTCGATCTAGAGACGATCAAGGCTGAAATTGCCGCTCACCAAAAGATTCCAGAGTTCTCGGCGCCGGGCGAAGCCTTCGATGCCAAGCAATGCATGAAGGACAAAAAGATCCTTTCGGTCCCATTCTCGAACAGCATCGCATTCGTCAACACGGTTATGGGGGCTATGGAGACGGCCTCCAAGAAGGTTGGCTTCCAGTTCAACCAGTATAAGAACTCGGGGCAGCGTTCTCAGTGGATCCAGGGCATTCAGCACGGTGTGAACCAGAAGTATGACCTTATCGACCTGTTTGCGCCTGACCTCCTGGCACTCGTTCCCCAAGCTGCGGAAGCTCGGAAGGCTGGCATTCCGGTCGTCGCCTCGCACGACGGCGGCTTCGATCAAAAGCGCCCGGAGCCATTTTTCTCGGTGCCAGCCGACTATGAAAAGGCCGGTGAACTCGAGGCCATGTGGGCCATTGCCAAAACCGAAGGCAAAGCCAACGTTCTGGTGATCACGGCCCTCGATTCCTTCTCGTCCGAAGCGATTGTGAAGGGCGTGAAGAAGACGTTCGAGAAGTGTGAGACCTGCAAAGTCGAATATGTGAACGTGGCCGTCGGGGATTGGGCATCGCGCATTCAGCCGCTTGTTCAGGCTGCTCTTTTGCGCAATCCGGAGATGAACTTCATCATTCCGACTTACGACGACATGGCTCGATATGTGGTTCCTGCCGTTGAGCTCACCCAATCAAGCAACCGGGTGAAGATTGCGACGTTCAACGGGACGCCAGCCATTCTCGATCTCGTCCGTCAGGGCAAAATCGATATGGATATTGGTGAGAACCTCGACTGGATCGGGCATGCCGTCATAGACGCGGAAATGCGAATTCTCTGCGGTCTTCCGCACGTCAAGAATCCCAAAATTCCCCTCTATATCTTCGATAAAACGAACGTGGAGAGCGCCGGCGTCCCGGCGAAAGCGTCTGCCGGCTATGGTGACGCCTACGTCGATGGCTACAACAAGCTGTGGAAGCTCCAGTGATGATATTGTCGAAACCGACGGGCGAGGAGCATCCTCGCCCTAACCTGATCATCAAGGGTCTCAGCAAATCCTTCGGCGGGGCCCAGGCTCTTTCAAACGTCGATCTTACCGTAAATTACGGTGAGATCCATGGCCTGTTGGGACAAAACGGTTCCGGCAAATCGACCCTCATTAAGATCCTGAGTGGCTTTCATGCTCCTGACGGCGGCGGCTCCATCGAGTTGGGTGGACGTCAAGTCCCGCTTCCAGTTCCACCCGGGGAGTTCAGCTCGTACGGAATTGCTGTTGTCCACCAAACCCTCAGTCTCGTCCCAAGTTTGTCCGTGACAGAGAACTTGTTCGTCAATCGCTTGGTGCGGCGGTCGAACTGGGCAATCGACTGGACGAAAGCACGGCGCGACACTCGGGACTTACTCGACAAGTATGGTCTTGATATCCATCCGGAATCGCTGATTGCGGACATTCCCCCTGTCGAGAAAGCTCTTGTCGCCATTATCCGCGCGTTCGATGAGTTAGGACAGACGACCCAATCAAGGAATGGCTTGCTAATTCTCGACGAACCAACACCCTTCCTGTCAGCCGCCGATGTTGATCGCCTTTTTGGACTTGTCAGGGCGGTGGCTCAGCAGGGAGCGAGCGTAATCTTCGTGTCCCATGACATCGATGAGGTGAAAACCCTAACCGATCGAGCGACCGTCTTGCGGAACGGTCGCGTTGCCGCGACGCTTGACACCAAATCCAGCTCCCGCGACGAGTTCATTCGAGCGATCATTGGCCGCAGCGTCGAGTTCGGTCAGCACGCCGCAGTGCAACGCTCCGGGCCTCCGGTTTTCACGATCAAGGGGCTGACCGCACCAGGCTTGGCGCCACTCTCGTTAGAGGCAACCCGAGGCGAGGTAATCGGTTTAACGGGCCTCATTGGATCGGGTTATGACAAAGTTCCCTACCTTATTTATGGTGCGGAGCAGGCATCAGGCGGCGAGCTTACGCTCCATGGCACGCGCGCGCCTCTACAAACGTTGACACCCGCTGGCGCAATGTCTTTAGGCATCGCCCTTATTCCTGCGGACCGCCAGAAAGACGGCATCGTTCCGAGCTTTTCTGTCGCCGAAAATCTTGCGCTGCCAGTTCTTGGCACCACGATACCGGCGTGGGCCGTTACCAGCAGGCGAGTTGCGGCGAACGCCGAACCGTTGATTGGCGACTACGATGTACGCCCCGCGGACATGAACCTTCCACTGAGCGCCTTGAGTGGTGGTAATCAGCAAAAAGTCGTCCTCGCCAAGTGGCTGCAGACTCGACCACCCCTCATCTTGCTCGACGAACCGACACAAGGCGTCGACATCGGAGCGCGCGAGCAGATCTTTGGTATGATTGCAAAGGTGGCTCAGGATGGGGCCTGCGTCGTCTGCGCAAGCTCGGATCATGAACAGTTGGCCGCAATCTGCGACCGGGTTTTGGTTTTTGCGCGCGGTCAAGTCGTCAAGAAACTCACCGCCGGCGAGCTTACGAAAGACCAGATTACCGAGAGCTGCTTCCACAGCCTCGAGCTCGACTTGCGCCGTGCCTCCTAGGCAAAATGAATTGGAACTTTGCGATGACAGATATAGCGATAAGAGTTAACTCGATGCCGAGCCATAGACGGAAAAACGCCCTTATCCAGCTTGAACGCTTTGGATTGGTCATCGTTTGGGCTGCCATTACGGCATTGTTTGCAATTTTGCTCCCCAATATCTTTCTGACCTGGCCCAATTTCTCAAGCATGTTTGGTTCCCAGGCTGTGCTGGTGATCCTGACACTTGGGCTGATCATCCCGCTGACTTCTGGCGACATGGACGTTTCAGTGGCGCAGGTCATGACACTATCTGCGATGGTGTTTGCGGTGCTGAACGTAGATCATGGATGGTCGATCTGGCCGGCACTGCTTGCTGCAATTTCAGTTGGCATCGCTGTCGGGATCGTGAACGCGTTTTTCATTCTGTTCTTCAGGATCCACTCGCTGATCGTGACGCTGGGAACAGGTACCTTCCTGCATGGCGTTACTCTCTGGATCAGTGACTCTCGGACGATCAGCGGAATCGATCAGCGCGTGGTCGACGCAGTTCTCACTGTTCGACTGTTCGGCATATCCCTGAGCTTCTATTACGCAATCGTGCTCTGTCTGCTCCTCACGTACCTCCTGGGCTTCACGTCGATCGGGAGAAAGGCGCTGTTTGTCGGGAAAGGCCGGGACGTTGCCCGACTGAGCGGCATTGCCGTTGATCGCGTACGGTTCGTCTCTCTCCTGGCTTCCGGCGCGATCGCTGCGGCCGCAGGGATTGTCTTTGTCGGCACATCTGGAGCAGCGGACCCGAACTCCGGCACGGCATTGCTCCTGCCAGCATTTGCTGCGGCTTACTTGGGCGCGACGACGATCTCTCCCGGTAGGTTCAATCCCATTGGAACCTTCATCGCCGTGTACGCACTTGTGACAGGGATTTCGGGCTTATCTCTGATGGGCATCGACACGTTCGTGCAGGATCTCTTCTACGGCGGAGCCTTGGTGATCGCTGTTGCTCTGTCCCAGCTGGTTCGCGGCCGGCAGGAATCTCTGACCTGATACGCGTAGTCCCTAGATCCCTGACGTCCAACCGACTTTCTCCGTTAAGAAGAGTTTCGATATGATCGACCGCCTGCAAGTGAACGCTCGTATGAGCCAGATCGTCACCTTCCCCTTGTCCGGCACAATGGTGATGTTGGCTGGCCAAGTTGCAACCACCAGGGAGGCTGATACCGAGGTGCAGACGCGGGAGGTGCTCGACAAGATCGACAGTCTTCTGTCCGAAGCGGGAGCGACCAAGGAACAGGTCGTCTCGGCCTGGATATGGCTCAAGGATATAGCGGACTTCGAGATCATGAATTCCGTCTGGGATCAATGGGTCGTCCCGGGGCATGCGCCGGCCCGCGCGTGTGTCGAGGCGAGGCTTGCGCATCCAGACCTAAAGGTGGAGATCCAGGTATTTGCGGTTAAGGCGTAGGCCTTGGAAAATCACATGGTAGATTCAACCTACGAACGGTACAGCGCCGGCGAGCTGATTGCCTTCGGCGCCGGCCTGATGCACCGCGTCGGAGTTCCAGAAGACAGGGCGGATCGAACAGTATCGATACTCGTTGAGGGTGATCTCCTCGGCCACACGACTCATGGGCTGGCCCTCCTGCCGGCGTACCTCGACGAAGTGGTGAAGGGGTCGATGGCGACGGACGTGGATGTCGAGGTCATCAACGACTTCGGAGCAAGTGCCGTGTGGGATGGCAATCGCCTGCCAGGCCCTTGGCTTGTCTCGACCGGGATCGAGCTTGGGCTTGAGCGCGTCAAGCAACATGGCTCCTTTGCGCTCGCTATCCGCCGTAGTCATCATATTGGATGCCTGGCCGCATATCTCACTCTGGCGACCGACCAGGGTTGTGTCGTGATCGTCTCGAGTTCAGATCCGTCTGTTGAGAGCGTCGCGCCGTTCGGTGGAACGGCTCGCATGATTACGCCGAACCCAATTGCCGCAGGCTTCCCTACGAGTGGCCAGCCGATCCTTCTCGATATCAGCATGTCGACGACGACAAATGCGATGGTAACGAGAGCCCATAGGGAAGGCCGAGACCTTCCGTTCCCATGGCTTCTCGACGCACGGGGCAACGCTACGTCCGATCCATCGGTATTCTTCGCTGAGCCCCCCGGCAGCATTCTGCCCCTCGGGGGAAAGGATCTCGGTTACAAGGGCTTTGGATTAGGTCTTCTGATCGAAGCTCTGACATCCGGCTTAGCAGGTCGCGGGCGTGCGGATCCCAAAGAAGGGTGGGGCGCTTCGGTGTTTATCCAGCTTTTTTGCCCAGAGTTCTTTGGGGGAAGCGAAGCGTTTCGGCGGCAAATGGACTTTCTGGTGACGACTGCGCATGCAAGTCCCACCGCAACCGGTCATGAACGGGTTCGGCTTCCCGGCGAGCGTGCCCTTGAACACCGGCATGAACAGTTGCGAGACGGCGTAGCATTGCACCCGAGCATCATGCCGGCCTTACATTCCTGGGCGGGTCGGCTCGGCGTCGAATCCCCAGTCCCCGTTACTATGTGACCATACGTTATTGTTTATGTCCCGCGAGGGCACTCATCGGAGATGGAAGATCATGGATACGATCATCAAGAACGGAATCGTTGTGACGGCCGCGAGCCAGTCCCGGGCCGACGTCGGCATTAAGGACGGAAAGATCGTCGTGATAGCCGAGTCTCTGGGGCAGGGGGAGGCTGATAATGTCGTGGACGCCACTGGCTGTTACGTGGTTCCGGGCGGGGTCGACGTTCATACCCATCTCGATACGCCAGTCTTCAACTCAGTGACCGCCGATGATTTCCGTACCGGCACCATTGCTGCGGCGTGCGGTGGCACAACAACGATTGTCGATTTCTGCCAGCAGGAGATTGGACAGTCGCTTACAGGCGCCTTGGACGACTGGCATGCAAAGGCACGGGATAAGGCCTGTATCGACTATGGATTCCACGTCATTGTCGTCGATCTCAACGAGGGCGTCGAAGAGGAATTGCTGCGACTGCCCAAGGAGGGGGTGACCAGCTTCAAGCTGTTCATGGCCTATAAGGGCATGTTGGGGATTGACGATAGCGCGCTCGTGAGGGCCCTCGACGCGGCAAAACAGGGCGGAGCCCTCGTCATGGTGCACGCCGAAAATGGCGACGCCGCCGATTATCTACGGAAGAACGCGCTTGCGGCAGGGCTTACGGAGCCAAAGTACCATGCCGCTACGCGTCCGCCGCGAGTAGAAGCTGAGGCGACGGCACGAGCCATTGCATTGGCCGAGATTGTGGGAACGTCGATCTATATCGTCCACCTGACGTGCGAGGAGGCACTGGACGAGGTGCTTCGTGGTCGCCTTCGCGGTGTCGATGTGCTGGCGGAAACTTGTACGCAGTACCTGTACACTACGAAAGAGGACCTTGCCCGCCCAGACTTCGAGGGGGCGAAGTTCGTCTTCACGCCGCCGGCTCGGTCTGTAAAGGACCAGGAGATTCTATGGCGGGCATTGTCCCTTGGTGCTCTGCAAACCGTGTCGTCGGACCACTCGACGTGGAACTTTGTCGGTCAGAAGGACATGGGGCGCGACGACTTCACAAAGATTCCGAATGGAGGCCCCGGAATCGAAGAGCGGCTGATGATGGTCTACCAAGGCGTCAACGAAGGCAGACTGAGTATGCCGCAGTTTGTCGATTTGGTCGCAACAAAGCCAGCGCGGGTGTTTGGCCTATTCCCGCAGAAGGGGACGATTTCCGTCGGGAGTGACGCTGACCTGGTCATCTGGGATCCCTCGGCAACTGTTGAGCTCGGGTCACAAACGCTTCACCACAATGTGGACTACTCTCTTTACGAGGGCAGGAAGATCCAGGGCGCGCCGCGAGACGTTTTCCTGCGAGGCGAAAAGATCGTGACGGATCGCCAGTATGTCGGGCGTGTTGGTTCCGGACAGTTTCTCAAGCGCAAGCAGTTCCGTGGCTCTGGCTCCATGTGACAAGAATTGTTCCGTACGGATGTAGAATGAGTGGGTACCATGAGCGACAGACAATTGTATCGCGATCACGCCGACCATTGTTTACCGGCTGACGGCTGTCAGGGAGCCCTTGCCGGGCGCGTCTGGCGCCCCGGCATCGGGCCGTCGATCGTGGCGATCCGCCAGGACGGGGTATTCGACATCTCCTCTTCCGCCTCCACCATGAGCGCGCTCGCCGCCATGGACGATCCCGCGCGGGTGGTGAAGACCGCCGAGGGCGAGCGGATCGGCTTGCTGGAGGAGATCGCAGCGAATACGTCGCCCGACAGGCGGAACGCCTTGAAACCCTGGCTTCTCGCCCCCATCGACCTTCAGGTCGTCAAGGCGGCCGGCGTGACCTTCGCGGTTTCCATGCTGGAGCGTGTCATCGAGGAGCGGGCAAGGGGCGATGCCAGCGCTGCGGCGGCCATTCGGGCCGAGGTTCTGCGCCTCGTCGGCGACGATCTGAGCCGGCTCAAGCCTGGGTCGCCCGAGGCTATGGCCCTGAAGGAGGTTCTCGTCGCGCAAGGGGCCTGGAGCCAGTATCTCGAAGTAGGCATCGGTCCCGACGCGGAGGTCTTCACCAAGGCTCCGACCCTCTCGTCCGTCGGGGCGTTCATGGATGCGGGCCTGCATCCCAAATCCACCTGGAACAACCCTGAGCCCGAGGTGGTGATCATCGTCACGGCCGAAGGCAGGATCGTCGGCGCGACGCTGGGCAACGACGTGAACCTACGCGATTTCGAGGGCCGCTCGGCGCTGCTCCTCTCGAAGGCGAAGGACAACAACGCGTCCTGCTCGGTCGGTCCGTTCATTCGGCTTTTCGACGAGACCTTCTCCCTCGACGATGTCCGCCGGACCGACGTGACGCTGACTGTCGAGGGCGAGGACGGTTTCAAGCTCGAAGGCTCGTCGTCGATCACGAAGATCAGCCGCGATCCCGAGGATCTCGTTGCGCAGACACTCGGCGCTCACCATCAATATCCGGACGGGTTCGCCCTGTTCCTTGGGACGATGTTCGCTCCCACACAGGACCGTGACGATGCCGGCATGGGCTTCACGCACAAGCGCGGCGATATCGTTACCATTGCCGCTCCCAAGCTTGGGGCACTTGTGAATCGCATGAAGCCGAGCTCCGAATGCGAGCCTTGGACCTTCGGCATCGGCGCTCTCATGTCCAACCTGGCCCAGCGGGGCCTCATCAATACCAGACAAGCAGGTTAGTGATGACAAAGAACTATATTGCAGGCGAGTGGCTGTCGGCGACGGAAGCCTCGGCCAACGTCAATCCATCGAACACCAATGATGTGGTCGGTGAGTATTGCCGCGCTTCGGCCGCCGAGGCCGAGCGCGCCATTGCTGCTGCTTACGATGCCTTCCCGGCCTGGTCGCGTTCCACGATCCAGCAGCGCCACGACCTCCTCAAGGCCGTCGGCGACGAGATCCTGGCCCGCAAGGACGAGCTTGGCCGCCTGCTCTCCCGCGAGGAAGGCAAGACCCTGCCCGAGGGCATCGGCGAGGTCACCCGCGCTGCTCAGATCTTCCTGTTCTTCTCCGGCGAGTGCCTGCGCATGGCCGGCGACAAGCTGGCCTCCGTGCGCCCGGCCGTCGATGTCGAGATCACCCGCGAGCCGGTCGGCGTGGTCGGCCTGATCACGCCCTGGAACTTCCCGATCGCGATCCCGGCCTGGAAGATCGCGCCGGCGCTCGCCTACGGCAACACGGTGGTGTTCAAGCCGGCCGATCTCGTGCCTGGCTCGGCCCATGCGCTGTCCGAGATCATCATCCGGGCCGGCGTGCCGGCAGGCGCGTTCAACCTCGTCATGGGCCGTGGTTCGGTGGTCGGTGAGGCCATGCTGAAGAGCCCGAAGGTCTCCGCCATCTCCTTCACCGGTTCGGTGCCGACGGGCCGCAAGGTGGCGCAGACCTGCATCACGGCCGACCCGATGAAGAAGGTTCAGCTCGAGATGGGCGGCAAGAACCCGATGGTGGTGCTGGACGACGCCGACCTGAAGGTGGCGGTTGAATGCGCAGTCAACAGTGCCTTCTTCTCCACCGGCCAGCGCTGCACCGCGTCCTCGCGCCTGATCGTGACCGAGGGCATCCATGACAGGTTCGTGGCCGCCATGCAGGCGCGCATGCAGGGGCTGGTGATCGACGATGCGCTCAAGAGCGGCACCCAGATCGGCCCGGTGGTCGACCAGAGCCAGCTCGATCAGGATCTGAAGTACATCAAGATCGGCCAGGACGAGGGCGCCCGGCTGGTGGCCGGCGGGGAACTTCTGAAGCGCGACACGCCCGGCTTTTATCTCGCGCCGGCCTTGTTCACCGAGGTCGACAACGGGATGCGGGTGGCGCGCGAGGAGATCTTCGGGCCGGTGGCGACGGTGATCAGGGCCAAGGATTATGACGAGGCGCTGGCGATCGCCAACGACACGCCGTTCGGGCTGTCGTCGGGCATCTGCACCACGAGCCTGAAGCATGCCGGCCACTTCAAGCGCCATGCCGAGGCCGGCATGGTGATGGTCAACCTGCCGACCGCGGGCGTCGACTATCACGTGCCGTTCGGCGGCCGGAAGGGTTCGTCCTATGGTCCACGCGAGCAGGGTCGCTATGCGCAGGAGTTCTACACCACAGTGAAGACCGCCTACACCTTCGACGGCAACGGACCTTACGTGCCGAAAACGAAATCAAGTGAGTGAGGCCGAGCATACATCCCTCGTTGAGTTGCACGATCAGCTGAGACCAAACAGAGCAGAATTTTAGTCATGCGAATATTGCTTACTGGAGCGGCAGGCTTTGTCGGCTGCGCTACGGCTAGGGCCCTTCGGGACGAGGGGCACGACGTTCTGGGCATCGACGTACGCGTAAGCGATAACGGCGGTATCACAGAAATCTGTGACTTGCGGAATATCCACGGCCTGTACCGAGTTGGCCGTAACTTCTCCCCTGAGGCCATTATCCACTGCGGCGGGGTGTCAGGGCCAATGCTGTTCCGCGACGACCCGACGTCAATCACGGAACCGAACATCTCCGGGACGGTCAACCTCCTCGAATTTGGCAGAAGCCAAGGCATCGACAGATTTATCTTTTGCTCCTCGATTGCCGTATATGGACGGCAGCGGAACCCAGTAGCGCCGCTGTCGGAGGAAGTTTCACTCCACCCGACCTCCGTTTACGCCGCGACGAAGGTGGCAGGAGAAGCGATTACGAACTCTTACGGTCTCAGCTTTGGAATACCAGCCGTAAGCCTGAGGATCGGAAAAGTTTACGGACCGGGCCGCGAGACGGACTGCGAAATTCGCGAAATGATCCTGAATGCTATTAACGGCAAACGGACCGAACTCCCGTACGGAGCAAAGACGCCACAACATTATATTTTCATCGAGGATGTTGTCAGGGGAATAACAACAGCTCTGTCAGCTCGCTCCTATTCGCAACCTTCCTACAATGTTGTGGGGGCAGAAACGGTCACTCTCGCTGAGGTTGCCAAGATCGTCGAAGAACTCATCCCGTCCTCGATAATCACAGTCGGCGAAGAGAACCCGCCCTTGGACGATATTCTGCCGCCACTCAGCTATGACGCCGCTCGCCGAGACTTCGGCTTCAAAGCAAACGTCAGGTTGAAGGATGGCATCGGGAAATACTCCAAGTGGCTTTCAGAGGCTCGGGGAGCCTCGCGTGCCAGCCGACTACATGGTTAGGAGAAATCCCAAAATTGGATGGACAAAATGGGAAGATTAAAGGGCAAGTCCGCGCTCGTAATTGGGGCTAGTACTGGCATCGGCGCGGCCGTCGCAAAGCTTATGCTTGCCGAAGGGGCTAATGTCGCAGTAGCTGACTTGGCCGTAGGAGGCGCGGGACCTGATTGTCTGAACACATCATCGACCAACGTACTCCAGATGCAATGCGACGTTACCGAAGAAAGCAGCGTTGCGGACGCAATCGACAAGACTGTGTCTTCATTCGGGAAAATGGATATTCTTGTCAATAATGCGGGGGTCGCCGGCTCAGGCAATACGTTCGTTGATGTGTCATGGCCTGAATGGCACAAGATAATCGACACCAACTTACAGGGTGTTGCTCATGGGTTAAAGCAAGCTCTTCCTCACATGGTCGGGCGAAAATACGGCCGTATAATAAATACGGCCTCCCAGCTTGCCCATAAACCTGCGCCAAGGAATGCAGCCTACTGCGCAGCAAAGGCTGCGGTTGTAGCACTGACAGCCTCTGTGGCTCAGGAAGTCGCCGAGTTTGGGGTAACGGTCAACTGTGTCTGCCCGGGGCCGACCGATACTCCCATGTGGCGCGCAAGTGACGAAAAGTGGAAGGCGTGGAAGATTTCAAACCTCCCAATCAAAAGGATTGCGACCCCTGAGGAAGTGGCTTGGTCCTATATCTTCCTGGCATCCGATGAAGCGAGCTTCATGGTCGGACAGAGTATTTCCCCGAACGGGGGAGACGTAATGTGGTGACCACAGCAACTGGACCATTGCGGGGATCGCACCCAGGATCAACCGGAAAGCTGGAGAGCATGAGGATCCGTGGGGGTACTGTCAACTTGACGCCGAGGAGACAACATAGGTAACTGGCTCCTTCCAGCTTAGCGTGCGCACGCTGCACCGGTCACATCACGCCAGGTGTTGATACCGGAGTGAAACGGTTCCGTCGCAAATCCGGAGGGCTTCGTTGCATTAACCTTGGCAGTGTAATGAGGTGCGGCCTATCAAGGAGCCGCCCTGTTGTCTCTGTTCAAGCGCCGCCGTTTTCCGGTGGAGATCATCCTGCTATGCGTGCGCTGGTACTGCAAATATGGCATCAGCTACCGCGATCTGGCCGAGATGATGCAGGAGCGTGGTGTCGAGGTTGACCCAAGCACCATCTTCCGCTGGGTTCAGCGCTATGCTCCAGAGATCGACAAGCGGGTGCGCCGATACCAAGGGCACCGGTCCGGTTCATGGCGTGTGGACGAGACATACGTCCGGGTCGGCGGCAAATGGAAATACCTGTTCCGAGCTGTCGACAAGCACGGCCAGCTGATCGACTTCATGCTCTCAGACCGCCGGAACACCCAAGCGGCTTATCGTTTCCTGCGCAAAGCTCGGAAGACAGTGGGCAACCATCCGCCATCCTCGATCGCAACGGACAAACTGGCATCGTACCCGAAGGCAATCCAACGCCTGCAGGATGAAGGGCTGCTGCCCAAGGAGATCGTGCATCGGACATCGAAGTACTTGAACAACATCATCGAGGCAGATCATGGAGCGCTCAAGCGGATGATCCGTACGCATCCGGGCAGGGCCGCCTTGTGGGATTGAGGCACATGGAAGACCACTGGCTCTATCGACGTCGATATGGACGGTGTTGTAGCCATGGACATTATCAGGGATCGTGGGCCGGTCAGCCGCCTGGATGTGGTCGACACTGGCCGTCGTCGCCGGTTCAGCGATGAAGCAAAGCTTGCGATTGTGGCCGAGAGCTATCGCGGGCCAAAGCAGGTCTCGGCCACGGCGCGCCGGCACGGGATCACCCGCTTTCAATTGAACAGCTGGCGCAAGGCTCACAGAGAAGGACGGCTTGGCGCTGGTTCCTGGGAGGGGTTTGTGCCCGCCCTGGTCGTTCCGGACGCTCGCACGCCCTTGGAGCCTTCCGTGCCGACGACGCCGGTCCAGCATCCCCCACGCGGCCTCGGTCGGATGGACGTTGTCACCGCGAACGGGCGGCATGTGATCGTCGACCGGGATGTCGACGTCGATGCGCTGCTGCGGATCATCCGGGGCCTCGAGGCGCTGCGATGATCCCCATCCCAACCGGCGTTCGGGTCTGGCTGGCGACGGGCTATACCGATATGAGACGGGGCTTTCCATCGTTGGCCCTGCAGGTGCAGGAAGTCTTAAAACATGACCCGCTCAGTGGTCATTTATTTTGCTTCCGGGGCCGCAGAGGCGATCTGATCAAAGTGATTTGGCACGATTCCCAGGGGGCATGCCTGTTTACGAAGCGCCTCGAGCGCGGCCGGTTCATCTGGCCGTCAGCCGCCGATGGCGTGGTGACAATCTCGCCGGCGCAGCTGTCTTATTTGCTGTCCGGAATCGACTGGCGTGCCCCTCAGGAAACCTGGCGTCCGACACGGGTCGGGTAGCATTATTTGATTGAAAAGACAGGGAAATTCTGATCGAATGGTGTCATGCCTTCAAAGCCTGACGATCGTCCAGAAGACCTTGCAAGCGCCTATCTGGCGCTGCTGTCCGAGCGTGAGGTGTTGCAGGCTGAACGGGATGTCGTTGTCGCCGAGAGGGACAGGGCTGTGGCGCAAGCCGCCAAGGCCCAAGCCCTGTTGTCCGACAGCGAGGCCCTGATCGCCCGTCTGGAACTGGCGATCGAAAAGCTGAAGCGCGAACTGCGCGGCCAGCGCTCCGAGCGCGCGGCGCGGCTGATCGACCAGCTGGAATTGCAACTCGAAGAACTGGTGATGGCCGCGACCGAGGATGAGGTTGCGGCACAGGCCGCCGCCAGGAACTCAAACGGGCGCTCTTTTGTGCGCAGGCGGCCAGTCCGAAAGCCCTGGCCGGAGGATATCGAGCGCGAACGCGTGGTGCTTGATCCCCCGGCGACCTGTGCCTGCTGCGGTGGCTCGCGCCTGGCGAAACTGGGCGAGGACATCACCGAGACGCTGGAGGAGATCCCGCGTCGGTTCAAGGTGATCGAGACGGTGCGGGAAAAGTTCAGCTGCCGGGACTGTGAGGCGATCAGCCAGCCGCCGGCGCCGTTCCATGCCACGCCGCGCGGCTTCATCGGCCCTCATCTGCTGGCGACGATCCTCTTCGACAAGTTTGGCATGCACAGTCCGCTCAATCGCCAGAGCGCCCGGTTTACATGCGAAGGCATCGCGTTGTCGACCTCGACACTGGCCGATCAGGTTGGGTTTGGAACCTCCGCTCTCAGGCCGGTCTTCGATCTGATCGAGAAGCATGTCTTTGCGGCCAAGCGCCTTCACGGCGACGATACGACCATCCCTATCCGAGCCAAAAGCAAGTGCACGACCGGACGGATCTGGACTTACGTGCGGGACGACCAGCCGTTTGGTGGGCCTGCGCCGCCAGCCGCGGTCTACTACGCCTCAGGTGACCGCCGCGGCGAACATCCGCAGAAACACCTGGCCGGGTATGGCGGCATTCTGCAGAGTGACTGTTACAATGGCTTCGAGCCGATCAGTGTTGCCGAACAGAAAACAGTGCCGATTACCTTTGCCTTCTGCCACGCGCATGCGCGACGGAAATTCTTTGAACTGGCCGATATCGAGAAAAGGGCTCGGGATCGCAAAAGAAACGGCAAGCCGATCTCCCCGATCGCGTTGGAGGCCGTCAAGCGGTTCGACGCGCTGTTTGACGTCGAGCGTCAGATCAACGGCTTGAGCGCCGCGGAACGACTGGCGGTGCGGCAGGAGAAAAGCAAGCCGCTGTTTGATGACATGCACGAGTGGCTGAAGCGGGAGCGTGCCACGCCACGCTCACCCGATCGTCCGAGGTGATCGGCGCCATCGACTACATGCTGAAGCGCTGGGATGGCTTTGCCCGCTTCCTGGAGGATGGCCGGGCTTGTCTGACGAACAATGTCGCCGAACGGGCCTTGAGAGGGATCGCCGTAGGGCGCCGCAACTGGACCTTCGCCGGTTCCCAGCGCGGGGCGGATCGTGCCGCCGTCATGCTCACCCTCATCACGACCTGTCGTCTCAACGATGTCGATCCAAAAGCCTGGCTCGCCGACGTGCTGGCCCGGATCGCCGATCTTCCTGTCGCCCGCCTGCACGAATTGCTTCCCTGGGAATGGAAAAGTCGACGGCTGGCCGAGAACCCGGCTTCTCAGTTGGCCGCGTGACAGAAAAGGGACCGACGAGTGGGATATCGCAACTCAACGCTGTACACGCTGAAATACGTGGCTGACATGCTCGGTGAAGACGAGGACTTCCTGCACGAGTGCTCCATCGAGATGTTCCCGGAAGACGGCCGCCTCAGTGCCTACGACACCTACCCAGCCTCCGAATTGACAGAGCACATTGTCCTCTTCACCGAGGATGGCATCGAGAACCTCAAGTACATCATCGAGGCTCGCAGGACCGTCGCATCACAAAAAGCCGCCCCTTAAACCTGCACCAACGTTAGCCACGATCCCATCGACGCGCGAGGCCTGATCCTGCGGTCTTCCTCGGATGCGTACGATGATCCGGCCGACCCGCGGCTTCCAAAGCATGAGAACGGCACGTGCGACAATCAAGGGCTTCGAGATAATGCGAATGATCCGTCGCGGCCACTGCGCCTTGAGGCAGCCCGGAGTGACAGGCGAAATCCGTCTCGTCAGCAAGCTCTTCAGCCTCGCCGCCTGAAGAAAGCGAGCGGGCGGGTTCGTCACGCCTTTTACAAGTTAATGCAACAGTGCCCTCTGTAGGACTAGCCATATGCTCACTTCACTTAATCGTGCCGCAGCCAGCCTCTTGGCAGGGGGCCTACCAGCCGCCTTCGCTAAAGGCCGCCCCCGTCATTCCAGTGAGGAGCAAACTTTTTGATGAGAGCCGCCTCTTCTGTTGCGCACAATGACACATCAGGCTCGTCAAGTATTTCTCTCCGTTCCGAATGTCTTGACCATACCGAGATGCATGCTTTTTTTAACAGAAGCTCTCTAATTGCATGCCCCTTCTTACTAAGTACTGGCTCAAAATTTTTATCCGCAGCATAGCGGATCACAAATTTATGCGTTCTACTCCTGTGAAATATATTACTACGAGTCATTCCAACATACTTTACTTCCAATGAATCATCATGACGACACAACGTCCACAGATATACGCAGCCAAGTTTAGGGACTAGTTGCTGGTCGTCATCAATCTTTACTGCAATGACACTCTTTGCATTTGTCATCTCAAGCCTTCCTACTTGAGAGAACCCCCAGTTGATCAGTTGAGATTCCGTTACTAAACTTTGTATCCGCGTCATAGTATTTCTTGCATGTAGCCGTACGTTAATCTTTTAGCTAATCGCCTCAACCGCCCGAGACCGTTTGAACTCAGACCCCCTAAGCCACAGGGGGCTTGCCATATTTCTGTAGGACGTCGTTGATCGCCTCGGTCATCACATCCTGTAAGGTTCTCTCTTGATCGATTGCCACCCGCTTTAACTCTTTCCAGGCTTCTGGATTCGCGCGCACCAGGATGCCCTTGCGTCCGTCAGGTTGAGAAGTGCGGCGACCCGCTTCCCCTTGATCTGCTGTCATTGCGGCAGAAGGGGAAATGGTTTTCGCTGCTAACTTCCTGGAGGCCTGTTTAGGCGCCGGCAATGGGCGCTTTGCCATAGGACTATTCCTTATGTTCTGGGATGACATATGCCCGATCCGCCCTTTCGGCTTGTGAATGCAATGACGTTCATTGTGCGGTCGGCTCCCGCTTGTCGCCTGGGTAAGTGGTGAAGCATCGGCTCGGCTTACTCATGCCGCCCAAGCCGCAATATTCAACCGTTCCATTCCAGCTATCGATCACATAGAAAAAGCCTGCGCTACCCCCGCTTGGAACTGTCACAACATAGCGCCCTGTCAGGGCTATGGCGGCCGCGATGAGGGAGCCGGCCAATATGATAGATACAGTGATATACCCCAACGGCGATTCCTCCGCGTGAATGTGCCACCGTGCGCGGATAGGAGTTAACGGCGTTTTAAACGCACGAAAGCATCTTGATAGCAACGTACCTTTGCATCAGGCTAGTTGGCCGGGGCCTTCTCTGCCGCTACCCTTGCTCTGGCCTCCTCGGCTGCCTCCGCCTTCCGCTCAGCAACATGGACCATCGTCTGATCATGGTTTTCCTTCAGAGTGTCAGCCCATGCAATGGTGACTTCGAGAAGATGGGAGGCCGGAAGCTGATACTTGTTTCGCAACTCCGTTGCTAGCATCCAAGCTCGATAGCCACATTTACCTGCCTGTTCGCTCGCCTCGGTGAGGACTCCATCCTGGGGTCAGCGCAAGATCTGCGCCTACTGATACGCTAAGGGAGTACGTAGCAGGAACGCGGTTCGTAAATGTGATCGGCAGACCATAGCAAAGACCGAATATGGCTTGTTTCTGGTTATCGAAGCCGTTGTCCAAGAGAGATAACTGATGGAGGAGGGGATGAGGCCTTCAGAGAGGCGTTCGCAAGAGAGTAGAGTTGTCGCGATCGGTTCGACAAAATGAAATAGCACAATGCCTTCAACTGGGTACCTGATCAACCCGAGTATCATCCTGCCTCACCCGGCATGGTTATACTCCTTGGTGGGGCGCGGACTGGACCACTCCGGCAGGCTCTGTCGCAAATCCTGATTGAGTTTGCAGAGATGAAGCAAACGTCGCTCCGCGTTATTGAGCGAGTCGCTCGAACTGCTCGGCAAGCGAGAGGTCGGAACTACAGGCATACTTCGCCTGTCCTTTACGCATCATGTGAACCATCTCGATCCCACTCAGGATCACGCGGGCACTGTCAACCGACTTGAATCCAAGCATCGGTCGCACGCGGCGTTTGACGGCGCGGTGATCCTGCTCGATGCGGTTGTTGAGGTATTGACTCTGCCGGACCGTGATCGGCTTGAGCTTCCGTCTTGACCGGTCCTGCAGCCGGCTCTCGGCATCGCACGACAGGATGGCTTCCCGATTGGTCTGGCTGCCGTCGATGACGATCCGCTCAGGCCGGCTGTGCCGCTTGAGTGCCTTACGCAGAAACCGCTTGGCGGCAGTGAGATTGCGCCGCTCACTGAACCGGAACTCAACCGTGTCGCCATTGCTGTTGTCGCTTTGCCCCTAAAGGCGAGACAAGGAACTCAATAAAATCAATGGCAATCCTTTGCCGCTAAATGTGAGATTTTGCCTTTAAAATCGAGATTTTCCCCCTAAAAGTGAAACATCGTTTACAGGGGCGTGCGGCTGGCTGCGATGGAGATGGAACGGGACCTGACAGAGTTCGCCAAGGTCGCCTTGCTCCGGACCTATCACAAGGAAGTCCGTTTGCTCGCCACCGTCGATCGTATCGCGCGCCAGATACCGCACCGCGTTCACACGCAGGGATCAAAGAGCAGCGAACAAACCTGATCGGCACCGCGCCTTTAAGGGCAAAGAATGTCGCTTTTCGACACCCAACGCGACGAATCTCAAAGTTAAAGGCAAAGTGACAGCTGCTGGCGAAGAATGGTGAGCACCGGACATCGAAAAATTTGAATAACGTCATGGAGGCCGACCACGGTGCGCTCAAGCGCGTGATCCGGCCGACCCGCGGCTTCCAAAAGATGAGAACAGCCTCTGCGGGCCTGAAGGGCTTCGAAGCGACACGCGTGATCCGTCGCGGACATCGCGTCCTGACACAGTCCGGCACGACGGGCGAGACCCGTCTTGTGAATCAGCTCTACGGCCTTGCGGCCTGAGGGACCCGGTCAGCTGGGCTCGTCATGCCCACACCAAGTTTAATGCAACAAAGCCCCAGAACCTCATGCTCTCCTTATAGGCTGCCCATCCTCCGCAGCCTTTTTGCGGCCTCGAGCTTGACAACCGATATATCCAATGGTCAAATGCCATTATACGATACCGCTTCCTAAATATTAGAAA
The DNA here is from genome assembly GCF_047497095.1 of Microvirga sp. M2. NCBI lineage: Bacteria > Pseudomonadati > Pseudomonadota > Alphaproteobacteria > Hyphomicrobiales > Methylobacteriaceae > Microvirga > Microvirga sp. M2. The sequence goes on from NZ_CP134065.1 coordinate 162,099, forward strand.
CAACACAATGAGAAGCGGCGGCTGCGTGAGAGCTTGTCTTCATGCGCGGCGGGGTCTGTGAGAAGGAGGAAGTGATGGCAGATTGTTGGAATTCGAACGTCGTGCGCGACGTCGCCAACATCGTCTATCCCCATACGAACCTGTCGCGTCATCCGGACGGAGGGCCCCTCACTCTCGTGAGACGGTCAGGGAGTCGATGTCGAGGACGGCCAAGGCATGCGTTATCCTGCAGGGATGTCAGGCCTGTGGACGGCGTCCCTGGGCTTCAGCGAAAGGCGCCTCATCGACTTTGCCGTTCGGCAATTCGAGAGGCTGCCCTACTGCCACCTTTTCAATCGTCACTCGACCGAACCTGCGATTGATCTTTCGGAGAAGCTGCTCGCGATCGCCCCTACGGGAATGAGCAAGGTCCTCTACGCTAACGACAGACCGGAGGCGAATGATTAGGCGGTGAAGCTGGTCTGGTACTACAACAATGCCGCCGACCATCCAAACAAGAAGAAGATCATTTCCCGCCTGCGGGGTCACCACAGTGTCACTGTAGCGTCGGCAGCCTCACGGGACTGCCGGCGAGCCATGTAGATTTTGGTTTGCCGAGGAGATGACGCAGTCACGGTTGATGACCGGCTTCGATCTGCAAGACTGGCCGTACTTTTAGCAAGAAACAAGGAGATCTAAAATGAAGAGGGAGCTAGTTTCTGTGCTGTGTGGAGGCGTGGCGCTGCTGCTGACGACCTTCTCGCCTGCGAACGCCAAAACGCCCGACGACACCCTGATCATGGCGCACGCTATCGACGGGGTCGTCAGCTTCGATCCTGCCGAGGTGTTCGAGTTCGCCGGCGGCGAGTTCAGCAACAACATCTATCTGCGCCTGGTCGTCAGCGATGAGACCGACTTTACGAAGATCAAGGGTGGCGCTGCCGAGAAATGGGAGATCTCGGCGGATGGCAAGACCTACACGTTCAAGATGCGTCCCAACCTGACATTCGCCACCAGCGGCAAGCCCCTCACTGCGAGGGACGCGGCATTCTCGTTGCAGCGGGTCGTCAAGCTCTCGAAAAGCCCCGCCTTCATCCTGAATCAGTTAGGGTGGTCCGCGGAGAATGTGGACCAGATGGTGCGGGCAGTGGACGACGGGACGCTCCAGCTCCAGATTTCGGAGGCGCTTGCCCCATCGCTCGTACTGAATGCTCTCTCGGCCGGCGTGGCCGCCGTCGTAGACCGCGAAACGGTCATGAGCCATGAGAAGAACGGCGATCTCGGGCACGAGTGGCTGCGCAAGAACACCGCGGGCGCAGGAGCTTATCGTCTCGTGGATTGGCGCCCGAGCGAGGTTGTCGTTCTCGACAGCAACAAGACCTTCTACCGCGGCGCTCCGCCAATGAACCGCATCATCATCCGGCATATCCCCGAGGCCACTACCCAGCGCCTCATGCTGGAGAAGGGCGACGTGGACGTCGCCCGCCAGCTCGGCTCGGAACAACTTGAGGCTTTGTCGAGCAACAAGGATGTGAAGATCGAGATTGAGGACAAGGCGACGGTGTTCTATCTCGGCCTTAATCAGGCGGTTCCCGAACTCGCCAAGCCGCAGGTCAAGGAGGCGCTTCGGTGGCTTATCGACTATGACGGGATCGCGGAGGTGTTGCTGAAGCGGCAATATCGCGTCCATCAGGCGATCCTCGGCAAGGGCGGCTTCGCGGCCTTGAGCGATCGACCTTACAAGTTCGACGTCGGGAAGGCCAAGGCGCTTCTGGCGGAGGCGGGCTACCCGAACGGCTTCAAGATGACGCTCGACGTGTACGCCTCATCGCCGTACAAGGAAATTGCGGAGGCAGTACAGGCTAATTTCGCGAAGGCTGGGATAGAAGTTTCTCTCATCGCATCCGATCGTCGCCAGACACTCACCCAGTACCGCGCGCGCAGCCACCAAGCCGTCCTCATGTACTGGTCGCCCGACTATGGCGATCCGCACTCGACCGTTGATTTTTTCGTTAACAATCCCGACAACTCCCCAGAGGGAAAGACAAAGACGGCGGCGTGGCGCAATGTCTGGAAAGATCCGACTCTGGAAGAGCTCTCCAGAGTAGCCGTGCGCGATCCGGATACCGAGAACCGCGCTAAGTCATATCTGCAGATCCAGCGAACGATGCAGAAGGAAAGCCCAATGATCGTCATGTTCCAGCAGACCGAGCCGGTGGCCATGCGTACCAACGTGACCGGCTGGATCTCCGGACCGACCTTCGACACTTATATCTTCTGGAAAATCAAAAAATGAAGTGAATGACTACGAGCCGGGGAATGTCGCTGCGAGCGCTCCCCCGGCTCGAGATGCTGTGAAACGGCAAGCAGAAGACGGGCGGCTCAACGCCGCTGTCGCCGCATTCAGCTTCAAGATGGGTCTGTTCGCGATGACCGATCTCGCTCGCTCCGACGTGAGTTGGTGCATGGCGGGAAGCTGCTTGGATCCGATCTGTGGCGGCGCGAAAACCAACTGGCCGTGCAGTCACGCGCCTCAGAACGCGATTGACGGAAGGGAAGAGGCTCCATGCTCAATGGTTACATCTACGACGGTTTGCGCAGCCCCTTCGGCCGCCATGCCGGCGCGCTCGCCGACATTCGGCCGGACGACCTGGCCGCAAGGGTCGTTCGCGCCCTGGTTGCGCGCTCCGCCTCGCTGGCGGAGCGTATCGAGGATGTGGTGCTCGGCAATGTCTGCCAGTCGGGCGAGGACAGCCGCAATATCGCGCGCTTCGCCGGCCTGCTCGGCGGGGTCCGCGAAGAAGCGGGCGGACTTACGGTCAACAGGCTCTGCGGCTCGGGCATGGCCGCAGCGCTGGACGCTGCCCGCTCGGTGACCCTGGGCGAGGCCGACCTCTATCTTGCCGGCGGCGTCGAAAGCATGAGCCGCGCACCCTTCGTTCTCGCCAAATCGCCGGCGCCATGGCATCGCCAGCCGGAAATCTATGATTCCACCATCGGCACGCGTTTTCCCAACAAGGCTTTCGCCAGGGCCTTCGGCGACTACACCATGCCGCAGACCGCCGACAATCTGGCCCGCGACTATGAGATCGGCCGAGCGGAGTCCGATGCCTTCGCCCATGCCAGCCAGCAAAAGTACGAGCGCGCCCGCGCGGCTGGCTTCTTCAAGGAAGAAATCCTGCCCATAGAGCATGCAGGCCGAAAGGGCGCGACGGATATCGTCGCGGCGGACGAGCATCCTCGGCCCGACACCACGCTGGAGAAAATGGCCACGCTAAAGCCGATCTTCGAAGGCGGCGTGGTGACGGCCGCCAATGCCTCTGGCGTCAATGACGGGGCGGCCGCCCTGTTGATCGGATCGCGAACGCTCGGCCCCAAGCCGCGCGCGCGCATCGTTTCAGGCGCGATCGCCGGCGTACCGCCGCGCATTATGGGCATCGGGCCTGGTTTCGCCGTGCCCAAGGCCCTGGAGCGCGCCGGGCTGACGCTGGCCGACATGGATGTGATTGAGATCAACGAGGCCTTTGCCTCACAGGTGCTCGCCTGCTGCAAGCAACTCGGCCTCGACCCCGCCGACAGCCGCCTGAACCCCAATGGTGGAGCGATCGCCATTGGGCACCCGCTGGGCGCCTCGGGCGCGCGCATCATCCTGACGGCAATGCGCCAGCTCGAGCGGACGGGCGGCCGCTATGCCTGCCTGTCAATGTGCGTCGGCGTCGGCCAGGGCATCGCCATGATCATCGAACGCGTGGCCTGAAGACCGGATCGAACTGGAGGTCAGCATGGCTGAACAGACACAAGATGTCGTTTCAATTGAGATCGAGGGAAAGATCGGGCTCGTGCGCATTGGCAATCCGCCCGTCAATGCGCTCGGCGCGGCCGTCCGGCAAGGATTGGCGCAGGCGCTGGAAACGCTCGGGCGTGACCCGCAGGTTCAGGTCGTGGCGCTCTATGGGGCGGGCCGCGCCTTCTCGGCCGGTGCGGATATAAGGGAGTTCGGCAAGCCGCCGGTCGATCCCAGGCTTCCGGATGTCTGCGATCGCATCGAGGCCTGCGAGAAGCCGGTCATCGCCGTGGTGCATGGCACCACGTTTGGCGGGGGGCTGGAACTGGCGCTTGCCGCCCATGCGCGCATCGGCCTTGCCGATGCGCGCATGGGCTTGCCGGAAGTTACGCTCGGCCTGCTCCCGGGCGCGGGCGGCACGCAGCGCCTGCCCCGGCTGATCGCGCTCGAAGCCGCCATCGACATCATTTCCACAGGGCGCCAAGTGCCGGCAGAAGAAGCTCTGTCGCTCGGCATTCTCGACCGTCTTTCGCAGGCCGGACCGCGTCAGGCCGCGATCGAGGCCGCACAGGCCGTCCTCGACGGCTCGCTGCCGACACGGCACACGGGAGAAATCGTCGTCACGCCCGATCCGGCGATGATCGCGGCGGCCACTGCCAGACTCGGGAAGAAGCGCCCCGCCCTTGCCGCGCCGATCAAGGCAGTCGAGGCGATCTCGCATGCGGGCAGGCCGCTTCGAGAGGGGCTGAAAGCGGAACGCGCCCTCTTTATGGAGCTGATGGACAGTCCCGACCGCCAAGGTCTCATTCATTCCTTCAACGCCGAGCGTGCCGTCAAGCGGATTCCCGAAGCTGGCGCGCCGCCGCGGCCTGTCGCAAGTGCCGGCGTCATCGGAGGCGGCGCCATGGGCGTAGGGATCGCCACCGCGCTGCTGCAGGCGGGCATCCCCGTTACTCTCGTTGAAACGAACGTCGAGGTCGTCGATCAGGCCAGGGCTAAGGTGATCGGCAATCTCGACGGCGCGGTGAAGCGTGGCAGACTCACCGCGGCAGACCGCGACTGGCTCGCCGGGACGTTCGGCACGACCACGCGGCTGGAGGAACTCGCTCCGGTCGATCTGGTGATCGAGGCGGTGTTCGAGGACATCGCCGTCAAGACCGGCCTGTTCGGCCAGCTCGACCGCATCTGCAAGGCGGGTGCGATCCTTGCGACCAACACATCCTATCTCGACGTGAACACCATCGCCGCAGCGACGGCGCGGCCGCAGGACGTGATCGGCCTGCATTTCTTCTCCCCCGCCCATGTCATGCGGCTGCTGGAAGTGGTCGTCGCCGACAAGACCGCGCCTGAAATGGTCGCGACGGCCTTCGATCTGGCTTCGCGCATGAAGAAGGTGGCGGTGCGCTCGGGCGTTTGCGACGGCTTCATCGGCAACCGCATTCTTGCCCATTACCGCAAGGCGGCCGATTATATGCTCCTCGACGGCGCATCATTTGCCGAGATCGATCACGCGCTCGAGGAATTCGGCTTCGCGATGGGTCCCTTCGCCGTCGCCGACCTTGCCGGCCTCGATATCGGCTGGGCCACGCGCAAGCGCAAGGCGCCGACCCGGCCGCCCGAGGAGCGCTATGTGGCGATTGCCGATCGCATCTGCGAGGCCGGCTGGTTCGGCCGCAAGTCCGGACGCGGTTATTATCTCTATGACGATGCCGGGACGCGCGTGCCCAATCCGGACGCCCTGGCGATCGTGGCGGCCGAGCGTGCGACCGCCGGCGTCAAGGCCCGTGCCTTCACGCAGGAGGAAATCGTCGCCCGCTACATGACGGCGATGATTTCGGAAGCTACCAGCGTGGTCGAGGACGGCATCGCACTGCGTCCGATCGACGTAGATGCCGTGTTGCTGTTCGGCTACGGCTTCCCCCGCCATCTTGGCGGACCGCTCAACCATGCCGATCGCATCGGCGCGCGGCTGCTGGTCGAGCGCATTGAGGCTTATGCGCGCGAGGACGGCCATTACTGGCAGGTGCCCCGCCTCCTGCGGCAACTCGCAGAGAACGGCGGTCGCTTTGACGATCTTAACAAGGCCAACCTCGACGGTAGATAATGCCATGGATCTGGAATTCACAGCCGAGGAGCGCGCCTTCTGCGTGGAAGTCCGAAGCTTCCTGAGGCAAAACCTGCCTGCCGACATCGCTGCCAAAGTCGCGGCCGGCGAGGAGCTCGCCAAGGCCGATATCGAGCGCTGGCACGCAATCCTCAACGACCGCGGCTGGCTGGCCGCGACCTGGCCTAAGGACCATGGCGGCCCTGGCTGGAGTGCCGTCCAGCGCCACATATTCTCCGAGGAATGCGCCTTGCACGACGCTCCGCGGCTGGTGCCCTTCGGCCTCACCATGCTGGGACCGGTTCTGATCCGCTTCGGCACGCAAGCGCAGAAGCACGAACTCCTGCCACGCATCCTCGACGGTCGCGACTGGTGGTGCCAGGGCTACTCCGAGCCCGATGCCGGCTCGGACCTGGCAAGCCTTCGCACCCGCGCGGTCCGGGACGGCGACGTCTATGTCGTGAAAGGCCAGAAAACCTGGACTACGCTCGGCCAGCACGCCAACCGCATCTTCTGCCTTGTCCGCACCTCCGTGGAAGGCAAGCCGCAGGCAGGTATCAGCTTCCTGCTGATCGATCTTGACACCCCCGGCGTCGAGATGCGGCCAATCCGGCTGATCGATGGGAGTTATGAGGTCAACGAGGTTTTCTTCACCGATGTTCGGGTGCCGGTGGCAAACCGCGTCGGCGAGGAAAACCAGGGCTGGGCGATTGCCAAATATCTGTTGACCCACGAGCGCACCAACATTGCCGGCATCGGTCATGCGGCGAGGGATCTGGCGCGGTATCACACGCTTGCCGCGACCATCCGGCGCGACGGGCGCAGCCTTGCAGACAATCCGCTTCATGCCGTGCGCGCGGCGGAAATCGAGGCGGATCTCGAAGCCCTGCGCATCACCAATTTGCGCCTGCTCGCCACCGCGCGCGACGGGGCGGCGGCGGGCATCGGCAGCTCGCTGCTGAAGATCAAAGGCACGCAGATCCGCCAGGAGTTGCAGTCCCTGATCCGCTCGGCGCTCGGGCCGCTCGCGGCGGCGGATGCGAATGGCCTTGCCGACGAGGAGCTTGCAGTTCCGCCCGATGCGGCGCGCGCGGCCGCGGTCTTTTTCAACCACCGCAAACTGTCGATCTTCGGCGGATCCAACGAAATCCAGCGTAATATCGTGGCCAAGCGACTGTTCGGGGATTAACCGCATGGACTTCACCCTCTCCGAAGGGCACCGGCTTTTGTCCAGCAGCCTGCGCCGCTATTTCTCGGACACCTATGCCATCGGGCAGCGCAATGCGCAGGCCCATGCAGCGCCCTACCACGCGCCAAGTGTCTGGTCAGACCTGGCGGCTCTCGGCGTCACTGGCGGTTTCGTCGATGAAGCGCAAGGAGGTTTCGGCGGCGCAGCCGAGGACGTGACCGTGATTTTCGAGGAGGTTGGGCGCGCGCTCTGCCCGGAACCGCTCCTCGGCACCTTGATGGGCGTCCGGCTGCTTGCCTGTTTCGGCCGACATGATCTGGTTGAGGCGATCGTCTCCGGCCAGAGCCGGGCAGCCCTTGCCGTGTTCGAGCCGCAGGCAGCCTGCGATCTCGGCTCCATCGAGGCGCAAGCACGCCAAGTCGAGGACGGATGGCTGCTTTCAGGCCGTAAATCCGCCGTCTACGGCGCGCCGAGCGCGGAGCTCGTGCTGGTCGCGGCGCGCATTGATGCCGAATTCGGCCTGTTTCTGCTTCGCGATCCCGCTTTGATTTCGGCCGCCATGATCGATGGCGGCGGCGTGGCCGACATCGTCATGGGCGAACTGCCGGCGGAGCGCCTTGGCGAAACGGCCATGCCCGTGCTCGAGGATGCGCTCGACCTTGGGCGCATTGCGCTTTGCGCCGAAGCGGTGGGCGCGATGGACCGGCTGATCGAAATGACGATCGGCCATGTCCGACAGCGACGGCAGTTCGGCCGCGCGCTTATGTCGTTCCAGGCGCTCCGCCACCGCGTGGTCGATATGGTGATGGAACTGGAGCAGTGCCGGTCCATCACCATCCGCGCTGTTGCCAGCTTCGGTACGCCCGAGCAGGCGCGCCATACGGCAATGGCCAAGAACCTCATCGGCCGAACGGGCGTTAGGATCGCCGAGGAAGCGATCCAGCTGCATGGTGGCATCGGCATGACCTGGGATTATCCCGGGTCGCATTACGCCAAGCGGCTGGTCATGATCGACCACCAGCTCGGCGACCGCCACGACCACGCATTGCGCCTTGCCGCCATGCCGCGAAAGGCCGGGGCGTGACGGTGGGCCCGGGGCACGATCGGGCAGCCGACGCGGCCGACATGCTGCCTGTGGATCACTCAGGCGCACGCGCCCTTGTCGGCTACCGCTCGACTATGTCCCAGGGCGAAGGCGGCGAATGCACCCTGTCCGTCGAGCCGCGGCATCTCAACAGGATGGGCGTCCTGCACGGGGGCTTCGTCTCCATGCTGCTCGACAATAGCTGCGGCGTCGCCGTGCGCAACGCGCTTGGCAATCCCGACGCCGCGCTGGTCACTGCCACGCTGACCGTGAACTTCATCGCCGGCGCGCGTGGCGGCCGGGTCACTGCGACCGGCCATGTCACTGGCGGCGGCCACAGCCTGAAGTTCGCTGAGGCGAAGCTGCACGATCAGGACGGCCGCCTGCTCGCGACCGCCATCGCCACGTTCAAGATCATCCGCAAATGACGAAAGGCAACGCAGCGACCATGGCGGAGCCTGTCCATGACCCCGTATCGGCCGATCTTGCCGGCCGGACCCTTGTGCTGACGCTGAAGACGCCCGGAAAGCCCAATGTGCCCGGCGTGCCGATGTATCGCCGGCTGACGGCACTGCTCGGCGACGCGCGAAGCGATCCCGACATCGCCAATGTCATTCTTCAGGGTGCGGAGGGCTCCTTCTGCGCCGTAGACGATTTGCGCATCCTGTCCGAGGGGGGCCCGCTTTCCGTGTCGCAGCGCGGGGAAGGCATCGAGGAGCTGCACCGGCTGGTGCGACTGCTTCGGGCATTTCCCAAGCCGGTGATCGCCGCGATCGAGGGCGGCGCCGTCGGCGCCGGGGCCTCGCTCGCTTTTGCCGCCGACATGATCGTCGCCGCCGAAAACAGCTACTTTGCGCTCTCCAACGCGAAGGCCGGCCAGGTGCCGGATGGCGGCGTCACGGGTTTCCTCGACCCAGCGCTGCCACCGCAATCCGCCGCCGAAATGGCCCTGCTGGGCGAGCGCGTCCCAGCGGCCAGGCTGGCCGCCATGGGCGTGGTCAATCGTCTGGCCCCGGCAGGGCGCGCGCTTGACACGGCCCTCGATCTGGCGGCCGAAACGGCGCGCGGGGCGAGAGAGGCGCAATCGGGAATGCTGGCGCTGCTCGATGCGGCGGGCCGGGGGGATCTTGAGGCGCAGCTCGACCGCGAGAAACGCGCCATAACCCGCGCGCTCGGATTCGTTGAAGCCGCCGCCGGAATTGCCGCCTCCAAGGAGAAATGCGTACCGACTTTTCCGACCCCGGCTGCGTCCGAACCGCCAAGCCGGGCGGCGGTCGAAACCGATGTGACGCGACTGTTCGGCACCCGCCTCCCCATCGTCGCCGGTGGCCTGATGTGGCTTGCCGATGCCGGCTATGTCGCTGCGGCCGCCAAAGCGGGCATCACAGGCTTCATCACCGCCGCAAGTTTCGCCGATCCCGGCGCTCTGCGCGCCGAGATCCGGCGCTGCCGCGACATGGCGGACGGCCTGCCCTTCGGCGTGAACATTTCCATGCTGCCCAAGCTGGTCGAGGGCGAGCGCACCCGGCAAATCTTCGAGCTGGTGGCAGAGGAAGGCGTCGCCTTCATCGAAACCTCCGGGCGCAGCCCAGAAACCTATCTGCCGATCGCCCGTGCTGCCGGCATCAAGGTCCTGCACAAGGTGTCGAGCCTGCGCCATGCCGTGAAAGCCCAGAGCATTGGAGTGGACGCCGTTTCCATCGTCGGCGCGGAATGCGGCGGCCATCCCGGCGTCGAGATGATCGGCAGCATGGTGAATGCCGGCCTCGCCGCCTCACGTCTCACGATTCCATGGCTGATTGGCGGCGGCATCGGCACGGGCGCGCAGGTGGCGGCCGTGCTGGCGATGGGCGGGGCGGGCGTGGTGATCGGTACGCGCTTCCTTGTTGCCGACGAGGTCCGGGCTCATCCGGATTACAAGCAGGCGCTGATCGACGCTACGGAACGGGATACGGAGCTGGGCATGCACACAGTGCGCAACACCGTCCGGGCGCTGGCCAACGATACGATGCGGGAGCTGCGCCAGATCGAGACGGAACGACCCGATGTGACCATTCAGGATCTGCTGCCGCTGGTGAGCGGCAAGATTGCACGCCAGGCTTATGAGACGGGTGATATCACCCGCGGCGTCCTGTCGGCGGGCCAAAGCCTGGGCGCCATCACTGGAACCGCTCCGCTGAGCGGCATCGTGGGCGAGCTCGAAGAGGATATGGTTGCCGCGCTGCGGCGCGCAGGCGGGCTGCTTTCGGCTTCCACGTCCTGATCCGCTTTTCAGACGCGCATAGCCTTGGACTTGCTTCAGACATGGGACTGCTTGCGAATTCATCGTGCTGGGATGGGAGGCATCATGAGGTTGGTGTTTGCGCCATGACGGCCTGCCTGCGCCAGGTGCGCGGCAATGAACGCGCGATGACCGCCCATGAGCCGATGACCTCGCTCAATCCGGTGTTCCGGATCGGCGAGCGGATCGTCGCCCCCCTGCTTCAGCACCGAAAGGCGCGCAACCGTGCCGAGGCGCGCGAGCTGGAGCCTATGCTCATGGTGCAGCTACCGTCGCCAAAACGGCGCGTGGACGCCTATCTGCACCACTTGTCGGGAGGAATGCGCCAGCGCGTCATGATCGCCATGGCGCTGGCTCGCGAGCCAGTCCTGCTGATCGCGGGCCTTCCGAGGGCGTGCGACGCGACCGTGCAGGCGCAGAGCTTCGATCTTTTGCACGACCTGAAGAAGGCCATGACCTCGATCGTGCTCATCACCGACGATATGGGCACGATTGCGGAGATGGCCGGCACTGTTGCAATGGCGCATGCCGAGCGGCAGCGCACGGCCTGCTGGCTGATGGAGGAGGGGGGCGGGGCATGAGCACCCCGGCAAAAAAGGAAGTGCCGCGCGTCGAACATATGCATGGACGCTTTGACATCGGCCGCAAGGGCCTGCTCGCCAAGCCGTCGCTGGCCTCTGCGGTGGACGGGGTCAGCGTCCACACAGGCAAGGGCACGACCTTCGGCATCGCCCCCGCGCTGTCCCGCCAACCCGACTTCATCATTCGCGACGAGCCCGTATCGGCGCCCGATGTCGCGATCCGGGCGAAGATACTCAATCTCCTGCGCCGGCTGCAGGACGAGTTCGGCCTGATCGATCTCTTCATCGCGCCCAATCTCGGCGGCGCCCAGCATATAGGCGGCGAGGTCGCCGAGATGTATCTCGGCACGATCGTCGAGCAGGCGGACCGCGTCCGGCTGTTTTCGCGCCTGCGCCGTCCCTGTCCCCATGTGTCGATCTCGGCCGTTCCGCGCATCCGCGGCGGCCGCGAGCGCGTGCCGCTGCCCTACGCCCAGCCGGTTTGCCGCAGCCGGGCGCAGGAACTGCGCCCCAAGATGGGCGGGCGCAGGGCCGCCTGCCACCTGATCGGCGACGGCGGCGGCGCCCCTCACGAGAAAGAGCCCGCGGCTCTATCCATCTGACGGGAGTTTCAAGGCTATGACCCAGACCACGACGATCTACCGCGCACGGCGCATCCGCACGATGAACCCGTCGAACCCAGTTGCAAGCCACGTAGCGGTGCGGGCGGGCCGGATCGTCGGCGCGGGCAGCCTTGAGGAACTGAAGACCATCGGTCCCTTCGTGCTCGACGATCGGTTCGCTGACAAGGTGCTGCTCCCGGGTTTCGTGGAGGGGCACTGCCATGTCAGCGAGGGCGCCTTCTGGCGCTATGTCTATTGCGGCTATTTCGACCGTAGCGACCCGGACGGGAAAATCTGGGAGGGCCTGAAATCGCTCGATGCCGTCGTGGCCCGGCTCCGCGACCGCGCAGGCGAGCTTGGCGACAGGCCCGCCCCCATCCTCGGCTGGAGCTTCGATCCGCTCTATTTCGGCAGCGAGCGCTGCACGCGCGCCGATCTGGATCGCGCTTCGGCAATCCGTCCAGTCGGCATCCTGCACGCCAGCGGCCATATCATGAACGTGAATACGCCGGCGCTTCAGGCGGCGGGGCTTATGCGCGAGGGAATCCGCCATGACGGCATCCCGCTTGGCGCCGACGGCCTGCCGACGGGCGAGATGAAGGGTCCGGAAGCGGTCGGCCTGGTCAGTTCGCATGTCGGCTTCGACCGCAACGTCATGTCGACCGACGAGGCCGCCATCCTTGCCTTCTCTCGCCTGTGCGTGCGCAGCGGTGTCACCACCGCGACGGACTTGGCTGCGCCGCTTCCGCCCGAGGCTGTTGAAATACTGCTGCGGGTGACCGGCCGGGCCGATTTTCCGACGCGGATTGTTCCCTTGCGGCGCTTCGGTACAAGCACGCCAGCCGAACTGATCGAAGCGGCGGTCGGCTTGCGCAGCCGCGCCACCGACCAGTTGCGCCTTGGCGCGGTCAAGATCCATGTCGATGGTTCGATCCAGGGCTTTTCGGCGCGGCTGCGCCAGCCCGGTTATCACAATGGCGCGCCCAACGGCATGTGGTACACGACACCGGAGCATCTTGAAGAGGCGTTGAGCCTGGCTCTCCGACACGACATATTGGTCCATCTCCACACCAATGGCGACGAAGCGACCGAACTGGTGCTCGACAAGCTGGAACTCGCCCTTCGCCGGCATCCGAGCCCGGACCACCGCTTCACGCTTCAACATTGCCAGCTTGCCGACACCGCACAGTTTCGGCGCATGAGGCGGCTGGGCTTATGCGTCAATCTGTTCTCCAATCACCTCTACTACTGGGGTGAGCAGCATTATGCGCAGACGGTCGGCCCCGAACGAGCAAGAAGGATGAATGCCTGCGCAACGGCGCTGCGCGAAGGGGTCCCGATGGCGATCCATTCGGATGCGCCGGTGACGCCGCTCGGGCCGCTCTTCACCGCCCAATGCGCAATGCTGCGCGAAACGCCGACCGGCCGCGTGCTGGGCGAGCATGAACGCATCGGCCGGGAAGAAGCGCTCCATGCCATAACGCTCGGCGCCGCCTTCACCCTGAAGCTCGACGGGGAGATCGGCTCCATCGAAGCCGGCAAGAAGGCGGACTTCGCGGTCCTCGAACAGGATCCGATGGAACCGGACGGGCAGCGGCTCAGCGATATAGCCGTGTGGGGAGTGGTGCAGGGAGGGCGCGTTCTCGCGGCCGCTTGATCGGTCGCGTGCGCAATGCAATATCGGCCTGCCGCGGCCCACAAGCCGCAATGCAGCTCCGGATCAAGGGCTTCGCCATGTCCACACTGCCCGTTATCGTCATCGGCGGCTATCTTGGCGCCGGCAAGACGACGCTGATCAACCGGCTGCTGCGCAACGCAGCTGGGCGGCGAATCGCGGTCCTGGTCAACGAATTCGGTGAATTGGCGATCGACGCCGATCTGATCGAGGGTGAGGAGGACGGCGTCATCGGCATCGCGGGCGGGTGCGTTTGCTGTTCCTATGGCTCCGATCTGGTCGAGGGGCTGCGGGCATTGCAGCAAAAATTCAAGCCGAATATCCTTCTGATAGAGGCGAGCGGCGTCGGCCTGCCGGCCGCCATCGCGCAGACCGTGGAACTGGTGCCGGGCTATCGCGTGCGCGGCGTTGTCGTTTTGCTGGATGCCGGGCGCATCCTGGCCCAGGCCGCCGATCTCTATCTGGCTGATACGGTGCGAAACCAAGCGCGCGCGGCCGATCTTCTGTTGCTCAACAAGGCGGACGTGGTTGACGGCGACACGCTGGACTGGGTGCGCCTCTGGGCCGCGGAACATTGCCCCGGCGTTCCCGTCGTCGAAACGACGGACACGGATATTCCAGTGGCGCTTCTGCTGGATGGCGGGCCCTCCGGCGACATGTGGCGGCAGGTCGGCGCGCATGGAGCGCATGGCGCGCATATCCGCCATTTCAGCCAAGCTTGCCGGCTGGCCTTTCCCATCGAGCCCGAGACGCTGGCGCGCGAACTGGCGAAGCCGGACCTCCAGCTGGCCCGCGCGAAGGGCATCGCCACGGCAGCGTCAGGCCAGCGATGCGTCATCCAGGTGACCGAGGGCCGCTGGCAGATCGCGCCGGCCACGAAGGCGCCGCAGGTGCCGGACGGCCTGGTTTGCATTCGCCGCGATGAACCGCCGGATCCGGACGAGATCGAGCGGCGCATCCATTTGGCGCGGACATAGAGCAATTCCCGGCGGCCGAACCGCTTTACGCGCCCCGATAGCCGATTCTGCCGGATATTTCGCGGCCGGCCCGCATCACCATTTCCGCAAGCGCCTCGCAGCGACCTTCCTGGTCGAAATGAAATTCCGGGCCGGAAACGCCGATCGCCGCGATGACGTTGGAGGAGGCCCCGCGGATCGCCGTAGCGATGCCCCAGACATTGTCGCGCCATTCGCCGCGATTGAGGGTGTAGCCGCGCTGGCGCGACGTCATCAGCTCGCGCCGCAACTCTTCCGGATCGACAATGGTATTTTTGGAATGGCGATTGAGATGAGCCAGGATCGGCCTGAGCTCGTCTTCCGGTAAATAGCAGAGCATCGCCTTGCCGGTCGCGACGCAATAGGCCGGCGCCCGGCCGCCTATGCGCGTATAGGCGCCGATCGCCGCCGGACTGTCGATCTTGTCGATGTAGATCACCTCGCCGTTTTCAAGGACGGACAGGTGAACCGACTCGCGCGCCTCATTGGCCAGCCGGCGAAGCACGTCGGAAGCATGCGTCCGGATATCCATCCGCCCGACGATGGCGGAGCCGAGTTCCCACAGTTTCAGGCTCGGACCGTATTCGCGCGATTTCGGATCCTGACGCAGATAGCCGGCATGTTCGAGAGTCTTCAGCACGCGGTGAGCGTTGCTTTTGGTGAGGTCGAGCTCTGCGGCGATATCGGTGATGCGAACGCCGCCTTCGCGCGCAGCGACGTGTTCCAGCACATTCAGCCCCTTCAGCAAGGTCTTGTCCATCTAGGTTCTCCCCGGTCTTGCAAACACGGATCGTCATATTCCCAAAGTGAGACTTGACATCGGGCATGTCCGATGGTCATCGTATCATCATTCGGCATCAAGTTCTGAATAATAGGATTACCTCTGATCGAGGCCGAAAGAAAGAAAAATCTTACCCTTCGGACTGCCACTGAAGGGCCTTGAGGAACCACGATGAACGCGCGCAGCAATTCCAACTCCGTCAACGATATCGCAAGTCTCATCCACCCCTATTCCAACTTGGCGCGCCATGGCGAAGTTGGGCCGGTGATCATGACGCGCGGCGACGGCGTGTTCGTCGAGGACGATCAGGGCCGCCGCTATCTGGAGGGCATGTCCGGCCTGTGGTCTGCCTCGCTCGGCTTCAGCGAGCGCCGTCTGGTCGATGCCGCGATGCGCCAGCTGGAAAAGCTGCCCTATTATCATCTGTTCAATCATCGCTCGGTGGAGCCGTCGATCGAGCTTGCCGAGCGGCTGCTCGACATCGCGCCCAAGGGCCTCGGCAAGGTGTTGTTCGCCAATTCTGGCTCCGAGGCGAACGACCAGGCGATCAAGCTGGTCTGGTATTACAACAATGCGCTGGGACGGCAGCAGAAGAAGAAGATCATCTCGCGCTGGCGCGGCTATCATGGCGTGACCATTGCCGCAGGCAGCCTGACTGGGCTGCCCGCCAACCATGCCGATTTCGATCTGCCGATCGCCAATATCCTGCATACGGACGCCCCGAGCCATTTCCACAATGCGCTGCCCGGCGAGAGCACCACGGAATTCGCCGCCCGCCTGGTGAACAATCTCGAGCAGCTCATCCTGAAAGAGGGGCCGGAAACAGTTGCGGCCTTCATCGCCGAGCCGGTATGCGGTTCGGGCGGGGTGATCGTGCCGCCGGAGGGCTATTTCGCCGGCGTCCAGAAGGTCCTGAAGAAATACGACATATTGTTTATCGCCGACGAGGTGATCTGCGGTTTCGGCCGAACCGGCAACATGTTCGGCTGCAAAACCTACGATATCAGGCCCGACATCATGACGGTGGCCAAGGCGCTTTCCTCATCCTACCTGCCGATTTCGGCGACAATCGTCAGCGACGAGATCCACGCCGCTATGATCGAGCAGAGCCGCAAGCTTGGCGGCTTCGCGCATGGCGTGACCTATTCGGGCCATCCCGTCTGCGCCGCCGTCGCGGTCGAGACCCTCAAGATCTATGAGGAGCGCGACATTGTCGGCCATGTCCGCCAAGTGTCGAAGCGGTTCCAGCAGCGCCTCCAGGCGATGGCCGAGCGGCCCTATGTCGGCGAGGCGCGCGGCATCGGTCTCATCGGCGCAGTCGAGCTCGTCAGCGACAAGAAGGCCAAGACGCCGTTCGATCCGAAACTGGCGATCGGCGCGGGCCTGCAGGCCAAAGCCATGGAAAACGGCGTGATCGTGCGGGCGCTCCGCGAATGCATCGCTTTCTGTCCGCCGCTCATCATCGACGAGGCACAGATCGACATGCTGTTCGACGGCATCGAGAAGGCGTTTGACGCTTTCGAGCGCACGATGCAGGCGGCTTGACGCCTGCGCGCGCACCTTACCGGCAAAAGCGCCGATAGCTCCCAAGCAGTGCGGAAGGAACGACCGAATGGTTGAGCATGGACTCTTTATCGACGGAAGCTGGCGCAGAGGCGGCGACCGCGCCCTGGTCGAGGTTCTGGACCCCGCCACCGAAACCGTCGTCGCGACCGTGCCAGCGGCGACGACGGCTGATCTGGACGAGGCGCTGCAGGCGGCTGAGCGCAGCTTTCCCGCATGGGCGGCGCGCCCGGCGATAGACCGCGCGAAGATCCTGCACGATGCGGCGTCCGCGCTGCGCAGCCTCCGGAACGACATCGCCGCCATTCTGACCCGCGAGCAGGGCAAGCCGTTGGCAGAGGCCGCCGGCGAGGTGGCCAATGCCGCCGACATCATGGACTGGTTTGCCGAAGAGGCGCGCCGCTCCTACGGCCGCATCATTCCGGCGCGGGGAGCCGGTGTCAGCCAGCAGGCGTTGCGCGAGCCGGTTGGTCCGGTCGCGGCCTTCAGCCCCTGGAATTTCCCTGTGTCGCAGGCGGTGCGCAAGATCGGCGCGGCGCTTGCCGCCGGGTGCACCATCATCATCAAGGGCCCAGAGGAAGCGCCGGGCGCCGTTTGCGAGGTTGCGCGCATTCTGTCCGAGGCCGGCGTTCCGGCGGGCGCGCTCAACCTGGTTTTCGGCGATCCGCCCGCGATCTCGTCTCACCTGATCCCGGCTCCGCAGATCCGTAAAGTGTCTTTCACCGGCTCCGTTGCGGTCGGCAAGCAGCTTGCGGCGCTGGCTGGCCTGCATATGAAGCGCACCACGATGGAGCTTGGCGGCCATGCGCCGGTCATCGTGTTCGACGATGTCGAACTCAGCAAGGTCGCCACGCAGCTCGCCACTTACAAATACCGTAATGGCGGTCAGGTCTGCATCTCGCCGACCCGCTTCTTCGTGCATGAAAAAGCCTATGACGGATTTTTGGAGGCTTTCGTTGCCAAGGCGAAGTCCATCCGCGTCGGAGCGGGTGCCAGCGATATCGACATGGGCCCGCTGGCGACCCGACGCCGCGTAGAGGCCGTCGACGGCCTGATCCGTGAGGCCGTGCAGGACGGCGCGAAGCTTCACGCCGGCGGCCAGCGTCTCAACAATGTCGGTTATTTCTATGCCCCGACGGTGCTCGGGGACGTGCCGGCGCAAAGCCGCATCATGAATGAGGAGCCCTTCGGTCCGGTGGCGCTGATCAACCGGTTCGAGGACGAGGAAGAGGTCATCGCGCGCGCCAACGCCACGCCGTACGGACTTGCCGGCTATGCCTTCACGGAGTCCTCGCGCCGCGCCGCTCTCGTCAGCGCGCGCGTCAGAGTCGGCATGATGTCGATCAATCATCTCGGGCTCGGCCCGATCGAGACGCCCTTCGGCGGCGTCGGCGACAGCGGCCATGGGCGCGAAGGCGGCTCAGAAGGGCTGGACGCTTATCTTGAGACCAAATTCGTCAGCCATTTCGCGGGCTGACCGCTTTGGCCGGAATCCGATGCGGGGCCGGCAAGGCGGCCTGGAAGGGCCGCGGGCCGCGCAGCAAAGCAACACTGCAGAATAGGGACTTGGAGAGGAAATTGACAGATAGCAAACCCAGCGCGACCGCACCGCTTGCCGGCATACGGGTCGTCGAGTTTTGCCATGTAGCCGCCGGCCCCTTCTGTTCCATGCTTCTGGCAGACATGGGCGCCGACGTTATCAAGATCGAGTCGCCGGGCGGGGACACGATGCGGCAATGGCCGCCGCTTACCGAAGGTTTCAGCGAAAACTTCGCCTCTTTGAACCGCAACAAGCGCTCGATTGCGCTGAACCTGAAAGATCCGGCCGACAACGCGGCCGCAGTCAAGTTGGTCGAAAGTGCCGACGTGGTGGTCGAGAACAACCGGCCGGGCGCGATGAAGCGTCTCAACCTAGGCTATGAGCGCTTCGCCGCAACCTCGCCGAAGCTGATCTATTGCTCGCTTTCCGCATTCGGCCAGCAAGGGCCGCGTTCTTCCGAGGGTGGCTTCGACCTCACCGTGCAGGCCATGTCGGGCATCATGAGCGTGACGGGGGAGGCGGACGGCGAGCCGGTCAAATGCGGCATCCCGATCTCGGATTTCGCAACCGGCCTCTATGGCGCCTTCGCGATCAGCTCGCTTCTGGCGCGCGTGCGCGCCGGCGGCAAAGGCGGGCATATCGACGTCTCGATGCTCGGCGCCAGCCTGGCGGTGGGCGCATTGCAGACGAGCGAATATTTCGGCAGCGGCAAGGACCCGCGCGCATTGGGGGCGGCCCATCCGCGCAACGCCCCCTATCAGGCCTTCAGCGCGTCCGACGGAAATTTCGTCCTCGCCGCCGGCAATGACGGGCTTTGGAAATCCGTCTGCGAGGTCGTGGGCAGGATGGACCTTTTCGAGGATGCGCGCTTCCGCTCCACCATCGATCGCGCCCGGCACCAGGAAGCCTTGGCGATCATCCTCAATGGTGAGTTCGCGCGCGAAACGGTAGACAGCGTTCTGGACAAGCTCCGTCGGGCCGGCGTTCCCTGCAGCAGCATCAACACCTATTCACAGGCGCTAAACGATCCGCAGGTCGCCTTCATGGGATTTGTCGAGGCGCTCGAATTGCCGAACGGAGCCATGACGCAAACCTTTGGCAGTCCCATCCGCATCGACGGCGAGGCGCCGAAGATCTACCGGCGTCCCCCCTTGCTGGGCGAGCACGGGGACAGCGTGCTGGGCCCGCTCTCTGCGGCCGCCAAATAGACCTAACGACAATGAATGAAGGTGACGCAATGAGCGCTAACCCTGCGAGACTGAGAACCTTTCTGGCGCAGATGAGCAAGCTGATGGAAGAGGCCGGCAATGACGAGGCCGTCCTACTCAATCGCGGCAAGGAACATCTCGAGGCGCTGGTGGCGCACGACGACTGGCTGCCGGAGCAGTATGCCAAGCCGAATCCGGATCGCTACCAGCAATATCTTCTCTATTGCGATCCGCAGGAGCGCTTCTGCGTGGTCAGCTTCGTCTGGGGGCCGGGCCAGGAAACGCCGATCCACAACCACACGACATGGGGTCTTGTCGGCATGCTGCGCGGGTCTGAGATCTCGCAGTCCTATTCGATGCAGGACGACAGGCCGGTCGCCGGTGAAACCGAGCGGCTCGATCCGGGCGAGGTCGTCATGGTTTCTCCCGATATCGGCGACATCCACAAGGTCTGGAACGCCCGCGAGAACGAGGCCTCGATCAGCATCCATGTCTATGGCGGCGATATCGGGGCGATTTCGCGGAACGTCTTCCCGCCCGAAGGCGGCATGAAGACCTTCATCTCGGGCTATTCCAACACAGTCCTGCCCAATGTCTGGGGCGTCCAGGCGTGAGCAAGCCGCTTGTCGTCAGCGAGCGCGGCGGCCGTTGCAACCTGGTGCTGACGCGCTCCGAGCGCGGCAACAGCCTGTCGGTCGATCTCGTGGAGGCCATGCATGAGGCGCTCGACAGCACAGCGCGCAACGGCGTCAAGCTGTTGGTCATCGAGGGAGAAGGTCGCAATTTCTGCACCGGCTTCGATCTCGCCGGGTTGGAGGATACGGCCGATGGGGAGCTTCTTGCGCGCTTTGTGCGCATAGAGGAGCTTTTGGCGCGCATCTGGTCGGCGCCCTTCACGACGCTGGCGGTGGCGCATGGCCGCACCTTCGGCGCGGGGGCCGACCTGTTCGCCGCCTGTTCGGTGCGGTTGGCCTTGCCGGATGCGAGCTTCAGCTTCCCCGGCGCCGCCTTCGGCCTGGTTCTGGGCACGAGACGGCTGGCGCAGCGCATCGGCGAGGACGCGGCCCTCTCGGTCATCACCGGAGGCGACGTCATCGATGCCGAGCGGGCGGCAAGGCTCGGTCTGGCGACCCGTATCGTCCAGCCGGAGGATCTGGACGCGGCACTGGCAAGCATCGAGCGCGCCGCGGTGCGGCTCGACGCCCATACGATCGCCGCCCTCAGGCAGGCAGCCGGCGGAAGCGGGATCGACCTTGATCGCGATCTCGCCGCGCTGGTGCGCTCTGCCGCCCGGCCGGGACTCGTGCAGCGGATCATCGCCTATCGCGCAAAGGCGCAGGACAAGAGCAAGACAGACCGGGCTGCGGCCGCGGCCACATCCCAGGAAGGGGCAGTTCGATGAATGCAGTTTCGCCAATCGCGAATGCTGGAGTGATTCTGGCGCCGCAATCCGTTGCCGTCATAGGCGCATCGGAAGACCTGACCAAGTTCGGCGGGCGCATCTATAAGAATCTGGTCCATCACGGCTTCAAGGGCCAGATCTACCCGATCAATCCGAAGCGCGAGCAGTTGCTCGGCATCAAATGCTATCCGGCAATCGGCGCCACGCCGACGCCGCCCGACATGGCCGTGATGGCGGTGCCGCGTGATGCGGTCAAGGAAGCGGTCGCGGCCTGCGCCGCCGCTGGCACCAAGGCCGCGATCGTCATCACCTCCAAATTCTCCGACGCCGGACCCGAAGGCGCGGCACTCGAACGCGAGATGGTTTCCGTCGCCAATGCCGCGGGAATGCGCATCATCGGCCCGAACTGCCTTGGCATCATCAGCCCGGCCAACGATCTCGTGCTTTGCGCGTCACCGGCGCTTTTCGTCGATAGCATGCCGAAAGGCGACATAGGTTTCGTCAGCCAGAGCGGTGCGCTGATGGCGACGATTTTCGACCGCGCAATGGCGCGCGGCATCGGCTTTTCGCATTGCTTCTCCATCGGCAACCAGGCCGACATGGACATGTGCGACTTCGTCGACTACCTGATTGCCGACGAGCGCACGCATGTCATCTGCACCTATGTTGAAGGCATCAAGGATGCGCGCCGCTTCATGGAGACCGCGCGCCGGGCCTATGCCGCCGGCAAGCCCTGGCTTGCCGTAAAGGCGGGCCGTACGGAGTTCGGCGCGGCGGCCGCCTTCTCGCACACGGCAAGCCTTGCAGGCAGCTATGAGGCCTTCGCGGCGGCCTGCCGCGACTGCGGCGTGCTGACCATGGACGACCCGGACGCCATGATGCTGCTGGCTGCGTCGCTCGGGCGTTTCCCGAAGGCCCGGCCGAACAGCGTCGCCATCGTCACGACCTCCGGTGGCGGCGGCGCCATTGCCGCCGATCGGCTGACCGACCGCGCCATTCCGCTGGCTTCGTTCTCCGACGCGGCGAAGGCGGACCTCGCCGAGCACTATGCCGACAATGTCGCGGGCGCCAATCCGATCGATATGGGAACCGCCAAGCAGGGAGGGTCGATGGTCGTCGGCGGCGTGACGATCAAGACTGTCATCAAGGACACGGCCACCGACCTCATCCTATCGGCGATAACCACGGCTCCCGATGTGGAGCTGTTGTGCCGCAAACTCGACGAAGGAACCAAGGAGGCCGCCGCCGAGGGCTTCTCCAAGCCGCACATTCTCGTGCTGCAGCAGGGCCATTCGGCGGATGCCGCGCGCGCCTTCCTGCGCAGAGAGGGCATCGTCTACACCGACAGCCTGGACGATGCGATCCGCGCGATCGAAGCCTGGCGCAGGATGGCGGATGCGGCGCCGACGGAGCCGCCTGCGCGGCCCGCGGGCGTGCCGGACGATGCGCTGACGGCCGATCTCAAGGGCAGTGTCGGTGAAGCCGATACCAAGGCGATCCTTGCGGCGCATCGCATCTCCACCAATCGTGGCGAAGTCGTTTCCGGCCCCGAGCAGGCCGAAGCAATGGCCGCAAAGCTGGAAAAGCCCTTTGTCGTCAAGGTCGTTTCGCCCGATATTGTCCACAAATCGGATGTCGGCGGCGTAGTGCTCGGGCTTGAAACCCCGCAGGCGGTGGCAAGCGCCGTCAGCGCCATGGCCAGCTCCATCGCCAGGCTGAAGCCGGATGCCAAGATCGAGGGCTATCTCGTTCAGGAAATGCGTTCGGGCAAGGCCGAGCTGCTGATCGGCGCGCGCAACGACCCACAATTCGGACCGATGGTGATCGTCGGTGCCGGCGGCGTGCTGGTGGAATTGCTGAAGGACGTTTCGGTGGCACTCGCCCCGGTTTCGCCGGCCAAGGCACGGACGATGATCGAAAGCCTGCAGATCGCTAAGCTGATGCGTGGCTTCCGCGGCGGCGCCGTGCTGGATATCGAGGCCGCGGCGGACATCATCTCGCGGGTGAGCTGGATGGCCCACGATATCGGCCCGCGCTTCAAGGAGCTCGACATCAATCCGCTGCTGGTCGGCGAGGCCGGTAAGGGCTGCGTCGCGGTGGACGGCCGCATGTTGCTCGAGGATGACTGACGACACAGTGCGTCGCCGATAAAGACGAAATTCAAGGGAGAAATGGAATGTCCGCGCTCGAGGTCCGCAACGACGGCAAGACGACAATCTTCACGATCAATCGTCCCGAAAAGATGAACGCGATCAATGCCGAGGTCGCCAACGAGCTCCAGCGCCGCTTTGAGGAATTCGACCGGTCCGATCAGGCCGTCGCGATCATCACCGGCAGCGGTGACCGTGCCTTCTGCGCGGGTGCCGATGTGACCGACCTGCCTGAATTGTGGCGGTGCATCCCCACGATCGGCATCGTCACAGAAAAGCCGATCATCTGCGCCGTCCATGGCTGGTGCGTCGGCGGCGCGCTGGTGATGGCGGCGATGGCAGATCTGTGTGTCGTTTCCGAAGACGCGCGCTTCTCCTATCCCGAGGGCAAGGTCGGGCTCACCGGCGGCATGATCGCCACGCTTGCCGCGCGCATTCCCCACAAGCTGGCCATGGAGATCATGCTGCTTGGACGGCCCGTATCGGGACGGCGCGCCTATGAAATAGGCCTCGCCAACGAGGTTGTCGCGAACGGCAAGCATCTGGAGGCGGCGCTGGCGATGGCGCGCGAGCTTGAGGACATGGCGCCACTGGTGCTGAAGACGCTCAAGCGTTTTGTGGTCGAGCATACGCTGGTGCAGACGCCATCGGAGAAGCTTGGACGCTATGCCCGCGACCTCGGGGTCGTGCGCGCCAGCAGTGATCTCAAGGAAGGCGTCGCAGCCTTCAAGGAGAAGCGCAAGCCGGTTTTCACCGGACGTTGAGAGGCAACGGGCGCAGCGTAGAAACCACCCAAAAGCCGCAATGCGCGCTTGACGGGTCTTTGTGGACGTGGTCCACTGTTCCAAAATTTAATCTTGCATTCTAAATAATGGGACACAGAGGGAGGTTAGAGTGCGAGCCATATATTCCGAAACGCACAACCTGCACGCGCCATCGGAGATTGTCGTTCGGGGCAAGGTATCGCCGAATCTGGAAGTGCCCGGCCGCGTTGCCCATCTTCTCGACGCGCTCAAGGCCGGCGGCCACGAAATCGTGGCGCCGCGCGATTTCGGCATGGAGCCAATCCTGGCCATTCACGACCGGGCTTATGTGGAGTTCCTGCAAAGCGCCTATGAACGCTGGCACCAGGCCTTCCCCAAGGGCAAGGCCGGACCTTACGCCTGCGCTCATGCCTCGGCCAATCGCCATCGCGCAGCGCTGCCGGCCAGCATTCAGGGGCAGGTCGGCTATTATCTGTCGGGCGGCTCGGCACCGATCGACGCCGGCACCTTCGAGGCCTCGGTCGCCTCAGCGCATTGCGCGCTCGAGGCCGCGGCGCTGCTCGAAGAAGGGCATTACGACGCCTATGCGCTTTGCCGTCCTCCTGGCCATCATGCCTATGCCGACATGGCGGGTGGCTTCTGCTATCTCAACAATGCCGCCATCGCCGCCCAGGCGCTGCTTGCAAAGCACAAGCGCGTGGCGATCCTCGATTTCGACGTCCATCACGGCAACGGAACGCAGGACATCTTCTACGATCGCGACGACGTTCACTTTGTCTCGATCCATGCCGACCCGCATCAGGTCTTTCCCTTCTATGCCGGCTATGCCGACGAGAGGGGCGAAGGAGCCGGCGAGGGCTTCAACCTCAATCTGCCGGTCCTGGTCGGCTCCGCTGATCCCGTCTATCTCGAAGCCATCGAGGCCGGCGTGAAATCGGTCAAGGAATCGGGCGCGACAGCCCTTGTTGTGTCGGTCGGGTTCGACGCCTTCAAGGGTGATCCTTCGGCCGAGATGAATGTATCGACGCAGGGCTTCGCCGAGATCGGGCGCCTGCTTGGCTGCGCCAGCCTGCCGACGGCCCTCATCCAGGAAGGCGGCTATCTCGTCGCCGACCTCGGCCTCAATCTCGGTGCCTTCATGGATGGCTTCACGTCGGCGCGCAGATAAGTCCAAACACCGCAAAAGCCAGAGAGACACACGATGACCAAAGCGTCCTTGCTACTCGGATTGATACTGTCCGCCATTTCAGGCATCGTCCTGGCGCAGGAGCCGGAGCGCGGTGGCACTCTCAACATGGTGGTGCAACCCGAACCGCCCACGGTGATGCTCGGCCTCAACAAGCTCGGCCCGGTTTCCTTCGTGGGCAGCAAGATCTATGAGGGCCTGATCAGCCTAACGCCCGACATGAAGCCGCTGCCCGGCCTTGCCGAATCCTGGGAAATTTCCGAGGACGGCCTGAACTACACCTTCCATCTGC
Organism: Microvirga sp. M2; assembly: GCF_047497095.1. Taxonomy (NCBI): domain Bacteria; kingdom Pseudomonadati; phylum Pseudomonadota; class Alphaproteobacteria; order Hyphomicrobiales; family Methylobacteriaceae; genus Microvirga; species Microvirga sp. M2. The sequence continues at coordinate 187,259 of NZ_CP134065.1, forward strand.
GCCAAGGCGTGAAATGGCATGACGGCAAGCCCTTCACCAGCGCCGACGTGGTCTATTCCTTCTCCACCTTCCTGCCGGAAGCCTTCGCGCGCACGCGCTCGGTCATGGCGCGGACCGAATCGATTACCGCACCGGACGACCACACGGTCGTCTTCAAGCTGAAGGCCCCCTATGCCGCCTTCATGATGATCTTCGAGGTAAGTGGCGGTACGATCGTTCCGGCCCATATCTATGAAGGCACGAAGATCTTCGAGAACCCCGCCAACGAAAAGCCGGTCGGAACCGGGCCGTTCCGCTTTGAGAAATGGGCCAAGGGCCGTTACATCCATCTCGTCCGCAACGATGACTATTGGGGCAAGGGGCTGCCCTATCTCGACGCGATCTATTTCCACATCATTCCCGACGCCAACAGCCGCGCCATCGCCTTCGAACAGGGCCAGGTTGATGTGCTGCGCGGCGGCGACGTCGAGAATTTCGAGGTGCGCCGTCTCGCCGAGACGCCGGGCGTCGCGGTGAGCGAGGCTGGCTGGGAGTTCTACGATCCGCTTGCGATCATCAACGTCAATCTCCACAAGCCGCCGCTCGACAATCTGAAGGTGCGCCAGGCAATCTCCTACGCGCTCGACCGGCAGTTCATGATCAACGCCATTTTTGGCGGCTTCGGCAAGCCCGCCTATGGTCCGATGACGGAGCGCACCCCCTTCTATGACGGATCGGTGCTCACCAACTATGCCTTCGATCTCGACAAGGCCAAGGCGCTGATGGCCGAATCCGGCCTGAAGCCGGACGCCAACGGCGTCTATGCGAGGCTGGACCTGATGCCGCTGCCCTACGGCGAAACCTGGCAGCGCCAAGCCGAGTATCTGCGCCAGCAGCTGAATGAAATCGGCATCGCCACCAATGTCGTGTCGGTCGACGTGCCGGGCTGGCAAGAACGCACCACGACCGGCAAATTCGATATCACCACCAACTTCATCTATCTGCTGGGTGATCCTGCGATGGGCGTGTCGCAGACCTATGTCTCCGACAACCGGAACCGGGGCACGGCCACGAATGTGGACGGCTATGTGAATCCGGAGATCGACAAGCTGTTCGCGGAAGGAGCGGCGGCGAACGATCCCGCTGCGCGGCAGAAGATCTATTCGGAGGCACAGAAGGTGATTTCCGCCGATGTGCCGGTGATTTGGTCGCACCAGATGTCGTTCCCGACCGTATACCGGTCCAAGCTCAAGAACCTCATCACCACAGGGCTTGGCCTGAACGCGAACTTCGCCGACGTCTGGATCGCGAAGGAGTAAAAGCCGAAGGGCTTGCGGCCCTGCCGCAAGCCTGTCCGACTTACCCATCCTCCAGGGGAACCCATGGCTCAGATACGTTTCCTACTGCTGCGCTTCATGAAGGCGATCTTCGTGTTGCTGGCGGTGACGATTTTCAGCTTCGCGCTCATTCGCGCGGCGCCCGGCGACCCGGCAATGATCATTGCCGGCGACCAGGGCGCAGTGGATGCGGAGTTCCTCGACAGTGTACGCACCCGTTACGGCCTGGACCGGCCGGTCTATGAGCAGCTCGCCCTCTATATAGGGCAGGTGGCGCGGCTCGATTTCGGGACCTCCTATCGGTTCAACCGGCCAGTGATAGAGCTGATCGCCGAACGCCTGCCGGCGACTCTGCTTTTGACCATGTCGGCCTTCGGTATCGCAGTGGCCGCGGGCGTCGGTCTTGGCGCATTTGCCGCGCGGCATGTCGGGAAATGGCAGGATGCGCTCATCACCATATTCGCGCTGCTGTTCTTTGCCCTGCCGCTGTTCTGGGTCGGCCTGATGGGTATTCTGGTGTTCTCGGTCTGGCTCGGCTGGCTTCCGGCCTTTGGCATGTCCACAGTCGGCGGAGCCCTGTCGCCATGGGGGCAGGCGATGGATGTCGCTCTCCATCTCGTGCTGCCCGCAATGACGCTGGCGCTGGTCTATCTAGCGACCTATACGCGCATGACCAGGGCTTCGGTCCTCGAAGTCATGAACCTCGATTTTGTCCGCACCGCCCGCGCCAAGGGCTTACCGGCAGGCCGAATATGGCGGCGGCATATCCTGAAGAACGCGATGCTGCCGATTATCACGCTGGCAAGCCTGCAAGCAGGCCACCTTGTCGGCGGAGCAGTGCTGACGGAAACCGTCTTCGCATGGCCCGGCATCGGCCGGCTGGCCTTCGACGCGCTGCTGCAGCGCGACTACAACCTGCTTCTAGCGATCTTCATCATCGCATCGGCCCTTGTCGTGCTCTTCAACTTCATCGCCGACATCCTCTATAGCCTTGCCGATCCCCGCATTGAGGTGACGACATGACGGATTTCCTCAAATCCTTCGCCGGGAGCCGTGCGGGCATGATCGGCGCGATCATGCTGCTGGCGCTCATCCTGATGGCGCTGTTTGCCGATCTGCTCTATCCGGGCAACCCGTGGCGCATGGCCGGCGCGCCGAACCTGCCTCCGCTGTCGCCTGGTTATCTATTCGGCACCGACCAGCTTGGCCGCGATCTTGCCGCTGGCATCGTGCATGGCGCACGCATGTCGCTCATTATCGGCTTCGTCTCCACCGTCGTATCGCTGGTGGTCGGTGTCATCGTCGGCGCGGTCTCCGGATATTTTTCCGGCTGGATCGACGACATGCTGATGCGTCTTACGGAATTCTTCCAGACTATCCCATCCTTCATGCTGGCCATCGTTCTGGTCGCGATCTTCTCGCCGTCGCTCGGCTCGATCGTTTCGGCGATCGCGATCGTCAGCTGGCCGCCAGTCGCGCGACTGGTGCGGGCGGAGTTCCTGTCCCTGCGCAGCCGCGATTTCGTGAAGGCGGCGCGCATCAGCGGCAGTTCGCATTTCAACATCATCTTCCACCAGATTCTGCCCAATGCCTTCTCGCCCGTCATCGTCATGGCCTCGCTGATGGTCGCGGCGGCGATCCTGATCGAATCCGGCCTTTCCTTCCTCGGGCTCGGAGATCGCAACTTCATCACTTGGGGCTTCATGATCGGCGCCGGCCGCACCATGATCCGTCATGCCTGGTGGCTGAGTGCCATTCCCGGCTTCGCGATCTTCACGACGGTGCTGGCCCTCAACCTTTTCGGGCAGGGCCTGAGCGACGTTCTCAACCCCAGACTATCGCGGAGAGTGCGGGCATGAACGCCAACGCGGATGTCATCGTCGAGATCCGCGATCTCGACATAGCCTTGCCGGCCGGTGCCGACCGGCCGCTAGCGGTCAGGAACCTGTCCGTCGAGCTGCGCCAGAACGAGATCCTGTGCGTCGTCGGCGAATCGGGCTCAGGCAAGTCGTTGCTCGCTGGTGCGATCATGGGACTGCTGCCGGCCGGCGTGCATGTCGCGGGCGGCTCGATCCGCTATGACGGCCACGAACTCTCGACGCTAGACGAGGCCGGCTTCCGCTCGATCCGGGGCCGGCGCATCGCCATGATCTTCCAGGAGCCAATGACGGCGCTCAATCCCGTGCTGACCGTGCATGAGCAGATCGACGAGGTGTTGCAAGCCCATGGCATGACAGAGAGGGCAAAGCGGCAGCAGCGCATTCTGGAATTGCTGGAGGCAACCGGCCTTCCTGATCCCGCCAGCTTGCAGCATGCTTATCCTTTCAGGCTCTCGGGCGGCCAGAGGCAGCGCGTCATGATCGCCATGGCGCTGGCCCTTCAGCCGGACGTGCTGATTGCGGACGAGCCCACCACTGCGCTCGACGTGACAACGCAGAAGCAGATCCTCGCGCTGTTGCGCGAGGTGCAGCAGCGCAGCAACCTGGCTGTCCTGTTCATCACGCATGATTTCGGCGTCGTCGCCGATATCGCTACCCGCGTGGCGGTGATGCAGCACGGCGAACTGGTTGAATATGGCGGCGCGCGCGACGTGCTTGACCGGCCGCAGCATCCCTACACGCAGCGGCTAATCGATGCCGTGCGCGGCCTCTCACGCGAGCCGCTGGCTCCGCACGAGGCCTCGACCGCGACGGTTCTCGACGTCGCCAATGCCACGAAGACCTATATCACGCGCGTGAGCCTGTTCTCCTCGCAGATGCGCGAAGTCCACGCCCTGAAGAATGTCAATTTGAAGCTCGAGCATGGCGAGACTGTCGGGCTGGTCGGAGAATCCGGTTCCGGAAAATCCACCCTCGGCCAGGTCGTGGTGCAATTGCTCAAGGCGGATGCCGGGGTGATCCGGTTCAACGGCGAAGATCTCTCGACCATGAATCGCAAGCGCTTCGCCGAGGTGAGGCCGCGCATCCAGATGATATTCCAGGACCCCTATGCCTCGCTCAATCCGCGCCACAAGATCGGAAGGGTGCTGACCGAAAGCCAGGTGTTGCACGGCGCGACGAAGCAAGAGGCGCTGAAGCGAGCCGAGAGGATGCTCGAAATGGTCAGTCTCGATCGCAGCGCATTGGGGCGCTTCCCACATGAATTCTCCGGTGGCCAGCGTCAGCGCATCGGCATTGCCCGCGCGCTCGTCATGGAGCCGCAGCTGATCGTCGCCGATGAGCCGGTGTCGGCACTGGATGTGTCGATCCAGGCGCAGGTGCTGGACCTGCTTCTCGAGCTTCGCCGCAAGCTCAAGCTGTCGATGCTGTTCATCACCCATGATTTGCGCGTGGCGGCGCAGCTCTGCGACCGCATCGCGGTAATGCGCAAGGGCGAGATTGTCGAGCTTGGCGCAAGCGAAAGCGTGCTGCGCAATCCGCAGCATGATTACACCAAGCTGCTGCTGCATTCCATGCCAGGGCATGACTGGCTCGCGGGAGCGGGCACCAAGGCAAGCGCGACTTAGGGCAATTTCAGGGAATCTGTCCGGAATTGCGTTGAAACGAGGGATCGGAGCGGCTCGACGATTCTGTCGCGGGACGGCCGCTCCAGGCCGGCTAGCCGGCGCAATTGACGGAGGATGTGGACCGCATGACAACCTATACGTCCGCCCATTGGGGCATCCGCGAAGTGTACGACGCCGGCGGAGGTGGGCTGCGGCTGGAGAATTTCGCCGGCGATCCCGATCCAACACCGATCGGCCTCGATCAGCATGGCGAGCGCGTCGAGGCGGTTCGTGTGCGTCACCCAGCGGTGCGGCGTAGCTGGCTGGAAAATGGCCCCGGCGCCGCGCCCGAGCTGCGCGGCAGCGATCCCTTCGTCGAGGTCGAGTGGGACGAGGCGCTCGACCTCGTCGCCGCCGAATTGCAGCGGGTGCGCGGGAAGCATGGCAATGAGGCAATATTCGGCGGATCCTATGGCTGGTCCAGCGCCGGCCGCTTCCATCACGCTCAGAGCCAGGTCCACCGGTTCCTGAACAGCGTCGGCGGCTATGTCCGGCATCTCAATTCCTACAGCCTCGGCGCAGCGCGCGTCATCATGGGCCGCATCATCGCGCCGATGGAAAGCCTGATGGCGAACCACACCTCATGGGATGTGGTCGCACAGAACACCCGCCTCTTCGTCGCGTTCGGCGGCGTGCCGTGGAAGAACGCACAGATATCGGCCGGCGGCATTGCCCGCCATCGCGTGCGGTCCGGGCTGAAATCGCTCGGCGAGGCCGGCATACGCGTGGTCAATATCGGGCCGGTCGGCGACAATCTTGAGGCCGAGGGCGTCGAGTGGATCAGGCTTCGTCCCAACACCGACACCGCATTGATGCTGGCCATCGCCTGGACGCTGGTGGACGAGGACCTGGCGGATCGCGCCTTCCTCGAGCGCTATTGCGTCGGCTTCGAGCGCTTCGAAGCCTATCTGATGGGCCGCAGCGACGGCCAGCCGCGCAATCCGCAATGGGCCGAGGCTATAACGGGCGTTCCCGCCGCGACCATCGCAGCGCTGGCCCGCGACATGGCCGCCACCCGCACCATGCTGAACATGGCATGGTCGCTGCAGCGCGCCTCGCATGGCGAGCAGCCCTGCTGGATGCTCGTAACGCTAGCGGCCATGCTCGGTCAGATCGGCCTGCCCGGCGGCGGCTTCGGCTTCGGCTATGGCGCCACCAATGCACTGGGCAGCGATGAGCGGTTGCTGTCCGGCCCGACCCTGCCGCAGGGCAGGAACCCAGTTTCCGCCTTCATTCCGGTCGCGCGTATCGCCGACATGCTGCTTGATCCGGGCGGCAGCTTCGCCTATGACGGAGCCGTGCACCGCTATCCCGACATTCGGCTGGTCTATTGGGCGGGCGGCAACCCCTACCACCACCATCAGGACCTGAACCGCTTCGTCAAGGCCTGGAACAAGCCGGAAACGATCGTCGTTCACGAGCAATACTGGACTGCGACCGCTAAACGGGCCGACATCGTCCTGCCGGCTACAATCAGCATGGAGCGCAACGATATCGGCTATTCGACGCGCGAAGGTCATCTCGTCGCCATGAAGCGGGTCAAGGCGCCGTTGGCGCAGGCCCGCGACGATTACGAGATTTTCGCCGCCCTTGCAGCGCGGCTCGACGCGCCGGACTATACCGAAGGCCTCTCATCTATGCAGTGGCTGCATCGTCTCTATGAGGAAAGCCGCGGCAAGATGGCGGCGCATGGTGTTGACCTGCCCGATTTCGAGACGTTCTGGAAAACCGACCTGATCGATCTTAGCGAGCACAGCCGTCCGGTCATCATGCTCGAGGATTTCAGGAACGATCCCGCGGCCAATCCGCTGGTGACGCCTTCCGGGCGGATCGAGATATTCTCCGAAACCATCGACGGTTTCGGGCTTGAGGATTGTCCCGGCCACGCCGTCTGGCGGGAGCCGCATGAATGGCTCGGGCAGTTGCAGCCCGGCGACAAGCGCCTACACCTGATCTCCGACCAGCCCCAGCGGCGGCTGCACAGCCAGCTCGATGCCGGCAGCTACAGCCTCGAAGGCAAGATCGCCGGTCGCGAGCCCGTCTATCTCAATCCGCAGGACGCCGCGGCACGCGGGATCGCGGATGGCGATGTCGTCGAACTCGCCAATGAGCGCGGACGCTGCTTGGCCGGCGCGATACTCAGCGACGACATCATGCCGGGCGTCGCCCGCCTGGCAACGGGCGCGTGGTACGATCCGGAACCCGAAACGGGCCTGGAAAAGCACGGCAACCCCAATGTGTTGACGCTGGACCTCGGCACGTCGAGCCTGGGGCAGGGAAGCGTGGCTCAGACGTGCCTGGTGGAGGTGAAGGGCCCGGTCTACGACGCGCCGCCGGTCACGGCCTTTGATCCGCCGGCCTTCGTCAGCCGCGGGTCATGACAAAAGGCATTCAACCGAACTTCGGCGGTTTAGTTTGAGATAATACAGGCAGGCAGACTCATAGTGGCATCGCCATGTCGGGTGGCGCCCGTTTGGCATTGTGATTAGTGATGGCGTTGGGCTTAGGGTGACGGGTGCTTGTAGGGATGGACAGATCCCTTATGGCAGCGGTGTGCCAGGATAAGGTCGTTGCAGATCTCAGAAACAGGGGACCGTCCATGGTCTAGATTGTTCGTATCGGAATGGATACATCAAAACACGTGTTCCAGCTGCATGGTGTGAGCGCCGCCGAGGAGCTGATCCGCCGCAAGAAGCGCCGGAGCCTGATCACCTTCTTTGGCAAGCTCCTACCTCCCGTGGTTGCACTCGAAGCCTGTGGTGCCTCGCACCACTTGGTACGCCTGCTGCAGGCGCTGGGTCATCACGTAAAGCTGATACTGGGCCAGAGGCGTGCGCCGTGGCGCCTTCCCGTCCGCAAGTGAGGCCTACGCCCTCCCGGCCGGTGTCCAGGCGGCGGTTGCCGCCTGGACACCGCATTCCTCCACGACCAGCGCATGAGATCCGCCGATGCAAACCTTCCGCACGATCAAATCCCTCGACCAGTGTCTGAAAGGCTACCGCGCCTTGGGCCTGCGGGTCGGCTTTGTGCCGACCATGGGCTTCCTGCATGAGGGCCATCGCGCACTCATCACCGATGAGCGTCGCCCGCTGTGACATCACTGTAGTGAGTATCTTCGTCAATCCGATCCAGTTCGGCCCCAACGAGGATCTCGACCACTATCCGCGTGCCCGGGAACGGGATCACGAGCTCTGCCGTAAGGCCGGGGCGGGCCTGCTCTTCGTGCCGGATTCCAGTGAGATCTACCCACCAGGTTTCGAGACGTACGTCGACCCAGGTCCGATTGCCGAGCCGCTGTGTGGCGCCGTCCAGCCCGGGCATTTCCGCGGGGTCGCCACCGTGGTTACCAAGCTGTTCAACATCGTGCAGCCGCATGTCGCCTTCTTCGGCCAAAAGGACTTCCAGCAATGCGCGGTGATCCGGCAGATGGTGCGCGACCTGAACTTAGCCGTCGAGATCGTCAGCGTGCCCACCGTGCGCGAGCCGGATGGCCTCGCCATGAGCAGCCGCAACAGCCACCTGAGCGCTGCCGATCGGCAGAGGGCCTGCTGCCTCAGCCGAGGCCTGCTGGCCGCTCAGGCCGCGTTCCGCAAGGGCGAGCGGGACAGCCGACGTCTGATCGAGCTTGCTCGGGCTCACATGACGGAGGTCGATCAGCTACAGTACCTGCACGTGGTCGATGCCACGGCGCTCGAGCCGGTCACAGGTTCGGTCGAGCGTCCCGCTGCCCTGTGCGTGGCCGCCTTTCTCGGCACAAACCGCCTGATCGACAACGTAATCCTGACCCCTCCGCCGATCGCCCTGTCCAACCACGAGCTCGAATTGGCCTCGCATGCGATCGGCCGGCAGGCCACGGCCGCCCCAACAGGGCCTCAATCGTCATGACAGCTCCATCAGGCGTCAATCTCCTCATCCGGGATCTCAGTGCCCGGCTAATTGCCGGGGCAACGGCGACGGAAACCCTCCTCGCCTGGTGCGAGGAACACGGCCTCGCAGAGGGGCCGATCACGGTCGAGCGTCAGCAGCAACTCGTGCTCTCAGCCGTGCCTTACGAGGTGAGGGCGGCTTTGGGTCCAGCCTCGAATGAGGCCGTTCACTATCGGCAGGTCCGGCTTGTGCGGGGCTCCGTTCCCCTAGCGGTCGCGGAGAACTGGTTTTTACCCGACCGCCTGACAGCCAACATGAACGAGGTCCTGAACCAGTCAACGATTCCGTTCGGGACCGTCATTGCGCCGCTTCGCCCGTCCCGGCGCACACTTATCGGACGCCCCCAGCCGTTGACCGTTGATCCTTCTGAGGATCCAGAGCGGCCCAGGGGCTCAACCGGCCAGCGGAGCCCCGAGATCATCCTGGAGCATGTCGCGGTCATTCTCGGCGGGTCCGGGACGGTCTTGGCGCTCGTCAAGGAGCACTATCTTGCCGACCTTATTGCGGTCGCGTCATCGCTGTGCTGCCGGGCATGCAAGGGACAGCCCGAAAAAGCAGCAGCGCGACCTGTGAGGCTTGAGCAGTGACATCCGAGCACGATCCGGCCTCTCAGGCTCTCCATGACCCTGACCTGATCGAGGAGGTGCAGTTCCTGGATCACCGGATCCGGTTTGGACCGACGCGATCCGCTTGGGTGTCCTTCGTGGCGCGGCAGGGACAACGTCCCACGATCGTGCTCGCAACCGATCGCGCGACCCTGATGGCCGAGGCGCGCAGGCTGATCAGGCGCCGAGTTGAAGAGGGAAGGTGAGGCGATCGGCAGTCATCTCCGCAGCGTTGTCCGTGATCGTGCAAGGAGCAAGAGCACCACATGGATTGTCGAGTTTCTGGGCAACAGTCCGTCGGCACGACGCCCATCGTTCATGGCAGGAGAGTTTAGAATGCTGGAGGAGGAGTGCCGGTGGTTGGGAGGCACTCCGACAGAAAGTCTCAGCGAGAGTGATGAACGAGTTGCAGTTCGCATCCAATGATGACAACGCGTTGAGATCAAGCGCTATTGAGCCGCCCGGAGAAACGCTGTCGTTTTGCGTTCTCTCTTGATCATACCATGCCTCGCGGTCAAGAACCTGCGGACCATGGTGGGTGGCAAGCGCCCGCAAACCTCATGCCATGAATGGTCGTGGGACTGGGAGCGATTGGAAGGAGACTTGCTGTCGTAAGATCCACGTCGGTCCAATTCCGGCCGCTGTCCCTGAAACGACAGTATGAGCTGTATGAGTGATCTCATGCAGCCAATGCAGCCCTTTCATGAGGCATGTTGCATTGCAAATAAGTCGGATGCGGCCGATATGAGCAGCGGCCGATTTCGACGAGGCACCGCTTTCTTCCTCCCGGCGCTGCCGTGTCGGCCGTTCCCTCTGGAAGGTTTTGACTGAATTGTCGGACCTCACCTTATGCCGAGCCTTTGGCCCGGCTTTTTTCCGTTCAGGCGCCTTTCTCCACGGCCTTTCGCAGTTTGCCAGTATGATTCTTAGGCTGATCTGAAGGCGGCCGTTGCTTACTGGTCTGAGGCCCCGCAACTTCGCTCTAGGCGACGTCGAGCCCTAAGTCGAGGATCGGTGCGCTGTGCGTGATCCAGCCCGTCGAGATCAGATCGACCCCTGTGCCGGCGATCGCGGGGGCCGTTGCAGCCGTGATCCGGCCTGAGGCTTCTGTGATGGCCCGTCGGTTCACCCGCCGCACAGCCTGTGACAGCATGTCTGGGTTCATGTTGTCGAGCAGGATCGCATCGGCTCCGAGTTCCAGCACCTCCTCCAGCTGCGCGAGGGTGTCGACCTCGATCTCGATCTTGACCAGATGCCCGATGGCTGCGCGGGCCCGCTCCAGCGCCGGCCGGATACCACCGGCGATGGCGATGTGGTTGTCCTTGATCAGAACGGCATCATCGAGCCCGAAGCGGTGGTTGGCGCCTCCGCCGGCCCGGACAGCATGCTTCTCGAGCGAGCGCAGTCCCGGTGTGGTCTTGCGCGTGCAGACAATCCGGGCATGGCCGTGAGGCCGAACGGCTTCAACGAGCGCCGCCGTCGCCGTTGCGATCCCCGACAGCTTGCAGAGCAGATTGAGAGCCACGCGCTCCGCCGCAAGAATGCTCCGGGCCGAACCCTCAACCCGGAGAACAGTCTCTCTTCGTTTCACGTGACTGCCGTCAGGCTGGTCAACGGTGACCACGACGGCAGGGTCAATCAGGGTGAACGCCGCCAGCGCTGCATCGACGCCCGCGACCACACCGGGCTCGCGCGCCACAATGGCCCCACGCAGTTTGGCATCTGCAGCAACGACGGCATTGGTCGTGATGTCGCCAGCGCGGCCTAGGTCCTCGAGCAGCGCCGCACGCACGATGGATTCTACCAGCAGGCGCGGGAGTGGGGCTAGAGCATTTTGTGTGGTGAGGATCGGTGTCATGCAACTCTCCTGACGGGTGCGGTTGTCTCATTGTCGATCTCCGCCGCGATGCGCAGCGCCTGATCGAGGGTCATCTCGGTATGCTGTTCCGGCATCAGCTGAGTATGGTCCAGCCGCTGATGAGCGCCCCGACTCTCGTTCCGCTTATACGCTGATACGGCGATCATCAGACTCACCAACGCAGCGTCGCGCTCACCTGTCGATTGCACCTCATGAACCAGCACACTGAAGTGACGAACAGCCTGCTGCAGCCCAGGCGCGTTCCGCAGCACACCAACCTGCCGATCCATGGCCGGCCGGATCTGCTGCCGGACTGGTGACGGATGATCCATCGGACCCGACTGGAGTGGCGACGTGAGAGGAGGTGAGGGCAGGGGGCCTGTGGATGGCTGGTGCACCAACCCTCTGATGTCGTCTGCGATCCAGGCCGCATAGGCCAATGCCTCCAACAGCGAGTTGCTCGCCAAGCGATTGGCGCCGTGCAGGCCCGTTGACGCAGCCTCACCGCACACCCAAAGCCCCTCAACCGAGCTGCGACCCCGCTCGTCCACTTTGATCCCGCCCATATGGTAATGCGCGGCCGGCCGCACCGGAATCTGCTCACGCACCGGATCGACGCCCGCGGCCCGGCACAGCGCCGTCACGCCGGGGAATTTCCTGGTGATGTGCTCACCGAGCACCTGTCGGGTGTCGAGGAAGACCCGCTCACCGGCACAGATCTGGGCAAAGATTGTTCGGGCCACCACATCCCGAGGCGCCAGTTCCGCGCCGGAGACCTCTTGCATGAAGCGCTCGCCGCTGCTGTTGACGAGGGTCGCTCCTTCGCCACGCAGGGCCTCGGTGGCGAGCGGCATCGGATCAAGGCCGGCCGCAATGGCCGTCGGGTGGAACTGAACGAACTCGAGATCGCGCAGGGCGGCTCCCGCCCGGGCCGCCAGCGCCAGTCCGCTGCCCAGCGCACCGAGAGGGTTGGTTGTGTGGGCGTAAAGACCGCCGATCCCGCCTGTTGCCAGGACCACCGCCTGGCCCCGGATCAGGAGAGGGTCACCGCCGCCTTCGGCTCCTGTCGGCAGGCAGGACACGCCGATCACCGCACCATTCGCGTCCAGCGCCAGGTCGGTGGCCCGATGGTTCTCCAGGATCTGGATCGAGGGCGCGGTCCTGACGGCCTGGATGAGGGCCTCGAGAGCACGGCGACCGGTTCGGTCTCCATCCGCGTGAACGATCCGGCGGCGCGAGTGCGCGGCTTCCAGCCCCAGGATCAGGTCATCACCCTGCGTGGTCCGATCGAAGGAGGTGCCTTGAGCGACCAGCCATGCGATGCAGGCGGGGGCAGCGGCGGCCACGCGGGCGGCCACCTCAGGATCACTGAGACCGGCCCCGGCCCGAACGGTGTCGGCCGCGTGCAGGGCCGGGCAGTCGTCGACTCCAAGAGCGGCCGCGATCCCGCCCTGTGCCAGAGGCGTGGACGCCTGCTGCCCCAGAGGCGAGGCCACCAGCAGGGTCACGGGCAGCGGCGCTAGATGCAGAGCGGTCGCCAGCCCGGCGATGCCGGCGCCCACGATCACGACAGGGTCTTGCGGATGGGTTGGTGTCATGATCGGCCCTCAACGCACGGCGAGCATGCGCTCAACCGCCCGCCGCGCCCGCCCGGCCACCGCCGGATCAATCCTGACCTCGTGCTGACGCCGTTCCAAGGCCCGCCGGATCTTGGGCAGGGTGATCCGTTTCATGTGCGGGCACAGGTTGCAGGGCCGCACGAACTCGACCTCCGGATACAGAGCCGCCACGTTGTCGCTCATCGAGCACTCGGTCACGAGGGCGACCCGGGCCGGGCGTTTCTCGCCGACAAACTCGGCCATCCCTGCCGTCGATCCGGCAAAGTCGGCGGCCGCTACCACCTCCGGCGGGGCTTCCGGGTGGGCCAGTACGACCACGTCCGGATAGCTCTCGCGCACCGCGCGGATATCCTCAGGCGTGAAGCGCTCGTGCACCTCGCAATGACCCGCCCAGGTGATGATCTCGATGCCGGGCACCTGGGCGGCGGTGTTCTGAGCCAGGAACTCGTCCGGCAGCATGATCACCCGGTTGACCCCAAGGGATTCAATCACCTTCTTGGCATTGCCTGAGGTGCAGCAGATATCCGATTCCGCCTTCACGGCCGCGGACGTGTTCACATAGGTGACCACAGGAACACCCGGGTGGCGCGCTCGCAGCCGGCGCACATCCTCGGCCGTGATCGACTCGGCGAGCGAGCAGCCGGCCTCGGCATCGGGGATCAGCACTGACTTGGTCGGATTGAGGAGTTTGGCGGTCTCGGCCATGAAGTGCACGCCCGCGAGCACGATCACAGCGGCGTCCGAATTCGCCGCCTCACGCGCTAGGGCCAGGCTGTCACCGACGATGTCGGCCACCGTGTGGAAGATCTCGGGCGTCTGATAGTTGTGGGCCAGGATGACGGCATTGTGCCGGCGCTTGAGGGCCAGAATCGCCTCGATGTCGCAGGCATGGATGGGCCATTCCATCGCCGGGACATGGTGCCGGACGCGGGCGTAGAGATCAGGCAGGGGCAGGGATGGGATCACCGTTGACGCGGCAGCGGACATGGCGGCCTACTATGCTCAGATCGAGCATTATTAGATCGCAGTAATGCTCACCATGAGCATTATTATGGGATAAGAAAACCGGCTGCGGAGCCGGCGAACGACTTATGCTAGACACGAGTATAACTGCGCGTCAACCCACAATCGGCTCTAGTAGAGGATCACCTCAAGCGGGGCAGACGCACGCCAGGGGCCGGCCGTTCGACCAGCACCTCGCGCCGGAAGCGCACGAGCCGGGCCGGGCGCCCGCCGGTCTCGGTTGTGATCTCGCCGGTTTCCTCGACCAGGCCCTGCATCTCGACGAGGCGGCGGAAGTTCTGCTTGTGCAGGCGCACGCCCGACAGGGCTTCGACCGTTCTCTGGAGATCGAGCAGGGTGAAGGAGGCGGGCATCAGCTCGAAGATCACGGGACGGTATTTGATCTTGCCACGCAGGCGGCCGATGGCGGTCGCCAGAATGCGCCGGTGGTCGAGCGCCATCGGCTGGCCGGGGGCGAGCCGCATCTTGGATGAGGAGGCAGGCTGCTGTGTATCGCGGAGGGCCTCGGGCACGAGACCAGCCTCAAAGAGCAATTCGTAGCGCTCCAACACCCGCTCGTCGGCCCAGGTTTCGGCCTCGAACCCGAAGGTGAGCTCAATGCGCTCCTCGCGAAACGAGCGGAGGGGCTTGCCCCCGGCCTTGGCCCAAGCCTTCAACCGCGGCTCAATGAGGTCGAGTGCCTTCGGGTGCCCATCACGCCAGTCCTCCCAGGGGAGGAACGAGTACCAGTTGCGCCAGGCCGCGTGAGCCAGTCCGGCGGGGCGGGCCTCCCGCACAAGCGCCAGATAAGCAATTGACAGAGAATGCCCCTTACCCTGGACATCAGCCTCTGCCCGGTCCCGGTCGCCGAAGGTGTAGAGCTGCTCGACATAGCCCAAGGTCAGCTGGGTCTGTTCGGCCACCCACTTTCGCAAGCCCACCTCCAAGGTGCGATGCTGCGACTGAAGGGGGCCGGAGGGCAGGGCATCAAGCCGCTGCGGATCGAAGTGGACGGTGAGCACCCGAGGTTCGTCCGGCGTGGCGGCCATGATGACGGCGCTGAGATCGACCGACAAATCAGGATCGGACTTGGAAGAAGACTTCGTTCGCCGGGGGGAGGGTGCAGACGCCATGGATACTCGATAAGGCACAAAGTGACGGATTCAACCAAATGCTCCAGTAACATATCAGCCGCGCTTTGCCCTACCAACCACCCGTATCAGGACTGGATCCCGCTTGCCCATTCCGGCTCAAGTGCGGTCTTGGACATGCTGCGGGCACGCCCATGTCGTGCGGTATAAAGAACAATCAATTCTTGGATCCGGCCAGGCCAGCGACAATCCAGGGCAGTTTCAGCCGTGAACAGTGAGTTTCTTCTCCTGATTGGCGTACAAATAGAGGTTTCTTGTCGTATCGTCCGTTCTAAAAAAAGAACGTTCTCGTTGACAGGCTGCGGTTTTGAGGCGACCCTTCCTGTCATCACAAGGCAGTGCTGACCCGGTCATTTCGCGATCACTCAGCATTCGCTCCTTACCCGGTCGTAGGGCAACCGCATCGCAAGCTTCATTGAAGGAAGGTTGAAGGCATGACGACGTCTTGCTCCAGGGTCATTGCGGCCCCAGAAGCCTCTTAGCTTCGCCTCACCCGTGCGCACGTGCTCTGAATGAGCGCAGGCCTCTTCAGGTCTCGCTCAACACTGCGCTTCTCCCGACCCTGATTGATCAACGCCGCGGGCTTTAAGCCGGCGGAAGGAGAATTTGCGTCATGAGTCTGCCTCACATTGTTGGCTTCTCCGGCAGCCCGCGTCGTCCCTCCAAGACCCGCAGGCTCGTCGAGACGGTCGCCGCCGAGGTGGCGAGCCACCATCAGGCGCGCCTTGACATCTTCGACCTGTCCGATGCCGGTCCGGGCCTGGGCGCTGCGCTGCAGCGCCAGGACTTGTCCCTTCCGGCCGCTCGCATCATCGATGCCATCGAGCAGGCCGACGCGCTGATTGTCGGCACACCGGTATACAAGGGTACCTATACCGGGCTGTTCAAGCATGCCTTCGATCTAGTTGATCCCCGGGCGTTGCTCGGCAAGCCGGTGCTGCTCACCGCCACCGGAGGGGGCCCGCGTCATGCTCTCGTCCTGGAACACGCCCTGAGGCCGCTCTTTGGCTTCTTCGAGGCTCTCACCATTCCGACAGCCGTCTACGCCAGTGATGCCGACTTTGTGGATGGACAGCTGGCCGAGGCTGGCGTGCTGGAGCGGGTGAGCATCGCCGCACGGCAGCTCGCAGGTCTGATCGGCACCGATACTTCCAAAGCCGGTACGGTCTCATCGCTGTCTTCGGCAAACCTTCAGATTGTTCGTCGAGGAGTAGCCCGATGAGCGCGGCTGTCGCCTTTACGACCGCACCGGGCACTGGCTCAGGCCGGTGGCTGCGCTATCGCAGGTATCTCCCTCCGCTTCTCATCGTCATTCTCTGGCAGGTGGCAGCCAGTAGCGGCCTTATTCCGACCCGCACACTCGCCTCCCCGGTGATGATCGCCGGTACCTTTGCCGAGCTGATCACCTCTGGCGAGTTGCCCCGGCACCTCCTGGTGTCGCTGGGCCGCGTGGCGACAGGGCTGGGCATCGGCGTCGTTGTGGGCACGACATTTGCCCTCATCGCAGGTCTCTCCCAACGCGGCGAAGACCTGCTCGACGCCACCCTGCAAATGTTGAGGACACTGCCCTTTCTGGCGCTCGTTCCTTTGTTCATCCTGTGGTTCGGCATCGGCGAGACACCGAAGATTGCGCTCGTGGCGCTGGGCACGATGTTTCCGATCTATCTCACGCTGTTTGCCGGCATCCGCAGCGTGGACGCCAAGCTGCTCGAGGCTGGGAGCACCCTGGGGCTGACCCGGCGCGAGCAGGTGTTCCACGTCGTGCTGCCCGGAGCCCTGCCGTCGGCCTTGGTTGGGCTTCGCTATGCGCTCGGTGTTGCCTGGCTCAGTCTTGTGGTGGCCGAACAGATCAACGCCGATTCCGGCATCGGCTTTCTGGTCATGACCGCCCGCGACTTCCTGCGCACCGACATCATTCTCGTCGGCCTGATCGTCTACGCCATGCTTGGACTGAGCGCTGATCAGATCGTCCGTGCTCTCGAGCGTCGGGTGCTCGCCTGGCGACCAAGCTTCCTGAAGGACTGACCCATGAACGCTCGTCCTGTCCTGGCGGCGCGCCAGCACCCCGTGGTGCACGTCTCAAACCTCGTGCGCTCCTTTGGCCACGGCCCCAACATTCTCAACGGTCTCGATCTGGCCATCCGGTCCGGCGAGTTCGTGGCGCTGCTCGGCCGCTCCGGCTCGGGTAAGTCGACGCTCCTGCGGACCCTGGCGGGTCTCGACGAGGCTCCGGCCGGCACCGTCACAGTGCCGGCAGAGCGGGCCGTGGTGTTCCAGGAGCCGCGCCTCATCCCATGGAAGAGGGTGTGGGCCAATGTGGCGCTGGGCTTGCGCACACCTGACGCCCGCGAGCGTGCCATTGCCGCCCTCTCCGAAGTGGGCCTGAGCCACCGGCTCGAGGCCTGGCCGCTGACCTTGTCCGGCGGCGAGGCTCAACGCGCCGCGCTCGCCCGGGCGCTGGTTCGGGAGCCCAAACTGCTGCTGCTCGATGAGCCGTTTGTGGCCCTGGATGCGCTCACCCGGCTCAAGACCCAAGGCCTGGTTGCCTCGCTCTGGCGCGCCCACCGGCCGGCCGTTCTCCTCGTAACCCATGACGTGGACGAGGCGCTGCTGCTCGCCGACCGGGTGCTGGTGCTGGACCAGGGCCGGATCGGCTTCGATCTCCACGTCAATCTGGAGCGCCCACGCCGTCATGCACAGCCGGCCTTCTCGAGCCTGCGGTCGCGCCTCCTGCGCGAACTCGGCGTCGAAGACGAGGGCCCGAATGAACCGGGTGCAGAGACGACCGCCCCCGTCAGGACCCGAGCACCCGCAGCCTCTGCCAGGCGGCTGGACGATGCCGTCTGGGCTGCCTCAGCCGATGCCCTCGCCCGATCGTAGAACCAGGAGACCACCATGAGCAGGGACGTCGAGTTCATTGGCTTTGTCGGCACGCATTACGAGTCGGAAGCCCATCCCGCCGAGGGACCGGTTATCGACCGCGACTACATTCGCGCCCTGGCCCAGGCACAGGAATATGGCGGCTTCGACCGCTTCCTTGTCGCGTTCCACTCGACCTCGCCTGAAAGCCAGCACATTGCGGCCTATGCCGCCTCGGTTACCGAGCGCATCAACCTGATGATCGCGCATCGGCCTGGGTTTACGGCGCCGACGGTGGCCGCCCGCCAGTTGGCGACCCTCGATCATCTCACCAGCGGCCGTGTCGGGGTTCACATCATCACCGGCGGCAATGACCAGGAACTCCGGCAGGACGGCGACTTCCTCACCAAGGACGAGCGTTATGCCCGCACGAGCGAATATCTCGATGTGGTGAAAGCGTCCTGGACCAGCGAGACGCCGTTTGACTATGCCGGGCAATATTACCGTTTCGAGGGCGCCTTCTCGACCGTGAAGCCGATCCAGAAGCCGCACCTGCCGGTGTACTTCGGCGGCTCGTCCGAGGCGGCCATCGAGGTCGCCGGCAAGCATGCGGATGTCTATGCCCTCTGGGGCGAGACGCATGCTCAGGTGCGTGAGACCATCGCCCGCGTCCGCGCGGCCGCAGCCCGGCACGGGCGCGAGCGCCACGTGCGCTTCAGTCTCTCCTTCCGGCCGATCCTCGCCGAGACGGAGGACCGCGCCTGGGCCCGGGCGGAAGCGCTACTCGAGCGCATCAAAGCGGTGCGTACGGCCAAGGGGCTGGGCGCGGCTGCACTGGCACCGAACGAAGGGGCACGCCGGCTGCTCGCGGCAGCGGCCCAGGGCGATCGGCTCGACAAGCGCCTGTATACCGCCATTGCGGCCGTCACCGGTGCACAGGGCAACTCCACCGCCCTGGTTGGCACGGCCGAGCAGGTCGCCGACGCGCTGCTCGACTACTACGATCTTGGCGTCACCACTTTCCTCATCCGGGGCTTCGAGCCCCTGGAGGACGCTGTCCAGTACGGCCGTGAACTGATCCCGGCCTTCCGCCGACTGCTCAACGCGCGGTCGAGCCAGCGCGCCGTGGCGGCTGAATAGAGGAGACTTTCCATGAAACGCATATCCGTTCTGGCTGCCGCGGCCGCTCTTGCCCTGTCGTGGGGGCCTGTCTGGGCCGAGACCGTTCTGAAGGTGGGCGATCAGCGCGGAGGCTCCCGCGCTCTCATGGAAGCCGCCGGCGTGCTCAAGGACCTACCCTACAGGCTCGAATGGAGCGAGTTTCCGGCTGCGGCCCCCTTGCTGGAGGCCCTGAACGCCGAGGCCATCGACACCGGGATCGTGGGTGATGCCCCCTTCACCTTTGCGGCGGCCTCTGGCGCTCCGATCAAGGCGATCCTGGCCACCCGGTCGGACCAAGGGGGGCTCGCCGTTCTGGTGCGCCCCGACTCTCCCGTGAAGACCTTTGCCGATCTCAAAGGCAAGCGCATCGGCACCGGCCGCGGCTCAATCGGCCATCAGCTCGTACTGGCAGCCCTTGAGGATGCCGGACTCGGTAAGACAGACGTGAGTTTGAGTTTCCTTCTGCCGGCGGAAGCCAAAGCCGCGCTGACTAGCGGCAGCCTGGATGCCTGGTCGACCTGGGAGCCGTACACCTCACAGCTGGTGCTCTCAGGCGAAGCCCGCATCGTGCGTGACGGGCAGGGCATCACACCAGGTCTGGGATTCCAGGCCGCGCACGTCGAGGCGATCCGCACCAAACGACGCGAACTTGAGGATTTCGTGCGCCGCCTTGCCAAGGCGCGGGTGTGGGAGGCAGCCAACCGCGATGCCTATGCCGGAACCTGGGCGAAGCTCATCGGCTTGCCGAAGGAGATCCCACTGCGCTGGTTCTCCGGAGCGAATGCCCGTCCGGTGCCGATCGATGCCGAGGTCGCGGCGGCCGAGCAGCGGACCATCAACCTCTATGTTCGTAATGGCCTAATCCCAAAGCCTCTCAAGGCTGCCGATGTTCTCGACCCGTCATTCAATGCGGCGGTGCTCAGCGGAACTCAGGAAGCCGCGGCGCAGTAGAGGCGGCCCCAAACTCGCATTCGCCATACGACCTTCCATCAACCCCAGCCTGGAATCAGGGGCTGGTGCTTGCCTCCCCATCAAACTTTCGAGTCAAAGCCCCCATGAGCGCACATCATCACCACGAGCATGACGAGCACTCCCACCATGAGCACGAGCACTGGAAGCACGAGGGCGTCCGCGTGATCAAGGGCGACCAGCTCGACGCCAACACCGCCCAGACACCTGGGATGTTCCGTCAGGCGGCCATCAATCATGCCCGGGTGGGGGCCCAGAAGATCTGGGCGGGCACGGTATCGATCCAGCCGAACGCCAAGACCGGCGTTCATCATCATGGCGAGCTGGAGAGCGTGATCTACGTTGTGCGCGGCAGGGCCCGCATGCGCTGGGGCGATCACCTCGAGTATGTGGCCGAGGCCGGGCCGGGGGATTTCATCTATGTGCCGCCATTCGTGCCGCATCAGGAGATCAACGCCAGCCCGGACGAGCCGCTGGAGTGTGTGCTCGTGCGCTCGGACAACGAAGCGGTGGTGGTGAACGTCACCGATGTGGATCCGGTCGAGCAGCCAGAGGAAGTGTACTGGGTCGATCCCATTCACAAGCATCCGTAGCGACCAACCGCCGGTCAGTGACAGTGCCTGAACTCAATCCACTGGTCTGTCCCAACGCTGACTCAAGACACGCCAGCCGCCTTGTGCACTCCCGTTAATTGGATCCAGTATGAAACGATACCTTGTCCCCGCGCTCGTTCTCGCAGCTTTGTCCTCTTCCGAAGCATGGGCCCATACCGGTCATGGCGTGGCCACCGGCTTTACATCCGGGTTTGCCCATCCCCTCAGTGGGCTCGATCATGTGCTGGCCATGACCGCAGTTGGTCTCTGGGCCGGAAGTCTCGGCCAGCGGGCGATCATTGGACTGCCGGCCAGCTTCCTGGCCGCCATGGCGCTCGGCTTCTGGGCTGCCCTGATCGGATCCGAGCTCCCGATGATCGAGCTTGGGATCACCGTATCGGTTCTGGGGCTGGGGCTTGCCGTGCTGCTCAACCTGCAACCGTCCCGCATTCTCGCCGCCGGCGCCTGCGGGATCTTCGGGATTTTCCATGGCTATGCGCACGGTGCTGAGATCGCACCAGCCGTGAGCGCTGTCGACTATGGGGTCGGGTTCCTTCTTGCCAGCGCACTCCTTCTCGGCTGCGGGCTTGGGCTGCAAAGCGCTGTCCGGAGGGTTCCGGCCATGAGCCGAATCCTTGGGGGTGGCGTTGCTCTGGCCGGAGCGGCTCTGTTCCTCGTTTGAGTGCAGACGAGAATGCCCCGGCTGTCGAAAAGGTTGCCTCATAACGCGCCGCCGAATGGGTGGCCTATCCGGCGATCGTCCCACCCTCCCTCACTGCGGCTCGCTCCGACGCTCCGATGACGACGCCCTTTCACGAGACTAGACAGGAAACGCCTCTCAATGACAAAGCAGATCCGGCTCAATGCCTTCGACATGAACTGTGTCGGCCATATCCAGCACGGCATGTGGGCTCACCCGCGCGATCGGTCGACAGCGTACAACACGCTCGAGTACTGGCAGGATCTCGCCCGCACAGCCGAACGCGGCAAGTTCGACGGGATTTTTCTCGCTGACATCGTCGGGGTTTATGACGTCTACAAGGGCAACCCTGATCCATCGATTGCCCATGCGGTTCAGGTGCCGGTCAATGATCCCCTCCTGGTTGTGCCGGCCATGGCGGCCGTCACGACGCACATCGGCTTCGGCGTGACGTGCAATCTCACCTATGAACCGCCCTATCTTTTCGCCCGCCGCATGTCGACGCTCGATCATCTCACACACGGGCGAATCGGCTGGAATATCGTCACCGGCTATCTTGACAGCGCCGCACGCGGGATGGGCTTGGCCAAGCAGGCGAAGCACGATGATCGCTACGAGACGGCCGAAGAGTACATGGAGGTCGTCTACAAGTTGTGGGAAGGCAGCTGGGAGGACGACGCGGTTCTGCGCGATCGCGAGCGCGGGATCTATGCCGACCCAAGCAAGGTGCATCGGATTCAGCATGCAGGCCGGTACTACCGGGTGGATGCCATTCATCTTGCGGAGCCGTCGCCGCAGCGCACGCCGGTTCTCTATCAGGCCGGCGCGTCCTCCCGAGGCAAGGACTTTGCCGCCAGGCATGCCGAATGCGTGTTCCTGGCCGGTCCAACGAAGGAAAACACCCGCGCGACAGTCGCGGATCTCAGGCGGCGGGCGGCGGAGCAGGGGCGGGATCCCGCTGATATTCTGGCTTTTCTCGGCCGCGCCGTGGTCGTCGGGCGGACCCGCAAGGAAGCCGAGGAGAAGGTCGAGGAGTACCATCGCTACGCCAGCATCGAAGGGGCGCTGTCGCATTTCTCCAGCATCACGGGTGTGGACTTCTCCCGCTATGACCCTGACGAACCGCTCCGCCACGAGGAGAACGATGCCACGAACTCCATCCTGAGGGCCTTCACCGTCGACAGCCGCGAGACATGGACGCTGCGCAAGATCTTCGGGGAGAAAGGCCTCGGCAGCCGCAACGAGCCGCTCGTGGGCTCGGCCGAGGAGATCGCCGACGAGTTGCAGAGTTGGGTCGAGGACACCGACATCGACGGATTCAATCTGAGCCGGGTGGTGATGCCCGAAGGATTGGAAGACTTCGTCGATCTGGTGGTGCCGCTTCTGCAGGAGAGGCGCGTGTACAAGCGCGACTACGAAGAAGGCACCCTGCGCGAAAAGCTCTTTGGCCGCGGACGCGCGCGCCTCGCCACAAGTCATCCCGGCGCATCGTTCCGCGCGATCGGGTCCGCAGCTGCTTCGTCCCGGACCATGTCCCCAGCCGCCGAATAGGGCAGCTTGTTGCCCGTCAACCTCCGATCAGAGGACGTCCCCATGACCTCAGTGTTCACCCGATCGTGCTCCATCTCCCGTCGAAGCCTCAGTGGCCTTCTTGCAGGTATCGTCGGCCTCGTGCTCCTGGTATCGGATCCCGGCGCCGCGTTGGCCAAGCCCTTGAAGGTTGGCACGAGTGGCGGGCCGGTGGCCGACATCATGAACTTTGCCGCTGAGCGGGCCCGGCAGCAGGGGATCGATGTTCAGGTGGTGGAGTTTTCCGACTGGGTGACACCGAATGAAGCGCTGGCGAACGGCGAAATCGACACCAACCTGTTCCAGCACCTTCCCTTCCTCAATGCCGCCATCAAGGGGCGTGGATACAAGCTTGCGCCGATTGCCCCGACTTACGTGATGCCGGTGGGCCTGTTTTCGAACAAAGTTACGAGCTTCGACCAGGTGCCTGATCGTGCAGTCGTGGCCATTGCCAATGACCCGGTGAATGGCGCGCGAGGCCTGCAACTGCTGCAGAAGGCCGGCCTTATCACCCTCAAGCCAGGTGCGGGCGATGCCGCGACTGTCCTGGACATCGTCTCCAACGCCAAGAACCTGCGCTTCCGGGAGTTGGAGGCCGCGCAATTGCCCCGAGCCCTTGATGATGTCGTCCTGGGCCAGGTCAGCATCAGCTATCTGTTGCTGTCGGGTGGCAATCCTGAGAAGGCCCTGATTGCCGACGGGTTTGGCGATGCCCACTACGCCCTGCAGTTCGTTGTGCGAGAGGACCGGAAGGATGACCCGCAGATCGCAAAGTTCATCGCGATCTATCGCTCGCCCGAGGTCAAGGACTACATCGCCAAGAAATATGGGAAGTTCTTTGTGCCAGTCTGGTAACGGATGGAGCACGAGAGCGGCGGCGAGGGCCTGCGGGATCAGGTGGCGATCATCGTCGGAAAGCCTGATCTCTCGAAGCCCGTGATCGTGCGGCTCCATTCCGCCTGCCTGACGGGGGACCTGTTCGGCAGCCTCAAATGCGATTGTGGCGATCAATTGCGCGAAACCGTGCGGTTCATGGCCGAGAACGAAGGCGGCGTCCTGCTTTATCTCGATCAGGAGGGGCGGAAACGGCATCGCCAACAAGATCCGGGCCTACAAGCTTCAGTCCCAGGGCTACGATATCTACGAAGTCCTTGGCTTCGCGGGCTGTTAAAGCGCGAACGCCCCAACTGAAGTCTCTTCCAAACTCCAGTCAGGGCGTGTGCGATGCCGGGTGCAACAGCGCACCGACATCCTATCCTGCCCCTGGTCAGCGTCAACGATGGTCGAAGCAGGTGCTGATCTGGCGAGAAATCCACCGCAAGATCCTGTGAACTCTTTCCAGATGGGATATTGAGGAGACAGCCCTCTGGTGATTTCAATCTAGGGTGCAAGCCCGTTGCTGATCGAGTGACTGCTCGGTTCATCGTTCATCAGAAGGATCTCACCCATGGCGAAATCTGCAACCACGACCACCGCCAAGAAGGCGCCGACTCGCAAAGCCGCCGCGTCGCAATCAATCCCGGCCCAATCGGCAAAAGCTGCCAGCACAGCAGCCAAGAAGCCAGCGAAGGCCGCGGCTCCTAAGACGGTTAAAGCAGCGAAGAAGTCCGGCGGCACCTCGGCGAGCCCGATTCTGACCCTGCGGCACATTGCCGAGCAACTGTCGGAAGCGCATGAACTGCCCAAGCGTCAGGCGAACGAGATGCTCACCCAGGTGATCGAGATGATCGCCAAGAGCCTGAAGAAAGGCGACAAGATCCGCCTGACCGGCCTCGGCATCCTGCAGGTCCGCAAGCGCGCCGCCCGCATGGGCCGCAACCCACAGACCGGCGAGCCGATCAAGATCAAGGCTTCGAAGAAGATCGCCTTCCGCGCCGCCAAGGAGCTCAAGGAAGCGATCTGACCAGCCATACAGCGGCAGGAGCCAGTCCCGCATTCCCGGTCTCGGTATAGGGTCCGATGCACGCGAGGACTCGACTTCGGCAGATCCATGGCTTCCACAGCTCTTCGGCTGTGGATTTCACGATCAGACGTTGGAAACAATGTCGTCGGGCCTCAGAGACCAGGCCACAGGACTACGGCTCTTCCGTGTAGCATGCGGAAGGATCATCCGCATTCTATGCAGCAGTAATGGGCACGGCACTGCGCACTCTCGCCGTTCGCTGTGACCCTGATGATACAGCCAAAGCCGTGACGATTTGACAAGATCGGCGTGCGTGGGCCTGTAGCTCAATGGTTAGAGCCGGCCGCTCATAACGGTCTGGTTGGGGGTTCAAGTCCCTCCAGGCCCACCACAGACCAGCCCATGCCGGCACAATATCTAATACCCCGACCATGACCGATCCGTATCCCCGTCCAGACACTGAACTCGTGGAGCACAACGGCTACCAGATCCGCTTCAGCCCGAGCGGCCTGGAGTGGCTGGCCTTCGCGGCGCTGCCGAAGCAGCGCCCGACCCTGATCCTGGCACCGGGCCGTGACGCGGCCCTCGCCAAGGCGTATGAGTGGATTGATCGGCAGCCGGCCTCTGAAAAGCACCCCCAAGTGACTTACCGCCTGATTCAGCTGGCGCCCGGCGCCTATGATCTGCTCCTACATGGGGAAGTGGTCGGCAGCGCCGTGCGCAGCGGCTCGCGCCAACCCTATACCCGGACGGCCGAACTGCTGGAGGACCTGCCACGGAGCCGGGGCCTTCGCCGTTCCGGGAGATCGAGCCCGCCTTCCCGTCCCTCGATCTTCGACGCAGTGATTATGACCCTTTGGCGAGTAGCTCGGGCGAGGCGGTTTTTGGATAGGCGCAGCCCATTTTAGCACGAGCAGTCTCCTCGTCACGGCAGCTCGCCCGCACCCCGCTTCTTGGCGAGACAGCTCCTACAAGCCTTGCTAAAGCGGCATCGTGCGCAGGCTGGATCCGACCCGCTGCCAAAGAGGAAAATGAGATGTCCGACTGTTTGCACTGTGAGATCAACCAACTCGTGCAGGAGCGCTTCGAGCGCGGCGACACCGACCTGGTCGAGATGGCCTCCATGGTAGTCGAGAGCCTCGCCGACCTGATCCTGCTCGCGCCCGCCAGCGACCGGTCCAACTTGATGGCGCATGCGCTCGCGGCCTTTGGGCAGATCGTCCTGGAAAAAGGTGGTGCACTCGAAGGCGGCTCCAACGCCACGCATTAGGGGACAGCCTTGCCGTCGGGTCCTCGTTCAGCCCCGCCCGGCTCCTCGCCCCAGGGAATGCCTGCTCCGATTGGCCCCTGCTCAGGCTTCCTAGAACATCCCGATGCTCATCCCTGCCGCGAGGGCTGCCCCAACCTCTTCGCAGCCCTTCAGGTCGTCTGGGCCAATAACCTTAGGCGCTAAGATCGCTTCCGGGGTCTGGGCGTGGGTGCAGACGATCAGCGGATCCGCAATGGCTTTGAGCCGCCATCCGGTCGCGATGCGCTCCACTTGCCGCGCCGAGTTGTGGCCGTCGCTGCCAGCGCAGATCAGCGTCGCGTAGGGGTGCCCGCTGATACGATCAAGCGCCAGAGAGTAGGTCCGGTCGAAGAAGTCCTTCATCAGGCCGGCCATGGCGGCCAGGTTCTCGGGCGTGCCAAAGAGATAGCCGTCCGCCTCGAGGAGGTCGGCGGCCTGAGCATCCGGTGCCGGAAGCAGACGCACGCGAACGGTCGGCTCCAAAGCTGCGCCCCGGGCCGCAGCCTCGACCATCTGACGGGTGCCTCCGGTCATCGACTGATACACGATCAAAAGGGTTCTCATCGTGCCTGGACGTAATGGGTTAGCCATCTTAACGGTCTGGTAACCGTTCTGGGCGCCGAATAGGTTCGCTGATCGGGGGCATGGCCGTTGCCGCCCCAGTTCGTTCCGGCCCCGTTCCGGTTTGCCGCTACTTGAATCCGTCTGTGCTTGCGTGGGTGCCGTGCCTCCTCACGGTCTCTCCTGAAAGATGCCAGCGATGAAGAAGCCAAGGCCAAAGCATTCTAAGGCAAAGACAAAGCCCAGGCAGGGCAGGGTCCTGGTCGTGACCTCCGGCAAGGGCGGTGTCGGCAAGACCACCTCGACGGCAGCCTTGGGCGCGGCCCTGGCTCAGGACGGCCAGAAGGTTGTTCTGGTCGACTTCGATGTTGGGCTGCGCAATCTCGATCTCGTCATGGGGGCCGAGCGCCGGGTGGTCTTCGATCTCATCAACGTCATCAAAGGCGAGGCCAAGCTCGCGCAGGCTCTCATCCGCGACAAGCGCCTCGAGAATCTCTATCTGCTTCCGGCCTCGCAGAGCCGCGACAAGGACAGCCTGACCGAAGACGGCGTCGCCCGCATCATGGCCGAGCTGCGGGCGCTGTTCGACTGGGTTATCTGCGACAGCCCGGCCGGGATCGAGAAAGGCGCGACCCTGGCCATGCGGCATGCCGATGTGGCCGTGGTCGTCGTGAACCCGGAGGTATCGTCGATCCGCGATGCGGATCGCATCATCGGCATGCTCGATGCGAAGACCGCACGCGCCGAGACCGGACAGCGCATCGAGAAGCAGTTGCTCCTCACCCGTTACGATCCTGTTCAGGCCCGGCGTGGGGAGATCATGACGGTGGAGACCGTGTTGGAGATCCTATCCCTTCCGCTGCTCGGCATCATTCCGGAGAGCGGGGACGTGCTGCGCTCGTCGAATGTTGGAGCGCCGGTGACCTTGGGCCACCCCGGCGGCGCACCGGCTCAGGCCTATCGTGACGCAGCGCGCCGGCTGAAGGGTGGGGCGGTCGAGATCATCACACGAAAGGACAAGCCCGGCCTGTGGCATAGGCTGTTCACCCGGCGCGCTGCGTAGACGGACGCCGATGCAGAATTGCTTCTGGACTGAACTCTCTAAGAGTTTGGATGAACAACAGCGTGCGTCCTCGAACTTGAACTCGGGCAAGCAAGCCCTTAGGTCATCGTTATTCAAGCTCATAATCAGCATCTGTGATGAAGCGAAAACCAAAACCTTTTTCTGTTGAGATCAAGAAGTCCCGCGTTCATGGACAGCGTCACCAACTCGCACCAAGGCGTCTGTTCGCGCTGACGCCGGCTCAAGCCCCAATGATCGTCCAGAAAGAAGAGCCGCAAGCGATCGCTCAGCCAGCGGCTGCGCCACGCATCCTGCCCAGCATCCTTGAGCCGGTGTGGAGCAGCTCTGAAGTCGTCGAGCCTATCTGGCGCGAGAGTTCTGCAATATCACCTGTTCCTGAGGATTCAGTTCACGAGCCTGAGAGCACAAAGACAAAGCCACGAAAGCCCCGGAAGAAGACCTCGAAGATCGTCGAACTGATGACGGTAGCCGAGTCAGAGACACCATCGGAGACGCTAGGGGATGAAGCTCCACCCATGAATCGACCGCGATGGGCGGATCAGCGTAGGTTCTCCAGGCGTCAGGCCGCCGCGGCTCAACTGCCGCGCCAGGAGCGCTGGAAACGGCGCCTTCCCGCCGCAGCTTGGTAAGAAGCCTTACAACACAAGACGTTCCCGTCCTCGGCCGCTCGGAGTCAGGTTCCATAATCTTTGTTTCAGACGTTTCGCAAATTTGCATCAAACGAGGAGTAGGTATTCTCTCCTTCTAACAACCATCAGAGTTTGCACACAGCTGAGCGTGAGATCATCACTGGTGATGCCTCAAAATCTGCTTACATAGTGAGCGGTCCAATCAACCTTCTTGTATGAAGATCTCTTCGGCTAATTTTGCGAGATGTCTCCGCCCCTCAGGTGGATCACATCCTCCAAATCCTTCCTGCGCTGCATTGCCCGGCGCTCAGAGCTCGCCTGGTTCTTGGTGCACACCAGCGTGTAGGGCCGACCGCGACGATCAGTGGTAAAGTCCACATCACAGTGAGCCCGCTCGATCGTTTGCTCAACATGATAGCGATCTGCTTCGACGGCTTTGAAGGCCCATGCCTTGCGCTCAGGATCGGCAAGGAAGCGGCTCAACTCCGCACAGTGGCGGCATTGACAGGGGAGCACACTGGCCCGGCTCCAGTCCCGCGGCGGCGCCAATGGCTCGGCAATCCGGGCGCGCAGGTGTGCAAGACAGGCATCACGCAGCCGCTGGACCGCCGACTCTTGGACAATCCTCGACCGGGCCAGGTCCCGCATGGCTGGGACAAGAACGGTGTCCAAGCTATAGGTCTGGGGCCACGTCAGCATGTAATCTGCTGTGTGCTCGGCCAGTCGCGCATCAATCCGGCCGAGAGCCTCTAGAAGATCAATGACGAGACGGGGGGTCACGCTCCGATCCTGCCACCACGGCCTCTCAGCCGATGCGTGCTGCGGATCACCTGGCAAGGCTTCGACCAAAGCCGTCGCGGCCCCTCTGAGGTCACCCTCGCGGCCATGCCCCCCTGAGGCCGCCAGCCGGGCGAGCAGATCTCCGCAGGCCGTCAGGGAGGTCGCCGCATTCCCAGCGATGATCTGCCGGGTCAGGGCTGCGGCTCGCCGGGGCGGCAGGAGACCGAGTGCCTGCACGATGGCATCATTGTCGCCCGCGGCGTAGAAGCCGTCGCCGATCGCGAGGGTCGCCAGAAATGCCTCAAGGCGGGTCTTATCCCTGAGTTGGATCAAGAGGCTCAGCATCCGGGTGGCGTCGGTGGGAGCCTTCTCCCGCGATGGGTATCTCTCCTGCCCGTCCCACGAGGAGATCATATGGCCGGCGAGTTCATGTGCCTCACGCCACAGGGGTGACATGTGATCCTCACCGCCGCTCGACCAGCGCTCGGTCAGGTCGGCCAGATAGGGGAGGGTGACCGCCACGCCGGCCTGACACAAAACGGCGAAGAGGCGCTGGCGCGGCCAGAGCACGAGAGCCGCCCGGTGGTAGGTTCGCTCGAAGGAGGCACCCTCGTTGCCAGTCGCCTCATGAAAGTGCTCCTCGTCAGGCTCCAGGTCGTCGAGCGCATCAGGCGGGCAGAGTTCATCCTCTCCGACGGGAATTTCGCCCAGCGCCGAGGGCTGTCCATCGGGCCGCCGCCATGTCGATAGAGCAATGGAGCGGTCGAGGACCTCAATCTCCTCGAATTCGTCTTCGTCCGGCTCCGACCAGCGGCGGTACGAGGAGCCGTAACCTGTGTACTCGGCACTGCCGCTCTCCTGGACCGAGATCAGCGCCAGGTGGAGATCGCAATCGGCCATCTGAGCCGCGGCCATGAGAACCGCCGCCGCGGCCGCATCGGCGCCTTTCAGTGCCTCGAACCCGAGCTCAGCGGACGTATAGGCATGCTCGAGTGGAAAGATGAGCTTGTCTGGCGCGTCAGTGGTTGAACGGCTCAGATCAGCGCCCCAGGCCTGCAGGAGTGCCGCAATCCGGGCCCGTTGGCCGACATAGCTGGGAGGCTCGGGCGGCCGCCCCGGCCCAGAACGCAGCAGGTTGTAGATCAGAACCAGCCGAACCCCCGACGTGACGGGCAGGACCTCGTGCACGCAATCGGCATAGAAGGCGGCAAACGCCACCTCCGATGGATCAGGGGAGCGGAGGTCGAGCCGAACCTCACGGTCCTTATGGCGGACCAGGAGTTCACCGCCGGTCGAGGTCGAGGGCAGCACCACCACCAGCGTGGCGAACATCCCAGGTGCCTTCTCGGTATCACGGTGGCTCGCGAAGAAGCTGCCTTCATCGTAGATCAGCAGCTTGTAGAGCTCGGCCTGCACAGGCTCGGCGACCCCAAGGCCGTCACACACGCGGGCCAGAATCGTCCCCAGCGTCCGCGCCCAGCCCCGGCCCTGGATCCGAACCTGATCCGGGCCGATCTGCCAGGTTCGACGAACCGCGGTGTCGACCCGGGTCTGCTCTCCCCGTCCGTAGGGCGCCCGCTCGGCTGCTGCGATGAGCTGCTTGGCTTGGATCGGGAGAAGCGGCAGCGCGATTGGACCGATGCCTTCCACCTCCAACTGCGGCGCAAGGAACCCAATCGTGCCGGAGGCGAAGAAATCGCCGGGGCGACGAACTGTGGCTAGCACTGCAGCCAGTTCGCTCGTGAGGGAGGCCATTGATGCAGTCCCTTTTGCACGCGGCGCCATGAGGCTGAGCATACAGCGTGCTGTGCTCAACCACCAAGGCAACGGCCGCGGACTCCTTGTCGAAATGTCTGATGCAGCGGCAGATCGGCGAGACCGGACCGTCTTGGGCTTGAGGCCAGCGCTTAAGTGGAAACCTATTCTGGCGTTCTGACTTGCCTTGCTCATCCTCCGCCCTGTACGACAGACAGGTGCCCGCAATCCCTGCCACTCCTGGGGGTTCATGACCGTTCGTCGTCGCTTTCTCCTTGCCCCGTCCTTCGCCCGCCTGATCCGGCGCGAGAGGGGCGGGCCACGCCACGTCGAGGGCTTCTTCCCTCAACAGCCGGAGCGGTCCGCCTGGGTGCGCCTCGAGGAGGACAGGGGCCTGCTAGTCCTCACCACGGCCAGCCCTGACGGCGAGGTCGAGGACGAGACCGAAATCCCAGGGGCCCAGGCCCAGGCGCTGCTCGCGGCCTGCGCCGGCGCGGTCGACTACACCCGGACTATCCTGCCGCTCGGGGACAGGCATGTCCTGGTCGATGAGATCCCCCGGCCCGGTGTCCTGCACCTCGTCACCGTGGCGTTTGCCACCGAGGCGGAGGCGAGGGGGTTTGGTCCACCTGAGTGGTTCGGCCCTGAGGTGACAGGAGATCCGCGCTATACCCATCGGTCCATCGCCCTGCGAGGGCTCGATAAGGTTCCGGAGATCCCGCTGTCCGATGCCGCACTCAACCGCCTGATCGATGCTCTGGACACTCGCGTCCCCGCCCCGGCGCAGACCCGCGGGGACGCCGTCGGAGTCAATCTCGACGAGATTGAGGAAGCCATGCTGCGCGACATGGCGAGGATACGCCCGAAGGGCACACCTGCGTAAGGGCCGCTGGGAGATGCCCGATGCCCGCTCACCCATCCGGCACCACCTGGTGCTCTATCGGCGTGCGTCGGAGCAGGGCAGGGCGCGGTTCTTCAGCCTGATGATCGAGCGCGATCTGTTCGGCACGATCCGCCTGGTGCGCCACTGGGGTTTCGTGGGCGCGAAAGGCCAGGAACAGGTCGAGATCTTCCCCGATGAGACCGAAGCCGCTCAGGCGCTGGAGGCGTGGGCGACAGCCCAGCGGTACAGGGGCTATACGGACCTGTGAGCGCGCATCGTTGGCTCTTGTTCGAAACGTATGGCAAATCGGAAGGCACATGATCGTGCGAAACCACGGCTCGCACGACGCCGTCGTGCTCGGCCCGCAGGTGAGCAATGCCGATGCCGGCTTGCGAACAGGCCTGCCGGAGTTTTCCAGGAAGACCGGATCGCTTGACCAGAGCCTCGGCGCGCTCGCACTCTCGTTTGGGCGTGTTGTCCTCGTCAGCAAAGCGCCCGGAAGGGATGCGCTCCTCGCATTGAACCCGCCGCTTCCGAGCCTATGAATATGGGCCACGTAGGGGGTACGATGGGCCAACGTCAGAACAATCCTCTTAGGCCTCGTTGGAAGCGTCGGGAGCAGGCGATGTTCAGCGCATCGGACTTTCGAAAATACGGTTTGCGACAGGACGAGCGTTCGGTCGGTGAGAGGCCCCCGGGGCGCCGACAAGTTGCAGTGGTGCTCAGGCGCCGACTGGCCCTGATCTGGAATGGACCATGGCTCATCCTGTCCCGTTTTGCTGGGCTGTCAGATCGTCCATGAGACCGGTCGCTTTCGCCATCGGCCTCATCCTTGCCACTTGTTCTTGGGCTCCCCAGGCGAACGCGCAAAGCTGCCCTCAGCACTTCTTCAGCGGGGTCGCGCCGCAGCTGCTCAACCCGAAGCTCGCGCCCAAGACCCGGCAGATCTGCTATGCCGAATTCGCGCTACTGCACTCTGGCCTGACGCGGACCCCACTCTGGGTGGCCGAGCATCTCACCCCTGAGCGCGTCGCCGGCGCTCGGGAGTTGAACCGGGTCAACAACTTCCATCCGGATTCCAACCTGCCGACCAGCGAGCGGGCTGACCTCTCCGACTATGCCCGCAGCGGCTACGATCGCGGCCACATGGCCCCCTCCGGAGACATGGCCACGCCGCAGGGCATGGCGGAGTCGTTCTCCCTGGCCAATATGGTGCCGCAGGACCGGGACAATAACCGCAATCTCTGGGAACGCATCGAACGGGCTGTCCGGCAGTACTCCGAGCGGCACGAGATCTATGTGGTGACAGGGCCGATCTTCCAGGGGGAGAACGTCCAGAGCCTCAAGGGGCGCGTTCTGGTTCCCACGCATCTGGCCAAAGCCGTCTATGACCCGCAGCAGAATGCCGGGGCGGCCTATCTGGTGCCGAACCAGGCCGGAGATGACTATAGGATCATCTCGCTTGCCGACTTGCAGCAGCTGACGGGCATCGACGTTTTTCCGCAAATGGCGGCATCCGTGAAGCAGACCGCCATGGAGCTGCCCGCACCGCAGCTGCGCCGCTCTCGGCGCAGTGCCGGCCCAGCTCCCAGATCACCTTCCAGCCAAGAGCAGCCGACACCAAGCCCGGGAACCCAAAATGGTGATTTCCTCGGTGAGATCCTCGATGCCATTGATAATTTCGGACGCCGCCCATGACGAAGTTTCAGCCCTTTGCAGACGACAGCGCCTCGCTCAGGATCAATGATCTGACCGTGGAGAACGGTACAGACAAAGTCTCAATCTACGGCTCCTTAGATCTCACCAGGGACAAAGAGGGGCTTCAGAAAGCCCGTGCGTTGAAGGGGCTGGCGGATGCCGTCGTGAAGGCATTGTCCCAAGACAAAGACCTGCCAGACAAGGTCCAGCCGGACGAGGCGACGCAGCAGGTCAAGAATCCATTTGCCTAGGCATAATTTCCGACCGAACATGCTCCTGAAGCTCGGGGGTAAGGAAGGTCCGGGTAATCGGGGGCAAGATCATGCGGACGTTCGCAGTGGTTGTACTCGCGGCCGTGGTCGCCAGCGGGATCGGTTTATCGGCAGAGGCGAGCAGCCAGCGGGCCAAGGAATGGCTGATGGCCCGGGGTGGGACCTGCAAGTCGGTGAGTACCTGTGAAGAGGCGGTCGAGCTCTGGTGCGGCGGCTACAGCCGAGCAGACGGCGACGGTGACGGGATCCCGTGTGAGAATGTCTGCCGCTCCAAGTCTCAGGTTGATGCGATCAAGCAGCGGGTCGGCTGCTGATCCTCGGCAGCGTCCTACTTCGGCCAGAGCGCACTCCAGCCCGTCGTGGACAAGCTGAGGCTAACGGTGTCAACGATGAGGGGCACACACCGTAGAGTGGTACGTGGATGACGTCGTTGACATGACGAAAGATCCTACAGCTAGTTCCATAATGTTTGTTATCAGCCACAGGACTTGTAGGCGCAAAGTCAAAACGGCACTGTTTGCAGGGCGCTGGCTGAACTGATCGGACGCAATGTGAGAAGAGGACTTTATCAGACGTCTCCTATAAGGTACGCATCCGAGGAAGACCGCAGGATCAGGCCTCGCGCGTCGATGGGATCGTGGCTAACGTTGGTGCAGGTTTAAGGGGCGGCTTTTTGTGATGCGACGGTCCTGCGAGCCTCGATGATGTACTTGAGGTTCTCGATGCCATCCTCGGTGAAGAGGACAATGTGCTCTGTCAATTCGGAGGCTGGGTAGGTGTCGTAGGCACTGAGGCGGCCGTCTTCCGGGAACATCTCGATGGAGCACTCGTGCAGGAAGTCCTCGTCTTCACCGAGCATGTCAGCCACGTATTTCAGCGTGTACAGCGTTGAGTTGCGATATCCCACTCGTCGGTCCCTTTTCTGTCACGCGGCCAACTGAGAAGCCGGGTTCTCGGCCAGCCGTCGACTTTTCCATTCCCAGGGAAGCAATTCGTGCAGGCGGGCGACAGGAAGATCGGCGATCCGGGCCAGCACGTCGGCGAGCCAGGCTTTTGGATCGACATCGTTGAGACGACAGGTCGTGATGAGGGTGAGCATGACGGCGGCACGATCCGCCCCGCGCTGGGAACCGGCGAAGGTCCAGTTGCGGCGCCCTACGGCGATCCCTCTCAAGGCCCGTTCGGCGACATTGTTCGTCAGACAAGCCCGGCCATCCTCCAGGAAGCGGGCAAAGCCATCCCAGCGCTTCAGCATGTAGTCGATGGCGCCGATCACCTCGGACGATCGGGTGAGCGTGGCACGCTCCCGCTTCAGCCACTCGTGCATGTCATCAAACAGCGGCTTGCTTTTCTCCTGCCGCACCGCCAGTCGTTCCGCGGCGCTCAAGCCGTTGATCTGACGCTCGACGTCAAACAGCGCGTCGAACCGCTTGACGGCCTCCAACGCGATCGGGGAGATCGGCTTGCCGTTTCTTTTGCGATCCCGAGCCCTTTTCTCGATATCGGCCAGTTCAAAGAATTTCCGTCGCGCATGCGCGTGGCAGAAGGCAAAGGTAATCGGCACTGTTTTCTGTTCGGCAACACTGATCGGCTCGAAGCCATTGTAACAGTCACTCTGCAGAATGCCGCCATACCCGGCCAGGTGTTTCTGCGGATGTTCGCCGCGGCGGTCACCTGAGGCGTAGTAGACCGCGGCTGGCGGCGCAGGCCCCCACCAAACGGCTGGTCGTCCCGCACGTAAGTCCAGATCCGTCCGGTCGTGCACTTGCTTTTGGCTCGGATAGGGATGGTCGTATCGTCGCCGTGAAGGCGCTTGGCCGCAAAGACATGCTTCTCGATCAGATCGAAGACCGGCCTGAGAGCGGAGGTTCCAAACCCAACCTGATCGGCCAGTGTCGAGGTCGACAACGCGATGCCTTCGCATGTAAACCGGGCGCTCTGGCGATTGAGCGGACTGTGCATGCCAAACTTGTCGAAGAGGATCGTCGCCAGCAGATGAGGGCCGATGAAGCCGCGCGGCGTGGCATGGAACGGCGCCGGCGGCTGGCTGATCGCCTCACAGTCCCGGCAGCTGAACTTTTCCCGCACCGTCTCGATCACCTTGAACCGACGCGGGATCTCCTCCAGCGTCTCGGTGATGTCCTCGCCCAGTTTCGCCAGGCGCGAGCCACCGCAGCAGGCACAGGTCGCCGGGGGATCAAGCACCACGCGTTCGCGCTCGATATCCTCCGGCCAGGGCTTTCGGACTGGCCGCCTGCGCACAAAAGAGCGCCCGTTTGAGTTCCTGGCGGCGGCCTGTGCCGCAACCTCATCCTCGGTCGCGGCCATCACCAGTTCTTCGAGTTGCAATTCCAGCTGGTCGATCAGCCGCGCCGCGCGCTCGGAGCGCTGGCCGCGCAGTTCGCGCTTCAGCTTTTCGATCGCCAGTTCCAGACGGGCGATCAGGGCCTCGCTGTCGGACAACAGGGCTTGGGCCTTGGCGGCTTGCGCCACAGCCCTGTCCCTCTCGGCGACAACGACATCCCGTTCAGCCTGCAACACCTCACGCTCGGACAGCAGCGCCAGATAGGCGCTTGCAAGGTCTTCTGGACGATCGTCAGGCTTTGAAGGCATGACACCATTCGATCAGAATTTCCCTGTCTTTTCAATCAAATAATGCTACCCGACCCGTGTCGGACGCCAGGTTTCCTGAGGGGCACGCCAGTCGATTCCGGACAGCAAATAAGACAGCTGCGCCGGCGAGATTGTCACCACGCCATCGGCGGCTGACGGCCAGATGAACCGGCCGCGCTCGAGGCGCTTCGTAAACAGGCATGCCCCCTGGGAATCGTGCCAAATCACTTTGATCAGATCGCCTCTGCGGCCCCGGAAGCAAAATAAATGACCACTGAGCGGGTCATGTTTTAAGACTTCCTGCACCTGCAGGGCCAACGATGGAAAGCCCCGTCTCATATCGGTATAGCCCGTCGCCAGCCAGACCCGAACGCCGGTTGGGATGGGGATCATCGCAGCGCCTCGAGGCCCCGGATGATCCGCAGCAGCGCATCGACGTCGACATCCCGGTCGACGATCACATGCCGCCCGTTCGCGGTGACAACGTCCATCCGACCGAGGCCGCGTGGGGGATGCTGGACCGGCGTCGTCGGCACGGAAGGCTCCAAGGGCGTGCGAGCGTCCGGAACGACCAGGGCGGGCACAAACCCCTCCCAGGAACCAGCGCCAAGCCGTCCTTCTCTGTGAGCCTTGCGCCAGCTGTTCAATTGAAAGCGGGTGATCCCGTGCCGGCGCGCCGTGGCCGAGACCTGCTTTGGCCCGCGATAGCTCTCGGCCACAATCGCAAGCTTTGCTTCATCGCTGAACCGGCGACGACGGCCAGTGTCGACCACATCCAGGCGGCTGACCGGCCCACGATCCCTGATAATGTCCATGGCTACAACACCGTCCATATCGACGTCGATAGAGCCAGTGGTCTTCCATGTGCCTCAATCCCACAAGGCGGCCCTGCCCGGATGCGTACCCTATAAGTGAGCACAGGTTTGTTGTACAATCCTGTGCTCACTTTCTTCGATCGCCTTGGACGTAGCCCCAACCTTTTGGTTGCCGCCGATTGAATACTGCAAGGGTGTGAGCCCAAAGCAATCAAAAGAAATGTTGTTTTCGAAATGGTCAGTCCATTCCGAGAAGGTGATAAATACGCTTAGTATAGGTGCCGAACTGCTCCGTTGTTTTGACTTCGAGCGTGCGTGGCAATGGCAGCACAATGTCGAAATAATCCGCCATGCGAGCCGGCCCAGCCGTTAAAACCGCACAGCGTGAGCCGAGGAATACAGCCTCCTGAATGGAGTGCGTCACGAAGATGATCGTCTTCGAGCTTTTCTGCCATATCCGCAGCATCTCAAGGTTCATCTTCTCGCGGGTGAGGGCATCGAGCGCCCCGAAAGGTTCATCCATCAATATGAGTTTGGGATCGTGCACCAGAGCTCGCGCGATGGATGCGCGCTGCTGCATGCCCCCCGACAGCTCATACGGATACTTGTTTTCGAAGCCCTGCAGCCCGACCATATTGAGCAGGTCACGAGCGCGTTCCTTCGCTTCCCGGTTGGGAAGGCCGAGAATTTCCGCAGGCAGGATCACGTTCTCCAGAATGGTTCTCCATTTCAGCAGGAGCGCCTGCTGGAAGACCATGCCCACGTCGCGTCCCGGCGTGAAGGTAGAGGCGCTCGTCCCGATCCTTACCTCGCCGTCGTCGGCATCGTGAAGCCCGGCGAGAATCCTGAGGAGGGTGCTCTTGCCGCATCCGCTTGGGCCGACAAGGGAAACCATGTCTCCTTCCGCGATGTCCATCGTCACATCGGACACAGCGACGAATTCGTGCCCTCCTGTGCGGTAGACTTTGCGCACGTTGCGCAGGCGGATCATCGGATCGGCTTCGTTCCCGATCTGCGTCGGGTCCGGTGCAAGAGCGCTCATCATGCAAGCCACCTGTGCAGGTTCTCAGCAACGAAGGAATCGTCCGACAGGTCGGCATGGTCGCGGCTCACCCGGTCGATTTCCTCCAATTGTCCGGGGCTCAGACCCTCGTGCGGATCGATGCACCAGATGCCTTCGAGCAGGCCCTGGCGGCGCAGGATCTCATGGCAGCCGGCGATGCAACCATGAAAGTCATGAGCGACGTCGAAGAAGGCCGAGTTGCAATCGGTCACTCGGGCATCGAGCGCGAGGATCTCCGGTGAGAGGGGGCCCGCTTCGACGGCCTTTTGAAGCTGATCCAGCATCCGGACGGCGTTGCGCGTCCAGACGGACCAATGGCCGAGAAGGCCGCCCTTGAAGCGGACCGTGACGGGCATTCCGTCGCGAATGGCGGTGAACGGCGTCACGAGATCGAGCACGATGTGATCGTCGTTTCCCGTGTACAACGTCACACGCTCCTCGGCACGCGCCGCCACCACACCTCGCACCACGTCCAAGGTCCGATAGCGGTTGAAGGGTGCTACCTTGATCGCAATGACGTTCTCGATCGCGGCGAACTGTTCCCAGAACGCTGCATCCAACGACATGCCGCCGACGGCAGGCTGCAGGTAGAAGCCGACGAGGGGAATTTCCTCGGCGACGCAGCGGCAATGGGCGATGATCTCGTCGGTGCTCGCCCCCTTGAGGGCGGAGAGGCTCAGCAATCCTGC
This sequence comes from Microvirga sp. M2, assembly GCF_047497095.1. Taxonomy (NCBI): domain Bacteria; kingdom Pseudomonadati; phylum Pseudomonadota; class Alphaproteobacteria; order Hyphomicrobiales; family Methylobacteriaceae; genus Microvirga; species Microvirga sp. M2. The sequence goes on from NZ_CP134065.1 coordinate 226,165, forward strand.
GTGGTAGCCGAGACGAACGGCGGTCTGCGCCTCTGTGACGGCCTGCTCGGTCTTGCCGCAGATGCCGGCTACCATCACGAGCGGGCGGTCCGCCCATGCCTTGCTGTCTTCCATGGCGGCGGCGAGAATCGGCTCATAGAGGCCAATCTCGCGGATGGCGAACTGGGTCGTGTGCACGCCCACCGCAAGGCCTCCGACACCTGAATCGACGTAGTAGCGGGTCAGCGCCCGCTGCCGTTGACGGTCGAACCGACGCTCGGCGTCAAGAGCCAGGGGATGCGCCGGGATGGCGACGCCCCTGCGGATCATGCTGAGAATCGCCGGTGGAAGTTGGGAGTGGTGCAGGGCCATGCGGGTCGTCCTCTCAGCAGGCGGAATGATTAGCCGAATTCGGGTCCGACGGCTGCAAAGAGCCGGCGGGGATCACCGAACGGTGTCGAACGGTTCTGCGCCATGCGCAGGAATGGCCGTTGGATCGAAAAACCTCTGTCCTTCAACACACGCGCGAGCTCCGGGTGAGTGTCAATCACGTCGATGAAGACAGGGCCATCGACCAGATCGAGCGCGGCCTCGAGAAGTTCTCCGGCCTTCATCTCGGACCGGGCGATGACGGGCCCCAGCTGCGTCGCCAGCCTTCCGGGCCGGGCCAGCACGCAGCCTAATCCGTCGTCCGTCGCGAGAGCGAGCCGTGGCGCTCTCCGAAGCAGAGAAGTCAGCAGGGCAGGGCGCTCGGCTCCGAAGGCCATGGCATCGGATGCGACGAGAGCCGCCACGTCGCTTTCGCGCAGCGGCCTTGTTCCCGGACGCATCCTGCCCGTGTTGCCGCCTTGTCCCTGCCAGCGCGACAGGCCGAAGTGAGACTCGAAGCCCAGGGGGCGATAGACGGTTTCCCCGGCAGGCGTCGCGTCCAGAACCGGCACAAGGCCTTTGCTCCGCACCTCCTGCATGCAGGCCCGGAGGATGCGTGTGCCGAGCCCCTGCCGCCGGTGCGAGGCGGCGACCAGGACCATGCCGATCCACGCGAACCCGCCCGGATAAGGAAGGGTCGCCCCCGTGGCGACGGGCTGCCCGCCGTCGCCCAGCAGGGCGAAGACCTTGCCGTGCCCGATGAAGAAGGACCAATCATCCGGAAGCTGGTTCCAGCCGGCTTCCCCTGACAGGGCCATGCAGCCCTCGATCAGGCCTTCATCAATCGGTTGTAGGCGGAGGTCCTCAATAGGCGCCATCGCGGGTCTCGAAATGCGTTGGCTTGCCGAGGCTCGGACGATCGCGGGCGACCCACTCGGCGACCCAGTCGATCATGCGATTGAGCGGAACGGAGGGATAGCCGAACAGCCCGGAGGCCTGCGCCGTGTTCACGAGCCAGGCGGTTGGTGCTTCCTGGCCGACGATCTGGGGCGTCTTTCCGAGGCGCTCGCCGAAGGCCTTCGCGAGCCAGCGGATGGACGTGGTTTCGGGACCAGACACGTTGATCGGGCTCGTCGGGTTCGTCGCATGGCGCAGGCACCGCAGGGCCTGGGCATTCGCATCACCCTGCCAGATGACGTTGACATGGCCCATGGTGACGTCCACCGGCTCGTTGTCGCGAACCTTCTGGGCCACGTCGAACAGGACGCCATAGCGAAGATCGATGGCGTAGCTCAGGCGGAACAGCCGGCCAGGTGTTTTGTAGATCTGGGAGAAGTGCTCGAAGATCCGCTCGCGGCCGATGCAGGAGAAGGCATACTCGCCCGGCGGGTTCAGGACGCTGTCCTCCGTCGCTCCCTGGCTGCCGATGCCGACGAACGGGTACACGCAGGCGGTCGAAAACGCGACGATTCGCGACTCGCGGAAAGCTTCGGCTACAAGCCCGGGCACATGGACGTTCATGGCCCAGGTGAGGGCCTGGTTGCCCTGAGCGCCGAACTTGCGCCCGGCCATGAAGATCACGTTGCGCGTCTTCGGCAGGCTTTCGACTGCGGCGCGATCCGTGAGATCGCAGGAGATCGTCTCGATGCCATGGGCTTCGAGGCTGTCGCGCAAGCCCGGTTCGCTGAAGCGGGCCACGCCGATCACCCGCTTGTCGGGCGCCGCATTGCGGGCGAGGCGCGCAAGGGTAGGGCCCATCTTGCCGCCGACGCCCAGGATCATGATGTCGCCGTCGATGGCCGCCAGATCCCTTGCCAGCGCGCGCGTCGGTACTGCCATGAAGGCATCCACGTCTTCAGGGGTATCGAATCCCGTGGGCCAGGAGCCGTCTTCAAGCCAAGCAGTCATTTCATCCTCGCGTCTTTGGGAACCCACAGGTGCTCCATCACCATGACGATGAGGTACAGCGCGATGCCGAGGAGCGTGAGCAGAACGACGGCCATGAACATGGCGGGCGTGTCGAGCGAGGCCTGGACCTGGATCATCAGGTAGCCGAGGCCGCGCTCGGAGGCGATGAACTCGCCGACGACCGCGCCGGCAACGGCCAGGATGGCCGCGACCTTCATGCCGGAAAAGATGTAGGGCAGGGAGCCCGGAAGCTGGATGTAGCGGAAGGCCTGCCAGCGCGAGCCCTTGAGGGAGCGCACAAGGTCGAGAATGTCCGGCTCCACTTCGTTCAGGCCGCGCACCGTCGTGAGAAGGATCGGGAAGAAGCAGAGCGTGAACGTAATCAGGATGTTCGTGCTGATGCCGTAGCTGAACCAGACGATCACGAGGGGTCCAAGCGCCACCTTCGGGATCATGTTGAGCGTCACCAGCAGGGGGAATACCAGCAGCGTCAGGATCCGCGACCAGGAGAACAGGAGCGCGAGAACGACGCCGAGCACCACGGACAGGGCGTAGCCGCCGAATATCTCGGCTGCGGTCACCAGCGTGTTCTCGACCCAGCTGTAATTGGGCTTTGCCAGGGAGGCGAGGATCGCCGTCGGTGCAGGCAGGATGAAGGAGGGGACCGGGAAGATAGTGACGATCGCCTGCCAGAGGACGATGATCCCGATGTGGACGGCGGCGATGGTGAGCCACCTCCGGCCGGTTGCGGACGCGAACTTGCTGGGAGCAGGCTCAACCCGGGCCGTGGCAGTCTGGACGCTGCTCGTCATGAGAAGCTTCTCCCGTTTCCGTCAGGGTAAGGAAGGCTAGCTCACCCCAAGCCACTAATCAACTATCTGGTTGGTTGATAATCTGCGACTATGGTTGGAGCGGACGAAGCGCTCCGAGGGCGAACTCGATGACGTGGCGGCGGCGGACTGCTACGGCTTTCGTATCGCCGAGATTCGTGCCGAAGATCGCTGACAGTGTCCGGTTGTTAGAGAAGAAGAAATACGACAGCCCGGCGATGGAAATGTAGAGGTTGATCGGGTCGATATCGTCCCGGAACACCCCTTCCCGAACGCCCCGCTGCAGGGCGTCCCGGATGAGCTCGACGAGCGGCAGATGCATGCTCTGAACCTCCCGGAGACCATCCAGGTGCATGGCGCCATAGCGGTTCTCATCATTGAGGAGCGCGATGAATTCTGGATGTTCCGCAAGATAATCGAACGAGAAGCCGACGAGGCTCTCCATGGCCCTCACAGGGGGAAGATCGGAAAGATTCAGGGCGCGCTCACGCGCACGGATCCGGCCATAGACCTCTTCGAGGGAGGCCCGGAAAAGATCATCCTTGTTGCCGAAATAATGATACACCATCTGCTTGTTGACGCCGGCGCGGCGCGCGATCTCGTCGACACGGGCTCCCGCGGGGCCCTTGGCGGCGAACTCGGCAATGGCTGCGGTGAGCAGGGCCTGACGAGAGGCCTGAGGATCGCGCTTGCCGGTACGTGCCGTATTGTCTTCGGAATAAGGGGTAAGATCAGCCATCGGGGCCCTCTACGCAAGTATCAACCAACCAGTTAATTGATAGTTGATCTAGGTTGGCTCGAAAGGCTAGTCTTTTTCTAGTTCCGGCACCAGGACGGGCCGGAGACCTAGAGGGACAACAATCATGATCAAACTTGCGTCCGCCGCCCTTGCCGCCGCTGCGCTTCTGGCTCCGGTCGGCGCCTTGGGAAAAGAGAAGGTCAACCTGGTTCTCAACTGGGTCCCGACCGCCGACCATGCTCCGTATTATTATGCGAAGGCGCAGGGATGGTACGACGAGGCCAATATCGATCTGACGATCGAAACCGGAAAGGGATCCGGCGTGTCGGCCCAGCGGGTCGGTGCCGGAACCTCCGAAATCGGCATCTCGGATCTCGCAACCTCGCTCCTCGCCCGCGGCAAAGGTGCCAAGCTCGTGGCGGTCATGGCCGTCTATGCCAATTCCCCTCAAGGCTTCTACTGGCTCAAGAGCACCGGCATCGGCGGTCCGAAGGATTTTCCCGGCAAGAAGATCGGCAACCCGCCCGGTGACGCGTCCCGCATCATGTGGCCAGCCTTCGCCAAGCAGGTCGGAATCGACCCCGGCTCGGTCAGCTTCGTCAATGTGAGCCCGCAGGCCAAGGTGCCGTCCCTCAAGAGCCGCGCCATCGACATCACGAGCGATTTCTACAACGAGCACGATCTCAAGGTGCGCGAGTTCGGCGACGATCTCAGCTTCCTCGCCTGGCGCGACATCGGCATCAATCCTTACGGCAATTCCATCATCGTCAACGCCGACTATCTTGAGAAGAAGCGCGACGTGGTGAAGGCCTTCACCCACGTGAGCCAGAAGGCGTTCGCGGCCTGCGTGCAGGACGTCGCGCCTTGCCTCAAGGCCCTGATGGCCAGCGTCAGTGGTCTCGATGAGGCCAACCAGCGCGATCAGTGGAATCGGATTAAGGAACTGATGCGCGATCCGACGACGACATCGACCGCCCTCGGAGCCTTCGACGACCAGCGGGTGAAGAACGACTTCGAGATGGTGAAGACCTATTTCGGCCTCGAGCAGCCCTTCGAAGCCTCCACGGCTTACACCAACGAGTTTCTCGATACTTCGATCAAGATGACAGCAAAGTAGGCACTCGATCGATACACTTTGCCAGAACACGACAGACGATTAGCCGATTTCGTGGCTGACGCAGTCACATCAGCGTGAGCCTGGCTTCGTACTTGTACACAGCGTTTGGTTGCACTTCCGGCGTTCGTTGCGCATAGTAGCGGCGTGATGTTGCAACCGGCGTCATAAAAGCGCCCTGACAGTGAGCTCCGCACGGCTAACCCTGTCAGGGCGTTGTCATATGTGAGCACCTTGCTGTCATCGGCGGGAAGCCTAACTTCATCGTGTGGTTTCTCTCCCTTGGACCACCGACGCCTTGGCCGAGGTTTTAAGACAGCATCTCGGCCAAGGCGTCTTTATATGTCGGCTCAGGCTAATGCCGATCGACCATATCTCGCCGCGTGATCAGGCGTTGAATGTAGAGCTCGACAAACTGAGCAGAGCACCTGTTTCACTGGAATCGGGATTACTTGATCCGAACGGCCCAACATCGAGAACTGGAGGGCTTGGGCTAAAGGCCGGCGGCTGAGCAGAAACCATATTGCGGGTTCAAGGTTGTCTCCCCCTTCCTCTGCCATGTACGAAAGACAAGCGTCCGCAATCCCTTACATGCGTGGGGTTTTATGATTGTTCGCCGCCGTTTCCTTCTCACCCCATCCTTCGCCCGTCTGATCCGGCGCGAAAGGGGTGGGCTGCGCCACGTCGAAGGCTTCTTTCCCGAGCAGCGCGATCGCTCGTCCTGGGTTCGCCTCGAAGAGGACAGAGGCCTGCTGATTCTCAAGACGCTCGGCACTGACGGGGAGATTGAGGACCAGACCGAGATCCCAGTGGGCCATGCTCACGCGCTGCTCGACGTCTGCGCCCGCGAGGTCGACTACACCCGAACGGCCCTGCCGATCGGCGAGGCGCACGCCTTCGTCGACGAGATTGTCCGTCCTCGTGTCCTGCACCTGGTCACTGTAGAATTCCTATCTGAAGTAGAGGCGAGCGCCTTTCGCCCGCTGGAATGGTTCGGGCGGGAGGTGACGAAAGATCGGCGCTACACCCACCAGTCCATCGCGCTTCGAGGGCTTGATGACACTCCTGAGATCCCGCTGTCCGATGCGGCGCTCAACAGCCTGATCGATACCCTGGAAGACCGCTTCCCTGTTCAGGCGCGGATGGCCATCGACACAAAGGCCAAGCAGGTGTCGGTGACCAGGGCCAAGGCACAAACCAGTGCTGAAGTTGTCCAAGTTAACCTCGACGAGATCGAGCAGGCCATGATGCGCGAGATGGAGAAGACGCTCCAGAAGGGCAAATCCGAGTAAGGGACGAGACCTGCCTGATGCTCGATGCCCGCTCGCCCATAAAGCACCACTTGGTGCTCTATCGGCGCGACCCGGAGCAGGGCAGGGCACGCTTCTTCAGCCTGATGATTGAACGCGACCTGTTCGGGACGATCCGGCTGGTGCGGAATTGGGGAGCAGTCGGCTCCAAGGGCCAGGAGAAGGTCGACATCTACCAGGATGAGGCCGCAGCCGCTCAAGCGCTTGCTGGCTTGGCTGAGACCCAGCGGCAGAAGGGCTACACGGACCTATGATCTAACGCCATAACGTCTAAGATCATCGCTCGCCGTGCCGGTTAAGCCGATTGAGGCTGTTTGCCCGTCATCGCCTCGATAGTCTCGAAGCTTCTCGTGAGCGCCCGCCAAAGGCTGCCGATCTCCTCCGATCCAGCCGACCCGACGCTGAACTCGTTAATACCCGCTCCATGGGCCAAGGAGAGCGACAATTCAGGACGGTGGGTGATCTGGCCCGCCCACGTCGGAACGTCGAGCGCCTGCATTGCCCCTCGTGCGTCTGCAACCATCGGATCCTCCGAGCCATTCTTGGACGGCGCAGCGTTGATCACCACGGCATAGGGCTTCTTGAGTTGTCGGCAGAACTGGATTGTGGCCTGAACGGCATCGACATCGAACAGCCCCGGACGCATTGGTATCACGACAAGATCGGCGTGCCAGATCGCCTCGGCCACTGGGGCTTCCGCGTTCGGCGGCGTGTCAATCAGGACCCATTCGGCCCCGGCGCGGCGCGCCTTCGCCAGGGTAGCCGCGAGATGCTTGGTGCCACCGTGGAGCGGAAGATCCCGCGACCCCCGAACCCGGTGCCAAAGGCTCAAGGATCCCTGCGGGTCCGCGTCAATCAGGAGTGTCGGCCGAGCATTCTCGGCCATATAGCTCCCGAGATGCGCGGCAAGGGTGCTTTTTCCGGAACCTCCCTTGCGGGACGCAAACACCACGACATTCATGCCAATTCCCCCAGTCTTGATCAGGCCATCTATCGTCGCGCGGGTATGGTTAACGGAGCCTTATCGCTGGGCGGACAGCAACACGCCCTCACCGAGGGGGGCGTGACAGACCTCCGGCTGAGGGCGGTTAGAGCGCCGGCCGAGGAAATCGGGCGGATCCTCAGCCAGGACATATCCGGTTCAAGGAGGCTGAAACCGCACAAGCCGACCTTGACCGTTCAACCGTGGCAATTTTAGGGGCCGCGTTCCCGAGATATCCTCATCGTAACTTTTGATGCGCGCCGGACCGATCTCATGCCAGAGGGTTTGTGCCGCCATCTTGCGGAGCGACAGCAGACTTCTTGTCAAAACCCTCCTTATGCGAATCACGGATGTAGCCGGGTGGATTCTAATCTGAAGTGCGAAAGGCGTTACAGAGTAATGCTTCGCACGAGGACCTTGGATGAATCCACCCTACACTCACCTGAGCCTGGATGAGCGCCGCGAACTGTTTCGACTGCGCTCCGCCAAGATCCCAATGCGGGTCATTGCCCAACGTCTGAACCGCCATCCTTCAACGCTCTATCGTGAGATCAGGCGGAATTGGTTTCAGGATGAGGAGCCGCTGTACCGCGGCTACTTTCATGTCGCCGCCCACGCGATGGCGCACGGCCGGCGCGCTCGCCTGGGCAAGCTTGCCCGCCAGCCGGCTTTGGCCGCCTATGTGGTCGAGCGGCTGCAGGCCGCTTGGTCTCCAGAGCAGATTGCCGGGCGGTTGCAGATCGAGCCTGAAGGCCCGGGCAGCGTCACGCACGAGACGATCTATGCGTTCGTCTACAGCCCGCATGGCAAGGCTCTTGGGCTGTTCCGGCATCTGCCCATGGCCCGCCACCGCCGCCGAACCCGATACGCCCGCAAGCCGCGAGGCCTCACCATTCCGCTTGAGAACACCATCGAGCTGCGTCCGCCTGAAATTGGCGCACGCACGAGCTTTGGGCATTGGGAGGGCGACCTGATCGCGTTCCGACAGGACTTCGGCAAGGCCAACTTGACCTCACTGGTCGAGCGTCAGAGCCGCTACACGATCCTGACCCGCAATCCGGACCGGAATGCAACGGGAGTGGTGGCAGGGGTGATTGGCAAGCTGAAGGCCCTGCCCGCCTTGGCCCGGCAATCAGTGACCTTCGATCGTGGTACTGAATTCGCCCGCTACCCGCTGCTCAAGAGCAAGCTCGGGATGGACAGCTACTTCTGCAAGCCGCAGGCCCCCTGGCAGAAAGGCACGGTCGAGAACACCAATGGCCGGGTTCGACGCTTTCTGTCACGGGATACGGACATTGCCGCTTTGCCTGAGGAGGCTCTGCTTGAGATCTGCGATCGGCTCAATTCGACCCCGCGCAAATGCTTGGGCTATCGCATGCCCAAAGAGGTTCTGATGACCTCATTGGATTCGGGGCTGCCGAGGCCGTGCAACCCTGACCAGCCCCGCCCCGGCAGCCCCTGACCGACAGTGGCCCCATGACACTTCAACCGTCGCACTTCGGCTTGATTCCACAGCGCAAAGTTAAAATGTCCCACCGTGGCAAACTAGGAATGTCACACTCCCCTGAACGGACGTGCATGGGAGTGTGGCATGGGCTGGGTGGAGATGAGCGAACGAGAACTTCGCCGCGCTGAGGTGCTGGCATCGGTTTTTGCAGGCCGCCTAACGATGACCGCGGCGGCCGGTCTCATGGGCGGCACCCGGCGCCAGGCGCATCGGCTCGCCCGCCAGTTTGCCGAGCATGGTGCGGCCGGTCTGCGGCACCGGGCCCGCGGACGGCCGTCCAATCGACGGCTGGGGCCGCATGTCCGGCAGTTGGCCATCGCCTACGTCACGGAGAATTACCGCGACTTTGGACCGACCTTCGCATGCCAGATGCTTCTGGAGCGCCACGACCTGAGGGTCTCGCGGGAGACGCTGCGCACATGGATGCGCGAGGAAGGCCTCTGGTTGTCGCGCAAGCAGCGGCGTCAGCTGCATCAGCCGCGTTTGCGCCGCGATCATTTTGGCGAGTTGGTGCAGATCGACGGCAGCGAGCACCGCTGGTTCGAGGATCGTGGCCCGCGATGCACGCTGATCGTCTTCATCGATGACGCCACCAGCCGCTTGGTGGCGCTGCGGTTTGTCCCATCCGAAAGCGCTTTGGCGTATTTCGAGACGTTGAAGAGCTATCTGATCAGCCACGGGCGGCCCCTCGCCTTCTATTCCGACAAACACTCGATCTTTCGCGTGTCGAAGGCGCAGGCTCAGGGCGGTCAAGGCCTGACCCAGTTCGGGCGTGCGCTGAGTGAGCTGGGGATCGAGATCCTGTGCGCGAACTCGAGCCAGGCCAAAGGGCGGGTGGAACGGGTCAACCGCACGCTGCAGGACCGGTTGGTGAAGGAGCTCCGGCTCGAGGGGATCTCGACGCTCGATGCGGCGAACGCCTACCTTCCAGCCTTTGTGGCGCGCTTCAACGAGCGGTTTGCCATCACTCCCGCGCGATCGGAGGATCTGCATCGTCCGCTGGAGCATGCCCCAGCCCAACTCGATGCAATTCTGGCCTGGCGTGAGCAGCGCTATGTCACGCAGCAACTGGCGCTCTCCTATGACCGCCAGCGGATTATTCTGGACGAGACGCCGCTGAGTGCGGGATTGGCCGGCAAGTACGTTGAGATTTTCGAATTCCCTGACGGAAGGCTCGAGGTGCGCCGGCAAGGCATCGCCCTGCCGTATCGCCAGTTCGATAAACACCAGCGGGTCACCCAGGCGGCGATTGTCGAGAACAAACGGCTTTCGGAAGCTCTGGCCTGGGTGAAAGCTCGCCAGGATGAGCTCAGGCCCGTGCGCCCCAAGACGAACAGCGAAGCGGGCGGCTATGTTGCCCGACCGAAAGGGCGCCGCGGCCGGATGTCCTTCACCGACCGGCACATCGCGGCCAAGAACGCCAATCCCACTGCCTCTGCCGCGGCTGCTGCGATCGGTGAAGTCTCCGCAGCCCCGGCAGAGGCTCCGTAGAGCCCTGGGACATTTCTACTTTGCCAAAACCTGAGACATTTCAATCTGGTTGCAACACCTGTAGGTCACTTGGTCATGTCAACGACGTGATCGACATACCCCCTTGGGGCGCTTGGCGCCTGTCCCTGACAGTCATACCATCAGGTGTCAACGACGCGGATGACGGCCCATGCACCTGCAGCGCATCGTTCTCCCGAGCGGCCACGTCACTTGGACCGCCTATGACGGTGACGCTGTCGTCACCGAGATCCGCGAGTTCGTCATCTATCTGGAGGCGCGCCATCACGCCCCGAGCACCGTTGCTCACTATGCCCGGCACGTGGTCCGGCTCGGCAACTATCTCGCGGCCATGGGCAAGGGCTTCCGGGAGATCGCTCCCTTGGACCTCGACCGCTTCATTCCCGCGGTGATCCGTCATGGCCCGATCCTGGATCTGAAGACTGCCCTGACCATCATCCCGCTGCGCCCGGAGCCGGTGGACGTTTCCACCAGCCTGCACAACCAGATCCTGTTTGCGATCAAGGCCTTCTACACCTTTCTGGACATGCGCCACGCTGCGCTGATCTTTGGCGCCGGCGAGCAGCCGCGCACCTATCATCCCGACGCCTACAAGCCTTTCCTAGCCCACATCATGCAGCGGAAGGCGCGGCGCCACACCGAGAGCCGGTCGGGCCACAAGGCCAAGGCGGCATCCGCCAAGCGGGCCGTCGACCACCGGCTGACGCCCGAGCAGGTCCTGAAGATCATCGAGGCGGCCAGCCTCATGCGCGATGCCTTCCTGGTGGTGCTCCTGTACACGACCGGCATCCGGATCGGCGAGGCGCGGGGCCTGCTGCACGAGGACGTCCGGTTGGAGGAGAACGTCATCTGGATCACGCCCCGCCTTCACGAGAACCATGCGCGCGTCAAAAACGGCAAGGCACGGCCGATCCCGGTGCTCGACTTCGTGATGACGATGTATGAGGACTATGTCGCCAGCGACGAATACCTTCCGGCCTTCGAGACCGGAACGAATTATGTGTTCTGCAATATCACCAAGGCGCAAATCGGGCGCGGGCTGACCGAGAGCAACGTCTACGACATTCAAAAGCGGCTGGTCCGGAACTCGGGCATTGCGTTCACCTGGCACATGTTCCGCCATACCCATGCCAGCGAGGCGATCGCTCAAGGCTATAGCCTGCTCGATGTTGCTGACCGCCTCGGGCATGCCAGCCCACAGACGACCAATGCCATCTACAAGCACCTGTTCAATGCCGAGTACAAGAAGCTGCAGCTCAAGAACCACACGGAGGTCGAAGAGCGCCTGAATGACTTGAGGCGTATCGGCCTGGCGGAGGAGAAACTCAAATGGCTCTGAAGCTCGCCCGAAGCTGCAATCCGGAAGTCGCCTATCTTGGGAGCCTGCGGGCCTTTCTGACCTCCCTGCACCCTGCCCTGCTCGAGCGTGACCTGTGGGGCTTCCATACGCTTCGGGAATGCTTCGGGATCGACGCCGGATCCGCGTTATACGCGCCGGACGGTTATGGCGAGGCGAGGCACGCTCAAATCCTCCGCGACGCTCGGGAGCTTGAAGCACAGAGCAGCCGCACGGGCAGAGATAAAGCTGGAAGATGCGGCCGGAGCCTGGGTCGGCCAGCATCAACTGTGCGACAACGCGGTCAAACGCTGCCCGATGAGTTGCTGGGTGGCATCGGCTTCGACTTCGCCGATGTGCCGGAGTTCTATAAGACGGAGCTCAAAGCGTTTTTTGCCTGGCGCCTGTCACGCCCACAGAGCCGGCACTACCTCTGGTACACGCGCGCGGTCCAGTTAATCCCGTTCTGTGCTGACCTTGCATCCACTCAAGCACTCGCGGTCCGCCATCTGATTGACTTCAGGCACCCTGTCGAGAGCGGCTCAGGTGGCAGCACACCCCTTCGGGGCCTGTTTGAGAATTGGCTGGCAGGGAAGTTATATTCGGTTCGTCCCACGAAGCGCAAATGGCGCAGAGCCGCGACGATCCAAGAGACAGCCTATGGACCCACGAACAGTGCAGTGGCCAATGTCTTGGTGTTCACTCTCATCATCTTGCGCGAGAAAGCCAAGCCAGTGGAGGCCAGGGACCTGGTTCTCCTGGAGGATGTTTATCCTGCCGATGAAGTGCCGGTGACGAGGTCCAAAGCACCCTCTATCAGCTTCTTCCGCATTCAACTTCCATGGCTGCGCAACGTGGCACGGCGCTATATCCTCAACAAAATTGAGCACAAGGAACTCTCTCCCGGCAGCCTCTCCCAGTACGTCGGTCGTCTCAGTCAGATTGAGACATGCCTGTACAGCATTCATCCTTCTCCTCGCCCCGAACACATCAATCAGGAGTTCATTGATCATACATTCCTGTCATGGGGCAACGACAAGGGGTTTATCGGGCAGAACTGGTATACGGATCCACTCAACATGCTTCAGTGGGCATCCGCCTACCTCCCGGAATACCGCTGGCGCCGCCTCGTCTTCGATAAGAGAAACGTTCGCAGGGTTCGCAGCTATCATCCCCGGATGCATGAATATGAGCGCAATCTCGAAGACGCGATGGTGCCCGAGGAGGTCATTGAGCAGATCTTCCTGAAGTTCGACTCCCTGCCAGTTGTCTGCAAACGTCTACTGATCATCGCCCGCTACACGGGCATGCGGTCCATCGACCTGCATGCCCTTGCGTTCGACTGCCTGGCCCCAGATCCGGACGACGCCGACTTCATGCTGCTGACCTTCTACCAGTCCAAGGTCAAGCGCTGGAACACCAAGCCGCTCCACAAGAACGATGCTGCCCATGCTCTGGTCATCCAGGCCATTCAGGAGCAGCAGGACGACGTCCGGAGTACATGGAATCTCGAAACAACGTATCTGTTCCCGAACAGGCTTGGCGATGCCGAGGTCAGCCTCAGTCGTGCGCACACCCGGGACGTGATCGCGAAGTGGATCATCCGTCAGGGCATTCGTGACAAGGACGGCAGCATTTACAAGTTCGGTTGGCATGACCTGCGCCATTTTTACGGCACCGAGCTGGCGTTGGCCGGCTATGATATCATGATGATCCAGATGGAACTGGGCCATGCCTCGGCCGATATGAGCCTGATCTATGTCAACCAGCGTCTGAAGCTGAAGAAGAAAGCCATCCTCGAGAAGGGTGGCGGCAAGTTCATCTCCATCAAGGGTGAGGTCGACGACAAGGTCGCCGAACTGGCCCTGCGCAAGGATGCCACTCTGGCGGTTGACGTCCCAGGCGGCCTCTGCTCGCTCCCGGGCCAGGTCGGCGAATGGTGCGAGCACAACGGAGCCTGCTTCACGTGCACATACTTCCGGGCCGATATCGGGCAGTTGCCGTTCTTCGAGAAGGAAATGCGCACCATGGCTACCAGCCTCACCCGCCTCAAAGGCGAGGTGGAAGGCTTTGAACAGGACGGCCATCGGCGTATGGCTGACATCGGTCGCAAGCGGATGGAGCGGACCCAGCAGGGGCTTGCGAACGTCAAGACCATCATCAAGACGATCAAGGCAGATGGGACCTTCAGTGGCCAGGCTCGAAAATACCAGCGGCCTGCTTGGGGCGGCGCAGCAGCGGAGTGTGACCAAGCGGCGTGCAGTCGAGGAGATCCTGGGCGCCATGCGCCGGAACGGTGAGGTCATCTCGTTCAAGACCGTCGCCGAGCGCGCCAACGTCAGCCGCGAGTATCTTTACCGCCAGTTCAAGGAGGTCATCCAGCAACTTCGCACGACGGCGCTTCAGCAGGTTGTGACGATCGATGGTGAGGAGGTCCGGGTTCGCTCGGCCGGCCGTGCCGCAACGATCGAGATCGCGCTGCGCAACAAGATCAAGCGGCTGGAATTGGAGCTGGCCGAGGTGCGTCAGCAGAAGATGGAGTTGAATCGCCGCTATGAGCGCGCGCTCGGCGAGGCAGAGGAATGGCGCAGCCGACACCAGCGCAGCGTGACTGAACTTCTTGAGGTACGGAGCCGATTGACAAGTTATGGGTCGTCATGAGCCATGACGGGCGAAGCCGTCATGGCATGGACACCCAAGCCGCCAGCACGCGGAGCGGTCAAGAAGGCCCGCAGGGCCCCGCCAGAGGCGGCAGGCCGCAGGCCTGTTCTTGACAGCGAGCATGGTGGTGGCATCTCGATCACGGTACCCATGGATGACGTGTCAATCAAGTCTAAGCACCTGTTGTTCCTAAAGATTTACAGAACACCTCCAGGTAAATGCGAAATATTATTATAATGTCTTGATGGATGTTATTCAGGCCCCTTCCTGTGATCAAACACCCACGGATTGATCATGATCCGTCTCGCTGCATAAATGAGAGCCCTGGACGCACTCGGGATGCCACATGGCCTCACGGCAGACTCTGAACGCGAAGAACCTCGAGGCGCTCGGAGCCGAGCGCCTCGCTGAGTTGTTGATCGAAGTTAGCCGGGGCAATGCGGCAGCCCAACGCCGTCTGCGGCTGGAACTGGCCGGCGCCGCCAGCCCTGCCGACATGGCACAGGAGATCCGCAAGCGTTTGACAGCCATTGCTCGATCGCGCTCCTTCGTCGATTGGCAGCACCGCAAGGCCCTTGTCGCCGATCTTGAGACCCAGAGACAGGTCATCAGTCAGGTCGTCAAAGTTGATGCAGCTGAAGCGCTGGAACTCCTTTGGCGCTTCATGGCCCTGGCCAATTCGATCTTCAATCGCTGTGACGACAGCAGTGGAAGCGTAATGGCTGTCTTTCAGGCTGCCTGCCGTGATCTGGGTGACATTGCCAACGCAGCGAATGCTGCCCCCAATGTGCTCGCCGAGCAGGTTTACCGGGCGCTGATCGAGAACGAGTATGGTCAGTACGATGCCCTGATCGAGGTTCTGGCCCCGGCTCTTGGCCCCGCAGGGCTCGACCACCTCAAGCAACTCATCCTCCAGCTGTCCCAGGAGCCGCGACAGAAGCCTCGCGCCGAGGACCGGAAGGTCGTCGGCTGGGGTACGGGTGGTCCCTTGTACGCCGATGACCTAGCCGAGCGCCATTGCAGCAGCGTTGTTCGGCTGGCGCTGGAGGCGATTGCGGATGCGCAGGGTGATGTGGACGCCTTCATCGCCCAGCAAAGTGAGAAGGCTCGAGGCGTTCCGAGTGTTGCTGTGGAGATCGCGCAACGGCTCTTAGGCGCAGGCCGCGCCGAGGAGGCTTGGACTGCCATCAATGCTGTCGATCAAGATCGACCGGGCTGGATCCCTGTCGAATGGGAGCAGACGCGCATCGAGGTTCTCGAGACTCTCGGACGAGCCGATGAGGCGCAGGCGTTTCGCTGGACCTGCTTCGAGCGCTCGCTCAACCCGGACCATCTGCGCTCCTATCTCAAGCGCCTGCCCGACTTTGAGGATCTTGAGGCGGAGGAGCGCGCCATCGCCCATGTGCTGAGCCATCCGAATGTGCATCATGTATTGGGTTTTCTGGTGACTTGGCCGGCGCTGGACCAAGCCGCGCACCTCGTGCTCGCCCGTGCCGACGAACTCAATGGTGACTTCTACGAGATCCTGGCGCCGGCCGCGGCTGCGCTGGAGGCAAAACATCCTCTTGCGGCCACTCTTCTTCGCCGGGCCTTGATTGACTTTACCCTGGAGCGGACCCGAACCAAGCGCTACCAACATGCCGCTCGCCACCTCGAGGAGTGCGAAAACCTTGCTGACCAGATCGGGGATTTCGGCAGGTTCGAGGCTCATGACGTCTACGTGAGACGCCTCAAAGCCGAACATGGCCGCAAAAGTTCGTTCTGGAGCCTGGTCGTGTGAGGGGGTGCGAAATCAGGGTCTGAAACGGCCGTATGGGGCGATGCTTGACGCAGAAACGCAGCTTTGCTCAGGTCTTCACCAGAGTTCGCGAGAAGAATAGCCCATGAGCCCATCGTCACAATGGACCCTCTTCATCGCCCGCCCCGGACGAGATCGGCAGCACGTCATTCGGGATCCTCGAGGCGAGCCACGGATCATCTTTGGCGAAGACGATGGTACGCGGATCAACGATCACCTCGCGAGATACATCGTCGAGAGCCTGAATGCGGGTCTCGAGGTAGAAGACCCTAATCCGGATGAAGGCTGGTTCCTGGACAGCCCGAGAGACGGTGACGAGCAGGACCCCGCCATTCTGATTTGTGACCCTGATTTCGAGCCTCGGCTCGAAATCCTCGACACGGACAGCCCTGAAGTGGATCAGGCGCTGGGCCGAAAGGTTGTGGCTCTGATCAATAGCTATTTCATGCGGAACGAGGCTTCACATCCAAGTGCTTCCTCTGCTGGCTCCCCAACATAAAAACAGCAACCCAGATCCAAACGTTGAACGGTGGAGCACATAGGGACCACTTTGCAAGGCAACCATGTCTTGGCTCCTATCGCAAACTTCTTGTCAAAAGCTCTCACTATGTTATACCATATTTATGCTAAGATGATGAACCCGCCCTATGGGAGTGGCGCTCCCGGAGAATGAGCTTATTTAAGCCTGCTTACATCAGGAGACGGTTTAATTAAGCAAAAGGCCGATTGCTTAATTAGCAACTTCCCGCGATGGTTCGGCTATGATCGAAGCTGATTCCCCCAACCTGCGGCTTGGCCGCTGTGTCGAGACCCCTGTTGCCGGAGAAACGGTGCGCGCGTTCGTACCACCGCCGCTTCCGCCCAATCCGCCAATCGACATCCTTCCGCTTCTTGAGCGGCTCAGTCTAGCCGAGCGTGCTCTCGGCCGCCTTGATGGAGTCACCATGCTCCTGCCCCGCCAAGAACTCTTCCTTTACATGTATGTCCGCAAGGAAGCCGTGCTCTCGTCGCAGATCGAAGGCACCCAGTCGACCCTGTCCGATCTGTTGCGGTTCGAAACCGAAGCCCAAGCGGGCCAACCCATCGATGATATTCGTGAGGTCTCGAACTATGTCGACGCAATGATGTTCGGGCTTGAGCGCCTCACAGATTTACCGCTCTCCCTGCGCCTCATCCGTGAAATGCAGGCCCGTCTCCTCCAGAGCGGTCGCGGCGGCACCAAGAGCCCGGGGGAGTTTCGGCGGTCCCAGAACTGGATCGGTGGCACGCGCCCGGGCAACGCCCTCTTCGTCCCTCCTCCCGTCACGGAGCTCGACGCTTGCCTTAGTGCTCTTGAGCAATTCATGCATGAGGATCGCTCCAAGCTCCCAGCTCTCATCAAGGCGGGCCTTCTGCACGTTCAGTTCGAGACCATCCATCCGTTCCTGGACGGCAATGGCCGTATCGGACGCCTGCTTGTCACCTTGTTCCTCTGTGTCCATGGCGTACTTCGAAAGCCACTGCTCTACCTCAGCCTGTACCTAAAGACCCATAGGGCAGACTACTACCGTCTCCTCCAGGAGGTTCGGGAGCATGGCGCTTGGGAGGCTTGGCTCGAGTTCTTCCTCGACGGGGTTGCCGAGACCGCCAATCAGGCTTTTGCGGCGGCAACGCAGATTGTGGAGCTCTTCAAGCAAGATCGTGAGCTGATTACGGCGCAAAGCGAACGCGCGGGCTCGGTCTTGCGCGTCCACGAGTTTCTTCAGCAGAACCCGTTTGTGACAGCGAATTTGCTCGTCAGCCAGACGGGTCTCACCGCACCTACGATCAACGCGGCGCTCGCCGATCTCGAACGACTGGGCATCGTCGAGGAGGTTACCGGACGTCGACGTGGACGTGTTTTTAGCTACCGTCGGTATCTTGCCATCCTCAATGAAGGGACGGATCCGCCGCCCCCATCTGGGTAGCCTCTGAACCGAACAATCGCCGATCTCCTTGTCTTCTCCTCTCTGTGCTTCGGGGTGACCTCGGGTTCTCAGCTTGCGCAGCTGCGGCAAACTAATCCCAACCGGGATCATTGTAGGGATGAGCTCCAGGAAACGCGCTTCTTCAGAAAATCAGTGAAGGCGCTGCATGGGTTGAGCGAAATCGGTGTGGACGGGCTCCGTCTCGCTCCACCTCCTCGCGCGCTTATGTCCGAGACGGTTGAGAGAGGCCTGTCAAGCCGCCTCAATCGCGCCGACCTCACGCCCCTTGCGGCCCTCCACGATCGCAACACGGACTGCCTGTCCTGGCGTCAACGCGCCAAGGCCCGCTCGCTCCACAACGGAGATGTGAAGGAACAGGTCCTTGCTCTCACCTTCAACGGTGACGAAGCCAAAGCCCTTCGCCAGGTCGAACCACTTGACCACACCCGGTATCGTCGGTGCGGCCAGTTCCGGACGAGCGATGCCGTGCCGCGCGTTGCCGCCCGAGTGGCCTGCCCTGCTCGGAGATCCACGCCGCGGCGGTTCAGGCGCGGCCGTGCTGGCGTCAACGCTGAGGATGTTCATCACTTGCGGGCCCTTCTGACCTGTGCCAACCGTCACCACCAGCGTCGTGCCGGACTCCAGAGCTGAATGGCCAGCGGCCTCAACCTGCCTGATGTGCAGAAAGGCCTCTCCGGAGCCGTCGGTTAGGTCAACGAAGCCAAACCCTTTTTCCGGATTGAACCATTTGACCCGAGCCTCAGTCTCGCTGCCCGAACTGAAAGAGGTCCCCTGCTGGCGCGCCGGTGGCGCATACGATGGGGAAGGAGCGTAGTCGCCCCAGGAATCTGTGGGTTGAGCGCCGAACTGACGTCGACGATCACGATGTTCATTGCCCCGGCCCATCAGGAGCATCCTCTGTCTTGCATACGGAACACATTAACGTGCGGAACACAGGCGTACCGCCCCTCCCCTTCCCGCGCAAGACGATGATGGCCCCGACGAGGCATCCGAAGCGCTCAACTGAGTTCCAGCATCCCTTCACACCTTTAACACCTTCAATCGAGGGGTGTGCAACGACAATTTTCATGTCCGGGTAGCGTCAACTACGATGACCGACTTTTTCGTGTGGGCTTAGGCTGGTGCAGGCGGCGCCGGACATTGGGCTTGAGGGCGTTCCTGACGTCCTTGTCGGTGAGCGCCAGATCGAACCACTCCGGATCGAAGTGGCCGCCGCACCAGATCCGGGTCTCAGTGTGCTCAAGATCGTTCGGGTCGGCCATGATGGCGAGAAAGCGCTCATAGCTACTCACGCCACCCACGTCCTCCGGCGGTCTGGCACGGGCTCCTGCGATGCAGGCCCCCAAACGAGGAGGCGCATCGAGAGCCAGCAGCTTCTCGATCTCCACGGTGTGCAGCCAGCTGTCCCCGAAGTCATAGAGATAGCTAAAGCAGGTGCCCGGCTCCCGGTCGAAGTCGCGCAACCGCACCTCACGCTCGTCGAACACCCGCGCGTCATCCTCGAAAGCCCCGTCCTCGAGCAGCTCCGGATCGCCATAGCGCAGGCCACCAATGCGGAACTCGTGCAGGTGATAATCCCACCAGTTGAACGCCGCCTGGATCGCAAGGTGCAACTGCCCCAGGTGCCAGGTCCACGGCACCACCAGCCGCCGCCACACGGGCGGGTCGATCTCGGCCAGCGTGATCTTGATCTGGAGGGCGTTGGGATCTTTCCAGGACATGCCCCAGTGGACCTGTCACCGGGGGCGGCGTCAACTAGCCGGACGCGTCCGACGACAATTAGACAGCGGCGCTCTTGGCCTCCGTCGCGGTTCGGCGCCGGTAGCTCTCGGTGTTGAGTTCCAGAATGGTGGCGTGGTGGACCAAACGGTCGATCGCCGCGACCGTCATGGCGGGATCCGGGAAGATCTGATTCCAGGTGCTGAAGGGCTGATTGCAGGTTGTGATCAGAGAGCGTCGTTCATAACGCTCGGCGATCAGCTCGAACAGGACGCTCGTTTCCGCCTGATCTTTACGCACGTAGCCGAGGTCATCGAGGATCAGGCAATCGAAGCGGTCGAGTTTGGCCAGGGTCGCCGGCAGGCTCAGATCGCGCCGGGCGGCCTGCAGCTTCTGGACCAGGTCGGTGGTGCGCGTGAACAACACCCGTTGGCCGGCCTCGATCAGGGCCGTGCCGATCGCCGCGGCGAGGTGCGTCTTGCCGGTCCCAGAGGGGCCGAACAGCAAAATGTTGGCGCCCTGATCGAGCCAGGCATCCCCGTCCGCCAGAGCCAGGACCTGCGCCTTGCGCAGGCTCGGCACCGCGGCGAAGTCGAAGGTCGCAAAGGTCTTGCCGGGGGGCAGGTCGGCCTCGGCGAGATGGCGGGCAATGCGTCGACTGTGTCGCTCATGGATCTCGTGCTCGCACAGGGCCGCCAGGAAGCGAGCCGATCCCCAGCCCTCCGCATCGGCCCGGGCACCGATCTCCTGCCAGAGCCGCGAGATGGTCGGCAGACGCAAGGTGGTGAGCAGGACCGGCAACTTCGCCGTGTCGACCGGCGGCGCGGCGGATGAGGATCGGGTCATGGTGCGGCCCCTTCTGAAGCGGCGATGGGATCGACAGGGATCAGGCAGTCATAGACGCTCGGATCCGGCGCCCTCACATGAACCACCGGCGCCTGGACGTTCAACGGCCCGGCCACGAGGGCCCGGGCCTGATCGAGATCCGGGAGCCCGCCGCCGGCGAGGACGCTCGCGAGATGATCGGCCAGCTGGGCCTCGCAGGCGTGCGTGGCGGCCAGATGCAGCAGGCCGACATAGACCCGGCACGCCTGTCTTGGATCGAGCCTGGCATCAAGCACCTCCCAGGCCCGTCGGAAGGCAGTCTGCGGGAACAGATCCTCCCGGAATACCGAGTGCCGGAAGGCCTGCGGCTTCTTCACGAGAGCATGGACCAGATGGCGGTAATCGACGACGCGGACACCGGGACCGCCGCGTTTGAAGTAGCGGCGGGGGACGGTCAGCACCGGGCTCAGGCCGAGATGGCAGACAAGACGATCATCGTAGATATGCACCTTGAGCCGACAGCCGACGAGGCGCGAGGGCACGGTGTAAAGGACATTGCGCACCGAGATCGTGCCGGAGCGTGTGACGGTGACCGTCGCCACCGAGTAGTCGCTGGTGCGAAAGCGCGGCAGAGGAGCCAGCGCCTTGCGCTCGATGGCAAGCGCCGCCTGCACGGCTGCGTTCTTGCGCATGGCGAAGTCCTGCAGAAAGGCCTGGTAGGCCTCCAGGTCCGAGAAGTCTTTCGAGCCGCGCAAGTCGAGAGCTTCGCGCAGCCCGAGCTTGAGATGGCCATGGGCGGCTTCGACCGATCCGTTCTCGTGGGCGATGCCGGCATTGTTGCGGGTGGGCTGCAGACCATAATGGTTGCAGAACGCGGCATAGGCCTTGGCCTCGTCCTCGCGATCAATGAGATTGCGGTAGGCGGCCGAGAGCCGGTCGGTGCGATGCTCGCGCGGGACGCCGCCGAGCTGCCAGAGCGCCTCCTGCAGGCCTTCGGTGAGAGCCGTGAAGCTCTCGCCGCCGCAGATGGCTTTGATGAAGCGCCAGCCGGAATAGGCGAGCCAGAAATGATAGAGCAGATGGGGAAAGGGTCGGCCGGCGATGGTCACGCCGAGCTTGGCGCCATTGGTAAAATCCGAGAGGGCCTGCCGACCGGGCGGATGCTCCTGTCGGAAGATCAGCTCACGCTCCGGTCCCTCGGTGGCGCGCCAATGGGCCACCCGGCGCTGCAGCGAGCGCAGATGGCCGTCGCCATAGCGCCCTGGATGCAGCCGTTGCAACTCTTCCAGCAAAGTGGTGGCCCGGATCTGGGGCGCGGCCTCCAGCATCGGCACGAGTTCGTCGCGCCAGACTTCGGCGAACGGATCCGGACGCGTCCGGTAGCGCCGGCCCTCGCGCTGGCTGGGAAGAACCGGGTCGGCTTCGATGCGCCGACCGGTGCGCTCGCTGAAGCCGGCCCGTGCCGCCGCGGCGGCCTGAGAATATCCGTCCTTGCGTGAACTCATATAGCGCCTGACCTGGCGGTCGGTGACGTGCATGCCCGGCATCAACCTTCTCCCGCAATCGCGGGAAAGATTGATGCATCTCACACCTAACCGGCCATCTCTGTCGTCATCAGGCGGCCATCATAGTTGGCGTCGTACAGAGGGGCGCGGTTCGGGTCCAACTACAACGGCAGGACCGTCACGACCACCTGATGGCGACGATTGTAGACCAGCCTCACACGCGGCGAGGCATTTAGATTACGGCGGAAGAGCTTGGCGACGCCCATGACGCGCGCATGCTGCTTCCAGTACGGGTTGGCAAAGGCAACGCGGTACTTCCGCTCGATCCGCTCCACGAGATCGATCAGGGCCTCCGGTTCGTAGTCGTCGAGCTTGTAGCGCTCGCCGAAGCGCCGGAGAGCGTGACTCGTCCAGTGGCGCCTGAGCACGGCCAGGAATTCTTTGGGAGCGCTGGCATCCATCATCGTCAGAGACCGGCATGAAGTCACAGCCTGATCTGGCATGATAGCTGCTCGTGTTAGGCTTGGAAGGGCCTCTATTCTGTGCCCGTTGCTTGGGTGAGGTGGATCCCAGTCCAACGGGTTGGAATTTACTAGGGCAGATGCTAAGCCCCTGCCCTTCCCGGCCTCTTTCTTGTCTGGGCGGCGAGATCAGGACCCTGGGTCCTTCCGCCTCGAACACCTCATTTTCACCAATCAGGATTTTACGAGATGCCTGGCATCGCACGTCAGTTCGAGCCGCAGATGACCCGCAGCGGTGGCGCTCCCTCCAAGTTCCGCTTCACCATCCGCTGCTCGGACTGTGCCAAGACAGATGCTTATGAGGCCTCCCGGCCCACCAGCGATGACACTGTCAAAAGCTTCTTCAACAATCGCGGCTGGCTGCTGGGCCGCGCTCCCGCCTATGACCTCTGCCCCGCCTGCCTGGCCCGCCCACGCCAGGCTCAAGAGGTCAAATCCTCAAACCTGCCCCAGCGCGAGCCTGCAGCTTCGGGCAAGCCTGAAGAGCTGGCCGCCGAGGTCTTCCGTTCGAAGGACGCCAACCCGCCTCAAGCTGTCGCTCCGAAGGCGCCACAGCCGACCCATCCCACGCCAGCTCCTTCGTCAGAGGTTGAGCAGGCTCTCGCCGGCATGGCGGCAGACCTGAAAGGCTTGCGGTCAGCCGTGGAGCTCGTGGCTGAACAGATGAACAAGCTGGTCGCGCTCGGCGGTCAACAGATCGAAGCCATTGCACGCCTGGCCCCTGCCCTGGTCCGATCGAGCGAGGGTCTCTCCGGTAGTCTCCGGCAGGTTGCCAGTGCTCTCCAGATGCCCCCGCGTTGGCCTCTCCCGATGGCTCAGCCGCAACCCGAGGCGGAGGGCAGCCCCGAGCCGACGCAAGGCGTTGCTGCCAAACCCACACCTGGACCAAGATCGGACGGGCAGGAGCCATCCCGACGGGCCCGCGGCAAGCGACAGAGCAAGGCGGGAGGTCAGATTGCGTCAGCGCCGATCGTGGTGAAATCCATTGCGGATGCCAAACGGGCGGACCGGTTCTACACCTCCATTCGCCTGCCGCGGGAGGTGTGGGAGCAGGCAGGCTTTGGGCCGGACGACCGCCTGCTGCTCGACTGGAGTGGCAAGGCTCTGACCATTGAGCGCACGGTCGAGGGCGGCGTGAAGCCAAAGTCGATCAATGACAGCTCTGTGGTGCTGCAATCCTGGAAGCTCGGCAATCTCAACTTCGATCAACTGAGGGTTACCGGCGGCAGCGGCTCTCTGCGTCTGACGGCCGGGAGCAGCCAGAGAGCTTAATCGACTGACGGCAGGCGACGGGCGCGCATCAACGAGCCACACACGAGCTTAGTAATCCACCGCTCGGAGCGACTAGCATTTACTCCTGAGGCTTCGTTGGGCTGACAGCAGAACTCCTCCGCCAGAAAGACCTTGCGACGAGGACGAACAGCTTCAGGTGTCGTTCTCGGAGGTCAGTTGCTGCGGACGCGCGCCCTCGTCTGGTCTCTGCTTCTTGAGGCGCACGCCTGGCCCCTCGCCGTTCTCAGCAATGAAGATGATGCCGACTGACTCAAACGCCTCTTGGATTTTTCTTACGTTCTCAGCGAGAGATGGCGGCGTAGCATCAGTATCTTCCATCCTTTTGATCGTAGCACTTGAGACTCCCGACGCCTCGGCAAGATCACGAACTGACCATCGCATGAAGCCCCGTGCCATCCGTATCTGAGCGCCAGTGATCATTCCACACTACCAAATTAGATCAAGTTTGAGCTATTTTGGTTGACTCTGGTGACAAAGAGGCCTAAATTAGCTCGTCGAAGAGCCATTTAGACGATTCTGGAACAACACGCCATGAATGACATGCAGCGTGAAGGGCAGACGCATGCCTCACGCACACCTGCATCCGAGACGCTCGCGCTGGCCCAACTCGAAGCCACCTTCGAGGCTGCCCTGGCTGATGCCGTCAGGGCTGACGCGCGGCTGACGGAACTCCAGCAGACTTGGCTGCAGCGCAAACCGCTTCCACCTCGCGTGCTCCGTGCCACCTCGAACGATGCCGCGTTCGGCCTGTGTTACGACAACGAGGTTGGAAGCTACTATACGATCCGTGACCTGCCAGCCTTGCACGAGCTCGCCAAGACGACGCCTCATCTCTGGCATCGGGTGCAAACCATCACGGCAGCACTGCAGCGTTATCAGCATGACACCTCCCGGCTGGCCGACGAGCTCGGGCTGGCCGGCGCCCATCAGGAGAGGGCCGCTTGCGTAGAGGCTTTGCACAATGCCGGCAACGCACTTCTTCAGGAGCCGGCAACTTCCATGGCCGTCCTGACTGCCAAGGCCAGGGTTCTAGCCTGGAGCCTGGACCTGAACCTGAAACAGGATCCGTGGTCCCCGGCCTCTCTCAACGACCGTGCGCTGCTTGTGCTCATCCAAGACCTGCTCAACCCCTCCCCTGCCCTCAGAGCCAGCGCGTGATGACCCCAGAACAACCACGCGCTTCCGCGGCATCCACGCATCGGCTGACGGGCGCAAGGTCATGACATTTGAGTTCTGGTTTGCCGCAGTCATCCTGCCGCTGATCGTCTGCGCCCTGAGCTGGGGCGCCGTGCTCCTCAACCAATGGCACAACAGACGCCAGGAGGCGCGCTGCCGGTCAGGAGACAAACACCCATCACTCGAACCGGAGGACGCTGCTTTAGTGTCCAAGGCCGCCTTGCGGGCGGCCGCCCACCTCGGCCTCCCCGATCCGGTGCTTGCCACAATCCTGGGCCTCTCCGTCTCAATCGTTGAAGCGGCCCGGGAGAACGAGTCGGCTCTGATCCAGAATTGGCTGACGCTCGAACGCGCCGCCCCGCTGATCCGCCTCAGCCGCGCCCTCGATCATGGGCTCCGAGGCGATCCCGAGGCGGCGCGGAGCTGGATGAGAAGTCACAACACCGCTTTGGGTGACTGCCCAATCGACGTGCTGCAGACGACAGGCGGGCCACAACGGGTGTTGGACCATGTGCAGTGCCTGCTGGGTTCGTCATGACCCATTCGACTGCCCCTGCCCTCGTCTTGTACGGGAGTTCCTATGCGGCTGACGTTCCGCGGCTTTGAGGTGCTGTTTCTCGACATCGAGGCGTCGGGCCTGGGCTCGGCCTCGTTTCCGATCGAGATCGGCTGGGTGATCGACGATGAGGCCGGGCCTGAGAGTTTCCTCGTCAGACCGCACGCCACCTGGGCTCTCGCAAGCGGCTGGTCGGCCGCATCGGCAGAGATCCACGGCATCACGCCGGCCCTGCTGGAAACGCAGGGCCTCTCGGTCGAGGAGGCCTGCACCCGCCTGAACGATCTGGCCCGCGGGCGCCTGGTGGTCTCGGACGCGCATCGCCACGACGATTGGTGGCTGGGCCGCCTGTACGCGGCTGCCGGGCGGGAGAAGGCCTGGGCAGTGGGCGATGTCGAGCGTCTCTATGGCGGGCTCGCCCAGGCGGCCAACGTCGACCCAGCAGAGGCGGCGCACCTGCTCGCCCGAATTGAGCAGATCTACCCGCATCCGCATCGAGCCGGCCCTGACGCGCTGCGACTGGCCAAAGCCGCCCGGGTTATCGCAGACCCCACGTTGCGGGCGCTGGTCCACGAGCAGTGATCATGCCCAGGGCCCGAAATCCCCTTCCCTGTTTGCATCCTGTCCCGAGCCTGTTGGTACTCCCGTCCCACGGCTGTGACGCCCCAACCAATGCCCTTAAGGAATTTCGCTTTCGATGAAACGTCTCAACTACTGCCTCCCAGATTATCCAGAGCTGTCCTTCACGACCGAACTCGACAGCAGGCCGGAGCGACCAAGCCGGCGTGCGACGATCAAAGCCCGGGGCCCCTCGGAAGCGGTGAGCGCGTGGTGGCATGACGTTGAGCGCTGGTGCACGGGAAAGGACCGCACCCTGAAGGGCAAGGGGACGCGATCCGCCGCCTCGGGCCCTGCCTATATGACCCTCACCGGCCCTGACGCTTTGGTGTCCTTTATCGTGCATTGGCTCGGGCTCGACTGGCTGGAGCAAGCCCTCCAGGACCATCAGGCGATCAGCCGGTCCTCTTCCGACGAGATCAAGGCCATGTCCGCACAGCTCAAGAATATCGAGGACCAGCTTGGCACAATCACGCGACAGATGGCGGCCTCAGAGTCCCGCGCTTTGGCGGTCGGACAGGCGCTCCTGGGCAGGATCTGAAGACCAGGGTGCAGGTGTCCTCGGTCTGGCTGCCGGCGCTCTGGTCGCCGGTGCAATCGCCAATCAGGCACAGGCTGCTCCCCCGCCGCCTCCCGGTACCGTTGATCCGCAGCTGGCGGCCTACTGCGCCCGCAAGTACCGCTCGTACGATCCGGCAACGGGAACCTTCCGCGCTAGCAACGGCATGCGCTACGTCTGCACCTACTAATCGGCTCGGCTCCGAAACAGCGCAAAGAGGCTCCCGAAGAGCCTCTTTTTTATGAGCGCGCCGCCAAACATGGCGAATTCGATTTCGGATGCAACCGATGCCGACCCTCAGTTTCCCGTTTTCTTCGAAAATCATCCCAACGATCCGATGATTTGAGAATCCCCGAAAGGTTCGACATGACCGATGCCATCATCTCCGAAGCCCAAAGCCTTCCGAACGACCCGATGACGGATGTCGGCCATCTCCTGATCCGAGCCTACAACGGGGACCAATTCGACCCCTTCATGGTCGACGGCCATCCGAGCCGGACGTCATCATCCGCTCTTGCTTCTACTACTCGATCCTGATGACCCCGAAGATCACCATGATCTACGACAACTGCGGCCGCGGCGGCATGTGCGACATGACCGCTGACGAGATCGCCGTCATCTGGAAGACACCCGCCCTGCTCGAACAGCTCGGTACCAGCTTTGAAGCCCTCCAGGACGGCACCGCCATCATTACGGCTATCGAGACGCCCAAGCCGGACATCGACCTTTGGGCCCGGATCGCCGAGGCGGAGGGGAAGACCCTCAAAGCGGCATAAGGCCGACTTGCAAGTCTCGGGAATTCGCCTCAGGCTTCCCGGGTGATGGCCTGCCTTCTCCAAGATTGGTGCTCCCGATGACGGAGCCCTCGCCTCTTTCCGGCTTCGCCTGCCGCGACGGCCGGGAAAGCCTTGTCTTCGGAGAGCGGCCGGACGGATCAATCGCTTATATCTCGGAAGTCGCGCGGGGGATCGCCTGCGAGTGCAGGTGCCCGGCCTGCGGGACGCCTCTTGTCGCCCGCAAGCGGGAGGTGAAACACCACTTCGGACATTATGGCGCCGCCGACGAACGGCCCTGCAAAACCGGCCCCGAAACGGCCCTCCACAAGTTCGCCAAAGACATCCTCGCCCGGCGGCTCCAATTGTTCCTCCCCACCCTTGATCTCTTCAATGGCAAGGACCGTTGGGTTGGCTTTGAAGGACGGACCTACGAGTTCGATGCCGCTGTGCTCGAGGACCGCCTTGGAAGCATCGTGCCGGATGTCATTGTCCGCAAAGGCGATCGCGATCTCCTCGTCGAGTTTGCCGTCACCCATGAATGCGGCCCTGAGAAGATCAACCAGATCAAAGGAATGGACCTGAGTGCGATCGAGATTGACCTCTCCGGCATTGACCCTGAGATCGAGAGCCGAGAAGGGCTCGAACGGGCCATTCTGGACACAGCCCCTCGCAAATGGCTCCACAATCCAAAGCTCCGGGACGGCCATGCCGCTCTCGACGCCCTCCGCAACCAGCGAGCCGGACAACTCGACCGTCGGGCGGCCGCGCTACGCGCCGCATACCGCGATTCCTGCAGCCACATCAGCCGAACCGTCTTCGCCTATCCGGCGGTCGCCCGGATCACGGACGATCATCTGACACGGGCGATCGGCATTATGGTGCCGGGCTATGGCTGCTTCACTGTCCCTCCTCAAGACTGGCAGGCAACCATCCTGGCCGACATGGTCGACCTCGCGGTTAACGGCAAGCGCGTGTTCGCCAGTGTGAAGGCTGCACTCCGGAAAGTCAGGGATCGCGGCTGGATCCACCACCGCTTTAGCAAGATTACCGACGAGGAAGTTGACGCCATTCGCCAGGACGGGACTGATTTTGCCACGCCCTCGGATGCCATACAGGCGTGGATCGTCACTCTGGCAAAAGCCGGGATCCTTATCCCGTCATCCGACGGCCAACAATGGATCCTCAACCGCCTGATTGTCGGCGAGGTCCGGAATGCCCGCCAGCGGCGCTGATCCTCAGGCTCCAATCATGCCGATGAAGAGATGATTGGAAAATCCCCGAAAGGATCGTCACGATGGACGCCAGCCGTTACTCCCTGAAGCTCCACAACGACTTCCCGGCAAGGGCTGGCTCCTCGAGCTCCACATGAACGACAGCGACGAAGAGGATGTCGCTTTCGTCGACACGTTCCGCGCCACCTGCTTCCACCACCTCGGCGCTGCTCCCCATGGGGCCGCCCGTCACGCGGACGGCAAGCGCTTCATCGACACCTGCTGGTTTCTTCAGAGCGCAAGCTCGACCTGGCTCATGTTCGAATTCTGGACCAGCGACCAATCCGCCATTCTGGATGGTGTCATCCGCGTCATGGATTCGCTGGAGGCTCAGGGTGTCCCGGTAGTGCTGCACTGACGGCAGGCGCACCCGGCTTTGGGCTCAATCGCCGGGTTTCATGCCATGCCAGTGAACCAATGATCGATAAATCCCCGAAAGGAATCTCGAATTGCAGCGAATCCAGCGCTTCACCACCTTCGACAAGAGCATCAAGTCTGCCCATGAGACGCTGGTCAACGAGTTCCTCGAAATCAGCACGGTGGCACAGCACGAGTTCACGAATGAACTCGCCCGTCAGCGCTACGCCCGCTACATCCACGCGGTCGGGTGTCTTCAATACGGCGACAAGTTCCTCGCCGATCTCGAAGCCACCTACGCGACCGGAGTCGTCGCGCGTCCGACCTTCCCGGTAGGGGAGAGCGCCTGATCCAAAACGGACCAGTGCAACCCGCCCTCACAAGGGCGGGTTTTCTTATGCGCGGATCCAGAAACCCCATCGCTCTTGTCCTTGCTCATCTCATTTCTCGATGGGACTTGTGAAGAGATGATCGAAAAATCCCCAAAAGGAGCACGGCGATGAAGAACCTCGAGCTTTTCACGGTCCTGTCGGGCATCCGCATCCAGGTTCTCGCCCGGTCTCTCACCTGCAAGACAGCCTTTGCCCGTGACCTCCATGAGCGCCTGGCCCAGCAACTCGCCTACATCTGCAAGAAGCTCCGCCTCGAAATCGCCGTCACTACCCGCTTCGGAGAGGATGGCGATGACATGACAGGCTGGGAGGGGCCAGAGCAGATCGATCTGCTCGATACCCTCTACATCGACCACGGTACCCAGAAGTACCAGGTCAACGGAGAGGCCTGGTACTCGATGGACGGAGACGGCGCCCCGATTGTCTCACCGGCAACGAATGAGCAGACTGAAGGCCTCGGCCGATTCATCGACGAACTCGCCGAGTACGGCATCGCCGTGACTGCCCATCACGTCTTCATCGCCTGCGACGAGCAACTGGCCGCCTAAGGGCGTCCCATCGCTTCCCTCTCACAGGTTTGGAGAAATGGCATGACCGTCGCATCGCTCAGCAAGCCGGCCCCGCTCATCTGGACCGACCGGATATCGACCGGCATGAGCTATCACACCTACTTCGGCAGCCGGACCCCAGGGAACGACATCGTCTATGTCCTACGAACGGACCTCATCACCGACAACGGCTCAGTCGAGCGCTGGGAGGTCTGCTGGAACACTGGCTGCTACCCGCGCCGGATCCCCGAAGCCCGGTACCACGCCACCCTCTGGGCAGCGATCGAAGCCGCTGAAGCGGAAGTCGCCACAATCACGGCCCAGCCAAAGCAGCCCTGCCGCGCCTGCGGACCGTTCTGCGACATCTGGCGGGAGGAAACGAAGGTCGCGGCCTAAACACCGGAGACGCCAGAAGGCCCCGACACCGGGGCTTTTTTATGCTCGCGCCCACAAACCCCAACTAACCCCGTGCAAGCTCTGCCTGGATCTGCTTGCTGAGTGCTGTAATCTCCTGCTGCAATCGTTCAGCCTCGGCGATCACCTCGGCCGTCCAGCGCATCTGATTCCGTCCGTGCTTCTCTTCGAGCTCGTCCTGCGCTCTCGTCAATTCCTTCCGACGGTCCCGCAGAGCCTGAACCATAGGCGACACACTCTTGTTCTCTGGCTCATCCAAATCGGTCCGAAGAACCAGGAAGTAGTTTCGATCGGCATCCGCTACCTCGCGGTATAGATGCCGCGGGAAGTCCTCGCCCTCCTGCCACGCATCAGGATCAAAATCGGACCAGTCACGATCGGCTTGAGTATCGGTAGAATCAGAAGAGGGGACTGCCTCCCGTTGGACAGGCGCAGGAGACAGCGTCGGCTTCTCAGGCGAGACAGCCTTCGGCGCCTCTGCCGGCTCTGCAGCCTGCGGAGCCTTAGCTTCAAGCGCAGGCGTCCCGGCAACGAGAGACGAGACGTTGTGAGAGCCTGAGGTAGAAACAAGCGTCGGCTCGCTGGACGCTCCTCCGGTGCCAGGTTCATTCGAATTGGCCGCTGGACTGGTCCTCATCGAAAGAAGGACGCGTGCCTCGTCCTCAGTCAGGTCTGGATACGCAGACATGAACTCGGCCAGCCGCTCATCCGTAAAGGAGCCTTTCGGCACGATGAAGCTGCCCTTCGACCCAAAGGCACGCTTGCGCTCCTTCATCCGTTCGCGATGCGCTCTCAAAAGCGCGGCCTGCTCCTCAAGGAAACGCTCCTCTTCATCGAGCATCGCCATCTCGGCTTTGCGGATTTTCGCAAGACGAGCCTCCACCTCGGCCCGCTTCTTCGACATCTGCTGCTTGCGCATTTGCACACGGCGCTCAAGCACACCCGGGCGCTCAGAGCCCCAGTCATAACGCTTGCCCACCTTCATTGCTGTGGCCTTGGAAACCGTCGTGGCCGCCGCTGCGCCCATGATCAAGCCTCTTCTCATAACCAAAGGGCGGGGCGCGAGCTTGGCCTCACGCCTCCGAATTAAACCGGAAGCTATCATCGTTACGGTCAAGATTCAATGAAATGAAAGGAGGTGAAGCCGAGCCGCCTGACATCAGGGAGGCAGCTTCTAGCGTTCCCCAACATGACTGCTCCGGATCGCAATGAAAGGTCAGCAGGACAAATAAACCTTACCGCTCAAGGGCAGGCACGGACATCACCGCACCTGACAAGCTCAAGTAAAACGGATGTCAGCTTCTCGGATCGTTACGCCCTACGCGATTTACAGATGTGTAAGATGTTCACATAATTCGACCTGACCGCCCGACCGAACACCCGACAGGTTCCATTCATGGTCGAACCACCGCTTCCCAGGTCGCGGCTTGGTCAGGTCTGGACGATCGCGTTCCAACCGGCAGAACCCGCTCGACCCCTCCGGCCGGTCCAGCGAGCTTCTCTCAATGCACTCCGGGCACACACCGCAGCCGGAGCGACAGCCGCGCAGGAGCTTGCGCCTGACACACCTGCCTATCTCAAAGGGAAGGTCGGCCTGCCCAACGACATGACATCCGCTCGGCCCAGAATGTCAGATCATGCGCGTCACAGAGCTTTCTTTCTTGTGTCAGGTCCTCGACAGCCGTTAGCTGACACTCTGCACGGCCTTCCTTACAAAACAAAGGCTTCTACTGGCTGCACGAGCGCAGGATAAGGCGGGGCATGGCCCACATAGAATGCCCCTCCTCTCTCAGCGGCGCAGCGCGATACCCAGCCAGAGACGCCAGTCACACCCCTGGCCAACCACAGCCAGCGTCAGGTCAAAGCCAGAATACACCTGACACTAGCGCCCATCCGGTGACAGCCCTCGAGCCCTCGGGTCCCACACGCCGATCCGGCCGCCTGGTGCACGGCCCGCTGGCGCGACGGCAGCCGATCGGCAAAGGGTAAGATTTCAGGAGCCATGAACCTTCCATCCGAATGTCAGGTCTGAAACGCTCGCAAGCTGACTGTCCTTCGGCCAACAAAGCACGTCAATCCTGGTCGCCCAGCTCTCGGATCTCCCCAGCGCACCTGGCGGGACTCGCACGCTCACCCGCCAGACTCCATGCATGCGAAGTAAAACCCCATTGCTAAGCGTCTAAAGGACGCCATAGTTCTTCGGCTTGGCCGGAATACACATCCTTTGCTTGACGCCCAGCGTATCGAATAATCACGGGTATTCCATCGCCATTCTACTGGAGCGTAATCACATCAGTTTGTACTGCCGGAATACAATTTAACAGCAGATTGAGACGCGCTTTTTATGTGGGCGCGCCCCCAAACCCACTCGGAGCGGCCTGGAGGCCGATCGAGGCA
This sequence comes from Microvirga sp. M2, assembly GCF_047497095.1. Lineage (NCBI taxonomy): Bacteria > Pseudomonadati > Pseudomonadota > Alphaproteobacteria > Hyphomicrobiales > Methylobacteriaceae > Microvirga > Microvirga sp. M2. Next base: position 259,101 of record NZ_CP134065.1, read on the forward strand.
GGACAGGCTCAAAGGCCCTCCTCCGGCCCGGGAGCGGCCACAAGCCCCGTTTTACGTCCCGGATGACCCTAGCCCGCCGACGGGTATAGCCTGCGGCTGTCGGAACACCTCTGAGGCTTACAGACCCCGTACAGGAGGGGTCCAGAAGGAGGTTTAGGGGCAGGATATTTTTGAGGGCCCAATACCGCAGTTTTGCCGCAACTATCGTTTCGGGCAAAACTGCTGTCTCTCACATTGGGCTCTGCGAGGCTGTCCCGGCGCGCTTTGGCTGAGGCCAAATCGCACGATCCAGACGGATCGTGGCCGGGTGCGTGCGAGGCTTCCGGTGGCTGAACGCAACCCAGCCTCGCTGACGGGGCGCGAATTGCGCGCCCATCGTGATTACTATGCGAAGACTTGCCGTCGCAGAACGCTCCGGCTGCGGGCGGACGACGAGCGTCCGTATGCTCTCTCGGCCTCTGCCACTCTCAGGAGCGGCGCGGCCCGGCTGACAAGCAGCCTCCGGAAGACCCGGGATGCTTCCGGCCGAAGGGCCGGCGCGATATTACCCCGGCCTCGCCCGGCTCAAATCCAGCGCATGCGCCAATGGTGAGGCCCAATGAGATAGAGATCCCTTCTAGACCGCGCTTTCGTCCGGAGCCGCCCGCCCCCAATGCTACTGACAGCCGGCGAATAGGCTTCAAGAAATGCAATGCCGCTCTCCTGCGTGGTGAAGAGCCGCTACCGGGGACCAGGCATCGTCTTTGCACGCATGCACACAGCCTTCGGTCCGTCATCCTTAGGGACACCTCCAACAAGCGCGGCCCACGACAACGAGTACCAGTTCCCGGGGCCAAGTGCGGCGACCGCTGGCCGCTCGCCCGCTCGATCTATTCGGCGCTGACGGGGCTCGAGCTTCCCGACGAGATGCGCAAGGTCGAGCGCAGGGCCGTCGACGCCGTTCTGGTCGTTCCAGGATCGCCTCCGCGCATCCTCAAGGTCGGCGAGAAGCAGCACGTCAACGCCTACCGCGCGGCGACGCTGCGGCGCTACAAGGACGAGCTTCCGCTCGCCTTCGACGCCGACCTCAGGATCGCGCGCTCGGACGCGAAGGCCAAACTCGAGGGCGGCGGTTTCGGCCGGCCGATGCCGCCGCTGTTTCCCGGCGAAGGCGGCCGGCACCGCCAACGCCGCAGATCGCGGACTTTGAGGTGAAGGACTAAGGACCGGGTTAGGCATCGAAACTCCGCCAGACAGCATTATAGGCCTGATCACTACCAGCCCTGGCCCAAGTGTTTCCGCCAGGACCGGAAGACTGCAGAAGTCAGCTTGAACCTCCTTGAGCGTGAGTCACGCATGGGTTGCGGCAAAACTGCGGTATTGGGCCCATAGGCTTGGTGACGTCGGTAACCGGGGTTGCATCAAATTTGGGGTATTGGGCCCATTCGACTTTGAACGTGAGTCACGTAACCTCAGCTCACGCGAAACAAGCCGCTGCTCCAAAGCTGGGGTATTGGGCCCACGGCTCTTGGGCTATGAGCATGATCCGCGCAACGCTCATTTGATGTGCAGAGTTCTACCGTCGAAAACGTGAGTCACGATCGGGTGCGGGAAGACTGGGGTATGGCCCCGCGAGCACTCGTCCGTGAGTCACACGCAGCTTGCTCCACAACTGAGGTATTGGGCCCACGGGCTCCTGATCGTGCGTCACACATACGTTGCGGCAAAACTGGGGTATTGGGCCCGCTGACCTTTCAGCGTGACTCACGAAGCGAGTGCGGCACGTTTGCGGTATTAGGCCCATCAGCTTCGGGAGCGTGAGTCACGCACACACTGCGGCAAAACTGAGGTATTGGGCCCACGCTCAGAAAGACCGTAAATCACGCTCAATCTGGTCGCGTCGAGGTAGCCTACTCCTGCCCCTCAAGGGCTGCTTACTACCCCAGCGGTTTCGACAAACTTCGACGTCGGAAGGCTTCACCGCAATATACATGCCACATAGTCCTGTCTGGCACCTGCCGGTGGACCATAACTTCGCAACTCTATCTATCTCTCCTGCGGTTTGCCGGACTCCTGCTATAATCAATCGCAATCAGTGTCGGTTGTGATTTGCGTTTTGAAGAGGAAGCCATGGCGAGGAAGCCAAGGACCAAAGAACAAGAAGAGATAAAAAAGAAGCAGGACGCACTCCGGCAGCAAAAACTGCGCGAACGGAAGGAAGCGAAGATTGCCACTGCCGAGAAAATCAGAGCATCTGCAACTCCGATTGTTGACACCCTCACCGAATACGGCCCGGTCTTACGAGATCTCCTATCCCTCGTGAAGCAGGCCATTCTTGAGGGTACGGCGGAAATGCTCGGGCCAAGCTCCCCCGAGGTCTTCGTCTTGCCCTCCAATGACGTCACCCAATTGGCTTTGCTCAAGCACCTTAATGATCCCTCTCAGGACAATCCTCTGGCATCTGACAAACCGGAGATACGGTTCTTGGGTCTATCACCCCTCCAGTGGCAGGAGATGCCGGATGAGCTCTTAAGTGTCTTCCGTCTGCGGGAGACCGTTGCACGATGGAAGGCCGCAAGAGGAGCAAGCCGACGCGAGTTCGATGAACTCGCAGGTTCAGAGGCACACGCAACTTCGCTTGGTCGAGTTCCACAGGAGAGGCCGAATGCCGACAGCTACCTCGGTGTTGCGCCCGAGGATACGCCGGAGATCTCGGATTGCTCTTCCTTCGAGACTGATGAGAAGGACAACATCAGCAGTCCGGATCCAATTAAATTTGAACACATGAGAGCAGCCTATGTAGACTGGAGGGAGATAACATGCCCCTACGGGACCGGTACATTGGAACGCAGGGAGTGGGAGAGGACAATCAAATTTCCGTACAAGGAACGTTTGTGGAGTGTGCGTTATGAGACTCTGGAGGTTCGGCCTAAGGAGGGCACGGGAACACGGAGGATGTCGTTTATATCCGACAAGGGACCTTGTGTGGTAGGTGAGATAGTGTCCCCTCTGACAACGCCGGCTCGCGCAGCTTAGAACCCAACTGACCCAATTGGGTGGGGTGCAATCGAGGTAGCCTCATCCATCTGTGCAGTTGCATCTCTGCTCCTCTTGGTGATCTTCGCCAGAAGTCTCACCCCCAGGAAGCGCCAGCACCCGCGATAAGGACAATGTTGTGAGGCCAACGTGCTTATTGAGGGCACGCATCGGCCTCCTGCTTCTAGTTCGAAGGGTCCTATGATCGTGTCAGGCCGCAGGTGCCATCAGGTTGATTGGCCACGGCTGATCTGTGCATTCAGTTCAGCCCGGACCGCCTCAAGCCGGGTCCTGCAGATCTCGTACGACTCCATCGCCCTGCGGGTGTCCTCCAGCAATGTGTCGATATCCGTGGGCCCGCCGCTCCGCAGCCGGTCGGCAATCGCCTGGAGAATGTTGTAGTGCTTGGCTTACAGACCCATGGTCACAGACGTGGTGTTCTCAGAATTGTGCATCATTGTTCTGGTTCCTTGGTAATATATGTGTTGCTGAATCGTTGTGTGGCATCGGCGCTGCTGCGTGTGGCTCAACTTTGACCACCTCAGCGCTCCTCGAGGGCTCGTTCGCAGTCCGTACACTTTGTGGTTGTTGGACAGGCCTCGTGGAGGCCAGTTTCTGAAGCCTGCGGTTCTTCCAGGCCTGCAGCATCTCTTGCCAAAGCCCTGGTCTGGGCTTCGGAAGGCTCCGCCAGATCGTCAGGGTGAACGCCTTTCCCACGGCGAGCACGAGGGCCATGCCATAAAGGAAGATGGTCGGCGAGAAACTCTCGTCCATTCGGTGTCATTTCTCAGCGTCCGCTCAACGCTGTCAGCGCACTGTAGAAGCTCTGCCCAGACCTCGCCAGTGATCGAAGGGCGACTTTCCCGCTCCTAAGCTTTCTACCAAAGTCTGTCTTCCTCAATCCTCTCGGTTGCCAAGGATAGGAGGCAACAAACAGGCCTCAAGAGCTCCCACCTTGATCATGAGGCATCTACCACGAATGCTGAACATGAGACTGCTGCAGAAAGCTCAAGCCTACTTCTGCAAGCCCGAATTGCCATCCGTCATCCAGCGCCAAGCAACTGCCCATGATGGGCAAGCTGGCAGTTCGCGTTCAAAGCGCGCCCAGATCAGGGACGTGCTGCGCCAGTACGAGAGAGGCAGTCTCAAGGAGGCTGAAGCTGTCGAAGAACTACTCAAGATCTTACGGTGAGGCCAATCACGGCTTCCCTGTACTCCTGCTCTATCGGCTTTTTAGCGAATAACCGCGTCGTCGCTTTCGCTGGAGCCAGGTCTCAAGGGCTTCCACTGCACATGACCGGTTTTCGTAGAGCTCAACCCTCCGCTGCCCTGGTCGGCCAATGCGGCCCCACTCACGGATCAGGGCAGCATCGCCAAACAAGCTGGGCTCGATCGACAGAACATAGTAGCGAGCCATGTTGCGGCTTGGATCGCACCTGTGAAGGACCAGAGATTGGATCGTGTCTTGAGCCATGCGCCAGTGTCGCGCAGGCACAGGGACGAGGTCCAATCAAAGTCCTGAATCCATTGAGCACCAACGATTCACATCAGTGATGCACCCTGCTGTTGCCGCTCTCTGAACCCCAGGCACGCGAGCCAGTCGTCATCTCGACGCGCACGGTTCCTCGCCCTATGACATTCTTCGCCTCCTCATGGCCAGGAGCTCGACGGCGAGGTCGATCTTGCCAGATTTCACCATGCGGGTGAGGGCACGGAAGTAGCCGCCCGGGTTCTTGATCCGGCTCTCCCCACCGTTCTTGGCCATGTCATCCTCGTAGAGCTGCAGAACGTAGATCACTGCAATGGCCGCCTTGACCGTGCCGATATCCTCCACCGCCTCGGCCCAGGCGCTTTCATGGGCCCCGAGCGAGGCTCGCAGGTAGCGGCCGGCCGAGACGATATCCGCGAGATCTCGCACGGGCTGGCCGTAATCGCTGATGGTGGGGCAAGCCTCAAGGATCAATTCCGGTGATAGGTGCTCCGAGGTTTGTTCGTTTGGAAGAACCGCCTCAGCTTTCCTCGGAAAGCCTTTGTTACAAGCTTCGGTAGGAGATCCGTTGTTGTTATAAGTGTGGCGGCAATCTTTGCCCCCATTGCCAGCATCAAAGAAGGCTTTCTCGCAGAGTGTCCTCAGATCTTTCCACTCATCGAGAGCATCCAGGGGCATGGCCTTCGTGCTGCGCACAGGCGTCCGGGCTTTCAGAGCCTTGAGGCGGTCCTCGAGATCAGAGCGATCCAGATCCGGGTAGTGCTCGACAAGGGCGCTCAGAGCCTCCTCGGCGGCCCGGCGGGCAACTGTAATCTCATCGAAGGCGCGCTTGCGAGCGTCCCGAACCTGCTTCTGCTCGATGAGGCGTTGGGCCCACTCCCCTCGCCTGGCATAGACAGGGGTCAGGTCGAAGCCGAAGGCGTCGACGATCTCACCGGCCAAATCTTTGACGGCAAAGCGCTTTCCGTTGGGCGATTCCTTTGGGATGATCAGTTGCTGGTCGATGAGGACCCTGAATGCATACCGGACGGATCGTTCGGACAAGCCGGTGCGGCTCATGAGGTAGTCGTTGGATGGCCACACCAGAAGCCGTTCCCATTCCTGCTCGCCCCAGCAGGCGACGAGCTCCGAGAGGACCGATCGGGGCCCGTTCCGGAGTTCCAAGGCTTTCGCGGCATCCCGGGCCGCGGCGGACAGTTCTTTGCGCGTCACCGTGCGCCCGGTTTCGAGCGCAAGCTCTCTTGCGGCCAGAGCAGCATGTCTCAGCCGCCGGCCTCCTGACGATGCAAGCTGCATCGTACCCTCCATGTTGAGGGCAAAGCGGGAGCGTTCACCGAAACCGATGCTCTTGACATTCAGTTTGTCGGGATGGCATAAGGATTGTGCAACCAATTCCGAATGCCCACCCTCGCGGTGGTCTCCAAAGGCCCTCGAAGTTTCCAGCTTCGTGGGCCTTTTGCTTTGCCTGGGTTACGTCACGACATTTCGATCCTTTTGGGCAAACATGGTCTCGAGGGCGTGAGTGATGACCTCCTGACGGGACTTGAAGCGCCCGCTTTCGACGGCTTGGTCGATTGCAGCGCCGAGAAGTCCAGGAACCCAGACGTTCATCTCCCGATCACCCCGCTCCTTGCGGGATTTACGGAAGCGTTGAACGCGCTCGGTCTGCTTTGCATCAGGCATGGCATCCACCCGTTACACTCGTACCGTTTCGAGTGATGACCGATTCTGAGTTGGCTGTGGAGTCGGGCGTCAAGAATCCATTCACAATAGATCGATTCAGCGGTGGGAAACTTCTTTGCAAAGAATCATTTAGCTCAAAAGGGCGAGTCAATTCGTAGGTAAAAGCCCGGTTCCGGATGATTCCAAGTTACGCACTCGATTCGTAACTCCCTAGTATTCCTGCCGAAGTTCGACACGCGATCATGCAATATGATTCGGGCGTGTGCAGGCGAGAGTGGTTAATGACTCGGGACGAAACCACCACCGCAGATGGATGTTTGAACTAGATTCTAGGACGCCGTTGAGAGATCGGTTTTAGTGGGCCGTGGGAGGCCTTTGTCCATGCGCGGCCGGATCTCCTGGAGCGTCGAGTGCGTGCCACACGGGAAGACGGGTTCCGTTGCAACTGCTGACGTAGGTCAAGCGAAGGCCGGACGGGGACGCTGGTTATGCGGCTATGCCGAACAGGGTAGCAATGAAGTCGCGCTGAGCCCGCGTTTCATTCGCTGGTGCGCTCACAACCTGTCCCTTGCGGATCATCGCCATCGCCTCATAGCCTGCGATCGTCTGGGTGGCCGTCACAAAGCTCTTGAAGCCCAGCCCTGGCCGGATCAGGCGCTTGATGCGCCGGTGATCCTGCTCAACGAGGTTATTCAGGAACTTCACCTGCCGGAGCTTGGCGAAGCGCCAGAGTTCTCCATCCAATTTCATGGCTCTCGTGGCGATCGGATAGGCTGCATTCTTATCGACCGTAATGGTCCGCGGATTGACCGTATGCGGCTGCTTCAGCGCTTTCCGGAAGAACCGCCGTACCGCAGCGGCATCTCGCCTAGGGGAGAGTAGGAAATCGATTGTTTGGCCGCGAGCATCGACAGCGCGGTAGAGATACACCCATTTTCCCTTCACCCGGACATAGGTTTCATCCACTCTCTAGGATCCGTTCGTCATGCGCAGATGCGGTCGCAAACGCTTGTCCAGTTCGGGAGCGTAAGCCTGGATCCAGCGGAAGAGAGTTGTGTGGTTCACCTGCACGCCACGATCGGCGAACATGCGCCCGAGATCGCGATAACTGATCGGAAACTGTAGATACCAGCGGACAGCCCAGAGGATGATCTCTGCCGTGAACTGCCGACCCCTGAACGGGTTCTTGTTACCTTGCACCACTGCCAGCTCCTCTCAGCCTCCTGTCGTAGATCAGGTGGAGCAAGCTTCAAAGCTGCAACAGAAGCGTCTTTGGTAACGTGAAGACAGGTGATGCAGAGGCTGACGCAATGATGAAAGAATTGGGTCAGAAGATCAGGAAGGTTTGCACCGCAAGCCCAAAGATCACAGTCCGTGAGGCTATCCAGCAAGCAATAATGGAAGACGACTGATTGGTGCGAGGTAGAAGTACTTCTCCGTTCTTTAGTCGCCTGGGATAACCAACAAGGCGTCAGAACGCGAGGGTACCGATGAACATCGGGGAGATCGATCCCGAAGCAGCATTCACCGTAGCGACCCGGAGGGCGCATCGGCGGACCTTGCTTATCCTGAGAGCCACCATGATCGGACCAGCCCTCGCGCCCTGGCTGAAATAGACCATCCCTGGCAATCAGCACCCAATCCGCTGCTTGATCGCATCAACCTGAGACCTCGACCGGCAGACGTTCTCGCAGGGAATGCCATCGCCATCGCCGTCCGCTCGGCTGTAGCCGCCACACCAGAGCTCGACGGCCTCTTCGCAGGTGCTGACCGACTTACAGCTCCCGCCCCTGGCCATCAGCCATTCCTTGGCACGCTGGCTGCTTGCTTCTGCCGATAAGCTGATCCCACCGGCGGCTACGGCCGCAAGCACAAACACCGTGACCTTCCGCACGATCGCCCCCACTTGCCCAGATCTTCCTTACGTCTGAGCTCCAGGGCCATGTTCGGCCGGAAATCATGCCTAGGCAAATGGATTCTTGACCTGCTGTGTTGGTTCGTCCGGCTGAACCTTATCCGGCAGGTCCTTGTCGTGGGCCAAAGCCTTTACAATGCCATCCACCAGCGCCTTCAAGGCCCGAGCGTTCTCCAGGCCCTCTTTGTCCCTGGTCAGATCCAACGAGCCGTAGATCACGACTTTGTCCGTGCCGTTCTCGACGGTGAGATCATGGATGTTGAGCGAGGCGCTATCATCGGAAAAGGGCTGAAACTTGGTCATTGGCGGCGTCCAAAATTATCAATGGCATTGAGGATTCCCCCAAGAAAGTCGCCATTCTGAGAGCCAGGGCTTGGCGCCGGCTGCTCGTCGCTGGAAGGCGATCTCGGGGCCGGCCCGGCATTGCGCCGAGACCGGCGCAGCTGCGGCGTCGGCAGTTCCATGGCGGTTTGCTTTACGGATGCTGCCACTTGTGGAAAAGCGTCGATCCCCGTCAGCTGCTGCAGTTCGGCCAGCGAGACGATCTTGTAATCATTCCCGGGCTGGTTCGGGACCAGGTAGGCCGCCCCGGCGTTGCGCCGCGGATCATAGACGGCTTTGGCCAGATGCGTGGGCACCAGAACCCGTCCCTTGAGGCTCTGGAGGTTCTCCCCTTGGAAGATCGGGCCTGTGACCACATAGATCTCCTGCCGCTCAGAGTACTGCCGCACGGCCCGTTCGATGCTCTCCCAGAGAAAGCGATTATTGTCCCGGTCCTGGGGCACCATGTTGGCGAGCGAGAACGACTCGGCCATTCCCTCCGGCGTGGCCATGTCCCCGGCCGGCGCCATGTGGCCCCGGTCGTAGCCACTGCGGACATAGTCGGAGAGTTCGGCCCGCTCATTGGCGGGCAGGTTGGCGTCCGGATGAAATTTGTCGACCCGGTTGAGATCCCGGGCCCCGGCGACCCGCTCGGGGGTGAGATGCTCGGCCACCCAGAGCGGCGTCCGGGTCAGCCCGGAGTGCAACAGAGCGAATTCGGAATAGCAGATCTGCCGGGTCTTCGGCTCGAGTTTGGGATTGAGCAGCTTTGGAGCGGTCCCGCTGAAGAAGTGCTGCGGACAGCTTTGAGCGCTCGCCTGCGGGGCCAAAGAGCAGGTGGCAAGGACGAGACCTATGGCGAAAGCAAACAGTCTCATGGACGATCTGACAGTCCAGCAAGACGGGACAGGATGAGCCATGGTCCATTCCAGATCAGGGCCAGTTGCCGCCTGAGCACCATTGCAACTCGTGTGCGCCGCGGCGGCCTCTCACCAGCCGGTCTCCTAACCCGGCGAAGGCCGTATCGATGAAGATCAGAAGCGCTGAATAGCGCCCGACCCTGGCGCTTCCAGCGGGGCCTAAGAGGATTGTTATGACGTTGGCCCATCATACCCTCTATGTTGCCCATATTCATAGGCTCGGAAGCGGCGGGTTCAATGCGAGGGCGCATCACTTCTGGGCCCGTTCCTTACGACGACAACACGCTCAAACGAGAATTCGAGCCCGCAGATTAGCGGGAGCATAAGGATCTGCGGGGCATCAAGAATAGCCTAAGGGTTTTTGCAGCAGTTCCACGGTGAGCATCCGCAACAGATAACCCTGTGGGATTTCGGTATGGAATCAGAGCCATGTCCACAGCCGTTCTAAATGGGGAGGTATACGCCGGGGCTGAGGGGCAGCTCTTCAAGGCCGGAGTTGCGCAGCTGAGTGATGCGCAGCAAGCGTTCCTTCTCCAGCCCTGCCGGGTGCTGACCTATTCAACCGCAATTGCTTTGAGGGCGCGTTTGACAGCGATGCGAGCGGCATCGACATGGCCTGAGGCCAGCAGCTCCTCAACAATCCTGAGAGCCATCACCGCGTCCGGCCGCTGCACGATATCTGCAGTTCATTGAAGCTCCCCGGAAGCCGAGTCGTCCTGGCCATTGACCTCATCTGTTTGCCCGATGAGATAGGCGGGGCTGCACTTGAGGACCGCAGCCAGGCTGGCAAGAGCGTCCTCCGATGGATCCTTGGAACGTCCCGTGATGACGTCCTGGATGAACCCTGCCTCAAGACCCGCCTCCAGGGATGCCCTGCGCCAGGAGATCTTCAGCGCGCCAACCCGATCTCCAATACGTTCCTTGAGGATCCCGTTCACGCCTTGCTCCTTTGAGTCGCGATGAGGCCAGACGCCAAAAAGGCGAGGAGGCGGTCCATCCGCGCGCTCCCCGCCTGCCTTTCGGCAGCCGTCATCTTCGAGGCGCAATGGTTAATGAACAATGAATTTCCCTCAGCTACAGAGCCGCTCGGACGGCTCCGGCCAGTGTGGTCGACGCAGAGCACCCCATGCTCAAAGCCGGTGAGCGCTGGTCACGGATCGGATCGCGAGGCACAGCCTGCTTGATCGGGATCGTCGACGAGATAAGCTGGAGCCTAGAGGCTGAAGGCCGCCATGCTGCCCGCTCACAATAGCGACAGCAAGGATGCGGCCCTCGTCTCGCATCAGGATAAGGAAACCAGAAGGTAGAATTTCGTGGCGACAGGTACCGTGAAGTGGTTCAACGACCAGAAGGGCTATGGCTTTATTCAGCCAGACACGGGGGGCAAGGATGTGTTCGTGCACATCAGCGCGGTTGAGCGCGCCGGCCTGCGCGGCCTTGTGGAAGGCCAGAAGATCTCGTACGAGGTCCAGGCAGACCGCCGGACCGGCAAGGAATCCGCGGCCGATCTGAAGGCAGGCTGAGGAAGCACACGCGGGCGGATTGTCCGCCCGTGCTTCTGGCTGGAAACGGGGGTGTAGCGCAGTCTGGTAGCGCATCTGCTTTGGGAGCAGAGGGTCGCGGGTTCAAATCCTGCCGCCCCGACCAGCCGAGGGACGGAACTCGAAGGCGCTGAGGCTCGGACGGAGTCAGACACTTTCGATCCCTAGCCAGTCGCCGCTCAGGAGCCGCAAGCCCTTTAAGGCTTATCGTCCGGGCCGCTGTCGGTTCGAGGCAGCAGGCTCTCGAAACGATGGCGAGTCGCGCCGTTGCGCTCACAGGACGTCGTCTCCAGACCGGCGCGATCCGTGACCGCGATGACGCCCTTGCCTTGCTTCTTGTGCAGCCTGCGAATGTGAGTGTTTGGCCAAGTCCTAGGCTCAGGCCGATCTGCCTTGCGCGCTGGCGCTGACGATGAGCACGACCCCTGCTCGGATGCGGAGTTGAAACGCCACGTCATCACGGAGTTGGCCTGTTGGCAGGTATCGAGACATCCATAATATGGCCACGGTTGCGTGGCGTACCTCGCGCTTGCGTTCTTGCCCCCAGGAGCGCAAGCGCCCTAGCTGAGGGTTTCCCAACCCGATTCTCCCAGGCTAGGTGTTTGATCCCAGGGTTTGATGGTGCGATATTATCCTTGGAATGGAGGGATGCGCTATGGGCCAAGTTCTCCATGGGAGCGCCACAACGACAGAGTGGACTTGCTTCGCTTAAGTGGAGAGCGGTTTAGTAGCTATCCGGCCAGCCTTTCAAACTGAACTGGACTGACGTAATCGAGCGTCGAATGACGCCGGACTGGATTGTAAAACCCATCGATATAACGACCGATCGCCTGCTTGGCCTCGGCCCGGGTCTGGAACACGGTGCGCCAGACCAGCTCAGACTTCAAGGTCTTGAAGAAGGTCTCGACGACCGAGTTGATGCTCCTATAGAGGTCAAGAGGCCGAAGAGAGCATTGTGGGAGGCCTGCTAGCGCGGCAGAGATAGCCAAAGATCTCCCGTGCGACAAAGCGCTTGAGACAACGAATGATCTCCATCTTGCCTTTACCCTCTGCCGTTCGTCGGCGGACATAGTCAAGGGTTGGTGGATGGCTGCGCATCCTGATAATGACGACGCGATATAGAGCCGCGTTAGCCTGACGATGGCCACCGCGGTTGAGACGGTGACGTGAAGTCTTGCCGCTCGAGGCCGGAATGGGACAGGCGCCACACAGTTTGGCGAAGGCTGCCTCCGAGCGGATGCGCTCGGGATTGTCGCCGACGAGAATCAGCATCTCGGCAGCCGTACCGGTCGACATGCCATGAGCCTCCTTCAGGGTCGGCGCGCAGGCGGTGGTCAGAGCATCGAGATCGGCATCGTGGCTTTTGATCTCAGCATCGAGCATCAGCCAGCGCCGGGCGAGAGCGCGTAATGTTGCTTTGGCTGAGGCTGTTGGTGAAGTCATCGCTCCCGGTCTCAGGGCGGCTAAATGGCGGATCAGGGTCATTTTGCCGGTGAGGCCGTCAAGCTCTCGCGCAAGGCAACGGGAGCATTGACGATGATCGTCTTGAGGGTGACCATCGCTTGGGTGCGGCTCTTGACGGCGGTGTCTCGCGCCACCTTGAGATGGCGGATCATTTCCACGGAGCTGGTGCCCGACTTCGGAGCCGCCCTTGCCTGGCCACTGAGAACGGCGCGGGCCGCGTTCTCAGCATCAAGCGGGTCATTCTTGCCATGCTGGTGTCGGATCTGGCGATTGGGGCGGTTGACCTCGATGATGCAATGGCCTCTCTCGTGCAGGAAGCGTGCCAGGCCAGCCCCATAGGAGCCGGTCCCCTCGATCCCGAAGGCGCGGACGGAGCCAAAGGATCGGGCCCAGGTCTCCAGCTCCTGATAGCCTCTGCGGCTTGCCAACACGGTGATGGCACTAAGGCGGGCCCCGAGCCCGTTGATGGCGACAGCGGTATGGGCTTCTTTGTGGGTGTCAACGCCGATGATGATCTCGGCAGGATCGGTCTCTTGCATTCCTATTCCTCCGCGGCTGGGGCCCTGACGGGTTCCTGCGGGCGGACAGGACTGTGACGGGACGAGTCCCCAAGCTCCTATCAAGTCACGCTGTAGCAGAAGGTCAGGTGCCGCCCGGAAGGCCGACACGTCAACACAATGACACGCGGTCAATCATAACAAGGGTCAGGCCCTCCGAGCGGCTCTGACATTCTCACAGTCGTAACAATTCCCTTTGCCGGACATCGAGATCGCGATGCCGTGTGCCTTCAGCGCAGCCTGGTACTCGATTGCGCAATATTGACTGCCGCGGTCCGCGTGATGGGTCAGCCCCTCACCAGGTCTTCGGATCGCCAGAGCCTTGCGCAGCGCCTCAAGCGCCAGCTCCTTGTGGAGCCGGTCACTGACGGCCCAACCAACCACACGCCGGGCAAACAGATCAAGAACCACGGCCAGGTACAGCCAGCCCTCGCTCGTCCACACGTACGAGATGTCCGCGTTCCATTTCTGGTTCGGGCGTTTGGCCGAGAAGTCCTGCTCGAGCAGGTTGGGTGCAATCGGAAAGGCGTGGTGGCTGTCAGTGGTGCGCTTGAAGCGGCGCTTCTGCCGGGCTTTGAGGCCGTTCTCGCGCATCAGCCGGGCGGTGCGGCGCCGGCCGATGCCGAAGCCCTCGTCCTGCAACTCACGGGTCATACGAGGACTCCCGTAGGTCTCATGCGAGAGCGCATAGGCCGATCGGATGTGGGCTAAGAGGATCAGATCCTCCCTCTGGCGTGGGCTCGCTGGACGCGATCGCCAGGCGAAGTAGCCGCTCGGGCTGACACCCAGGACCTGGCACAGACGCGTGACGGGGAATTCCTCTTTCGCCGCATCGATGAGTTGGAACCTCATCGACTTCCCTCCTTGGCGAAAAAAGCTGTTGCCCGCTTCAGGATCTCCCGCTCCTGACGCAGGATCTCGTTCTCGCGCCGCAGCCGCTTCAGCTCGGCTGCCATATCCTCCTGCCGCTCCTCGGGCGGATCGTCGATCTCACGCTCACGGCGGCGATCAAGCCAGTGCCGCAGGGTCGACAAGCCGATCCCAAGGTCTTCGGCGATCGCGCGTCGGCTGCGGCCACTGGTCAGGGCGAGCCGCACAGCCTCATCCCGAAACTCGTTCGTAAAGCGTGTGTGGGGCATGGAGATCCTCCTGCTTCATCAAAGGCTCTCCATTTTTTCGAAGCAAGTCCAATCATGACGTTTGGCAGGCTATGGCTTTGGCGAGCGATGCGCTCAGCAAGGATCGCACGTCTCCGATGCGAGGCAGTGAGTGGTGCGCCTGGAGGGACTTGAACCCCCAACCAGACCGTTATGAGCGGCCGGCTCTAACCATTGAGCGACAGGCCCACACAGGCCGATGATGCCGGACTGGCACGGGTTTGGCTGTATCTTGCGGGTCACAGCGGGTCCGGAGAGTACTTGGTGTGTCTCATTCCCGTTCCGCTGAGGAAGCTGCGATAGGCGGGAGTGTCGCTCTCGTCCCAGTACGGATAGCCAAGCTCATCCGAATCCGTCAAAGTCGCTACCTCAACAATCGGATTGGGCAGGACCATCGCGCCGTCAAGCGCCGGGTTCAACCGATGCTCGGATTCAAGTCAATGGCGTCCGCTCGCGCGCGATTCTGGGTAGGATCGAGATGGTTCACATGATGCGCAAGAGACAAGCGAAGTACGCCCACAGTTCGCAGCTATCCCTCGCCGAGCAGTTCAACATCCTGGCTGTGTGAGACCTGCGAGTGGAGTAGCTCACTTTCTGTCCTCATCGAAAATTCGCGACAGAACCGACGCTGCCTGAGGGGCGATCACCTGAGGAATGTTCATGCTTCGTCCAAGGTGCCGAGGTTATTGCACAAACCTTGCGCGCTCCTCAACCGCACCAACAGGCCGTAGATATGCCTGCACCCGGCCACTTGCACTCACGTTCAACAAAACCCTTGCCGGCAGGGAGCGTCCAGCTATGACGATGCCCTTTCCAGACGCCCAGCTAATAATGAGAGCGGCCAACACAGGAGGAAATATAGCCCGCCGACTATGCCGAAAACCATAAACGGTGCCATGGTAGCATTGTTGACGATTTGGCCCGCACGAGTGAGTTCCACAAAGCCGATCAAGGATGAAAGTGACGTGCCTTTGACTATGTAGACTAGGCACCCGACTGTTGGCCCCGACGCAATTCGCGCGGCCTGAGGAATGACGACGAAACGATTGATGTCAATCTTTCCCAGACCCAGCGCATATCCGGCCTCCACTTGCCCTTGTGGTATGGATTGAATGCACCCGCGCCAAGTTTCGCCCAAGAAAGCGCTCGCATTCAACACAAAGCAAATGGCCGCTGCAGTAAACGCGCTGACTTCCAACCCGAGCATACTGATGCCAAAAAAAACCAGGAATAGTTGCGTTAGCAAGGGAACGCCCTGATTGACCCGAATATAGATCAGTGCAATTGCCCTGATTATGCGAACCCGAGACAGCCGCATGAATGCGATCGCTAATCCAAGCACCGCCCCCCCACAAAAAGCGACTGCCGTTAACAACAGAGTCCATCGCAGTGCAAAAAGGATGAAGGATACTTCGTGGAGGTCAAATTCACGGTACATTACTGCAACGTCCTTATTTAGCCATGGGATACGAGAAGATCATTCTGTTTACTATGGCAAATAAGCCCAAAAATATGGACCCGCTGAGAAAATATAATGCCGCTGAAACTATGTATGCTTCGAAACTCAAAAATGTGACCGATTGGATAAAGTTTGTGGTGTGCGTCAATTCATTCGCTGAGATTGCTGATGCTACGCTAGTTGTGAGCAGAATCATAACAAACTGGCTTGTGATTGCCGGAAATACAACTCGCAATGCTGGGACGAATATTACATCCCGAAAAACATCGATTGGCCCAAGGCCTAGAGCTCGCGCAGCCTCGATCTGTCCCTTTGGCACACTTAAAAGTCCGGAGCGAATAACCTCTACGAGATAGGCGGTGCTATAGAGCGACAGTCCAATGACTGCGGTAGTGTTTGGGCTGAGGCGAATGCCTAAAGCCGGCAACCCGAAGAAGATGAAGAACAGCTGCACGAGAATCGGGGTGTTGCGGATTAGCTCCACGTAAATGTTTATGCCCCAGCGAACCCAGCCAGGCGTAGTCATTTTGATCACAGCGAGCGCAGTGGCCGAAGGCAGCGCTATCAAAAATGTTATAGCTGTAAGCTGAATCGTCCCGAAAGCCCCGAGAAGAAACTCGGGCCACGTGGTCAGCAAGAATGCGAATTTAAGATCAAAGCCCACTTGATGCCCCCTAATGATTGAGCAGGGTCGAGAGAAATGTCTTTAAAGACTCATTCCGGGGGGCTGAGAAAAACGCATCTGGTGCGGCAGTTTCGACGATTTTGCCGGCGGACATGAAAGCAACGCGATCGGCAACCTTGCGGGCAAAACCCATCTCGTGGGTCACGCAAATCATGGTCATGCCATCCTCAGCGAGGGACACCATGGTATCAAGAACTTCTTTAACCATCTCTGGGTCGAGCGCTGAGGTCGGCTCATCAAAAAGCAATACCTTTGGCTTGGTAGCTAATGCTCGGGCAATCGCTACCCGCTGCTGTTGTCCACCAGACAACTGGGCAGGATATTTCTTGGCTTGGTCGGCAATCCGCACGCGGGTCAGAAAATGCATTGCCAATTCCTCTGCCTCCGCCCGCGATAGCCTCGCGGTTCGGATGGGGGCAAGCGTGCAGTTTTCAAGTACCGTCATATGTGGGAACAAATTGAATTGCTGAAATACCATGCCGACTGTCCGGCGGATTTGCTGCAGCGCGGCAGATTGGCCTGGGATGAAAACGCCATCAACTTCAATTCGCCCGCTATCTATGCTCTCGAGGCCATTTATACAGCGGATCAACGTGGACTTACCTGATCCAGAGGGGCCACAAATCACGACGCGTTCGCCACTTGATACGCTGAAGTTGATATCCACGAGAGCCTGAAAGGAGCGTACGTACAACTTGAAGACCCGATCTAAGTGGATCATCGGCTGGATTGTTGGAGCAGTCCTGGAGGCGTCGTACATAGAAGTTGCTTCTCCGTGGAGGAAACCCAGCCCATGTGATATACCAGATATCACATGACTACAAGGTTCGTGTGAGCTTCTGTCAGACGCAGTAGATGGTGTGCTGGGCTTACGGTGGGCTCGGGAACTATTGAATGAGCCCGAGGAGTGATTCTGTGCCATCTGCGATCGACGGGCTGAAGGTGGCTTGTTCCTGCTGAGCGAGCGCCTGCTGGTGCGGATCTCACCATGTTTCCCGTTAGCTCATGGGTTCCGCTCGTGGGCGACCGGCGGGTGGCCAGCGGGATCGTGTATGTGATCCGAAACTCTCAACGAAACAAAACCATTCTAACTCAAGTTTCTCGAACGCGGCGTGGCATTTCAGCTGGCGCGTCCAGCTTCCAGAAAACGTTCTGGCCCTCACGCCACTCAACGTGGCGACGAAGCACGGCGACCGCGAGCGCTAGGTCCCCATGCTTGAGGTGCCAGACGATGGTTTCGTGCTGAGTAAACGACAAACGTACGTGCTCTGGTTTAGCGGAAAACCGCAACCTCATAGCGATAACCTTGCCTGCAACCAACTCGTAAGATCGCTTTAGAAACTCATTGCCAGAGCAGTCCATAATCGCAGCATGGAAAGTCGAGTCGAGGTTATGATATGCTACGAGGTCGTCCTCGTTCAGCGCCGCTCCCATCTCGGACAAGATCGCAGACAGTCTCTCAATCAATTCAGCTGGTGCGTTGCCATACGCAATCTCGAGCGCACCGCTCTCAACACAAGATCTGAATGCAAATATCTGATCCAACTCTTCGTGAGTTGGAGAAAAGACAAAAGTTCCCCGCCGTGGATATACCCGCACCAAGCCCTCGACTTGAAGACGGTATAAGGCCTCACGGATTGGAGATTTGGAAACATTCAACTCGGCAGAAAGCCGCGCCTCTGAAATCTGCTCGCCCATGCGAAGATCTCCGTCCAGGATCATCTGTCGGACAGCGTTGAATGCGAAATCGCTCAGGGACTGAGGAGGCGGAAACTTCGATGACATGTCAACCTCTGAGACAAGAGTTGTCGTTCCTGCAGGGGTGATAATATTGAGGCCATGCCTCCCAGTGCAGTACGATAATCAGCACCGCACTATCTCCCTTATTTAACAGTGGCTTGGCAAGTCAAGAATACCAAGACGAGCAACGAGAATGATGTGAGAGTCGTCTCACACATTCGATGGACGGGTGACAACAGGTACTTATTCCGCATACCTCATCAGCGGCCAAGGTCCCCGTGGACCGCTGGCGTCGAGAGCACTTATTGAGCGATGTGGCAGAGCAAGTGGATACTGCATACCGGGATGATGAGGTCGACGACAGGACACGAAAGCGATTACGACCTGAATGACACAGCATGACCCAGCACGTGATCAGCACTTGTTACTGCCTCATGAAGAGCCCTCGGAAGAGCCAGCCAAAAGCCGCCTCCCCCTCATTTTAGCATTTCGCAATGAGCTTACTCGCCTTGTCCTTTGGACTAACACCGCCAGCGCCGATCTGCTGCGGCTGTATGGGTTCACTTGGCCCGCGACTTTTTCCAATCTTCATATTCGGGATAGGCGGCCTCTGAAAGCGGGTAGTAAACTCTCAGATCACCGCCCTTTAGGAGCTGCTCTTTTGTGAAGTCTTCCCAGCCATACTCTTTCGGCACAGCCTGAATGAGCTTCTGAGCAATCCCAATGGGAACGACCACGACGCCGTCATCGTCCGCTACGATGATGTCGCCGGGCATGACTAACGCGCCGCCGCATGCGACTGGCGTATTCACCGCGAACGGCATGATCTCGGCCTGCGTATGAAAATTCGGGGTGAATCCTCTCGTCCAGACGCCGAGGCCAAGGTGCTTAACGCTGGGCCAGTCCCGGATACATCCATCAACCACGATGCCCTGGCCGCCTCGGCCTTTCAGATAGGTCAGCATCATCTCGCCAAAAATGCCACTGCGCATGTCGCCTCGGGCGTCAACGACCACGATATCCCCTTCCTGGGCGTGATACAGAGCATGGCGGTGCAGTTGTTTTTCAGGATCGACGTATTCTCCCTCCCCATAAATGTCATCACGCTTGGGCATGAACTGGAGTGTAAGCGCAGGCCCGACAATCTTGCGTCCGGAGCTCTGACTCACAGGCCCTGAGATCAAAACATTCTTGATTCCTAATTTGTAAAGCGTGCTCGCAATGTTTGCCGTTCCGAACACGCCAACCTGTTCGATCAACTCGCGGGAAGGCCTCTGAATATCGACGGTTTGAATCACTTACCGAACTCCGTTTTGCATTGACCTGTGATATATCAGATGCCACGAGGGAGGGCAAGCATATCTCGTTAACCGCCCGCCAGAAACGGCCTCCTACGCGTTGCCTATACCTTGCCAGATGGGATGCAACTTGGCCGGAACGAACAGGTTTAACATCTAATATATCAGGCTTGCGTACCCTCCGTTTGTATGTAAGCGTGCAGGCCTCGGGATTGGCTGACAATGATCACAGCACGGCGGGGATCGAACCTGGTAGATGTCGCTTCTTTGAAGACCGAAAGATAACTGCAGGCCTTTAGAGAGGTTAGACAAGGAGGCGCAGCTCCTGAGCAGGACTATCCTTACGTCTTTCAGAAGCACCGTAAGATCTGCCTTTCGCGAGAGGAAATTGTTTCAGCCGCTTCTCAAGGCTGAGATTGATCACAGGGAGGAAAGCACAGTGAAAAGAACATTTGGTCTAATAGCCTTCATGATGGCGTTTATTGCGTCATCCGTGGCGTTTTCGCAAAGTTTAGATGACTTGCGTGGTAAACGTAGGCTTGTCGTGGGCTCATTAGTTGATTTTAGCCCCTACGGCTTTATCGATCGGGAAGGCAAGCCCGACGGATTTGACATCGACTTTGCGAAGTTGCTCGGTAAAAAGTTGGGTCTTCCGGTTGAGATCGTTCCAGTCGCTGGCGCTAACCGGATTCCCTTTCTGTTATCAGGCAAGGTCGATATACTGGTGGCGGCCTTGGGAATGACCCAAGAACGAGCTCAACAGGTAGATTTTTCTATACCATATGAACGACTAAACTCGTGGCTGATCGCCCGAAAAGATCGGAATATTAAGAGCTGGCAGGACATGGCAGGGTCCAGCTTTGCTGTTACCCGCGGTAGCACTGATGATTTGTCTCTGACAAAGAATGCCCCAAGCGGCACTACAATCCTTCGTTTCGACGACGATGCGACTACGCGACAAGCGGTGATCTCCGCTCAGGTTGATGGCTCATCTTTGTCCGATACTTCCATCAAAGCACTTGAGAAGGTTCTGCCTGAGATTTACGAGCGCAAATTTGCAATCCGCAGCCAGCTTCAGGGCGTTGGCGTACGTAAAGGTGCAGATGAATTACTCGGTGCGATTAATAAGGCAATCGAGGACGCTAAAGCTGACGGTTCACTGCGTGACATTCGCCTTAAGTGGATTGGACAAGACGTACCGGACTTAAGCGTTCCTAAATTGGATTAATGCACCGGCAGTACTGCATAAGCGACCGTGCAACACGTCTGTCCAGCGGATCATTCGGCTGGACAGACTAAGTGGTGCATCCGGGAAGTCATTCGGCCCTCTGATCTTCCCCCGATTGAGTGGACACCGGGTTAGCTCGCTGTCCGCTCGGCCTGTTCGGGCGTGAGATACCCGAGAGCCGAATGAATGCGCTGCCGATTGTAGTAGCCCTCGATGTAGCTGAACAGGTCGCGCCGCGCCTCTTCGCGGGTCGCCCAGCTCCGTTGATGGACCAGCTCGACCTTCAAGGAATGGAAGAACGACTCCATCGGGCATTGTCGTAGCAGCAAGCCGTTCGGCTCATTGACGCCTTCGCCTTCATCAGAGCCAGTTGTTGGGCGTAGGCCTCGGCCGCGTATTGCACGGTACTGTCACTTGAGGCTGACGAAATAAGCTACCGGGAACTGCGGTCAGGCCATCCTACGTTAGGATCGTGTCCCGTGGCGTGGTGTAAGAGTGTCAACCGAACCGAAGAATTGACCCCTTGGGCGAATTGAAGGTTTGACCCCCTCTCATCGCTTTGTGTCTCCCTCAGTTTCGAGGGCTACTCCGGCCTTCTGCAGAAGGCCGGATCGGCGCTTTTCACGAAGCCGGTAGCTGTCGCCGCGGATGGTGATCACCGTCGAATGATGAAGCAGGCGATCCAATATCGCTGTCGCCACGACGGCGTCCCCAAAAACTGATCCCCATTCGCCCACGGAGCGATTGGAGGTGATCAGGATCGAGCCCCGCTCGTAGCGGCGCGACACCAGCTGGAAGAACAGATGCGCCGCATTGGCCTCAAACGGCAGATAGCCAAGTTCGTCGATGATCAGCAGTTTCGGCCGCGCCAAGATCGTCAGCTGCTTGTCGAGCAAGCCATCGTCATGGGCCTTGGCCAGCTTGCCACCAGCGTCGCGGCCGTGACGAACTGCACGCTATAGGTCTGCCGGATCGCCTCGCGTCCGAGAGCGACCGCCAGATGAGTTTTGCCGGTGCCCGGCGGCCCTAAAAGCAAGACCGCATCCCCATGCGCAATCCAGCGGCAGGTGGCCAACTCCCGGACCTGTCGCGGATCCAGCGACGGCTGCGCGTCGAAGTCAAAGCCGTCGAGCTCGCGCACGAACGGGAACTGGGCGATCTTGCTCGCCATGGCGATCCGCCGCTCGTCGCGCCGTGCGATCTCGCACCGGACCAGGAACGCTAGGGCCTCGCGCAAGGTCATGTCCGACCGGGCTGCTTCGTCCAGCAGCGTGTCGAGCTGGTCGCGGATCGCCGTCAGCTTGAGCCGATCGAGCATCGCCACCAGCGCCTCGTGATCGATGGCCGTCATCACCAGCCTCCTCCCACCAGCGCCTCATACTCGGCCAGCGGCCGCAGCAGGGCGGGCGGCACAACGATGTCCGTCGGCGCCGACCGCACCGGCCCCGCGGCGCCGACCACGCCGGCCAGATGCGCACGCTCGACAATCCGTTGGCGGCGGCCCCGGCACAGGGCATGATCGGCGACGACCTCGCCCGCATGACGCACGATCACGCGTCCGCCCAGCACCACGACCTGGACGCTCTCCCCGATCAGCCGCCAGGGCACCGAGTAGCTGTTCGTGTCCAGGTCGATCGCGCAGTCAGCCTGAACCTTGCGCACCAGATCCCGCAGCTGCCCGAACGGCGCCCGCCCGCCGAGGGGACGAAGTGCCCCGGCCTCGTCCGCAAAGCGCTCTGCCGGAGCCACGCCGGTGGTGCCATGCACCCGCTGATCAGCGACCTCACGCGTCCATCGATCCAGATGCGCCTCGAGGGCGGCCCAGCTCTCGAACCGGCGGCCGGCAATGGCATTCTTCTTGACGTAGCCGACCCCGCGCTCGTCCTTTCCCTTCGTGCGCGCCCGGTAGGGCGCACAGGCGCGGGGTGCAAATCCCCAGTAGCGGGCAAAGGCATGCAGCCGCCCATTGAACCGCACCTCCCGGGTGGCCGCATCGTGATGCTCGACGAGCGCCTTGGGATTGTCGAACAGCACTTCCGCTGGAACCCCGCCGAAGCGCAAAAAGGCGCCTTCCATGCCCTCGAACCAGTCCGCCTGGCGCTCCCGCAGTGAGGGACGGATATGCAGCCGGCGCGAGTAGCCAAGCGTTGCCACGAACAGGTGCAGCCGCACCCGCTCACCGCCGATCCACACCCGCGTGTCGCCGAAGTCGATCTGCATCTGCTGGCCCGGGGCCGTCTCAAACCGCACGGTTGCCCGCATCTGCGCCTTCAACTCCCGGCGCCAGCGCTGCACCCGCAGTTCCACCGAGCGAAGCCCGATGACGATGCCGTGCTCGCTCGCCAGTTCCTGGCGCACCACGTCGGCGTTGCCGCTATGCCGGAAGAAGCGCTCCCGCAGCCACTCATCCAGCCCGTCGAAAACAGTCCGGCGCACGGGCTTGCGGAAAACAACAGCCCCGCCCTGGCGCAGATAGCGCCGCACCGTATTGCGCGCGCACCCAAATTCTTTCGCCAGCCGCTTGGCACCCCAGCCAAGCCCATGCAGCCGCAGCATCGCAGCCACCTCCTCAGCCTGAAGCATCTCGTCTCCCCGCATCGTGCGCGACAATGCAGGATCCACTGAAACCCCAATCGACATCTATTCCTCCTTTGCCAAGGAGGGGTCAGGTCTTCCTTTCGTCAGGGGGTCAGTTTCTCAATTCGGACGACAAAGAGCGCCAGTCTTCGGCTGAGCCGGGATGCTCAGGCGGTCACGGCCGACAGCCTACGAACCGGATCATCGCTCAACGGGCTCAGACTTTCCAGCGACATGTAGCGTCGGCTCACCGCCCATTCGTCATTCTGCTCCATCATCAAGGCTCCCACGAGACGGATCACGGCCCGGTCATTGGGAAAGATGCCGACCACATCCGCACGTCGTTTGATCTCGCCGTTGAGCCGCTCGAGCGGGTTGGTCGAGGCAATCTGGGCCCAGTGCTCGCGCGGAAAGCTCATGTAGACCAGCACCTCCTCGCGCGAGCGGTCCATCAGCTCGACCAGCTTGGGGCAGCGCTCACGCAGGGTATCGGCCACCGAGGTCCATTGCTCTCTGGCCGCCTCGGCCGTGTCCTGGACGAAGATGGTCTTGAGCATCGCCACCACGGCCGGGCGCTGCTTCGGGGCGATGTGCGCCATGGCGTTGCGCATCCAATGCACCCGACAGCGCTGGAGCGAGGCATGGAAGACCCGAGTGGCCGCCGCCCGCAGCCCCTTGTGATCGTCGGCAATCACCAGCTTCACGCCGCGCAGGCCGCGGTCGGCGAGAGAGCGCAGGAAGGCGGTCCAGAACGGTTCGGCCTCCGAGGCGCCGGTGGCAATGCCCAGCACCTCGCGCCGGCCATCGGCATTGACGCCCACGGCCAGTATCACGGCCGTGGAGACGATCCGGCCGGCCTCTCGCGTCTTCAGGTAGGTGGCGTCGATCCAGAGATACGGCCACTCGCCCTCGATCGGCCGGGCCAGGAAGGCGTTCACCCGCTCGTCGATCTCCTCGCACAGGCGGCTGACCTGGCTCTTCGAGATGCCGGACGCGCCCATGGCCTTGACGAGATCGTCGACAGAGCGGGTCGAGATGCCATGAACGTAGGCCTCCTGGATCACCGCTGTGAGCGCCTTCTCGGCGGTGCGGCGCGGCTCGAGGAAGGCCGGAAAGTAGGAACCCTTGCGTAGCCTGGGGATGGCAAGATCGATCCGGCCGGCCCGGGTGTCCCAGGCCCGCTCACGATAGCCGTTGCGGTGGTTGAGGCGCTCGGGGCTGCGTACGCCTGTTGGAGCGCCGGTGAGGGCCTCGACCTCCAGGTTCATCAGGCGCTCGGCCGCAAAGGCGAGCATGTCGCGGATGAGATCGGCATCGGCCCCCTTTTCGATCAGCTCGATCAGGGCCATTCTCTCGTCGGTCATCGTCGTCTCCGGGGTCAGGGTCAGGTGTCGCAACCCGCACTCTAACCGAAGACTGGCGATGACCACCTCACAGGTGGCTCGCTCTTACACCACGTCCCGGGACGCTACCGATTCCCCGACAAAGCCTCATCCGGTCGTGAATAATCGACAGGGTCGGCCCGCTCGCGGCGTTCCTGGGATTGCAAAAAGAAAGCGCCCGCTGTTGTAGCGCGACAGCGCCAATCTACGAGTACGGCGACGGCCAGATTTACGAGATGTCGCCTCCGGTTGAAGTCGACCTACCGTGTCACGGGACGACGCGGAGGAGCGAATGAGCCGGCTCGATCAGGAGGCTCGGATGGCTATCAAGGCATTGGCGTCGCGGGGAGCGACAAACAGTGAGATCGCCCGCTTGCTGGGTGTGACCGAAGGCGCGGTCCGTTATCAGGTGAAGCGCTTCGAGAGGGGGCAGGCGGACGGTCGCGCACGCCAGGGCTTCAGCCGATGCCCTCTCCGCCGTCATCGACCAGTGGCGGATCAGCTAGGGGGACGGCCCGATCAACCTGGCAGCCCTGCATGCCTGGTTGTGTGGCGAGTACGGCTATACCGGTAGCCTGAGATCGGTCCAGCGCTATTGGCGCCATGCCTATCCGGCCCCGGTCATCCGGGCCCGCCGGCGTGTCGAGACGCCTCCCGGGGCCCAGGCCCAGGTCGACTGGGCGCACTTTCCAGGCATCATCATCGCCGGCATTCCGACCGATCTTCTCGCCCTGCACATGGTGCTGTCGTTCAGCCGCAAGCAGGCGATCGTCTGGTCACCGGCCAAGGACATGCTGGCCTGGCTGGCTGCCATTCGGCCTGCTTTACCCGCCTGGGCGGCGTGCCGGCGACCGTGCGCATCGATAACGAGAAGACCGCGATCTCGCGCGGGGCTGGCGCCTGGGGCGTGATCAATCCCATCTATCGCCGCTATGCGCCGACGATGAAGTTCCACATCGATGCCTGTCCCCCGCGCCAGCCCCAGTGCAAGGGAAAGGTGGAACGGCGGGTGCGCGATCAGCGCCTGGCGATCAATCCCTATGGCCGCTCCTATGCGAGCCTGGCCGAGTTGCAGCAGTGGACCGATGCGCGCATCGAGATCCTGTCGCACGAGCGGCGCTGCCCGGCCACCGGCTCGAGCGTCGCCCAGGCCTGGGCCGAGGAGCGGGTGCGGCTGACCCGCATGCCCGAGACATTGCCGGAGCCGTTCGATCTGGTGGCCACCCGCCAGGTCGGTCTCGACGGGCTGGTGTCGTTTGAGGGGCGTCAATACAGCGTTCCGTTCCCGCTCATCGGGCAACGCGTCGAGGTGCGCGGCACCGCCGGACAGGTGCAGATCCTGAAGGCCTGCGATGTGGTGGCGACGCATCCGCGCGCCACCCCGGCCCGGCTCGTGATCGATCAGGCGCATTATGATGGGCCCAGTAGCGAACACGTCCTGGCGCCGCCCCCTCTCGGGCGCTTGGGCGCCCGCATCCAAGAATTGTCCCAGGCGCCCGTGGCGCACCGGTCGATCGACCTGTATGCGGCTCTGGCGGAGGTGGCGCGATGACCCCGGGCAGACTGCGACTGGATATCGACACGACGCGCGAGCGGCTGCTGGCGTTGGGCTGCTCCTACGCGGCCGAGCACCTCGATCATCTTCTGACTGAGGCCGTGGGCCGGGCGATGGCGCCGCACGCCTTTCTGGACCGGCTGCTGGAAGTGGAGCACTCGGGGCGCGAAGGGCGACGGGTGAAAACCTCGTTGAAAATGTCGGGTCTGCCGATCGGCCAGACGCTCGAGAACTTCGACTTCGCCTTCCAGCCGGCGATCGAGCGCTCCCGGATCGACACGCTGGCGACGGGGGCGTGGATCCGCAATGCCGAAACCGTCCTGATGCAGGGGCCTCCAGGGGTGGGCAAGACGCACCTATCGGTGGCGCTCGGGACCCGAGCGGTCGAGATGGGGTTCTCGGTCCTGTACTACCGGTTTGATGAACTGATGATGGCGCTGAAGGTCGATGCCGGCCTGCCGCCTGCGCAATTGAAACGGCGCCGCTACATGAACATGGCGCTGTTGCTTGTGGACGAACTCGGCTTCGAGCCGATGACCCGCGAGGAGGCGAGCTTGTTCTTCCGGCTGGTGACCTACCGTTATGGCCGCGGGGCGATCCTGATTACGACGAACAAGAGCATCCGGGAGTGGACCGAACTGCTGGCCGGCGATGAGGTGCTGGCCACCGCCATTCTCGATCGTCTGCTGCATCGCGCCCATGTTCTCAACATCAAGGGGCGCAGCTATCGCCTGCGGGATCTCGAGGAGGCTCTCCAGCGGGCTCACGCCTAAGACCTCGTAAAACTGGATGTCGCCTTATCTCGTAAATCTGGGTGTCGCTTGACAGGCGTCTCCAAGAGTGGGATCCCCAATCAGGTCATGCCATGCGTCCACGGGGACCTGGCTCGTGACGATGGTCGATGAACGGCCGTGGCGGTCGTCGAGGATTTCCAGGAGATCGCGCCGCTCGGGACCGCTGAGCACCGACAAGCCCCAATCGTCCAGGATCAGCACCTGCACGCGGCCGAGGGCCTTGAGCAGGCGGCCATAGCGGCCATCGCCGCGGGCGAGCGCCAGCGCCTCAAACAGGCGCGGCACACGGTGGTAGAGCACCGAGCGGTTATCGCGACAGGCCTTGTGGCCGAGCGCGCAGGCGATCCAGCTCTTGCCCAGGCCGGCCGCCCCTGTGATCAGCAAATTCTCATGCCGGTCGATCCAGTCGCCGGCGATCAAGCGGGCAAAGACCGCACGATCGATGCCGCGTTGGGTTCGCCAATCGATGTCCTCGACGCAGGCATTCTGGCGCAGCGCCGCGAACTTGAGCCGGGCGGTCAGACGCTTGGTGTCGCGCTCGGCGGCCTCGCGGTCGACCAGCAGCCCGATGCCCTCCTCAAAGGACAGAGCGTCGAGATCGGGCGATCGTCGCTGCTCCTCGAAAGCTTTGGCCATGCCGGTCAGGCCAAGCGCGATCAGGCGCTCATGGGTGGGATGGGTCAGCATCGGTTGGTCCTCCTGGTGGGGGTCAGTGGAAGTAGCCCTGGCCGCGAATGTTGCCGTGGCGCAGGGGTTCGTGGTCGGGCGTCTCGTCAAGGACGGCGCGGTCGAGACCGTTCTTGAGGATCGAGCGGATCGAGGCGACGGAGCGCGCCTTGATGAGGATGCCGCGCCGGCAGGCGGCCTCGACGCGGGTGTCGCCGTAGCTCCTGGCCAGCGACAGGATGCCGAGGCAGGTCCGGAAGCCCTGCTCGGGATGCGGCCGCTCAGTGATGACGGCCTCGAAGAAGGCCGCGACGGAGGGACCGATCCGTTCCCCGGCGGCGATCAGGCCTCTCGGGGTCCACTGGCCGTGGCGGCGATGGGCACTCGGCATATGGTCGGCGATCGTGGTGTGGCCGCGCCGGTTAGGCGCCCGGGCATGGCTGGCGACCCGCTGCCCCTTGTGGAAGATCTCGACCGTTGCACCAGCGAGGCGCACGTCGACGAGGTCTTTGATCAGGCGGTAGGGCACGGAGTACCAATGGCCGTCGACCTCGACATGATAGTCCGGCGCGACGCGGCAGCGCTTCCAGCGAGCGAAGACATAGGGCGCGTCCGGCAGCGCTCCCAGCCGGGGCCGGTCGATCTCGGCGAAGAGCTCGGCCCGGCTGGAGCCGAAGCCGCGCATCTGGCGGGCGTTGAGCTCGACGACGAGGCTGCGAATGGCGCGATTGAGCTCGGCGAGTGCGAAGAAGCGATGGTTGCGCAGCCGGGCCAGGATCCAGCGCTGGGCGATTTGCACCGCAACCTCAACTTTTGCTTTGTCCTTCGGGCGTCTCGGCCGCGCTGCGAGAATGGCGGTGCCGTAATGCGCGGCCATCTCGGCATAGGTGCGGTTGAGGCCGGGATCGTAGCGGTCGGGATTGGTCACCGCCGCCTTGAGGTTGTCGCAGGTCACGAACTTCGGAACCCCGCCCAGAAAGGCGAACAGGTTGGCGTGCACACTGATCCAGTCCGGCAAGGTCTCGCTCGGGCAGGCCTCGGCATAGGTGTAGTTGGAGGCGCCCATCGCGGCGACGAAGAGCTTCATGGCATGGGCTTCGCCGGTCAGCGGATCGAAGATGTCGATGGTGTCGCCGGCAAAATCGACAAACACCTTCTCGCCGCCCCTGTGGGTCTGGCGCATGGTCGGGCGGACGCGCCCCTTCCAGGCCTCGTAGGTGGTGCAGAACCAGGTGTAGCCGAAGCCATCGGGATGGGCGGCGCGATATTCCTCCCAGAGCAGCACACGGGTGACGCCACGCCGGCGCAGCTCCTTCTCGACATGGGCCCAGTCGGGGACCGGGCGCTGATCGGTCTGGGTTGAGGACGGTGTCGGAAACAGCAGGAGCTCGAGCGCCTCGTCATCGAGCCCCTCCGGCAGCGGCCAGCTCAGGCCTGCCAGACGGGCGCGGCGCAGGTAGCCATGAACGACGCCGTTGCTGACCCCCAGCGTGCGCGCGATGACGCGTTCGGTCAGGCCCTGTTGGTGTCTTAAACGAAGAACGTCTCGAATCCGGCGCATCGACAATCTCTGGGTGGGCATCGGGCCTCCTCGTGGTTGAACGAGACATCCCGTAGCCGGTTGAGTTGTCGGCCGAAGCTCCCGGCACCTCCGAAAAGGTGCTCACGATCCTCTGAAATCGTTGCTCATGATGCCGCGAAATCGCTGCTCACGATCCCCTGAAATCCGTGCTCACGATCACGCGAAACACGCAGACCAACCCTGAATTAACATCACACCCGGATCACCCACATGGGGCAGGCCATCATTTCCTCGAGATTTCTTAGGCTCAGATTACAGGCGAGGTATCATCGGCCGCACAAAAGGATCACTGAGCGATCAAAATGGCGGCCTTTGAACATCGTACACCTCCGGAGTTGGTCGGAGGCGTAGGCTGAACTGAGTTACTGAATAGTTTGCGACGGAGCCGGTTGCGGCAATCAAAAGGTAATCGCGATTTACGACCCTGCATACGCGCCGGAGCAATCAACGGCAGTGAAACCATCGCGCACAAAGCACGTAAGGCAATTCCCGCCCGAACTCGTGCGGATCAACAAGCGAACAGCGATCCTCGAGGTGCTGCGCGAGGTTGGCCGCCGCTGTCAACGATGGACTGTACCTGCGGTTGCCGAACGGCATGACGTGGTAGCCAGCAGCCCGGCCTTGCCGCAATTCGTGACGCACGTCTCGGCGCTCTCCATGTATGGATAGGTGTCGGGGAATAGAACCCCCTGGCACCCCGTCCGCCTCGATCGGCTGACTTTAACCGTCACTTGCTGCTGGCGATGATTCGCTCCAGCTTCTCGTGCATATCCTTTCCAGCCTTGGCAGCGGCGCCTGCAACTTCCGCCGTATCCAGCGCCTTGTGCCTGCCCTGCCTCAACACCAACTCACCATTGACAATGACAGTATCCACATTGCGTGAGCTTCCAGAGTAAACGATGGAATAGTACGGGTCGATGACGGGAGCGATATTGATGTCGTTCTTTCGGATCATGATGATGTCTGCCCGCTTTCCCGGGGTGAGCGACCCGATCTCGGCGTCAAGCTGTAGGGCTCTTGCACCTCCGATTGTGGCAATTTCAACGATCCTCTTCGGTTCCAAGGCCCGATCCACATCGGATCGCTGCTTATGGGACCATTGCAGCGCCCTCATCACCGTAAAGAAGTCTGCGGTCGCCATGGCGCTCGAGGCGTCTACGGAAAGGCTGAGGCTTGCTCCCAGCTTTTCCAGTTCCGCAAACTGAATATACCCGTTGCGCACGGTCGAATAAGGAATCTCGATAGCAGGAGACATCGAGAACTGAACATTTTTCGCAACCATGGTTTCGCGCTCCTCAGCGGTGAAACCCTGGGTGTGGATCATCAAGATATCCGGACCGAGCAGTCCGTGCCTATTCAGCAATCCGACGAGGCCATGGGCGGTGTTCCCGTAATGTAACGAAATTGGCAAACCGAGACTTCGCGCGAACTGCACATCGTTGATGAAGGCCTCATCGTCACCGCCGCTCTTTAAGACATCCGGAGCCGGCGTATCGAGATTGACGCCGAGCTTCAGGAGAGGGTTCGCCGATCTCCACAGCTTGTTCACCTCTTCGAGCCCAGCCCGATCTAGCCTTTGGTCTCGTCCGGGTGGCCCATACGAGAACCGCGTACGGACGCCGACATCGAGCGATGCACGGATCTCTGCTTCGGCATGGGCAACGGACCGGGTGTTATGTGAGAAGTTGTTGACGCAGGTCGTTCCCGAAAGAAGGGCCTCCACCAAGCCAAACCTGACGGAGTTGAACGCGTCGTCCGGTGTGCAGAGCGGCGCGGCTCTATTTGTTGTCGGGAAATAGCCCCGCACCCGATCGTCACCGCGGACCGAACCGCGCAAGAACGCGTTCCAGAGATGCGAATGCGTATCGACGAAACCTGGCATCACGATCATGTCGCGGGCCTCGATGACCTCCGCTCCGGGTGCCTCTATGTGTTCTCCGATCTGCACGATCCGGCCGTTCCTGATATGAACGTCGCCCGCGGCGAGGTCTCCGATACTCTTGTCCATCGAGAGGACATGCCCCCCGCGAATGATTAGTTCTCCCCCCGTCGCAGTTGAGGAAGGTCCAGCGCTCTGTGCGTCTGCAGTCCCGGGGCTGAGGGTCATGGCTCCTGCACTAGCCGCGGCAAAGGCTGCGGTGCCGCGAAGAAAGCCACGGCGGTGCATCCCCTTGGAGGCGGGACCGGAGTCTTCCGTCGGGCGGCCTGTATCGCTCATAAGTTGAATCCCCTCGGCTTGTTGGTGCTTCGCCTGTCGGAAGCGCAAATACTTTAGGCTTAAAGCGTTCGGCGTCAATCGACGCGGGCGCACTCCTAAGGGTGACTGGCTCAACCACCGGATCGTTCGGACAATCGATTGACCCATGCCGCTCCACATGGCCCTAGGGCGGGAACAGGGGGATGTCACGTTAACTGAGTATAGCCGTTGGACTACCCGGCAAGATAAGTTTTTGCACAGCCCAAGTCCTTGGTTTCCCTCGGGGCCAGATTTTTTGGTGACGACTACAGGGTAGTATTCGCCGTTAATGTGACATCCCCGGATCAGCGTCTCCTGATCGGCGGTTCCGCCAACTTCTAAGATCATTAACGCACCGCGGGGATGGCTCCGTCTATACTCTTTCGCGAAAACAGAAACCAGGCAGTTCCGATCATCATAAGAAAAACAATTTGCAAAACAGAGACTACCGCAATTGTCGGATCAAGCGCATAGCCGATGTTTTCAAATGTCTTTTTGGGAAGCGTGGCGTTGGATCCGCTCACGAATAGCGCAATGACCAGGTCGTCAAATGACGCCATGAAAGCGAAGAATGCGGCTGTAAAAATGCTCGGGCGGATCAGAGGAAACGTCACGAGCATAATAGCTCGCAACCGATTGGCGCCAAGGCTTTCCGCCGCATCCTCTAGGGTCGTGTCAAATTGTTTGAGTGCGGCTGTTGTGACAATCACGACAAAAGGAAGTGCGAGAACCAAGTGCCCCAAGACGAGTGAGTGAAATGACCCAATCAAGCGAAGTGCAGATAGCAGACTATAAACTGCAATCGCGGTTACCATGCCCGGAATGATGATGGGTGTTACCATAACCTTGTCAACGATTTCGGCGAGCCAACGAGTGCGTGCGCGGGCTAGGTAGAATGAGACCGGAACACCGAGAAGAACCGCTGAAACCGTCGTTATGGCGCCAACCTTAATGGATAGCCAAGTTGCATCGATCCACGCCGGTGATGAGAAAAATGCTTGGTACCAGCGCCAGGAATAGCCAGGCGGCGGAAACTGAAAAAAGCTGGCTGAGCTCACCGATAATGGAAAAATTATCAAGAGAGGAAATACAAGAAAAGCGAGAACCGTAGCACAGTAAGCGGTCAGAACTCTGCGAGACCAACTTTTTTGGCGTGTCATTCGTTTTGCACCCTTTCGAGCTTCGCCATACTTAGGTCCAAGATCGTCGTGTCATAAGGCTGAGCGCAGCGTAGACAGTGATCGTCGTAAGCAGAATGACACCGGATAGGGCTGACGCGAACGACCAATTCAAGAGTTCACTCACTTGTGTATAAATCAGGTTTGAGATCATGATCACGCGGCCACCACCAAGTAGCGCAGGCGTTACGAACGCGCTCAATCCGAGGATGAACACGAGAGCAACACCGGCGATCACCCCTTTCAGAGTAAGCGGGAAGTAAATGCGGCAGAAAATTTGCCACGCGGGGGCACCCAACCCTTCGGCGGCTAAAAGCAAATTGCGATCGATACGCGCCATTGCAGCATAAATCGGCAACACCATGAACGGAACCAGATAGTAGACTGTTCCGAGAAGAACCCCTCCCACGTTGTAGATGAGCGGCAACGGTTCAACGGTAAGCTCGTGCTCCAACAGAAATCGATTGATAACCCCATTGCGGCCGAGCAATACCATCCAAGCGTATGTGCGAACAAGCACACTTGTCCAAAATGGCAGAACCACCAGCATCAGGCAGAACGCACGCACGCGGGGTGACGTTGTCGTTATAAAATAGGCAAGAGGATACGCGAGAATAAGGCAAATGACGGTCGTTGCAGCCGCGATTCTAAACGTCGACCAAATAACACCATAATAGAGAGGGTCACCGAGTGCCTTGCCATAGGGCTCGAAAGCTCCGGAGCCTGCGCTTAATCTCATTAAACTGAGAAGGGGGGCAAACAGCACGATCGATATAACGACGAGCGCCGGCACGACGAGTAAGACCAACTGCAACTCTTTACTGAGCCATGTTGGCCATCGCCGGGGCACTGTCTCCGTATGTAGCCGCACGGTATGATTTTGGGCCGTCATGTCAACACATGCCCATCGGCCGATGACCACCCGAAATCAATGCGCGTTCCGCGGGCTAAGATATCTTCATTGGCCGCCCTTTGCCTCCGGACAATAAGCGACACGCCGTTATCGGCATCAAATCTGTACTTAATTGAGTTGCCTAGATAGATGACTTCCGAAATTTGTCCTGAAACGACATTATCGGGTTCTAGGTTTTCAGCCACTGGGTGCAGAGCCTCCGGTCTGACCAGAACAGAGACCTCTTCACCTGCTCTGCGTCCAAGAGCTCTTACGCGGATTCTCAAGCCATCGGCGACGTTGATCGTGGATAGATTATTGGGACCCACCTCTAGCCGACCGCGAAGCAAATTCGACTCTCCGACGAAATCTGCAACGAACTCATTCGTTGGCATCCGGTAGATCTCGTCGGGCGTTCCTACCTGCTGGAACGTCCCATCTCGCATGACGGCGATGCGGTCAGACATCACCAAGGCCTCTTCCTGGTCGTGCGTAATGAATATCGTGGTGAGGCGCAATTTGCGCTGGAGTTCGCGAACCTGCAGCTGTATCGACTCACGAAGTTTTCTATCTAGCGCGCCAAACGGTTCATCGAGCAATAGGAGACGAGGCCCGAATACAGTCGCACGGGCCAAAGCCACACGCTGCTGCTGTCCGCCTGATAGTTGACTCGGATAGCGTTCACCAAAGCCCCCAAGATCCACCATCTTTAGAAAGGAATTCACCCGCTCGACTAGTTGGCTTCTCGAGTAGGACCGCATCTTCAGGGGGAATGCGACGTTCTCGGCAACGGTTAGATGAGGGAAGAGAGCATAACTTTGAAAGACCATGCCAATGTCTCGACGCGAGGTTGGAATCCGCGCGAGGTCATCCCCTTCGAGAATGATCCGACCGCTATCGAGATCCTCAAACCCAGCAATTGTTTTCAGCAAGGTCGTTTTTCCTGACCCGCTTGGTCCAAGCAGTGTCAATATCTCTCCGCGTTTGACAGTTAGATTCACTCCAGCAAGTGCTCGGACCGATCCGTACATTTTGCCGACGTTTGAAATCTCAAGCGCCGATTGCTGCTCCGGATGCGCTGCTGTTTGTTCACGAAAGTGTGGTGCGGCAGCGCTGCTCATCCTAGCATCCACCGCTGCCAGCGTTCCTTGACCTCAGCTGTATGCTGGCTCCACCACAAATCGTCCATCCAGTACGCAACCTTGAGGTTCTCCGGAGACGTTGGCAAGTAATCTAAGACCTTCGGATCGATATGCTCTACAGATTTCGGATTCAAGCCGGGAGATACGAACTTGTTGGCAAACGTCGCCTGCGCGATTGGGTCCGTCATCGCGGCCAAGAACTGCTGCGACCAATAGGTATGGTTAGCGCCCTTTGGAATGCCGAAATAAGCTTGGTGGATCGACGATCCGTCCCAGGCGATGCCAATCGGAGAACCTTTGCCGACCGCGTTGAATATGCGGCCGTTCCAAGCCGAACTTAGCGCGACTTCCTTGTCAACGAGGAACTGCACATGTTGAGCCCCCGAACTCCACCACGCCGTAA
This sequence comes from Microvirga sp. M2, assembly GCF_047497095.1. Classification (NCBI taxonomy): domain Bacteria; kingdom Pseudomonadati; phylum Pseudomonadota; class Alphaproteobacteria; order Hyphomicrobiales; family Methylobacteriaceae; genus Microvirga; species Microvirga sp. M2. Next base: position 293,980 of record NZ_CP134065.1, read on the forward strand.
TATGTTTGCGAATTTTATCGAGCTTCTTAAACGCCCGATCGATATCAAGCGGGTAGAGATTCTTGGGATCAACACCGTCCGCTATGAGTGCAAACTCTAGATTGTCGATGGGAGAGTTTGCCAATGAACGCCCACCGGGAAATTTCTCAACATCCCAGAAATCAGCCCAGGATTTTGGCGTGTTGCCTTTGAACACGTCCGTCCGATAAGCGAGTATGGTCGAATAAACGGAAGTCGTAAGCAGATGAGGATCTCGGGCCTCGAGTGGATAAGCACTTCTGTCAACTACTTCATCGTCGATTGGCTCGAGAAGGCCCATTGATGCTGCAAGGCGGGCTTCACCCCCCCCTATCTCGGTGACATCCCATTCCACATTCTTTGTCTGCACCATAGCCCGGAGCTTGCCAAGGTCATGCGGGCTACTCATTTGGACGGGAATCCCGGTGTTACCCGTGAATACTTTACCGTAAGCTTCCTCGACGGCTTGTCCCATCTCGCCGCCAGAAGCATTTACGATGAGCCGATCTGGCTTTTTCGGCACATGGCTGTCGGCTCTGACAGTTGTGGCACCTATGGCTGCCGAGGCAAGAGAGAGGAGAACTGCACGACGATCGATTCTATAGGACGACGACATAGGGCATTCCCTCTCTGCAACAAAATCGCCAGTCGAAAGGAGACTCTGTTTTTTGAAAACTTTAAGCGTAAAATAAGTGCAGTCAATAGGATCGTCACTTTGCTTGAAGCCACTTTATGAGACCTGTGCGAGGGTGGCCTCGACCCATGGCGGTTCGGGTGATTCAATCGACCCGTTGGACGGGACGGGAGCGGTCTCATGGCACACCGTCAGATTAGGCAGGAAGACTTCGCGTTTGTCGCAGATCCCACACCCTAGCATTGCTCCTTGGACCGGTTATTGGGGCTAATTGACCGGTCGTCCTTGGATCGGCACGTGGCCGATATTTATGCCGCTGCCAAAGGCGAACTCGCCTGGCCACCGCTGGCCCTGTTCTGGGCTCTGCTGCTGGCCGTCTGGTACGATCCATCGGATGAGAAGCTGGCCGAAGCGCTGGAGGATCGCGCCTTTTCTCATCAAGACGTCCTCTGCGCAGGAGGCTGTTGCTACCGGATTGCGAGGCGAGGTTCGACACGGCGGCACCCGTCATCGACGGTTCATCGATTGGGCACTGGCTTGTCACCGGAAATCTCAAGTGCAATCCCGACCCCCATGGCGGAGCCTGTGAAATCCAGGCTGATGACGCGTCGGCGGATAGGAACCAGGCACATCCGGCTGCCGCACTGGATGCTCATGGAGTCCAGGCCGGCGACTTCGCGTTCAACGGAATCCCCCGGGAAGACAAGGCGCCGAATCCAATCGGCCAGCCTGTTCCCCCGCGTAGCGGCAAAGCCCGTCGACAAGCGGTTCATGACGGCACCCCGAAAAGCCTGGCTGCTCAAGCGACCGTCTGGATCTCCCTTGCATCCTCACCGAATGCCGTGCTGACGAGAAAGCGGCTGGCATCCCGGTCCACGACCATGCGCCCGTTCAGGATGACCTTCCGTATCCTCTCGGGTTCCCTCAACAGGGCGATATCGGCCAGCGGGTCGCCGTCGACGACAACCAGGTCCGCGAGCTTGTCCCGCTCGATCGTTCCGATCTTGTCGTCGAGCTTCAGAAGGCGGGCGCTGTCCCGTGTCGCCACCTGTATGGCTTCCATGGGGGAGAGGCCCATCTGGACCAGGTAATCCAGTTCGTCGAGGTTGCTGCCATGCTTCGTGAAGGGAACGCCCGAGTCCGTTCCCATCGCGAGCTTTACCCCTGCCCTATGCGCGGCCTTGAATCCCGATATATGTGCCTCGATGGCAGATTGCGCCTTGTCAAAGATATGGGACGGGATCCCCGCATGGGTGCCATGGTGCACCACGTTGCGTACGGCGGCGGATGTCGCGACCAGCACGGTGCCGTGCTCGAGCATTAGGTCGATCCCTTCGGCGTCGATGAAGTAGGCATGCTCGATCGAATCCACTCCTGCCCGGGCAGCGTTCTTGATTCCCTGGGCTCCATGCGCATGGGCGGCAGAGATCTTGCCTGCGCTGTGCGCCTCGTGAACGGCGGCCTGCATCTCCGCCACGGTGAGCTGGGCGCTTCCGATTTCGGTCCCTTGGGTCAGGATGCCTCCGGTTGCGATCAGTTTCACGTTGTCGGCACCGGCCTTGATCTGCTCGCGAGCCGCCCGACGGGCCTCGTCAGGACCATCGACCTCCCGCCCGAGCAACTGCCATCCGTGCCCGCCGGTCATGCACAGGGCACAGCCACTGAGCAAGAGACGTGGCGTGATGCAGAGGCCGTCGTTCGCGGCACGGCGCAACGCGAAGTCGATGTGTCCGGGTGTTCCGCAGTCCCTGACGGTGGTGACACCGCCATGCAGCGTCCGAAGGGCATTGCCCGAGGCGCGTATCACGCCGACAAGATGGTCCTCGGGGGACCGAAGCGGAACGGGCGCCGCGAGCGCGTCCATCGACAGATGGACGTGGCAGTCGATGAGACCCGGCAATACGGTACGTCCGGCGAGATCGACCAGACGCGTGCCGGGCGTCGCAAGGTCGCTACGGATCTCGCCCTGCCCCGTCGCCACGATCTGAGATCCCTCAATGGCGACATAGCCGTCATAGGCCTTCCCGCACCCGTCGATGACCTGGCCGTTGTGAAGGATCGTTCGGAGTCGGTCGCGCATGATGAATCTCCGTTGGGGTCCACTTTCCGGACAGGCTGCCGCCATGGTGTCCGGCAATGGCCGCCCTTGAGGCGAAGCGATGAACCGCGACGGGTATCCGCCGCTCGGGAATGGATCGTCCTGCGCTAGTGGAAGTCCCCTCGGGCGCGGGACGGGACAGTTCTCACTTGAGCATCATGGACGGCAGCCACAGCGAGAGAGCCGGGATCACGATAATGAGAGCCATCACGATCAAGTTGCAGACGATGATCGGAACCGCTGCCCGGGTGATCTGCCCCATGCTCGTATTCGGAAGGACACCCTTGACGACGTAGAGAAGAACCCCGAACGGCGGCGTGATCTGCGCCAGCTCCACGTTGATCAGCATCGCGGCGCAGAACCAGATGGGATCGTAGCCGAGTGTCTTGACGACCGGCAGGAAGATCGGGATGGTCATCATGATGAGCGGGATGCCGCCGATCGGACCACCGAGAATCAGCGTCACTAGATGCATCAGGACAATGACGAGGATGGGCGGGAACGGCAGGTACGTTGCCCATTCGACGAGCTTGCTGGTCGATCCCGTGTAGGCCAGGAGCTGAGTGAATGCCTGGGAGGCGGCCAGGATCGCGAGCACCATCACGGAGATCCTGAGCGTCGACTTCAAGGCATCGAGGGTGATGCTCCAGGTCAGCCTGCCGTAGCAGGCAGCGAGCACGAACGCCCCGGCCGTGCCCAGGGCCGCCGCCTCGGTGGGGGTCGCAACGCCAAGGAACACGATTCCCATCACCAGGAATATGATGACCGACAAAGGCAACACATACTTTGCCGTGAGGATCATGCGTTCCTTGATCGGAACCCGTTCTTCATCATAGCGAGGCGCAGCGCTCGGATCCAGGATGCACGCGCCCACGACATAAACGACATAGGAAACGGCCAGCAGGATACCGGGGATGATGATCGCGACGAGCAGCTTGCCGACCGAAACCGACGCAATGACAGCGAGAATGACCCCGAGAGCGCTTGGGGGGATCATGATGGCAAGGCCACCGCTTCCCAGCAGCGGGCCGATGCTGAGAGACTTGCTGTAACCCCGCGCCTCCATGGTGGGTGCGAGGGTCCGGGTCAGCATGGCCGTCGTGCCGATGCTCGCACCCGACAACGTTGCCATGAGCGTGCCGGATCCGACGGAGAGCAGCGCCAAGCGGCCTGGGACGGCCCCGAGCCAGGTATCCAAGGTTGTGATCGTCTTCGTGGCGATGCCTGTTCGAAACAGGACCTCACCCATGAGGATGAACAGCGTGATGGGGAGGAGCACGAAGACCGACAGGCTTCCGTACACGCTGTCGATGAGGAGATCGAATCCCGCGTCACCCATGAAGTAGCCGAGGAAGATGATGTTGACGCCGAAGAAGGCGAAAACGACGGGTATCCCGAGGAGGATGAGGACGAAGAAGCTCCCCATCAGCAACAGGAAAGCGGTGTACCATTCCATGTGAGCCTCAAATGTCTACGCTGCTGGGGACTTCGGATTCGTTGTTCTTGTGCGGGTCGCTGCGCCAGGTCCTCAGCAACTGGATCATCCAGAGGAGGCTTCCGATTGGAATGATGGCGTAAACGTAGGCGACCGGAACCTCGCGGATCTTGAAGAAGTCGAAACTCTCGTTCCTGAAATTCTCCAAGGTCACCTTCGTGCCGTACCACACAAGCAAGCCGCACGTTACGACGGCCAGAATCCATCCCACCCGATCCGTGACCCTCTTCACCCAGGGCGGCAGCAGCGAAATGATGGAGTCATCGCTCGTGTGCCCTCCTTCCCGCTGAAGCCACGCCGCACCAAGAAAGGTGATGTAGACGAGGCTCCACTCGTTGAGTGCGGTCACCCAACCGAAGGTGAAACCGAAGTAGTATCGCACCACTACTTCCAGCGAAACGCTGATGAACTGGAATGCGATCAGCGCGCAGCTTATCCAAGCCAGGCTGTCGAGCAGGCGATCGAAGGCACGGGCAAGACGTGCGCCGAGTTTCATGGCGTTATCTCCAGGCGGGTAACTCAAGGACCTTCGGCGTGGGTGCTATTTCGTGATCATTCCCTTGATCTTCTCCAGCCGCGCCGGGTCGAGCTTGGTCGCGAGCACCTCCCAGCGGCTGTCGTTGGCCATCTGCCTGAATTCCTTGACTTCTTCGGGCGAGAGATGTGTGAATACCATGCCCTCCGCCTCGAGCTTGCCCCGTTCCGTCTTGATCATGTCGGCAATGATGCCTGGCATCTCCTTCTCCACCTCCAACTGGGCATTGGCCAGGATGTCCTGGAGCTTGGGGGAGAGGGAGTTGAACTTCTTCAGGTTCATCAGGGTCACGGTGGTATGTGACGGCCAGAATGCATCGGCTAAGACGTACTTCGTCACGTCATGCATGCCGAGATCGTAAATGAAGATGTTGTAGGGAGCCGCTGTCACGATGCCCCGCTCGAGGCCTCCGTAGATTTCGGAGATGCTCATCCCGATCGGGTTTGCGCCGAGCTTCTTGAAGAACGGATCGTACCCGGAATGGGACCGGATCTTGAGGTTCTTGAAATCGGCGAGCTTTTGGATCGGCTCCTTCGAGAAGATGAAGAAACCTGAAGTGGTCGCGGTGCGCCCGATCAACTTGACGTTGATCTTGTTGTGGGCCTTGTCGAGCAGTTCGAAGTAGCCGACCTTCCGCTCCTCGTCCGGCGTGATCTCCGAAATGCCGGTCGTGTCCATTTCCGGCACGAGAGCCGTGTGGGCGGTGAAGGTCATGACGATGTCCGCAAGCCCCTTGCTCAGGGCGTTGACCTGGTCATTGACCGGGAACACGTCGGGGCCGCCGAGAATGTCGATGCGCAGCTCGCCCTTGGCGGCCTCGTTGACCTTTCCTACCCACATCTTGAAGACAGTCATGCTGTCCTCGACCTTCGACGGGGGAATGTACGTTATCGCCTTCAGCACGATCTCGGCCGCGCTCACTGCGGAGGCGCCCCCGAGAATAAACGATGCGATCAACAGCGGTTTGAGCGTCGCTTTGAATGATGCCATCTTGGTTTCCTCTGAATCGTTTTATTGATCTTGTCGCTAACGCGGTCATCTACCCGATTGCCAGGTTGTTCCTCGTGTCACCTCGCTCTTTTTTGCCCCAGCAATTCGGGCTTGCTCGATTGGGTCTTCGACAGAATCCGGATCAGGCCATCTTGAAGAGAGTTCCGATGTTGCCGGCAGCCGCACGCCGATAGATTTCCCATCCGAGGACGACATCGGTACTGGCGATTCCGCATACCGCAACGAACGAGCGATCCTCCCGGTGCGCCTTCGCGGCCCGGCCGGCGACAAGGTCCTGGAACGTGACGATCTGCTTGAGGTACGAGCTCGCCTCGGGCCGTTGCCGTGCGATCTGGGCGGTGAAATGTGACGCGTTGTCGGCGACGACGCGCGTCGTGGCGCCCATGACGTCGTCGTGCCAGGAATTCGCAAGGTCGAGGGGAATGAAGATCGCCCCCGGTGCCAGCCACTCCGCCCGAACCGGTCTCTCGCCATTTGGCGGAACGGACGACACGACAATGTCGCATCCTTCCACCGCCTGTCGGACATCGTCGACCGGTGTGATCGTCCACCGCCCGTCCTGGCGCATCTCCTCGCAGAATGCCTCGCGGGATCGCGCCGTCCTCGATGACACGAAAACGCGCTCGATGCTCGGGAAAGCCGCCGTCATCATATGGAGGCTTCCCCGCCCGAGTCCGCCGCAGCCGACAAGGCCCAGCGTCCTTGGCGGCATCGGGATCAGGTGCTTTGCCGCGACCGCCGCGCATGCGGCGGTTCGCAGGAACGTGACATACATTCCCTCCATCACGGCGACCGGGTGTCCGTGGCCGGGATGATTGAGAATGATGATCCCGGTCGAGTCGGACATTCCGCGATCGAAATTGCCGGGAAAGTAGGACACCCACTTCATTCCGAGCGCACGGACCTCGTCGACCCAGGCCGGCATGGCGTGCAGGAAGCTGTTCGGGTAATCCGGATGCACCCCGATCTTGGTTGGCACCTCGACGAAGCCGCCTGCGTCCAGAAGGTAGGTGTGCTCGACGAGGTTCAGCACCTCATGGAGCGACAGGTTCACTGAGCGTATGTCGCTCTCACTGAGCATGCGAAGCGACAATCCGTCTGTCATTTCCACTACTCCACCACGTAGAGCTTCGGGTCAGAAGCGTTCGAGATCACATCCGGACCCGACGCACGGATGACGACCTGCTCCTCGGGGTTGACGAGACCGTCGACGCTCTCGATTTTCGGTTCCGGCGTCAGGACCATTCCTTCCTCGAGGACGGTGGCATCCGTCCCGGAGATGGCGGGTGGCTCGTTCTCGAGTCCGATCCCGTGACCGATCCGCTTGGATGGATGGTCCGAATAGTTCTTCCACTCCGGGTGGGCTGCGAGACGCGATTGGGAGAACTCGAACAACTCCCTGACGGACGTCCCCGGGGTCATCCTCTCGATGATCTCGTTGAGGATACCCCACATCCCGTCGTGCTCGGACTGCTGCCTTGGCGATGGCTTCCCGAACACGGCGCGGCGCGTGATGTCCATCTTGTAGCCGTTATAGGAACAGCCCCCGTCCATGTAGAGGACGTCGCCGTTCTGGAAGGTGCGTCCTGGGCCGGTCGCGCCAAGGACCGTAGGAGGTTCCGACTGGAGATCGGCCCCTCCCTCGGCGTAGTGGTGAAGGACCAGTTTCTGGACCTCGGCGATGGAAATCCCGGGCCTCAGGTCGGTGAAGGTCCGCTCCCAGGCCTTCCCCCCGATGGCACAGGCGGAGCGCATGCAGTCGATCTCCCATTCCGACTTGATGAGGCGGCACCCCCACACGACCGGTCCGGAGTCCACGAAGCGGACCTTCGGCAGTTGCTCCCGGAGCAGGTCGTAGTCGGCGACCGGGATACCGAGCCAGGTCTCCCGTCCCAGCTCGATGCCGATGCGTCCTTCCGCCAGTCCCCGTTCCCTCAGGACATCTGCGATGCCCCAGTCGACGCGCGGCTCGGGCGTGAACGGGACTTCCGGATAGATGCGGCGGTCCGTCACCCAGGACGGGAACGGCTGGTTGTAGAGGCGGGCGAACATGCCGGGCCCGGACCAGGTGATCAGGGCCGGCTCACCCTCGTAGGGCAGGATGAAGATCGCCGGTCGTGACTTCATCCAGGCGGGAACCTTGTGTCCCGTGAAGTAGCCGTAGTGAACCGGATCGGTGACGACGAGGCCATCCATTCCCCTTTCGCGCATAAAGCGCCTGGCGCGCATGACGCGGGTGGAAAACTCGTCGGGGGGCATCTTGGACATTCTCACCTCGCGGGGGTTAGACGTAGGTGAGCCATTCGGCATGGCGGGTGTCCCGACCATAGACCGTGTCGAAGTACGCCTTCTGGATCTCCACCGTGATCGGACCTCTCTTGCCGTCGCCGATCTTGCGGTTGTCGAGTTCGACCAGGGGCGTCACCTCGGCGCCTGTGCCGACCAGAAAGGCCTCGTCGGAAGTCAGGACGTAGTCACGTGAGAACAACTCCTCACGCACCTCGAATCCGTTTTCCCGGGCAAGGATGATGACCGTGTCGCGGGTAATGCCATCAAGCAGGTGCGTCAGGGGCGGCGTCACGAGCGTGCGCCCGCGGACCAGGAAAACGTGCTCCACGGAGCCTTCGGCAACGTGACCGTTGGTGTCGAGCAGGATTGCCTCGTCATACCCGTCCCGCTGGGCCTCGGTGCGCGCCATCTGGAACAGCATGTAGTTGCCGCAGGCCTTGGCCTTGGACATGTTGGAGTTGATGTGCTGGCGCACGTAGCTGGAGATGCGGCACCGGCTGCCGTTCTCGAGCGTGCCCTTGCCGACGTACTCGCCCCAGAACCACGTGGCGATCGAGACGTTGATCTTGCAGTCCTGGTAGGCAAGGCCCATTCCGCCATACCCGATGTAGGCCAGCGGCCTGATGTAGCACTGCTCGAACCCGTTCGCCTTGATCGTCGCGCGGGTTGCCTCGATCAGCTCCTCGACACTGTAAGGGACCTCGAACCCAAGGACCTTCGCCGAGTTCCTCAGGCGAACCATGTGCTCCTTCAGGCGGAACACGGCGGGGCCGGTTTCCGTCCTGTAGCACCGGATGCCCTCAAAGACGCCGAAGCCGTATTGAAGCGTATTGCTGATCAGGTGAACCTTGGCATCATCCCAGTCCAGGATTTCCCCGTCGGTCCAAATCTTGTCCGCCTTCTCCATGAGGCTTCCTCCCAATTGCGACATTTCTGTGCGTTGGCGACGCGGCCGTTCACTGCGGCCGGGCATCCCGTTGGACCAGGACCTGGCCGCCGACGGCGACGCGCAGGATGCGGCTCTTGTCCTGGAGGATCTTGATGTCTTGCAGGGGATCGCCGTCGACGACGATGAAGTCCGCCTGCTTGCCTGCCTCGAGGCTGCCGATCCTGTCGGCCATCCGCAGGAGCTCCGCGCTCTTTGAGGTCGAGATCGAGATCGCTTCCATCGGGGGAACGCCCATCTCGACCAGGTACACGAGCTCGTCGAGGTTTTTGCCGTGGTCGGTGAAGGGGACGCCCGTGTCGGTGCCCATCGCCATTTTCACCCCGGCCTTGTAGGCTCGCTTGAATCCCTCGACGTGACGCTCGATCGCCGATTCGGCCTTTCGGACGACCTCGGGGCGGATACCGGCCTTCACGCCGTGCCTCACGACGTTGCGGACGGCCGACGACGTCGCGACGAGATAGGTCCCCCGCTCGAGCATCATCTCGATGCCCTCGTCGTCGATCAGGTAGCCATGCTCGATCGAGTCGACACCGGCCCTGACGGCGTTCTTGATGGCGGTCGTGCCATGAGCGTGCGCGCAGGACGTCTTGCCCGCGGTGCGGGCCTCCTCGACGGCAGCGGTCATCTCCTCGACGGTGAACTGCGGAGCCCCGATATCGGTGCCCGGGGTCAGGATGCCTCCGCTCGCAATGAGCTTCACGTTGTCGGCACCGGCCTTGATCTGGGAGCGGGCCGCGCGCCGGAGTCCGTCGGGTCCATCCGCCTCCAGGCCTAGGGGCCATCCATGCCCGCCGGTCATGCAGATCATCATGCCGCTCAGGACGAGCCTCGGCGTCTTGCAGAGACCTTGCTGGGCGGCCGACCGCAAGGAGAAGTCGATCCCGTTGCGCGATCCACAATCCCGGATCGTCGTGATCCCCGCATCAAGACTCCGGAGCGCATTGCGAGCCGACCTCAGGACCGCGATCGCGTCCGTATCCGATGCCGATTGCGCCCGCGGATCGGCGACCCCGTCGGAGCGTAGATGCACGTGGCAATCGATGATGCCGGGCATGAGCGTCTTCGAGCCGATGTCGTGCACTGCGACGGAAGCGTTCGTCAGGGGCAGGTCGCCGGAGCCGACCTCCGTGATCTTGTCGCCGTCGACGATCATGTAACCACGAAAAGCCTTCCCGGTGCCATCGATGATCTGGCCGTTCACATAAGCCGTTTGCATGTGCGTTCCCCGAATATTTTGTGCTTATCTGTGGATTTTGTCTCACCTATGCGTCAGGCACGTCAAGCTATTATTCAATGCTTCAAACAATTATATTTGGCTGTATTATCGTATGCTGAAATAAAATGTCTCTATTTAAGTATATCGCGACCAAGCACATCGGGAGCGACCCTGGAAAACTTCCAGGCATGGCTGTGATAACAGGTTGACCCCGTGTTCAATCTGGTTGGCGCCATCACCGGGAAGGCGCTGGCCGCGCCGCGCGGGATCGCGTGTAACCCCGTTTGATCGCTTTCACCTCACATCGTGCTTTCCCTCAATGTTCAAGGGTTGCAACGGTTTTCAGCGCTCCATCGAGCGCGATGCCGTCTTCATCGAGCAGTGCGGCCTGACGCAGCCGCCTGGCCCAGGCCGCGCCGTCGTTCCGATGCACGAGCATCGGAAGTGCCGACATGACGCGGTCGAACTTCGACAGCCCGCGGGAATGGGTGTCGGAGTATCCTTTCACCAGCCTTCGGTTGTTGAGAACCTCGACGGCCAGTTCGTAGTTGCGCGATATCAGGTCGGATGCCGTCGAGAGCCAGCGCTCGCAATGCTCCGCCTCTCGATCGTGACGCAAAGTAGTGCGGCGGACCCTGCGCAATGCCGCGACCATGTAAAGTCCCACATACCAGAACACCGTCCCGGTCTTAACGCGTCGACCCTTGTTGACCAAGCGATCGAGGCGGGCGAACAAGGCCGGGCGGTTCTCGATCCAGAGTCCAAGACCTTTCGGCAGCGTGCCGCAGACCTCTTCCATGCGTGGATGCATGAATTCAGTCACGTACACGATCTGGCCGTCGGTCGCGCCGACCTCCTTGCGGATCCGCGCAAAGCGCGAGGCGCGGATCTTGAGGTCCGCCACACGGACCACGTCATCATAAGCCATGGCGACGGCGACGTATTTCGCTGCCTGCACCGTAAACCGGAACTCCTGTTTCTCACCGCCGCACCGCACGTCGAGTTCGAACAGCTTGCCGACCCTGTCGAGATATTCGCAGGCATAGGCGGGGTCCTGGAAATCGGTGAGCCTCTTCACACCGGCAAAGAGCGTCGCCCAAGCGCTTTCCGGAAAGTCCGCGCGAATGCGGCGAACAAGTCGATCGAGATCCGGATGGCCCGCCGTCTCCGGGACGGGATCGGTCCGTTTTTGAGGCAAGGCATGAACGTCGTCTCGCGGCTTCCGCTTTGCTCGGTCATAGGCCGCGTTGAAGGATCTGAGACTGGCTTCGACACCTTTGCCTCCTGCACGAATGGTCGCCTCGAAGGCTTCCTTGGGGAACGGTAGGACATCCGCTGCGGCCAAGGCGCCGAACAACGACGACGAAATCACGCTGCCATTTTCGGTCGCGAGCGCATCCATGTCGAACGTGATCGTCCGCTTCGCCGCGAAGTCGGTTGCTTCGGTCACGACGGTGGGATCGCCCGTACCGTCGCCCGGCTTCTCCTTCTCGCTCACCGCGAAGGAGCGGTGGGTGGAGGCGATCAGGGACGTGCGGTCCGGCGTCACCAACCCGCGGAGTACGGAACGGCCGGCCTCCATCAGCTCGGCGGCAACGACCACATCGACATCGCCCGGCGTTGGCATCAGCGAGAATATCGGTTGCATGCCCGCCCGGGCCGGCAGCATCTCGAGATAGTAGATGGTCGCTCCCGTCCGTTGGGCGACACCTGGAACCGAGGTCGATTGCGCCATCCAACCCTGGCTCTCGGCCAAGGCGACGATCCAGTCGGCGAGCACGCCTCCACCCTGCCCACCCATCGCAAGGACGGCGACGGTGAGAGGCTTGTCGGAGGACAGTGTGCCTTTAAGCCTTATCTCGTTCACGGGCCGGTCCTCAGCCCGCAAAGACGACGCGTGCGCCCGCGTGGCGCGCCTGGAGCCAACCGATGACGGTTGACCGCACGCGCGCGGTGAACCTGTCCCAGGAGGTGGGGTTATGGATGATGTCGGCGCGGTAGAAGGATGGGCAGAGGACGGCAGCCTCCGACACCTCGCCGCAGTTGCCGCAACCGACGCAGCTATTGTCGATGGCGGCGACCGGGTCATCCCTCAGCGGATCATCCGTATGCTTGACCGAGAGCGAAGGGCAGCCGGACAGCCGGATGCAGGCATGGTCACCGGTACAGACATCCTCGTCCACGCCGAAGCGCTCCTTCACCATGCGCTTGCCTTCCTTCACGGCCTTCGCGAACTGTGGCTTCACCCGGCGCTGCCGGTTGAGCATGCATTCGGAGGAGGCAACGATGATCTTGGGCCCCTTCTCCGGTGTGGTCAGCGCCTCCTTCAAGGTGTCGCGCATCCTGGCGACATCGTAGGTGCGGTCGATCTGGCGCACCCAGGTCGCGCCGATGCCCTTCACCGCATTGACGATGGAATTGTTCGTCTTGCGCCGGGGATTGTGCGCGCGGGATGACATGATGTCCTGCCCGCCGGTGGCTGCCGAGTAGTAGTTGTCGACCACGAGGATGACGCCGTCCTGCATGTTGAAGACCGCGTTGCCGACGGAGGTGGCAAGGCCGTTGTGCCAGAAGCCGCCGTCGCCCATCACGGAGATCGAGCGCCTGTCGGCCTCGACGTTGAAGGCGGAAGCGGACGCTGGTCCGAGTCCGTATCCCATCGTCGTGCCGCCGATGTTGAAGGGCGGGAGGATGGAGAAGAGATGGCAGCCGATATCGGCCGAGACATGGTGAGGGCCGAGTTCCTTCTCGACCAGCTTCATCGCGGCGAAGATCGGCCGCTCCGGACAGCCGGTGCAGAACCCGGCCGGGCGCGGCGGCACGACCTCGGCAAGGGCCTTCACCTTCGGATCGGCGAGGATCGGCGTCGGATCCGGTACCGGCGGCCGATTGCCGAGCAGGCGTGGGTCGTGCATCTCGATGAAGGACGTGATCCCCTTCAGCATCACGGGGGCGGTATATTCGCCCCCCAGCGGCAGCACGTCCTTCCCTGAGACCTTCGTCTCGATGTCCCGGCGGCGCAGGAGGGTGTTGAGAGCTTGCTCGACATATTCGGGAGCGCCCTCTTCGACCATGAGCACCGCCCTCTTGCCTGCGCAGAACCCGATGATCTCGTCATCGACCATCGGGTAGGCCACGTTCATCACGTAGAGTGGAATGGCCGAGTTGCCGTAGACATCGGCGAGGCCCAGTTGCTGTAGGGCGCGCATGACGCCGTTGTACATGCCGCCGAGCATGATGATGCCGACGTCGCCCTCCTCCCCACCGAAGAACTCGTTGAGCTTGCGCTCCTTGATGAAGTCGACGGCGGCGGGCCATCGCCGCTCGAGCTTGTCCCTCTCATGGAGAAAGTTCGCTGGCGGCAACACGATCCGGTTGACGTCGCGCACCGGGTTCTCCAGCGCCTCCTTCAAGGTATGTTTCGGGCGGCGGTTATCCTTTGCGACGAACTGGCCATGCACGTGGCACGCTCGGATGCGCACTTGGAGCATCACAGGGGTATTGGAGGCCTCCGAGAGTTCGAAACCGTCCTCGACGGTCTTCACGATCGTAGGCAGGTTCGGGCGCGGATCGAGCAGCCATATCTGCGACTTCATGGCGAAGGCGTGGGAGCGCTCCTGCATGATCGAGGAGCCTTCGCCGAAATCCTCCCCGAGGATGATGAGCGCGCCACCATTGACGCCGCCGGAGGACAGATTGGACAGCGCATCGGACGCGACATTGGTGCCTGCCGTCGACTTCCACGTTACTGCGCCGCGCACCGGATACATGACGGAGGCTGACAGCATCGCTGCCGCGGCCGCCTCGGAAGCCGATGTCTCGAAGTGGACGCCGAGCTCGGCCAGGACGTCCTTGGCGTCCGACAGAACGTCCATCAAGTGCGAGATCGGCGATCCCTGATAGCCGCCGACATAGGCGACACCGGCCTGCAACAGGGCCTTGGTAATCGCAAGAATACCTTCGCCCCGGAAGATCTCGCCCTCCCCGAGCCTCAGATCCTCGACTTCGCGCGCGAAGGAGCGTTCAGCCATGGCAACTTCCTTGCCCTTTAGAAACTTGCATCAGCATATTTCTCCGAATTCATCTTTGTCAACATCCTCAGTTCGTAGAGACAGAAGAAGAAAGAACAATATGCTTTAGCATATATCGTCCTCTAGTTGTGGCCTTGCGACCTCCGATTTTCTCGGCATGGGGAGGTAGACGGAGCAAACTCTGGCGATGTCTTCCTTTGGGACGTCGGGGGTGCGCCATGCCGGTCCTGGCACAGTGGGGACGCAAACCCTTCCCAGGGCATGCGGGCGCCGTCGAGCCCCCCCACCGAGGGCTCACGATCCCGCCGACGTTCGATTTGATTCTCAGACCTCTCGCGGAAGCAGACCCTGCGCTACGGCATGCCAGGCCTTGTTCCGGGTCGCGGTACCTTCGGATTACGGTTCCCGGTATCGGACTCCCACCTTCGTGAGGCGATCCGCTCCTGCGACAACGCCTGTAGGTGTTCGGAGGATGGAAGCGTCACGCGGGAATGCGGCTTAACCAAGCCCCGATGCCGCCTGCCACGGGAGCTGTTCCGCACACCCAAGCACCACCTTCGAATGGGGATGCACCGTGGTGGCCATTGGAGCCAGTTCAGCTCAATTTGTATTCCCACGACTCCACAGGCAATTGCTTCCCAACCGCGACAAGTTTGGTCCTCGCCCAGCCAAGGAGGGCGCATATCGCGTCTATATATAGAAGCGGCCTAAATGTCGTGCTTGCGTATGTTGACGAGGATTTTGTGCAGGACGGCAGTGAAGGCGCGGTATTCCTCGTCAGTGACACCGTCGAACATCTTGAGGAGGGAGTCGTACATACTCGGCCAGAACTTATCAAAGGCTGCGCGCCCCTCCTCGGTAATCGACACGTCGCGGATCCGCAGGTCCCCGGCGCGCGGTCGTCTGAGGATGTAGCCTTGCTCTTCAAGTGCTTCCAGGGTGCGGCTCATGGTCGATTGTTCCGTCACCGCAAAGACGGATAGTTCATTGATCGTCAGGGAAGCAGAGACGCTCAAGACGGCCAATGCCCTCATCTTGGCAGTGGTCAACCCATGGGCCTTCAACTCCTCCGCTATATCCGCGTTCCACCGAGCCATCACTCGATTCATGAGATACGGAGCGAAGTGATTCAGCCCAATCTCACCTAACGTAGGGCGACTTGTCTGATCCTCTTGATCGTGCCGCAGAACCGTGCCCAATAACCGCTCTGCCATATTCTCTCGATCTCCTATGCCGGACGGTACCGGCGCAACGGTGGCATGAGCGGAAACATGAAGTCGCCGGCGAGGATCGGCCAGAGCGGGCCGGTCCGATCATAGATTGGAAGCAAGCCTCTGTTAACAAGAGTTCAGAGTGCTGAAGGTCGTGTTAACAGGGATCCTGGCAGCGGCCGGAAGAAAACTGTTTCAGCCGAATAAGAGTATCTATGCAACGGTACCGAGATCAGCAATGTCATCGCGCATCATGTTCCACAGGGCCGTCGCGGGAAGGTCGTTTGGCAGGAGAGGCAGGATTCCGTGCGCAGGCTCAGGCCGACGACCTCCTCGGGATTGAGGAGGCCGTCGGCGAGAATCTGTTGCAGCTTTGCAGCCTGCCCTGCCTGAGCTACGACAGGAGGGGCGAGAGGGGCTGACGGTGAAGCAAAATAACAAGACCCCTTCAAGGGTCGGCAATTTACAGTGGAGATCATCCTATGAGCGGTTCGCTGGTACCTACGGTTCCCGATCAGCTATCGAGATCTCGAGTGTATGTTGGCGGATCGAGGGGTCCAGGTCGATCACACGACCTTGTTTTGCTGGCTTCAGGCGTACGCACCGGAGCTCGGCAAGCGCATTCGTCCGCATCTGCGCATCACGAACGGCTCCTGGCGGGTCGACGAGACGTTGTATTTGATGAGTGTTGCGGGTCATTCCCGCAGCATGAGGCCAGGATAGCCCGAACGAGACGTAAGACAGAAGTCTGCGATGTAGATAGTGCACCTGGCCTCTCCCACGCGCCCCAGCTGAGATCGGACGGTATCAAAGGTCATCCCACGATGGGTAAGCCTGCATTCACAAGGTTGATCAGCGCAAGGGGCCCCTCAGCGAGAGAAGGCTCTATGACAGTGTTCTTCGGTATTGATGTCGCAAAAGAAAGACTCGATGGCGATGATCTGCAAGGGACAGATCATCGGTGTACCACCCAATGACATGGGCGCTCAGCGCGACTTCATTGCTATCCTATTCAGCCCAGTCGCGTAACCTGCGTCCTTGGCCAGCCTTCGTTTGACCTGCGTCAGGAGTTGCAACGGAACCTTGCATAGTTGCCCTGAGCTTGGACGAGGTCGACCGATGAACCCGCACAGCCGCTTGGCGGTACCCCAAGCACAGGACTTGAGGGCCCACTAGAGCATTAGGGATGAAGTCGTACACCCTAACGCTCTGCTAGGGTCCGGAACTCGTCGTCGGTTTCGATCCAGACCTTCAGCCGTTGCGTGAGTTCGTCCAGGAACATCCGGCCCGCAAACAGCAGCGAGCGCTTGTTGCGGTAAAGCGCATAGACGGTGACATCCCGAGGCTTGCAGCCCGGTAGGACCACCTGCAGCAATCCGCGTTGCTTGAGCGAATTGGTCAGCCGAGTGGGCAGGCAGGCCATGCCGAGCCCCTGAACTGCAGCCTCGCGGGCGATCAGCTTGTTGTTCGTAAGTAGGCGCGCAACGACCGGCAGCTCAATCTCGGTGTTCTGCGGGGTCGTCAGCCGCCATTTGGCCTGCACCCCCTCATTCCACCAGCCGATGGCAGAGCGACCCGCCAGATCCTTGACACTGCTGATCGGACCGCAGTCTTCTATCCACTCTGGCGAGGCAACGATCTCATAACCGATATCCACCAGGCGCCGCGCGATCATCTCCGAGCTGGGCAAGGCATTGCGGGTGATCAGAAGGATGATGTCATAGCCGTCATTCGTCGGAAACCGTGCACCGTCGATGGCGTCGACCGTGATCGTCACATGCGGATAGGAGCGTGCAAAATCGACGCAGAACGATCCTACCACCAGCGTCGCCAGCGCTCCTGGACATGCCACCCGCAACCTGCCCCGTGGCTCGGCCAGCGTATCCTGGGCTAGCTGTAATGCGGCATCGCTCTCGTTGCGGATGACGTCGCCATGGCGTGCCAGTTCCACCCCGATGGGGGTCGGATTGAACCGTCGCGAGCTGCGGTCTACCAGACGCACGCCGAGCTGAGTCTCGAGTTGGTTGATCCGGCGGCTGATGCGTGACTTTGTCATCCCGCTGATGAGACTTGCCTTCGAGAAGCTGCCGGCCTCGACCACCAGCGATAGGAGAGCCAGATCCATTTGCAGGGCCGCCATCTCCAATGGCGGCAACGCAGTGTTGCGCTGGATTTGAGGGATTTTTTTCACCGGTCGTAACATGCGTTGGAATTCCGAGCCATGTCAAAGCTCCCGCAGATTGTATATGACACGCTGTACCATTGCCACTTAATGCCTTTCTCAAAGTCTCATTTTTGGGACTTTTGATTGCGTAAGGCAGGATTGCACCGGTATCCACCGTTTTTATTCTGATCGCCGTCGCGATGAGGCTCGGACAGGCTTGGACCTGGAAAGGTGTAACCGGCACTCACCATTCCAATTTGGCTCCAGACCCATCACGTCAGTCAGAGTGCAGCTTAGGATCCGAAGTCCGCACCCAGCGCAACGATAATGTTGTTTCATAACAGCCGGCCGCCCCTTCATCTGGGGACAGCCGCCAGGAAGACAGGAGGGCCCCATGACGACCAACCCACCCGCCCGGAGCACCGGAAAGGCCCTGCTGACGCGGCGCGCCCTGTTGAGCAGCGTTGCCGCCATCACGGCTGCGACTACCCTGCCGGGGTACCACTCGGCCCTTGCCAGTACTGCGCCAAACCATCTGAAACTGCTGTTCTGGCAGGGAGTGACACTGCTCAATCCGCATTTCGCCATAGCCCCGAAGGATCAGGAGGGCTGCCGGTTGTTCTATGAACCGCTGGCGGGCTGGAACAGTGACGGCCAGTTGGTACCAATCCTCGCCGCCGAGATCCCAACCATCGAGAACGGTCTGCTGGCGGCGGATGGAACCAGCGTCACCTGGAAGGTCAAACCTGGCGTCACTTGGCACGACGGCCAGCCGCTGACGGCGGACGACCTGTTCTTCACCTGGGAATATGCCCGCAATCCGGCAACGGCCGCCGTCACGATCGGCAGCTATCGCGACATCACCGTGACCAAGGTCGACGATCTGACTATCCGGATCGATTTTCCGGTGCCGACGCCCTACTGGGCTAATGCCTTCGTCGGCTCGCTGGGGATGATCCTGCCACGCCATGTCTTCGCCGCTTATGTCGGCGAGAGATCGCGAGAGGCGCCCGCCAATCTGATGCCGGTTGGCACCGGGCCCTATCGCATCCGCGAGTTCCGCCCAGGCGACCTGATCCTGGCCGAACGCTACGAAAACTACCACGTTCCCGGAAAGCCACACTTCGCCAGCGTCGAAATCAAAGGGGGCGGTGATACCGTCTCTGCAGTGCGAGCGGTGCTGCAGACAGGCGAATACCATTTTGCGCTGAACACCGCGATTGAGGACAACATCCTCAAGCGTCTCGAGGCTGGAGGCCGGGGCAAGGTTGTTCTGACCGCCGGCGGCGATCTCGAAATGATTCAGCTCAACATGTCGGACAACCGCACCGAAGTGGATGGCGAACGTTCGATTGCATCGAGACCACACCCGATACTGTCCGATCCCAAGGTGCGTGAGGCACTGAGTCTGCTGATTGACCGCCCAACGATCCAGCAGCACATATACGGTCGCACGGGCATTGCGACGGCGAACTTCCTTAATAGCCCCACACGTTATGTCTCACCCAACAAGCAGATGCGCTATGACCCGGCTGCGGCGGCGGCCCTGTTGGATGAGGCAGGCTGGGTACTGGGGCGCGACGGCATCCGCGAAAAGGATGGTGTGCGGCTCTCGCTGCTGTTCCAAACCACAGTGCAGGGACTGCGCCAGCGCGTCCAGGCAGTGATTAAGAAGTCCTTCAATAGCGTCGGCATCGAAGTCGAACTCAAGTCAGTCGCCCCTGCGGTGTTCTTCTCCAGCGACGAGGGCAACCCGGACACTAATTCTAAGTTCTACGCCGATATGCAGATGTACACGACGACGATGTATCAGCCAGATCCCGAACGGCTGATGAACCAGTTCGCTTCGTGGGAGGTAGCATCGAAGGCCAACCAGTGGCGCGGTCGCAACATAACCCGCTGGCAAAATGCCGAGTACGACCGCCTCTATACCAAGGCGACTCGAGAGATCGATCCCGATGCCCGCGCGCAGATGTTCGTGCAACTCAATGACCTGGTGATCCAGAACCATGTCATCCTGCCGCTCGTCGTGCGCCCGGCAGTTGCCGCCATGGCATCGAATCTGGAGATCCACCGCAGTGCGTGGGACAACGCGTTGTGGAAGATAGCCGACTGGCGCTTCGGCTCAGCCTGAGCACCAGCATATGGCCCTGCAACTGCTTCGGCGTCTGGGAATCGCGATCCCTAGTATCCTGGGGATCAGCGTTCTGCTGTATCTCCTGCTTTCGCTCGCGCCCGGGGATCCGTTTGAGGCCCTCGCAGGCAATCCCAACATCCCACCCGAGGTGGCCACGGAACTACGCGTCCGCTTTGGGTTAGACGAGCCCTTCCTGGGCCGCTACATCAGCTGGCTTGGCGCGATGCTGACCGGCGATTGGGGATTTTCATTCGCCAGCCGGGTCGATGTGCTGACCCTAATCGGGCAAAGGGTGCTGCCCACGCTGTTCGTTGCCGGTTGCGCGCTGCTGCTAGCCGTGTGCCTTGCGGTCCCGGTCGGCGTGCGTGCCGGCCTGCGGCCTGGTTCGGTCTTCGATCAACTCGCCAACCTGGGCGCCTTCATCGGCTTCTCGCTGCCGACGTTCTTCACGGGAATGCTGCTGATCCTGCTTTTCGGGATCTGGCTGCGCCTTCTGCCGACGGTATACGAGGCCAGGCTGAACGCGACGGGGTTCGAATGGCTGCTGCTGCAGTTGCGCCAGAGCATACTGCCGATCCTCGTGCTTGCCTTGGTGCAGTTCGGGATCTACGTGCGGATTATCCGCGCGTCCGTGATTGAAGTCGTGCGGCAGGACCATGTACGCACCGCTGTCGCCAAGGGCCTGAAGCCCCGCCGCGTGGTGTGGATCCATATCTTCGGTAACGCGCTGCTCCCGCTGGTGACCATGATCGCACTGCAGCTGCCCTCATTGTTCGGTGGCGCCATCATCACCGAGCAGATCTTCCGCGTTCCCGGGGTTGGTTCGCTGCTGATTGAGGCAATTCTGTCGAACGATACGCCGGTCATCATGGCCATCGCCTTCATCTCCTCCGTGCTGGTCGTTCTGTGCAACATCTTGGCTGATCTGCTGTGCATGTGGATCGACCCTCGGATCCGCAGGAGCTGAAACCATGGGCCAAGCCTTGCCTTTCGCGCGTACCTGGCTCCTGCTGCGCAAATTCGCGCATAACCGCGCTGCCCTGATCGGGTCGGCGGTGTTCATTGCGATGCTCCTTTGCGTCCTGCTGGGTCCGCTGGTCTGGAGCGTAGGCATCGCTGAGATTGACTTCAGCGCCCAGCTGGAGGGCCCGTCGGTGGCACATCCGCTGGGCACCGACGATATGGGCCAGGATCTGCTTGCCCGGCTGCTCTTCGGAGGTCGGATCTCGCTCGCGGTTGGCATCACCGCGGCGCTCGTGGCGACCGTGATCGGCATCGCCATCGGTGCGATGGCAGCCTACGGCTCGCGCGCGGTTGACATCGCATTGATGTGGTTCACCGATCTTTTCCTGTCACTGCCCAACTTGCCGCTGCTGCTCGTCGTGATGTATTTCTTTCGGGAGGCGATGCGCGCAGCCTTTGGTGTGACGCTCGGCACGTTCTTCCTGATCGTTCTGGTTGTCGGCGCACTCAGCTGGATGTCGATTGCCCGGGTGGTGCGCGCCCAGCTCATCTCGCTCAAGCAGCGCGAGTTCATCGAGGCGGCCGCGACCATGGGTGTGCCAAAATGGCGGCTGGTGCTGTTCCATATGCTGCCGAACGTGATCGGGCCGATCCTCGTGCTGACCACGATCGAAGTGGCCGTCGCCATCATCGCCGAATCCTCGCTGTCGTTCCTGGGGCTCGGGTTCCCTTCCGATGTGCCAACCTGGGGTCGGCTTCTCTACGAATCCCGGGACTACGTCGACATCGCGCCGCACTGGGCGCTGTTCAGTGGCAGCGCAATCTTTTTGGTCGTGCTCAGCGTGAACTTCATCGGCGACGGCCTGCGCGACGCCTTCGATCCCAAAACTGCAGCTCGGACCTAACCTGCAAGGAGACCTTCGTGAACTCTCTGAAACAAGAAATCCTCACCGAGGTAATGCAGCGCTCTGGCAGCGGCGCGGCTCTTTCTGACGAAATCTGGTCCTATGCGGAACTGGGTTATCAGGAACACCGTACTGTTGCGGCGCAGATCGCTTGGCTTGAGGCGGAGGGCTTCCGTATTGAGCGCAATGTGGCCGGAATCAGCACTGCCTTCTGGGCGGAGGCGGGTGAAGGCGGGCCGCTGATCGGTATCCTGGGTGAATTCGACGCGCTAGCCAACTTGAGCCAGGTTGATGGCGCGCTGACCGAGCAGGCAGATCAGGATGGCCAGCCAGGACATGGCTGCGGCCACCATCTGCTGGGCACTGGCTCAATGCTGGCGGCGGCAGCGGTCCATGCGGTCCTGAAGCGTCATGGCATTCCAGGCCGGGTGCGCTATTACGGCTGCCCCGCCGAGGAAGGCGGCTCCGGCAAGGTCTTCATGGCCCGAGATGGCGCTTTCGACGACCTCGACGTCTGCTTCTCGTGGCATGCGAATTCGGTCTTTGCGATGCATGCCTCTGACACATTGGCGATCAAGACAGCTGTGTTCCACTTCCGCGGCCGCGCCTCACACGCTGCCGTCTCGCCGCATCTAGGGCGCAGCGCGCTGGACGCAGTCGAGCTGATGAATGTCGGTGTGAACTACATGCGGGAACATATGCTGCCTGAGGCGCGGGTGCATTACGCCATGCTGGACGGCGGCGGCCACGCAGCGAATGTGGTTCAGGCCAATGCGGTGGTAGGATACACCATTCGCGCCCCGGAAATGAGCGATGCCGAGGAATTGTTCGACCGGATCGTCCGCGTCGCCCAAGGCGCCGCGATGATGTCCGAAACGCACGTTGAAGTCTCGGTCAAATCGGGACTGTCGAACGTGCTGACCAACAGCACGCTGGAAAAGGTGATGTTCCGGAACATCACCCAGGTGGTTGGCCCGGTGCAGCACAGCAACGAGGAAATCTCGGTTGCCTCGCAGTACCAGGAAACGATCAGCGAGACGGATGTTATTCATGCCTGTAAGGTCTTTGCGAAGGGCGAGGACATCCGCACCCCGTTGCATCAGGGCATTGTGCCCTTCGACGGAACGCCGACCCGGGTTCCTGTTTCAACCGACGCGGGCGATGTCAGCTGGATCGTGCCGCTCGCGCGCTGCTTTGGTCCCTGTTACGCCGTCGGCACGCCGTTCCATAGTTGGCAGATGGTGGCGCAGGGCAAGCTGAGTTATGCGCACAAAGGCATGTTCGCTGCTGCCAAAGCCATTGCGACCACGGTAATCGACGTGATCGAAACCCCGGATTTGATCGTGGAGGCGCGCACTGAACTGGACCGCAAGCGTCGCGGCCGGCCTTGGGTTTGCCCACTGCCTGCGGATCTGCAGCCGCAGATGGCGGAACTCTGAGCCAGTCTGGGGCGATGATGAGCAACACACCGATCCTATCCCTAAGGGACGTGACAATTGGACTGAAGGCTCGGGCCAGTCAGGAGCCCCTTGTCGAAGGCGTGTCGTTCGATCTCTCGGCCCGTGAGACCCTCGCTATCGTGGGCGAATCCGGCTCCGGAAAAAGCCTGACCTCGCTGGCAATCATGCGGCTACTTGACCAGGCGCTGTTCACGGTCGCAGGGGACATTCGCCTTGGCGGCAAGTCGCTCGCCGAGCTATCCGAAGCGGAAATGCGGAGGGTGCGCGGCAATCGGATTTCGATGATCTTCCAGGAGCCGATGACCTCGCTCAACCCGGTGATGACCATCGGACGTCAGATCACCGAAGTGTTGCGGGAGCACGAGGACCTGACGCACGCGGAGGCTCGGCGCCGAGCCGAGGCGGTGCTCGATCAGGTACAGATCCCGATGGCCCGCCAGCGGCTGGGCGCCTATCCGCACGAACTCTCCGGCGGGATGCGCCAGCGGGTGATGATCGCCTGCGCGCTAGCCTGCCGCCCTGAGGTTCTGATTGCAGACGAACCGACCACCGCACTCGACGTGACGATACAGCGCGAGGTGCTGGATCTGATCCGCACACTGCAGGCTGAGTTGAGGATGGGGGTGATCTTCGTCACCCATGACATGGGTGTGGTGAATGAGATCGCTGACCGCACGATGGTGATGTCAGCGGGCAAGGTGGTCGAGACCGGGATGACAGATGCCATTTTCCGCGCGCCACAGCACATCTATACCCAGCAACTTATTGCTGCCGTTCCCCGAATGGACGATGTGCCATCCACCAGGGCCACGCCGGCAGGGGCACCGCCTCTGTTCGAAGTACACGAGTTGCTGTCACGCTTTGCGATCCGGGGCGGGATGCTCAACCGTCAGACGGCTTGGAATGTCGCGGTCGATAGAGTCAGCTTCATATTGGGTGCCGGCGAGACTATCGGTGTCGTCGGCGAGTCGGGCAGCGGTAAGTCGACTCTGGCCCGTGCCATCATGGGCTTGGCGCCGGTCCATGGCGGCGACATAAAGCTTGAAGGCCGCAGCCTAGTGGACGCACGCAGCCGACGGCGGCCGGACACCGCGATCCAGATGGTCTTTCAGGATTCTGGCGCTGCACTGAACCCCTCGTTCACCATCGGCCAAACACTAGGCGAGGCGGCACGCATCGGTGGCGATACCTCAACCTGGGCGGCAGGCGATCTGCTGCAAAGGGTTGGGCTGCCGCGCACGATGCTGGGTCGGTTTCCGCACGAACTCTCCGGTGGGCAGCGCCAGAGGGTCTGCATCGCCCGAGCTCTGGCCCTGCGGCCCAGGATCATCATCGCTGACGAATCCGTGGCCGCTCTGGATGTTACAACCAAGTTCCAGATCATAGACATGCTGACCGCACTGCAGAAGGAAAGCGGCCTATCCTACATCTTCATCACCCACGACATGGCGGTCGTGCATCGTATTTGTCATAAGGTCGCGGTAATGCGCCGAGGCCAGCTTGTAGAGCTAGGCGACACCCCAGCGGTGCTCGCCGATCCTCGCCACGCCTACACGCAGCACCTGCTGTCGGCGGTCCTTTCAGCTGACCCGGATCAACGGCGCCGGCGCAGGACAATCCCGACAGAGCAAAGCAACCATTCTTCGGTTCAGGGCTTGAATGCCAACCCGCCACCCTTGCGTTATCGGGACATCGCGGACGGACGGCGAATTCTCGCTGCATGAAATCTATGCGTGAGAGGCGGAATCACCCACTCCGGGAGCAGAGTGCTCGCGAAGGCGCTGCCGCTGGTGGGCGCCGATGGCGTCCCCTACAAGGACCTGCGTCGGTTCCAGGTGCACCAGACCCAGGCGGGCTTGCAGCCTCCGGGCATCAACAGCACCGTCGCGGCGCTGCGCTTCTTCTTCACCGTGACCCTCGACCGGCCCGATCTCGCCCGCCGTCTCGCGCTCGTCCGCCAGCCGCGCAAGCTGCCGCTGGTGCTCAGCCTCGAGGAGGTCACGCGGCTGCTCGAAGCGGCGCCAGGTCCCAAGTACGGGGCCGCGCTGGGCACGGCCTACGGCGCCGGATTGCGGGTCTCCGAGATTGTGTCGCTCAAGGTGACCGACATCGATAGCACGCGCATGCTGATCCGGGTCGAACAGGGCAAGGGCCGCAAGGACCGCCATGCCATGCTGTCGCCGCAACTGCTCGAGCTCCTGCGCGCCTGGTGGCGCGAGGGAAGCCGCCGCGGCCTGATGCTGCCCCAGGGCTGGCTGTTCCCGGGCCGCAATCCGGTCACGCCATTGTCGACCCGTCAGGTGAACCGCGCCGTCCACGCCGCAGCCCAAGCCGCCGGGATCCCGAAGCGGGTGACGCCGCACACGCTGCGCCACAGCTTCGCCACGCATCTGCTGGAGCAGGACATCGACATTCGCGTCATCCAGGTCCTGCTCGGCCATGCCAAGCTCGACACCACCGCGCTCTATGCCCGCGTCGCCACCAGCACGATCCGCACGGTCATGAGCCCGCTCGACCGGATCTGGCCTGGGCCGCAGGACGGGGCGCGGCCGGACGGATGACAGGGCGGCGGTGCACCGCCCGCCGCTCGAGGTCGCCGACATCTTCCATCGCCATGGCGCCGCCTGGCGCGCGGCCCAGGCCGGCCATCTCAGCCTTGGCCAGATCAAGGTGATGGCGGCGATCGAGGCCTGCCGCACCGCAGCCCTCGGCGGCCATGTCGAGGGCTGCGAGGATTGCGGCCAGGTCCGCATCGCCTACAATTCCTGTCGCAACCGGCACTGCCCGAAGTGCCAGGGCGCGGCGGCCCGGGACTGGCTCGCCGCGCG
This sequence comes from Microvirga sp. M2, assembly GCF_047497095.1. Classification (NCBI taxonomy): domain Bacteria; kingdom Pseudomonadati; phylum Pseudomonadota; class Alphaproteobacteria; order Hyphomicrobiales; family Methylobacteriaceae; genus Microvirga; species Microvirga sp. M2. Next base: position 319,924 of record NZ_CP134065.1, read on the forward strand.
CGATGCCGATCTGCTGCCGGTCGGCTACTTCCACGTCGTGTTCACGCTGCCGGCCCGGATGGCCGCCATCGCCTGGCACAACAAGGCCGTGATCTACGATCTGCTGTTCAAGGCCGCCTCCGAGACAATGCTGACGATCGCCGCCGATCCGAGGCATCTCGGCGCCCGCATCGGTCTTACCGCCGTGCTCCATACCTGGGGCTCGGCCATGACCCACCACCCGCACGTGCACATGATCGTGCCTGGCGGTGGCCTCTCGCTCGACGGTGAGCGATGGGTGGCGTGCCGGCCCGGCTTCCTCCTGCCCGTGCGCGTGCTCTCGCGGCTGTTCCGGCGGCTGTTCCTGTCCAAGCTCGCCGACGCCCATGCGGCCGGGCATCTCCAGTTCTTCGGCGATGATCAGGGCCTGAGCGACCGCCATGCCTTTGCCGCCTTCCTGGCGCCCCTGCGCCGGACGAACTGGTTCGTCTACGCCAAGCCTCCCTTTGCAGGACCTGAGGCTGTGTTGGCCTATCTGTCGCGCTACACCCACCGCGTCGCGATCGCCAACTCTCGGCTGATCTCGCTCGACGAGAGGGGCGTCACCTTCCGCTGCAAGGACTATCGCCGCAACGGAGCCGAGCGCGACCAGGTGATGACGCTCGATGCGGGCGAGTTCATCCGGCGTTTTCTGCTCCACGTGCTGCCCAAGGGGTTCCATCGCATTCGCCATTACGGCCTTCTCGCCAGCGCCGGGCGCAAGGCGAACATCCTGCGGGCCCGCGCCTTGCTCGCCGTGCCGGAGCCTGAGACGGACTGCGCTGATACGGACAAGGCTGGCCTCGCCGCATCTCCGGACACGAGGCCGCGCTGCCCCTGCTGCGGCGGCCGCATGATCGTCCTTGAGACCTTCGCACGCGGCCACTATGCCCGCGCGCCGCCTGGGACGCAGACACCATGAGCTCAAACCACAAACCGGATTGCAACGCTGCCCAAGGCGCTCACCATCGGCAGTCGGAAGGCTGTGTGCAACGGAGCTCGCGGGCCTTGGTCAAACAGGTCTCAACGCTGACATCATCTGTCCTTCAACGGGCGCATCGCAACCTGCGCGAGCTTCACGCGCGCCGGCCACCGGCCGAAGCCTCACGTCCAACACGCCAAACACGTTTATCCGGCCACAGCGGGCCAGGCGGAGCCGTCAAATCTCCATAGGTCAAAACCTGCGCTCGTCATCCCGCGGGTTCGTTCCCTGGAGGCTTTCGGACGCCGGCCCCGGTGCATCTGGCTGCGCCTGTGATGGCCGGCATCCGAAACCCTACACATAACGAGACCTTCCCGATATCGCACCCGCGGTTCATTATAGAGGAAGCCAAGGGCGGGGTGCTATGGCACCCCGCCCTTGGCTGTGCAGCCTAGCTTTATCAGCAAGTCTGCCGGAATGGTTCTCACCGGGTCTCGAAGTGCCAGGTAAAGTTGCCCTTCACCGCATGTTCCTGCGCCCTGCGACCGATCTGGCCGGCATAGGACACGCCCAGCGTCATATCCTTGGCGATCTGCCAGTCGAGGCCAGCCTCCGCCACAAAGGCGTTCCGATCGAGCGGGACGCCGGAGACCTCAAAGGCCGACACACCGCCCGAGAAGGCGAGCAGAGTCGACGGGTTAACATCGCCAAAGGCGTGTCGCCATCCTACCAGGCCGCGAAGAGTGAGCGGGAGGTCGGTGCCGAGCTGCGTTTCCGCGCGGATGCCGATCGTGGTGGTGCCGAGCTCATACGTGCGGCCGTAACCGACCAGAGCCGCCGGACCGTCATCTTCACGGAAGCTGTCAAGGTGCAGGCGCATCACCGAGGCTCCGAGGAACGGCTCGACCTTCGTTTTCCCGAGGTCGAACTCGTAGCCGATCTCGCCGAAGGCCAACAGGGTCGACCCATTGTAGGAGGCCGACGCCTTGTCTCTGAAGCCCGGGAGGGAGATCGTGCGGTTCACGTCCACGTCATGATGAGCATAGATCATGCCAAGACGAACGTTGACGGCATCCCACTTCGCCGCCCCGTAGATCGACCCGAGCACGCTCTCGGTCGTGCCCGAGGACAGGCGGCCGTCGATGTCGAAGGACGTGCTCATAAAGCCGCCCGCAACACCGATGCGATAGGTCTCGTTGATCTTCGTCTCGGCGCCGAGAATGAAGCCTCCGGTGGAGGTGTCCATGCCAGCGGCATTGCCATTGGAATTCACCTTGCCCCATGAGCCGAAGCCCTCCCCCCAGAAGGTGACCCGACGCGGGTCGAGGGTCGGGTAGGCCACGTTCCTCGGGGCGGTCTCAGCCTCGTTGCGCAGACGGTCGAGGATGCTGTTCTGCACCCGCTGCGCATCCATGACCGCCGTGGTCGCCGCCGAGGCATGAGCCTCGCCCGAAAGGGCGTCGAACGCCTGCCGAGCGCCGCCGGCGCTGGCGCCGACCACGGTGTCGAACAGGCGGTTGCCTTCCCCGAGCGCCTCGACCGCATCGGCCACGCGGTACTGGTTGGCCGAGACAGCGACCGAGTGGAACGCAACCGGCTCCGGCCCTGGCGGTTGCGGCTCAACCTTGCGGACAAGCGTGAGCGTCACCGCATTCGTATCGTAGCCGAGGGTTGGCACGACGAAGGCGAAGTCGGCGCCGGCCTCGGTGCCGTCGAACTTGCCCGTGACGCCTCCCGCCGCGGTCAGGATCGTGTACGGCAAGAGCGAGTACTGGCCCTGGTCGGCAAAGATGCGCACGGTGCCGCCATTGAGAGTGGCGATGCCCGTCGCGGCGATGCGGTCGGACTGACCCGCTCCGTTGACCTCGACGTCGTAGAACGAGCCGGGACCGAAGGTGACATTGCCCGCCACCTTCAGGGTGCCGATCGAGTTGCCGGGAGCCACGATGCCCTTGTCGAGGGCCGCGAGGCCGCCGACCGTCCCGCTGCCGGACAAGGTGGTATCGGCACCGACGGTCACGTGAGACTGCCCGAGTGAGCCGTTCACGGCGAGGTTGCCCGCGCGGATGAACGTGTTGCCGGTCAGTCCGTGTGTTCCCGTGAGGTTCAGTCGTCCTGCGCCCCCCTTGACGAGGCTTCCGCTGCCGTTGATCGCGTGCGCGAACGAGGCATCGGCTCCTTGATCGAACACCAGCTCGGCGCCGGAGCCGACGGTGTTGACGGCGCTGCTGGCCAGGCTATGGGCATTGACGACGAGCGTTCCCTGATTGACGGCGGTTTCCTGGTGCGTGTTGGGACCGAGGAGGGTCAGAGAGCCGGCGCCGACCTTCACGAGCACGCCATTGCCGGAGATCGTGGAGCGAATGGTGGTGTCGAACCCATTGGTATCGAAGACGGCGGACCCGGCGGTGAGGACGATCGCGCGGCCCGCCGACAGGTCGAAGGCGGAGCCGAAGATCAGGCTGCTGGTGTTGACGAACTCGATACCGCCCGTGGCGGCGCCGAGATTGGCGTCCGAGGAAATCAGCAGCCTGCCGTCGCGGATTCTCGTGCCGCCGGAGTAGGTGTTGCGGCCGGTCAGCTCCAAGGTGCCGGAACCGGACTTGAGGAACTGGCCGGTGCCCGAGATATCCGCCGTGAGCGTGCCGGACGTGGCCTGGTTCAGCTCCAGGATACCGTCGTTCTCAATGTCGCCCGTGCCGAAGCTGGTCGCCGTTCCCACGAGGGTGCCCGCCTGAATGTGCGTGCCACCCGAGTAGGTGTTCGCATCGGACAGAACAAGCGTGCCGGCACCGGCCTTGGCCAGTTTCCCGGTTCCTGTGACAGGAAGATCGAGTGTAGCCGTTGACCCGCTCGCCACGTTGATCCCGCCCTGCGCGCCTGCGATGGCGAGCTCCCCGTTCGAAGTCGTGTGCAGGAGGTATCCGTCGCTCTCGAAACGCAGGTTGGAGAAGGTCTGCGCGCCCTGGACATCGACATCACCAGAGGTGCCGCCGAAGATCGCCGTGTTGCCGTCCCACTCCGTCAGCAGGCTGCTGCCGTCGGCGTTTGCCCAACCCGGCGCGGATGACCACGTGCCGGAGCCACCCTTCCAGTACTGGTCGCCCGTGACCGCCGCGATCATCAGCTCGACCTTTCCGTCAGCGGCATTGATGGTGAAGTTGCCAGCCTGGAACCCGGCAGGGGTGTTCGCGAGAGCCATCCCGTTGTTCGTGAGCGTGCCGCCGTAGTCGAACAACCGATACGATTCGCCGAGGGACAAGGTTGAGAGGGCGTTGATCTCGAGGTTGCCGCCCAGGGTCAGGTTGCCGAGCACGCTGAACGCGGCAGAGCCCGGCATCGTGAGGATCGTGCCTACCGTCGAACCTGACGCAAGGTTGAGCGAGCCCATGCTAAACGCGCTGCCGGTTTCTGAGAGCAGACGGGCACCGGATGCAACATCCACGTTGCCTGCGATGTCTCCGTAGCCCCCGAGCATCGCTCCCGAAAGGACGCGCACGTTCCCGTTCAAAGTTGCCCCGGGAAGAAGGCCGAGACCGCCAGCCTCGACGACCGTGTCGCCCGTGTAGGTATTAGTCCCCATCAGGTACAAGTCGCCGGCACCTCTCTTGATCAACCCTCCCGACCCGGAGATGGCGCCTTCGAAACTGCTGAACGAGTCCGCCTCATTGACGATGAGGTTGTTCGCGCCGAGGTTCACCGTGGAGTGCCCTATGCCGGTCAGCCCGGCAACTTCCCGGTCCCCGGAAGCTCCTGAAATGTCGAATTCGGCAGTGTCCGTCATCCAAACCCGCGAGGAAGCGATGCTCCCGTTTCCGGAGAGGACAAGATTGGCATTCGGGGCCACCCTGATCGAACCGATGGCGTTGTCTCCGGTCAGCTCGAGGGTGCCCGTATTGACGAGGGTGTCTCCCGTGTAGGTGTTGTCGCCACCCAGCGTCAGCTTGCCCGGATGCCACTTCGTGAGCGAACCCGAACCCGAGATCGCGCCCTGGAAGGCGCCGTCAGTGCTCTGCTTGAATTCGAGAGTCCCGTTGTTGAGGACGGGGCCCGTGCCGAGGCCCGCTGCATGCGTGACGATCCCGCCCTGCGCGATGGTCGTGCCGCCCGCATAGGTGTTGACGTGTTGCAGCTCGATCTTGCCGTTGCCGGTCTTCTCGACCCGGCCGAGGCCGGAGATCGGGCCGCCGGCGAACACGCGGTCGACGCCCTGCTGATCGAACGTCAGGTGCGTCCCGTGGGCCATGGTGACGGGACCCTCTCCCAGCCCTCCGGCATGCGTGACGATCCCACCCTGCGTGATGGTGGTGCCGCCCGTGTAGGTGTTCTCGCCATTCAGGAACAGGGTGCCGGCCCCTCGCTTCTCGACCCCTCCCCGCGTGGTCCCTCCCGTCCCGCTGATCACTCCCCCGAAGACGTTATCCTGAGCGTTGCCGACGATGAGGCGCTTGAGACCGAGGCTGATGGTACCCGTTCCCGCAATGCCGTTCAGCGTGAGGCCTTCATTGGTCCCATTGAGATCGAGCGTCGCGCCTTCCTTCACGGTGATCATCTGCGATGCGAAGGTCGTCGTAAAAACTAGCGCCAAGGTGCCTTCGCTGACGGTCGTCGCTCCGGTGTATCGTTGATCTGAGAGCAAAGTGAGCGTTCCTGCCCCTTTCTTCTCCAGGGAACCGAACCCGGTGATCAGCCCGCCCTTGTGTGTTCCCGAGACCGCCTGATCGAACACGAGATGTCCGTTGTTGTTGGCGACAGCAGAGTAATCAAGAGCCTCAGCATTGGTAACGAGTGTTCCCTGCATGATGGTTGTCCACCCGATGAAGGAGCTCGTACCGGTGAGGGTCAGGGTGCCTGCGCCCGTCTTGATCAGATTCGTTTCATCTCCTCCTTGGATCGTGCCGCCAAACGTGCTCGCACCCGCAATATCGAGGTACAGTGGCATTTTGCCGAGCCTGATTGTCGCGAGGGAACCTCCAGACAATCCCTTCACGGTACGCGCCGATTGGATAGCGGAGACATCGAACACTGCGCCGTCGCCGATGTTGACGGACGACGCGTTGATGGATCCGGAGCCAGCCAGCGCCAGGGTTCCTTCGAGGACATTCGTCTCGCCGCTGAAGCTGTTGGCCCGCTCGAGCGAGAGCGTGCCGGTGCCGCGTTTCGTCAGGCCGCCGCGCCCCGAGATTTGGGATTGGATGGCCAGGGTTGCGCCGTTGGAATCGATGGTGCCGCCCTGGGCGCCGAGCTCGATGCCCCGTGATAGGGTATTCGAAAACCGCGCGCTGGGGTCGGCCGCCCGCAGGATGCCGCCGTCGAACAGGATCTTGCCGCTCCCGCTAAGCTGTTGGAACCCGTTTGTTTCGAGAATACCACCGTCGAGAAGTTCAACGGTGACCGGCTCAGCATAGGAGCTGAAGACGATGTCGGGGCTTACGACCTTGCCCCCGTCCTTGATCGTGAGAGTGCCATTTCCCGCACCAAGGTAGCCGAGCCGAATGCTCTCCGAGCTTGTCAACTCGGATCCCGCCCCACTGACGGTCACGTTGCCCCGACCGCTTGACCCAATGAGCGTCCGGAGTGCGGAGACCTTGCCTCCGCTGAGAATGTTGAGCGTGCCAAATCCCGTGGCTCCCCCACCGAGGCCAAGGAGATGGGTATCGACCGCACCGCCGTGCTCGACGGTCACGGTACCGTTCCCACCCCTGCCGATGTCGAGGGTATAGGGAACCACCCAACGGGATCCTGCGCCTGTGACGGTAACGGATCCGATGGCGGGCTTGTCGTTGAACCATTCATAGCCGACGTAGGCAGAACCCGCGTCGTAGGGCGGGACCTCTTGGTGCGTGACGGTTGCCCGCTCGCCGATTATTAAGGACCCCGTGTCCCTGCGTCCAACATAGAGGCTCCCCTCGATCTCGGTGTCCGTGCCGTAGTACTCCGCCTGACCGTTATCGATATCGAGCGCCCCTGCGGCGCCGATGGACACCAACAGAGCAGCAATGGAGGTCGAGGCCAGGAGCAGCGCGAGACGCGTCGAGGAGTGGGGGGCATATGCAAACTTTGTACCTGAGACGCTCTCAACCACTCTTCAACTCCTCTGCGATAGGCTCGACTGGATGCTCAGACCGCGGTATAAATTCTTGCACTCATTTTTGCTAACAAAAATATCGACTGACCGGGCCGGATGGATCGTATAGTGGCCCTCGTCGACGTTCCCCCTTCGGAAATGCCCATGCCGGATGGGCCGCAGCAGGATGTGTTTCCCCGGACCCGAGGATCCTCACCGGAGGTGGATCGGGTGATGGCGTATGTCCGGGATGGCATCGCCCAGGGACGGCTCTCGCCGGGCCAGAAGCTGATTGAGAACGATCTGTGCACCGCCTTGGGGCTCAAGCGCGGACCAGTGCGTGAGGGATTGCGCATGCTCGCCGGCCAGGGCGTGCTTGACCTGATCCCGAACCGCGGCGCCTGGGTGCGCAAGCTCGACCGCAAGGATCTCGCCGACATGGTCCAGACCCTGGTCAGCCTCCACACCGGCGCGCTGTTCCAGGCGCTGCGGAGGAGCAGCGAGGCGCAACTGAAGGCAGTGCTTGATCCGATTGTTGCCGAGATGCGGCTGGCGATGGCGGCGCGCTCCTACCCGGCGCTCCTGCGCGAGATCGGCCGCTACTACGCGGCGATCATCGATCTCTCCGGCAACCGCTACATGACCTATCTGCTCGAGGCGCTGCACGTGTACCATTACCACCGCTCGATGGCACTCGAGATGAGGATTGAGAACTGGCCCGTTTACGTCGGCACGCTCGAGAAGGCCCATGAGGCGATCGTCCGCAAAGACTTCATAGCCGCGGCAACCGTCTTCGAGGAGCACGCCCAGCGGCTCCAGGCGGTGCTGGCTCAGGACACGACGCCGGCTGTCTTCCGCTGAGCCCATGACCGCAGTCCCCCGGATTGGCAGAATTCCCGAAGGCCCAATCAGGCAAGTACGGCCGCAGGCTGATCCCGGCAGCACCATGCCAGCGCACGGCCGGGTTCGCATCGGTTCGAAAGTCTGAAATGGGTCAGAGAAAGAGATTGGCGAGGAGGAGTGAACGTCTGTCCAACCCTGCTAAGCTGACGAAGATCCTAAAGGACAGGGTCTGGTTTCCGGTCGACAATAGCGGCCAAGGTTCATTGCGGGGGGCTTTGCTTCAGGAGCACTGCAATGCAAGACCAGATTGCCAACCATCCCTGCCGAACCACAGCACCTTGGAACCGGGGCAAGCTGATAGGACCCAAGCCACCTCTCAAGGCGAAGGAGGTCTGGTCCATTCGGGTCAGGCTCCAAGTGGCGCAGCGCATTCGTGACTTGGCTCTGTTCAATCTCGCCCTCGACAGCAAGCTGCGGGCCTGTGACCTGGTCGCGCTCCGGGTCGACGATGTAGCCCTCAACGGCCGGGTGCGGTCCCGAACTACGGTCATGCAACGGAAGACCGGCCGACCTGTTCAGTTCGAGATCACTGAGCAGACCCGGGAGGCTGTGGGACGCTGGCGGGAGAAGAAGGACCTGCATAAGGGCGAGCCGCTGTTCCCGAGCAGAGTCAATCGGCGAAGGCCAATGACGACGCGCCAGTACGCTCGCCTGTTGGCGTCCTGGCTTCGTGCGATTGGTCTGGATCCCCTCGCCTATGGCACCCACTCCCTACGGCGGACCAAAGCGTCGATGATCTATCGGAGAACCGGCAATCTCCGGGCCGTGCAGCTTCTGCTCGGCCACTCTAAGATCGAGAGCACTGTTCGGTATCTTGGGATCGATGTCGACGATGCCCTTCTGATCGCCGAGCAGGTTGAGATCTGAACCCAGAGGCGGCCTGTCGACGGGCCGCCTCTACCATCACCGAGCATCAGGGACCAACGGCCGGACCTGAGGCTTAAACAGCCCAAAGACAAACGACCGGCGCGTGCCATAACGAGACCTTCCGAATGATTGAAGATCTGCCCAATTACCCGAAGCAAGCAAACAGGCGGCGCACGGAGCGCCGCCTCAGTCTATGCGTTCAGGTTTAATGGGTGTCGAATTTCCAGACGAGATTGCCTTTGACGGAATGCTCCTGCGCATGCTCGCCGATTTGGCCGCTGTAGCTCACCCCCAGGCTGAGCGCATCGGAGGCCTGCCAGTTCAGCCCCGCCTCGGCCACGAGCGCATCCCAGTCGACCGGAACGCCGGCCACCGTGAAGACCGAGGTTCCGCCGGCAAACGCCAGCAGGCTCTCCGGCCGGACATCGCCATAGGCATGCTGCCAGCCCAGCAGCCCGCGCACGGTCAGCGGCAGCTCCGGGCTCACCTGGGCTTCGGCCCGCAGCCCCACCGTCGTGGTGCCGAGATCGTAGCCGCGCGCAAAGCCGGTGAGAGCCGCCGCCCCGCCCGCCTCGCCGAAGCTGTCGGTGTGCAGGCGCAGGATCGACGCGCCCACGAAGGGCTCCAGGACCGCAACACCGGCCTCGAAGCGGTAGCCGAGCTCTCCGAACGCCTGGGCCGTCCAGCCGTTGTAAGAGGCCCTGAGATCGTCGCTGAAACCGGGGAAGACGACCCGGCGGCTCGTGTCGATGTCATGGACCGCATAGGAGGTGCCCAGGCGCAGGTTCAGCCCGCCCCAGGTGCCGGAGCCGTAGAGCGCCCCGAACACGCTCTCGTTCGAGCCCGAGGACCGGCGCCCGTCGATGTCGAAGGTGGTGCGCGTAAACCCGCCCGCAATGCCGATCCGATAGGCCTGGTCGAAGGTCGCGTCCGCGCCGATCGCAAAGCGGCCCGTGGCGGTGTCCATGCCGGCCGCATTGCCATTGCGGTCGACTTTTCCCCATGAGCCGAAGGCCGCACCCCACAGAGCGAAACGGCGCGGATCCAGGGTCGGCACCGGAACGGGCGCCGGGAGCGGCGCCACGCCGGGCAGATCGGCCGCGAACGCCGCCGCCACCGTGGCGGGCGAGCCGACCGGCTGCCGCAACCGGCCGAGCACGGTGTTCCGGATCTCGCGGGCATCGCCGTAGGCGCTCGTGACCGCCGAGGCATGCACCTCGCCCGACAGGGCGTCGAAGGCCTGCCGCGCGCCGGCAACGCTCTGGCCGAGCACGGCGTCGAAGACGGGGTGACCAGCGCCGAGGGCCTCCGCCGCGCCGGCCACGTTGTATTGGTTGCGGGTCGCAGCCACCGAGGTGAACGCCAGCGGGGGCGGATCGGTGGGATCGGTCGGAACCGTCTTCCGCTCCAGGGTCAGGAAGACATGATTGGCGTCATAGCCCAGCGAGGGAGCCAGGAAGGCGAAGTTCGACGTGACCGTGTCGAATGTGTCGGTCACGCCGCCGCTCGCGGTGAGGATCGTGTACGTGGTCGAGGGCAGATAGACGCCGTTCTCCGCCAGCACCTGCACGGTGCCGCCCGCCAGGGTCGCTGTGCCCGTGGCCACGATGTGATCGGACTGACTGGCGGCATTCGCTTCGACCTGGTAGGTCGAGCCCGCTGCAAAGCTGACATTGCCGTGCACCGTCAGCGTGCCGATGGAATTGCCCGGCCGAACGGAAGCCCCAGTCCGGACCACCAGGCCGCCGATCGTGCCGCCTCCCGACAGGATGGCGCCATTCGCCACGGTCACAATGGAATTGGCCAGCGACCCGTTGACGGCCAATCGCCCGGACTGGACGGCGGTCGGGCCCGCGAAGTCGCTGGTCCCGGTCGCCGTCCAGGTCGATGCGCCCGTCTTTTCAAGTTCTTCGAAGTGCTGAAACTGTGCGCTGTTCCCCAAGGTGGCGAGATTGAAGCCAGCGTCACTGACGCCGCCGAGGCGCAACGTGTCGGTTCCGTCTCCAGCGATGGTCCCGGTGAACGAATAGCCCTTGCGCAGCTCGAGCACGTTGGTGCCGCCGGTGAACGTGATCGCATTGCTGCCATCACCGCCCGCAATCGTGCCGCTGTTGATGACCGTCAGGTTCTCGCCCCGGATGCCGTCTCCACCTTCCCGCTGCTGGGTACTACCCCAGCCACCGGCAATGCCGCCGACACCGCCGGCAATCGTGCCACTGTTGTCGATGGTTGCACCGGTTGTCGTCTGCACCAGAACACCGACGCCGCCGGTTCCTCCAGTTCCATCATCCCCCCCACCATAAAGCAACCCGTCACCTCTACCACCATTGCCACCGTTGCCGCCGGTGACCGTGCCCGCGTTGGTGATCGCAGTGCCGGTCAGAACAACGCCGTTGCCGCCGCCACCGCCGCCGCCGCCGCCGGACCAGTCGCCCGTCCTCGCACCATTGCCGCCGTTACCCCCGTTGCCCCCTGTGATGATTCCGCTGTTGCTGAGAATGCTGGTGACAGTTGCGCCACGGCCGCCGCCGCCGCCGCCGCCACCGCCGCTGTCTCCGGAGCCTCCCCCACCGCCGCTGTCAGGGCCGCCACCGTTGCCGCCTCCTTCGATATCTGTTCCGGTTGCTCCGCCTTCGGGACCCGATCCGGCGCCGGGAAGGACACGGCGATAGCGGCCGCCGGTGCCGCCTGCGCCCGACGTGAAACTCCCGTCCCCCGCTGTGCCGCCAGCACCACCGGGTCCCTCCGTTCTGATAGCGGCGTCACCCCCGTTCGATCCATTCGCTCCCACAAGTGAATCCGCAGATTGGGCATAAGTCGGTGCGCCGGAAGCCTCAACCAGTGTCATCGCTGCAGCAACTAATATTGCGCGAGCAGCGGTCCCCGACAGCAGGGCAGAGAGGCGTGAAAGCATTTCGGGCTCGGAAAAGATTGCCGTCACCTTGTCCATCCCGGAATCCGTGCTGCCGAGATGCGCGTCATTGCCGATGACGCCCCATCGTTTTCGATATTCAGTATGTCTGAACCCCTGTGGCCAACGTCAAAGAAGGCAGCGTTCGACACGGTTGCAAGTGCTCTCCTTCGACATAGGCCCATCCTCTCCCCCCAGCTCTTCTCATCTGACATACGGAGCCTCGAGAAACTCCGTTGGATCATGGGCCCATAGCATGCCTTTCCCGTGAGCGATTGCCTGAGCGTCTCACGGGGATTGCCCCTGCGTTTCAATCGTCGGCGATGAGGCGAAAAGCCGAACTGCGTTGCGCGGCCGTCACACCCGGCATTGCGCTGGATGCCATCGGCTCCAGCCGCGCTGGCTTTCTAGAGCCCCGCATGTGAGCATCCTTGATGCCGTTAATGCCCTGGTCGGTGAAGCCGAGCTTTGTGCGGCTCACAAAGCCGCTTTCGACCGCCGCTGGTTGGAGAGGCTCTCGCCAGCTTTCGCCACGAAGCCGTGGGCCTGCTCGCTCGACGAAGTTCCGTGGAAGGGGGAGGGCTTTGAAAGCCTTACTCTCAGCTACATCGATATGAAGAGCGGCTTCTTCTTCCAGGCACACCGTGCGGCCGAAGACTGCCTCGCCGCCCTTCAGATTCTGAAGCTCCCGCTGCCGAAATCCAGCCTCTCCCCAATTTCCTATTTCCTGCAGGCGTCCAAGGCCATCACATGCCGGATCAGGGCGCCGAACACGCCCTTCGAGCGCAAGGAACTCCTGAAGGCGCGATCCTATCGTTGGTCGGATGGGTCGGACGGATCGCCCAAAGCATGGTGGATCGACGTCCCAGAAGGACAGCTCCAGGAGGAAATCACCTTCTTATAGTCGCAAATCTACATGCGCCCGATCGACGTAGCCGTTCGGCGCATTACTGCCCATGAGCGGTTTTCCGCAAGGGCGGACTAACTCCAGCCCAGCGCTCAAAACTCCAGCTTGCAGGGAAGTGGAGAGCGATCACCCCTCTCCATTATTGTTTTATAGCGGCCCCCCGGCTTGCGGCAAGCCCACCGCGATGGCCCATAAATGCTGCCCTCGATCCGAACCTGAGGGAGCCGTAACGATGCGTGTGCTGTTGTCGACCTATGGGTCACGCGGAGACGTTCAGCCGCTGGCGGGGCTTGGCCTGGCCTTGCAGAGGATCGGTGCGGAGGCGCTGGTCTGCGCACCGTCCGATGCCGAATTCGTGGAGTTGCTGAACCGATCTGGCGTACCATGGGCACCGGCCTTCATGCCCGTGCGCCAATGGATCGCGACGGCGAAGCAGTCAGGCCTGCGCCTGCCCCAACTCGCGGCCATGATGGTCCCCGCCCAGTTCGACGCGATCGCGGCAGCAGCCGACGGCTGCGATGCCATCGTCGCCACCGGCCTGTTTCCGTCCGTGGCGGCCGCGCAGTCTGTGGCCGAAAAACTCGGGATCCCATTTGTCTTGGTGGGCTTTTACCCGATCATCCTCCCGTCGCCGCACCACCCACCCATGGAATACCCCGGCTGGCCGCACCCGCCCGAACTGACCGACAACCTGGCGCTATGGGAGTTCAACGTTCAGGCGATGAACGGGCTCTTCGGCGCGGCGGTCAACACCCACCGCACATCGATCGGCTTGCCGAGGGTGGACAATGTGCGTGATCACGTCTTCACACGCCGTCCATGGCTGGCATCGGACCCGATCCTCAGCCCGTGGCATCCGACTGACCTAACTGATGCTGCACAGACCGGAGCATGGATCCTGCCGGACACGCGTCTGCTCCCGGCCGATCTAGAGGCGTTCCTCGGTGCTGGCGCCCCTCCGGTCTATGTCGGCTTCGGCAGCATGGCCATGCACACCTCGGACAACCTCGCCCGTGTCGCCATAGAGGCGGTCCGCGCGCAAGGCCGCCGCCTGATCCTCGCCCAAGGCTGGGCCAATCTTGCGCCGATCGATAGTCGGGACGACTGCTTCGCCGTCGGCGAGGTCAACCAGCAAGCGCTATTCACTCGGGTCGCAGCAGTCGTGCACCATGGTGGCGCCGGAACGACCACGGCGGCCGCATGTGCCGGTACGCCTCAGGTGGTGGTCCCCCAGGGTGCCGACCAACCCTATTGGGCTCGCCGTGTCACCGAACTCGGCATCGGCGCGGCGCACGATGGCCCGATCCCTAGGGCCGGATCGCTGGCAGCCCCGCTCAAGACGGCGCTGGCCCCTGCGACCCGCGAGCGAGCATCGGCCATTGCCAAGTCGATCCGCAGCAACGGGGCGATGGTCGCTGCGGACATGCTCGTTCGCGCGATCCGCGGCGGCAAGCCATAGACATATGCACTTGGCTGAGGCCGCGATCCTACGCGCACGGCCTTCTGCAACTGGCACGGTGTGTTATAGAGGCGCGCATGATCGATCTTGAAGGTGAAGTGCTTATCCTGACCGGGTCACCAGGATCAGGGAAAACGACCACGGCCCAGGCGCTTGCCCAAGAGCCAGGGGCTCCGAAGGTGCACCTACATGCCGACGACTTCTGGCATTTCATTAAGAACGGTGCGGTCGCACCCTTTCTGCCCGAAGCGCACGGGCAGAACGCAGTGGTGATCGACGTCCTCGCAAAGGCAGCAGAAAGATATGCCAAGGGGGGCTATTTCGTTGTGCTGGATGGGATCATTGGACCCTGGTTCCTAGAGCCCTTCAATACCCTGTCCGTACCCCTCCACTACGTTGTCCTCCGCCCACCGCTCGATGTTGCCATCCGGCGGTGTCGTGAACGCGGCGGCACCACGCTGACCGATCCTGTGCCCATTACAGCCCTCTACCAGCAGCTGTCTTGCCTCGGCGAGCTTGAGCGCCACGTCCTGAGGACCGACGGGCACAGCCCGCAGGATACTCTGAGCGAGGTCATCAACGCAGTGCATAGTGGGGCGCTTCGCTTGGTCTCATAGGTCTGCCCTGGCTCATCCCGGCTCATTATGCCTCCTTACCGGTATTAGGTAGCACAAAAAGGCACCGTCAATTTAACGAGCTGAACGCAAAATGCCTCATTAGGCCGATGGATCAGAAGGCCACCGCAGTGCCCGTCACCTCGGCCCAAACTTCGAAGGCTCGGGCGCGGGACTGGTGACGATCAGCGGCGTTAGAGTTCGCGGGATGACGGAAGAGGTTGGCAATCTCATCATGAACTGAGAGAAAGCGCTGGGCCTGCCCAGCTGACTTGAAGCGTTTCATGATGAGCTCGCGTCGTCGGGTGGGTTGATGGCTGTTCTCCGCTCTGTTGTTCAAGCCTTTGTGTTGTCGGTGCTCCACACTAGGCATGACCGTCTTTCTCGCCGCTGCATAACTGGCGAGTTTATCCGTGATCATCACGCAGGGCGTTCTACCCTGCTTCTTGAGCAATTTCCGCAGCAGGCGCTTCGCGGCTTTTGTGTCCCGACGGCTCTGGACTAGGATGTCGAGCACGAAGAGTTATTTCGGAATGTGGGTGATGACGGTTTGAGAAGGGCGACGTATCGAGGCGGGTGTCCAGCCTGCCAGAACCTCTTCAAGAAGAGCGATACGTCATGACCGACACTACCAACATTGTCCGCCTTCGTCAGCCCGACGCGATTGACGATCCCCTGACCGATATTCTCCGCGCCGGCGCCCGCAAGCTCCTGGCCCAAGCCATCGAAATCGAAGCCGAGGCCTTTCTCGCCAGCATGCGCGATCTGAAGCTGCCGGACGGACGTGAGCGCCTGGTCCGGCACGGGCATGGCCCCGAGCGCACGATCCAGACCGGCATCGGCCCGGTTGAGGTCCGCCGGGTCAAGATCCGCGACCGGGGTGATGTCGGCGGGGACCGCATCAGCTTTTCCTCGGCCATCCTGCCGAAATGGGCGCGGCGCACCAGGAGCCTGGATGCGCTGCTGCCGATCCTCTATCTGCGCGGGCTCTCGACCGGCGACTTCCAGGAGGCACTCTCGGCCTTGCTCGGCAAGGACGCCCCGAACCTGTCGCCGTCCGCTATCACCCGGCTCACCGGCGAATGGCAGGCCGAGTACGAGCGTTGGCAGGCCCGGGACCTGGCAACTCGCCGGTACGTCTACGTCTGGGCCGACGGCGTCTACCTGCAGGCCCGCATGGAGGATCAAGCCGAATGCATCCTGGTGCTGATCGGCGCCACCCCGGAGGGCAAGAAGGAGCTGGTCGGCTTCCGGGCTGGGGTGCGCGAGAGCGCCCAGAGCTGGCGTGAGCTTCTGGTCGAGATCAAACGTCGTGGTTTGACTATCCCGCCCCGGATTGCCGTCGGGGACGGGGCACTCGGCTTCTGGAAGGCGCTCGATGAGCTCTTCCCCGCACGCACGCATCATCAGAGGTGCTGGCTGCACAAGACCGCCAATGTGCTCAACAAGGTGCCCAAGTCCGTACAGCCGGGCATGAAGGCCGCCCTGCGCGAGATTTATCTCGCGCCGACCCGAGCTCAGGCCGAGGTCGCTGTCGATCTGTTTGCCGAGGCCTACCAGGCGCGCTATCCCAAGGCGGTGGAGTGCCTACGCAGGGACCAGCAGGCGCTGCTGGCGTTCTTCGACTGGCCCGCTGAGCACTGGATCCATCTGCGCACGACAAACCCGATCGAAAGTGTGTTTGCGACGGTGCGGCACCGGACCGTGCGCACCAAGGGCGCGTTGTCGCCCACGACCGCTCGGCTGATGGTGTTCAAGCTCATCATGGCGGCTTCGAAAACCTGGCGGCGGCTGATGGGCGAAAACCAGTTGCCGAAGGTGATCGCCGGTGTCAGATTCCAGGATGGCGCCGAGATCCTTCCGACGCCATCACACAACGTCGCCTGATCGGCCCCATCACCTAAATTCCGGCATAACTCGAGCACGAACCCGTTCTGATCCACCGCCCGCCAGAGCCAATGCTTTTCACCAGCAATGGTGATGACGACCTCGTCCAGGTGCCATTTGTCCCCGGGTGCGGGCAGACGCCGACGGATCTGCTTGGCAAAGTCCTGGCCGAATTTCAGCGCTCACTGCCGTAGGGTCTCATGGCTGACCAGGATACCTCGGGCCGCCAGAATCTCCTCGACCATGCGCAGGCTCAAGGGGAACCGGAAGTACAACCAGACAGCATGGCTGATCACTTCAGCCGGGAAGCATGACGGGCATAACGGGGCTGATGGGTCGATCTCATCCCCTACCTATGCCGGCATCCGGTCACCTCCAGGTTAAGCTGACGGTGCCCCCGGGATGCTGTGGGGCGCTGGCTCGAGCAGAAAGATCTGCACAAGGGTGAACCGCTGTTTCCGAGCCGGATCAATCGGCGAAAGCCCATGACGACGCGCCAGTACGCTCGGCTGCTGGCATCCTGGCTTCGTGCGATTGGACACGATCCCTTGGCCTACGGCACGAACTCACTGCGCCGGACCAAAGCCTCGATGATCTATCGCCGAACCGGTAATCTCCGGGCCGTCTAGCTCCTGCTCGGCCACACCAAGATTGAGAGTACCGTGCGGTATCTGGGCATCGACGTTGACGATGCCCTTTTGATTGCAGAACAGGTTGAAATCTAAGCGCAGAGGCGGCCCGGCGACGAGCCGCCTCAGAGTTCACCCAGCATCACGGATGCAACGTCCGGACCTGAGGCTTAAGCAGCCGCGGAACAAACGACCGGTACGTGCCAATCTGAAATGTTCCGGCATCGCAGGGTAAGCATTGTGCGCAGATCAACCCCGGCGACTACTCGCCCCTTCCTTTCAGAACGATGTGACCACCATGGCGACGGCGGCCAGCGCCATCACAGCCGTTGCCGCCCAGCCGATCCCCCTGAGCCAGCCTTTCACAATGAACTCGCCCATCACCTCGTGCCTGGCCGACAGGAGCATCATGATCGCCATCACCGGGACCGCCACGATGCCGTTGATGACCGCGCTCCAGTACAGGGCCGAGATCGGATTCACGGGCGTAAAGTTCAGGACCACGCCCAGCACCGTGGCAATGACGACCATGGCATAGAACGCTTTGGCCTCCATCGGCTGTCGCGCCAGTCCGACCGGCCACTTGCGCGCCTCGCCGATGGCATAGGCGGCGGACCCCGCCAGAACCGGAACCGCCATCAGCCCGGTACCGATCACGCCGAGCGCAAAGATGGTCTCGGCCGCGGCTCCCGCGATCGGCCGCAGCGCCTCCGCCGCCTGGGCCGAGGTCTCGACGTTCGTGACCCCATGGGCATGCAGGGTCGCCGCCGCGGTGATCATGATCGCCAGCGCGATCAGGTTGGAAACCGCCATGCCGGCCAGGGTATCGAGTTGGATGCGCCCAAGGGCCCCCTCCCCCTGCTCGGGTGCCTTGACGAGCGGCTTGCGCCTAGGGACCTCGCGCACGTCCTCCGCCTCCTGGCTCGATTGCCAGAAGAACAGGTATGGGCTGATCGTGGTGCCGAACACTGCCACGATGGTCGTGAGAGAATCTTTGCTCCACGGGTTGGACGGGACCACCAGACGGGTCAGCGCCTCGCCCCAGGACACCTTTACCATGAACAGCGTCGCCACATAGCTGAGCAGGACCAGGGCCAGCCACTTCAGGACTGCCACATAACGTGTGTACTGGAGGAACACTTGGAGGCCCGCCGAGACCGCCGCGAACAGGAGTACGTACAGGAATGCCGGACCGCCGAACACGCGTCGCGTCGCGTCGGCCATGGCACCGAGATCCGCGCCGATGTTGATGATGTTGGCGATCAGCAGCAGCAGCACGATGCTTTGCAGCAGCCAGTTCGGGTAGTACTGGCGCAGGTTCCCGGCGAGGCCCCGGCCGGTCGTGCGTCCGATGCGCCCGCTGATGATCTGGACGGCGCTCATCAGCGGGAAGGTGAGCAGCAGCGTCCAGTTCAAGCCATAGCCGAACTGGGCTCCGGCCTGGCTGTAGGTGGCGATGCCGCTCGGATCGTCGTCGGACGCGCCGGTGATCAGCCCCGGCCCGAGAACCTGGAGAAGACGCGGCTTGCTCGGGCCAACGACGGGGCTTGGAGCCGCTTGGTCCGAGGACCGATCCACGTTGTCCTGCATGCCACGCCTACGCTCACGCTGTCGGGGAGAAACGCCCGACAAGCTTAATCGTTGCACGACACCTGCACTTGACGACGGATCTGCTCTATACGAAGCGCGGATTGGCCCAGCTCCCGGTAAGGCTCCGTCGCAAACCGTTCAGTAACTCAGTTCTGTCTATCCCTCGGGCGAGTTCCGGAGGTTTAGATGTTCAAAGGCCGACATTTCGATCGCTCGGTGATCCTGCTCTGCGTCCGGTGGTACCTCGCCAATAACCTGAGCCTGCGAAATCTCGAGGAGATGAGTGCCGAGCGCGGCACCTCGGTTGACCATGCCACCGTCCATCGTTGGACAGTGCATTATGCTCCGCTTCTGTTGGAGCAATTCAACCGGCGCAAGCGGCCAACCACCGGCAAATGGCACGTGGATGAAACCTACATCAAGGTCCGCGGACGATGGATGTACTTGTACCGCGCCATCGACGGCAACGGTGACACGATCGAATTCTGGTTCAGTGAGCGTCGCAATCTGAGTGCCGCCCAACGCTTCTTGCGCAAGGCGCTGAAGCGGCATGGCCGGCCCGAGCGGATCGTGATCGATGGCAGCCAGACCAACAAAGAAGCGATCCTGTTGTGTGATGCAGAGAGCCGTCTGCAGGACCGCTCAAGATGCCGGCTCAAGCCGATCAGAATCCGGCAGAGCCGCTACTTGAATAACCGGATTGAGCAGGATCATCGCGCGATCAAGCGGCGGATCCGGCCGATGCTCGGGTTCCAATCCGTGGCCACGGCCCGTGTGATCCTCGGCGGCATCGAAATGGTGCACATGATGCGCAAACAGCAGGCGAAGTACGCCTGCAATCTGCGGCCGTCACTCGCGCAGTAGTTTGACCTGCTCGCCGCATAAGCGTTTCACAGAGTCCTAACCTCCTTGGACCATCCAGAATTTGCGACGCAACCTT
Source organism: Microvirga sp. M2 (assembly GCF_047497095.1). Taxonomy (NCBI): domain Bacteria; kingdom Pseudomonadati; phylum Pseudomonadota; class Alphaproteobacteria; order Hyphomicrobiales; family Methylobacteriaceae; genus Microvirga; species Microvirga sp. M2. The sequence goes on from NZ_CP134065.1 coordinate 339,638, forward strand.
GATAGGGTCGGGCGTCATCAATTCGGGATGAGAATTAGGCAATATTGCCAACCGGCGCGAGAAGTTCCAAACGGTTGATCCCAAAGTCGACCGCATTCGCATGTCCAGTATTGTCAATCAAAGACACGCGAATTTCGATTTCATCTAAATTATCCCTATCGGATTTGGCGGCGATGAACTTGCACGCTCCAATGGTGCCATTCGCACTGAGAGTTTGGCTTTCACCGACTTGGGTGTTGTTCAATGTCAGCTCAACACGATAGGTCTGACCTGGCACAACTGCAGGGGGGATCGGCTCGATATCAACGCCCAACCCAAAGATTGGAGGGTCGAAGCCAATCTTCAACGTCGTTCCTGGCATCTGATTGGTCGCAATGACGGCTTCACCATCAGTTGCAAAATGTCCATTGAAGCTGAGACCTTGGGTTAGGCGGACGAAACTCGCGTGGTCATTGATTGTGCACCAGCATCGCTTGTTTCCCGAACGGATCCGGGAGAAGCGCAGCACATTCCCGTCACCTGCGATGCCCTTCCAAGCTTGGAAGTCTGCATCCGGATCCGCCGAGATGAGGTTGCGATTAGCCATTGTTGTGATCGCCAAAGGCATCGGAGAGCATCCCTCTTCACGGAACGGGCTTGGGCCGGGGACCGCATTCAACAGTGGCGGGACGTGGCACGACATCAGGCCATGGATCGAGGGGGCCTACCACTGGTCCGGTGCTGGCCGTTGTTTCCAGCGGGCCTGAGCCGTTCAAGAGAAACGGCAAACATGCGAAGTTATTGGGAAGAACCGGGTCGCCAAACACCTTGTTCTCCGGGAAGATGAACTCTCCGAAGGGGGCAACGTACTGTCCGGCTACCAGGCCGTGGGCGAACACGGGAGCCACTGGCACCGGCTGCCCCTCCAATCCGGCTCCGCGCTCGACCCGTGCCAGGAGTTCGCGCGGGGCTCCTCGTAACGTGTTGTCGGCGTCAAAGAGCGCGTTCGCCCGGGCCCCCAGAATAAGGCGGAAGCGCCCGAGGGGTGCCGGTTGGGCGGGGACCGTGTTGAAGAGACGTAGGGAGGTGTCGCCGGTGGTGGCATCGACGTCGATCGCATAAAGTTCGATCCGCCGACTCGGATCAGTGGTGACACCTTCGATCTTCAGGCGATCTTGTGTCTCTTGGGGAAAGGTGACGCCCGGGTTCGCCGGATCGCGCGGCATAAGAGGTCCTTGAGTCCCGATGAGGGAACCCTCAACAAAGACATAGGCTGGATCGGCACCCGGTGCGGTGTAGATACCGACGTTGGCTTCGAGCGTGTGAACCGAGACATAGTCCCCAACCTGATCCCTCGCCAGCGTTCCGGAGAAGGTTACAAAATCACCATCTCTTAACGGTGCCTGCTTGCTAGGATCACAGGCGGGGCATGGCGGGATATCGAAGGCACCGGCCGGAGAACCAGGCAACCCGACGCCACCCATCACGAAGGTCGTAAGGGGTTTTCCGCCTCCACTGAGTGGACGGTTCGCGGCAGGACACTCAGTTGGAACCAAAGCCTGCTGGATGCACATGGGATACCCTGTTCCTGCATGAATCGTCGGATTGGCCTCATCGACCATGAAGCGCTCGTCTGCGTTGGGATCGGGCGGCGCATAGATGCCATGCGGGTCATTGATGCGAATTCGGGTGACGTTAGGGGGCGCAGCAGCGTCTGGATCGGCAACGAGATGAATCTCGCCCTGTGGGGTGATCTCCTTGATGAAGCCTGAGCCAGTGGCGAGGGAGTGCTGGGAAATCCAAACGAGCCCAGCGACGTATTGACCGTTCACGATATTCCCGACGACGGTCGCTTCGTACGAAGACAGCGGAGGCGGTGTGTCATTGAGCGCTAGACCGGAATTGGCACCAGGAGCTTTGGGATTGAGGTCGACGATGTCCTTTGCCGTCAGGTAACGCGCCGGCATCTGAATGATCAGGTTGGAGGGAAGGACCGCCTCCGCGCCATGAACTTTCATCTTGGCTGATGAAAGGGGATTGCTCATGTCGTCGACTGTGAAGCTCTCGATATGCCCAATTAGGGTGAACTGATGCGCCATCTGGGCCGAGGCAGCGCCGGACAGCAATGCGGTCGTTGCTGCGAGAACGAGCATCCTCATGGCGCTTCTCCTTGTGTGTCCGTCACATTTGGTGGCTCTGAGGGGGCGACTTTCAGGTAGATCGGGGGCTGGTCGGCCGCCTTGAGACGTCGCGATGCTACCTCGGTGCTGATCCCGTAGCGGCCGGGGCGCGGAAAGATCCACTCCGTTTCATAGCGGCCATCTCCGAGGTCAGCCGCCCATTTGCGAGCCTGCCACGATCCCGTCGACGAAAAAGCCAGAAGGCGCACGTCCTGCAGGTTACTCACCGGCTGATTGGTTTGCGCATCTATGATCCTGACAACAACCTTGCCGCGCTCCAGTGCTCGTGCGGATGGTGTGCCCACTATCTCGAGGCGGAGGTTCGGACTAAATCCCGGCTTAGCACCCGGCTCGGCCGGTTTTGCTTCGGCCGTAAAGCACGTCACAGCATCGGGCGTGTCGATCATCACAGGGACGTCGTACGTCCCGCCGAAGGGTAAAACGGCTGTCGTTTCATAGACGCCGGGCTCAGTCTCCCGAAAACCCCGCTCAAGGGTCAAGACTCCCTGGACGGTGGGTGAGTAGGTCGGAACCGTGCCCATCGGCGTGTTCATCCCCTCCATATAGTAGTAGGCGACTTTCTCCGCTGGATTAGCGATTAACGCACCATGGCCGTAGGATGTTACAAGACGTGCTCGCGCCGTCGCTTCCTGTCCGGTCATCGAACGCGAAGCCGACTGGACGTTCAGCGGCACGATCCTGCCACGGGTGAGTTCAGCGAGTTCAACCACTGTGAAATGGTCACCGGACAGACCGCGGATGTAGGCGTAATCGTGAGAGAACATAATTTCGACGGGCTGCCGCGCAACAGGCTTGCGGTCGACCAGAGCACCAGAGCCTGCTTCAATCAGCACCATTTCGTTGGCCTCCCGATCGAGGACCACGAGATGGGAACCGTCGGGCGTCGCCGCGAGCGAAAAGATGTGCCCACCTGTTTCAATACGTCCATGACGTTGCAGGCTTCCAGGCTCAAAAACCTCTATCGCCCCCGACCCGACCTTGGCTGCATAGAGGTTGTTGGCGGACCTCGAGTAGGTGAGCACATGCTCACCAGGTTCAAGACTTGTCTGGGCTTTCAAGCTCCGGTCAGCCAAATCTATGACCGACAGTGATTTATCCGATGTAGCCACATGGAGGTGCCTACCCTCCCTGATGCTCAGGGCGACCGGTCCCGATCCGACGGGAATAGGCGTGGGTGGCTCAGCATCTTGCGGGCCTGCGATCGCGACGGAGTTCGTTGCCGACAGGTAAACTGCAAAGCGCCCATCGGGAAGCGGCATAATGCTGGTCGGCAATGTCCCCTTGCCGAACTCCAGCAGGTTCACGACCTGAAAACTGCGCAAGTCAACGACAGCGACTGCACCGTAGATCGGGATACTGACAAAAAGCATTTGGCTGTCGGCTGAGAGCCCCCAATCCCCAGGCGCGCCAGGCAGCGGGATCACACTCTGCATCTGCGTGATCGTGAAATTCACCTGCGGATCAATGACGGCGATCGATCCGCTGCGATCAAGCACGAGGAGGCGGCTTGCGTTGAGATCGACATCCGGGCGGGCGGTAACGCGACCTTGCGTAAAGAGTTGCGCCTTCGCTTTACATGACATCTCTGCGGCAACCTGAGCATTACGCCTGAGCAGCATCCATCCGGCGACGGACTGCCCTGTGATCGGCTGGCCCGTTTTGGCATCAGTGATCCGCAGAACAGCCCGCGCCGGCCTGCCGGCGGTGACGCTCGAGCGATCATCCGAGATCAGATCGAACGATAACGTCATTCTCTCGACGCTTGCCGCTGACTTCGCCGCGTCGTGCGCTTCAGGGTCTATGCGGGATGTTGGGGCGTGACCACCATGTTCATGCGCACTCGGTTGGCTCGCGAGAACGATCTTAGCACCGGTCTCCCCGGCAATTTCCTGACCCGCTGTCACCCAAAGTTCCGCACCGATCAGATTGGAAAGGTCGGACTGGGCCGGGAGAGGAGCAAGCACAGGGCCGGCGGACAAGCCTGCCAGGATTGTCGCGATGATGGGGAGAGGAGAGAGCATTGGCCCACCTCACTCACATACCTGATAGCGCCCAGTTCGTTTATCCAGGACCAGGCCAGACACACACTGCGACGGGTTGAACACACGCATGATGCCCCACTGCCCGCCGCCGAAAGCGAATCCCATAGGCGTACGGTAGAGATAGTCGCCGCTTAGTTTTTGTTGCCCACCCGCACTCGCCAGCAACAAATTGTCGTGTCGCCCCGGCCCAACTGCATTAAGGACGCCAACGCGGTTTTGCGGGCCAGGATCGACCACCTGTACCGTCGAATCTTTGGCCCAGGGATAGTTGACCCAATCGTGGCCTGACACTGCAAAAGAGCCATTGCGCGGATGACCTGAGGGCTGTGCGATCCGGAATCGAACCGGGGTTCCGGTTGCTGCCGTGAAGAGAGGTGTTGAAGGATCACCATGGCCATGCTCGGGTTTGGATGACAGCACATTCACGAAGTTGTAATCCATCATGGATCCCGGATCAGCGGACGGATTCGCGTTCAGCCTCGACCAGAACGGCTCGAGCCGATAATTGAATGCTTTCTGGCCGGAATCCTCGGAATCATCGCCGTTGCGCAGGTTTCCGAGTGGCTCCCCACGATAGTGCACACTGACGTCGTTTTGGTAGAGCAGAACGAACTCTCGGAACGGGCGCTCGCTTGGTGTCGTAACGGTAGCCGCTGCATTGAGGCAGTTGCGCTTGCTGGCATCGTCAACTGTCGCTGCCCCTCGAAGAATATCGCAGTCCGTCCTCCAGATGGCCTCCTGTGGCTCGATGATCAGTGCGCCGATAGTGCCATGAGACGATCCCTTGATCACGTCAGCCAAGTTCTGCAGCCCAATCACACCGAATTCCACCGGTGTAAAAGTTGGTTTGCGGTCCTGCGGCTCCTTCTTCCAGTTGCCGGCGTACCACCGATAGGTAGCGCGGTTGTCCCACAGGTAGGTTCCGTCGGGAGCCGTGACGCTGGCATTGGAGCCGCAGAATTCAAGGCTAACGGATGCGTCACAGGGATAGGCTAAGCTCGACACGTTGGTTCCGACAGCAGAGCCGTCGTTGAGCACGGCGTTTCCTGCCACGAGTTGAGCATGTAAACCGACCGCACGGGATGTCCTGACATCGTTGAAGTTGAGCCCGTCGGTGATCGGAGGCATCATGTTCCAGCTCCAGTGAGCCGGATTTGACAAGTCCTCCTTATCCGCTCCGAGCATATTGGTCAGTTCGAGCTCGATGCATTCACCAGCCCGCGCCCGCAAGATCAGGGGCTCAGGGGTCTTAGCGCCCGATTTCAGGAGCACTAGGTCCGACTGATTTCGCGTCAGGACCGTTTGAGCTGGCGGCCGGGGAGCGTTGCCGATCGCAGGCTGCTGCAGGCTTTCGCTTGCAAGGACATAAATTATTGCACCCGGGTCATGAATATTGCGACGCTCGTGGTAGCGCAGAGAGCCATTCGAGGCGATGTCCCGCAGGCGCCATGCCTCGACTTGGAAAAAACGGCGCGGCAAGGTGGCATCACAGTTGCTCTGGCCGACATTGACCAAGCGATCGACTGCGCCGTTCGAAGGGAGCGGAGCCAGCGCGGGCAGTGGCTCGTCAGCGCCAACAACCCGCAGGATGCCCCATTGCCCATCCCACAAGTTATCACTCGCCGTCGTGCCGTAGAGGTGATCCTTCGTTCGTTGCGGTGACGGGTCTTCGATGTTGACGTTGAATTCAAAATGTTCGGAGATGCCGATGTGCTGTGCGGACCGGTAGCCGCTGTTTGTCGAACCCGGCACTGCAAGCCACTTCATGCCATTCATAAAGAAGATGTGGTTCTCTTCCTGTGCGCCTTGAATCAGTCGAACGTTAACGTCATCCCCTTCCTTCGCTGCCAAGATGGGCGTTGCCGGATCTCCATCCCTGCGAATGCCGGCCGGTTCGTTGCAATTATGGTCAGGCGTATCGACGCAATCGCGCTTGAGATACTGATCGAGGAAGATCCGACGGGTGTCATAGGGTAGATTGTCCGCAACGATCCGCTTGCGGATTTCAGAGTCATCGGCCGCATGGGCGTGGCTCGAAAACACATTCGCCAAGTCGGATCGATCGCAGAGTGTCGAGAGCACCCGGGTCGTGCAGGCATACTGCTCGCCATTTGGCTCCATGCCAGGTTCCGGCTGACACTCGTTTAAGCGTGGATCCCTTACGGCTCTCAGGGAGGCTTCGCAAGCGGCAATGCTTGCCCCATCGGAGGGATTGAAAGGCTTCAAGGACCACTTGCCCGGTGAGTTCTCGCGCCCGACCCGGAGAGGCACTGGCTCGTTGCGGTAGTTCATAAGCTGGCTGCCGGGATCGGAGACGGAGATCCCTTCAGGCCGTGGAAGCGATGAATTGAACACCATCTGAGGGAGGTCGTGATCGAGCCGTCCGGGGGGGTTGATTGGCTTGTTATGCGGCGGTGCCGTGTAGAGCAGCGAGTAGTCAGCGACCGCAACATTGTATTCGCGCGTTGAGACCGGGGGGCGCCCCGGCGCCGTCGGTTCGATGATATTGGCTGCGTACGATGTCGGGCCACCATCCGGACGACCGACAATTGGCTGGCCGTTCTCACCTTGCCCGCCGAACGGCTTGCCAGCGAGGGTCTGCCAGGCCGACCCGTTTGGTTCAACCACGAGAGCCGCATAGAGACCATGCTGCTGGTGGGAGCTCGGCCCGAAATGATCGTGGGTGAACACAGTGCGGATCGTGCGGTCGTGGCCGTCCTGGTTGAGAAGCGGATCCGCCCACCAGCGCTGAATGGTTGATTGAGCACCGCACCAGGGATGTGCGGCCAGTTCCTCTTCAGCCGTCTTCGGGTCAGCCGACAGCGTTTCCGGACATTGACCGCGGGTGTCGCCTGCAAGAGGTCCACCCGCACGGAAGAGGCGATGAGTGAGCGGCTTTAATTCCGCCGTGCCTTTGAACGCGTTGTTGGCGATGATACGTTCCCGGATTTCGTCAGGTGAGAACGTTCCGTCCTCGTAATTCCAGCCGTTTCCGGACCCGTCGGACGAGGTCACATCGAACTTCACGAGATGAATATGCTGGCCAATTGTGTCGGTCGGAGTGAACACTTGAAAATCATCAAGATTGAGGTTGGATGGAATCAGGTTCGTGGCTTCGAAGACAACGCATTCGCCTGAATTGGCCCGGAAGAAGAATGGTTCCGGCGCGCGTGTATGGTCGAGAATAGCCTTGGCATCCTGTTCCAGAGCAATGATGCGGGCCTGAGGATCGTGCCAGCCGTGCTTGTTTACCGGCATGTCGAACTGAAGATAGGTGGCACGATAACGTCGTTCTGGCGGCAGATCCATCCATTTCGATTGATCGTTCGGGTTGTCGTCCTTCCGACCGACATAGAAATTCTGCGGACAGGGATCGGCGAAGGGCGCCCCAGGCTTGGGAGCATACCCGTTCACCCGGAAAAGAATGCGGTTCTGTGGCGTGTCGCAGGTTCCATCGGCAAGGCACGTTGGATATCCCGTCTCAGGAACACCGAATTGGGATCGAGCTATCTTAACCGCATTTGACGCAATACCGTGATGAAAGTCCATCGCAGTCCGCTCTTCCGGCGTCCCGTCAAGGGGTAGCTTGCGAATCCAGGCCTTTGTCAATTTGGCGGCCAGAGAGAATAGTGATGGATCGGCGTTCTGCTCGCGGACACGCGATGCGACGCGATTCGTCTGCCCCATCGGATCGGCTTCTGGAATGCTCGTATCGAAGTATTTCCTTTCGAGGTCGGTTGGGTTTCCACTCGTGTCTTTTCCGAAGAGGGTGGTGCCGGTCTCACGCTCTCCTGCCATGACGACATGGCGCATGAGTGTTTGTGCAGGATCTCCGGCGTAAGCCGAGGGATCGATATCAAGCGGGGCCTGGGGAGGACGATGTCCCGCGATACCCGCGATATAGAACGGGTAACCCTGGAATCCGGAGGTCGGGAGAGGCGGGAGCGGGATGTCGGGCATCGGCACAACAGCTGGATTCGGCGTGCCGCCGGCAATCTCACCGTCTGGCAACCACCGGTCGCGAGTTCCTGCCTCGAAGACGTCGTGCGTGCGCCAGAGCTCCCACATGCCTTGGGCGAAGTGCGGATAGAGATGGCAGTGAAAGATGGAATCTCCCGGAGTCAGGTTCCGGTTGCCGGAACCGCCGTAATGAACTTCGTACGTAAAAGATGCTCCAGGAGAGATCGTTTGAGAGTCGAGATAAACCGAGTTGGGATCATGCCAGTCTTGCGTCCACTGGTGTGCGTGAAGATGAAAGACGTGGGTTTCCTTCGGTCCAGCGTGGAGGTTTCGGAACCGCACGGCGTCACCTAGATAGGAATGATGCACGTTGGACGGATCGTCCGGATACAGGGCACGAACAGCTCTATTGTTCTCATCTCGTTCGACAACAAGCGCAGGATCCCCCATAGCCCAGGAGGTGAGGAAGAACTCTTCAAGCTTGCACTCGGTGCAATTCCGAGCCGGACCCACACCAGCACGATTCGCAAGGACCATTGCTCCAAGACCGGCAGAGCCGTAATTGATGCCCATCCCGTCTTTGAGGGCGCTGATTGGGTTCTGTTCGTCATCAAGCTGATGAAAAGCCTGGATCGCCGTGATTTCGTCATGGAAGATGACTGTGAACTCGCGAAACGGAACACCGCAACTCGAGCCCGGGCTAGTGATGACACCGCAATTTTCGCCTTGCTCTCGCGGATCGATGATAGCGTTGATATCACTGTGGATCAGTTCCCACGCCGCATCCGGTGCGTCTGAAAGCTTAAGCATAGACAGGATCGGCACTCCCTGGGAATCGAGAGCACCATAGTTGATCTGAGGGGTACCATGCGCGGACGTGCCCGTGGTTGCCGACTTGAGTTGATCACCCGTCACTTGGGACCGATACCAGCTCGATCCTTGCGGTTCGACATTGATCGATCCAAATAGGCCCAGACCGAGCTGCCCGCCGTCTCCCTCCCCGCCGGCGGGTGCGGCCATTGAGTGGAGAAGGTAACCGCCCTCCTGTTTCGCGATCCAGGTATAGGTCCTGGTTTCCCCCGGTGCCGCGAGGGAGGAGAAATTGAAGCCCACATTCGTGCCATCGGACACCACTGAGCCGGACAGCTCCAAGCCATTGACGTGTATTGATGCTGAGCGCGTGGCAGGTTCGTCGGAGTCAATGGAGATGGTTCTGCCGGTTTCGGGATCAATGACATGCTCTTCCCCGTCCCGGCCGGGACTGAGGAGGTTCGTAAAGACAACCTTCAGGCAGTCTCCGGCATTCACGCGTAGAACGAGCGGTCTTGGGCGCTTGTCCGGTCGCAATCGGACATGACCGGCAAGACGGCGTTCATCGCTCGGGGAGCCAGGTTTCAGCGAAATTGGATCGCCGTCTCTGGGATGAGTGCTCCGCTCCATCTGGTCAGCGTTATCGGTCACTCGGGCTTCATCGTAGTCTTGACTTACAACAACATCGCGGCGCAGCGCGTAAAGCATGCCCCCAGGATTGAAGCTCCCAAACCTGTCATAGTAATAGACCTGCTCGAGTGCCACGACGTAGGCTGTGACAGTATTGTCGGGTTGGCAAACGACCTCGGACCGAGATGGGCCACTGGATACGCCTTTCTGAGATTGCCCAGCTGTAGCGGCGACCCCAGCTTCAAATGAGCTAAATCCAAATAGAAAGAGACTGCTGACAAGCAAAGGGAGAGAGCGACAGAACATGGAGAACTCTCCATTCTGGCCGAATAGCCCCGACGGAATCAGATTAATGATCTTGCGGTCCTATTTTGTGTATAGGGTCCGCTAAGTTATTGGTATTGTCAACGCGTGAATTAGCGCTTTTACTTTAGGATAGTTCCGGCAGGTGCGCGGCGGCACAGATGAGGGTCCTCGCGGGATCCGTTCCTCTTTGGACATCGGCATCACTAACCGAGCATAGCCATATCAGAGACGAGGTCAGTTGGCTTCGCAAACCCTCGCCATCGACAGAATTTCCGCGAGAGGGGCATGTAAACCCCTATACGGCGAGCCGATCAAACTGCTCGCCCAGCGACAGTTGAATCTTGCAGGCGTACTTCGCCTGCTGTTTGCGCATCATGTGCACCATCTCGATGCCGCCGAGGATCACACGGGCCGTGGCCGCGGATTGGAACCCGAGCATCGGCCGGATCCGCCGCTTGATCGCCCGGTGATCCTGCTCAATTCGATTGTTCAAGTAGCGGCTCTGCCGGACCCGGATCGGCTTCAGCTGGCGACTTGAGCGATCCTGCAGACGGCTCCCTGCATCACGCGACAGGATCTCCTCGCGATTGGTTTGACTGCTGTCGATCACAATCCTCTCAGGTCGGCCGTGCCGCTTAAGCGCCTTGCGCAGAAATCGCTTCGCGGCCGTGGGGCTGCGCCGCTCGCTGAACCAGAATTCGACAATATCGCCGTTGTTGCCGATTGCACGGTAGAGATACGGCCACTGGCCTCGGACTTCGCCGTAGTCTCATCAATGTGGCATCTGCCAGTCACGGCCCTTTTGCGCCGGTTAAAGCGCTCCAGCAATTCGGGCTAATAACGTATAACCCATCTGTGCACCGTCGCGTGGTCAACCGAGATGTCGCGCTCGGCACTCATCTCCTCGAGATTTCTCAGGCTCAGATTGTAGGCCAGATACCACCGCACACACAGCAGGATCACTGAGCGATCAAAATGTCTGCCCTTGAAGACGCTACTCTCCATCCCTAAAGCAAGGGAGCAGTAGGTAAAACTCTGTAACAAACGGTTCGCAACGAAACCGGAATGCCGCGTTGTCTTAACCAAGCGGATCGACGCCTTCGGTGATGTCACAATGCCTGGTACAAAAATCTGACACTAGCTAGGAGAGCTCGACTGTGGCGTTCTCCGACAAACCTCGCACGCGTCGGCCCCGATTCCATGATCTGCCAAAATCGCTTCGAAGGGCGCAGGCCTGTGGACTGCGTAGCCCTGGGCGAAAGTGATCCCTAAGGACGAGACCAATTCGAAGGCCGCCTGATCCTCGACAAACTCAGCAACCGTCTGCGCGCCGAGTTCTTGCGCAATCTGGTGAATGGATTTGACGATGTAGCGATCCACCGCATTCGTCGTCATGTTTCGAACGAAGCTTCCGTCGATTTTGACGATATCGACCGGGAATTGGCGCAGGTAGTTGAACGAACTCAGGCCAACGCCGAAATCATCCAGCGCAATCTGGCATCCCATCTCCCGCAGCCTACCGACTGTGGTGGCTGCCACGGCCATATTGCTGACCAAGGCCGTTTCCGTGATCTCGAAGACCAGGATCTCTGGCGCGACACCGGTATCTTCAAGAGTCTCAAGCACGTAAGCTACGAATGAAGTATCGCCGATCGAGGTTGCCGACAGGTTGAGGTGGATCTGGGTATCGCGCTCAAGGCAGCCTGCCCGTCCAATAAAGGTCAGCGCTTCCTGTACGACCCACCGGTCGATTGCCCCAATGAGATCATACCGTTCCGCTGCCGGTATAAAGACGGAGGGCGGGACGATCGACCCATCTCTGTCCACCATCCGCACCAGAACCTCATACCGTTCCTGGGTCGTATCCGCACACGCGACAATCCTCTGAGCAAACAGCCGCAACCGGCCCTCTTCTATGGCGAGTTTGATTCCGGCAGCGACAGCGATCTCGCGATGGCGTTCGACAGCTTCGCTCTGCTCGGGGCGGTATAGGCTGACCCGGTTCCGACCTGCCATCTTGGCCGTCAGGCAGGCGACATCCGCCTGAGCCAGGACAGCGCTTGGGGAAAGGGTGCTGGGCGTAATTTCGGTCACCCCGATGCTGGCCCCGACGCTATAGCTGCGACCATCCCAAGGGAACTGGATAGCACTGGCCGCGGTATGGAGGCCCTCAAGGATCACTGTCGCATCATCAAGGGAACAACCGAGCAGGATGATGCCAAACTCATCCCCGCCGAGCCGGCCGATGACATCGCCTTCGCGGAGGTAATTAGGCAAGGCTCCTGCCACACCCCGCAACAGGGCGTCACCGGCGACATGGCCGGCGGAATCGTTAATCATCTTCAGCCGGTCGAGATCCACAAAGGCCAGGGCATGCTTGACGCCGGTGTTACGGCTTTCCGCGAGAGCCTCTTCGAGCTTCTGCTCGAAGGCTGAGCGATTCAGAAGACCGGTTAGTTCGTCATGGGTTGCGTTGTATCTGAGCCGCTCCTCGGCCTCGCGCCGGGCTGTAATGTCCTGGTATTGCACGATCATGTAGGCGGGCTTGCCTGCCTCGTCCCGCAGGAGAGAGGCAGACCTGAGGACCCAGACTTCCGCACCATCTTTGCGCACCAAGCGCCGTTCGCTCTCGACGACGTCGATCTCTCCTCTCAAGAGCGGGCCATCATCTGGTGGATCGTCATCCGGAGGCGTCAGGTCGGCGGCCGTCTTGGACAGCATCTCCCCTTCGGAAAATCCGAACAGCCGACAAAAGGCCGAGTTGACCGTGAACACGGTTCCGTCGAGGTGCAGAAGCGCCGTTCCGATGCCCGCTCCCTTCATGGCCCCACGGAACAGTGCTTCGTTATGCAACGCCTCTTGGTGCGCGGCTCGCCTCCACCGGAACTCCCGCCGCAGGCTCAGAGCCAGGGCGATCATGGCCCCGGTCAAGGCTAGCACGATGCCGCCGATCGCCAGGGCTCGGCTCCACCAGGCGGCATAGACATCCTGCAGGGAGCGTCCTACGCTGATCGTCAAGGGGAAATCCCCGACTTGAGTGAACGTGTAGAGCCGCGGAACTCCATCGATTGGCGAGGAACTGGCCTCGAACGATCCTGAACGCACCTTCGGATAATGACGATAAAGCTCCGCCCCGCTCATATCCATGGCGAGATGCTTCTCGTTGAATGGCTCGCGCACGAGGACCTTTCTGTCCGCTCTCATGAGCGACATGGAGCCATTCGGTCCAAGGTCCATCCTACGGAACAGATCGATGAAGTAGTCCAGACCCAGGCCGACATACGCGACTCCAGCGAACCGGCCATCTGGGTAGGAGAGCCGCCGACTGAACACGAGGCCCCACCCAAGACCGACCGGGCTCTTGATGGGGAGCGAAATGTAGAGCCCTACATCCGGACGATCGCGATGAACGGTGAAGTACTGGTTCTGTGCGACGTTAATGATATCCGGATCCATGAAACGGGAGTGATACCGTAGCCTCCCGGTTTCATCGACGACGGCGATGGCGGCGAAGTATTGCGCCGTGGCAACCTGATCGAACAGCAACTGGCGCTGAAGATCAGAAGCCAGCCCAGCGAACCCGGGCTGATTGACCCGGTCGATAACCTTTTGGATCGTCAGATCGATGATCTCGATATTGCGGGAGATGTCGCGGCTCACCGACGCAACAAGATTGCCTGCAGCCGCCCTCGCCTGGTCAAAGGCGTTCCCCCGTTCATCGTAAACGAGGACCGCGCAGAACAAGTTGAAGACCGCGGCCAGAACCAGAACGTTCAGGACCGGGTTGCGAGCAAGCAGGTTCTTACACCAGGAAATGGAGATCACGAGGCAATTTCTTGGTGAGGGGCATCGGGCGGGACTTCAACGATATCTGTGTATTACAGGCCACAATCTGGCCCTGATCAGAATAAGCCAGAGAAGCCTCTGGAAATCCATTCGACAAAGGAACCGGGGTAGATGATCGTGCGAGGATCGCACCCGGTGAGAACCTAAGTCTGAATCCGCACCGAAGCTTTGACCCCTCGCAAGGGAAGCGCAACGCCTTGGTGAAGCGACACAAAACTGAAATCCGGCGGGGTCACAATCGGCGCCGATGATGACCCCGCCGACGCTACGAATTCGTTAGCAACATTGTGTGCGTGGCGGCAGTCGGCTCAAGGGTCCGTTTTCGATGCGGATTCACAGCAATCAACCGCGAACATCTCTTGGGGCAGACGGGGAGCGCCTTGATCGGCATCTCTGCCCGAGGCATAAATGACGGCACGATAGATGAGGACTGATATGTACCGCCGCCACCTTGCCGCACGAATGCGCAGGCCCGACCAGCAGGAGACTGGCCGGAGGGGGTAGCGTGCGCCTGATCGCCCGCGCGTAAGCGTCGGAACCCGAGCCCTCCCGCTGCTGGAGGGCTTTTTCGTGCCCCGGGACCCGACGCATTCACCGCGAACATACCCGAGGAGGGTACCATGGCGAAGGCACTCATCACCTCCGCATTGCCGTACATCAACGGCATCAAGCATCTCGGCAACCTGGCAGGCTCGCTGCTGCCCGCCGACATTCACGCCCGCTATCGCCGCCAGATCGGCGACGATGTCCTGTTCATCTGCGCCACCGACGAGCACGGCACCCCGGCCGAACTGGGGGCTGCCGAGGCCGGTCTCGAGGTCTGGGAATACTGTGATCGGCAGCATCTCATCCAGGCCGACATTTACCGCCGCCTGAACCTGTCGTTCGATCATTTCGGGCGCTCGTCCTCGCCTCAGAACCACGCTCTTACCCAGCATCTCTTCCAACGCCTTGAGGAGAATGGGTTTATCGAGGAGCGGGTTCTCCACCAGTTCTATTCGCACGAGGACGGCCGCTTCCTGCCGGACCGCTACGTCGTCGGCACCTGTCCGCACTGCGGATCCACGCGGGCGCGGGGAGACCAGTGCGAGAGCTGCACGAAGACCCTGGACCCGACCGATCTCATCAATCCCCGATCGGCCATTTCCGGCAGTACGGATCTCGAGGTTCGTCCCACTCGCCATCTCTTCCTGAATCAGACGGCCCTTGTTGAGGATCTCGAGCAATGGATCGCGACCAGGTCGGGGTGGCCAGCGCTCGTGACGTCAATCGCCCGGAAATGGCTCGACGAGGGTCTCCAGGACCGGTGCATCACCCGCGATCTCTCATGGGGTGTTCCGGTTCCGAAGCCCGGCTACGAGAGCAAGGTGTTCTATGTCTGGTTCGACGCGCCCATCGCCTACATTGCCACGGCCCAGGAATGGTCCGACTGCGATCCGGGGCAGCGCGACTGGCGGAAATGGTGGTGGCAGGCCGAGGATGTCGAGTATCTCCAATTCCTCGGCAAGGACAACGTGCCGTTCCATGCCGTGAGCTTTCCATGCACTCTGATCGGTTCAGGCGAGCCGTGGAAAACCGTCGATGTCATCAAGGGCGTGAACTGGCTCACCTTCGAAGGTGGCAAGTTCTCGACGAGCGAGCAGAGGGGCGTCTTCCTCGATCAGGCGCTCGATCTGCTGCCAGCGGACTACTGGCGCTGGTGGCTGGCGGCCAATGCTCCCGAGGGAACGACACGGACTTTGCCTTCGCCCGTTTCGTGCAGGACGTGAACAACGACCGTGCTGATAACTTCGGCAATCTGGTCAACCGGACGCTTGCCTTCGTCGTCTCCCGTTTCCAGGGGACGGTGCCCGAGGGCGGGGTCCCGTCCGAGCCGGAGAGCCGGTTGGAGCGGGAGTTGGAGCAGCATCTCAATGCCCTCAGGCACTACCACGCAAGCTGCTCCCTGCGGAAGGCGGCGGACGAGGTCCGGGCGATCTGGCGGCTTGCAAACGGCTATCTTGCGGCTCAGGCACCGTGGGTGACGTTCCGCACCGACCCCGAGCGGTGCCGGGTCGCGGTGAGGACGGCCATCAACCTCGTCGGGATCTGTGCCACGGTCGCTTGGCCATTCATTCCGAACGCGGCCGAGACGGTTCTGAGAGCCTTGGGCCGTCAACCAGGTGTTCCCGCTTGGCCCGAGCCGGTTGCCGCCTCTCTGCGTTCCGTCGGGACAGGACGTACGATCCAGGCGCCACCGCCCCTCTTCCGGAAGCTCACGCAGGACTGGGCCGAAGAGCAGCGGAACAGGTCCGGAGGAAGCGATAAAGATAGATAATGTCACGGGACTTCGTGCGCCCCGCGGTCCAATCAAAAGCCCGCTTCCGGCCCCAGGCTTGGCGTTGTGTCGGTCGGGTAGACGGGCTTGACGACGCAAAATCCCGTTCCTACCTTGATGAGCGCCAAGGCTCAGACGAGCTTGGCACACGGGCGCCGGCGGTGTCCGGCGCTCTCGGATCCATGTTGCTCTAAGAGGATGTGGCTATGAGAACTTTCGACTTCTCCCCCCTGTACCGCTCGACGGTCGGATTCGACCGCCTGTTTGACATGCTCGATCAGACCGCCCGGGTCGAGCCCATGACCAACTGGCCGCCTTACAATATCGAGAAAGTGGGCGACGACCAGTACCGGATCACCATGGCGGTGGCCGGTTTCTCCCCGGATGAGATCGAACTCACCCAGCACGGCTCCGCCCTCCGGGTGACGGGACACAAGGGTTCCGAGGAGGACAGGCAATATCTGCATCGCGGCATCGCCACCCGCGCCTTCAAGCAGACGTTCAACCTCGCTGACCACGTCAAGGTGACGGGCGCGAGCCTGGAGAACGGGCTGCTCACGGTCGACCTGGTGCGCGAGGTGCCGGAGGCCTTGAAGCCACGCCGGATCGAGATCGCCACGAACAATCAGCCTGTGATGGCGCAGGATAACGCGAAGCAGATCGAGCACGAACCACAGGGGACCAGGGCCGCGTAAGCGAGCTGGCAGCAAGAAGTAGCCTCGGGCGCCTCCTGCCCGAGGCTGGACTGTTGGCAGAACTCAGGAGGGATCGATGCAACAAACCTTCAGAGACGACATCGCGAGCGAGCTCACGTTTCCCCGTCACAGACCCAGCCGGTACTGTCAAGTTGGTGACGGGCGGGGTGTATGGCAGGATCGCGGGCATGAGCACGACACCCAATCCCTACCGCGGCTTCCGTTTTCTGGCCGAAATCATCAACCAGGCAGTTTGGCTCTATCACTGCTTCAGCCTGAGCCTGCGGGAGGTCGAGTTGATCCTCGCGGCACGAGGTATCGTAGTCAGCTACGAGACCATCCGCGAGTGGAGCCTGCGCTTTGGACGAGCCTATGCCAAGACCCTTAAGCGACGCCGGCCGAAGACCGGTGACAAATGGTTTCTGGACGAGGTGTTTGTCCGCATCCGAGGCAAACTGCACTACCTGTGGCGGGCGGTCGACCAGCACGGGAACGTGCTTGACGTTCTGGTCCAGAGCCGCCGTAACACGAGGGCGGCCAAGCGCTTCTTTCGAAAGCTGCTGAAGGGGTTGTGCTATGTGCCGAGGGTGATTGTGACGGATAAACTCGGATCCTATCGTGCCGCCAAACGCGAGATCCTGCCGGGCGTTGAACATCGGCAGAGCCGATACCAGAACAACCGTTGTGAGGTCTCGCACCAACCCACCCGACGGCGCGAACGTCACATGCGGCGGTTCAAGTCAGCCCGGCAGGCCCAGCAGTTTCTCTCTGTTCACACTCCGATCCACAATCACTTCCAACTCCGCCGCCATCGCCTCTCCGCCAGCGAGTATCGCGCTGCCCGGGATCGCGCCTTTGCCACATGGCGCGATGCGATGGGTGCTGCCCTGGCAGGCTAACGTAGGATGGCCTGACCGCAGTTCCCGGTAGCTTATTTCGTCAGCCTCAAGTTGACAGTACCGTGCTGCGGCAGGCAAATTAGATTTCAATGCCGCTTCATTGGGATCACCGGAGTCAGGTAACCCCAATGAGCCACCGATCGGGGCCCAATCCGCATGGAACGGAGAACCGCTGAGGCCGTAGTCTTCGGAAGGCGTGACAACTCCGAGCCGCAACCGTCTCCAAGGGTTCGCTCCGATGTGCTGGAGGGGTGCCGATGGCCCATCTTCCGAAGACGTTTCTGGCCGCGACAGGCCTTCTCGTGGTCACATGCACCCTTGCCGCGCTCTCCGATCCTCTACCGCCCGATGCCAGTTACCGACCACTTCCGGCGCTGCCCTTCTCGGCCGTGAAAACGGCGGACGAGGCGCAGAAGCCACAGGTCACGCAGCGGCAGAGCGATCTGCTCAACGAGCGCTACGATCTCTCCGATCGGCCCGTTCCGGGCATGATGATGTCCGGCGGCCGGAAGCCCGTCCAGGGCAGCGTGCGGGTTAAGCTTCCCGCCGGCGTCACGTGGGACAGCCTGGCCGGCATGGCCCCCGACCAGATCCGGCAGAGAGGCCTCCTGCCGGCGGGCTTCATGCCGCTGCCGCACGTCAAGCAGCCGACTGGCGGGCAGGTCTTCCCGCAGGCCCAGATCGATGAGATCGGCCGGCAGGAGGGGCGCAATCTGCGACGTTTCGACGTCGACTTCGACCTTCCGGATCGCTTCACGCCGGAGTTCCCGCCGCCGATCTTCCTCACGACGCATCCTGAGCTGGGCGACGTCTCACGGGGGCAATTGCTCACGATCAGGAACTACTATGAACTCATGGTCGGTGTGCTGACGCCGGTGCAGATCGAGGGGCTCCGTCTCCTGCTGACCCCATTCCCGCAGGAGGAGTTCAACCAGACCGAGGACCGCAAGGTCGCCGAGCAGAGTCTCGGCGTCACCTGTCTCGACTGCCATTCCAACTTCCACACCAACGCCGCATTCCATCAAACACCCGATGTCCGCCCGCAGGCGGCCCGCTTCCGCCTCGACACGGTCAGCCTTCGCGGGGTGTTCAACCAGCAGATCCACGGATCGAAGCGATCCTTGCGCTCGATCGAGGACTTCACCCAGTTCGAGCAGCGCACGGCCTACTTCAACGGCGACCATGTCAGCGCCCAACGCAAGGGGATCAACCGACCCGACCGTGTCGATCAGGTCCCGATGATGGCGCAGATGCAGAACATCATCGATTTTCCACCGGCCCCGAAGCTGGATCCGTTCGGGCGTCTCGATCCGGCCAAGGCGACCGAGCAGGAACTGGCGGGCGAGCAGGTCTTCTTCGGCAAGGGGCGTTGCGCCGAGTGCCATGTCGCCCAGACGTCGTTCATGGACAACAACATGCACGATCTCAAGCTGGAGCGGTTCTATCAAATCGGGCAGACGGTCAACGGCCTGGTGATGCTCCCCGATGGGCCGATCAAGACGATGACCCTGCGCGGTATCAAGGATTCCCCGCCGTATCTCCACGACGGGCGCTTGCCGACGCTCGCCGATACGGTCGAGTTCTTCAACCTGGTGCTCGGCGTGAAGCTGAGCCAGGCGGAAAAGGACAACCTGGTTGCCTATCTGATGAC
The DNA here is from genome assembly GCF_047497095.1 of Microvirga sp. M2. Lineage (NCBI taxonomy): Bacteria > Pseudomonadati > Pseudomonadota > Alphaproteobacteria > Hyphomicrobiales > Methylobacteriaceae > Microvirga > Microvirga sp. M2. The sequence continues at coordinate 358,974 of NZ_CP134065.1, forward strand.
CTTGTGAGGGTCGGTGGCGATTACTGCCGACCGGCCGCGGCCCGCTCTTGCCTGGCCGAGCCTGGGAGAATCCCCGATGCGCCGTCTCGTTTCCGTCTCAATGCTCCTCCTGTTGCCCGTAGCTTCAGTCTGCGCTCAGACCGGCAATCCGGCCGGCATGCTGCCGGGTACGTCGCAGACGGCCCCGGGCACCCCTGCCCCTCGGCAGACCAACCAGCAGGATCGGCTGTTCGTCGATCAGGCATCCATCGGGGGCATGGTAGAGGTCGAGTTCGGCCGCATGGCGGAGCGCAAGAGCCAGAACGATGCCGTCAAGGACTTCGCCCGGCACATGGTCCAGGATCACATGAAGGCCAACGACCAACTGGCGGATCTCGCCAAACAGAGCGGTGTTCCTCGAGCCGGTTCGCTGGACGACGAGCACCGGGCGGTGCAGATGAACCTGGAGAAGCTGTCAGGCCATCCATTCGACCTCGCGTATGTCGACGGGCAGGTGCAGGACCATCAGAAAACCGCACAACTTCTCGAGTGGGAGATCGGGTCGGGAGAGGAGATGGCGCTCAAGCAATTTGCCTCCGAGACCCTGCCGATCATCCTCCATCATCTCCAGATGGCTCAGGATCTCAAGGCCCAGTTGGCAGGAGCCGGGTTGCAAGGGGTGTCTGCGAGCACCACGGATACGGGAGCACGTTCTGTTCAGCCGGGACAATAGCCAGCGGCCAAGTGACAGGCGTTCAAAGCAGCCATCGCGCGAACCAGTACGAGCCCCGGATTGGCACATTAATCCGGGCGGCGCGCCTGGTGCCGAACAACCACCAGAATAATAATTCTGAACATTAACGGCCTGAAGCGGTTGACGCGGTCATGGCGAGCCGGCCCGCAGGCCGGACCGTCGCATATGGCGCTAACGGAGAGCACCACGGACAAGGACGGCACCGTGGGCATCGCGAACCTTGCTGGCCGCACGCCGCCGCGTTGCCGCGATGCAACCCGGCCCCGTCCCTGACCAGATCCTTCCTGCACTCCATCGCCTGCAAAGGACTCCGACATGACCGACATCCATCACCCCGACACGCCGCGAAATCGCGGCGACCACGTGGCTCCCCACACGAGCCCGGTCACGCCGTCCGAGGACGCCCGCACCATCATGCTGGTGATGTCACGGTAACTTTTGGTCAGAGGCTTCTGCCCTACGAGCTGTGGCATGACCAAGCCCATCAGCTACAAGCGCCATCGTTTTCCACCCCAGATCATCGCCCATGCCGTTTGGTTGTACTTCCGGTTTCCTCTGAGCCTGCGGCTCGTGGAGGAAATGTTGCTGGAGCGCGGCATCGTCGTCTCCTATGAGACGATCCGGCGATGGGGCAAGAAGTTCGGTCCGGAGTATGCTCGGCGCCTCCGGCGCAAGCCGCCACGCCCGGCTGACATTTGGCACCTGGATGAAGTAGTCATCAGCATCGCGGGCAGGAAGCACTGGCTGTGGCGCGCCGTCGACCAGGACGGCTATGTCCTCGATGAAATTGTCCAGACGCGTCGGGACACCAAGGCGGCCAAGCGCCTGCTGACCCGGCTGATGAAGAAGCAGGGCATAGCGCCCAAGCGCATCATCACCGACAAGCTGTCCTCATACGGAGCGGCCAGGCGCCAAGTCATGCCGAGGGTCGAGCACCGATCCCACAAGGGCTTGAACAACAGGGCTGAGAATTCGCATCTCCCGCTGAGGAAGCGGGAGAGAATGATGCAGGGCTTTCGGTCTGTCGGAGGTTTGCAGCGGTTCACCTCGGTCTTTTCAGCTGCCAGAAACCTGTTCGTTCCGCCCCGCTCGCACCAGTCTGCCCTCGCCACCCACCTCCACCGCCTACAAGCCATGGCGGCATGGAAAGCCGTGGCGGGCGTGCTCGCCTGAAATCAACAACGCAGGGCTTATCGCGGGCTCCTCAGGTTACCGTGACATCACCCATGGCGCCGATGCATCGGGAGCGGTCCTGTTCCGCAAGAAGCTGCGGCGTCACCAGGTGCTCACCTTCTTTGCCGGCCAACCGTCCTGTACGGTGGCGATGGAGGCCTGCGGCAGCGCTCACCATTGGGCCCGCGAGATCGGCAAGCTGGGTCATCGTGTGCGACTGATCCCACCCGCTTATGTGAAGCCCTTTGTGAAGCGCCAGAAGAACGATGCGACGGATGCCGAGGCGATCTGCGAGGCGGCCCAGCGCCCGACCATGCGCTTTGTGGTGCCCAAGAGTGAGGAAGCCCAGGCTGCAGCTCTCGTGTTCCGGGCCCGCGATCTCCTATTGCGCCAGCAGACGCAGGTGATCAATGCCTTGCGTAGTCACTTAGCCGAGTTCGGCATCGTCGTAGCCAAAGGGCCGATCCATGTCGCTCAACTCGTGCAAGTTTTGGAGGATCCTGCCGAGCCGGTACCGGAGCTTGCTCGACCGAGACGGCAAGGTTGTTACTGAACGGTTACAGTGATGATGCGGCTGCAGTTGTAGCACTGCGGAGCTGAGCCGTATGAGGCGCATCCTCCTCGGACCTTGATCTGTCGCAAGAGGTTCGAGTATCCCATCGCCAAACGCTGAGGCAAAAGCCCATCGGTTGCGTGGCTGAGATTGAGATGGTGCCTGCTAGCTAAAAAGAGCGTCGATATCGTCCTGCGACTGGCGTTCCGGGTCGTCATCCATGGCGGGCCCATTCAAAAGTGCCTTGTCACCCTGTCTCTCTGGGAACGCGAACGCCCCCACGTCATGGAAGCTATCCAGGCCACCCCAGATCTGCACCATCTGGGTCACTCGCTCCTCGATGAAGCGCATCGAATGAACCACCTTGCTGATGCGCTGGCCGGTGATGTCCTGGAAGTTGCAGGCCTCAAAGATCGTGATCACCCTGTCATTGATTGCCTGGACCTTCTCGGCTGCGCCCTCTGACACGTGCGAAGCGAGAGCTCCGGACATTTCGAAGATCTCTTCGGCAGCGGTGAGAATGGTATTGGTCGCCGCTTCAGTGCCGCTGACCACGGCTCCGAGTTCGTCGGTGACGCTGGTCACTTCACCCACTCCGGGACTGACGGAGCGGAGGGTTGCGATTTCTTGCTTGGTACGCTGGATCGACTCGGAGATTGCATCCAGCTCTTCCTTCAGCTTGAGGGCCTCACGAAGGTCGCTCTTGATCTGATCGAGAAGCGCTTTGGATGCCCCGCTGTTCGGCTCAAGGGCTGCGTGAAGAGAGACAATGCCTCTCATGACCTCGGCATGCCGCCGGGCGGCGATCGATTCACGGGATTTGCCCAACTCGGCGACGGCTAACGGCTGGAACGAGGGACTGAGATTGGCTGACATAGGGTATTACTCGCCGAATACAGCGGAAATCTTGGCCTTGAGCGTCTCGGCGTTGAACGGCTTGACGATGTAGTTGTTGACGCCGGCCTGCTTGGCAGCAACCACGTTCTCCGTCTTGGCCTCGGCCGTGATCATGATGAACGGCAGGCTGTTCAACGCCTCGTCGGCCCGCACCTTCTGCAGCAGCTCGTAGCCGGTCATCGGGGCCATGTTCCAGTCGGAGATCACGAGGCCGTACTTCTTCTCCTTGAGCTTGTCAAAGGCTTCGGTCCCGTCCTTTGCCTCGTCGACATCGGTGAAGCCGATCTGCTTCAGGAGGTTTTTGATGATCCGGATCATCGTCTGGTAATCATCGACGACAAGCACGGGAATGGAAAGATCAAGCGCCACGATATCTGACCTTAAACCTTATTGAATTCGAGATTCGATTAGCTGGTTTCGCTAGGCGGCCTTCGCCTCTGTGGCGAAGTTCAGGGCTGCGTCGACATCCAGCACGATCAGCAGCCGGCCCTCGAGCTGGTAGACACCCTGTGATAGCTTGGCCCAGCGGGGCGAGAGATGGACCGGGTTGGGCTGCATGAGCGCGGGATCAAGCTTGAGCACCTCGCCGACATCGTCGACCAAGAGACCATAGGCTTCGCCCTTGTGCTCGAGGCCAACAGCCATGCGGCGCTCGCTGGCCAGGGCGTCCGGCAGTCCGAGACGGCGGCGCAGCGAGATGGCTGTCACAACTCGGCCGCGGAGGTTGAGGAGCCCCGCGATCTCTGGTGAGCCCAGCGGGACCGAGGCGATCTCGCTGGCGACGAACACATCATGGACGCGGTGAATCGGCAGGCCGAGCATCTGACCGGCCACCATGACCGTGGGGTACTCCATGCTCCCGAGAAGGGACGGTGAATCATCGGAGGCAGCGACTGTGGCGAGTTTCATGATCAGGCAGCCTTTGCAACAGCGTTGGTGAGTTCGGAGAGGGCCGAGAGCAGGCCACGGCGGTCGAACTTGGTGACGAGCTCCGCGACATCATGCTGACGGGCCAGGGCGATCTGCCGCGGATCCGGCTTCACGGTCAGGCCGATCACCGGAAGGTGCCCATAGCGGGAGGAGGCCCGGAGCTTGCCAATGAGATCGAACGCAGCGCCAGCCTCATCGATTTCGCTGACCATTACGTCGATCGCGACCCCGGAGGAGAGGACCTGCAGGGCTTCCGTCATCGTGCTTGCGGTATGCACCTTGTAGCCGGACGTCTTCAGGACAGGCACGAGCATATCGCGGAAGAACGCGGAGCCATCCATCAGCAGGAGGGATTGGGCCGCCCCCGAAGGCGCCGTTGAACGCAGCCAGGATTCCGTCACGAGCGGCAGGTAGTGGGCGACATTGACCACTTCGGTGGCACGGCCCCGGATCACGGCCGAGCCGATCAGGTCGGGACGGTCGGCAATAAGCTCGATGTTGAGGTGATCCTCGACAATGTCGACGATCTCCGCCACGGCTAGGCCAAGGGTGAGATCGCCGTCAGAGAACACGATCAGCGCCTGGGTGCCCTCGCGCTTGATCGACAGAGCCTCATCGCACGGGATGATCGGCATCAGCTTGCCGCGATACTGCAGCAAGGGCCGCCCGCCGTTCGACTCGATGGTCGTGGCATCGATGACTTCCAGACGGGTGACCAGGGACAAGGGCAGTGCCTTCAGAGCTGTACCGCCCCCCCGGAAGACGAGCATCGTTGTGGGTCCGTCTTCGTTTCGACCGCTTGAATCCTGGGCCACATCAATACCGAACTGGTCGCCGTCCTCACTCGAGCCGACCATTTTGGCGAGCCCGTTGGGATCGACGATCAGCACCACCGTTCCGTCGCCCAGGATGGTGTTGCCGGAGAACAGCTGGATGTGGCGCAGCTTCGAGGACATCGGCTTCACGACGATCTCCTCGGTGTGGAACACGCCATCGACCATGATGCCGAAGCGCTGACGCCCGACCTGGGTGACGACGATGAAGCCTTCGGTGGCGTCCTCGTCCGCGGCCAGTCCCATGACTTTCGCGAGCGGCACGATGGGCAGAAGGCGGTCACGCAGACGCAGGACGGGCGTGCCGTTGATGCGCTCAATCGCATTCTCGGAGCCGGTGCCGACCCGGACCAGTTCCTGCACGGCCACCTGGGGAATGGCGAAACGCTGGTCCGTGGAGGCGACGATCAGGGCCGCGACAATCGCCAGGGTCAGCGGGATCTTGATCGTGAAGGTGGTGCCCCTGCCCTGCTCCGAGCGGATGTCCACGGTCCCGCCGATCAATTCGATGTTGGTCTTGACCACATCCATGCCGACGCCGCGGCCGGACACCGCCGTCACCGCGGCCGCGGTGGAGAAGCCCGGATGGAAGATGAACCTGGCGACCTGGATGTCGCTCATGCGCTCCACTTCCGCCTCGCTGGCGATGCCACGCTCGACGGCCTTCTTGCGGATGGCCCCGTGATTGAGGCCCTTGCCATCGTCGGAGATCTCGATCGTGATCGAGCCGCCCTCGTGATAGGCGTTGAGGCGGATGGTGCCTTTCTCGGGCTTGCCAGCAGCCTTACGCTCGGCCGGGCTCTCGATGCCATGATCCGCCGAGTTGCGGACCATATGGGTGAGCGGGTCCTTGATGACCTCCAACACCTGCCGGTCGAGCTCGGTTTCGGCTCCCAGCATGACCAGATCGATCTTCTTATCGAGTTCGGTGGAGAGATCGCGCACCACGCGCGGCAGCTTCTGCCAGGCATTGCCGATCGGCTGCATGCGGGTCTTCATCACCCCGTCCTGCAACTCGGCGGTTACTTGTGACAGCCGCTGTAGCGGCACCTTGTAGCCGTGGTCCTCGGACGTCCGTCGGGAGATTTCGAGCAATTGGTTGCGGGTCAGCACCAGCTCGGACACCATAGTCATCAGGTGCTCGAGGGTGTCGACGCTGACGCGAATACTCTGTGCCTTGGCAGAGGCGTTCTCGCCCTCACTGGTCTCGGCGACATCGGTGGACGTCTTGGTGGCCACAGGCTGCTGGTCAGCCTGTGCGGGAGTGGGTTCAAGCTTCTTCGGGCCGGGCGCGTCCCGGAAGGCGCGTTCGAGTTCGTCCAGAGAGACTTCTCCGGGCTTCAGCGCCCGTTCCAAGACCTGATAGGTCATCGTGCCGACCGTCGAGACAGTTTCGGGACCAGGGGCCTCCTGGAAAGCGCGCTCCAGGTCATCAAGCGACACTTCGCCGGGTTTGAGTTCACGCTCCAGGACCTGAGAGGCCAGGGTGCCGACGCTCTGCGCCTTGGCGGCGACGGGAGTAGGATTAGGAGCACCCGGCTCCTGCGATGCCATCTTCTCCAGAGTGTTGATCAGATCGCGGTCTGACCCCTCCGGCTCGGTGCCATTCCGCTCCAGTTCGCCCAGGATTTCCTTGATGCGGTCGAGGGTGGCGAGGATCAGCGACACAGCCTCGGTCGTCACCGGCAGGCCATCCCGGAACTGGCCCATCAGGGTCTCGGCGGCGTGCGCCAGGGCTTCCAGGCGGGGCAGCCCCAGGAATCCGCAGGTTCCCTTGATGGTGTGGACCAGACGGAAGATGTTGCTCAGGATCGCCTGGTTGTTCGGGTCCTGCTCGAAGCGGACCATCTCCACGTCGACGGTTTCGAGGTGTTCGCTGGTCTCGGTGAGAAACTCAAGAAGGAGATCGTCCATAATAACGAGCAGCCTTTGTTACGCATGGTACCGGTTGGGGCACCGGGATACGGCGCCCCGTTGAATGGCTTAGGCGGCCTTGACGCCGGACAGGAAGGCATCGACCTCCTGGCCGAGGCTGTCCGAATGACGCGCCAGCTCCTGGGCGGCGCCAAGAACCTGTGAGGCCGCAGCCCCAGTCTCACCGGCCCCCTGACGCACATCGGCAATGTTGCCGGTGACCATCTCGGTGCCGCGGGCCGCCTCCTGCACGTTGCGGGCAATCTCGGAGGTGGCCGCGCCCTGCTCTTCCATGGCCGCCGCAATCACGGTCGAAATGTTCGACATCTCCGAGATTATCTTGGCGATGCTCTGAATCGCACCGACGGATTCGTGCGTGGCCTGCTGGATCGCGGCGATCTGGGCCGAGATCTCGTCGGTAGCCTTGGCGGTCTGGCTCGCCAGCTCCTTCACCTCTGATGCCACGACCGCGAAGCCCTTGCCGGCTTCACCGGCACGCGCCGCCTCAATGGTAGCATTGAGCGCCAGGAGATTGGTTTGACCGGCGATATTGTTGATCAGCTGGATCACGGTGCCGATCTTCTCGGCCGTGGAGGCGAGCGTCTGCACGGTGGTGTCGGTGCGCCGGGCCTCCTCGACCGCCTGGCTGGCAATCCGGGAGGATTCGGCCACCTGGCCGGCAATCTCGCGGATCGAGATGGACAACTCTTCCGTGGCAGCCGCCACGGTCTGCACGTTGGCCGAGGTCTGCTCGGCAGCCGAGGCCACGGTGACGGTCTGGCCGTTGGTCCGGTCGGCCACCTGCGCCATGGACTGTGCGGTCGCTTCCATTTCGGTCGCGGCAGAAGCCAGGCCTTGGGTGAGAGCCGAGACATTGGATTCGAACCGTTTGGTGAGTTGGTCGAGAACCTGAGCCCGGCGCATTTTTGCCTCAGCCTCCGTGGTGGCAGCTTCGTCGGCCGCCTTCTTGGCGATGAGCGCGTCCTTGAAGATCTGGACCGCACCGGCCATCGCGCCGATCTCGTCCTTGCGCTTGATGTCGGTGACTGCGACGCTCGTATCCCCCTGAGCAAGGGTCTTCATCGTTCCGGTCATGCGGACAATCGGAAGCGAGAGCGAGCGGGCAGCGAACCACGCTCCGATGAGCGCCAGGAGGAGAAAGCCCGCCCCCATCACCAGCATGAGCGTCCGCGCGTCCAGCGCCCCTGCAACCATGGCGTTACTCGGAACGGAGACCGACAGAACCCAATGGTCGGTCACACCGGGAAACGTGACCTTGATCACGGCCCGGTAGACATCTGCTCCCGACGCATCCTTCACGACCGTGTCCGCGATACCGTCCGCTCCCTCTCGCGAGAGCAGATCGGTGGTGATCTTGTCGTCAACCGGCTTGCTGACGAGGTTGGCGTCGGAGTTGGCGAGCCACCGATTTCCGGATCCGATCAGGCCAACGGTTCCGGCACCGAAGGGCCTCAGCTTCCCGATGACCTCGGAGATTTCCGTCAAGGCCATATCGGCCGTAATGACCCCGATCGGCTTATTGTGGCGGCGCACGACTGCGGCCACCGAGGACATCCGCACATCCTTTCCATTCACCGGAACCACGACGGCGGGGGTGATTACCGTGCGGTCTTCACGGAGAGTCTTGGTGTACCACTCCGCAATCGCGGCCAGGTCGGCCATCGAGGTGATTTCAAGGGCGACCTCGTGTTCCGACTTCCAGAAGAAATACGGAGCAAAACGTCCGGTCGCATCGGAGTATTTGTGGGTCTTGAACTCGTCGTCCCTGCCGTCGACGGCGTTCGGCTCGAAGACCAGCGTCATGCCGAGGAGGTTCGGCTGCGCCGCAACGGCTTTGGCCACGACCTCTCCGATCTGATCGCGATCAGGGTCGCCGCCGGAAGCTAGGGCCCCAATGGCCGCTGCCGAAACGGTCGCTGCCGAAACCGCGCGCCCAAACTGGGCCTGAATCTCGCCCTTGTATTGACGCAGGAGGGTACGGGCGGCTTCGGTCGCATCCGTCCGGCTCGAGTTCATCATGACCTGAGAACCGACGAATGTCAGCGTCGCGCAGGCTGCCACAAATCCCACGCCTGCCTGAAGTAGGACGCGGCTTCGAATTGAACGCAATGTGAGTGTCATTTTAAAATCTCCAAAGCCCGGTAGGGCAAATTCTTGATTAAGTGTCAGACGAGGAATTGGACGTCAGGATCGCCAACGCCCGGAATTCATCATCAGGCGGCCTTGACGCCGGACAGGAAGGCATCGACCTCCTGGCCGAGGCTGTCCGAATGACGCGCCAGCTCCTGGGCGGCGCCAAGAACCTGTGAGGCCGCAGCCCCAGTCTCACCGGCCCCCTGACGCACATCGGCAATGTTGCCGGTGACCATCTCGGTGCCGCGGGCCGCCTCCTGCACGTTGCGGGCAATCTCGGAGGTGGCCGCGCCCTGCTCTTCCATGGCCGCCGCAATCACGGTCGAAATGTTCGACATCTCCGAGATCGTCTTGGCGATGCTCTGAATCGCACCGACGGATTCGTGCGTGGCCTGCTGGATCGCGGCGATCTGGGCCGAGATCTCGTCGGTAGCCTTGGCGGTCTGGCTCGCCAGCTCCTTCACCTCTGATGCCACGACCGCGAAGCCCTTGCCGGCTTCACCGGCACGCGCCGCCTCAATGGTAGCATTGAGCGCCAGGAGATTGGTTTGACCGGCGATATTGTTGATCAGCTGGATCACGGTGCCGATCTTCTCGGCCGTGGAGGCGAGCGTCTGCACGGTGGTGTCGGTGCGCCGGGCTTCCTCGACCGCCTGGCTGGCAATCCGGGAGGATTCGGCCACCTGGCCGGCGATCTCGCGGATCGAGATCGAGAGCTCCTCAGTCGCGGCCGCCACGGTCTGCACGTTGGCCGAGGTCTGCTCCGCGGCAGAAGCCACGGTGACGGTCTGGTTGTTGGTCTGGTCGGCCACCTGCGCCATGGACTGTGCGGTCGCTTCCATTTCGGTCGCGGCAGAAGCCAGGCCTTGGGTGAGAGCCGAGACATTGGCCTCGAACCGCTTGGTGAGTTGGTCGAGAACCTGAGCCCGGCGCATTTTTGCCTCAGCCTCCGTGGTGGCAGCTTCGTCGGCAGCCTTCTTGGCGATCATGGCCTCTTTGAACACCTGAACGGCATCGGCAATGGTTCCAAGCTCGGTCTTCTCGCCGCGCATCGGAATGACCACAGAGAGGTCCCCTTCCGCGAGCCTGCCCATAGGGGTGGTGAGGAAGCTGATACCGGAGGAGATCGAACGGATAATCAGGAGGGCGATCCCAATAGATGCAAAGGCCGCAACAATGATGCCTCCGAGCACAAGCATACGGGTAAAGCTCTCCGTCTCCTCGGCCCGATCGCCGGCCGCCTCGGAGCCATTCACGTTCATGTCTACGATCTTAGCCAGTGTATCGGCTGCGGCGAACGCTAAGGGGCGAGCTTTCTGATTCCAGTATTCAATCGCCTTCTCAGTCTCGTTCTTACGCGAATGATTGAGCACAACCTGAGCTTCCGGGATAAAGCTCGCCCACTTCCGCGAGAACTCCTCGTAGAGGCTCTGCTCCTCTTTCGAGGCGGTTAACTTCTCGTAGGTTTGCCGGATCTCACTGATCGTTACAGTGAGTTTTTCAAGGTCAGCTTCGATCTGCGGGACGACCCTCTCGTCCGTGGTGGTAAGGTGGCGCAGAACAGCAGCACGGTAGTCGCTGGCTGCAGTGTTCAAAGCTCCCGCCCACCGTACGCTCGGGAGCCAACGATCCTTGATCTCGCTCATGCTGGCGCCCATGCCTTGAGTTCCATTGAGTGAGACGAGGCCAAGGACAAGGGTTACAATAGTGAGGAAGGAGAATGCTCCAATCAGCTTGGAGCGGATGGACAGGGAAGTGATGAGATTAGGATTGTTGGGAGTACGCATGGTTTTCTGTGGCCAGCCCGCAACGCCGCGGGAAGCTCATGTCCGACGACGTGAAGTATTCAGGCACGCCAGCAATCAGCCTTTAATATTAACAGATTGTAACCTTAGGAAAGCGCCTTCAGATGCTGAGCGGAATTAGCTCAATCACAAGCACAAGGACGACGCTCTCTGAGATTGTGAGCTGTTTTGGCTCAAGGCTAGTGCAGATCAGACTTATTGGCTAACCGAAGCCAGCCGGCAGGGTCGAACTCAACCCCTGCGGCAACCAAGGTCTTAGACAGCTTCGCGAGAGTCGATTCTGCTACATTGGAGCGGCCAGTGTTCTCCTCGATCCGCTTGATTGAGGACACTGAAACGCCGGACATCTCTGCCAGTTCACGGACCGACAAATTCAAGAGCCCTCGAGCAGCCCTCACCTGCGCTCCGGTAGGATAACCATTATGTGGGTGGCCTCCATTTGGATGATATCCCCCATTGCAGATGCCCGAGGTCGATCCAATCTCGCTCGAAACTCCAACCCACTCTCGTACGAGGCCATCTTCATCACGGACTGGAGCGGCGCGTGCCCGAAAAAACTTGTAGGTCGAATTTCTATCACGAATACGGTGGTCGCTGCTGAACTCCGTCGATGACTCAACCGCGCGCTGCCATGCCATGCGCGTGCGTTCCTGGTCTTCAGGATGAACCGCATTCAGCCAATTCAGCTCTGCTGCTTCCACAGCGGATCGTCCGACCCTTGAGCTCGGATTGCGACCACCAAGTCCGGTGACCTGTCCAAGAGCGTTAGCGAACCAGACCTTGCCTGAGATTAGTTCATACAGTGCCGTCTGACGCCGGAGCAGCTGCTCTAATTGCCCTCGAAGTAAGCGAGCTTCAGCTTCAACTTTCTTGTGCCGTCCGATTTCAAAGGAGACCCCGGTCAGGCTTACGGTACCGGTGAACGGATTGGGCACAAATGCTCCACGGATGCCAATCCAAGACGCCTGGCCGGATTTTCTCTTGAGCCGAAACTCATGTTCGAGTGGCGCCTTGTTTTCCGCAGCCAATTTCCACGTCGAAACGAGTTGCGCTCGGTCGTGAGGATGAACTTGGTCGAGCACATCTTTAAATGGAAGGACCTCAAGCCTGTAATCGGTCAAGCGGCCCATCCTGGTCAGGAGATCTGATTGTGGATCCCACTCCCAAATGGAAACATGCCCCGCTTCAAGAGCGGTCCGCAGCCGAGCTTCGCTTAGGCGCAGAGCGCGCTCGTGCTTACGTTGGTCGTCGATATCTGAGATTTTACCGACCCACTCCTTGATCGATCCATCCTCATTTCTCAATGGCACGCCAGCGGCATGAACCCAACGGTACTCGCCGTTGGTACGCCTGATGCGGAAACTGAGCTCTGCGGCGGTTCCGGCCCGAAGCGTTTCCTCCCAAACAGCTTTGACAGTTGCAATATCGTCCGCATGGATGGCATTGAGCCAACCAAAGCCCTGAATCTCATCCACGGTTTGACCCGTATATGACGACCAGAACGAGGCCTCTCTGATCGTACCATCAGGCGCAGCACTCCACTCCGCAACGGAAGTGGCACGGACGAGCGCGCTATATTTTTCCTCCCGATATCTGAGTTGACTCAGCGCTACGTACTTTTCGGTGACATCGATTGTCACTCCGGCAGCCCACGATGGCCGTCCGTCGGGAGCGGCAAAGATTTCTGCTTGGCAATATAACCAACGGGTCTCGCCATCGGCACGCAGGATCCGAAACTCCTGGTCCAGGTATTGTTCTGAATTTCGGTCGGGAGAATAGACAAGGCCGACGTGCGGACGATCCGCGGGATGAACCAAGCCCATAAAGAGCTGGAGATTAGGTTTGATGCTATGCGGCTCCAGTCCAAGCAGTCGGAAAATACCATCAGACCAAGTCATCAAGCCCGATTTGAAATCCCACTCCCAGTGGCCAATACGGCTATGCTTCACAATTCCAAGAATCCAACCAGCGATTCCGGCTGTGATTACATTCATAGTTGAATGGGAGCAATGGGGTGCGACGATAGGACTTGCCGCCCACAGTGTAGGCATTCGGGCTTAGGCTCAGGCATTGCCAAGTGATTGAGCGCAGAGGGCGTCAACGGCTCTGTGCTCTTATTCCGGCACTTCTCTATTCGGCGGTTTGAGGTCAAGCGCTTTCAGGCCTTCCACATTCCCGATGTTTGACGTCACTTGCGGGCCCTTGCTTCTCTTCGGGATCAGCTCTGTGGCTCTCCCAGTATGGGATCAGAAGAATGAGGCAGCCCAATCTGTTGCGCGTTCTGATCGCGCAAAACGCGACCGACACAAGGGTTCTGTTGCAGTTCCTGACGCAGGCTGATCGCGGTCCGGACGAGGTCTCAAGTTAGGCAGCGGCGCTGAACAGAGCAGCAATAAAGTCGTGCTGAGCGCCCATATCATTCGCTGGTGCGCTGACAACCTGTCCCTTGCGGATCATTGCCATAGCCTCATAGCCGGCAATCGTCCGCGAGGCGGACGTGAAGCTCTTGAAGCCCAGCCCTGGCCTGACGAGCCGCTTGATGCGCCGGTGATCCTGCTCGACGATATTATTCAGAAATTTCACCTGTCGGAGTTTGGCGAAACGCCAAAGCGTCCTCTCCTGCTTCATGGCTCTTGTCGCAATGGGGTAAGCGGCGTTCTTGTCGACCGTAATGGTCCGCGGATTAACCGTGTGGGGCTGCTTCAGCGCTTTCCGAAAGAAGCGTCTTGCCGCGGCGGCGTCCCGCTTAGGGGAGAGCAGGAAGTCGATGGTTTGTCCGCGAGCATCGACGGCGCGGTAGAGATACACCCACTTCCCCTTCACTCGGATATATGTTTCGTCGACCCGCCAGGAACCGTTCGTCATACGAAGATGCGGACGGATGCGCTTCTCCAACTCCGGTGCATAGGCCTGGATCCACCGAAACAGGGTGGTGTGATCGACCTGAACGCCTCGATCGGCGAACATGCGCTCCAGATCGCGGTAGCTGATCGGGAACTGCAGATACCAGCGCAGCGCCCACAGAATGATTTCCGCCGTAAACTGCCGACCCTTGAACGGGTTCTTGTTATTCTGCTTCACCGAAAACCCCCTCGCACCGCCCGCACGTCATAGTCCAGGCAAGAAGACCTTCAAAGCTGCAACAGAACCCTCTGGAGGCGGGCCGGGTGCACGGCCCCGCCTGGTGGTGGCCGCCCACATGATCAGCGCCACCGGCGGGCATGCGGACGCACCGGGCATGTTCCCCTGCCGCTGCCGCCTGGGCTTGTCGAGGGTCGCCGACTCGCCGGGCAGGATCCGAGAGCTCGTCCGCATGGAGCACGCGTTCGGCGGCGACTGGATCAAGACCATGAACACCGGCGGCTACATGAGTTTCGGCGATGACCCGGCCAAGGTGACGTGGTTCGAGGACGAGATGCAGTGCCTCGCGCAGACGGCCCAACAGCTCGATCTGCCCCTGGCTGTCCATACGGGCGCCGCGGAAGGGTGCAAGCAGGCCCTGCGCGCCGGGGCGCGCAGTGTGGAGCATTGCTACCTGATCGACGACGAGGGCATCGCGATGGCGGAGCAGGCCGGGGCGTTTCTCGTCCCCACCATGCAGATGACGCGCGAGGACAAGGAGCTGCTGCAAGCCGGGCAGTTGCCCCAACAGGCTGTCTGGAAGTTCCGCCGCGACGTGGATGCAATCGAGGCGGCGCAACAACGTATTGTCCGTAGCGCGGTGAAGGTCGCCTATGGCACGGACTGCGGCATGTTCCCGTTCAGCCATGGCATCCTCGAGTTTCAGGCGATGGTGGCCGCCGGGCTGTCGCCGGCGCGCGCGCTCAAGGCAGCGACCAGTGTTGCCGCCGAGCTTCTGCAGCGCGACGAGCTCGGGAGCCTCGCGCCGGGCAAGCAGGCGGACATTGTCGCCATGCCCGGTGATCCGCTGGCCGACATCTCGATCACGACGACGGTGGACTTCGTGATGAAGGCCAGCCGCGTCTATCGGCATGGATCCTACGACATCCTGCAATGAGCGTCCGGTGCTGAGCGCGACGTGGTCGAGGTGACGCAGGGCGCCTGCAGGAACTGCTCGGGCCGCCATCCGGCGCCGGCGATCCATCTATGGTCGCGCCGATAAGGTTATGCCGTATGGACAGTCGGAGGGAATAGCCGCGCTGAAGCAGGCGGGCGTTCCCGCCGTGTTGATCCTGCTTCCCAACGCCGGCCATAGCCCTGCCGACAAGTCAATCGGTGCTGGGCGGTGAGCGCCCGCCGTGAAGATGATGCGGCCCTACAGCAGAGGCGACAGAAGCCGGGCGACAGAGTCCCGCAATCGGAGCAACCCGGAGCGGCGCTGATACTCCGCCGGATCGAACTGCTAACAATCGCCGAGATCCCGTTCGAACGCAGCCTCCAGTTCCTGGGCGAGCCGCGCGTCGTAGATCACGGCGTTGAGCTCGTAGTTGATGCTGAAGCTGCGGATGTCGAGGTTGGCCGAGCCGATGGAGCAGACCTCGCCATCGATGCTGAGCGTCTTGGCATGCAGGTAGCCTTTCCCATACATGTGGACCCGGGCTCCGGCGGCCGCGACCTCGGCCAGGTAGGTGTTCGCGGCCCAGTACGGCGTCTGGTTCAGTCCTTCGCCGCGGTCGCTCACCATCACATCGACCACAATTCCGGCCAGTGCCGCCGCCCTGAGCGCCTCCGCGATGGTGGCATCAAGGATGAAGAAGGGCGTCTGCAGCCGCACGCGGTGCTGGGCCGCCATGATGATGGCGAAGTAGAGCTGGCGGATGGCGCGCCATTCCGAGTCCGGACCCGAGGTCAGGATCTGAACCGGCGCATAAGCGTCGCCTGCGCGTGGCTCCTCCGTTGTTGAGGGGGGCCCCTCATTCGCGAGCGATGGAAATCGGTCCGGCGTGAAGAGATCCTCGGCGGTCGCGTTGTACCAGTCGACGAGGAACACCACTTGCAGCACCGCCGCCGCCTCCCCCTCGAGGCGCACCTGGGTGTCGCGCCACCTGTCGAAGCTGGGGCCGCCGTCAAGATGCTCCTGACCGATGTTCATGCCGCCCGTGTAGCCGACCCGCCCGTCGATGACGGCAATCTTGCGGTGGTTGCGATAGGAGATCGTATGGAGCCAGTAAAGCGCCGACACGGGCGCCCATTGCACGCCGCCTCGGCTGAGCTCGCGTTTGTAGCGCCGGGTGAGGCGGAACAGGGATCCGAACGGGTCGTAGAGCAGGCGCACCTCGACGCCCTGGGCCACCCGCTCGATCAGGATCGCCTTGAGCTCGCGGGTGAACGCGTCGTCGGCCCAAGTGTAGAACTGCAGGTAGATGCTCCGCTGCGCCGTCCTCAGGTCCTCCATCAGGTGCGGGTAGAACGTAGACGCGTCCTGCTGGATGGCGACCCGGTTGCGCGTGGTCAGGACGGAATGGGAGTTGCGCCGCACTAGCGACATGAGCCGCCTGCGAACCGGGCTCTGCGTCTCGAGCCGGCTGATCTCGGCATCCTGCCCTGCGAGGAGCTGCTCGATCAGGGGAGCGGCGGTTCCGTGCAGGTTCTGACGCGCGAGCTTGCTCTGCCGACTGAACGCCTTGCGGTCGCGTCCGAACAGGACGTAGATGCCTAGTCCGATAATAGGCAAGGTCAGAAACAGCAGGATCCAGGCGAGTGTCGCCTGTGGGCGCCGGTTCTCCAGCAGGATGAAGATGCCGGTAAGAAGCGCATAGGCCGCGAAGAACCAGCCAATGGCCGCGGTCCAGGTCATTCCGTTCTCATTCTCCCACTGGGCAGCGGGCACAATCCCCTTTGCGGTCGCGGGTTGCCGGCGCAACGGGGCTTGCTCCAAGCAGCACGCGGAGACAACGCCGCGAACAAGGAAACGGTCGGAGCCGTTTCGACCGAGAGGACCCGGTGGTCGCCATCCGCCGCCCCGACGGCAAGGTCAAGCGGCTTCCTCAGCCTTGCGGCTTGTCCGGTTCGACAACCACGTTAGGCGGCTCGCCGCCAGGGTCGCTCCCGAGAACGTCGCGGAGCTCGCCCTCGGACGTTTCCGTGTGAAGCGTCCTGACCCGTGTCCTCGACCCGCCCTCGGCAGCCTCCTCGCTTGCGACGGTGGTGACCGCCGCCGGGTCAATGAGGCCGAGCTTGGCGGCATGATCCGCGATCGCCGAGCTGTCCGCGGCCAGAACGAGGCTGCTGCCGGCCGCCGCGACTGCCTTCGCCAGCTCCTCGATTTCCTTGATCCTCCTCGACCCGTGCGACACGTTGCGGATATAGACGGCAAGCACCCGGCCCGGGTTCTCGTCGACGACTTGGCGATAGCCCTCGGGATCCCGCTGCCCGCTGTCGCCGATTAGCACGAAGGGCAGCTCATGGTAGAGGGCGAGCATCCGACGGATCAACTCGCGCTTGTGGTCCTCGGCCCTGCGCGGCAGCGGACTCGTCCAGGAGACACCCCATTCGCGCAGGAACAGGATCGGGCCGACCGGAATGGCATGCCGGGTGAAGAACTCGTCGAGCACCTCGTAGATGCCCCATGGGGCACGCGAGACGTAAAGCATGGGGTTGGCCTCATCGCCGGAGGCGCCCGCGTGCAGGGCCCGGTAGAGGGCAGCAACCCCGGGGAAGGCCGTGCGGCTCTCGGCATCCTCGACGAACAGGCGCCAGAGCATCTTGAGCTTGTTCGCGACGCCCGTCTTCACGACAGTGTCGTCGATGTCGCTGATCACCACAAAGCGGTAGTGTTCCGGCGGAATGAACACCTGGCCCTCCGCCCGAACCGGAAGCGGGCGTTCGAGGATCAGATGCACGACGTGCCACAGACGGTTCGGGGGCGGCCGGTCACGGGGGCGAAGGTGGATGCGGAAGTAGCCATCTCGATCCGTAGAGACCTGCTGCTGCGTGCCGCCGAATTCAGCGGTGACGGCCACTCCGGGAACCGCACGGCGCGAGATGCGTCGGCCGATATCCCGCAGCTGATGGATCAGGGAATCGTCGGCGCCGCGATGGGGTCGGGACTGGCGGAATACACGGCCGATCATGAAGATCTCGTCTCGGGAGCCATAGCCCCGGTTGGTCTTCATCACGACGCCGTGCTCGCCCTGCGCAACGCGGACAGTCCGGGCGACGATCCTCAGGATCCGGGTGGCCGCCCGGTCCCACCTCGAGAACAGGCTATCCAGGCTCATGAGAGACGCCTTCCATCCGCACCGCCCCGGAGGGCCATAGTTCATCCGGCCGGTCCATGGCCGACCGCCCTCGCCTTTCGCCACCACTCCGCCCAGAGTTCCGGCATGACCTCGTCATTTCCACGGAAAAGAGCTGCGACGGTGTCCGCAACAGCGTCCTCCGCGTCCGACAAGACTGCGCGCCGGACCTCCAGCGCCCTGAGCGGATCCTCAGGGTTCTCGGGCACCAGCAGGGTCCGCCATCTCAGCCTCTCGGCAAGGTAGTCCCGGAAGATCGCCTCCGGGTCCCGCCCGCCGAAGTGTCCCGCCGGATAGGCAACGGCCAGGCCCGTCCACATCTCGACGAGAAGATCGATCATTCGTGCGATGGCCTCGTCGTGTTTATCCGCTGTGAGATTGTGAGGTTGCTTGCGCTCCTGCGCATAGGCGGCGGCAAGCCGCGTCGGCAGATCTCGCGCGAAGGCAGTGAGCTTGCTCCAGTCGATGACCTGTGAGTGTTCGGACGGTGAGCCTGGCATGGATTACTCCTGTTCGCGATGTTCAGCGGCCGGCGCCGTGCGGATCCAATCGGGCGAGGGTCTCACGGCCGCCGTCAGGAAGGCGGCACCCGCAGACAGCGCATCCTGACCGGGCGTGCCTCCCGAATCTCCTGCATCAGCCGCAGCCGGGGCGGCTACTTGGATCCCTGGTACGCGACCCGGAAGATCGTGCCGTTGGCGTCGTCGCTGACCAGCAGGGCGCCGTCACGCGCGACGGCGATACCGGCGGGCCGGCCCCAAACCGTTTTTGCATCCAGCACGAATCCGGTCATGAAGTCCTCGTACACGCCGGTCGGCTTTCCGTCCTTCATGCGGGCGCGGATTACCTTGTACCCGGTCCTTTCCTCCCGGTTCCAAGAGCCGTGCATCGTGGCGAAGGCATCGCCGCGGTACTCGGCCGGGAATGCGTCCGCGTCGTAGAAGACGAGCTGGAGCGTGGACGAATGCGCCTGGAGCAGGACATCGGGCACGAGCACCTTGTCCTTCAGGTCGGGGCGCTCACCGGCATGGGCCGGGTCCTCGTTGCCGCCCGTGTAGTACCACGGCCAGCCATAAAAGCCGCCCCTCTGCACGCTGGTCAGGAAATCGGGCACCAGATTGGCGCCGAGGTGATCGCGCTCATTGCCCGTGCACCACAAGGTGTCGCTGCCCGGCTGCACGGCCATGCCGGAGCAGTTGCGCAGGCCGGTCGCAAAATTGCGGACGCTCTCGCCTTCCGGGTCGAACACGCGCACCACGGCCCGGTTCTCTTCGTCGCCCCAGGCGGCGCCGACCCCGTGCGTCTTTTCGAACGCCTTGATCTCTTCAGGTGTCTTCTTCGGCATGTCGGGGGCGACATTGGTCGACGAGCCGATCGAAACGAAGAGGCGTTGGCCGTCGCGCGAGACCGCCAGGTCGCGCGTCCAGTGCCGCTTGGTCGGAATGTCGGGAATGATGACCTGGGCCGGCCCGGTCGCCCTGCGATCGCCGAGCCGGTACGGGAAGCGCACGACCTGGTTGGTCGCCCCCACATAGACATAGCGGGGCTCGGCCGGCGGATAGAACACGATGCCGAAGGGCTTCTGGATCCCCTCGGCGAAGACCTCGGGCTTTGCCGGCCCACCCTTGGCCGCGTCGGCAGAAAAGACCAGGACGCGTCCGCTGCCGCTCTCGGCCACGAAGATGTCGCCGTTTGGGGCGATCCGGATGACCCTGGGCTGGTTCAGATCCCGGGCGAACACCTGGACCTTGAAGCCCTCCGGCACGGCCGGCAGCTTGTCTTCCGGAGCCGGGACAACGTTGGCCATGTTCTCGAAGTCCGGTGCTTCGGGGTCGTTCTGGGCAAGGCTCGGCGGCGGCAGGTCGGTGGGCCTGATGTGCCGGCTGACGCCAGGGGCGTCCCTCTCCCAGGTGCCGAAGGCGTCGGCGCCGGTCCGCACCTCCTGGGCGTGTACAGGTGCCAGCAACGTGAACGCCAGTGGAAGACTCGTCAGGATCATCGGTGCGCGCATCACTGCCTCCCGAAAAGGCTCCCCGGCCCGGTGCTGACAAACGGGAACCATTAAACTTGGTTCCGCGATCGGCGCCACGCCATGAGGCCATCCCAGTTGGTAAGAACTGATATTTGGCGGCAGGTCCATTCTGGAACAGACCCTCTTCCGGCTTCGTTGACCGGTGGGCGTGGGAGATCAACTCACAGGCTCGATAGTGGCGGTTCCGCCGCTCCCCTTGCATGCCCTGGAGCATGACCATGAATCCGCACACAATTGCCAGGGCCGTGGTTCTTTGTGCAGTAGGCAGCTTTGCATATGCGCAGACCGCACCCACGACCACGTCTCCCGCCCAGCCCTCGACGGCTACGCAGCCGGGCGGGGCCTCGGGCATTCAGATGGGCGACGCCGCGCCTCCCGTGATTGTTCGTTTCGTGAGCATAAAGCCGGCCGATACTCTGTCCTCGAGGCTCGTCGGAACAACTGTCTACAACAATCAGAACGAATCGGTTGGTGAGATCGAGGATCTTGTCATCGAAAACGGAAAGACCATCACCGGGGTGGTTGTCAGCGCCGGCGGTTTCCTGGGGATGGGCGAGCACTACGTCCTGATCGAACCATCGAGCATTGTACTGAGCCAGAAGGACGGCTCGATGAAGGCTTTCATCAACACAACCAAAGAGACCCTGAAGGGCGCCCCGGCGTTCAACTATACGAAAAAGAAATCGTAAAGCTGGACGGGCCAGAGTGGCAGGCTGGCTCTATTCGTTTTCAACGGCGCCGTCGGCCCGCAAAGTCGAGGCGGCGCCGACGGCGGCGAGCTAAGATACCTATCGCTCCTCGGGCGCAACGAGCCGTCTGGTAAGCCACAAGCAGGCGCCGAAATAGACGACGCCTATGGGCGCCCACATAAGAAGTCCGGCGAGTTGCTGGTCATCGAGGGGGCAACTCCCATGGCGAAGTCTATGCACTTGCTGACCCGGCACCGGCTCAAGACGGTGCATGCGGTGCGGATGACCGCGGCGAGCCTCGCCGCCTTAGTCTTGGCCCACCCCCTTGGGCTTTCGGGAGGGCTCTGGGCCGTGATCACCGCGATCATTGTGACCCAGAGCAACGTCGGCAGCTCGCTCAAGGTCGCCTTCGACCAGTTTGTGGGATCGCTCATCAGTGCCGTTTACGCCACTGCCATCGTTCTCGCGATCGCACCGGATGATCTGCTCTCGAGCACGGTCGCATTGGTCCTCGCCCTGGCGCCAATGACAATCCTGGCGGCCTTCTCGGCGGGTTTTCGGATCGCGCCGATCACGGGTGCCATCATTCTCCTGGGGGGCGCGGGCTCGCCGGCGGGCCCGCTCGGGTTCGCGGCCGGCCGCATGATGGAGGTTGGCTTGGGGTGTGGGGTCGGGATCCTGGTCTCGGTCCTCATCGTACCCGCCCAGGCATCCCGCTTGGTTCTCGAGGCCGCCACCGAGATCGCAAATCTCATGGCCCGGGAACTCGAAGCGCTTGCGTCTGGGAGCAAGGCAAGCCAAGCGGAGGTCAGCCCTCTCGCCGTGAGGATCCGCGAAAGCTTACACCGCCTCGAGACATTGGTGGACGAGGCCACACGCGAAAGACGGAGTTTGCTGACCAATGCCCCTGACGAAGAGCCCCTGCTCCGGACGTTGGGACGATTGCGCCACGATCTTGGAATGCTTCGCCGCGCGGTGCGGGACTTGGGACGCGACCCGCTACCCGGGCGCGCGACCGAAGCCTGGCGATCCGCTGCGGAGGCCGGCGCCGCAAGCTTGAGGCAGGTCGGCCAGACGCTGACTGGCCCGCAACTCCCTGAGGACACCGGCAGTTTGGCCACGGCCGTGCGCGCCTACAGGGCCACTCTCGACGACATGCGACGGATAGGCCTGACGCGGTCATTGTCGACGGCGGCTCTCGGCCGACTCTTCGGGATCGGGTTCGCACTCGAGCAGTTTCGACGCGATTTGGACGACTTGATCGAGCGCTCCAGAGAGATTTCCGGCTCGCACAACGAGCCAGTACGGGATCGATGATCCGCAAGCGCGGCGCAATCCGTTTCACGGCCGGCCATCTCCGATCGGGACGGCTTCGGCCAGTGCCGCCTGGTGAGGGCGGCCCTCGGTGGGCACAATGAGCCGACTGGCGAGCCACAGGCAGGCGCCGAAATAGACGACGCCCATGGGCACCCACATCAGGAGCCCGGCGAGTTGCTGATCATCGAGGACGGTCAATCCCCACGGCTCCACCCGCCCTCCGTACCAGCCGTAGAGCGGCCGGGGTGCCAATGTGAGGAGAGCCCCCAGGAACGCGCCATGGATCAGCGTCGCGAAAGCCGCCGCCAGGGCGGCTCCGGCGCGCGTGCCTGACCGGGCGCCGAGAATGACGCGCCAGAACAGGAGCGCCGTGCCGAAGAACGAGGCGTGCTCCAGCGTGTGAAGCCATTCCCGCTCCACGGCCGCGTCGAACAGGGCCGGCGCATGCCAGATCCACAATGCCAGCCCGTGCAGTGTCGCCGCTGGAAGAGGATGCGAGAACCATTGCCCTGTCCTGGCGAGGGGTCGCCACGCCACGCTCGCCAGGTCTCCCCGGCTCCAGCCCGCCGGAAGCGCCCAGGCGAACGCCACCCCTGGCTTACCGAGGAGAAGGAGCAGCGGCGCGGCGGTGACCAGCAGGCCGTGCTGCATCATGTGCGCAGACAGTAGCGTTCCGCCGAGCCGGTCGAGCGGCGAGACAAGAGCAATGATGACGATTGCCTGACCGAGCATGAACGAGAGGACGTGCAGGCGCCCGATGCCGCGCCACCGGCCGGCTCGCGCCCAGAGCCGGCCCACGCCGCGTCCGTAAGCCCAGGACGAGGCGATCAGCAGCCCTACCACCAGCGGGTCGACGCTCCAAGAATGCCAGAAGGCCTCCGGTGGCACGGCGCCTGGGCCATGCGCCAGAACGGGACCGGCCCCTGCCGTGAGGACAAGAACGAGCACGGTCAAGCGCATACTGGCACCAGCAGGATCGGGAAGAACTGCAGCAGGACGGCGAACGACGCAATCGCGTCGCAGCCGATCGTGAACGACATCCGGAAGCGCTGAGCGGGTACGTCGCGCTGCTGTCGGTAGCGCCAGACCGCGTGCAGAACGAGGATGACGGCCGAGGCCGCCGTCACGAGTCCGAGGCCGGTGAGGAAGGCCGATTGGGCATCTGCGCTTGCTGCGCCGAGGCCCAGCACGCAAGCGACCGCCGCCGCGATGTAGATGACCAGGAAGTGAGCCGCCCACAGGAAGAACCCGAAAGCCGGATCAAGCAGCCAGACGAGGGTGCCCATCTTCGGGGGCCGCTCCGCCCCAGCGTCGAGATCAAGAGACGACATGGGGGAACCCCGCAACGAGGAAGAGCGCGAGACCGGTGACCGGCGCCGTGAGACGCCACCACACCAAGCAGATACGAAGAGTCAGACAGCGCCACGAGTCGATCATGCCGAGCGAGAGGCGGGCCACCGACCAGAGTGCCATGCCAGCACCGGAGAGGACGTGTAGGCCCATGGTGCCGAGCAGCGTCCACACCGCTGCGCCGTATGCGTGCCGTGTCGAGTCGATGCCGAGCCCCTGCAGCCACGCCCATCCCATCGCCACAGCTCCCATCGCGAGCGCCGCGGACGCAATGAGGCAGAGGCCTGTGGCGAGCCGACGATCACGCTGGTTCAACCGGTCTGCCGCCTCGAAGAGCACCCAGGCGGCCGCGACCGCCCCCGCGATCAGGCCAGGCGTAAGAAATCCCGGCATCTGCGACCCGTCGGGCGGCCAGATGGCGGGCCGCGCCGTCCAGAGGAAGAGATAGGCGAAGGCGAAGGACGCGATGACCGCCGCGTCCGAGATCAGCAGCACGATCATGCCCCACCAGCCGACGCTTTCGCTGCCGTTCGTGTAGAGCGGCAGTGCAACGCCCCGGCCGGCATCGGCTCTCGCCCGCGGGAGCGCCCGATCCATCGACCACAGCCAGTAGAGGAACGTCGCGGCTGCCACGACACCGAATACGAGACCCACCGTCGCGGACTTGAGGGTCGCCGCCGCGAGGGCGATAGCGGTCGTCAGGGCCGCCCCGAAGGCGGTCCATCCTGGCCCCGGCACGCGCAGGATTTGGACCGGCTCGGTGGTGATCGGCGCCGTGATCAGGGCTTCGCGCTCTCCCGCCGGCGCGTCCGGGAGGAAGCCCCGACCTGCGCTCTCCTCCTCCTTGAGACCCTTCTGCTCCCAGATCGGATAGCGCGAGTGGATTGGCACGATGCTGCGGAAGTTGTACGGCGGAATGGGGGCCAACCATTCGAGCGACGGCGCGCCCCAAGGGTTGATGCCGGCCTCCCGCCCCCACCGGAGGTGCCACACGAAGTCGATGAGCGCGACCAGCACGCCGGCCGCGAACACGAACCCAAACACCGAGGTGATCAGGTTCAGCCAGCTCAGGCCGAGATCGCCAGAATAGGTGTAGATGCGCCGCGGCATGCCGCGCAGGCCGGTGACGAACATGGGCAGGAAGGCGGCGTTGAAGCCAATGAACATCAGCCAGAAGGCCCATCGCCCGAGCCGTTCCGACAGCATCCGCCCCGTCACGGTCGGGGTCCAGTAGTAGAGCGCGGCGAAGAGCGGGAACACCATGCCGCCGATCAGCACGTAGTGGAAATGCGCCACGACGAAGTAGGTGTCGTGCACCTGCCAGTCATAGGGCACCGCCGCCACCATCACGCCCGTCAGGCCGCCGATTGTGAAGATGAGTAAGAAGCCGAGAATGAACAGCAGCGGCACGCGCAGCACCGGCTTGCCGTCCCACAGCGTCGCGATCCAGGCGAAGACCTGGATGCCCATTGGGATCGCGATGGCGGAGCTCGCAGCCGAGAAAAAGGCCAGCGACAGCAGCGGCAGCCCTGTGGCGTACATGTGGTGCACCCATAGCCCGAAGCTCAGGAACCCGACCGCAATCGCCGCCAGGGCCAGCCAGGTGTAGCCGACCAGCTTCGCCCGGGCGAAGGTCGGCAGCATCATCGAGACCATGCCGGCCGCCGGCAGGAAGATGATGTAGACCTCCGGGTGGCCGAAGAGCCAGAACAGGTGCTGCCAGAGCAGGGGATCGCCGCCCCTGGTGGCGTCGTAGAACGGCATGCCGAAGCCCCGCTCCAGTTCGAGCAAGGTGTCGGCGGCGATCATCGCCGGCATGCCGATCATGATCATCCCGGCCGTCACCAGTATGTACCAGGCGAAGATCGGCATCCGGCCGAGGGTCATGCCCGGGGCGCGGGTCTTGAGGATCCCGACGGAGAGCTCGACGGCCGCGGCGATCGCCGCGATCTCGACGAAGCCGAGCCCGAGGATCCAGACGTCCGTGTTGACGCCGGGCGAGTATTGGGGTCCGGTGAGCGGCGGGTACATGAACCAGCCGCCATCCGGCGCGATGTTGAAGAACAGGCTCGCGAACGTCAGCGCGCCGCCAATGGCATAGCACCAGTACCCGAGAGCCGAGAGCCGCGGGAACGGCATGTCCCGCGCGCCGATCATGCTCGGCAGGAGGAGCACGGCGACCGCCTCGACGATCGGCACCGCGAACAGGAACATCATCACGACGCCATGCATCGTGAAGAACTGGTTGTAGGTGGCGGCGTCGAGAAAGGTCATGCCCGGATAGGCGAGCTGGATGCGCATGAGGAGCGCGAGCACGCCGGCGCCGAAGAAGAACAGGAAGCCGGTCGCGACGTAGAGGGCGCCGATGTGGTTGTTGATGACCTCGGTGAAGAACCAGAATCGTCTTGGCTTGGCCCAAGCCGCCTGGAGGCGTTCCAGGCCGTCGTCTCCGCACGATTGTGGATAAAGCGGAGCACCGGGCGCAGGGCCAGGACTGCTCCTCGGCCTGGCTGCGGCGGCATCTGGCGTGGTCGTCATTTGAGCGACTCCAGGTAGGCCGCGAGGGCCCGCAATTGTGGCCCTTCGAGCTGATCGTAGGATGGCATGGCGTTGTCGGGCTTGAGGTGCTGGGCACTGACGATCCAGCCGGCGATGTTGCCGATGCCGCCAGGTAAAGTCCCGGCCCCGATGATGCGGCGCGAGCCGACCTGCGTGAGATCGGGGCCGAGCCGCCCCTCGGAGACGCCGCGCACGGCGTGGCAGGTGCCGCAGCCGAGATCGACGAAGAGGGCGCGGCCCTCGCGGAGCTGCGGCGTGGCCGGCTCCTGGGCGGGCTGCGCTGCCCCGGCCAGCCAGGTGTCGAACTCGGGCCTCGGCATGGCGACGACGTCGAGGAGCATGAGCGAATGCTGCAGGCCGCAATATTCGGCGCACTGGCCGCGGTAGATCCCGGGCCGGTCGGCCTGAATCACCATGCGGTTGACCCGGCCGGGGATCATGTCGGTCTTGCCGGCCAGGCTCGGGACCCAGAACGAGTGGATGACATCGTTGGCGCGCAGGAACAGCTCGACCGGCTCGCCAACCGGCAGGCGCAACTCGTTGGCCGAGGAGGCCGCCGACAAGCCGTCGGCCCGCCGGTACGACATGTCCCACCAGTAGAGGTGGCCGGTGACGTCGATCGAGAGCCGGTCTAGCGCCGTGGAGGCTCGCGTCTCATGACCGGTCGTCATGACGTATGGCACGAGGAACAGGAGCGTCACTCCTGGGAGGGCAACGCCGCCGCCCCAGAGGAAGAGGGTACGGTTCACCGGCCGCTCGCGCTGCCGCAGGAATGGGACCAGCATCAGCACCGCCACGAGCAGCGTGACCGCCGTCGCGCCGACATACATGATCATCCCAAGGAGATGGATCGAAGCGGCCGTTGGGCCGGCGGGGTCGAGCGCCGATTGTGGGCCGCTGCAGCCCGCCAGTAGCCCGACCGTCCAGGGCGGTAGGCCTCTTGCGAGCAGAGCCTTCGGGTTACTCCGCATCGGGCTGCTCCAGTGTGTAGAGGTACGCCGCGACGTCCCTGGCCTCGTCGAGCGTGAGCCCGACGTTCGGCATCCCGGTCGTGGCCAGGAGCGCGGGCGGGTCTTGCAGGAACGCCACCATCACGCCCGGCTTGTTCGGCAGTTGCCCGGCAATGAAGCCCCGTCGCGCCATGCCCGCGAGCGGCGGGCCGGCGACCCCCTTCGGGGTGCGGATGCCCGGGATGGCGTGGCAGGCGGCACAGCCGTAGGAACCGCTGGCAACGAGCGAGAACCCTCGCGCCGCGTCGCCGTCGTGCACGTGCTTGTTCTCCAGGTCCGCCGTCGCGGGCGCGTAGGTTGCAGACAGATCGCAGCCCGCGAGCCCGAGCCAGCCGAGGAGGACAAGGGAAAGCCGGATGCGCATGGCCTAAGCCTCCCCTCACTGCACGAGAGCGCCAGGATGCTTCAGGTATTGCTCGCGGATCGCCTTCGCCGACCAGTAGGCCAGGGCGCCAACCGTGCCGGTCACGTCCTTGCCCGCTTTCTGGGGAAAGGCGCAGGCCCCCTGAACGAAGAGGTTCGGCACGTCCCAGCTCTGCAGGTAGCGGTTCACCGCGCTCGTCGTCGGGTCCGTCCCCATCACCGCCCCGCCGGACGGGTGTGTCGTCTGGTAGGGAACGATCGAATAGGGGGCGAACCGGTAGCCCGGCGCGACGACCTCCCCGCCCATGAGCCTGCCGATCTCGACCGCCCGGTCGACCACGTAGCGGGACATCCTCAGGTCGTTCTCCGTGAAGTCGAAGGTGAGGCGCAGCAGCGGCTGGCCGTAGGCGTCGCGATAGGTCGGGTCGCGGCTCAGGTAGTTCCTTGGCGTCGGCATCGAGTTGCCCTCCGCCTCCAGCACGACCGTGTGATTGTAGTGCCGGCGGACCGCCTGCTTCCAGCCGAGGCCCCAGCGCGGGGTCCCAGGTGGCGCCGGGTGGTACTCGATCGGCCGCCCGCTATTGGTCCAGGCGGCGATGTAGGCGCCGCCCACGAAGCCGAGCCCCGTGTGATCGAAATTGTCGCCATTGAAGTCGTCGATCATCGTGCCGAGGGCGCCGGCGCCCATGAACGGGTTGATGTTGATGTCCTCGCGATAGAACACCGTCGCCGCGGCCTGGGTCTGGTAGGTGTAGTTCCGGCCGACCGTTCCCTCCCCGGTCGCCGGGTCGTAGGCCCGGCCGATGCCGGAGTTGAGCATGAGCTTCACGTTGTTGAGCGAGAAGGCGCAGAGGATCACGAGCTCGGCCGGCTGCTCGAACTGCTGCCCTTGGGCGTCCACGTAGAGCACGCCCGTGGCCCGCCGCCCGGTGTTGTCGAGGACGACCTTGGTGACGTGCGCGTTCGTCCGCAGCTCGAAATTGGGCTGTGCGAGGACCTTCGGCAGCAACACCGTCTGCGGACTCGCCTTGGCGAAGTGCTCGCAGCCGAAGCGCTCGCAGAAGCCGCAGATGTTGCAGGCCTGCAGCGCGAGCCCTTCCGGATTCGTGTAGGGGCGCGTCATGTTGCCCGACGGCGCCGGGAACGGCGTGTAGCCGAGCTCCAGCGCCGCGTTCGCGAACAACGCTCCCGCATAGGCAGGCTCCATTGGCGGCAGCGGGTACTCGCGCGAGCGCGGCCCCTCGAACGGATTGCCGCCCGGCTGGATCTGCCCGCGCAGATTGCCGGCCTTGCCGCCGACCCCGCACAGATACTCGAACCGATCGTAATGCGGCTCGATCTCCTCCCAGGTAATGCCCCAGTCCTGGATGGTGAGCTCGTCCGGGATCGCCGCCGCACCATAGCGCTCGGTGTAGTGGCTCCGCATGCGCAGCTCGGACGGGAGGTAGCGGAAGATCCTCGCATTCCAGTGCACGCCGGCGCCGCCGAGGCCGGTCCCCGGCAGGAAGGAGCCGAGCATGCGGATCGGCAGCGCCTCCTCGCCCGGGTGGTTGCGGAAGGTGAAGGTCTCGAGCGCCGCGTTCTGAAATCCCTCGTTGCGGATCGCATGGCGCAGCTCGTCGTGCATGGCGGGCGACTGCCAGTCCGGCACCGTGTCCCGCTGCGGGCCCCGCTCCAGCCCGACGATCGACAGGCCTTCCTGGCCCAGTTCCCTCGCCAGGATCGCTCCCGTGAACCCCATTCCAACCAGGACGACGTCGACGGGCTTGAGACGGGTTGCCATGACAGGTCTCGTTCAGGATCAGGGGTGGCGATCGAGAGACGCGGGCGCGGCGCCGTGGGCAGGCGCGGGGCCGTGCCCGTGCAGGCGCTGCGCATCCGCCATCGACAGCGGCTCGCGCCCGTAGCGCAGGCCGTGCTGGGTGTAGACGCCGAGATAGGCGGCGTAGACGCCCGGGAACCCGACCATGCGCCAGCCCACCATGTCGCGATTGCCGCCATAGGCGGGGTCCGAGAAGAAGCCCTCGATCGTATTGGCGAACAGCGTCTCAAAGAAGACGGCCGAAGGCACGCCGTCGAGGTCCACCTCGCCTGCCTCGAGACGGTGCAGGAATGCATCCTGCTCCTCACGCGTGGCTTGTTCAAACGATGCACCCGCCTCCTGCAACCGCCGGAGGATCGCACCGAGCGCCGTCCTGTAGACCTGCACCGGGGTCAGGCCAAGCTGATAGCCTTGGCTCGGCGTGCCCGGCTTGATCGGCCCCGCGAGAAACAAGTTCTGTCCCTGTCCGTAGGGTCCAGCGAGTTGCAGGTCGATATAGTTCGGCACCCCAGCCTCGCGGGCGCCGGGCCAATCCGGCTCCGGCGGGATCAGGCGATCGACGGCGGCCTCGATGAAGGCCGCCTCCTCGGGGGTGAAGAACCGATAGGCCGTGCGCCCATCGGCGGGCTGCGCCATGGGCGTCGAGACCAGGCCCGCGGAGAGCCCAAGGGCGCCACCGGCCTGAACGAGCGTGCGTCGGGTGATGTCGGTCATCAGCCTATCCTGGGTTCCGGCGTTGAGCGGTGGCCTCGCAACGCTGTCTCGGCGCGGCAGGTCCGATGATCTCGCAACGCATCGGGCCGGGCGCGATGGGAAGCATGCCGGGGCCGTAGAACGGATCCGCCGGAGGCTTGATCGGGAACATCACCGGGAGCGGTTGGATGGTCTCCCCCGTGCCGTCCGGCTGGGGACCGCTCGAACCGGGCGTGACGTCGCCCTTGGTGCCGGCGCCATTCTGAACCACATCCCCCTGCTGGGTTCCTTGCGACTGGGAGCCTTCGGCGGTCTGGGCGACAGCCGGGCCGGCCGCAGCAAGCACCGTGACGAGCACGACTGGGAGCAATGTTCGCATCACCGAACCTCCTGTCCAGAGTCGCTGTCTGCGCCCGTGGTGGCATGCTTTACCACAGGTGCAGACAGGCCGCTTCATGGCGAAATCCCCGCGACGTAGAGCGCGGCGGCGCGGATATCCTCGTCCGTCATGCGCCGCGCCACGGTACCCATCACGTCGTAGATGTCGTTGTGCCGCACGCCGTCGCGCCACAGCCGAAGCTGGGCATCCACATAGGAGGCCGGCTGCCCCAGGAGCGGCGGGTAGACCCGGTTCAATCCGCTCGCAGCGGGGCCGTGGCAGTTAGCGCAGGCTTGGATGCCCCGCTCAGCCGAGCCCTGGGCGTAGAGCATCGCTCCCCATTGGACGAGGCGCCCATCGGCTGCACTGGATGGCTCGACGGCTGCGGGCGCAGAGAGCTCCGCATAATAGAGCGCGGTGGACTGACGGTCGCCGGCCGTGAGTTGCTGGGCAATCGGGCTCATCGCCGGGTTGGGGCGCGCGCCTGACGCGTAATCGTCCAATTGCCTCGCGAGGTAGATGCGATCGAGGCCCGCGAGTCGCGGAAAGGCCCCGCCCGCGTCTCCTTGGCCCTGTAGCCCATGGCAGCTGAAGCAGGCGGCGCCAGCACCGCCCGGCCCACCGCCCACTACGATCATATGGCCGCGCGCCGCCGACACCTCCGCAGGGCTCGACCAGGCCAGGGTGGCGAGCAGAGCGCCAGCAGGGACGGCCAGGCCAAACACGGGGATGGGAAGAGCCAGCCGGCTGCGGAACGCGTTTGGTGCGCGATCTTGCGTTCGAGAAGGCAGTGATCGAGGAGATTCATCCATCACTGCGGCTCCAAGACGATGACCCTTTGGAGTGCGCACACCGCTCTGGCTCCGACGAGGCGCCCAACT
Source organism: Microvirga sp. M2 (assembly GCF_047497095.1). NCBI lineage: Bacteria > Pseudomonadati > Pseudomonadota > Alphaproteobacteria > Hyphomicrobiales > Methylobacteriaceae > Microvirga > Microvirga sp. M2. The sequence continues at coordinate 390,260 of NZ_CP134065.1, forward strand.
CGCCGTGGGGCGTACGCCGTTCTGGGTCTGGCTCGGCACCGTGGCTGAGGGAAGCATCCGGTTCGTCCATGAACCCTCCGCATGATTCCGGGAGGATGTTGCGACGAACGATCCGCCCGATGGACGCAGGACCAGGAGAAGACTTTCGTGACGCGTTCGTCGGCGTTGGGGTCGGCAGGGCCGCAGCGCGGACATCTCATGGGCCGCAGGCGCCCAAGCTCGGTAGGGGCCGCGACAAGACTCACTGCAATCAGACCGACGCCAACAATGCATTCCTGACGTCGGCGTGACAGGATTGGCAGGATAATACGCGAACCTAGCTTCAGAGTTCCCTAAGGATTGCCTTTATTGTCAATGGAGTCATCGATGTTAAGCCAAGCCGTGACGATCGAAGCCGGAATCATCTCCACTTGAGGGTCCAAATACCCGCAGGGCGCCTGGCCGCGAGCGGTATTGCAGGGGCGGCTGCAGGACACGGATCTCGCCGTCGAGCGCGACGAGAAGCCTGTCCTTCTGAAGAAGGATCTCGGCTCGCGACACCTTCATGGCGCGCAGATCCCGGCCTGCGTCGATGAGCCCGAGGGCGGCCCGGAAGGCGAGCCGGATCAGGGCGACTCGGCCTTGCGCGCTGCCAACGTAGATGCAGAGCCGGCCACCATCCAGTCGCGCCCGTCGGCCGAAGGCACCCGTCTCGAGGCTATACTCGTTGTTTCCGATGAACACGCCCGAACTCCGGTATGGCTCGACCACACCCTCCGTGCGGATCGAGAACCGGCGCATGCGAAGGCGCTGCAATGCTCCCAAGCCGGCCAGGATCATGGCGCTCCACCTCGCCAGCCCCGTGTGGCGGCGCCAGCGCTCCCGCTCGAGGACCAGATAAGGATAGAGGCCGAGTGAGGAGTTATTGACGAAGATCTCGCCGTTAACTTCGCCCACGTCGATGTGACGGGTTGCTCCGGCTGCGATGAGCGCAACCGCATCGTCCACCGCAGTCGGAATGCCGAGATCCCGCGCGAAATGGTTCAGGGTGCCAAGCGGCAGGATCCCGAGCGGGACCTCGCTTCCGGCCAGTGCTTGGGCGACGGTGCGGATGCTGCCGTCGCCGCCGCCGACCACGACGGCATCAATCTCCCGGTTGTGGGCCTGCTGCGCGGCCCGCTTGGCCGCTGTATCCAGCTCGGGGCCGTGGAGGGTCTCCAGTATAGCGGTGATCCGATGCAGCCGGAAGGCAGCCGCCACGGCGTCAGCCAGGGCCGTGCCCCCTTGGGCCTGTAGCGTCCCGGCCGCGGCGTTGAGGAGCACGACAACCCTCAGGGGCGGTTGCATCGGGATGCCTTGTCCGCTGATCCGGACAGGCCAACGCGCCACGCCGACAAGCGGTTTCGCCTGCGGGCGGCTTCATGCAAGGCGTACTCCACCGGCCTTCGGAAGCAAAACGAGAGGAGGACACCAGCCAAGGGGGCGCCCTTCGGTTCCGAACTCTTACGGCAGGCTAAGGCTTGCTCCCCGTTACCCTGATCGGCTGGGACCGAATGGACCAGTCACCATTCTCGGCTGCAACGACAATCGCCAGGCGGGGCGTGTCTGCAGCCCAATCAGGGATCCTAATAATCATCTGCAAGGAACCGTCCGAAGAGGTTCTTGCGTTCTGGAGAACCTCATAGGCGGCCTGGGGCCGACTGGCCCCGATGACGACTGGGGTGTCCGGCGGCAAGCCTTGAGCCGAGATGTTCAGCGATCCACCGACCGCAGCCTCCGTCGGCGACACTGACAGAGAGCCATGCACGGTGTCCGCCCCAGAGTTGCGCAACTTCTGCTTAAAGCCCTCCAGCCGCTGACGGAGGTCCGGGTTCTTGTCGAGCAGTTCCCGGGCCGACGACCCAAGGCCGGTGGCGAAGTCCGACAGGGTGTCTGACAGGGTGCTTACGGCACCCCTCGCCAAGGAGCCAAGTTGCCCAAGCGCGTTTCCGGCCTCGGACTGCCCGTCCCCGCGCGCTCGCAGCTGCATCTCGACGCGCAGGTCGCGGGATCCTTCAATACGCGGGTTCAGGCGCATCACGCTGCGTTCAGGGACATCGCAGCGCTCCGCAATGCTGCTCAGGGTGTCGCCTCGCTGCACGGTGACGGTGTCGCCACAGCCAGGAGGTGGCGTCTGCGACACGGCGGGACCTGCCATGATGATCGCCACAGCCAGGAGCGCCGAACCACGTGCGCCCATGTTCACCTCCCGCTTTATCAGCTCTGACACCAAACCCGCTCCCATGTCTGGCGTTCCGGATAGGCAGGACGCATTCCCGAGCCGGGCCTATGGCTGGTGCTGTCATCCGATGGCAAGATCCATCTCCTCGGCTTCCGGTTGGACCGTGAGATGGCCTTCAGGGTGGCGCATTCTCTCGTGCCGCCTCCCCGATCCACCTGGACACAGTGCCGAGCCTGTGATGGATCCCGCCGGCGCAACCGAGGTTGTCACGTCATGGAGCGCACCCGCAACATTCTCGCCCTCCTGCGCGAACAGCTCTGGATCATCCCGCTGCTGCTCGGTGTCGCGGCGCTGGCCCTTGCCTACTGGCTTCTCTCCACCGAAGCCGACCTCCTGAAGTCATGGGACGCCAGCCGACTCCGGTGGCTGTATGGCGGCGATGCCGACACCGCACGCGGCCTCCTGTCGAGCCTGCTCTCCGGGCTGATGACGATGGCCTCTCTCCTCGTCTCCGTCACGTTCGTGATCCTGACGCTGGCGGCCAACTAGATCCTTGGCACAGAGGATTTGACAGGTTGGGGGTGGCGGAGGAGGGGCAGGCCTTCAGGGGCGACTAACACCTCAATGCTTCGCGCCATTCCGGGCTGACGGCGGATCAAGCCGGCCCGTTCCAAGGTCAGGATCATCTGGTGCACGGAAGGCGGGCTGACCTGGAAATGGCGCTGCATGTCGGTCTCGGCCGGAGGGCGGCCATGGACGCGCGTGTAGGCGTCGATGAAGGCCAAGTACTGGCCCTGCCGGTCGGTGAAGCTTTTCTCAGACATTGGCCACACGCTCGATTCAGTGGCTGATTCAGCTGGGCCTCTCATGCGGGAGGCCGAGATGAACATATGCTACCGGATTGAGCTGAGCGAGGTCGAGCGCACCCAACTCCAGGCGATGCTCAGCGGCGGCAAGCATGCGGCCCGAACGCTCAAGCGAGCGCAGATCCTGCTGGCGGCCGATGCCGGGGTCCCAGACGCGACGATTGCCCAGAGTGTCGCGGTGGGCGGCTCGACCGTGTATCGGACCAAGCGCCGCTTCGTGGAAGGCAACCTGGAGCGGGCGCTCAGTGAGGAGCCCCGTCCCGGCGCCGCCCGCAAGCTCTCAGGCCCGGAGGAGGCGCTGCTGGTGGCGACCGCCTGCGCCAAGCCGCCCGCGGGCCGCGCCCGCTGGACGCTGGAACTCTTGGCCGGCGAGATCGTGCGGCTCACTCACCATGAGCGCCTGTCGCGCGAGACGGTGCGCCGGCGTTTGGCGGAAAATGCGCTCAAGCCCTGGCAGCGGAAGATGTGGTGTGTTCCGAAAATTGATGGCGCCTACGTCGCCCGCATGGAGGATGTGCTTGATCTCTACGCCAAGCCGTCCGATCCGCAGCACCCGGTGGTGTGCTTCGATGAGAGCCCGATCCAGCTCATCGGCGAGACGCGCCCGCCGCTCCCGGCCACGCCCAGGCAGGTCGAGCGCGTCGATTACGAGTATCGCCGCTGTGGCACGGTGAACCTGTTCGTGATGGTGGATGCGCACCGGCCCTGGCGCAAAGTGACCGTCACGGATCGCCGGACGGCGACGGACTTTGCTGTGTGCATGCGCGAGCTTGTGGATGTCGATTTTCCGCAGGCCGAGCGGATCCGGGTCGTGATGGATAACTTGTCGACCCACACGCCCGGGGCGCTCTATGAGGCCTTTCCAGCCTCGGAAGCGCATCGTCTCCTGGGGCGGCTGGAGTTCCACTACACCCCCAAACACGCAAGCTGGTTGAACATGGTCGAAATCGAGATCGGGGTGCTCAAGGGCCAGTGCCTGGACCGGCGGATCGACACGCGCGAGGGGCTCGAGCGCGAAATCGCGGCTTGGGAGGACGAGCGGAACGCCGCCGGGGCTCGGGTCAGGTGGATGTTCACCACCGAAAACGCCCGTGCCAAAATGGGCCGTGCCTATCCTAAAATCGCCTCGCCCGAGCCACTCGCCAAAGGGTCATAATCACTGCGTCGAAGATCTAGCTCGGGTCGCGCCTGATCCCGACCTTCATGGCCGACCGGCAGCTCCAGGTCGTGCTCGGGCTCTTTCTCGGCACCATCCTGTACGTCCTGGTGGTGCTGCGCAGCCTCGACGAGGCCCAAGGCACCGAGGGCGTACCGCATCTTGCGGTGACGGTCGGCAGCGCCCTCACCATCGTGTGCCTGCTGGCCTTGCTGTTCTATGTCCACAAAGTTGCCCGCTCGATCATGGTGGACAACATCGTCGCGCAGGTGGCGCGCGACCTGCACCACAACATCCGCGACATGCTGCCGGAGGATGCCGGCGCGGCCGAGCGCAGCCTGCCCCACCTGACGCGGCCCGCCGCCGGAACCGTTTCCCTCGGCCGGAGCGGCTACATCCAGGTGGTTGACTACGACGCTCTCGTCGCCTTGGCCAGCCGCGAGCAGGCGCTGCTTCAGGTGACCGTGCGGGCGGGTCACTTCGTGCTGAGGAACGGCGGGCACGTGGTCGTGTACGCAGACCACCCCCTGGACACCAAAGCCGTCAAGGCCGTCCGGAGCGCCTTCGTGCTCGGGGAGGAACGTACCCCAGCGCAGGATCTGGAATACAGTCTGCGCCAGCTGGTCGAGATCGCCCTGCGGGCCCTCTCCCCCGCGATCAACGATCCCTTTACGGCCATTGCGGTGATCGACCGGCGCGGCGCGGCGCTGGAGGAGATCTTTGGGCGTTCGCTCCAGCCGGCGGTCTGGTGCGACAAGGAGGGTGAGGTGCGGGTCATCGCCCAGCGCTCGGATGCGCAGGGACTGACCGACGCGGCCTTCGATGCGATCCGCCAGGCCGCGAGCCGGATCCCCGCCGTGCTGATCCGCATGGCCGATGTGCTGGGCCAGCTTGCCCCGAGCCTCCGGTCTGAGACGATGAGGAAAGCCGTGGAACGGCAGCTCGGCAAGCTGGCGGAAACCGCCGGAGAGGCACCCTTGGCGTCCAGCGACCGGCAGGCCATCCTGAACCGCGTCGAGCAGGCCAGGAACGTCATCTCGGCCCGCCGCAAGGAGGGGGGCATCCACGTTCTTTGACTCGTGGACCGCCCGGGGCGTGAGTTCGGGGGCAGAGCTAGGCTCGGTTCGCACCAGCCATCGGGCTCACTCCTCCGTGGGCGTGGGTCCCCGTCTCCTACCGCCGGGGGAATCCGCCTCGCCGGGCACGGTTGTCTCCTCTCCCAGCACTTGCCGCACCCACAGCTTCTTCACCAGGATCATGAGCGTGACGGTGAGCGGGACCGCTAGGAAAACGCCGAGCAGACCAAATACGAGCCCAAACACCACGATCGCAAACAGCACGACCGCAGGCGGCAGGGACACAGCGCGTTGCTGAATGAACGGCGTGATCACGTTGCCCTCAAGCTGCTGGATTGCCACAACCGCCACAAGCGTCCACATCGCCGTGGTCAGGTCCGTGGCGAGCGCGAAGACCATGGCCGGGATGGCCCCCATGATGGGACCCAGATATGGGACGAAGTTGGTCACGCCGGCGATGATGCCCAGCGCCACTGGAGACGGCAGCCCAACCCACCAATACGCGAGGGCCGACGCTACCCCGACCAGGGTCATGGTCACGAGCTGCCCGCCGAACCAGAGCCGCAATGCATTGCCGCTCACATCCATGGCGTCGAGGATGCGGTCGTGCTGGCTCGGGGGCAGGAGCTGGATCGCGCCTCGCCGGTACAGCGTCGGATCGGCGGCCAGATAGATGGCGGCGACCACGACAAGCACGAGGTTGGCCAAGGCGCCGACCACGGAGGAACCGAGGCCGGCCAGCCGGGACAGGAGCCTGCCCGATCCTGACGCGAGGGCCTCCTCGATCCGCTCGGTTGCGTTGCTGATGTTCAGCCGCGCCGCGGCGGCATTAATGGCCTCCGGGAGCTTCTCGACCACCTGCGTGATCTGGCCGCCGATCTGGGCGCCGAACAGGCCAAGAAAGCCGATGACGAGAGCCGCGACCAGAACGACCGTGACGCTGAGGGACCAGCGCCGCGGGACCGGCGTGTACCGCGTCATCAGGTCGGCGAGAAAACTGAGGAGCACCGCCAGCAGGATCGCGGCGAAGATCAGCAACAGGATGTCCGAGATCAGCCAGAGGAAGTAGGCGAGCCCAATCACCAGCAGCGTGATCAGAACCCGTCGCGTGTAGTCCCAATCCCGATGAAAGCCGTCTTGGCCGAAGGTGGCCCATGCGGGTCGCATGGGACGTGGCGCTTTGCCAGGCACGACCGGTTCTGTCACGTTCCGGGCCTTTCCCCATTGAGGGTGCCTTCGAGCAGACGCTTCATCCGACACGAGGTTCCGCCGCCTGCACGCGTGGACGATCAGGGCGACGTGGCATCAGCCTTGGCTTTGGCGCCACCTGTATCCGCCGGGGACCTGCCTCTGCGGTGGTAGATCAGCTCCGTCGTGAGGAACACGAGGCTTCCCAGCCCAAGGGAAACGAGAAAATAGACGAAGCGGAACACCAGCAGCGGGCCGATCAGGTCCTGGTGCGGCAGAAGGTGCATCACGACGCTCTCGATGACACCAAGCCCACCCGGAACATGGCTCACGAGGGTCGTCGCGTTGGCGATAACATAGACTGACGCCACCCCGAGGTAGGGGATGTCCGCGACCGCTGCCAGCACTTGGTGCAGGCACGCGGCCACCAGGGCAAAATTGATGCACCGACGGCAACCTGCCCGGCCGCAAGCGAGGGCGACGGGATCTCGAGCGTCCAGTGATGGACAACCAGCGGCCTGCGCCGCACGGCGGCGAGGGCAAGATAGGCGAACGGGATGGCCAGACACCCAACGCCCAGCCCGACAACGAGGGGCCGGGCCAATCCGGTGATCTCCTGGGCCAGTTCACTCCGGATCAGGAGCGCTGCTCCGCCCAAGGTAGACAGCCCGAGTCCAACGGTGACGCCGCAAAACACGATCAACTTGGCAATCTGCCCCCGGGTCAGGCCCCAGCGCGCATAGAAGCGGTAGCGAATGGCGCCGCTGCTTAAGGCGGCAGAGCCGATGTTGTGCCCCAGCGACAGGCTGGTGAAGGAGGCGAGCGCCGCCCGGAAGTACGGCAGCGGTCGGTCGACATAATGCAACGCGAGATAGTCAAAGCGCGTCAGGGCGAAATAGCTGGCCGCCGCAAACCCGCCAGAGCTTAGGAGCCGCCATATGGGAACGGTTGTCACCGCAGCGGTGAGTTGGTTGAGACTGTAGCGGCTCAGGATGCGGTGGAGCAGGAATCCCGCAAGGGCGAAAACGCCGGCCAGGATCAGAGGCTTTGAGCCTCGCATATCCGTATTCCCTTCAGGGAGCGCAGGCCGGACAGCCTGTGGCGACCGTCAGAGGGTCAACGGCGCTGTCTCCCGCCCGGAGGCTGGCCGACAACCTTCAGGGTCCCGAGCTGTCAAACGCGGCGCCAAGACCGCCGATCCGTCACATTGCTGTCAAAGGTGGATACGCCCATGGGCGTGTCAGGCTTGGGTCTGCTGTGCCTTGGCCGCGACGATCCGAACCTTCAGCAGCAGGGGCAGGTGATCGGACGCGACCCGCGCCAGCGGCGTGCGCAGGATCTCGATGTCAACCGAACCGAAGAATTGACCCCTTGGGCGAATTGAAGGTTTGACCCCCTCTCATCGCTTTGTGTCTCCCTCAGTTTCGAGGGCTACTCCGGCCTTCTGCAGAAGGCCGGATCGGCGCTTTTCACGAAGCCGGTAGCTGTCGCCGCGGATGGTGATCACCGTCGAATGATGAAGCAGGCGATCCAATATCGCTGTCGCCACGACGGCGTCCCCAAAAACTGATCCCCATTCGCCCACGGAGCGATTGGAGGTGATCAGGATCGAGCCCCGCTCGTAGCGGCGCGACACCAGCTGGAAGAACAGATGCGCCGCATTGGCCTCAAACGGCAGATAGCCAAGTTCGTCGATGATCAGCAGTTTCGGCCGCGCCAAGATCGTCAGCTGCTTGTCGAGCAAGCCATCGTCATGGGCCTTGGCCAGCATTGCCACCAGCGTCGCGGCCGTGACGAACTGCACGCTATAGGTCTGCCGGATCGCCTCGCGTCCGAGAGCGACCGCCAGATGAGTTTTGCCGGTGCCCGGCGGCCCTAAAAGCAAGACCGCATCCCCATGCGCAATCCAGCGGCAGGTGGCCAACTCCCGGACCTGTCGCGGATCCAGCGACGGCTGCGCGTCGAAGTCAAAGCCGTCGAGCTCGCGCACGAACGGGAACTGGGCGATCTTGCTCGCCATGGCGATCCGCCGCTCGTCGCGCCGTGCGATCTCGCACCGGACCAGGAACGCTAGGGCCTCGCGCAAGGTCATGTCCGACCGGGCTGCTTCGTCCAGCAGCGTGTCGAGCTGGTCGCGGATCGCCGTCAGCTTGAGCCGATCGAGCATCGCCACCAGCGCCTCGTGATCGATGGCCGTCATCACCAGCCTCCTCCCACCAGCGCCTCATACTCGGCCAGCGGCCGCAGCAGGGCGGGCGGCACAACGATGTCCGTCGGCGCCGACCGCACCGGCCCCGCGGCGCCGACCACGCCGGCCAGATGCGCACGCTCGACAATCCGTTGGCGGCGGCCCCGGCACAGGGCATGATCGGCGACGACCTCGCCCGCATGACGCACGATCACGCGTCCGCCCAGCACCACGACCTGGACGCTCCCCGATCAGCCGCCAGGGCACCGAGTAGCTGTTCGTGTCCAGGTCGATCGCGCAGTCAGCCTGAACCTTGCGCACCAGATCCCGCAGCTGCCCGAACGGCGCCCGCCCGCCGAGGGGACGAAGTGCCCCGGCCTCGTCCGCAAAGCGCTCTGCCGGAGCCACGCCGGTGGTGCCATGCACCCGCTGATCAGCGACCTCACGCGTCCATCGATCCAGATGCGCCTCGAGGGCGGCCCAGCTCTCGAACCGGCGGCCGGCAATGGCATTCTTCTTGACGTAGCCGACCCCGCGCTCGTCCTTTCCCTTCGTGCGCGCCCGGTAGGGCGCACAGGCGCGGGGTGCAAATCCCCAGTAGCGGGCAAAGGCATGCAGCCGCCCATTGAACCGCACCTCCCGGGTGGCCGCATCGTGATGCTCGACGAGCGCCTTGGGATTGTCGAACAGCACTTCCGCTGGAACCCCGCCGAAGCGCAAAAAGGCGCCTTCCATGCCCTCGAACCAGTCCGCCTGGCGCTCCCGCAGTGAGGGACGGATATGCAGCCGGCGCGAGTAGCCAAGCGTTGCCACGAACAGGTGCAGCCGCACCCGCTCACCGCCGATCCACACCCGCGTGTCGCCGAAGTCGATCTGCATCTGCTGGCCCGGGGCCGTCTCAAACCGCACGGTTGCCCGCATCTGCGCCTTCAACTCCCGGCGCCAGCGCTGCACCCGCAGTTCCACCGAGCGAAGCCCGATGACGATGCCGTGCTCGCTCGCCAGTTCCTGGCGCACCACGTCGGCGTTGCCGCTATGCCGGAAGAAGCGCTCCCCCAGCCACTCATCCAGCCCGTCGAAAACAGTCCGGCGCACGGGCTTGCGGAAAACAACAGCCCCGCCCTGGCGCAGATAGCGCCGCACCGTATTGCGCGCGCACCCAAATTCTTTCGCCAGCCGCTTGGCACCCCAGCCAAGCCCATGCAGCCGCAGCATCGCAGCCACCTCCTCAGCCTGAAGCATCTCGTCTCCCCGCATCGTGCGCGACAATGCAGGATCCACTGAAACCCCAATCGACATCTATTCCTCCTTTGCCAAGGAGGGGTCAGGTCTTCCTTTCGTCAGGGGGTCAGTTTCTCAATTCGGACGACACTCGACCCGCATGACATCCACCATGTGGCTGACGAACACGTGGTCGAGCCGGAGCATCGGCAGCCGGGCCGGGAAGGTGGGCCGCGGCCGCTGGAGGTCGCCCAGCGTCTGGGCGTCCCGGAGACGCTGGGCGATCCGCCGATAGGCCCGCGACCGAGGCGGAGCGTTGAAGTCGCCGAGCAGGATCACCGGCTCCCGGCAGGCCGGGTGGCCGAGCCAGTCGGGCCCAAGGAGCGCATCGATCTGAAGCAGGCGTTCCGGGCCGCGCAACCCGAGGTGCGTGTTGATCACCTGCACCTGATGGCCGCCGGTCTGGACGGAGGCCCACAGGGCGCCCCGTGGTTCATGGAACGGGCCTCGCGAGTGGCCCGGAAGAGCTTCCGCCTTTACCAGGGTGGACGGCCGGACCGACAGGATCGCATCGCCGTATTTCTCGTCCATCACCTGTAGCGCCGGATGGAAGTGGACATGGTGGATGCCGAGCTCACGGGCAATCGCATGGGCCTGGTCAATGCCTCCGCTCCGGGCGCGACCGACATCCAGCTCCTGGAGCGCCACCATATCGGGCGAGCAGGAGGCGATGACCTCGGCGATGCGGGCTGGCGCCAGGCGGCCATCCGTGCCGAGACAACGGCGCACGTTGTAGGTCAGGATCCGTGACACTCTTCAGCAATAGCGCCTGGCTCTGTTCGTTCCGTCCCGCCCAGTCTCGTCACCGGTCACAACAGGGGCGAGAACAACCGCGCAATGGAGTCCCTGAACCGGATGGCCGCCCCGCGTTTCCGGTACTCCCCGGGGTCGAACTCAGTACAATGTGCGAGATCCTGGTGGAAGGCTTCCTCCAATTCCTTCGCCAACCTCTTACTGTAGAGCACGGCGTTGATCTCGTAGTTGATGCTGAAGCTGCGGATGTCGATGTTGGCCGACCCGATGGAGCAGACTTCCGAATCGACGCTAATCGTCTTGGCATGCAGGTAGCCCTTCTCATACAGGAACACCTTCACGCCGGCATTGAGGACATCGAGCACGAAGGTGTTGCCCGCCCAGCCGGGCACCGGATCGCCCGAGGGCCGCGCAGTCAGCATCACCTTGACGTCGACCCCGGACAGGGCCGCAGCGCTCAGCGCCTCGGCGAGGCTGGCGTCGAGGATGAAGTACGGCGACTGTAGATAGACGTGGCGCTGCGCCGTCACGATCATCGTGAAGTAGAGCTGCCGGATCGCTGCCCATTGCGAGTCCGGCCCCGAGGTCAGGATCTGCACCGGCACCTCGCCTTCCGCCGGCTCAGTCGCCTGCGGCGGGAAGTCGTCGGCGGAGAACAGGTTCTCTCTCACGGCATTGTACCAGTCCACCATGAACACGGCTTGCAGCAGCACCGCGCCCTCCCCTTCGATCCGCACCTGCGTGTCGCGCCAGGCATCGAACCCCTTGCCGCCATCGAGATGCTCTTGGCCGATGTTCATGCCGCCGGTGTAGCCAATGCTGCCGTCGATCACCGTGATCTTGCGATGATTGCGGTAGCTGATCGTATGAAACTGATACGGGGGCGAGGTCGGTGCTATCTCAGCCCCGGCCGCCCGTAGTTCCTGGATGTAGCCACGGCTCAGATGCGCCCGCGATCCGATGGGATCGTAGAGCAGGCGCACCCGGACGCCTGCCCTCGCCTTCTCGGTCAGGATCCGCTTCAGGATTTCGGTGAACGGATCCGAAGCCCAGATGAAATATTGCAGGTGGATCGAATGCCGGGCCGCCTTCATGTCCTCGATGAGGCTGGGATAGAACACGGCCGCATCCTGCTGGATCTGCACTCGGTTGCGCCGGCTGAGGCCCGAGCGGGAGTTTCGCCGCACGAGCATCATCAGCTTCCTGCGACTCGCTCTATGGCCCTCAAGGCGGGAGATCTCCGCGTCCTGGCGCTCCAGGATCGGCTCAAGGAGCGGATGGGCCTTGCCTTCAAGGTCCTGCATCAGGAGCTCGCGCCGCTTGCTGAAGGCCTTGCGGCCCCGACCGAACAACATGTAGACGACCAGCCCGATGCCGGGCAGGGTCAGGAACAGCAGCATCCAGGCCAAGGTCGCCTGCGGCCGCCGGTTCTCCAGCAGGAGGAAGATGCCGGTCAGCAGCGCATAGCCTGTAAAGAACCAGCCGATCGCAGTTGTCCAGGTCATTCGGCCGGCATCTCCTGTTGCCAACGATCGGGTGTTGCCCGCCTCCGCCACAGGGCGCCATCCTTCCTAGCTTGGCATCAACGCGCCAAGCAGGGGCAGGATTGAGGTCCTTATGCGGGATGTCCTCTCCGGTCAGCCCTTGCTTTTCCCACCTTTTGAGGTCTGTCCCTCTTCAGTGGATGTCCTGGTCGCCTCGCCACTGTGGCTGCGGCCCCGGCCTTGGACCTGAATTCGACGAGAACGCTGCTGCTGGGTGTTCTTCGGCACCGTGACTGTCAGGACGCCATTCTCGAAATCAGCCTTTACCTGCTCGGGATCGACCGTAAAGGGAAGCTGTAGGGTTCGCTGGAAGGTGCCGTAGGAGCGCTCCATGAAGTGGAAATTCTCCTTCTCGTCCTTATGCTCGAGCTTTTTCTCGCCTCGGATCATGAGCATATTGTCGTGGATATCGACATGGATGTCGTCCTCAGTGACGCCCGGCAGCTCGGCGGTGATGCGGATCTCGGTGTCGGTTTCGCTCACGTTGATCTGCGGAGCCATCACGCTGCCCGCCGCCCGCCGGCATGCCGCTGTGCAGAACGTCATCGAACAGGCGGTTCATTTCGCGGTGAAGGGACAGGAACGGGTCGCCGCCCATGGGGTCGCCTGTGCGGAAGGGGGTCAGCGGATTGCGCGCCATCGAACGATCTCCTCTCACGGTCGGGGTTGCCTATTCCTTATCGGTCTTATGGGATCCCGGGGCATCGTGATCGACCGGGGCCTCCCGGACGCCGGTGACGCCGGTCCAGGCGGGAGGGTCGCTTGCCGGAAACGACTCGCGGTCGGCCTCCTCAACGCGATCCGAACTGGGATCGGGCGCGCGAGTCGTTGTCGCGGGACGGGTCAAATGCGATGCCGGATCTCCGCGGACGATCACGCCGCCGATATCCTGCACTCGGCCCGCGAACGGCGACGAACCATTCTCGGTGATCTCGGCGACCAGCGCGACCTCACCGGGCTTCAACCGGCTCGTGATCTCCTGCCGAAACCCTGTGCGGTCGTCCTGAGCGATCAGATCCGCGGCCTGTCCGACCACGGCTCCTCCGATCGCCCCGATCACGGCCCCGGCCGGGCCGATCGCCAGGCCGGCAACGGCTCCGATCAGAGCCGTAACGGCGGTTCCGATGGGGCCCTCGTCGGCCAGCCGCCTGGCTTGCAGGCGTCCCGAGCGATCCTTTTCGACAACAGCCAGTCCGTCCAGGGCAATGCTCCCTTCGGCGTGGAGATCCTTCAGAATCCGGATCCCTTCGGCCGCCTGTGCTTCACCCGGAAAAACCATAGCAACCAATTCGCTCATCGCCTCTCTCGCTTTCTCTTGGCGTTGGCAAGCAGGCACCGAGCAGCGACCCGGAACAGCCCTGTTTTACTCGGCCGCCTCGTGCGCGCCGGGACGCTCCGATGGTTTTCGCTCGACCTCGACCGAAGTATCGGTCCGCTCAGATGCCTTTGCCTGCGGCTCGATCACGACCTTCCGCTGGGCGCCGTCCCAGCGGGCGAGCACCCGGTCGCCCTCGTGGACCTCGTTCGCCAGCATGGCGCGGGCAAGCTGCGTCTCCAGCTCCGAACGGATCAGGCGGCGAAGCTCGCGGGCGCCGAACTCCGGTCGGAAGCCCGCCGCAGCCAGATGATCGACGAGACTGCCGTCGATATCGAGATCGACGCCTTGGCCGTGGGCCGTGCGCCTCACCCGCTCCAGTTGCATCTCGACGATGGAGCGGATCTCACCGCGAGCCAGAGCGTGAAACACGATGATCTCGTCGATGCGGTTGATGAATTCCGGCCGGAAGTGACCGCGTAGGGCGTCCATCAGTTCGCGCTTGAGACGGGCTTGATCCTCCTCGGCCGTGCCACGAACATTGAGGTGGCGCTGGATGATGTCGGAGCCGAGATTGCTCGTCGCGATGATGACGGTGTTGGTGAAGTCCACCACCCGGCCCTTGCCGTCGGTGAGCCGTCCGTCATCGAAGACCTGCAGCAGCACGTTGTAGACGTCCGGATGCGCCTTCTCGATCTCGTCGAGCAGAACCACCGAGTATGGCCTGCGCCGAACCCTCTCGGTAAGCTGCCCGCCCTCCTCGTAGCCGACATAGCCGGGAGGGGCACCGATCAGGCGAGCCACCGCATGCCGCTCCATGTATTCGGACATGTCGAGGCGGATCATCGCGTCCTCCTCGCCGAAGACCGTCTCGGCAAGGGCCTTGGCGAGCTCGGTCTTGCCGACGCCGGTCGGGCCGAGGAACAGGAAGGTCGCGATGGGGCGGCTTCCCTCGCGCAGGCCCGCCCGCGCCAGGCGTACGGCGTCGCTCACGGCCCTGACGGCCTCCTCCTGACCGATCACACGCTGGTGCAAACGCTCCTCCATGTTCACGAGGCGCTGGCGTTCTTCCGTCGTAAGCTCGTTGACCGGAACCCCGGTGAGCTTCGACACCACCTGAGCGATGTGCTCGGTGCGCACCTCCGTCGAGGCCGAGCCGCGCTCGCGCCGCCACCGTTCGGTCGCGTCCTGAAGGTCCTTGTTGCGTGCATCGTGCTGAGCCTGGAGCTCCGAGGCGCGGTCGAACTGCTTGCGCGAGGCGGCATAGTCCTGCTCGCGCTTGAGCTGGCGCACCTCGGCCTCCAGCTCCTGCACGTCGACTGGCCGCGCGGTGGCCGAGATCTTCACCCGGGCGGCGGCCTGATCGATCAGGTCGATGGCCTTGTCGGGCAGGAAGCGTCCTGTGATGTAGCGGTCGGACAGCTCCGCCGCCGCGATGACCGCGTCGTCCGTAATCGTGACCTTGTGGTGCGCCTCGAGGGTATCGCGCAGGCCGCGCAGGATCATGATGGTCTGCGCCACCGTCGGCTCGGGCACGAAGACCGGCTGGAAGCGGCGCTCCAGAGCGGCATCCTTCTCGATGTGCTTCTGATACTCGTTCAGCGTCGTCGCGCCGATCAGGTTGAGCTCGCCGCGGGCGAGCGCCGGCTTGAACACGTTGGCGATGTCGAGGCCGCCTTCCCCACCCCCCTGGCCGGCGCCGACGATGGTATGAAGCTCGTCGATGAACAGGACCAGCTCGTCTTCGCGCTCGGTGACCTCCTTCAGGATCTGCTGCACACGCTCCTCGAACTCGCCGCGATACTTGGATCCGGCGACCATGGCGTTGATGGAGAGCTCGACCAGACGCTTGTCGCGCAGGCTCTCCGGCACTTCGCCTGCCACGATCCGCTGCGCGAGACCTTCGACGATGGCGGTCTTGCCGACGCCGGGCTCTCCGATCAACACCGGGTTGTTCTTCTTGCGCCGGGCCAGCACCTCGATGGTGGTCTCGATCTCCTGCGCGCGGCCGATCACCGGATCGAGCTTGCCATCGCGGGCGAGCTTGGTGAGATCGCGGGAATACTTGTCGAGATTGGGTGTGTTGGTAGGCGTCTCGACGCGGCCTTCTTCGGCGCCGCGGCCGACCACCTTGGTGACCTGCTGCCGGATGGCCTGCGGCGTGAGGCCGTAGCGGCGCAGCATGTCTGCGGCCAGGCCTTCCCCTTCCTCGGCCAGGCCGATCAGCAGATGCTCAGGGCCGACATAGGAGTGCCCCAGTTCAGCCGAGGCACGGAAGGCACGGGAGAGCGCGTCCTTCACGCGCGGCGACACGCCGATCTCACCCCCCTCCTGCGGCTCCGCTTTACCGTGCGGACTTTCCGCCACGATCTGATTGCGCAGATCGTCGAGCGAGACCTTGAACTGCTCCAGGATCGTGCGGACGACGTCGCTTTCAGTCAGTGCGAGCAGGAGGTGCTCCGTATCGACCTCGTGGCGCCCGAAGTCGGCCGCCCGACGGGCTGCCGATTGCAGGATCTCCTCCGCTTGTTCGGAGAGGCGCTCCGCGCCGCCGGTTGCGGAGCGTCGACCACCACCGCCCCGGCCAACCGGGATTGGGGTGCTGCCGGCGGAGCGTTCATCGAATTGATCGCTGCGGCTGCCGCCTCGATCTCCAAAGAAATCGTCGTTGAAGAAGTCGTCGAACAGGCTGCCGCGCCGGCCGAACAGGGACTCCAGCGGCGAGCTCGAGTGTTGCTGACGGGCCAAGCGACGGTAATCGATGTCGCACAGCTCCATGGTCTCACGGTGGCCGTTCCTGACCATCTGGGCCCGAACCGTGGCCGGCCGGATGCCGCAGATATCACAAATTCCATCAGCCATGGCTCATCTCCCGAGTTGCATTCCTCATTCGGCCGCTGCCGGGACACCGGCCGGGTTCTCTTCAAGGGCCGCCGCAACAGCATCGTCGACCCGCTCCAGCCAGATGAATTCGAGTCGGTTGCGGGCATCGTCCGGAATTTCTGCATAATCGCGACGGTTGCGCGCCGGCAGCATGACGCGGGTGAGGCCGGCGCCCGCGGCCGCAACCACCTTCTCCTTGATTCCGCCGACGGGGAGCACCAGTCCGCGCAGGCTGATCTCGCCGGTCATCGCCGTATCGCTCCGAACCGTACGGCTGGTCAGCAGCGAGACCAGGGCAATGACCATCGCAACCCCGGCGCTCGGACCGTCCTTCGGCGTCGCTCCGGCGGGAACGTGAATGTGGATGTCGCTTGCCGCAAAAATGGCCTCATCGATTCCAAGCGAACCGGCGCGGGTTTTGACAAGACTGAGCGCGGCCTGGGCGCTTTCGCGCATGACCTCGCCAAGCTGTCCGGTGAGGATCAGGTTGCCTTTGCCGGGCGTGCGGGTTGCCTCGATGAACAGGATGTCGCCGCCGACCGGCGTCCAGGCGAGGCCGGTGGCCACGCCCGGTACGCTGGTTCGCATGGCGACTTCATTCTCGAAGCGGGGCGGCCCGAGGATCGCCGGGACATCGTCCGCCGTGATGTGGACCCGCTCGGCGCTACCCTCGGCAACCCGAACGGCGGCATGTCGCAAAGCGGTACCGATCTCGCGTTCCAGATTGCGAACGCCCGCCTCGCGGGTGTAGCCCTGAATGATCCGGCGGAGCGCCTCGTCGTCAATCTCGGCCTGGTCGGGCCGGAGGCCATTCGCTCTGAGCTGGCGGCCGACGAGATAGCGCCGTGCGATCTGGAGCTTCTCCTCTTCCGTGTAGCCGGCAAGGCTGATGATTTCCATCCGGTCGCGCAGGGGGCCGGGGATGGTATCGAGCATGTTCGCCGTTGTGATGAAGGCCACATGGCTGAGGTCGAACGGGACTCCCAGGTAGTTGTCGCGGAACGTCGCATTCTGCTCAGGGTCGAGCACCTCCAGCATGGCGGCGGATGGGTCACCCTGAATGCCGCGCCCCATCTTGTCGATCTCGTCCAGCATCATCACGCAGTTGCGGGCTTTTGCCTTGCGGATGGCCTGGATGATGTTCCCTGGGAGAGCACCAATATAGGTCCGGCGATGGCCTCTGATTTCAGCTTCGTCATGGACGCCGCCGAGGCTCACCCGCACGAACGGGCGCTCCATGGCGCGCGCGATCGACTGTCCCAACGAGGTTTTGCCGACGCCGGGCGGGCCGACGAAACAAAGGATCGGCGCCTTGCCCTGCGGTGCGAGCTTGCGCACGGCAAGATATTCGATAATGCGGGCCTTGATCTTCTCAAGGTCATAATGATCGTCGTCGAGAACGCGCCGCGCCGCGGCGATGTCGATCGGTTTCTCGTCAGGCAACGCCCAAGGTAACTCGATCAGCCAGTCGAGATAGGTGCGAACCATCCCCGCCTCGGCAGCCGCTTCCGGCATCCGCTCGTAGCGGCGCAGCTCCTTGCGGGCCACCTCCTCGACCTCCGGTGGCATGTTCGCCTGGGCAATGGCATCGTTGAGTTCGGCGACCTCCTGGGACCGGCCGTCCCCCTCCCCGAGCTGGCGTTGGATCGCGGCCATCTGCTCGCGCAGGATGGCCTCGCGCTGACGTTCGTCAAATGCCGCCTGGGTCTGGCGCCCGATTTCCTGCGTCAGCCGCAAGACTTCGAGCCTTTGGGCCAAGAATCGGGACACCCTGTCCATCCGGGCGGCAAGGTCGATTGTCTCCAGGATTTCCTGCTTTTCATCCGGCCCGATATCGAGGTAGGCCGCAACGAGATCGCTCAGGGCGGATGGGGAGGTGGCGCCCTGAACGGCGCCGACCAGTTCCTGCGGGACCTGTGGCAGCAGCTGGAGGGCCTCCAGCGCCTGTTGGCGAAGATGAAGAAACCGCGCTTCGATCTCGGGCGTGTGAATCTCCGGCTCTTCGATCCGCTGGACGCGTGCGGCGAAGAAAGGCCTCTCACGCACGAACTCGATCACGCGAAAGCGCTGCTCGCCTTGCAGCACGACGTGGTGAGTGCCGTCGGGTGCATTGACGTAGCGCAGGATGTTCGCAACCGTGCCGGTGCGGTGAAGGTCGATCGCCGACGGTTCGGCACGTTCGGGGTCTCGCTGCATCAGAACCCCGACCTGACGCTCCTCGCGCATGGCCTGCTGTGCGGCAGCGATGGAGGGTTCGCGTCCGAGGACAAGCGGAAAGACCGTTCCGGGGAACAGGACCGTGTTGCGAACCGGAACGATGATCAGGACATCCGGCGGCAGGCTGGGCGCTGAAGCGGCTTCGGGAGCCGTGGAATGATCTGTCTCTGAGCCATTGGACATGGGCGTCTCTCCACGGGCTCAACTGGCCTTGAGAAGGCTGACGATCAGACAGCCGTTGGCGGCGCTGCGCTTGACCGCTGCATACCGTCCCGGCGGCAGGGGCACGCGCCGTTCGAAGCGGCCCTGAGGGAGTTCCAGTCGGTGGATGACGGCTGTCTGGAGCTGGGGCGGCAGGACGCGGTGACCGGCTACCCAAAGGGCTCCGTCCTCGATCACGGTTTCAACCTGATCGGGATCCACTCCGGGCAGAGCCACCAGGATCAGGACCTCGCGCTCCAGTTCCAGCACATCGGCTGGCGGCTCCCAGGCGGCTTGCCGCGCTGCCGGCCGGGGCTGAAAGATCTGCCGGTGCAGCCGCTCCGCACGGGTGAGGGCTGCAATAGCCTCCGACCACATCCAGCCTTGAGGATCGTCGTATCTCATCGCTACCTCCCGGCCTGACTTGGTTCCCCGTGGCCGGAATTGGGTTGGATCACGCGCGCACCAGCGGCGTGTCGACCAGATGCTCGACCAGAAACCAGGCCTCGAGTTCGTTGGTGCGGATCACCTCCGAGACGATCAGGTCGTTGGTGCCGTCATCCCCCTGCTCCGCCGTGCGCGCCGCGGCATCGTGAGCATCGATGAGGATCATCTCATGCGCCTCCAGCAGCCGCGACAGCATGGCGGGAACTTCCTCGCAGCCATTGGGCGCGCGTGGGATTCGAGTGATCTCCGCCACGTGCCGTGGGTCGCCCACGGCAATGCCGCCGAGGGTCTGGATCCGCTCGGCAACCTCGTCGATGAGCTTGACCTGCTCGCCGGCATGTTTGTCGAGCAAGAGATGCAACTGGTAGAACGTGGCGCCGCGCATGAGCCAGTGATGCTTCTTGTACAAGGCGTACAGGATCTGCGTGTCGGCGAGGATCTGGTTCAGCCGCTGGCACGAATACAGCCGGGCATCATAGGAAAGTCCGAGCGGGAATTGCCGCACGGTGCCGAACCCTTGGATCTCCCGGCCCTCCTGATGCAGCCAGGGCTGGCTGCTCTGGGGCGCTGACTCGGTTCCGGTTTTCCGCAAGCTCGCCATTGTCATTGTCCTTTCGGCGCAGGGATCATCCGTGTTGATGGACCCGGACGGGGATGGGCTACTCCCAGGTCCTGGGCCAACCGATGAAATGCAAGGTCCCGCGACACCATCGCTACGCCTGAGAGTAGGGCCGGACCGATGGCATCTTTGCTTGTTGGCTTACGTTGGGCTGGCCGCTGCGGATTGACTGGCTGTTCCCGAGAGGGCAGCCTGCAGCCGGGCCTCCTGCTCGGGTGAGAGCGACGTGCGCAGCACGTGGCCCTTGAACCGTGACAGCTCAGCCAAAGCCTTCTCGGGCTGGGCCTTCCGGACGAGGACAAAGAGAGCCGAGCTGTCCGGTTTGAGCGTCCCGGCCAATGATCTAATGAAGTCATCGTTGATGCCGTAGTCGATTGCAGAGCCCGACAGCGCCCCGGCTCCGGCTCCCGCCAAGCCGCCAATCGCGAAGCCCGCCAGCGGGTTGAGAAACAGCAGTCCCAGCAGCGTTCCCCAGAACCCGCCAGACAAAGCGCCCGATGCGGCTCCAGCGCCTACAAGATTGATGCTCTGCTTGAGCTGAACCTTGCCATCCGGCTGGCGGATAGCGACAACCGCGTCCTCGAGATCGATCAGGTACTCTTGCTGCAGACGCCTCAGTTCGGTCAGGACACGATCCGCTTCTTGCTGCGTGTCGAAACCGATCACCATGAGTTCCGCCATGGTCGAACTCCGTGTTTGAATGGCCAGCGAATCAAGCCGCGCCCGGACGGGGGTGTTCCACCCGGCCCTCGAAAAAATCCGAGCCCCCTCTTCCCATTGACCATGGGAATGCCGAAATCTTCGCCCGTAATCGCTCTGCCAGTCGGAGGCGGGATCATGCCGGATGGTGCGCGAACACGGCGGGCTGGTGCTGTGGATCCAACCCCGAACCGCGGACCAACGGGACCTCGCCCAGGCCGGCTTCAAAGCGGCCGGCGCGCGGGAGGTCCTGATCGAGGCGGAAAGCTGACCGTTAGTTCCGCAAAGGAGCCCGCCATGGGCTATGCAGGTTATGGCAACCACTCCGAGCCACCTCAGCCGCCGGACGCACCGCAGCAGAGCGCACCGGGTGAAGCGGCACCGGCCGCCAGTCCCGCTGAGCCGGGAAGCGCGGACCCGTTCCGTGACGTCGAGGCCGAACATGCCCGGTTCGCCAGGATCGAACCGGGCCTGACGCCGCCGTGGCACGAAACCAGTTCGCATCGCCGTGATGGCAATCCGGCCGTCTCGCCCGAAGCGATCCGCGAGATCTCGACCCCAGCGGAAGGCGCGGGACCGCTGCCCACTGAGGGCGATGACATCGATCCCGGATTGGGATGAGGCCAACCCGCAGCCGATGAGGAGATCGCCATGAGCAAGACTGGCAAGCGACCGGGTCCGGAGCAGCCGAACGTGCCGGCCGAATATCCCGATCCGAAAGCGGCCGATCGCCCGCCGCGCCCTGGTTCCGAAGATCGCCCGGGATTCGATCTCGGTGGTTCGGACGGTCGGGAAACGGCGGGGTCGGGGCTCGGACCCGGTGAAGATGCGTTCGAGGATCCCGCCAAGCGGGATCTGCCACGGCGTCCCCCTTCCGCCAAGGAGCATTGAGGTGTTCTGTCGACCGGGACAGTCAGCAGCCTAACGATTGAACGAAGCCTGCTGCCGCAGGACGACCAGCAGGTTCTCCGGATCCACGGAGCCGTCATAGCGCTGTGCTGCCGAACGTCTGGATCCGCTCGGCAATCTCATCGACCAGCTTGATCTGCTCGTCGGCATGCTTGTCGAGCAAGAGATGCCGCTGGTAGAAGGTGGCGCCGCGCATCAGCCAGTTCGGTGTTCCGTCCGAGCCAGTCCCCGAGAGAGGTCAAGAACGACAGCCTGAGAAAGCAGCCATTCTTTCGAAGCCGCTGTACGTCGGGCGGTGATTGATGAAGGGAGGGCTGGATGGCCCTCCTTTCCGTTGTTTGCTTCGATCAGTCGGCATCCCCAAAGGCCGGCGCCGACCAGCAAAGAGGCTCAGAGCGCCGAAGGCCCCCGGCGGCTAAGGCCAAGCTGCTGCTGCATCACAGAAGCGGCGTTGTAGCAGTGGAACGAGGTGACCTTGCCGTTCTCCAAATGGAAGACATCGCAGCACGGCACGTCGATTGTCCGACCTGTCGGAGCCAAGGTTCCCGAAGGAAGGCGCAACTCGCCCTTGTGCGTCCCCCGAATGGCAAGCTCGACAACGACGACGTTTCCTGCGACGTAGATCCTGAACAACTCGCGGTGGATGTCCGGGAAAGCGGCAGTAAGCGCGCCGATGTAGTCG
Source organism: Microvirga sp. M2 (assembly GCF_047497095.1). NCBI lineage: Bacteria > Pseudomonadati > Pseudomonadota > Alphaproteobacteria > Hyphomicrobiales > Methylobacteriaceae > Microvirga > Microvirga sp. M2. Next base: position 412,484 of record NZ_CP134065.1, read on the forward strand.
CCCATGGCCTTGCCGCGGAGCGTTACCCCGGCGGGAATGTCGGTCGTGTATCCATCGTCGGAGAAGGTGGAAACGAACGTCTCCATGTTAAATCGGTCTCCTTCCGCGACGGCGTAGAGTTCACGGATGATCGTCTCGTTGTCACTCATTTCGTGTCCTTTGGGCAGTGGATTGTCGGTTTCTCGGCGACCCGATTGGACGTTCGCCGATGGTCACGGCGTTCGGTCTAAATCTGCGCTTGCCCACCATCGGCGAAGAGTTCGCTGCCGTTGACGAAGCTGCTGTCGTCGGAAGCGAGAAACAGCGCGGCGGCAGGTTCTTGAGCCGGGCGATCTCGTCCTTCAGGGCTTGGTTCTCAAGGCGCAGGTTGCTGTTGTCGAGGTGCAGTTGCTCGACCACCTGCTCCAGTCGATCGATCTTGCCGGCCATATCCGTGACGAGCAGGCGCAAGGCCTTCTGGGACAGGGGCTTGGCCGAACCACCGGGCGCGCTCATGCCTGGATTGAATCATGAATGCCGCCCCGGAGGAATCCCTGCCCCCCAATCTGCCCCGCGTACCTCAGTCGGGCTTGACGCATCCCTCCAAGGCCTTGATGGACAAACGCATTAATGATCCTGACCCTCTAGAGGACTTTCTGGCTCGACTCGATTGAGGGCGGAGTTCTAATCAATTTTCCAGGATTGTCGCGACGAGACGGGTCGGCCGCGACAATCTGTAAATAGTCAGGTGCCGACGCTTACCTGGTCATTCACCATCGTGACGCCGGGCGCCCGCCAAGCCGCTCGCTCGGCTTCCTGGCGCTCCGCCCACGAGCGAACCTGGCCGCGAAGCGTCACCGTGCCGCCATTCGCTTCAACGGTGACGTGGGAGGCATCGACTGTCGCGCTGCGCTTCAGCGCCTCCTCGATCCCTGTTTTCACATCCATGGCTGAGACGCGCGGCTTCATCGTGATTTGGTTGAGAACGCCCTTGGCTCCTCGGATGTGCCGGACCGCCGTTTCGGCACGTTCATGCTGGAAGTGCCACTCGGCCTCACCGGTCAGGGTGATCCATCCGTCTCTCACCGTGACCTTGATGTGATCTTTCCAGAATGGCAGCTGGGTCTCGATTGCGCTGACTGCGTCGCGCGCGATGTCCGGATCAGGCCGCTGATCGACCGACCGCAGACGTACTTCGATATCGTTAGCTAGGCCCTTGACGCCTTGGACGCGCTCGCTGTCGCGTTCAGCCTCATATTTCTGGCTGTAACTCGGCACATAGCCATTCAAGGCGACGACCCCATCCTTGACGGAAACCGTGATGTCGGTGGCGTCAATGTCTGGATCCCAACGCAGTTCGTTTTCGACGTCGCGCCGAATGTCGTTGTCGCTTTTCATTGGACTGATCCTTGTTCGCTGTGCCCGCACCGCGCAGACGAGAAGCAAGCGCCGAGGGACCGCGCCATCATAGACCGAGCGCATGGCTTGCTCCCTGACAAACGTCAGCTTCCGCCCAACCGGCCGTCGCGTCGTGCGGCTGGCCACGCGGGTGCAACAAAAAGGACGATTGACCGTACCAAAGCGTTGGAGTCAAAGGTTTTGGACCCATGGCTTGGAGCTCTCCAATGTCCACAGCAGGGGACCGCATTGATGAACTCGACCGCCACTTCGAAGAGGCGCTACATCATGTCGATCTTGGCCCGGTTAAGATTGATGGGCGGCTAGTTGATCTGGCCGTTCACCAGCTGATCTACGTCGAGGGGGACGCCGCAGATTTCTTCTTCCAGGTGGAGGCTGGGTGTGCGTGCACCTTCCGGTGTGATCACTACGGCCGCCGAGGCATTCAAGCCTTCCACCTTCGTAATGACGTGTTCGGACTCGAGGCGGGCGTCCGGCACCAATGGTCTGCCGAAGCATTGTCGCCGTGCCGATTAGTCCGTTGTGACCGCCGTCGCCTCGTCGGTCTGATGGACAGCGAGCCGGCCGCGGCGGCCGGGCTGTGGACCTGGCTTCTTTCCCGGCAGGAAGAAGCGTCCCTTCGGCTCACATCGCTGGCGCATGCCGACGGGGCGGTCCGCCTGATGTCGTTCCTCATCGACCTAGCCGCTCGATGCGGGCGGGATTCAGGTATCGAACTGCAAATGTCCCGAGATGACATCGCAGACTATCTTGGCCTCTCAAGCGAGACGGTCAGCCGTATTTTTACGCGGCTCCGTCGAGAGGGCGTGATCACAGTCGAAGGCCGCCATGTGGCGTGGCCCGGAAACAGGCCGCCCTCCGAGACCGTGAGAGGCGACTTCGAGCTTCATCCTGATTTCCATTCCGCGGCGGTGACCGTGCGCACACCCCGAGCCTCTGCGGCAAACCCGGACCGAAGCGCTGCCGACTGACGGGCTTTCGGATCGAGCCTTCCACAGCCGATGAGGAGATCACCATGAACACGAGTGGCAAGCGATCCGGCCCCGAGCAGCCGAACGTGCCGGCCGAGTATCCCGATCCGAAAGCAGCCGATCGCTCGCCCCGTCCCCCTTCCGCCAAGGAGCAGTGAGGTACTCGGTCGACGCCGAAAGCGCCTAGCGATCGTTCGATAGAGCTTGCTGCCGCAGGACGACCAGCAGGCTCTCCGGATCCACGGGACCGTCATAGCGCTGTCCGTTGACGAACAACGTCGGGGTCCCGTTGACACCGCTCCGGACGCCGCTGAGGAAATCCTCGCGAATGCGCTGAGCGTGGCTGCCTCCTAGGGCAGCCAACAAGTCGCGCTCCCCGAGGCCCAATTGCTCGCCATAGGCGACCAGGCTCGGATCATCGAGGGCACCCTGGTTCTCGAACAGCAAGTCGTGCATCGGCCAGAAACGCCCGGCAACCGCGGCTTCCTCGGCGATCGCGGCCGCGTGTTCCGCGTGCGGATGAACCTCGGTTAAAGGAAAGTTGCGGAACACGAAGCGCAGGTCATCGCCCATTTCGTTCTGCACCCGCTTGAGGATGCCATAGGCCATGCCACAGGCCGGGCATTCGTAGTCGCCGTACTCGACCAGCGTGACCGGCGCCGTTTCAGGCCCCTGTGTCTTGTCCTGTGGGCCGACAGGAGGTGTCAGATGGGCCATGTCAGTCCCTCCCGGGCTTGCTCAAGTGCTCGAGGGCCGTCAGGACCCCGTCGGCACCTGGATTGATTCCGACCGGCGACAGATAGTGCCAAGCAATGCGACCGGCACGGTCGATCACGAAGAGGGCGCGCTCGGAGGTCCCCTCGTGAAACCGGTAAGCCCCATAGCGGCGGGACACGGCTCCCTTGGGCTCGAAGTCGGCGAGAAGCGGAAAATGAAGCTTGCGCTCGCGTGCGAACGCAGCATGGCACCAAACCCCGTCAACGGAGATGCCCATCAACTCGGCGTCGTAGCGCCTGAACTCCGGCAGGACTTCGTTGAAGAGGGCCAGTTCATCGCCGCAGACCGGGCTCCAGTCGGCGGGGTAGAACGCGAGGATCACCGGGTGGCCGCTCAGTTCGGAGAGCGTCACCCACTGGTCCGGCGTCGAATGCAGCGTGAACTCAGGGGCCGGGTCGCCGACCTTCGGCATGGCATGTTCGCCATCCGCCGCAGCGTTGGACATCGTGAATTCTCCTTGCGCCGCCGCCACAGTGATCCAACCGCTTTGCGAGCTGTCGGTTCGGATGACGATTTGGCGCACATCCCAAACAGGCGCCACATGCCCCTGTAGGAAGGCCTTGTTGCGGTGCTCCCAATTGACAGTACGTCAGTTGACACTCATGAGAACGCCACAACGTGAGAGCCCTGAATTTAGGTTCGAAAATCGTTCCGCGTTTGCAGTCGAGGTGTCATAAAGGCCTTGCTTCATGGGGAATGGGCATGCGCTCGCTGGAAGACCAAGCCTTCCTGCTGCTTCTCGTTATCGTATCGATCGCCTTCGCCTGTGTCCTTTGGCCGTACTACGGCGCGGTTCTCTGGGGGCTTGTCGCGGCGATCGTGTTTATGCCGATCTACCGCCGCCTGTCACGCGCGCTCCGGCAGAAACGCAATCTCGCGGCTCTCACGACAGTCCTGGTCATCCTGATGTTGGTGATCTTGCCGCTGACGCTGATTATTCTTTCGCTCCTCCAGGAGGCATCCAGCGTGTACGCGAGGGTCCAGTCGGGAGAGCTCGACATTGGCCAGACTCTGAGGCAGGCCCAGAGCGCCCTGCCCGGGTGGGCAAACAACCTGTTGCACCGCTTCGGGCAACCGGAATTAGGTGACGCCGAGAGCAGATTGTCCACCGGTCTCGCCAGAGGCCTTCAGCTCCTCGCGGCTCAGGCCGTCGACATCGGCCAGAGCACCCTCAATTTCATCGTCGGCCTGGGCGTGATGCTCTATCTGCTGTTCTTCCTTCTGCGGGACGGGGACGAGTTGTCGAGGCGCATCATCGAAGCCGTGCCGCTGCGCCCTGAGCAGAGACGCACGCTTTTCCGCAAGTTCACCGTCGTCATCCGCGCCACGGTCAAGGGCGATATTCTCGTCGCGCTCGTGCAGGGCGCCCTCGGAGGGCTGATCTTCTGGCTGCTGGGCATTCCTGCCTCACTGCTGTGGGCGGTTCTGATGGCCTTCCTATCCCTGTTGCCCGCGTTCGGCGCCGGCCTTGTTTGGGCTCCGGTCGGAATCTACTTTCTGGCAACCGGGGCCGTGGCGCAGGGACTCATCCTGATTGCCTACGGCGTGCTCGTGATCGGTCTCGTTGACAACATCCTGCGTCCGATCCTCATCGGCAAGGACACCAAGATGCCCGACTACGTCGTGCTGATCTCGACTTTGGGCGGCCTGGCATCGTTTGGGTTCAACGGCTTCGTCCTTGGCCCCGTGATCGCGGCCATGTTCATCGCGGTGTGGGACATTTTTGGCGAGGCGCGACGGGATGACCCTGACGAGTGAGGTCCGGGAGAGGCGAATCACGGCCTTCCGCCCACCTCTCCAATATGGTTCAGCAGTTCAGCCGGATTCTCGTAGACCCGGGAGGCGTTCGCGCGAAATCGCTCCGGCATCCAACGGCAAAAACATCGATCCTTGGGGAATCCGGTCACCTCCTGCCGCTCAGACGAACACCGATGCACACCGATGCCAAGAGTCTGCGGCACCATCCGGACACGACTGGGCTGTTATTGGGAACCGAGATATTGGCTGATAGTTGGTCTGGCAACCTGCCTATGGAAGAGTTCCACCGGCCAGACAGCGGGCAGATTGCGATCCCTTACAGCTCGGGAGATTCACATGGCCAGCACAGCCGACCGCGATCCGCGGCACCACACCCAGAAGATGCAGACCCGCCTGCAGGAGACCATCGATCACTTGCGCGAGGACATCGGCAAGGTCGACGAGCCGCAGCTCAAGGCGATGTTCGAGACGGCGGCGGAGGTGCTCGGCGGGCTCAAGAAGGCCTTCAGCGACTACGAGAAGAAAAACGAGAAAGCCTGGCAAAGCTGAGCTACGTTCATGGGCCGAACGTGGAGCCATCGTAGCCCGGTCGCATGCGACCCTTGCGGGATTGACGGCCATTGCTCTCCCGATGCGCCTCGGTCGCAAAGGGCCATCCTTCAGGGCAAGTGAGTGAGTTCATTCCGGCTGAAGGATTATTTGCCGGTGCTCACCTGAAGCCCCGGGGGCATCCGTACATCATGGGACAGGCCGCTATTTCAGAATGGCCGGCGATCGGAACCGCAGTTTGCCGGATTCGTTTGACTGATCTGCATACCAGGGTTTGCGGTAATCCTCAGGTCTCTCGTAACAGATCTGAGGCTCAGGATATGGGTGAATGCAGCCATGATAGGAGAGATCTGATGGCTCGTCTTCTTCTGAGTGCCACGACCCTTGCGGCCTTTACCTTCGGCATCGCCGGGGCGATTGCACAGACCCGTTTGCCTCCGGTGCCGAATGCAAGCGGCTCGCAGGTCACGAACCCGAACACTTATCGTTCTTCGGCGCAGTATTACCGTCAACATCCGCAGGCGCTTCCTGCGACAGGTTCCGTGCGGAGGGCTCCGGTGCCGAACGCAAGTGGATCCCAAGTCACGAACCCGAACACCTATCGTTCTTCTGCACAGTATTACCGTCGGCACCCGCAGGCGCTTCCTGCGACGGGTTCCGTCCGGAGGCGGCCAGTGCCGAATGCGAGCGGATCCCAGGTCACGAACCCGAACACGTATCGCTAAGTTGGGCACTGCCATCGTCGACGTTTGAGCTCTTCTCAGAGCCGTAAGCTCGGCCTGGACCCTCGAACGGGAGTCCGGGCCGCTCGATGTCACACGCCAAGTCCTCCTCACCACGGCAGGTTACCATCAGCAGAGACAAAGCATTCCGTAACGGCGCCATCGCGTCGGTGGGCCATCAGCACAGGGGCTCGATAGATCTGGCATGGGATCTCCAGCTGTATGGCTGATATGCACGTTGGCGCCGTCTATTGCGTCAGCCAGAATACGCCGCCTCCAACGCCTCTTGCCCGCCCAAAGCCGCGATCAGTACCAGCGGGTTCCAGTAATCCTTGTACCGAATGATCTGACCCGCTTCGGTCGTCACAACACAGAGGTAGGTTTGATTGTAGGGTATACCCGTGCGGACGCCCTGCCCCTCGCACGAGCACTCGAGCAACACTGTTGGTCCGCTCTCGTAGACGGCGTGCAGGGTGATAGGGCCGAACTGGAGAATGGGCGCTAGCCTGGCGAAATGGGCCCCGATCGCATCCCTCCCCTTCACCCGCTTCGGGGTGCCGTTCGGAGCGAAGGGAAACTCAAACTCTGCGTCTGTGGCGAACATCGACATCAGATCGCTGGACGGCCGGATGCGGTCCTGCAACACGGCGCCGAGAAGGTCGAACAGAGAAGCGTACTTGCCCGTCATGGCAGGTCTCCTTATGGTCTCGGCTGCGTGAAAACGCTGACGGGCCGTTCCTTAGAGCAATTATATGTCTCGCAGGCGCCGACCGACCGGAAATCTTCACGGTTCAGTGCCTCCAGGCAAAGAGCTAGAGCGGGCCCCTTTTGTAAGACGTCGGCACGAGTTAATATCTCGAATGCAGATGCAAGCGGAGTTGTCCCTGGCCATCCGACGACAGCTGCGACCCAAGAACCAGGGAGGTCGCCATGGCAAATGAACCTGGCGTTCAGGGGCTCGAACCGATTGTCGTGCTACTGGTTGGCCTCTTTGGTGCATTGGCGGGCTGGGTGGTCGGTTACAGTCTCGATGGAATTGTCCAGGGCAGGCGCTTGCTTGCCATACTGGCGGCCATTTCGGCTGTCGTTCTCGTCACCATCCTGCGCCACGTATTGAGTGACTTGGTTCCTGCTCTAGCTCCTGTTAGACCCGCAGCGAGGCTACCTTGGCCTGTGTGGCTGAGCATCATTTTCTCTACCCTGATCGGCGCTCTCGCAGCCTACGACCTCTGCGAAGCCTCCGCGCTGACGTCGGGCTGGGTCGTGGGTTTTACCTCAGGTACGCTCGCCGCTGTCAGCATGGCGGTACTGATGATGCTGTATTTCTACAGGCACCCTGAAACCGGAATCGAATTCTAAGGCCACTCGAGCATGCCACCGGAGAGGGCTTGCGAATCAGTGCGGAACGCCCAGTGGTCCTAACGAGCGGCACCGCCGCCTCTCGAAGACCGCAGCACAAATTTACAGAATGGGCGAACCGAGTGGCGCCGGAAATCACCGTTCCAGGACGACCGCCCTTCCGTAAAGCGAAGAATGCCTCATGGTCCTCATCTTCGTGCCGGAACAGCCGTAGGTGCGGCTAGTTGTCTTGGCTGACCTTCCGTGGAGACGGGCGATGTGCAGGGATTGGCCGCATCATGGGCTTTCCGCCGGCGTGGTTATCGTATCCTGGGCAATGACGTTGGGAGGTCCGGCCATGGCCCAGCCCCTCCCTCTAAAGCCGGCCGACATGCCGAAGGTCGGCATGGTCGACGAGTGCTACCAGTCCTACAACGTCGAGATGCTGGAGGTCACCGGCGGCAAGTACTGGCGGCCCTACGGCCCGGCGCTCGAAGCCGCCCTGCGCCAGCCCGCCCCGGCCCCTGCGGCATCGAGCGGCGACACACCTGCCGGCATGAACCCGGCCTTGTACGAGTACCGGCCGCCCATCGACCTCACCAACCCGCGCCTGCGCAAGCTCGCCGCGGCGCTCGGGCCGGCTTATGTCCGGGTCAGCGGAACCTGGGCCAACACCACCTATTTCCCCGAGACGGAGCAAGCCCCGGCGACGCCCCCGGCTGGCTTCATGGGCGTCCTGACCCAGCAGCTGTGGAAGGGTGTGATCGACTTCGCCAAGGCGGTGGACGCGGAGATCGTCACGTCGTTCGCCACCGGGCAGGGAACCAGCGATGCCGCCGGTGTCTGGACGGCTGACCTGGCGAAGCGGTGGCTCGCCTTCACCTGCGCGGCCGGCGGCCGCATCGCGGCGGCGGAGTGGATGAACGAGCCGACGCTTGCCGCCATGGGTGGGGTCCCCCAGGGCTACGACGCGGCCGCGTATGGGCGCGACTTCGAGATCTTCCACGCCTTCGCCAGGCAGGCAGCGCCCGACATGCTGATCCTTGGTCCGGGCTCGGTGGGCGAGTCGACGGGTGACTGGGCTGTCGCTGCCGGCTATGGCAGCGACGTCCTGCTGAAGGCGCGCGACCTGATGGCCGCTATCCGACCTACCCACGTCGACGGGTTCTCGTATCACCATTATGGCGCCGTCTCACGGCGCTGCATCTCGACGGGGCGATGGACGCAGACCACGCCCGAGGCGGCCCTTACGGAGGACTGGCTCGGGCGCACCGACCAGACGCTCGCCTTCTACCGCCAAGTCCGAGACGAGTTCGAGCCCGGCAAGCCGTTTTGGCTGACGGAGACCGCCGACGCTGCCTGCGGCGGCAACCCGTGGGCCAACACCTTTCTCGACACCTTCCGCTACCTCGACCAGCTCGGCCGTCTCGCCAACCAGGACGTCAGGGTCGTGGCCCACAACACCTTGGTGGCGAGCGACTACGGCCTGCTGAACGACAAAACCCTGGAGCCGAAGCCCAACTATTGGGCCGCGCTGCTGTGGCGGCGGCTCATGGGCCCCACCGTGCTCGAGGCCGGCGTTCCCATCCACGAGGGGGCTCATGTCTACGCCCACTGCCTGCGTGGCACGCCGGGAGGCATCCTGGTGCTGGCGATCAACAACAGCCGAACGCAGCCGAGCGCGCTGGATATTCCGAAAGCGGCGGACGGCTACACGTTGACGGCACCACAGCTGGAATCTGCTCGTGTTCGGCTGAACGGTCAGGAGCTGAGGCTTGGAGCCCAGGACGAGTTCCCGGACCTGCAGGGCAGCCATATTCCGGCGGGGCGGGTGGAAATCGCGCCTGCGAGTATCGCCTTCCTAGCCGTTCCGGAGGCGGGAAATGCCGCCTGCAGCTAGGGGGTGTTTCGCCGCATATGGCTTGCGGAACCAGCGATAGCGATGGCGCGTTGGCGGCGATCATTGCTCGCGGAGGCGATCGATGGTCACGACGGTGCTGATCTGCGGCAAGATCTTCGACGGGCTCGACGACACGCTCGGTGGGCCCACGAAGATCCTGATCCAAGACGACGCGATCACCGAGCTCTCCAACTCGGTTGGTCGGCCGGCGGGTGCGCCAGTCATCGATCTCGGCAACAGAACGGTCGCTCCGGGCTTCATCGACACCCACGTTCACCTCTGCCTCGACGGTCTCAATCTCAAGCAGCAGACGATCCAGTGCTCCGCGGTCAAAGCCCTCGACGGCCTGCATCACGCTCAGCAATACATGCGCTACGGGTTCACCACTCTGCGGGATATGGGCACCTTGGACCCTGATTGGCCGACCACCAACCTGCGCGACGCCCTGGAGGCGGGCAAAGCGCACGGCCCCCGCCTGGTGGTGGCCCCCCACATGATCAGCGCCACTGGCGGGCACGCGGACGCACAGGGCATGTTCCCCTGCCGCTGCCGCCTCGGGTTGTCGAGGGTCGCCGACTCGCCGGGCAGGATCCGAGAGCTCGTCCGCATGGAGCACGCGTTCGGCGGCGACTGGATCAAGACCATGAACACCGGCGGCTACATGAGTTTCGGCGATGACCCGGCCAAGGTGACGTGGTTCGAGGACGAGATGCAGTGCCTCGCGCAGACGGCCCAACAGCTCGATCTGCCCCTGGCTGTCCATACGGGCGCCGCGGAAGGGTGCAAGCAGGCCCTGCGCGCCGGGGCGCGCAGTGTGGAGCATTGCTACCTGATCGACGACGAGGGCATCGCGATGGCGGAGCAGGCCGGGGCGTTTCTCGTCCCCACCATGCAGATGACGCGCGAGGACAAAGAGCTGCTGCAAGCTAGGACGCTGCCCCAACAGGCTGTCTGGAAGTTCCGCCGCGACGTGGATGCAATCGAGGCGGCGCAACAACGTATTGTCCGTAGCGCGGTGAAGGTCGCCTATGGCACGGACTGCGGCATGTTCCCGTTCAGCCATGGCATCCTCGAGTTTCAGGCGATGGTGGCCGCCGGGCTGTCGCCGGCGCGCGCGCTCAAGGCGGCCACCAGTGTTGCCGCCGAACTTCTGCAGCGCGACGAGCTGGGGATCCTCGCACCGGGCAAGCAGGCGGACATCGTCGCCATGCCCGGTGATCCGCTGGCCGACATCGCGGTCACGACGACGGTGGACTTCGTGATGAGGGCAGGCCGCGCGTATCGACACGGAACCTATGACATCCTGCAATAAGCGTCCGGCTGCGGGAACTGCTCGGCCGCGGCATCCAAGTTGGCGCAGAAATGGCGGAGAGCGTCATGACCACGTTCCAAGTCGGCCATCTGATCGGCAGCCTTGCCAGAGAGGCGATCAACCGCAAGCTTGCGGTGGCGCTCACGCGCCTTGCTCCGGAGCACCTTACGTTCAGCGAGATTCCGATCAAGGACCTGCCGCTGTACAGCTACGATTATGACGACGGGTATCCGCCGGTAGCCCGCGCCTACAAGGACACCATCGCGGCCGCCGATGCGGTGCTGTTCGTCACCCCTGAGTACAACCGCTCCATCCCCGGAGGCTTGAAGAACGCCATCGATTGGGCCAGCCGCCCCGACGGCCAGAACTCGTTTACCCGCAAGCCCTCGGCCGTGATCGGCACTTCACCAGGCGCGATCGGCACCGCCATTGCTCAGCAGCAGCTGCGGAGTGTCCTCAGCTTCTGCAATTCGCCGCAGATGAATGCGCCGGAGGCCTATATTCAGTTCAAGCTTGGCCTCATCACCGATGACGGCGGGGTCACGAATGAGTCCACGACCCAGTTCCTGCGGAACTACATGGCGGAGTTCCATCAGTTCATCGTGCGGGTCTACACCGCCCTGTCCCGTGACGCATGAGATGTCACCTGACACGGGGATTGCCAAGAAGCGAACACCCGTTACGGAGGCCTCCGCCTCGCCGTGGGCTCCCTTCCGGCACCGAGCCTACGCGGTAATCTGGACTGCGACGCTCATCGCCAACATCGGCTACTGGATGTACAGTGCGGCTTCCGGCTGGCTCATGACCAGCCTGGATGCGCACCCGCTGATGGTGTCGCTGGTCCAGGTCGCCGCCAGCCTGCCGATGTTTCTCTTCGCTCTCCCGGCTGGTGCCTTGGCCGACATCGTCGACCGGCGGCTGCTCTTGATTGGTGTCGAGATCGGGACCACGACGAGTGCTACCGCCCTTGCCGCACTCGTCTCATTCGACCTCGTGACACCAGCGTCGCTGTTGTTCTTTGTGTTCCTGGCTGGAACAGGCTCCGCCTTAGGAGCACCTGCATGGCAATCGGTCGTACCGCAGCTCGTCCCAATGGGAGACCTACCCGCCGCCGTGGCGGCCGACAGCGTCGGCATCAACATCAGCCGCGCCATCGGCCCGGCGCTCGGTGGCGCTCATATTGCGGTTAACGGGATTGCGACACCGTTCTGGGTGAACGCCATCGCCAACCTGGCGACCGTCGCAGCCTTGCTTTGGTGGCGCCCGCCACCGAGAATGGCAACCCACCTTCCGGCGGAGCGGTTCGCGAGTGCCATTCGCACAGGCTTCCGCTATTCGCGAAACAACCGGCCTCTACAGGCGACCCTGAAGCGAGCGGCAGGGTTCTTCGTGGTCGCGAGCGCGTACTGGGCGCTGCTTCCGCTCGTGGCCCGGGCCCAGATTGCCGGCGGACCGGAGCTTTACGGCCTTCTTCTCGGTGCAATCGGAGCTGGGGCCCTCGCGGGCGCATTCGCACTGTCCGGAATGAAGGCCAGACTTGGTCCAAATCGGATCGCTGCCTCGGGAACGCTCGGTACTGCGGTCGCTCTTCTGCTGTTCGGGCTGGCGCGCGAGCCCGTCATGGCAGCGGCGGCGAGCCTTATCGCCGGCCTCTCCTGGATCAGTGTCGTGGCAACCCTCAACGTGTCGGCCCAGATCGCCTTGCCGGACTGGGTGCGTGCCCGCGGGCTGGCGATCTATGTGACTGTCTTCTTTGGTGCGATGACGCTTGGCAGCATCATCTGGGGTGAACTCGCCGCGCATACGGGGCTTCCTCTCACGCTCTACATCGCGGCGGCCGGTGCCGTGCTGGCGGTTCTGCTGTCGTCGCGCTGGAGGTTGTTGACGGCGGCAGGGCTCGATCTCGCGCCCTCCATGCACTGGCCGCCGCCGGTGGTGGCCCATGAGATCGAAGGTGATCAGGGCCCGGTTCTGATTACCATCGAATACCGGATCCTGCCCGAAGACCGCGACGCATTCCTTTCGGTCATGGAGACACTATCCCGTGAGCGCAAGCGCGATGGCGCCTATGCCTGCGGGCTGTTTGAAGATGCCGCCCAGCCCGGACGCTTCGTGGAGACCTTCCTGGTCGAATCCTGGCTCGAACACTTGCGCCAGCACCAGCGCGTGACCAACGCGGACCGCAATCACGAAGAGAAGATCCTGCGGTTGACCCAGGGGACCCCACGGGTCACGCATCTGATTGCAGCCTCACCAGAGGCCGCAACCGCCCAAAAGCCGTGAACCGGGTTCAGTTTGACGCCCCTGCAATGTCCGCGGAGGCGGCCATGCCTGAGACCGAGACAGTCGAGAACCTCATCCTCGGCGGCGGCGAGCCGGGCAAGTACATGGCCTGGGAACTCGCGGCGCAAGGCCGCCGGACCATCGTCATCGAGCGCGGCCTGATTGGCGGATCGTGCCCGAACATCGCCTGTCTGCCGAGCAAGAACGTCATCCACAGCGCCAAGGTCGCCGACCTGCTCCACCACGCCTCCGCCTACGGCCTGCGGACCGGGCCAGTGGCCACCGACATGGAGGGCGTCCGCGAGCACAAGCGCGTGATGGTCGCGGGCTTGGTCGAGACCCATCGCAAGAAGTTTGCGGCCAACGGCCTCGACTTCATCCTCGGCGAGGGCCGCTTCGTCGCGCCGCGCACGGTCGAGGTGTCCCTGGAAGCGGGCGGGACACGGCGGATCGAGGCCGAGCGGGTCTTCCTCGACCTCGGCACGCACGCGTCCGTTCCCGACGTTCCGGGCCTGGCCAACGCATCCCCCATGACCCCGGACGAAATCCTCGAGCTCGGCCGCCTGCCCGAGCACCTGATCGTGCTAGGCGGCGGCTATGTCGGCGCGGAATTCGCGCAGGCCTTCCGCCGCTTCGGCAGCCGGGTGACCGTGGTCGAGCATGGGCCGCAGCTCATGGCGCGCGAGGATTCCGATGTCGCCGAGGCGGTCCGGGCGATCTTTGAGGAAGACGGTATCGAGGTGATCCTCGGCGCCGTGACGAAAGCCGTTTCTGACCATTCCGGCGACCGGGTACGTTTCCAGACCGGGACGCCACAGGGCGAACGGACGATCGAGGGCAGCGATGTCCTGGTGGCCGCCGGTCGCACGCCGAACACGCACGGGATCGGCCTTGAGCGTGCGGGCGTCGAACTCGACGCACGCGGCTATATCAAGGTCAACGAACGCCTCGAGACCACCGCGCCCGGCGTTTGGGCCATGGGCGAGTGCGCCGGCAGCCCGCAATTCACGCATGCGGCCTTCGACGACTTCCGGATCGTGCGCGACAACCTCCCGGGCGGCAAACGGTCGACGCGGGGCCGGCTCGTCCCCTACTGCATGTTCATCGATCCCGAACTCGGGCGGGTCGGCTTGAACGAGACCCAGGCGCGGCAGCAGGGCGTTGAGGTACGGGTGGTCACGTTGCCGATGACCTCAGTCCTGCGTGCCAAGACCCTCGGCGAAACGCGCGGCTTCCTGAAGGCCCTCATCGATGTGCACAGCGACCGCATTCTCGGCTTCACCATGCTGGGCAGCGGCGCGGGCGAGGTCATCGCCGTCGTGCAGACGGCGATGCTGGCCAGGCTCCCGTATACGGTCTTGCGTGATGCCATCTTCACCCACCCGACCATGGCCGAGGGCCTCAACGTCCTGTTCGGGAAGGTGCCAGCCCGGAAATCTCAATCTGGGGTGCCTGAGCGCATGTGAGAATGCTGGCTAAGGAATGTCGAATACCGGGACGGAGCTTCTCGGCTCTAGGCTCGAGTTTTTCATCGTCGTTCTGCCGGTGACCGCGCATGGGCTGGCGTATGCGAGAGCCGAAAGTGGCAGGGCCAAGGGCGCTGGCGACGTGGGCGCACTGTTTTGTGCCCAAATTCTGGTGAACACGCCGCTGGCGGACATCTTAAAGGCGCCATCGTCTGCAGGGCTCTGCCCCGGAAGCGTGAGGCTGTGTCGGCATCCCGACGAACCCAGTCCCCTTGGGCGCTTCCATTCATTCCGTTCCCTTCAACCCAGCCAACGTGGCGCCCGGTCTCATGAGCTCGTCGGGAGGGCCTTGTGCGATCAACCGTCCCTCCCCGATCACCAACACCCGATCGAACTGCCGGACGAGCCCCGTCAGCTGCATGCTCCAGAATACCGTGCGGGCTTGCCCGCGAACTTCCTCCCGCAATCCCTCGAACACCCGCGCGCGGGACCGGCCATCCAGAGTCGAGGTCGCATCGTTGAGGACGAGGAGGTCCGGGCGCTTCAACAGCGCGCGTGCCAACGAGGCCTTTTGCCGTTGCCCTGGAGATAGACGGGAGCCTCCTGCCCCGACGGGATAATCAAGCCCGACCTCAATCACGAGCGACCGCAGGTCGAGCTCATCCACAACCTGGCTGATCAAGGCTTGAATTCTCGAATGGGAGTCAGGGTCGCTCGCCGCACGCTTCCCGAAGAGAACGTTGTCTTCGATAGTGGCCGCAGCATTGAATTGGGCTGGGTCGAAGAATGCGACGGCATCCCGCAAGCTCAATGGCAGATTGCCCGCGAAGCTTTGGCGCGCTTGCACGATCCGTTGTTGGATGTTGTGGTCGATCGTTACGAACCGGTGATGGCCGACGACGACCCGGAGCGCCAGGGTCAGGAGACGTTCTCTGGTATGGGACGCCGGTGCCCGCGGCTCGACGCGATCCGCGCGCTCCAGGATAGCCCGGAGCGACGCCACATCGCCGGCGCTCGCAATGCCGAACTCCTTCATCAACTCGCGGTCAACCTGCCGTTCGGCGGACATCGCGACCATCGTCTTGGCGACATGCCAGCCGATCAGCATGAGATCTTGGGTCAGGCCCACCTGATCAAGCAGCCCACGGACATACGGTTGCCGAGCCAGGTTCGCCGTTTCGAAGGTGGATCCGAGAGGCAGGCCGAACAGAAGGTTCTCGGCAACCGAAGCTTGGGCGTTGTACCGAACGGCGGACCAGGTATCGATCAGGTGAGTGAGGCCACTGCGCACCAGCTCTTCGTTGAATCGGACCCGCGCCATGACCAGCTTGTCGGGAGCTTCAGGTGCATGGCGACTAGGGTCGAGGTGGCCGAGTAGCCCGAACCCATACACTTCGGCATCGAAGTCAACCCGCCGCAGGACCTCGACCATACGGGCCGCGAGTTCGGAGGGCCCGGCGATGCCCGCCTGTTCATAGTCGATCCAGTCCTCCTGCCGGCCGGGGCCTGGCCTGCTATCCGCCTTGGGATGTCGAAGGCCCATGAGCAGGGTATCCCGCAAGGGGCCGGGCAGGAGATAAGGCGTTGGGCCGCTGTAGCCGATGCGGCGCCCTGTGACGCTCATCGGCATCGCGTTGATATCGACAGACCCGAGTTCGATCCTCCCGGAGGTTGGGGCGTCCAGGCGCGCCAGCAGGGTCGCGAGTTCGAACCGCCCGCCGCTACCGGGACCGACGGCGGCGACCCAGCCGCCTTGGGGAATACCGAAATCGATGCCCTCAAGCCGTGTTGCTCCATCGGAGGTCCGATAGGACACACCGGCGACGGCGAGATCGCCGACAAGCGAGGGCAGGCTCGCCGGACGTTCGAGAAGGGTCTTCGAGCCGACCATCTCCGGCACTTCAAACTGCTCGACAACCTGCTGGTACTTGATCGCGACGTCCTGCTGGTCTTGGTAGAAGTCGAGGAGTTCCTTCCACGGGGCCGCGAGGTCCTTATGGGCAGCCAGAATCGCGACGAGGGCCCCGAAGGAGAGCCGGCCGACGATCACGAGATAGCCCCCGATCAAATAGAAGAAGAACGGCGTCAGCTGGTTGAGGAAGTTGTTGAGGAACTTGATGAGGAACTTTCTCCGATAGATCTCGTAGCGGATGTCGTAGATCTCACCGAGCTGGGTGAAAATATCTGCCAGTTGATAGGGCGCATAGTCGTTGGCGCGGATCTCGACGCGGGCTGCAATCGAGTCCCCGATGCGGTTGGAAAGATGACGGATGCGGCGCACCCGGCGGCGCCCGAGTTGCCGGACCTTCCGCTGCAGCTTTGGAATAACATAGGCCTGGGCAGGATAAAGTGAAACCGCGGCAAGCCCCAGAAGCGGGTCCTGGACGAACATGAAGGCGCCGATGGTCAGAAGGGTGCCGCCCTGGTAGATCGGAAGTGCGAAAGAGTCGCCGATGAAGCCCGCTACGGGCTCCAGTTCAGCCGTGATCATCGCGATGATCTCGCCGGCGGAGATCCGAGTGAAGTACGGCAGCGGAAAGCGCAGGGTGCGCAGGTACAGATCGTACCGGAGGCGGCGCAGCATGCGTTCGCCAAGCCGGCCCTTCATGACATTAATGTGGAACTTGAACCAGCCGTTGAGCACAACGAGGGCCAGGAAGATCAGGCACAGGGTCGCGAGATAGGCGATCCGGTCGAGTTCGATGCCGAGCACTACCTGGGGAAAGGCTCCTCCCGCGATGGCGTGATTGACAATTGTCTTCGGCAGTTCGAGCGTCAGATACAGGAACGGGAAGGACGCAAGCGTCAGCGCCACCACGATGACCTGATCCTTCAAACTGCGGCGCAGGATGAACCGATAGATCGTGGGATCGAGTGCGTCCTGCTCCCGCTCCGTCGTTGGCGAGTGACCGATGAGCTTCGTTAGGAAGGCCCAGCAACTGCGGGGCGTCGCCCCGGAAGCTTGAGGCTCTGTCATGATCGGCCTCCCGACAGCCGAAACAGTGTGCGCCTGGGCGCGGCTTTCCCAGTAGCCATGTCGTGCATCCATCTGCGCCGGGCAGTCACGATCATGACGAAGTAAAGCTAGCGGATAGCTGCCCATTGCAAACCCGGTCCTGAGGTCAGGATCCGGACTGGCACCTCTCCTTCCGTGGGCTCGATCACGACTGATTCTCCCCAGGTCCACAGGCTCGACCATTCCGGCTGCGCACGGGCGGCATGAGCGCCTCCTCGTTTAAGCCCGGTACAGAACCCTTCTGCCCTACGCCTCCCGGCAATCGCGGGAACAATCGGCCCAATCACCGCTTGTCAATGGGCATTGGTCCGGTGTGTTCATCAGCATCAATTCCCTTCGATCAAGGAGAGGCCGGTGAACGGACAGTCTTGGCTACGCTGACTGTGCAGGCGTGCTCCTGTTGAGCAGGACGATGGCATCCAGGGATCATTCATGAGCAGTGGCGATCCGGGGCGGACGAGTTCTTGCCCTATCTCGATGAACCGACGAGATCTCTTGTGGGCCTCGACCATAGTCGGGACCATGTCGATGGCGAGCCCTTCTGCGCTCGCTCAAGGCCGATCCAATCTCCCTCAGCCGCAGAATTCAACCACCCCTGGGCACGGCCTGCTCTATCCTCAGCGGAACGAAGCCCGCGACTTGATCGACCTCTCCGGGCTGTGGCAATTCCAGATGGACCCGCAGGGCGAAGGCGAGGCGCAGGGTTGGTTCCGGGCCCTGCCTGCCCCACGGGTAATCCCTGTGCCGTGCAGCTGGAACGACTTGTTCGACGATGCCCGGACTTATCTTGGGCTCGCATGGTACCGGACTGAGGTCTGGGTGCCGGCGGGCTGGCGTGGCCGGCGCGTGTACCTCCGCATCGGCTCGGCCACTTATGCCGCCAAGGTGTGGGTCAATGGCACGCTCGTGATGGAGCATCTCGGCGGCAGCCTGCCCTTTGCGGCCGAGATCACGGAACGGCTCGCCTGGGAC
Source organism: Microvirga sp. M2 (assembly GCF_047497095.1). NCBI lineage: Bacteria > Pseudomonadati > Pseudomonadota > Alphaproteobacteria > Hyphomicrobiales > Methylobacteriaceae > Microvirga > Microvirga sp. M2. Next base: position 430,946 of record NZ_CP134065.1, read on the forward strand.
CGGCCGAACATCATCGCCATCGCGGTCGAGAACGAGCCGCGGCCTGACCGCGTGCCGCCCGGGCCAGCCCCAGGCGGCGGCGGCGTGCTCGGCGTCGCCGGGGGGTTTCCGGGGACGACCTATGACTTCTTCCCCTATACCGGGCTGCACCGTCAGGTGTGGCTCTGCGCGGTCCCGGACGTCCACATCGACGATATCACCGCCGTGACGACGATCGAGGACACCGATGGCATCGTCAGCGTGACGGTCGCGGCCGCGGGTGATTATGCGGGCGAAGGTCAAGCGCGGCTCGGCGGGATTGAGGTCGATCTTGCGTTTCGCTCCGGCGCCGCCGAGGCCACCCTGCGCGTGCCTGCAGCCCGGTTCTGGAGCCCACAGGATCCGCACCTCTACCCGCTGACGGTCACGCTCACAGACAATCAGCGCGTCACCGACACCTACACCCTCGACATCGGCATCCGTACCGTTGCGGTGCGCGGCGATCAGCTTCTGCTCAACGGACAGCCGATCAAGCTCACCGGGTTCGGCAAGCATGAGGATTTCGCGCTCAGCGGCCGTGGCCTGAACCTGCCGATGTGGATCCGCGATTACGAGTTGCTGAGGTGGATTGGCGCCAACTCGTATCGCACGTCGCACTATCCCTATCCGGAAGAGGTGATGCAGCTCGCCGACCGCCTTGGCGTGCTGGTGATCAACGAGATCCCCGCCGTCGGCCTGAACTTCGCCGTCCCGGAGCCTCTGACGCAGCAGCGCCTCGCGCAGGCCCTGACGGAACTCCGGGAGCTGATCGCGCGCGACAAGAATCATCCGAGCACCCTGATGTGGAGCGTCGCGAACGAGCCGGTGGCGCGCCCGCCTAATGGGAATGAACCTCAGTCGCAACCGCAAAAGCAGGAAGCTATCGAGGCCGGCACGCAGTTCTTTCGCCGGCTCTACGAGGAGGCGTATCGGCTCGACGGGACACGCCCCGTCACGCTTGTTGGAGTCGGGGGCGGTCCGCGCGAATGGCATGAGCCCTTCGACGTGGTCTGCATCAATCGCTACTACGGATGGTATGCCCTCGGCGGGCAACTCGACAGAGCGGCGCAGGTCCTGGCCCGCGACCTTGACGAGTTGCATCAGGTATATGGCAAGCCGATCATCATCACCGAATTCGGCGCCGACACCCTGCCTGGCGTACACGCCGATCCGCCCGAGATGTGGTCTGAGGAATATCAGGTCGAGTTCCTGCGCCGCTACCTCGACGTCGCGGCGCAGCGTCCCTTCATGGCCGGGATGCACGTCTGGGCCTTCGCCGACTTCAAGACCACCCAGGGCGTCGGCCGCGCAGGGGGGATGAATCTGAAGGGCGTGTTCACCCGCGACCGTCGCCCCAAGATGGCGGCGCATTTCCTGCGCTCCCGCTGGGTCGGGGCGTGAGAGCCAGGCCAAGGCGTTACTCCTCCCTCGCGAGGGGGCAACCTTCGGCGCCGGTTCACACCGAAGCAATCCTGGATCGACTCGTGAGCCGCCCTTCATGTTTTAACACTACTTTGGCAGATGTGAGGAACCCGGCGGGCCTCGCTGACGTCTCTTCCTGAAGGATTATCCGCAGGAGGTCGTCATGAGCACCTCAGTGGCGTGGGAACACGAACTTCAATCCTGGCTTGAGCCCTTCCTCAAACCGCTGGGTCATCCAGCCCGCCGGCGCATGTGCCCGCTTTATGTGGCCGGGTTGATCGGACCGGGCGAACGCAAAAGCCTGCAGCCGATGGCGGCGCGGGTGGCCCCCGCCGACTACGATCAACTGCATCACTTTGTGGCCGTTGGCCCGTGGGACGAGGCGCCGCTGGAAGCCGAGCTGCTGGCCCAGGCCAATCGCCTCGTGGGGGGGCCCAAGGCGGTGCTGGTGATCGACGACACGGCGCTGCCCAAGAAGGGCACGCATTCGGTGGGGGTCAGCCCGCAATATGCCGGCGCTCTGGGCAAGAAAGCCAACTGCCAGAGCTTGGTCTCGCTCACGCTGGCCAAGGATGAGGTACCGCTCCCCATTGTCCTGCGGTTGTTTCTGCCGGAGACCTGGATCAAGGATCCGGACCGCCTGCAACAGGCCGGCGTGCCTGAGGCGCTCTGGACGGAGCGCTCGAAACCGGAGATCGCCTTGGCGGAACTGCGGCGGGTCCTGCAGGCCGGGGTGAGCTTTGGGGCCGTTCTGGCCGATGCCGGTTATGGCATCAGCGCGCCCTTCCGTCAGGCGCTCTCGGCGCTCGGGCTGCTCTGGGCGGTGGGAACCGTGCGCATTCAGAAGGTGTATCCGGCGGATGTGCAGATGATCACGCCGCCGCCGTCGCGCGGCCGACCCCGCACGAGACAGATCCCGGACCAGGAGGCGGTCACGGCGGAGGCGAGGCTGGCGACGGCGTCCTGGCGGCGGGTCACCTGGCGGCGCGGCACCAAAGAGCCGCTGCGGGCGAAGTTCGCTGCTGCGCGCGTGCGGGTCGCCGACGGACCGGCCGTGCACCTGCGCGGGCAGGCCACTCGGCATCTGCCGGGGGACGAAGTGTGGCTGGTGGGCGAGCACCGCGCGTCGGGCGAGCGCAAGTACTATCTGTCCAACCTGCCGCCGGACACGCCACTGAAGCAGCTCGCCTCTCTGATCAAAGCCCGCTGGGTGTGCGAGCAGGCGCACCAGCAGCTCAAGGAAGAGCTTGGGCTCGATCATTATGAGGGTCGCTCGTGGCGCGGGCTGCACCGGCACGCGCTGCTGACGCTGATCGCCTTTCTGTTCCTGCAGCATCTGCGGTTGCGGGCCGCCACGGGGGAAAAAAAGAAAAGCCAGCGGGCCACCACCGCAACCCAGCTTACCGGCCATCCGACGCCGGCTGCTTGATCATCTGGCACACGCCATGCAGCTGCGATGTCCGATCTACCGAACCCGCTTCACCCTCGGCTCACTGATGAAAGTGCCAAAGTAGTGTTAAGGTCCCGGTCCGCTGAGAGGACCGGTAACGGCATGCCTCTGCCGCTTGGCTGTCTCGACCGTCATGTCAGGAGCCAGTAATAGCTCACCTGATAGTAGTCGTGCAGGTTCTGCTCGCTCTCCCGATCTGGCCAGTCCTGGCCGCGATCTTGGGATAATCGCGGCGCACGCCGAAGCTGCTCGGCGGTAATCTGAGTACGGTATCCTCCCAAGCGGGGATCGTAATCGAGCGTGCTCCAAGGGACGGCATATTCGTCCGCGCCCACGCCAAAAAAGCCGCCGAACGACATCACTGCATAGGCCACACGGCCAGTGAGCTTATCGATCATGACCCGCTCGACAGTGCCAATGCGTTTGCCGCTCTGATCGTAAACGGCAGTTCCTTCCACCCGGTCGCTCTCGATCAGACGCTTGCCGGAGCGCTGACCGGGGTGGTCTCCTCTGCTCCGGGCACCAGATGGCGCACGCTCCTGGCTTCTGGCCAGACCTCCGATGATCCAGGCCAGCCCGAGGCCAACTGCTCCAACCGCCAGCAGCGAGATGAGCGGGGCTACAGTGAATTGGTGCTCGATGGACTGTGCGGCTCGTCGATAGTAGCGCTGGGCTTGGGGGTAGCGGTCGCCTGCGTGGCGGACATACCGCTGACCCTGATCGTAAGCCTCACGGGCAACATCGGAGGCACGGCCAGCAAGATCAGCGGCGGTGTTCGTCGCCTGATCGACCAAGCTTTCGGGCGAGCCTCCGCTTCCTTGAGGCTTCCCTTCGGCCATGCCTCTGTTGCCACCTGCTTGGTCTGGAGCCCTGGACTGCCCGATTCCAGCTTGCCCGGCTCCCGTTCCCTGTTTCTCGTTCATGATCACTCTCCTGTTGAGATGACGATCTGACTTGTTTGGGGTGACGGGTTTCCAACTCCTACGATCACCCTATCGTTCAACGTATCCTGAGACCCGGCTGGGATGAATCGGATGTACGGTCAATGACCGTATCGCTTCCTGGGTCTCGCTATGGCAGCTCCGCCAACGGGATTGAACCAAGCCGGGGAACGGCGGCCCGGCGCGTCGTTGAGATGGACAGGCACTATCTATCGACGCGACCGGAGAGGTACCCGCGCCGTGCCGCAACTCGGCCCGGCGGTACAGACTTCCCAGGCGATCCATCAGTTCGCCCCAGCGCTGCGAGCCGACCAGGGCCTTAGTCCCGCTATGGAATGCCTCGTACCAGAGGACGGCTTGCGCGGTGCTCGGGCTCAGGTTTGTGGCAACCGGGTGGATCGTCCCGTCCAGCGCGGTCGCGGCCTGGACGCCAGGAAGGCCACGGCCCAGGGTTTCCGGCAGGGTCGACAGATCGGCATGGATGACGATCTGGCCGGCGTCGATCATGCGGCCGACGATCCCCACCGACGCAACTACGGGTGACGGTGGCGCACACGGCGGCTGGCTCCATTTATGACGATGCGGCCTTTGTCGCGCTCCCGGAGGGGCGCGGTGGCCGCGCTGTTGCCGCGCGCCGGAACGGACCCAGGTTCCTGGCGTTGTAGGCGTAAGCACTTGGAGTCCCAGTTCCTGCGTCCGTTCCGAGAACCCGTTCGCTGGCCTTGCCGGCCATCGGAGCGGCATTCTGGGTAACGAGACGCGCCCTGACGGACGCTTTTCCGCATGAGGACTTTGCATCATGACTTCAGATCAAGCTCCTCATGAGGGGCCGCCGTAGGGGCGTCTCGCATGAGTCCTGGTTTCACAGCGAGCTGACGGCCGGCATTGCCGCATTCTCTTCGCAACAGTCCTGCGAAACGAAGGGAGCAAGCTCATGAATCGCCTTACGATCGCCGGGATCCTGTTCCTTTCGACACTCAGCGGCGTGGCCCTGGCACAGCACGCACCACCCTTCCCGGCTCCTGACCGGACTGCCGCAGAGGCCGTAAGCCATGCAAGCGCTACCACGCTGGAGCTGCGGACGACGACGCCCCTGATGCAAAACTGGTCGTTCGTTCAGGATGACAGCCTGACCGACGACGAAGCCCTGGCCTCCAAGGCGGTCCAATGGCAAACCGTCAACCTTCCCCATACCTGGAATGCCGAAGCCGCCACCCCCGGCCCTCATCCACCCTACAAGCGTGGTCTCGGCTGGTATCGGATTGAGTTCGACACGCCGGCGGAAGGCACACGCAAGTGGCTCGAATTCGGCGCTGCCAGCCTCGTCGCCGATGTCTGGCTCAACGGACACAAGCTCGGTCAGCACAAGGGCGGGTTCACCGCCTTCCGGTTCGACGTCACGGACACCCTGGCCCCAAGCGGCAAGAATACCCTGCTCGTCAAGGTGGACAACAGCCAGCCCATCTCGGATGACGATGTGACGGCCATCCCTCCGCTGGCGGGCGATTTCATCATGTATGGCGGCCTGTATCGCTACGTCTCGCTGGTGTCGACCATCGATCCGGTGCATTTCTCTCTGGAGGACATGGGCGGTCCTAGTGTCTATGCGACCACGACTTCCATCGCCGGCGGCAATGCTACCGTCAATGTGCGCGCCAAGCTCAAGAGCGATGCCAAGGCGGACGCCGACTACAGCGTTCGCGTGTCCCTTCTGGATGCGGATGGCCGCGTCGCTCAGACGTCGCAGCAAACGGTCGTGCTACAGGCCGGTGGCAACCTCACGGTTCCCCAAGTCCTTCTGGTGAACCGCCCCCACCTGTGGCAGGGCACCGAAGATCCCTACCAGTACAAGCTCGTGGCCGAGTTGCTCCGGGAAGACGGCCAAGCCATCGACCGCGTCGTTCAGGATTTCGGCATCCGCGAGATGCGCTTCGATCCCAGGGAAGGCTTCTTCCTGAACGGTAGACACGTTCCGCTACACGGGGTCGCCATCCATCAGGAGATGTACGGCAAAGGCTGGGCCATTTCTCCCCGCGACATCGATGACACGCTGGCAATGGTGAAGGAGATCGGCGCCAACACCATCCGCCTCGCCCACTACCCCTATGGCCGGAACATGCTCGAAAGCCTCGACCGCATGGGACTGGTCGCCTGGGCGGAACTGCCTGTCGGATTATCCACCACGACCGAGGGAATGCAGGCCGTCATGGTCGGGAGCGGAACCACCTCGGTCTGCCCCCACAAGGATGCCTCGGACGCCTTCCGGGCCAGCGCGCGGCAGCAGTTGCAGGAGATGATCCGCCAGCAGTTCAATCACGCCGCGATTGCCATCTGGGCACTGGGCAACGAAACCACCTTCACGCACAAGGACTGCGCCGAGCCCTGGTATGACAATATCAGTCCGGTGTTCCGAGAATTGCAGACCCTGGCTAAGGACGAGGACCCGCAGCGTGTCACGGCCTATGCGGACAATGTCGCCCAGGAGCAGCCCCCCGTGAACGGCAACTACATCGACTTGGGCGGCATTACCGACCTGTGGGCCCGGAACCAGTATCCCCTCTGGTATTCGGGCCCGGTCGCGCGGCTCACCGACATCCTCGACGCCATTCGTGTCCGCTATCCCGACCAGCCCATCGGGATCAGCGAATACGGCGCCGGCGCGGCGTTGACCCACCACACCGACAATGTCATGGGCGGCCCGGCCGAGGTCAACAACACGGGCGAGCCGATCGTCTATCAGCCGGAGGAGTATGCGAGCTCCGTGCATGAGCAGGACTATGCCAAGATCCTGTCCACCGAATATCTCTTTGCCAGCTATGTCTGGAACATGTTCGACTTCGCCACCCCGCTCCGCAACGAGGGCGATATCCAAGACGTCAACACCAAGGGTCTCGTCAGCTTTGACCGCAAGACCCGGAAGGACCCGTTCTACTTCTACAAGGCGAACTGGAGCCCCGATCTCGTGACCTACATCACAGGCCGCCGCTACACCAACCGCGCCTACCCGGTCGCCGACATCAAGGTCTACAGCAACGCCGACGCAGTCGCGCTTTCGATCAACGGCAAGGCCGTCGGGGCGATGAAACAGGATCAATGCCTGCAGAAGACATGCGTGTTCAAGAACGTCAAACTGGAACAGGGCTCTAACGAGGTGGCGGCCGTTGGCCGCCGTGGCAGCACTTCGGCCAGCGACTCGGTCGAATGGTCGCTGAACACACGAGACATCAACATCGCAGCCGGCCAGTTGACGACCGGGTTCACGTCCGACGGACGGGTCGTCGCAACTGCCGTCAACGTCGCCACCGACCCGGCGGCGACCGGGTCCACATCGGCTTCCACAGCAGGCGATCTCTTCGGCTCCGACAACTTCTTCATCGGTGGCGAGGGCGATTGGCTCGTCCCGAAAGGACTCGGTCCGCCAACCGACACGACCCCTGTCCAGGGGACGAACGATCCGCAGCTGTTCAAGAATTTCCGTCGCGGCAGCTTCAGTTATTTCATTCCGCTCGATGACGGCGACTACACGGTCGAGCTTGGTTTCCTCGAGCCCGACAAGGGCAAAGCGATCGGAGAGCGCATCTTCGACGTCGTCGCGAATGGCGAGACCAAGCTCGAGAACTTCGACGTCCTGAAGGCCGCCAAAGGCGAGTATCGCACGGTCGTCAACGAGTCCTTCACGACGGGGGTCTCCCATGGATATCTCAAGCTTGATTTCACTCCGCGCCTGGGTGAGGCCGTTGTCTCGAACATCAGGATCCGGAAGCACTAGCGGCGGATCCAGGTTCCGGTTCCTCCCTAGAGGGACATCTCAGGCTCGAATTCGGGCCGCTGCCCGGCCCGTCAGGTCGTGATGTCGAACATCGTGATCGAGGGATCGCGCGTGAGCATGGCCGGAGGGAAATGATGACGAGGTACGCACTCATCCCGCTATTGGCACTCCTTGGGCAGACAGGCCATGCCTCCGCAGCCTCCGTCCCGGTGGCGCCGGCCGAGTTGCCGCGCATCGCCACCGTGGACGAGCGCTACCAGTCCTACAACGTCGAGATGGCGGAGGTCATCGGCGGGCAGTTCTGGTTGCCATACGAGCGGATTGCCGCCCTGCCCAAGCTGCCGGCCGATACGATGACGGGCGCAACGAACCAGATGTCGCGAGCCGATTTTTACGCCAGGCTGAAGGGGCCGCTGCCGCCGATCGACCTGTCCGATGCGCGCCTGTGCAAGCTTGCCGCGGCTCTTGGGCCGGCCTATGTGCGGGTCAGCGGCAACGTTGCGGACGGCGTGAATTTCCAGGATTCTGACGCGCCAGCGCCGGCCACCCCGCCAGAAGGATTCGAGGGTATCCTGACGCGGCCGCGGTGGAAAGGCGTGGTGGATTTCGCTCACGCCGTGAACGCGCAGATCGTGACGTCCTTTGCCATCACGAAGGGCACGCGCGACGCGAGCGGCCGCTGGACGCCGGACCAAGCCCGCAAGTTGATCGACTACACCAAGGCTGTCGGCGGCACCATCGCGGCGGCCGAGTTCTTCAACGAACCCACGCTCGGGCCTCAAGGAATCGGCGGACTGCCGCCCGGCTACGACGCCGCGGACTTCGCGCGCGACTTCGCCGTCTTCCGGCCATTCGCCAAATCCACGGCCCCCGGCATGCTGATCCTTGGCCCCAGCGCGACCGGAGAAGGCCCGGTCAAGCTCCTCTCGGGCGATCTGATCCACTCGGAAGACCTGCTCTCTGCGACGCCACGGCCGGAATTCGACGGCTTCTCCTACCATGCCTATGCGGCGAGCTCCCTGCGCTGCAAGGCCCCGGGGAAGCTCACCACGACCGCCGACGCGGCCCTGACGGAGGAATGGCTCTCGCGCACCGAGCTGACATACGAGTTCTATGCCGGGCTGCGCGACCGCTTTCAGCCCGGCAAGCCGATCTGGGTGACCGAAACCAGCGAATCCTCTTGCGGGGGCGATCCCTGGGCAAAGACCTTCCTCGATAGCTTCCGCTACCTCGACCAGCTCGGCCGATTGGCAAGGCATGGCGTCCACACGGTCATGCACAATACCCTGGCCGTGAGCGACTATGCCCTGATCGATCGCGACACGATGGAGCCGCGCCCAAACTATTGGGCGGCCCTCCTGTGGCGCCGGCTGATGGGCTCGACCGTGCTCGACACGGGCGTGCCCCTGCGCGAGGGGCTGCATCTCTACGCCCAATGCCTGCCGGGCCAGAGCGGAGGCGTGACGCTGCTCGCCATCAACAACAGCCGCACCCAGCCCGAATCGATCGACCTGCCGACGGCGGCCGAACGCTACACGCTGACCGCACACAAATTGGAGGACGAGCAGGTGCAACTGAACGGTCACCCGGTCGAGTTGCAGGCGAATGGCGAACTGCCGGAACTGCAAGGGCAGCATGTTCCGGCCGGGCCTATGGATCTCGCGCCGGTGAGCATCACCTTTCTGACCGTGATCGGTGCGGGAAACGCGAGCTGCCGGTAGAAGGGAGCGGGGTCTGTCCCTGCTCTTCCCTCGCCGCCTTGCCTATGACCTGTGGGTGGTGGTCGATGCTTGGAGGCGATGAACATGAGCGGATCGAGGCATATCGTGAGAGCCCTGACACTTGCCCTGGCCCTGCCCATTCTCGGCTGGATCACCCCGGTCTCAGGTATGTCAAACGTGGCCGCGATTGATGCCGGGCGGCGTTGGTGCAGGGATCATGAATATTGCGAATTATGATCTTTGATGCCGCGCCCTATGTGGCCGCCGCCCTGGAACGGACGGATTTCGGGCGTGCGCATTCAAGCATGCGATTGAGAATGGCGCAGCCGATGGCGATCTCGGACTGCTGGGCGCCGAAGGACCGCGCCCTCAGCCGTCTGCCGATGATGGTTTTGTATCAGCCGATCGCGGTCTCAACCAGAGACCGCTTGCCGTAGCCGGTGACGGCTTGCCACTTCATCCGGCCGTCTGCGGTAATCGCTGCAATATGCCGGTCTCGTTGACTGGAAGGCTTGGTGTCCGACCCTTCTACCGCGCTGGCGCGCGGCGGAACGACCACGGCAGCATCGGCGCTGTGCTTCACGACGGCGTCGTAGGTCCGGTTGCCGTCATAGGCGCCGTCGGCGGTAAACTGCCCGATCGGCGCCGCGATCTGATCGAGCAACTGCTCCACCTGCGAGGCGTCACCGCTGTCCTGGTCAGTCATAACGTGGGCGATGATCTCGCCGCTGTCGGCGTCCAGCGCCAGATGCAGCCTGCGCCAGCTTCGCCGGGCCCTGGCGCCGTGCTTCTCCTCCAGCCACTGGCCGGCGCCGTAGACTTGGAGCCCGGTGCTGTCGATGAGGACGTGAACAGGCCATTCTCCTGGAGGCCAACGCCGCTGCCGTCCTTCCGGTGATTGCCAGGTCCGTGCCCGACGGCTCAGCGTCGTGTGATCGGGTACGGCGAGATCCAGCCCCATCAGCTGCAGCACCGATGCCAGTAAGCCCTCGGTCTGGCGCAGCCGCAGGCCGAATACCAGGCCCAGCGTCAGGGCGGTCTCGATCGCCAGATCGGAATAACGCGGCTGACCGCCGCGGGTCGTGCGCTTCGCCGCGTGCCAAGACGATAGCGCCTCCGCGGTCATCCACAGCGTCAGGCTGCCACGCCGGCGAAGACCTGCCTCATATTCCGCCCAGTTCGCCACTTTGAACTTCATCTTGCCGATACGATGGCGGCGGGCGGCATTGTGTTTGAAGGGCATGGCTGGGACAGACCGGCTATTTTGATCACCTCTTGACTACATCCAGTCCGCTAAACGATCCGTGCACCAACGCCATCCACAAGCACATTGGGGCATGGGCGCGCAGGGATGATCCGCCGCCTCTCTGGAAAATTTGATCTTGTGCAGGACAGGCTTGATCTCAGGGAAGGCTGTCAATACCGAGATGAGAGCGGCGCGCTTCAGCCTAATCTCCAGGGGAGAGCAGCATGAAATCGATCCTACTATCGTGGCAGCTCTGGGCGCTGTTGTCCGCAGCCTTCGCGGCCCTAACCGCGATCTTCGCCAAAGTTGGCGTCGAAAACGTCAATTCTGACTTCGCGACGTTCATCCGGACCATCGTGATCCTGTGCACGCTGGGCGCGATCTTGGTCGGGACGGGCCAATGGCAGCCGCTCGGATCCGTGTCCGGCCGCAGCTATCTGTTCCTCGTGCTGTCGGGACTGGCGACCGGTGGATCGTGGATCTGCTACTTCCGAGCCCTCAAGCTCGGCGATGCCGCCCGCGTGGCACCGATAGACAAGCTCAGCGTCGTGCTCGTCGCCCTATTCGGCGTGGCCTTCCTCGGCGAGCGCCTGTCCCTACCGAACTGGCTCGGCGTCGCCCTTATCGGGGCAGGTGCCATTCTCGTGGCCTACAGGGGCTGAGCGGCTCAAACCAACCGCCTGTCAGATGCAGACTCCGATTACAACGGTCGAAAGCGGGATCAGAACTGAAAGACGCTCGTAAGGCTCGGCCGCCGGCTTTGCCTATGACATGGCCGTCGCGGGTGCCGCGAGGCCGAGGAGACACGGGGCCAGAACAAGATCTGCTCCTGTTGACACGATTAGATAGAACAGAACCGCAACCTCATCGATAAGGCCTGCGGATTGAACGCTCAAAGCGAAGCAGGGGGACACTCACGTCGATCGGGTACCCACTTGTAACTCTTGCATTCACTCACTTTCCCGAACCTATCTGGACGACACTTTAGGGACCGGTACCCTCCTCTCTCACCTTTCGCCCCTGAATCACGGCTCACAGGCCGAGATTCCACCTGCCTTCAGCCATGGCCGAGGCCTTTCGCGCGGTTGGCGCATCCACGTTCTTGCTACGTACTCTGCTGCCGCGTGTTCGGGAACAATTCTTGTTCCGGCCCCAGCATCTCTGAGTACGGTCATTCCGTCTGGTTTTTCCTGAGTGTCAGGGTGAGGACGCGGCTAAGAAGGTCCATGGCGCCCTCAAAAAGGTCTTGTTACGATGACAAGTTCAGAGGTTGACGGGCTCTTAGCTGACCATTGATCTTTTGGGCGTATGTCGCGTCTCGAAGTTTTCTCAGCTTCAAAGGCTCGACAGACCCATGCAAAAAGCTCCAAGCAGAAGAGAAGCCAGGAAGATGCTGCTTTGCTGGTCGATTAACCGGCTCGGCCTGCTCTCTGGCACATCCTTATGCCTTTGGGGCCTCTTCTACTGTATGGGTTAAGCGCGCACCTCAGCAGCCGCAGCCTTTCAGCCAGCACCTCATCCGCAGCCGGTCTGGGAGCCACAATCTTTTAACCTGTCGTTAAACCATCGGAGTGTCTTTGCTGCCGGGGGCTGAAGCAAAGAACAAGGATTCATTATGACCTTCAAAATTGGCTTTGCTGCCGTTGCGGTGGCGGCGTTTATCGGCCTGAGCGGGACTGCTTTGCAGGCTGCGCCGGTCTCACATCACTCCACCCTGACGACGGACACTGGCCTCGTTCCGGTTCAGTATCGTCATGGCGAGCGTCGCTTTGGGCCTCCTCGCCGCGTCTGCAAATGGGAGACGGTGACGAAGCGCGTCCATGGTCGCATTATCCGTGAGCGTATTGAGCGCTGCAGGATTGTGCGCCGCTAATTCAAAGGGCTCTTCGGAGCCCTTTTCCTTGGAGCATCGGACGCAAAAGTGGGAACCGGCTTTGCGTCCGATGCTATAGCCGACCTTTCCGCTGCGGTGCCGTGGGACGAAGTCTGTAGCCAGCCCCTTCAGTCTTGGCATCTCACACCTTCCCGGAGGGCCGGAGCATCGACGTCGTGGCCGATCACGGGCAGCGCCTTTATGAACAGCAAGCTAGGTGTGACCGATGCCCTCAGCCTTCCCCTTCAGAGCCAATCCGGGTGCGGTTGCGCCCTTCCTGCTTGGCGGCGTAAAGGCCGCGGTCCGCCCGGCGCAGGATCGAGCTGCGGTCATCCTCCGGCAGGGCCTCGGTCACGCCCGCACTGAAGGTGCACGGCAGTTCGCGCCTACTGTGCGCCAGGACCGCCGGAGGGAAGCCGTCCCGGATGCGGTCGATGATCCGCACGGCATCATCGAGCCGAACCTCCGGCAGCAGCAGCAGGAACTTCTCCCCGCCGGTTCGGCCCAGATGATCCTGTGCCGGCCCCCTCTCCCGGCAGGACCGCGCGAAATGCTCCAAGACGGCATCCCCCGCTTCATGCCCGTACGCATCGTTGATGGCCTTGAAGTGATCGATGTCGATCACCGCAATGCACAAGCCGGATCTCGTTCCCTCGTTGGCGGCGAGTGATTCATCGAGCAGGCCTAGGATATGGTGGCGGTTGGGCAGATCCGTGAGCTGATCGGTCCGCGATGCCGTGAGCGCCGCCTCACGGGCCTGCCGCAGAGACTTCTCGTTGTGCTTCAGGGCGGTGATGTCAGCGCCGACCGACAGCACCCAGCCGTTCGGCAGGACCGTGTGATCGATCCAGAACCAGCGGCCATCCACCAGATCGGTTTCGAAGGACTTACGCGACAGGCCCCGTCGCCGCAGCAGGGTTCGGGCAAGGAAGGCCTCAACATCGCCGCAGTCGATCCGAACGCCACATCCGTTCCGGTGTGCGTGGCGCGGGATCGCGGTGAAGGTGAAAGGCCCCTCATAGTCGCCGAGGAACATGCCTTGATAGGTCTTGTTGGCGTAGCGGAGCTTGTCCTCAGCATCCAAGATGGACACCGCCTGCCCACTTTCTGTCAGGGCCTCCACCAGGCAACGGAGGGCTTCTTCATCAGGTTCAAACGGAGGTGAGGGCATTGAAATTCTAAGTCGAAAAAACGTCAGATGGCGAGCGAGTGCCAAGCTGCAAGCTGAACGTCGACTGAGGGCTCCCTTTGTGGCTTCAGCAAAGGAGCGGCATGATTGGCTCGGGCAGTGTTGTAACGAAGGAGGTTTCCGCAGGTGTGATGGCCGCTGGTGTACCCTGCAAAGTCATCAGGGAGATCGCCGAAAATGACAGAACGGGTTTCCGGCTCTAGCAGGATCTGGGGACGTCGGCTTTGACCGTGAAGCGCAGGCGGTGCAAATCGTCGTTGCGCCTCCGTGGGAGCTTCCGAGGGGTTCCTCTAGGAAGGGTCCAGCGACAGATGATCTGCCACCCCACCCCGGCCTTCGATCGTCGCTTTGAAGACCCCACCGGATGCATGAACCTTCCTCCTCTGGGGCGACCGAGAGAACTGCTGCGCCTTCCGGGTCGCGTCCGCGCAGGCCCGCGCGGACAGCGCTCGCCTGATCTCGCGGGTATACCTGTGCCCTCGGCCGCGCATGGTGCCGCCGAAGCCGCATCCGCTCGGGGCGGCAAGATCGCCGTGGCGTATCGCGGCTCGGGAAGGGGGGACGCGTTCGGCATGGGACCGTTCACGGTGTCAACTCCCTGGCTTTGTGCAGCCCATTGCCGCAACAGCGTTCTTGCGGGCGGGGCACTCCGACACGAAGGCCGTAGGCTCCCCAATGGAAGCCCCATCAATCCTTGGCATTTTGAACCCTGCCCTTAGGCCGCTTGCAGGGCAGCGGGTCGAGCTCACGACGGCCGGTGGCCACCGACACCCGCCAGACGCAGCCTGACTTGGCATCGACCCGAAGGATGAAACTGATCGTATTGACTGTGTTTCAGCGTGCAATGTTGGCTCTGACGCAGTGTGGGTGCACCGGTCGTCGTGAATTGTCATTCAACTCCAATCAATCTGGCTTGTAGGAGGTCAAGATGGCCTCTGCCGTACATTTGGCGCTTCATGAGCTTGAGTTTCGTAATCTGGCCTTCGGTCTGGCCGTTCGACCACGTTAGCGTGATCGCCGCACGAACGGCAGCCTCATCTTTGGCGATGCCATTGGCAAACGAGGCCACAAGGCTCTGGCGGGCTCGGGCAATCCATGCGGTAAGGTCAGCCTCGCGGCCACTCCGGATCAGGGTCTGGAACTCCGCGATCGTCTCTCTGGCATTGACGAGGGCTGGCACGCCACTCTCGATGGCTGCGATGGTCACGGTCTCCGTCTTGGAGAGCATGTCTCGCCCCGCCCTCATCAGCCGGGCAATGGTTCTGGCGGATGGGATGCGCTGAAGCTGTTCGTCTCCAATCCGGTCAGCCCGACGGCCGCGGGTCGTCCATTCCCCCACCACGCGCAGCGACCCGCGAAAGCCGCTGGCCCGCAAGGTGGACATGTGGGGGCACAATGTCGCCTACACTTCGGGCCCTTGTTGCACTGTCGCTGATTGGGTTTTCTCGCAGCCAGAGGAACTCCTCTCACGGGCATGCCCGAGATCGATCCCTATGCCCCCAGGGCGGGCTTAGAGTCCTCCCATCATCATGTCGAGAGCCGCCTGTACAGCCGGAACAGAGGCAAGGGCGTAGAACAGGTAAAATCCATTAAACCGTACGGCCGTATCCGCGGCCTTGTCTTGGAAGCCTGGCGGATGCGGCTCGGCGGGACGAAGTGGACGCTCGAATTCCCATTGGTCCGGCTGAATGAAGTCGGGAACCGGGCAAACCTCGGGCACGGCACAGATGATCTCGGGAAACTCCCGGTTCCTGAAAAGATTGTAGGCGCGCTCCTGTGCCCCGGCCAGGGCTGTAGCAGTCTTGTGGGCAGACGTCATGGCATGCTTTCGTGAGATTGTTGCTGCGTTCACGGAGTTGCTGGAGCTGAAATTGCGGTACCACACCAGGTACCGTCCTGTGGCGTTCTGAAGGGGCAGACTGGTCAGGTTGGTTCACGCTCAGGGGAAAGCTCGCTTCTGCGAATGTCCGCAATAGGGCAAGTGTGTGAAAAGGACGTGGCTCTCCCTGCCGCAGTGATGCGCAAGAGCGTTCGTGCATGGAGGCACAATGGAGCTGAAAGAGCCACTCCATCACAGAGTTCGATTGGTATGCTGGTATACGGAGGCTACTCGGATACCGCCATGCTATGCATCAGCACAGAAGGGTAACCCTTGGGGTGGGAAGCGCAACGCCTTGGTTTAGCAACACAAAACAATCTGCAGTGGTGTCATTTTGCCTTTACCTTTGAGATTCGACGCGTTGGGTGTCGAAAAGCGACATTCTTTGCCCTTAAAGGCGAGATGCCGATCAGGTTTGTTCGCTGCTCTTTGATCCCTGCGGGTGAACGCGGTGCTGTATCTGGTGCGATACGATCGACCGTGGCGAGCAAACGGGCTTTCTTGTGATAGGTCCGGAGCAAGGCGACCTTGGCGAACTCTGGCAGGTCCCGCTCCATCTCCATTGCAGCCCGCCCCTGTAAACGCTGTCTCACTTTTAGGGGAGAAATCTCGATTTTATAGGCAAGATCTCACATCTAGCGGCAAAGGATTGCCATTGATTTTGTTGAGTTCCTTATCTCGCCTTTCGGGGCAAAGCGACAGTCGGCGAAGGAGTAGATTTGGCGAGTGAGCATACATTCGACATGCAATTTGAGTGCGAAGATTGCATACGGCGTGTCAGAATGTCGCGTCATGCGAGCTCGGCTTACCCCGGTTTCAACTTTCCAGGGTAAATCTCCGCGCTAGTTCTCCGATGGGAAGCGCCCCGACGGTTTGCTCTCAAGCATTTCGAGGAGGCCCGAGCATGAACCTTGCATCGGCAGCCTTGGTTTCGTCTTTTGCTCTTTCATGCCTGGGCACCACTGCAGCCTTTGCGAATTGTGCCGAGGATCTGACCCGAATTCAGACGAACGTCGAGACAACCGCTTCGGATCTCCAGGCGCGCTTGAATCCGCTTGTAACGGAGGCGCAAGCGAAGGCGAAAGCGATGGATTTTGCAGGCTGCGAGGCTGCGATGTCCCAAGCCCTTCGGATTCTCCAGTTACCTGGGCTGCCGCCTGTACAACTATCGACCCCGATGGCGAGCGCCACCGAGCCTCCACATCCAAACCAACCTTCCGGAGCCGCAGCTTTGCCGGCCAAGGCTGCATCGGATGCAAAGCCCGGACCAGAAGCAACCGCTGCGGGTCGGGTGGTTCAGTCGCAGCCACCGCAAGTGCAGGCTGCAGACCGAAAACGGCCCCAGCAGACATCCCATCAGCCACAAGTCGCGGGCACGCAGTTACAGAACAGATCAATGCCTCAGGTTGGCCAATCCGGCGCGCCAGATTCTCAGCCAGATTCTCAAGAGCATCCGTATTTTCTCTCGTCACGTGAGCTGATCGGCACTGATGTGGTGGATCGCGACAACACGGGCCGCACCCTGGGCCGCGTCGACAGTCTTATTATCGACCTCGCCTCCGGCCGGACGCTCTATGTGACGTTGAAACCCGATAGCTTTCTCGGGTGGGAACGAGACCGGATCGTCGTGCCCTACAACGTCGTGGCGTTCAGCGGGCGATGGGACCGCCCGACCCTTCGGGTGCCGGCCAGCAAAATCGAGAATGCGCCACAGGTCCGGGAGCGGGACCTCTATAACCTTGTGAATGATCCGGATTGGCGCCGAGCGGTTGCCGACTATTTCGGAAGTGCTTTAAGCGAGAGTACATCAGGTCCGGGGGGCGCCGGACAGGCCGGTGTCAAGGTGACGGGCCCCCGTCAACCTGCCACGGGCACGCCTGCCGGCGGACCGTCGGCGCCCTCCAACTCGGCAGGGGCCATTTCAGACGTGAAGGCCCAACCCGGCGAGGGGGCAACCGGTCCCACAGCCAGTCCGGGCAGTGCTGCGGCGGCGGCCCCATCGGCGGCCTTGGAGCCGGCTCCCGCCGGAACCGGCGGCCCCGATCCGACGCGCGGCCAAGCTCTGGCGCAGCGCGCCTGTGCGGCCTGCCATACCCTCAACCAGGGCGGAGCCACGCGCGTCGGACCCAATCTGTTCGGCGTCACGGCGCGGCCGATCGCCAGCGTTGCTGGCTACAATTACTCGAACGCGCTGAAAGCCCATCAGGGCAACTGGGACGCGTCCGCTATCGACGCCTTCCTCAAGAATCCGCGCGGCTATGCCCCTGGTACCTACATGACGTTTGCGGGGATCAGCTCTGATCGCGACCGCCGGGACATCGTCGCTTACCTCGAGAGCCTCAAGGCCGGAGCCTCGAAATGACCAATCCATCCGACGAGAGGCCGATCAAGCCGTCACGCCGCCGCTTTCTCATCGCAGCCTCGGCCACCGCGCTCGCCCCCGAAATTGCCGGTCTCGCCAGCGCTCAATCTCCGGCACAGGTTTCTGGCACCCAGGACGCCCCTGCCCCGCAAGGCCCAGCCTCACAGCCTGAGCTAACTCCGTCCGCTGGGCTCGAGGGTTATCAGTTTCTGACACAGCCCGACGTCGAGGCCCTTACGGCGATGGTGAATCGGCTGATCCCAGCCGATGAGTTCGGGCCCGGAGGCGTCGAGGCCGGTGTCGTGACCTTCATTGACCGGCAACTGGGCGGACAATTCGGTGCTGCCGCACGCTGGTACATGCAAGGTCCATGGGCGGAGGGCTCGCCCTCGCAAGGGTGGCAACTTGCACTCACGCCCGCCGAGATCTATCGCACCGGCTTCCGGTCGCTCGACCGATGGTGCTTGGGCAGCAAGGGCAAACGGTTCGCCGAACTCGCCGCCAACGATCAGGACGAGGTTCTAACACTCCTGCAGAGTGGCAAGATCGAACTTAATGGCATCCCTTCGGCAAGTTTTTTTCAGATCCTCTGGCAGAACACGGTCGAGGGCTACCTCGGCGATCCGCTCTACGGAGGAAATCGCGACATGGCGGCGTGGCGGATGATTCACTTTCCCGGCTCGAACCCCGTCCTGACACCCGCGGTGGATCTCAACGGCGAACTGTACGAAACCGATCCAATTTCCATTGGCCCATAACCGGGAGGACCTCATGACACGCGTGATGCCCCATGTGGATGTCGTGATCGTCGGGATGGGCTGGACCGGGGGCATTGCGGCCCGGGAACTTGCCGACACAGGGCTGCGGATTGTCGGTCTCGAGAGGGGACGTTTCCGCGATACGATTCCCGATTTCACCGCCCCTAATGCTTTGGATGAGATCAAATGGAATTCGCGCGGCGAGATGTTTCAGGATCTGTCGCGGGAGACGCTCACTTTTCGGAACAATTCCGGCGATACCGCACTGCCGATGCGCCGGCTCGGTGCCTTCCTGTTGGGGGACGGATTGGGCGGCGCCGGTGTGCATTGGAATGGCCAGCACTGGCGTTTCCAACCCGCCGACTTCCAGATGAGGAGTCACAACGAGGCGCGCTACGGCAAACATTTTGTCGACCCTGAGCTCACCATTCAGGACTGGGGCGTGACCTATGATGAACTGGAGCCCTATTACGACAAGTTCGAGTATGTTTGCGGCACATCCGGCAAGGCTGGGAACTTGAAGGGTAACCTGCAAGCGGGCGGCAATCCTTTCGAGGCACCGCGCTCTCGGGACTATCCGACACCACCCTTGAAGCAGGGCTACGGCCCGCGGCTCTTCGCTGAGGCGGCCCGGAGCCTTGGCTACAAGCCATTTCCGCAACCGGCATCGAATATGAGCCAGGACTCCTACACGACGCCGGATGGCGTCGAGATGGGTCCCTGCACGTATTGCGGTTTTTGCGAACGGTACGGCTGCTACAACTGGTCCAAGGCCAGTCCCTTCAACACGGTCCTGCCGGTTGCCCTCAGGAATCCGAACTTCGAACTCCGCTGCAACAGTCATGTGACCCGGGTCGACCTCTCTCCCGATCGCAAGGTGGCGCGCGGCGTGACCTATTACGATGTGGCCGGCCGGGAGACGTTTCAGCCCGCGGATCTCGTACTGCTGTGTGCTTTCCAGATTCACAACGTGCGCCTGATGCTCGTATCGGGAATCGGCCAGCCCTACGACCCGAGAACGGGACAAGGCTCGGTCGGAAAGAACTTCGCCTACCAGACGATGGCTTATGTCTACCCGTTCTTTGCGGATAAGCGTATGAATTCCTTTGCTGGAGCCGGCGCGATGGGAATGACCATCGACGAATTCAACGCCGACAATTTTGATCATGGCCCGCATGGTTTCATTGGCGGCGGTTATATTCTGGCGCAGACGACCGGTGCTCGCCCGATCCAGCAGACGGTCCTACCGGACGGAACGCCGACATGGGGCTCTGGTTGGAAAAGAGCACTGCACGATTGGTACGATCGCTCGTTGACGATCCAAGCACACGGTGGCAGTACGGCGCGGCGTGAGAACTACATCGATCTCGACCCGACCTATCGCGATGTCTATGGTACGCCGCTGGCGCGTGTCACGTTCGACTTCCCGCAGAACGACCTCAAGATGCGCCGTTTTTTGACCGACAAGCTGACAGAGATCGCGCGAGCGATGAAACCAACCCAGATCAAGGTTTCCTTGCCACCCGTTCCATTCAGCATCGTGCCCTATCAGACGACCCATATCACAGGTGGGGCGATCACCGGCGAGGCTCGGGACAACTCCGCCGTCAACACCTATCTCCAGAGCTGGGATGTGCCCAACGTCTTTGTTCACGGGGCCAACTGTTTTCCTCAGAACGCCGGCTACAATCCAACCAACACTCTCGCGGCCATGACCTATCGGTCGATGGCGGCTGTGAAATCGAAATACCTCAATAATCCAGGTCAACTGATCTGATAGCGCTGGATCCAACAGGTCTTCTTCAGGGCGCGAGCGCCCTGGCCCCGGCTTCAGCGATTTGCTGATCGTGGACTGGCGTATCGGCTGATACACCGATCGCTCCAACGATGGCGCCATCCGCCATCAGGGGTAGCCCCCCTTGCATCTGCACGAAACCAGGCGCGGTCACGGCGGCGGTGCGGCCCTTGTTGATCGCCTCCTCGAGCACTTGTGTCGGCTTTCGGTAGATGGCCGCAGACCGCGCCTTGCCGGGCGCCAGTTCGATGCTGGCGAGCATTGGCGCCTTGTCCATGCGCACGAGCAGAATCAGCCAGCCCGCGTCGTCAACGACCGCAATGACGCCTGGAGCGTTGTTACGCTGCGCTTCCGCTTCAGCGGCCGCGACGACGCGGCGCGCCGCCTCAAGGGTAAGAACCTTCTTTTGCGGCAGCTGCCCCTCCACTGCATCTGCTTCCACGAGGCCAAATGCGAGCGTGGCCAATAGGGCTACGCTGCCAAAGGCTAAGCTGTCGGCCGCTGTCATCGCGTTCTCCAATCCTGCCAGATAGTCCTTCGCCGCGAGCGGCACCGTCTCTGTCGCCTTAAGATGATTCCTTCCTATCCCTGATTATGGATTTTGTTGGGGCAAGGACTGGCGACGCAGGCCGGGCAGACTGCCACCGAGGGGTTAGTGAGCTGATGGCAAGGCAGATCTGCTATTCTGATACATTGCCTTTCAGAGAGCCGCGAATAGAATGGTTAGAACGATTGGTCTGGAGGATCTGTCGCAAGAATTTGTTTCAGGGTTTCAGCTACTGGGGTAGAGGTCTCAGTGGCGGAGAACACAGTGTTCAAGGGCGGGCATTTTGATCGCTCGGTGATCCTCCTGTGCGTCCGGTGGTACTTGGCCTACAATCTCAGCTTGCGCAACCTCGAGGAAATGATGGCCGAACGCGGTGTCTCCGTCGACCATGCCACGATCCATTGCTGGACATTCCGATACGCGCCTGAACTGCTGGAGCGCTTCAATCAACGCAAGAGAGCCGTCACAGGCCGACGGCACATCGACGAGACCTATGGGTTCCGTCGCGAATCCGTGCAAGGGCGAGAAGATAGCAGGTGCCTTGTGATCCGCTCATGCGGCGAGCAGATCAAACTGCTCGGCCAATGAAGGATTCGGATGGCAGGCATCCTTCGCCTGTCCCTTTCGCATCATGTGAATCATCTCGATCCCGCTCAGGATGGCGCGAGCGCTGTTCATGGACTTGAACCCGAGCATCGGCCGGATCCGCCGCTTGATCCCGCGATGATCCTGCTCAATTCTATTGTTCAAATAGCGGCTCTGGCAGATCCTGATCGGCTTCAGTTGGCGTCGAGACCGATCCGTGAGCCGGCTTGTTGCCTCACAGGACAAGATCGCCTCGCGGTTGGTCTGTCTACCATCGATCACAATGTTCTCAGGGCGGCCATGCCGCTTAAGCGCCTTGCGGAGGAAGCGTTTGGCTCCGGTCAGATTGCGCCGCTTGCTGAACCAGAACTCGACCGTGTCGCCATTGCTGTCGATAGCACGATAGAGATACCGCCATTGGCAACGGACTTTGCTGTATGTCTCGTCAATGTGCCACTTTCCCGTGACGGCCCTCTTACGCCGATTGAACGGCTCCAGCAGCAGCGGCACATAGTGAACCACCCAGCGACCCACCGTGGCGTGGTCGATGGAGATGCGGCGCTCGGCCATCATCTCCTCAAGATTTCACAGGCTCAGATTGTAGGCCAGGTACCATCGGACGCACAACAGGATCATCGAGCGATCGAAGTGACGGCTTTTGAACATGGTGTACCTTCGGAACGTGTAGGAGGCGTAAGCCGAACTGAGTTACTGAACGGTTTGCGACGTGTGTGGACGCCCGGCGAAACGCAAGAGGAATCTTCGGATTTGATGCAGCGCGTGGTCAGGGCTGACGTGTGTGCGGCCTTTTCTGCGGCCATTCAGACGCCGCGGGCCCAGATGGGAGTTCGCGGATCAGGTCCAATTCGGAGCCACGCGCTCAAGGCGCTCGTCGCAAAGCTGGTTTTCCGAATTCCGTCTCAGTGACCGTTGCGCCATCTCTCTCCTTCGACCTTCCTACGCCCCAACAGCCTCACAGACGCAACGACTTATGCCGCCGCGGCTGGAGCCTGATAAACCCCGCCACTCGCCATCAGGGCCCAGACAATGCGAGCCATCTTGTTGGCGAGCGCCACCCGTACCAGCATCACCGGCTTGCGGGCCACCATGCGCGCGATCCACGAGCCTGCCGGAGTCGCCCGCCTGAGCGGGGACGAGTTCGCGATCATCTTGCCCGACGTCCAGAGCGAGGACGATGTTGCGGTCGTAGCCACCGCTATTCAAGGTCGCATGCAGCAGCCGCTCCGGCTCAGCACCGGCGCGCAGGAGTCCCGCACCAGCATCGGGGGCCATCTCGGGTGCGCCCGAGGCAAGCGCGGACGAGCTTTTGAAGCAAGCCGACCTCGCGCTTTATAGCTGCAAGGCTGCCGGACGAGGTCTGTTCGCGATGTTCAGGCCGGCCATGCGCGACGAGGCGCAGAAAAGGGCCTCGGCTCTGGAGGTGGCCCGCCAGGCGGTCGTCCACGACTGGATCGTGCCGTTCTACCAGCCGAAGGAGGTGCTCCTGCGCTGGCGCCATTCCCGCACGGGGATCCAGACTCCTGAAACGCTTGCACCCGCCTTTGATGATCCGGAACTCGGCATTGCCATTGGCTCTCGTATCCTCTCGTGCGTGATCAGCGACATGCGTTGCTGGCTCGATGCCGGTCTCACCGTCGGCCGGATCTCGATCAATGCCTCTTCCGCCGAGTTGCGGCGCGATGACTATGCCCAAAGGGTGCTCGGTCACTTGAGAGCGGCAGGCATTCCGCCGAGCCAGTTTGGGGTGGAGGTGACTGAGACCGTGTTCCTCGACCACAATGCCGGGAATGTTCAAAAGGCGCTGCATGCCTTGAGCGAAGGCGGGATCTCGATCGCCCTTGACGATTTCGGCACAGGCTATGCCTCGCCGTCGCACCTGAAGCAGTTTCCGGTCAACGTCATCAAGATTGATCGCTCGTTCGTGAGCGACTTGGCAGCAGGCACAGGGGATGCGGCGATTGTCAAAGCCGTCCTGAGCCTTGGCCAGGGCCTCGGCCTCAGAGTGATTGCCGAGGGCATCGAAACCGCTGCGCAGGCGTCATTTCTCCGAGAGCTCGGCTGCGATCTAGGGCAAGGCTATCACTTCGGACGCGCTATGCCGGCACAGGATGTCCCCCAGTTCATCGCATCATGGGCGCCCATTGCAGGTCAGATGACAGAAGGGCCAGTGACACGGGGCATGGCCCCAGAGATGGACGCCTAACCGGGTGGTCATTAATCGCTCGAGAAGGGCCCATCGGGGCATGCCCCTCCCCCATTTGGTGGAGGACAACCTTCGCTGTCCTCGCCTAACCTTTCCGGCTTGAGGTCCAGTGCTTCGGTTGCGTCGATCAAAGGCTCCGCCCCGACAAGGTTCACGTGCCTCAACAACGGTCCCAGCATGCTCGATTGCTGCGCTCCGTCGCGCGGGCAGAAGGAACAGGCCTGAGCAAGCCTGATCTCGCTTGAGGGGGGATTCTGCGCTGTCAGACGCGCCGCTTGCGCTCAGGAGGCTGCCTTGACCCCGTCCAAACCACTGTCCGACAAAGCCACCAATCCATCGCACAAGGGTTCCCTGGGGATTGCCGGCCTGACGGTGCATCTCATGGGGTCCGTTCTTGGTGCAGGCATTCTCATTCTGCCGGGTGCCGCGCTTCACATGGCCGGGCCGGCATCCATCGCCGCCTGGGCCGGCCTGATCGCATTCTCCTACGCCTTCGCCTGGACCCTCGTCCGCTTATCGGTCGAGAACCAGGATTGCCACGGCCTTGCGCTCTTCGCCCGCAGAGCGTTCGGAATGCCATGGGAGCGATCCGTCGGGCTCCTTCTGGCGCTTGCCGTCATCACGATGCCGCCAACCTATGCCATCGCCGCCGCTCAGTACCTTGCTGCCCTCGACCTCGTGCCGCCCCATTGGCCACCTCAACTGATCGGTATCGGGGTGGTCCTCCTGGGAGTTGGGCTGAACCTCGTTGGCTTGCGTCTCGGAACCCGTGTCCAGATCATTCTTGTGAGCAGCATCGCCGCCATGCTGCTCACGGCGGTCGCAGCAGCCCTTCCGGCCGCCAATCCAGCTCACCTGGTTCCCTTCGCTCCCAACGGGTGGGCGGCCGTCGGCACGGCGATGGCGCTTTGCTTCTTTAGTGTGCTTGGATGGGAAAATGCCGCTCCTTTGTATCGGGAGGTGTGGGACCCAGAGCGAACTCTGCCCCGAGCGGTTCTGCTTGCTGTCACCCTGGTCGGCGCGCTCTATCTGGCCCTGACGGCAACGATTGCCCTCACCGTTCACTGGACCGACGAAGCAAGCCTGGCATCCCCGGTGTCAATCATGCTCGCCACCACCATTGGAACATTTGGCCGCCGTGGTGGCGACCTGGTTGCCCTGGTACTTCTCTTCGTCTGTGCCAATGCGTGGCACCTCACGTTGACGCGTCTCCTCCATGCGTTTTCCTGCAACCGGATGCTGCCGGTCTGGTGCTCGCGCGTCAGTGCCTCCAGCGGTGCGCCGGTGCGGATTTGCCTCTTGGCAGCGGCAGCATACGTTGTTTTCCTGGTCGGTTCCTGGGGCTTTGATGTGTTCGCACCAACAGTCATGGGATTGACGAGTGCCATGTTCCTCGTGGTCTATGCCGTGACGCTTCTTGCAGCCTGGAGGCTTCTCAAGCCGCCTTCGGAACGGGCGATCGCAGTCCTGTCGCTCACGGCGGTTGTCCTGATGATGGTGTGCTATTCCGCTGTCGTGGCCCCTGTTGCACTGGGGTTTCTGACCTCCCTCGTAACCTTTGCCTGGACCGGCAGGAGGCACACCTCTGAACACCGGCCGTCCTTGCGTTCAACCTGAGCGCTCGAAGATGGCTCATTCGGCAATGGTACATCACCCGATATCCTCCAGATTCGGATCGAACCGAAACAGATCCCGGGACCGCAGCCGCGCGATGCCTGATCCTCCCCATTGGGTGAAGGGCGAAGCGCTTGGCTCGCGTTAGGGTGGTGAGGCTGTGCGTGATGGGGACGGGGTGTAGAATCCTGGACTTGATGTGACGGACGGTGTCAGAGCGAGTTGCACTCTGGCAGCTTGAATGATGACTTGGAGCTCCGGCTGGCCCTCAAGCCCTGCGCCTGCGGCGCACCGCGAGGCGGCTGCGGGGCTTGACCGTCCGCCTTGCCCAAGCCGAGAACAACCATGCCAGAATGGCGGATTCTGAACTCGGCTTCTTCGTGCAGAACACGACTTGGTTCGACACTGTCCGACAGGTTAAATCCTGACTTTCACACCCCGCCTATCAATAGAGCTTAACTCAAAGGCCCTATGCGCTTCCTTCCTCAGGTCTCTCAAGGGTCGCAAGACGTTCCACCAGAGCCGCTAGTTCCGCCTGGTGGCCGATCCCAGCCTTGGCGAACACCTGCCTCAGGTGGGTGATGACGGTCGACGGCTTGACACCAAGCCGCTCCGCGGCAGCCGCCACACCGTGACCGCCGGCGATCTCAAGCGCGACCCGAGCCTCGCGGGGGGTCAGATCGTAGATCGCCCGCAGCCACTCGGCACTGTTCGGCTCGGGCGCGCGGTCCGGATCAGTGATCAGGAGCAGGACCAGCGGGCGCGATCGGCCCAGCACGTCCAGGATTGTCGGCGCCGCTACCGGAACGATGGCCAGCCCGAGAGGCGCCCTATCTGTTCGCTGCAGGCGCACCGAACCACCCGTGAGCGCCTCGCCCAAGACCCCTCCCGCACCCCCGATCCGTCGTCGCAGGGTGGTCGTGTCGGATACGGTGGCCGCGCACAGGCCCTCGCGGCCGAGGCGAAGGCCGTCGCCTCGAGCGAGGATCGCTTCCGCACTCTGATTTGCAAACACCGGTCGCGCATCACCCGTGACGAGCAGCGCACCAATACGAAGGTGCTGAAGCGCTGCCGTGAGACCGTTTCCGCGGTGCTGCGCCTCTGCCAAGCGCCGTTGGACGCGAAGAGCGCGCGCGACGTGGGGCGCCAACAATGTCAGGTTTCTCAGTTCCTGCTTCTCGAATGGCCGCAACTCCGGGCGTGTCACGGTCATCACGATCGTCATACTCCTGTCTCGTTGGAGGAGAACGCCCGCGGCCTCCCGAATGCCGTTGGGGGCCGCCCACTCGCTATAGATCGTGGTGCGCTGCATCTCCTCTTTCGGGAGCACCATTCGGTCGCAGAGCACGGTGCCCGGAGCGGCTGCCATGACCGCCGGGACCAGCGGGTCGATGCTGCCGAAGTGATCCGTGTAGGCGTGCGCTGCCGCGGGATCGACGCCCATGACCGCCATTTCAAGTCGGCGCGTCAGAGAGGGAGCCGTGAAGAATATCGTGCCGTTACCCCCTCCGGACACCGCGATGCGGCCCACCAATCCGGGCCAGAGCGCAGGCTCGAGGCTCGCTTCATAAAGGTCGCCGATCAGATCGGGGAGCGTGTCGCGTCCAAGTGGCATGGTCAGCTGCTGGCATTTCCGCTGGAAGCCCGTCCGCTTCTAAGAGGCCCTGAAGAGTTCCGAAGCGGCATCGGCTCGGCACTAGGAAGAGTAGCAGGACAGATCCAGACCGTCAGGCATGCCTTCGGTAGCGTCTCCTTTTGAGAGGATGGGCGACAGCTCACCGGCCCACGAACCGCACCTGGGTCGAAAGCCTCTCAGAGAGAGCATAAGGAATTGTGGGGTACTCTGTCATGGGTCTGTTCCAAGCGCCGCTCTTGCAACACGTTGACGTTGGTGTCGAATAAGACTGCCCTCAAGCGCTTCATACGCTCCCCCACGAAACCTCATGCTCTCCTAGCGGGAGGCCTCTCCTGGATGGCGGCGGGAGGCGTGCGCGCACAGCAGGAGGCGCCCACTGCCAAATCGTCGAATCCGGTCGTCATCCGCGACGTCAACACCTTTAATGGCGTGGACGGTCAGTTGAAGTCCGGCAGCGCCCTCGTCTCGGATCGCAAGATCAAGCAGATCGCCGCGGGCGCTGCCACGCCGGGGATGTCACATCAACCGAGTATAGTTGTTGGGCTGCCCGACGAGGTGAGCTTTTGCACAGCCCAAGCCGTTGATTTCCCTGGGCGCGAGATTTTACCTGACAAGTACAGGGTAGTATTCGCCCCTAATGTGACATCTCCTCAACGGATGCTTCTGCCATTCCTCAGAGATCTCCTTAGCAATGCCAAATGTTGGCACTCACCTGTCTCCCAGGAGGCGGCATGCTATTCGAGCTTGATGCGGATGGTCTTGACGCCGTCCTCGACCGAGACGTCCAGGACCTTCGGCTCGGTCCTGAACGGAATGATGCTGATCCTGCCGTTACGCTCCAGATACGCCCGCTTGATCTTCGAGGGGTCCGGGTCGTCGGCATGAAGCCGAAGGGCCTCCTGCAGATCGTTCTCCGACAGCTTGGCCTTCCGCATCCCGTCCTCCTGGATCTCGCCATCCTTGATCAGCAGGCAGGGCTCCCCTTTCACCAGCGCCCCAAGCGAGGTGTGGACCGCTAGGGTCGCGAACAGCCAGTGCAAGGCAAGCAGCGCGGCGCTCGCCGCGACCGTGGGCAGGAAGGGGGCCGAGCCGTTGATCGCCCGGCTCATGATCGAGCCGAGCATAATGGCGACAATGACGTCGAAGGCGCTGGCCTTGCTCAGGAAGCGCTTGCTCGCCAGCTGCGCCAGAACCAGCATGATGGCGTAGATGGCAAGGGCGCGTAGCGCCATCTGCCCGGAGTTGACATCCCCCACATCGAGACCCAGGCCCAGAAGGAGCTGGACCTCGTCCACGATGGTCCGGACCATAATGCGCCTCCCTTCCCCGCAGTCTTGCGTTTGACCTATCGCGGCTGATCCGGCCCGTTGGCGTCATGATCCCCATTGCGATACTTGACCTCGCGCGTGCCGAACATGTCGAGATCGAACGGGCAGCGGTCGTCGCCGATCTCGTGCCGTACCAGCGCATGCAGCTTGGTGAGGATGCGCTGCACGAGCGCCGGATCGTGCCTCGGATGATCGGAGTGGGCGAGGTTCTCCAGTTCGCCGGGGTCGCTCTCCAGATCGTAGAGCGCGACATCGGCGCCGGCATAGAGTTCATCGAGCGTGGCGGGATTGGCGTATTCCTGAGGGCTGAACCAGCGCACGAGCTTGTGGCGGCCATCGGACACGGCGCGGAAATACGCCCGCCGCGAGAAGTCCGGAGCCCCATACACCCGCCCCGCCTCGTGCATGCGCGCCCTGCGATCCTCCTCCTCATTCTGCTCGTTCGAAGGCTCGCTTGCCGTGCTGGTCAACAGTTTCAGTGCGCCCGAGACCGACCATTGGTTGTCGAGCGCGTTGAGCCCGTCCCAGCAGAACAGGGCCCCGTCTCCGGGCGTCCGGGCACTGCCGCGCGGGCCGTCCTGGTCTGGCTCGAGCATCACCGCCTTGAGGCTGCGCCCCTTGAGATGGGGGTAGCGGCTTTGGATCTCCTCGTTGCTGAGGCCGGCAAAGGCCAGCAGCGTCGGGGCGAGATCGAGGTGCGAGCCGACCGCCGCCGTGCGCTGTCCCCGTGGCCCGCCCGGCGCACAGACCGTCAGGTTGACGACGGCCGCCTCGTCGAAGGGGATGTTGGCTTTCTGCGTGAGCCGATGCGCGCCGTTCATCTCGCCATGGTCGCCGGTGAAGATCACCACGGTGTTGTCCCAGAGATGCAGCCGGTCGAGGGCCGCGACCACCTGATTGAACTGTGCGTCCGCCAAGCGCATGCAGTTGACGAGGTAGTTGCGGTGCTTGATCCAGAGATCCCGGCGGTCGTCCGGGATACGGCCGTAGTTCAGATCGACATATTCCTTGTAATACCGCACACCCGGCGGCTGCAGCGCGTAATCGTCCTCGAAGTTGTCCGGCAGGGTGACATCCCACTCCTGCTCGAACCAGCCGAGCTGCTGCACCGTGGTCTGGACCCCGGCCACCAATCCTTCGGGATCCGGCTGCTGGCTGGGGTCGGCCTGGAGGTACATCACATCGTGCGGGTTAACGAGACTGCACACCAAGAGCCAGGGCCGGTCGAGCCGGGCAGCCCTGTGCTCGAGCCAGTCCACCGTCTCAAACGTGGCCGTCCCGTCGAGCTGTTGTCCCTCCAGCGGCGCGCCGAACATGTCGCCCCATTGCTGGTAGTCGGAGAAGCCGTAGCGCTCCAGGCCATCCTCGCGGTGGGGCACCTCGGACAGGTGCCACTTGCCCTTGAAGGCGGTGTGGTAGCCTTGGTCGCGCAGCATGTGGCCGATGGTCGGGATCGCATGCGTGAGCTCGCCGGTCCAGGCGAAGTTGGTGTTGTCCCACAGGCCGGTGTGGATGGCGTGGACGCCGGTCCACATGGTGGCGCGCGAGGGCGTGCAGATCGGCACGGTGCAGTATTGGTGGTCGAAGCTCACGCCCTGCGCCTCCAGGCGCCGCATCGCCGGCAACGCCGCCGCGTCCGGCACCTGCATGTGGGTCTGCCACTGGTCCATGCACAGGACCAGGATGTTCGGCCGGGTTTCGGACTGTGTGTGCCTCTGGGGGGCGTTGAGCTGCGCGGCAGTGTCCTTGGTGACCATCATGCTCCCTCCTGCATCGTGGCCGCGGATCCTGCCAGACGGCCTGACGGCAAATTCGGTCCCTGACGATGCGAGAACTCGCCTTTAGACGAGCGGCGCCTTCCGGCGCGCCACCGTGCCCCAGGGCTCCGTCCCAGCATGCCTCGTCTGACGCCTGCCCAACGCCCATGCGGCGGGCAACAGGGCGGCCATGGACACAATCGACGTGACACCACCATGATGAGGATGTCCGGATCGCCAAAACTCTGTGTGGCGACCACCGTCGCTGCTGCCATATTGCGTTGCGCCGTGGCGAGCGCGATCACATCTCGGTTGCTGGCGTCGCTGCCGCTGATCAGATAGTCCAGGGCGAAGGCACCGCCGATGACGAGAAACGCCGCCGCGATGGCGCCCGTGCCGAAAACGCCCAGAATGGCCATGAAGTTGACGAGGAAGGTCATCGTGACCAGCACCACCAGCGCTATGCTCGATGCGATGTTTGAAATCGGTTGCAGGGCGTCTGCAATGCGCTGGAAAGAGGCATCGATGAAGAGACCGGCGCCGAGCGGCAGGAGCATGGTCAGGATGAGCGGCACGGCGATGGCAGTGGCGCTCACTGTAGCGCCGGGGACAACAAACGGGACCACGATGGGCATGGAGAGGATGGTGCCCACCAGCAGCAGCACCAGCACTCCGGCTCCAAATGCCGTGTCGCCGTTGGCGAGCTGTGTCAGCTTGATCAGGAATGGGGCGTCGGCCGCCGTGGCTACCGGCATCAGGCCGATCTGCGCCGCCTGATCGAGCGGCAGGAGCCGCGCCACGGCATAGGCCAACAGTGGAACCAAGACGAAGTTGGCAACAAGCGTCAGGAGCACGCTGCGCAGATCGCGGAGCGGGTCGATGATATCCCGAACGCTGTAGCTGAAGCCAACAGAGAGCATGCTGCTGACGCTGAAGACCAGCACCGCGACATTCAAAAGACTCGGGAGCAGCTCGGCCATGACGCCTCACCAGGCGATCGCGCTCCGGTAAGAACAGCGTTGGCGCAAGCCGGTTCCGTGTGTCACAGGGCTCGACGCTGGCACGGCCGTGCTTAGCTCCTCACTCCGAACCGCGGGCGCCGGAACAGCAGCAGGTGTGGTCCGTCGTCTTGGCTCACCTTCTATGGCGACGGGCGATGCGCAGGGGCTGGCCACATGGGGTGTCCACGAGCGTCCCCTCGCGTTCCTTGTGGCAGCCCTGGGCAGCCCGGCCATGGCACAATCCGTTCGTTAAACGGACAGGAGCTAAGGCTCAGGGCCCAGGACGAACTTCCGGACCTGCGCGGCAGCCGCGTTCCGGCAGGACGGATTGAGCTCGCGCCTGCGAGCATCTCCTTCCTGGCCGTCTCGGAGGTGAGCAATCCGAGTTGCCGATAGGGCTGGTCAGAACAGTCAGACCTGTCAAAGTCGTCATCAAGGAGCCATCCAAAACTAACCAGGCGGAGACGGAAGATGAGATCTCTCCATTCCCATTGGGACAAGGCCGTGGGACGGGATCAGGTTTATCCCAAATGGGCCTACTTCATTGTGGGAACCGGCCTTCTTGTGCTGGGTGCCCTTGGCGTCGCCAACCTGTTTATCGACGCGGCACCGCCGGTCCGCTTCATCGGCGCCATGGTAGCGCTTGGTGCCGTGGCCCAACTCCTCCACGCGATGCTGGTGACGGGATGGAGCGGCTTTTACGCTTGGCTGTTCAGCGGCGCCCTGTACGGAGCCGCCGGCATCATCGCCTTCTACGATCCTTTGCTGGCGTCCCTGCCCTTGACCATTGGCCTGCTGCTCGCGCTGAGTGTGGCCGGGCTTCTGCGTGTCCGGACCCGCCCCCGGCTTCGGCCGGAGGCGGGATGGCGATGGCTGGCCCTGTCCGGCGGCCTCACCATCGTGGCAGGTGTGGTGATCGCTATCGGTTGGCCCATAGACCATGCCGTGCTGCTCGCCACAGTGCTCGCGGCTGACCTCATCGCCCAGGGCATCGCGGCGGTCGCCTTCGGGGCGGCGATCAAGTCGAAGTCCTGAGGCTCGAAGCCGCGCGATGCGAAGCCCGCATCCACCGGCGACCGGGAGGGACAATCCGGCATCTACCCGCTGGCGGATCAGCTGTGGGATGGTTCCAAGCGGTCGCCAACCCGTTCATAGGAGATCACCATGACCACGTTCAAAGTCGGCTATCTGATCGGCAGCCTCGCGAAGGAATCGATCAACCGCAAGCTCGCCCAGGCGCTGATCCGCTTGGCCCCCGAGCACCTCACGTTCACCGAGGTTCCGATCAAGGACCTGCCGCTGTACAGCTACGATTATGACGACGAGTATCCGCCCGTGGCCCGGGCGTTCAAGGACGCCATCGCGGCCGTCGATGCGGTGCTGTTCGTCACCCCTGAGTACAACCGCTCGATCCCGGGCGCGCTCAAGAACGCCATTGACTGGGCCAGCCGCCCCTACGGTCAGAATTCCTTCACCCGCAAGCCCTCGGCCGTGATCGGCACCTCACCCGGGTCGATTGGCACCGCCATCGCGCAGCAGCATCTGCGGAGTGTCCTCAGCTTCTGCAACTCGCCGCAGATGAACGCGCCGGAGGCCTACATTCAGTTCACGCACGAGCTCATCACGGATGACGGCGACGTGACGAACGAGGCCACGGCCGAGTTCCTGAAGCACTACATGACGGAGTTCCACCAGTTCATCGTGCGGGTCTACACCGCCCTGCCAAAGGACGCCTGACTTTCCCGGCATGGCCCGTCACTCTGGTCGGGCCCGCCGCCATTGCAGGTAGGACGTGACCGTTCGCATCACCGACGGGATCGGGGCGGCGGTGCTCAGGCGCAGCACGTCGGCATCGTGAATCGGCTATTGCGGACGACCACTCTTTGGCACTTTGATGCCGGTGAGCAGGGGGCGTCCACATGGGGTAATCGCGGGAGCGAGTCGCCCTGAATAACAGTCACGCTCATGGAAGTCGGTGGCTGTTCCCCGATAAGATGGAACAACGGGCTCACGACCGGAAGCCGGGCCCAAGCATCGAATGGAGAACAGCCATGGACGACTATATCGGGCTCGACGTGTCGATGAAAGAGACGGCGGTGTCGATCCGCCGAGGCGGTAAGCGCATCTGGCGCGGCAAGTGCCCCTCAGATCCCAAGCTGATTGCTGACCTGATCCGCAAGCGCGCCCCATCCGCCAAACGCGTGATCTTTGAGACCGGCCCGTTGTCCGTGTGGTTCTATCACGCGCTTTGCGCCGAGGGGCTGCCGGCAATCTGTATCGATGCTCGTCATGTCAAGGCAGCCCTCGACATGGCCGCCAACAAGACAGATGCCAACGATGCCGATGGTCTTGCTCATCTGGCCGAGGTGGGCTTCTTCCGCGAGGTGCGGGTGAAGGGCTTCGACAGCATGCTGACCCGCACGCTGGTGGCAGCCCGCACCCGGATTCCAGATCCGCGGCCTCATGAAGACCTTCGGCTTGGTCGTTCCCGCGGGCAAGGGCAGCACGTTCGAGACGAATGTCCGCAGTCTTCTGGTTGGTCAGAACGGGCTCGCTGCCATTGTGCTGCCGATGCTGGAGGCATGGCGCGGCCAGCGCATCCGAGCCATGGAACTCGGACGTCAGCTCGTGGCCGGGGCGCGTCAGAACCAAGCCTGTCGCATCCTCATGTCGATCCCAGGCGTCGGCGCGATCACTGCAATATCCTTCGCGACCGCCATTGTGGATCCGGACAACTTCAAGCGATCCCGTTCTGTGGGTGCCTGGTTGGGCCTGACTACCCGACGCTACCAGTCGGGCGAGGTCGACTATGACGGCCACATCTCCCGCCGAGGCGATCGCCAGGTGCGGGGGCTTCTGTTTGAGGCCGCAACGGTCATCCTGACCCGCAGCTCGGCCGAGAGCGGCTTGCGGAGATGGGGCCTCACGCTCCGGGAGCGGGTCGGCTTCAAACGGGCAACCGTTGCTGTGGCGAGGAAACTGGCGGTCATCATGCATGCGATGCTCAAGACCGGCTCCTTCTTCGACCGGAGCATCGGCGCAACGGCTTGATCACTTGAGGATTGCGCTCAGTCTCTGAGCGCGCTGAGACGTCCCTGCCGGGACGTGGGGAAGCTCCATCATGCGGCGACCGCTGTCGACCGCGAAGACGACCCTGCTCCCGGCACACGCTCACGCGGCGCGCCTATGATCCGCTTGGGTCGAGCTCTCCTTGGTCTCCCTCGACTCTGATCCCAGTGTCGAGCCGGTGAGGTTTTGGAAAACTACTTGCAAAATGGCCCGCGATTAGACGACCCCATCAGCTTGGCAACGGGCCGGTGCCTCTGGCAGTGTCTCGAGCATGGCACTCACCTAAGCTCCACCTCAGCCCGAACGTGCGGCGTGCCGGTTAATCTAATACCGTGGAAAAAGTGTCGATCCTTCTAGCCGTCTGCGGACTTTGTCGGCATGCATTATGATGGTTCAATGGCTGTTGAGGCGTTCGCGCTCCGGAACGGATGATGCCCCTCCGGGTTAAAGTACAAGTACCAAAAACTCCAGTCTTGCGTCTGGTTTAGGCTCTACCCTTGAGCGTAGAAGCGCCGGGTCAGGGCCATGGAATGGCAGCGTCTCCTCCTGCAGCCGTTCCATGCGTCGGCTGGAGAAACCTCATGAAGTGCATGTGGATCATCAAGGCGCTGATCCTTGCAATTATCAGCTCTGCGGCAATAGCCCAGGACACCCCGCACCCGGCATCAAATCCCAACGCAGGCACGAGTGCGACAGACCTGAGAATAACCTCCAGTCTTCAGCAAGGCTGGAAGTTCATCCAGGACGATCAGCTGTCCGACGATGCGGCCCTGGCGTCGACAGCCGCCAATTGGGAAACCGTGAATCTGCCTCACACCTGGAATGCCGAAGCCGCCGGCACCAGCGCGGGTCAACCCTACAAGCGCGGCCTCGGATGGTACCGGCTCGAGTTCGACACCCCAGCGGCGGGCGCCCGCCACTGGCTGGAATTTGGTGCCGCAAGTCTCGTCGCCGATGTTTGGCTGAACGGGCACAAGCTCGGTCGGCATCAGGGCGGCTTCACCCAGTTTCGGTTTGATGTCACGAACATCCTCGTGCCCGCCGGCCGGAACGTTCTGCTCGTGAAGGTCGACAACAGCCAACCGACCTCCGACAACGATATCACGGCCATTCCGCCGCTGGGGGGTGATTTCATCATGTATGGCGGCCTGTACCGCCACGTTGCTCTCGTTTCCACCCGCGAGCCGGTTCACTTCGATCTCGCCGATATGGGTGGCCCTGGCGTCTACGCCACCACGAACGCCATTTCCGGCAATAGCGCGACGATCAATGTGCGTGCTAAGCTGAAGAGTGACGCCACGGAGGACGGCGATTACATCGTCCGCGCCTCCTTGCTCGAGGCCGATGGGCGCGTTGCCGAAAGCATGCAGGAAACCCTGTCGCTACGGGCAGGCTCCAACCCCGCCGTAACCCGGAATCTGCAGCTGGAGCAAGCTCACCTGTGGCAAGGTGTCGAGGATCCTTACCAATACAAGCTCGTCGCCGAGCTGGCGCGGGCAGACGGCCAGGTCATTGATCGGGTCGTCCAGGACTTCGGCGTTCGCGAGATTTACATTGATCCCAACCACGGGTTCTTCCTGAACGGCAAGCATGTGCCCCTGCGCGGGGTCGCCATGCACCAGGAGACCTACGGCAAGGGCTGGGCCCAGTCCCCGCACGACATCGACACGTCGCTGGCGCTGGTGAAGGAAATCGGCGCCAATACGGTTCGGCTCGGGCACTACCCGTTCGACCGCTACACGCTTGAAAGCCTCAACCGGATGGGATTGGTCGCCTGGGCCGAGCTCCCCGTTGGCATTGGCGTCACCACGGAAGTGAAGATCTCGTCGGCATCATCCGGCCGATCAGTGTGCCCCCGCCGGGACGCCTCAGCCGCTTTCCGGGCCAGTGCCCGGCAACAACTGCGCGAGATGATCCGCCAGCAGTACAACCATGCTGCCGTGGCCGTGTGGTCCCTTGGCAACGAGACGACCTTCATGCACCGGGAGTGCACCGAACCTTGGCACGATAACCTCACCCCAGTGTTCGAGGAACTTCAGGCGCTGGCCAAGCAGGAAGATTCCAGCCGGTCCACAGCCTATGCCGACTTCACCTCGACGGACACCCCTCCCGTCAATGGTTCGTACATCGACCTTGGCGGGATTACCGACGTCTGGGCCATCAACAAGTACCAGCTTTGGTACGGGGGCGACGTTCCGCGCCTTGCGACCATTCTCGATGCCTTGCGGGGGCGGTTTCCGGATCAGCCCATCGGCATCAGCGAGTATGGCGCCGGGGCGGCGGTTACTCATCACACCGACAACGTTCATGGCGGCCCAGTCGAGACCAACAATCCCGGGATGGTGCCCGTCGTCTACCAGCCGGAGGAATATTCCGGCTACGTTCACGAGCAGAACTACGCCCTGATCCTGAGCCGGAACTATCTGTGGGCGACCTATGTCTGGAATATGTTCGATTTCGGCAGCGATCTTCGCAATGAAGGCGATGTGAAAAATGTCAACACCAAGGGCCTGGTGAGCTTCGACCGCAAGACCAGGAAGGACCCGTTCTTCTTCTACAAGGCGAACTGGAGCAGCGAGCCTGTCACCTACATCACGAGCCGGCGCTACACGAGCCGCGCTTATCCGGTCACCGACGTCAAGGTCTACAGCAACGCCGACTCAGTCGAGCTGTCGGTCAATGACATGGTGGTCGGCACATTGCGGCAGGACCAATGCCTGCTAAAGGCGTGCGTGTTCAGGAACGTCACGTTGCGACCGGGCACCAACAAAGTGGTGGTCGTCGGCCGCCACGGAGGGGCAACGGTCAGCGATTCCGTTGATTGGTCGTTCAACGGAACCGGCATCCACATCGCCGCCGGGCAGATTGCCACCGGGTTCAGGTCGGCGTCGGGCGAACTCTTCGGCTCGGACAACTTCTTCATCGGCGGTCGTGGAGGCTGGCTCGTTCCAAAGAACGGCGACGTGCCGGAGGATCTCACCCCTGTGCGCGGAAGCGAGAGTCCAGCCCTGTTCAAGAATTACCGCTCCGGCACCTTCAGCTATTACATCCCGCTGGACAATGGGCCCTACACCATCACCCTGGGCTTCCTTGAGCCTGATCGCACGACTGAGCCCAGGCAGCGTCTCTTTGATGTGATCGCCAACGGCGTGACCCAGATTGACAACTTCGATGTTCTGCAAACCGCGGGTGCCTATCGCACTGTCGTCAACAGAACCTTCACGACGACAGTTGTCGACGGACATCTCAAGCTCGACTTCGTTCCGGAGCGCGGGGACGCGATCGTTTCGAACTTCGTCATCAAGCCTTCGGAGGCTGCAACGGGCTCCCTCGGGGCGCTGCCCCATCAATGACGACGCTCTAGGTCCCACCCTTGTCTGGAGACGATGATGATGAGAGGGCCAAAGGGATATGCGATGGTTCTTGCAGTTGCCTTGGCGCTGCCTGTTGTCGGCTGGACCGGCGCTGCGGCCCCTGCTCCAAGCGGAAGCGCCCTCGATGCAGGCCAGGTGAGGGCCACCATCACGCGGGTGGGCGATTGGCAATTGGCTCATCCCGTCGAATACGGCACCCTTCACTGGGCGGTTGCTCCGCTCCTCGACGGGTTGATCGACACGAGTCTGACGACCGGCGATCCGAAATACCTCGCGGCCGTCATCCGGGCTGGCACGCGCGAAGGCTGGCGACTGGGACCAAACACCTATCACGCCGACGATCTGGCGGCCGGGCATGCCTGGATGCGCATCTACCTGATGGACCCGACACGAACCGAGCGGCTCGAACCCTTCAAGCGACGAATCGACGAGATCCTGGCAAACCCGATCACCGAGAATTTTACCTTCAGCCAAGAGCCGCAGACACCCGGCGTCAGCAACACCGATCGCTGGACCTGGATCGACGCGCTCTACATGGCACCACCGGCATTCGCGCTCCTCGCTCAAGCGACCAAGGACGAGCGCTATCTGCAGTTCGTCGATCGTGGATTCAAGCCTGTCTACGATACCCTGTTCGATCCGCAGGCGAAGTTGTTCTATCGCGATGACCGCTTTATCAACCGGCGCACCGCGAATGGTCAAAAGATCTTCTGGAGCCGCGGCAACGGATGGGTGTTCGCCGGTCTGCCCCTTCTGCTCGATGCGATGCCGGCCGATTATCAAAATCGAAATTTCTACACCAACCTCTTCAAGGAGATGGCGCCGGCGATCCTTGCGGCCCAGCAGCCCGACGGGCTCTGGTATCCGAACCTCGCGGACCCGAAGCAGATTCCACTTGGAGAGACGAGCGGGAGCGCCCTGTTCGTCTTCGGCATGGCCTGGGGCATCCGTCACGGACTTCTTG
This sequence comes from Microvirga sp. M2, assembly GCF_047497095.1. Classification (NCBI taxonomy): domain Bacteria; kingdom Pseudomonadati; phylum Pseudomonadota; class Alphaproteobacteria; order Hyphomicrobiales; family Methylobacteriaceae; genus Microvirga; species Microvirga sp. M2. The sequence continues at coordinate 469,468 of NZ_CP134065.1, forward strand.
ACCCCGCCACCTATTGGCCTGCCGTCGAGCGGGGATGGAATGGGCTGTTGACGCAGATCAACACCGTTGGCGCAGTCGGCGGGGTGCAGCCGATCGGCGCCGAACCGGAAGGATTTGGGCTGGATTCCCGTGTCGCCTACGGCACCGGCGGCGTCCTGATGGCCGGGTCGGAAATCCTCCGCGCACTCGGGGAGGATGCGAAGACCGACTCCGCGAAGCTGATCGAGCAGGCCGACGCAACGCTCGTCGGTGTGCCCGATCTCTCGCGGCGAGGCCTCAAATTCAACTCGCCGCTCTTCGACCGGACCTACGCCGTGGACGTGCTCACCAAGATCGCCGAACCGGTGCTCGATGCGCTGAGCAAAGGCGAATTGAAGAAGCGTATGCCGGTCCATCCTTGGGAGGAGAACAACGCGGCCTGGACCCATTACGAAGCCTTCGCCCGCACCCTCGCCGGGATCGCCCCGTGGCTGGAAGTGGGGCCCGACGACACCCCCGAAGGCCGCCGACGCGCCCGCTTCATCGGCCTCGCACGGCAGTCATTGATCAACGCCACTGACCCCGCATCGCCCGACTTCCTGAACTTCGGCACCATACCTGATCAACCCCTGGTGGAGTCCGGCTATCTCGCCTCCGCGCTGCTGGCCGCGCCCCACCAGCTCTGGGATTTTCTCGACGCCGACCAGAAGGCCAATGTCCTCGATGCGCTTCGCACGTCGCGCAACATCAAACTGGAGCACAACAACAACTGGTACCTGTATCCCGCGATCATCGAAGCTGCCCTCTGGCAGTTCGATGGGGATGCGGATCTCAGGCGGATCGAAATCGCCGTCACGAAGTTCGTCGATGACTGGTATCTGGGCGATGGTGTCTATGGCGACGGCCCGCAATTCCATCTGGACTACTACAACAGCTACGTCATTCATCCCATGCTGCTGCAGGTTCTGCGCGTCGCCAGGGCCAAGCACCACGACGTCTCGCGGTTCCTGCCGGTCTCCGAGGACCGCGGCCGCCGCTACGCGGAGATCTTGGAGCGACTGATCTCGCCCGAAGGCACCTTTCCGGTGATGGGCCGCTCTTCCGCCTATCGCTTCGCGGCTTTCTACCAGCTGGCCGACACGGCGCTCAACAAGGATCTTCCGGATCGTGTCGACGCGGGTGCCGTGCGCGCGGGCCTGACGAACGTGATCATGCGTATGGTCGAAGCTCCAGGAACCTTCGACAGGGAGGGCTGGCTCAACCTGGGCGCGGTCGGTTCCCAGCCTAGCCTTCGCGAAGACTACAATTCTACCGGCTCCCTTTACATCTGTCTGACCGGACTGGTTCATCTCGGCTTGCCGGCCGACGACCCGTTCTGGACGGCTCCTCCGGCCGCCTGGACGCAGCGGCGCATCTGGGCCGGCGAAGACGTCCCACGCGACCGTGCGCTGCAAGGCCCGGACGGCGCGGCGAACACAGAGAGCACCGAAGGCAAGGACGATCGATAGATCAGGGCCATCGGCGAGATGAAATCGTCTTCGATCGATGAGCTACAGGAGATCCATATCATGTCGAGGTTGCGAATGATCGCCATTCTGGCATCGACCCTGGGGCTTGCGGCGGTGCCCGCAGGCGCGGCCACTTTCGTCTATGTCGGCAATGCGGAGAGCCAGGACATCAGCGTTCTGGAGCTCAAGGCCGGTGGTGACCTGACGCCGGTCGCGACCATCCCGATCCCCGGTCCGGCCGAGCCTGGCGACACGACGCCGCTGGCCGTCAGCCCGAACCAGCGATTCCTTTACGCCGGCCTGCGCAACGAACCTTATTCGGTCGCGACCTTTTCGATCGATGCAAGGACCGGGAGGCCGACCTATGTCGGCAGCGGGCCGCTCGCGAACTCGATGGCCTATATCGCGACCGACCGGTCCGGGCGCTTCCTGCTAAGCGCATCCTCCCAGGGCAACGAAGTCACCGTCAGCGCGATCGGGCCAAACAGTGTCGTCGAAGAGACGCAGCAGACCGTCCCGACCAGGCCCAACGCCCATTGCATTCTCGCCGACCCTGCGAACCGCTTCGTCCTGCATACGAGCCTGGGCGGCGATGTCATCTACCAGGAGAAGTTCGATGCGATGTCGGGCCGGCTGACGCCCAACGACCCTCCGACCCGGAGCGTCAAGGCGCAATCGGGCCCGCGCCATCTCATCTTCTCGCCGAACGGCAAATTCGTCTATCTCGTCAGCGAGCTCGACGGGTCCATCGACGTGTTTCCCTACGATGCCGCGGCCGGCATCTTGAACAAGGAGATCCAGATTGCCAGCTCGCTGCCGAAAGGCTTCTCGGGCAAACCCTGGGCGGCTGATATCCACATCACGCCTGACGGAAGGTTTCTCTACGTGTCTGAGCGAACCTCGAGCACGCTGGCGGCGTTTCGCGTTGATCCTGAGAACGGCACGCTGACATCGATCGGTTCATATCCCACGGCGGAGCAGCCGCGCGCCTTCGGCATCGATCCGTCGGGCCGGTACCTCCTGGCGGTCGGCCAGCTGTCCAACAGCCTGGAGAGCTATTCGATCGATCAGGCGAACGGGACTCTTACCAGGCTCAAGGACTATCCCATGGGCAAAAACCCGAACTGGGTCTCGTTTATCTCCCTGCCCTGACAAGCAGCGATATCGGGAACAGGCACTGTGGGGCTGAGGCGGAACAATCGTTTTCCCCGTTCTGATGGAGGTCGATGATGAACTACTTGATCGCACCCATTGTTATCACAGCGCTCGTCATTGGGACTGGCGTCATGGCTCAACAGGCGCCCCAGCCAAGCGCTCCTGCGCCACGGCCCGCGGCGCAGCCGTGTCTGAACGACCTCACTGCGTTCGGCGAACGGATGGACAAGGACGGTTTCTGGCTCAACGGCTATGGCTATCGCTGGGCCTATGGCAACCCGCCGGCGGTCGTTGCCCCATGGGGCACGCTGACCGAGTTCGGGATCGATGCGCCACGGTTCCAAATCCAGACCCTCTACAGCACGGCAAGCGTGCTGGCGCGGCGGGGCAATGAACAGGCTTGTCAGACGGTGCTGAGCGAGCTCGGGGCTGTTTATGATCAACGCGTCGCGCAGCTGCGCCAAGCCGGCATCGAGCCTGGGCAGGTAATCTCCTGGCGCCAGCGTCTCCTCCTCGAAGCTCAGCCCGTGACGCAGCTCGGCCGCGCGCTCAGCATCGACGACCTCTCCGGCGCCGACGTGCGCAATCTCCAAGACGAGCGACTCGGCAGCATCAACGACATGGTCCTGAACCCGAACACGGGGGCCGTCTCGCATGTGGTCATCGCCCGGGGCGGTTTCCTGGGCATAGGGCGCGACTACATCGCGGTGCCCTGGCAGTACTTCCGCGCGACTCCGGGCCTGAATGTGCTCGTCCTCAATGTGTCCCGCGATGTCATCGAGAACGCTCCGCAAGTAGAGCCGAACATGGGGCCGGCAGCGTTCGAGCAGGTTCGGCCTCAGATCGATCAATACTGGCAGCAGCACGTTCGCAGCTGACAAAGGAGGCCACCATATCCTGTGTCTCCATCCGCAATGAGCGGCGTGGGTTCTGTCGCAAATCCGAAACAAGGGCGAGAAAGTAGCAGATTCACCGGGCTGCCCTTATGCGGCGAGCAGGCGAAACTGCTCCGCGAGCGACAGCTGCTTCCTGTAGGCATATTTCGCCTGCTGTTTACGCATCATGTGGATCAACTCGATGCCCCTTAAGATCACCCGGGCACTGTCAGCCGACTTGAAGCCGAGCATGGGACGAACGCGGCGTTTGACGGCGCGGTGATCCTGCTCGATGCGGTTGTTGAGGTATTGACTCTGCCTGACCCGGATCGGCTTGAGCCTGCATCCTGACCGGTCCAGCAGCCGGCTCTCGGCATCACACGACAGGATGGCCTCTCGATTGGTCGTACGCATCCGGGCAGGGCCGCCTTGTGGGATTGAGGCACATGGAAGACCACTGGCTCTATCGACGTCGATATGGACGGTGTTGTAGCCATGGACATTATCAGGGATCGTGGGCCGGTCAGCCGCCTGGATGTGGTCGACACTGGCCGTCGTCGCCGGTTCAGCGATGAAGCAAAGCTTGCGATTGTGGCCGAGAGCTATCGCGGGCCAAAGCAGGTCTCGGCCACGGCGCGCCGGCACGGGATCACCCGCTTTCAATTGAACAGCTGGCGCAAGGCTCACAGAGAAGGACGGCTTGGCGCTGGTTCCTGGGAGGGGTTTGTGCCCGCCCTGGTCGTTCCGGACGCTCGCACGCCCTTGGAGCCTTCCGTGCCGACGACGCCGGTCCAGCATCCCCCACGCGGCCTCGGTCGGATGGACGTTGTCACCGCGAACGGGCGGCATGTGATCGTCGACCGGGATGTCGACGTCGATGCGCTGCTGCGGATCATCCGGGGCCTCGAGGCGCTGCGATGATCCCCATCCCAACCGGCGTTCGGGTCTGGCTGGCGACGGGCTATACCGATATGAGACGGGGCTTTCCATCGTTGGCCCTGCAGGTGCAGGAAGTCTTAAAACATGACCCGCTCAGTGGTCATTTATTTTGCTTCCGGGGCCGCAGAGGCGATCTGATCAAAGTGATTTGGCACGATTCCCAGGGGGCATGCCTGTTTACGAAGCGCCTCGAGCGCGGCCGGTTCATCTGGCCGTCAGCCGCCGATGGCGTGGTGACAATCTCGCCGGCGCAGCTGTCTTATTTGCTGTCCGGAATCGACTGGCGTGCCCCTCAGGAAACCTGGCGTCCGACACGGGTCGGGTAGCATTATTTGATTGAAAAGACAGGGAAATTCTGATCGAATGGTGTCATGCCTTCAAAGCCTGACGATCGTCCAGAAGACCTTGCAAGCGCCTATCTGGCGCTGCTGTCCGAGCGTGAGGTGTTGCAGGCTGAACGGGATGTCGTTGTCGCCGAGAGGGACAGGGCTGTGGCGCAAGCCGCCAAGGCCCAAGCCCTGTTGTCCGACAGCGAGGCCCTGATCGCCCGTCTGGAACTGGCGATCGAAAAGCTGAAGCGCGAACTGCGCGGCCAGCGCTCCGAGCGCGCGGCGCGGCTGATCGACCAGCTGGAATTGCAACTCGAAGAACTGGTGATGGCCGCGACCGAGGATGAGGTTGCGGCACAGGCCGCCGCCAGGAACTCAAACGGGCGCTCTTTTGTGCGCAGGCGGCCAGTCCGAAAGCCCTGGCCGGAGGATATCGAGCGCGAACGCGTGGTGCTTGATCCCCCGGCGACCTGTGCCTGCTGCGGTGGCTCGCGCCTGGCGAAACTGGGCGAGGACATCACCGAGACGCTGGAGGAGATCCCGCGTCGGTTCAAGGTGATCGAGACGGTGCGGGAAAAGTTCAGCTGCCGGGACTGTGAGGCGATCAGCCAGCCGCCGGCGCCGTTCCATGCCACGCCGCGCGGCTTCATCGGCCCTCATCTGCTGGCGACGATCCTCTTCGACAAGTTTGGCATGCACAGTCCGCTCAATCGCCAGAGCGCCCGGTTTACATGCGAAGGCATCGCGTTGTCGACCTCGACACTGGCCGATCAGGTTGGGTTTGGAACCTCCGCTCTCAGGCCGGTCTTCGATCTGATCGAGAAGCATGTCTTTGCGGCCAAGCGCCTTCACGGCGACGATACGACCATCCCTATCCGAGCCAAAAGCAAGTGCACGACCGGACGGATCTGGACTTACGTGCGGGACGACCAGCCGTTTGGTGGGCCTGCGCCGCCAGCCGCGGTCTACTACGCCTCAGGTGACCGCCGCGGCGAACATCCGCAGAAACACCTGGCCGGGTATGGCGGCATTCTGCAGAGTGACTGTTACAATGGCTTCGAGCCGATCAGTGTTGCCGAACAGAAAACAGTGCCGATTACCTTTGCCTTCTGCCACGCGCATGCGCGACGGAAATTCTTTGAACTGGCCGATATCGAGAAAAGGGCTCGGGATCGCAAAAGAAACGGCAAGCCGATCTCCCCGATCGCGTTGGAGGCCGTCAAGCGGTTCGACGCGCTGTTTGACGTCGAGCGTCAGATCAACGGCTTGAGCGCCGCGGAACGACTGGCGGTGCGGCAGGAGAAAAGCAAGCCGCTGTTTGATGACATGCACGAGTGGCTGAAGCGGGAGCGTGCCACGCTCACCCGATCGTCCGAGGTGATCGGCGCCATCGACTACATGCTGAAGCGCTGGGATGGCTTTGCCCGCTTCCTGGAGGATGGCCGGGCTTGTCTGACGAACAATGTCGCCGAACGGGCCTTGAGAGGGATCGCCGTAGGGCGCCGCAACTGGACCTTCGCCGGTTCCCAGCGCGGGGCGGATCGTGCCGCCGTCATGCTCACCCTCATCACGACCTGTCGTCTCAACGATGTCGATCCAAAAGCCTGGCTCGCCGACGTGCTGGCCCGGATCGCCGATCTTCCTGTCGCCCGCCTGCACGAATTGCTTCCCTGGGAATGGAAAAGTCGACGGCTGGCCGAGAACCCGGCTTCTCAGTTGGCCGCGTGACAGAAAAGGGACCGACGAGTGGGATATCGCAACTCAACGCTGTACACGCTGAAATACGTGGCTGACATGCTCGGTGAAGACGAGGACTTCCTGCACGAGTGCTCCATCGAGATGTTCCCGGAAGACGGCCGCCTCAGTGCCTACGACACCTACCCAGCCTCCGAATTGACAGAGCACATTGTCCTCTTCACCGAGGATGGCATCGAGAACCTCAAGTACATCATCGAGGCTCGCAGGACCGTCGCATCACAAAAAGCCGCCCCTTAAACCTGCACCAACGTTAGCCACGATCCCATCGACGCGCGAGGCCTGATCCTGCGGTCTTCCTCGGATGCGTACGATTGGTCTGGCTGCCGTCGATGACAATCCTCTCAGGCCGGCTGTGCTGCTTGAGCGCCTTGCGCAGAAACCGCTTGGCTGCGGTGAGATTGCGCCGCTCGCTGAAGCGGAATTCCACAGTGTCACCATTGCTGTCGATGGCGCGTACAGGTACGTCCATCGCCCGCGCACCTTGATATACGTCCCATCCACATGCCATCTTTTTGTGACCGGGCGCTTGTGCCGCTTGAATTGCTCCAGCAGGAGCGGCGCGTAGTGACCGTCCAGCGATGAATGGTCGTGTGGTTAACGGAGATGCCCCGCTCAGCCATCATCTCCTCAAGATCGCACAGGCTCAGGCTGTAGGCCAGATACCAGCGGACGCACAGGAGGATTACCGAGCGATCGAAGTGCGGCCTTTGAACATTGTTCACCTCCGGAGTGCGTCGGGGCGTGCGCCGAACTGAGTTACTGAAGGGTTTGCAACAGATCCCCCTCAAGTGGTGCTCTTCAACACCCCCACTGTGGCACACCGAGGCCGTTGGGAGCGTCTATCACATCTTGCGCTGCCCCCTATCCGAACAGGCACGTATCTGAGGAGTTACTTGACAGCCCCCAATGCCAGTGAAAGCATCTTGTGTAATAAAGGGTGACCGCCGTGCCTTCAGCGAAAGCCATTGGATTTTGGGCTGGTCGGGTGCCGCTTCTGACGGCAGGCGCCGTGCTTTTACCGTCGGCGCTGGCGTTCGGGCAACAGGCAGCAACCGCGCCCCCGAGCTGGCTCACCCAGAGCACGATGACCGACGACTGGTTGGGCTGGCGCTCCAGTCTTGAAGCCGTGGGCATTACCCCGAGTGCCCATTTCATTACCGAGAGTGCGGCCAATCCAGTCGGCGGGAAGTTCTCGGCGATCCGCTATGCGCAGCAGATCGACTTCGGCGCCGTGTTCGACCTTGGCCGCCTTGCCGGCCTTGATGATGGCAAGATCCAGGTTGTCTTGACGGACCGCGCGGGCCGCAGCCTGTCTGCCGACGCGATTGGCAATTTCTTCCCTGTCCAGGAGATCTATGGAGCGGGCCAGAACTTCCGGCTGGCCGAACTGAACTACCAGCAGAGCCTGTTCGACAACAGCATCCGCTACAAGCTTGGGTGGTCGCCGGTGGGCGACGATTTTGCGACGAGCCCATACTATTGCTATTTCACGAACAACGCGGTCTGCGGCAAGCCGCCCGTGCTGGCGGCCGACAGTGGCGCGCACAACTTCCCGGTTGGGCAATGGGGCGCCAACATCAAGGTCTTCCCGAGGCCGGAACTGTACGGGGCAACTGGCATCTACCAGGTGAATCCCAATGCAGGAAATAGCAGCCAGGGATTTAATCTGAGCTTCAACAGCACCGGCGCGTTTGTGCCGATCGAGTTCGGCTGGCTCCCAAAAAAGGGTCCTGGCGGCCTGCCCGGCGAATACAAGATCGGTGGCTACTTCAACACGTCCAAATCGCCCGACGTGCTCCGTGACGTGACCGGACGTTCCGCCGGGCTCACCGGCTTGCCCTTCGACGAACATAATGGACGCTGGGGTGGGTATGTGCTTGCAACGCAGATGGTCTACCTTGAAAGACCCGATTCCAAGCGTGGGCTGACGCTGTTCGGTGCGGCTGTACTGAATGATCCCCAAACCGCCCATTTCAGCCACTCGCTGGAGTTTGGCGCCGTCTATCAGGGCACGTTTCCGCACCGCGATGACGACTACATCGGGCTCGTCTTTGCCTATGGCGCGGTGAACAAACGCCTCACGGAATTCCAGATCGATCGGAACATCGTAGACCCGGGGTCCACCGCCATCCAGAGGTACGAGGCCCTGATCGAGGTCGACTACAACGCCCAGATCACGCCGTGGCTCTCGCTCCGCCCGAACCTGCAATACGTGATCAATCCGGGCGGCACCGGCAAGATACCGAATGCGTTTGTCGTCGGCCTGCACACGCAGGTGACATTCTGAGTGCAACGGCGCCGGTCGCGCCCGCTGTCTTCCGCCGGGCCGTCGCACGAGCGTTCACCGAACCCCCGGCTGACCCAGACGGAGTGATGACGTGCGGTGCCAGGAAAGGAAATGCACCATTCACCACAGACAGTACTCGTTGACCCACCTTGCCGTCTGCCAGTCATCGCGCTCATCCGAGAAGCCCCGCATGTGGGCGGGAGCGCCTTCGATCCCGCGGCTGACACCGTGAAGGAGCGCCGCTGCTATATAGCGTCACATGCTGTGGCTTCGGTCACAGCAGCTAAAACTATGTAGCGCCATTTCCGCGCCGCAGCCTCCCGAAGCGGATACCCTGCGCACGCAGCGCCTACTCGACTGTCACTGCGGTCGACCGCCGGACATCGCTGTCATCTTGCTTCAGCCGACCGCTCGCGAGGCAACAGCCTATCGGCCCTCGACGGAAAATGCATAGAACTTGTTGTTGTCGCCGTCATACGGCAATCCGATCACCTTCGTCTGATAGCCAGATCCCCAGTAAACCGTTCCGTTGACGATCGATGCGCCAGACGCGACCGCACCGCCACTGGCGAACTTCCACAGCACGGCACCGGTATCCGCGTCGAGCGCGTACATGTTGTCGCCGCTGCCGGCCATCGATCCGGCGTAGACGACGCCGTTGGCGACAGACATCGCACAGGTATCGATGGCCTGCTGCGGATCGGCGGTTCGCCAGACGACCTTGCCGGTTGCGGCGTCGATCGCTGCCCATAGACCACCCTTCGTCGTTGCCTGGGACCCGTCCTCTCCCGTGACGCTGACCGGCAGGTGGTCCCCGTTGCCGATGGAGACGTAGATGCGCCTGCCGTCGGCGGCGGTACCCCACATCATGCCGCCTTTCCGGCTGCCCGGACCGACTTCTGTCTTCCACAGCACCTTGCCTGTCTGGGGGTCCAATGCCCAATAGATGCCGCTCTTTTGACCGGCTCCGAGCAATGTCCTGGGTTGGCCGTCGCTGATCGCGGTGTACAGATTCGGGCCGGCAGCAAAGTCGTAGTCCGGACCATCCTCCTTGTCGAAATTGGTCGACAGGTCGCCGGTCAATGTCGGGGTCGACCAGGTGATCTGCCCGGTCTTCAGATCAAGGGCGACGATGCTGTCGATGCGATTGTCGGCCGCGCCCGGCGTACAATTCTCGCGTTCGGGAGCGCGGCAAACACCGGTCGGAACCGTATAGTTGTTCCCCGTCGTGACATAGAGCAGCCCGGTATCATGATCGACGACCGGCGTACTGCTCCAGACCGCACCGCCGGTATAGCCTTGTGGCACCATATAGGTCTTCCACAGAAGCTTGCCCGTTTTGGCATCTAGGGCCACGACGCTGCCGCGGAACGTGATCGGAACCTGGTAGGCCTCGTCCCGGGAGGAGGTCCCGACATAGACGACGCCCTCGTCCACGACCGGTGAGGAGGTGATGATGGCTTCCGGGTCCTCTTCCACCTTGGTACGCCAGAGGGGTTGCCCGGTGCGGGCATCGATGCCCAGCATGAAAGCACCGGTCCGGTTATGGGCGGTTTGCACCCCTTGACCGGTGATCAGCGTTCCCTCCCAGTACGCCGGTGTGGTGCGCGAGACATCTCCAGCAATGCCGCTGTAGAGGCTGATCTCGTTGCTCCAGCGAACCTTGCCGTCAGACGCGTCGATGGCCCATAACATGCCGCCATAGTCGGGGACATACACGGTCCCTTCGATCACTGCGGGCGTGGTGGTGACGTTGCCCTTGGTCGCGAGAACCCAACGGGTGGCGAGCTTCCCGACGTTGGAGGGCCCAATACCCCGCTCATTCGGTGCATTTCGCGTGTCGTGCGGGTTCTGCCCCGCGTTCGGCCAATCGGCGGCGGCATTCTGGGCCGCGGCCGACCCGGGATGCGCCGCTATCGCAAGCCCAGCAATTACACCGAGGCGGGCGATGGTGGCTCCCCACCGTCCTGCTTGTGCTCGGATGCCGCATGCGTTTGGCATGTTGACCTCTCCCAAAGATCTGCCGCCCTCAATGCAGGTGGATTGGTTGCGCCAATTCCTCAATGTACAAATCTCGACGGGCCCGCAGTTCGAGTGACATAAATTGGTCGTCCACAAAGGCATTCGTATGGCCACCTTCAAGGCGGGAGGGCGTGTAGAATCCTGGACTTGATTTGACGGACAGTGTCAGAGCCAGTTGCACTCTGGCAGCTTGAATGATGGCGTGGTTTCCGGCGGGACCTCAAGCCCTGCGCCTGCAGCACGCCGCGCAGCGGCTTCGGGGCTTGACCACCCGCCATTCCCAAGCAGGGAGCAACCATGCCAGAATGGCCGCTTCTGAACTCGGCTTCCTCGTGCAGAACATGACTTGGCTCGACACTGTCCGACAGGTCAAATCCTAACTTTCACAGTTTTTAGGGGCACCGTCAGGTTAACGCGTCGGTGACTGGATGCTGGCATAGACGAGCTATGACCTCGTCACGTCCCCCTCGCTACGCCCGCCATCGTTTCCCTGTAGAAGTGATCAGCCATGCCGTCTGGTTGTACTTCCGCTTTCCCCTCAGCCTGCGCATGGTCGAGGAGATGCTGACCGCCCGAGGCATCCTGGTCAATCACGAGACCGTCCGGCAGTGGGCGATGAAGTTCGGCCAGGGTTTTGCCAATCAGAACCGCCGCCGCCTTCCGACACCCGGAGACAAGTGGCATTTGGACGAGGTGGCGATCAGGATTGCAGGCCGGAAGCACTGGCTCTGGCGAGCGGTCGATCAACATGGGATCGTGCTTGATATTCTGGTTCAGAGCCGCCGCAATGCCAAAGCGGCCAAGCGAGAGGTCATCCCTGGCGTCGAGCATCGGCAGCATAAAGGCCTAAACAACCGCGCAGAGAGCAGAGAACAGCCATCAGCCCACCCGCCGGCGCGAGCGCATCATGAACGATTCAAGTCAGCCGGGCAGGCCCAGCGCTTCCTTTCAGTTCATGATCAGGTGGCCAATCTCTTCCGCCGTCCTGCCAACACCAACGCCGCCGATCAGCGCATGTCCCGAGCTCACGCCTTCCGGGTCTGGGCCGAAGTTTCGGGCGTCGCTCCTGGGGCCTGATCTGAGGCTCGGGAGCGGCGGCTCCATCTCTAGCGGTTAACCTGACGATGCCCTTTTGCTGTTCTCGCTTCAGCCATCTCATGCCGATACGGCCGATTGGCCCAGCTACAATCGGACGCTGACCTCGGAGCGTTATGCATCCCTAAACGATATCAGCAGCCAGAACGTCTCCCGGCTCCAGGTTCTCTGCACCTACGATACCGGCCAGATGACCAGCTTCCAGCCGGGCCTGATTCAGGTCGGGGATGCTCTTTATGGCGCCACCGAGATGGATACCTTCGCCATTGACCCGAACACCTGCCACGAGAAGTGGCGCGTCCACGAAACTTACACCTCCGCCAACGTGCTTCAGGTCAATCGCGGCGTCGCCTTCCTGGACGGTCGGCTCTTCCGCGGGACGAATGATGGACGGGTGCTCGCTTATGACGCGAAGTCCGGCAAGCGCCTGTGGGAGGTCGCCATTGCCAACCCGAAGCTCGGAGAATCCGTTCCGGCGGCACCGATCGCCTGGGAGGGTCTCGTCTTTGTCGGCAACGCCGGCGGCGACAACAAGGGCGTGAAGGGCCGGATGTACGCCATCGAGGCTGCGACCGGTAAGATCGTGTGGGAGTTCTTCCTCGTTCCCAAGGAGTCGACCGACCTGACGCGCGGTCCGGCAGCCCCCGGAGCACCATCAGGGCTCCAAGAAACCTGGAAGACCGCCCAAGGGTTTCCGATCACCGGTGGCGCCACCTGGACGTCCTATACCTTGGATGCCGACACTGGCCTGCTTTACGTTCCGGGCGGCAACCCGGCACCGGACTTCGTCAAGCAGACCCGCGATGGCGACAATCTCCTGACCGGCTCGATCGTAGTGCTGGATGCCAGGACCGGCGCCTACAAGCGCCACATCCAGCTGGTGCCGCGCGACTTCCACGACTGGGACGTTTCCACGGCGCCGGTCCTGTTCACGAGCCGCGCCAAGCGCCGGCTCATGGCAGTCGCACCCAAGGACGGTCACCTGTACGGCTACGATCTGCAATCGGGCGATCGCCTCTACCGGCTTCCGAGAACCACAATCTTCAACCCTGAGGCGCCGCTGACGCCGGAGGGGACCCGGTTCTGTCCGGGCAGCCAGGGTGGAGCGGAATGGAACGGCCCAGCCTATGATCCTCAGACCAACAGCATCATCACGGGCGAGGTCGACTGGTGCGCCACTGTGAAGACCGCCGGAAGCGATGCGTTGCAGAGTGTTGCCCTCGGGCAGCCCTGGAGTGGCATGGCGACCTCCGACCCGGCCGAAGGCTTCGGCAAGATGGATCCGCCGTCGCAGTGGGCCGGCTGGTTGACCGCAACCGATGCCGATACCGGCGCAGCCCAGTGGCAGGTCAAGACGCCCTATCCGTTGCTCGGCGGGGTGACGCCGACCGCAGGCGGGCTGGTGCTGTTCGGCGACATGGGCGGCACGTTCTACGCGGTCGACGCCAGGACTGGAAAGGAGCTGTGGTCGCAAAAGATCGGCGGGGCCATTGGCGGCGGCGTCATCACCTACGATACCGGCGCCGGCCAGAAAATCGCCGTGGCAGCGGGCATGACCTCGCCGATCTGGCCGACGGACAAGGTGACAGGGACAGTCGTGATCCTGGGCGTTCGCTAGCACCTCCTCATTGAGGTTGCGCAGACAGGCTATCACCGTTCCTCCGGGCCAGATCGACCGTCATGCGCACGATTTGCGGCGATATGGATCAATCGCCGCTGGTCCTCGCACCTGCACAGTCCAGGGCTGGAAGACTATCGCTTGTCATTCCTACCCTCCTGCCCAGGGCCCTTTGATCGCCTCGGCGTTGGGCGGGAAGGGACGGGGCGCATGCTGGATCGTGATCCAGTGGTCCGTGGTGAACGCCTCGACGCCCCATCTTCCGTTGAAGCGGCCAATGCCGGAATTCTTCTCGCCGCCGAACGGGTTGAACGGCAGATCGTTCACCGGCTGATCGTTGACGTGGGTCATGCCCGCCTTCACGTGCCGGGCAAAGCGCACACCGCGCTCGATGTCTTGCGTGAAGACGCAGCTGGATAAACCGTAGTCGGTGTCGTTCGCGATCGAGAGGGCGTCCCGCTCCCCCTGAGCCCGGATGACGGGGGCGATGGGCCCGAACAGCTCCTCACGCGCCAGCGGCATCTCGTTCGTGACATCCGCGAAGACATGCGGCGGCAGGACGAGGCCCTCGGGCTCGCCTCCTGCCATTTGGCGGGCGCCGGCACCCTGGGCCTCCTTGATCCGTTCCTGCAGGCCCTGGAGCTGGCGCTGGTTGATGATCGGTCCGACCACCGTATCAGGCTGATCCGGGTCGCCGACACGCAGCCCCCTCACCCGTTCGGCAAAGCGGTCGAGGAACGGCTCATAGACCGCCGCGTCCACAATGAAGCGGTTAACGATCATGCAGATCTGGCCCTGGTGCAGGAACTTGCCGAAGACCGCAGCCTCGACAGCCTGATCGAGATCGGCGTCGTTCAGGATCACGAACGGGCTGTTCCCGCCGAGCTCGAGATCGACCCGCTTCAGGATCGAGGCTTCCGCGGCGAGCCGGGCCACACCCCGTCCCACCGGCGTGGAGCCGGTGAACGAGATGACCCGTGGGATCGGGTGCTGGACGAAGGCGTCGCCGATCTCGCTGCCCGCCCCGACGACCACGCTCAGCACCCCCGGCGGGAGGCCGGCCTCCTCGAAGATCCGGGCCAGCAGCAGCCCGCCCGTCACCGGTGTGTCGCTCGCGGGCTTGACCACGACGGCGTTGCCGACGGCGAGCGCCGGGGCCAGGGATCGGTTGGTCAGCTGCATCGGCCAGTTCCAGGGGCTGATCACACCCACGACGCCGACCGGCTTGCGGTAGACCCGGCTTTCCTTGCCGGCGACATCGGCGGGGAGGATCCGGCCCTCGACGAGGTAAGGCAGGGCAGCAGCCTCCAGCATGACGGCGTGAACCGCCTCCCACTCGAGCGAGGCCTTGATCCGGGTGCTGCCCGACTCGCGGATGAGCCAGTCAATGATCTCGTCCCGACGGACCTCCATGGCGACTGCGGCCCGGCGCAGCACCTCGGCCCGCTCGCCGGGGAGGCGGCCAGCCCACGCGGGCTGGGCGTTGGCCGCACTGATGTAGGCCTCGTCGAGATCATCCTGGTTGGCTTGCGGGATCTCCGCCACCACATCGCCGGTGTACGGATTCAGGTCACGATTGACCTTATCCGATCGGCCCTTCCGCCAGATGCCGCCGATCGGGACACTGTCGAAGTCCGGATAAGGACGCGCCTGCGCCAGCTTCTGCTGAAAAGTCATCGTTCTCCCTCACCTTGATCGGGCGAACCAGGAGCCCCTGGGACACCGCGCGAGCCGATCGGATCGTCGTGCCGGAAGGGATTGTCTGAAGCCTGCCTCGGGGACGATAGCCGATCCAGATCGAAGACAGGAAATGGCGTGGTCTGCATCGTGCCCGCGCCGACGGGCGCAACCGCTTCACAAATGCCATGTGAGCGACCGTCCTCGACGCCCTGCTCCGGTTCGGGCTCTATCGGTGCCAAACGGGGACGCGGGCGGCGAGTTCCCCGGTCGGCCATCAGATCGTCGGCTTGCCGGAAATTGTTTCAGGGCTGGAGCTTGCCGGCCCCTTCCTGCCCTCTAGAACCAGGATGCGTATGCGTCATCGGCAAACTGCCTGGGCAGAGACAATCAAAACGCCCGGCCTTGCGTCCGATACGGCTGTGTTGTTGCGTTGGTGATGCGTGTGGCTTGCACGGAGACTGCAATGCTCGCCTCCAGCCAATCGCCGCTCCCTCAGATCACGACCATGGCGATATCCGCTGTCGCTTCCTTAGTCATGACTGCACCGGTATACGCCCAATCCGACGGGCGGTGGCGGGATGGGGAACAGGTGTATGTCAAGGTCTGCGGCTATTGCCACGAGACCGGCGTCGGACCCGTGCTCAAGGGCCGAGATCTGCCGGCCGAGACATTTGTGCTCATGGCCCGGCACGGGCTCTCGGCGATGCCGGCGTTCCGGGCCTCCGAGATCGACGATCAAACCTTGCAGGCGCTCGGCGAGTATCTGGCCAAGGCGCCCGCCCCCAAGGCTGATGGAGGCAAGCCATGACAATGGGTCGCCGCCCGGTTCTGCAGGGGCTTGCCGCGACGGGTCTTGCGGCTGTCGTCCCGGACATTCCCGGTGCCACTGCCTTGCCCGGCACGGAATGGGACGAGAAACAGCCTGATGCCGCACTTCCGTGGATCATCGTCCTGTCAGCGGGCCAGTTTGATGATGCCTTCCTAGCCGGCATAGGTCAAACAAGCGTTCCTGATGCAGACGTGACCGTTCTGCGCATTTCCGACCTCGGATCACCGGATCTCTCGTGCCTGCAGGCCATGTTGACCGCAGGTCGGCGGCAAACACTGGTCGGGCTTGTGGACGATGGCCTCGCGGCCATCATCGTCGAGAGCGCGCGAATGGCCGGTGCGCGAGGCAGATGGCTGGGCCAGCATGTGATCACCGCAGAGAAAACGAGCCATCGGCTGTTGACGCCTGCCGGCGAATGCGCCGCACGGTTCGGTGAGGCGCTCAGTGCCTGCGGGAGCCGTTACTCCATCAGCCGCCAAAACCTGTCGGTCGGTGAGGCGACGCAATTCTCGACGACGTTCGCCTCGGCCCCTGGTCAGGATGCCACTCAGTGGGCCTTCGCGCTTGGCCGGATGGTCGCGATGGCACATGGACGGGAGCCGATGCCTCTCGGCGAGTCTCGCCCTGAGGCTATCGCCGGCCGGATGGAATCCGGTCCGAGCCGTGCTGCTGAAAGCTTCGTCTCGTTGGCCTTCGATCTGTGAGAGGAGCTTGCCATGGCCGATCGCCAGTACGTTGCTCTGCCGCAGAACGTCGAACAAGCCGAGTTCACGACGGCCGTCCGGAAGTTCACCGAGATTCTTGGGGCGGACAATGTCCTTACGGCCGAGGAGCAGCTTCTCCCCTACATGAAGATCATGATGCCGGTGGACGAGGCGCAGCATGCCCCATCGGCCGCCCTGATCGCGACCGAGGTCGAGCAGATCCAGAGGATCGTTCGCGTCTGCAACGAACACAAAATCCCGATCTGGCCGATCTCAACCGGCAAAAACCTCGGCTACGGCTCAGCGCCGCCGGGAAGCCGTGGGCAGGTCGTGCTCGACTTGAAGCGGATGAACAGGATCATCGACGTGGATCCGGTCCTCTGTACGGCTCTCGTCGAGCCCGGCGTCACCTATCAGCAACTCTACGACTACATTCACGAACGCAAGTACCCGCTCTGGCTCAGCATGCCGGCGCCGTCCGCCATCGTCGGCCCGGTCGGCAACACGCTAGACCGGGGCGTCGGCTATACGCCGTATGGCGAGCACTTCATGTTCCAGTGCGGCATGGAAGTCATTCTCCCCAACGGCGACATCCTCCGGACCGGGATGGGCGGGATCCCCAACTCGAACACCTGGCAGGTGTTCAAATGGGGCTATGGCCCCTATCTCGACGGGATCTTCACGCAGTCGAATTTCGGCGTCGTGACCAAGCTCGGCTTCTGGCTCATGCCGGCGCCGGACGTCTATAAGCCCTTCGCCATCAGCTATCCCGACGAGGCCGACATCGTGTCTCTCGTCGATGCGTTCCGCCCGCTCCGGATCGCCGGCATCGTCCCGAACGCGATGGTGTTCGTCGGCACGTTGTACGAGGCGTCGGCAACGGTCCGGCGATCCCAGTACTACACCCAGAAAGGCGCCACCCCTGCGGAGATCATCCGCCGGATCCGTCAGGAGCATAACATCGGCGCCTGGACGGCCTATGGCGCCCTTTACGGCACCAAGGAGCAGGTCGACGTGAGCTGGAAGATCGTCACCGATGTGGTCAGGGCCACCGGAAAAGGGACGATCATCACCGAGGAGGACGCCGGAAATAATCCGGCCTTCCGCTATCGGGCGGACTTGAGTCGGGGCAACATGACCCTGCGTGAGTTCGGGCTGTACAACTGGCGCGGCGGCGGCGGCTCCATGTGGTTTGCGCCCGTGAGTCAGGCCAGGGGCTCGGAAACCCTCAAGCAGGTCCAGATGGCCACCTCCATCCTGAACAAGCACGGGCTCGACTATGTCGGAGAGTTCATCGTCGGCGGACGCGACATGCACCACATCATTGATGTGCTGTTCGATCGGACCGACCCGGACGAGATGAAGGCTGCTCACACCTGTTTCGGCGAGTTGCTGGATGAGTTCAACCGGGCGGGGTACGGCGTGTATCGGGTCAACACCGCCTTCATGGACAAGGTCGCCGAGAGCTATGGGCCGGTGCAGCGGCAGGTCCACCAAGCGCTGAAGCGGGCGCTCGACCCCAACGGCATCGTTGCGCCGGGCAAATCCGGCATCTGGGTTTGACGAACCTCGGCACTCCAGTCACCGGAGGTGATCCATGCCCGACGCCACTTCTTCACCGTTCAGGGCGGCCGTCGTCCGGCAGAAGGGCGGCCCCTTCCAGGTCGAAGAGATCCGGCGCGGCGACCTTCGCTTCACATGCAGGGCCGCTTCCCGTTCGACAAGCTCGTGAGGTTCTATCCCTTCGAGCAGATCAACGAGGCTGCGGAGGACAGCGAGAAGCGCGGCACGATCAAGCCGATCATTCGCATCGCGGAATAGGCTGGTTCGAACACCCGCTCCCCTCGATCGACGACCGCCCAAGAGTCGTTTCACCGTCGAACTTAGGAGCTTTCCATGACCACGTTCAAAGTCGGCTATCTGATCGGCAGCCTCGCGAAGGAATCGATCAACCGCAAGCTCGCCCAGGCGCTGATCCGCTTGGCCCCCGAGCACCTCACGTTCACCGAGGTTCCGATCAGGGACCTGCCGCTGTACAGCTACGATTATGACGACGAGTATCCGCCCGTGGCCCGGGCGTTCAAGGACGCCATCGCGGCCGTCGATGCGGTGCTGTTCGTGCCCCCTGAGTACAACCGCTCGATCCCAGGCGCGCTCAAGAACGCCATTGACTGGGCCAGCCGCCCCTACGGTCAGAATTCCTTCACCCGCAAGCCCTCGGCCGTGATCGGCACCTCGCCCGGGTCGATTGGCACCGCCATCGCACAGCAGCATCTGCGCAGCGTGCTCAGCTTCTGCAACTCGCCGCAAATGAACGCGCCGGAGGCCTATATCCAATTCAAGCCCGAGCTCATCACGGATGACGGCGACGTGACGAACGAGGCCACGGCCGAGTTCCTGAAGAACTACATGGCCGCGTTCTACCAGTTCATCGTGCGGGTCTACACCGCCCTGCCCCGCGACGCCTGAGATACTCCCGGCAGGGTTGGTCACTCTGGCTTGGCTCATCGCCCCGTAGGTGGAGAGCACGAGGTTCTGTGGGGCCATGATGGAGCGATTGTGGGTCGTTCTCATTGACAGCTGGGTAACCGTGTTGAAATGGCGGGCTCTAAAACTGACTTATCCCTGGCTTTCCCGACGGTCCTTATGCTCCCGGCGACTGGCCAACCTATCACGACGCGTAGGTCATCAGGCCCGCGAAGCCCTCATCCATGTGGTCTTGATGATGACAATGGAAAAAGGTCGGACCGGGGTCATCGGCGACAACGTCGATCTCCGCCTGCGAGAAGCGCGGCAGGCTGATCGTGTCCTTCATCAGGCCCGACATGGCCTTGTCGCCGACCTTCGTCACCTCGAACGTGTGCCGGTGCAGATGCACCGGATGCTCGTCACCGCTATGGTTGTCCAGGACCAAGCGGTAGCGTCTGCCTTCCTGAACGGTGAAGAGCGGATTGGTCTCGGGCCATGACCTGCCGTTGATCGTCCAACGGTTGTAGCCGCCCCGGCCGCCGGGGATCTTCTCGAATTTCAGGGTGATCGTCTCGTCGGGCGGGGCGGCGGCGTCCTTGCGAGCGAAGACCGCATAGTCCCAGGCGGCTTTCGGCGGCTTGATCCACTGCGGCTCGCCGCTCCGGTCCGCATACTCGACGACGATGCCCATGCCCATGTCGCGGTCGTCGTCCTCGGTCGATCCGAGCACCCACACGCCGGGATTGTTCATCTCCACGATGACGTCGGCCCGCTCCGCGACGTCGAGCTTCAGCACGTCGACGGTAGCCTGTGTCGGGACAGGATTGCCGTCGAGCGCGATGACCTGGAAGCGATGACCGGGCAGCGCGAGTGAGACGGCCATGGTGGGATTCGCATTGAGGATGCGAAACAGCACCCGCTCGCCTTGGCGCACGCGGACAGGCTCGCCCTGCCCGAGCATGCGGTCCCCGAGCGTCGCGGCGTGGTACATGACCTCGAGCCCGTTGTCCGGCGGCGGCCCCTTGCGCCGATCCTGCATACTGACCCACTCTCCTTGCCACGTATGGGAGGCCAGCAGCACCTCCTGGTCGTAGCGGCCAGGATCGCCCACGGCAGGCTCCACGATCATGAAGCCGAACTCGCCCGCATAGGTGCTCCTGGACAGGTCGGTCATGGCCCTCGCGTGGCTGTGGTACCAGCGCGTGCCGGCGGGCCTCGGCGTGAACGCGTAGGTGTGTGACTGACCAGCCGGGATGATCGGCGATCCCTCCTCGGCCGCACCGTCCTGCTCGGACGGCAGGTACAGCCCGTGCCAGTGGATCAGGTTGGGATAGCCGGAGTCGTTGATGACGTTGATCGTGACCGGCCTGCCCTCCCGCAGCCGGAGCGCCGGACCGGGGATCAAGCCGTTGTAGGCGGTCGTCCGAATGACCTTCCCGGGTGCGATCTCATGCGAGATGGGCGCGATCCGGATCGTGTGATCGGCCTCCCGCGGCGTCTGGGCCTGCACGGCGGCGTGGCGCGTGAGGCCAAGGCCGGCGGGAACCAGAAGGCCGCCCGCAAGCGCGAGGCCCGCCCCGCCTGCGACTTCGAGGAACTGCCGCCTGCCGGAATCGAAACCGTGCCGCATGGTCCATTCCTTTCGGCCGTACGCATGAGGTGAATTGTCCCCTATGGCTTTTCGGGCAATTCCGCTGGGACGATCGAACGCACTTTCTATCTCGACGGGTCTCAGGTGCCCTGGGCGGGAGGGTATCGGATTTGCCAACGTCGCTTGATCCGTCGCACCCGGCTTTGCCTGTCGCTTCAAAGCGCCGCGACCACTCCTCCGGCGACGGCGCTCAGGACCACCACCAGCCACGGCGGCGTCTTCCACATGAACAGCAGCAGGAATGCGGTGCCACTTTTCGCATTCCGGCCCGGAACTGGAGTATGATGTGGTTGCCACTCCCAAGTTGCCCAGGGTTCCTGGTGGCCTGCTGTGCATGACTCGAGGTCTCCATCGTTCGCGGGAGAGTGCGATGAAAACGAAGTTCCTTGTCATAGTCTTTCCTGATGAGGCGAAGGCCGCCACAGGGGTCCGCGCGCTCAATGACCTTCACGCGCAGGGTAGCCTCACCCTCTATGCCCTGAGCGTCGTCACCAGGGAGTCTGACGGGAAGCTGAGCGTCAAGGAGTCGGTCGGCTCTGGTCCCATCGGAATGACCACCGGTGCATTAGTCGGCGGACTGCTTGGACTGCTTGGCGGGCCCGTTGGAGCCGCTGTCGGTCTCGCTGGCGGCGCCGTGCTCGGCGGCTGGCACGATCTCTTTCATCTTGGGGTGAGTTCGGACTTTGTTCGCACGATTGCTGGAAAGCTGACGCCCGATACGACCGCCGTGATCGCGGATGTCGACGAGGATTGGGTTGCGCCAACCGACGTGCGGATGCAGGAGATCGGCGGCACTGTCATGCGGGAGACACGCACCGATTTCGAGGACGAGCAGCTTGCCAGGCAAGCCACAATCCGCAGGGCGGAATTGACACAATTGAAGGAGGAATTCCAGCACGCCACGGGAGCAGCCAGGAGAGCCGTTGAAGCTCGCCTTGCCGAGATCCGCACGAAGCTGAAGGAGATCGCCGACCAGGCCGAGGCGCGGCAGAATAACCTTGAGCAGGAGACCAGGGCCAGGATCACTGCTTTGGAGGAACAGGCCGCGACCGCGAAAGCAGATGCCAAAGCACGGCTCGAGAAACGGATCGCCGAGACACGTGCGGAACGTGCGGAGAGGGGCGCCAAGTTGAGGCATGCGTGGGAGCTGACCAAGGAAGCGCTCAGACCCTGAGTGGAAATGTGCCTCACCAGCCGACAGGAGTTCTTCATCTCTTCGGGCTTCGCGTCACGGACAACCATGGAGCACCGGAAGATCGCGCCGGCCCAGTTCGGGGCTGCGGTCCTGCCCGGCATGCCAAGGGTCGGGATCGATCAGCACCGGCGGCGGCCCTGCATCAAATCTGCTCGCGCTGGCGAAATAAAACCGCAGTTTTGAGAAAGGGTGGTCCCCAACCGTGGAAAACGGTTACGCCGGAATGGCGAGCGGGCGATGGAGCTGAAGGATACGCACCACGAGCCCATCCGTCTCCCCGAACGGCGGGCTGACCCTTCCGGCACCCATGAGACGTGTTCGACGCTGGCGATGAACTATCATTAGGAGATCATGATGGCGGAACACATCACTCCAAAAGGCGCATCCTCGGTTCTGGCCGACCTGGGAAAATTGCTGCCCGATCTGGAGGCGCTGTACAAGGACATCCATTCCCATCCCGAACTGTCGATGCGGGAGACCCGGACGGCCGGCATCGCGGCGGATCGGCTCAAGAAGACCGGCTATGAGGTGACGACCGGGGTCGGCAGGACCGGTGTCGTGGGCCTGCTCCGCAATGGCGACGGCCCGACCGTGATGCTGCGCGCCGACATGGATGCGCTCCCGATCGCCGAGAACACCGGCCTCCCCTATGCCAGCAAGATCATGGCGACGGACGCCGATGGGAACACCGTGCCGGTCGGGCATATGTGCGGCCACGACATGCATGTCACCTGGCTGGTCGGCGCGGCGACCTTGCTGTCGCAGGCGCGTCATGCCTGGCACGGCACGCTGATGCCCGTCTTCCAGCCCGGCGAGGAAACCGCCCAAGGCGCGCAGGCGATGATCGACGATGGCCTGCTCGAACGCTTCCCGATGCCGGAGGTCGTGCTGGGCCAGCACGTCATGGTCGGTCCCGCCGGTTTCGTCGCCGGAAGTGCCGGCCCGATCACCTCGGCGGCCGACAGCCTGCAGATCCGCCTGTTCGGGCGCGGTGCGCATGGGTCGATGCCGCAAGCCAGCATCGATCCCATCGTGATGGCGGCGTCCGTCGTCCTGCGGCTTCAGACCATCGTGTCCCGCGAGGTCGCCGCCATCGAGGCGGCCGTGGTGACGATCGGCGTCTTGCAGGCCGGCACGAAGGAGAACGTCATTCCCGACGATGCGCTCATCAAGCTCAATGTGCGGACCTTCGATCCCGGGGTGCGCAAGCGCGTGCTCGAGGCGATCGAGCGAATCGTCAATGCCGAGGCCGAAGCCTCGGGCGCCCCGCGCAAGCCGGAGATCACCCCGCTCGACCGCTATCCGCTGAATGTGAACGACAAGGCGGCAAGCGAACGCATCGCCGAGGCTTTCCGCGCCTATTTCTCGCCCGACCGGGTCCGGCATACCGGCCCTGCCCCGGCCAGCGAGGATTTCGGCTGCTTCGGCACCGCATGGCAGGTGCCGTCGGTGTTCTGGTTCGTCGGCGGCACGGATCCGGCGACCTACGCAAAGGCCAAGGCTGCGGGCAAGCTGAACGACCTGCCGGTCAATCACAGCCCGCAATTCGCGCCGGTCGTGCACCCGACCTTGGAAACGGGCATCGAGGCGCTGGTCGTCGGCGCGCTGGCCTGGCTTGGCCCAGACAAGAACTGAAGGATATGAGTCAGGAATGGCTGCAACGTCCTGGTTCCCGCTGACGCCGGCATGATCACCATTGATGTTTTTGTGCGCATTCTTGACCTTATCGGCACCTTCGTGTTTGCGATCAGCGGCGCGGTGGCGGCGGTTGACCGCCGCCTCGATGTTTTCGGCATTCTGGTCCTGTCTTTCGTGGCCGGAAACTTCGGCGGCATCACCCGCGACGTGCTGATCGGCGCGGTGCCGCCGGCGGCCCTCACGGACGGGCTGTATCTCCTGGTTTCGGTCCTGGCCGGGCTGATCACCTTCTTCTGGTATACCGGGGTCGACAGGCTCCGCAGCCCTGTCCTGCTGTTTGATGCGGTCGGCCTCTCGCTCTTTGCGGTCACGGGCGCTCACAAGGCGCTCGCGTTCGGGCTGAACCCGGTCATGGCCGCCCTTCTCGGCATGCTGACCGGGATCGGCGGCGGCATGCTGCGCGATGTCCTTCTCACCGAGATCCCGCAGGTCCTGCGTTCCGACATCTACGCTGTCGCGGCCCTCGCCGGCGCCTCCATCGTCGTCCTTGGGAACAGGCTCGGTCTCCCTTACGGCGTCTCGGCTCTGGCTGGAGCGGCGTTGTGCTTCGGCCTTCGCTTCATGGCGATCCGGCATGGCTGGCACCTGCCGGTCGCCCATCTCTCCGCCCGGAAGCGCGCCGAGGCAGACCCTTCGGAGGACGAGAAGGAGTCCTGAACCGCTGTCCCATCGATAAGGGCTCATCTGCTCTCAAGGGTGTCGTCAAAACATCACGGATGCTTCAGCAAGGTGCGGATGCACGAGACTCTGAGCTCAGGTGGAGGGCGGACGCACGCGTGAGATGGAGTCAGCCGGGCTCGGCAGTTTTGCCTTTGGGCACGGTGACCAGGATCGAAAGGACCGCAGCAGCCAACATCACCAGATTTGCCAGCAGTGCAAAGAACGCCGCCTCGCGCGACGCCAGGTTTTCCTGCCTGCCTTCGAACGTGATCACGCCCTCGATCCAGCGAATGGCCTCGTTATGGCCGGCAATCGCAGTGTAAATCGTGGAAGAAATGGCAACGCCGAAGGACGCGCCGAGCGACGAGGCCATCTTGTAGATGCCCGAGCCCGCGCCCGTCTGATCTGCGGGCAGGTTCGACAGCGCCGCATCGGTCGAGGGTGTGGCATAGAACGCGAGACCAAGCCCAAAGAGCGAGAAGGCAATCACAGCCAGCACCGTATAAGGGCCCAGCATCAGATTGGTCGGCATCAGGAGCACAATCGACAGACCGACGATATAGCTGCCCCACAGCATCGGTTCGCGCGGGCCGAAGCGTTGCAGCAGCTTTTCACCAACGCGAATAAACACCAGAATTGTGATGGCGTAGCCAATGGTCAGCAGACCGGCCCTTTGCGCGGTCATTGAGCCCCCCTGCTGCAGCAGCAGCATCGCGACCATGACGATCCCTGACGTTGCATTCAACAACAGGTTCGAGATGGTGGCCCCGGTATAGGTCAGGTTCCGGAACAGGCCAAACTGCACGAAAGCATGGGGGTTGCCGCTCTCAACCCTGTAGAAGGCCAGGCCAAAGACCACGGCTGCGGCCAGCAGACCCAGAGAGGCAGGGCTGGTCCAGCCAAACTGTGCGCCCTGGGTCGCAAAGACCTGCAGCGCAACCATCGCGACCATGAATGTCAGCACGCCCGTAAGGTCGAATTGATACCCCTCTTTCGAAGGCGCCTTACTTTCGGGGGTCCCGCGCACCATCAGCATGCCGATCAGCGAGACGACAGCGCCCATGATGAAGATCCAGCGCCAGCCCACGTTCTCGGCCATCAGCCCGCCAAACAGCGCCGCAAAGCCCGAGCCTCCCCAAGACCCCATCGACCACAGCGAGATCGCGCGCTGGCGCTCCGCGCCATCCCAATAGGCCTTCACCAGCGCCAACGAGGATGGCATGACAAATGCCCCGGACAGGCCCTGGCAAACCCGGCCCAGCATCAGGAACGTGCCGCCCATGGCCCCGGATGGCGCCAGTCCGACCAGCAGCGAGCCGACGATTGAGAAACCAAAGCCCAGCATTAATATCCTGACGCGGCCGACCCTGTCGGCGAGACCGCCGATGACGACGATGAAGATTCCCGAAAACAGCGCCGTGATCGACACGGCAATGTTCATGAACGACTGACCGACCTGCAGGTCGGCGGCCATGTCGGGAGCGATGTTCAGCGTCGTCTGGGCAAACAGCCAGAATCCCAGTACGCCCAGGATGATGCCAAACAGTAGCCTGTCGTTGCCGCGGTATGCTTCTGTCGTTTGGTTCATCAAAGCCTCCCGTGCCCAGTCAGTGTTCGAGCCAGGGCGGAAATGGCTGTCTGGCACCAAGTCAAGGCGTCTTTGGCATCAGAGTGCCATGCATTGCATGCTGACCCTACAGCGATGAGAGGCCATCGCTGAGAAGTGATGCGATTGGTCCTGTTCCCCACTGAGATGGTGCCGTCGACCTCATCCAGGTGCCAAATGTCGCGGCGGCTTGACTGTCTCGCGCCTGAGACGGCCAGCGTATGCTGGCCCGAACTCCAGCGCCACCGGCGGACCGTCCCATAAGAGGCGATAAGGCCCCGCTCGAGGAGCATCTCCTCGGCGAGCCGCAGGCTCAGAGGGAACCGGAACAACCAGATCGCGTGGGTGATGATCTCCGGCTGTCACTTTGCCTTCAACTTTGAGATTCGTCGCGTTGGGTGTCGAAAAGCGCCATTCTTTGCCCTCAAAGGCGCGATGCCGACAGGTTTGTTCGCTGCTCTTTGATCCCTGCGTGTGAACGCGGTTCTGTATCTGGCGCGCGATACGATCGACGATGGCGAGCAAACGGGCTTCCTTGTGATAGGTCCGGAGCAAGGCGACCTTGGCGAACTCTGTCAGGTCCCGTTCCATCGCCATCGCAGCCCGCCCCTGTAAACGCTGTCTCACTGTTAGGGGAAAAAATCTCGATTTTATAGGCAAAATCTCACATTTAGAGCGTGGTGGGATTAATTGGGTCCATATCCTGCATTGGCGAGGTAGTTGTTGCACTCCTGCGGGGTGACGGTGTCGAGGATCTGGCCGATGGCCGCACTGATGGCATCAGCGGTGTGCGGGTTGGCTTTGCGCAGCAGGTGCTTGATCTTGGCGAAGAGCTGCTCGATCGGGTTGAGATCGGGGGAGTATTTGGGCAGCAGGAACAGCTTGGCTCCGGCGGCCCGCACGGCCGCGCGCACGCCGGGGCTGCGGTGGCTGCCGAGGTTGTCCAGGACCACGAGATCGCCAGGCTGGAGCGTGGGCACCAGGACGGTGGTGACGTAAAGCAGGAAGCGCTCGCGGTTGATCGGCCCATCCAGCAGCCAGGGCGCCTCGATCCGATCCTGGCGCAGGGCCGCCAGAAAGGTCTGGGTCTTCCAGTGCCCATAAGCGGCCTGGGCTTGGAGCCTCTGGCCGCGCGGTCCCCAGCCGCGCAGGGGCGTCAGGTTGGTCCGGGTCCAGGTCTCATCGATGAAGACCAAGCGGGCGGGGTCGACGAGGTGACGCCCCTGCAGCCAGCGCACCCGTTTGCGGGCGACATCGGGCCGATCCTGCTCGCTGGCACGCAGGCTTTTTTTGAAGCTGAGCTTTTCGGCGTGCACGAACTCCCAGACCGAGTGATGGTCGACCTTGAGCCCGCGCGCGGCCAACTCGGCGACCAGGCCGCGCAACGTGAAATCGCCGGCGCGACAGCGCTGCAGGAGCCAGTCGCGATGCTCGCCGCGCAGGGTCCGGGGCTTGCATCCCCCCACCCGGTCCGGCTCAAGACGACCGCTGTCCCGGAAGCGGCGCACCCAGGTAATCACGGTGCTGACCCCAACCCCAAACCGCGCCGCCGCCCGCCGGCGCGACAGCCCCTCGCTCTCAACCGCACGCACAACACGTTCACGAAGATCAACCGAAAGGGCTCTGGGCATCGACCTCTCCTTACATGCTCCAGAACCAACCCAATCCCACAACAAAAGCCCCGAAAGCCACACGCGACTCTACGTCATCCCACCACGCTCTAGACGCAGCAGAGGAGCAGTTCCGGGAAAGCTGCCCGGAAAAGCCCGCCGAACTCCACGTGCAGAAGATGGACTGGATCCTCAACATGCCCCACATGCCAGGCGATACCTTCGAGATGGAGAAGGATGGAAAGCGGATCCTAGTTTACACTCAAGAGGCCGTAGAGAAGCTTCGCTCCGCTCCTCGCACAATGCAGGATTGGTCGAATTGCACCGGGGACAATGAGACGGGAGTTCGGGCTGGTAGGAAACCTGATCCTAAGGCACAGGCACGAGCGGATGGAATCGTAGCGGCTTGGGACCGATACTATGATGCCGTTCAGGATGCTCGGGCACAGAGCGGCTATGCAGAAGCTCGCGAAACCGTCGCTGAGCTGGTGGAGGCTTTAAGGGACCTCGATGAGCGTGTTGCTAGGACCCGAGCCTACACCCTCCACGGGATGCTCGTGAAGGCCAAGATGGTTGTGGATGATCCGGCTTACGAAGGGATTGAAGACCAGATTGAGAACGCCTTGCAGGCCCGCGAGTCCACCGGGCACTTTATGGGGCTCTCTCTTGTTCGTGACATCCTGCACATGAACCAGGGCAAGGCATAGGGCATTTATTAAGGATCTGTAGGCATTCTTTCCTCGGATCGTCTCGCGCAGGGCGATCCGCCCCCCTTGAAACCCTGCTCTCGCCCGAGCGGGGTTTCTTTTTCTACTCAGGAACGAAAGCGGTATGTTCACTCACGCGCAAGTTTGGGCCGCTATTGACGCGGTTGCAGAGGCCCAGGGCATATCAGCGTCTGCGCTTGCAAAGCGCGCTGGTTTAGATGCGACTGCATTCAACCCCTCGAAGCGGACAAGCCCTAGTGGCCGCCCCCGGTGGCCATCAACTGAGACACTCTCGCGGCTCCTTGGAGCCGCAGAAATGGATCTCAGAGCATTTGCGGATCTCGTCGAGACACTGCCGGAGTGAACGCTTGGGTTCTTCCTAGGCATTGTTGGTAGACAGTGTAGGGCCTCATCGATCCAACACGCGGAACAGCAATGCGCTGTTTACCTCATGCTGCTAAACCCAAGTCAGGCTATGTTGGCGTACCGAGCCTCCAAAGAGAAGCCCCATTCGGCTCTGCCCTGGGCGGGATTTCTATTTTGTCTCTGATGCATTATCGCGCCGTAAACGCAACCTTTGACCTGTTCCAGCGTAGAATAATAGGAAAATTAACAGTTCTATTGGCGCGGCTCACACACTGCTGGCATGACCTTGGATCCCAAAACATTAGCCGCCGCCTTTGTCCTGCTCTCAACGGTGTTGGGTGTCCTGCTGCTCTTCGCCTGGACACATAACCGTAAGATCCAAGCGCTGGCGTGGTGGGGATCTACCTTCTGCCTGATTCCCATAGGGATCGGCATGGCCACCCTCGGAAATGGGGTGCCAAGCCATCTCAACTTGCTGGTTGCGAACGCTTTGATGACCTTCGGCTACGGCGCTCTCTACGCTGGATGCAGGAACTTCAACGGCCGCCCGCGCACGATACCTTTCACTGCCATTGGTCCTATCCTCTGGATAGTTGTTTTCCCGTTCATTCACGAGACGCTGAGTGCCCGGCTTGTCGTTCTGTCCCTTATTACGGGCGGATACGCGGCACTGGCAGGGCGGGAGCTTTCCAGGCATGCCCCTCAGCAACTAGCCTCGCAGCGGGCGGCCGTCTTCCTCCTGTACAGCTTGGCGGCCTTCAATCTCTTTCGGGCGATGCTTGGATTGTCCCTGGGCTCGCTCTTCGGGATCAACACCCTTGCCAGTCGCTGGTCAGCGGAACTGGCGCTGTTTCTGGTGGTCTATGCACCGACACTTGCCTTTGTCTTCTTGGCTATGGCCAAGGAGCGCATCGAACTCGACCAGAAGCGAACCGAAGAAGCCTTGCGCGAGGGCGAGGAGCATTATCGCTATTCGGTTGCATTGAACCCGCAAATTCCCTGGACGGCAGATCCGCAAGGGAACTTTCTCGAACTCTCTCCCCGATGGCGGGACTTGACAGGAAGGCCTATCACATCAGCGTCTGATCCTGAGTGGGCAAAGTCAGTGTATCCTGACGATGTCGCCCCTGTCAGGCAGAGGTGGGCCCATTCACTTGCCACGGGTCAGCCGTTTGACCAAGAATGCCGCGTGCGCCTTGCCGACGGAAGCTACCGTTGGGTCCGGGTCAGAGCCACGCCGCGGTTCGCAGACAATGGCGCTGTGATCCGCTGGTATGGTTCGGTTGAGGACATCCATGACCGCAAGCTCGCCGAGGAGCAGCTCCATTGGGCAGCCTATCATGATGACCTCACGGGCCTGGCCAACCGCAGACTCTTCCTCAAGCATCTCCAACAGGCGCTCGACCAGGCGGCAG
Source organism: Microvirga sp. M2 (assembly GCF_047497095.1). NCBI lineage: Bacteria > Pseudomonadati > Pseudomonadota > Alphaproteobacteria > Hyphomicrobiales > Methylobacteriaceae > Microvirga > Microvirga sp. M2. Next base: position 499,623 of record NZ_CP134065.1, read on the forward strand.
GATCGCGGCACAGTGTGGGTCTGCTGGTCATGGATCTCGACCACCTTCAAACCATCAATGACAGGTTTGGCCACGATGCCGGGGATGCGCTCTTGCGGGAGTTCACCATCCGGCTGCGCGATATCGTGCGCACCACCGACACGGTCGCTCGCCTGGGCGGCGATGAGTTTGCCGTCATCCTGACCGATGTTCCTGGCGAGGAGTGTGTCGCGACCACTGCCGGCGCCATTCTGGCCCGCATGCGGGAGCCGTTGCGGTACAACGGCAGAACTCTCGACTGCCGCACCAGCATCGGGGGCGCCGTCGCCGTCGGGCCAGAGATGACCGTTGAAGAGCTTCAGAAGCAGGCGGATCTCGCCTTGTACCGCTGCAAAGCCGACGGGCGTGGCACGTTCAAGATGTTCCGGCCCGACATGCGTGAGGAGGTACAGAAAATTGCCTCAGCTCTGGAAATCGCGCGCCGAGCGTTAGAGCGCGATTGGATCGAGCCCTTCTACCAGCCAAAAGTGGAACTCGCCTCAGGGAGGCTTGCCGGCTTTGAGGCGCTCTTGCGCTGGCGCCACCCCCGAACGGGAGTGCAATCACCCGATATCCTTGCCCCCGCCTTTGATGATCCGGAACTCGGCATCGCCATCGCTCATCGCATGCTCTCCTGCGTGGTCCGTGACATGCGCCGTTGGCTCGATGCAGGCCTCGACATCGGCCGCGTCTCGATCAATGCCTCGTCCGCCGATTTCCGCCGCGATGATTATGCCACACGGGTGCTCGACCACCTGCGGGAGGCCGGCATTCCACCGAGCCGTTTTGGAATAGAGGTGACTGAGACCGTGTTCCTCGACCGCCATATCGAGCATGCCCGGAGAACACTGCGGGCATTGAATGAAGGGGGAATTTCGATTGCGCTGGATGATTTCGGCACGGGCTATGCTTCGCTGTCGCACCTCAAGCAGTTCCCGGCCCATGTTCTCAAGATTGACCGCTCGTTCGTGAGCAACCTGGAGACGGATGAGGGGGATGCAGCCATTGTCAAAGCCGTCGTGAGCCTTGGTCAGAGCCTCGGCATCAGGGTGGTTGCCGAGGGCGTTGAAACCAGTGCGCAGGCGTCATTCCTCCGGGAACACGGCTGTGATTTGGGACAGGGCTACCTCTTCGGACGTCCGATGCCTGCTGAGGGCGTCCCGCAGTTCATTGCGGCATGGAACGGGGATGGGGGCCGAGATTAGAGGCAAGTGATTCAGTGCAGTGATCTGAAACGGAGTTGACAGTGTAGCTCTGCCGGCATCTCAGGCCTGCAAAGCAGAGCCTCTTTCGGCCCTGCCCCGGGCGGGGTTTCTTTGTGTAGACTATGCAGCCTGCTTGATGGACATGCGGCGACATCCTTGCAGCCGTGAAACCATGCGGCGTATATGGGCTTGGACCCGAGCCGCCTGAGCCTCTTTAATCAAAGTCACGCCATTGCTTGAAGCGGCCATCGTCCTTGTACCCGTTGCTAAACAGCCTCAACAACGCTCCTGCCGAGCTTCTGTTCCTCAGAACAATCATCCTAAATTTCAGAGTCTGTGGATCACCTTTCCACATGGGGCATCCGTTGCGAACGGTGCTGAGTGACAAGCCGCCGTGGGTGCAGGTTCCCTCTTACCTTTCCTCGGCCGGATTAAGCATTCGGTCTAAGCGCTGTAAGCATTCGGTCTAATCGCTGTAGGACGCCTCAATACGGCCCCAGGCCTAGACGTCAATATAGCGACCGGTCCCGAGACCCTATGGTACTGGCCCCTTAGAGCGCCCAACCGCATCGATTGGCGCTCTTTCTTTGCGGGTAAGGGTTTTTGCACGCCGTAGCGGATTTGCAGTCCTCTGCGTAACCGCTCTAAAGCCCATCACCTTCATCCAGTTCCATAAAGGTGCTTATCGGAAATTCGTGCACCAGGGGCGGGTCCGGCCTAATCAGGGGCCTTTCGCGAGGATGTGACACGGGCGAGTTCCTCGCGGATCAGCCGAGCCGTCTTAGGGCCAATGCCGTCGAACTGTTCAAGCCAGTCGGCCACCGCCCTCAGCTTGTTCAATGTTTTGATGTTTTCTCGACGCAACACATACCAAGCTCTGGGGGGCAGCATGAGGTCGCCAATCAACCCTCGGCAGTTTCCATTCTCATCGACACGAGGCATGGAGTTCACTTTACCTCCGGTCCGTCGCGACGGTCCTGAAACGTTGGTCGCAGGACCCGCACTCACGTTACACCTCGGGGCCATCCCTCTGCGCCGGCAAGGTGAGGTAGTGAAACAGGGCTAATCCGGCGGACGACTGTTCTAAGATGCGACACTCCATTTACTTCCTGCTGCTACACACGAGACAGGCTGCGTTGCGCATCAAGCCTCCAAAGAGAACCCCGTTCGGCTCTACCCCGGACGGGGTTTCTGCTCCTGCACGCTCGCAGGCTGGAATCCGATGGACGCTCTTCAGGCTTCGTAGACCACCGAAAGATGTATCCAAGGCAGTGTCGCGTAGACGAACAAAGTAAGTGTGAGCGCACCGGCCGAAACTATGCTGAGCCTTCTCTCAATCCGGGCGAGCCGGGCCTCGATATCGCTCAACTGGGCTTGAGGATCGATGATGGGGCTGCTCATGGCGCTCCCCTCTCTGCGAGTTCGGTCCCGAATGGGTCGAAAAAGAGAAAGCTCACTCCGTCAGAGGCTAGCCAGCAGAAGGCTTGCCCCGATGAACCCGCTCAAGGATGCAGCGAATAGGAACGATGCCCGCCGAAGTGATGGGGTATCGGCCGCGGTTGCTGGAGCAATAGGGGCATTATCCAGAGAAACGTTAAAAGCATTGTTCTGTTTCATGATCCTATCCTGACTGTAAAAGCTCGATCTCATGATGCCAAAACACAGGCAATGTTAGTGGGTTCGATAACATATGTTATCGGAATGTTTCGATTGCCATCCTTGCTCCACATCGTTGCAACTGATGTGAGCCTTGAGAGCTAGCGACACAACTATCCGTTGGTGAACTAGACGTTTTCTCCGCGGCATCCTAGCGTTCGCCAAAACGCGGGAGGAGCGAATGCGGAGGTTCTATATTTACAATAACTGGAGAAGGGACCGGGGCCGCATTCACAAGGCAGAGTGCTCGCATTGCAACGATGGGCGCGGGTAGCGTCCCGGGACGTGGTGTAAGAGCGAGCCACCTGTGAGGTGGTCATCGCCAGTCTTCGGTTAGAGTGCGGGTTGCGACACCTGACCCTGACCCCGGAGACGACGATGACCGACGAGAGAATGGCCCTGATCGAGCTGATCGAAAAGGGGGCCGATGCCGATCTGATCCGCGACATGCTCGCCTTTGCGGCCGAGCGCCTGATGACCCTGGAGGTGGAGGCGCTCACCGGAGCTCCCGCCGGGGTGCGCAGCCCCGAGCGTCTCAACCACCGCAACGGCTATCGTGAGCGGGCCTGGGACACCCGGGCCGGCCGGATCGATCTTGCCATCCCCAGGCTACGCAAGGGTTCCTACTTTCCGGCCTTCCTCGAGCCGCGCCGCACCGCCGAGAAGGCGCTCACAGCGGTGATCCAGGAGGCCTACGTTCATGGCATCTCGACCCGCTCTGTCGACGATCTCGTCAAGGCCATGGGCGCGTCCGGCATCTCGAAGAGCCAGGTCAGCCGCCTGTGCGAGGAGATCGACGAGCGGGTGAACGCCTTCCTGGCCCGGTCGATCGAGGGCGAGTGGCCGTATCTCTGGATCGACGCCACCTACCTGAAGACGCGAGAGGCCGGCCGGATCGTCTCCACGGCCGTGATACTGGCCGTGGGCGTCAATGCCGATGGCCGGCGCGAGGTGCTGGGCATTGCCACCGGCGCCTCGGAGGCCGAACCGTTCTGGACCGCCTTCCTGCGCTCTCTCGCCGACCGCGGCCTGCGCGGCGTGAAGCTGGTGATTGCCGACGATCACAAGGGGCTGCGGGCGGCGGCCACTCGGGTCTTCCATGCCTCGCTCCAGCGCTGTCGGGTGCATTGGATGCGCAACGCCATGGCGCACATCGCCCCGAAGCAGCGCCCGGCCGTGGTGGCGATGCTCAAGACCATCTTCGCCCAGGACACGGCCGAGGCGGCCAGAGAGCAATGGACCTCGGTGGCCGATACCCTGCGTGAGCGCTGCCCCAAGCTGGTCGAGCTGATGGACCGCTCGCGCGAGGAGGTGCTGGTCTACATGAGCTTTCCGCGCGAGCACTGGGCCCAGATTGCCTCGACCAACCCGCTCGAGCGGCTCAACGGCGAGATCAAACGACGTGCGGATGTGGTCGGCATCTTTCCCAATGACCGGGCCGTGATCCGTCTCGTGGGAGCCTTGATGATGGAGCAGAATGACGAATGGGCGGTGAGCCGACGCTACATGTCGCTGGAAAGTCTGAGCCCGTTGAGCGATGATCCGGTTCGCAGGCTGTCGGCCGTGACCGCCTGAGCAACCCGGCTCAGCCGAAGACTGGCGCTCTTACACCACGCTACGGGACACGATCCTGCTCGTCCGCGGCCGCTTCGTGGGGCGGAGTTGGACGATCTGTTCCGCGCCTATTCGGCCACTCGTCGTGAAGAAAGCTCGCTTAAGTCATGACAGATCAAAGCCGTTCGTTGGAAGCATGTCGGGTGTCCCGCTGGACGAAAGGCCGTGCCTTTCCGTCGCTCAGCGCGGGCCCCGAGCGGTGGGCGACTTCCGGAAGGGCGTGCTGATGCCATCGCCGGTATCAGCAGTTCCGCCCCGAAGCTGAATTGAGCTTGCCTGATCCGCTGGATTTCCGCCAAAGCGATCTCAGGCGTGGAGGGCTCCGTCCACGGCGCCTTGGGCACGCCGGTCCGCCGCAGGCGCTGCGGATCGTTGGTCCATGTCGGGCAAGACAGGGGCAAGCCGATCGGGATCGGCACCTCCTCGTTGGCGAGGTCAATAAGACCAAGGTCTGGCAATTCGCCTTCGAGATGCTCGAGGGCAGTGAAAGTCCGACACGCGTTGACATTCCCTGCTGCCTGGGTCCGACTCTACGGGCACGTTTGCTCTGGATCCGTGTGCTCGAGGCGCGACCGTGCCGGCGAGAGGCGAAGCTGTGCTCCTGCCACAAGCAGGTCTGCGGTTGCGAAAAGATGGCAGCGTACCGGGACAGATCCCGTCCGAGGTCTCGGTCAACGTCCTTGCCGCATCAGGAGCCGCTGAAGCCCAGCCACGGCTCCAGTGCTTCGAAGGTCTCATCCATGGCATAGGCGGCCGTCATCGGCAGCGAGATGTGCCCGTAGCGCAGGGATATCTGACGCTCCGCCGCTTCTTCTCCAGCCTTTGCGATGGCCGCGACATAGAGGGCGGACGCAAGCCCGCTGCGGTCAGCGCCGCCTTGGCAGTGGATCAGGACCGGCTTCTCCGACTTTTCCATCAGCGCGATCAGCTCCTGGGCGCGGTGCTGGTCGAGCGGCTTGCGCGCCGACATCCCGAAATCGTAGTGGGCGAGACCCAGAGCCTTGGCTGCAGCCACCTCGGCATCATACCAATCTGCGCCGGAATTGCTGCCTCGCAGATTGATAATCGACCGGATCCGGTGTTCTTTGATGTACCCTGCCAGGGCCTCAGGTGTCGGCTGCGCGGATCTGTAGACCTCTCCCGCGATGACCGGATGAAAGTTTCCGCTGAGCTGGAGGTATCCAAGACCCGCTCCTAGTACAACACCTAGCCCTACCATGCTGATCGCCGCTCGGTTCAACCAACGGGCATGGCTCCTCCGCAATTTTCGGTTCATTATCTCACCTCCAATCCACATTGTAGAGCGCCAAGGCCGATCTCTGTTCATTATGATCCGGCCAAGACAAAAGTGCGAGCGCGGCTTCCGGTGCTGTCCGCACCCCGAACCGCAGTAACCGCTCGGGGCAGAACAGCGGTGAGCTCCCTAGCCCGAGCACCATCGCCGTCCCTGGGGCGGCGCCCACAACCGGGATTGCCTCCGAGAAGGTAACCAGGGAGGCGACGAGCGTCGCGAACGATGGATGGTGTTCCACGACACCAAGGAAGGATTGGATCAGAGCATCAAGCGAGGTCATGAACACCCCCGAGGCTAGTGGAAATGGGAGACTGGCCCGAAGCGGATTTCAACCTTGAGCCCGGGCTGATTGTCGTGGAGGGAGAGCGCGCCCCGGTGCAGGTCTACGACGGCCGCCGCCAAGCTCAAACCTAGGCCGTTCCCGGGCGTCGTGCGGCTGCGCTCCAGGCGGTAGAACCGGCGCAGGACGGCCTCACGTTCGCTGGCCGGAATTCCAGGTCCGTTGTCTGTGACGGCAGCGATAGCGCTGCCGTCAGGGTCGGTCGACAGACTCACCGCGACATCCGTGCCAACCGGCGTGTGGCAAAGGGCGTTTTCCACCAGATTGGCAATGAGTTGGACGATAAGCTCGCGGTCGCCTGGGACAACGATTCCGGCGGTGATCGTCGCGATCAGGCGGCGTCCACTATCCTCGGCTGCCGGCTCATAGGCTTCGACCACGGTTTGCAGGGCGTCGGACAGGTCGACGGGGCGGAACGCTGCCCGCCGCGCTCCCGCTTCAATCTGCGCAATGCGCAGCAGGGCTGAGAACGTTTGGAGGAGACCGTCGGCCTCGCCAATGGCGCGATCCACGGCCTCTTGATAACTGTCCATCGTCCTGGCGCGCGCCCGGGCGTCCTCCAGCCCCTGCCGCAGGCGCGCCAGCGGCGTGCGCAGGTCATGGGCGATGTCGTTTGAGACCTGTCGCAGGTTTTCCATCAGGCCGGCGATGCGATCGAGCATGACGTTCAAGGTTATGGCGAGCCGGTCGAAATCGTCACCAGAGCCCGTCAGAGCAATGCGCCGGGAGAGGTCCCCTGCGATGATGGCGTTGGCCGTGCGGGCGACGGCATCGACACGCCGCAGCAACGCCTGCGCAATCAGCGCGCCGGCGCCAAGGGCAAGCACAATTCCAATGAGCAGCGCCCAGGTGAATTGGGTCAGCAGGGAGTCCTCGACTCCATCGATCCAAGTGATGTCGGACGCCACCGACAGGAGTAGACCGCTTCTCAGGCGCTCCGTCAGCACCAGGACATCGCCATCAAAGGGCACCTCCCGCGCGACGCCATCCGCGGTTTCGAACTCTGTCCAGCCCGGCTTCCGAATATCGAGCCAACGTTCACCGGAGAGATAATTCCCCTCGGCGGATGCCAATCGGTAGGCGAAGCGGCGCTGGAGATCTTGGGTCGAGCGGGTTTGGAGCGCCGCCGCACCGGCCTGTTCCACGAGTGGCGCAAGGTCGGCCATATCGCGCTCAATGCCTCCCCGGACCTGCCCCTCGAGGGCGCCCTTGACGGTCGAATAGATGCCAAAGCCGAGAATGAGAATCGAGACGAGCACGATCGTCGCGGCAACGGCCGCCAGCCGGAACCCCGTTCCCATCGTGACACTACGCAGCCGCACGCAAACGATATCCCGAACCACGGACCGTCTCGATCAATTCCGCCTCGAAGCCCTTGTCGACCTTGGATCGCAGGCGGCTGACATGCGTTTCGACGATATTGGTCTTGGGATCGAAGTGGAATTCCCAGACGTTCTCGAGCAGCATGGTGCGGGTCACAACACGATCGGCGTTGCGGATCAGGTACTCCAGCAGCCGGAATTCACGCGGCTGCAGGTCGATCTCACGCCCAGCCCGGCGCACCTTGCGCCCGATGAGATCCATCTCGAGATCCGCGATCTTGAGCACGGTTTCGATCTGCGCCATCGGCGGCCTTCGGGCGAGCGCGTTGACGCGGGCCAGGAGTTCGGCAAAGGCGAAAGGCTTGACAAGATAGTCATCGCCGCCGGCTTCGAGACCCTCGACCCGATCACCCACTCCGCCCAGGGTGGTGAGGAACAACACCGGGGTCCTGACGCCGGCGCCGCGCACCGTCTTGACGACACCGAGCCCGTCCAGTCCCGGGAGCATGCGGTCCACGATCATGACATCATAGGCCTCCGCGGCCGCCAGGAAGAGACCGTCGCGGCCATTCGCGGCCAGATCAACGACATGCCCGTGCTCCTCGAGGCCTCGGCGGAGGTAGGCTCCAGTTTCGTTGTCATCCTCGATTACGAGAATCTTCATGCAGCGGCTCTCTCCTGTCGAGCACATATCTGTGTTACGCCCGGCATCATCGCCAGTGGAGGCTTCGGATCAGGAGCCGGTTCATCAGAACCATAGATACCGCAAGGCTCCAGCAAGCAGAATACCCGCGAGGGGGTGTTTGTCCTGGCCGCCCTCCGCCACGGTACTCCCGACCCCGTAACGCCGACCCGGGAGCACAGGCGCTCGACGGTGGCGAGCGGACATCGCCCCCACCGAGACGCGGCGCCAGCGCAACGGCGTCACCCAGGACGATCGGTGAGCGCGGCAACGTCGCCTTGGTTGGGCGCGAGACCGGAACGCCGCCATGCGTTGGTGTGGCCCGGCCGAGGGCGTTGGGTGCTTTGGCTGGAGCGGTCATTGAAGCCATCCGCGAGGGAACAAGCGGGTGGAGGGAAGCCCGACTGTAGTGTTTAGATTCTTCAACGGCTCATTGAACCCAGGCGAAGCGTCCGGCCTCGTCTGGGCAGTGCGTGGGCGATGGAATTCTGAAGCCTAGTGCAAGATCGGCAGGGGCCGCCAAGCACCCATGATAAGCACGACAACAGCCATGAATTCGCCCTCATCAAGCTTATGGCACCCGTAGCTGGCCACCACCGAGCCGCTCGCGTATGAATCGATCTCCACCCTGAAGGGTGGAACATGCGAGGAAACGTCCCGGAGCACTTCAGTCAGGCGCGCTTCAAGGGTGCCGATCTGCCCCAGCCGGATGGTCCGGGAAGCCTCGACCCGGTCTAGACGCAACGCGCCTGGAATAGGTGCGGATAACCCTTTCCTCGATCCGTTCACGGCAGACGTCCTGGTTCGCCGCAGCGATCACAATCTCACAAGCTTCGGACATCCCGTCCCCATTCTAGAACTTGTAATTCAGGCCGGCGCGCACCACACCGAAATCGTCGCGACCCGAGCTGGTGCTGGAGATGGCTGGCGTCCCGAGCGCAGACGTGTTCTTTGAGCCATTGCCGAGGCTGACGTAAAGTGCTTCTACCTTCGCCGTCCAATTGTTGGTGAGGGCATACTCGAGGCCGCCACCGAGCGTGTAACCAACCTCGGTGCCACGGTTGCCGGCGAGAGGCCCCCAGCTGCGGCTTCCGACATCGCCATAGGCGAAGCCGCCGGTTCCGTAGACGAGGAACCGGTCGAACGCATAGCCGAGCCGGCCGCGCACTGTGCCAAAATAGTTTCCACCCGAGCTGCTGCCAGACAGCGCGGCCGGCGAACCTCCGACGTAGGTAGTCTTGTTGCCGAGGTCGGCGTATTGCAGGTCGGTCTCCAGGCCAACCACGAGGCCGGTTCCCGGCACGAGCTGATAATTGTAGCCGATCTGGCCACCGCCGACAAAGCCGCCGTTCGATCCCTTGCTGCTCAACGTATCAGCAGAGCCAAGGTAGGTTTGGTTGCGGTTGCTCCAACCATAACCGCCGTTCACGCCGGCGTAGAAGCCACTCCAAGTGAACAGCGGGGCGGGATTGTAGACGGGGGCCGGGGCATACTGGCGCGCGGGCAGATCGGCTGCCAGAGCAGCTGACGCTCCAACCACGAGAGATGCGGCGGTGGTGACGAGAACGCGGGAAAGCTTGCGCATGATGTTCGCCATTTCTGGATTCGAGGAAACTGCAACGTCCATCGTGGAAGTTCGCAGGAGCAGCATGTCTCCTGAAAGGAGGCCCTGGCATCGCGAGTGGATGCCGGGACCCGAGTGACTCTTCTCTGCGGATGTTGCTGGTGCCTGCCGGGGCGGACGCGAGGCAGCCGCCCCGGCAGGGCCTGGACGGTGGTGGGGTTCAAAACGGTATCCACATTCCAAGGCCACGCTTTTGTGGCTGGGTCGACGTTCGGGCTGTATGGCCGCAACTATACGGATCTGTAATGTTCCCTAACGAACCGTGAGGCTGCGCTGGCGTCCGTCGTCTGTGTTATCGGGTGCGGATGCGCCATGAGCCGGCGCGACGTGGCATGGCCAAGGTCGTAGCGTCGTACATTCCGGAATAGGGATGCAGAGCCTTGCTGCACGGTTCTCCTGGGCCTGTCATCCGCCTTCTATACGAAATTGTATACGGGCAGTCAGAGGCGGCTCATCCGCTGGTCGGTAGCTTGGTTGGAGACGCGCTCCGGATGAACGAGCGCAGATTCTCCCGAGGGCGCTTCAGTCTCGCCTGAGTCACTCGTTTCCCCGCAAATAGGTTGCGTCCGACGCCGCCGCTACCGCGGCAAGTGAGGTTACATGATACTTGATCGCTCCCACGAACCTGCGCCTGCCGGCAAGCACGCCGCAAGAGCGGTCAGCAAGGTAGCCGCCGTCACCCTTGCGTTCTGGATCATGAAGATCCTCGCGACGACGCTGGGCGAGACGGCGGGCGACTTTCTGTCCATGACGCTGGACCTCGGCTACTACGTTTCGCTGGCGATCACTTTCGGACTACTGGCCGTCGTTCTCGTCGCGCAGATCCGCTCAACGACCTATCACCCTGTTCTCTTCTGGACAGCGATCGTGGCGACGACAACCGCCGGGACCGAAGTCTCCGACATGATGGACCGCTCACTGGGCCTAGGCTACCTTTGGGGGTCGGTGCTGCTCGTCAGTGGCCTCGCTGCGACGCTCGCGGTGTGGTGGTGGCGGGATCGGGACTTGCGGGTCTATCCGATCAGACGGCGAGATACAGAAACCATGTTCTGGATCGCCGTGGTCTTCTCCAACAGTCTCGGCACTGCATTCGGTGACTTCCTGACCAGCACCATTGGCCTCAGCTACATCGAAGGAGCCTTGGTGACCGCCGGCGTCATCGGCGTCGTTGCCGTCCTCCACTATGCAACCCGACTGAGCCACGTGCTGCTCTTCTGGGTCGCTTTCATCTTCACGCGTCCCTTCGGGGCGACGTTCGGCGACTTGTTGACGAAGCCGACGAATAGCGGCGGCTTGAGCCTGCCGCGCGAATTCGCGTCGCTCGTCACACTGGCTTTGCTCGCCCTCGTGCTTTTTCTGTCGACGCAACCTGCCGAGAGAGTGCAACGGCAATCAGTCGAGACGCAGTGATGATGTCGCTGGCAGCTCTTTCCCCAGTCTCCATCTCGACGGCAGCGGCGCAGACAAGGTCGAGGCTCATCAATGCCGGGCACCGCATCCCATCTTCATGGATTCATTGGGGTTGGATGCTCGCGAGTTCCATCGTGTTGCCTGTGAACAGCGGGGCCGGATGTGCTGACCACGGGAGCCAAACAACCCGACGCGAATGATCGTCAGGGCCGGATCCAGCCCCTTTCGATGGGAGCGGAAAACACGCATCGATAGAGCGGCTCGGCCAAGCGAGGCACGATCGTACGGCGGACCCACGCGTGGAGCGGCGCGACCGCCAGGATTCCGGCCGCCGCCACCGGAACCGCCCCCAGCATGTCAAAAGGAAAGTGGACGCCGAGGAACAGGCGCGACCATGCCACCGGCACGGCCAGCAGCAAAACGAGGCGACCGGCCCAACGTTCGTGGGTCCACGCCAGGAGCCCGATCCCGATCGCGACGAGAAACGTGAGGTGATCGCTCGGGAAGGAACTGTCCGCGGCGTGTGGGATCAGGGTGTGCCCAATCGGAACGGCGAACGGACGTGGATGGGGCCAGATCAGTGCGATGGCTTGGTTCAAGGCAAGAGCCACCTCGGCGCCGAGCACAGCAAGCAACAAGCCGCTGCGGCTGTCGCGGGTGCCCCAAAGCCACAGCGCGGCCAGCAGCACCGGAACCAGAAAGATCGCCCATTGGCCAAAGGCGAGCGCCATCACGACCAGTCCGGAGGGCGGGTGCTCAGCGGCGTTTAGGGCGAGAAAAAGCGCGTCGTTCCAAGCTTCCATTGCAGTCAATCCTCCGCCAGCAATCCAGTTAGCTCCTTGGCGCGCCAGAAAGGTCATTGAAGCGGCCAGGTCCAACAGAGCCACTCCTCAGCCCCTGACCGATCGGCTTGCGCGCAAGCGCGTCCAGACGAACCAGCCGAAGGGGACCAGGAGAGCGATGCCCACGACGAGGTCGAACTTGTGGAACAGGGAACGTAGGGCCGGGTCGCTGTTCCAACGCTCGCCTAGGCGCGCGCCGACATAGGCAAGGCCGAGGCACCATGGCCACGATCCCAAGAACGTGTAGACCTGAAACTTGAGCATGGGCATGCGCCCGACCCCGGCCGGCAGCGCGATGAAGGTCCTGATGATCGGCAGAAGACGCCCCACGAAGACCGCCATGCTGCCGAAGCGGGCAAAGAAGCGCTCGGCCCTTTGCATTTCGCCAGGGCGAATGAGGACATAGCGTCCCCACCGCTCGACCGCGTTGCGCCCGCCCCACGCTCCGATGAGATAGGCGACGGTGGAGCCAACATTGCAGCCGATGGCCCCGGCGGTCGCGACGCCGATCAGGTTGAACCGTCCGGCGGCCACGAGCGACCCGGCAAAGGGCATGATAATCTCGGACGGCAGAGGGATGCAGGCTGACTCGATCGCCATCAAGGCGACAACTCCCAGATAGCCCGCGGCCGAGATCACAGAGACGATCCAGGATGCGAGTGCTGTGACAACATGCTCAATCATCGGGCGAATGGCCTCTTCTGGTTTGGGTCGGCAAGCTGGTTGGTGAGCGTCATGGCAGTCTGAACAGGCGGAAGCCGCTTGCGTTCCGGTGCCTGAGGACAGCCTGCCGTCGATGCTTCGCAACGCCTAGCCCCCGCGCAGCATTTCAAGGTCCGGCTGCTCCGAGCGGGATGCAACCGTCAGGACCGCGGCGGCGCTTGAGGCCAGAGCCGCGATCACGGTCACACCGAGATAGAGCCAGGGAATGAACAGCGCCTCTGGCGGCGGGTCGAAGACGCCGGCGAGGATCGTGACCAGCACCTGGGCAAGACCCAGCCCAGTCGCCAACCCAAGGGCCGCGCCGCCAACCACGACAAGGAGGCCCTCGCTCCAGAGAAAGGCCCGCAGATGGCGTGGCTTGGCCCCAAGCGCGGTCATCACCGCGAAGTTCCGGCGCCGTTCGGACAGCCCGAGGGCGAGGACAAGACCCGTGATGCCGGCGATCATCAGGATCGCGAAGACAAGTTCGATCCCGGTCAGGCCATGCAGGTCGACGGCGGTCAGGTTGGAACTGATGATCGCCTGGGTCTCGCCCAAGGTCGTCACCGCCGCACCCGGAATGGCGGCGGCGACCAGCCGCGCGGCCGTGGCCACCGCCTCAGGATCGGTCGCCGCCCGCATCAGAACGACCTCGGCCGCACTGCTTCCTGTCGCCTCGGCGACATAGCTCGCGTTGGCGACGAGGAACGAGTCCTTGGGTGCGGTCGGGAATTCACGCGCGATGCCGACGAAGCGGAAGGGAACGACGTGATACTGGTGATCCTGGGCACTCTGGAGACGCAGGTTGATGGTGTCGCCGGGCTGGAGCTGGAAGTCGGACACGGTCTCCTCGGAGACGAGGACCCCATCACGTGTCTGCCGGAGCAGCTCCAGGGTGCTCCGCGCATCATGGTTTCCGAAATAGGCATCGACGAGCGTCGTCGCGTTGCCGATCTGCACGGGATTGATCCCGAAGATGTCCTGAAGATCGCTGCCCACATAGGCGAAGCGGTGCATCATCGGTTCGGCAGCCGCGACGCCGGGAATGCGGCGCAGATCCGCAAGAAGAGTGCCGGCCGGCCTGGCCTGCGTGGCCGTCACGGTTACATCGGCCCCGTTCGTCAACTGCGCGTCGACCTGGGATTGGGCATTATAGGTCGTGTTGAACACCGCCGTGGAGGTCGCGAAGGCGAAGGCAAGGGCGACCAGGGCCACGCCGCGCGCGATCCGGAGGCGCTGGCGCGAGAGCGAGGACGAAACGACAGGCGCCAGTCCGGCAGCGAGGGGCGCGACCGCCCAGCGGATGGCTGCGCGCCCGGGCCCGAGAGCAAACCGGCTTAGGCGCATCCAAAGAAGGCCGACGCCGAGCCACAGCAGGGCTGGCGCCAGGAACGCATCATAATGGACTGAGACCTGTGTCACCCCCTCCGTCGCCAGAACGATGGTGTAGCCCGTGCTCGCCATCCGCCAGACCAGCAGGCCTCCCACCACGAGGAACCCGACATCCAGATATAGGCGCTCCCAGAGCGGGCGAGCCGTCCTCGTGACTTCGGCTTGCGCTGCGGAAACGGTTGAACCGGACGCGTCCCGCCACGCCGGCACGACGAACGCGGCGGCCGCGAAGGCGAGTCCGATAACCGCTGCGAGAATCAGCCAGACCAGGACCTGCCCCAGGTCGCTCTTGGGCCACCAGGCCATCACGGACAGCAGCGTGAGGGCAATTCCTAGCCCGATACCGATTGTTCCCAGGATCGCTGCCTCAATGCCGGCCAGACGGACGAGTTGGATCACGGAGGCCCCGCGGATGCGCAGGAGCGCCTGCTCCCGCCGGCGTCGGTCGGCTCCGGAGGTTGCGATGGCCACGGTGAACAGGATCGCCAGCACGATACCCGGAGCTCCGAGGAAGAGGAACAGAACCTGGGCGTAGAGCGCGTCCTCGCGGGCGGTGTCGAGCGCTGCCGCGAGGTTGTCGCCGACGGCCGCGCTCCCGGCGACGCGAGCCTCAAGATGGTTCGCCATCCGCTGCACCTGCACGAAGGCCGTACTTGGATCCGGCAGCAGCCGCGTATGGTCGAGGCGCACGTGGAGTTCGATCCGCACCGTGTCGGGGCGCGCCGTTTGCTGGGGTGCGACCATCGCAGCCCACTGCGCCATTGGGACGATCAGGACGTTGTCGGGCGGCGCCAGGGGCGCCGTGCCCTTCGGCACGCCAACAGCCTGGAACACCGCGTCGGCATTCGGCAACGCCACGACACCGGCCACGGGCACCGGTACGGCAGGGGCCCCGATCCGCTCGATCGTGACGGTATCGCCTGGGCCAACGTGCAGATTCGCCGCAGTCTGCTGCGCG
Source organism: Microvirga sp. M2 (assembly GCF_047497095.1). Taxonomy (NCBI): domain Bacteria; kingdom Pseudomonadati; phylum Pseudomonadota; class Alphaproteobacteria; order Hyphomicrobiales; family Methylobacteriaceae; genus Microvirga; species Microvirga sp. M2. The sequence continues at coordinate 514,682 of NZ_CP134065.1, forward strand.
ATCAGAACCCCGTCCCAGGTGCCGAGCAGGAGCCGGATCTGGTCGGGGAAGCGGTCGCGATACTCCGGCGCGATGCCGAGCACCTTGCCCGGCCCCGTCTTCTGCGTCGTCTCTCCGGTCACGGCCGAGAAGCCAGCTGCGTCCGCATAGCCCACCGTCTGGAGCACCCTGGGAGACGCGGCGGCGTCGATCTCCTTGCTGATGGTCGACGGATCGACCCCGGGAGCAACAAGGACCTGCCAGTCGACCGGCACGCTCGCCACGGCATGTGCAGTCATGGTTCCCGAGGCGGAGGTGATGAAGGCGCCGAGGACGCCCAGGAGCGCGACTGTCAACGCGAGCCCCACGGCTGCCCCGATGGTCCGTCCGGAGCGCTCGGCCCAGATCCGTTTCAGCCATAGCCCCATCATGCGACAGCGTCCGCGCCTTTGATGTGGAGGTGACCGTGCTCCATGAACCAGGTCAGGCCCATGCGGCCGGCGACGCTGCGGTCGTGGGTCGCGAGAACCAGCGCCGCACCGGTGCGATCCAGAGATCGGAGCAGCACGTCGATGACGTGACCGGCCGTTGTCCGATCCAACTGGCCGGTTGGTTCATCCGCCAGGACGAGCTGGGGGCTGATGGCGAGGGCACGGGCGATCGCGACCCGCTGTGCCTGTCCCCCGGAGAGCTCGTCCGGCAACCGGTCCGCCAGTGCGGCCAGCTCAACCGCGTCGAGGGCCGCAAGAGCCGCATCGCCTGCACTCTTCCCGGCCAGCAGGAGTGGCAATTCGACGTTCTCCAGCACGTTCAGGGTTCCCACGAGAGCCGGGGCCTGAAAAACCATGCCGATTCTTTCCGGACGCAGGGTTTCACGCGGCCCGAGGGCCGGCCAGCACAGTGCACCTGCGCTCGGCGCGTCGAGGCCGCCCATGAGATGCAGCAGGGTCGACTTGCCGCTGCCAGACGCGCCGACGAGCGCGATGCGGTCGCCGGCCCGCACGGTGAAGGAGGCCGGCAGCACGGCGTCGACGCCGCGCTCGCCCTGCCGAAAGTGTCTGGCAACGCCTTTCGCGACGACCAGGGGCTCACTCATCGACCACCCTTCCGTCCTGAAGATGAATGACCCGATCGGCCCGCCGTGCCAGGAACTCGCTATGGGTGGCGACCAGGACCGCCAAACCAGCCTCGCGTTGGCGATCGAGCAGATCGAGGATGCGCAACTCGGCCTCGGTGTCGACCTCGCCCGTCGGTTCGTCGGCAAGAAGGATCTGCGGCGCGTTGGCCAGGGCGACGGCCAGACCGGCCCTGGCCGCCTCGCCCCCGGAGAGCTGGCCGGGATAGGCTTGCCGACGATCGTCCAGGCCAACCTCGGTGAGGAGCGCGGCAACTCGCCCTTCATCGACGCGGCCGGCAAGCCGCATCGGCAGGCGCACGTTGTCGGCGGCGCTCAGGCCGGAGAGCAGGTTGCCGGTTTGCAGCAGGATGCCGATGCCGCGGGCTCGCCGCCGTGCACGTTCGGCTTCGGGCAGCCGCGTCAGGCGCTGGCCGAGCAGTTCGACATGTCCGCCGTCAGGCTCATCAAGACCGGCAAGGCAGGCGAGCAAGGTCGACTTGCCGCTTCCGGACGGACCCACCAGGGCCAGGAATTCGCCTTCCCGCAGCACGAGGCTGACGCCGCGCAGCGCGAGCGTCTCGGATTCCTGGGTGTGGAAGAACCGGTACAAGTCGTCCGCTTTGAGGACAGGGGCTGTCATTGCCAGCGGAAGCTCTTCGCCATCAATTGCCATTGGTCGGCGTTGTCGGCGCCGTAGGGAGCCGACATCGTCAGGGTGGCGAGCTTGCCGTCCTTCCAGAAAAAGTAGCGTTCGTTCTCGAGCCGAATGGCCTTGTTGGTGACCGGGTTTGGATCTGAGTTCGATGCATAGGCAACGGCGACGGCCTCTCCAGCCGGCAGTTTCTCCGCCTTGACATGGGTGACTTTGACGGCTCGTCCGCTGCTTTCCAGGGACGCGACTTGAGTTTGCTTGACGCTCGCAACCGTCGGCGGCGCTGCCTCGGGCGCGACGGCAACGGCGACGGTGCCGTATTTGTCGCTGAAGGTGACCCCCTCGCCCGCGTCCCTGCGGGCCCAGCCCTCAGGGACCTTGATCGAAAAGCCCAAAGGCGAGCGGTATTCGATGAAGACCTGGTCGTCAGGGATGTCGCCCGGCGGGTTCTTTTCGGGCGGAGCGGGCTTTTCCACCACGGGCAGTGGCTTGTCACGCCCTTGGGCCGCAGCCGGGACTGCGCTCAGCGCGATGGCCGGGAGCAGCGTTGTTGCTATGAGCCAGGCGGGATAGGTTCGCATGATCGTTCCTTTCCTAGGGTCCGGACGAGCTCTCACGGAGCCGCTTGAGGCCGGCACGGATGCCGGGTTGCAAGCTGGAACCGATGATGCCGCGGCGTGCTATCGCGCGGCGCCGGGCGCTTCGATGACGTGCCCGTCCATGGCGTCGACGCTGACCTCGCCGGGCTTGCCGCTGCCCTGGCTGATGTCGAAGGAGTAGCGGAGGCGGCCGCCCTCCTGCTCGAGTTCCTCCTTCAGGATCTGACCCGGATGGGCCTTGAGGGCGATGTCGCGGGCCTGAGCGGAGGTGATCTTCGCCTTCGCAGCGTTGGCGGGCGCAGCTTCTGCTCCACCAGGAGCACCGCCGAGCACCGTGCCGGCAGCGAGGGCGAGGACGAATAGTGTCTTGGTCACTGACATACGAAGCTCCTGATCAATGACGCAAAATCCACAGAACAGAGGTTGCCTACGGACCATGCGTGCTTACAGCGCCCGTTTTACAGCGGGGCCCTTTGCGGGCCCATGTCCCGAACTATACAAAGTCCCAATCCTCAGACGGTCCCCGTGGGCCGGACGGATGAGGGTCGTATGACCATGCGATGAAGTACGCTATGGGAAGCAAGTCTCACGCGGCGTTGGATGATCCCCTCCGTCGTGCCCCCTCTCAGCTGTCGGCGGCCTCCCGCTCTCCTTCAATCTGACCGCGTCGTTGAAGCCAGGCGGCCAGTGTCCAGCAGAAGATGGCCCAGGCAGAGCCGACAGCCCAGCCAGCAAGCACATCGGTTGGATAATGGACCCCGAGATAGAGGCGGCTACAGCCGACCAGCAGGGTCAGCAGGATTGCGGTGGACATGACGTAGACCTTGCCAGGGCGGCGTGCCTCGACACGGGCCAGGAGCGCGCCTAGGGTCAGGTAAGTCACGGCCGAGAGCATGGCGTGGCTACTTGGAAAGCTTGCTGTGTAGACGTCGACCGAATGGGCGATGAAGTCGGGCCGCGGCCGTGCGAATGCATGCTTGAAGAGGTTGCTCAGCATCATCCCGCCGCCGACGGAGGCGAGCACCAAGAGGGTGGCTGCGCGCTTGTTCAAAACAAACAGGTAGCCCGCAACAGCGACCGTGATCAGGGCCAGGATGGTGATGCTTCCCAGAGCCGTGAGATCTTTCATCATGATCTCAAGCCAGAGCGGCCCGATGGGATTGGCGGGATCGGTGGGATCCCGCAGGGCCAGAAGGATGGCCTTGTCGAAGCCAAGGGTCTCGCCCTCCAGAACCTCCGAAGCGAGCGCGAGAAAGGATCCGGCTAAGCCGGCGGCAATCAGAATTGCCGCGAGGGGCAGGAGTTCGCGATGACGTGCAGCGGAGGCTTTCAATACGGTTAGGATGGAGCGGTTTTCAAGGTTCATGATCCTACCAACGCATGACTCCGCCGTTCCGACGCGGCTGGGCAATCCTTTCGTCGAACCCGCAAGGCACGGCCAGGTGCCATTGCGCGCTACGAGCTGGCGCCAAAGGGCAATTTGGAGATTGAGGCCGGGCCAGTACGAGGATGACGGTTCCGGCTGTCTGAGGATTTCAGCAAAATGGCCGGGTGCCTCCAACACTGGTGTGGCAAGGCTCAGAAGGCTGCCCCGAAAGACGACATCGAAGCGCCGTATTGCGAGGCGGCTCGAGCCGCCACGACAATGACTCCCTATAGCGGTCGGTCTGGTCGCGCCCAAACCGCGCGGCCACGCGGCAGGCCGCGCACTCGCACCGGAACGGCTCGGAGCTCGCGAGCACGTCATTCAGGGCCTGATGGAGATGGTCGACCTCCTGGCGAGCATGTTGGCCAGGCAGCCCCATGAGCTGTCGGGAAGGCAACAGCAGCGCTTCGCCCTCGCGCGGGTGCTGACCCGCTATCCCCTGGTGATGCCGCTCGACGAACCGTTCTCGGCGCTGGATCCCGGCTTGAGGGAGAACAGGCGTAAGGCGACCGCGGAGGCGCTGCGCGCGACCGGAAGCACCACGATCCTCGTTGCGCACGATCAGGCTGAAGCGCTGTCATTCGCCGACCAGATTGCCGTGCTGCGGGAGGACAGGCTGGCTGAAGCTGGTTCTCCCACTGATCTGTGTTTGCAGCCGCGTCGACGAGAGACGGCACTGTTCCTGGGCGATGCGATCATGTTGCGGGCCGAGCGGGAGGGTGGCCCATTGTAGCCTCGACTGCTTGGCAGCCGATCCCCAGGATCGGTGTGGAGAGACCGAGATCATGCTTTGGCCGGAACAGCTCAGGCTGACCGAGATGACGTTGCAAGAGGCCGCGGACTGGCGCAGCGGCTATGGCCAAGTGACCAGCATCGAATTCGGCGGCGCGAGTTGTCTCGTTTGCGTCAGCCTCGATCATCCCGGAAGACACAGCGCATCATCCGACGAATCTACCCTTCTCAGAAGCGCCGGGATGGGTTTGCGCCCGGCCGGCTCGTTTGTACAATTTTGCCGTGAGCGCAAAGGCTCACGTGCTTGAGTAGAAAATCAACGCAGAACGTGGGATCGAACGAGCTTCTTCGATCAAGCTGACCTGGGAAAGAGAGCGGGCCTTACCCTTTGTAGGCCACGAGGATGGCTCCCGTCGCGATGAAGGCGATACCGAACCAGTTCGGCATGGACAGGTGTTCACCCAGAAAGGCCACCCCAAACAGGGCTACGAGAACGACGCTCAACTTGTCGATGGGTGCGACCCGCGCGGCATCCCCGACCTTCAGGGCGCGGAAGTAGCAGATCCATGATGCGCCGGTGGCCAAACCGGAGAGGACTAGGAACAGATAGCTGCGTCCCGAGATTGAGCCGGGCGATTGCCACTGCCCCGTCGCGAGCAGGATCCCGCCGAGTGCAAACAAGATCACAATGGTGCGGATGAAGGTGGCGAAGTCCGAGTTGATGGTCTCGATGCCGACCTTAGCGAAGATGGCCGTCAGGGCGGCGAAAGTGGCGGAGAGGATGGCCCAGAATTGCCATGAAGCGAGAGGATTACTCATAGGTTGGCTTCCCAATATCCAGAGCTAATGCCGCAGTTCGGCGCTGGCGATATTCGATGTCGTCGGACCTGACAAATCGCGTGCGCCTCATTTATCTTCGGGCTAGCGGCCGCCTGCACCATGGAGGCAATCGCACAGCGGCTACCCCATATCCGCAATCATGCAGCCGGCGCTCAATACGCCTGGTTCACAATAACGGTCGGGTCAACTCCATTGATGAGAACCCTTCAGAAAAGAAGCAACGCGATGGGGATGGTACCAGCATCCTGGAAATACTCGACAGCCTCGAAAGCAGGCTTGGCGACGAAGAAGATGAGGCCGTCGCCAAATGTCGAATAGATCCGGCGTGTCGAAACCGTCAGAGTAGCCTGATCGCGATACAAGCGCGGTGCCGGCCAGAACCTTGGAACGCGAGAGCAATATATTCGGTAGGTTTCGCCGAAAGTCCCTTCCAAGAATCGCTCTTCACGACGGATGACGACGTGGAACGCTCCAGCGCATGCGATAAAGAAGAATGCAGTCAGGATCAGACTGCCAGTCTGTGCCCCAACGCCGGCCGCGGCGATGGAGGAAAAAACATATAGGGGGTTGCGCGTAACCGAGTACGGACCGAACTCGACGATCTCGACTGATTTCCGGCCACCAATATACAGAGTGCACCACATCCTGCCGACAATGCCGATGACAATCAGGCTAAGGCCAATCGCCTCGACCAGATCATGGCGTTCCTGGCCGCCTGCGGAACGTACGAACAGAAGAATCATGAATGCGATGATGATGAGTATACCAAGAACGACTCTTCTGAAGAACTGGAAGTGACTTAGACTCAATACGGCCTCCGACGATTGATGTTGCGTACTCATGCGCAATCGAGAGCAGAATGAAACGGCGGTTGCTTGCACTTCGACAAGTTTATTGCAAGTCCAGCTGGAGAGCATGGGACAACGTGGAGCCGTTTGGTAACGGATTAGCCGCACAAAGTCTTCATCTGGGTAAAGCAACGTAGTATCGCAGGGCAGGGTCGCTTCACGGTTTGCCTGGTTGCCGCCGATGATGATCCGCGTAGGACGGCCCTATCGCTTAAGCGCCTTGCGCAGGAACCCCTTGGCAGCAGTCAGATTACGCGCTCGCCGAACCAAAACTCGACTGTATCTCCGTTGCTTTCAATGGGGCGGTAGAGATACGTTCAAGGCACCTTGTTGCGTGAATGGGCGGGTTGGTAACCGCTGTGGGGTAGCGTAGGGGCCGAATCGCCTTCTGACCCAAGATTTTGATCGTGCCATTCAAAGCCAGTGCCGCTCGCCGTTACCGCATTCCGAAGCAACGGCGCCGGGTCACGAACTGAGCGGAGTATGACGCCAGCCTGCGCCAGCGCGGAAGCCTCACCGTCTGGGTCACCGAGGACGCGATTGTTGCATGGCGGGCCGAGCCGCGCACAGCACGAGGCGGCCAACCGCATTGCTCCCCTCTGGCGATCTGAACAGCGCTGCCACTACGGGCGGTATTTCGGCTGGCACTGTGCCAGCCCGAAGGGCAGATAGGCTCGATCCTCCAACTCCTCGGTCTGGATCTGGCGGTGCCGAATCCTGGCGAAAGCTGCACATCGGGATCGACGCGGAAACTGGACAGATGCTCGCTTCAGAGCTGACGGCCAACGAAGTCGACGATGGATCGCAGATCGAACCGTTACTCAACCAAATCACGAGCTCCCTCGTGTCTCTGACCGGCGATGGAGCTTACGATCAGGCCGGCGTCTACGGTACTGTCGACCAGTGCCATCCTGAGGCCCAGGTGGTTGTTCCGCCGCGATCAACCGCGGTGCCGAGCGACATGGCTGAGGGCACTCCAAGCCAGCGCGACCGGCACCTCCAAAGCATTGCCGAGCATGGCCGTATCGGCTGGCAGAAGAGGTCCTGGTACACTCACCGTGCCCTGGTGGAGACCGTTATTAGCCGCATTAAACGAGGGATTGGAGATGTCCTGCAATTGCGGACGGACCGGTGTCACACGTCCGAGGTCGCCATCGCGGTTTATGCCCTGAGCCGCATGCTCGAGCTTTGATGCCCGAAGCTCGTCCGCATTGCTTAAGCGAAGACGTGGGGCGGGTGGAGTGCATTCACCAACCGATCTATGCAACACAGCCCCTTGAGACCCGTTCGGCGACGGGTCCGGTCTTGCTGATTCCCGTTGGGGAAGAAGCGTGATCCGTACATTAAGTAGATGACGAGTGGCGGTGTTGCCCCGCAGTTTGGAGTCATCTTCGGGTCAAAGTACAACGAGCAGCTGATGTAATGGAGGTCAGCTTCTCGCTGCACAAGTGACCAATCCGTTCCTTCCGAAAAGTGCCAGATCCAGCCCTTTAGACTGAACCGTCACAGTGCTGAGATGGCCCCTCCGGCGACGGCACTCAGGACCGCCACCAGCCATGGCGGCGTCTTCCACATGAACAACGGCAGGAACGCGGTCGCGGCCAGGGCGAAGTCGGACGGGCCGAGGATCCCCGCCGTCCAGACCGGATGATACAGCGCGGCCAGGAGCGGGCCAACAACCGCCGCATTGACGCCCTTCAGCGCTGCCTGCGCCATTGGCCATGGCGCCAAGATCCGCGCCGATGTTGATGACGTTGGCGATCAGCAGCAGCTCGATGCCCTGAAGCCGCCTGAGCCAGGGGCTCGTCCATCTTGTCCGACATGCCACGTCTACGATCGCGCTGCCGGAAACAACTGCCCGACAAGCTTGATCGTTGCATTGTGCATTCCCCTCTTGACGGACGCCCTTGTCAGGGGCATTGGCACTCTAACTGCACGGTTCGTCCCACGACAGCCGAGCGGCCCATAGGAACCCGAACCCCATGCCCAGCGACAGTCACAGTCGATCTTATTGGCCGTCAACGGCGGCCCGGGACTGATCGCTTCAGGATCAGGCTCACCCGGGCTCGGCCGCTGACGGCGGACCGAACCTAAAGGTGAGCCATGTCGACCTTCCTCGACAAGCGCCGCGATGTCTTCCCGCCGTTCGCGGCGGGAGTCCGGCGCGCCCTGCCCAACATTTACGATCTCGTCTTTCTCCTGCTGCTCGGCGCGGGCCTCGTCGTGCTCGCCCGCGGGGCCCACGAAATGGCCCAGCCGCTCGCGCAGCTCGACGTTTCGCCCGTCAGCCTCGATCTCGCCAACCTGCCCGACTATGCGGCGCGAACGACGCTGCGAATGGTCGTCGCGATCCTGTTGTCGCTGCTGTTCACGTTCACAATCGCGACCTGGGCGGCCAAGAGCCGGCGCGCCGAACTGGTCATCGTGCCGGCGCTCGACATCCTGCAATCCGTGCCGGTGCTCGGTTTCCTGACCTTCACGGTCACCTTCTTCCTGGGCCTGTTCCCCGGCAGCCTGCTCGGGGCCGAGGCGGCGGCGATCTTCGCCATCTTCACCAGCCAGGCCTGGAACATGGCCTTCTCGTTCTATCAGTCGCTTCGCACCGTGCCGAAGGATCTCGATGAGGTCAGCCTTCATTTCCGCCTGTCCGGCTGGATGCGGTTCTGGCGGCTCGAGGTGCCCTTCGCCATGCCGGGCCTGATCTGGAACACCATGATGTCGATGTCGGGCGGTTGGTTTTTCGTCGTCGCCTCCGAGGCGATTACGGTCGGCGACACCACCATCAAGCTGCCCGGCATCGGCTCGTGGCTGGCGCTCGCCATCGAGCGGCGGGACATCGCGGCGGTCGCCTGGGCGGTGCTCGCCATGGGCATCGTCATCCTGCTCTACGATCAGCTCGTCTTCCGCCCGATCGTCGCCTGGGCCGACAAGTTCCGGTTCGAGCAGACCGCGGCCCAACAGCGCCCGCGCTCGTGGGTCTACGACCTCGTGCGCCGGACGCGGCTCGTGAAGCGGGCGGGAGCGCCCGTGCGCTGGTTGGCCGACCGGCTCATGCGGGCCACGGCCCGGACGAAGCGGACGTGGACCCGGCAGGAGGTCGGCCAGCCGGTTGGGCGCTTGCAGGACACGGCCTGGCTGGTCGTCGTGCTCGCCGGCACGCTCTGGGCTGCCTGGACGATCTTCGCCTATGTGCGCGCCACCCTCGGCCCGTCCGACCTCTGGGAAGCAGTCGTCGACGGAGGCGTCACCATGATCCGCGTTTTGATCCTGATCCTCATCGCGTCGCTGGTCTGGGTGCCGGTCGGCGTCTGGATCGGCCTGCGGCCGGCCTGGGCGCAGCGCGTGCAGCCGGTCGCCCAGTTCCTGGCGGCCTTTCCGGCCAACGTTCTGTTTCCGATCTTCGTGGTCCTGATTGCCACCAAGGCTCTCGATCCGAACATCTGGCTGTCGCCGCTGATGGTGCTCGGGACGCAGTGGTACATCCTGTTCAACGTCATCGCCGGGGCCAGCGCCTTCCCGACCGACCTGCGCGAAGCTGCAACCCTCTTCCGCCTGCGCCGGTGGCAGTGGTGGCGCAAGGCGATCCTGCCCGGGATCTTCCCCTACTATGTGACCGGCGCCCTGACGGCGTCAGGCGGCTCCTGGAACGCCAGCATCGTGGCCGAGGTCGCAAGCTGGGGCGACACCCGGCTCGAGGCCGCCGGGCTCGGCAGCTTCATCGCCCGCGCGACCGAGGCGGGCGACTATCCGCGCGTGGTGCTCGGCGTCGCCGTGATGAGCCTGTTCGTCGTCATCTTCAACCGCCTGCTCTGGCGCCCGCTCTACGTCTATGCCGAGCGTCGGCTTCGTCTCGATTGAGGGAGATCGCATCATGCATGCCCCCACCAACTCAAATGCCGCCCTCGTCGAGGTCCGCCATCTCAAGCATCTCTACCACAAGGGCGGTGCGAGCGACCTGCTGGTCCTCGACGATGTCGACCTGACCCTGCGGGAGGGCGAGATCGTCGCGCTGCTCGGCCGCTCGGGCTCGGGCAAGTCGACGCTGCTGCGCATCATCGCCGGCCTGCTGCCCCCGAGCGCCGGCACGGTCGCCATCGGAGGGCGGCCCGTCGACGGCCCTGCGCCCGAGGTCGCGATGGTGTTTCAGTCCTTCGCGCTGTTTCCCTGGCTGACCGTGCTGGAGAACGTCGAGATCGGCCTGGAGGCGCAAGGCCTGCCCGCCGAGGAGCGGCGCAAGCGCGCGCTGGCGGCGATCGATCTGATCGGCCTCGACGGCTTCGAGAGCGCCTACCCGAAGGAGCTGTCCGGCGGCATGCGCCAGCGGGTGGGCCTTGCCCGCGCCCTCGTCGTGCACCCGCAGGTGCTGCTGATGGACGAGCCGTTCTCGGCACTCGACGTGCTCACCGCCGAGACCCTGCGGACCGACCTGCTCGAGCTGTGGACCGAGGGCCGCATGCCGATCGAGGCGATCCTGATGGTCACGCACAACATCGAGGAGGCTGTGCTGATGTGCGACCGCATCCTGGTGTTCTCGTCCAATCCGGGGCGGATCGTGGCCGAAATCACGGTCGAGCTGCCGCAGCCGCGCAACCGGCTCGACCCGGAATTCCGGGCGCTGGTGGACGACATCTACGGCCGCATGACGGCCCGTGCGCCGGCGGCTCCGGCCCGGGAAGGCCTGCCCTCGGGTAGTGGCATTGGCCTGATCCTGCCGGGGGGCTCGACCAACCGGCTCGCCGGCCTGATGGAGGCACTCGTGACGCCTCCCTTCGACGGCGAGGCCGACCTGCCCCGGCTGGCCGAGGAGCTCGGGCTGGAGGTCGACGAGCTGTTTCCGATCGCCGAGGCGCTCCAGCTCCTGCGGTTCGCCGAGATGGAAGAAGGCGATATTCGATTGACGGACGCCGGCCGGCGCTTCGTCGAGCTCGACGTCGACGGCCGCAAGCGGCTCTTTGCCCAGCATCTGATCAGCTACGTCCCCCTGGCCGCCCATATCAAGCGGATCCTCGATGAGAGACCGAGCCACCGGGCGCCGGCGATCCGGTTCCAGGACGAACTGGAGGACCACATGTCGGAGGACTATGCCCAGGATACGCTGCGCGCCGTGACATCCTGGGCCCGCTATGCCGAGGTGTTCGCTTATGACGAGGCGACGGGGGCCTTCAGTCTGGAGAACCCGAGCTGAGCGCGCGGGTGGGCTTATACGAACTGGAGTATGGTGAAGGCCAGCAGGGAGAATACCAGCGCTTCGTCCCAGTAGGTCAGGGTCGAGGCATCCAGCCGTTGTCGGTGGGCGAACGCGAGGCCGATGCTCAGCGGTCCCGACAGGAGGAGAAGGGAGAGAAGGGCCCGCCAGAACCCATACTGTCCAAATGCCTGCGCTCCTGCAAAGGCGAGAAGGATCAGGAGCTTGAGGGCGAAGCGTCGCGCCACGAAGCGGGAGGCCGGATCGAGGCGCCTCCACAAGCGATAAAGGTTCATCGCAGGAGCCCGCGTTCCAAGGAGGCCGAAGCGCTTCAGGACTGGTCGTTTGGTCGGGCCACAGCGGCCAATTTCCCGGCGCCGGCCCGTCATTGTCTCTTGCCGGTTGCGCAATCAATGTGGACTTCCGGACTTTGGGCCGGGATCACCCGGAGAGGAAGTCCTTCGGGAGCGTTGGACACCTCCCGCAGGATCTTCAGCCTGATAGCCGCCTGGAACTGCGTCCGCTCCCGCGCTGGCACCAGGAACGCCCCTTGCCCGCCGATGACGCAGTCCCGGTAGTAGCGCTCAAGGTCGGGGGTAAAATAGGCGTAGCTTGGTGGCTTGAGCATGATCGGCAGGCCGTTAACGACAAGGCCCTTGGCGACAGCCTCATCCCGCGCGGCGGTGACCGGTCTGCCGTCATTGTTGGACCCGTCTCCCGAGACATCGATCACCCGCCGTGTGGCCGCAAGGCCGCTGGCTGCGATCAACTGCGAGGCGCGGTCGACCGCCCCCGAGATCGAGGTGGAGCGTTCGCGATGCACGGGAACGCGCGCGATTTGGTCGGCAAAGGCCAGGATGCCCTCGGGATTGTCGAGCACCGTCCAGGGTAGCACCACCCACTGATCGCGCCACCCCGACCACTCCATGTAGGTGACGGCGATGCGGCCGATGACGCCGTCGCGGATGGCCTTTTGGACGAGCGGGTCGCGGAAAGCCTCGGCGTAGCCCTCACGCTGGAGCTCTTGTTCGTCCGCATCCATCGAGGCGGAGACGTCGACCGCGATGACGAGGGCGAGGTCGACCTCGGTCTGCGCTCGCGCGGGCATCGATCCGACAGATACGCCGAACAGGGCCAAGCTAACCAGAACGGACCGGAACCACCCCATCGCGTGTCCTCCATACGCCCTCCGAAGCTGCCAGGGAGTTGGACGTTTACAATGCGGCAGACCGTACAGCGATGACCCTACTGCACGTTTCCCTGCGCTGCCTTGACTTAGCGCAAGGCAACGCCGCCGCAGATATGATGCGGTGGAGAGGTCCAGGCCAGTTCCTGACCGGGTTCGTCCCCGTCCGGGGCAGCGGTTCGGAGACAAGCCATGCTGCGCGATATCCTGGTGCATGTCGATGGGAGCGACGCCGGGCGCCGCCAGGTTAGGTTCGCCGTCGAGTTGGCCGGTCGTACGGGCGCCCGGCTGTCGGGCCTGCACGTGACCCCACCGCCTGACGTGCCTCCGCTATACAAGCCGAGCCTCATCGACAAGGTTGCCGAAGCGATGTCCGCGGACCTCGCCTCACGGGCCCGTGCAGCCGCCGCGGCGTTCCGGGAGGAGGCCATCGCGATGTTGCCGGACACCACTTGGTCCGAGGCGTCCGGCAACATCGCGGAGGGCATCAGCGCTCACGCCCGCTATGCCGATCTGGTCATCGTGGGCCAGTCCGAATGGCAACGTCCGCCCGAGGCCCATCCGCTGCCCGTCGCCCATTCGGTCGTGCAGCACTGCGGCCGCCCCGTGCTGGTCGTGCCGGCCCTGGCGCCATTCAGCGTGTTCGCGCGGGCGGCCGTGGCCTGGGACGGCAGCCGCGAGGCGGTCAGGGCGGTCCACGATGCCTTGCCGCTTCTCCACCTGTCGCAATCGGTGAGGATCGTCTCCATCGTCGGCGCTGCGGTCGAACCGGACGAGGCGGATATCGAGAACCTGTACGCGCATCTGGGCCGGCATGGCATCCGCGCCGAGGGCGAGATCTTCCGCGTCACGTCGGCTGCCGAACACAAGGCCCTCAAGGATCAGGCCGAGCACGGACACTATGACCTGTTGGTGATGGGCGCGTATTCGCATCCCCTATGGCTCGAGTTCATCTTCGGCGGCGCGACCCGATCGATGCTCATGGCGTCCTCAATCCCGATCCTCGTCTCGCATTAGGGATGGACGCTCCATGCGATACCAGTCCAAGCCCCCGCACCTCCCGGAGATCATCGGAACGGCCGTGCACCGCTTGAGAGAGCATCCCCTCGCGCGGATCGGACCTGGCCTGATCACCGGGGTTGCCGACGACGATCCGAGCGGCATTGCAACCTATTCCCAGGCGGGCGCACAGTTCGGCCTCAACATGCTGTGGACGATGCCGCTGGCCTTCCCGCTGATGGCGGCCATCCAGTCGATGTGCGCGCTCATCGGCCGGGTGACTGGAAAGGGCCTCGCTGCCAATATCAAGGCTGCCTTCCCGCCGATCGTGCTTCGCGGCATCGTGCTGCTGCTCCTGGTCGCCAACACGATCAATATCGCCGCCGATGTCGCGGCCATGGGCGAGGTGGCCGAACTCGTCACCGGGTTCAGCCGTCACCTCATGACGGTGGTGTTCGTGCTGGCGACCCTGGCCCTTCAGGTCTTCGTTCCCTATCACCGCTATGTCTTCTTCCTGAAGTGGCTGACTCTCTCGCTGCTGGCCTATGCCGCCGTGCTCTTCACCGTGCACGTCCCCTGGGGCGAGGTTGCATTGCGCACGGTCTGGCCATCGTTCACCCCGAATGCCGCTGCCGCGACCATGGTGGTCGGGGTCTTCGGCACCACGATCAGCCCGTACCTGTTCTTCTGGCAGGCCTCCGAGGAGGTCGAGGACATGCGGGGCACTGCGCCTCTCCTGCGTGATCCGCAGGCCGCCTCCCGAGAGTTGCGCCGCATCCGATGGGATACCTGGAGCGGCATGCTCTATTCCGACGCCACGGCGTACTTCATCATTCTGGCCACTGCGGTCACCCTCCACGTGGCCGGCGTGACGGATATCGAGACCGCAGCGCAGGCTGCGGGCGCATTGCGGCCCTTGGCCGGCGATTTCGCGTTCGTGCTGTTTGCCCTCGGGATCCTGGGCGTCGGGCTGATCGGCGTGCCGGTTCTCGCGGGCTCGGCGGCCTACGCGGTGTGCGAGGCCATGGACTGGAAGTGGGGCCTCGAGCGCAAGGCCACCGACGCACGCGGCTTCTATGGCGTCATTGCCGTCAGCGTGCTCGCCGGGCTCGTCATCCAGTACTCACCGCTCAGCCCCATGAAAGCGCTCTTCTGGAGCGCGGTGATCAACGGTGTCGTGGCCGTGCCCCTGATGGTGGTGATCATCATGCTGGTATCGCGGAAGTCGGTGATGGGCACCTTCACCGCGAGCCGCGGAATTGTCATCCTCGGCTGGATCGCCACTGGCGTCATGGGAGCTGCCGCAGTGATGATGATGATGCCTGGCTAGTGCCAGGCATCGGGTTCTGAACCATGGAACCGCTACGATCATGGCCCTCGCGGCTGCTTGGATGCGCGCAAGAGCCGATCCATTCATGGCCTTTGATCCATCGCCCCCACTCCGAACGAATGCGATCGGGGCGATGGGCAGGGCGCAGGCGGAAGATCGGTGCAAGGCGTCAGATACCGGTCTTTCCGGAAGCGAGGTAGGGATGGAAGACTGGTTCGAGCCGATCCTGCGGCTTGCGGCCGCCACGGTCGCGGGAGCCATCGTCGGGATCAACCGCGACCTGTACGGCAAGCCGACCGGAGTTCGCCTGCATGCTCTCGTGACCATTGGAAGCGCCCTTCTGGTGATGCTCCCCGCGGCCTACGATCCCAACAGCCAGGACCCGGCGGCCGCGAGCCGGATCATTCAGGGCATCGTCGGCGGTATCGGGTTTCTCGGCGCAGGCGTCATCCTGCGCGCGACCACGGGCGAGCGCGTCTATCACATCACCACAGCCGCGACGATCTGGGTCACGGCGGCCCTGGGCATCGCCTGCGGCCTGGGAGCCTGGCGGCTTGCCCTTCTGGCCGCGGTGCTCGTGCTGCTGGTCCTCACAGGCGGCCTGGCGCTGGATCGCCGGCTCCACAGACGGAGCACAACGGACGACTTGGACGAGGCAGCCTCGCGGCCTGAACCGTGAGCTTCCGCACCAGACCGCCCGCCCGGGCTCCTACGTTCGCCGGGCACCGCCTCGGATGCTTGATAGGATGGAGCTTGAAAAACGCGCCCCTCGGTCTGCCAACGGGGGAACCTCACATCGATTCCCGGTGCGACCCGCTGTATACTTGGAGCTGCGGCTGGCGATGCGGCGATGGAGCGAGTGATGCCGGATACAGCCAATGAAGATCTGAACTCGTGGCCGACGCCGCTGAGCGCGCCAACTGATGTCCGCGCCGACGGCGGGGCGCTGCCCGCCCTTGTCCAATACGGCGTGGCCCTGTTGCTGGTGGCGGCCGCCACCCTTATCGCCTTCGCTGCGGATCACGTGGTCGCCGCCCCGAGCCTCCCGCTGATCTTCGTCATCCCGGTGGTCATCGCGGCAACCCGCCTCGGTTGGGGACCGTCAGTGGCCGCCGTCGTGGCGAGCGTCCTGTCATTCGATTTCTTCTTCACGCAGCCCTACTTCACCCTCCGGATGACAGAGCCGTCCGAGATCTGGGCGGCCATGCTTCTGCTGGTGACCTGCACCATCGTGAGCGCCGTGGCAGGCCAGTCGAGGCGGAGGGCGCTTGAAGCACGGCGCGCGGCAGACCAGGCCCAGGCGCTCCAGGCCCTCGCCCATGTGATCATTGGCAATCGATCGCAGAAGGAGGTCATCGAGGCGGCCGCGATCGCGCTGAGCCGCATCTTTGCGGCACCCGCGGTCATCTTCTCGGAAACGGAGGGACACCTTCGTGCGGAAGCCACTGCGGGCGGCGCGGTGGTTTCCGAAGTCGAGACCAAGGCGGCGGAAAATGCCTTGAAAGCCCGGTCGCATTTTCGGGGCGAGACTTACCCCAATGACGACTCCAGGTTGGACTTCTGGCCCTGCATCACGCCGACCGCCCATCGATACGTGTTGGGTGTGGACTTCACGAACTCGGTCTTTGAGCGGCCTCCCGATCCCGAGCGGTTCATCGACATCGTGGGCGCCTACGTCGCGTCCCTGCGGCGAGGCTATTCCGTGATCTCGCGATAGGCGATTGGGACCGTCAACCACGCGGCTCTTGCGGGGCGGGTCAGTTCCTCCTGACGGCCACTCTGGCCGCCCCTGCGGGAGAGCGGCCACTAGTGAGACCTGTGCGCGGGTGGCCTCGACCCATTGCTGCTTGGATGATTCAATGGAGCCGTTGGACAGGACGGGAGCGGTCCCATGGCACGCCGTCAGATTGGGCAGGAAGTCTTCGCGTTTGTCGTAGATCCGATCCCTCACCACCGCTCGTCTCTGGACCGGCTGTCAGGGCTCATTGATTGGCCCTCTGTTGATCGCCATCTGGTCGATATCTACACCGCTGCCAAAGGCGAACCCGCCTGGCCACCGCTGGCCCTGCTCCGGGCCCTGCTGTTGGCCATCTGGTATGACCTCTCCGATGTCAGGCTGGCCGAGGCACTGGAGGACCGCGCCTCGTTCCGGCGCTTCTGTGGGTTCGCGGCTCATGAGCCTACGCCGGAGCGCACCGCCTTCGTGCGGCTCCGGCACCAACTCGTGCAGCGAGGTCTCGACAAGATTCTGTTCGATGAGATCACCCGCCAGCTGAAAGCCCAAGCCATCACGGTCAAGAACGGCACGCTGGTGGACGCAACCGTGATTTCCCCAGCAAGCTACCGGGATGAGGAGGCTGCCTGGGCGGGCCACAAGCGGCGCAGGGCGATCCACGGCTTCAAAGCCCATGTGGCAGCGGATGCCGGCACGGCCCTCGTCGAGGAGTTGACCGTTACGCCCGGCAACACCAATGATGGGCGTGCTGGCAGCTCGGTCCTGCCGGATGACCCTGGCGACGTTTATGCCGACAGCGCCTACCGCGGAACCGCTTTTGCGTCTGCCGTGCAGAGCAAAGGCGGATGCCCGCGTGTGATCCAGACGGGCGTGTGGGGCCGGCCCGGGGGCAATGCCTTACGCAAGCTGCGGGCGTGGAACCATCATGTTCACCATGTGCGCTGCCGGATCGAGAAAATCTTTGGCACCTGGAAGCGCAGTTACGGGCTCCGACGCATGCGCTGGTTGGGACTGGCGAAAGCCGCTCTGCAGGTCAGGCTGACTGCGATGGCTTACAATCTCAAACGGACGGCAGTGACTCTGATGCTGGAAACCGCCTGATCAAAGGCGAAGTGCGTGCTTGAACACCCCTAAGGCCAGGACCGCGCGGTAACTCCGCCGGTTCGGGAGGGGCGAGGTGGATGGCATCGCTCACAGTCTATCAAGGTCGCCATTTTGCCACCCGCGCACAGGTCTCCTAACAGGCCAAGTCGTTGATTTCACTAGAAATTAGGAATTATGCGCAAAAGTAGGAAGATATTGTTGCCCAAACTTCGCCTTATTTGATATTTAATCCCGATTTGCCAGTGCAACGGCAAATAAAAAATCAAACCGGAACATATAACGGGCAGACGATCTATGTTTAGATTCACGTTATCCAAGCAATTGACGTTTGGTCAATCGAGCGGCGAGCGTCCATTTCACAGCTTATCCATCTGCCGCTAATTTTTAATCGATAATTTTCTTCATTCACCCGAACACTCACCCTCAATCTTGGAATTGCAGCGGCTCGCCGGCCCGTTGTTTGGCTCGTCTGTTCCCATGCAGTGCGCGTGTTCAGACGCCGAAAAACAGCGACCCAGCGGATCGATAGCCAGGACACCGATCGGTCCTTTGATGGGCCAAGCGGACGCCCGGCTGCCCTTGCAGGACCACTCCCACCTTGGAGGCGCCTTCTGCGCTTCCTGAGCGTGTCTCCGCACGCCCACAGCAACAAGAATCGGAAAAACACGTATGGCAAACCAATTGTTTTCGACCGGGTTTGAAGGCTCGGTGTCCCTGGCCCCGATGCAGGTGAACAGCAACACCGAGGCACTGCAGGGCCTGCAGAACGCCGGCACCGTCTGGGGCCGTGCCCCGACCATCCAGATGCTCTCAGGTGCCGGCAACTACAACAGCGTGTTCTCCAACGCCATCACGACCACCACCGGTCATGACGGCAATCAGACCCGCGCCCTGCATCTCGGCGTCAACTCGCGTCCGGCCGACTACACCCAGTCGCCGCTGCTGTTCCAGCCGACCTCCGAGCCCGGCGACTTCTACATGAGCGCCTGGATGAAGCTGCCCGACAATCTCTGGTCCAAGCTCGGCGCCGGCGGCTGGACAGCGGCCCTGCCCGAATGGAAGTCTGATGGCGACTTCCGTGTGGTCAACACCATCCAGGCGATGGACAACGGCAAGCTCGCCTGGAACATGAAGTGGGACTCCAATGCCAACGGCAACGTGCCGCTGCAGACCTTCTGGGAGGGCACCAACACCAGCGTGGCCGTGCCGCAGGGCGAGTGGTTCAAGGTCGAGATGTTCACCCACCGTGGCAACTCCGATGGCCGCGTCTGGCTGAAGATTAACGGCGAGACCGTATTCGACCATACCGGCGACAACATCGGCGTCAACAACGCTCCCATCAACCGCATCTTCCTGGGCAACCCGTACTCCAACAAGCCCATCGACGTCTGGCTCGATGACGTCCAGATCTGGGACGGCGTCCCCTCCGGAAACACAGGCACCCCTGCGCCCACGCCGA
This sequence comes from Microvirga sp. M2, assembly GCF_047497095.1. NCBI lineage: Bacteria > Pseudomonadati > Pseudomonadota > Alphaproteobacteria > Hyphomicrobiales > Methylobacteriaceae > Microvirga > Microvirga sp. M2. The sequence continues at coordinate 533,873 of NZ_CP134065.1, forward strand.
CCCCCACGCCGACCCCGACTCCCACTCCTACGCCTACTCCGCCCCCCACGCCGACGACCGGCAAGACGATCATCGGCACGGCTGGAAACGACAAGCTCATTGGCACCGCCGGCAATGACGTCTTTTACGGCCGGGGTGGCAACGACATTATGACCGGCGGCGGCGGGCGCGACACTTTCGTGTTCGACAGCAAGACGGTCAAAGCGGGTGGGATCGCCACGATCACGGACTTCACCCCGGGTCAGGACATCATCGATCTCGGCTTCGCATTCTCGGCATTGACGAGCGGCACGCTGAAGGCCAGCGAGTTCCGGATCGGCACGAAGGCGCTGACTCGCGACGACCACATTATCTACAACAAGACGACGGGCGCGCTGTACTACGATCCCGACGGAAGCGGACCGGCCGCGCAAATCCAGTTTGCGAAGCTCGCTCCCAATCTCAACCTCAGCCACAACGACTTCTTCGTCTACTCCGGAAACACAGGCACCCCGGCTCCCACTCCTACGCCTACTCCGCCCCCCACGCCGACGACCGGCAAGACGATCATCGGCACGGCTGGAAACGACAAGCTCATTGGCACCGCCGGCAATGACGTCTTTTACGGCCGGGGTGGCAACGACATTATGACCGGCGGCGGCGGGCGCGACACTTTCGTGTTCGACAGCAAGACGGTCAAAGCGGGTGGGATCGCCACGATCACGGACTTCACCCCGGGTCAGGACATCATCGATCTCGGCTTCGCATTCTCGGCATTGACGAGCGGCACGCTGAAGGCCAGCGAGTTCCGGATCGGCACGAAGGCGCTGACTCGCGACGATCACATTATCTACAACAAGACGACGGGCGCGCTGTACTACGATCCCGACGGAAGCGGACCGGCCGCGCAAATCCAGTTTGCGAAGCTCGCTCCCAATCTCAATCTCAGCCACAACGACTTCTTCGTCTACTAAGGGCATTCAAGACGGGAGATTGTTGAGGTCTGGCGAAATGAGTCCGCGGAGTAGCGTATCCGGGCTCTCGCCGGGCCCCAACGGGGCCCGCCTTCCCCATCCACGGATTCTGCCGGCGCGGCTGAGAAAAACTCACCGCGCCGGCACGAAACATCGCGTCCCGCAGACACATCTCCCGCTTCCGGCGCACGAGCCGCAAGCGACGATCTGAAGAAGCCGTGGACTACATGCGGCTGAATTGCCGAGTGTTTATCGCCGAACCGGCAACCCGGCGGATGAGGGATGCATAGCTCCCGCTGATTGCCGTCCAACCCAATTGTTGAAGAAGAGCACCGCGGGTTCTCCCGCAAAGTGTGTGGTGGCGGGGTAGCTTGGCAGGAGGTGTGAGGATTCCTCCAGCATGGACCTTTCCCCTGCAGGTAGCGCCATGTCCAAACGTCTTTTACCGCTCGTCCCTGATGGTCTGAGCGTGCTTCAGGTGCTGTCCAGCCCTGACAGCCTCACCATTGTCACCACGCCGCGGCCGAGGCTGGCTGTCTGCCCAGTCTGCCAGCGGCCCTCCCGCCGCCGGCACGGCGTCTACGAGCGCGCCTTGGCCGACCTGCCGTGGCAGGGCCGCGCGGTGCGGTTGCTCGTGAGGGTCGGCCGGTTTCGCTGTGCTAACCCAGCTTGCACGCGCCGCACCTTCAGCGAGCCTCTGTCCACTGTTGCCGCCGCCTATGCTCACCGCTCCCGACGCCTCGGGGTTCTGTTCCAACTCCTGACGCAGGTCAAACGAAGGCTGGACACGACGCAGGCTACGCGGCTACGCCGAACAGGGTAGCAATGAAGTCGCGCTGCGCGCCCATGTCATTTGCCGGTGCGTTTACAAACTGTCCCTTGCGGACCATCGCCATGATCTCGTATCCCGCAATTGTTCGGGAGGCCGTCACGAAGCTCTTAAAGCCGAGCCCGGGTCTGACCAGTCGCTTGATGTGCCGGTGATCCTGTTCAACGATGTTGTTCAGGAACTTCACCTGCCGGAGTTTAGCAAACCGCCAGAGCTCTCCGGCACGTTTCATCGCCTTCGTCGCTACAGGATAGGCGGCATTCTTGTCGACTGTGATGGTTCGCGGATTAACTGTATGCGGCTGCTTCAGCGCTTTCCGGACGAACCACCGTGCTGCAGCCGCATCCCGCCTGGGGGAGAGCAAGAAATCGATGCTTTGCAAACGAGCATCAACGGCACGGTAGAGATACACCCACTCTCCCTTCACCCGAATGTAGATACCGTCTGAGCCGTCAAGTCTGGTGAGCGACCGGAAATCGGTAATCATCTCTGCTCCTAAGCACACCAAAGCAAATGTGAACCAGCTTGCGCATGGCAGCGCCTAAAGTCGACATCTTCGCCTTCCCGCGCTCGAGCAGCCGCTGTTGCTGAGCTTTGATATCCGAGTTCACCTTCGTGGCAACGACAGCGGCTGCAGATTCCGACGCAATCCGTCCATGTGTACCGACTTGAAGTCGTCCACGGTTCCGATTTGATCCCGTCCACCCTTCCGAACTGAAGCCGTCCACCCTTCCGATTTGATCCCGTCCAGGGATCAGGCGGAAGAACCGTGCTGCACCGGGTCATCCGATTGGGGCATTTCGACCTCTCCACAGAGAGGAACGCGATGCCGGCAAACAGAGAGATGACCATGCGACAGATGCGGCAAGTTCTGCGTCTTCATGCGAGCGGGACCAGCGATCGGGAGATCGGCCGGACCGTTGGCGCGGCGCGCTCCACCGTGCGAGACGCGATCAAGCGGGCCAAGGCGGCCGAGCTGGCCTGGCCGCTGCCAGACGACCTGACCGACGCGGCCCTGGAGGAGACGCTGTTCGCCCGGGCGGGCGCCCGGATCGGCACGCGACGTCGTCCCGAGCCGGATTGGGCAAGTCTGGTGCAGGAGTTGAAGCGGCCGGGCGTCAGCATCGCCATCCTGCACGAGGAGTATCTGGCGGACCATCCGGGCGGCTACGGCTACTCGCGTTTCTGCGACCTGTTCCGCTCCTTCGAGCGCCGCCTGACGCCGACCATGCGCCAGCATCACGTTGCCGGCGACAAGGTGTTCGTGGATTACTCGGGCAAGAAGCTGCCGATCGTCGATCCGCTCACCGGCGAGATCCGCCACGCCGAGATCTTCGTCGCCGTGCTCGGCGCCTCCAACCTGACCTATGCCGAAGCCACCTGGACCCAGACCCTGCCGGATTGGATCGAGGCCCATGTGCGGATGTTCCGGTTTCATGGCGGCGTGACCAAGCTCATCGTCCCGGACAACCTGAAGAGCGGCGTCCACAAGGCCTCGTTCTACGATCCCGAGATCAACCGCAGCTACGGCAAGATGGCGGCCCATTACGAGGTCGGAATTCTCCCCACCCGACCACGGCGCCCGAAGGATAAGGCCAAAGTTGAGGCCGGCGTGCGCTTCGCGCAGTTCTACATTCTCGGCCGCCTGCGGAACCGCACCTTCTTCTCGCTCCAGGAAGCCAACGCGGCGATCGCTGAGGCGGTCGAGCGCATGAACAGCGTGCCCATGCGCCGTCTCGGCGTCAGCCGGCGACAGTTGTTCGAGACCATCGAGAAGCCGGTTCTCGCACCCCTGCCGGCGGAGGACTACGTCTTCGCGCAATGGCAGCTCGCCCGGGTCGGGCTCGACTATCACATCGAGGTCGAGGGTTTCTTCTATTCGGTGCCGTTCGGCCTCATCGGCCAGCAGGTCGAGGTGCGCGTCACCCAGCGCACGGTCGAGGCCTTCCACAAGGGCGGACGCGTCGCGGCCCACGCGCGGCGTTACGCAGGACGGGCGCATGGCACAAGTGCCGAGCACATGCCGAGTTCGCATCGCCGCTATGCCGCCTGGTCGCCCGAGCGCTTCCGCGCCTGGGCCGCCGCGATCGGCCCGAACACTGAGATGCTGATTGCGGCGATCCTGGCCGCGCGGCGTCACCCTGAGCAGGGCTTTCGCACCTGCATTGGCGTGCTCCAGCACATGCGCGGCATCCCGAAGGAGCGCGTCGAGGCAGTCGCCGAACGGGCTCTGACGATCCGGGCGCTAACCTACAAGAGCATCGTCTCGCTCCTCGACACCTACCGCGAGCGTGCTCCCGCCAAGGCCGCCGACACTCCCGTCATCACCCACCCCAATGTCCGCGGACCGGGGTATTTCCACTAACAGGAGACCAACCATGTTGACCCATCCCACCCTCGACCAGCTCCATGACCTTGGCCTGCACGGCATGGCCAAAGGCTTCAAGGCGCTCAGCGCCACCCCTGAGGCCGATGCGCTCGGCCATGCGGAATGGCTCGGCCTGATCCTCGATCACGAGGTGACGCAACGCCGGCAGAAGCGCTTCGAGGCTCGCGCCAAGGCGGCCAAACTGCGTCATCCCGCCAGCGTCGAGGATGTCGACTTCCGAACCGCCCGCGGTCTCGACCGAGCGCTCTTTCTCAAGCTGGCATCCTGCGACTGGATCCGGGAACGGCGCAATCTTCTGATCACCGGACCGTGCGGGGTCGGCAAGAGTTGGCTCGCCTGTGCCCTCGCACACCGCGCCTGTCGGGACGATCTCTCGGTTCTGTATCACCGCGTGCCGCGCCTGTTTGCGGCGCTCGAGCTCGCCCGCAACGACGGCCGCTACTCTCGCCTGTTGCGCACGATTGCTCGGGCCAAGCTGCTGGTGCTGGACGATTGGGGCCCTGAGCCGCTCACCGGCGAGCAGCAGCGCGACCTGCTCGAGATCGTTGAGGACCGCTACGATGCTGGTTCGTTGCTGATCACCAGTCAGGTGCCGGTCGAGAAATGGTACGAGATGATCGGCAGCATTCCGACCCTTGCCGACGCCATCCTCGACCGGGTCGTCCACAACGCCTATCGCATCAATCTCACAGGCGAGAGCCTGCGAAAGACCCACCGCGCCGAACTCGACGCTTGACCAGGACAACCACCTAAACCACCATCCATCACTGACCCGGATATCGGCACCAAGGTGGACGACTTCACCTCGGAACCATGGACGGCTTGAAATCGGAATGCCTGGACGGCTTCAGATTGGAGAAAGTGGACGGCTTCGTCGGAATCCGCAGCGGCCATGTAGAGTGCGGAGCGCAGCCGGGAGTTGCCAGCTTTCGAGAGCCGCGGCCGCCCCCGAACACTCCGGCCGGACTGCCGCTCGATCGGTATTAGGCCAAGGAAGGCAGCTGCCTGACGAGCCGTCTCAAATGAGTGGCTGCGCAGCAGCGGCAGCATCCGCATGGCAGTCTTTGGGCCCACAGCCGGTATGGTGCGTAGTCGCTTCAGATCGGCCTGGAGATCCTCATGAACGGCAAAATGCGCGGTGATCGCCTGCTGCAGGAGCTTACACTTCACGGCCTGATCCTCATCTGAGGGTCGTTCCCCGCCAGGCCTCGAGCGCTTGAGACGGGCTCCAGGGGACATCGACGGCCGTTCGCTTGAGGAATTCCTGGTTGTACTGGGCTGCATGGGCGCGCATGGCCTCGATCTGGCGCTCGCTGTCGGCCCGCGGGCACTGCGCCCTGTCATAGGCGATACCAGCTGCTGCCAGGGCGGTTCCGAAGGCGGCCGCGATGGCATCGTGCGCCGCATCCGTGGTGAAAGATCGCGACAGATAGACCTTGCGCGCCGCGTCCGCGGGTGCGAGGCAGTAGCGCCACTCGGCATGAGCCGCCGACGTTGCGAATGTCACGAGGCTGCCGACCGCAAGCCGCCAGAAAATCGCCATGTCCCCTCCGCTGCCTCCGTGTCTGATCGCTCAGTTCGAAGGCATATTGCACGGCGCCGCCCACAGGAAAAGTTTGGCGCTTCGCCGCACCCGACGCCTCTGAGACTGCCAGACCGCCATCACGGGCCTCCACGAACCCACGGAGGTACTGTCGCAAACCCATTGGTAACTCAGTTCGGCTTATGCCTCCGGCAAGCTCCGGAGTTGCATCATGTTCAAAGGTCGTCACTTTGATCGCTCGGTGATCCTGCTGTGCGTGAGGTGGTATCTGGCCTACGGCCTCAGCCTCCGAAATCTGGAAGAGATGATGGCTGAGCGCGGCATCTCCGTTGACCACGCTACGGTCGGCCGCTGGGTGATCCGTTGCTCGCCCGAACTGCTGGAGCGCTTCAACTCACGCAAGCGGCCCGTCAGCAGGAGATGGCATGTCGACGAAACCTACGTCAAAGTCCGTGGGCGCTGGATGTATCGCTACCGGGCCATCGACAGCAGCGGCGACACGGTTGAATTCTGGTTCAGCGACCGGCGCAATCTGGCCGCGGCCAAACGGTTCCTGCGCAAGGCGCTCACGCGGCATGGTCGGCCAGAGCGGATTGTGATTGACGGCAGCCAGACGAACCGGGAAGTAATCCTGTCCTGTGCCACAACCGACCGGCTGCAGGACAGATCGAGACGTCAGCTTAAGCCGATCCGCATTCGGCAAAGCACCTACCTCAATAATCGTATTGAGCAGGATCATCGGGCCATCAAGCGGCGGATCCACCCGATGATGGGTTTCAAATCCATGAATAGCGCTCGCGCTGTGCTGGGCGGCATCGAGATGGTGCATATGATGAGAAAGGGACAGGCGAAATACGCCTGTAGTCAGCAGCTACCGCTCGCGGAGCAGTTCGAGCGACTCGCTGCATAAGCGGCGGCGGACCTCACTGGGGTTTTTCAGTTCGCTGTCAGAGATTGCGACAGAACCGCGGCCGCGCGTGCGGCAGTCACGCCACCGGGGTCAAATGGTCAGACCAGATCACTCAAGCTCGTGAAGTGTCAATTGTTCGACAGAGACCATCTCGAACTCTTGCACGCCTGATCGATTGGAGCCGCGTGATAGGTCACGACGACTGCTGCACCAAAGCTGCATCAGAGCTAAACTTGGAAGCCAATTGACAGAGATGGCGCCCAACGGGTGGAGCGGGCAGCGGCTATAGGCGATGGATTGCGTCTCCATCCCTACTGCGCGTCAGCGGTTTCCAGCAGGAGGCCCCGTAACAAACCCCTTTAATGAGCCTCCTGAAGATCATTTATCATAGAGAGGTATCGACCCTCCCGAGGAGATGCGCGGTGGAACCTCTGCAAAGGAGTTGCTTCGCAGTGCTCGACGCCGCCACTCTAAACCAGCCACTCCATGAGCAGGGATGCGAGCCAGAGAAAGACCGCAAAGCCGATCACATCCTGGAATGCCGTTTCGAATGGACCCGCGGTTGTTGCGGGATCGAAACCCAACCGCTTGGAGATCATCGGAATAATCGTTCCCATTACGCCGGCCGTCATCATGGAGCAGGTCAGAGCGCCGCCGATCACGATCCCGAACGGCAGATGTTGCGACCAAACCGCTCCGACGATGCCGAGAGCCAGCCCACAGACCAATGCCATGAGAAAAGTCGTCGCGCTTTCCTTTCGCAGCGCGCTCCATCGGTCTTTGATCGACACATGACCCGTATCGAGCCCACGGACTGTGATGGCTGCGGCCTGTAGTCCCACATTCCCTGAAATCGCGGAAATTACCGGCATGAACGAGGCAAGCAGAATGACCTCTTTCAACACGCCGTCAAAGTAGGAGATCACGCCACCTGCCAGAAGCTCGATGACCATGGTTCCGAGAAGCCATGGAACACGCCGCTTGCTCGCCTGCATCGGGGTAAGGTTCTTCATTTCCTCAGCGTCCGTCGAGACGGCCTTGGAATACAGACGATTGAGCCTCGTCACGACGACCTGCATGAGATCATCGGCTGGAACAACGCCAAGGAGTTCACTCTCTGCACCCACCACGGGAACGGCAAGGAACTCGAATTTCGAAAGAACGCGGGCAACGTCGATCACTTCATCATCAGGACTTACGACGACGAGCTCCGTTGCCATGATGTCTCTTATGCGTTCATGGCGCTCCGCCATCGTCAGGTCTCGAATGGAAATGGCTCCGACAAGCCGCTCGACTTGTCTGTTGCCGACGGCGCGGTGCTCGATGACATACAAGTCGTCCGGGATGTCGATGCTCGGATCCGTCTCCCGAATGGCGGCAATGGCGTCCTGCGCAGTCATATCAGGACGTAGACGCACAAACTGGCCGGTCATGAGGCGGCCGGCTGTGCCGTCACGGTACCGCAGACGATCCTCCGTTTCCTTGGCGCCAGAAGGCGTTCGCGACCGTTGCAGTGCGAGATAGGCCTGGGAGTATTCGCGCGGTGCCCGTGAGGCAACGATCGCGGCCTGCCGGCGTGGCAGGCGCGAGAGCAGGTTCAGGAAATCCTGAACGGACAGACGCTCGATCAATTGTTTCGTCAGCTCCGGCGCCGACTTCGCCAGGACCTCAGCCGCACAATCGTGGTCGAGATGGTCGAACAGGTTGCAGGCGTGGTCAGAGTCGACGTTCTCGAGGGCAAGCGCGACATGTTCGGCCTTTTCCTCACAGAGGGCTTGCTTGAGCAGCTGAGAGGCTTCTCCGTCTTGGAGAAGAATAGGTTTAACGCGATCGATCAGCTCCTGCCAGTCCTGTGCGGCCATGATGTTCTCCCGGCGGAGTGTCTACGAACCTCCGCTACAAGCTTGGCTTCAAGCGTCAAGAACGCTTGTTCAGTGGAACTGGTTCCTTTCCGCTGGAGCGACCATGGATGGATAGTCCCAGATAAGGACTTCAGTGCGATGCCCGGTTGAGCGGTCGAACAATTCATTGGTTCGGCCTGGTGGGCCCGGTGCTCTGTGGAGGCGATGCAGGGATGTCGAACTGGTCAGCTTTTGACATCGCGGGCCTTCTTCATGGAGAGCCCAGCGCCAATCATACGATGCTCCTGCCTGGGACCCATTTGGCGTCCGAACCGAAGGGATGCCGAGGGCCGTTGCTGTGAGCGGACTGGGAAAGAACGGTGCCGAGCCCGATGGCGGTGAGCCCCCATCCTGCCATGCGCCATGACTGACGAGTGCGATCGAAACCGCACTCCCGAGAAGGGCAAGGCGTTCTGGGAGGAGATCGGGAGCCCCGCGCGACAGACGGCCCGCAACCCATGTGCAGAGAGCCAGAAACAGCACGACGCTAGCCGCTCCGAGTTCAGCCCATATCTGCAGGAGGTTGTCGTGCGGATGTCCGGCCGCCAGGAGTTGCGGCAGCTCCTGGGCGATTTCCGGAGTTACCGGATCCCGGCCTAGGCGCGAGGTGGTCCCTAATCCCGTTCCCATGAGGAGGCCGTGCTCCACAAGAGCCCCAAAGCTCTTCCAGATGTCAAGCCGCACGCGAGAATGGACGCTCGCCATCCATTCGATCATCTGGGTCGGAGGGACGGCGTCCACGATCCGCCCGAATACCGGTTGGATCAGCATCCAGACCGCTACCAGACCGATCACTACCGCTAGCACGCGTCGGGGGCCTAGAACGTGAGCGCAAAGACCAAGGCCCGGCAGCCAGAACCATCTTTGACGCACCACTGCTGGAAACCACCACTGTCATGGCGAGCAGGCCTCCGAGTGCGATTGAGACGGAGGGCTGTTCCTGTGAGCGCCAGAAGCTCTCGAGAGGCCAATCCAGAAGCGGGAGCGTCACCGCGGGGCGGTTGAGCGCAAAGGGGACCTCCAGGCCGCCCGAGAGATGCCGCAGGGGATAGGCGAGCTTCAGCTCTGCGACGATCAGGATGGCGGCCGCGACAAACGCGTCTGTGAGAGGGTGCATTGACGCCCGCGGGGCTCGACCGGAGACCACGATCGCTATCGCGGCGATGGCTGAGATGGGAACCAATCCTTCAACCAGGTTCCGAAAAGATAGGGCCCGGTTGTGGCTCCAGGTTAGTGACAGCCCCGACCAGATCAGGACAAGAGCACCAATCAGTCCCGCTGGCCGTGATCCTCGATCTCTTTGCCCTACCAGGAACTGGCCCTGCAGGCGTTGCGCAAAGCCTTGGCGATCCGGCGACCGGAAAGGGGTTGATCCATCAAGCGGGCCGCGGCAGCGCAATACCGCGCCACCGCCTTCCAAGCCGAGTTGAGGAAGCACGGCATTCGGATCGCGATGTCCGGAAAGGGGGACTGCTTCGACTGTGAGAATATCAGAGCCGCTCGGCGGACCTGACCCTTGTTATGATTGATCGCGTGTCATTGCGTTGACGTGTCGGCCTTTCGGGTGGCACCTGACGGTCTGCTGTCGCGTGACTTGATAGGAGCTTGAGGGAACTCGTCCCATCACAGTCCTGTCCGCCCGCAGGATCTCGCCAGGGCCTCACCCACGGAGGACCAGGAATGCAAGACATCGATCCTGCCGAGATCATCATCGGCATTGATACCCACAAAGAGGCCCATGCTGCTGCCGCCATCAACGGATTGGGGGCTCGCCTTGGCGCAATGACCTTGCCGGCTAGCCGTAGAGGCTATCAGGAGCTGGAGACCAGGGCTCGTTCGTTCGGCTCTGTCCGAGCCTTCGGGATCGAAGGGACTGGATCTTATGGGGCAGGCTTGTCACGCTTCCTGCAGGAGAGAGGCCATCGCACCATCGAGGTCAACCGCCCCGATCGCTAGATCCGACATCAGCATGGCAAGACGGACCCGCTCGATGCCGAGAACGCGGCCCGCGCCGTTCTCAGTGGCCAGGCAAGGGCGGCTCCCAAGTCGGGCACCAGCTCACCCGAAATGATCCGTCACCTCAAGGTGACACGTGATACCGCCATGAAGAGCCGCACCCAAGCGATGGTCACTCTCAAGACGATTGTCACCGACGCTCCCACGGCCTTGCGCGAGAGCCTTGAGGGCCTCACCGGCACGATGGCGCTCATCCGGCATTTGGCGGCTTTGCGGCCAGGAGCGATGACAGACCCGACCGCCTCCGCCAAAGCGGCCTTACGCGCTCTGGCCCGGCGCTGGCTGATGCTCGATGCTGAGATCAAGAGCCACGATGCAGCTCTCGATACGTTGACCGCGGAGGGCAAGGGCAAGTTGCAGATCATTCGCTGCCTTAAGCGCTTTGTTGCACGGGAGATCTTCGGCTATCTCTGCCGCACCAGCAGGCTTCCCACGGCACTCTCTCCAGCCTCTTGACCTCTATAGGAGCATCAATGCAGTTGTCCGGATCGTCTTCAAGACCTTGAAATCCGAGCTGGTCTGGCGCACCGCCTTCCAGGCCAAGAAGGCGAACTGCCGTTACAGCGACGGCTTTTACAACCCGGTCCGGCGTCCCTCGACCCTCGCCTGTCTCAATCCGGTTCAGTTCGCGAAGATGGCCGAACAGACTGCAAAACACTCTCCACCAAACCGAAGCAAATCCACGGTTTCACACCATCACTTTGAGGGCCTGCCGCTGCGCGACTTCGCGAGCGGCAGGCCCGTTACGGCATCTAGGTTATAGCAAGGTCCCGCTCAGGATTACAGCGGCAATCCCAAAGTAGATTACGATCCCCGTCACATCGACCAATGTAGCCACGAAGGGAGCTGAGGCGCTCGCGGGGTCGAAACCAACACGCTGCAGCATGAACGGTAGCATTGATCCCGCCATCGAGCCGAAGGTCACGATCCCGATCAGCGCTGCGCTGATAGTCAGGGCGATCAACATCCAATGGTCGCCATAGTCATAGAAGCCGAGCCATTGCCACAGTGCAATCCGAGTGGCGCCGACGGCACCCAGGACCGTTCCAAGGAGTAGGCCAGTCGGTAGTTCCCGCAAGGCAACTCGCCACCAGTCGTTCAGTCGCAGCTCCCTCAATGCAAGAGCACGGATCAGCAGTGAGGTGGCCTGCGAGCCCGAGTTTCCCCCCGAACTCATGATGAGTGGAATGAAGAGGGTCAGCACGAGAGCCTTCTCGAGTTCATGCTCGAAAGTCTGCATAACCGACGCCGTAAGCATTTCGGAGAGAAACAGCACACACAGCCAACCCGCCCGCTTTCGAATCATCTGCCAAAAGCCGATGCGCAGATAGGGTTCGTCCAAAGCTACCATGCCACCGAACCGTTGTACCTCTTCGGTCGTTCGCCGGATCATCGTATCGATGACATCGTCCACGGTGACGATGCCACGAATGTGGCCCCTGGCGTCGACCACCGGCACGGCGAGGAGGTCATATTTGGCGATCAGGCGCGTGACCTCATCCCGGCTAGCCATCGGTGACACGGTGATGGGCTTGCGCATTGGAGCGGCGGTGAGGACGTTGGCGTGCGGATCACCTGCGATCAAGCGACGAAGGGAGACAGCATTGACCAGCGTGTGCTTGTGTGAATCAAGTACATAAACCGCATAAACCGTTTCGCGGGTGCGCTCGACCATTCGGATGTGATGCAGCACCTGGGCAATGGTCCAGTTTGAAGGCGCGCTGACGAACTCGGTCGTCATGAGCGATCCGGCACTGTCCTCCGGATAGTGGAGCAGGTGCTGTAGTGAGGTGCGGGTTTCTCGATCAAGCAGGCGAAGCAATTCGGAGCGGTCCGGATCCTCCAGGTTGTGCAGCGCATCGGCGGCGCGGTCGGCGGACATGCCGGCGAGCATCGAAACTGCTTGATGGCGCGGCAGGACCATGACGATTTGTGCTACATTGGATAGACTTGGCTGATCGAGGACCTCTATGGCTCGGTCGAACGGCAGACAGGAGAGAATTTCCGCTGCGTCGTCGATGGAGAGGTCATTGAGCACATCGACGACATCCGCGGCCCGCAGGCCGGCAATCTTGGCCGTAACGGAGACGAGATCGAGAGCCGCATCTTCAGAGGCGATGACGAGATTTTCCATGGTTCACCCGAGGGGCCGATCCGCCGTCGACCGGCCCCGGTGAACTGATCTCAAGCGATCAGACGCCGATAGCCGGTGACGGCATGTAAGATCGACCGTAACTGTCGCTTGGCATAGGGATAATGGTTCCTGTGACCCGCATATCCTGCCCAGGGCACGATGTGCGGCTGCGGCACAGATGGCCCAGTTCGCCGCATCCGTCAACCTGTGAAGGGGCACGCGAGATTCCCGCCACTTGCACCCTCAACCGGAGCGTCTACTGGCGCGAGGATCAAGTAAAGAAGCCAAACGTGCTGAAAAAACATGTTTGTCTTCCGGGCGCTTCCGAAGCGTCAGGCCAAGCTTGCTGTGGAGTGTGATCGGTGATCTGCCCAGGAGACCGCCGTCCAATAGAATCGCGTCACGCATGGCAGAACGGAAGTAAAGCCGTGGCTCTAAGACGCAGGAAAGTCCCTGACCGATGGCTGGATCGATTTAAGTGCTGCCGGATCGAGGGGCCGCATCGACGCATGATCGCCGGGCCCTGCACCCTCGCGGTGCCCGCCCCTGGGCCGGATTTAGGAGTCTGGTCATCTGGCATTCAGTTTCGCCAGCCTACGGTCGCACCGCGCGATGTATGGAGGTCTTCGATGTTGGCATGGGGCGCCGGTGTCATCCTCGTCCTCTCTGTTGTGACGGCCGGACCTTTCCGGGCGAGCGTCCCGTTCTGGCTTCAATCCGGGGCCGAACTCACGGGGGTCATCTGCCTCTTTGGCTTGATCTGCATGTTTGAGGCGGGCGGAGCGAATGCCAATCGCTTCGACTCCGGTCCGTGACGGGCCGCCAGCTGCCTGCATCAGGTGAGATATGCGGGGTTGGTGCAGTGAGACACTCGGCTCCAGCGATAAGAAGGATCGCGGCTGGTTTCGTCAGCAAATCCCAAGAGACCTGTGTTCCGGCCGCGATGATGTCGCCAGCAGGGGCTATCACAATGTAGACCAAGACGACTTCGACCAGGGGAGCCATCATGGCGACACCGTCGAATTCTGGTTCGGCGATCGGCACAACCTCACGGCTGCGAAGCGATTTCTGCGCAAGGCGCTCAAGCAGCACGGCCGGCGCGAGCGGATCGTCACCGACGGCAGCCAGATCAATCGTGAAGCCATCCTGTCGTGTGATACCGAGGACCTTCTGAAGGATCATTCAAGACGTCGGCTCAAGCCGATCCGGATCCGGCAAAGTGCCTACTTGAACAATCACATCGAGGACGATCACCGGACCATCAAGAGGCGGATCCGACCCATGCTCGGGTTCAAGACAGCGGCATCCGCTCGAGCGATCCCGGGCGGGATCGAGATGGTCCACATGATGCGCAAAGGACGGGCGACGTACGTCCGCAGTTTGCCGCTGTCCCTCGCCAAGCCGTTCAACATCCTGGCTGCGTGAGGATTGCGGATTGCATAGCTCTCTTACTGTCCTCACCGAAAATGCGCGACAGAGCCGCTCGAAGCCAGTCCCGATCAGCAGGTTTCCCTCACCGATCCCGACGCCCGCGCCATGCCGACGCGCACCGATCCACGCAGGGTCGTAGGCTACGACGCCCAGGCCCTCGTCTTGATTGAGTGACGATATCGGCACATGGTCGGCACTGAGACTATAGCGACGGTTATGCCTTGTTGTTGAAACGTCCTAGGATCAAACTTTCCACGCGCTCTGCGAGTTTCAACACCTGCGCACCATGGCGGTCCATGATGCGGAGCGAAGCCATGGCCGCTGGTATGGCAACGACGACTGAACCGACCATGTCCAGTGGATAATGAACTCCGACGTATATTCTCGACCAGGCAACAATAAGCCCCGCGGCACAAGCGATCCACGCCGCCTGCCTGCGCCGCACCATGAATAGGACCGCAGCGCATACGGCAAAGGCAAGTCCGTGATTGCTTGGAAAGGAAGAATTGGCCCGATGCTCGACGAGCGCATGACCGAGACCGACCATGAATGGCCGTGGCCGGACGATGAGGAGTCCCACGGTGGAGCTCATCATTATAGCGACCCCGAGTGCCACACAGAGCGCGATGCTGGTCAGCCGATTGCGCTGCCCGCCAAACACCCACAACCCGCCGAGGAAAAATGGAATTAAAAGGATTAGAAAATGGGTGGCAAAGATTGCCAGTGCGACAATCGTAGCGTCCGGAGTAGGCCCTGCGTTCAGGCGCAGAAACAGGTCATTGTCGAATTGAAGCATTGCTGCCCTTTCTCCCAATCACCATGGCCCTTATCCGCCCGATCATGATTTGCGCTCACTGAACAATATGACCGAGGCAGATAGCAAGCTTTCCGATCCGATGCCAGAGGCTGCGTTCTAAGATACCAAGTCGTTCCGCGGCCCTTACCTGGACTCAATTGAGCGACAAATAGGCCGCTCTGGACGAGCGGCCTCTCGCAGCATTTTGGACTGTGCTCTCAGGCAGCAGGTTTCGTCCGCCCACGCTTGGCCGGGGCTTTTGCGGGAGCGCCTGTTACGGCATCAGCCGCAGCCGCCTTTGCCCGCGCGGCGTTCGAGCGCTTCTGACCCAGGCCGATGCTCCGTGCCAATTCAGATCGCTTGGCCGCATAAGCCGGAGCGACCATCGGGTAATCGCGCGGCAGACCCCACTTTTCCCGGTAGGCTTCGGGGGTCAGGCCCAGTTTGCCAAGGTGCCGCTTGAGCGACTTATACTGCTTTCCGTCCTCCAGGCTGATCAGGAAATCCGGCGTCACAGATCTCTTGATGGGAACGGCTGGCGTTGGCTTCGCTTCTTCCTGCTTGGCAGCAGGCTGGCCAATGCTCTGGATCGCGGCATGGACACTTCCGATGAGGCTCGGAAGTTCAGAGGTCGGGACAGAGTTGTGGCTGACGAAGGCCGACACAATATCAGCCGCAAGCTCGATATAGTTCGGGGGCGTTGAATTAGTAGACATTAGAACAGCCTTTGATTGAGGTGCTCGCAGGAGCAGTGTCCTCATGTACACACCCGGAAACTTCCGGTAGGACGTGGGTGGCACCTATCGCTGGCGCAAGCCGAATGCAAGGAGTTTCGTTGCAAACCCTGCGACAGGTCACATGCGAGCTGGATCCGACCTCGGGTCAAGCTGCAGCACTAAGCAAAGCCGCAATGAAGTCACTCTGGGCCTTGATGTCGTTCGCTGGCGCACTCGCCACTTGGCCCTTGTGGAGCATCGTCATGACCTCTATGCGGCTGTCCCAAAGCCTTGCGGAACTACCGCCGGGCGGCAGCTGCATCCCGCCTGCGGGAGAGCAGAAAGTCGATGGTCTGCCCGGCAGCATCGACGGCACGGTAAAGATAGACCCATTCACCCTTCACCCGAATGTAAGTCTCATCCACCGGCCAGGAGCCGCTCGTCATGCGCAGATGTTGGCGGACGCGCTTATCGATCTCGGGAGCGTAAGCCTGGATCCAACGAAACAGGGTGGTGTGATCCGCCTGAACACCACGGTCGGAGAGCATGCATGCAAGATCACGATAGCTGATCGGGAAACGCAGGTACCAGCGGACTGCCCATAAGATGATCTCCGCCGTGAACTGCCGCCCCATGAACAGGTTCTTGACCCCTTGCTTCACGGTCAGCCCCTCTCACCCCTCCTGTCGGAGCTCAGGCCGAGCGAGCTTCAAAGCGGCAACAAAACCTTCGTGGGTCCTGTCTTCTCTTCGGGATCAGCTCTCGGGCTCCCCACGATGAGATCAGAAGAATGAGGCCGTCCAATCTGCCGCGCGTTCTGATCGTGCCAAGCGCGCCCGCCGGAAAGGGCTGCTGCCGCAAACTCGACGAGATCATCGCAGAATCTTCATGGAATCCTACGCAATGCAGCTAGGAGCATGTCATAGGCCGCATTTGCCGTTCAGGCCATAACCAGTGCGCTGAAGCCATGGCGAGAGAGACAAGAGCAACATCGGCCTCCTTATTGTACGACCCTGCGTCAGACGCGGTGCCTTGAGCGTGCGGCCCTGGCAGCTCCGCCCAAACTGATAAGACATCCCGGGATCGCCACGCTCTGGTCCTCAGTCCGAGATATTCGGAAGTGACAGATCCGGTGTGATGTCTGGAATAAGCCGCTGAAGCTGCTGCTCAACCTGCTCGTTGGACACAGAAGGATCCGTGGGTGCCGACTGGGGCGACGCGCCCAAATGCACCAAGCCCGGTACGGCAACAGTCACCGCGACCACAAGGGCGTGGACGGCCAGATAAGGTACGAGGGCGCGCATGAGTGGCCAAGTCCGCACCGGATCGGCCATCGCGCTGCGGGCCATCATCACGGCATAGCCCAATGGTGGCAGGAGGAAGCTCGCCTGCAAGGTGAGGATCGCCAACACCGAGACCCAAACAGCATCGCTCGTACGCATCAGGAGCCCGGGCATGACGATCGGCACGACAACGAAGATGATCTCGAACGCGTCGAGGACAAAGGCGGACGCCGCGAGGATGGCAAGCACGACGAGGGTGGCTCCTAGTTCGCCTCCCGGCAGGTCTGCGATTAAGCGTGACAGGAGGTGGTCAGTGCCGAGACTGCGCAGGACCAATGTGAAGGTGGTCGCGGCAAGCAGCAGCGCAAACAGCGCGCCGGTCAGTGCGAGGGTCTCGGCCAGAACCTTGGCGAGGGCCGCTCCATCCAGGCGGCGCACCAGCAGCCCGCTCAGCAGGAGTACCGTTGCTCCGAGAGCCGCCGCCTCGACCGCGTAAAACAACCCCGCCGCCACGCCCCCGAGGATGCCGACGATGAAGCAGCATGATAGAATGGACACGATGAGGTCGGTCCGACTCGCTTTGGCTGATACAGGCTTGCCTCTCCGCCTGATCCACGTCGTCGCGATCACGCACAGGGCAACGAAGAGGATCGCCGATCCCAAGACGCCTCGGAAGATATCCTGGGTGTTGATGATACGCTCCGAGCGCCCCATCGCGTTTGACGCGATGGTATGGGCCCCCATCATGGCGTCGCCCAGCAGGATCAGAACGAGCGACGGGGGTACGACGACCCCGAGTGTGCTCGCCACGGCAACGGTGGCAAGCCCCTCGACGGGCTCTACTCCATGTCGCAGGAGCCGAGGATAGACGGCACGCGACAGCATCGTGACACTCGCGGCTACCGAGCCGTTCATCGGCGCGAGCAGGGCCCCCAGTCCCAACGCCACGATCGACGGGCCGGCGGGCGTGCCGCGGGTCAACCGCAGACCCGTGCGGAAGAGGGTCTCGGCCAGCGGCAGACGATTCAGCAGGGCCCCGATGAAGACGAAGAGCGGCAAAGCCTGAAGAAGATCGTTCTCCAAAAGGCCGACCAGGCGACCAGGAAGCGCCGTCAGGAGTGCGCCGTCCCCGCCAGTTGCCGCGGCAATCGCACCGAGGCCCGCGGCACCGATCAGCACGAGAAAGGCCGGCAGGCCGGTCAGAACAAGCATTGCTCCCACAAACGGCAGCAGTGCCAGACCGATCCAACTCATGAGCGGAACCGGCCTTGCGCTGTGATCGTCACGACCGCCTGGAGCAGAACTAAGCCGGCCAGCAGCAGGACCGCGAGCTTGATGAGGAAGTAGCCCGGATTGCCGGTCTCGGGGAAGGCCTCGAGCCCTGCCAGGGAAGCCCAGACCATGGGCCAGCCCGCCACAAGGATCAAAATGGCCCACGGGACCAGCACCAGGGCTGCGCCCATCCTGGCGATGCGCTGGCGCGTCTCGGGACGATAGTGACGGGCATGAGCATCGGCGGCGAGGTGGACACGGGCGCGGGTCGCGGCCGTGACGGCGATGGCGATCATCAGCGCGAAGAGCCACTGCCCGAGATCGTTGGCCTGACGTGAATAGGCCTTGATGCCATCGCGCAACGGCCATTGCAGGAAGAGCAGAATCATGACCGGTAGCACGAGCCACCGCCCAGCCGAGACCACACGTCCGATACCGCGATCGAGAAAGCGTAGAACCATATGGCCTCCGAGGGGCGGGAAACAGAACATAGGGAGCGATCGTCGCTTGGTGAACCGGATCAGCTTGCGCAGACTAGATGGACTTGATACCGCCCGGCAACTGTCCAGACCTGCCGATTACCACTCGATTAACCGATTTTTCGCCATTTAATCACCGATCTGCGGCGGGCTTGGAGAGAGGAGCTGGGCCCTGATCTGAGTGATCTGAACAATACAGCAAGCAAGCATTCATATCGCATTCACTGCGACACCGTTAAACCTGATCTCAAATCAGGGCCCAACATCATTGCCCTCAATCTGTTCTGGAGATCTAACATGTGTAAGATAGCTACTCTTGCAGCAGTGGGCTTTGTGGCTCTTGGCGCCCTTTCTGCCTCGGATGCTGAGGCTCGCAATGGCCGTCGTGGTGCGGCTCTTGCGGCGGGTGCCGTTGGTCTTGCTGCCGGCGCCATCATCGCTGGGACCACGTCGCAGGCTTATGCGGCTCCCGCTTACGGTTATGCCGCACCGGTCCAGTCCTACAGCTACGATGAGGGGTACTACACCGCGCCGGCTTACACGGAGCGGCGGGTCGTCCGCTACTATGAGGAGCCGCGGCCGGTCTACCGCACCCGTCGCGTGGTTCGAACCTATGACTACGGCTATGCTCCTGAGAGCACCCGTACGGTCACCTACAGCTACGGCTCGCCCCACTACAGCTCTGGCTACTATGGCGGCTGGTAGGCACGACTGAGTTTCGTACAAAGGGCGGTCGCAATGGCCGCCCTTTTTCAGTGTGCCGAGCATGTTCGACAGCTCGGAGGTGCAAGTCCTCTACCCAGCCTGATGACGGCGAAGGGTTAGCAAAGGGCAAGGGCGTCGTCGTGAGGCGGGGTCTGAAGGAAGCGTGGAGCAAAACCGCGACCTGATGAACAAGAACCGGATATGAGGCCGCCGCGGCCGGACGAGCAGGCTGAAGACTGCGAAGTCCAGGGTCATCAAAGACCGAGGCGGTAAATCCGGCAGGTGTGCGGGGAAGGCGGTCGAACTTACCTCGGGAGATCTCCACCATGTCCGGTCATCCGGACTGAGCGGGTCGCAAGGCCCGTGACCGTGGCGGAGAGGTCAGCAGACGGCATAGTAGGTCGCAAGACCGAAGGCCTGAACGTTAGAGAGGGCAAGTAGAGCAGGTGTCTCGACGGACCAAGCGGCAGCAAAACCAACTTGAGTTGGCTTTCGGCGAGGCGGCAGAGGGTGAAACCCCGAGCCCGCTTGCTGGAGGAGCCGAAGTCCTGTCGGCGGCACCCGCCCCCGAAAGCCCAGTGATCCCGGTAGGATCAATGATGGGGAGGATTGTCGCTCGCGACAACCTGAAGAAGGCGCTGGCCCAGGTCAGACGCAATAAGGGCGCGCCCGGCGTCGACGGCATGACTGTCGACGATCTGGCCGCCTACCTGAAAGACCACTGGCCCGAGATCAGGGCTCAACTTCTCAACGGCACCTACCAGCCGCAGCCGGTACGGCGCGTCGAAATTCCGAAGGCATCGGGAGGCACTAGAGGCCTCGGCATTCCGTCGGTGCTCGACCGCTTCCTCCAGCAGGCGGTGATGCAGGTGCTGCAAGAGGATTGGGACCCGACCTTCTCGTCGTCGAGTTACGGGTTCCGGCCCGGACGCTCGGCACATCAGGCCGTGGCTGCCGCTCAGCAGTTCATCGCTGACGGCTGCCACACCGTCGTCGATCTCGATTTGGAGAAATTCTTCGATCGGGTGAACCATGACATCCTGATGGGACTGGTGGCCAAACGGGTGCAGGATCGGCAACTGCTCCGGCTCATCCGCCGTTATTTGACGGCAGGTGTGCTCGTGGGTGGCATGGTCGATCCGATGGATGAGGGAGTCCCGCAAGGGGGTCCGCTCTCGCCGCTGCTTTCAAACCTGATGCTCGATGTGCTCGACAAGGAGCTGGAACGGCGCGGCCACCGGTTCGCAAGATACGCCGACGATTGCAACATTTATGTCCGCAGTCCTCGCGCAGGCGAACGGGTCATGGCCAGCGTCACCCGGTTCCTCGAACGGCGCCTTACGCTGAAGGTGAACACGGCCAAGAGCGCTGTCGCTTCTCCAACCGAGCGAAAGTTCCTCGGCTTCAGCTTCGTGGACCAGGGCCGATTCCGGCGGTGCATCGCGCCGCAGGCGCTGGTCAGGTTCAAGGGGCGGGTGCGGGAACTCACGGCACGGTCGGGTGGGCGCAGCCTCGCGCAGATCATCCCGGAGCTATCGCGCTATCTCGTTGGATGGCGCGGCTACTTCGGCTTCTGCGAGACTCCAACGGCGTTGCGGCACCTGGATAAATGGATCAGGCGACGGCTTCGCGCTATCGTCTGGAAGCAGTGGAAGTACGGGACTACCCGCTTTGCGGAACTGCGCCGCCACGGGATCGGAAAGGATCTGGCGGCGAAAGCCGCCGGCAGTCCCCACGGTGTCTGGCGGCTCAGCAACAGCCCTGCGCTCTCCTTTGCCTTCCCCAACGCTTACTTCAGAGACCTCGGTCTTGCCTCCGTCTATGCCCGCCGAGCCGAGTAATCTAGCGAACCGCCGTATACGGACCCGTTTGTACGGTGGTGTGGGAGGGGAGGAACCGCGAGGTTCCCCCCTATCCCGATTTCCGGGCAAAGCGTCGCCTCAACTAGCAACATAGGTTGGTGGCGGGTTCCGTCGCGAACGGTTTGTTTCAGAGTTTCAGCTACTGGTGCCTTGCTTTGGGGATGAAGAGTAGCGTGTTCAAGGGCAGACGTTTTGATCGCTCAGTGATCCTACTGTGTGCGGTGGTATCTGGCCTACAATCTGAGCCTGAGAAGTCTTGAGGAGATGATGGCCGAGCGCGGCATCTCGGTCGATCATGCAACCATTCACAGATGGGTCGTGCGCTACTCTCCCAAGCTGCTGGAGCGGTTCAATCAGCGGAAGCGGCCCGTCACTGGCAAATGGCACCTCGACGAAACCGACATCAAAGTTCGAGGTCAGTGGAAATATCTCTACCGGGCCATCGATAACAACGGCGACACGGTTGAATTTTGGTTCAGCGAGCGGCGCAGTCTGGCCGCTGCCAGACGCTTCCTGAGCAACTCCCTCAAGCGCCAGGGTAGACCCGAGCGGATTGTGATCGACGGAAGCCAAACGAACCGCGAGGCAATCGTGTCCTGTGACGCGACGAGCCGGCTCCAGGATAGGTCCGGGTGCAAGCTGAAACCGATCAGGATCAGGCAGAGTCAGTATCTCAATAACCGCATCGAGCAGGATCACCGCGCCATCAAGCGGCGGGTTCATCCGATGATGGGGTTCAAATCCATGAATAACGCTCGCGCTGTGCTGAGTGGCATCGAAATGGTGCACATAATGCGCAAACAGCAGGCGAAGTATGCCTGCAATCTGCGGCTGCCTGTCGTCGAGCAGTTCAACATCCTGGCTCCGTGAGACCACTGGCGGGAATAACTCTCCTTTTGTGCCTACCGAGAATTCGCGACAGAACCTTTCGTCGACCATCCGGAGTCTGAGCGGGAATCGGAAATACAGCCACCCGGCGTAACTGATCACTTCCGCAGGAAAGCGGTGGCGGGCATAGTGAGGTTCGCGAGGAGGTTTCATGCCCTCGGCTATGCCCGCTGTCGGTCACTGCCGGATTAACTTGACAGTTCCAACATGGCATCCGGATCTCGATGTCCGGGAAAGGACTCTGTCATGATAATTCGGTGGTCGAGACCTTCTTCAAGACCTTGAAGTCCGAATTGGTCTGGCGCACGGTGTTCCAGACCAGAGCCGAGGCCAAGCAGGCGATTGGCCGTTACATCGACGGCTTCCACAATCCCGTCCAGCGTCATTCGACGCTCGACTACGTCAGTCCGGATCAGTTCGAAAGGCTGGCCGGATAGCTACCAAACCGCTCTCCGCAAATGCGGAGCAAGACCATAGAGCGAGCGCAGCTCGAACGCATATGTCAGTTCCAAGCCGAAAGTAAGCTGGTTCCGTGATCCGAGGCGGGTCGTTATCGGGCTTGCCCCTGCGTCGCCGATGAGACGATTATAGCGCTGGAATACGGTCGTCCTCCACCGATCCGACCAGTCGTAGTTCAGCGCGGCTTCCAGTCCGATGGATTTCACGCCGCCATGAGCACTGAAGGCTGGCAGCATTCCGTTTCGAAGGGCGCCCGCCGGGCTGATGCCGAATTCCCTCTCCATAGTGTTGTTGTCCGCCAGTGACGCGCGTGGACCGCCCGAGACCGTGAATGCCCCAAACTTCTGGATGAGATCAGTCGAAAGATCAGCCACGAAGCCGTCGTGACGATGCAGCCCGTGACGAACTTCGAGACGCATGCGAAGACGGTCCTGAATGGGCCAATACTCGACGAATGTGCCGGCTTCAATGGCCCATGGGTAGTTTCTGAGACCGGACAGGCGGCTGTCGTCTTGCACAGACCGACCCGACCTAAGGTTAACTACCGGGCCAACCTTCCAACCCGACGTGCTGAAGAGTGTATAATCGAGACTGTCGTCCGGAGCGCTGAACTCCTCAGGCTCATCGGCATGCCGAAAACCCACGGACGGGAATCCCGACAGGCCGTAAGCACTGGCCCCTTCGTACTTCGGGCTGACAATTCCCGTTCCGGTCAGAGTGACGATCCATGCCGACGAAGCTTCGGCTGCCGGTGTCTGGATGAGCATGTCCTGAGCTTCGACGGAGGCCGTTGACAGCACCAATGCGAAACACGCCTGTGCGGCGACCGGCAACACGCGCTTCGACGACCGGCCGACATTCGGGCCTGGATGCACCACTAACATTCGCGCTCACTCAACATGATGGCCAATCTTGATCGCAAGCTTCTTGATGCGGTGCCAGAGGCTTCGCTCCGAAATTCCAAGGCGCTCCGCTGCCCTTACCTGCACTCCATTCGTTTCCTTCAGCGCCTCGATGATATAGTTTCTTTCAATCCGCGCGAGTTCGGCGTCGAGATCATTCGGCAGCCCGACTTCCGGGGCACATTTACTATTCCCTTCAACGACATAATGAGAAAGATCGGAAACGTCGATCGTGTTGCCGCGTGCGACGATGACGGCGCGCTGCACGCAATTCTGCAATTCACGAACGTTCCCAGGCCACGAATATCCCGCCATCGCGGCTTCCGCCGACGGCGTGAAGCCGATGAGTCGCTTACCCATGTCCGCCGCAAAGGAGTTGAGGAACTGACGAGCCAGCAGAAGAATATCACCCGGCCGCTCCCGCAGGGGCGGGAGTGCTATTGGGAAGATGTTGAGACGGTAATACAAATCCGCCCTGAACTCCTGCGCGTCTATCAGCCGCCTCAAGTCCTTATGCGTCGCGGCGATGATCCGGACGTCGACATGAACGGACTTGTTCGACCCAATGGGTTCGAATGTCTGCTCCTGAATGGCGCGCAGAACCTTCGCCTGGATCGAGAGAGGCATGTCGCCGATCTCGTCCAGGAAGAGCGTTCCCTTGTCTGCGGCCGCAAAGCGGCCTTCCCGGGTTGCCAGAGCGCCGGTGAACGCACCTTTCACATGCCCAAAAAGCTCGCTCTCCAGCAGGTTCTCGGGAATTGCGGCACAATTCACTGCCACGAATGGCCTCAGGCGGCGAGGACTGTTGTAGTGGATCGCCCGGGCGACGAGTTCCTTGCCGGTGCCACTCTCTCCCTCGAGCAGGACCGTTGCCCGGCTCTCGCACACTTCGGTGATCTGGCGCAGGACGTTTCGGAATGACGCACTCTCTCCTGCAAGGTGGTCGAAGCTATACTTTTCTTCCAGCTCCGTTCGGAGACGCCGGTTGTCTTCCAGGGCCTCGCCAAGCTTGAGCGCCCTTTCGATCGTCGCAATCACGTCATCGATTTCGAACGGCTTCGAGATGTAGTCGTAGGCACCTTGCTTCACGAGGTCGACCGCATCGCGCACGGATGCGTATGCGGTCGTGATGATGACCGGTATCTCCGGCCTCAACACCTGGAGCCGTCGAAGCAGGTCGTGCCCGCCCAGACTAGGCATCCGAAGGTCGGTCAGCACAAGACTCACATCCGAGGAATTCAACACTCCCAGTGCCTCATTTACGGATCCAACCGCCTGCCCGTCGAACCCTCGCTCGGCGAGAGCAGCCGACACGACCTCGGCGAGCCGGACTTCGTCGTCAACGACCAGAACAAATGGTCTCATCGGCATGCTCCAACTCGGGTAAAGGTAGTTCCACGATGAAGGTCGTTCCTTGGCCGGGCGCGCTGGCGCAAGTGAGGGAGCCGCCATGCTCCTCAACGGCAGCCTTGGCCTGGGCCAAGCCCAACCCGGTTCCCTTGGCCTTTGTCGTGAAGAATGGGTCGAAGATCCGCCCCACGACCTCGGGCGAAATGCCGCCCCCGTCATCCTCGAGCTTGAGCTCCAGGGCATGAGGTCGCCGGTTCATCGTAGCCGTTAACGTGCCCCCGCCTTCCGTTGCGTCCATGGCGTTCAAAATGAGGTTCAGCACGGTCTGATAGAGGCGATCCGGATCCCCGAACACTTTCGCACTGCCGTCCGGCCCCGAGATCGTCCAGGTCAGACCCCGTCGGGCCAGCTCCGGAGCGGCGAAGTCGATGGCCCGCTCCACGACGTCCCTCCGGAAGTCGATCAGACTCTTCTGCAATTCCTTCGGCCGCGCGAAATCGAGCATGTCGCGGACAAGCCGATCGATGCGGGAGACTTCATCGAGCACGAATTCAATGAGACGATCTTCCGATGCGTTGAGAGCCGATTTCATACGAACCAATTGGCTGGATGTCTTAATGATTCCCAGTGGGTTGCGGATCTCATGCGCAAGCACTGCGGCGGCCTCTCCAAGAGTGGCAAGCTGTTCGCGCTTGCGCATGGCCCCTTCCATGCTCCGCAGGCGGTCGAGCTGTTCGTTCATTAGATTAAAACCCGCCGCCAGTTCCGCGAGTTCACGCCCTCCGCTCTCCTGGACGCGGCTTCTGTAATCACCGGTCGCGACGGCGCGGACGCCCTTGGTTAGGGCTTGGAGCGGACGGGAAATGCGCTCCGCGACCAGGGTCCCAACAAGCATGGAAAACAGCCCCGCGATCCCGGCGAGGGCAAGAAAGTATTGCCATTCCGTGAGATTCTCGAACATGGCGGCCATTCCTGACACCTGACAGGCGACGATGGCCACGAGTTGACCCTGCGCGTCGCGCAAAGCCGCAAAGGCAGTCGCAGGGCGTTCCTGCGTCGTGGCAGACGAGACTGCGACTTGCGCGCCTTGTAGAAGGGATTGCAGGACCCCCGTAGGGACCTCGAATGGTGGCCAGGCCTGGCCCGACCGGACTGCGAATGTGCCATTGGAACTGACGACAGGAATCCGGATCTCCAGCGTCTTACTTGCTTGCGAAGCTGCAAAGAACGCCTCGTCGATTGTATTTGCAACAAACACGAAGTGCCTCTTCCCGGAGTTCGAGAAAACCCGGACGGCTCCTCCAACAATGGTCTCGCTGCCATTGACCTGGACGCGATAGAGCGACTTGCTCGCCTCCTTCGGCGGCGGGCTGAGAAATGTGAATTGACCGAATGTGTACTCACTCCGTCCATCTTCATCGTAGATCTGGACGTAATCATAACCGACGGACGCCAGGAGATCGGCAAACGGCTCTACGAAGTCTCCAAGCCTTTGGGAATCGAACGTCTTTCGGTTCTCCAGGGTGGACACGATGATCGCGGCCGACTTGTCTGCCTCGTTCTTAGCCTCCTCGGCATCCAATGCCAAAAAATGGGCCGCTTCCTCCAGCCAGCGTTCGACGTTGTGCTGGAAGGCCGCCGAAATGACCTTTGCCGCGAAATAGCTGGCTCCGAAAACCGGAGGGGCGCTGACTAGAAGAAATGCGAAAACCAAGCGCCATCGCAGCGAAGAAAGCCGTAGGCCGATCATGGTAGGTGCCGTTCAGCGTTCACCACAGCGCCCCGGGGCCGCCGTACGCCGCCATGTAACCGTCTCGCCGAGAGTTTTAATGCCCAGGTACCCAGTCACCTTCAGGACATCGGGTTGGTCCAACTGGGCTTCGGCATCGTAGGACCTTCCGTCTTCCGGATCGTAAATGCGGCCTTGGCTCCAAGTCCCATCGGACTGCGGCTTGAGGGCGATTATGATCTGGAGGTTGCAGATCAGGCGTGAGCGGAGGCTCGTATCCGGGTTGTTGTCGTCGAGGACGGGACGGCCACTCTTGTCATGGGGGGACTTGAGCCAGATCACCCGTCCGCATCGCGCACTACCGCAGGCCGAGATCTCGATGGCACTCTCACCGTCCTCCGGCATCCAGATCCCCGTTATGTCACGGGTTGGTGTCGCTGCGCTTATGGACGTCAGACCGGTGCTGAGGAGAAGTACAACCAGCCCGCCCCAAATTGCCATGGATTTCGTGATAGACCGATGATCCTCTAAAAAGGTGGAATCAAAGACACCCTTTAGCATTGAAATAAGTCCCCGCAAGTCTTGGTGGTTCAGGTCTGGAAAGTAATCGTGGAGACCCGCAGCAACGTGCTGCGGCCCGGGATTAGCCACTTTGGGTCGCTTGATATTCTCTCATCCTACGGCACCGGAATGGGGCAAGGGCTCAATGGCACGAGCCTGCTCCATGTAGCGTCGCGTGCGGGGCAGGGCATGAGCCGACTTGGCAAGCTGAATCTGAAACACGACGAGATTCTCGTGCCAGAACGAGCACTCAGCCGCCGCAAGGTAAAATTCCCACATGCGGCAAAACCGTTCGTCATACAGGGCTGCGGCTTCCTTCCTCCGCGCCTGAAACCGCTTGCTCCACTCGCGCAGTGTCAATGCATAGTGAAAGCGCATCACCTCGACATCGGTGATGACGAGACCAGCCTTTTCGATGGGAGAAACGATCTCGGACAGAGAGGGTATGTCGCCGCCCGGGAAGATGTATTTGTCGAGCCACGGCGTGACGAAGCCTGGCGCTTCCGAGAACCCGATCGTATGCAGGAGCATGACGCCGCGGGGGGCGAGGAGCCGCGCAACGTGCTCGAAGAAGGTGCCGTAGAAGCCCGCACCGACATGCTCGAACATGCCGACCGAGACGATGCGGTCGAAAGGACCCTCAACCGAGCGATAATCCTTCAGTTCGAAGCGGACCTGGTGCGCAAGGCCCGCTTGTGCCGCGCGAGCCTGCGCGATGGCGAGTTGTTCTGTGGACAGTGTTACACCCGTTACCTCTAGCGGCGCAGTGCTTCGGGCTGCCTGTATCGCCAAGCCTCCCCAGCCGCTACCGATATCGAGGACGGTCTGGCCCGGACGTAGGCACAGCTTGGCCACGATGCGGCGTTTCTTCTCGGCCTGTGCTTCCTCAAGCGTGGCCCCGTTATCCACGAAATAAGCGCAACTATACTGCATATCCTCATCGAGGAAGAGACGAAACAGGCGGCTGTCGAGGTCGTAGTGATGCGCGACGTTGCGGCGCGCTCGCGACGGCAGGTTCGTGCGTACCGCGCGCCGTACCGAGAAGCGGATCCGGTCTACGATGCGGGAGATGAATCCTTGCTGCTGCCCTTCCGCATTAGCATAGAGCAGCTTCAGAACGTCAAAAATTGCTCCCCGTTCGACCACGAACCGTCCGTCCATGTAGAGTTCTCCGAAACGGAGATCCGGATCGAGCACCATTGCCCGCTCAGCTGCGGCGTCCGTGAAGCGCACGGCAAGCGATGGGCCGGCGCCGTCGCCAAACTGCTCCTGGCGGCCGGAGGTGAACGTAACCGTGAGATTGCCCTCGCGAACCATGTCACGCAAGACCCTGACCAGTATGCGCTCCATGGCTACTCTTCCCTCCCGACGGCGTAAGTCGCGTGGACGTCCCCACCCGTAGGCAGAGCGATCACGCTCAGGATAGGCTCGAGACCCACCCGCTGAAGTGTTCGAATGGTGAGCACGCGTCTAATCCTCCTCCGTCCCAATGATCGCCACCCCGACCACGATCAGTGCGATGCCGCTCCACCGCAGCAGTCCGAACTGTTCTTGGAACAGGAGGACGGACGCAGCCGTGACCGTGACGTAGATCACGGCGGTCAGTGGAAAGCCGAGGCTCAGCGGAATGCGATCGAGGACTATCATCCAGGAGGCGAATGCACCAATATATCCCACAGCTCCTGCGAGCGTCCAGGGATTGGTGATGGCGGACATGACCCAGTCGATGCCAAAATCCATGGAGCCAAGGTGATCCCCCGCCGCCTTGAGGGCGACCTGCGCCAGCGTCTCTGAGACAACCAGCCCACTCCAGGCCAGGATGGAAGATACCGTGAGATGAGGCTGGAGAACGGATGCGCGGTCTCTCATCGGGCCTGCTCCATGAGCTTTGCAATCACCGGGTCGAACCGGTCGAGCCGCACGAGCCTGGCCACCAGGCCCAGCACATGGTTTGCAAATGTGTTGCGGTGGCGGAAATAAAGCCAGTTGACGGAAAGATGGGATCCCAGCCGGACCTTGGGCGCGTAGAACGACTGGCCGCTCTGATAGACAGACAGGCCACGCTCGCTGCATAGGGCGACGTTGTGGAGCCAACTGACAAAATAGAGGCTGTGCTGCCGAACGGCGCCGTGATCCATGCCGACATACTTGTCGATCAGCCGGCCCTTGCCCTGAAAGACGAGGTTGAACGCAACGAGGTCATCGCCGGCCCAGTAGAGGATCATCGTGGCGGTCGTCCGCATTCTTGCGAGCACAGAGTTGAAATACGCGGGTGGCAGACGCTCGAACGTGAGATCCCCACGCGCGAAGGTCTGCTCGTAAAGGTCCGCGATCCGCGGGAGCACGTCGTCGACCGACTGGCGATGCTCGATCCGAAGTTTGGCGTCCCGCAGCTTCCGGCGCATGTCCTTGCGTGTCGCGCGGTTCAGAGTCGCCAGATAGGCGTCGAGCCCTCCGGCCGGCACGGCAAGGGTCGCGGTCGGCAGGCCTGGCATGCGCTGGAACCCCCGCTCGGTCAGCGCACACTGCCACGGCGCAAGCCGCGCGTCGGGAACGTCCTTGACACCGAGGAGGCTGCACCCCTCGTTCGCGGCCATATCCTCGAAGGCGGCGAGCAAGGCTCGCACGAGGGCTAGCTTGCGTTCGTCGACGACCTCCGGGGCGAAACCGAGATGGCATGTCTCGGCCACAGGCGAGCCCAGCGAGGCCAGGCGCGGCGCCAGAACAGCCGGCAGGGCCGCGGTGAGCGCCGCGAACGCACGTTTCATCCGGCCCGGCGGGACCGTCGTGTCTAGGCGATACTCGGTGAGGAACGCCGGCACCAGGGCAAGTGGCACGCCGGCTTCCAGGATCGCGAGATAGCGCCATTGGAAGCCGGGTGGGCCCGCGTCCTCGATGGCCTTGTAGAACGCCCAGCCTTCCGGGTCGCCCGGAAAGCAGCGATCCCATGCGATCGGATCGATCGCGTCGATGGATTCGAAGACCTGCGGACGAAGCGCAGATGGCCTCATCGGCGGGCTGTCCTGAGGGGCATGACATTCTCGTTTTTCGCAACCCGCAGACGCCGTTGGCGGCCCATGAAGTCGATCGTCCGGCCGACGAGCTGGTCACGGTCACGGTCGAGCGTGATCATATGATAGCTGTTCTCGAGGACCACCTTTTCGACGTCGCCGCCGATCCGGCTCGCCACATAGTTGGCGTTGTGCAAGCTGGTCATGTCGTCGTGCCGGGCGTGAACGACAAGCGCCGGGGTCCGGACGGACGGGAGCACGCGTTTCACCTCGGCGATCAGCCGGTGAAGCTCGACAAGGCTGCGGCCCGGGGTGGTAGCGTTTCCGCTGCTCGCGCTGTCGCCACCCAGCATGGCGCGGGCAATCCGTTCCCGGATCCGGTCATCCTTCAGGCCGTAGGGCGGCGCCTCAACGAAGCGGACCCACTTCGCGAAGCCCAGCGCGAGGGCCGGCTTCACCAGCACCCTTGTCTTCGGGATCGCCCACCCGTCGTAGAACAGCGTCGTGGAGTACAGCGCAAGGCCGGCTACCTCCCCCAGACGGTCCGCAGCCAGCTTGATCGAGAGCAGCGCGCCCATCGACAGTCCACCCACGTAGACCGTCTCGTGTTTCGCTCGGAGCCGGTCAAAGGCAGTTTCGACGCTGCGGCTCCAGTCGCGCCAGCCCGTCCTTACGAGGTCAGCCTCGTCGCCACAATGGCCGGCGAGTTGCACACCATACACAGTGTAGCCGCCCCGTGCGATTGCCTTGCCGATTCCCTTCATTTCGGAAGGCGTACCCGTCAGGCCATGGACCAGCAGCAGGGCCACGGGTCCGCCTTCGAATGTGAAGCTGTTGTCGGTGATCATGTTGGATCCTTCTCAGGCACTGAGGCAAACCAGCGCGACGCCCAGGGTGATGACTGAGGCCCCCAGCCAGCGTCGATTCGAGACGGGCTCGCCAAGCACCGCACGGCTCGCCAGGAGCACGCCGCAATAGGAAAGGGCCGCCAAGGGAAAGGCGATGCTCAGCGGCGCCAGGGAGAGCACGCCAAGCCACATCCCAAGTTCGACCGCATACGCCGCAACCCCTAGGACGATGGCCGGGCTCGCAAGGACCTTTCGCCACACGGGACCTTCGGGCGCTCGCGAAAGGCCCATCTTGAAGGCGATCTGACCGGCGACCTCGAGAAGGATCGTGGCGGCCATCAGGATGATCAGCACCGGCGTCACAGGATGGCCGCGAGGAGGTTTAGAAGGCGGGAATTGGTCGCATCATTGATGGCGGTGCCTACCGGCGCGTCGTTTGGCTGATCAATCCAGGCCTCGAGCCGTTTCGCCGGATGGCGGTGGCGGCGCGGGGCGTACTCCCCGCAGACGTCCACGCCGGCAATGGGCGCATGGCGCGCCAGCGCAGACAGAGCCTCTTCCAGGTAGGCCAACGGCATGGCGCCCTGGTCCCAGTTCGTCGCGGCCTCCGTCGGCCCAAGCACATCCTTGTCGATGCTGATCCACAGGGTCTCGCCCGCGATCCGCCGGACCAGATCTTCCACGAAGCCGGGCCACGTGCTCCCGGCCAGACCGTTCCAATACAGCTTGCGACCTTCGGTTCGGTGCCCGGGAACTCCACGGACACCGCGCCCTAGGATAGCGGGCGACCTGGACCAGGGGTGAAGTTCGAGGCGGCCATTCTGAAGAGCCTGGATCCAGGCAGTGCGACCGCCCAGCCGCGTGAGGTCGTCACTACAGCACCCGATCGTGATCACCTTTCGGACGTGGGCGAGCACCAGCGCCGCGTTGACCCAGGAACCGCAGTGGCGACGCGGAAAGCTCCATGCGCCGTCCGGATGGTTGTCGAAGTGAATGACCGTCACGGGACGATCGGCACGTTCAATGAGGGCGGGCGTGAGATGATGGAAGTCCCCGGATCCAGTCATGAATACATCGGTCGCGCCCGATTGGGATTGCGGCAGTCGGGCACGGAAGCCGTCAAAGTCGGCCTCCCAGGCCCACAGCCGCAGGGCCGGGCCGAGATCTAGAAGGTCGATGCGCCGCGCCTGCGCCGTGGCCAGACGGTCGCGGACGGCGGGCTGGGCCGTGAGGGTTGCGTCGGTGTCAAGAACCGTCAGGATCATCGCCATGAGGCGCGGTTCCAAATGCGGTCAGCCATGGGGCTCACGCGGCATCCCGGAATGCACCGAGTTCGGCGAGGCCATCAGCCACCTCGGCGAAGCTTTCGAATGCCCGGTGCGGGAGGTTGTGGGCCCGGCAATGCGCCAGCAAGGTCGAGGGTGTGCCGCCAATGCTCTTTGCGAACACGAAATCGACCCGCTCGGCGAGGCAGATGTCCGAGCGGCCGTCACCCACTAGGACAGTCAGGCTATCGCGCGCCTCGGAAGCGGCGGCACATTTGCAATTCGCGGCCTGGACCCGGCACGTGTCAGCAGCGTGCGGGCACTCGAGCGCCCACCCTCCCGTGGCCGAGTGCACAAGCCGGTTGGCCCTGACCTCGAGTGACAGGTCCTCGCGCTTCAGGATGCGGTCGATGGCGTGATCGAGCCCGTCACTGACGACCGTCACATGGATGCGACGCTCCTGGCAGAGGCGGACGAAGCCCGGGAACGTCGGATCGATCGGCAGCCGGTCGAGCAACGCATTCACATCGTCCAGCCCGGCACGCAACAGTGCGACCTGCCGGCGCATGCACTCGTCCGAACCGATCCGGCCTGCTTTCCAGGCCTCCTCGACCGTCTCCCATTCCGGGTCGGCAAAGGCGGTAAGGAGAGCGTCCGTTACGTCATCGAGGGCAATGGTGCCGTCGAAGTCGCAGAGTACCCGAAAATTTGTGTTCATGGATTCAGTCAGGAGAGAGAAGGAACCTTGGCCGCCTTTATGCAAGAACCGTGCCATTCTAATGCCCGGTATGATTTCCTTGCTTTTCCTGGAATTCTTCGTGGCGGATGATCGTCCCCACAATTGCCGAGCTACACATTTTGGAGCTCTCTCCCTTTCTGCGAGCGTCCTGGCCTGCGGACTTCACCTGGCCTCACGCTCTTGCCTTCCGTTACGGCTCTGGTCCACGGAGGCGGATCTGTCGGCAAACGGCCTGCTGGAGCAGTTCCGGGACGGAGCGTGAGGCCGGGCTTCACTGCACCACCGTTACACTCCGCAATGGCTGAGCACCTGCCATTCATCAAGCCGCCGGATCCGTCAGACCGATGCTGTGCCGCCGCCTCTGTTCCTCGCTGTTCGAGGTCGGCAGCGGCGCAGTCACTTACGGCACATCAGATGGCCGACGCGAGCTCGCATGCGACGTCCCGGGCAGCCTCCAAGGTTGCATCGATGTCCTCTTGGGTATGCGCGGCCGAGACGAAGAGATTTTCGTAGGCACCCGGGTGGAACAGAACGCCGCGGGAGAGCATGCCGCGCCACCACCGATCGAAAAGTTGCTGGTCCGCGAACCGCTCCGCGTCACGGTAGTTCCTGATCGGCCGGGTCGTAAACCAGACCTGCATCAGGGCGCCGATCCCGACGACGTGGGCCGGCAGCCCTGCTTTTCCCAGGACATCCTGAAGCCCGTACCGCAGGCGGTCAGATATGGCGTCGAGCGCGTCGTAAAAGCCCGGCGCGGCGAGTTCGTCGAGCGTCGCGTTGGCGGCTGCAACGGCGATGCCGTTCGCCGTGTAGGTGCCGGCCATGGAGACCCGTCCATCGTCGACCAGCGCCATGATGTCACGGCGCCCACCGAGCGCCGCGACCGGGAAGCCACCGCCTAGCCCCTTGGCGAAAACGGAGAGATCCGGCGTGATCCTCAGGCGGGCTTGGGCGCCACCGATCGACAGGCGGAACCCTGTGATAACCTCGTCGAAAATCAGCACGATCCCAGCCTTTTCAGTCATCGCGCGTATGGCTTCGAGATAGCCGGGCTCCGGCAGGATGCAGCCCGTATTGCACATGACGGGCTCGGTCAGGACAGCGGCGATCTCATTACCATGAGTATGAATGGCCGTCTTCAACGCATCGGGATCGTTCCAGGGCAATATGATGAGGTTGGCTTCGACACCAGCGGGCAGGCCGGGGCCCTGCGGCACCGGGCGCGGCTGACGATCCGGCCCCGCCTTCTCGATCGCTGGATGTTTGCTCCAATACACGGCGTCAGAGAAGCCGTGATACATGCCCTCAAAACGAATGATCTTGTTCCGCCCAGTGAATGCGCGCGCGAGGCGGGTGGCGTAGAGCACGGCCTCGGTGCCAGTGTTACACAGGCGCACCTGGTCCACGGAGGGAACCGCGTCCACGATTTTCTGCGCGAGAACTGCCTCGTCGGCCGTCGGCAGCGCGAAGACCGTTCCACGCTGCTGAATGAAGTCGACGACGGCCTGCGTGACGGCCGGAGGCCTGTGACCGAGGAGCATCGGGCCAAGGCCAAGCAGGTAGTCGATATACACGTTTCCGTCGACGTCCTGGACCTGTGAGCCGGAACCCTTCTCAACGAACAGCGGATAGGGGGTCCAGCCAGACCACTGGGCCCGGGCCGTGCTGTTGACACCACCCGGGATGAGCCGGCGGGCGGTCTGGAACAGAGCGCCGCTGGTCTCGGTCGCCGTCGTCTGGATCTGCATAAAATTCATTTAAGCTCTCGTGTTTGGGCGGTCTCGCCAGACGGCGAGCCGAAGCGGAGCCAAGACGATGCGCCCGGCCAGGAAACCGGGCACACTGCAAGCGACGGCTCCACGTCGCCACAGCAGGAAGATGCGCGCATCAAGCACCCGCTGAAGCAAGATCCGTGCCGACCAAGGCAGAAAAGGCAAATGGTGGAAAAGACTAGGGGAATCGGCCCGATTGGAAAATCTCGAGCGGCTTTTCGGCTACATTTTTTGGAGTTGCTCTCCGGAATGAAGGGGGACTGCCGAGCCCATCCTGGGAACATCGGCTACCGCAGATCAAGGCTACCGCACTTTATGCGGCCCAACGGCAGGTTCGCGTAAATCGGCCGGCTGAGGGGACCGAAAGGCCACTCATGAAACCTGTACGCGGGTGGGCTCGACCCTTGGCCCTTCGGGTGATGCAATCGGGCTGCTGGGTAGGACGGGAGTGGTCCCATGGCACGCCGTCAGATCGGACAGGAAGTCTTCACGTTTGTCGCCGATCCCATCTTCCATCGCGGCTCTCTGGATCGGCTGTGTGGGCCGATCGACTGGTCCTTGCTGGATCGAGACTTGGCCGACATCTATGCCCGCTGCCAAGGGCGAACCTGCCTGGCCACCGCTGGCCCTGTTCCGGGCCCTGCTGCTGGCGGTCTGGTACGACTTGTCGGATGTGAAGCTTTCTGAGGCGCTGGAGGATCGAGCCTCGTTCCGGCGCTTCTGCGGGTTCGCCGCCCACGAGCCGACGCCAGAGCGCACCGCCTTCGTGCGGTTCCGGCGGGAACTCGGGCAGCGCGGTCCCGACAAGGTGCTGTTCGATGAGGTGACGCGCGAACTCAAAGCCCAAGCCATCACCATCAAGACAGGCACGCTGGTGGATGCAACTGTGATCGCTTCGGCCACTCACCGGGATGAGGAGGCTTCCTGGGCCGGGCACAAGCGGCGCAAGGCGATCCGCGGCTTCAAGGCCCATGTGGCGGCAGATGCCGATACGGCCCTCGTGGAGGCATTGGCCGTTACCCCCGGCAACGTCAACGACGGGCGGACCGGCAGCACGGTGCTGCCGGATCACCCTGGCGATGTTGACGCGGACAGCGCCTACCGTGGAACAGTTTTTGCCTCCGCCGTGCAGAGCAAAGGCGGATGCCCGTGTGTGGTCCAGACGGGCGTGTGGGGCCGGCCCGGGGGCAATGCCTTACGCAAGTTGCGGGCGTGGAACCATCACGTCCAGCACGTGCGCTGCCGGATTGAGAAGATCTTCGGAACCTGGAAGCGCAGCTATGGCTTGCGCCGCATGCGTTGGACGGGACTGGCGAAAGCGGCCCTGCAGGTCAGATTGACGGCCAGCGCCTACAACCTGAAACGGACGGCGGTGATCCTGATGCCGGAGATAACCTGATCGAAACCGAAGTGCGCGCTCAAGCCCCCCTGAGGCGCGCACCGGGCGTTGACGCCGTCGGTCCGGGAAAGCGAGGTCGAAGGCATCGCTCACGGTCCAGCGAGGTCGCGATTTCGCTACCCGCACATAGGTCTCCTGGATGTTTGATCCCGGGGTTTGATGGCGCGATATTATCCTTGGAATGGAGGGACGCGCATGGGCCAAGTTCTCCATGGGAGCGCCACAACGACAGAGGCGATCCGTCGCGCAATACAAAATAGTCAAGCGAGCTTGAGAGCCCTGGCGGTCGCCCCGGCGGGAGATATGACCATCGTAGTCGACCGCGCCCGACTGGTAGCGCCTAGTGGTCAGGCCCAACCAGGCGCCGATTCGAAGGCTCGGGCGCGGGACTGGTGACGATCAGCGGCGTTAGAGTTCGCGGGATGACGGAAGAGGTTGGCGATCTGATATGAACTGAGAGAAAGCGCTGGGCCTGCCCAGCTGACTTGAAGCGTTTCATGATGCGCTCGCGTCGTCGGACGGGTTGATGGCTGTTCTCCGCTCTGTTGGCCAAGTCTTTGTGTTGTCGGTGCTCCACACTGGGCATGACCGTCTTTCTCGCCGCTGCATAACTGGCGAGTTTGTCCGTGATCATCACGCGAGGCGTTCTACCCTGCTCCTTGAGCAATTTTCGCAGCAGGCGCTTCGCGGCTTTTGTGTCGCGACGGCTCTGGACTAGGGTGTCGAGCACGAACCCGTTCTGATCTACCGCCCGCCAGAGCCAATGCTTTTCACCGGCAATGGTGATGACGACCTCGTCCAGGTGCTATTTGTCGCCAGGCGCGGGCCGACGCCGACGGATCTGGTTGGCAAAGTCCTAGCCGAATTTCAGCGCCCACTGCCGTAGGGGATTCTGTTGCAGCTTTGAAGGTCTCCTTGCCTGGACTATGACGTGCGGGCGGTGCGAGGGGGGCGCTGTGAAGCAGAATAACAAGAACCCGTTTAAGGGTCGGCAGTTTACGGCGGAGATGTTCCTCTGGGCGGTGCGCTGGTATCTGCAGTTCCCGATCAGCTACCGCGATCTTGAGCGCATGTTCTCCGATCGAGGCGTTCAGGTCGATCACACCACCCTGTTTCGGTAGATCCAGGCCTATGCACCGGAGTTGGAGAGGCGCATCCGTCCGCATCTTCGTATGAGGAACGGTTCCTGGCGGGTTGACGAAACATATATCCGAGTGAAGGGGAAGTGGGTGTATCTCTACCGCGCCGTCGATGCTCGCGGACAAACCATCGATTTCCTGCTTTCCCCTAAGCGGGATGCCGCGGCGGCACGGCGGTTCTTCCGGAAAGCGCTGAAGCAGCCCCACACGGTTAATCAGCGGACCATTACGCTCGACAAGAACGCCGCCTACCCCATTGCGACGAAAGCTATGAAACGGCATGGGGAACTCTGGCGCTTTGCCAGACTCCGGCAGGTGAAATTCTTGAACAACATCGTCGAGCAGGATCACCGGCGTATCAAGCGCCTGGTTCGGCCAGGGCTGGGCTTCAAGAGCTTCGCGTCCGCCTCGCAGACGATTGCAGGTTATGAGGCCATGGCGATGATTCCTAAGGGACAGGTTGTAAGTGCGCCAGCCAACGACATGAAGGCCCAGAGCGACTTCATTGCTACCCTGTTCGGCGTAGACGCGTAACCTACGTCCTTATCTGACCTTCGCATGATCTATGCCAGGAGTGGCAACGGAGCCCACGGGCATGCCCGATCTCAATCCCTTTGCCCCAGGGCGGGCCTAGAGTCCTCCCATCATCATGTCGAGGGCCGCCTGCACAGCTGGGACAGAGGCAAGGGCGTAGAACAGGTAAAATCCATTAAACCGTACGGCCGTATCCGCGGCCTTGTCTTGGAAGCCTGGCGGATGCGGCTCGGCGGGACGAAGTGGACGCTCGAATTCCCAATGGTCCGGCCCGATGAAGTCGGGAACCGGGCAAACCTCAGGCACGGCACAGACGATTTCGGGAAACTCCCGGTTCCTGAAAAGATTGTAGGCGCGCTCATGTGCCTCGGCCGGGGCTGTAGCAGACTTGTGAGCAGACGTCGTGGCATGCTTTCCTGAGATTGTTGCTGTGTTGATGGAGTTGCTGAAGCTGAAATGGCGGTACCACACCAGGTACCATCCTGTGGCGTTCTGAAGGGGTAGACTGGTCAGGTTGGCTCACGCTCAGGGAAAAGCTCGCTTCTGCGAATGTCCGCAATAGGGCAAGTGTGTGAAGAGGACGTGGCTCCCCTGCGGCAGTGATGCGCAGGAGCGTTCGTGCAGGGAGGCACAATGGAGCTGAAAGCGCCACTCTATCACGGAGTTCGATTGGTATATTGGTCTTGCTTCAAGTGGAGCAAGTCCATTGACCAGCACCAGTTGCTCGGCCAGAGTCAGGATCCAGGCGCGGGCCAGCTCCGGCACCCGCTCATCGCCATCACGGACCAGCAGAAGCAACTCGTCGACACCTTCGCGACCGATCTTCGCCACCACGCCGAACTCGGCCAGGTGCGCCCGGATGGCGTTCGTGAGCATGGTCCTCTGGTGCATCTGCATTAATCGCACCCCGTGCAGCATGAGGATGCCCTGCTGCTCCTGCGTTTTGGTGTCGATAAAGCGCATGGTGGGCCGGATGACGGCCTCGCAGATCGCCTCGGCATCGGCCATGTCGTTCTTCTGCCGCTTCACAAGGTTTGACGAGTTATGCCGGAATTTAGGTGATGGGGCCGATCAGGCGACGTTGTGTGATGGCGTCGGAAGGATCTCGGCGCCATCCTGGAATCTGACACCGGCGATCACCTTCGGCAACTGGTTTTCGCCCATCAGCCGCCGCCAGGTTTTCGAAGCCGCCATGATGAGCTTGAACACCATCAGCCGAGCGGTCGTGGGCGACAACGCGCCCTTGGTGCGCACGGTCCGGTGCCGCACCGTCGCAAACACACTTTCGATCGGGTTTGTCGTGCGCAGATGGATCCAGTGCTCAGCGGGCCAGTCGAAGAACGCCAGCAGCGCCTGCTGGTCCCTGCGTAGGCACTCCACCGCCTTGGGATAGCGCGCCTGGTAGGCCTCGGCAAACAGATCGACAGCGACCTCGGCCTGAGCTCGGGTCGGCGCGAGATAAATCTCGCGCAGGGCGGCCTTCATGCCCGGCTGTACGGACTTGGGCACCTTGTTGAGCACATTGGCGGTCTTGTGCAGCCAGCACCTCTGATGATGCGTGCCGGGGAAGAGCTCATCGAGCGCCTTCCAGAAGCCGAGTGCCCCGTCCCCGACGGCAATCCGGGGCGGGATAGTCAAACCACGACGTTTGATCTCGACCAGAAGCTCACGCCAGCTCTGGGCGCTCTCGCGCACCCCAGCCCGGAAGCCGACCAGCTCCTTCTTGCCCTCCGGGGTGGCGCCGATCAGCACCAGGATGCATTCGGCTTGATCCTCCATGCGGGCCTGCAGGTAGACGCCGTCGGCCCAGACGTAGACGTACCGGCGAGTTGCCAGGTCCCGGGCCTGCCAACGCTCGTACTCGGCCTGCCATTCGCCGGTGAGCCGGGTGATAGCGGACGGCGACAGGTTCGGGGCGTCCTTGCCGAGCAAGGCCGAGAGTGCCTCCTGGAAGTCGCCGGTCGAGAGCCCGCGCAGATAGAGG
Source organism: Microvirga sp. M2 (assembly GCF_047497095.1). Classification (NCBI taxonomy): domain Bacteria; kingdom Pseudomonadati; phylum Pseudomonadota; class Alphaproteobacteria; order Hyphomicrobiales; family Methylobacteriaceae; genus Microvirga; species Microvirga sp. M2. The sequence goes on from NZ_CP134065.1 coordinate 573,672, forward strand.
ATCGGCAGCAGCGCATCCAGGCTCCTGGTGCGCCGCGCCCATTTCGGCAGGATGGCCGAGGAAAAGCTGATGCGGTCCCCGCCGACATCACCCCGGTCGCGGATCTTGACCCGGCGGACCTCAACCGGGCCGATGCCGGTCTGGATCGTGCGCTCGGGGCCATGCCCGTGCCGGACCAGGCGCTCACGTCCGTCCGGCAGCTTCAGATCGCGCATGCTGGCGAGAAAGGCCTCGGCTTCGATTTCGATGGCTTGGGCCAGGAGCTTGCGGGCGCCGGCGCGGAGAATATCGGTCAGGGGATCGTCAATCGCGTCGGGCTGACGAAGGCGGACAATGTTGGTAGTGTCGGTCATGACGTATCGCTCTTCTTGAAGAGGTTCTGGCAGGCTGGACACCCGCCTCGATACGTCGCCCTTCTCAAACCGTCATCACCCACATTCCGAAATAACTCAGGTTTGACATAAGCCGGCGGCATGAGTTTCACCTCATGGCCGAGGCTTTGGAACTCCCGCGACCAGTGATGGCCGAGGCACAGGCCTCGATGCCGATCAGGCACGGCGGCAGGCTGGCAAAAAACTTGAGCACCTGCCCTCGCCTGACTTGGCGCCGGATCAGCACCTCGCCCGTGGCGCTGATGCCGTGCACCTGGAAGACCGACTTGGCGATATCCAGACCGATGGTGGTGACCGTGCGCATGGGTTGCTCCTGTGTCGCTGGCTGCTCGAAGCAGCCATGCTACCTCACCGCTGGGTGAGAGCCGTCCACAGCATCAGTTCCAGACCTTGGGGAACCTCCTGAGGCTCCGTTATTTTGCTCCTGCCTCAGAGAGTGATGACCAACGGGCTGCGGCTTGCACGAGGTCCGCATCGCTGACCTGCACAACGGCCCGACAATCTTCACGGCCTGGGTCTTCCGGCCGGGCGCATGATCGGTATCACGGTCTCGATGTCGGGGCATCCGGGGTCCGGGCATGCGATCTCATTGATCGCTATGGTATCCGTCTCGCCCAAGCCGAACGCGGCCCGAACGCGCGGCTTCACCTGCGCCACCAGGGCGACCCGCTCCTCCGCTTGCCTCCGCCGTTCCCGCCACCACTGAAGCATTGATGCCGCCCTCCCATCACGAACCCGCCCAAAGTCCCACCAGCAGCGAAGCGCCGAGCACGACGACGAAGGCGGCGGCGAGCAGCTCGAGACACGCGATGACGATGGCACCCGCCGCACCGCGCCCGCCGGCCACCTTGAGAGCAAGAGCCTTGGCGAACACCGCAACCGCCGCGATGGCGCTGGTGGTGAGCGCGGTGCCAAGCGCCATGGCGAAGGTGGCGGCAATGCCTGCCGCGAACAGTCCCTGCGCCAGGGAGAAGACCAGCACGATCAGCGCGCCCGCGCAGGGGCGGATGCCGGCGGCCAGCGCCACGCCTGCCATGTCGCGCCACCGGGTGAGGCGGTCGAGCTCCTCGGGCGGCGGCATGTGCACGTGATCGCAGCTTTCCTGCGGTACGGTGCTCAAGGGATCTTTCGCAAGCGCCAGCACGCCCAGCACCTTGCCGCTCTTGCGCCATGTGATCGCCAAGCCGAGGAGGGCGACGACGATGAAGCTCAATAATTCCACGTTCAGAGCGAGCTTGTTCATGGTGGAGGCGGTGGCGCGCAGCACCACGCTGACCGTACCGACGATGAGAATGGCGACGAGAGCCTGCACGAGGGCGGCGGCGAAGCTCAAGGCAAAGCCTTTGCGCAGCGCCTTCTCGTCCGCCACCAGATAGGCCGAGATCACGCCTTTGCCGTGCCCTGGGCCTGCCGCGTGGAAGATTCCATAGGCGAAGCCCACGACGAGAAGGGAGCTCAAGGCTGCGCCGCTCTCCTTCATGGCGCGCAGGCTCGCCTGGAGGCTCGCATAGAAGCCGGACTGGATGGAGAGGATCCACGCGCCGAGATTGCCGGAGGGCGCGGCTTCGCGAATTCCCATGCCGAAGGGGCTGCGGGGCGGGGGCGCGCCGATGGGGCCGACCCACAAGGCGAGCAGGCTCATGGCGCCCGCCATGACGGCCACTGCCGCAGCCATCAGGGCAAGTCTCTGCCAGAGCCGGATCCGGGCGTGTGCTGGGGAGCTGAGGGGAGCGGAGGTCACGGACATGCGATAATGGCCTTGTTGGAATATTCCACGCTGAAATTCGCGCCAGGAGCGGCTTGGATCGCGCCCTCGTCCTGCAGGATCCTCTGCATGGCGGCGTCGAGGGGCTTCGCCTTGGCGACGCTCGTGATGCAGCCCTGCGGCGCATTGGCGAGCGTCACGGACGATTGATCCGCAGGGCTGAAATAGACGAATAAGGTCGGGTCGTCGATTTCGATGGCAAGGTTGCCATTGGCCGGGCGGAGGTCTTCAGCAGCAGGAAGAACGCCATGGCCACCTGCTTGCCCTCCATGACCATCCGGGCTTCGCGCGGCTCGCCGAAAGCCTGCGGCTTGCTCTTCACCTTCAGGGTCGCGAAATAATCGAACTCGTTGAGAGAGGCGGCATTCTCGTTTGCCAGCTCCTGCAGTTCTTCCGGGGTGAGCTGGCCGTCGTTGTTCCTGTCCAGCCCTTGCGTGACATAGGCGGTGTAAGCCTCGTCGAAGACCCAGTGGTGACGGATCCCCGTGACGCCATTCGGGGTGAACACTACATCTGCCTGGGCGGTGACCCACACATGGGGGTGCGCGAAGGCGGGCGAGGCCAGCCCGATCAGACAGAGAGCCAGAAGGGGTTTCAGTCCTGGAGGAGCCCTGGGATCGCTCTTGCACCGCCGTGCTTGCGGCGAGCCTCGAAGGCGGTGATTCGAACCATGAGGGTTCATGGTTAAGAGAGACGAAACCATGGCGCATGCTCACGGGTGCCGCCGCAAGGACAAGGCGGACGGGTGTCGGCGGCGCACCGACCGAACGGACAACGAAGCGGTCCTCAGGAGCATGAGACCCGGACCCGGTTGGCGAATTGCACGCCAGAGTTCGAGGCCGACGTCAGCGTCTGGAAGAAGGCTTCCGAGAGCTGCTGCGGCTTTTGGGCCGTCAGGGGCTTGGGTGCCGTCGGCCCGGTCACCGCGACGGCACAGCCCCCGGGAGCGCCCTTGAGCGTGACGGCGTCCTTGGCCGCCATGCTGACGGACACGAAGTAGGTCGGATCGTAAATCTCGACCGACAAGGTCTTGCCGGGACCGATTGGGGTCTTGAGCGGCAGGACAAAGGTGAGGGTCAGGGCCTCGTCGGCAAGGCTCATGCCGGACTCGGTCGGCTCGCTGAACTCCTGCTCGGAGCCGTTCGCCTTCAGGATGGTGAAGTAGTCGAACTCGGCAAGGGATCGGGTGTTCTCCCGCGCCAGGTCCCGGAGTTCGTCCGGGGTCGGCTTGCCGTCATGGTTGGCACCGAGGCCCTGGGTCATGAAGCTCGAGTTGCCCGGATCGAAGGTCCAGGCGTGCCGTATGCCCGAGACGCGGCCGTCCGCGGTGAACAGGATCTCGGCCCGGGCCGTCACCCAGACATGCGGATGGGCCCACGCCGGACCTGCCATCACGAGCATGGCGATACCGGGAACCAAACGACACAGGCCGAAACGTGCCATGGGATGTCACCCGGGGGAAGACACCCACCGCAGGGTGGAGGGTTGTCGCGAAGCTTCCCCGCCTGGCTTTGGATCGGGGACAAATGCGGCAGCAGAGAGGCTGAGCCACCGGATGGCCCAACCCGCTCACCCTCCGTTCGCTAGCCCATCAGGGCGGTACTGAAGGCCCGGACGTTGTTGCGGATCATGTCGACGTAGGTGCCGGCTGGCCCGTCCGGCGGCGACAGGGCATCCGAGTAGATCTTGTCGCCGATGCGGGCGCCCGTTTCCTTGGCGATCCGCTGCATCAGGCGATCATCCGAGATGTTCTCGATGAAGACCGCCGGGATCTTCTGCGCCTTGATCTGGCGGATGATCCTGGCGACATCCCCGGCCGAGGCCTCGGCCTCGGTGGAGACGCCTTGGGGTGCAACGACCTGGATGCCGTAAGCGGCCGCGAAGTATCCCAGCGCATCATGCGTGGTGATGATCCGGCGTCGGTCGGCCGGGATCTTCGCGATGGCGGCTTTGACCTCGGCATCAAGCGCATCCAGTGTGGACAGGTACCGGGCGGCGTTGCCCTCATACGTCTCCTTGACGCCCGGGTCGGCCTGGACCAGGGCATCCCGGATGTTGGCCACGTAGAGCTTCACATTGGCGACATTCTGCCAGGCATGGGGATCGAGGCGATGCTCGCCGCTATGCCCCGCGTGCGTGTCGTGGCTGACTTCGGCTCCTTCGATGGGCTTCACACCCGTTGAGGCAACGATCATTGGAGCGGTTGAACCGGAAGCCTTGAAGAAGCGGTCCATCCATCCTTCGAGTCCGAGGCCGTTCACGAACACCACCTGGGCGGCTTTGACCTTCATGGCATCGGCAGGCGAAGGCGAGAAGACGTGAGCGTCCCCGTTCGGACCCACCAGGGCTGTGACCTCGACCCGATCCCCGCCGACCTGCCGGACCAAGTCGCCCAGGATGCTGAAGGAGGCCACTGCCTTGATCTTCTCTGCGGCGTGCACAGGCCACGTGGAGACGGCAAGGGCTGCCCCGACGAACAGGGCCAACGTGGATCGTCTGGAAGGAAACATGAGAATCTCCCGGTGTGAGGATGGATGGAGCATACCTACGTATAGTATACTATACGCTCAGGCAATCCATCAGCCGCAAGAGTTGATCCGCCCATCGAGACACGGAGTTGTCGCCGGCAAGTTCACGGGGAGACGGTCAACTGTCGTCCTGCCGTTCCGCTAGGCTGAGCGCATCCCGCACATCTCGATAGGCCTGGGCGCAGGGCCGGGTTGCCATAGGTGGTGGGGGTGCCCTCCCCCGTTCGGTCAGTCCATCATGCTGCGATCCGTCTCCCCCTGGCTTTTGCTTCTCCCGGTCCTCATTCTCAGCACGGCGGCCCTGGCGCAGGATAAGGGGAGCCTCGACCCACGGCCGCTCCCGCCGCTGTCCAACCCGGACGATCCCGCGACGCCGGCAAAGGAGTTGTTTGGGCGACGCACCACCCCCGTGCCTCTCACGGCGCTGTCGATCGGCAGTTACGCCAAGGGATGCCTCGCGGGCGCGATGGCCCTCCCGATCGACGGCAAGACCTGGCAGGTGATGCGCGTCTCGCGAAACCGCATGTGGGGCCATCCCCGCATGATTGCCCTCCTCGAGCGGCTGTCGGGGCAGATGCCTGAAATCAATGGCTGGCCCGGTCTCCTCATCGGTGACATCGCGCAGCCGCGCGGCGGGCCGATGCTGACCGGGCATGCGTCGCACCAGGTCGGGTTGGATGCCGATGTGTGGCTGATGCCGATGCCGGATCGGCGCCTCTCCGCTGAAGAGCGTGAAGACATGTCGGCCACGAACATGGTGCGGCCGGACCGCCTCGACGTCGACCCGGCGGTCTGGACGCCGGCGCACGTCGCGCTGCTGAAAGCCGTGTCGCGACAACCCGAGGTGACGCGGATCTTCGTCAACCCGGCGATCAAGAAGGCCTTGTGCCGTGAAGCCGGAGCCGAGCGCGGCTGGCTCAACAAGATCCGCCCGATGTTCGGCCATGACTACCACTTCCACATCCGCATCGCGTGTCCGCCCGGGGATGGTCGCTGCCAGGGCCAGGAACCTCCCCCTGCGGGCGATGGCTGCGGGGCAGAACTCGCCCGATGGTTCACGCCGCAAATGCTCTTTCCAAAGCCCGGCCGAGCGCGGCCGCCGATGACCGTCGCGGCCCTTCCGCCGGAATGCCGTCGCGTGCTCGTCGCACCGTAGGTCCAGCCGTGGAGAGCGATCGCTCGTGCGCCGCGAACCGCTGCTCGGCGCACAGGCGAGTGTCCGAACCGTGGTCATCGCGACCGGACCCGGGTTCCATGGCTCGTGTTGCCGTTCCGGCGGCTGCGGTGCACCCCCGCGAGTGAACCGGAACCGCAACTGTTGCGTTCCTCCCGAAACTGGGGGTGGGACTCATGCTGCGCTCTAGCCTTCTCCTTGCAGCGATCGTTGCCTTGGGGACCGGCACGGGCACGGCGCAGCCGATGCCGCCCTTGCCCCCGCCTCGGCCGCGGGAGGCGCTGCCGCCCGCTCCGCCCTCTGCGGCTCCCGTCGAGCTGGCTCGGCCAGCCCCGGAGAGGCAAGGTCCCGCGCCGCCCGTGGCGGCACCCGAACCCTGTCTGACCCGCCTCAAGGCCGCGGGGTTCGAAGTCGAGGCCGTGGAACAGCCCTCCGCGTCAAGCGAACTCTGTCGGATCGAGGATCCCGTCCGACTGACGGCGGTTCCAGTGCCCTCCCGGCCCGGAGCGATGGTCCGCCTTGGCGTCCAACCCGTCCTGGCCTGTCGCTTTGCCGATCCCTTCGGCCGTTGGGTGGGGATCTGGTGGCGCCGATGGTGGCCGGGAGCCTGAACACCGCATTGAAGAACGTCCAAACAGGCCCGGGCTTTGAGTGCCGCCCTCGCAACCGGGCCGAGACCGGCAGGCTGTCGACCCACGCCGAAGGGCTGGCCATTGACATCGCGGGTTTCGAGCTGGCGAACGGATCGACCCTGCGCGTCAAGCCACAGGGCGAGGCTGCTCCGGATCCGACCCTCGCGGCCATCCGTAAGGCCGCCTGCGGCTGGTTCACCACGATCCTCGGACCAGGCTCCGATCCGGACCATGTCGATCACCTGCACGTCGATGTGCAGCAGCACGGGTCGAGTGACCGCTACCGCATCTGCCAATGATGACTTTGAACCCGCGATGAGCATTTCCGCCCTCCTTGCGGAGGCTCATGGATCGCCAACGTCAAAGGGTGAGAGGAGTGAGGCTCAAGATGGCGCTCGAGAGCATGTTCATCGCGGATTCTCTACAAATCCTCGAAGGTCTCCTGTGGGTCGAGCCTGTGTGAAAACGCCGACGCGTTGCCCTTTGGAGCAATCCTATTTCGCGCAAGCCCCATTTGGCCGGGGAAATCACGGTAGAAGAGTCCAGACTTGTATAAATAGTTCGGTAAAGTGAAGCTGATTTGAGTTTTCACACAGCCTCGGTCAGGAACCGAGATTCCGTGTGTTTTCGGAATGTCCGGTTACGTGAGGATCGCCGCCCTCGAGCTTAGGTCTCACGCGTGCCATTCGCGGTCGTTCAGGAGGATTGCATGTAGGCCTTTCTGGCATTTGCCGTTGCGACAGAAATTGTAGACAGAAAGGCTTATCGGCGCGCCTTAACCCCACTGATCCGGACTCCTGGACTTTACTCCAGTCCCCGTCGAGCCAGGGCTCCTAGATTGCAGCGCTGGAACCACGAGTGCATCCGCCTCACCATACCGCCTCCGTGGGATCTCGATGAGCCGTGTGATCCGTTCGAGTGACCCTAAAAAACTCAGGAGGCTTGGCGTTGTGTCGGTAGGGTGGACGGGCTTGACGACGCAAAATCCCGTTCCTACCTTGATGAGCGCCAAGGCTCAGACGAGCTTGGCACACGGGCGCCGGCGGTGTCCGGCGCTCTCGGATCCATGTTGCTCTAAGAGGATGTGGCTATGAGAACTTTCGACTTCTCCCCCCTGTACCGCTCGACGGTCGGATTCGACCGCCTGTTTGACATGCTCGATCAGACCACCCGGGTCGAGCCCATGACCAACTGGCCGCCTTACAATATCGAGAAAGTGGGCGACGACCAGTACCGGATTACCATGGCGGTGGCCGGTTTCTCCCCGGATGAGATCGATCGACTCACCCAGCACGGCTCCGCCCTCCGGGTGACGGGACACAAGGGTTCCGAGGAGGACAGGCAATATCTGCATCGCGGCATCGCCACCCGCGCCTTCAAGCAGACGTTCAACCTCGCTGACCACGTCAAGGTGACGGGCGCGAGCCTGGAGAACGGGCTGCTCACGGTCGACCTGGTGCGCGAGGTGCCGGAGGCCTTGAAGCCACGCCGGATCGAGATCGCCACGAACAATCAGCCTGTGATGGCGCAGGATAACGCGAAGCAGATCGAGCACGGACCACAGGAGACCAGGGCCGCGTAAGCGAGCTGGCAGCAAGAAGTAACCTCGGGCGCCTCCTGCCCGAGGCTGGACTGTTGGCAGAACTCAGGAGGAATCGATGCAACAAACCTTCAGAGACGACATCGCGAGCGAACTCACGGTTCCCCGTCACAGACCCAGCCGCGGGTTCACGCATCCGCACCAGGTGCTCGGGCATGCACTCCTGTCGAGAGGCCAGAAGCGGGCCTTGCTTGCCGAATGGGCGTCGGACGCCTGTTCGGTCGAGGGCCGACCTGGATGGCGGCAGATCCCTGGTTCCGGCGCCGCTGTCGTGATCGACGACATCCTCGATGCCCTCAGGGCGCTGGACCAGAGCCACAGTTGACGGAGCGTGGGATGAGAACCGAATTCTCTGTCCCTCCCGCCCCAGGCGCCATCACCCGGTTGCCTTGGCTCCGCGCCAACGCTCGTCGACGCGAAGTCCGTGCCCCGCCCGACCTGGATCGCGCCCTGGTGACCCCCGCGTCCGTGTTCGCGTCACCCGCCGATGTGGTACGTCATCCCCGTCTCACCCTCGATGGCAAGCGTGAGATCCTGTGGCGCTGGGCCTGGGACGAGTACCTCCTCGACCTGGCTCTCGCCGATGGCATGCCCGAAGGCGAGCCGCCGCGTCTGCCGGAGGTGAAAGCGGCCTTGCGCCTGCTGAACATCGAATGGAGCCCGGATCCGGCCGCGCCAGCGATGCCAATCCCGCAGGTCGAGCAGCACGAGCTTTGCCTGGCAGCCTGAGCTCAAGGCTGCGTGTTAGAGCGCCCAAGCAAGCACCGTGCTCGACGTACGCTCCTCCGAGGATCGCCGGCTCGGTCACTCGCGCTATGTTTGGAACTCGGACGTTACATTCAGAAGCGCCCGATCGGGGCCGCCGCTGATTGGCGCTCGGAACAAACTTCTCTATTTCTGAGTTCTCGGACTGCCCAGGTTCACCCTTGCGACCGGGGCAGGAATCGATGTGTATACACCAGAGCACCCATGCCGGAGCCTACACCACCTTCCAAGCGCACCAGCTCCCGCCGCACGCCCGCGGGAGATCTAGTGAATGCGATCGAGCGCCTGGCGAGCGCGGGCGAGATCGAAGATGTGGTCGAGGTGGTCCGGTCGACGGCGCGTCGGTTGATCGGGTCCGATGGCATTGCGGTCATCCTGCGAGAGGGCGACGCCTGCCACTATGTGGAGGAAGACGCAGTCGGCCCGCTCTGGAAAGGCCGCAACTTTCCGCTTTCGTCGTGCATCAGCGGCTGGGCGATGCTCCATCGCCAGACGGTTGTGATCGCCGACATTCGCCGTGACGAGCGGATCCCGCAGGACCTCTACCGTGAAACCTTCGTGCGCAGCCTCGTGATGGCGCCTGTGCGGTCTGAGGACCCGATCGGCGCAATCGGCGCTTACTGGGGCCAGGTCTACGAGCCAACATCCGACGAGGTCGAGACCCTGGAAACCCTCACCCGGGCAACCGCGACCGCGATGGAGAATGTGCGCCTGGTGAAGGCGCTGTCGCGAGCCCTTGAGGAGGCGGAATTCGCGCGTGACGAGCTTCGGCACCGGGTGAAGAACGCCTATACCGCCACCGAGGCACTCGCGAGGTTGACCTTGCCGCCGGAGCATGCGCGAGCGCTCTCGGCGCGGATCGCCGCCTTGGCTCGCGCACACGATCTGCTGGATCGGAAACTGGCGCACCAGGACCAGATCACGTTGGGCGAGCTCGTAGAGGCCGAACTCGAACCCTATAAGGTGGACGCCCCCGGACGGTTCACCGTAGTGGGCCCGGTGGTCACACTAGCGGGCCCGCAGGCGCTGGCTCTCGGCCTTGCTCTCAACGAACTCGCGACGAACGCGCTCAAATACGGCGCGCTCTCTGTCCCGACGGGCCGGTTAGAGGTGAGCTGGAGACGGGATGCTCAGCATCTGGTGCTGGAGTGGAGCGAAGCCGATGGACCGATGGTGAGAGGCGCCGCGCTCGAGAGCTTCGGCTCCCGATTGCTGAGGCGGTTGGTGGAGGGTCAGCTCGGCGGTTCATTGCGTCGGCACATGGAGAGTTCTGGCGTGACTTGTGTCATCGAATTTGCTGCACCACTTATGATCGGCTCCGACCGAGTCGACACGTAGCGGCCACAGTCGACCAACGGGACGGGAAAAGCAGCCGTGGCATAGCGCAATCAGCGGCTCCACGGCACCCGAACAACGGGGCATTCCGTCCACAACGGGCTGGACTTCGGCGACAGTCTGCGCCCCAAGGTGGCGCTCGTATTGCAACGGCCAGTCTCATCCTGGAGGACTGGCCAGCCGGTGCGTCGCTGATGATCATTGCACGCAAAAGGGTCCACATGCCTTCAATCGCAGGACAGAACCGTGGTCTGGGAAGGTCTCCTTCGGGTCAAAATTTCACGTTCCTGCCGATTAACGAACGTCAGCACCTGAGTGTCGAAGCGGACCAAACGCTTACGTCTGCCCCGTGCCATAGAACGAACCCGCTCGCGCGGGAGGACGCGCGTTTCAAGGCTGACGCTGAGCCTCTGGCGCCAGTGAGGCTGTGATCGATCAGAGGTGACGGACGCTGCTCCGCCTCCAAGCTTGAAGGGTCAACCTTCAGCTTGAGAGGAGCGCTCCATGATCGTCCATCCGTCGCCTCCGGCCGGCACCGCGTTGCGCCAGCGCATGATCGAGGACATGACCGTGCGCGGCTTCACCGAGAAGACCCAGCACGACTACATCCGCTGTGTGAAGACCTTCGCCGCCTTCCTCGGCCGCTCGCCCGACAAGGCCACAGCCGAGGACCTGCGTCGGTTCCAGGTGCACCAGACCCAGGCAGGCCTCCAGCCTCCAGGCATCAACAGCGCCGTCGCGGCGCTGCGCTTCTTCTTCACCGTGACCCTGGACCGGCCCGATCTCGCCCGCCGTCTCACACTCATCCGCCAGCCGCGCAAGCTGCCGCTGGTGCTGAGCCTCGAGGAGGTTACGCGGCTGCTCGAAGCGGCGCCGGGTCCCAAGTACAGGGCCGCGCTGGGCACGGCCTACGGCGCCGGACTGTGCGTCTCCGAGATCGTGTCGCTCAAGGTGAGCGACATCGACAGCACGCGCATGCTGATCCGAGTCGAACAGGGCAAGGGCCGCAAGGACCGCCATGCCATGCTGTCGCCGCAACTGCTCGAGCTCCTGCGCGCCTGGTGGCGCGAGGGAAGCCGCCGCGGCCTGATGCTGCCCCAGGGCTGGCTGTTCCCGGGCCGCAATCCGGTCACGCCATTGTCGACCCGTCAGGTGAACCGCGCCGTCCACGCCGCAGCCCAAGCCGCCGGGATCCCGAAGCGGGTGACGCCGCACACGCTGCGCCACAGCTTCGCCACGCATCTGCTGGAGCAGGACATCGACATTCGCGTCATCCAGGTCCTGCTCGGGCATGCCAAGCTCGACACCACCGCGCTCTATGCCCGCGTCGCCACCAGCACGATCCGCACGGTCATGAGCCCGCTCGACCGGATCTGGCCTGGGCCGCAGGACGGGGCGCGGCCGGACGGATGACAGGGCGGCGGTGCACCGCCCGCCGCTCGAGGTCGCCGACATCTTCCATCGGCATGGCGCCGCCTGGCGTGCGACCCATGCCGGCCATCTCAGTCTTGGCCAGATCAAGGTGATGGCGGCGATCGAGGCCTGCCGCACCGCAGTCCTCGGCGGCCATGTCGAGGGCTGCGAGGCCTGCGGTCACATCCGCATCGCCTACAACTCCTGTGGCAACCGGCACTGCCCCAAGTGTCAGGGCGCCGCGGCCCGGGACTGGCTCGCCGCGCGCGAAGCCGATCTGCTGCCGGTCGGCTACTTCCACGTCGTGTTCACGCTGCCGGCCCGGATGGCCGCCATCGCCTGGCACAACAAGGCCGTGATCTACGATCTGCTGTTCAAGGCCGCCTCCGAGACAATGCTGACGATCGCCGCCGATCCGAGGCATCTCGGCGCCCGCATCGGTCTTACCGCCGTGCTCCATACCTGGGGCTCGGCCATGACCCACCACCCGCACGTGCACATGATCGTGCCCGGCGGTGGCCTCTCGCTCGACGGTGAGCGATGGGTGGCGTGCCGGCCCGGCTTCCTCCTGCCCGTGCGCGTGCTCTCGCGGCTGTTCCGGCGGCTGTTCCTGTTCAAGCTCGCCGACGCCCATGCGGCCGGGCATCTCCAGTTCTTCGGCGATCATGAGGGCCTCAGCGACCGCCGCGCCTTTGCCGCCTTCCTGGCGCCCCTGCGCCGGACGAACTGGTTCGTCTACGCCAAGCCTCCCTTTGCAGGACCTGAGGCTGTGTTGGCCTATCTGTCGCGCTACACCCACCGCGTCGCGATCGCCAACTCTCGGCTGATCTCGCTCGACGAGAGGGGCGTCACCTTCCGCTGCAAGGACTATCGCCGCAACGGAGCCGAGCGCGACCAGGTGATGACGCTCGATGCGGGCGAGTTCATCCGGCGTTTTCTGCTCCACGTGCTGCCCAAGGGGTTCCATCGCATTCGCCATTACGGCCTTCTCGCCAGCGCCGGGCGCAAGGCGAACATCCTGCGGGCCCGCGCCTTGCTCGCCGTGCCGGAGCCTGAGACGGACTGCGCTGATACGGACAAGGCTGGCCTCGCCGCATCTCCGGACACGAGGCCGCGCTGCCCATGCTGCGGCGGTCGCATGATCGTCCTTGAGACCTTCGCACGCGGCCACTATGCCCGCGCGCCGCCTGGGACGCAGACACCATGAGCTCAAACCACAAACCGGATTGCAACGCTGCCCAAGGCGCTCACCATCGGCAGTCGGAAGGCTGTGTGCAACGGAGCTCGCGGGCCTTGGTCAAACAGGTCTCAACGCTGACGTCATCTGTCCTTCAACGGGCGCATCGCAACCTGCGCGAGCTTCACGCGCGCCGGCCACCGGCCGAAGCCTCACGTCCAACACGCCAAACACGTTTATCCGGCCACAGCGGGCCAGGCGGAGCCGTCAAATCTCCATAGGTCAAAACCTGCGCTCGTCATCCCGCGGGTTCGTTCCCTGGAGGCTGTCGGACGCCGGCCCTGATGCATGTGCCTACGTCGTGATGGCCGGCATCCGAAACCCATCACAGGCAGTGAAGTCCGTTCAATTTCCGGCATGTCTGGTTACGTGAGGATTGCTGCCCTCGGGCTAGCATCCCAAGTGTGCCACAACCGGCCCCTTCCTCACTCACCTCATTGAGGCGAACGACCTGGGCCTGGACGCGGGCGAGGGGCGAAAGCAGGGCGGTGGCTCGCACCGCGGACGGGATGGCATAGGCGCGTACCATCCCGTTCTCGATGGAGCGGGATGTGGGAATGCCCCGGCAATTTCACTGTACTTCGAAGACAGGGCGATCAGGACGCCTTTGCCCGCTCGGCCTCTGCACGGCCGATCATGGCATCGATGACGGCCAGTTCGGCCTGTTCGATCGACGCCGCGGCATAGTTGACCGCCAAAGTGGCCTCCCATTCCAGCCTCTCGGCCTGGTTCGCGGCCCTAGCGACGTCCCGCTCGTGCTTGTGCTGGGCGATGTCGGACTTCAGAGCGTCCATATCGGTGGCGATCTTGGCCTTGAGGGCCTTCACCTTTTCAGCAGCAGTCTCGTTGGCGGACTTGAGATCCTGATCCACCTTCTTGACCGCGGTCTCGGCAGCGGCTCGCATCTGCTCTCTGCGCTCCATGATCTTGTCGTATGCTTCCTTCTTCGCGGCCGCTATGTGGTGCTCGGCATCCTTGGCGCGAACCGACAAGTCGGCGAGATGTTCGGAGAGTGGTTTGCCCATGGCGCTTCTCCTCTGGTGCCTTCGCCCGCCCAGCAGGCGCATCATAGAGCCTTCGCCAGACTGTTCTTGATTGGATGGGACATTCTCTTAACCCTTTAGGCCGCCTGGACGGTCGGGATGAGGACCGCCCCGATGCCGGTAGCCACTACGTCGCACAGCGAGATCACAACCCGGTCGAGGTTCGGAAACAGCTTGAGCAGACGGAACAGAAATTCGGGGACGACCGCGTCGGGCGAGTTACCGGCACCAGCCGCGTTAATATAGGATGAACCCCTGAAATGCAGGTCGGCTGGATCTGGGCGCCCGGGTGACGCGAAGGGCCGCTACGTGTCAAAGGCTGACCTGCCCATAAAGCCCCCTCCCCTCGTTGCTCAGTGATGCCGTTCAAAAACGGTGGTTTTGAGAATGAACATGAGGTCAGCCCCGTTCCGGGTGCCGAGCTTCCGGGATTGTGGTTCAATTTCACGGACGGCCGCTTTTGACAAGCATTCAGCCTTGGAAGGGAGTTTCTAGGCTCAGGTAGCAGTGGACGTACCACTGCCTAAGGAACACCGTGCATTAGCTTGCTACCCTGGAATCGACCTGTACGTGTGGAACCTTATCCCCTCACGCGGTGCAGAGGTTAGGCACCGCCACCTTGGCAAAAAGGTGCGGCTGCGTGACAGCACTCGACGGGTAGGCGTCGAGTGCGCTCCGGAACTCCGGGTGTGTAAATGCGGCGCGAAAGTGGGCCACCGACTCCCAAACTGCGTAATTGAGGAACATCGAACTCTCCCCGATCGCGCGGTGTAATTGGGTCGAGATGTAGCCGGGCTGGCGCTTCATCCAGTTTGCGTCATGCTCCCACGCCGCGAGCAGCCCATCGATGTCGGCGGGATCCACCGTGAAAAGGTTGACGAGGACGACCGGCGCGGCCTCAGCACTGAGCTGCGTGTCGATTGGTGCCTTTGGATCAAGGGGCTGGAAGGTGAGCATGGGTATCCTCCTGTCGGGACTGCCCCGTTCCGTTCGACCCTCAAATGGCGCTCCAGTCGCGCATGGAAAAGCAAACCGCGATGTTGGTGCGTATTTCGCGGAAGCCCCATTTTGGAACTGATAACGGCAGGAAGAAAGGGATCCGGACAGGGTCCACTCCATTCCACCTATTCGGACTCAACTAGCGACCGGCCGCTTGCGGATCGCGAGCGATCTCCTGCATGGCCTGGGAAAGATCGGTGTGATGATGGACCATTTTCCAGCCCCCCGCCTGCCGGCGATAGACGTTGGTCACCCGATGCTCGACCGGCACCTGTCTCCCGGCCAGCGTGGCTTGGCCTGTCTCGACCCCAACCTCATAGGCCATGTCGCCAGTGACCTGAATGAGTTGATCGCGGAGTTCGACATGGCCGTTGCTAAACAGCTTGGAGGCTCGTAACCAAAAGTTCCCAACACTCTGCCATCCCACTTCGCGACCACCGACCGGATTCATGGTTGTGACAGTATCGCTATGCAACCAAATCTCGTTCATGGGGCCTGCATCGCCATCGAGCATGCGGTTCAAGGCTAAGTAAAAGCGCTCGGATGCGCTACGGACTTCGTCTTCCGCTGACATGATCCGTCCTCCTGGGGAGTTATGGAAGCCGCCAAACGAGGCGGCCTCCGCAGCGTTGGCAGGCACTATTGCAAGGGGATGAGCCCTGCGCTTGATCAGTCAGGACAATCGTCTGGCATTTTGGGGCAGCGCTCTGGTCTCCGAGAGGCCGCAAAATTCCGAGAACCCCGTCCATAGAACGGGATAGTGTGCCGTCTTAGCGCATTCGCAATAATTGTGCAGCGGCTCCGGCTCTAAGTAAGTGAAGGGACTGTCTAACCAGTTCTTTGGATGCCCTCGACCGGAGCCTGAATACTCGCGAATGCTTGCCGCGCGTCAACGCAGTCCGCTGGGGCCCGGCCCCTCACGAACGGACGCCCGGACCCATCATTTGCGCTCAGGCTGGCTCGCTTTCGGCTGCGCGATGGCACCAGCGCTGGGGTGGCGATTGTCCACCTGCTCTTCGCGCCGGACACCATCACCTTTTAGCCGTCCATCAAACAGGAACGGCTGTGTTCCATTCGTGCTCCTGGCAGCCGGAGCCTGCGACTGTCTGGACGGAGCATCTTGAGCAGTGGCGGTGGTGGTTGCGGCCAGTGCCAACGCAAATGCGACTACCAATCTCGACATGATAGGCCTCTCCTCTTCCGGTATGGGATCAGCGCGACTGTATCAATCGGTTTCGGTCCCCATTGGGAAGCAACTGGGCACTAGGATGATGACAGTTTGATGGGGCCTCACCTTTTCGCGAAACGGGCGTTATGGAGTGCCGAGCCTATTAGAGAGCTAATCAGAGAAGGTTCGGAACGGGTCAGACTTTCACGTTCCGGCTACCTAGCGAACGTCGGCGTTTGAGTGCCGAAGCGGTCCAAATGCGTACGTCATACGGCGAACAGAACCTGCCAGGCGGCCTCTTGGTTGAAATGTGGGCCACGCGGAACGATAAATACTGACGTGAGGCTCTATGCTCGATCACGCAGCCTTAGGCTGGTCTGACTTGTGACCTTCCGTCACGATTTCGAGCGCATCATCGGGCAGGGGACGTTGCAGCTTTAGCGCCCTTCGAGCAGCGCGGAATCCAGCTCAGCGACTTGGACCGGCGCGGCATGGCAAAGCAGGACCTCGCCACAATCCGGCAATGCATTGAGCCATGCCCAAGCCACTAGAACTGGTCCAGAGCGAGCATGGGTTAAATCTGCATATCGGATAGCATGAAGGCTCGCCCCTCTGGCGCGAAGAAGCCGCGAACCATGTGCCCATTATCGAAATGGGTTTGTTCCTCAGGCGTCCAAGAGAGACGGTCGGGCGTCAGGTGTACGTCGATCCGCTCCCCGGTATAGCCCAGAGCAGAAACGATTGCTTCCAGCGACGGTATCGATGGCGCGACGATATCGAGCAGGGTCATTGATGATCCCTCTCGTCCTTTTACCGCGACAACCGCATCAAGGTCCGGAAGGTGGAGCAATTCGATTTCGGGCGTCTCGACCGCCTTCAACATAAACAAGGCTGGGTGGTCGCAAGCCGAAGCCACCAGCGAAGTCGGACTTCGCCGGGAAAACATATCCCGTACAAATGCAGCATCCCTCTCGTCGTCCAAGGATAGCTGACGGCAGCTTGCCCGCGTCTGCCGGAGCGCCAATCCGGCACTAAAGGTTGCTTCTTCGATCTGACGAAAGCCGAATGGCGTGTAGAGGCTTGGCGTGCCAGTTGCGAGAGTAACCAGTTTTACCCTTGCATCGGCAAAGCTGAGGGCTCGCCCCATCAGATCGCGAAACAGACCTTTCCCGCGCCACTCTGGCCGAACCGCGACGGATTGAACGCCCAAGGCTGATACCGGTTCGCCCATGAGCCACAGCTGCCGCTCATAGAGGCTGACGTTGGCGACCAACTCG
This sequence comes from Microvirga sp. M2, assembly GCF_047497095.1. Taxonomy (NCBI): domain Bacteria; kingdom Pseudomonadati; phylum Pseudomonadota; class Alphaproteobacteria; order Hyphomicrobiales; family Methylobacteriaceae; genus Microvirga; species Microvirga sp. M2. The sequence goes on from NZ_CP134065.1 coordinate 591,000, forward strand.
TTGCCACGCCACCAACCAAAGACGACGACGCTCGGATCATGGCCCAATCGATCAAGAGGCGAAACATCAACGTCAAAAACGTCGTATATGAGCCGTGTCAGTTCCGACAAACCCTGCTTGGATCGAGCATAGTCGGAACGGAAGTTGAGCGGGTTCATCCATTACCTTGCGTGTTGCGACAATCGTGGCTGTCACGTGGCTTCCGGCTGGTCCGCCTTGTGACCTTCCGCGGTGCGCAGGCCCTCCCTCGATCAACGTCTGGCAGAGGTACAGCCCCGGATGAGAAACATGCATCGCAATCTATGCGCCGACAAGGTCTCCAGCGACGATCAGCAGCGGGTCGTCCGGAAAAGATTCCGACGTCTCAGGAATGTCTGTTGTCCCCTTCGTCAGCAGACATTCCGCATACTTCGCAAATGTGCCAATTAGCGGTCGTTCGCATCAGATCATGCCCCTCTGATGGAGCTGCCACCAGCTCCTCGATGGTGTCAGTCACCGTCTGCAGGCACACACGCCCAGTCACCACATCCCGCTTGTCGACCGGTACGGTCTCCTCGACCAGCGGAATGACCTCCTCGGCCACGCTGTGGCTGCTTCGCGCTGCCTCCTCGAGCACCGGAAGGGGCTCCTCACCGTCCGGCTTTCGGCTGGGAGGTTGGGCTGGGTTGCTCATGACTGCCCTCAAATGAACGCCAGCCAACGGGAACGCGCCGCGGGAGTTCCTTGCGCCGGAACCCCGGGCAGCCTTGGCCGCCTCTGCGACAAATCGTTGATCTGTAAGGAAATCCGCCTGTCCGTGCTGAACAATTTCCCCGCCCAAAGGTTGGGGCCGAACAGGAGGTCTCCGCCATGACCGACATCCAGCACCCCGACACGCCGCGCAATCGCGGCGACTACGACGCTCCCCGCATGAGCCCGGTCACGCCGTCCGAGGACTCGCGCACCATCATGCTCAACCAGATCTCCTGGGGAGCTGTGCTTGCCGGCGTTGTCGTGACCCTGGCCATCCAGCTTATTTTCAACCTGCTCGGCATCGGCGTCGGGGCGGCCACCCTCAATCCTGCCGCTGGGGCCGCTGGCAATCCATCCGCCTCGACCTTCTCGATCGGTGCCGGTGCTTGGTTCGTGGTGGCTGGAATCCTGGCCTCGCTCGCCGGCGGCTACGCCGCAGGTCGGCTGGCCGGCAGGCCCAAGGCGTCCACCGCAGGTTGGCACGGCCTGACGGCGTGGGCGCTGACCACGCTCGTCATCTTCTATCTCCTGACCACCACCGTGGGCGGGCTCCTCGGCGGCGCCTACCGCACCGTGACCAGCGCCTTGGGCAACGTCACCCAGGCCGTTGGCTCGACGGCGCAGACCGCCGCCCAGGCGGCCGCTCCCAGTCTCGCCGGATCCGCCGACCCCTTCTCCTCGATCGAGCAGCAGATTCGCGGCGCCACGGGCGGCAATGATCCGGCAGCTCTTCGTGACGCCGCCATTGCTTCGGTGCGAGCCGCGCTGACCGGCAACGAGCAGCAGGCAGCCGACGCGCGCAACCGCGCTGCTGATGCGATTGCACGCGCCCAGAACATCCCAGTCGATCAGGCACGCACTCAGGTGCAGCAGTACGAGCAGCAGTACCGCCAAGCGGTCGACCAGGCGAAGCAGCAGGCCACGCAAGCCGCCGATGCGGCGGCGAAAGGCGTGTCCCGTGGAGCCCTGTTCGGAGCTCTGGGCCTGATCCTCGGGGCGGTCGCCGCGTGGTTTGGCGGGCGCATGGGCACCGTCGAGCCGACCGTCACAGCTCGGCTGGGCCTGAACCGTGCCGGAGCCACCACCTCGGCGGTGACCGGCGGCCACACGAGCACCACCGTCGAGACCGACCGGACGCCGCGGGCGTCATCATCCACGAAGACAGGCAACACGCGGTCGTCTTGACGGGACAGCGAAAGGAGCCGCTCATCCGCAGAACTCGCAACCAACCGCAGGTGCTGGCGGGGAGATGTGGCGCGCTGGCATCGAGGCTCCCGGAAGATGTGATCTGCGATGCGGATCATCCAGGTGATCTCACGGAACGCGGTTGGCTCGACGTCCTCGCCCGGCTTGCTCATTCCCTGCGCCAAGACGGCATGTGGCTCAGGTCCGCGGGTGTTGCGTTCTGTGCCATCTTCGCCGCGATCCCCAGTGCATCGGTCGCGATGGCCGTCGTCGGGCTCCTGGCCAATCCCGAGGCGGTGCATCGGCCGATCGAGATGCTCGGCGGCCTCGTGCCCGGGAATGCCACCCTGTTCCTGGCCGATCAAATGCAGGCGGTCGCGCGTACCTCGCGAATGCAGCTTGGTGCAGGGCTCGGCGGCGGCCTGATCGCCGCACTATGGGGAGCTTGGTCGGGAGCCTCGGGGCTCATCGCGGCCCTCAACGTGGCCTACCGGGAGGAGGAAGTCCGGAGCTTCCTGTGTCGGGAGTGGGACGCATTCGTGGTCGCCTTGGCGGCCGGATCGTTCATGTTGCTGGCGTTCGCCGTGGTTGCCTTGGCCCCTCTGGTACTCAGCCTGCCGCCACTCGGTCCGACGTTGCAAGCGGCTGTGTCCCTCGCCCGCTGGCCGGTCCTGGCGATGCTGTGCATTGCTGCCCTCGGCATGCTCTACCGCTTTGCCCCATGCCGGCGCGCTGCCAAGTGGCGCTGGGTCAGTCCGGGGGCTGCGGTCGCGACGGCCTTGTGGCTCGTCACCGCAACTGGGTTCTCGTTCTACGTCTCGCACTTTCCCTCATACAACCAGACCTTGGGACTGCTCGGGACCATCATGATGCTGCTGACGTGGTCATATCTGAGCGCCTTCGCTGTGCTGCTTGGCGCCGAGCTGAATGCGGAGCTGGAGCAGCAGACATTGCGCGACACCACTCGCGGGCAGCTCGCTGCATGAGCGCGTAACGAAGACCCACCATTTGCTCGTCCCTGCCCCGGATTTGCGAGGGAACCTCTGGGAAACGTCAGTCCCCTCTGTGCAGAGGGTCCAGCTTGGATCCGGAATAGTACAGGCCATATTGAGTGTCTTGCGTGGATTGCTTCTTGTCCAATTCGGTAAACTTCTCGCGGGCTTTGTCATACTGGTTCAGGTTGTAGAGAGCCCATCCACGCAGCAGCCCAAGGCCATGGTCTTCCTTTGCGATACCGGCGCGCTTGTCGAGAGTCGCGAGCGCTTCACGATACTTCCCGTTTTTGAACTGCTCTACAGCCGCGTTGGCAAGCTGGCTAGCCTGTGGCGAGCCGCTACGCCGCGAGCCCGTGCCGCCCTGTCGTACCCCAACCTGCGGCTTGTCATAGGCCCGGAGAGCGGCAACGGCGGCATATTGATTGCCATAATCCGAAACGGTCTTGTGAAATAGCACTTCGTCGTTGGCTCGATGAGCAGCAAGGGCGAGCCCTAGCACGTTATTCTCCGTTGCCTCCCACGCAACGGAAGACGCAAACCAATGGAGTGCTTTGGGGAAGTTATTCTTGTTGTAGTGATACCAGCCGAGCGCCTGGCTGCCGTTCACGGACTTAATGGTCGCAACAACATCCTCCATCCGCGCCAGGCGCGCCTCAGCAAACGATGTGGGGTTTGGCTGCGTGAGAGCAGTGGCGACAATTTCGACGTAGAGTTTGGCAACCAGCGGGGATGCATTGCGCCATTCGTAGGAAGCAGCCTCGGCTTCCGCGAGTTGGCCTTGCTGACGCAGCGCCAGTGCATAACCTTCAGCCGCCTTCGGCAGCTTGTCCCAATCCACGGCCTGCTTGAACCACTCCGCTGCTACCGGCCATGACTTCAGGGAGTAGTAGTGCCACCCTAACAAGTCTGCATCGTTCGACATCTTCTTCTGCTTGACGAGGCTCTCAAAGGCCTTCAGGTCAGCAGGAGAAACGGGTGCTGCCGTGACGTCGGAAGCAACGGCTCCGATCTGCCTCCGCATGAGATCGAGCTGTACGGCCTCCAGGGCTTTTCCGTTGTCGCTCTGATAGCGTGCTGCCGCCATTAGCGCTTTGACCGCCGGCACCGGCAGCAGCTCCATGGCCTTTTGAACGGTCGCAAGACGCTCAGCCGGATCGGGGCAGCGGCTGAGAATGTACTTATAGAGTTCCAGGGCTCTGTCTTCCTGACTCGTCTGCACGAGAGCCTCGGCCACACGCCACATGGAATCGACATCGGCGCAGACCAGCATGCCTGAATGGGATTCCGCGGCGGCGAGAACTCCATGGGGATCTTGTGCTTCTGAAGCTGCAATCAGCTGAGCGCGGATCTGAGCCCGATCGAACTCCTGCACGAGCTTCTCGGAAGGACGCCAGTTCGGATCAGCCTTCTGGATGTTCTCGACGGCAATCCGGATCTCGTCAAAGCGTCCCTCGCCGAAAAGATCCCATAGCTTCTGCTCGACGGCCGGATCGCCCGCTTCGTTGAAGAGGTCGGTCGGGGGCTCCCAGGACGGATTTAGCGCTTTGATGCGCTTGATCTCCATGGAAACACGAGCCGAGTCGTTCTGAGAGGCATAGAAGCGCAAAGCGGTCTCATCCACCTTGGCGGGGGTCGCACGCAAGGGCCTTGCCTCCTGGCTTGTCGGAGAGGCTGCCGTTGGATCCACGCCCATCAGTAATGGACCGCCGGTCGGCGTGGCCCTGGTGCCGCCATGGCCCGGTATGGGAGCCTTGAGATCGAAGGGGGCATCGGGGGTTGCATTGTTAGGTTTACTCAACAGCAGACCCGGTCGCTGCCCCGTTCCCCCGGCGCTCTGCGCCATGGAGATCATCAGAACGGTGGAGCTGATGCAGCCCAGGAGAAGGGCCATAGGCTTCATAGACATTCCGGGTACCTTTCCTGAACGGCAATCAATGACAAAATGTGGAGGGTCGTCGAGTAGTAGGTCTCGGGTTCGACCTTCCGCAGGGAAGGGTGAAGCTTTTCCTGGTGCAGGGCGCACTTCGCGGAAGCGATCACAGCCTTGAATCCTGTTCCGCCGAAGGTCTGCTGGGCGCTACCCACGGGCAGATCGACCTCGAAGGGTCCGAGATTCAACTCGCTGTTCCAGAGCCCCACAAAGGGGCGCAGAAGGTCTGGCTTATCGAGCTTAGCCCAGGTGAGATAGAGAGGAATGCGGATCGCATTGTAACTGAACTTCGCCGGGAAAGCCTTGGCAGGAGCCGGTTGGCCAGATCCCATCGCAATCCAATCCGACGGCAGGCGCAGTGGACCGAATCGGCTTTCTTGGATCAGCTTAAGCCCAGTTCTTTGAACTGCTGCCCAGTCCGTCTGCTTGTCAAACGCCTTAAACCTCTCAAGCGCCGGGAACACCCAGTAGGACAGATTGAGGACTTGCCCGTCGGGATGATCCTCGGGTGAGAAACCGATCCTTCCGGGAAGCAGAGTGAGCCCTTCTCGGCCCCGAGTGGTATTGGCACTCCCAACGGTGCGGATGATGTCGAGAGCCGCGTCGCGGTAATCCCGTGCTCCCCACTGCTCGGCCCCCTCCCCCAAGGTCCATGCAATAAGAATATCTCCATCGGAGGCATTATTCTTGTCCGTCACCTTTGGCGTGGAGCGGTCATCCCATTTCCAGGCTGCAAGACCGCTGGAGTCGATGTAGAGTTCACGCTTCGTCCACTGCCAGATCTCGTCGAACGCGACACGATCTCCGGCTTTGACTGCGATCAGCATGGCATAGCCCTGCCCCTCGCTGTGACTAATGCGGTTGACATCGTCGATGACACGCCCGTCCCGCACGAAACGCTGCTTGTAGGCGCTCCATGCCGCCTCCAGCCAATTGGCCGCGAGACCAGCTGTGTCAGGCTGAGACGGCTCCGCTCCCAAGCTCGCCGCAGTCCCATTCAATGGCGAAAGGGCTACAGAAATAAGCATGGCAAGGCCCAACGCAGCCTGCTTCACCATCATGACTCGCGAACTCCTGAAGAGCGGAGCGCCCATTGCATGAGAGCCGTCAGCACCGTGAGGAGCCCAAGCAGGATTCCGAGATAGATCACAGTGTTGCGCGATAGCCAGCCGGCAGCAATCAGCCGAATATTCTGGAGGCTCCATGCTGCGGTCGGCACAAGCATGATCTGCTCGGAAACACGGTTGCTGATCGATCCATCCTCGGCAGTGTACACTGCTGCATCGCCGACGAATTGTTGCCAGAGAGACCCGGAAAGGATCTCCGTCAGTGAATGAGCGAGATGCTCCGTGCTAGGTGCCACGACCACCGTTGTAGAGCTAACATTCGGCAGCAACCTGGAGCGCCAGCTTCCGCCAACGCCGTCGATCTGAGCTCCTTGTGCCAGGACAAGCGTGCCGGCCTCGGTGAGCGGCAAGTCCTCTCGCTTATTAGCATCAAGGAAGCTTGCACGGCTGACGGCTCCGGAGACCAGACTGGAAAGAGTCTCCTTTGCGGATTGGACATAGCCGTGTAGCCAGTTTGAGCCTTCTTCATCGAAGATCTTGAGCATCTTGGACGGCTGCGACGGCATTGCTGGCGAGGTGGCGAGAGTCAGACTGGCTGTGCTGTCCGCAGTCCCTGGCCCAGGTGGAGTACCCGCAGGCAGGTCATGGGTGTAGCCGACGGCGGCCAACTGAACCCGCTGCCGCCCAGAGGCCACCTCCGGCGCTCGCGAGGTAGGCTGAAGCCAGACCTTCCTGAGCTTCTCCGGATCGAGCCCGGCTGCTCGCAGTATGACTCCCGGCATGTCCTCATAAGCTCCGAGCGCAAGCACGTGGGGCGAGCCGGGCGGTACAACATCAAACGCGAAGTGCGCTTTAGTTTCGCGCCCCGAGACACTTGCGATCTTTGCTAGAGTCGTCAAAGCGGTTGCGCTGAGCCCCTTCTTCGGATCGCCGGAGATGAGAGTTTTCCGGCCTCGTGCGCTGAGCCCCTTCTTTGGATCGCCGGAGGCTAGAGTTTTCCGGCCTCGTTCACGGCGGCAGGCTGGCTGTGCTGCCGTGATTTGTCAGTGAGATCGGAGGCTTATGCCCAAGGGCGCCATGTGGCCGATCCTCATTGTCGTATCGACGCCAATCCTCCATCTTTTCGCGCGCATCGGCAAGCGTCAGGAACCAGTGCTGGTTCAGACACTTGGCCCGAAAGCGGCCGTTGAAGGCTTCAATATACGCGTTGTCGGTCGGCTTGCCGGGCCGGGAGAAGTCGAGCGTGACACCCCTGGCATAGGCCCACAGATCCAGGTCACGACTGACAAACTCCGAGCCCTGGTCGACCCGGATCGTCGTCGGATAGCCGATCTCGGCACAGGTCCGCTCGAGCACCTGCACCACCTCCTCGCCCCGATAGCTGAAGCGCGGATCAATCACCGGTGAGTAGCGCGAGAAGATGTCCACCACGGTCAGGACCCGCAGCTTCCGGCCGGTGGCGAGCTGGTCATGCACAAAGTCCATGGCCCAGACGTCGTTTGGCCCCACGGCTGCCTGGCGGTCGTCCCGCAGTTTGGCCTTCACCCGCCGCTTGGGTGTTTTGTTGCGCAGCTGCATGCCCAGCTCCCGGTAGATCCGATAAGTCGTCGGCCCTGAATAATGCGTCGGCACGAGGCTGGCGTTGGTTCAGGCGGCTTGAGAGGTATCCGGTTGCGCGGGTGAGATGATCAGAGCTGCCATGAGCCAGGCCACAAAAAGCCTGAGCCAGTTCAGGATCAGCCGTAGGTTGTGCCCGGCGGCCACAAGCAGCGCATTGATGGCGTCGCCGGCTGCTCCGAGCAGGTGATTGCGTCCCAGCCGCCCGTCCGCCTTCATGTGTCCGATCATCGGCTCGATCGCGGACCGGCGTCGCAGCTCGCGCTTGATCGTGGGTGTGAGCCCCCGCCGCTGGCGGGCAATGAACACGCGCTCCTTATGCGCATAGTCGTGCCCACGATAGCCCAGGTCGACGTAGATGCGCGCGGGCTCCACGTCCGTCATCGCGATGACCTGGCCGATGGTCGTGTCCAACGTATGCCCGTCATACGGATTGCCCTCGAGCGCCTTGGAGGCGAGCACGAAGCCTTCGCGGTTGGTCACCGCCAGCGCGACCTTGGAGCCGAACTCGTACGGCCGATGCGCCTTGCCCTTGGCGATGCACACCACCTCTGGAGCATGCAGGCTGTAGAGCTTGTTCTTGCTCGTGCGCTCCTGCGTCAGAAGACGCTCGACGAAGCCGAGCAGAGGAGCAAACCGGCGTGAGAGAACCTCATCACCGGCGACTTTCCTGGCGGCATCGCGGTAGACCCGGCCCAAATAGGTCTTCAGCCGCTTCAACTCGCGCCGCATGCGGCGCATCTGCCGGGCATGGGCATAGCGACCGACCTGCACGGCGGCGCGTTGGGCCAGACGGGTGTGAGCCTGCCGCAGCTCGAGGCCGTGCCGTTTGGCCTGCCGCACCAGAGCCTGCAAGGCTTTCAGGTACAGCTTCGCGTCGGTGGGATGAGTGATGGCCTTGGGCTGCACCGTCGTATCGACGGTGATCCGTTCAAGACTGGAGGGCCGCACCGCGCCCGTGTCGAGCCCGGCCTGGATCGTGGCAGAAAGCAGCGTCTCCAATCCCTCAGATCCGAGCCGCTTGCGCCAGCGGGTGAGCGAGCTGGGATCGCACGGCAACTGATGCTGGAAGTACTCGCAACCACAGAACCATTGATAATACGGGTTCTCGATCCAGCGCTGCACCGCCGCCTCATCGGACAGGTTGAAGGTGTGCTGGAGATAGGACAAGCCCACCATCAGCCGCGTGGGTTTAGCAGGCCGGCCGAGCGGGCGATAAAAGCGGCCGAACTCCTGATCGAACCTGTCCCAGTCGATCAGACTGGCTAGGCGAAAGAGCTCGTGACGCGGATCGAGGATCTGATCGAGACGGCTGCGGTAGAGATCGCCCGAAGTGGGCAGCGTCGGCTTGGGTCCCATGGCAAAACACCGGTTTTGAGTGGTTCACTCTCCAGGAACCGGCATTTTACAATGCTTTGCGACGACAAAGAATCCTTCTACCTCAATCAGTTGTGGGTTGTTCACAGCCGACTACTTACAATACCAGCGCACGCACAGCAGGATGATCTCGGCCGGAAAGCGGCGGCGCTTGAACAGAGACACAGGAGCGGCTCCTTGATGAACCGCTCCTTGTTATACGGCCGAGGTTAATGCAACGGTCCCGTCTGTCGCAGGCGAATTTCTCCGGTTTAGATGTGTGATCAAGCGCATCCAAACCGGCGACCGCGGACGATCACGACTGATCGGGTCGCGTTGAGACGGACAAGCAGGTTTTCTGTCGCTGCCTGGAGCGGACCATGAAATCGGCTCATTTCTCGGCCCTGCTCGGCAGGCTGCAAGTTCAGGAGATGTCATGCGCACGCTGCTCATAGCGGGATTTATAGGAGCCACAGTCCTGGGTTCAGGAAGTCTGTGTGCCGGAGGCCCAGCGAAACCTCTCGATGAGGCCGCAATCCGGCAAGGCGCCCAGATCCGATTGGCCCAGTCCGTCGATGAGGATGATGACGACGAGGACATTCAGCCCAACGTCCGACCCAGCCCGGATGACCAGGACGACCAAGGGGACATCCAAGATGATGATGATGATGATGACGGGGGTGCCGCTGGGCAGCCGGTCGGCATCAATCCTGGATAATACTATCCCTGACGGTGTTCGGGCGCCTGTCCCGTGTTCAGGGCGAATCCTCGCCCTGCACCGTCAGAAGGTCCACACCCCGGGACCTGCCGCGATTTCCGGCAATCATGGCAATAGAATGCAGGGACGGGAAGGACCACGCCAGCAGGAATGGCGACACCTCCATGGACGGGGGAGCAAGGGGGGCTTTATCTTGCCATGTCTTTCCGGCAAACGGCTACAGGGGGCCCAGGGTTGGCGCAGCCCAGCCGATCACGGCAAACGTCAGCCCGATCAGCCCGAGCCCACCGCCAATCCAGGCCAGCCATCCGATGCTGAGCACGACGGACGCGGAGGCGAGCACGATCGCGATCTGCAGGGCCGTGGTGCTGAGGTCGAGCCTGTCCTTGGCCGCCAGGGCATGGTCGCGCGCCGCTTCAGCCGCCTGGGCACGCACGGTCAGTTCCTTGCGGCCTTCGTTTGTGGACGGCTCTGACTCATAGCGCTCGATGGCGGTGCGCCAGGCCTGCACCTGCTTTTGCGCAGCCTCCGCCTGAGCCGGAGGCATGCTCATCAGGTCGATCTGGAGGCGCTCGGCCTCAGTGCGCAAGGTGGTCTGGCGAATGGTCTTGGCTTGGTAGAAGGACCAGAGGTTGGCGGCGTCGGTGTTGCTTTTGAGCGCGTCCACGCGGGCATTGTCGCTCGTCGTCTCGACCACGGCCAGAAGAGCCGCCAGGCTGGCGATCAACAGTGCAATGAATTTGGTTCCGCGGCGTTCATGGACCTCGTCAAGGCGGTCCTTGGCTTCTTCCGCATGCATGCGATCGTCCCCTCTGTCGGTTCATTGTTGGTCGAGGGATACCTATCTTAAACGTTTTCCCAAAGGCTCCGGTGCCTAGAAACAAGCTCCCGCATTCCCTGTTGCAGGTCAACAGATGATCAACCGGCGCCACGAGGGCACCGTTGCAGTAACCTCGGCAGTATAATCCAGAGCGGCCAATCGAGGAGCCGCCCTGTCGTCTTTGTTCAAGCGCCGCCGTTTCCCAGTCGAGATCATCCTGCTGTGCGTGCGCTGGTACTGCAAGTACGGGATCAGCTATCGCGATCTGGCTGAAATGATGTCCGAGCGCGGTGTCGCCGTTGATCCATCCACGATCTTCCGTTGGGTTCAGCGCTATGCTCCGGAGATCAAAAGGCGAATTCGGCTCTACCAGGGACCTCGCTCAGGCTCCTGGCGCGTCGACGAGACCTATGCGCGGGTTGGCGGACACTGGAAGTACCTGTTTCGCGCGGTCGACAAGCACGGTCGGTTGATCGCCTTCATGCTGTCCGATCGGCGGAATACCAACGCCGCTTATCGGTTCCTGCGTAAGGCCATCAAGGCGATGAGCACCTATCCACCATCCTCGATCACGACGGATAAACTGGCGTCGTATCCCAAGGCGATCCTGCGCCTGCAGAACAAAGGGATGCTGCCGAACGATGTGGTACACCGCACCTCGAAATATCTGACGGATGTATTTGACAAGCCATTTTCGACATCGGTGGGAGCATTCTCCTTCCGGTCTGTTGGTCTGAATCAGGCGCTGTCCGCATGGTACCCGGCAGAAACTGGGTTTGAGCGCGCCATCGCGTCACGAGAGGCTCGCCGGTCTACCTGGGCGACGAAAGTGCATATGATACGGGCTCCCTACCGGCGAGTGGATCGACAGGGCTGGGGCTGCTATAGTGGACGGGCTCGGGTGACCCCGGAGCGAAGAGCAGGGCGTGAGGTTGCAACCCTGCCGCGCAGCTTAGGACCGTCGCACCTCATTGGCGGCACCCGAGCACCCTTTCGGTGATCGTTGTTTCCAGCTGGCCACAAAGCGCCGATAAGCTTCTTCGGCCTGGCCGACCATCTCCCGCTCTGCCTCACGCACAGCCTTCTTGCTGTATGCGGCGGCGGATCCCTTTTGCCGGCCGCCCCGGCGCGATGGATATCCCGCTGCCAGTTCCAAATAGCGCAGTTTCCACTGCAGCAGCGCCAGCCGGCTCCAGGTGTAGTCTTCATCTTTGCTCAGCATGTGCCAGACGATCACCGCCAGCTTACGGGCCGTTGCTACGGCCGCCACCGACTTGCCGCGCTTGTTCCTGATGCGGATGAAGAAGGCCCGCAGAGGACCTGGTACGCCGGAGATCACCCAGGCCGCCTCGACCAGCATCGAGCGGGCATGAGTCCGCCCCTGTTTGCTGATGTGCCCATGATAAGCGGGCTTATCGCCTGATTGCCGCACCTTCGGATTGAGGCCGAAGCAGCTCACCAGCTTTTGCGGCGAGGAGAAGCGTTTGATGTCGCCGATCGCTGCCAGGACGCTCATGGCCACCGTGGCATTCACCCCCGTGATCGTCATCAGCCGTCTGACCTGTGGATCATCGAGCGCCTTCTGGGCGAGGCTCTTGTCCAGCTCCGCGAGCTCGGCCCCAAGCCGATCCAGCTCACCGGCATGGCGCAGGATCACCCAGCGCTGATCCTCGGCGAGCGGAAGGGCCTCCAACCAGGCCCTTCCGCGTTTCGAGAACAGGCTGCCTTGATAGGGTGGGATCAGGTGAGCATGCAAAACCGCGTGGATCCGGTTCTTGAGGCGGGTCATCTGCGCGACCAGCTGGGTGCGTTCTGCCGTGACACGGCGGCGGGCCTCGGTCTCCTCGTCCGGCATCCAGACCTCGGGCAGGAACCCGCTGGCATGGAGCTTCGCCAGCACGCGAGCATCGATCTTGTCGGTCTTGACCTTGGCCCAGGCGATCGCCCGCACCAGGTTGGGATTGGCAATCACCACGCGCGCCACGAACGGTGACAGCAGGCGCACGATGGCGCTGGTGTTGCCGGTCGCCTCCAGGACGATCTCGTCGTCAGGCTTCAGCGATTGGGCAAAGTGCAGCAGGCGACTGCGTTCAAGGTCGACCTTGCCGGCATCCCGGATAACTCCGTTCTCCAGGATTGCCATCTGGGCAAAGGAACGATGAACATCGAGAGCAATGATCCTCATCTCCGGCTCCTGTGGCTTAAGCAACTTCGGGAGCCAGTGGGCCACACGACAACTACGGATCCGCGCTCGCAGCGCACCCGGGCCAGTCGAAGGGGCGGCCAGATAACAACACGAGCTCTCAGCTCACAGATACTTTCGGCCTGCCCACCTTCCGTGCTCCCGACACCCCTATCCCGGTGCGCCGAGGATACCTGATCCGTCAGCCTTCAGAAACCTGAATGGAGGTGTCGCGCCTATTCATGCCCGATAATAACATCCTTGAGGCTGATCATGGCACGCTCAAGCGCGTGATACGGCCGACATGCAGCTTCCAGACGATGAAAACCGCCGCTGCAACCCTGACGGGTTTTGAAATCATGCGCATGCTCCGCCGCGGTCATTACAACAAGCGGGGATGTCGAGCGACGGGTGAAATCCGTCTGAACAATCAGCTCTGTCGTCCGAACTGAGAAACTGCCCCCGCATTGCCTCACGTTGAATGTTACCGGTAGGCTCACTGTCCCGGACGGGATGCGTCATCTTTTGTCATCCTGTTGCGGGGATGGTGGATGGCAAGGCATCTCAGCATGGCAACACGCTCGGAACTGGTCGAAGCAATCGTCGAGCGCTACCGATCAAGCCGCCGGGCGGACAAGCAGCGCATCCTGGATGAGTTCATTGCGGTGACCGGCTATCACCGCAAGCATGCGATCCGGATTCTCTGTCGATCTGAGAGCAAGCCACCCGCTGCCAGGCAATACGCCACCCGGTATGATGCCAGGGTTCGTGAGGCCCTGGTTGTGTTATGGGAGGCGTCCGACCGCCTGTGCTCGAAGCGCCTGAAGCCGATGATCCCCGTCTTGTTGCCGGCCCTGGAGCGGCACGGCCGGCTTGATGTGGATGACGAGCTGCGGAGCAAGGTGCTGACGGTCAGCCCGGCCACGATGGACCGATTGCTGTCGCAGGTGCGCGTTGTCGCCCGTGGCGGTCAGCGCCGTCGCGCCGGCATGAGTTCGGCGGTGCGCCGCTCGGTGCCGGTGCGCACCTTTGGCGACTGGAATGATCCTCTACCGGGTTATGTCGAGGTCGACTTCGTGGCGCATTCCGGCACCTCGTCGTCCGGCAGCTTCGTGCAGACCATGGTTCTGACCGATATTGCCACGGGCTGGACCGAGTGCGTGCCGGTGCGCACGCGGGACGGTGGACTTGTGATCGCCGCGATCCAGCAGGCGCGGTCGCTGTTTCCCTTCCCGCTGCGGGGTGTCGACTTCGACAATGACAGCGCCTTCATGAACGAATTGGTGGTCTGCTGGTGCCGAAGCCAGGGGCTGGAGGTGACGCGGTCGCGTGCCTACCGCAAGAATGACCAGGCCTGGGTGGAGCAGAAGAACGGCGCCATCGTGCGCAGGCTGGTGGGCTATGGCAGGTTCGTCGGGGCGGAGGCGACGGCGGCCCTGGCCCGTCTCTATGCTGTGGTGCGTCTGCACGGCAATCTGTACCAGCCGTGGTTCAAGCTGTGGGAGAAGACCCGGATTGGGGGCCGCGTGATCAAGCGCTATCACGCGCCCGTTCCACCAGCCGCCCGCGTTCTGGCTCATCCCGGTGTGAGCGAGGCAGACAAAGAGCGGCTACGAGCCCTGATGGAAGCATCAGATCCGGTGATGCTGTATACTGGGATCCGCGTGGCCCAGGAAGAGCTCGGGAAACGGGTTGATCGTCGTGGTCTGAGCAGCAAGCCTGAGGAACCGGTCACCATTGATCTTCAACGCTTCGCTGCGAGCCTGAAGACGGCTTGGCAGGCCGGCGAGACGCGACCGACGCATCGACGGCTCTATCGGCGAGTAAAGCCGTATCCGAAGCGGCCAAGCATGTTTGAGCCGTATGAGGCCCAGATCAAGGCATGGCTTGAGGCCGAGCCCGCGATCCCGGCGGCAACGGTGCTTCAGCGTCTCATAGACGCCGATCCGTCGCGCTTCCGGACGAGGAGCCTGCGGATGGTGCAAAGGGTCGTGAAGGCTTGGCGGGCTGACGTGATGGGGCGGATCATCCTTGACGGGGACTGGATCAAACGGGCGCACGCCTACCCTTCAGCCGCGGAAGGAGAGATCATCCGCTCCATCACATCGCCTAGTAACATTCTCCGGTGAGGCAACAGGAGGGGTCAATTCTTCGGTTCGGTTGACAAGCTCTTCGGTCTTGCTGCCTGAGCGGCCCGTTAAACTGGGTCCGATATGCCGTTTTCAGGTTACTGCAACGGTGCCTGCGCGATCAAGCCCGCATCAACAAGGCCCGCATCAGCAGCACGAGGATCGCGACCGCAACGCCAGCGCCGATGTCAAGAATGAAGAGTAGGAGCGGATGGCGCCGGGCCTGACACGGACATGAGGGTCTTCAGCACAACCTTCAGCAAGGCGTCACGGCTTGTGGGCTTTTCAAGCCACGGCACCCCCTGAAGCTCAGAGGACAAGCTCTGGCGCGGCGGGTAACCGGAATAGATGACAAAGGGGATGGCGCGTCTTTTGAACTCCCCGGCCAACTCTGTGGCAGGGCCGTCCTTGAGCATGAAGTCGACAATAGCGATGTCAGCCGTGTTGACCTCCAGCCAAGTTCGCGCCTCGGCAGAGGAGGCGACCGTGTGCACGGCAATGCCCGCCCCTTCAAGGTATGTCTCGATCGACATGGCAATGAGTGCCTGATCCTCGACAATCAAGCAGCGGAGCTGATCTGTCATTTCTTTGCTCATGAACTCCTCGGTCGAGGACGTCAGAAAAGCCAGCATTCACTTAAGTTGACCTGGGCTGGACCAACCCCTTGGCAAAAGCGGCCGTACCGGACACTCGCGGACTTTCTTCTCACGCATGAGTGGGGTATGGCGGGCTCTCGAATAGGGACGGCCTGACACCGCTCATGCGCTGCTACTTTCACTTGGTCAATAGCCATGAAGAGATCTTGGATAGCGAAGGATCGAGGTCTCCGATCTGGAGAATGCCAAGGTGCAGGCCATGCGGGCCATCGACGACCTCCAGAATGAGGCGATAACGGCTGGCTATCCTGGCAGGGCTGGCGACTTGAAATCGTTGATCCATCCGGCACGGTCCTGGCATCTCTTCCCCTGGAGCAAACGCAGCACTGATTGCCGCCAACCCGCCTCAGTCCCTATTCTCGATAATTGTCCCACCATTTGCGGGGTGGCGATATTCCGGCACAGGCCGGCCTATGAACACCTGATCCAAGGACTGCGGCGGGAGCCGTTCAGCACCTGCTTCAGGTATCCCATGTCCTCAGAATACTGATCGCCTGTGACAGCTTATAGGGCTTCGGGAGGACCACCCCTCCGGTAACAGGATCCAGTCGCTCCGAGTAGCCGGTCACGTATATGACAGGCAGATCTGGGAAACGCCTACGAAAAGCCTTGGCCACTTCCCAGCCATCGGCTTCGGGCATGCGAATGTCTGTCAGGAGTGCGTCTATCGCGATTTCAGTATCGAGGAGGCTGAGTGCCTGTCCGCCATCGGCTGCTGCGATGACCTCAAATCCGTCGTCTTCGAGACCTGACACGGCCATCTCACGGACAAACGGGTCATCCTCTACGACTAGAATTCTCATCGCCTGCCCCCTGGCCTTACTTGGACCACCAGATCAAGTGGTCAACCCCGGCCGCGGCACAGAAGCCTCAGCGAAACGGCGTGGTAGGGTGGTCGCCGAGGGCTTCAACCATCAACGAGAGAGCGATCCTCAGCACCTCTCGCCCGACTTGGTCCCTGACGCTGATCAGGAAGGTGCGCTCGTCGCCGTCGGGAATTTCGTCCTTGGCCATCTCTACCACAGCCGTCTGAGCCACAGCCTTAGCGGCGCTGACGCCTTCGAGTTCTTGGCCCTCATCGTCAGTTGCGAAGAAACGACCATCGTAGGTATCGAAATAATATCGCGGCATCGGACCTCAGAAAATCAGCAGCTAGCCGTAAATTCCAACAGGCACCGTTTGTTCACCCTTTCCGAGCGCAAAAGGGTGATCCCTATTTCCGCGGCACGATCGCCACCTGAGAACTTACCGGACAGCTCGCCAGTTCGGGTGAGAACGCTTGGGGAATACGAGCCTGACCCGAAGAATTCTCCCAGCCGCCAAACGATCAAGGGTGTCCTTGATCACACGGATGGTTTCCGGGTCAGTCCTCAGAGTCTGTTCGATGTGAGGAGCCATGGCTCTCATCTGGCTGAGGCTCCGAATGTTGGCACTCTCAAGAGCCTTCCAGGCGTTCTCGGGCAACTGCAAACCTTCAAACGGATCGGCGCGGTTCTTGGAGATCGGTCGGGCCATCGTTCGGACCTTTTGCTCTGTTGATCGGGCTGCGACGCGGAACCACCCTTGATAGTCATGAAAGCCGAGCACTTTTTTCACAATGATGGTTGGATTTCCAGCCTTGAGAAAGCCGGGCCGGCGCTGCGCCACCCTGAAAGAAGAACCCCGCGGGCCTGAGCCAGCGGGGCGTGTGTCCAAGCGATGTGCCGCATCTCCTGGGAAAGGCAATGGAACGATCTGCGGGACGCTGCTCACTCGCGGAAGTCCGGAGCCGTGAGTCCCAAACGTTTCGCCCGATCGCGTTGCGTCACCGAGCGCGCCAGGCGGTCGAGGCGCACCACGACCCGCATTCCCCCGGCCGGATCTCGCGCAGCAGCCGCGCCAGCACCGGCCGGGTCCGGCTTGCGCCCGAGCCCTGCTCTTCATGGAGGATAGCGCAGCCGTCCGCGCGCAGCTCGGCAAGCTGGGGATCGTGGGCTCATGCCCCCTCTGTACGACTACACAAGTTGAAAGCAAACGTTCGTTGGAGAACGGCTCCGACAGCAGGGACTGCCTTCCGCGAACTTCCGCCTGCGACGGGGGAAGAGAGCGTGGCGGCATGGTCCGGGGCGCCCTCGCTCCTGCTGCGGGTTGCAGCCTCGCTTACTCCTGCGCCGGGCGATCGGCCCGATCCCCGTCCTCGTCCTCCTCGCCGGCACCCCAGCCGAGCTCGCGGTCGAGCGTGTCAGCCGTCGGCCTGGCGGGCGTTGCGGCCTGCAGCAGGCCGGCCTCCTCCAGCGCGTCCCACTCGGGCAGATCGCGCAGCGACGCCAGGCCGAACACTACCAGAAACCTGTCCGTGGTGACATAGGTGAGCGGCGCGCCGGGCTGCGGCGACCGCGGTCCGGCCCCGATCAGCGCGAGACGCTTGAGTCGGGCGATCACGTCGCGGCTGACCTCTTTGCCGAACAGCCGGGAGAGTTCCGTGCGGGTGACCGGCTGCAAATAGGCAATCGCCGTCACCACCAGGCGCTCGGCCGGACTCAGCGCGGGCTCGGCTGGATCCGCGGATGGCCGAACGAACCGAATCGCCTCGGCAAAGCGCCGTCGCGTGCGATGGTGCCAGCCGCCGGCGACGACCACCAGCTCGTA